>OZ241923.1:0-3622151 GCA_965203955.1 Dehalococcoidia bacterium | reverse complement strand
GATGGTGCAGTATCACCCGACTACGCTGAAGGGCAGCGGCGTTCTGATTACCGAAGGCGCGAGAGGTGAGGGCGCGTACCTGCTGAACTCCGAAGGCGAGCGGTTCATGGAGCGCTATGCGCCTAACATGATGGAACTCGCCTCGCGCGACGTGGTGTCGCGCGCCGAGCAAACAGAGATCAACGAGGGCAGAGGTATTGACGGCTGCGTGCTGCTGGATGTGCGACACCTGGGCGAGGCGGTGATAAACGAGAGGCTGAGCCAGATACGCGAGATCGGGCGCGACTTCGCCAATGTTGACTTGCTTCACGAGCCGATTCCGATTCGCCCAGGCATGCACTACCAGATGGGCGGGATAAAGACTGACGTGGACGGGCAAACCGAAATCGGGGGGCTTTATGCGGCCGGCGAGGCTGCGTGCGTCAGCGTGCACGGAGGGAACAGGCTCGGGGCAAATTCGCTGCTGGATACGCTGGTGTTCGGCAGGCGGTCGGGAGAGCATGCGGCTGATGTAGCGAAATCCAAGGCACATAGTTCGAGCGTCTCCGATTCGAGCGCTGACGGTGACAGAATCAACATACAGCGCTTGCTGGATAATGACAGCAACGGGGAAATGTTCGGCAATATCCGTCGTGAGATGGGCGACACTATGAACGAGCATCTCGCCGTGTTCCGCGAGCAGAACGGCATGGAGACTGCGCTGGGCGAGTTGCGCGGGTTGCGTGAGCGGTTCAACAGCGTTTCTGTGCCGGACAAGAGCAAGACGTTCAACACGAACCTGCTGTTCACACTTGAACTCGGGTTCATGCTCGATTGCGCGGAGGCGATTGCGCTGGCGGCAATCGAGCGCAAGGAGAGCAGGGGAGCGCATACGCGCACAGATGCCCCGGACCGGGATGACGAGAACTGGCTGCGCCATATACTCGTGAAGCACACGGAGGATGGGCCACAGGTGGACTATATTCCCGTGGTCATTACTGACTGGGAGCCTCAAGTTCGCAGCTACTAGAGTGTCTGAGGACCGATTTACTCGGGGAAGCGCATGATGCGATTGCGCTTCCAAGAGGATGGAGTAGATGGAAGTAACATTCAGCGTCAAGAGATTCAACCCGGAAGAGCGCGGCCAGGGTTCGTGGTTTCAGAAGTACACTCTGGAAATGGACGATTCGTCCACGGTGCTAGATGGGCTGATTCGTATCCGTGAGGAGATGGACGGAAGTCTGACGCTCAGGTGCTCGTGCCGCAGCGCGATCTGCGGTTCCTGCGGGATGCGGATCAACGGTCAAGCTGGGCTTGCATGCAACACGAAGGTTATTGACGTGATGCGCGATGGCGCGCCCATAATGGTCGAGCCGATGGGCAATATGGCCGTGGTCAAGGACCTCGTGACCGATATGGCGATCCATTGGGACAAGGTGCGCGCCATACAGCCGTGGATGCAGCACAGCGGTCCGGAGCCTGAAGCCGAGTACATCGCGCCGAACGAAGACATGGTGCATCTTGCGGGCGTTATGAGCTGCATTATGTGCGGCGCGTGCGTGTCGGACTGCACATCGCTCGAAGTTGACAAGAACTTCGTGGGACCGGCGGCGCTTGCCAAGGCGTACCGCTTCGTTGCCGACCCGCGGGACGATGCGGACATTTCCCGGCTGGGCAGCCTGAACGAGTATGGCGGCATGTGGGACTGCACGCGCTGCATGCAGTGCGTTGAAGTGTGTCCGAAGGGCGTCGCGCCGATGGAGCGCATAATGTCCTTGCGAGACAAGGCGATCGAATCAGGCTACACGAACACATACGGCGCTCGCCACGCCGAGGCATTCGCGAATTCGGTGGAGCACAGCGGCTGGCTGGATGAGACCGGCCTTGTTGTCAACACGTTTGGCAAAACAAACGTGAAAGAAATGATAAAGTTGATTCCCGTTGCAGCGCGTTCATTCAAGGTCGGCAAGGTGCCACCGCTGATTCACAAGAAGCGTCCCGGTGTCGAGAACGTGCAGCGGATTTTCGAGAAGGTGGAAAACCGCGAAAAAGCGAAAAACCGCTAGAAGGCAGAAAGCAGGAAATGAAATACGCATTCTACCCGGGCTGCGTAGCGCAGGGCGCCGCACCCGAACTCTACAGTTCGACCATCGAAGTCTGCCGCATACTGGGCATCGAGCTTGATGCGGGACCGATGCAGAGTGCGTCCTGCACGGGCGCGGGCGTACTTCAGGAGAAGAACCTCCGACTTGGGGATACGCTAAATGCCCGCAACTTCGCGCTTGCCGAGCGGTCAGGTCTGCCGCTGCTGACGATATGCAGCACCTGCCAGGGTGTTATGTCGCAGGCGAACCAGCGACTGACGGACGATGCGGAGTACCTGTCCTCAATCAACGAAGACCTCGCCGAGGAAGGGCTGGAGTACAAGGGAACAGCCGATCCGAAGCACCTGCTGTGGATCATCGCCGAGGATATTGGCATCGACAAACTAAAGTCCAAGGTGGTGCGTCCGCTGACGGGATTCAAGGCCGCGCCCTTCTATGGCTGCTATCTGGTGCGTCCTAGTTCTGCGCTGGGATTCGAGGAGAACCCGGAACGGTCGGGCGCGCTGGAGCAGGTTATAGAGGCGGTCGGCGCAACTGTCGTTGACTTCCCGGGCAAGACGCTGTGCTGCGGCTTCCCGATCCTGACAATCAACCAGACCAACTCTATGAAGATGGTTGCGAACCATACGATGGACGCCAGGGACAGGGGAGCGGATGCGATGGTGACGCCTTGCCCGCTGTGCCACCTGAACCTTGACGGCTACCAGCCGGAGGCGGCAAAGCAGGCTCAGCAGCCAATCGACTTGCCCATCATGCACCTGCCTCAGATGATTGGACTCGCGCTGGGCATCGACCCTGCGGCGATGCGCCTGAACAAGCACATCGTGTCAACCCGCCAAATGCTTTCGACGATAGGGGTGACTCCCTAGAGTCCGCACACCTCGTCAACGAGTTCTTCTGCCCATGCCTTCAGTTCGTCGTAGATGTCCTCGCCGCAGCGAGGGCACTCGAGGTCGCCGAAGCGCACGCGGACGCCGCACTCAGGGCAGTTCTGCGGGTTTGCCAGGGCGTTCAACACAATCTGTATCTGCTCTTCAGTTGCCATAATTGCTTGTAGTTCCTCAATTCACTGAATTAGTCTAGGCGGATCTATTGCAGGGGCAGGGGTGGTTGTAGCCACTTGCCCGTGCGGTTCACCTCAATCTCGGTTATCCATTTCACCCACTCGAAGCCGCGCTTGTCCGGCGCAACCAGTCGCAATGGAAAGCCATGACCGTGCGAGAGCGTTTCATCCCCTACCTGTTTGGCGACGATGTAGCCTTCTGCCTCTGACATCGAGAACTTGCGATAGTAGCCGGTAACGGATCGGACTGTCACGCTTGCCGCGTCTTCACCTGGCTCAGCCTCCCGGAGCAGGTCGGCGAGAGCCATTCCTCGCCAAATCTGTGTAGAATGCCAGCCTCCCGTGCAGTCAATCGTTGCCGTGATTTCCTCGCTTGACTTGATTTCCTGGTAAGTGAGGCTGATAGGGTTTGCCACTGCTCCTAGGACTCTCAGTTGCCACTCTTCTGCATCTATCGGTCTTGGGTTGTCGTTGAACCAGGATGTGAGTGGGAAGGCGTTGCCGGAGAAGCTGCGCGACTCGTAGGAGCCGGTGAATCGCCTTGTCGCGCCGCTCAGCCTTCCGGCACTCGCGGCTGCCTCACCTGCGCGCCAGAGCGCCGCGCCGACTATCGCCAAGCCAGCGAAGCGCAGGAATGTGCGCCTGTCCGCCCAGAATCGCAGAGGAAAGCCGCGTGTATGGTATAGAGCATGCCAGATTAGAATTGGTATGAGCGCGCCGCCGACGTATATGTGCCAGCTTACGCCGCTGAAAAGCCAGAATGATACGGGTCCTATGAAAGACCAGACGAAGCCGAGCGCCAAGGTGGTCGTCAAGGCTGCTGCCAATACTATTGAGGCGGTTCGCGGAGTTGCGCTGCGGGGCCACCTGAGAGACCGCACGACATTGGCGATCTTCCACGCCAGAACCGCGACGATTCCCCAGCCAGCAATCCTGTGCAACAGTATGAAGTAGGCCTCGTCGGGAGAGTTTGACACAAGCCCGAAGAAGCCGCTGACGAGCTCGACAGCTATCAGCGCCAGCAGAATCGTGTTCGCCCACGGGAACTTCATGCCGCTCTCTTCCTCTAGTCCGGAGCGGGACTGGCTTTCCTATCGTCAGTCTTGCACCTGTATGTTCCTTTTGGCGGTGGCAGATTGACTAGCTTTCGTTGGCAGCCATCACGTCAACGAGTTCCTGCACTGCGTCCGCGGAGTGCTTCAGGGCTGCCATTTCGTCGTCGTTCAGGTCGAATTCGATGACATCTACGACGCCACTGCTGCCGAGCTTGACGGGGACGCCCACGAACAGGTCGCTAATGCCGTACTCGCCTTCGAGTAAAGCGGTGCAGGGCAGAATCTCGTTCTTGTCGAAGAGTATAGCCTCCACCATCTGCACGATGGCGGCTGATGGCGCGTAGTAGGCGCTTCCTGTCTTCAGATAGTTTACGATTTCGGCGCCGCCATCCCGCGTGCGCTGCACTATCTCCTCAAGTCGGGCGGCTTCGATCAGGTTGGCGACGGGTATGCCTCCGACCGTAGTGCTGCCGACAACGGGAACCATAGTGTCGCCGTGACCGCCGAGGACATACGCCTCGATTGAGCTTACGGAGACGCTAAGCTCTTCGGCGAGGAAGGTTCGGAAGCGCGCCGTGTCCAGGATGCCTGCCATGCCGACTACCCGGTTCTTGGGAAAGCCGCTGACCTGATGCGCTCTCTGCGCCATTGCGTCAAGCGGGTTGGTCACCGGCAGGATTATGCAGTCCGGCGAGTGTTTAGCGACATCGGCGACAACGCTGCTGACGATGCGCATGTTCGTCAACAATAGGTCGTCGCGGCTCATGCCGGGCCTGCGGGCGATGCCGGAAGTGATGACCACGATGTCAGAGTCGGCAGTCTCCTCATAGCCGTTGGCGCCGACTATGGTAGCGTCCGAGCCCAGCACCGGTCCCGATTCGAGGATGTCGAGCGCCTTGCCCTGCGGCAACCCTTCTACAATGTCCACCAGAACCACGTCGGCGTAGCCCCCATCGAATATGCGCTGTGCCGCGGTTGCGCCGACATTGCCCGCGCCAACAACAGTTACTTTACTTCTCATTGGAACAATTCTCCCGGATTTACGTGTATGTCTCAAACAATGCCCCCTTGCAGCGCAATTGACCTGTGCTCAAGGGGGCTGATTTCTGCCTCTACTGAGAGTTATCCTTCCGCTGCGACGTATTCGTCCCAGCGCGCTTCGACGTTGGGGTCCTCGACGGTGCTCATAATGTATTCGCCGAACTCGGCGCTGGTGACGCCGGTGTCTCGGCCGGTCATGACCATCTTGCGCTCGTACTGTCCGCAGATGTCGAGCGCCTTGTGCAACTTGCCGCCAAGCTGCTCGAAGCCGATGTGCTCCAGCATCATTGCGCCTGCCCGCACTAGCGAGCTTGGATCGGCGAACTGCGCCCTTCCGGTCTCGACCATGCGTGGCGCGCTGCCGTGAATCGCCTCGAACATGCCGTAACGCTTGCCGATGTTGGCGCTGCCTGCCGTGCCGACACCGCCCTGAATCTGAGCGGCTTCGTCGGTAAGGATGTCGCCGTAGAGGTTTGGAAGCGCGAGGACCTGGAAGTCCTTCTGGCGCGCAGGATTGATGAGCGCGGCGGTCATGATGTCGATGTACCAGCCGTCCCACTCGATGCCGGGGTATCGCTCGCTCACCGCGCGTGCGATGTCAAGAAACTTGCCGTCGGTGGTCTTGACGATGTTTGCCTTGGTGACGATGGTAACGCGCTCCCTGCCAGTGCGCTGCGCGTGAGCGAATGCTGCGTCGATGATGCGCTCTGCCCCCTGGCTGGTGATAACGCGAAAGTCTATGGCTAGGTCGTCGGAGACGTTTATGCCCTGGCTGCCGACAGCGTACATGTCCTCAGTGTTCTCTCGGAAGAATGTCCAGTCGATGCCTTGACTGGGGACGCGAACCGGACGCACGTTGGCGAACAGGTCTAGTTCCTTCCTCATGGAGACGTTGGCGCTTTCGAGATTGGGCCAGCCGTCGCCCTGCTCAGGCGTATGCGTAGGTCCCTTCAGTGTTACGTGGCACTGCTTGATCTCCGCAAGCACGTCGTCCGGGATGGACTGCAACTTCTCGGCTCGGTTCTCGATCGTCAAGCCATCGATTACCCTGAAGTCGACCTTACCCGACGCCACTTCGTCGCGCAGCAGGTATTCGAGCACCTTCTGCGTTTCGTCGCTTATGGTGGGTCCAATGCCGTCACCGCCTAGCATGCCGATGACTATAGGGCTGACCTGAGAGTAGTCCACCCAGTCACCCTCTTCTTTCAGCCGCTCGACCCGTTCCAGCTGCTGTTGCAGCACTGTCCCGAAGTGCTCCTTCGCGGCTTCGATTGATTGTGTGTTGTCCACGCCGACTCCTTTCGCTTACCGACAGGCTGCTCGCGTTGCCGATAATTTATTGTTGGCTAACGGTGACTATATTGAGATTACAGCGAGAACAGCGTCCTTTGCAACTGTTGCGCCAATGTCGGCAACCAGCGCGTTGACCTTGCCGTCCGCAGGAGCTGGGAGGGTATTTTCCATCTTCATCGCCTCAAGCACGACGATGGAATCGCCTTCGGATACGCTATCGCCGACTTCGACCGCGTAACGCAGGACTACTCCCGGAATGGGAGCCGTAACAGGAACTTCGTTTGCTGTTACGGCTTCTGCGGAGGTATCAGGTTCAGGTCGCGTAGCTGATGCTTCCTGCACGGATGTGGATCCTGCTCCAGTGTCAGACTGATTGGGTCGAGCAGGCGGGGTCGCCGCCGCCGGGGCGATGCGCATGCTTCGCTCGGGCCTGTGTGGATCTACTTCCACTTCAAAGTGCTCGCCGTCCACATAGACGCTGAAGGTGCGGGCAAGACGGCTTGGCACTCTATCCGAAGTGGTTCTCGCTTGCTGTGTGCCTTGGGCAGTTGCCTTATCCGGTGTGGACTCATCCATCATTTCCGGTGGCATGGGGTCCAGTCCGTGCTTGATGCGCAGGAATTTCAGACCCGTGGACGGGTAGAGCGCGTATGTGAGCACATCCTCAATATCGGTAGTGATGTCCTTTACGGCTTCTCGCGCAGCATCCATTTCGGGTGGCAGAGGAGTTGAGGGTGCTTCAGATTGCTGACCTGTCAGTACATGCTCGCACAACTCGGGGGCAATCTCGCCGGGCGGCGTTCCGAATTTGCCTTCGACGTAGTCCTTCACAGCCCCCGTAATCATCTTGTAGCGACCGAAGAGAACGTTGTTAACGGCTTGCGCGCCGGTCATCTGGCTCAATGGCGTAACGAGAGGGGGATAGCCGAGGTCCTTTCGTGTGCGGGGAATCTCTTCCAACACTTCGCTGAGCCTGTCGATGGAGTCTGCCTCGCGCAACTGCGATGCCAGATTGCTCATCATTCCGCCGGGTATCTGGTGGTCTAGCACGCGGGCGTCAATTACGGATACGCGTGCGCTCTCCAGATGGCGCTGGTACTTGGGCAGGATACCCTCGAAGTAGTCGTCTATCTCCAGAACCTTGTCGAGTCTGACGCGGGGTTCCCGGTCGCCGTCTCGGAGCGCGAATACCAGCGGCTCGATGGCAGGCTGTGCCGTGCGCAACGCGAGAGGAGCGCAGCAGGTGTCCACTCCGTCTATGCCCGCTTCGATCGCTTTGAGAACGGTCATTGTCGCCATGCCGCTGGTGTAGTGGCTGTGGAGCTGCAAGGGAACGCTGACGGTTTTCTTCAGGGCGCTGACTATCTCAAACGCATCGTATGGTGCGAGAAGTCCGCCCATGTCCTTGATGCATATACTGTCGGCGCCCAACTCCGCGAACTGCCTTGCCTTTGACAGGTAGTAGTCGAGGTTGTAGTACGGTCCGCCGAGCCTGCCGTACTCGGTGACGGAGTAGCAGATCGCAATCTGAAGATGCTTGCCGGCTCCTTTAACGGCCTGTGCCGCGCGCTGTATATTTGCCGGATCGTTGAGAGCGTCGAACACGCGAAATACATCGATGCCCGCTTCCGCCGACTGCGCTACGAAGGCGTCAACGACATCGTCGGCATAGTTGCGGTAGCCTACCAGTGACTGCCCGCGCAACAGCATGGACAGCGGAGTATTGGGAACCAGCCTTCGGAGTGTGCGGAGTCGCTCCCAGGGGTCTTCGCCGAGGAAGCGCGTGGCGGCGTCAAATGTCGCGCCGCCCCAGACTTCCATAGCGTCAAAGCCGGCGGCGTCCATGGTTGGAGCGATGTCGATCATGTCTTCGAGGCGCAGGCGGGTTGCCATCAAGCTCTGATGGCCGTCGCGGAGCGTCGTGTCCGTTATTTTGACCGGATTAGAAGACATAGACTTGTTCGGTTGCGCTCCTGCTGTACGCTAGTTTCGCCCGGTCCAGGAATACTGCCGACTTGAGAAATCCTGTTTGCCTCCATGCCGGAGTTTCCTGCGCCAAGGACTTATTCCGTTGGACTGTGCGTTGGGGTGTCCCTCTTCGGCGCCGAGATAAGCATGTATGGCTGCAATAATCGCGGCGGTGCGGCGTGCGTTGAAGTCAAGAGAAGTTCGCGCGGTCATAGGGGAATGCTCCCGTGCTTTCGCTTCGGCAGCGTCTCCCGCTTGTTGGAGAGCATGTCTAGGGCGCCTATGACCTTGCTTCTGGTGTCCGCAGGGTCGATTACATCGTCTATGAGGCCGTGCGCCGCAGCGACATAAGGGTTGACGAGGCGGTCGCTGTATTCCTGCACTAGCCGGGAGCGCACGGCGTCCGGGTCGTCTGCTGAAGCGATCTCGCCACGGTGGATTATATTGACCGCGCCTTCGGGTCCCATTACCGCAATTTCGCCGGTGGGCCAAGCGTAGTTTATGTCGCCGAGCAGTCCCTTGCTGCTCATTACGATGTAAGCGCCGCCGTAAGCCTTTCGGGTGAGCACGCTGACCTTTGGAACGCTCGCCTCGGCGTAGGCGTAAATCAGCTTGGCACCATGCCGAATTATGCCGCCGTATTCCTGGTCCGTCCCCGGCAGAAAGCCCGGCACGTCTATGAACGTGAGCAGCGGAATGTTGAAGGCATCGCAGAATCGCACGAAACGCGCAGCTTTCGTGGAGGCGTCTATGTCGAGAACGCCAGCGAGGTGAGAAGGCTGCTGCGCGACCACGCCGACGCTTCTGCCGTCCATGCGGGCGAAACCCACAATGACGTTGCGCGCGAATGCCTCATGCACCTGCATCAGGTCGCCGTCATCCACTATGCGCTCAATGACTTCCGTCATATCGTAGGGCGCGTTCGGGTTGTCGGGGATGATGTGGATAAGTCCGTCGTCCGCGTGAGACGGATCGTCGAATGCGTCGTAGCGCGGCGGGTCTTCCATGTTGTTCTGCGGCAGGAAGGTCAACAGGCGGCGCACTTCCTGGAGGCAGGACTCTTCAGAGTCGGACGAAAAGTGCGCGACTCCACTGCGGCTGGCGTGGCTGTCCGCGCCACCGAGCTGTTCGTGAGTTACCTCTTCGCCGGTGACCGCCCTGATGACGTCCGGGCCGGTGATGTACATCTGCCCGACGCCACTGACCATGAAAATGAAGTCGGTGAGGGCGGGGGAGTAGGTTGCGCCCCCGGCTGCGGGGCCGAGGATGACTGAAATCTGGGGAATAACACCGGATGAGCGCACATTTCGCAAGAATATGTCAGCGTAACCGGCGAGACTCAGGACGCCTTCCTGTATGCGCGCGCCGCCAGAGTCGATCAGTCCTATCATCGGCGCGCCGCTGTTTGCGGCAAGGTCCATTGCCTTGCAGATTTTCCTGGCAACGACTTCGGACAGGGAGCCGCCGAGCACGGTGAAGTCCTGAGAGTAAGCGAAGGTGAGGCGACCGTTTACCATGCCGTAGCCGGTTACGACCGCATCGCCGAGAGTTTTCTGGTCCGCCAGCCCGAATTCGGTTGCGCGATGCTGGGCGAACGCGTCGAGTTCCTCGAAGGTGCCATCGTCGAAGAGCAGAGCGATTCGCTCGCGGGCCGTCAGCTTGCCCCGGTTGTGCTGCGCGACAATGCGCCGCTCGCCGCCTCCGAGGCGACCCAGTTCACGCATCTCCCGGAGTTCGTCGAGCGCGTCATCTACTCTTCTTCGAACTACCATCTCGCAAGCCGTCCCGCCGCAAGTCAGGGTTATTTGAGGGCTGTCTAATGCGAAGCCATTCTGACGGTGATATCCAAGTGAAACCGTATCAGAATGCGCCATGAGTGACAAGATAATTCAGGAATTTTTGGTGTGTCACTTTGAAGTATGTACTGCCATTTAGACTGCTCCACATTTCAGATTGATACACCATCCAGGAATTGGGCTTACTTCGGACGTCATTTAACCGTCAATGGTCAGGGGTGCTATACTGGCTCATCGTTGCGGCGAACACTCTTCGATTTTACGACGCTTCTGTCAAGTTTCCCATTTTGAATAGATGAAGAATTGCTCACGAATGTCCCCACTCCCGACAAAGATAGGAAAGCGCCTCTTCAACTGGGGAGAGCGCACGTTCATCATGGGTGTGGTGAATGTAACGCCTGACTCGTTTTCGGGCGATGGTGTGGGACAGGACATTATCGCCGCGATCGAGCAGGCAATGCGATTTCAGCTGGAGGGCGCGGATATTATCGACATTGGGGGCGAGTCCACCCGTCCGGCTTCCATTTACGCGGATGCCGGTCCCATCAGCGTCGGAGAGGAGCTTGGGCGCGTGATTCCCGTGATCGAGGCGCTCGCTCCTGCGCTGGACATACCCATGAGCGTCGATACTTACAAGGCGGTTGTAGCGAGGGCCGCACTTCAGGCGGGCGCGTCAATGATCAATGACGTCTGGGGGTTCAGGCGTGACCCTGAGATGGCAAGGGTGGTCGCCGATGCCGGAGTGCCTGTGGCGCTGATGCATAACCAGGAGCATACGCGCTACGATGACGTGGCTCCGGACGTCATTCGAGAACTGGGTCAGATGAAAGATTCGGCAATGGTCGCCGGGGTCGCCCGCGAGAACATTATCCTCGATCCCGGAATGGGCTTCGGCAAGACTGCCGAGCACAACCTTGAAGTCTTGCGGAGGCTGGACGAGTTTCGTAAGTTGAACGCGCCGATCCTTGTCGGTATGTCTCGCAAGTCAACTATCGGGTACGTGCTGGATCTGCCCGTCGAGGATAGGCTGGAAGGGACTGCTGCCACCGTTGCGCTGTCGGTCGCATTTGGGGCAGACATTGTGCGAGTCCACGACGTGAAGGAGATGGCGCGTGTGGCAAAGATGAGCGATGCCGTGGTTCGCGGGTGGAAGCGGAGCGATGCTAAGTGAGGCTTATATCGGTCTAGGATCGAACCTGGGAGATTCGGCACAGAATCTGCGTTCCGCATTGCAGATGATGAAGGAATTCGCTGTCGATGTGCAGCCGTCGCCGATGTACAGGACTGCGCCGCAGGGATTCCGAAGCCAGCCACCATTCTTCAACGCAGTCTGCCGCGTGACGACTAGGCTGACACCGTTTGAGCTGATGGAGCGGCTGCTGAGCATAGAGGCCGCAATGGGGAGGCGTCGCGTATTCCGTAACGCGCCTCGCGTGCTGGACATGGACATTCTGACATTTGGCCGCCGGGTGCTGGAGTCGCCGCCGCTGGTGCTGCCTCACCCTCGAATGGCGGAGCGGGAATTCGTGCTGAGGCCGCTTGCGGATATCGCCCCGAATATGAAGCATCCGGTTACCGGAATCTCCGTATCGGAGATGCTGCGGAATCTTCCGGCACAGCCAGAGGCGATGAGTAGGATTGAGTGGCGATAGGCGCTTCCCGTCGAGCTATACAACGGAACGTGCATGATTGTTAGCGCAAGGAAGGCGGCAGCATGTTGGGGATGGTGTCTTCTATCGGATATGTAAGTTCACAGGCTCCGCAGGAGAGGCTGCCTTCGACGATCTCGTCGTCCTGCTCCACGCTGACCTGAAGAGTCAACTTGCCCTTGCATTCGGGGCATACTAGGATGTCCATCAGACTGCGTCGCATCGCCAATTCTCCTTCGGCTAGCTAGATTGCATGAGCATTTCAAGTTCTATGCAATAATCTTTTGCTCCAGTTTACCTGAGCGCCATCTCGAACAGTATCTTCAGCAAGTCCGACAATAGGAAGATTATCAGCCCGAGAATGATGATCCTGTTGTAACCGGAGACTGCGCGAAACACCCTGCCTAATTTAGTCTCCGGCTGTGCGTCCTCTGCCCTGAATGCCTCGGTTACGGACGTCCGCCTGCGTCTCGACCACGCGAGCGCGAACATCCAGACGGAGAGCGCAATTTTTATGCCCAGCACGGCAACGTAGGGCGCTCCGACGACTCCCGGTGTCAGGCGATTCAGGGTGAGAATGACTCCTGTGGCAATCAGGACATAGACGCAGGTCTCGACGAGGGCGCGGAACTCTGTCGCGGTCTCCAGGTTTATAAGCCCTGAGCCTTCTGGGGAGCGGCGAAGCGCCGGTCGCAACACGATGAGATAGAAGATGCTGCCGCCCACCCACGCTGCGGCGGAAACGAGGTGCAGCCATCGGACGATAAGCAGGAATGTGTCGGTCAGGCTCATCGTTCAGCCTGCGATCAGAGAGTGTGGAGAGAAGATGAGCATTCGACAGGCAAGCCTAATTAAGAATGTCGCTGAGAATTTCTTCCATCTTCTGTTCGTTGAGGATTCCCTGCCAGCGCCGCACTACGTTCTGATCCCGGTCAATGAAGACCGTCATGGGGAAGCCGTTGACCTTGTACTTGGTGATGATGTCGTCCTCATCGGGGCCCAGCGCGTAAGTTACGCCGACTTCATTGACGAAATTCTGACCATCCTCTGCCGTGTCGATGCCGACAAGCTGAACGCCGACGAATTCCAAATTGTA
Organism: Dehalococcoidia bacterium; assembly: GCA_965203955.1. Classification (GTDB taxonomy): domain Bacteria; phylum Chloroflexota; class Dehalococcoidia; order Lucifugimonadales; family JADFKI01; genus Bin90. Next base: position 3,609,106 of record OZ241923.1, on the reverse strand, counting down.
CGACTTGTGGTTCTGGAAGACGCGCTCGAACTCGGGCATTTCAGCTACACACGGCGGGCAGGAAGGAAACCAGAAATTCAATACGACCGGCTTGCCTTTGAGGTCGGAGAGCCTGAGCGTTTCCCCTGCCTGACGGGTTTCAGTTCCATATAGAGTCAGCTTGAAGTCGGGCGCCGGGTCGGCTGGCTCGCTCTGCTGAGAGCATGCTGCTGCCAACAGAACTATCGCTACAGATAGCAAGACCATCAGCGCCAGCTTGCTGCGAAATACGGTCGGCGCTAAACCCTTGAGTAAATCTATGAATGAGTGCATATCTAATCTCCCCACCTGTCCGCATCCAAACTCCTCTTCCTACCTATGAGATGCGGCCCCTGCCTTTTCCGGTTCAGATGTTTGTCTGCTGGGCTTACTCGCGCTCCGCAATCAGCTCTTCTGCGTATCGCAGTAGCACACTTGCGCGGTCGTGGGGCACGCCGCGCGTATCGAAGTAAAGCTGGAGGGCGTCTTTAGGTGTCAGCCCTCGCGTATTCGCGTCCTGGAGACGCGTCCTTGCGCGGTCAGCCACGTCCTTTGAGATGGATGCGACATGGTTTGCGGCGCCAAGGGCGTCGCGGATTCTGCTTTCCACGAGCATCGGTTCAAGCTCCGCGGGCAGCGAGATTCGCAGTCTTACGATTGCGCCGCTCAAGTCTTCGGCTTCGATCGCGCTGATTACAGTTGCAGTCGGATCTTCGTCGCCGGAAGAGAGATCAATGTCGATCGTGAGGAACTTTCGCGCGTCGCTGCTAACGAATTCGAATGAGGCGAGGCGTGAACCCTGTGGCTGAGCCGGGTCCAGTTCGATGACGCAGAAGCCCTTTTCGTCCTTCTCTTCGCCGAAATCGACGCGCTGAAGACTGCCCGCGTACACGACATGCGGGTTCTGGCTGAGTACCTGGTGGCGGTGGATATGGCCGAGCGCAACGTAGTCGAATTGCGGCAATGCTACGCTGCTGTTCAGCAGCACATGGTCGTGACCAAGCATCATTGTCTGCTCAGAGGCGAGCGTGGACTGGCTGATGGTCACATGGCCTGCGAGGACGGCTGGAATCGCGGAGTCCAGGTCCTCTACCTGCGCTCTGACGGCGTTGTCTATCATCCGCTGAATTTCTTCGTTTATCTGCTGATGTGTCAATCCCCGTGCCGCGACACTCGCGAGAAAGTCGCTGCGCTTGATCCAGGGCAGGGCTACGATCTGCAGGGGACCGTTGCGAGTTTCCACGACGTAGGTACTCAAACGGTCTCCGATATGAACGTTCGCCACGTTGAGGGTGGGAAAGATTTCGAGAGCGGTTGCCTGCGCTATGACCTGCGGCGTGTCGTGGTTGCCTACCAGTAGAAAGGTCGGGATACCGGCATGGGAGAGTCGCGCGATGCGCCTGGCGAATTCGCGCTGGTGTGTCTGCGAGGGGTCGCGGCTCTTGTATGCGTCGCCGCAGAAGAGAACGAGGTCAACGCTCGTGTCTATCGCATAATCAACGAGTTCATCGTAGGTGTGCAGAAAATCTCCGAGGCGTGTGGACAGCCCGGTGTTCGGATCAAGTCTGCCGTAATTCTCGACGCCTATGTGGAGGTCCGCGAAGTGAAGGATGCGCATGTCATTTAGCTTCGCAATCGAGCGCCCAACTCCGCGTCCAATTCGGCAATGGGAAGGCGCGCCTGCTCCATTGTGTCCCGGTCGCGGATGGTTACCGCGTTGTCGTCGAGCGAGTCGAAGTCAACGGTGATGCAGAGTGGGGTGCCGATCTCGTCCTGCCGACGGTAGCGCCTGCCGATGCTTTGCGCGTCGTCGTACTGCACGAAGCCGTCCACCGCTCCGCTCCGCCGCACCGTGTCGTACACTTCGCGCGCAAGCGGCACTAGCCTTTCGTTGCGGCTGAGTGGCAGGATGGCTACCTTGACGGGCGCGATGGCCGGATGGAGTTTCAGAACTGTGCGCTTTTGCGTGCCGCCGGTTGCGGTGGGCGCTTCCTCTTCGGTGTATGCCTCGACGAGGAAGGTCATAGCGGCTCGGTCAACGCCCGCCGCCGGTTCAACGACGTAAGGCGTAAATCGCCTGTTCGCGGCTTGGTCGAAGTATGTAAGGCCGTGTCCGCTGCGCTCCGAGTGCGCCTTCAGGTCGAAGTCGGTGCGATTGGCGATGCCTTGAATCTCGCCCCAGCCCCATGGAAACAGGTACTCGATATCGAAGGTCGCCTTGGAGTAGTGTGAGAGTTCTTCAGCATCGTGGGCGCGTACTCGCAGCCTGTCCCTGCTGACTCCGAGGTCCGCGTACCACGCGAGGCAGTCTTGGATCCACTGCTCGTGAATCTCCTCGTCAGTGCCGGGTTCAACGAAATACTCGATTTCCATCATCTCGAACTCGCGGGTGCGGAAGATGAAGCCGCCGGTCGTAATCTCGTTACGAAAAGCCTTGCCGATCTGGGCTATGCCGAAGGGCAGCCGCTTGCGCGAAGAATTGAGCACGTTCTCGAAGTTGACGAATATGCCCTGCGCGGTTTCGGGGCGCAGGAAGGCTATAGACGTGTCGTCTTCGACTGGGCCTATGAAGGTCTTGAACATCAGGTTGAAGTTGCGCGCCTCGGTGAGTTCGCCGCCGCACGCGGGGCACTTGCGCTCTTCGAGCTGGTCTTCCCGCCAGCGCTGGCGGCAGTCCCGGCAGTCCACCAGTGGGTCGGTGAAGCTGTCAACGTGTCCGCTGGCGCGCCAGACTTCCGGGTTCATCAGGATGGAGGAATCCAGCCCGACCATGTCGTCGCGCTCCCAGACGAACTTGCGCCACCATACGTCCTTGATGTTGCGCTTGAGTTCCACTCCCAGGGGGCCGTAGTCCCAGGTGCTGGAAATGCCGCCGTATATTTCGCTGCTCTGGAAGATGAACCCGCGCCTCTTGGCGAGCGAAGCCAGAGCGTCCAAGTCCACCGTAGATGTGCTGTTTTCTGACACGATGCTTTCAACCTTTATCTGTTTCGGGATGGCGATCAGCCTGCGACGATTATATCAAAGTGAGACGAATTAGCCGAGACAAAAGCAAAGCCCGCGACATATGCCGCGGGCTTGATGTTGTGTGCATTGGAGGCGACGGGCGGATTCGAACCGCCGATAGAGGTTTTGCAGACCTCCGCCTTAACCACTTGGCTACGTCGCCCTGTTCATATACTGGTGCCGAGGAGGAGATTCGAACTCCTACAGCCTTGCGGCCACAGCGCCCTCAACGCTGCGTGTCTACCAATTCCACCACCTCGGCCAGCGCTGTCGGCTTTCCACGTCCTGCAATTATAGCCAATGTCCGCTTTTGTGTCCACATCTTGCCTGAAGGGCGGCGTTCTCTTTCGGACGGTAAAGTCCCTTCCCTCTTGATGGGAGAAGGGGAGAAGGTTAGACCCTGCCCCTATGAAATCAGGGACAGGGAGTGAAAAGACGATTATCGTATGCCGCTGACGGTCAGCGTGAAGTCGCCCGCTGCGGCTAGGTTGTAGGTCGTTGCCACTATCTTGTACTCGCCCGCAGCCAGCGTCTCCTCTATGCGCGAGTTGTAATTCTGCGCGGCAGTGTCGATGTCGTCGTTCTGTTCGATGACGCTTCCGTTCCTGCCGGTGCCTTCCAGCAGGAACAAGTATGTGTCCTCAGAGGATTCAAGCGTTATCGTTACCTCTGATTGCTGGCTCAGCACGAATGTGTAGTAGCCCGCGTAGCGAGTTCCGACAGGAGCATTGGCGGTAACGAGATTCCTGTCGGTTGTGCAGGCGCTATTCCAGCTTCCGTTCGTAGCGCCGTCTGACGCGATACCTGTTAGGCATGCGTCGGCGACGGGAGATTGCGTCGGAGTTGGCACGGGCGTTTCGCCCGGTACGGTTGTGGGTGTTGGCACAGGCGTAGGTATTGAAGCGTCCGCTTCCAGCGAGGCTACCCTGCTTGCCAGCGCCGACACATTGCTGTTAAGCGTGGATATGCTGCTGTTCAGCGTGGAGATAAGCCCTTGCAGGGTCGTCACAAGGGTTTCGAGCGCGCTTATCCTGTTCAGAACCTCTTGGGGAACCTGAGGTGCTACGGGCGTCGGTTCAGGAGTTGCAGACGGTATAGAAGTGGGTACAGGGGTATCTATCGGCACTGTCGTTGGAACTGTTGTAGGGACTGTCGTGGGCGTTGCGGTCGGTTCAGGCGTGGCGCCGGGTGTGGGAATCGACGTTGCAGTCGGCTCAGGCGTCGGAGTTGCAGTCGGCTCAGGCGTTGCGGTTGGCTCAGGTGTCGGAGTTGCAGCGTCGGAGACGGGCAGCTTGGCGAAGCCGTAGCCCCAGGTGTTATTGGGGACTGCGCCACGCGATTCTGCGTTGTTCTTCAAGTATTGCGTTACTTGCTGCGGTGTGTAGCCAGGGAAGCGCTGCTTGACGAGGGCGGCAAGTCCCGCGACATGCGCGGATGATGCACTTGTGCCGTCGAATCCATTTGGTCTCGATGCCGTTCTTACGCCATCAGCGCCCACAATATCCGGCTTGATTCTGCTGTCGGGCGCAGGTCCTCGGCTACTGAAGGGTTCAATTGCACTTGTAGTGTTCCATCGTGCGGCACCCACGGCGAGCATGCCGGAATTGGCACTTTCGGCGGGGCTGTTGATGCTGTGATGTAGTGAGGCGTACTGCAAATGTTGGCCAGTGAAAGACTGCAATTGTATCCATGCAGGAGGAGTTGCGCCGATATTATGGCTCACGACCAAGCAGTATCTCCCATTTCTATTTGGAGTATATGAAAGCCACTCAAATGGGTCGTCTTCCGCGCCACCGGCCTGCACATCCTGACTGCTTGCAACTACTTCAATTGCGGAATCGAATAGGACCAAATCCAAGTCTCGGGTTGCACCGCTCCATCGGTCTTGCCATCTAAGTTGAGCAGAGAACCTTCTCCCTTGTGTGAGTTCTACACAGTTATTCCACGGTCTGTTGCCCTCGCCAAAAATTTGGAATTGGAAATTGTATCTAGGATCCCGTGGCGTCAGTCTGGCACTCCCGAACCAAGTATTGTTTGCATCGTTTCCCGCAGAGTTGATCCAAGCGACGCCGCCTGCGACAGCGGCATCCACTGCTCGCAGAGCGCCGTTGCTGAAGGGAGTTGTGCCGTCACCAGGTCCCTCCCAGGTCCACTTAGTTCCGTACCCAATCACATCCACATCTTGCGCGACCATCCATTCTACGGCGGTTTTCAGGTCGCCGAGAGAGATGGGGTTAGAAATGTAGTATGTCGCATCCGGCGCGATGTCGAATAGGATTTCTGTTAACGCTGTGCCGTGCTCGTTGCCGGTTTCGCAGTCCGCGAGATTTGAGGCGGACTCACCGATGTCGGTATAGCATCTTGCTTCCACCGATTCCGGGAGTTCGCTTCCCATCAGGCTGCTGAAACCCTCGAAGTCATCGAGCACGCCAATTTTGACGCCCTGCCCCTTGTATCCGGCGGCGTGCCATGCCGGCGCGCCGTGCGCTGCCGCGCCTTCGCTGATAACTGCGCTCTGGTTGGGCTGTGGAGGAATAATTGTGCGGACGCTTATGACGCCTTCCTGCTGGGACGCTTCGGCAAGCAGAGACACCGGGATATACGCCTCGATGTAGTCCGCTCCGATATTGCGCGGGGATGCGCCGTTCTCTTCGAGCCAGTCCCATACATCTTGGGCGTAGCCTTCGGTGATGTAGAAGGTTACGGCGACGGATGCGCCGCTATGCACGGGAGCGTTTGCGGCTGCGGCTTGCGCGGTGAACTGCCCGCTTTGCGCCTGCTCCACGATGCGGTTCAGGTTGGAGTCCATGTTGGAGTGCTGGGACGCATTGAGCTTGCCTTCTATGACCCCCCTGTATTGGGCGCGGGAGTCGTCGTCTTGCTCGGAAGTTGGCGCGGGCGTGGGAGTGTCGGCTGTCTGCGCGATTGCGGAGTCGCCGTTTGCCAATGCTGCGAACATCAGCGCCATCGCAAAAACGGCGGCTGTAATTGTCAACCATATAGTTTTCATTGTCAGTCCTTTTGCTTGACGAGGTAAGGTCAAGTCTTTCATTCAAATTAGGCGTCGCATTGCGCGATCGATTTTGGGCAAGCCAATAGGCGCAATCGCAAGGGGGGAGAGCGCAAGCACGTGACGGTTGCTCGGGTGGACGCCCCAAGAGATATTGCGGCGGCATGTGAGCGTGAGCGCATGGCGGTTGCCCCCTTGTGGTACAGGTGCGAATCGCCAAACACGTACCTTCCCGCATAGGGCCACGCAGGGGCTGAATACACCCTGTGAAGCTTGCCCGGAAGATCGGGCAAGCTCCTATGCGGGTTTCGTGTTTGGCTGGTGAAATGTACCACAAATTGGCGCGGAGCGCATCAAGCGGGCTGCCGCGCGCTGCCTGTCTCAAGCGGACGAGGTGAAATGGGCGCGCAATGGCGCATTTCAGCCGGCGTCCGTGAAGAACCCTGCGAGTTTAGGGGATTGCAGGCGTGGAAGGGCGTCTATGCCAAATGAGGATGGACTCCCGGTAGCCACGGCGGAGACAAGCGCTCAAAAGAATCGGATCGGAATGGAGAGCGCAATCCTTCCGACAGCTCGGGAGGCAGTAAGTAGTAAGGAGATTGACAAAGTGTGAAGAATCGGCGTATGAGCGCGATTATATGACTGTACGCCGCGCGCCCCATAGCAAGCAACAGAGAGTCTGCCGTGGTGTAGGCTATCGGCGCGTATAGAACCACGAAGTAAATCAGCCACAAGCCCAGAAGGACTTCGACGAGAGGCGATATTTCAACAAGAGAGGCGCCGACAAAGCTTCCTATTGCGGCGGACGGGTCCAGCCCCACAAGCGAGTACATCGCCCAGATGATCAGCGTCGAGATGCCGATGACGATTATGAAAGGCAGGAAGAACGCCTTTCCCAGCATCCAAGGGCTAAACAAGCATTTCGCGGGAATCATAGCGTAGATAGTATAGCATCATCGCCATTCGATTATCCTCTCTATTCCATCAGCCTCCGCCCGCTCCGTTGTGCCATCTTGGGCGAGCCGATAAAATACTCGCTGGAATGCTAGTTACATAAGAGGTGTCACATGCCGCATATATCAGATGAGAAACTGGAAGTGCTGCGAGCTATCCCGACGCAGACGCTCATAGACGCCCAGTGGGTGAAGGGCTGGCCGATGAGCTTCATAGAGGGCGCGCTGCCGCTGCAGCAGGGACAGCACATGGCGGGCAGGGCAGTGACGCTTCGCTTCGTGCCGCACCGACCGGACCTGGCTGATGATAAGCCGAAGGGTTCGGACTCTGCGGAATACGTGGCAATTGAGATGTGCGGACCCGGCGAGGTGCTGGTGATAGATGCGATGGGCTGGAAGTACAGCTCGGTGGGCGGCGACATCAAGTTCTTGCGGATGATGCAGCTTGGCGCGGGCGGTCTGGTGACGGACGGCGGGGTGCGTGACAGCGTGTCGCTGAAGGAGTACGGTTTCCCGGTCTATTCGGCGAGCCTGACGGCGAAGCAGGGGCCTGCCGAGTTCTGGCCCTGGCAGGTCAACGACGCGATACAGTGCGGTGGTGTGCTGGTGCGTCCGGGTGATGCGGTGGTCGGCGATGACGACGGCGTTGTGGTCGTGCCACAAGCGATTGTGGATGAGGTTATTGAGATCGCCCATCAACGGGAAGCAGTCGAGGAGGTTGTCAAGGCGCAGCTTGAGATTGAGAAGTGCTCGCCGGGCAAGTATTACCCGTTCAACGAGAATACATGGGCGCTGTACGAGGAGAAGACGGGGAAGAAGCAGCCCTGATATGGACTCCGTCGTATAAGTTGTCAGGTAATTGGCTATGAATTAGACTTTAGCGGCGGCTGAAACGTCGCACGACCGAGCAATCATTAAAGCAATCAACAAACCTTAGCGAACAGGAGATGACGCAATGGAAGAGCGAACCGGAGTATTCGCGGCCGGAGACAATCAACTGACACTTCTCGGCCCGGAAATTAGCGTAGGGCAGCAAGCCCCTAACTTCACGGTGTCCGGCGCTGGCCTGAGCCGGGTTACACTTGATGACTACGCGGGCAAAGTGAAGATCATCGCGTCCGTGCCATCGCTTGATACGGGCGTGTGCAGCGACGAGACGAAGCAGTTCAGCGACTACGCGAAGTCGATGTCGGACGACATCGTTGTGCTCACGATCAGCATGGACCTGCCGTTCGCGCAGGCGCGCTGGTGCGGCGCGAATGACGTGGACAATGTAGTGACGGCATCCGACTTCAAGTCGCGTGAATTCGGTGACAGCTACGGCGTGCATGTGAAGGAGAACGGTTTGCTTGCGCGCGCCGTTTTCGTTCTGGACAAGGAAAACGTGGTGCAACATGTGGAGTATGTGCCACAGATTGCCCAGCTTCCCGACTTTGACGCCGCCCTTGCAGCGGCGAATGAGGCGGCAGGCTAGACTGCTTCGTTCAGAATAAAGTAGAAGCGAGGAAGGGCGGCTATCTCAATTGAAATAGCCGCCCTTTGGTCACCGGACACTGTTTTCTCCTCTAATCTGAACGCTTTACATTGAGCGATAGCGCCTCGCACGGATTGGGTCGGCCTGGGGTCTCGCCGAGGGGGATGATTTCGGCGCGCAGACTGCCTGGCTTGAGTTCGAGCAAGCCCACGCCGCCAAGTCGAAGCTCCTTGTGCCGGGGAAACGTAATGCTGCCGGTGTTCATGATGACCACGCCCTCGCGCTCGTAGAGGACTTCCTGGTGTGTGTGGCCGCCAACCATGATGTCCACGGGCGAAGGAAACAGGCGGCGTAGAGTAGCCATCGGCAGGTGTTCGCTGCCCAAGTCGTGAACCATGCCAATGCGCCATCCCTCGACTTCGAGCACCTGCACTTCCTCTGATCGGTGATCGTCATAGGGGTCGTTGTTGCCGTTGGCGCATAACACCGGAGCAAACTGCTCAAGCCAGTCGAGCACCCTGGTATAGATCAGGTCGCCGCCGTGCATAATCAGATCAACCGAGGAGAAGAACTCCGTCGGTTCGGGGCCAAGTTCGTCGAGGTCCCTAATCAGATTAGGTAGGTGTGTGTCGGTGAGCAGTCCGATTTTCATTTCAACGTCCTGAACAGAATTTGCGGTGAGCAGTCACCCGCGCGCCGGACGGTTTCTGCGCTGCCTCGCAATGCGAACATTCCACCATACTATCAGGGGAGTTATCAGCATGGTAGGCAATACCCATCCCAGCCAAACGGGGTTGGTGTCCACATTCACCACTACCACTGCCGTTACAGTGGCTATCGTGCCTGCCATCATATTCGTCAGATGCCGCGCAATCCGCCGCGCGCCCCGAACACTCGCCGTGAGATAGAAGCGTACATCTGCGAGGCTAAGCGCCAAGGCAATAAAGCCGAATAAAGCCATTGTTATCCACTGCGAGCTACTGCCGCTCGCTAGTACAACAGCGTAAACCCACATTCCCAATCCGGTCAGCCCCATGGCGACGATTGCCGTCCAATCAACTGTATGAGGATTGCCCTCGTAGTTGCGCGCAAAGCGCCAGCCGGCGAATACGAGATAGAAGCTGAAGACCGCTATCAGCAGCAGAAATATGTCACTGCCCAAGAACGCCAGTGGCACGGCGGTCAGGAATACCAAAGTCATCGAGATCGCGTACACTCGCCCCGCTCTGATATGCCATACGCCACCCTTCTGCGTAACCAGCGCGATTGCGGCGGACAGGAGCGCGACGGACCCGGAGACTATATGAATTGCGAGCAAAGCAGTGTTGAGCACTGTTCAGGCCTCATATAAAAGCGATTCGACGCTTGGTTTCGTTGACTGAATCGCCCCTGTGTGCTACCTTTTCGCCGTCTGTGGATTGGCTGAAACCGCTCTACCGACGCTATCAGACAGCATTCCACGGTTCAAGTGAACAGCCCCAATAACCATAACAAAACAACCATAACAAACCGCATAAGTTACAGGTTCACTTAAGGGGAGGGAAAAGAAGATGCCCCAGCGAAGAGAAGCCGCAATTGTCGGCATCCACGAATACCCGATCAGGGTGGTGGGACCGGGCACCAGCGCATTGCAGATCAAAGCTGCGTCGGCGATCAAGGCGCTTGAGGACGCCGGACTGTCAGGCAAGGACATAGACGCCGTTTACGACACCGGCACGCACCAGGGCATAGGAGGGCTTGGCATATCCGAGTACCTCGGGCTGAAGCCGAAGGTTATTGACAATACCGCCGTCGGGGGCACGTCCTACGAGTTTCAGGCGAACCACGCCGCTAAAATGATTGCGGCGGGCAAGTGCGAAGTCGCGCTACTGACATACGGCTCGACGGCACACTCCGACAGACGCAACATCGGGACGGCGGGTGGAACCAGCGTGGGCCCGGCGACTCCAGCCGGCAACATGGAGGACTCCTGGGGACAGACGCTTATTGCCAACTACGGCATGGTGAAGCGGCGGCACATGCACCAGTACGGCACGACAGACGAGCAGTTCGCCGAAATCTCGGTCGTAACCCGTCGCCACGCAATGCGAAACCCCGAGGCGGTCAAGGCGATGACCGACCTCGAATTCGTGGGCGTGAACGAGATCACCGTTCAGGACGTGGTTGACTCGCGTGTGATAGCGCACCCGTTGCATCTGCTCGAGTGCTGCATGATTTCCGACGGTGGCGGCGCGGTCATCATCGCATCGCCGGAGGTCGCCGCCAACTGCGCGAAGAAGCCTGCCTGGATAATTGGCACGGGCGAGGCCACAAAATATCGTGAGAACGGCGGCGACATTACTGTTAGCGCGGGCGCGCAGTCCGGGCCCATTGCATTTGCGGACGCTGGTGTTACCCCTGATGAGATTGACGTGCTGATGGCATACGACTCGTTCAGCATTACTGTGATGCTGATGATCGAGGACCTGGGATTCTGCAAGAAGGGCGAGGGTGGAGACTATGTGAGCCAGCGCCATCTCGGTTTCGACGACCCGCGCGGGCCTGCCATGAACACTGACGGCGGCGGTCTGTCCTCGAACCATCCGGGTGAGCGGGGAATCTTCCTGCTGCTTGAGGCGGCGCGACAACTGCGCGGGGAATCGACGGCGCAGGTAGCAGACCCCAAGCTGGCGGTCGCGGTGGGCAACGGAGGCTCGCTTGGTTCACGACATGCAACGGGCGTGACGATACTGGCGGCGGACTAATGGCATTTTCGCCTCAAATTGACATCACATTCTGATCCAGGAGAAGGAACAATGGCAGGACAGCGACCACTACCCAGATTTCCAGAGCCGGATACCGAGCCATTCTGGGAGGCGACGAAGCGGCACGAACTCACATATCAGGTCTGCAACGGCTGCGACGAGGTGGTGTTCTATCCGCGCAAATACTCCCTCCACTGCGGCACGGACGACCTCACCTGGCATACATCCAAGGGCGAGGGCGAGGTATATACCTTTAGCGTAGTGATGCAGAGCCGGCATCCCGCATTTGCGGACCTGGGGCCATACGCAGTCGCCTATGTTGACCTGGATGAGGGCTTCAGAATCATGACGAATGTCGTGGGGGTTGACAATCCTGTGGACGACATCTATTGCGGCATGCGAGTGAAGGTTCGATGGGAAGACCAGGGCGAAGGCGAAGTGTCGCTGCCCTTGTTCGAGCCGGCATAGTTCCTCACATATAACATCCTATCCTGTCCATCGATGTCAGCTGCCGTAGTAGCAACATAACACGCGAATTTGCTATGATTATGTTGGCTTGCACGGCGGCTGATTGTGTCTGAAAACTTCAATACTGAAGTTCCGAATTTCAGACAAAACATACGTGCAAGAAAAACTGAAAACCCAATTCGGAATAGGGAGCACCATAGAATGGCAAACTCAAACGGTTCCATTATGACGGTTGACCGCGTCGCCCTTACCAGTAGCAGGGCGGGTACACCCGTTCAGTTGCCCGATTACGACAAAAGCCGATTTGAAGAGGTCGGCTTTCTTACTGCAATGACGCTCGTGCTGCTGGGCAACTACTCCCAGACAGGACACTTCGGCGGCCCCCTTGCGTACACGCCCTATACTGTGATGACTCACTTGGCAGGACCCGAAAACGGCGGGCTTCGTTACGACTACCGCCGGCCCAAGCATCCCTACGCCGACAGGTTCATGCTCGCCGGCGGGCACAACGCGCCCGTAACCTACGCCCTATGGATGATTATGGGCGAGGCTCTCGCGCGAAAGCATGCGAAGACTGGTGACCCGCGATACGCGGTAGATCATGCACAGGGCATGCTCGGCATAGACTGCCTCGGCTTCCGCAGGGGCGCGGGAGCTCTTGCGACGCTGCTTGAAGACTTCAACCTGACCGACGCGCCTGAGATGGCGCAGGCAAAGATTCGCGGCATCCGCTCGCTGGCCGGACACTCAGAGACGACCGACATGACGAACGATGTCAACGGTGGTCCGTCCGGGATCGGCATTGCAACCGCGGCAGGCAAGGCTGCGTTCTGGGACATGATGGGCGCGCCCGACAGCCTGAAGATTATGGCTATCGAGGGCGAGTTCGCTATGACCTCCGGGCATTCCCAGGAGATGAAGACGGCAGCCGTCGCCCAACAGGTCGGCAAGAGGCTGCGCATCCTCCTGTCCTACAACAATGCAGGTATCGATGATGAGCTTGTGGGCGGTGTCGTCCAGCCGCAGTACGACGGCTACCGCATTGAAGATCAGTGGGCTTCCTACGGCTGGAACGTCTTTGCTGTCGAAAACGGCAACGACTACGACCAGGTGCTCGGCGTCCTGAAGGCGATGGAAGACTGGGACCCTTCTGATGACCGACCGATGATTGTCGTGGGCAACACCGTCAAGGGCTGGTGGCCCGGCGCGGTCAACGGCAACATCGCGGGCTACGGCGAGCAGATTATTAGCTACGAAAGCCATCCCTACGCCTTCCCGTTCAACGGCGATTACTTCTCGGCCCTTGCATCCACTTTCGAGCAGCACTTCGGCGTCGAGTTCGGCGGCATAAGAAGCGGAAACGCGGCGACGGACCTGCGCGAGCGCCTGCTTGAATTCAAGCGCAACATAGATGTGGCGATGTCAGTGCTCGACCAGAACGGCTTAGGCGACTGGCTGGCAGACCGCCTTGTTGAAATCGGCGACTCGGTTGACGACAGCATGCCGCTACGCATCGACCGCGACGTTGACCCGTTCCTCGACGAGCGTCTCGCTGTGGATAACCTTCCTGTCGAAGCACAGACCGTGAGTATCAAGAACCATGTGTCCGGCGAGGAGAAGGACGTCTCCATCAAGCTCTTCGAGGAGCCGGGGAATGTTCGGGGCACTCGTCGCGCCATATCCGAAATCGCCAAGTACATGAACTACGTGACCGACAATAGATTCGTCATCGTGGCGGCAGACCTCGCCGAATCCATCAACGTGGAGCCGGGCGGACTGTGGGGACACTATGACCCTGTTAATAACCCGACCGGCACGCGCCTGAAGGCAGCGATTCAGGAAGCGGGCAATGTGTCCACCGCTGTCGGATTCGTCGGCCAGTCGGTATCCCTGGACCCAGACAAGCATGTGGGCGTATGGGCGCTTAGTGGCTCATACGGGGCATTCACCCCGCTGATGTACCTGCCCGCCCGCGTCTGGAGCCAGCAGAACCAGGACAGCCCGTTCCGCGTAGGAGTGCTGAATGTGCTCGCGGGTCACTCCGGTCCTGAGACTGCCGCTGACGCGCGCACGCACTTCGGCATCTTCGCGCCGCAGGTGTGGAAGCTCTTCCCGCGCGGCCAGGTAATCACACTGAGCTTCTGGGACTATAATGACGTCGCGCCCGGCTACTTTGCGGCTGCCGAGATCGCCGCGCGCGATCCCAAGGTGGGTGTCATCGTGCTTGAAGTGGCACGTCCCGACTTCCCTGTTTCAGACCGCAGCACTTTTGCCGACACCGACCTCAAGGCGGCAGCAAAGGGCTTCTACGTCATCCGTGACTTCGACCCTGACAAGCCTAAGCAGGGGTATGTTGTCGTGCAGGGATCGTCCTCTACGGTCAACCTTGTCAGGTCTCTCCCTCGGTTGGAGGAGGAGGGCGTCAACGTGAAGGTCATCGCGGCAATCAGCGAAGAACTCTTCCGTCGCCAGTCGCAGGAATACCAGCATTCGGTGTTCCCGCCGGAAGCCATATATGATATGGCTGTTGTTACAACGGGGACCCGACGGATGTGGCCAGTACAGAACGCGGGGCCGCTCACCGACGAGTATTCGCTTGTGTCGGACTGGGACAACCAATGGCTCACGGGTGGAACTGAGGCTGACGTCATTGCGGAGGCGCACTTGGACGCCGACTCCATCTACGAGGGCATCAAGCGCTTCGCACTCGACCACGACGAGCGGATAGCGCGGCAGGCGGGGATGATTGCGGCGCTGAAGTAGCCGTCAGAAGTGATAATTGTGGAAGGCCAGGTCATTGTACCTGCCCTTTTTCATGGTGCTGAAGTGTGATTTCAGGCTGCGAAGCTTCCCGCGAATCTGTGCTACAATAGATTGTGAAATGTGGGGACGCGTAGGTTCGACAGGGAGCCGTCTTCGCAGGATTGCAAGCCGAGGCGCCACGCACCGCGTTAAAAGTGGCAAAAAAGTAACTGGCAACGACAGAGAGTTTGCCCTAGCCGCCTAACCGCGGCTACATCCGCCATTCCTTCCCTCTGAGAGGGGTGACCGGGTGCCATATCATCGGAGGAAAGCCTGACAGACGCCGATATCGAATGGCTTAACCCATCGGCTGGCTCTGCGAAGTTACCCGTCGGTAAGTGCTTCCTAGAGCGAGATTCAATTACCGACTAAGCTTGTAGCACATCCTAGCTGAAGGGTTTTCTGGACGGGGAGTGCGACTCTCCCCCGTCTCCACCAACAAGCACATACACTGAAAGAGGCGACCATGCCGGTCGTCTCTTTTGCGTCTTGCGTCACTTCAGGAGTTGGAATGAACGTAGTTCTTGCGTAACCTGTCGAACCATGAGTTGGCGTATCCGCAACATTTATGAGATGACCTCCAGAAATGCTGCGAGTTCTAAGGGAAGCGGAGCCGAAAACTCGCGGTATTCCCCGTCGGAGGGGTGCACAAAGCCCAGAGTGGATGCGTGGAGGAAGTGTCGGTTTAGCTTGTTGTTCGGCTTGCCGTATGTGGAGTCACCCACCAGTGGATAGCCGATTGATGCGAAGTGGACGCGTATCTGGTGCGTGCGGCCGGTTGTGGGACGAACCTCGACGAGCGTATGGGCAGGGAAGTGGCGCATCACACGATAGCGCGTAACTGCGTCGCGCCCGCCCTCTGTGACAGCCATGCGCTGTCGGTTGGCGTTGGAACGACCAATTGGGGCGTCAATGATCGCTTCGGCGGGCGTGACGCTGCCGTGGGTCAGGGCAAAGTAGGTCTTGGTGAAGGAGCGCGCCTTAAGTTGCTCGCTCAGTGATCTGTGTGTGAGGTCGTTCTTTGCGACGACCATCAGCCCTGAGGTGTCCTTGTCGAGTCGGTGCACTATTCCTGGGCGGACGGTGCCACCAATTCCTTGCAGGTCGGGACAGTGAGCAAGCACGGCGTTAACAAGCGTGCCGTCTGGGTGGCCCGGCCCAGGGTGGACGGTCAATCCTGAGGGCTTGTCAACTACAATAAGATCGCCGTCTTCATAAACTATCGAGAGTGGAATGCCCTGCGGCTCCAGCGCGTTCTCCGCCGGCTTGGGTATAGTAATCTGGACAGTCTGCCCGCGCTTTATCCTCGTGGACGACTTGGCGGCGCTCCCATCCAGAGTCACGTTCCCCTCCGATATAAGCGCCTGAATTCGTGAGCGAGACAGCTCGGCGCAGCGGCTGTCGAGGAACCTATCCAGCCGCTCGCCGTCCCTCTCTACCTCGAATCTGTTAACCCTTATCCTGTCCATCCTGTTCGTCCATGTTAGCCTCCGTATCCTTGCGATCGAAGAGCAGCATCACAATGACCAACGTCGCCATACCCACGCAGATGGATGAGTCGGCGATGTTGAAAATCGGCCACCAGCCAACATCTATGAAGTCGGTAACGGCGCCGAATGCGACGCGATCGAAGAGGTTGCCGAACGCGCCACCGAGCTGCAGGCCGATGGCCAGGCGGAGGATAGGGCTTGGAAGAGCATAAGCCCGATAGAAGTACGCCAGAAACCCAATTGCGATGATGGAGGCGAAAATCAGGAAGAGCGTCTGGTTTGGCAGGAGACCGAATGCAGTCCCGGTGTTTGCGCCGTGGGTCAGGCGTATCAATCCTTCGGCCGGCCAGGATTCGCCAAGGCGAAGGGTGCCCTTAATCGCGAACTTGGTTGCCTGATCCGCTACGAACACTGAGACGATGGTGCACAGTAATATCCAGTCGCGCTGCAAACTCCAGCGATGCGGCGTGTCCTGCGAGATCTCCGGTTGCGGTGTCTGGTGTTCGAGTGTGTCGTGTTCGTGCATAACTGTGAATCACTCTGACTCTATGGGGTCAATATGTCGTGCGCTGCAATTGAAAGCATAGCATATCGACTTGCTTTCACACATGAGTTACGGCCAATGGATGGCACCTATGCCAGCCCCGTTCGCAGCCATGTGCCCCGGAAATAGTACCAGGTGAATGCGACGAGCCTGAGCGCCATTCCGCCGACAATGGCCGCGGGGATGCCAAGGTGCTCCAGCGGGCTGAAGTTAGCGAGAATGAAGGTCAGGGGTATCTCGAACGCCCACATGGTTGCCACGGTGATCACCATTGGGGCGAACGTTGAGCCGGATGTGTTGAACGCCTGAGTAAATATCTGCACCGGGCACATGAAAATGTAGCCGATTGTAGCGATTACGAGCCACGTTGACGAGATTTTGAGGAACCCGGGGTCGGAGTTGAAGAATGCGGCGATGGGGTCGGGGAAGGCCATGAGCAGCACAAGAAATGGCGCTGCCATGCACAGACCGATGCCCATGCCCCAGCGGACTGCGCTTCGAGCGCGGTCGGTGTGGCCTGCGCCGAGATTCTGGCCTGCGAGTGCGCCTGCCGCGCGTCCCATTCCACGCGAGCTCTGGTTGACCACATTTTCTGCGCGTCTTGCAAGGGCAAACGCTGCGAGCGCCACGTCACCGAACTGCGCTGCCACGCCGACTACGACAAGCTGCGATACACCGCGCTGCATGTTGGTTACGGACGCGGGCACACCCTGTCGCACAAGGCTCCAGATCAGAGGCAAGTCAACACGGAACTCTCTGAAGCGCAGACCGATGCGAGCCCTGCCGGACCTAAGCGCCCAGAACGTTACGCCGATGCCGAATATCTCAGCCGCCAATCGCGCGAAGGCAGCGCCCGCGAGTCCAAGCGATGGCATTCCGAGCCACCCGAATATGAGGATTGGGCTTAGAACTATGTGAATTGCGCGAGAAACCAGGGCCGCTTTCAGCGGAGTGATGCTGTCGCCGGATGCTTGGAGCGCGCCGCCGAATAGCCTGTGGTAGCTGAGGCACGCCATGGCGATAAGTTGGACGCGCATGTAACCGGTTGCTTCCTGGACTGCGGCGTCGCTCATGCCGATGATTCGGAGCAATGGCTCTGCGAGAAAGATTCCAGCTGCAATCATCACGATTGCCATGACGGATGTCAGAGTGAGGGATTGCATAAGGATGTGGTTTGCCTGAGCAATCTGACGGGCTCCGACGGCCCGGGCAATCAGGGAGCGCATGCTGGAGTCCAGGCCCATGCGCGCCATCATGATTGTGCTGAGGTATGCCTGAGCAGCGCCGAGGCCAGCAATTGCGTGGAAGCCTAGGCGACCTGCCCAAACCAGGTCGGCTACCTGATCGACCACTCCAAGAAAGCCCTCGGCTACCTGCGGCCATCCCAGGTACCAGACATGGTTGCGTATGCTGCCCTGGGTCAGGTCGCGCCGGGCGAGCGCGGAGCGCCTTCGAGTACGGCGAGTTGTGGGTTGCGGTCGCGGCAGGATGCGTGTGGAAGATGCGCGCCGGGAGTCCTGAGGCCGCGATTCGTCGTCTTGCATACAGTCCTAACAGTATGGGAATGTGCAGGCGCAAGTCAAATGAGAACGGGAGCCGACATGCCTGAACAGGATAGACAGGATAACGAAGGATGATGTATAATTACCTGTAATTTACATACAAGTAATTACATAAGGAGGCTTATGATGAGCGAAAACCGGAACGAGCAGAGCAGGGAAGAGAGACGCAGGCTGTCGGAGAACGTTGACGAGATTGTGGATGAGGTCAACAAGACGGTGCGCGTGGCAATCGTGAAGGGCGTGGATGTTGCCGAGAGCATAGGCGAGAATATTCGGGATACGGTCCAGGGGATGCGGGGCAACCGCGACAATGTGGTTATGGTGCGTGTGGACAAGGCGAGCCTAGACCGGCTGGACGAGCTTGTGGAGGCGGGTATCATGGGTAGTCGGTCGGAGGCTGCGGCATTTCTCATAGCGGAGGGCATAAGGGCGAGACAACCGCTGTTTGACAGGATTGGGGAGAAGATCCAGGACATTCGGCGGGCGAAGGAGGAGCTGAGGCAGATGGTTGAGGAGGACCAGGAGTAATCAGGGCGCGGGTTGGACAGACCGGAAATCTGATGAATGGAGAAACACGTTAGGCGATTCATGGCAGATGCTGCCAGTGAATTCCACAATGAACTGAAAGCCCACTTGGGGCAATACTTTGGAAACCGTAACTTGACGATGAATCTGATACGAATTCCCAAGCAGGCGTGTGGCAGAATCACTGCAGAAGGGGGAAGTTTCCATGACTACTAAGGCTTCCACTAAAGCGGAAATCATCTATCCTGAAACGGACGGTATGCCATTGCCCTATGGAGTATTCTAGGATCCGCTGTTCCGCGAAGTCGTATCCACCCTCGAAACATACTTCAAAGACCAGCCCAATACCGTCGTGAGTGGCAACACATTCATCTACTACGAGGAGGGCAATCCAAGTCGCTCCGTGTCGTCGGACTGCTATGTGGCTTACGACTCGGATGTGGAATTGCTGTTGGGCAATAACACCTATCGGCTATGGGAGATGGGCAAGCCGCCGGACTTCGCGCTGGAGATTGCCTCGGTAAGCACTTCTACAGCCGACACAGGTTCAAAGCGTGAGTTGTACGCAAGGCTAGCAATATCGGAATACTGGCGCTACGACTCGACTGGCGGGGAGTTCTACGGCGCGCCGCTTGTTGGAGAGTATCTTGTGGACGGTGAGTATCGGCGCTTCGATATGCACCACGAGTCGGGCGGCAGAGTATGGGCGCACAGCCCCGCCCTGAATCTCAACCTGTGGTGGTACGACGGCAGGCTGCGCTTCTGGGACCCCGTACAGGGAGCGTGGTTGCTGAACCAGGAAGAGGAGAATGCCGGCAGGCTCGCCGCCGAGGCGCGGGTCGAAGCCTTGGAAGCCGAACTGCGCCATCTGCGTGGTCAGCAGCCGTAATCTCTGGGAGAACGTTCTTACGAATGAAGCCGTCTTCTGGCGCGCTTCAAATCAAGTGTCTTTCGTGTATAATACGCCGCAACGTAAACCGTGTTCGTTGCGGCGTTTTCCCGCTTATAGACTCACCTAATTCGGGCTGTGAACTGATAACTGAACTCTGATTACCCGTAACTCAAAACCATCACCCTACGGAGGCGCATCACTATGACTACCTCTTCATTTCCAATCATAAGCAAGCCTGCAATTGAGGATATGGAGAAGACACCGAATCTTGACTACAACAGGGTTCGCGGTCACTTCGACTGGCAGCAGATGTACGACGAACTTGACTGGCTGCCGGGCGGTGGTCTGAACAAGGCGCACGAGGCGATAGACCGCCACGCGAACGGGCGCAACCGCGACAAGATTGCGATGATCTGGGAGGGGAAGAACGGCGAGAAGGAGACATATACCTTCGGGCAGATGAAGGAGCAGTCAAACAAGTTCGCCAATGTGCTCAAGAGTTTGGGGATCGAAAAGGGCGACCGTGTCTTCATCTATATGGAACGACTGCCCGAACTATATTTCGCGTTCTTTGGCATCCTGAAAGCCGGCGCAATTGCGGGACCGCTGTTTTCTGCCTTTGGGCCTGACCCCGTAAAGGACAGAATGCTGGACAGCGAGGCGAAGGTTCTGGTTACTCAGCCGGACCTGCGGCGAAAGATCACACCCATTATTCCCGAGCTGTTCGAGTTGCAGCACATGGTAATCGTGAACAAGAACAACCGTGACCCGCAGCCACTGATGTCCGGCGACCTGAGCTACGAAGAGGAGATGGCAAAGGCTACCGCGAACTTTGAGACGGTAATCACAGGCCAGTACGACTACTCCATTATGCATTACACGTCCGGCACGACAGGGAAGCCCAAGGGTGCGGTGCACCGGCACCAGGCCGTGGTGCAGCAGTACGCGACCGGCAAGTGGGCGTTGGACCTGCAAGAGGACGACATCTACTTCTGCACGGCGGATCCGGGCTGGGTTACAGGAACATCTTATGGGATGCTTGCTCCGTGGACGAACGGAGTGACGCAGCTCATCTATGAGGGTGGCTTCCGCGCGAGCAAGTGGTACCAGCTCATACAGGACTACAATGTTACGGTGTTCTACACGGCGCCGACTGCCATACGAATGCTTATGAAGGCCGGTGACGACGTTCCAAGGCGATATGACATGTCTGCGCTGCGCTTCATGGCGAGCGTGGGAGAGCCGTTGAATCCGGAGGCGGTTGTCTGGGGCAATGACGTATTCGGCATGCCGTTCCACGACAACTGGTGGCAGACTGAGACGGGCGCCATCATGTGCGCGAACTATGCCTGTCAGGACATCAATCCCGGCTCAATGGGCAGGCCGATTCCGGGCGTAGAACTTGGAATCGTGGACGACGAGTACGAGCCTGTACCAGTAGGAGAGGACGGCAATCTGGTCGTGCGGCCGAACTGGCCTTCCATGTTCCATGGCTACTGGAACAATGCTGAGATGTACAACTCGCGCTTCCGCAAGGGCTGGTACATCACGGGCGATACGGCGCGAGTCGATGAGGACGGTTACTTCTGGTTTGTTGGGCGGGCGGACGATGTTATCAATACTGCTGGACATCTGGTCGGCCCGTTCGAGGTGGAAAGTGCGCTGATAGAGCACCCGGCCGTTGCTGAGGCAGGAGTTATCGGCAAGCCGGATCCCATCGCAATGGAAGTCGTGAAGGCATTCGTGTCCCTGAAGGACGGATACGAGGAATCGACGGAGTTGCGCCGGGACATCATGCGCTTCAGTCGAGAGAAGCTGGCAGCTGCGGTTGCGCCGCGCGAGCTGGACTTCGTGCCTACGCTCCCGAAGACTCGAAGCGGCAAGATCATGCGACGCCTGCTGAAGGCGCGAGAGCTTGGATTGCCTGAGGGCGACACCAGTACGCTTGAAGACGATTAGTCTAGTCTAGCTTCCAAGAAAGCCATTCGCATCAAATGGAGGACAAGGAGATGGTATCGAGAAACGACGCCATGGAAATATTGTCAAAACGCGCGATAGAACAGCGGGAGATTTTGACCACCGAGGAAGCAGCAAAAACCGCTCTTGTCTTACCGTTTATCCAAGCGTTGGGATACGACATATTTAATCCGACGGAGGTCGTGCCAGAGTTCACTGCGGACGTAGGCACAAAGCAGGGGGAGAAGGTTGACTACGCTATCATGCTTGATGGCGAGCCAGCCATAGTGTTCGAGTGCAAAAAGGTATCCGACACTCTGGACGTTGAAAGAGTGTCGCAATTGATCCGCTATTTCAACAATACGCCTGCTGCTATTGGTGTGTTAACAAACGGCATCATGTATAAGTTCTTCAGTGACCTAGATAAAGAAAATATCATGGATACGGTACCGTTCTTGGTTATCGATGTCACGAAGCCAGATGCTAAAGAATTTGATGAGTTAAATCGGTTTACGAAGGATTCTTTTGACCCTGAAGATATCAAGTCTTCGGCGTCGACGATGAAGTACATTCGTGGCATCAAGGGTTATCTGCGAGCGTCCTATGGCCAGCCCGACACTGAATTTGTCCGGCTACTTGCGAGTAATGTTCTCCCAAGTGGTAGCAGACTTACGCAGCAACGTCTTGATCAGTTTACGGAGTTGGTGAAGACTGCATTTCATGGCTTCGTGGCTGACCAAATTAACAACATGCTAAGGCGAGCCCAGGAGATTAATGTAGAGCCTGTCGATTCTGAGTCTTCAGAAGATGACGAGTCAGAAACTGGGGAAAACACGTCACCGACAACTACCCGCAGTAAGAATATAGAAACTACGGTCGAAGAGATTGAAGCATACGAACTTGTAAAGGTCATTGTCGGTAGTGTCGTAGATCCTGACCGCATTGCCATGAGGGATCAACGGTCCTACTGTGGAGTATTGTTCGACAACAACAACCGCAGGCCCATTTGCCGATTGCTGTTCAATGACACTTCAAGGAAACAGATTGTCATATTCGGCTTCGATGATGATCAGAGGGAAGAGACGCTGCATCCACTCGGGTCTGTCGATGATATATCCAATTATGCGAACCAACTGAGAGCGGTTGCGTTGCATTACACGCAATCTTGAAAAATGTGAGACCTATTTCACCAGTTGCTCATCGTGAGCGCTACGGAGGGATTTAGATGAAAATTAGTTGGTTCCACCTGATGCCTTATCGATTCCTGCCTAAGGACTTCGAGGACAAGTATCGCAGTGTCTGGGTGGACGTGCCCAGCCACCTGTTCGAGGCGGACAAGGCTCATCAGCTGTATAACGAGTATCTCGATGAGCTGGAGTTCGCGGATGAGGTGGGCTTTGACGGCATCTGCGTGAATGAGCATCACAACAACGCTTATGGCATCATGCCAAGTCCGAACATCACGGCTGCCACGCTGACGCGACGCACCAAGGACGCAGCGATCATAGTGCTGGGCAACAGCCTGGCGCTCTACAATCCGCCGCTGCGGGTTGCCGAAGAGTTCGCGATGCTGGACTGCATTAGCGGTGGTCGGCTCGTCGCGGGGTTCCCGGTTGGCACCTCTATGGACACCAATTTTGCATACGGCGTTAATCCGGCGACATTGCGCGAGAAGTACTACGAAGCACACGACCTCGTTATGAAGGCTTGGACCGAGCCTGACGTCTTCTCTTTCAACGGGAAGTACAACCAGGTGCGCTATGGCAATATCTGGCCTCGTCCACTGCAGAAGCCGCACCCGCCGGTCTGGATTCCTGGCGGCGGCAGCGTGGAGACCTGGGAGTGGACGAGCCGCATGAACTATGTCTATTGCTACCTGAGCTACTCAGGGTACAAGCGTGGCATCCAGGTGATGAACGGCTACTGGAAGGAGATGGAGCGGCTTGGAACCGATGACAACCCTTATCGCGCGGGGTTCCTGCAACTCGTTTGCGTCGCCGAGACCGACGAGAAGGCGAAGGAGCTTTACGCCGAGCATGTGGAGTATTTCTACAAGAAGTGCCTGCATGTGTATGAAGGCTTCGCGGATGCGCCGGGCTACCGCACAATTCGCACGCTAAAGGCCGGAGCAGTCGCGCAGTTGGGCGCTGCTGCGAACCAGACACGCCAGGCGATGACCTGGGACGACTTCGTTGAGCAGGGATATGTGATTGCGGGCAGCCCGAAGACGGTCATCGAGAACCTGCGCGGCGCGGTCGAGGGCTTGCGCGTTGGGCACCTGATGGTACTGTTGCAGATTGGCAGCATGCCCAAGGACCTGACGATGAAGAACACTGAGATGTTCGCAACCGAGGTGTATCCGGAACTGCAGGGCATGTGGGATGAGTACGAGGACCACTGGTGGCCGCAGCCTATCGAGGAGCCTGAAGTTGCGGGGATGGCATCGGCCGGTCCGTAGTATTCAGCGTTCAGCAGTCAGCCGTCATTAGGCGGCGTTAGTCTTGTGCTGACGCCGCCTTGTTACGAATATCAAGTTGTGAGGTTTAGACAGATGGTTACGCAGCAGGATGGACAAGTGATAACGGTCAGCGGCGCGGAAATCGAAGTAGCCAGCAAGGGCAGTGGGGAGCCATTGGTCTATCTGCATGGCGCGTTCGGGTATCGCGGCTGGCACCCATTTATGGACGCGCTCGCCGAGGATTTCACGGTGTATGCGCCCATACAGCCGGGTTTTGTGGACAGCGCGCCGGGGCCGGACGACATTGACGATCTGCTCGACTTGACTCTCTATCACTTCGACTTGCTGGATGCCTTGGGGCTGGAATCGCCGTACATCGTGGGGCATTTCCTTGGTGGGATGATAGCGGCCGAGATGGCGGCGCTTCGCCCGGGCAGCGTGAGTAAGCTGGTCCTGGCTGCGCCCGCCGGGTTGTGGCTGGACGACGAGCCGGGCGTGGACTACTTCGCCACACCTATTGATGAGTTGCGAGGCGCGCTCTTTGCGGATGCGAACTCAGATGCAGCTGTGGCGATGCTGCCTGAACCGAATGACGACCTAGAGCGAGGCACGCAGATTATCGAGCGGGTGCGCTCGCTGGCAACAGTTGGCAAGTTCCTGTGGCCGATACCGGACAAAGGACTGAAGAAGCGGATGCCTCGGATTAAGGCGCCCACCATAGTGGTTGTCGGCGAGTTGGACAAGGTCGTACCAGCGTCGTATGGCAAGGAGTTTGCCACTCGCATTACAGGAGCGTCAGAGCATGTGATGTCAGCCGCAGGTCACATGATGATGCTGGAACAACCGGAGGAGTTTGCCGGGGTGGTGAGAGGGTTCCTACGTTCTTAAGGGCACGCAGCGAAATCAAGCCAGAAGGAGATGCCGCCTCATTATGAGGCGGCGTTATCTATTTCAAGCTTCTACGGAACTTACCCGACGAACCAGTTTGCCAGCTCGTCGCGGTTGCGGTCGAGCCAGGCTGCGTTGAGGCGGATTCGCTCAAGCGACTGGCTGATGGTGCGGGCTGCGCCGGGCGCGGGATTGTCGGCGAAGAATCGCTCCACGTCGTCGTGCATTTCGAGCGAGGTAAACGCCGAGGCTATGCCGACGAGCCGCATTATGGCGAAACCACCCTCTCCGTAGCGCCGGTCAAGTTCCTCCCAGTTGTCCTTCAGGAACTGCCACGCGAGGTCGCGTCCAAGTGTGTTGCCGGCGACCATCGTGATGACGCTTACGGTATCGTGGACACGCACTTCGTCGCCCAAGGAGCGGTTCAGTGTTTCTTCCAGCAGCGCCTTATCCTCGAATGATGTCAGGCCGTAGAGGAATCTGACCTTCTCCTCCTGCAGCGGCGTGTCTGCGCGGAGCTGCCACATGGCGTCGTATTCGGAACGCCCGCCGCGCTTCGCCGCAAGCCTGAATACAATGCCGCGAATGTCAGGGCTGATACTGCCGGGATCGTTGGTGTATGCCGTGAAGCGTGCCGCCGCTTCGCGCAGAGCGTCTTCGTCGTCGTTGCTGCCGACGTGGCTCAGCACGGTGCTACGCAGCAGCGCGTCCATGTTCGTCTCGTCGGGCTTTGCGTCCCAGCCGATCTGGGTGGCTACCTGCTGGAATATGCTGCGCGAGAATGCCTGAAAATTGCCGTAGTAGTCTTGGTCGGACAGCAGGTTGTCAAGGCCGCCGAGGTTTGAGGACAGGTCGGCACAGACGGGCGCGTTGTCTTCACTTCGATACGCTTCGGCAATTGTGAGAAAGTCCGTAGCGGGTATGATGCCTGCGCGACTGAGCGCGAAGGCGTCGTTCTGGATGCCGAGCCTGTCGATTGGGGTCAGCGTCTTCGACCTGATGGGTTCGACAAGCCGCTGAAGGTCGGTGCTAGAGTAGCGGACGCGATAGAAACCGGTTTGCTCCGGGTTCAGCTTCGTCCAGGCACCGTCTTCCGCGCCTGAGTCGGGGACATCCCAAGCGAGCAGCTTCGTGTCCATGAGCTTGGATGCGCTGTCTTCACCGTTGGATGTGTACACACCGATGGGCATTTTCCAGAGCGTTTCGTCCGCCGCGCTGTCCTCAAGGATTGCGTCATAGACAAATCTTCGCTGCATCATGTGCAGGTTGATGTTGCCATTACTGCGCTCGACTCCGACGTCGAGCATCGGATAGCCGGTCTGGAGTACCCAGCTGTCCATGATTTCCGCGACCGGCTCGCCGGATACATCGGCGAGTGCGTTCCAAAGGTCGGTGCGTTCGGCATTGGCGTACTGGTGGGTGGTGAGGTACTTGTTCAAGCCCTGCCGGAAGGTCTCTTCGCCGAGGAAGCTCTCCAGCATGCGAAGGATCGAGCCGCCCTTGCTGTAGCTGATGGCGTCAAAGAGTTCGCCTATCTGCGCGGGATTGCTCACTTCCTGCTCGATGGGATGCGAATTGCGCAGCCCGTCAAGGCTGAGGGCGCGGTTGGTGTCGCTGGAGACGAACTGCGTCCAGACTTCCCAGTCGGGGAAGAGGTTGTCGGTTGCCTTATCGCCCATCCATGATGCAAAGCTCTCGTTGAGCCAGAGGTCGTTCCACCACGCCATAGTTACGAGGTCGCCGAACCACATGTGCGCCATCTCGTGGGCTATGATGGCCGCGACAATCTGGCGCGTTCCCACAGAAGTGTTTTCCGGATCGACGAGCAATGCGGTCTCGCGGTATGTGATCGCGCCCCAGTTCTCCATAGCGCCCGCCGCGAAGTCCGGGATAGCGAAGTGGTCGAGCTTGGGCAGCGGGTAGGGGATGCCGAAGTAGTCGTTGAAATACTTCAGGAGGCGAAGCGAAGTCTCCAGGGCGAATCGTCCCTGCTCTTCGCGCCCCCTGGTGGTGAATACGCGCATCAGCGTGCCGTTGTCTCCGACGTCCTCGATGTAGGAGAGATCTCCTACGATGAAGGCGAGCAGGTAAGTGGACATGATGGGCGTCTCGCCGAAAGCGACAGACTTTAGACCGGGGCGTATCTCTTCCTCACTCACGACCGGCATGTTCGAGACTGCGGTCATATCCGATGGGACAACGAGAGTCATCAGGAAGGTCGATTTGAGGGAAGGCTCGTCCCAGCAGGGAAACGCGCGCCGCGCGTCTGTGGCTTCGAGCTGAGTTGTCGCCATGTTGCGCTCGTTGCCGTCTATGTCGGTGTAGGTGCTGCGATAGAAGCCGCGCAGCTTGTCGTTAAGCTCGCCTGTGAACTCTATGCTGAGGGTGGCTCCACCGGCGGGCAACTCTTTGCCGAACTGGAGCCTCGCCGTCTCATCTTCCTCGTTGTAAAGCGTGCTCCGTGCCGCCAATTCCGTGCCGTCGGACAGCGTGATGGAACAGGACTCAATGCCAATCTCGATGGAGTTCAGGGTAATGAAAGTAGTCGGCGACAGAATCTCTATCTCTATCGTCTCGCTTCCCGTGAATGTGAATGTGCTGAAGTCCGGCTCTAGAGTGATGTCGTACTTTGTGGGCCTGACGTTACCCGGAAGCAGGACTGCGTTTGATGTAGTCATAGGTTCCTCTCGGTGGTCGTCTTTTGCTGGTTGGAGTTAGCTTGCGGTCCAGTTGGGCTTGCGCTTCTCGGAGAAGGCGAGTGGGCCTTCAACAAAGTCGTCGGATGCCGCCGCCTTGACCTGCTCGGTGTAAGTGCGATTAAGGGCTATGTCGAGTGGCCAGTCGTAGCCGGAAGTCGCCATCTGCTTGCTCGCCCTTGCCGAAAGCGGGGCGACTTCCAGGATGTCGTTAGCCCATCGCTCGGCGGTTGCCATCAGGTCATTCAGGGGGACCACCTCGTTGACAAGGCCGAGGCGGTAGGCTTCCTGAACCGGAATGCGGCGCGCAGTGAGCAACATGCCCATCGCAATTTTGAATGGAACGTGCCTGGGCAACCTGTGGACGCCGCCCGCGCCCGCAATCAGGCCGACGCGCGGCTCGGGCAAGCCAACTTCGGCGTGGTCCGCGGCGATGATTATGTCGCAAGCCATTGCCAACTCAAGACCGCCTCCAAGCGCGTAGCCGTTGACGGCGGCAATGATCGGCTTCCAGCACTCGAAGTTGGATGTGATGCCGCCGAAGCGGGCAATCTCACCGGAGCGGTCGCGCCTTCCGCGCTCCGCAGTATATCTGAGGTCGTTGCCGGCGCTGAATGCCCTCTCACCCGTGCCAGTTATTATGGCCACCCAAGCATCAGGGTCGTCGCGGAAGTCGCAGAATGCGTGGTAGAGTTCCGCGTTCGCGGGTGGATGAAGCGCATTCAGCCGCTCCGGTCTGTTGATGGTCACATAGGCGATGCGCCCCTTCTTTTCGTAGGTAATGAACTCGTAAGTCATCAGATTCTCCTAGCTTGTCCCGCTCTGTTGGCAGGCGCAATTATACCAGTTTGAATTTTCTAGTTTGCCTGGGACCAGCCGTCCCAGTGTGTGACTTCTTCCATTGGCTTGCGGCGCGTAGGGCCGTAGCGCACACCATCTGCCGGATATCCGATGGGCAGAAGCGCCGCTGTTTCCATGTTGTCTGGGATGCCCAGAATTTCGTGCACCTCATCCTCGTACTGCTTGTGGAATGTGGTGAGGACGCTGCCTAGCCCGAGTCCGCGTGCGGCGAGAAGGATATTCTGCACGGCTGGATAGATGGATGATCCTGTGGTCAAATTCGTCGAGCCAGCGTGCTCGATACAGGCGAGTAGTAGCACCGGCGCGTCATCCATGTGTTCGATCAGATGGGTGGCGGAGCGAAGTATTCGGGGATTCGCGTCCTGGAGCCATTGCAAGTTAGGCAGGGCATTCCGACCGGCTCGGCGGTATATGTCCGCGAGTTTTGCGCGCAGGCCGTCGTCCTGCACAACTACGAAGTGCCACATCTGGCGATTCGTTCCGCTTGGGGCTTTGGATGCTGCTTCAAGTATCTTTTCCAGCGCATCCCTCGGAACGGGGTCCGGCTTGAAATAGCGGATTGCTCGCTGGGTACGCATTGCTTCAAACAGGCCGATTTCATCGCTCATTATACTCTCCTGTGAATTCTGTAATTTCAGTGGAGATTATACCGTATCGGACTTTCCCTTTGTGTGCGGCTCGGTCTGCCCTCTGTTAAGATAGGCGGGCAATATTTGAGATTTCTGGAGGCAGCGCAGATGAAGGTCGGAACAGGCATGCAGGGCGGGCTTGTGGCAGATATTCCGCAGAGAGTGCGGAAGGCGGAAGAACTCGGCTACGACTTCTTTTCTACGAGCGAAACTAAGCACAACCCTTTTGTTACGGCTGCGCTGGCTGCGGAACATGCCAAGCATGCACAGGTGCGAACCTCGATCGCACTGGCATTTGCGCGCAGTCCGATGGACACAGCCTATATGACGTGGGACCTGCAGTCATTATCAGGCGGCCGCTTTCAGCTGGGGCTTGGCAGCCAGGTGCGCGGTCATATCGTCAGGCGTTTCAACATGCCGTGGGGCAGACCGGCGGCGAGGATGCGGGAGTACATCCAGGCGATGCGTCATATCTGGGGGAGCTGGCAGAACGGGACACGTCTCAACTTCCAGGGCGATTTTTACAATTTCAACCTGATGCCTCCATTCTTTACGCCGGATCCCATCGATCACCCTGACATCAAGATTTACATAGCGGCAGTCAACGAGAGAATGCTCCAGGTTGCCGGCGAAGTCTGCGATGGTGTCCTGCTCCACTCGTTCGGCACGTTCAAGTACATCAATGACGTAGTTGTGCCCAATCTTCATATAGGCGCGGAGAAGGCGGGCAGAACGCTCGCGGATATCGACATCAACGGTGGTGCATATATCATAACGGGGCCAAGTGAAGAACACATCGAGCGCAGCCGTAAGGAGGTAAAGAACGCCATTTCGTTCTACGCTTCGACACGCAGCTACGCTCCCGTGATGAACCATCATGGCTGGAACGAGACGGCGCAGAGGCTATATCGAATGTCCGTGGAGAATAAGTGGGGCGAGATGGGCGCGCTTATCACCGACGAAATGCTGGACGAGTTCGCCATCGTGGGCGGCTACGATGAGATCGTTGACAAGATAAAGGACACTTACGGGCCCTTCGCAAGCTCACTCAGTTTCTCGATACCCGTGAGTTCCGGTGAGGATGAAGAGATTCTCAAAGACATGATCGCGCGCTTGCAGTCGGACTGAGTGGGAGTCAGAGAATTACGCTACGCGGCGGTACGCGGAGGCGTTCACGGCTGATTATGTCCTCTATTTCCAACGCAGCCTCGTCGGTGGCGTCGGTGCGGTGGACGATGGTGTAGTCGAACTTTTCCGCTTCCTCAAGTTCGTTTTGCAACTCGTCCGTGCGAGTGGCGAATGTGGCATCTGACTCAGACCTGCGGCCTCTCAGCCTGCGCTCAAGCTCGTCCTCGCTGGGCGGGGCGAGGAATATGAACACCGCCTCCGGCGCTATCTCGCGGACTGTGGCGGCGCCCTGAACATCGATCTTCAGAATTACATCCTGTCCTCGATTCAGCGCTTGCATCACCTGAGCTTTGGGGACGCCATAGTAGTTGCCGTAAACATTCGCCCACTCAAGCAGAGCGTTGTCGTCAATCATTGCCTCGAACTGATCTCTGGTCACGAAATGGTAGTCCACGCCATCCAACTCGCCGCCTCGGATCGGACGGGTTGTGGCCGTGACTGTGAAGTGGTAAGGTCTGCCGGCTTCCCTGAGGCGGGAGAGCAACAGGTCTTTGCCCACACCGGACGGCCCGGAGAGCACCAGCAGCAACGGATTCTGTGCGTCGCGCATTGACATCAGCGGTTGCGAAGGTAATTCCAGGATTTCTGTTTCTTCTCGTCGCCGCCGGTCATCTGCTGGTATCGCTGGGTGAGCTTTTCGCCGAAGAACGCGGTTGCCATAGACTGGCCCGCCGTGGGCAGCGCGTTCTCGCCGGTGTCAACGACCGCGCCTGCGTCCCATCTTGCGCGACCTTCCCATGCCTTGATGAAGGTCTCAACGAGTTCGTCGTTCGATTCTCTGATCATGTTACGGTATGAGTAGAGTTCAGTGATGTACTCGTCTATCCAGTGAACGAGTGCCTCGATGTTAGTGTAGCAGGCCGCCTCGTTGTCGATCGGGTCTTCGGATGCAAGGCGAGAGTATTCGGCGAATGTGGAAGCGGCAAGCTGGTGCATTTCGCGCCATGATTCGCTGCCTGCGGTGGTGGTTACGAATGCGGAGGAAAGCACTGTTGGCAGCACTTCCATAGCGACGGCGTAGCTGTCATGCTCGTGCGGATCGAGGAATAGCGGCTTCGCGCCGATGAGTTCGACCATGCCGACGACTGTCTTTACCGAAGTCTCATCGGCAGACCGGGCAGGTGATATGCAGTAGTGCGCGCCCTGGAGAAGGTCTGGTGAGGCGTCTTCGAGTGTCGTGAAGGGCTTGCGTATGAGGGGCCGGCCGGCTACGAAGCTGACGTTGTTCGGAAGGAGCTGCTCGGCCCACTCCATTGCCCTGACCTTGGCCGTGCATGAATCCGTGACGACACAGCCATCCTCCACGATAGGGGCTATCGCGTCGAGGAGTTCACGGGTCTGGGTGAACGGCGAGTCAAGCACTATTAGCTGTGCCCCACGCACGGCGTTGCGCAGGTTAGAGGTCTGTTCGTCATAGGCGCCCGAATCATACGCGATTTTAAGGGCGTCTCTGTCGCCGGAACTGCCTACTATCTCGGTGTTTCGCAGGTTGGCTCGCTTTAGCGCGAGTCCTATGGACACGCCCACGACGCCTGTACCAATGATCGTTATGCGCTCCAAGTCACACCTCCCGCTTCGGATAACCGGTGCCGATTCTCAGTATGCTCACGATGAAGAGTCTAACACAATTCGTCAGCCAATCGTTACAAGCCCAACAACAAGCCTGCAATCGTTCTGATGGCGGGAAGCAATATAACACTCAGAATGCCGAGCGGAGTGAGAACATCCACTAGCACAATCACCATAAGGATGACCATGCCAAAGCGCTCGGTACGCTCGAAGAGCGCAGCGGCGGCACGGGGAAGAATGCCGAGGACCACTTTGAAGCCGTCGAGTGGGGCGATGGGCAACAGGTTGAAAATCGCCAGCACGACGTTCCAGAGTATAAGGGCTTCCAAAATCTGGGAGTCGATGCCGCCACGGAACGACACTGTGCCAAGCCTGAAAGGCAGTGCAGCGAGGGTCGCCACAATCATGTTTGAGATCGGACCCGCGAGTGCGACCAGCGCCATTCCGGCTCTTTCGCCTATTCTGATGTTGGACGGCGTTACCGGCGTGGGTCGTCCCCAGCCGAAGCCTGCCACGAATATGAGGATGGTGCCCAGAGGGTCAAGGTGTGCCAGCGGGTTGAGTGTAAGCCTTCCTTGTCCTCGCGCCGTATAGTCGCCGAGCTGGGTGGCAGACCATGCATGGCTGAATTCGTGGACGGTGATGCCAACTATAAGAGCGACGGCGAATGCCGCAAGGGTGATGAGTGCGGCTACAGGGTCGCTCTGAAACTGGTCAAGAAGGCGAAAGAGCAATTGATGTCCCGTGTCATATCAGACAAGGAACCGCGCGGCGGAATGATTGCTTCTTCCCGCCGCGCGGTGTGTATTTCAAGTTCCGGCGTGACTTTTAGTGGCCGCCGCACCCGCAACCGCCGCCTCCACCGCCGCAACCTCCTCCACCGCCACCGCAGCCACAACCGCCGCCGCCGCACGCGCACCCGCCACCACTGCCAACCTGGAAGTTGGGGTTGCTGATGACGAAGCCGCTTCGCATCAGGCCGTCAACGTAGTCGATCTGCGCGCCTTCGACGAGAGGTGCGCTCTCAGGGTCAACAAGAACCTGCACGCCTGGAGCATCAACAACGAGATCGTCATCCTTAGCCTCGCGCTCCATACCCAGCATATACTGGAAGCTGCCGTGCGGCCCGGGAACGACCATCATTCGCAGCAGAGCGCCAGTTTCGCCCTGCTCGTTCAATATCTCTTCGAGCTTCTGTGAAGCCAAGTCGGAAACCTCGATAAGAGGGGTTGTTGTCACCGTTACACCTCCGGGCAATACGCCTCGCTATGCAGACTCCGCTGCCTGTTTGCCAATCGTAACATTCAGCCAGAGGGTGGTCAAGAAGAGCGGTGAAGGAAAGGTGGAAGCCTAAGCGGGGTAATGGCGCGCCAAGTTGATCCGGTGATTGGGGTCGTGCGAGATGATCTGACCACGGCGCAACTGCTCCTCGACGGAGACCACGCGCGGCTGCCTGACGGTTGGTGGCGTTGTGCCGATAGCGCCTCTAGCTTCCATAGCCTCGACCTGCTCATGGGACTTACCCATGAGCAGGTTCAGGACAAAGCGGTTGTGCTGTCCGAGCGTTGGGGCAGCGGAACGTAATTCGCCGGGCGTCGCAGAGAACTTCCACGGTCTGCTCGTGTAGGGCAGAGGCGGCATTCCCGTACTCGGGTGGTGTTCGGCGACCTCGTAGAAGCCGCGTTCTTTCAGGTGCGGGTCGAGCAGCAGGCTCTTGCCGTCGAGGACCGCGCCGGCTGGCACGCCCTTCGATTGCAGCGCGGCCATTAGGTCGTAACGGTCGTGCGACGCGGTTGCCTCGGACAGCAGCACGTCGATGTCCTCGCGATTCTGCCAGCGCGACAGGGCATCTGAGAAGCGGATGTCCGTAAGCCACTCCGGTCGCTCCAGCACATCGCAGAGTGCGTGCCATTGCTCATCGGTGGACACGGCAATGGTTATCCAGTTGTCCTCGCCGTTGCACGGGTAGCAGCCGTGCGGGGACATCCGTGTGTCCTGGTTGCCGAGGCGGTCGCGGATGCGTCCGTTGACAGAGTAGTCGAGAATGGCTTCAGGAATGGTGGACGTCAGGGTCTCGGACTGGGAAATATCGATGAACTGTCCCTTGCCGGTGCGGGCGCGATAGGCAAGGGCAGCCATAATCGCGAATGCAGTGTGCTCGGCGGCGGTGTAGTCGGCGTAGGGGATCTCGGGCAGGACGGGCGGACCGTCCTTGTAGCCACTGATGTGTGAGAGACCGGAGGTGGCCTCGGTGGTGTAGCCGATTGCGCCGTAGTCTGCCCAGGGGCCGGTGTAGCCATAGCCTGTGGACGAGACCATGATGATGTCAGGGCGGATTTGGCGCAGGTCTTCGTACTCAAGACTGAAGTTTCGCATTACGCGGGGCGTGAAATTCTCAGCGAAGACGTCGCTGATGCTTACAAGTTCGCGGAGTGCTTGGATGCAGTCCTCGTCGTTGAGTTCGAGGGTCAGGCTGTACTTGTTGCGGTTCTGCTCGTAGAAGTTGGCTGCGCGGTCCCAGTGTCGTCCTACGGCATTGTTTTCGAAGAAGGAGCTTGTGCGGTAGTTGTCGAGACGCGCGCAGGACTCGATGCGGATGACTTCCGCTCCCATGTCGCCAAGCAGCTTGGTGGAGTGCGGGATGGCGATGAGTTGTCCCATTTCGACGATGCGGACGCCTGATAGTGGCAACGACATTCTACACGACTCCCGAGGCGGTCAGCAGGTTGAGGTCGTCCAGGGACAGGCCGAGACGGTCACAGAGAATTTCACGATTATGTTCGCCGAGAAGGGGAGCAGGACCGCTTGGCTGCCAGGGGGTTTCGCTCATGATAAAGGGAGCGCCGGGATACTTGGCTTCTCCGATGACGGGATGGTCGATGTCGGCGAAGTAGCCGCGTGCCCGATACTGCTCACTGGCAAGGACTTCTGCAGGGCTGTGGACTACGCCGTATATGTGGCCCCGGCGCTTGTGCGCTTCTCGCATCAGGTCGAACTTGCGCCAGTGAGCCATGCCTGACTCCAGAGCCTCCTGTAACGCCTGTGCGTTGTTGAGGCGGCTTTCCGGGGTGGCGAAGGCTTCGTCTTTGAGGGCAGGCGCCCCGATGAAGTCTGCCACGCCGTCCCAATCGACGGCTCCTCCAAAGTGGATTGGCACGATGTAACCGTCCTCCGTGGGCACGGGACTGCGGGGCATGTCCCCGGTGTAGGCGGGCTGGCGCTGGCGTGTGCTGCCAGCGTAGGTGTAGAGAGATGTCGTGTCTCGGAGGGCGGAGGAGACGCACTCCTGGATGGATATGTCCATATGCTGGCCCTCGCCGGTGAACTGCTGGTGATACCAACCGATGAGCGCGGCGGTTGCGGCATTAGTGCCCGCCTTGAACTGGGTCTGTCGGAGGGCGTGCTTCAGCGGTTCGCGGTCTGCGGAGCCGAAGATGTACATCAGGCCACCGAGCGCGTAGTGGATGATGTCGGCGGCTTTGTAGTCGCGGTATGGGCCGGTCCGCCCGAAGTTAGAGATCGAGACTACCACCAACGAAGGGTTTATGTCGGAGACTGTATCGTAGTCAAGGTCGAGCGAGGGCATGACGCGGGGGGCGAAGTTCTCGACCAGGATGTCCGATTCGATAAGGAGATTCTCGAAGAGGGATCTTCCGGTGGGGGTCTTCAGGTTGAGCGTAATGCTCTTCTTGCTCGTGTTGAGGTAGGCGAACAGCAGGCTGCGTTCTGGGTGAGGCTCGTCGTCAGGGAAAGGCGGCAGACTGCGGGCGGGATCGCCGCCCGGCCGCTCGACCTTTATGACGTCCGCGCCGAAGTCGGCGAGGAGCTTGGTGCAGTACGGGCCCGCGACGTGGTGGGTGAGGTCAAGGACGCGCACGCCTTGTAGTGCTCTCTCCTGCAATGTACCGATAACCGCTCAGAAAATCATCGAATCCATAGTTTGGCACGCGCGAGTATATCACGGCAGAGAGCTGAAGTAACTCGGAGTCGCTTCTGAGAAGTTCTCTCGGGCTTTCAGATTGTGGTGCAAGTGTAATGAAAATCACGGTCTCTATTGCTTGACTTGATGCTGCCGTTGTTTTAGACTAGCAAGACGGTTGAGTGTATTGATGACTTTCATTTACTAACATACTGCACTTTTGGCAAGCCTACAGTACGGCTGGGGATATGCCAGCCGTTTTTTTGTGTACCTTAACAACTGAATCCTGTCTAACAATAGACCGAGTAAATGATCCTTAATGTGGGTCAAGTTATTAAGAGTCTACGGTGGATGCCTTGGGGCCAAGGGCCGAAGAAGGGCGTGGCAAGACTGCGATAAGCCTCGGTGAGCTGTCTGGCGAGCTTAGCCGGGGATACCCGAATGGGGAAACCCATCCTGGCTCATACCAGGATACCCCGCGCATGCGGGGAGGTAAGTGGGGGAACTGAAACATCTAAGTACCCTGAGGAAAATAAATCAACGGAGATTCCCCTAGTAGTGGCGAACGAACGGGGAATAGCTCAAACCTATCGGACTTAGTGGACTGGGGTCCTATGTCCGATGGGGGTTGTAACACTGCCAGCTCGAGCCCTAGCGAGAGCAAGGAGTAAGAAACCCGAACCTTAGCTGAATGAACCTGGAAAGGACGACCGAAGAGGGTGATAGTCCCGTAAGCGAAAGGGTTTGGGCTCCTGGCAAGTTGTTGAGTACCACGGGACACGTGAAATCCTGTGGGAAGCTGGGGGGACCACCCTCCAAAGCTAAATACCCTTGGCCACCGATAGTGAACCAGTACCGTGAGGGAAAGGTGAAAAGAACCCCGGGAGGGGAGTGAAATAGACCTGAAACCGTGGACTTACAAGCCGTGGAAGGCTGGGCTTCGGCCTGGCTGACTGCGTGCCTATTGAAGAATGAGCCGGCGAGTTAATTTAGGCAGCAAGGTTAAGGAATATCAGTTCCGGAGCCGAAGCGAAAGCGAGTCCGAACAGGGCGTGCAGTTGTCTGGATTAGACCCGAAACCGAGTGAGCTACCCATGGCCAGGCTGAAGCTCAGGTAGTACTGAGTGGAGGGCCGAACCCGTGTATGGTGCAAAATGCTGGGATGAGCTGTGGGTAGAGGTGAAATGCCAATCGAACTCGGAGATAGCTGGTTCTCCCCGAAATGTATTTAGGTACAGCCTCAAGTTAGTTTTGTGGAGGTAGGGCACTGGATGGGCTAGGGGGCGTGAGCTTACCAACCCCAACCAAACCACGAATGCCATAAAATGATGCTTGGGAGTGAGACAGTGGGGGATAAGCTCC
This sequence comes from Dehalococcoidia bacterium, assembly GCA_965203955.1. GTDB lineage: Bacteria > Chloroflexota > Dehalococcoidia > Lucifugimonadales > JADFKI01 > Bin90. The sequence goes on along the minus strand of OZ241923.1, from coordinate 3,572,092 downwards.
ATTGTCGAGAGGGAAACAGCCCAGACCGCAGGCTAAGGTCCCTAAGTATGGACTAAGTGTGAAAGGAAGTGGGAATCCCCAGACAGCTAGGAGGTTGGCTTAGAAGCAGCCACCCTTTAAAGAGTGCGTAACAGCTCACTAGTCGAGGGCTCCTGCGCCGAAAATGTAACGGGGCTAAAGTCCATCACCGAAGCCGCGGAATCTGCATAAGCAGGTTGGTAGGGGAGCGTTGTCAGGGCGTCGAAGCCAGCGTCGTAAGGCCTGGTGGAGCGCTGAGAAGTGAGAATGCCGGCATGAGTAGCGACAATCCTGGTGCGAATCCAGGACACCGAAAGCCCAAGGTTTCCTACGCAACGTTGATCGGCGTAGGGTAAGTCGGTCCTAAGCCGTAGCGCACCGCGAAGGCGATGGACAGCAGGTCAAAATTCCTGCACCACTGTTTTTCCGTTTTAACCAGAGGAGGGACGTGGGAAGGTAGGCAGGGCGCGCCCACTGGACATGGCGCGTTTGCCCTTGTAGGCGACGAGGGGGATAGGCAAATCCGTTCCCTGAGCTGAGGGGGGTGAAAACTCCAGGGATAATACCCGGGGGAATCCTGTTGAACCTAAGCCACCAAGAAAAGCTTCGCTGCGAGGAACTACAGTGACCGTACCGCAAACCGACACAGGTGGGCAGGGGTAAAAGTCCCAAGGTGAACGGGAGAACCCTCGTTAAGGAACTCGACAAGTTAGCCCTGTAACTTCGGGAGAAAGGGTGCCCGTGGAGTGATGGCGTTTACCGCCTAAGCTCTTGCGGGCCGCAGTGAAGAGGCTCAGGCGACTGTTTACCAAAAACACAGGTCTCTGCTAAGCCGAAAGGCGATGTATAGGGGCTGACGCCTGCCCAGTGCCGGAAGGTTAAGAGGCGAGGTTCGACGTAAGTCAAAGCTTCAAATCGAAGCCCCGGTGAACGGCGGCCGTAACTATAACGGTCCTAAGGTAGCGAAACCCCTTGTCGGGTAAGTTCCGACCCGCACGAATGGCGTCACGACCTGAGCGTTGTCTCAACGAGGGACTCGGTGAAATTGCAAGGCCAGTGAAGATGCTGGCTACCCGCGACAGGACAAAAAGACCCCGTGGAGCTTTACTGTAGCTTGGCAGTGGACTGGGGTTATGGATGTGTAGGATAGGCGGGAGACTTTGAAGCTTAGACGCCAGTCTAGGTGGAGTCGACCTTGAAATACCGCTCTTCTATATCTTCGGCCCTAACTCCGTCAAAACCGGAGGACCCTGCCAGGTGGGCAGTTTGACTGGGGCGGTCGCCTCCCAAAAGGTAACGGAGGCGTCCAAAGGTTCCCTCAGGGTGGATGGAAATCACCTATAGAGTGCATTGGCATAAGGGAGCTTGACTGTGAGACCTACAAGTCGAGCAGAGACGAAAGTCGGGCAAAGTGATCCTACGGTTCCGTGTGGAAGGGCCGTGGCTTAACGGATAAAAGCTACCCCGGGGATAACAGGCTAATCACGCCCAAGAGTTCACATCGACGGCGTGGTTTGGCACCTCGATGTCGGCTCGCCGCATCCTGGGGCTGAAGAAGGTCCCAAGGGTCCGTCTGTTCGCCGGTGAAAGCGGCACGCGAGCTGGGTTCAGAACGTCGTGAGACAGTTCGGTCTCTATCCGTCGTGGGCGCAGGAGATTTGAGGAGAGCTTTCCCTAGTACGAGAGGACCGGGAAGGACAGACCTCTGGTGTACCGGTTGTTCCGCCAGGAGCACCGCCGGGTAGCCAAGTCTGGATGAGATAAGCGCTGAAAGCATCTAAGCGCGAAGCCAACTCCAAGATTAGATCTCCCATCCCTTTAAGTAGGGAGTAAGGTTCCCGGTAGACTACCGGGTTGATAGGCCGCAGGTGTAAGGTGGGCAACCACTTCAGCTGAGCGGTACTAATAAACCGAGGACTTGACCCACATTAAGGGTCATTTACTCAGACGCTGATTTTGTCCCGGCGTCATTCCCGCAAAAGCGGGAGTCCAGAATTGACAGGATTCAGGCACTAGGTATCGGCAGTCAGCCATCAGCCATCAGCGCTACGCTGAAAGCTGAGAACTGACGACTGAAAGCTAAACCGCCGCGGGGTGGAGCAGCGGCAGCTCGTTGGGCTCATAACCCAAAGGTCGCAGGTTCGAGTCCTGCCCCCGCAACCAGAAATGAGAGACGCCCGTCATGTGAGTGACGGGCGTTTTGCTTTGCCTGAGCGAATCGGAGTCGCTATTTCAGTTGAGTCAGTCCGCAACAGCCACCGCATCCTCAGCGAACTCCGGCATCACCTCCGAAGCGAACAGCTCGATGCACCGGAGGGACTTGTCAAGGTCCAGCCCCGCCGCGCCGAACTTGCCGAATATGCGGTTGATGCCCTTGGAGCGCAGCGCTTCAATTCGCTCACACACCACTTCCGGTGTGCCGATAAGGGGAAGGATGCCTTCCTCGCGTGCGCGCTTCCCTGCTTCGAGGCGGTCACGGTCGCGGTGTACCCAGTGCCTGTAGTTTTCGGGAATGACGCCGTTCTTGTCGGCGGGGTTTCCGACTCGGTAGAACTCTTCGTTGATGTGGTCTTCCAGGCCCCTGATGTCGTTCTCGGCTTGTTCCATCGTGGGCGCGACGTAGATGTTCGTGCTGACGGGCAGGTCTATGTGTTCGTGCGGGTTGCCGTAGTGCTCCATGCGCTCGTGCCAGAGACTGACGACCTGTGGGGTCTGGCCAAGTGTAGTCGTGGGACCGCCGACGATGATCGGCAGGCCGCGCTTGGCGGCATTGTCCACGCTCTCCGGGCTGGTGCTGACGGCGATGTAGATGGGCGGGCCGGGCTTCTGCACGGGCTTGGGGATCACCCAGATGTTCTCGAAGTCCACGAACTTGCCCTTGAAGGTGGTCATGCCTTCTTCCCAGCATGCCTGCACGACTTCGAGGTACTCGTTGAACATCTCGCGGGACTGTGTGATGTCCACGCCCAGCCCGTGGAACTCCTGCGCCTGGTATCCCGCGCCCACGCCAAGATTGAAGCGACCGTTGGAGATGATGTCGATAATCGCGCTTTCCTCGGCTACCAGTACGGGATTGTGGAACGGCAGCACCACAATCGCCGTGCCGATGCGAGCATTCTCCGTCTTGGCAGCAACCGCCCCCAGGAACGAAAATATGCCGGAAAGCATGCCGTGCCGCGAGAAGTGGTGTTCGCCAAGCCAGATGTCCTGCAGGCCGAGCTTGTCGGCAAACTCAATCTGCTCCAGCGAGGCGTCGAAAGCGCGCTCGGCGGTCCAGTCTTTGTGCCAGCGTAGAATGTCGAACATGCCGAATCTCATTTGTCGCTCCTTGTTGGAACTAACATCGATGAACAGGATGAAGGGGATGCCGCATTGAAAGGCAGACTACCTGTTGCGGAGGCGGGGGTCAAGGACATCGCGCAGGGAGTCGCCGAACAGGTTGAAGGCGAGCACTGTGATGGTTATTGCCAGTCCCGGGTAGAACGCCATCCACCACATCGGTTTGAATGACGAGAAGTTGGCGAATGCGAGCATGTTACCCCAGGTGGCGGTTGGCGGGGGGACGCCTGCGCCGAGGAATCCGAGACTGGACTCAATGAGGATCGCTACGCCGAGGTGTGCGGTCGCCAGAATCAGATAAGGGGCAACACACTGCGGTGCGACGTGGCGGAACATGATGCGGAGATCCTTCGCGCCAATCGCGCGCGCGGACGTCACGTATTCCATTTCACGTATCTGCAACGCAACCGACCGGATGACCCTGCCACCAAACGGAATACGCGTTACCGATATGGCGAGAATCACAGTCCATAGACTCGGATCGAGTGCTGAAAGAAGAAGCAGAGCGAGTATGACGTCCGGGAAAGCCTGGAGGATTTCCAGGAAGCGCTGAAGTATCAGATCAACCTTGCCGCCGGCATACGCGCTCACTATTCCTATAAGAGATCCCATGGTGGTGCCGAAGAGCACCGCTGCGAATGCGACAGTGAGCGTGGTTCGTGTTCCAAAAATAACCCTGCTCAGTACGTCCCGCCCCTGCTGGTCAGTTCCAAAGTAGTGATCCGCGTTTGGCTCTCCCGACATGTGGGTGAAGTCGCCTTTATGCTCGGGCCAGGGAGATACCAATGGTGCGGCGACAGCCATCAAGACCAAAATGAGCAGCACCAGAGCGCCTGCTGCCCCCAGTGGATTCTGGGAGATGAAGCGTCGTAATACGCGCCAAATCTGGCCACCCAAGGAGCGCTGCGTCTGTTGCGCTATTGCGGTTGATTCTGTCGTAGTCTGCATGCGATTCAGGTGTCTTCTAGTGATTCATTGGAAGTATCTGATCAGGAGTAGCGGATACGCGGGTCCAGCCAACCATACATAATGTCGACGACTAGGTTGGTAAGAGTGAAGATAATACCGTACATCAGAACCAGATTCTGAATCATCACAACGTCGCGCTCGGCTATCGCGCGAATGAGGATTTCGCCGAGTCCCCTTACATTGAATACCTTCTCCATCGCAACTGAGCCGCCCAGCAAAAAGCCAAGAATGATGCCGGAAATGGTGAGCACCGGCAGAATCGCGTTCTTGACGGCGTGGCGCATCATCGTAACACGCTCCATCAAGCCCTTCGCGCGGGCAGTTCTTATATAGTCCTGCCCGATGACTTCCAGAAGCGAGGAGCGCGTCATTCGGGCGATGTAAGTAGCGCCGCCGATGCCCATCATTAGGATAGGAGCCCACACGATTTGCAGGTTGGCCTTGGGGTCTTCCCAAAGTTGCGAAGTATAGATTGGTGATGCGTACTGGAATTGCACCGCCAGGAATATCACGAGTAGGAGACCCAGCCAGAAGCCGGGTATCGCTAAGAACAGGATGGTTCCAACGCGGGTGACATAGTCTGCAATCGAGTTACGTTTCAACGCTCCTATAAGTCCGACGGGAAAGCCGATAATCCACGATAATAAGGTAGATCCAATGGCGAGTTCCAACGAGAGTGGGGCGCGTCGCTTTAGGATATCCGCGACGGTGTCGGTGCGGAAGAAGGATTTCCCAAGCTCAAGCGTGGCGAGGTCCTTGAGCCAGCTCAGGTACTGCATGTAGAGGGGTTTGTCCAATCCCAGCGCTTCCATCAGTTCAGCACGCTGCTGGGGCGTGATGCGCGACACTTCATTCGTGCCATAAAAGGCTATGAGAATGTCACCCGGAATTATGCGCAACACGACGAAAATGACCACAGTAATCGCCAGCAGGGTAGGGATGGCGTACAGAAGCCTTCTCAGCAAGTAGGTTCCGATTGTCTAATCCTCCGGCTTGACATCGACGTACGGTCTAAACGCTGTCGTACCCGTCCCCCCAAGAGATTGAAGGGACGGGAATGCTTTCAATCGATCTTAGTGTCCAGTTAGCGCGGGAAGTGCGGGCTGGTCTGGTCGAGCCACCAAGTGCCACGGCGCTCCGCGTTATAGATGCCCACGCTGAATTCGCCCGTATGTCCTTTCACATACTCCCAGTAGGCGTCGGGGAATTCCTCCCACGCAGCGGTGGCAAATGGCACCTGCTCCTCAAGGAGTAGATCAAGCTCGTGGACGTATTCCTTGCGTTTTGTAGGGTCAAGTTCGGTGTCAATCTTGTCAATCAGCGCGTCGACATCCTCGTTGCAGAAGCCGCCATAGTTCTCGGTCGACCCGCAGCCATACCACGCCCTCATGTAGGATGACGGGTCTCCAAACGGGAAGACCGCGTATGATGTGGCGAGGTCAAAGTTTCCGTCCTGAATGCTCTGAATAGCGACAGGTCCGTCCAGCGGTTTCTGTTCAACATTTATTCCCTGCTCGCTGAGAAGCTGTGCAATCAGGGGGCCCCAAACTGCGTAGTGGCCTTCGACGGAATACGTTATGCTCAGGTCCAGGCCGTCGCCGTAGCCGGCTTCCTCCAGCAATGCCTTGGCTTCTTCAAGATATGGTCCCTTTTCGGCAGTGGGAACGCAGGTTGGGCGCTTGCGCAGCTCTTCATACGACGATGCCCAAGGGCTCCACCTGAACACATAGCCGCAGCCGAAACCGTTGAGCGACACTGTCTTGAACACGCTATCTTCCATCGCGTCGCGGTCGATAATCAGGTTGATCGCCCTTCGCACGCGGACATCGCTCAAGGGACCTCCCGTATCCTGTTTCATCCAGATGCCCTGTACCGTTGTCTGCGCGTACCTGTGTAGCTTCATTCCGTCGGGCGTGTCTGCAAGCCATTCATGGTAGGACTTGGGGTCGATGACGCGCGAATAGTCAGACTTTTTCGCCAGGAAGGCAGCTATTCTGGCCTGAGTGTCGGGAATGTGATAGACGTTAATGCCGTCCATGTATGGAAGGTTCGGGTTCCAGTAGTCCGGGTTCGCTTCAATCTTCCAGAACTCAGCGTCCCTGTGCTCATTGTACCTATACGGTCCCGTACCCGGATAGTTGGGAATGGTGCGCAAGTCGTAGTCGTTGTCTTCCAGTGTCTGCTTGCGAACGATGACGTTGAAGCCCGTGGCAAAGGCGTTAAGAATGAAGTCCGCTGCACGTGGCTCCTCCAACACAAGCTGGAATGTGTGTTCGTCCGGCGCCTGCACACCATCTGCCGCTACCGCGGCGAAGAGTGCCTGCCGCCTGCTGGACACATGGTCGGGCGGGAATATGATGCGGTCGAAAGTCGCCTTGACATCGGCGGACGTCATATCCGCCCCGTCATGGAACTTAACACCCTCACGCAGCGGGAAGGTAAACGTCTTGCCATCGGACGACACTTCCCAAGACTTGGCAAGCCCCTGAGCAATGATACCCCTACCCGGGTCGGTGGGGTCGTTCATTACCAGGAGGTCAAACAGAGGGCATTGGGGGGTGCAGTTGTTGGTAGTGCCTGACTGGTGCATATCCAGATGCGGTGGGTTGGAAACGAAGCCGTATTCAAGCCATCCGCCGCGCTGTGGGCTGCTCTCGGGGGCCATCAAATAGGAGACTTCCTCCTCCATCACCGGCGCTGGGGTTGCCGCCGCGGGAAGGGCAGGCTGTTGTCCGGTGGTGCCTGCACCTGCTGCCTGTTTGGCGACGGGCGCTGCGGTTGGAGCTGCTGGGGCCGCCTGTTGAGCTGCTGGCGCCGCTGGAGCGGCGGGTACGGCGTCGTCCGCGCTGGAGCAGGCGGTCATTGCCATCAATAACGCGATGATTGCCAGAACTGGTAATAGAATCTTGAAGCTTCTTTGCATTCGGCTCCTCCTCCGGGGCTCGACTAATAGACGGCTAGTTCATCGACACCTTCCGTAGTTCACGCAAATCATTACGAAGCGAGATAGTCTGAATTGTCCAAGAATATAATCCTAAGCAGTCCGCCTGTCAACCAGGAGAGCATAGATAACACTGAATGGCATCGTAACGCCCACCAAATAGTCACTCTATATCGGAAATTAGAATAAATAACCTCTCTTATTATGCCTGCAAAGTATCATGGCAAAATGCTAACCTTCTATTTGCCTCAAGCGTTGTAGTAGGACAGGGTGAGTGTACATACCGAGATTAGTGCAAGATTCGGCATAATTGCCAAAGAGAGTAACATTTAACCTTGCATTTTCTAACGACTTATGATATAAATAAGACATTATATAAGTTATGTGCACTTTATGTTGACATGATAGGCAGTTCGTCGAGCGAGAGATGTGCGGCGAACGTTCCAATAGCTACTCACAGAGCATCGCCGCGAATAGGTCCAGAATTACCAAGCGGGAGCTACCGGCAAATGCCGGGAAACGGAATATGATGACTACGCAGAAGAAGGAAAACAGAGTTCGGGACTTCGCCGGAGAGACGACTGATACCATTCGCGAGTACCTTACCGCGATCGGTCAGCATCCTTTGCTTGAGAAGGCCGACGAGATACGACTTGGCCTTGCCGTCGAGCGCCGGATGGAGCTTAAGCGGCGGCGGGAGAACTTCGCAGAAGAGTACGGCTATCAGCCATCGACAATCGAACTCGCTCTCGATATCTATATGGGACTTCGTGAACTCCGGCAAGCCCTACTGACTGTTGCTGGCGAACTCGGCTTCGATCTGGGCGAAAGCGCCACCATTAGGGAAACTCTCGCCATTGCCGAAGTCAGGGATGCCCTGGACTTGCCTATGGGCGCTGGGCTGAAGTCCGCCGTGGCTGATGCGCTTGAAGTCAAAGAGGCAGACGCAGTTGCCCAGGTCGGAGTGATCTCCAAGCTTCGCTGGCTTTTGCCGCTCGAAGTAATCGGTGCCCTGGACGGTTCGCCGGATGACGGATTGACGGAGGAGCTTGCTCGCGAGGTGGAAGACTGGTGGGAAGGCATCGAGAAGAATGGTAAGGATGCCGGTGAGCACCTGACAAACTCCAACCTGAGACTCGTCGTCAGCATTGCGCGCAAGTACCAGAACCGCGGTTTGCCCATGCTGGACCTTGTGCAGGAAGGCAACCTTGGGCTGATGCGCGCCGTCGAGAAGTTCGACGCTCACAGGGGCTTCAAGTTCAGCACTTACGCGACGTGGTGGATTCGCCAGGCCGTCACGCGCGCGCTTGCCGACCAGGGCCGCACGATTCGACTCCCCGTGCACGTCGTGGAGCGGCTGCAGCAGCTTGGATCTGCCGAGCGAGAGCTGCAGCGGAGACTCGACCGTGAAGCCACGCCTGCCGAGATTGCGGACCAACTCGGCTGGACGCTGGAAAACGTCGAGGTTCTGCTTCAGCAGAGACAGCACACGGTGTCGCTTGAGACGCCGGTTGGCGAGGAAGAGTCCACGCTGGAAGACTTCATAGAGGATACCGGCGGCTGGGCGACAGACGAGATGGCGATACGCATGGTCACGCGGCAGAATGTCCTGGAGGCTATGCAGGATCTGCCGCCTCGCCTGAGACTTGTCCTGACGCTGCGCTTCGGCTTTTTCGACGACCGGCCGAGAACCCTTGAAGAAGTCGGCCAGGAACTCGGCGTCACGCGAGAGCGCGTGAGGCAGCTGGAGCGCCAGGCACTCGACAGACTGCGCAGTTCCGGCCGGCTGCCGACCCTCGCGGAGCACGGGGCTGTCTGAAGCCGAGAATGAACTCGTTGCCGCGTCTTACCGGGAAATTGAAGGGGCAGCCGAAAGGCTGCCCCTCTACATTGCAATGCGTGCAGACTGATGGCGCGAACCGCAAGTGCCTACCGGTGATGTTCGTCAGGGTGCGGGATTACGAGAACGGGAGTGTTGCCGGTTCGGATTACGGAGTCGGTAACGCTGCCCAGCACCCAGCGCCCTAATCCGGTGCGTCCCTGCGTGCTCATCGCGATGAGGCTGTTGGGCTTCGATTGCGCGTATGCCACGATTACGCTGGCGGGGCCGCCTTCCAGAACTTCGCGGTTCATTTCAATGCCGTGTTCGCGTCGAATTGCTTCGGCCGCAGCCTGCAAGTATGAGTCCGAGGACTCTTGCGCCTGCTGCATCAGATCGTCGGGGTAGGGATACAATTCCGGGACGGAGCCTATGTACATCTGCGAGGTGGACGGAATGCAGGTTACGAGAGTGGGATTGAGTCCGAGTGCCGCTGCGAGCGAAGCTGCGGTTGGGAGTGCATCTTCGGAGCGTTCGGACATGTCCAGAGGGATGACGATGTTCTCGAATGAGGTCGGGGGAACCGATTCGCCTTCGCGTGGATGAACTATGAGGACGGCAGTTCCGGCGCGAGGTAGGACCGTAGATGTGATGCTTCCTACAACGAACCGGCGCACTCCGGAGCGGCCGTGCGTGCTCATGGCAACCAGGTCCGGGCCGTGCTCCTCAATGTATCGCAGTATAGCTCCTGCAGGCGCACCGGCGGCTACGCAGGCTTCGCAGCGCACTCCCTGAGAGGCGAGCCGGTTGCATACATCGTCGAGGTAGTCTATGGACGGAGCGGGCACGTCTCGCCCCTCCGAGGTCGCGTACAGAGGTGCGCTCGAACCTCCGCCAAACATGTCCACATACGGGTCATTTTCGGCGGAGAGGAGCACTACTCTGGATCCCAGCTTTCTGGCGAGGGGCGCTACATACGAAAGCGATGCTTCGGAAAGCTCGGACCCATCCAGAGGTACAACTATGTGTTCGAACAATGAAAATCTCCTGTCACAGTTTGTCTAAACTCGGACAACTAATGAGACAGCTAGACGAAAATACCGGGACTTGCGCTGTTGTCTGCTCAAGTCCCGGCAATATTTTCAATGGCTTAGTCTCGAATACCTGCGGTCAATTCTAGCTGCCGTTGGCTCCCTGCATCGCCATCGTTACGGAGGCGGGATTCATTGGCAGCTCGTCCATCCTCGCACCGACCGCGTCGTATATTGCGTTTGCAATGGCTGCCATCGGAGGAACGATGGATACCTCCCCGACGCCGCGAACGCCATAGGGATGTGAGGGATTCGCGACTTCGACTATCACGGTGTCAATCATCGGCAGGTCCAGCGATGTCGGCATGCGATAGTCCAGCAGGCTGGAGTTGTCCATCGAGCCGCTGGCGTTCATGTAATACTCTTCATTCAATGCCCAGCCGATGCCCTGTACGACGCCGCCCTGGATCTGCCCTTCGACATAGCTGGGATGGACAGCCTTGCCCGCGTCCTGCACGGCAGTGTATCGCAGGATTGTCACCTTGCCGGTCTCAGGATCGACCTCCACATCGACTACGTGTGTGGCGAAGGCGCTGCCCGGCCCCGCAGGGTCGAGGTTCGCGCGGCCAACCACAGGCCCGCCGGTCTCGGTCAGACGCTCTGCCATCTCCTTGAAGCCGATGCTCAGTTCGGGGTCGGACCTGTGCTGGAACGTACCGTTCTCGAAGCCGATCTGATCGACGTCGGCCTCCCACATCAGCGCTGCGCGCTCGATCATCTGGCGCTTGACGTCCTGCGCGGCCTCGAAGCTCGCCCAGCCTGTCTTGAATGCAGCGCCGCTGCCGCCCGTCATAGACGTGTAGCCGATAGTCTCCGTGTCCCCAACCTGCGGGTTCACATCCTCAACCGGAATGCCCAGCACCTCCGCGAACTGCTGAGCTGCTGCGGGTCGCGTCCCTCCGATGTCAACAGAGCCGATGGTCAGATTGACCGTGCCGTCGTAGTTCACATTCGCCGTGGCGCATGCCGCGCCCGCTCCGTTCATCCAGAAGCCGGTCGCCACGCCGCGCCCACGATTGGGGCCCTCCAGCGGAGTCTGGTAATGGTCGTGATCCCTCGCGGCCTCGTTAGTCTCCAGGCAGCCGATCACAGGATTCACGACGCCGTAGCTGCGCCGGGAGCCTTCCTTTGCGGTGTTCATAATGCGGAATTCGAGCGGGTCGATGTCGAGCTTGCGACAGATATCGTCGATCACCTGCTCGGAGGCGAATGCCGCGCCCGGCGCGCCCGGTGCGCGATATGCGGTCGTCTTGGGCTTGTTGTCCACGATGTCGTAGCCGTCAAGTCTCAGGTTCTCCACGTCATAGGGAGAGTAGATGCAGTTCATCGCAGCGCCAACGGGCGAGCCGGGGTATGCTCCTGCTTCGTACTTCAGGTCAGCCTGCACCGCCGTTAGCTTGCCGTCATTTGTTGCGCCAATCTTCACCCACATGTAGCTGCCGGACGTTGGGCCGGAGCCTTCCAGCACGTCTGCGCGGCTCATAGTCACCTTGACGGGGTGGCCGCTCTTGCGCGAAAGCGCTGCTGCGACAGGTTCGAGGTATATGGTTGTCTTCCCGCCGAATCCGCCTCCGATCTCCATCGGGACGACTTTGATGCGGGAGTGCGGAATACCCAGAACTGCGGAAGTGCGGTCTCGAATCTGGAAGTGCCCCTGCGAACTGCACCAGATAGTGATTCTGCCGTCGGCCTGCCACCAAGCGGTTGCCGTGTGCGGCTCTATGTAGCCCTGGTGCACGGTCTTGGTGCGGAACGTCTTCTCAACAACGATGTCGGCTTCGGCGAAGCCCTTTTCGATGTCGCCGAGTACCATTTCCGAGTGGCTTGCCACGTTGCCCTTGTAGTCGTCGTGAAGCTGGGGCGCACCGTCTGCAATCGCTTCCTCCACGGTCGTGACCGCAGGCAGCACCTCATATTCCACTTCGATCAGCGAAAGCGCTTCCTCTGCCGCGTGCGCGCTCTGCGCTGCGACTGCGGCGATTGCCTGACCCTTATATAGCGCCTTCTCTCCGGCGAGGCAGTTGTTGCTGAGGTGTTTGAGGTTCGTGGGCGGACCGGCGACAATCACGCGCGCCTCGTTTGGAGCGTCCGCAAAGTCCGCCGATGTTACAACGGCAAGCACCTCAGGATGCGCCTCCGCCTTGCTGGTATCTATTGAGACGATGTTGGCGTGCGCGTGGGGGCTGCGGAGCACCTTGCCGTGCAACATGCCGGGCAGGTTCATATCCGCGCCATACAGCGCCTTGCCGGTAACCTTATCGTAGCCGTCGTGCCGAATTGGGCGCGTTCCGACTACATTATACTCCGTGTTCGACAGTACGATATTGGATACCATCTGCGTGTCGACCTCCAAATAGGGATATTGTGGGTTCGTTTGCAGGCGCATTGTACCACATAGTAGATAAGGTGAAACACCGAGTGTTGTTAAGATGCGTTTAACGGTGCGATACTATGCTCTGCATCCAAAATGGGGGAAACAAAATGCCACGGAGCGCCATACGCGAAACCATCCGCGAAGAGGGAGTCAATGTCCTGCTGAACCAGTCTTTGCGCGGGCATGGCTTGTCAGCGAAAGCCGAGCGGCGCAGGCGCAGCGCCATTCCCGACATTCAAGCTGCGCTGAAAACCGGCGATATCGTGCTGCCTACTAGGTAAGTCCGTCTTCAAATATTGAAGAGAAGACAGATGCCTGAAGAAAAACAAAATCTCTACGAGATACTGCAAGTTCAACCGTCCGCCCATCCTGACGTCATTGCGGCGGCCTACAGGCGCTTGCTCCGCGTGTATCACCCAGACGTCAACCCCTCAGCAGAAGCGCACCGAATGACTGTGCAGCTCAACCACGCTTACTCTGTACTTAGTAATCCGGAAAGACGAACCGCCTATGACCGCGAACGACAGGAGGAGGCTCACCAGCGGCCACCTGTAAGTGATAGTGAGGGAGATCCTCATCTGAATGGGCTATTGCTACAGGCAGCCGACCAAGGCAATGCAGATCTGGTGCGAACACTGATCGCTCGCGGCGCAAATGTGAATGCGAGAGATGAGTGGGATCTAACCCCGCTGCATAGAGCCGCGCATCGTCGATTCATAGAGACTGCAAATGTATTGTTGTCTCAAGGGGCAAATTTCAACGCTAGGGACAGATGGCAAAGGACACCCTTAGAGGCCGTTCCCGAAAGATACCCCGAAGCACGGTTCGCATTGGCGGAAGCCATATCTCGCGCTGAGCGGGATAGACGCGCACAGGCGAGGCGAGTGCAATCTCAGAGTGCGGGGAGTGCTCAGCGGAGAGAGCGACCACAAGGTGGGCATCAGGGCAGTGCGGGTCCCAGGCAAGAATCGAGAAGGCGCACCGAAGGACGCCAACGCCGCGAAAGAGAACGAGAGCGGCAAGCACAGGCGGAGCGTGAACGACGCGAGCGCGAAGAACGCCAGCGTCGCGAAGAAGAACGAGAGCGGCAAGCGCAAGCAGAGCGTGAACGACGCGAGCACGAAGAATATCAAGCTTGGGAGCGACAAGCGCAGAAGGGGGAAGAGAATGTAGGGTCGAGGGAACGAGGAGCGGAAGGAGTCAGGCAGCCTCCCGCTGCGGAAAGTTCGTCTTCAGATGGAAGTCCCTACAGAATACTTTTCGTTGTGTTCGTATTCGCAGTAGCAGCAGCTGTGATTTTGATTGTGCTTGTCGATGCTGAACGAAACTCGCAAGGCAGTGTTCCGGCGGATGCAGCCCAGGAAATCCCTTCCGAATCTTCTGTACGGATTGACTCAGAAGACGGTGTGAACATTGAGGCGCAGGCTGAACGGGAGCGGAAGGCGCAGGCTGAACGGGAGCGGCAGGCGCAGGCTGAACGGGAGCGGCAGGCGCAGGCTGAACGGGAGCGGAAGGCGCAGGCTGAACGGGAGCGGCAGGCGCAGGCTGAACGGGAGCGGCAGGCGCAGGCTGAACGGGAGCGGCAGGCGCAGGCTGAACGGGAGCGGCAGGCGCAGGCTGAACGGGAGCGGCAGGCGCAGGCTGAACGGGAGCGGCAGGCGCAGGCTGAACAGGAGCGGCAGGCGCAGGCTGAACAGGAGCGGCAGGCGCAGGCTGAACGGGAGCGGCAGGCGCAGGCTGAACAGGAGCGGCAGGCGCAGGCTGAACAGGAGCGGCAGGCGCAGGCTGAAGACCGCCTCTTCGAGGCGGCCGTAGGCGGGCAGACCGACTTGGTTCTCGACCTTATCGTACATGGCACTGACGTAAACGTCAGCGACAACAACGGCAATACTCCCTTGCACTTGGCCGCATATCAGGGACATGCCGACACTGCTAGGGCCTTATTGTACGCTGGGGCAGACCTTGAAGCTAGAGCAACGGCTGGGATAACTCCTCTTCACGCTGCGTCCCACTGGGGGCACACCGAAGTGGTAATGGAATTGCTGGCTGTCGGCGCAGAAATAAATGCGAGAGACGACAACGGTCTGACAGCACTTGACCATACCGACTTCAAAGGACAGTTGGAGACTGCCAATGCGCTGAGGTTTGCGCAGGCTAACTCGAACATCAATCCAGGTCTCTTTCTGGACTGGAGTGTATTATTGGACAGTCGAGAGACGTTGGCAGGTGACGGATTCCTTAACTGGGCATCCGACGTGCCGATTGAAAGATGGGACGGAGTCACGCTGGGCGGTTCTCCTAGGAGAGTAACGGCTCTGGGTCTCACCAATAGACACCTTAATGACAGTATTCCGCCCAATCTTGGGAGTCTTACACACTTGAACGAGTTGAGGCTCGATGTGAATCAGCTGAGCGGACCAATTCCTCCAGAGCTTGGCCAACTATCCAACCTGCGATGGCTCGACGTTGGTCACAACCAATTGAGCGGAGCGATTCCCCCGGAGATTGGGAACCTCTCTAGTCTTCAATTCTTCAAGCTCGCCGTCAACAATTTGACAGGTGAGATTCCGCGAGAAATAGGCGGATTGGACAGTGTGGAAATGATTTGGCTATCTGACAACAATCTGAGTGGGGCGATACCTCCAGAACTTGGCGTACTTCATAACCTCCACAATCTCCATCTATCGATAAATCAGATCGGTGGGGAGATTCCTGCGGAATTGATGGATATCCCAGACTTGGAAGTCTTGTACCTTGCAGGGAATCATTTAAGTGGGTGCATTCCTAATGGCTTGCAGAATGTTAGAGAGGGCGACTTATCATCGCTCGGTCTTGAATTCTGTCCTGCCGGGAACTAGGATGTGCCAAAATCTTAAATTCAGCACGGTCGGACGAAATGGCAAATCTGAGCGACGAGCAACTGCAAGCTTTGGCGGAGTGCGCGGTGCGGCGGTGTCTGGATGATAGGTTATCGGCGATACTGGGGCTGCCGGACTTGGACGGGCTTCGGCGGTTGCTGGCGTCGGAGCCTGTGGTGTCGAACCGGCGGCTGTGAGCGCGGGTCGTGCTTGTATCTAAAATATGTCGTCTATGTCTAACGTGAAACCAGGCAGCAAAACCGATGTCAGCGTCTGCCCTTCCGTGTAAATGCCCGCCACGCGATATACCCCGTCCTCCAGCGTCAGCGCCGTTACGCTCTTGGCATCAGTGTCCGCCTGCCAGTATTCTTTGACATCGTGCTGCGCGTACAGGTCGCGCTTCTGCGTCTTGTCTCGCTGCGCCGTTGACGGCGAAAGTATCTCAATCACGAGGTCCGGCGCTCCCTGGATATTGAGATCGGTAATGATGCGCGCCCGCTCGTTGCTGACGAACAGGATGTCCGGCTGCACCACATTGAAGTTGTCCAGCACGACATCATACGGCGCATGAAACACCTCGCCGAGTTCGTTTTCGATGACAAAATCATCCAGCGGATTTAGGATTTTTCTGGAAGTTCTCTGGTGGGCGGTGCGTGCGGATGGTGACAAAATCAACTCTCCGTCGAGAAGCTCATAGCGCACGTCATCGGGTGTTCGCATATAGTCTTCGTAGGTGTATTTTACCTTCGCGGTTTGCGTGGTCATGCTGCGAACCTCCACGGCGTAGGGTAGTGTGGACCGATTACAGCATAGCATAGGGAATGCGTTTTGCGCCGTCATGATTCGCTATGCTATAATCCGTAGGCTATTTTGGCGTCCGCGACTGTGAAGGAATTTACGGGCGCGAAGCGAACGAGGAGCTTGTATGGCAGCAATGATCGAGATCATTAGCGGCGGCAGCGTTACTTCTGCCAAAGGTTATCTGGCCGGAGGCACTTACGCCGGTCTCAAGACGCAGGAAGACGGCGTCCTTGACCTGGGAATACTGCTGTCGGAAACCCCCGCCAATCTCGCCGCAACTTTTTCGACAAACAAGATACTCTCTCCCTCGGTAGTTCTCAGCCGACAGAGGGCACAGAGGGGTGTTGCCCGAGGCGTGGTTGCGAACAGTGGTTGTGCGAACTGCTGCGTAGGCGACCAGGGACTCACCGATGCGGCGGAACTCACGGAGCTTGCAGCGGCACACGTCGGAGTCTCGGCAGAGGATATGCTTGTGTGCAGCACGGGCATGATCGGCGTGGAGCTGCCGATGGCGCTTCTGAGGCAGCACGTCGGCAATGTCAACCTGACCGGCAGCGGCGGCCACGACTTCGCTCGTTCAATAATGACTACTGATACTCGACACAAGGATCTTGCGGTCTCGGTGGACCTGGGAGGGAGAAAGGTCACACTTAGCGGGGCAGCGAAGGGTGTCGGCATGATTCACCCGAATATGGCGACTATGCTCGCATTTGTCGCGACTGATGCCCCGGTTGAGCAGTCGTTCTTGCAAGCGGCACTCAGCAGGGCGGTCGATACTTCCTTTAATATGTGCAGTGTGGATGGCGACCAAAGCACGAACGATACGGTTCTGCTGTTCGCAAATGGTCAGGCGGGCGGCGCTGAGGTCGTTGCAGGCAGTCCCGAGGCGGAAGCATTCGAGGAGGCGCTCACATTTGTTTGCGCTTCTCTTGCGAAAGAAATGGTTAGGGACGGAGAAGGCGCGAAGAAACTCATCGAAGTCACGGTGAATGAAGCGGTGTCACTCGCAGATGCCCGCAAGGCTGCCCGCGAAATTTCTACCTCTTCTCTCGTCAAGGCAATGGTGCACGGCAACGACCCGAACTGGGGACGCCTCATGATGGCGCTGGGCAAGAGCGGCGCGGACATGGACGAGTCGAAGATTCAAATCTACATCAATGACATCCAGATCGTAGATGAAGGCAAGTCCATTCCTTTCCACCTGGACTCGGTTGTTAGCGCGATGGCAAGCTCACCGGACGTGCGCTTCGGCGTCAACCTCAACATGGGCGACGCGACCGCAACAGCCTGGGGCTGCGATCTGACGGAAGAGTATGTAACCTTCAATTCGGCATACAGTACCTAGGCGTACAGTACCTTCATAGAGCATGTCAGCATTGAACAGCCCCGAGGGAATGAATGCGCGCCAGGCGGAAGCGGAACCGGAAATCGGCGAGGCGAGTGAGCCAACCGATTCTCGCAACTCACCGCAGCAGGAGACGGATTTCAGTGGGACGATTGTAGTCAAGATTGGTGGCAGCACTCTCGGTAGCCACGACACTACCTTGCATGATCTCGTGAGCCTTCAGCAACAAGGCGTCAACTCGGTGGTCGTTCACGGCGGTGGCAAGATCATCAGTGATTGGATGGCTAAGCAGGGTGTTATGCCGCGGTTTGTGCGTGGGCTGCGAGTCACCGACGAACCCAGCATTGAAATCGTCGTCGCCGTGCTGACCGGACTCATCAACAAGACCCTCGTCGCGTCCATGGTGGAACTTGGCGCGCGCACCATAGGAATCAGTGGCGCAGACGACGGCATGCTTCGTGCGAAAATACGTGACCCCGAACTTGGCCTCGTGGGGGATGTAGCGAAAGTAAATACAGACCCCATCAAGGCAGTGCTTGACTCGGGCTGCATTCCGATTATCGCTCCCGTCGGGGTCAAGCTGGCCGAAGACGGAGACGTTTCGACCACACTTCTGAATATCAACGCGGACACAGCCGCAGGTGAGATTGCAGCAGCTCTTGGCGCGGAAAGGCTCGTCTTCCTGACTGACGTTCAGGGCGTATTGGACACAACGCGCAGACTCATACCTCGCCTTACCGAGCGGCAGGCTAGAGGATTGATTAGCTCCAATGTCGCCGCCGGAGGCATGATACCCAAGCTGGAAGCTTGCCTGACGGCGCTGCATTCGGGCGGCGTATCGCATATCATAGACGGGCGAGAGCCGTCGGCGCTCATGGATGTCGTATCGGGCGCGACTCTCGGAACAAGAATCGGATAGAAAAGGTGGGGCGGATTTATGGCAGGTGACTACCAGAACGGAAGCGGTGGAGCAGGCGGGGACGACGGCGACGGCGACTCTACTCTGGAGCTGTACCAGTTCTTCGGGCAAATAGGGACGCTCGCGAAGTGGATCGCCTTCGCGGTGGTTGCAATCGTCCTCTTCTCCCTGCTGGTATTCGGACGTAGCGTTTACACTGACTGGCTCTGGTTCGATAACCTGGGTTATCGCGGAATCTTCATCAAGGTGCTCACGACGCGCATAACGCTTTTCGTTATCGGCGCGCTTGCGATGGCGGTGGTGTCCGGGGCCAGCATTTTCGCCGCAAGCCGCATCTCAAGAGGAAGAATTTCGCTGCCCCTGCCCGACGACCTGCTGAGCTTCATGGGCCGCGCGCTTGCGAGCATCAGCGCGGGTGTCATCGCCATTCTCGCTGTCATCTTCGGCTCCATTATGGCGGCGCGCTGGGAGATATTCCTGCGCTTCTCGAACGCCGCTCCTTTTGGCCAGGTTGAGCCGGTATTCGGCCAGGATGCCGGGTTCTATGTGTTCACCCTGCCTGTGTTGAGCTTCGTGCAAGGCTGGGTGCTGGGTGTTCTCCTGCTTACGCTCATAGTCACCGTGGCGTTCTACTTTCTGCGCTTCAGCATGCAGGGACAGAGCCTGGACCTTAGCACGCCCGGCGTCAGGATACACCTGTCCATCATCGCCGCGCTGGTGATGTTCACGATTGGATTCGGGCACTGGATCGACAGGTGGGACCTTCTGCTCTCGGAAGAAGGGGCTGTCTTTGGAGCCGCGTATGCGGATGTGAACGCCCGAATGCCCGCCCTGCTGATCATGACCATCATTGCAATCGGCGCAGGTATTCTGATGCTCGCCAATACTTACTTCAGCGGGAGGCGACTGCTGATAGGCGCCTTCGCGCTATGGTTTGTGGCCAACATAGTGCTGGGCACGGTCTGGCCCAACCTGATACAGCAATTTACCGTTAACCCCAACGAGTTTGTGCGCGAGGCGCCGTTCATAGAGCGAAACATTCAACTTACACGTACCGCATACGGACTCGACCGAGTTGCAGAAGAATTCTACTCGGCTGAGACCGCAGTTGACACGGAAGTTATCCAGAGCAACCCACAGACTATCAACAACATTCGTCTCTGGGACTATCGTCCGCTCTCCGATGTTTATAAGCAGATTCAGATTATCCGGCCGTATTACGACTTCCGCGATGCTGATGTTGACCGCTATGAGATCGACGGCGAAATAAGGCAGGTACTCCTTTCGGCACGCGAGGTCGCGCCCGAGAAGCTCGATGAGGCGACGCAGAATTGGACAAACACGCGGCTCGTGTACACGCACGGCATGGGTATCGCCATGAGTCCGGTGACGGAGTTCACCGGAGAGGGCAGGCCGGTATTCTTCGCGAAGGACATTCCGGCGGACGGCGAAATACCAGTACAGGCCGTGGACAACACAGGACCTCCTGAACTGCTGGTTACAAACCCCCGCATATACTACGGCGAAAATACACTCGACTACATAATCGCCAACACGCTCCAGGAGGAAGTGGACTACCAGACAGAGAGCGGCGAGTTGTTCCGCACGAACTATAGTGGTCACGGGGGCGTGCGACTCTCGTCCATTTTCCGAAGAATGGCATACGCTTGGCAGTTCGCGGACGTCAACATTCTCATCAGCGGTCAGATAACTGGTGACAGCCGCCTGCAGTACAGGCGTGCAATTCAGGAGCGCGTCCACACTGTCGCGCCGTTCCTGCTGCTTGACCAGGACCCGTATATCGTAGCGGCTGAGGGAGGCTTGTTCTGGATTCAGGATGCATACACCCATACCGACAGGTATCCGTATTCGGATCCTCTTGGCGACGAACTGAATTACATGCGAAACAGCGTCAAGATCACGGTTGACGCGTTTACAGGCGACCTTCGCTTCTACATCTGGGACGAGAGTGACAGTATCATACGCACCTATGCGCGGATTTTCCCAGACCTGTTCTTTTCTCGGGATGACATGCCGGATTCGCTCAGGTCGCACCTGCGCTATCCGCAGGATTTCTTCAGGATTCAGGCGGAGAAGTACATCCGCTATCACATGCAGGAGCCTCAGAACTTCTATAACAACGAGGACCTGTGGGCGGTCGCAGAGGAGAAATTCGGGCAGGGCGATGCTCTCCAGTTGGTGGAGCCGTACTATGTGATTATGAAACTCCCCGGTGAAGACAAGGAGGAGTTTGTTCTTCTACTTCCTTACACCCCTAACGAGAGGCAGAATCTCATTGGGTGGCTCGCCGCGCGCAGCGACGGCGAGAATTATGGGAGCCTGATTGCATTTAACTTCCCGAAGGACAGGCAGATCGACGGGCCCGCTCAGATCGAAGCCCGAATCGACAATGACCAGGATATTTCGGCTTGGTTTACCCTGCGCTGCACGGCAGGTTCCGAGTGCTTGCGAGGCAATTTGCTTGTCATTCCGGTTGGGCAGGGAATCCTGTACGCCGAGCCGGTGTATATCCGGGCTGAGGGCGTGAACTTCCCTGAGCTGAAGCGGGTTATACTCGCGACGGGCGACAAGGTGGTGATGGAGGACTCTTTAAACGAGGCGCTCAGTTCCTTGACCGGCTCTGCCACGTTTGTCGCAGAGGAACCTGACGAGGCTCCCGCCGGCGCCACACCTAGACCTACACCGTCGGGCGGCGCAGTGGAGTCAACGGTTGAAACTCTGCAGCAAGCAATCGAGGATGTGAGGCAGAACCTCGCAGATCTCGAGGAGGCGCTCGATAATCTGGCGGAATCGCTTGCGAATCAATAGATTGTGCATGAATCTGTAGTCCTTACGACCTCAGAGCTTGCGAAACGTGCCGCCCCTTGTAGCGGCGAGCCCGAAGAGAATGAAAACAACAGGAACACACGAATGCACGGAGGAAGGCAATGACAACAGCGGCCGAGTGGAAAGAGAAAGAAAGCCAGTATTACATCCACACCTTCAATCGCCAGCCAATGGTGATTGAGCGCGGGCAGGGAGTCCGTGTCTGGGACACTGAGGGCAAGGAATACTTAGACTTCACAGCAGGACTGGCGGTCAACAATCTTGGGCATTGCCATCCCGTCGTCACGGAGGCAATTCAGCAGCAGGCAGCGACACTCCTGCAGACGTCCAACCTGTTCTACACAGTTCCGCAGCTTGAGCTTGCCGAAGCTCTTGTCGAGAATAGCTGCATGGACAAGGTGTTTTTCGCCAACAGCGGCGTTGAGGCAAACGAAGGTGCGATCAAGCTGGCTAGGAAGTATGGCAGGCTCCACCGGAATGGCGCGCAGGACGTCATAACGGTGCTGAACTCTTTCCATGGCCGCACGCTCGGCATGATTGCGGCAACGGGCCAGCCGGCATATCAGCAGGCATGGCTCCCTCTTGCGGAGGGCTACACCAACGTTCCCTACGAGGACCTGGAAGCGGTACGCGAGGCGACTACCGACAGCACTGCGGCAGTCATGGTCGAGGTGCTGCAGGGCGAGGGCGGCGTTAACGTGCCAACCGAGGGATACCTGAAGGGCCTGCGCGAGTGGTGCGACGAGAACAACATCCTGCTTATCTTCGACGAAGTGCAGACCGGCATGGGGCGGCTCGGCAGCTTGTGGGGCTACGAGCGCTTCGATGTGGAACCGGACGTCATGACTTCCGCAAAGGGCTTGGGCAACGGCGTGCCCATCGGCGCGTTCATGTGCAAGGACAGCTGCGACGTGCTGGAGCCGGGCGACCACGGCAGCACGTTCGGCGGCAATGTTCTCACCACTGCGGCCGGCAATGCGACGGTGCGCTACATGGTCGAGCACGACGTGCCGGGCAACGCGAGGAAGGTCGGCGCCTATCTCGAATCAAAGCTCGAAGAGATGAGAAACGCCCGCCCGGAGGTGGTGAAAGGCTACCGGGGCATGGGGCTGCTGATTGCGCTGTTGCTTCAGAATCCGATCGCGCCGGCTGTTGTAGCTGCCGCCAACAACGAGGGCGTATTGCTCAATCCTGTGCTCCCGGACGCCATACGCTTCATGCCTCCGCTGATTATCACCGAGGCGGACGTCGACGAGTGCATAGAGAAGTTGAACCGCGCGATTGACGTGGCGATTGCGGGGTAGCGCGTCTGCTGTAAAATAGAGTAGGACTTGCTAAGGGGTCGTATCGGTAATGCCGGCAGTGTTGCGGAGCGGCCTTGATAACTTTCGTTGTTAGACTGATAGAAAATAGACCTCTGCTAAGAGAGGTGGCTATGACCCGAGTGTCCGGGCAACTGAATATCAAGGAATTGAGCATCAAAGAACGCATTCTGCTCATAGAAGAGATCTGGGACAGCATCGAAGCAGAGCAAGAAATGTTGGACCTGACTGAAGAGCAGAAATCGGAATTGGACAGACGACTCGAGTCATATCGCAAGAATCCCGACGAAAGCGTTACATGGGAATCCGTTAAGTCGAGGCTTATGTCTGGCGAATGAACTTTGATGTTCTATTACGCCCACAAGCCGAACTGGATTTGGATGATGCATATCATTGGTACGAGATTCGGCGTGAGGGCTTGGGCATCGACTTTACTTTACATGTCGATGAAATCGTGCATCAACTTGAGAGTAACCCAGAAGTGTATCCTGTCGTGCATGGGGAAATTCGCCGAGCGGTCATAAGGCGTTTTCCGTATGCAATCTACTATGTTGTAGATGCAGGGCGCGTTGAGATTTTGGCGATTGTCCATAGCAGTCGCAATCCTAGAGCGTGGCAATCAAGGCTGTAATCCTTTTGATGAAACCCTACAGGATAAGAGGCGCATAACCACTCATGAACTGGCGCGAGCTCAAGAATAACAACATAACTCAGGTAGCCGGTGCGGTTTCCGGTGGGCTGGATAGCTGCACCGTCACGCACTGGCTGAAGAGCAAAGGCTTTTCGGTGCACTGCTACACGGTCGATCTCGGCCAGCCGGACGAAGAGAGCCTCGACGCTGTGAAATTCCGCATGCTCGGGAGTGGAGCGGAAAGCGCGCATATTATTCCGGGGCAGATTGCGCTGGCCGAAGCCGGACTGAAGGTTATCCAGTCGCAGGCGCGATACGAAGGTGGCTACTGGAACACGACCGGCATTGCGCGTCCAATAACAGTGGCCGCAATGCTGCCCGAAATTGGGGCGCAGGATATAGGCGTCTTGTTCCATGGTGCAACAGGGCGAGGCAACGATCAGGTTCGATTCCAGCTCGCCGCCAACACGCTTCAGCCGGCGTTGCAGGTGTACGCTCCCTGGCGTGACCCGGAATTTGTTGGGCAGTTCCCAGGACGGCAGCAGATGCTCGACTATTGCGAGGAGAACGGACTGCCAATACGCCCATCACGCGAATCACGATACTCCACGGACGCCAACTTTCTTGGATTGACCCATGAGGCAGGTGATCTGGAGGATGTCGAAATCTCCCCCGTGTTCGTTGAGCCGGGCATGGGAGTCTGGCCCTGGGATGCGCCTGACTCTGACGAAGTAGTCACGATCCGCTGGGAAGAGGGCATCCCCGTCGCGCTCAATGGGCAGTCTCTGGGCCTTGTCGATATGTTCGGAGAGGCAAACAGAGTCGCCGGCGCTCACGGTGTCGGCATCGGTACTCACGTAGTCGAAAACCGCTTTGTCGGTGTTAAGTCGCGCGGCATTTACGAGTCACCGGCTATGGAGCTTCTCGGTCGCAGCTACGAATACCTGA
Source organism: Dehalococcoidia bacterium (assembly GCA_965203955.1). Lineage (GTDB taxonomy): Bacteria > Chloroflexota > Dehalococcoidia > Lucifugimonadales > JADFKI01 > Bin90. The sequence goes on along the minus strand of OZ241923.1, from coordinate 3,547,870 downwards.
TGCAGTTCATACTTGACCGCCGCGCTCGCGAACTGTTCGACTACCTTTCAGGCGTGATTAGCCTTCAGATTTATCAAGGCTACTGGCTCGACCTGGCTACAACATCCGCTTTGGCGGCTCTTGAGCCGATGACGCGCCTTGCAACAGGCACCATTTCGGTAAGGCTGTTCAAGGGGAGCGTCTTCTTCGACACGGCCGAGGACACGCCGGAAGCGATGCCTCACTCGTTGTACACGGATGACTCCTCGATGGAAGCGATGGGCACCTACGACCACTCTGATGCCGAGGGTTTCCTGAAAGTGCTGGGGATATCATCCAAGAATGTAGGAACGCGGCAATATCCCGCACTTGACAGATAGTCGGCAAGTCAGCACATGGAATAAGCTATGACACTCACTTCCACAGAGACGCGAAACCAGATGACCAACCTCGTGCGCGAGTTTGTCCGCCGCGATGTCGAACCCGTCGCCAACCACTACGAGAACGAGGACATTTACCCTCAAGACCTAGTGGACAAGATGGCTGAGATGGGACTGTTCGGCATCATGATCCCTGAGGAATATGGCGGGCTTGGTCTCGATTACACGACCTTCGCCATGATCTTCGAAGAGCTGAGCAAGGGATGGATGAGCCTCACGGGCCCTATCGGCACGCACCACATCCTGGCCTATGTCATCTCCACCTACGGAACGGAGGAGATGAAGCATCGCTTCCTGCCGAAGATGGCGGAGGGCATCATCCGCGGCGGCCTCGCGCTCACCGAGCCGGGCGGCGGCAGCGACATGCAGAACCTTCAGACTTCTGCAGTGAAGGACGGCGAAGAATACGTCATCAACGGCAACAAGATGTTCATATCCAATGGCGCGAGCGGCAATGCGTTTGCAGTTCTGGCGCGAACGGACAAGACGGCGCAGCCACCGCATCGCGGAATAAGCTGCTTCGTAGTCGAGAAGCCCGCCGTCGGCTTCACGGTGGCGCAGAAACTGGACAAGCTGGGATACCGAGGTATCGACACCACCGAGCTTGTATTCGACAACGTGCGGGTTCCGACGGAGAACCTTGTTGGAGAAGTGGAGGGGCAGGGCTTTCGTCAGGTGATGAGCGGTCTGGAAGGCGGGCGCATCAATGTCGCGGCGCGCGCCGTGGGTGTGGCGACTGCCGCATTTGACGCTGCCATCAAGTATGCTCAGCAGCGCGAGACCTTCGGCCAGCCCATCGCGCAGCACCAGGCAATTCAGCTGAAGCTTGCGGATATGGCAACTGAGATTGAGGCCGCTCGTCTGCTCACTTATGAAGCAGCGCGCAAGAAGGATTCCGGTGAGCGCGTCGATCTCGAAGCGGGAATGGCGAAGCTGTTCGCAAGCGAGATGTGCGGGCGCGTGACGATGGAAGCTATGCGAATCCATGGCGGCTACGGCTACATCAAGGACTATCCGCTTGAGCGTTACTACCGCGACGCTCCGCTTATGATAATCGGTGAAGGCACAAATGAGATACAGAAACTTGTAATTGCCCGTAGGCTGCTGCAGAAATACCAGATCTGATCTACTGTCAAATTCAATTGCTTTAGCAGGGTAAACACTATGATTCACGACGGTCGCGACTCCTTCGGCGGCTACCTCGAAGACTTCAAAGCCGGCGATGTGTTCAAGCATTGGCCCGGCAAGACCATCACGGCAATGGACAATCACCTGTTCACGCTGCTGACGATGAACACCAACCCGCTCCATTTCGACGAGCATTACATGAAGGACCACCCGCACGGCAAGATACTCGTCAACGGAATGCTGGTATTCAGCCTTGTCGTAGGCATCAGCGTGCGTGACACTTCCGGCAAGGCAATAGCGAACCTCGCATACGAAAATGCCACGCATGACGGACCCACATTCGAGGGCGACACTATCTACGCCGAGAGCGAGATCATTGACGTGCGAGTGTCAAAGAGCCGCCCGGATCGGGGCATCGTCTATATGGAGTCGCGCGGCATAAACCAGCGTGGCGAGCAGGTGCTAACTCTCAGGCGGCGCTTCCTCGTACAGAAGCGGCCGGTGGTATCCGAGGCAGCGGCTGCTCAGTCGGATGACTAGCCTCGGCGGAATGCGAGAGGTGTCTTCAGCCTACACCGTCTCCATACACTACGACCGCAGGCTGTATCGCCAGGACATAGCAGGCTCCATCGCCCACGCGCGAATGCTCGCCAAGCAAGGCATTATCACGGACGCAGACGCCGAAGCGATCACTCGCGGCTTGCAGGAAATTCGTCAGGAGATCGAGGACGGCGCATTCGTCTGGCGCCCCGAACTCGAAGATATCCACATGAACGTGGAAAGCCGCCTGCACGAGAAGATTGGCGATGTCGCGGGGAGGCTCCATACCGCGCGCTCGCGCAACGACCAGATTGCGCTGGATGTACGGATGTTCACCAAGGACGCGATCGAACAGATTTTGTGCGCCATCCACGATCTGCGAACCTCCCTCGTTTCGCAGTCTGAGTCTAATGCCGATGTCGTAATGCCCGGCTATACCCATGTGCAACGAGCGCAGCCTGTGCTGTTCGGGCACCACATGCTTGCGTACTTCGAGATGTTCGGGCGCGACAGCGAGCGCTTCCGGCAGGCGCATGAGCGCGCAGATGTAATGCCTCTCGGCAGCGGCGCGCTGGCAGGTCTGCCATACCCGGTTGACCGTGAATATATCGCGCGTGAGTTGGGATTCAGCCGCGTATCTCGCAACAGCATGGATGCCGTGTCCGACAGGGACTTCCTGCTCGACTTTCAGGCGGCGGCGTCGATGTGCATGATGCACCTGTCTCGAATGTCAGAGGAACTTGTGCTATGGTCGTCCGACGAGTTCGCCTTCATTCGCCTCAGCGAGGAATATACCACCGGCAGCAGCATCATGCCGCAGAAGCGCAATCCTGACTTCGCGGAACTGGCCCGCGGCAAGACCGGCAGAGTGTACGGTGGCCTGATGGCGTTACTGACCTTGATGAAGGGCTTGCCCCTTACGTACAACCGCGACATGCAGGAGGACAAAGAAGGCTTCTTCGATACCTACGACACTCTGCTTGCGACGTTGAAGATTTTCGCCGATATGACTGGCAAAATGAGCATCGGCCCTGAACGGATGCGCGAGGCAGCGCAAGGCAGCTACGTGCTTGCCACCGATATTGCCGATTATCTCGTGGACAAAGGTATGCCTTTCCGGGAGGCGCATGGGGTGGTCGCGCGCCTGTCGCAATATGCGGTTGGACGAGGTGCCCAATTCGAGCAGCTTACGCTGGACGAATACCGGGGCTTCTCGGTACTGTTTGACAAGGACGTTCATGCAATAAGCGTAGAATCGTCAGTCGCCGCGCGAGATGTGCCGGGAGGTACTGCATTCGGTCAGGTGCGACAGGCAATCGCCGAGGCAAGATCTGAACTGGAGGGTGAAAATGCCTGCTGATCGCATCATCAAGATAGCGCCATCGATTCTTTCTGCAGACTTCAGCAAGCTCGGCGAGCAGGTCGCAGAAGCGGAGCACGGTGGGGCGGACGCAATTCACATCGACATAATGGACGGCAATTTCGTCCCCAACATTACTATGGGTCCCATGATTGTCGATGCGATTCGCAACTGGACGAACCTTCCATTCGACCTGCACATGATGGTTGACGCGCCGGAGCGATACATAGAAGACTTCGCCAGCGCTGGAGCAGATATTATTACCGTGCACGCAGAAGCCTGTACACACCTGCATCGCACCGTGCATCAGATACGAGAGGCGGGCAAGAGGCCCAGCGTCGCCATAAGTCCCGGGACGCCTGTAGCCGCAATCGAAGAGGTGATTGACGACCTCGATCAAGCTCTCGTGATGACGGTCAACCCCGGATTCGGCGGGCAGGCGTTCATCGAGTCGATGCTCGGCAAGATCAGCCGAGTGCGCGCCATGATCGACCAGCGCGGGCTTGAAACTGATCTTCAGGTGGATGGAGGCATAAGTGCCTCCACTGCAGCCAGTGTCGTATCGGCGGGTGCCAACGTGCTAGTCGCCGGTTCAGCCGTGTACAGCGACAGGATGAGCGTTGCGGAGGGAATTGCGACGATTCGGGCGTGTATTGACAAGCATTGATGCAGTCATTCAATAGAAGGGCGTTTTGGTACACTTTTGGCATCGCCGTAAGCATGTCTTTTGCTGTTCTATTGGCAGTAATCGTGACTCAAGGCATGTTTACGCCGTTGAACGTACTGCTAGCTATCATCTTGTCATCAGGAATCGCGGTAGTCTCTGCCGCTTTGATTGCATCCTATCGTTATGCGATTCGATGGTCGCTCGCTGCGTTTCGATCAGTAATGCGAAGGATAGCGAAGAGCGCGGTTCGTGCAAGTCTGTCTCATGCGATGACACGCGTGGGATGTTCTGGCATACTTGAGATAGATGGTGGGATCGGGCTTAAAGTTCAAGTAGGGAAAAGCCACGGGATCAACGAGGGTAGCCGGTTCAGTGTCTATGAGGGCACCAACAACGAAAGGTGGGGAGGAGTAGTTGCTGTAGATGTAGGGGATTGTTATTGCGACTGCGTTCCATACGATAGGGAAAATACGGTCTTCTGGGAAAAACTTGAAGATAGGATGAAATCAGACACCTCGCCACCTCCCCATGTCTACTTGGTTAGAGATGTCGAAGAAACTAAACTCATCGAAGCAATATCAGAACTCCTTGACAACTGGAGATAACGTCATGCAAGAAACTCAAGCGAGGGCGATAGATGGTAAAGTTGCCAAGATACTGAATAGTCGTGAATTGGTCATTAACCGTGGGACGGAGCATGGCGTCAAGGAAGGTATGAGGTTTGAAGTAATAGAAGAACTCGAAGAAGTGCTTGACCCAGACACAAAAGTGTCCATAGGAACCATCAGTAGGGTAAAGATTCGAGTGAAAGTCGCTCACGTTCAGTCTCGCCTGTCGATTGCTCGAACATATGAGACATACGTGGTGCCCGACTCTCCATTGACAGCGGCTTTCGCGCTATCGTCGCTAGTTGCCCAGAATGTTACCAAAGTCAAAACAATAGCTAGTGCTTCGGAAGGATATTCCGGGACACCTTATGAAGAAGGCAAAAGCTTCATTCAGATCGGAGATAAGGTAGTCCAAATTCTTGAAGACTAGCCTGAAAGGTGGCGCTATTACCGCAAAGCTCGCCGCGCCGCATCCAGAGTTGCCTGAATGTCATCATCGCTGTGCGCCGTTGACACGAACATCGCCTCGAACGGTGACGGCGGCAGATAAACTCCCTCATCGAGCATCCTGTGGAAGAAGCGTCCGAAGCCTTCCCTGTCTGATGCCGATACCGTCTCCCATCCGGTAACATCTCCGGCATTGAAGAACAGCGTCATCATTGAGCCGACCCGGTTGATGTGCAAAGGCACTTCGGCGTCCGCGAACACTTCTTCAAGACCAGCTGCGAGCGACGCCGCCTTTGCGCCCAGCGCGTTATAGACTCCAGGCTCCTGCAACTGTGTCAGCGTTGCGATACCCGCTGCCATCGCAACGGGATTCCCGGAGAGCGTGCCTGCCTGGTACATTGCTCCCAGCGGTGCGACTGTCTCCATTATCTCGACACTACCGCCATACGCTCCCACCGGCATGCCGCCGCCGATAATCTTTCCGAGGCAGGTTATGTCGGCGTCGATGCCGTATCGCTGCTGCGCGCCACCGAATTCCACGCGGAAGCCGGTGATAACCTCGTCGAATATCAGCAGTGAACCGTTCTTTCTCGTCAGGTCGCGCAATCCCTGGAGGAATCCTTCCTGCGGTGGAACTACGCCCATGTTGCCGGCTACGGGTTCCACGATGACGCAGGCGATTTCGTCTGGGAACGAGTCGAAGTGCGCCTCGACTGAGGGCAGGTCGTTGAATACACCGAGAAGTGTATCCTGCGCAAACGATTCGGTGACGCCCGCGCTGTCCGGAACGCCGTGCGCAAGCGCGCCTGACCCGGCAGCAACCAGCAGCGCGTCGGAGTGGCCGTGATAGCCGCCCTCGAACTTCACGATTTTCGGCCGGCCCGTATAAGCGCGGGCAAGCCGCAACGCGCTCATTGTCGCCTCAGTGCCGGAGTTGACGAATCGCACCTTATCAACGGAGTCGAATGCGTCAACGACTATCCGCGCTATCTCATTCTCGCGCTCTGTGGGCGCGCCGAAGCTCGTGCCGTCTGCCGCTGCCTCGGTTATCGCCGCTACTACCTGCTCATTGGCGTGCCCCAGGATCAGCGGCCCCCAGGAGCAGACGTAGTCGATATACTCGTTGCCGTCCGCATCCCAGACCCTGCTGCCTGCGCCGCGAGTCAGGAAGAGCGGATTGCCGCCTACCGCGCCCCAGGAACGGGCGGGGCTGTTCACGCCTCCGGGAATTATGCCTCTGGCGGTCTCGTACAGTTGTGTGGATCGTTCTCGATTCAAGGCTCTACCTCTTAGATGTTCTTAAATTTGGGTAGTGTATCAATTTGAAATGTGGAGCAGTCTAAATGGCAGTGCATAGTTCAAAGTGACACACTAAATGAATTTGCCAGCGCATATCATACCACTCGAATTGTGCAGGGCGCGACTTTGCCCTCAGAGACAGTGGCGTTGTAAACTCTCTATGAATCGAAATAACTTCCAGAAGTGGGGCATACATGAAAATAACGGGCATAAAGACGCACATATTCTCATCGCAGCATCGAAACGCCAAGCGCAACTGGCTGATTCTGCGTCTTACTACGGATGAAGGTATCGAAGGCATTGGCGAGGCGTCGATGCTGAGCTACGACCCGGTTGTGGCAGACCTGCTGCACCAGTGGACAGAAGCCTACCTCGTCGGCAAGAACCCGCTGCACCACGAAGTCCACTGGACGCGCATGTATCAGGACAATCTTGGACGAGGCGGCAGGCTCTTCAGCACCGCGCTATCCGGCATCGACATCGCGCTCTGGGACCTGCGCGGCAAGGCGCTCGGCGTGCCCGTCTATGAATTGCTTGGCGGACCATATACCGACCGAATCAGAGTGTATGCCAACGGCTGGTACACCAACCCCGGCGCGCCTGAGCAGAACGCCGAGGAAGCCCTGCGCGTCGTCGAGATGGGCTATACGGCGATGAAGTTCGATCCGTTCGGGCAGCACAACTATATGACCATCTCTCCCGAAGAGGCGCAGTTGGCCGAGGACAGGGTTGCCGCAGTGCGAGATGCGGTGGGTCCCAACGTGGAGATTCTCGTTGAGGTTCACGCCAAGTTCAACGTCTATACGGCGATACACCTTGGCAAGCGCCTGGAGCAGTACCGCCCCTTCTGGTTCGAGGAGCCTGTGTCGCAGGAGAATGTGTCAGAGATGAAGCAGGTTCGGGACAACGTGAATATCCCAATTGCCACCGGGGAGAGGCTATACACCAAGTTCCCGTTCTTCGAGCTTGTCAAGAACGACGCCGTGGACATTTTGCAGCCCGACATGTGCAACGCCGGCGGCATCACCGAGCTGAAGAAGATTGGCGCGATAGCGGAGCCTCAGCACATTATGATGGCGCCGCACAACACTAACGCCGCCGTGGGCACCGTTGCCAGCTTCCATCTCGATGCTGCGATGCCCAACTTCCTGATTCAGGAGTACCATGCCGAGTTCTACGAGCCGCATTACTTCGAGGTCTTCGACGGTCTGCCACGCCAGAAAAACGGCTATGTGGAATTGCCGGATGGACCTGGACTTGGTCTGACCTTCAACGAAGAAGTGGCGAATGCCCACCCACACACGCCGCTCGGTCATAGTGAGCGCGGTATATAAGAAAAGTGACTATCGCTGTTTTCGGGTGGTGGGCCCGAGATTGAGGTTACGCCAGCGCATCCACTTGAATCAGACGCTGGCTAACGGGGTCTATGCCCAGGGCGAACAACTCAAGCGTCATCATGCCAAGCAGCGGAGTCGCGTCGTCGCTTCCGAATATGACTGGCGATATGTCTTGCTGTCCGTCAACCCTCATCCAAGTCCACGCGTAGCCCATCTGGACCCGCCTCCCATCCGCGAGCGCGAGCGTTCTTTCGGCGTGAGGGACAATGCCCAAATCGCGCAGAAGCGGAGCGGGTATCAGCGTGTAGCTTGCGCCCGTATCCACCATCGCACTTACGGACTCGAACCGCAGCCCGTTCGGGTCTCCGATTTCCAGCTCGATTTGAAAGATTCCCATGCGTTAATCCTCTATTTCGCCGTCCTCAATATCCATTGGGATGTTGACGCACACAGGTAAGCCCAAGACAAGTGTATCATGCGTAAATGTGGTTGTTGATAAGGTTGCGGATGACCTTCAACGAGGGAGTGGCGACCGCGCATCCGTACAGGCCGTTGGGGCACAGCGATCGGAGGATATGATGGCTGCCAGTTCAAGAGTCATTGGCGCTTTCGAGCCGGAAGCCAATAATGACGACGAAATGCAAGAAATACTGCGTTTGCTGGATCCTGCTCATGGTCCTTTTTGCGTCAAGTGTTCTGACCATAAAGCGGACGGAGATATTTTATGCTCTAATTGTGCCTCGCACTGCCCGGATCCGGATTGTCGTGGCGGTAGGCTAAAGAATGAGTTGGATCCGATGTGCGGGCATTGTCGTCATTTTATGGAAGGGTTAGACCGAGAGGATGGCATTCCCCTAAGACGAGAAGGCTTCTTTGTGTATCAACTCGACACTGGCTACATTGGGATGACCTACAACCCTTCTCAACGTCAAAGGGAGCATGAACTCCCTCAATCTATCGAGAATCGCAAGAATTCAGGAAGTCCCATACGGAACCTCAGCGCTTATATTCGGAGCGCATGGGTAAGTGAATACGCGAAACATTGGGAGCAGGTTCGCAGGTCAGACAGGCGTTACATTGGAGAGCGCAAAATCCAATGGATGTCTCCAAAACTGGAATCGCGTGAGGAAGCTTTTCGATGTGAATGGGGATTGAAAGCTCTAAGAAGCGCTACAGACTTTGGAAGGATAACAAGGCTTTCGTCCGTTCCGGCTATTCATCTGAATTCGTCTCAACTGGTTTACGATGCCGAGAAACAGAGGCTCATGTTCCAGTTGGAATGGAGACTTTCTGATGACCTTGGACCTTCCCAAATTGTTCCAGTGAAATACTACGAGATACAGTATTTCGATGGCGAATTCGACGGATATAGTGACACTTTGTACAGAATTGAACCTAGCTCATCCAGTACAGGGGCAGTTAGCCATTCTTTTCAATTGTCGTCAATTTCTGGGAAAGCCTGCCGAGTTAGGGCGATAAATGACGCAAATGTTCCGGGACCTTGGGCTGAGTTTCGTGTGTCATCCACTAGGATGGAGGATGCCGTATGGGATTTGGTTGATGTTAGGGCTTTATTTTGTCAGTTTGTTAGCGTCAATGATAATGGAGGGCAAGTAGAACTTCGTTGGAGAGTTTCAAGCAACGTTGTCGGTCTCTCTTTCGGAATCGAGCGTCAGGTTGACGGTGGGGATTTTTCCTACATCGCGACAATAGAATCTTGTAATTCAATCTCTTACTCATTCATTGATAATGTGCGACAAACACATGACGATATTTGCTATAGTTACCGACTGCGAGCTAATTTACTCGGAGGATTCAGGCACTACTCTATCGGTAGTGATTGGATGCGCAAGTTCAAATACCGTGATAATGTTCGTGTCAAAAGCAATCCTAACCGGACTGGCTCTGTCAGGAATAAGGGAATCAATGGAACGTATTGGGTAACTATGGACGATACGGGCGAAGTAGAATGGCTCAATGGCGATGTGCTTGAGTTATCTCCACAACTTAAGCCTCGCACTATTGGAGTCCCAGACGGCTTGCCCCGATAACAATTCGGAAGAGACGAAAAATATGAAAATCCTAGGCATCGAAACATCCTGCGACGAGACTGCGGCGGCGGTCATCGAAGACGGCAACTACATTCACTCCAACGTCGTCGATTCTCAGGCGGCACTGCACGCGCAGTATGGCGGCATCGTCCCTGAGATCGCGTCTCGCCAGCATATGATTACTATAATGCCGGTCATTCGACAGGCGCTTCAGGAGGCATCCATCGAAGCCCATGAACTCGACGGGGTGGCGGTTACTCACGGCCCCGGACTTGCGGGCGCTCTGCTCATCGGCGTTAACGCCTCCAAGGGCTTTGCGCTCTCGAATGAGCTGCCCTTCATCGGGCTGAACCACCTCGAAGGGCACATATACGCTGCCTGGCTTGAGGAAGGAGTAAACCCTGAGGCGTCACCCGGCTTCCCGCTTATGTGCCTGATAGCTTCCGGTGGGCATACCGATCTAATCCTGATGAAGGGACACGGCGACTACACGCTGATCGCCCGCACCCGCGACGACGCGGCGGGAGAAGCGTTCGACAAGGCGGCGCGCGCCCTGGGACTGGGCTTTCCGGGCGGACCAGAGATTCAGCGCGTCGCGGAGCACAGCATCGGCGGCGAGCCGCGCTTCCCGCGCCCCGTCGTTAGAGGCTCGCTCGACTTCAGCTTCAGCGGCTTGAAGACCGCCGTAGCCCGCCGCGCCGAGGAATACGGAATGTATCCGCCGTCAGACGAAACGCCGTCCGATCCTCAGCTGGTGGCGAATGTGGCCTACGCTTTTCAGGAAGCTGCCGTTGACTGCATGGTTCAGCGCACCATCGAAGCAGTGAAGCGCTACTCTGTAAATGGTGTGATACTCGGCGGCGGCGTTGCTGCGAACAGCCACCTGCGAGCCGAGATGCACAAGCGCGTTCCCGTCGAAGTCATTGTCCCCAGGCCCGGCCTATGCACCGACAACGGCGCGATGATGGGCGCGGCCGGCTTCTTCCACTTTCGCGACGGCATATCGTCGCAGTGGGATGTGGATGTAGTGCCGAACCTCAGGCTAGGCTAAGTATAAGCTTATTATTGGCGTCGCTTCGATCTTCGCGCTTCATCAGCGCGGTGAGAATGTCTTGGCGCGAGCGTACTGCGGCTTGCTTCGCTCGTCCTTCAGCTCGAACATCCTCGCGATTAGGGTTTCGGCGTTCGCCTGGTCGCCGTCGCCTTTCAGCGCGCACTGTATCTCTGCTCCGCCAGCTTTGAACACGAGCGCGTGCTCACCGCGGGACAAGAGCCTGTCAACTATCAGATAAACGCCCATGAGGGCGACGATTGCAGCCGCAATAATGGACAGGGTCTGGTTTTCGATGACGCGCCAGAGCATTGCTGCAACGAAGAACGCCAGCACTGCCCAGATGAAGGCACTGTAGCCCTGTACCGACTGCCGAGTTATCTCGGCAACGCTCACATCGTCAATTGCCGTATAGGATGTCTTCAGGTTGGAACCCGAACCGCTGATGTGGATTATGCGCCTGTCTGTGAGCAGAACGCTGCTTCTGCTGGCACTCTTGGATCTATCACTTTCGTCAGCGCCCAGCGACTCCTGGACTTCTTCGCCAGCCATAAGATTGAGGCCCGGCAGATTGCTCTGCTGATTCTGCCTCCGGTTCGTTTCAGCTTGTAGCATCTAGCCTCCGTATCGAAAAATCTCGGAGATTATTCTGCGAATACGATCTCATTGGGCGTTCGCGCCGATATTTTCAAGTTCGTCGAGGTAAGTGACACCGTCCTTCATTACATACCTGACTGCCTTGCCCCTCTCCAGAATCGAAACATCGTCGAGAGGGTTGCCGTCCACCAGAATGATGTCGGCGCGCTTGCCGGCAGCGATGGTGCCAATCTCCGATTCCAGGCCAACACACTTTGCAGCGTCTCCCGTGCCGGCAACTATTGCCTGCATCGGCGTCATGCCCGCCTCCACAAGGCAACTGAGTTCGTGCGCGTTGTTTCCGTGTTCCCAACCGCCTTCGTCCGTTCCTGCTGTGACCGTGACTCCGTGCTCCAGAGCCATCTCGAGGCTTTTGACGTGATGCTCTCGTAGCGCTGCTGCTCGCGCCCTTCCGTGCGGCGTGCCGTGAACCGCATGGAACGTATAGACGCCGTAAGTCGGCGTGAAGACGATCCCCTGTTCAGCCATCATGTCGAGCAGTTCGGGGTCTTCGTCAAGGTAAGAACCATGTTCGATGGAGTCCACACCGACCTCAATAGCCATCCGCAACCCTTCTCCGCCTAGCGCGTGGCACATGACCCGGCGGTCGCGCTTGTGAGCCTCATCGACCAGCGCTTCAAGTTCGTCTCGCTCGAACAGTACGTCCTTTGGTCCCAGTCCGGCCGTAGAGCTTGCGCCGCCGGTTGTCGCCGTCTTGATGACATCAGCGCCGGCGCCGACCATCTCACGCACTTTGGCGCGCATTCCGACGGGACCATCCGCGACGCCCCAAGGCAGGCCAGAGTCCTCGCCGGCTGGGGGCCTGTAACCCAGCGGGCTGACCCTATCGCCCATTCCGCCGGTCGGCGTAATGAACCCAAGTCCAACGTGAAGGCGAGGTCCCGGCACCAGCCCTTCGTCCACGGCCATGCGGAAGCCCGCATCCAGTCCGCCCGCATCCCGCACGAATGTATAGCCGCTCTCCAGCGTCTGACGCAGGACGAAGGCGATTCTCAAGTGGCGCGTACTGCGCGGCTCCGTGATCCCCCAGCGGCTCGCAATCTCGTAGCTGAATGACGCAAGGTGGTCGTGAGTATCCATCAGGCCCGGCATCAATGTCATTCCCGATGCGTCAACTCTCTCCGTGCCGTCCGGAACTATGACGCTATCGGCGCTTCCGGCTGCGACGATTGTAGCGCCGTCAATCAGGACCACAGCATCGCTCACTGGCGCGCTTCCGCTACCGTCAATCATAGTCCCAGCAAATATTGCCTTCATGCTTGCCTCCTGAAGACGGAAATTACTCTTTGAAGTGATGATAACACTTCTGGAACTGTATCTCAGTGAACGTCGCTTCTTTAGATGGACGAAGTATGCTTGCTGTGCTATTCTCCAAGCTGATTTCTGCAACCGAATAAATCCATAGGAGTTCTGCATGGAACGTCCAATTCTTAAACCCGTTGGCACCCCTGTTGAGGAGCTGGATACTCCGGCCCTCGTGGTGGACATGGAGGCCCTCGAAGCAAACATTGAGAAGACTCATGCCAATTTCGTGGGTTCTTCCGCCAAGCTCCGACCTCATGTTGAGACTCACCGTTGCCCTGTCATCGCACACAAGCAGCTGGCCGCCGTAGGCACGGTCGGCGGTGTGGCGGTGGCGAGTGTGGGCGAGGCGGAGATGTTCGCGCAAAACGGCATTTCAGACTTTCTTGTGGTCAACGAGGTCGTGTCAGCGTCCAAGATTGCGCGTCTATGCGCCCTTGCCCGGCGTGCGAACGTGGCGGTTGCCGCCGATAGTGCCGCTAACGTGCAGATGCTCTCTGATGCGGCGCAGGCCGCCGGGGTTGTGCTTAACGTGGTCGTTGACATCAACACGGGACAGGAACGAAGTGGCGTAGCTCCTGGTAAGCCCGCGCTTGATCTTGCTCGCTCAATTGCCGGTAGCGATGGACTGGCACTTGCCGGACTCATGAGCTTGGATGAAGATGACCTCGGAGACGACGTTGACGCGCTGATTGAAAAGTCCGGCCACCGGATTCAGCAGACGCTGGACACCCGCCAGATGCTTGAAAATAGCGGGCTGGAGGTGGAAGCAGTATGCGTGAGCACAGCGCGGCCACATCTTGCGGCAGACGTCAGCGGCATAACTGAGGTGATCAACGGCGTATATCCACTGCTGGATGTGCGGCATAGCGCATTCCTTCCGGACCTGAAGCCCGCCGCCAGGGTGCTCGCCTCGGTGACGAGTCTTCCTGAACCGGGTACGGCAATCCTTGATACTGGACGCAAGGCCATGGGCGACGATTACGGCTTCCCCATCATTGAGGGTCGCGGCGAACTGGATGTAGCATCTATGAGCGCAGAGCACGGCAAGTTGCTGTGGGACGATGCTGCCGATGTTGGACTCAGCCTCGGCGACAGGATCTGGTTCACGCCAATGGACATAGGCGCTTGCATCAACGTGTACGACTACATTCAGGCGGTGCGCGGCGGCACGCTGGAAGCCGTACTTGCCGTTTCCGCTCGCGGACTATACCGCTAGGCTGTCTAATCGCAAAATTGAAGTTAACGGAGCGCTGATATGGAGAACTACCGCCCCCAGATTGGAACCGACATTTCCGAACTCGATACCCCGTGCTTGATTGTCGATTTGGATATGCTTGACCGTAATTTCCAACTAATCGCGGACACTTACCGTGACACCGAGTGCAAGATGCGCGCGCACATCAAGAACCTCAAGTCGCCCATGCTGGCGCACATGCAGATCCGCGCCGGCGGCACGGTGGGCGGAGTATGCGCCGCCAAGGTGTCCGAAGCCGAGGCTATGGTTGACGGTGGAATCGACGACATCCTGATTCCGAATCAGGTGGTTGCGCCCGATAAGATTGCGCGTCTATGCACGCTGGCGAAGCAGGCGAAGATGATGGTCGCCGCCGACAATACCGAGAACCTTCAGGCAATATCGGATGCCGCCAGTGAAGTGGGAGTGTCCATCGGCGTCGTCATCGAAGTTGACACGCAGATGCAGCGGGCGGGCATCCGGGCGACCGAGCAGGGAGTCGTACTCGCCAAAGTAGCCGATTCGTTGCCCGGAATCGAGTTCAAGGGCGTCATGAGCCATCAGACCCTGCCGGGGCAGCCCGACCGTGAAACCCGATTCCTAGAGGGCCCACGATTCATCCAGAAGACGCTCGACGTCAAGGATGCCATTGAAGCCGAAGGCATACCGGTCGAGGTCGTCTCAGCAGGGGAGAGCTGGACCTACGACATCTGCCCGACCATTCCCGGCGTAACCGAGGTCGAGGGCGGCACTTACGCGCTAATGTCGCACGCTTATGCCTACATGGAGGACTTCGAGTTTGCGGGGAAGATACTCGGCACTGTTACCAGCACCCCGCGTCCCGGAGTTGCCATCGGCGATACCGGCTCCCGGTGCCTCGCTTCCCCGAGCGGCGTCCTGCCCGAACTATACGGCGTGGAAGGCGCGCGTGCTGACTCTCTTGGCGCCAATCACATCGTGTTGAAGTCGGACGGTGATATGCCACTGCGGATAGGCGACAAGTTCCAGCTCATTTCCGGCCAGCAGGACATCATGGTCAACCGCTGGGACCAGTTCATCGGTGTGAGGGACGGGAAGGTCGAGGCCGTCTGGGACATAACAGCGCGCGGCTGTCACAACTAGCGGCCTGCAAGCTGAACGATGAGGGTATTTGAGGACCATCAGGGATGCCCTGTCATTCTCACCGATTTCAGAGAAAGGTATATTCTGGAGCGGCATTATGAAATTGGTGTGTTAGGGATGCATGATGTTATAGAAGAGACATTGGCATCGCCCGACATTGTAGTGAGCTACAACCTCGCTTTACACTATTATCGTCTATACTCGAATACGCCTTTTGGTGACAAATATGCCCATGTCGTGGTAGTTGAACAAGAAAACGCAAGGTACATCCGTACAGCATACCCTGCCGAAAGAGTAGTCAATGGAGTGGTGATATGGGAACCAGAAAGTTAAGTGTATCGTACTTATCCGATATAGATACACTTTTCGTCCACTTTGAAACTAAGCCGGGGTTTTACGACTTTTTGGATGAAGATGAGCGCGTTTCGGCTAAATATGATAATGAAGGTAAACTGATTGGCTTCATGATAGAAGGCTTACGGGAATTTGAGGCTTGGACAGACTTTGAACTGCCGGAGATGGACGTTGATCAGGCTGAGAGATTTGCCAAATCAGAAATGAGCGCAGCCAATTCCCCATGACCATAAGCAAGCGTCTCTTCGCCGCCTGGTACGACTTGCTTAACTCCGGCGTAGAGGGGCGTGTAGTCCCGTACCGTAAGCGCACCGCTGGCATTGCGCGCGGCGATGTCCTCGAAATCGGCGGTGGCACAGGCGCAAACCTTCCACATTACTCACAAGACGCCAACATCACCTTTGTTGAGCCTGACCCCCACATGATTAAGCGGCTGCGAAGCCATATTCGGAAGCAGGACCGTCACGCCGCCATAGTGCAGCAGGTTGGCGAAAGCCTTCCATTCGCCGACGCCAGTTTCGACTCCGTTGTAACAACGCTCGTCCTCTGCATGGTGTGCGACGCCGATGCCGTAGTTCGGGAAGCGCGGCGCGTCCTCAAACCCGACGGCGTCTTTCTGTTCTACGAGCATGTCATCTCTCCGCGCCCACGAGGACAGTGGTGGCAGCGCAAGCTCAATCCGATATGGAAGTGCTGCACCACCGGATGCAACCTGGACCGCGACCTGTCGGCGTCCATTCAAGCCGCCGGCTTCAACAGTGTTCAGATTGAATCTTTCGACCTGTCGGTGGGATTGCCGGTTACGATTCCCAACATTGTCGGTATTGCAAGGGCATGAGGCACTTATCAATACGATTGAACTATTGGGAAGGAACCAGTGTCCGCTGCTGATGGTTTCCCGGAATGGTACGATGACACGGGCGACCGCGTTACGCGAATGCCGGATGTCGTTCACGTCGCCGCAAGTGGCATTGTGTATGACGACAAGGGCGAAATCCTGCTGGAGAAGCGCGCCGACAATGGCTGGTGGGGACTTCCCGGCGGCCATGTTGATGTCGGCGAATCGGTTGAGCAGACCGCAATCCGGGAAATCTGGGAAGAGACCGGAATCCGAACGCGGGTCAAACGCCTGGTAGGTATATATTCCGACCCTCAGTACAACGTTATCGGCGCATACTCGGACAGTCTCATTCAATTCGTCGTGGTGATCTTCGAGTGCGAATATCTGTCAGGTGAGTTAGCGGTCTCGGAAGAAAGTACGGACATTGGTTACTTCCCGGCGCGTAATCTACCCGCCAATACGTTGCTTTGCGACGTGCAGGCCATAACCGACGCCTTGGAAGATCGGAATCAGCCTTTCGTCAGATAAGGAGGAACAACTATGGATTTTGAGCGAGTTCGACCATTCATGGAGACGCATCACCGGGGTGTGATTGCAACGCAGAGGCCCGACGGAGCCGCGCACTCCAGCATAGTCGTTTGCGGTGCATACGAGGGCAAAGCCGCCTTCGTATCCGTATATCCGCGCTCCCAGAAAATACGCAACCTGCGGCGCAATCCCAACTGCACCGTGCTCTGCGTCACCGATGACTGGCGCGAGTGGGTGTCCGTCGAGGGCACGGCTACGCTCTACGACTACGGAAACATGGATGCTGAGGAATGCCGCGTGATGCTACGCTCCGTCTATATGGCGTGCAGCGACACCGAGCATCCCGACTGGGAAGAGTACGATCAGGCCATGATCGACCAGGAAGCCGTCATAGTTTTGGTCGAGCCGAAGCGCATCTACGGTCTGCTTCGTAGTTGACTTGCATCTCGCCGTGCCGCTCAAGGCGTCTGCTCGGTATGTTATAATTGCGTTTGCCTCAAAGCGGAGAGATGGCCGAGCGGACGAAGGCGCCGGTCTCGAAAATAGCCGACATCCATACGCGCCCGATACCGCCAGAAACGTACAACGCGATATTAGACTGCTAGATGGGCTTTAGATTACGCATACCAACGTGCGGAATCCCGTCAGATTTGCAGGCGGTGTGGGCAAAATGTGGGCAAGATGTGGGCAACTATGAGGCAGAGAACATGATCGCCTGCACCATTTCGCCGCTGATTGTTATAACCATGTCAATGGAAAGGGCTGGCACCTTTGGGCTACCCCTTGGCGAATGAGCTCCGAGAGGCATATGGGACAAAATTGGCGAGGAACAGAACAGAGACGAGATGATCTCTGGCACGGAGGTGCCGGCGTTGGATGACCAGTGCCGTCATAGATTTGCCGTCACGAGAGTCGTGGCGGCACAGGTATGAGTTGTGGCGACTTTAATCTTGTGACGGCAATTCCTTATAAGAAAACTCAATAACAACCCCTAAGAGGCTAAGGCTAGCCAGCTAGCTTGTGATAACACCATCTCGGTAGCCATTTAGAAGGGTGACCTTCAGCAACTACCGATAGAGGATAGCAAGATGTTCTAAAAATTTGTGCGTCAAGCAACCCCGCCAGCGGGCGGGGTGATATAACCATGGGGAGCAGATCGGCGACCACTACCGGCAGGCAGACTCGATGTTGAGCTTGGCTGATTGGTCTCTGAGACGATACGCTAATCCACCTCAATCGTCGGTCTATCCCCTCCCGAAAAGCCGGAAGGGCGCGTTGTAGTAATAACGCGCCCTTCTCTTTTTGCTCATGGGCAAGGTTAGGATTTGGAGTAAAAAACGCGTTCATACTACCCCGAAATTACTCTTGTGCAATTTTCGGCATGGGTGTTGACGACCTCGCTGAAAGCGTGATAATGTGTCGCCTAGCGTATCGGATCGACCCTAATCAGCTAGCATTATCAGCAATCACGGAGTCTGTCGGTGGGAAGCCCATCTGCCGTCGTTGACGGTTCTACCCCTGTTGTTCGCGCGTCTGAAGCCATGCACCCACGGGACTGGGTTATGGCGCAGACTGGTCTCAGCGCAGCTACGCGCGACGCTCTCTCCGTTCTCGTTTCAGCCTATGGCGGGTTGCAAATGAGGGACGGAGAGTTTTACGTTTTGCAGTCTCGCGTCGAACCCCACCTGCGAACCGGCTTCCGAACCTTCAAGAACTACCTCTCGAAACTCCACAAGCTGGGACTCCTCGAGATCCTCTCGCGTGGGCCTAACCAGTACGGCCCGAAAACCATCTGGCGAATGAGGCTGGACGCGTTCTGCCGGAGCCCGCAAATGGCTATGAACATGGACGTTGTGACGGATATACCGGAAGGCGAAGGAGAGGTGGTGTCGGCGGACTCCAAAGATGGCGCGCCGCCGCCGCGCAAGGTGCCCGGGGGAAGCGCGCGGACGGCTCAAAGGTCTGCATCCGGCATGGTCCTGATAGAGGATGTGAACATCCAGCTGAGATTGCTAGAGGAGAAGTACGTGAGCCGTGTTACGGAACTCGAAGGGATAGTGGTTGAGCAGGGACAGACGATTGCCGGATTGATAGAAGAGGTGCGTATCCTGAACGGTGGCGCGAGAGAATATGCGGAAGGTTCCGGTGGTGGGTCGGCTGCAGGACCTGTGGAGTCGAGATCCGAGGAGCGCTGGCAGTTGAAGCTGGTGGACACGGTGTCGAAAACCCTTGAGGAGATACAGAAGAATCCATTGTCGCAGCATCAGAAAAAGAGGCTTCGACGGGCGGAAAGAACGTGGCGAAGCAACCATCAAGGAGAGCCTGTTCCTGATGCTTTCATCAGCTACGCGGTTGACGAGGCGTACCAGAAGAAGGTGCGTAGGTTCCCTGGCTACATAGTCAGCATCATCGAGAGGCGAGTTAGGGAGGCGGACGTCAGCGAGACCGTGACGGATGGCGAGAATGCGGCTGTGCAAGGCTATCTGCGCCGCAAAGGACTGATGCCTGCCAGTAGATACTAATGCTGTTAGAGAACTAGGAGGTGGAGAAGTGCTGAAGAAGGGAGAGAGTATTCCAGTAGAGGACGATCCCTCGTTCGTTCTCCTGCGCGTGGCAAAGGAGATGTCGAACTGGTTTGCAGAGTCGGGCTGTTCAACTGATAGAGACAAGAGTTACGGGGACTTGGCGAATTATTTTCGGGGAGTCTTGCACGTATCCGAGAACATGGATATATCCACGCTCAGCGAGAAGCGGCGCAAGGCCGTTGAATATGGATTGTCGTGGCTGGAGTACTCGAAAGGCGGTGCGGATGGAGTGGCGGCGTTCCTGTGGCTGGAGATAAGGCGACACGTCTCTAAGCGCGAGGATGAAGAGGTCGCGAGGCTAATGGACCTCGCAACGCCTATGACGGTGGACCTCGTGAGAGATGAATACATTCTATCGGTTGATACGGCGGAAGACGCCCAGCAAGTTTGGAAGAAGTGTGGCGACGCATTTAGGAACGCGCTGGAAGAGGTTATCGGAAGGAGGATGCGGGTGATGCTTTGGGACGATGACTTCGGCATTTGGGGAGACGAGGCTGCATAGGCTCTGACGGCTTGCGAGGCTTGGGGAATGTGAGATGGTTGCTGAACTCACCATTCATGAGGATGTCAAGGTTTGCCCCAGATGCGAAGGCAAAGTGGTGGATTGGGTCCTACCTCCAGAGAAACTGCTGTGCCTCGAATGTGGCTGGCGCCTCTACGATGCGAAGCTCAGCCCGAAAACCACCACAGGTGAGGGACGGCGAATTCGCCTGAATTATGACGGGGCGAAAGTCGCGTACCTGCGGCTCAATCCTCTTGTCGGTGTGATGCTGCCCTGTCCGGAGGAGATGCGTCCGGCTCACCTGAAGCTGATGATTCTCTGTCCGATCTGCAGTGAGGAAAATCTTGCCGCGCCGATGCGGCGTGTCAAGGACTGCCGTGATGAATGGGTGTGTGGCGCCGGCCATACTGTAAAGCTGCAACGCAAGAGCGGCGGCAGGGAATTCGGTAGCTGGAGATAGGCCATGACTGCTTCTCCGAAAAGTCCTTGGAACAAGCGGAGGTGGCTCCTTCGGGGCCTTGCCTTCGTTCTGTTTCTGGCGTCTGTGGCGCTTGGGGCGGTATTGGCAGAAGTGGCGCTGGCACAAGAACCTCCGGCCGTTGATCCGCCAGTGGAGACGCCGGCGACCGCCGCTGGGCTTGGAGACTGCGTCGAAGGTATGAAGGTCGCGGTTCTGAACGATGCCTTCAATGCTCTTCCTGAGGACCAATCGAAACGGAATGGCAACGGTGGCTTCGAGACGTTCATTGTCCTGAACTGCAGAGCCTTTGAGATTCACTGGGAGGTTCTGGACGAGTTCGGTAGGGTGGTGCCCGGAGGCACAGGAACATATGAGATATACAACGAGATCGAGGAGGTCGAGTGGATCGACCTGCAGACGATCGTGTATCAGAGGCACATTGCAGACGTGGTGGATAGTGAGGGGAACATAGTAGCCTATGCCGGTGATCCCGTTCTCGATGGGGACGGCAATGCGATCCCGGCGAACGAGCAGCCTGCCCCTGTAGTCGCATACAGATTCAAGTACGAATTCGCGAACGACGGGATCGTTGACCCTGAGAATAGTGAGTCGAAGAGGCCGCTGGATAACAGCAGGGACTATCAGCTCCGATTCGAGATCAACCCTTATCCCAATGCGCCGGACAATCATATCTTCTCCTGGGTCTTCGAGATAGTCGCGAAGCTGAGCGGCAACTGGTGGCAGAAGATCATCCGTGTGCTGTCCCCGATTAACTGGATCGACGAAGGGCTGACATTCATCTTCCGTGGATACGGGTCGCTTGTCATGGGTGTCATGTGCGAGTCGATGGGAAACGTGATGACCAAAGACGAGCGTATGGCCTTCACCAAAATTGACAGCGACGGTGACGGCAAGATTACCGAGATGGACAGCGACGTGGACGGCGCGCTTGATCCGAATAAGCCCAACGCCAACGGGAACTGCAAGAAACCGGCTAAGTCACCGGAGGATCAGTTGGAGGAGCTGCGTACAGCGAACTACCGCCTGGCAAACGAGAATAGGGCGCTGGCTGGGCTTGCGCCTCTGCCGGAGAGGCCAGCAAAGAGGGACACATATCTGTTCGAGGTGATTGACGGCTCGGATCCCAGGGACAGGTCAAGGCCCTTCGGCGAGAGAGTAGCATACGAGATAAGCCACCTGACGCTCGCTCCAAGACTTGCGGCCAACAACGTTGCCGCTGCGCCACTCCAGGGGATACAGGGTGGCATAACAACCTTCACCGGCTTGCTCACTGGCACGCCGCCAGAGCTGACCTATGAGCGTGGCATAGTGAGGATTGGCTGGTCCGTACTCTTCAACATCACCTTCGTGGTGATAGGGTTTGTCATTGCCTGGATCGGCTTCACACAGGTTCTCAGGGTGTTCTTGGGTGGTACGCGTTCGCTCGCTGACTGGCGGGAGACTATTCCTCGGTTGCTGCTGGCGGTTCTAGGGGCGCTGTTGTCCTATTGGTTCTGCAGCGTCTGCATCGACATAGCTGACGGCGTATCCCGCTACATCGCAGCTGCGATGCGGATAACGCCGGCTGACATCACGTTGACGCTCGGGCAGGCATTGATTGCGATCTTTCTCAAGAACCTGCAGAGCACATGGCTTGCGGCGGTGCCCATCATAGGTCAGTTCCTCGTCGGTGTGAAGGTCGTAACCGTAGGCTTCCTTGTCCTATTGATGAAGATCTTCGCAATATCGGTCTTGCTGGTAGTTGCCCAGTTCGTGATGCGTATAGGCATCCTGAACGTGCTTATCGTCACCAGCCCGCTCGGAATGCTGATGTGGGCGCTTCCGGAGACGTCCGGCTGGGGACGGCGCTGGGTAAGCCTCTTCCTGACGACACTGTTCCAGCATGGAGTGCAACTCATTTGCTTTGCGATCGCGCTCTGGTTTATTCGTCTGGCGACTCCGGTTGGAATTGTGGCTGATACGGGAGTCGTGAGCGGACAGCTCGAGGCGGTGCTGCCTACGCAGATGGCCTATGCGCTGATTCTCGGCACCATCCTGATGATTGTGACATTCAAAATTCCTTCGATGCTGGGGCAAGGAGGACTGCAGGAGAGCTTCATAAGCACCATCTCGATGGCCGCGTTAGGATTCAGGGCACTCGGGATGATTGCGGGAGGCGGAGCAGGTGGCGGTGGGCCTCTGGGGTTCCTGGGACTTACGGGCAACAGCGGCGGGCCGCCTGGGATAACTCCGAGGGGACTGTCGAGCAGCAACCCCGTGACAGGCGTGAATACCGGCGTCACGGCTTCCGTGAGCTCGAGGGCTGCGGCGGTGGCGGTTGGAGGCTTCCGGGCGGCGAGGGCTGGAATCTCCGTTCTTCGAGGAGGTGAGGGTTATTCCAGCCCTGCGGTGAGTCAGCAAGGAGCCGGCGCTGGGGATGAGGGCGCTTCTGGAGCAAGCCCTTCCGTAAGCATGCATACTCCGCCGCCGAGCGCAGAGGCGTCGGTTGCGGGTGGGGAACGAGGAGCAGGGCCGAGTGCCGGAGCACCTGGCCGGGGAGAGGCGTTCGGTCCCCGGACAGACAGGGAATACCTGCGCCAGCAGCTTGGGGAAAGCTACGTTGATCGTGGAGGGGAAGGTGGCATGCGCGCGGTTAGCCCGTACTACATCAACGAAGGCAGGATGGTTCGCGCGACCACCAGCACTGAGAGGGCAGTTATCAGGGCGATGGGACCGGAGCGTTTCAACGAGGCGCTTCGAGGGAGAATCGGAAGTGAAGAGAGGGGCGCAGCGCCGGACGCCACTCGCGAAGGGTCCGGAGTGCAACAGGGTATGGAGCGGCAAGCGGACGACAGGTCGGCGCGCCAGGTGCTGGGGGCGGAGCAGTATGCGCGTGCTAATGCGGGCAACCTGCGTTCCGCAGGTGGGCCTTATGTGGTTGACCAGGGGCGCATGCGGTTCGCGAGTCCACAGGAGAGGGAGCTGATGGGCCAGATCGGGCAGGCTCGTTTCAACAGGCTCTTTGGTGGCGACTCTTCGGGACGCGCAGCGCATGTCGCGCGGCCGGCTGCTCAGACGCAAGAAACGCAGCCTGGACAACGCGCTCAACGAGGGCCGCACTTGGACGCCCGCTCGGTGGTGATGGCGCGGTTCGGGGGGCCTGGGGGGCTTGCTAGCGCAGCGCAGGAAAATTTGAGAGCGGTTAACAGTAACTATGTGCGAGACGACAACGGCGTGCGTTTGGCGAATCCGGCAGAACGGAACGCGATTAGAACCGTCGGTCCGGATAGGTTCAACGATGTGATGCGAAATGAGGTTCAGATAGGAGGAGGGTTGAGCGCCCGGCAGTCGTACTTTGATGACAGGAACGCTCGGAACTCGCTTGGCGACGAAGCGTATGACCGTGCGAAGGAAGGAAAGCTGCAGTCGCTCGGCGGGCCGTATATGTCCGAAAACGGACAGACTCGCTTCGCGACTCCTGAGGAGCGGAAACTTCTCAAGGATATGGGGCAGAGCAGGTTCAATAGGCTTTTTGGGCCTCGACCTGAAGCAGGAACAACTGAGGAAGCTGGTGTGAACCAAGGTGTGGTGCCGGGTTATGAGGATGTGCCGTCCGGTAGGGCATCACTGGGCAGCCAGATGCGACAGGCATTGAGGGAAGGCTATGCGGAGCACATGGAAGGCGCGAGGGTGCCCCTTATCAGGGACCAGTCGGGAAGGGTCGTGCCTGACAGCGAGGATGGAAAGACCGCCAGGGGAACGCTGGGAGACGATGAGTATGCAGCGAAGGCGCCCCGGCAGATCAGGTATATGGGTTCGGGCGCCTGGGCAAATGTGGGAGGGAGGCCGACGCCGCTTTCTTCTGACCAGAGCTATGCACGCAGCGTGATGGGGAACGAAGAGTTTGCTAGAAGCCTGAACCGCAGCATAAGAAGTACGGGGGTCAGGGATAGTGAGAGCAGGTCGCTCGTCATGGACGAAGGGACGCAGAGGGCGGCTACTCCTGCGGAGCAGAGACTCTTGGACGACCAGAGATTCGGTGAGGGACGCTTCAACAGAATGATGGGAGAACGCGCGCAGTTTATGGGCGAAGGGGACTTCGTAAGAGACAACGGAACCCCGCGTCTTGCCAGCCAGAACGAGAGCAGGCTCCTAGGGCAGATGGGAGAGGAACGCTTCAATGATGTGATGGGCCGGCGCTTTGAGGAGGCGGGTACAGGGTACAGGGTGGATGCGATGCCTACGCGGGAGCAGGTGGTGGGACAGGCTCGGGACGACACCATTCGTATAGCGCGCGAGGTGCGAGACAGGGGCGGCGAGGTATCGGAGAGGGCCCGCGATGCCATTCAGGACACCGGAATCCGCGCAGGTGGTCTCGGGGATGTCGGAAGGGGTGTAAGAGAGGATATGAGGGGTGAGGAGCGTCCTCAGCCCTATGACGCTCAAAGGGCCAGTCGGTCGGAGCGTCGCAGGCGAGAGCCTAACGGCGAGTTCTACGGCATGAGAACGGATATGGAGTAAACGAGCGGGAAAGGAGGGTACATCGTGAGGTGGACATAAGCTCTGGTGTGATAGCGGGAGTTAACGCAGCCTGCATGTTTTGGGGTGTCTGGCTGATAGTGACAGGCACTTCAGGATTGAAGCGCAGGGAGGCTGAGGCTGAGGAAAGCACCACGCTGGAAAGGACGCGGAGCAGAAACGCTGGAAGGCGTCTGCAGCGCAGGGTGTTCGGGGGGATGGTGCTGAATGTTGTATCGCTGGCGGGATGGATATATCTGCTGGCGGTCTTTGACTGATGGACGGTTCGTCTTGTGGGACGGACGAGGAGGCAGTAGGAAATGTTCGAGGTTGGCGGAGATCTGGCTCTGCAAATGCAGAGCGCGACACCCTTGATAGAGGCGATAAGCGATGTCGTCGCGCAGGGACAGGAAACAGTGTCGAGGTTGGAGCCTGTCAAGGGCAATGACTACAGGGCACAGAACCAGGAGATCATCGGCACGATGCTCAGTGCGGCATCGAGGTTCGTCACTTGGATCATCTTCGGGGGAATCATCATCTGCACGGTGTTCGTCGTGTGGGGATTCATAAAGCTGAACGGAGCGTCCGAAGATCCTCGCAAGCGTAATGGGGCGATTCTGCAGATCGCTCTCAGCATGATCGCTGCGGCGGGCTGCTCGCTCGCGTTCGTGATGATCGGGCTGGGAGTCGAGCTTGGCGGTGTTCTGACCGGTGGAGCAGGGGTGGATGTCGGGTCGCTGGGTTCGGGGGAAAACACAGCTACGAGCACAAAGCCCGCGGGCGACCTCTTGGGCTTTTACGGGGAAGTGGCCGTGGTGTGCAACGATCAGGTAGCCACAACAACCGTTGTCGGGACTGAGGCGCAGTGGAAATGGGATGGCGATACTGCACAAACTTGCAGCAGAGAAGATGGTTAGACATCTGTTTTCGTGAATCTGAAGGAGTGCGCTGCGGCCTGCTAGCTCCGGGGCGTAGCGAGAGGTTGAGTGAGGCAAATGACAATCCAGCTTTATTGTCCGTATTGCAGTGTGCTGGTGGAGGTGGAGTCTCCGGAGGAAGGCGGGCCGGCGGCTGGGGAAAACCTGATCTGCGCTGCCTGCAACAACGTCTTCACGCTCAACCAGAGATCGCCGGCCGAGGAGCCGCCGCATGTAGTGGACCCGTCGGCCGCCTCACCGGTCAATTGTCCCATTGCACTGAGGTGCGGCCTGCTGGAGAGTCTTGGAGCAATCCTAAGAGGGATGGTAGTGGGATTGGCACTGGTCACTCTGATGGCGATGATGTTCAATTTCGGCTGGGCCTACGGAGACAGGGTGTTCAATCTCTTGAGAGCGATGTTCGGTTAAAGGACGGGCGATGATTATCGAGCCTGTGATGCTTGAGTTGCTGCAACATACGATTTACCACGCGCGGGAAGCGGCGGACGTGGGAATGGTTGTCGCCAGGGAATGGGCGCAACAGCAGCACTTCGATGACGAGTCGGTGAACGCCGGACTTGATTTCTCAAGGTCGATGATGCGGGTCTTCATGGTGATCACGGTTGGCGCGGTGATGCCGATGTACTGGGTGTTCCTGATGGTGATGTTTGCGAGCGCGGGAGGAGACCCGCGACGGCTGGAAAGGGTCAGGCACGCGTTCTGGGCCATGGTGCAGGCTCTTGCCCTGATGGTAACAGCCTACGTGGTGATCAATTTCTCAGTGACCTTTGCGTTCCTCATCAGTGGCGTTGCCGACATCGTGCTCTTTTGGGACCCGATGGTATTCGACTCGGGGGACTTCAGCCTCGACAAAGTGCTTGAGGACGAAGTGGCATTAAAAGGAGAGGTGCTGATGCTGTACGGAGATGCTGACACGATTCTGTGCCAAAGCTCGTTGGACCCGGCAGCTGTGGACGCTGGCTGGGATTATGTCCCTGAGATTCCTGGGACAGAGATACCCGGATGCGTGCGTTAGATGATTGAGGGTCTTAACAATGGAAGAAGAGCGAGACTTTCTTGAAGGTGACTTGATCGACAAGACCGGGCAGGTCCTGGGACTTGAACGGAGGTTTGTCGTGCCGGCGATGATTTCCACCGCGGTGTTGATGGGCATAGCGATATTCATTGCGGTGGTATCCGTCGCGGATGTTAGGGAACAATTCCTTGGTGGTGAGGGGCAGGAACAGTCGGAGTTTGAGCAACTCAGGCAGACTGTCGTGGAAATAGAGTCAGGAGGCAGCATTCCTGACGTTGCAAGTGGGGAGGCTCAAACTCGTGGCGAGACGTGCGGCCCGCACCTGAGCGGCGAGGCTGGAATGAAGAGGGGTTGGGTGTGGATCGAAGAGGATGAACTGTGTCGCAGGGTTCACAGGAGCGGCAGGTGACAGTTGAAGATGGATTGCCGCGAGACAGGCTCTACGTGGCGCTGGACTTTCGGAGCATCAAGGTGCCGGCATTCGAGGTCGAGTACATAGACCACGAGGTCAACGCGATTGTTGATGAGAGGTTTGGGAGCGAGTGGGACAAGGAGATCTACCGCATCTACCCTGGCGAAGCCAAGCAGGAACTCATGGGAAGGATGAGGTGGTCGCGTAGGGAGAAGAAGGTCAAGGAGTGGCGGTTTCCCGAGCACAACGGGCGTCGAGCGCCGGAGGACTGGGACTACTGGATCAGAAGCCATGCTCTGGACTCGTGCCTACGCGAGCGGGAAGCCAAGCCTGAGAGCACGGTATGTGTTTGGTGTCGAACGGCGGCGACTTCCGCAATATGGTGAGGTTGCTATTGAGAAATTCGGTTGAGGTAGTTGGTCATTGGATGGGGAGAAGAGAACAACGGCATCACGAATCTCGTTGGGCCGGAAAGGCTAGTTTATGGGCAGGGCGTGGATCGGGAATGGTGAATGAATTGATGAGAAGCCGGGTTCTGGTCGTGCTTAGCTCTGAGGCGTTTGAGACCGGCCTGAATAGAGTAGTGGATCTGGACACAATGATGCGCCAGATAACAAGGGTTTGGGTGCAGGACGCCGCGAATCTTTTCATCGAGAGGGTGTATGGCTGGCTTGCGACAGAACTCGGCGCGAATGGCGTGGACATCAGGGTAGTAACAGGCGCTGCACCTGAAATGAACGGACTGGCGGCAATGGTTCGAATGGACAAAGTGGCGATGTTGCCAAGGATGGGGTAAACGTCGCGGGATGGCCCTGGTGGTTACAAACTGAGCACATGGAAGCAGGAGATGATGCCATGAGTGGTAGATGGTATGCCAGGGCGCTCTGCGCCGGGGTGCTGGGTCTCGCAAGTTTCGGATGTAGGAGTGAGACTGTGGCGAGTATTCCGAGAGAGGGTGCAGTCGAGACGCCTGTGGTTGCGGCGCCGACTGTTGAGCCAGTAGGAGGTGGACAGGACTCGACGGCGTCTTCGGTAGGAGTTATTGCGGCGCCGACAGCCTATGCCCTGGGGGTTCCAAGTCCGAGGGTCGTGACCGCGACACCGATCGTTGAGGAAACGGCAGAGATACCTGTCGAAGGCCTGGATTGCAGTGTGTTCGACAGTGCGGATGCGGCGCAGGCCGCCTTTCTCTCGGTGGGCGGACCCCTGGACGATGAATATTCACTGGATACAAACAGGGACGGGATAGCGTGCAACGCCGACACGGACGCTGGTGCGGATGGACGGATGTGGGCTTTCTCGGATTCTGACGGACCTGGGCCGGCGGGCACCATTCAGCCAACCACCACGCCTGACTCGCAGGAGCCACCGAAGCCACCTGACTTGGAGCTGCAGCGGCTCGATCTATGGGAAATCGATTGGGGGTTCATGCAGAACGTGGGTGTCGTCCGGATCGTGAAGGTTGGTGAGAGACTCCTGGGTAGTGGCGACCTGCCTATCAGCTTCGCCCAGTATGAATGCGGCCCAAATGTGGGGAGCGAGTTGACGGAGGCGAACTGGACTTGGGATGAGGAGGAGAGGTCAGGCTGGATTTGGGTAGATGTGCCCGGGAGTGAGGCGGATTACTGCGTGGCGGCATATTGGGGATCTGAAACGGACTTCTTTCCGTTGCCCGTTTATCCGAGGGATAGTCGTAAGGTACGGCCGCGAGTCCCGCACATGAGCGACGGGCTGGTCTTCAGGGTCGATCATGAGTGGCGAAACTATGATATTCCTCCTTCCGACCCGCGTGAGGGTGGCGCGATACGGTTCCGTGGGAACACTCCTGATCCCATACCCAGCTACACGGCGGAGGAGCCTCACGTGATGATTGAGTTGGGTGGAAAACGGCAACCTCTACTCTGTGGCCCGGAGATGATGCCAGCGGCTATATGGACACATGAGGAGGGCTTCGTACCGCTGACAATTGAGGAGGAACAGGCATACGCGAAGTTGCAGGCAGAGTGGCCGTTGCTCGCCTCGCTCAATTGGAACGAAGAGATGGCCGAGGCAAGGAAAGAGGCGGAGAAGCTTGGCTGGTACTTCGTGCTGGGCAATCGAGGGACATGGCCCTTCTTCTGCTGGAACCTTGCGAACCAGGAGGAGTTGCCCGATACGACACCATGCCTTGAGTGCTACGAGCGGAAGTAGGTTTCCAGATGAGTACAGACAATAGTGACAGCAACAGTTGGAGGTATCACAAGGTCCCTACGTTTGCGGACGTTGAAGATGCGGTGATCGGCGGTCTGAGTGGCAAGCAGCTCGTAGGCATCGTGATTGCACTCGTCTCCGGCTTTGGCGTCTTCCAGATTTTGGGAGCGTTGCCGATGATGCCTCGACTGCTGGCGTGCGCGGTCGTTGCGTCAATTATCGCGGGACTGATCGCAATCCGGCCAGGTGGCCGGTCGTTGTTCATGTATCTATTGGATTGGGTGCTGCTCTATCTTGGGCCGCGATATTACGGTGATCGGGTGACCAGCCTGGTGTCTTCCAAGGCTATAGACGATGTGGACAGGAAGCGCGGCAAAGGAGGAGTGGAGATGGTGGTGAGAATGCCGTTGCCCGGACGCTCATTTTGGATGAGCATATTCTTCCGCGTGCCTTTCAAGAGGGCACGGAGCAAGGTTCAAATAGGAGCGCTTGCGCTTGCAGGATGTGTCGGGATGGCGCTGTCGACAATGACTGCGTGCTCGTCCGATGTGGTCAGAGCGCAGGTGCCCGAAGAATACGCGGGGAAACGGGTTTACCTGCAGTCGATCGTTGCGAATTTGGGCAATGACATCAATATGGGAGGACAGTCTGTCAGTGTGCAGTTGAAGGCGGCTGCGCCGCTGAAGTGGGCGGGTCCCCGGGTTAACGAAACCCTGCAATCAGTTTACGAGCTGGACGCTAACCGTACCAGAGTATCCCCTGGGTGGAGACGCGTTGGAAGTGTCGGAGAGATCGAACCTGTTGTGGCGCTGGAAACGGGTGTCGAGTTCAGCTTCGAGGACATCTACATCGGCGACAGGTTGGACTTGCGGCCGTACTGTGATGTTTCGACCGGTTTGGATGGGCACTATATCAATCCCGACTTGTCACCTCCATTGAGGTCGCGGAGGGTACGTTCGAAGGACTGCCGGATACGACCACCAGGAGTATTAGGGAGCGAACGCCTCAGCGTCGATGATGCGCTGTCGAAGCCTGCGCTCTCGATCAACTGGGAGGACAGGAAGCAGAACCAGGGCGCGCTGTCGATTATTCGGAGCATGCTGCCTTTTCCCGGGCCATCGTTGGAGGAGATAAGCGTTGAGGTCATTGATTCCGGCGGCGCTGAACTGCTCAATATCGACGCCCTCTGCAAAATGAACGACACAAATGTGATTAGTCTGGGAGTCCAGAGTGACAGACCGGCGGCACCGCCAACGCCAGACTACTTCGATGGGCAGAGCGGGAGACGGATTGCCGGTGAGGTGAGGACATGCCCACTGGCGTCGACCGCATTCCGAGTAGCAAGGGTTGTCCTGCCGGAGACGATAGTCTTCGCCGCTGGCAACAGTGATTACGAAATCAGGGTGCGGCCCGCCGTCGATACATTCAGGGCGGAAGATGTCGTGAATTACGCCACTCTTACGGTATTCGACGGCGCGGGAGGCGCCATATTCAGCAAGCCTGTTCCGAAGGCGGGGGATGCTGAATACGACCCGTTGAAGCCGGATACCGTCAAGTTCAACATAGCGCCGCCCGCCTATGAACCGAAGAAATTCTCGACAGACCCGGACACAGCGATAATTCAGATCCAGATAGAGCTTGAGCATGTCGTGACGGTGATAAGACCGGTTTACCAGCCCATAGCCTTTTATCCGGAGCGCAGGGAGTCTCACATCACAAGTTGCGGTTGCAGCAGGTCAGGTGGGTCCTGCAGCTCGGGTCGCTGCAGTTGCAGTTGTAGCTCGCGCTCGTCGTCTGCGTGGTTTACATACTGGGAGGATCACTATCGCGTTGACGAGATGGACAGGGAATTCTCTCCGGACGATCCTGCGGCGGAGGTGTTGCTGCTATTCAGACAGACGCTGTTGTTCGAGCCGATGGCGGTGACATTCGAGCGGCCGTACCGGGACTTCGTATATTTAGAGCCGACTCCTGAACCCGGAGAGGTTCGCGAGAAGCCGTATTTCTCTTTGGGAGACAGGTTGGGGCTTTGGGATAGCGACCCGCTAATTTGCGGCCCGGGAGTGGCGCAGGACGACGAGGGGCGATGGACAGGATGGCTGTGGGTGGAGCCGGGAGTCAACAGTCAGGGTGAATCCTACGGCGGATGCCGGAGGGCTTATGGATGCAAGCTCGACATACCTGCGGTCGAAGAGCCATTTGGATCCGGTGGAACTCCGACGGAGGAAGACTATGAGTGTATCAATCGGCGATAGGCTGAAGCAGAGGGGAGCACGACTGCGGGGAAGGCACGATAGTATCGGCACGGCAATGAAACTTGGCCGCAGAGTGGCGGGCGCGCTCTTGGCGACTCTTGTGGTCGTGTCTATTGCTGGACAGGGAGAGGCCGAGGCGCAGAGTCCTGAATATGTTGAGGGACCCTGGATGAAAATGGACCAGATCATCTGCTTCACGAATCCAACATGCACTAATCAGTCGGTGGTTGACGGAGATGACGTGGAGTACAAGGCGGATTATGGGCAGCGTTACGAGTATGGACAAAAGCGACGTAAGCAGTGCTATTACAGCGGTGCCGATGGCCCTGAGGCGCACGAGGTGAACGCGCTATTTCTGATGATGGCTTGCAGGATTGGTATAGGAGTAGGTGGACTAGCCTGGGTTGGTACTGGTATCGGATTGATGGCGTTAGGTTGGACGGCGCTCAGGAGGAGCCTGGAGGCTCTGTCGACTAGTGGAGGCGGAGGCACCAGTGCTCTGCGTGCGGCGATTGATGTGCCGGTCGGCATTCTGATTATGTTTATGGCATTCGGCTTGACGGCTCTGATATACGGCGTCGGGAGATATAACTTCATACGGTATCTCAACCCGGACGTCTGGACGACACCTTAAGTTTGATGGAGGAGCGATATGGCACTGGATACGCGAAACCCAAGAGGTCAGGCATCCGCGCGTCCAAAGCGCAGGTTTGGGCTGGGGCGGCTGTTCGGCGGGCGTAAGAACGGCAATGGAGCGCCGGACCTGGTGGCTACACCCTTGGGTGACGGCACTGACATAGAAAGGGAATGGCCGGCAGTCGCACTCGACGATATGCACGGCCTCCGGATGTTCATGGGCTATTCGCATATAGCCGACAGGAACCGGATTGTGCGGCACGATGGCAGGCGGATCGCCGTGTTCCAGGTGAAAGGGAAGGAGATAAGTCAGACCGCAATAAGCAACTACGCCGGCGCACTGAACTCAATAACGGCACACGTACAATTTCTCATCAGGCAGCATTCTCCGAAGCTGACCACGTACAGGGAGAACCTGCGTGACGAACGTACAGTTGGGCTGAGCGACATTATGGAGGAAGCGGCGGACTCCGTTGACGAGCTCTTGGTGAACCTCGAGCAACGAGAAGGCATGATGGACAGACGTTTCTACATTATAACGCCGGAGGAGCATATCGACGATGTGCTTGTAGCCCTGGAGAGGGTGCAGCTAAAGATTGCAATGCTAAGCGATCGCGCGTTGGAGATCTTTATGTTGAGCTGCCTTTTCGGACAGGCGCCTGCGGACCTTCCAGATCAGCCATCGCTCAGGTTCCGAAATGACTCGACGCTCTTGTCAAGCGATAACGGCAACTTCAGGCAAACGATCTGGGTCAGCCGGTATCCACGAAACCTAGATGTTGACTTCCTGACCTCCATCCTCACCATTGGAATACCGATGGACGTGTCATTCCACATAAACCAGATACCGACTGAGGAGGCGTCCCGAAAGCTGCAGAGGCAGGTGACGAGCAGGCAGGGCAACACCATTTCACAGCTAGAGAAGAAAGGGATGGTGAACAGCGAGGACAAGTTCGCACTGCAGGATGCGGAGCTTCTCAGGGACCTCGTAATGCGAGGGCAGGTCAACGTGTTCTGGAGTAGCTGGTACATCACGGTGCATGCTCCGACCGAGAAGAAGCTCAAGGAGAATATCGGGACAGTGCGCTCGATGTTCTCTGGCGTCATGGCAAGGACCGACACACTGAAAAGCGTGCAACGGAAGGCAATCAGGTCAACGATGCCATTGGCGGAGAACGCGCTCAATCACAACTGGGTGCGAGCGGACACGCCGACATTGGGGCTGATGTTTCCTTTTACGCCGCCCGATATGGACACAAGGAGCGGCCCGCTACTTGGCATCGACACGATGGCGAGGGCACTGGTGACGCTGGATATATTCAACGCGCCTAACGCCCAGAATATGAACGTGTCGATTACGGCAACGAGTGGCGCGGGCAAGAGCTTCTTCACGAAGCAATTGGTGAAGCGCTATGTTGAGCGCGGTGTGGCAGCGTACATCATCGACCCGGAGGGAGAATACGTTGATTTGGGGATAGCGGCGGGCGGACGTGTTTACACTCCAGGCAGGCCGGGACAAGGGCTGAACCCCTTCGTGATAACGGAAACGGGCGTCGAAGCCGTTGACCGCCAGAAGGAGCTCGGCAAATTACTGCAGGTGATGATCGGCGAGAGACTGGATGCTAAGAGCGCGGGCAGGCTTGATGCGGTCATATCGTCATACTATCAGAACGCGGAAGAGACGTGCAAACCGGCTAACTGGAGTGGCCTTTTCGAGCATCTTCAGGGTGAAGAAGAAGACCTCGCGGTGATGCTGAGTCCGTTCTACAGTGGAACGGAGCGGTTCCTTCTAGCTGACGACGAGAATGACCTTCTCGCAAATGAGGCTCCAATTACAGTCTTCAACCTGAAGCACGTGGATGACGAGAAGAAGGCGGCTGCGGGTATGGTCTGTGCTGCTGCCGTCAGGAGCATGGCGACGGATGACCGAGAGCGGCTTATGGTGTCGGACGAAACCTGGCTCATACTGATGCACCCTGCCGGGGCGCAGTTCATGATGGACTCCGCGAAGAGGGCGAGGAAGTACAATATTTCGCTGGCCAGTGTCACTCAGGATATTCACGACTTTCTTGCCGAGAACAAATCTGAAGGCGTGATCGGCAACGCGGGAAAGTCAGTCATCACCAATGCAAGTTACAAAGTGTTGCTACGTCAGGACCCGGCGGCGGTGGACATAGTGATGAAGACGTTCAACCTCGATCTTGAGACGGCACAGATGCTGCCGTCCCTGCCGACAGGGCGCGGACTTCTCGTCACTCCCGACGGGCAGTATATCGTTGATTTTGAGGCTACGGCCGAGGAGATTGAGCTGTTCAAATGGGTGAGAAAAGACGATTGAGAAAGGAGGAATGGCGTGGCGACGCAGAGAGAAGCACTGATACGGATCAAGCCGCCTCGCGTCGGCGAGCATACACTGCTGAGTTTTGAGAATATGCTGGAGTCTCTTGAGTCGGAAGACCCGATGAGCCTTGAGCTGGTTGCTGACAAGGACGGTGTGGGAATGTTCGTGCGTAGCAAGCATCCGGACAGGGTTGTCCAGCAGATGCTCGCTCATTACCCGGATGTTGAGGTGTCCTTTGTTAACGAGGACGATGATCCTGCGAGGATAACCGACGGGGAGAGGGCATGGACACGAACCCTGAAGACTGCTGGCGACGACTGGCTTCCGCTGCAAATATACGATGACACCGGATTGCTCTCGTATAGCTCCGACCCTTTCATTGACATGATTGGTGGTATGCGCGCGGATGTGCAGCCTGGCGAGCGTGTTCTATCAAGGATGATACTGAAGCAGAAGCCGCATAACTGGTCTGAGGAGTGGCGAGAAAAGGCGCTGAGTGGAGCTGGGAGCGAAAATCAACAGACGCTCGAAACGGACAGGGTGACGAGACAGGAAGAGAGAAAGACCAATGGTGCAAGCGCCCGGGTGGCGGGCTCAGCTTCCGGAGATGGTGATGTGGGAGGCTTGAGCGACAACACTGTATATGCGCTAGCAGGGGCTATAGCAGTGATCGTCATGGGTACATTGGTGAGCCAGGCATGGGCAAGGGGAGATTACGGGTTGGTTATCGGCGTCGCCACGGTGGCGATTCTGCTCGTCTGCGTCGCGGGAGTGCTAATGCGCGTACTGCGCCTCGGATTGTGGAAGGACAAGAGCGGCAAGTTTTACGATCCGCAGCAGGTCGCCTTGAGAGTTGGAGGCGCGGCTTTCAGCATGCAGATTGAAGTAATGGCCGTTCTTAAACAACGGGGTAACAGGAGCCGAGCCGAGAAACTGCTGGAGCCTGTAATTGCGGCGTATAAGAGCTTTGACAATCCGCTAGGATGCCGCTTTGACATGTTAAAGGTGGAGGAAAGTGATGGGAGGGAGAGGGACCGGCGCTTGTTGGAATTTAAGGGGATTAGAGGACGGATATGGAGGCTGTTGCGCCTGGGGCGCTCTTCGGACGGTGTACTCGGGGTAAGGGAGGCCGCGGCGCTCTGGCATTTGCCTGGAGCCTCAGCGCAGATTGCTGGCCTGGAGAGAGCCGGTAGCAAGCTCTTGCCAGTGCCGCCCGGTGTTGACGAGGGCGTGCTTGTAGGGTCGGCTACTTACGGCGACGGCGGAGAGAGACTGATCAGGTTGCCGGAGTCGGTTCTGCGACGCCATCAACTACTCATCGCCAGTAGCGGTCAGGGCAAGTCGACTGAGATGGCTCTGCTCGTAAACGGAAGGCTTCTTCAGAAAGCTGCGGGAAATGAAACGGGGGCTGTTGTTGTCGTCGATCCGCACTCCGACCTAGTGACCGACGTACTGAGGCAAATGCCAGACGAGCTGAGCGACAAGGTTAAGG
The DNA here is from genome assembly GCA_965203955.1 of Dehalococcoidia bacterium. Classification (GTDB taxonomy): domain Bacteria; phylum Chloroflexota; class Dehalococcoidia; order Lucifugimonadales; family JADFKI01; genus Bin90. The sequence continues at coordinate 3,511,578 of OZ241923.1, read as the reverse complement.
TGGTGCGACTGAGGAGCGCGGAAAATATCTGTGGCATCAACCTACTCGACGTTGAGGTATTCAAGAACCGAGAGGGTGTCATAAACACCATCGTCGAGGTTGCGAAGGGACCGTGGGATACCTGGGGTTCCAGGATGCAGGGCATCATGGAGTACGGACTGCGATCGTTGTACGAGGCTAATCTCCATCTGCCGCGAGAGGAACAGTACACAATCCTGGACTTAAAGGCGACACTCGTGGATGAGCAATTCAGGAATGAGGTCTTATCGCTGGTGAAAGACTCGACTGTTCTGGACTGGTGGCAGACTGACTTTGCGGGCTATCGAGCAGAGACGCTCAGCGATGCAATAGCGCCGGTGCTGAACAGGATCGGTTTCTACTCCGGTTCCGAAATAGCCCGAAGAGTAGTCGGGCAGAGATATTGCACAATCAACATAGCGAAGTGCATTGAGGATGGAGATGTGCTGCTATTCGACACCTATGGCGGCGAAAGCGGCGAGCAGCTCTCCGCCCTAATTGGCACCGCGCTGGTCAAGGTAGTGCACGCGGCTGTGATGGAACAAGGGGAAAAGGAACAGTCGGACAGGAACGGAGCGTACATCGTGATTGATGAGATGCAGACGCTGGTCGGTTTGCCTTACGACAGTATGATGCGAGAGAACAGGAAATTTGGCGGCATGATGTGCCTCGCGACTCAGAGCCTCGCGAGCTTGGACCAGTTGTCGATGTCGATGCGGGAGACGATCCTGACGAACATCGGCTGCCTTTTCGTGTTTCAGGGGAATGCACTGGACGCACAGCGACTCATCATGGAACTGGATTCGGAACACCTTGACGTCGAGGATGTCACCGGGCTGCCGGACTACAACTGCTATGTGCGAGTGAAGATGGAAGGGAGAAGCCCCGACTATTTTTCGATGAAGGTGCTGCCGCCTTTCGACGGGACTCGCGAGGCGGTGCCTGCGGCTATGAACGCTTCCAGTTCGTACACGCGCCCGGTGAGCATCGTTGACTCCGAAATGAGCGACTATATGGACGAACAGGTTCGTTTGTTCAGGGATAAGCTCACGGGTGGCATGGGTCCAATGATGAACATGGCACAGAGCGAGGGTAAAACGAGAGGCGGGAAGCGAGTGAAAGCCTCGGGATAGCCGGAGCTGAGTGAAATTATTCCACGGGTGGGACGGGCGTGTTTTCACGCGAAACGCGCCCGTTGCTTTTGGATTGAGAAGTGAGGAAGGCGTTGATTTCCACTTGTGGGCGCATGGAGGCGCTCGAAACACTGGCCATGATGCCTCTCCTGACGAGGGATGAACTGGCGGCCGTCTGTCGGAGGAACAGGACGTCGGTAGGGCGCACCGTGAACGGACTTGCCGCTGAACACATCATCGAAGGGACGCGGTACAAGATAGGAGGTTACAAGACAGAGCGATGGCGACTCACGGAGAAGGGAGTCAAGGTCCTATCTGAAAGCTGGGGCGTGCCTATGGAGGATCTGCTGCGGAAGTGGCCGCTGTCCGCGGAGTGGGAACAATCGCTACTCAGACGAGTTCAAACGGTCGCCATTTGTTACCGCATAGCTCGCGGTGTTGCGGAATCAACGAAGAGTAACTTGCAGTGGCGCTGGGAGCGAGCGGACGTTTTCGACGCGTTTATGGGGCTGGGCGACGGCAGGACGGTCGGTATATGCCGAATGGGTACGGCGCTGAGCACCAAGGCCATTACCAGCAGGCTTAATTCGGTACAGCTACTCAGCGACCTTCGACAAGTCGTGGCTGCATTGCTTATAGTTCCAGGTCCAATTGAGCGAGAGAGGGCTATGCGGCGGTTCGATGAAACAGGTGTGAACGTTGCAGTCGGCATCGAACAGGACGTGATGGAAGGGGTGGAGAAGGGATGGCAAATGACTCTACGCCCGTCTGCCGGGAATGTAAGCCTGAGCGAATTTACCTCAAGTGTGCTGAAGAATTGCTTTCCTGATAGGCGCAGGGAGCCTGTCCGGGCTGCGCCGCCTCGCGGCAATGAAACGAGAGGTGGTGATGCGCCGGAACTGTTGATGACTAGAATCAGCCACAACGGGAACAGGCTCTTCGATCTAGTCTCCGATTGGCCTCTCATTGAGGAGGGACTGGCACAGGAAATGCTCGACGTCGGCGGCAGACGTTTTTCGGAGTTGAAAAAAGAAGCGGTTGATGCTGGGATTCTGGTCATACTGAAGTTTCCGTCATTGCGGCGGGGCGGCAGGACCCGCGCTCCAGGCAGCCGTAGGATGGCGCTGACGAACCACGGGCTACGACATCTCGCATGGCGCGATCGGGTGAGGCTCTCTGAACTGTTGAAAGGCTGGAAAATCTTCGAGGATCCCGCGGGCAACATCCGGCCCCGCATAAACGGATACAGGCTGGAGGGAACCAAAATACGAGTGCTGGCGCGGGAACTTCGGCACACCTACAGGATTCACGGAATCATTCGCGCCATTCAGGCTGAGTGTGCTGCGAGCGACGGAGACTACGTTGAGGAGATTCTGCCGCCACACAGATGGGAGCGATGGTTTTACTACAACAGGCGCCGCTACGGTATCAGGCCGGACGCGACGGTGTTGATCAAATGCAACGGCAGGAGGCGCGTCTGGCTCATCGAATATGAGCAGAGGGCAAAATCTCCCAAGCAAATGGTCGACAAGATGCAGCGCTACCTGCGTTACTTCGGCTCACTGGACACTGTGCGGGACTTCGAGATTGCCCCAACTGCCCTTATTGTCTTTCCAGAAAGAGGCGCCTCTGCAAAATTCGCCGTGACCGCCAGGAGAAGCGTCGGCAGAACGAGGTTCGGCCGAAATCCGCGCCTCCGCTTACTTGTATCAAACGTTGAGGACATCGACGCGAGACAATTCATGGGGCAATGCTGGTTGGACCCGTGGAACTTGGACTCCGGTGCGATCACCCCATCCGATATTTAGAACAATTATACGAATAGGTGAATAGGGTGTAATAGCCCGCATAGGATAACAGGATATGCATCATGGATAGCGGGGAGCGCGTGGGATAGGCAGGCAGGGGTGGATAGATGGGGCGGAAGGGGTATGCAAGAACATGCACTGTGATGTGCGGGTGAATAGGTAGGTTGAACACGGTAAGGAGGGTTGTTGTGGGCGCGACAGAGGAACAATTGGAGGAACAGGGGACTGCTGGGAGCGCATCGGAGGCGCAGCTTGAGGCGGCGATGGTGGCGTGGGTCAGGCGTCGGGCGGACGAGAACGGGTCGCAGCTTGCGCGGGACTTGAAGGTGGGGCAGGCGACGATTAGCCGCTGGAACAACTCGGGGTCAACGACATTGACAGGGAAGCTCAGGGAGCAGGTGACTGCTTACTGGGAGGAGAACGGCATCGTGTTGGGCGTAGAGGCGGCTGCGGGCAGTGTGAACGTGCCCGTGAATGGCGTTAACGCTCCGGCGTCGGACGATACGGACACGAAGGGTGTCAAGGACGCGACGAGCCAGGACGCTGAAGACGGCGATAAATCTGTCGAAGGCGGGGACGAGACGTGTGTTGACAAGTCTGTTGCTCGGGAGGCCGAGCCTGCAGATGGTTCACGGGCGAAGACGGGCGGCGAGCAGAAGAGGCAGGAAGTCATCTCTCCTATTCCCTTATCGGTGTTGCCCCGTGTTGAGCGCGCTACGACCTCTGCGGAAATCGCAAGAGAAACGGGCGTACCTGTGCTGGCATTGCTCGACGTGGCGGCGGCGAGAGCCGCCGCACAGGAATTGGCGGCTGGATGGCAGTGGAAGGTCAATGCGGCTCCGAGGGGAGTACACGGAGACGCATTGTTGTACATGCACACTCGTGAGGAAGTGTTCTTTCGTGACGAGGGGGCGAAGACTGTGTCCTTCGCCCCGAACGCGCACCGGTTCGCGTGTGGGTTGTCGGCAGCGGAGATGCGTTTCGGCATAGACCCTCGTCTTCGACAGGCGCCTTACGCTGTTCGGGAGCACTGGAAGCGTCCTCTCCTTATCGGGACACGGTTGGCGGGGTTGATACCTGCGGAGCGGTACGAGGACGAAGACTGGTTCTTCGGCTCGTGCGGGACTAGCAGGCACGGAAAGGTGCAGCTTTCGGCGGCGGAACTGGTGGCGCGCCGAAGGGTACTGCAGGAGATGGTGGCGTCGTTCGAGCGTCCGCGGGCGGGTCTCGGGAGCCGGCTGTGGTTGGCAGCCTCCGTGGAGTTGCTGGAAGTGGAAGCGACGTTGCTGGGACCCGACTACGAGTTGACCTTCGGGGAGCAGGTCGTCGGAAACCGGACGTGGCCGCCATCCACGCGGTTGGGCATCGAGACTGACTGGCGTGTTGCGGAGATAAGGCGGCTGGAGGCGCGGCTGTCTCCTGGTGTGGCGGGTGCGTTGCTTGGGAGCGTTGGCGGTGCCGCACGGGTGTCGTGTCGGCTGACGCTGTTCTTACCGAGGTCTCTCGCGCAGGTGATGGCTAGGCGGTTACTACGGCGTTGGGACTTGTGGGACACCATCTTTGATTCGCCGTACAGGCGTGCTGCGACTGTTGTGCGGTCGAGTGGTCGTCCCTCGCGCTGGTCTATCCGGGGTTACCGCCTGCTTCGTCGGCTGGCGGGTGTGTCGGTGTTGGCTGGACAGGTCTACGGAGCGCGGCGCTGGCAGGCGGAAGCGCCGCCGTGGAGTGAGGAATATCACCGTCGCTTCAGGTTCGAGCACATACCTGTGGACTACAAGCCTGACTGGATGCCCTACGAGTTTGACAGAGAGTACATCTTCTTGCCTCGTGGCGAGGTCAAGACACCTAAGCGGCGGCGCCGTTGGCACGCCCGGGGGTTGCGCCGCCGTGTGGGTGCGCTGCGTCCGGGAGGTATGAGTGTCAGACTGCCTATTCCACGGATCTTCGGGAGCAAGCTGGCAGGACGCGGCCCGTGGACTCGGCAGTAGAGAACAGGGACTAACGAGAGCAGCGCAAGTGACGACAGAATCAGCTGTGATGAAGCCCGACGTGCTCACCCGTGTATGCTTGGTAGTCGCCGCCTTGCTGCCCTGGTACGCGATGGCGTCGGGCGTAGTAGGGCTGTACTTCCATATACTCGTGCTAGCCGGGTGGGTTGGTGACTTCCTCGGCAAGAGCTTCTGCGGTGGCGCATACGAAGAGGCCGTAGCCGACGCCTGGTGACCTCCATCCTGCTGGTGTCTTTGCCACTGGTCGGCCTGCTTCTCTTCGTGATGCCTAGCGGCCTGCTGTGGGCTGTGGTGAAGTATCGGTCCGGCGGCTGGGCTGGCCTTGTAACTCGCGTTGGCTGCCTCATGTCAATGGCGTTGGCGGCGCTGTACGCGGCGCTGCTGCTCGTCGGGCTGGTGACGGACCTGTCGCAGGGAGGAACGGGCGGCATGTGGTGGACGGGCTGGGCACACACCACTGTCCTCCTGACGGGGCTTGCTGGTATCTGGCGCGCTCTGTGGTGGTTGAATTCGTCGCAGGTGGTGTCCGGTCGCGATGGTTGAATCGGCACGAAAATCGCCGGTCTTGCCCAGACAAGGTGATATAGGATTGCATCGCTACGTTGGCTTGTCATGGGCGCTTGTCGATTTCGCTTATTGAAACTGTTTATGTGCATAACTCGCCACCAAAGCGCTGTCGGTTTCTATCGCGATCTGCTTAAACCCGCACTCTTTTCAAACCCTACGCTTTTGTGTCATAAGTAAAGAGAATCGGTATGAGGAGTTGCGCCAACTGCTGGGTCGGCGAAAGCAGCTAATGGATGACCGCGTCCGGGAGCTCAGTCGACTGGACAAGAGGCCGTCTGCAAGCGCAGAGAAGTCGACCAGGCGGCACGTACGCTGGCTGGTCGGAGTGATAGAGCGGTTGGATGAGGAGTACAAGGAGCTGTTGAAGCACAACGCCAGCCTCGGTGAGACAGTCGAGCTTTACAAGACGGTACCCGGTGTGGGACAGTTGACCGCGGCTACACTGGTCGCATATCTGCCCGAACTCGGGCGGTGGGACGGACGGGCGCTGACCTCGCTGGTGGGGCTGGCTCCTTGGTCGCGGGACAGCGGGAAAAAGCGCGGCAATCGGTCGATTCGAGGCGGGCGTAGCACGGTGCGGCGGGCGATGTATATCTGTGCCTGGGTGGTGCTCAGGCTGGATGGCGACCTGCGCGACTTCTATTGGCGTCTTCGGGAGCGGGGCAAACCCGGCAAGGTGGCCGTGGTCGCTGTGGCACGCAAGCTACTGATGCAACTCAACGCCGTAGCGCGTCGAGGTACTCCTTGGGTGAAACAGCACAGGAAAAACTGCCTACCTTATCAGGCCGCTTCGGCTCGACATCCAACAAGTTATGTGGAACAGTGAGTGGTGGAGTTCAATGCTTGGATCCCCTAGTCGTCCTGTTGGAGCAGAAGTCGTAATGACTCTTCCCTGTATTCCCAGAGGACCTCGTCAATTTCTCCGGTAATATAATAGCGAAGCCACTCGGACATGTACCAGAGCGCATCGTCCGAAAGAGCGCTTTCCAATGGTTGCAAGTGGCTATGCTCAATGACCTGCAATCTATCGAGACGAGCAAAGCCCTCGTTGAATCCATGGGTTCCCGGGAGGTACAACCACCATGGATACTCCTGCGCCCTTACCCTGTCGCGAAATTCTCCCAAATCCGTGACTTGGAAGCTGTACATTGGTACGCACACGAGACCGTTGGCGGTAAGCCTCCTACCGCCGGGCTGCCAGTAATCACTCTTCTGAGACACAACAATTACAGGTCGACGCTTCGCGCGATTTACGAGCAACTCTTCATCACTGGGAAGGTTTATCTCGTGAATGGGGCTGTGGTTAAACAGCAGGGTGTCGTTGATGTTGGAAGGCAAAACCGCATAGCGATTAAGCCGTTCATTCCGGGGGTCAGACGAAACCAAGGCGACACTGTTGATCTGTCGGGACAGGTAGTGCACGGGAGCCCAGCAAATCTGGCCTCTACCCAGTTGCCTTGCCTCGGGCATTGAAACGCGGCGATAGAAATCTCCGACTAACTCAACCAACTACTTATCCATCCCACTGGTCCCGAATATGCGCCTTCGCCTCCTGGGATAAGTCGGCCTCTCCCTGTGGCATTTCATGCGCCTCCTCACGATTCATTCGTGCCAGCGCCTCATTGAAGACCTCATCATAGCGAGGTGACGGACTGAGGGACCTACTTTCTCGTCTTGCAATCGATTCTCTGAATCGCGTCCTGAATTCACTCAGGCGCTCCGGAGCCATCTGGACTGCATCTCGGGATGTCCTCTGAACTCTACCAGTAGCAATTGTTGAAAAATCCAGTATCTCGCCTCTTATCGCTTCCTTCATCGGTTCCGTGTTGAAATAAACGTGGTCCAGCAATGGGTTCAGCTCGACTTCTCCCCATTCTCGTAGGATTCTGTTCACTAGCGAGAGTTCTGCCGACCTGATGTGACTGCCAATCCTTGACCGGAGATTCCAGTCGGGCCTGAACACGATTGCGTTGTGCCCGCCGCCGGTCCCCACCGATTCCTGAGGAATGTCAAACTCAAGAATCTCTAGGGCTTCGTCAATCTCAAAAGCATAGGGTCCGTAATGATAGAATCGCCATTCGAGCCCTGTCAGCGTCCGCCGTCGTCGCCTGTAATTTTCGACGTCGACCAGATACAGTAACTTGACCAATTTAGTCTTGCCGAGGCCAACCTGACGGTCTGCAAGATGAACTATCGCGTGAGCAATGAGGCTATTTAGTACTGAGTTCGCCATTAGGAACACCTGTTTGGCATACAGTATACCCTATTTGAGGACGTTATTGCATAGGCAGGATTAGTGCCTCATGAAGTTGAAGGCACCCGGGGAATCATCTTGGCAGTAGAACACTGCTCGTCTAGAATTCCTCGCGAATCAGTCTTGGGATGAAACTTATCCACATCAGAGTGCCAAGAGACAATAGAAGCTATCAGGTCAATTACGATCATCCAGACTATGAATTGCTCTGAGCCACTAGCCCCTTCGCTGGGCTGTGCCGCCAATGGGGCGAGCATGCCCATCAGGCTGAAGCCGAGAGCCGAAAAGAGATACAGAATGCCGACTACTCTCATTCTTCGCTTTAGCTCGACGTTACCAGACCCGGAGAATCCTGCTACCAGACCTAGCCCTCCAAAAATAGCTGCCACCTGAGCTATGGTGAAAGGACTGCCGCTTGCGTAAGGATTCCCATTAAGGCTTAGGTAGCCAGCGAACCACACGAAAGATGCAATAAGTGTCAAGGACCCTAGACCCTAGGAAAAAGCCGAGGGCCACTGCGGCGCTGTCGCCCCACCTCCAAAGTCTTGAACTCCACGAATTATCCAAACACGTGGGCCCCTGACATCCTGATTTATTCATAAATTCTCCTTTTGGAGATTGGGTTACGTCCGGTGTCGAACGCGAATTTGGCGATCTGCTATTTCCGCGAACTGTGAAGTAGCCCTCTCTAGTCAATTAAGCATTCTGTCTGTCCCATCTTCGCGAACATATTAGTCTCGGTATCGGAGTTTCTCCACACCAGTTTCATCGCTCCCAATTCTCCCCGTGCCGGCATAGATGGCGCCGGAAACCGCAAACGAGGGCACTTGACGCGCTCTTGTGCAGCCATTCGATCGGTCCGGAAACTCGTCCAGATATTCCCGCAGGTCCTGCTGGGCTGCGTCGCTACGGCCCAAATTTCCCCCAGCAGTCCAGGCGTCCCTCCTGGTGGTAGGCGCAGGTGAAATTCAACCCGGCCATCATGTGAGTATAGCCAAATTCAGTCGGCGCATCGGTCTGTCCGTGAACGTTCGCTCCCCAGCAGCTGACAAGTCCGTTATAGGCAAGAGCGCATGATGTCAACGCCGACCGCGACATCAACCCAGCCGGCCGTCTGAGGATGCTCTGACACCTGCCCGTGGCTGTCATGACCCTGACAGGCAACGAAGGGATCTTCGCTGACCACACAGGCATGGTAAGGCCCTGAGGACACCCTGACCTCGACGGAATCTGGTATCTCCACATCGGGCGGCCCGGGCTCCGGTGTCGGCGTGGGTTCCAGTGTGACTGTCGGCTCCGGATGATTCCTGCAATGGTATCATGTGACGGAATCCAATCTTGCAGAGATCGTTCGCATTGGATGCCATCCTGAAGGGTGTCATTTTCTGGCGGCAGACTCAGTTGCCTTGTGATTGATCTGGCAACCTGCGCGCATGCCGCGATTTCCCTTCAGATTGCGGATTCCGCTTGAGTTAGTACATAGGAGAAATCATCAAATGCGTATCAGCAGGGACCCAGTTTCTGGACGGAAGAGTGAAGATGTCTTGAGAGGGCTCGCATACCGCGTGCGGAAGCATAGTGGAGACACTATTTCAATGTACATTGGAATCACCAGTAACTACCGAGAACGAGCCGAGGACCACGAAGCTGAGTACGATGACATGATACTCATTTATAGAACACATTCTGAGAAGAACGTCAGAACAGCGGAGCGTTTTCTGGTTAAGCTATTCGAAGATGATCTGGACAATGAAATTGGTGGAGGTGGGGGACAACTAGGTGACCCACCGTACTACCTCTATCTGGTCCGTGCTCACTAGCGAATTGTTGATGTGCCAGAGTGTCTGAGGCTGGAGCCCTGTTAACCTGCGCAGAAGGGGAGACGCGATGGGACTGGGTGGAACTCATAGCCCGCACAGCGTGGCGCGAAGCCATCACTTACCGTCAGACACGGCCCACGAGTATGTCGTAATCAGGAATCACGGGCAGCTGGAGCAGCTCGCCGCTCGTTTGCCCTCCACTCGAGATACCCAACGGGAATTTCGATTGCAGCGGAACACAACTGACCAAATGCTTTTAGAAGATTCCCTCTTACAGGCGCAGGAACGCCAGGGACAGCCGCGTCAACTACGAGATCGGCGATAACGTCGGTGGCGCATACTATCTCATCTCCGGCACCACTCTGGTCTTCTTTCTTCAAGGGCGATAGCCCATACCGTGCTATCATCACGGGCAGTCGGTCATATCGCAACGAGTTAGAGTATTGTCTCAAAACGGTGAATCCTGATGAAATTCGCACAATGTGATACTTGTCGGCAAATCTCATCCAGTCATATACTTGCTGGAAGACCAAAAGGTAGTCGAGGTACCATTCCCACGCATAGCGGCGCGGCCATGGCAGCAATCCGCAGTCCCTGAAGAAAGCCTATTTTGATTGGGTGAATATGCTTGAACGTTTTGTCGGCGAGAACGGCAAGAGTCAATCTATTGAAGCTCTCCGCCACCAACAGATAATCGGCGAAGGCGAAAGGCTCGCTGAGGCCATCTATGATGGCGCAGAGATACTGGAATATTCGCCGGGTTCGGTCATTATCGCGGAATCTGCGCCGGATAACGATATCTTCTTCATTCTCACCGGTGAGGTGTCCATCGAAGTGAAGGGTCGCCGGGTCGCCGTCAGGACGGCAGGGCAGCACCTGGGAGAAATGTCTCTCATCGAGCCCGCGGGGTCGCGTTCGGCATCGGCGGTCGCCATAGATAATGTGGTAGTCGCGGAGGTGACGGCTCACTACTTCACAGAGTTGGCTGACGCAAATCCCAGGCTCTGGAGAAATCTCGCACGGCAGATGGCTGAGCGCCTGCGGCAGCGAAATCGGTTCGTGCGACCGACCAACGAACAGCCAATCCTCTTCATCGGGTGCTCAGTCGAGTCCCTTTCGATTGCCGAAGCTATACAGTCTGCGCTCCAGTACGACCAGATTACGGTTAGAGTATGGACGAATCGGGTATTCCAGGCCTCGACCTTTGCAATAGATTCTCTTGAGAAACAGTTGCTGGAGGTCGATTTCGCTGCCATCGTACTTTCTCCCGATGACACCGTTATCAGCCGGGAGGTTACGAACGAAGCTCCTCGAGACAACCTGATCATGGAACTGGGACTCTTCATCGGAGCAATCGGCCACGAGCGCGTGTTTTCGATCAAGCCTAGAGATACACAGGTAAAGTTGCCGACGGACCTTCTGGGACTCACGCCGCTAACATACAGGCAAGGACAGCTCAACGACCCTTCAGTCGCAGTTGCGGCGGCGTGCAGCGAACTACGAAATATCATAAGTGATATGGGTCCCCGTTAATGAAGAGAGGAGATACTGAATTGGCGCTTGGTGATGACCTGAATTCCGAAGTCGGGAAGATTCTCAGTGAACGGTGGCGGACACGAGATGGGCGGAAGGTCCCGGAGTCTACAGATGTTCAACTCGGTAACGACGCTGTCAAGCTTGAAGGGACCGTCCTCTACGCCGACCTGGACGATTCCACCAGGCTGGTCGACACGATGCCCGCCGACTTCGCAGCCGCCATCTATAAGTCTTACCTGGTGTGTGCCGCAAGGATCATTCGCTCACAGGGAGGAACAATAACAGCATACGATGGCGACCGAGTCATGTCTGTATTTTTCGGCGACTACAAAAGTGATTCTGCCGCTCAAGTTGCGTTGAAGATCAATTTCGCCGTCACAGAGTACATCAATCCCGCTATACGCGCCAAATACCCCAACACCGGTTACTCTCTAAAGCAGGTCGTTGGGATAGATACTAGCGAGCTCTTCGTTGCGCGCACGGGCATCCGTGGAGCGAATGATCTGGTATGGGTAGGGCGTGCCGCCAATCACGCAGCAAAGCTTTCAGGCAGGGACGGACCTCCTTCGCAGATAACGGCAGAGGTCTACAACAAGCTCAGCAAAGCATTGAAGTACGGGACTAACGGACGCCACATGTGGAATCTGACGATTTCTCCTGAGATTGGAAACCGACGGATTTATACTTCGAATTGGCGGTGGAGCCTATAAGCTGATATAGGCATGATTTACTCCAGGTCCAATTCGAGACCTGCTCGCTTTGCTGCCCAGCACTACTGCCCGAATTTCCCCCAGCAGTCCAGACGTCCCTCCTGGTGGTAGGCGCAGGTGAAACTCAATCCGGCCATCATGTGAGTATAGCGAAATGTTGGCGGCGCATCGGCCTGCCCGTGGGCGTTCGATCCCCAGCACATCGCGAGCCCGTTATAGGCAAGAGCGCATGATGTCAACGCCGACTGCCACGTCAACCCATCCGGCCGAACGTACTTATCTTTGCTTATTCTCCTCAACCAGGAATGCGGCACTAGGTGAACAACGACATTTATAATGACCGATCGCGTTGCCTCAATGGAAATGATGCTTCTTGTATCTTTGACATGTGATGGGATAATCCATAACGAAACAGGTTCCGAGTGCGGCAGACCGAATGCTTCTTGGTCATCGAAGACCGTTGTATAGCGAGGGTCGTCGCACTCATTCCAGAAGAGCCCGAACGGTTGCCTGGGCTAACCAAGCCCGTATCTGCAAGGCAGGGTCAGTATGAAGGAGGCGAGTATGTCTCAGGAGCCAATCTATGTCGGCATCGATGTGTCCAATGCCATGGTAGATGTCGCGGTACGCCTAACTGGTAGGAGCTGGAGCGTGTCTCACGACGGCGAGGGTGTCGATGACCTCGTAGCTCAACTTAAGGATCTCAAGCCGGCGGGAGTGTTTACGGAGTCCACAGGTGGTCTGGAGCTTCCCCTGGTAGCAGTTCTGGCCCCAGGGTCTTTACCTGTTGCTGTCGTCAATCCTCTCCAGGTGCGGGACTTCGCCAAGTCAACGGGCCAACTGGGCAAAGACTGACCGCCTGGACGCGCAGGTTCTGGCGCACTTCGGAGAAGAGGTGCGTCCTCCGATGAGGCCTCTACAAGATGACGATACGCAGGCACTGGGTGCCGTGTTGGCGCGCAGGAAACAGGTGATGGAGATACTCGTGGCAGAGAAGAACCGCTTGGGTCGGGCTGCCACGGAAGTACAGCCTAGCATCGAGGCACATATCGACTGGCTGAAGCAGGAGCTTGACGACCTGGACACCGATCTTCGACAGAGGGTACAGTGCAGCCCTGCCTGGCGTGAGAAGGACGACCTGCTGCGCAGTGTACCCGGCGTGGGGCCGCAGGTGTCGCTGACACTGCTGGCGTACCTGCCGGAACTGGGTACGCTGAACCGCAAGCAGATCGCGGCTCTGGTTGGTGTCGCGCCCTTCAATCGGGATAGTGGTCCACATCGGGGGAAGCGATCCGTGTGGGGAGGTCGAGCTACAGTACGCTCTACGTTGTATATGGGAGCGATGGTGGCCAGTCGGTGGAACCCGGTGCTACGCGACTTCTACCAGCGGCTGTTGGAAGCAGGCAAGCCGAAGAAAGTGGCTCTCACTGCGTGCGCACGGAAGCTACTGACCATCCTCAACACCATGGCCAGGACCGGCGTTCACTGGGACCCGACCGCTCCCAGGCATTGACAATCAAGACGGATACTACTCACAGAAGCCGTTGACCCTGAGGGCAGTCGAGAACGGATCGACAGATCATTTAGAGGACATTCGAGTCAGCCGTATAATGGGTCAGACCCGTTCCCGACTTGCCCGTAGAGTATTATCGCAGCTGTATAATTGTGCTTATACAGCATTTAGATGGAGTGGCCCTTGCCATTCCAGAGAACGCAATTGATTGAGCCCGCTGCGACACGACAACATCGATTGGCGTCATCGAGTAACTGTCGTTGACTACAATACCAGTAAGGGAAATCGGTTCAGGAACTTTAGTGCCGGATAGATAGCATGGCAGCGACGCCAAAATGGTCCGACAACTTGCTACCGCCGGCGATATTGCTGACCACGCTCAAGGACTCTGCCACGAGGTTCTCGCTCAATGCTATGTGATCGATGCTCCGTCGACCGGCACGCCCTAGCGCAGAAGTGGCGATGGTCACGCGCTCCGGCATTGCATCGCGCAGCATTGACTGCAGTTTCCGCGAGGAATACCCCCTTTGCCCTATCCTCTGGTTGAAGTCCCCCGTTACGATCAACGGCCTGCCCTGCACACCTGCCAAAATCTCAGAGAGACCACTCAGGAAGATTTCATGGTCTTCCCATGCTTTCTTCCGTCCAGCCCCTCGTCGCTCTTCGGTCCGGGACCCGTGCCACGGAATGCAGATTCCACTCACCGTCACATCGCCAACAGGAGTTCGCGTTACTCCAGACACGTACCGCCCGGGAGGCAGGGACTCGAGGCCCAGGTCGTCAACACGATCCCATGGCTCACGGGACCACAGCATTACCTTCCGCCTGTTCTCAGCGATCTTGTATCCGTAATCAGGCTGTGAGCAGATCACATACCCACCTGGCGACAGCAGTTCTATGTTGCTTTCGGTCAGGCATATAACGTCGGGAGTGTGCTCTTCGATCCGTTTGAGTATTTCAGGGGTCTTTTTCGATCTGGGGGTGGCCCACTGCACGTTCCAGTTGATCAGGCTCATGGTCATGTCGCCGTCACCTCGATTCGTTGGGGTTGGACTATTTCAGGCTTGCGATGTCCGCAATCACCTTGCTCATCCGGGACTCCAGCAGGTCGATATTTTCGACCGCCTTCCCAGGCTTCAGTGAATAGGCCACAACCCCTTCGCTCGAAGCGTCGTCGAGACCGTCGTCTCTGAACTCATCCACCCAGTTCTTCAGGCGCTTTTCCAGTTCGTCCGGCAACTCCATTCCGAATATCAGTCCGTTCCTGGTGCCGTTTCCAGCTCCGAACGTGAAATCTCTAACCTTCATCCATCCGGGACTCGACGGTGGATATATCCACGCCACCGTGACTGGCTGACTGAAGAGTGGGCAGTGCGCCCGTATGCTCACGCCTTTCGTTCCGAAGAATATCGAGGCGCTAGATGCCCCGGCAACATCGAGAAGTCTCCTTGCAGCGTCTCGTACGCTGGCAGCTTCGAACTCGCCCAGGAACTCGTCTCTGGTCAATCTTCTCCTGCTTCTGTCACGGCGGCCAGACAGTCTTCCTATAACTCGCGGCACCAGAGTCTCGCTGGATTCGCCCTTGAAGCGTGTGACTTCCACTGCGAGCACCTCGATGTGCGGCATCTGCTCGTTGAGAAACTCGACGACGCGAGCCAGTTCATCAGGAATGCCGTCAGCCACAAACAGTAGGCGCAGGCGCTTGGCAGCCAGGTTCGTTGCGACATTCTCCCAGAAGGCATCTGCATCCGGCTCCTCGGTTTTAAGAAGCTTGCCAAGGGCCTCTTCAGGGTTGGCCTCTCCCGACTCGAAAAGTTCCCGCATTTCAGCAACCGACCAAGTTCCAGTCGCATGTGCCGCGTAGTCCAACATCTGCCCAACGATCTTTCTGCGTATCTCGGAACTTGAGCTGCGCTTTGCCTCAATCAGAGTTGGCACCGCGTCTTGGTAGATCATCAGATGGTCAACAGACCACCGGTCCGCTGCGCCGGGCCTGTCGGCTATTCCCTTTTCCCGCTTGATGAGTATCCAGCGTCGTGGATCTTCGGGGTCCATCTGCTCCCCTGCAAGAAGCTCAGGATAGTCGGCAACCAGTTCTTGAAGATCCTTCTCCGTATCAAACGGGGCCTCTTCGACTGGTTCCGGTCTGCCGTTTCCGGTCTTTACGAATATCTTGCCCCTTTCAGCCATCTGACTCTCCCGTGCTCTGAATCTGGATAGTGGGCGCTTCCATCACTCCATTGCCTGTACGTCGCAATCACATTACACCGCAACTAGTTGTCATGATAGTGCATCAGTCTGTACGAAAGAAAAGGCTGTTTATGGCGCCATTGCAAGGCTACCAGTCGGGCCGGGCACAAGCTCCAGGTAGATGAGCGTCGTCTGGATCGAGCTGTGCCCCAGCCATCGGCTCGGATAGTTGATGGGGATGCCGCTGGTCAGCAAGTGACGGGCGTAGCTGTGGCGCAGCGGGTGATTTGAGATTTTTCGTCTAGAGGCGCTTGCGCCGGCTTTTTGTGCGCCGGTGGTCGCTTCCCGTACCCAGCAGTTCGCCGTCGAGCGCGAAGCCTTCACTATCTTGTCTTCTGCGTCGATGTTCGCGAATTGTGACGCGCTGGTGAGCTCTGAGTGCATACCCGGATGCACCGACACTATTCTGGCCTCCCTGCCCTTACCCTGGCGGACGCGAAGCGTGGGAAACTCCACATCGAGAGACAGGTCGCCCACCTCAAGAGCAAGCGCCTCGGAAACGCGCAGGCCCGCACCCCACTCAATCATCATCAGAAGTCTCGCCCTGGGGATTGGGTGCAGCACGAAGCAGAGCGTTTACCTCGTGGGCTTCAACGTACTCCGGAAGTTTCTTCTCGACCAGCTCGGTCGAGTGCTCAGACTTCTTGGAATACTGTCCGTGGGGCTTACGATTGCGCGTGGCCGGTGCCGGTGCGGTGGTTGAGGGCAGGATTTCGGTGGTCATGGTGGAGTGATCCCGCGTGAACAACCGTCTGGAGAGTGATGAGTAAAGCGGCCACGATGGTCAGCCAAGCCCCTAGTGGGATCGCAATCGAACACTTCGATGCTCCGGCGAATGAATGCCTCTCTTTGCTGGTCATTCATTCTGCCCCGATATTTCTGGAAGAATCTGGTTAGCCCGCGAGACTTCGCATCGCTGCCGGGCGTGGAGAGCCGCGGGCGGCCCTGTTCAGCGTAGTGCTGTACGAGGCAGTCAAGAATTCTGCCGTATCTGACCGTTCCAAGGTCTGCGAGTCGTATGCAGATGTCGCGGTCTGTCGTGCTGGTCAGGGACTCGTCGAATCCATCGACGTCAAGTAACTTCCGAAGTCTCACGAACAGGTTAGAGCCTTGGATATACGGGTTCTGTACGAAGAAGTCCTCCGCCTTCAGCCTTTCAGGGCTGGTGAAGGGCAGCCCCTCTTCCTTCACGGAGACATTGTAAACAATGCCAGAAGCTACCATGTCGAGGCTCTCCTTCACCACAGCTTGCTCGCATCTCTGAAGGTAAGTTGGCTCCCACATATCATCGTCATCGAGGACTGCGGCAAAGGCTGACGGGTCAATGTGTTGCAGTTCGTACAGAGCCGTGTTCCATGCACCGCAAGCGCCAGGAGTTCGTGCGTTCTCAAGGTAGATCATCTGAGGACATGATAGCGAGAATTCCGTGACAGCCGCTCTGTTCCTGGAGCGCATCTCTGACGCTGAGTCGTCCACTACCATCAACAGGTCGGGCTGACGTGTCTGCCGAGATATGGACGTAAGCGCTCTCCTGATGAGCAGTTCAGGGCGGTTATGTGTTGCAACTATGGCGGCTATGAAAACCATGATATTGCCTCAAGGGTCGATTGCTCGGCCTTCTTCGCGTGCCGACGACGGGACCTACGATTGCGTTTGGCCGCTGCATCTTCGGTGGTTGCAGGCAAGGCCTCGGCGGTCATGAAGTCTATTTTCTCTCAGGTGGTCATCGCAAGAAGAAGATGACGACTATCAGGATTGCGGCTAGAACCAAAATCAGCAGCGATAGTCCCAGACATCCCAGCTCATTAGAATGTCGCCCGAACTTACTTCGGGGAGTTCGGGCACTTGCGGTATCTGTGGGTGTGGTGGAACAGTCATAATATCCTTCGGACACTTTCTCCGAGCGATTGTCCTTTATTGGGGTTAGGTTGTCCAGTTTAAGGGGTGGCTCAGGTAGAAGGGAGGGGTGTGGCGCGGGACATTTATGCGCATGAATGTCCCAGACCTATGTTGATGCTCAGCATAAGCGTCACAGTTAACTGTTCAGCATGAATGTCGATGTTACACGTCGCCTGGCGTTCCGACCTCTATGAGCAGACGGCAGTGATCGCTCGCTCCCCATTCGTCTATGCTATTCAGTGCGCGCACCCGGACACTCTCGTGAAAGCCCCGCGATGCGAATGCATAGTCCAATTGCTGGCTCGCCGCCTCCGGCTTCTTCTCGTGTGTGGTGTAGAAAGTGGGGACGTTCTGAGATTCTGGCGCCAGCCACTCACGGTCCTTGAACGCCCTGCGTCCGTGCGGATATTGTGGACCCTTGAACTCCAGTCCAATGGCATCCATTCTGCTCCAGACGCTGTGATCCCGTGATCCCTTCCAGTCGGCAGCGCCCTCGTTATAGACTATGTTGAGGTCTCCGGCGGCGATTATCCGGTGGGCAGAGGGGTCGTAGTCTCCCACGAACCCGGAGATGTCCGAGATGATTCGGTGCGCCGAGACGTCGGGCATGCCAATGCGCCACTTGCTGTTGGTAGATTTGTGTGGGAGCATCCACCTCGCCCACATAGAAACCGCAATGAAGGGCAGTCCGTCCTCAGGTGTGATGCGCGCTACGGCGATAGTACCGATCCCGCTCACCGCGACTTCGTCCTTGCTCGGCATCGAGATCGGGCTCACCTGCCTGAACCACTCGACCTCAACTCGGTCGGACAGCTTCACTATTTTGCACCAGCGCTCAGACAGACCTGTTGACCATCTGGCGCCGTAGTCCGCATTCCAGACCTGGGGATCCCAACTGCCTCGTGGTCCGTCATCAACAGCCCCGGAGACGTCGCTCGGAACATTGCCCGCCTCTTGAAGCAAGGCGACGTCCGCATCCATCTTGCACAGCTCGTGCCACGCAGCCCTTCTCTTTGCTATGTTCCAGCTCACGAGCTTAACCATCTGTTGACCTCCCAATCACAATGCGCTTCCAAGGGCATCTTCATTGCAAGCATCCGCAGATGGCAGTCTGACATCCTTCAGAGCACCGGCTACTTCACGAAGCTGCACCAGCAGCGCCTCCGACACATCCGGAAGTTCGCCCCTACGTGGCATCTCGATTCTTATGTAATCTCTCCTTTGGGACCAAGCTGGAACATCGTGCAGGAAGTCTTGCGGCCGCTCTGCACATAACTCCCTCAGACTCTCGCGTACTGTGGCGATGTGCCGCTGGGCCGACGTTTGAAATCCAAACCACAGTGGACCTCCGTATGCTTCCCACAGTCGCAGGTCATATCCAAACCACACCGAAACCTGACCGATCGCGAAGTACCTGATGTACCCGGTTACTCCACCACCTGGGCCAAAGCCCTTTATGCTGGCCCATTCCTCGCGTGCGCCCGCCCTCATCGTTCCATCGATGAGGTCCTTGAAGCGCTTTCTCTCCAATTCGTCCAGCTCTGCCAGGTCGCCTGAAGGGACCTCCCAGGCGTTTAGCGCTTCGTATTCGACAACGCCCCGCAACTCTGCGATGGACCTCAGGGTATCCTCTTCATCTTCCTCATCCGCGCGCATTGCTAGCTTATGGAGCAGGTACTCCCAGGTTATCAGCATCAACGCGCTCGCATCGGAAACGCGAGCCCTCATCAGGCCCGCAGACGTTGTCTCGGCGGCGACCGTGAAATCGTCCGTTTTGCGCACTAACTCAGTCATCTCGGCCCAGAGTGGCTCGAGACGTCGCTTTGGAGCGACTACCAGCAGCACTGAAGTCCTGTCACTCGGCAGGTGTCTCAGGTACTGGACCGGCTGGTTTCTCGTCAGCATGGCGTCAAATTTCGCCTCTATCAGCACATGTCTCTTGCCATCTTTATCAAGGCAGGCCAGATCCGGCGTCGCGCCAGTCACCTCCATCGCCTGTGTCTGCACAAATCGAATGGGTGATACTTCGGTACCGCCGTCACGCAGCACTTCTTCCAACGCCTGCGTAGCGGTCTTCGAGTGGTTGAGTATATATCCCAGCGCTTCAACTGCTAGGTCCTCAAAGGATCCTCTTAGCATCCACGCGACGTGGGCCAATATGGTCGGGCTTGATGCTGCCATGTTTATCTCCTGGAGAGTCTCGCTGATAGTCACAGGCAAGAGAGACATTATTGATAATTGCTCGGCTTCGAGAGCTTAAGTCCTGTAGATTACAGTCAGTCTATGTCAGGAGGTGGAGTGCTACCCTCAAAACTTATTCGGCTCTGTCCGAACATCGTCCGCAAGGCGTTCATCAGAACGGGGTAGTCACCTCTGTAGAAGCTCAAAAACTCTTCCTCTGCCTTGATTCTGGTTTCTTCCGGCTCAAATGGATCGCAGTATTCGCTCTCGAGGAACATCCTCCAGTAAAGTCGAAAAGCCCTGGCGTTGACGTCTTGGTTATTCTTCCTAGGACTATAAGTGTCCGTGGCCTCAAGGCCGTAGAGACGTTCTCGCGTCTCCTGCGGTCCCGGTCCTACCATAAGGCGAAGCCTGACCGACCGGCTAAACCAGAGGAATTCAAGCACCACTAGCGGCCCGGACGCGCTTTCATCTGTCCGCAGTTCGGCAATATCCTCGAGGGAGCGACAGGTGTATGTCAGTATGTTCGCGGAGCGGGAAAAGAACTCCAGGTCAGGGGCAGTCTCTCCGACGATTGACTCGATAATGTTCCAGTCGATTGTTCCCAGTCTCGACCTGGTCCTGATGATGTGGTCGATGGCTTCACTGTGGTCGTTGTAAATGTCATAGGCGAGCTTATCCATATCGTCTGGCGTGTTCATCACTTGTCTCCGGATTGTGAGTTCGTACTGCCTGAGAAAATCCATGACACTGGGGCTAGCGCCCTCGACCTGGTTTTCCAATAGTTGACTGATTAAATCCGCTACACACTCATAGCCGAGCGGCGCGTACCGCTCGGCATCAGTTCTCTGAGCGGGTCGTCCGCCGCCCGGCGTCAGAAAGACCGGCAGAGGGCTGAGGTCTGGGTATGTACGTTTCACGATACTCAGATAGCGGCTGAGCTGATTGGAGTGTTCGCCGCTTTCTATCTTGTTTTCGATGGGGCATACATAGCCGTTGGCTTCATCCAACACAAGGATGTCGATGTTATGGCGCTCCCTGAATACCGCGGCAGCGCTCAGGTCCCGGCTGTAAATGTCCGCCAAATTAGGGACGTCGATTCCGATTTCACTTGCTGAAACTATCGCCTCGCGCAGGAAGACGCGTAGATAAGTGTCACCAAGATCGTGTGAGCCATTAGGATCCAGAAGCCATGCAATTACCCGGGAATGCCGGATTTCCGCCTTGGAAACACCCAGTACTTCAAACAGATTGAACTCCGTGAGAAGAATTTCCAGTTCCGTAAGCCTGGGTTCGGCACCGAGGCTGCGAAGGATCTCTTCAAGGCTGGGCGACGAATCGCCGGTTTGGCTGGAGGATGTCATTACCATTTCATCTGTGCCTCTATTGATCGAATAACGCACCACTTGACGTTAGTCTGAATCCTATATGCAACCTAAACTAATCGACCTTGATCCCAAAGATTTCGTCTATGTCGTGGTCCCTTCTGCCGTCGTCTCCTTCTCTTATGAAGAAGTCGCGGCGGTCGCGGTATATCAGGGCACGATTCAGCACGTAGTCGTCCTTGTCGAGGTCTATCTCGTGGCAGGGCGTCATCAGCCAGTACTTGTAGTCGCCGATGAACAAGTACCTGTTCTTCATCCTGAAGAATCTGCCGTCAACGCCTTCGCCGTCGCAAAGGCGCCTGCAGACTTCTGCCAGCAGCTCCTGCTGCCCGTCCTTCTTGATGACGACATACTCGTGCGGCCAAGTCTCTCGATATGTAACGGCCTCGTGCCATGGCCCTCGTTCGATCAGATCAACGACGCTTGACTCAGGGTTTGGCTCACCTACCGGTGGCGCACCGCTCTTCTCTCTATTCGACATCAGTCCGACCTCGATCAGGAGCGACGTGTCGCCATCGCGGTTGAAGGCAGCCCACGCTCTTCGAACTGCGTGCCATCTCTCGATCTCTTCAGGCGTCTCGGGAACCTTCACATCCTGACCGGGCTTAGGAAGGCCGGTATCGGGGTCAATTGCAATGAATGGATTGTCGCCGCTGAGTGCCACTGTTCTTGTTCCTCTCGTTGAAGTCGCCTTCTTCCATTTGAAATTGAGAATCCTACCTCATTTACTTCATACCGCATAACGGCGGAGCCTGCACTCGATGTCATCCATCGGAAGCCTGCACCTGGGATGGTCGCGAATTGCCACGAGGCCCGAAACCAACTCCGCCGATGAACCGACTCCTTCCCTGTGAATCTGATCCAACACCCACAACACCCCGTGACAGGTCACTTTCCGACACTGTGCCAGGGCGCGCATAAGCCCATCTCCCGCGAGGAGCGTCCATTTTCTGTTCCCCGCCAGCACCAGCGCGAAAGAATCCGGCAGCGAAAGGCTCCGGTTCTCCCGTCCGATGAGTACCGCTCTCTCGACTTCGTCGCCATCAAGCTCAACCACTTCCATTCCCAGCCGAATGAGGTACTCGCCGAAACCGGGGCTGTCCTTCCTGTTCGCGAGTTGATTCCTGTAGAGCAGGTCGGGAACTTTGAACCTGAACGGTAGGGCAAAGGTGTGCTCCAGAAACTGTCCTCGCTCAAGGTCTATCAGTACCGACGTATCCGCCACCATCACATTCACCTGCTACACCTCCGCCACCACCATTTCCACACCGCTCCTGGGATCATCCATCAGGATATTCAGGTCGTGGACGGACATCTCAAGTAGTTCCGATGCCTTCGACTCGGAGATTGCTCCTTCTGAGAGAGCTCGATAGCAGAGCCGCTCGAAGCGCCCGGAAGACTCTCCGGGTATGGGATGTACTTCCTCGTAGGGCGGGTCGCGCCAGCCAAGCTCCCTGAACACGTCGAACATCTCGTTCATCAGGCCCGCGCTGATGATCCCGAGGTCCCTGCACCGGTAGGAGATGGCCTGAACGCTGACGCCGAGCATCAGCTTCAACTTGAACAGCTCAGCCCAGCCCAATGCCTTGCGGTGCTTGCCTATCTCGGACCACATCACCTCTTCCGGCATCAGGAACGCTCCGGCAAAACGAAAGGCCGCCTTCTCCTCGTCAATGCCCGGAGAGACGTCCAGCATGAGGTGACCTATCTCATGAGCAATCGTGAACCTCTGCCGCTCTCCGCCGTGGTCGGCATTGACCACGATCACGGGGGAATCTTCTCCGTTCTCACGCTGTACGTGGGCCGTGAAACCTTCCACGCTGTCCTCCAGGGGACGGAAGAGCACCTTGACGCCTCTCTCCTCCATTAGCTCTGCCATGTTGGGAATGGAATTGAGTCCCAGCTCCCAGTCATTGCGAAGCATGCTTGCCCCGCGGTCCGCCTCAAGCAGGTCGTTGATCACCGGATACGGAGCGGACCTCGGCTTATCCCAGTTGACACTGGGAAGTCCGAGGATTTCCTCTATCGCCAGATAGCGTTCAAGCGTCTGAAGGACCATAGCGCTTATGCGATGCTGCTCTCGCCTGGACTTGACAGTCTTGGTCCTGTAGTCCACCGACAAGAGGCTCAATCCGGGGTCTCCCACCAGATAGTTCACGGACACATTCAGGGCGTCGGCCAGCGCTATCAGCACACCGGAGCTCGGCATGGAGTCGTCACGTTCGTACTTGCCTATCGCCTGAGCGGTAACCCGGTTGTCAATCCGGTCGCTGAGTGCGCGAAGCGACAGCCCGGTGGCAGAGCGAGCCAGCTTCAGCCTGTTGCCAATCATCGTATCCTTCCTTCTCTAACTTTCTCCTTATCCAGTTTACTAAAATATATCTAAAGGTGTAAACCGTAAACTATGGAAATCAGATACACACCTTGTCAGACATCTTAGTCACGAATGCTCTCCCCGTCCAGGACGGACACGAGGTCAGATCAGAAAATGGAGAATGATGAAGACTTCTACATACTCGCGCTTGACGGCGGTGGCGCCGGGGTATCTATCCCGCACCGGATGATTGACAGCCAAGAGAGTAATGGCGGGTGTGAGTGCCACATTAAATTTCCTATTCCCCTAGTTATGGGTGACGAATGAGTTATGCTCAGGCCTATCAACTACCAAATTCGCACCACAATCGTACCTAGCAGCTTGTCATGCAGCGTCTGCATCTTCTTTTCCCTGTCCCACAGCGGCCAGAGATAGTCGATGAGCCATGCCACGCCCATCGTCAATTGCGACAGGATTCCCAGCAGCACGAACTTGATGACGAACTCGCGCAGGAAAGTATAGCCCCAGCCGGAGGGCGAGCCGTCGTCCTTGATTACACGGATGCCCACAACCTGCTTGCCCGGCGTCTGCCCCCGCCTCAGCGCGAACAGCCACCACACTATGAGCGCCGCAGCCGTTCCGGCAATGAGTATGACGGTGATTGTGGCAGCAGCGGCATCCGATATTGCGGTGTCCCCAAACACGGTTATCGATTCGCTCATTACTTCTGATCTGGCTTCATGTGTTAGTGATAGAATCAGAATGCCCACAAACAGCAGAATGAGCGGCAGAGCGATTCCCACGAAATCCAACGCCCACGCGGCTACTCGCCGCCCGTAGCTCGCCGGCTCCCAATTGGGGTCTTGCGCCCGTTCGTCGTCCGAGACAGCAGTGTCCTGCTGCATTATGCACTCCAAACAATCAAGTACGGGACAGTATCGAGAATGGTCCAAGTCGCCTAAACCAAAATCCACCGAAGAGGTATCCGGGCGGACAAGACGCCTGCCCAAACGCGACTCTGCGACAATTGCGGCGTTGCATTCAGTCAACCTTCCGAGACCGCGGTCCCGGCGAAACCTACTCTCCTCGCATCCGGCGAATCTCAGCCTCAAACTCGGCGGCGCGAGATTCGGCGGCCTCTGCACGATTCTCGGCGATGTTGGCGCGAGATTGGGCATCCTCGGCGCGAGATTCGGCCGCCAGACGCTCTGCTCGTTCCTGTTCTGCACGAACTTCAGCGTCCTCGGCACGATTCTCGGCATCCTCGGCGCGAGACTCAGCCGCCACACGACCGCCTCTCTCCTCGTCTGCGCGAGATTCCGCTTCCTCGTGACTGCCGAGATGGCTTTCCGTCACGGGATCGAAGAAGCGCAGCCTGCCGTCCTCCCAGCACACATACAGCCCCAGCGCTTCGCTATAACCACGAAGACGATCGTCGCCCAGATCATCTATCGCTATCGGCTCATACACCGCGTCCACCAGCCGGTCTCCCGCGAGCGCCGCATCGTGGTACTCCCCACCGCTCGGGTCGAATCGCCAGTATTCACCAATGCCGAAACGCTCATAGTCAGCCCGCTTGTCCGTGTAGTTCAGGATGCCCGTATTCGGCGGCGCAACTTCCAGCACGAAGTCAGGCGACTTCCCCTGGCGGTCTATCGCATATCCTCGCTGCTCTTCCACGAGCGCAACATCGCAGTCATTCACAACTACAAGGTCGGGTATCCTGTATGCGCCCACGGGTCCAGCGTGGGAGCCACCGGAGCTTGGCTATGCACCAGCGTCGTCTCCGGACTGCCGAGATGTATGACGAGTGTGGTCAGAATCGAGCGACGATGGAGATGGATCGTGTTCTGCATGTCTTCCCGCGGCGGGAACTCGGGGAAGCGTTCGAGCCTGCCCTCTTCCTGTGCGAGTGTGGTCGTCCTGCTGGTCATCGCGGTTCTCTCCGAGTACAAATGAGTTGAGCGATTGCGACTGCCGCCATTATACCATCGGTGAAGCCTGAGTCAGGCAGGGTATGAGGACATTACCTTGGCGACTGTCCGCTTATGGGTCGCGCGCCAAACGGTCCGAGTCCACCCATGCGGGTCTGACTTAACGATAGACGGCACGGTCTTCGAGATGTGGAGGGGGCTGTATCTAGCGCCGTAGGAATTGCAGCCCGTCCACCCCGTCATATCCACATCGGTGGTGAACCTGGCGGTCGGAATGAATTCACCCTCATGCCCCGATGATTGCCATAACGAGAATCCGAAATGCCAACGAGTCTTGAAGTTCTATGATGCCCTCCTTCGCGTCGCCATCGGTATCGGTGTCCAACCGTCGCCGGCGGGGATGTTTTTATCGTAGCACCCCAATCAGCAGAAAACCTGGGTGAGGTACACTGCCTTGTAGCCCCGCCAAGTGCCAAATGAGGCACCTATCCCGGTAGTGGTGTACGCTCCGTTCAGCAAGTTCCGCCGGTGGCCGAAGCTGTTCATCCAGCCCCTCACGGCTTCTGACGCGGTACGGTCCGAGTTCCCAAGAGATGTTTCGATTGTAAGGTTCTCAGCAATGCCATACCGAAATCCTTTCCGGCAACTCAGCCCCGCTCGGTGTAACCTGTCCGTCTGGTCTAGCCCTTCGGGTGTGGCGTGACTGAAGTAGCCACGCTTGGTCATATCATCGCTGTGCGCCCTGGCAAGGGCTGCGAGAGCGCCGTCCCATTCCAACGCAAATCCCCCGTTGCTGACGCGCTCAGCGTTGATCCCTTCGTGAACCTTACGTTCCAGTTGGCTGATTGTGGCTTCCTCTTGGGCGGCAGCGGCCGCCACCCGTGTTTGCCGGTCAATCTCTCCCTGAACCGTTCGAGTAGCCGTTCTTTCCCGCCTGTCGGCTTGGACCTCAGCAACGGATGTTTCGATGACGGTTCTGGCCACGGGCAATAGGTCGTGCGCAGACACCCCCCAGCCTATTCCAACCAGACCCGCAACCAACACGAGCCAGAAGCCAATTCGCCAAGGCCGCTGGCGGCGACGGACAGCGCGATAGTGGTTGCCGCCCTTGGGACGACGATGGTGTGTATGGAACGACCAGTCGTGATAATGGCTGTATGGCATCCGCGCAAAACTCGCCTACGCTGCTTCCGTTGACCACGGTTCGGACATCAGTGCCTCCAAAACTGCCAGCTCTGGCGCGTCAGACTCGCCCTTTCAGTATAGACGGCTGGAATTACGCCAACTCTATGGTCTGGTAACGTGAGCGAGAGCGGAATCGCAGAGGCCCGCCCACTCGCCTCGCTGAATCAGGTTAGATATTCACCCAAAGTATAGTCTGATTCCAGTATATACTGCCGTCCAGCCCGAAAGCGCCGTCCTCGCTGGCGTCCGCCAACATCCATACCCACTATCTCCCTTATGTCTCCACCGTTCATAGTCTGACTTCATCAATTGAGTAGCTGATGTATTCGCCACGCTGGATTTGGGCGAATCGGTCCATCGTGTCAGAGTGGAACCGTAGTGACTGGAGCATTTCTTCCAGCTCTTCCCTCGTTCGCGGCTTTTTGCCTTCGCGACCGAACCCGTCTGTCATCGGAGACTCCATTCAGGGAAAAGAGAGGCGTTGAAGGCCTCTCCCGATAGACGAACCGTCCACCTTAACATTGGCGCACGGAGGCTGCTCCCGGTCTGAGAACAGCCTCCTTCGCGTGGGCAAACTCTTCCTCCATCACAGGAAGGAACTTTTGCTTCTCAACACGAGACACTATCGCGTATGGGCTTCAAAAGCCCGCGCCGGTGTATTCTGGCTGTTTCCATTCGATGTGGATGATACTCTACGGCACGATGTTAGGTCCAGAGTGCCGCTTGCCTACTCATCTACTTTACATATGTATGTTCTGCGGCTTGCGAAAATGCTACCGGCACCAGCTCCGACAATTATTTTACCGTCGTGGGGTTCGGTGTATGAATAGTGCCAATTTCCGAAAAAGATATTACCTATAAAGACCAGTTCGTCTGAAGGCTCTTCTATCGTCGCTACGCCGTAATAATTCCGAAAGATGCCGTCCGTATCAATAACCCCACCCCAATATGCGGAAATCTCGATGTACTTTTCGGAATAGCTACTGTTGAATTCATTAGCTCCCAACCGATCTATTTCTTGGAAGATACCGCGTCCCGTGAAAGCTCCTACAGGCGTCGGTCTTGGCGTGGGTGTGTTCGTCACAGTCGGTTCCGGCGTAGCAGTGGCAGTCGGTGTGGGTGTGTTCGTCGCGGTCGGCCTTGGCGTAGGAGTGTTCGTCACAACCGGTTCCGGCGAAGCAGTGGCAGCCGGGGTAACAGTGTTCGTTGGCGTTGCCGTGGGTTCGGGTGTCGCGGCGGTAACCGGCGTCGTGGTTGCGGTTGGTGTCGATACTGTGGTTGGCGTCGCTGTGGGCGTTTTGGTAGGAGGCGGCGTGGGGCTCGGCACACCCGCTTCGAGCACTGCCACCCTGCTGTCCAATGCCGTTATCTTGCTTTCCAGCGTGGAGATAAGGCCTTGCTGTGTGGCCACAAGGGTTTCGAGCGCGGCCAGCCTGTTCAGGACATCGGTGGGCACGGTAGTCGGCGCTGGCGTCGGTGTGGCCGTCGGCGTCGCAGGCGCGGTTGGGGTAGGTGTTACAGTCGGAGTATCCCCCGCGTCAATTGTCGGCGTAGCAGTAGGCGTCGATACGTCCGGCAAGCCCGATACGGTAAGCGTGAAATCGCCGGCGGTTTCAACTTCGTAGGTCGTCGCTTCGATGGTGTAGTCGCCGGCGGAGAGGCTTTCGGATATGCGGGAGTTGGCGTTGCTGCCTCTTACGATGTCGTCGTTTTCGTGGAGGACTGCGCCGTTCGTGCCCGTGCCTTCCATCAGGAACATGTATGTGTCGGTGCTTGAGTTAAGGTCGATGGTTATGTCTGCGTCCTCGCTCACGGTGAAGGTGTAGAAGCGGGCGTAGCGGGTTCCGGATGGAGGATTAGTTGGCTCGGTGGGGATGTTCTCGGAAAGGCAGTCGGCGTTCCAGGTTCCGGTGACTGTGCCGCTATCGGGAATCGGCTGGATGCAGCCGGATTGAGCTGTTGCGTCGCCAATTCGGAGCAGAACGAACGCGCCCAGTGCTACTATGACGGCTGTTATCAAGGCGGTTCTGATTGATGGGATCTTCACCTTTGCCTCCTTGCGAGTGAACCTGAATCGAACATGCCTGACTGTGTTGAGCAACCGGGAGAGTGGTGATAGATTGTTTGCGGATACGGCGCTACCAGCGCAGGGCGCTTTGTCCGACCCTGCGCCGGCTGGAAGAGCGCGGGTGTGCCGGCATGGTGAGACACACCCGCGCTGACTGCCTTACCTCGTTACTCGGCAGCTTTGGGCGTGGTGTTTTCACCCTTGACCCGCACCCACTCGCTGGAGTGCTCGCTCCGTTCCGAGTAACTGCTGTCGGTGAAGGAACGCACGAAGACCCCCGTCGCCACGCCGTTCTCCAGGCCAGTAATGGTGTAGGATGCCACTCCGCCTTCGACCACGATACCGTCTTCAGGGGCGCCCGACGGCCCAGGCGGGTTGGCCCAGACGCCGGACTGCTGGCTCCAGCGCAGGGCGTGCTTGATCTCGTCGTTGGACACGCCCTCTCTTGGCGCGACGCTCCAGGTCACGGTCAGCGTCCCGTCGCCGGGTGTGACCTGCACGTTGTAGGGCTCGGTCTGTCCTGGCGTCGGCGGCACCGGGGCGGTCTCCGCCACCACCAACATGTCGAAAGTATCACTGACCGAGTTGCCGTCGGTGTCTTGGGCCGTTACCGTGATGTTCGCCGTGCCCTCGGCCACCCCCGCCACGGTCAGCTTGGACTGGTCCGGCGCCACCGTCACCGTGGCGATTCTGTCATCGGAGGAGGTGGCGGTGATGGTCAGGCTGTCGCCGTCAGCGTCGCTGAACACCCCGGAGAGGGACACGTCCCGCGTGGCGGTCACTTCCAGCCCCGACACGTCGGCCAGGGCCGAGGCCACCACCGGCGCGGCCTTCACCTTCACCGTGAAGGTGTCCGACACCGTGCCGCCCCTGCCGTCATCTGCGGTTACGGTAATGGTCGCCGTGCCCTTGCTCCTTCCGGTCACTGCCAGGCCGGACCTGCGGTCAGACGCCACCGACACCGTGGCCACGGCTTCATCCGAAGATGCGGCGGTGACGGTCAGCGCGTCGTTGTCGGCATCGCTGAACACGCCGGACAGGGAGACGTCGCTGGTGGAGCGGTTGTTGACGATGGTCTTGTCCGCTAGGGCGTTGGACACCGTGGGCGCCCGGTTGACCGGGGTGGGCGTGCACGGCGAGCGCTGGTCGTCGGGGTTCAGGCCGCCGTACTTCAGGACCGGGTACTGGCACGACGTGCCGAAGTCCCAGGGGTCGTCGGCGCTGCCGTCGCCGTCCACGTCCACGTTCCAGTTGGCGTAGATGCCAGTGTAGTCCGTGGTGGATTGTAGCTCCGACGTGGTCTTGCCTGCGCCGTGAGGGCTGCTTGTCTGGCGGGAGGTCTGCGTGTCCCAGTAGCTGTCGTCGTCGCTGGAGGGACAGCTGTACACGCAATTCCCCACCAGACCGCCGACCTTTGGATCATCCCATGGTTCTCGCAACGTCACGCTGCCAAGGGAGTAGCTGGCACTGATCGTGCCGGCCGCATTCCCCGCCAACCCGCCGACGTGATTGTATCCAAGCACGCTGCCCGTGGCGTAACTGGCGACAATCTCGCCCGTGGTCCCGCCGGAATAGAGCAGGGTGGCTCCCCCAGACATGTGGTTTCCCACCAGTCCGCCGACCATCCCTCCCCCTGACACGTTGCCCGTGGCGTAACTGGCGTAGATGCCGCCGTAATTCCATCCCACCAGTCCGCCGGTATGAGCGCCCCCGCCGGTCACGCTGGCCGTAGCGTAACTGCCGATGATCTTACCCGTGTTATACCCGGCCATCCCTCCGACATTGTTGGTGTAGGCGGACACCACGCCGGCGACGTAGCTGTTGCTGATTGTCCCCTCGTTGATCCCGGCCAGTCCTCCAACCCCAATCTGCCCCAGGCCCGTGGGCGACACATCGACGGATTCCAACCCGACGTTGCGGATGACGGCGTCTCTGCCAGCGTAGCTGAACAACCCGATATATCCGTGGCTCACGTTCTCGGTGGAAATGACGGTGTGCATCTTGATGCGCAGGTTGCTGATGGTGTGGCCGTTGCCGTCGAAAACAGCGTCGAAAGTAGGGACCGGAACAGCGCGGCGGATACCGGCACCAAAGCCGATGGGCCTCCAGCCGGCGCCGCCGCTCCAGTAGGTATCGCCGGAATCGGCCTCACCGTTGCCGTTGGTGTCAAAGTCCAGGTCGGTGGTCAGTTCGTAGCCGGTGCATCCCGAGGAAGGGCAGCCCATGCCGGACGCCGGGTTGGGGTAGGCCGTCGCGTACCCGCTGGCGTTTGCCGAGCCGTCGCCGTCCAGGTCCCAGCGGATGGCGTTGAGTTGCGCCAGGCTGGACACCTCGATCAGCCCGTCGTCGTCCGCGTCGTAGTCGGTAGTACCGCACTGCGCGTAGTGGCGCGCTTTCAAGCCGCCCTTCAGCATCGGGAAGTCGCAGGAGGTGCCGAAGTCCCAGGGATCATCGGGGCTGCCGTCGCCGTCCGTATCCACGTTCCAGCCGGCGTAGATGCCGGTGTAGCCCGTGGGCGCTTGCAACTCGGCACCGGTCTTGCCCCACTTGCTCGGGCTGGGAGACCGGACCAGATCCGTATTCCAGTAGCTGGCCGTGATGGAACTCCCCGGATATTTCATCGCGGCGATTCCGTCCTGGCTCGACGTAGTGGCGGAGGCGAAGCTGGCGGTGATGGATCCAGTGCGCCAGTTGTCGCCCACCAGCGCGCCGACCCGCCCGCTGCCGGAGACGCCGCTGGCGAACCAGGTGGCAATGATCACGCCCCGGTTGTCTCCCACCAATCCGCCGACAACCCCGCCGGCGCCGGATACTGTGCCGTAGGCGTACACTCTACTGATACTACCCTCGTTTCTACCGGCCAGACTGCCGACTACGGCGCTTTTAAGGTTGACGCCCGGGTGGTTCACTCTAACGTTAGGAAGACCGACGTTGCGGACGACGCCGTTGGTCCCGATTGAACCGAATAGGCCCAGGTGGTTGGTCTCGTTGGCGTCACGGTTGATGTAGAGGAAGGCAATGCGGTGGTCGTTGCCGTCGAATATGGCGTTGGTGTAGGTGGGATACCAGCCCTGGCCGCCGTTCCAGTAGGCGTCGCCGGCGTCGGCCCGCAGGTTGCCGTTGGTGTCAAAGTCCAGGTCGGTGGTCAGTTCGTAGCCCTTGCAGCCGCTAGTGGGGCAGCCCATGCCGGCCGCGGGGTTGGGGTAGGCGACGGCGTAGCCGGCGTCGCTGGCGGAGCCATCGCCGTCCGGGTCCCAGCGAATGGCGTTCAACTGGGCGAGGTTGGACACCTCGATCAGGCCGTCGTCATCCTGGTCGTAGTCGGTACCGGCGGCCGGCGGCGTCGGAGTAGGCGTGGGTGTAGGTGTGGGTGTCGGCGTCGGCGTAGGGGCGTCGTCGTTGTCTGTGATGGTCAGGGTGAGCGGCGCGGCGGTCAGGGATGACGCGCCAGCTGTGGCGTTGAGGATGATGGTCTCGTCGTCGTCGTCAACGGAGTCGTCAATGACTGTGATGGTCGCCAGTCCGGCCGTCGCGCCAGCGGCGATGCTGACTGAGGCAGGCGACAGTGTGTAGTCGTCGCCGGTCGAGGCAGTTCCGCCTGTGGTGAGCGTCACGCTCACGCCGCCCTGCCCAGCCGGGCTATTCAGGCCGACTACGACGGTTACCGGGTCTCCGCCCTCGTCGGGAACCCCGTCGGCGAACAGCATTAGCCCGGACTTGCACGAGCAGTCGGCCGCCTCCGTGATCTCTCCCCTCAGCGTGTCGGTCGTGGAGGCCAGGGTGTAGTTGCCTGCCTTGAACGAGCCGTGGTCCTGTAGCGAGTAGGTCACGCTCACGTCATGCGTTCCCGCAGTCGCGGCAGCGAACGCCCCGCTTACTTGCAGACCGCCCGCTCGAAAGTCGGCAAGCTCCGATGACAAGACGCCCGTTCCCCGGGCATTGCCGGTGTCGAAGGTCGCATCCGTGGTTCCGTCCGCCGTCCGGCTATTCACCGTCACCCCGCTGATGGCCGTGATCGGCTTGGCCGTGATGGTGTAGGTCGCGACGGACAGACTGGACGGCAGCGCGTACTTGTCCGCGTAGGCGCTGGCTATCGCCAGGGTCCCCATGTTGATGGCGTAGCTGCCCGCGTCGTTACCGGACGCCCGAGCCAGCGCTCCGCTCACCACGCTGGCCGCCGTGTCTCCCGACGCCAGCCCGCCCACCGTGTAACTCAGGTCGTCCGTGCCCCCGTACTCCCTCGTGGGATTGGTCGGCGTGATGGTCAGTTCAGTCTTGGGCTGCTCTGGCGTCCCCAGGGTCGACACCCAGCCGCTGGTTATCCAGTCGTCCTTGCGATCATCCGGGACCGTCTTGTAATAGCTGCGGCCGCCCCCAAACAGTCCCTGCAACTGCACCTCATACTCCACGCCGTTCTCCAGCCCGGTGATGGTAAAGGTCAGCGGACTGGATCCCTGGCTCCAAACCCACGTGCCGCCTTCCGCGCCGGTGATCGCGCTCTTCAGCATCGTGTCCCGCTGACCGGTGTTCAGCCAGGTCGTCGTCCCCGCCTTCCGCCAGCGGGCAAAGTAGTTTTGCGCCTTTCCCGACGCCGGATGCTCCCAGGTCAGCGTCAGCTTCCCGTCTCCCGGCGTCAGCTTCACGTTCCGCGGGTCCCCGGTCGGTCCGTACTCCACCTTCACGCTGTAGGTCTTCGTGGTGGTCCCGTCCGGCGCCGTCACCTTCACGTCAACCCATGTGTATCCCAAGGGCGTCGCCCACGGACCGCTGGCCCAGGGCCCGTTGCCCTCGTCGGCGCCCGCCGGGTGCGTCTCCGGCCGGACGGGGATCTGCTTGGGGTCTCGCGTCTCCCCGCCCAGACGAGTGCCAGTCACCAGGAACGTCACCGGCGCCAGCGCGTCCGATGCCACCACCGCCGTGATCCGCGGGCCGCGGCTAGATACGTCTTCCGCGTAGGAGTAGGCCGACTCCGGTATCCGCACCGCGTACTGTGTGATCTGCGGGTCGAATGGCGGCGTCAGCGTGAAGGCCGAACCCTTGGGGGTAACGAACCATCCGGCGTCCGGGCCGATATTATCCGTCATGAATATTTGCAGTCGGCTCAGGGTGGCGTCACTGGAGGGCGGCGCGTTCTGCTGCGGCGCCGGCGTGGCCGTGGCAGTTGGTGTTGGAGTGGGAGTGGGAGTGGTAGTTGGCGTCGGTGTGGGCGTCGCAGTCGGCGTGGGGCTGGGACTAGGCGTGGGGCTAGGCGTAGGAGTTGGCGTTGGTGTCGCCGTGGGTTCATCAGGCTCGGGCACCGGCAGCTGGCCGTCGATGCCGATGGTGTAGGTTCGCGTTGTGGAGCCGTCTTCTGCCGTAACCACCACAGCGATGTTCGCGGGCCGGGGAGCCAGCGACACGATGAACCAGCCGCCGGGAACGGCATGAGCGCCGGTGATGGCCGCGCTCGCCCCCGGGTGGTTCACCTGCGCCCGCACGTAGGCTTGGGACTGATCCTGCCCCACGGTGGCCGCGTACTCGGTGCGCGCCGGGTCAAAGGACTCGGTGAAGGGAGAGCCGGAAATGTACAGGTTGCTCAGGCTGGCGTCGGATGACGCATCCTGCGCCGCCGCCAGTCCGACCGTATGCAGCAAGAGGGCCGCTACCCCGATCAGGACGGCGGCCAGGAGGAGTGCGGGCGGGCGGAGAAGCCGGCGGGCCGGCTCAGCGGGCCGGGAGGAGGAACCGTGGGGAGTCCGGGAGGACGTCGAGGCGCCCATTACCCCCCCCCCGAACATGCGTACTGCACACACCACAGGGGCGGCGGCCAGGCGGAGGGCGCGGCGCGCGGCCCTGCCGGGCACGGAGGAATGCGGTCTCAGGCTGTCGTGGTCACTCTTGTTGGTCATTGCTGTTTCAATCTCCCTGCTCATGGCGTTCTGTATCTATAGGTTCAGGCGGTGACTCTCCGGAACGTCTGCGTCATGCCGCACATCCGGTGTTCAGGTTTCAGAGTCGGGGAGGAATGAGCGCGAAAGCGCCCCCTGTCCAGGTCGGGTCGCTCGAAAGCCACGCATGTCTCTCCCATCAGCCAAGTACACCTCGCGGAGAGTGTACCACCCGCGTATGATATGGCCGTGATATTAAGAAGGACTTTTGGTGAAACATTATGATATTTGGCAGGAAAGGGCATAATTGCCCGGAATACGCCGAATCCGGCGGCCCTACGCGGCGGGCCTCCGCAGGACGCATCGAGGTGATGAGTTGGACCGACGCGACGAAACTACTACGGAGAGAGATGCCACCCTCAGGGAGCGGCTGGCCTGGTTGAGCCAGGCCAGCCAGCGCATCAACGAGAGCCTGGGACTTCGCTCGCCGAGCTCACCTTCAGCACCGGACGCTGACCTACGAGCACTTCTTGGACCGGGTGCGGAGGGAGAGGAGCGGCGGCGACCTGCGCTTCGTGCGCACCATCGTGCGCAGGCTGCGGATCAAGCTGGGTACCGCCACCGCCAACACGAAGTACATCTTCGCCGAGCCTTGAGTCGGATACCGGACGGTCAGCGGGGAGTGTCGAAGACGGAGAAGGGGCGAGGGCTAAACCTTTCCTCGTCCTACAGGACCAGCGTGAAGGTCAAGCGAAAGGTTCTTGATTTTATCAAGTCTGGTGGGCCTGAGTGTACCGTATTGCGAACTTTCCGGTGGGAGGTTGCGCTGTAAGAAACCTTCTGGCCTACCTGCCAAGCTTAGCGTAACCAAACGCGGGCGTCCAACCGCAGCCGGACGCCTGCGCGTTCTGGTTCGCTCCCCCGGGACCGCTATTCGGACTGACTTCTCCCCGCAACCCGCTCAAAGAGCAGTACCTGCCCCTCTTCGCTGTGAATCGTGAGTCGTTCCCCCGAAACCTCGAACCGCTCTACCGTCGCCAACGAGTCCTGCATCTGTTGTTCCTGCCGGAACAGCGCATCGGAAGGGCAGCCCGCTTCCGTCCACATCAGCTCGTCAAGGCGCAGCTCCGACTCCCGCGCGCTGTATCTCCCAGCGTAGGAATTGCAGCCCGTCCACCCTGTCATATCCGCAGCGGTGGTGAACTCGGCGGTCGGGTTGCCGCCCACCGCCTCATCGGGAGCGTCGGCACTGCCCAGCGCGACCAGCCGCCACTCCGTACCGGCCAGCGGATTTCCTTCGCTGCCACAGGCCACCAAGAGAAACACGAAGCCAAATAGAAGCCAGCGCATCATTCCTTCCTTTCAGGGATGTTCTTCCCCGAGCGGCTGCGTTATGCGGCATTCTCGCGGGTGGGGGAGATTCCAGCCGCGCAGGAGCCTGTTCCACGGCTGGGCCGATGCGTCCGGCTGTCCGCCGCGTCCAACCTTTGGGGGCACCGCTGCAAGCGCAGTCCACCAGCACGGTCAAGTCTAGCGCAACCCAAACGCGGGCGTCCAACCGAAGCCGGACGCCCGCGCCAATAGGTCTGGGATCCGGGTGCGATACCCGGCAGTACCCTCCTCCTACGAGGCAGGCGCGACCGTTACGCTGAGCTGGTCGCTAACCGTGTTGCCGTCGGCGTCACGGTCCGTGACCGTGACGGTCGCCGTGCCCTGGGCTACCCCGGCAATGGTGAGCCTGGAGCCGTCGGACGCCACCGATACCATGGCTTTGCCGTTATCCGAGGATGCCGCCGTGACGGTCAGCGCGTCGTTGTCGGCGTCGCTGAACATTCCGGTAAGTGAGACTGCCTGCGTCCCGCTCTTGCGAACGATGGTTGTGTTGGGGATGGCGGCGGCAGGCTGAAAGGGACGAAATGGTGAAGAAGGGGAGGGCTTGAACACGCCATAAGCGGGCCAAGAGCGTGGTCTTGCGGAGTCGCGCAGAGTATCCTATTTTCGGCTCAATCGACGATTAGTCAAGCCGTCTTCCACTCATGCGCGGCGCTCAAGGATGGTCAACGGCAAATATTCTGGCCCCTCCTGTTGCCTCATCGGAATATGGTCACCGTAACACCGAGGGAAGGGGAGTTGAAGGTGCGACTACAAGCCTTGTAGCTGCTGTGATAACCTACCCTTGCGAGCGATTTCGCTTGAAACCTGCGTCCTTGAGCGTGTCAAAATATATGCCCTAATCAAGCTGAATCACTGAAGTCAGCCGGGCGTAATTTCTCCGGCACTTCCAGACAAGAAGTGTGAATCCGGATTCCACGGTAATCTCCAATCGAAATTCCATTCTTCGACTTCTGTCTAGTGGATTTCATCATTGGCATCTCGAGTTGGTGTCGTTGCCGACATTCACTCCCGCCGAGGCAATTTCGAGTCACAAGGGGAGGTCGTCCGTGGGATCGCGGACGACCTCGGCATATCGGGCCACGGGTGCGCAAGTACGTGCGCTTCGTCGGGGCCCCAAGCCGAGACCGGAGCGGGGATCGAAGCAGGACATGCATATCGACTACACAGACGGGCGCGTGCGCTATGGCGAGAGAACGTTCATATCTAACCTCGGGGCCAGAGGGAAAGCTCGACCAACTGGTGAAGAAGACTTGGTGTGCCTACGATAATGTGGCGAGTCTGTCAGTTCGCGTGTCCCCCGCTGCACCGATCCTGTTCTTTGGCGACCTTGATAGCTATACATCGTCGATGCTGCGTGTGCTGACCGTCGGACTGAATCCGTCGCGGCGGGAATTCCCAGCGGATAAACCGTTCTTACGTTTCCCGTCATCCGAGGAGCCCGCAGGCCGTGACCCATGTCGTTATCTTGAGTCACTTTCATCCTACTACCGCACCCGGCCTTACCGAACTTGGTTCAGGTCGTTCGAGCATATTCTAAACGGCGCGGGAACGAGCTATTACCCCGGCGAAACATCGACGGCGCTTCACACCGACATCTGCTCACCCATCGCCACCGATCCGACTTGGAGTCATCTCTGCCAGGCGGATCGTTCAACCCTCGAGGCCGACGGCAGTCCTCTCTGGCACATGCTGTTGAAGGTACTGAAGCCACAGTTGGTTTTCCTCTCCGTGGCGAAGAGTCATCTCAGGCGCATTGAGTTCGAGCCCTTGGACAATCAGTGGAACGTCCTCATAACTTATGACCGGACGGGGAGCGGTGCTCCTCGCTTGCGGCCATATCAGGTCCAGGGACGATCGTACGATGTCGGAGGCGAGCCATCACTGTTCATCTTCGGAACAGCAGCTCAGACTCCGTTCGGCTTGGTTTCCGACTTACAGAAGCGCGATATAGGGTTGATAGCTTTGGAGGCATATCGAGATGGGCGATAGTCGTTGCTTTATCCAGTTCTCGCACCCCGGACGTGAACACGTACCGGATCGCGATGACGGAAAGTCATGGAAAAAAGAGCAACCTCAGTCACAGGCGCAGGTTCATCCAGTTCCGTGGCGAGTGGGTCGAACCGGAAGGCGACAGGCGCGCCATAGACTTATACGCGTGGGATGAATGGGAACCGGAGTCAGACCTCATCCAGGAACTCCGACAACCCGGTGGGTACCCTCAGTAACCCCGTTATCTGTGGCGACCGTACTACATACCGAAGGACGATTACTCGAATCTGCACAGCACCGACCCGTTCATTTTCGGTGAACGCTTCCTGTATTCCAATTGTGGTCAAGGGGCCACGCCGGGCTTGAAACATCCGGGTGACGGCTCGGTCATCGCCTTCGGGAGTGGCAGAAGTATTGATGGAACTCGGAAGTGGATGCTCGACAGGGCTTTCTGGCAGTGAAGGTGGACGCTAGCGATGATTTACAGGAGCGGAAATGGTGGCGGTGGTGGCAAATTCATGCGCTGGGGCTTGCTAGTAGTAGTAGCGACAATTGCGGTCGCAGCGTTATCGGGCTGTACCATTGACGACATTCGACGATTCTTTGCGCTTCCGGAACCAACGCCCGCTCCCATCGTGGTTGTCATCACGGCTACGCCCTCGGACACCCCAACACGCACATCGACGCCGACGCCAACTCTGACACCCACCGGCACGAACATCCCCGTACTTGCGCTGAATCCCACGGGCACGGCTACTCATACGCCCACACTGGTTCCAACCGCCACCCTCAGGCCTACATTCGCGCCCACGGCGACCAGAACGCCAACATCCACCGCTACCGGCACTTCCACCAGTACGCCAACAACGACGCCCACAATTACGCCGACTGCTTTCGTGTGCGGCTATGCAGAGATGGTGCTGATGGGAGCGGGCAAGAAACACAAGAATTGCCACACGCCGACGCCAGAAGGACAATTCGCGCCACGACATACGAGCACGCCCGTGTCAGGCGGCGCGTCAACGTCGATTCCGCTACATACCCATACTCCGATGCCAACCAGTACTCCCACTGTCCAGGGGTTTAGCGTGGTTGTCATACCAGTACATACGAATACGCCGACGGTTGTTAGAACGCCCATAGCGACTAACACTCCCAGAGTGGTAGTCGTGCCGATACGCTCCAATTCGCCCACTGCTACGGCTACTAACATGCCAGTTCCCGCGTACACACCCACGTCCGAAGCAAAGAGCGCCGCCGATTCAAACCCGCATCTGCGGCACATTGAAGAAAAGCAGCACATGCTAGAGCTGATCAATGAAGCGCGAGACGATGCGGGCCTGCCGCCTGTCGAATTAGGCGACAACAACGCCGCACAATTACATGTGGAATCTGCGTTGGACAATTGCTTCTTCTCGCACTGGGGTATCGACGGATTGAAACCGTACATGCGCTATTCGTTGGCAGGAGGCTACCAGTCAAATGGCGAGAATGGCAGTGGTGGTCTGTGCGTCAAGGCATCGGATGGCTATGCTGCTCTGCGTAGTGTCAGATGGGGTGTGGAGAGGGCTATGAGAGGCTTGATGGATAGTCCAGCACATAGAGGGAACATACTCAACAAGCAACATAAGAAGGTGAACATCGGAATTGCCTATGACCGCTATAACATTGAAATCGCTCAGCATTTCGAGGGCGATTATGTGGAATATAACGCTTTACCAGCTATCGCAGATGGCACGTTATCTTTTTCGGGAAAAACCAAGAATGGCGTAAGCTTCGAGACGAAGGAGGATATGGGTGTAGCCCTTTACTACGACCCACCGCCTCATTCGCTTACCCACGAGGATATTGCACAAACTTACGCTTATTGTTATGGACTGAAAGTAGCCGCATTTCTCAAGCCGATACCTAAGAACTGGAGCTACCCAACAGACAGGTTTGATTCAGGATATGAAGTTTGTCCTGGCGACCCCTATGGCACTACTTACGAAGATGTCAAAGCAGATTACATCATAGCAAGCAGATGGATTGCCAATAATACCTCGTTTGAATTGGAGGCTGACATTTACAAGGTCTTGAATAAGTACGGAGATGGCGTGTACAGCGTTATGCTCTGGGGCGATATCGACGGCGAGCGCGCAGTAATCTCCGAGTACTCCATCTTCCACGGCGTCACGCCGCCCGGCAATTACGCGAAGCGCTGACCTCGTTCCCGTGAGACCGGAGCAATTGCCAGCGCATGGATTACTCGTTTGCAAGAGTGCATTCACGTGCGATTTCCCCCCAAGTCAGCGCCCTTGAGCGTGTCGAAAAACATAAGGAAGAGTTTTCCAGTAAAACAGTTCTCTGGGATGAGTCGAAAATTATGTCCTGACCAAACTGAATCAGTGGAAGCCAGTACACCGCCTTTTCATATCATCCGCTTCTATTCCCGTTGTCTCTGCTGTCGCAGCTGGGAAACTGCACAAGCCCGTCAGAGGAAGGAGTAGTTTTTCGACGACCTGCTTGTGAGGTTTCGGGCGGGACTGACTGTGAGTAGCGTCCCTTAAGGTACTGTAACAGAGTAAGTGAACTGGCAGAAACCTCCACACCGGCCCGGGCCACACGAGCTCGACACCGAATCAGTTCCTAAGCGCCGCCGCCGATAGACACTCCTGCCCAATGGCTGTATCCTCTGGAATTATCCCAACTCGATTCCCGAGATGTCGAATGCCAAAGGCAAAATCCGCTCGAAACCGCCAGGCCGAATTGCTCGACTTGCATAATCGCTTGCTATCGCACGATCCGGTGGCGACGGAAGAGATTTTCTCACTCGTAGCTCCCGAACTGGAGAAACATCTTCGCCTGCGGTTTCCCAGCCTCGCCGTCGGCGTTGACCCCGACATCTACCTCTCCGCTGTGTACGACGCCCTCACCGACTACTTCAAGAATCCGAAGAAGTACGACCCTGCCAAGAGCGGCATCCTGACCTATCTGAGGCTTGCGTGCTGGCGGGACTTGCAGAATCTGATCAGAAAGGAGTCCCGCCATGCGTCCGGCAGAATTCCGCTTGAAAGCGTCGAATTCAGCCGCTCGGATGGGAATGATGTGTCAGAGAGGGTCGTTGAGGAACTGGACGGTCAGCGACTGATCGCCGACTTGACGCAGGGAATGACATCAGACGAGCGAGCGGTGTTCGCCCTGATGATGGAAGGCGAGCGCAGCACGCGGGTTGCAGCCAAAGCCATGAACATCGGGCATCTGTCATCCGTAGAACAGGCGAGGCAGGTCAAGCGTGTGAAGGACAGAATCAAGAAGCGAATACGGCGGAGGGGACTGTTTCAATCATGACGAATGATATGCTGCTGAAGATGTCGCGTTTCGCCTCAAATGATCCCTTCTACCTGGGCTGGTATCTGGGTCGCTACTCGGAGATGAGGGAAATGAGCTTGGCAGAAGTAGGAATGGAACTAGGCTGTCTGCCGGAGACTGTCAACTCAATATCGCTGTGCCGCGCTCCGCGCTCGGAGTCTCCCCACTTTCGGAGGGACATAGAGAGAGTGGCGGATAGGTTCCAGGTGCGCTCGGACAGACTCATGGGAATAGTGCGTTACGTTCAGATTGAGTCGGACGAATCCATACTGCTCGCGGCGAGAGATCGCAGCGCAAAAGAAGATGCGGGTGCCGGGACCGATGAGTGAACACGGTGATTCAACAAGATACTGGGCGGATTGGTTCTGGAAACGGGCCGGCGGGCGGTCCGACTTTCCCATCGATATTGGCTATGCGGCAATGAGCGCGCTTGAAGTCTATGTCGAAGAAGTGGCAGACCTCACGACCGGCGCGGCAGTATCTCGAAGCAAACACTTCAATGCCCAGGGCCATGAGAACATTGGCGAACGCAGAATTCACGGCTGCTTGATAGTCGGTCGGAGTGGAGCCGCCATACTGGTGGAGAGAAACGACAACGAGAGAGAGAAACGCTTCACCATTGCTCATGAGGCCGCGCACTTCATTGTCGAGGTCAGGAGACTCCAAGAGCGCACCGCCTGCAAGCTGGGACACGACTTCACCGATGTCCTGCACGGGCTACGGGAAGCGTCTCCGACCGAGCGGATTGACGCATGGCTGCACAATGTCCGAACGGATGCCTTCGTTCACTTCATGGATCGCACGCCGTCGGGGGAGTACGGCTGCGTCCGCACCAAGGACGCCGAACGTCTCGCCGACGACCTTGCGGTGGAGATCCTCGCGCCGCGCTCGGCGCTTATAGAAAGTCTGTCTTCGTTCGGACGGATGGACTTTTTCGAGTCCTTGACTACGGCGCGGCATGTCGCCGAGCGACGCTTCGGGTTGCCGACAGAGATTGCAGAACGCTACGCCAATCGTGTCGTCTGGCAGTTGCAAGACGGCCCATCCACGGCTGAGCGTTTCGGCTTTTAGGCTTTCGGTGTAATTCGCGGTGCTCCGTCGAACTTTGCCGCCGCGATGGGAATAGAACTGCAAATGACGACAGAAGACAGTCTTGCCGGAACCAATGATACCGTCTCCGCGGTCAAAGACGTGAGCGGAACGGACACATTTGGCCGTCTTTTCGGAGAGAGCCTTGAGAGCCTGTTGAATCCGGAGTCGTGGATGCCCGGAGCGGACCTCGCCAGCACCTACGCGCGCTTGGAGCGTGAAATTCGTCTTGCGGTGAATAGAGAGCGCCGGGTCGCCGACACGATTCGGGAGGAGTTGTTCCCGCGAATCGAGGCAAGCGCACTCGCGGGTCCGGAGTCGGGCGTTTACAGAGCGACGCCTGCGCAGATAAGCGGCGTGCATAACGGGCTGCTGCTCAACGGCAATGTTGAAGGATGTGCTGGAATCGGCATGAAGCACGAGGCGATTACGATGACCTTCATCCAAATCGGAGTGTGTCTCGTCTCATACCAAGGCGACCAGCAGGCATGGTCGCAGCGCATGTTCAGACGCGATTACCGACCGGACGGCAGCGACCGGATTACTGAGATGCTGTCGGCTCTGGACAGGCGACGCTCCAATCAGGGGAGCGAGACGGCATCGGAGCGCGTCAGCCGTTTGGCGCGAAGAGGAATACAGGCATACGCGGAGCGGATGTTTCTGACAAGACACTCCTCCACTCGCTGGCGGATGTGCGAGGGAATGCCCGCCCCGTTCGAGCTGGTTTCAGGGGCCGGACTGCTCAGTCCGGGCGAAGCCGGAATGACCTATCCGCTGATGGAAGCGGGAATGGATGTAATGCGGGAACTGCTGTTAAGGCATAGGCGGTTCGTTTTCGTTCCCAAGCGAGCGCAAGACGGCGCGCTCCTGACAATCGGACAGGCGCTTGCCCCGCTCGAATACGCGGTGATAGACACGATTAGCGACCAGATCGAAGCGATCGAGCGAACAGGGCACTATGACGACTATCAGCGGGATGTGATTGGGCGCTTCAGGCAGGATGTGGGCGAAGTCGTCGTCAGAGGCGTGTTCCGGGCGTCGAGCATGGGGCCGCCGCAGGTCTTCTACGCTCACCGCGACCATGTTCACGGCGCGGCGCTCATCGCCATGGCGGACAGCGTTCTTCAAGAGCAGCGAAGCTATCCCATCCTGTTGGACCTCGCCCGCATAGTCTGCGAGACGACA
This sequence comes from Dehalococcoidia bacterium, assembly GCA_965203955.1. Classification (GTDB taxonomy): domain Bacteria; phylum Chloroflexota; class Dehalococcoidia; order Lucifugimonadales; family JADFKI01; genus Bin90. The sequence goes on along the minus strand of OZ241923.1, from coordinate 3,468,118 downwards.
TTCGGTATCGACAGCTTCGCGCCGCAGCTGAGAGTGGCATACACGGAAGCTGGAGCGCCGTGGACGCCCGTTTGAAATTACGAACACAGGGAATCACACCGATTTCGGGGAGGGACGAGGAGAATGAATGACGACTTGGAAAGGTCTGATGTAGAGCGTGTCAACGGGCAATCCTCTTCGGTCGTCCAGGAAGTACCGGACGAGGCATTGCTTCGAGAACTTGACGGACTGGAGCCGTTCGCTCCTCCCCAGCATTCTGAAGGGATGGTCGGATGGACGATGTTCGACACGCCGTCTGCCCAGGACGATACTGTCGTGGCGCTGTTGCCGAAGGACAATATAGGCAAGGTGCCGAACCGGGGGCTGGTGCGTATCGAGAGTGAGGGAGACGGTCGCACATATCTGGGGATAGTGCAGGCGGGTCCTTTCGCGGAGCCGGACGGACTGCGAGGCGACGCGCCGCTAGTGGTGACCGTGCAGGTTTGCAGCGGACAGATGCTGCTGCCGCAGTTTCACGGCAGGATTCACATAGAGTTGATGGGGCAGAAGTCAGGAAAGGCCGTGACACCGCCAAGGTTCCGTCCCCTGCCGTCGAGTCCGGTATTCCTGCTGGAAGCGGACGAAACGCGTGACCTGCTCCGATGCGACGGGGACATGGCGCTCGGACTTGCCGTCGGACACGACGACCTGCAGGTGGAAATACCATCGAACCTGAAGTCGGTAATGCCGCGACACACCGGCGTTCTGGGAACGACCGGCGCGGGCAAATCGACAACCGTGTCCAGGATGATACAGCAGGCGCAGAAGGCGGGCATGGCGGTCGTCTTGCTGGATGTGGAGGGAGAATACACGGAGATAAGCAAGCCCGCCGACAATTCCGAAATGGCGGAACTGTTGGCAGAGCGCGGCATTACCGCCGAGGGGGTGAGGGATACGACGCTGTACCACCTGGTCGGAACCGAGACCACGAACTTGCGCCATCCCGACCGACGGCAGTTCTCCCCTCCGTTCTCTCGGCTCTCGCCGTACACGGTCTGTGAGATACTCGACCTAACGGACGCTCAGCAGACACGCTATTGGCAGGCCTACGAGACCTGCAAGGTCTTGCTGAGAGAATTGGGAATCTATCCGCAGAGGGTCGGAGGACGGGTGGACGACAGCCATGAACGCCGGATAGAGCGGCTTGACGAGTTCGGAGAGGGCTATCCGGGGATGACTCTCGCGGCGCTGCTGGATGTGGTATCCGCCTTCCTGCACGCGGTGGAACGGCAGGAAGGCACTCCGAGGCTGTACTCTACGGAGTTTCGGGACAATCCTGACAGGGTGATGGCACGAGTGAAGCGGTCGAAAGCGGACTCGGCGGTGAGCTGGCGGGCGCTGCGGGCGCGACTGTTCAGGCTGATGCGGCTGAACGTGTTCGATTCGCGGAATACAGGAGTGCAGAGCATCGACTACGACTTACTCGTGAAGCCCGGCGCAGTATCCGTCATAGACCTTTCGGACATGGAAGCGCCCGACCTTCGCAACCTGGTGATAGCGGACATCATTCGCGGAGTGGAACGGGCGCAGGAAGATGCGTTCGACGTGGCGGCGCGCTCAGGGACGGCTTTGCCGCGCACGCTGGTGGTCGTCGAGGAAGCGCACGAATTCCTGGCCGCCGAGCGCGTGCGCCGCATGCCGAATCTGTTCCAGACGGTCAGTCGCATAGCCAAGCGGGGCAGGAAGCGATGGCTGGGGCTGGTATTCGTAACGCAGCACCCGCAGCACCTGCCTGACGAGCTGCTAGGACTGCTGAACAACTATGTGCTGCACAGGATAAACGACGCCAATACCATCAACCGTCTGCGCCGTTCCATTGGCGGGATAGACGCCGGCCTGTGGGAACGCGTTACATCGCTCGCGCCGGGACAAGCCGTCGTTAGCTTCACGCACCTCAGTCGGGCGATGCTGATAACGGTTGACCCGACGCAGTGCAGGCTGCGGATGGCGGAGGAATGATGGGGGGTCCACTTGCATGCCAAGAGGCTGTCAATGGGGCCCTACCCATTCAGGTAGGGAAACGGACTACCTTATGTTTGTTTTAACCAACTCAGATCAAGCTTCAAGGGAGCCTAGCTGTGATTCAAGGGACGAGCGGCATCCAGATCGTCCTTGACAGTTTGGATTCGATTAAAATAATATCTTTCTTGATGTGAGTAGCTTAAACAACTTTAAGGAGCATACCTATGAGTGCCCAAAGCTCAAAACCAATGGACTCACAGATCGATCATATCATCCTTCGGATGGCTCGTACTGGTCGAGTAGGAAATCGTGACCTTGATACACTGATACTTCATATCCGACGCTTGCAGCGAATGGCAGGCAAGGACCTCCTTGACACCAGTGTATCACCGATTGGAAAGTGAGGCATTGAGATGAACTACCAAGAATTCTTCGTTCGAGCAACGGGAAACCACCCTTATCCCTATCAATCCCAGTTTGCCGAAGCCGCTTGTATTCATACGCTGCTGAAGATACCAACAGGTGCAGGTAAGACGGAAGCGGCAATCCTCGGATGGTTGTACAGAAGGCTTTACCATCCCGATCTCGATACTCGAGATGGTACGCCCGGGAGGCTCATCTATTGCCTTCCGATGAGAACACTCGTGGAGCAGACTCTGGAACGAGTCCAAGGCTGGCTGAGGAATTTGGATATTGCCAGCCAAGTTGGGTTGGTAACTCTCATGGGCGGCGAGCCTCGGGGTCAGTGGTATCTCGAACCGGAGAAACCGACTATCGTCGTCGGCACACAAGACATGCTGCTGTCACGCGCGCTCAACAGGGGTTATGGTAGCAGTCCTTTCTTGTGGCCTGTCGAATACGGGCTACTAAACAACGATTGTCTGTGGGTAATGGACGAGGTTCAGCTTATGGCGAATGGGCTGCCCACTTCTACGCAGTTGGCAGGGCTTCGCTGTAAATTCAAGACGTTCGGCCCATCAGCCTCAATTTGGATGTCCGCAACTACCAAACCCCAGTGGTTGAAGACGATAGATCACGATGCGCCTGTGACGGCACGTGTTCTGGAACTTTCGGATGAGGACCTGGCGAATCCAAGTCTCTGTAAGCGGCATACGGCGCGCAAAGTCGTATCGGAGATACCAAAGCCGAATCGTTATGCCCGCGATATGGCAGAGTTCATAGCGGACAAGCACAAGGACGGAACTCTGACACTGACGATACTCAACACGGTGGAACGCGCGCAGGATGTGTACAAGGTTTTGAAAAACCCTAGCCAGATTTCGACGGACGCGGAAACGCTGCTGATTCACTCGCGCTTTCGGCAAAAAGACCGGGAGCGTCAGCGCGAATCTCTTGCCGAAGATGTCGACGAGTCCGGCGCAGGGAAGATCGTCGTGGCTACGCAGGCAGTTGAAGCGGGCGTGGATATATCGGCGCGGACGCTGATAACGGAGCTTGCGCCCTGGGCGTCCATGATTCAGAGATTCGGACGGTGCAACCGCTCAGGGGAGTATGAGCAAGCCGAAATCTATTGGGTGGATTTTAGAGAACGCAATCAGGATACCGCGCCATACGAACCCGATAAAGTGAAAGAGGCGCGTAAGGTGATGAAATCGTGGGAAGGGAAGTCCGCAGGGCCATCCGACATCGAGCAACTAGAGGATACAATCCCGCCTGCCGATCACATGACGGTGATACGCAGGCGAGATGTTGAGGAGCTGTTCGACACGACGCCGGACTTGTCCGGCGGCTATCTGGATGTGTCGCAGTATGTCCGCGGTGATGATGAACGAAATGTGTCGGTGTTCTGGCGGGATGTACCCGAAGATGTGCCTGAGAGAGACGCTCCTAAGCCGACTCATTCCGAAATCATGAGTGTTCCAATTTTGGGAAACAAAGGTATTGTCCAATATCTCAAAGGCGAAAACCGCAAAGCATGGCGATGGGATTTTCTGGATGATGAATGGGCGGAGATTCGCTCGAATGAGATTCATCGGGGTATGGCAGGTATGACACTGATGCTGGACGCCAAAGGTGGCGGTTATTCTTCGGAACTCGGCTGGGATATATCTAGCAAAGATACAGTGGATGTCACAGAGGAACATGATAGTACCGAACAAGATCGTGAACAGGAAGACGGTCAGGGCTTGGATCCGAGTTCCACTTCGCGTAAGAGATGGGTAACGCTATCTGCCCATTCGCGCCATGTGGAGGGAGAAATGGGCAAGATACTGGATGCCATGTCCGATTGGATTGACGATCCCGACATTCGGGAAGCGGTCAGAGTCGCCGCGCTGCACCACGATGTGGGCAAGGCGCATCCGGCATTTCAAGAGATGCTGCGTGAATCTCTGCCGGAGGACGAAACTCCGTATGATAGCGATGTGCAGGTAGCCAAGAGTCCGGGCAGGGGCAGGAACAAACGCCGTCACTTTCGGCATGAGCTTGGCAGCGCGCTTGCGGTGCTGGAACATGCGGACGGGCTTGACGGCAGACACAGGGACCTCGCGGCGTATCTGGCGGCTACGCATCACGGGAAGGTACGGCTGAGCATAAGGTCGCTTCCCGGTCCGCGCACTAGGAATAAGGATAGCAATCCGAACGCCGAGTATCTGCTCGGTTATAAGACAGCCAAACCCGAAACCCTGCCAGGGGTCAATCTCGGCGACGGCTTGAGCATAGGCGAAACGGCGCTGGACATGACGGTCGCGCAAATTGGGCTGTACGAAACGGACAGCGTAGAGCGGCGCTCATGGCTTGAGCGCAGCCTTGAGTTGCTGGAGTGGCTAGGCCCGTTCAAGCTGGCGTATCTGGAGGCGATAGTGCGCGCCGCCGATATGCGCGCGAGCAAGACAGAGAATGAGGCGACAGAATGAGTGACGTACATGAACTTGAACTGCGGGGATGCTCACCTGACCCACTGATGTCGTATCTGAAGGCGCTGAGCATACTTCGGCTGGTATCGGAGCAGGTGGACGGCAGCGCGCGGGCGTACTGGAAAAACGACGCCTTCTACCTGCGCTCCACGCTCGACCGCGACGCACTGACGGATTTCTTCCTGAACGAATATCAGCCGACGCCGATTGTGTCGCCGTGGAACGGTGGCAGTGGGTTCTTTCCTCCTACCAGCACAATGAAGGCGATGAACACAATTCTAGAATTGGAGGCTCCGAGATTTCAACTCTGGTACGAAGTAATATCAGTAGCCAAGGATATTCTGGCAGAGGCTCAAGCCAGAGAAGGCATAGTTGCCGCAGATAAACTGAAACAAGCGGTACAGGCTAGTAACGGTGTCCTGAAAGCATGGATACTCTCACAGTGCAGGTCTCGGTTCCCAGACGAAGCCCTCTCTTGGCTGGATTCGTCCTATGTGCTGACATCCGAGGGAAGAAGATTTCCTCCTCTCCTTGGCACGGGTGGAGTTGATGGCAAGTTGGAGTTCAGCAACAACTATATGCAAAATGTAATCTCAGCATTAAACCTAGATGAACGGCGCAACGGGGAAACCATAGCAGGAGAAAACTTGCTATCGGCACTGTTTGAAGAAGGTTCGCCTCGGCTCATAAAAGGACGATCCAGTGGATTTTTTAATCCCAATAGCGTCAAAGCGCCGAACGCAGAAGTAGGCTTTGAAGGCGCTAGGATGACTAATCCATGGGACTTCGTGCTTATGTTTGAGGGCGCGTTGATGTTCGCAGGCGCGGCGGCGCGGCGACTTTCGGCACAGGGAACTTCCAAGGCGGTGTTTCCGTTCACCGTGGACAACTCCGCCGCCGGATATGGCACGGCTTCCGATTCAGAATATGGCGATTCGTCAAGGGCAGAGTTCTGGGCGCCGATCTGGGAATGTCCGGTCAGTCTGCGCGAGTTGGAACGCCTGATGTCCGAAGGTCGTGCGCAACTCGGTCGCAGACAGGTATCCAGTGGTTCGGACTTCGCGCGGGCGATTACGGGACTGGGCACGGAGCGCGGCGTCGCCCAGTTCCAGCGATACGGGTTTCTGGTAAGGAACGGGCTGGCTTACCTGGCGGCTCCCTTGGGGCGCTTCTACACATCTGGCGACAATCAGGACGCCACGAAACGCGCGAATGTCCTGTTTGATTTAGATCCGTGGCTGGATAGCCTCAGACGCGCGGCCTCCGGTCGCAACGCACCCGCTGAACTTGGCGCTGTGAGAAGGCGGATTGACGATGCCATCATACAATTCTGCCAGCGCGGAAGCGAGCAAGACTTGCAGGACGTACTGATTGCGGTTGGCAAGGCCGATGGTTGGGTGTCTAAGTCGAGCGTAAGGAATAATGTAAGGCCGCTTAGCAATCTGTCTTGGGATTGGGCCAGACATGCAGATGACGGCTCGGTAGAATTCCGACTAGCGCGCGCTATGGCATCTATTCTGCATGAGCCCGCTCAGGGTAAGCGTGAAGTCGGTCCTATCCGTGAGAACTTGGAGCCCGTGGATACAAGTAGCGGGATCAATTGGAAAGAAGGTAGCGTATCCTGCGTATGGACTGCGGGCGATCCACTTTCCAATATGCTGTCCGTTCTTCATCGACGCTGTCTGGAAGGACGCATGAACGGGCTGAGTTACCCTCCACTTGACTCGGCGCGCTCTGTGCGATTGAGCGACATCGTATCGTTTCTAAACGACGAAGTGGATGTTCAGCGCATCGTGGACTTGGCATTGCCGCTTTCGTTCGTGCGTTATCGGCGGCGTTCCGAGAACGAGGTCACATGGCAAAATCAATCATATCGCGCCCCATCCGACCTACCGCAAGCATACGCTACGATGAAATTGACACTTCTGCCCGGCGAGTTCGCAAGCAATCAGTTCGGAGAAAGCAAGGAAATACGCATGGAACCCCGCATGCTCGCCATGTTGCGTGCGGGCAGGCTCTCTGACGCTTACCAAGTGGCACATCGCCGGCTAGTAGCGTCCGAACTGCGTCCAATATCCGATAGTCCCGGCATACTTGACAGATCGGATTATGGTCGTCGACTTGCTGCCGCGCTGCTGTTCCCGATAGACAAAGGCGCTCATTGCTCACTTGCCCGGCGTGCTCTGCGTGAACCAAAAGACAAAAATTCTCAATCCGTATAGAAAGACTCAAACAGGAGGATACAATGACAATCGAATTTGGAAGGTTGGACAATCAGCCGCGCCTTCTGATGGAAGCGGAGCTGAAGCCAATACAGGGAACGAGGTTTCAGCCGACAGGATTTCCGGACCTGGGAGCAGCATCTTACCAGGCACCGGGGATCAACGGTCGGCCAACTGATGTCGTTCTCGTCGAGTCGGCGCAATCCCTGGCTAATCGGCTAGAATCTGTGTGCTGGGATAAAACAAACAAACAGATCGCGTCTGCATTGAACGGCATGCCATACGTTCACATAGACTTGTGGAATGGCGAGGATTCTACCAACTCCATATTGGAGCCTCATAGGCTTAATTCGCCTTACATACTGGAAAGCGACGACACGACTGTACTGGACATACTCAAGTCCCGGCTTGCAGGTCGTGAGCGAGGCCAGGTTGACATCCATACACTAGCAGAAGTTCTGGCCGAAATTGACACAAACTCCTTATTGCACGGTGTATTCTTGGCGAAGAGAGACTTGGCAGGTGGGCGTTACAGGCTGCCGAGGGCGTTGTCGGCGTTCATCGAAGCAACGGGAGTAAGACCTGCCGACAGCGGCGGGGTCAAGAATGATCCGGTTAACCCAAGTGGGGATACCAGTAAGGGGTTCGGCAATGTCCCGTTTCATCGCACCGAATACACCGCCGATCGCATCACAGCATACTTCAACATCGACCTGGCGCAGATAAGGGCCTATGGACTAGGGGAGAGCGCGGAGCGATTCCTCATTACGCTTGCGCTGTGGAAGGTTCGCATGTTTCTCGCAACCGGCTTGCGGCTTCGTACGGCGTGCGACCTTGACATGGAAGGCGACCTGAAAGTTACTCGTCCCAAGGAGTTCGCCGTTCCAAGCGTGTCCGAGCTGGAATCTGACTTGCCCACGCTGATAGCGGCGTGCGCGTCTGACGGCTTGTTCGCGGATCCACCCGTTACGCAGCTCACCTTCCAAAGGAATTAAGATGCTCGCAATCAAGTTAGAATTCACGGCAAGACGCTATCACGCGACGCAGTGGGGTAGGCATGTCAACGAAGGCGTGCCGGAGTGGCCGCCATCGCCCTGGCGCCTGCTCAGGGGAATGGTCGCCACTTGGAGGCGCACACTGCCGGATATGTCAAGCGAGCGCGTGCTTCCGATACTGGAAGCACTGGCGTCGGAGTTTCCAGCGTTCCATCTGCCGCCCGCCACCACGGGGCATACCCGCCACTATATGCCCTACACTGAAGGAAGGCGAGAGCGCAAGACCCTGGTCATAGACTCGTTCGTGGCTGTTTGCCCGGGCAAGCCGCTGTTCGTGGTTTGGCAGAGCCTTGAACTGGATGCGGAACAGCGCAAGGACCTGGAAGCAATCCTACGCAATATGCCGTATCTGGGGCGAGCGGAGTCTTGGGTAGAAGCGTCGCTGGATTCGGAATACTCGGAAATCAACTCATTGCCGCTGGAAGACGGCGCGCTGCCCGAGGGTAACTGGGAGATTGCGCGAACGCTGATGCCGCGCTCTCCAGTCAGTTTGGAAGCCCTCGAAGTCGAGACATCCTCGCTGAGGCGCTGCGGGCGAATAGACCCTGAGGGCGCTCAGTGGTGGCCATACATCCGCAAGCGCGACTGCTTCACTGAGTTTCGCGCCTGGCGTGCGCAACCCCGCAAACGCGGCATGGGCGCAACGGTGGTCAGAATCGCCATGGATGGCAATCCGCTGCCTATGATGTTCGATACTCTGCGCTGGGGAGAATTGGCGCGCAAAGCGGCGATGGCCAAGTATGATAATCGGAGAGAAGGCAAGAAATCTGAAAATCTATCCGGCAAGGACGCATCCGCCACGCCGCTGCGGGGACACAGGCACGCCTTCTATCTGCCCACGGACGAGGATAGCGACGGGCGACTCGATCATTTGACTATATGGACGCCGAACGGCCTGAGCGATAAAGAGTTCAGTGCAATTGTATCGGTTGAAGAACTCAAGCGCGGTGGCGAGCGCGATCCTATCCGACTGTCATATCTGTCGCATGGAAATCGGGATGATTTTCGAGGCGTCTCTAGCTTGTTCGGAAAGTCTAAGTGTTGGCGGTCGCTGACGCCGTATGTTTTGCCGCGTCATGTAAAGTTCCGCGGACCGAGGGATGAAAACGGACATAAGCGCATGGTGGACGGACCTGAGGAGCAGATAACTCGTGAAATATCCCTTCGCTATCCTGAACCCGAATGGCCACGCCTTCTTGAAGCACGAGTTGAGACGAACCGCCGAAAGCGTATCCCGCCGATGCAGAGGGGGCAGTCGAATGGCTTCAGACCGTTCGATTTCTTCAGATATAGAAGCGGCGGCGGTTCAAGCGGTGGCGGCGCGTATAATTTCACGCTTGAGTTCGAGGCTCCGGTCTCTGGACCCATTGCGCTTGGCTTCGCGTGTCATTACGGGCTGGGGTTATTCGTTCCCGTGGATGCATCCTGATAATCACTCGCACCTTAACAACTGAATACAGTCGTCGAACTTCACTCCACATCTTCGGAATAGTCTTATACATATCCGAAGATGTGGAGGCTTCATTATGACTACGACCGTTATACAGCCTAGGCCCACGATAGAGCTCGTTCCCGCGCGGATGCTGAATGAGTTCGCGTACTGCCCAAGGCTATGCTATCTGGAATGGGTGCAGGGCGAGTTCGCACACAGTGAGGACACGCTGGACGGGCGCTTTCAGCACCGGAGAGTGGACCGTCCAGCCGGGAATCTGGACAATGTCGATTCTGAGAACAACGCCGTTATCCACGCACGGTCGGTGCTGCTGTCGGATGAGGTGCTGGGCGCGATAGCCCGCATCGACCTCGTGGAAGCCCAGGGCAAGCGCGCTACGCCTGTGGACTACAAACGGGGAACCGTTCCAAATGTGCCGGAGGGCGCGTATGAACCGGAGCGGGTGCAGCTGTGCGTGCAAGGCCTGCTGCTCAGAGCACACGGGTATGAGTGCGAGGAAGGCATTATCTACTTCGTAGCGTCGAAGCGCAGGGTACGCATTCCATTCAACGACGAACTGGTACTGCGGACGCAGGAACTGATGGACGGCGCTCGGGAGATGTCTTCGCCGGGCGAGATGCCGCCGCCTCTGGAAGACAGCCCGAAATGCCCGCGCTGCTCGCTGGTCGGCATCTGCCTGCCGGATGAGGTGTCGTTTCTCAAGGGCAGTTCATACATAGTCAAGCCGGACGATGTTCGACGATTGATGCCCGCACGGGATGACGCTCTGCCGATGTATGTTCAGGCGCAAGGTGCCATGGTGGGCAAGTCCGGTGACAGTCTCATGGTGAAGATCAAAGGCGCGGTCGTGTCGAAGACTCGTATGCTCGATGTGTCGAGCGTTTCAATTTTCGGTAACGCGCAAGTCACGGCGCAGGCGACGCGGGAACTGCTCGACCGGGGAATACCTGTCTGCCACTTCACTTATGGCGGATGGCTGAAGGGCGTTACCTGGGGCATGGGACACAAGAATGTGGACTTGCGAATGCGCCAGTTCGCCGCCGCAGGCGATAGAGTGGCTTCCACGGCGATAGCGCGCGACCTCGTGATAGCGAAAATCAGAAACAGCCGTGTGATGCTCAGACGGAATCATCCCGATCCGCCCGAGCATGCGCTGAAGGAGATGATGCGCCTTGCTCGCAATGCCCGAAATGCCGACTCGCTTCAAACTCTTCTCGGGATCGAGGGCGCTGCCGCCAGTGTCTATTTCGCCAACTTCGGAGACATGCTCCGTTCAGACAGGACGCCGTTCGACTTCAGGACCCGCAATCGCCGTCCGCCGCGGGACCCGGTGAACGCCGTACTCTCGTTCCTCTATTCCATGCTCATCAAACAGGCGCTCGTCTCCGCGATAGCCGTGGGATTCGACCCGTACTTGGGCTTTTATCACCAGCCCAAGTACGGAAAGCCGGCGCTTGCGCTCGACCTTGCCGAAGAGTTCCGCCCGATAGTCGCCGACTCTGCCACACTGACTCTGTTCAACAACTCCGAACTCGACGAGGCGGACTTCATACAGAGGTCGGGAGCCGTCGCGCTTACGCAGAATGGACGAAAGGCCGTCATACGAGCTTTCGAGCGTCGGCTGGACGCGCTGATAACACACCCTCTGTTCGGGTATTCGATAAGCTACCGCAGGATAATGGAAGTGCAGGCCCGCCTGTTAGGCCGCCATGTTCTAGGAGAGTTGCCAAAGTATCCCGCCTTTACGACGAGATGACTCATGAGAAACCGATTTATTGTCGCCTACGACATAAGCGACGCCAAGAGACTGCGCCGGACGCACAAGAAGATGAATGGCTTCGGTGAACCGTTGCAGTATTCGGTGTTCGCCTGCGACCTGTCAAGGAAAGAGCGAGTCCTGTTGGAAGAGGCGCTGACGGAGATAATAAACCTCAAAGAGGACCGGGTGCTTATCATAGACACTGGACCCTGCAACAGTCGGGCTGGAGGCGCGCTAAAGACACTGGGGCGCCAGTTGGTTCCCGAGGCGAGGGAGGTTACCGTTGTTTGAGGTCGGTATGTTACCATTTGTATTGGGCTATCTTGGCTATGACGCGTGCGTCGAATCGGAATACGAGAGGTCTGGTGGTGAAGTCGCCAAGTATGAAGCTCTCGCAATTTTCGGGAGCAAAAACGCCCATAACATCGCCATTTGGGTTCAAAATGTCGATTGGCGCACTGAAAACGACACATATCGGCACGAATTTCGCAAGAATCCTGCTCATACCGCCGAAAATCATAGAGAATAGGCTGTTTCCCTGCCTGAACGGGTAGGGCTCCATTGAAGCTTTAACGAGATTGGCGGCTTTGACCCTGGATTGATGGTTTCCCTGCCTGAACGGGTAGGGCTCCATTGAAGCACAGACGAGTATTCCCTTCGGCGCGTAGCGCGTGGTTTCCCTGCCTGAACGGGTAGGGCTCCATTGAAGCCGCTCTAGTGTGTCGGATTGCAGGAGCATAGCCATGGTTTCCCTGCCTGAACGGGTAGGGCTCCATTGAAGCATCGCAAACAGGCTGCGACATCCTCAACTCGGTGCAGGTTTCCCTGCCTGAACGGGTAGGGCTCCATTGAAGCAAACAGAAAAGCAACGCCTTGCAAAACTAGTTAGCGTTTCCCTGCCTGAACGGGTAGGGCTCCATTGAAGCGCCCAGTAATGCCGCTCGCAATGTCCGCGTCCGTCCGTTTCCCTGCCTGAACGGGTAGGGCTCCATTGAAGCCGCCCGGGAGAGCGCCTCGACCAGCTGGTCTTTCGCGTGTTTCCCTGCCTGAACGGGTAGGGCTCCATTGAAGCTCCGGCATGCGCGTCATGGTGTTCGCCGATAAAACGGTTTCCCTGCCTGAACGGGTAGGGCTCCATTGAAGCCCTCATATCGCACCGCCGTTCCTCTGATGTTAAGCCAAGTTTCCCTGCCTGAACGGGTAGGGCTCCATTGAAGCCTCGCAATGTGAACACATGCTATTTCTCCATCCCGCGTTTCCCTGCCTGAACGGGTAGGGCTCCATTGAAGCACGCTACGCTCAAGCAGGTTCATGGTCAACGCTCTAGGTTTCCCTGCCTGAACGGGTAGGGCTCCATTGAAGCATGCTCATCCAGGATGTCGTCCAGGATGTTGTCAAGGTTTCCCTGCCTGAACGGGTAGGGCTCCATTGAAGCACGGAGACGGCCTCGACGGTGACGGTCTGCTGGGAGGTTTCCCTGCCTGAACGGGTAGGGCTCCATTGAAGCCCTGCCGCTTTCTGAGCCAGAATGTGGGCGTGAAGGTGTTTCCCTGCCTGAACGGGTAGGGCTCCATTGAAGCGTGAAGGCGCTGGAAAACGGCACGCTGATAGTGTGCGTTTCCCTGCCTGAACGGGTAGGGCTCCATTGAAGCTACAATCACAGCATCAAGGCGCTGACCTACTGGCTGGTTTCCCTGCCTGAACGGGTAGGGCTCCATTGAAGCGTGAAGAACCTGCCCACTGGCGAGGCACCACCGCCGAGTTTCCCTGCCTGAACGGGTAGGGCTCCATTGAAGCGACAAGGCATTGGGCTTGCTTTTCTACCAGGGATAGTTTCCCTGCCTGAACGGGTAGGGCTCCATTGAAGCGGTAGTAGTGCGGCTATTGCTGTGTCTGGCTCCTTACGTTTCCCTGCCTGAACGGGTAGGGCTCCATTGAAGCACGGTGCCTATCTGCTTATTCGTGTCGGCAAGCGCAGGTTTCCCTGCCTGAACGGGTAGGGCTCCATTGAAGCCTAGCGGAACAGTCCCCGACGCCACATGAACTCATGAGTTTCCCTGCCTGAACGGGTAGGGCTCCATTGAAGCAGCGCGGATAAGGTCAACTGGCACTCGGTTCACACAGTTTCCCTGCCTGAACGGGTAGGGCTCCATTGAAGCTAAGCCTTACCCCCCTACCCCCCCCTTGTTCTTATTCGTTTCCCTGCCTGAACGGGTAGGGCTCCATTGAAGCAACCCAGTTCGCTCTGATTTTATCTTACTTTATCCGTGTTTCCCTGCCTGAACGGGTAGGGCTCCATTGAAGCACATTCCAACCAAGCAGCCAACGCTCCACTTCGACGAGTTTCCCTGCCTGAACGGGTAGGGCTCCATTGAAGCAGCGCGGATAAGGTCAACTGGCACTCGGTTCACACAGTTTCCCTGCCTGAACGGGTAGGGCTCCATTGAAGCCCTTGTCTCCTCTGACAGTGCCGCCTTCGGTCGGAGTTTCCCTGCCTGAACGGGTAGGGCTCCATTGAAGCACCATCCATGCATCACCTTCCCGCACGTCCGACAGCTGTTTCCCTGCCTGAACGGGTAGGGCTCCATTGAAGCTGTAATCAGCCGTGAGACTCTCGATAACCTTGATAAGCGTTTCCCTGCCTGAACGGGTAGGGCTCCATTGAAGCAGTTGGAGTTCAGGCTACAGCTATATCAGGACACCGGGTTTCCCTGCCTGAACGGGTAGGGCTCCATTGAAGCTCGTACAGGCGCATAGCCGAACACCTGGCAGATAAGTTTCCCTGCCTGAACGGGTAGGGCTCCATTGAAGCTCCTCGGCCCGTCGCTCGGCCTCGCGCTCAGCTCTGACGTTTCCCTGCCTGAACGGGTAGGGCTCCATTGAAGCGACCTCAGTTGTCTCGCACTTGCGGCGGCCTGACTGGTTTCCCTGCCTGAACGGGTAGGGCTCCATTGAAGCACGGCGACACCGCCAGGGTTCTGCTTCGCTGGATGCGTTTCCCTGCCTGAACGGGTAGGGCTCCATTGAAGCTACTTGTACTTGATACATCGCCAAAACACGTATCAGGGTTTCCCTGCCTGAACGGGTAGGGCTCCATTGAAGCACGGCATCAGTTCTTGTCGAGTCACCCATCTAACTAGTTTCCCTGCCTGAACGGGTAGGGCTCCATTGAAGCGTGTCCATCGCGTAGGAATCGACCTTGCCGTCGCCGGTTTCCCTGCCTGAACGGGTAGGGCTCCATTGAAGCCATCGAGGACGATGCCGATCTCATCCTAGGGGTGCTCGAGTTTCCCTGCCTGAACGGGTAGGGCTCCATTGAAGCAACCTGGAGGACGCGCTGCCGGACGGCTTGGAGCAGGTTTCCCTGCCTGAACGGGTAGGGCTCCATTGAAGCCCAGCGCAGCGCTGTTTCTGGTCGCGTATCTCCAAGGCTCGTTTCCCTGCCTGAACTGGTAGGGCTCCATTGAAGCCGGCGTGATTTTTGGCGTCGTCGGTTCGCGCCAGCGCGTTTCCCTGATACGCTATATTGAAAGCTGTCAACGCCTCTCCTTCTATCGGTGAACGGCATCGCCGAAGGCTCCCACGCGCCGACTCCGCTACACCTCGCGCCTCCCATGCGTCCTGCCGTCCAGTCTCAATAATGGCCGTGCGGCGGCATGCGCGATGAGTGTGCCGTGCAGCGACCCCGGAGCAATTTCAAAAATAGCCATTGACATGTTTTGCATCCGTGGAATAATAGGGTACCTTTTTTACCCACCCCATATCGCAGCTACAGCTGCAGCCTTAGAGCAGTTGTAGGCCGTGCGCGAGTTTTCCTTCTCGTGATCTCGGCAAATCGGTGTCGGTGTTAGTTGCAGCGTTGAACGCTCCTGCCGCCACAATTCGGGGCCTCTGCCCATCGCATTTGCGACGCTTTTTCAAAAAGCAGCATCCCAGCGATGGGCCTTTTTACGTCCTGTTGCAGTTCCTAACGAAATCGGCGAATAGCCTATTCACTCACACTGAATAGGCACACACGCCTGAATTTCCACGGAAACGTGCTTACGGCGGCCTATCCATTCGCCCTGAATAGGGCCGGATGAATAGCTATTCACCTGCCGGATAGGACCTATTCACCCCTATTCACTGTCTATCCATGCCAGAAAAGCGACATCTCGCGTCCGTGAGAAAGGAGGCTCGCAGGACGCCAGGCAAGCAGACTTCTAACGCAGGAGGGAGGAACAATGGACTGGAGGAACCGTTCATTAACGACAGCAGAGGACAGGGAACACTTCGAGGTCTTCGCCAGGCGCGACGGCTACATCGGACACGAATCTCTGTGTGAAACACCTCACCGGACACTACTGGAAGCATGCGCCTGCGCCGGCATTATCAGTACGGGTTCGGACTTGGAGCGGTATCAAGAAGAGATCGAGATTATCACTTTTCAGGGAAGGACACCAGACTTGTTCACAGCGGGCGCAACAAGAGTGGTAAGCAGGAATGAGATCGTCCGCACCATCGCAGAGCAGAGCAAAAAGATCATCCCGCCGAAGATTCGAGCATACAAAGCCTTGCGACATGGAGACCAAGAAAGCTGCACCATTCGACACGCGAACCTGCTTGAACTCGCCATCTGTGAGGGCATCTATATTGAAGGCCGTGGCTTCACGCCGTGCGGTCTCTGCACGAAGAAAGCCATAGCGGTTTTCACTGAACGGCTCTGCACCCGGCACGACCAGACGCTCATGATAGTCGATACGTTCGACCAGCACATAGTCACTCTGCCCGAATTGGAGATAGGAATCGAATTGGCTCAGATGAAGGCGCAGAACGAGCACCGGATCGCAGAACCCATGACACTAGCAAGCTAACCGAGAGCCACGCGAGAAGGAACATCTCTTAGCGTGGCTTCACTGACATCCACCCTCATCGGCTCTGGACGGGGCATCACTCATGGGAGGTTAATCATGACAAACAGTATTGCTGACAGAGACAAGATTGACAACATCAAGAGATCGAGGGACCTGGGCGAGTATGTCGAGAGTCGCGGCATCAAGCTCCATCCGGCAAGGGGGCGCGTGCGGCAGGGCCGGTGCCCCTTTCACAAGGAGGAAGAGGGCAGCTTCACGGTGTACGCCGACACCCAGAGATTCTTCTGCTTCGGCGGCGGCTGCGGTGAGAAAGGCGACATCATACAGTTCGTGATGAAGATTGACAGGTGCGACTTCGGAGAGGCGCTGTCCAAGCTCCAGACGATGCCCGACGCACGCGTGCGCCCGATGCCCCGTTACAACGTTACGCCCTGGACCGGCAAAGCGCCTGAGACGAAGCGCGACATGCCCGTCGTGGGCGCGTCACTGGAGTTTTACCGCGACCTTCTCCTACGGGGAGAGGACGGACAGCCAGGGCGCGACTACTTCAAGGGCAGGGGTATCAGCAGAGCGACGGCAGAATCGCTGTTCCTAGGGTATTGCTCAGGCATAGGACTGATGGAGCATCTGCTCAGTTGCGGCTTCGACCGCAAGCGCATCCTTCGCTCCGGATTATTCAAGAACGGCGGCAGGCGCGAGCGCTTCACCGGCATGGTCGTAATCCCAGACGTCCGCAACGGCGATCCACTGTGGGCAACCGGCAGGGTCATTGACAACGAGATAGAGCCTCGCTTCGACGCCCTGCCCGGCAGGAAGACGATCCTCGGACTGAATTCGCTGCCGCGCCGCGCCAAGCACCTCATCGTCGCCGAAGGCGTCTTCGACTGGCTCACACTGAAGGAGTGGGGGCTGACGGCTGTGGGACTGGCCGGCAACGGCAATATCCCCAGGCTGGTGGAGCAGCTGAACGCTACGATGGCGGAGCGCATCATACTCGCGCTTGACGCCAACGAGGAAGGACAGGCATTCGCCGCAAAGCTGCTTGGACACGACGAAGAGAACCCGCTCAATGAGCATATCCGCAATGTGACCTCGATAGACTTGCCGAAAGGCTTCGAGGACATCGGCGACATGGCGACGGCAAGAAACGGCAGGGACATGTTCCTGCAGGCTATCGCCTAGCGACAACTCACCCAGATCACGGATACATCAACCCGAACACCATAAGGGCGATGAGCTTCGGCTTGTCGCCCTTTTCTTGTGCAACTTTCAATCTGACATACACCAAGAGGAGGTACCTACGTGGAGAAGGTCTTCATCTCCATCGCCACCATCATCCTGATCGCCACCATCGGTGCCGGCGCCATCGAGGCGAATGGCCCGACCGAGCCGAACGACCCCTACGGCCACATCAATGCCCTGCTGCCATGGGACAAGAACCTGTCGGGCGCGGCTGCCGGCGACGGCATGGTAATCCGCTCGGATGAGGGCTACGCCGCTCTCTTCATTGCGGACGTCAACGACAACAGGCCCGTCAGGGTATCCGTCCGCCTCTCCGGCAAGCGAATCAACCACTTCGACTGCGAGGTGCATGTCTTCAACCACTATGCCAGCGACTACGACGGCTACATCGAGGGACGCCCCGCCATCGTCGTGATTCCGGAGGACTCGGATTTCTGGAACCTCGTCGGAAACGAGGACGTCTGGTGGATATATTTCGGCAGCCTAGAGGACGGCGCGCGTTCGTACTGGGCAGACGACATGTTCTTCTACACTGGCGACGACCGAGAATTCTACGAATACTCCGCTGCCAACGGCTGGAGGTCATGGCTTGAGGTCGTGGATCAGCATCTCGGCTACATTTACACCGACTACGAATACTCTCGGATTTAGTACGGCAGCGCCCCGCTGGCTCGCCACTGGCGGGGCTTTTCGCTTACTAGAAGTTCTTAGTGAAGCAAATCCTCTATAATCAACAGGAGGCAACACTTATGACTACATTGAACACGACCGAAGACCTGCTGCGAGCGGCCCGACAGAACCGGGAGTTTCGGGAGGCTTTTAGGCGCGAGATACTCACTGAGGACTTGATCGACTCTCCCAGAGAAATCAAGGAACTGAAGGAGATGACCGGAAGTCTCGTCGAGGGGATCGCCGCGCTCGTGCAGGGAATGGCAGATTACAGAGCTGCGACTGATGCGAGGCTGGAGCGAATTGAAGGCTCGGTCTCGCGAGTCGAGGGCATGGTGAGAGACATGGTTGGCGATGTCGCTGAGGTACGCAACTCACACAGGGCCGAGCATGACGCACTTGACCGCTTCCGCGGCAACTACGCGATTGATACGACGCGGAACAACGACAGCGCGATTGCCGGAATATTCACGACTGCATTCGGCATCGACAGGTTCAGACTGAGAGACATCCCCAGGGAAGAGCGGGACGACCTCTACGATGACAACGAAGATGCAATCGAGCGGCTCGACACCGAAGGGGACACCAACACCAGCTTCCCCACTGCCGATCTAATCCTGGAGGCAAGCCGGGGAAGAACACGCACTGTCCTGCTGTATGTGGCAGTGGAAGCGTCCTACACCATCGAGGCGAAGGACGTGATTCGGGCAAGCGACAACGCAAAGCTGCTGAGGGCCATAGCAGGCGTTGACGCCTTCGCGGTCGTCTCAGGGGTCACGCTCGACTCCAGGCTCAGCGACCATTACAGGCAGAGAATCATCCACGATCCGACAGAGTACATAGAGTCGGAAGACGCCGGCGCGGTACTGTGGTTCCAACTCGACGACCGCAGCATGGAGCCTGTACCACCCTGCTAGGACATCCGGCACCAACCGACACCCAGCCCCGTCAGTCAAACGAACTGACGGGGCTTTTTCTTGTCCAAACTTGAAGCGCATAACTTAGTCAAGGAGAGGAACAATGAAGCGATTCACACTTATCGGAATGGCGCTAATGGCCGGCCTGTGGCTCTTCGGGCTGCTGACGCCCGGCGCCGACGCTGTGAACACGGCACTCCCGTCGCAGTTACAGCAGCCTGGCGGGCTGTTCGGCATCGGAGGCAGCGAGCAGGTACTTGAGGTCGAGGGACAACAGGCTCTTTACGAGGACCACCGATACCTCGTGGAACTTGATGCGATTTACGACGGAGATACGGTCTGGGTCATTTACGGCGAGGAGTCCATAAAGATCAGGCTCCTCGGCATCGACGCGCCGGAGCTAGACCAGCCGAGAGGCGACGATTCACGCCGCTACCTCGATTCGCTCACTGATGACGACACCGTTTACATCGAGCCTGCCGGCTACGACAGGTTCGGACGCATGCTCGCGGTGCTGTGGGCATCCCATAGAAGCAAGGCCAGCGTGAACGAGCACATGGTATGGGGCGGCATGGCATACGCCTTCATGACCGAGGACGCCACTCTGCTGGAAGCGCAAGCGGACGCGATGGTCGCGCAGCGCGGGGTATGGGGCGACGAGAAGCCAGTGCAGCCCGCCGACTGGAGAGCCGCACAGCGACTGAACGCTGCTGCGGAAAGTGAGCAGTAGGGAGCTTCTCAGCTCTCACAACAGAAGCCCCGGCGCGCTCTGCTGGGGCTTTTCGGTCTATCGACGCAGGAGCAGCGCAGTCAATTACAACATTGACCACCTGAAGACATCGAATAACCCAAAGATACTGTCAGCCCTAGAGTACGCTCTGACGTCCGTCGAGAACGAAATCCTGAAGTTTCCCATGTCGTGGGTGCCTTGCTACGAGGCGCTGGACAAGGACGGAAACGAGGTCAGCGCACTCAGCGAACACGCCGTCCAGTACTCGGTCTGCGGCTTCCTCGACTACAGGCTCGCATCCCACTCCTTTGGATCGGAGACGCTAATCGCAAGGCGGATGGCAGGAAGGCTGCTGGGCCTGATAGCCCATCGTATGCTGAACTACGAGGACCCCGAGAACATCAGCGTCTTCTTCGTGGACGGACACCTGCTGCAAGAGGCTGGAGGAAGCCACTGCAGCATACACAGGGTCGAGGCGGAAATCGGCATAGTAGGCGCGCAGGACATCCTCCGCACCCTCAGAGAGCAGATACCAAGGATACGCAGGCGCACCGCCGGAAGGGACCTCGTCCAAGAGTTCTCCTTCAAGACCGGTACATGGAGAAGGGACGGATCGCGATGACCCTGAAGACCCATACTCCCGACTACGTGGTCTGCAAGTGCAGCCACAACGCCATCAAGCTGAACCTGCCGATCGTCACGACTCCGGACGGCACTTTCATCGCTTGCACCTCGTGCTTTGCGGCTCTCGACGAGTGCCCGCCCGCGACGATGGCGCAGGTGACTGAAGCGGGAATGCCGCTCGGCAGCTAGTTTCACGTCAGACAACCTCAGAACGGGCGGTGCCGCAGAGCAAGCGGGGCAGCCTGACGCCGCCGGATACCAATCTCTAGCCATGAGACATCGGCAACGCGAGAAAGGAACGACCAATGACGAACCGGAGTGACAACAAGGACAAGCATAAGATCAAGGTCTCCATCAAGGGCTTCGCCGCCTTCCAGCCCGTGCTGAGAAACGGCACGGCGATGATGAAGGTCGGCGTGCAGGTCAACCCGCTCAAGCGCGACTACTACGACGTGCTGTTGTTCGGCCCGAAAGCCCGCTACGCGGCGAAGGCAGTCCGGAAGGGCTCCATCATGGAGGTCGAAGGGAGCTTCGACTACTCCATCAGGAAGGGCAAGAACGACAAGGTGAGTGCGCGGCTGGTCATCACGACCAACGACTTTACCTTCGGGAAGCGCGGCGAGGCGCATCACGCGACGGCCGTCGTTGTCGGCGACCTTGCCACCCGGCCGCATAAGAACCGCACGATGAACGGCACTGAGGTCAGCTCCTTCGAGCTGAAGGTAGACCGCGAGGTCAGGGGGAAGCCCAAGACCACCCGCATCGACGTCAGCGTTTTCGGTCGCTCGGCGATAGCTTGCAACGCTCACCTCTATCGGGGCAGGTCGGTTGAGGCGAAGGGCAAGATACGCCTCGCCACATTCCAGGGACGCGACGGCGTGGAGAAGGGAAGCGTGGACGTGATAGCGGACAGCGTCACCTTTCTGACGCACAAGGTCGCGGAGGCGTCGGAGATGGCGGAGGCTGCGTAGTTGTGCGGCTGCAATTTGAAGTGAGACGGGCCGCCTATGCGTCGGTGGCCCCCGGAAAAGAGTGCGGACTGTTGAAATTGCGCACGGTCTATTGAACATAGTCAGGCGCTTGGGCGTTAGCATTTAAGTAAGAGGCGCGCAACAAGGCGCTTAGAGCAGTCATACAAACCCAATAGGAAGCTCCAGACAAGGACACATACTCATACTGGGCAACGCCCGGGAAAGGAACTTTTCAAAATGAAGAGCATCAGCATTATCGGCAAGGTCAACGGCAATATCTACTCCCGCCAGTTCGAGTCCGGCGCGGTGCAGGTCCGCGTGCCCGTCATCGTCAAGGAGAGCTGGAAGGCGCAGGACGGCAGCGAGAGCGCCCGCGAGACGTTCTTCACCGTCGAGGTCTGGAACAACGCCGCTCTCTTCTGCGCCAACCGCTTCAAGGACGGCGACTCCATCTACGTGGACGGCGATCTCAACATGCGCTCGTTCACCAAGCGCGACGGCTCCTTCGACGCCCGGCTGGTGATCGCGGCGCGCAAGGTCCTGCCGATCGGCAACTCCGACGAGGCGAACATCGCCTTCCGGGGCATCGGCAATCTCACGAGGGACCCGGAGATGCGCTACACGAACGAGGCTGGTCTGCCCGTGACAAACGCGAGGATTGCATTCAACCGCCGCTATCTCGACAGTTCGGGCGAGCGCCAGGAGGAGACGCTGTATGTTGACCTCGTGGCGTGGAACAACACCGCTGAGAACCTCGACCAGTACACTCACGAGGGCAGCAAGCTCTACATCGAGGCGGACAAGATGGAGCTCGACTTCTACAACTCGAAGGAAGGTGAGCCGCGAGTGAACCTGGAGATCACTGCGAACTTCACGCAGTTCCTCAGCCCGCGGAGCGACCAGGGCGAACCGGTAGCCGCCGAAGGCGCCCCCGCGCCCGAGGGCGACGACGACATGCCCTGGTAGCAGAACAGGACTGACCTGAAATCGTGCAGCCCGGTGATCGGCATCGTCGGGCCGCCTTTCTTTGGAAACGGCGCGTAGTCGGCGCGTAGGCCATCCACAGCACGAACAGACTCAGCCTGCGGCACAAAAAGACCGTACGAAAGGAACAGTAAATTGAAGAAGATCACACTTATCGGCATCAGCAACGGCATCGCCTCTCAGTTCACCGACGAGCAGGGCAACCTGAACGTGGACGCCCCCGTCAAGGTCATCGAGACCAGGCAGGTCAACGGCCAGACTGTCGAGGAGGCGGACTGGGTGCGGGTTACCGCTCGCGGCAACGCCGCCCAGAAGCTCGCGGGAATCCCGAAGGACTCATATGTGTACATCGAGGGCGACGCCCGCTTCGACCATGTGCCCAACGCCCAGGGCGTCCAGAATTTCTACATAGGCGTCAGCGCCTACAGGGTGATGCAGGTCAGTTCTTCCGAGGGCACTTACATCAACATCGTGGCGAACGGCAACCTCGGCCGCGACCCGGAGATGCGCTACACGCCCCGGGGAGCATCGGTCACGGACTTCAGCATCGCGGTGAACGACAGGCGCGAGGATGAGCCACTGTGGATCGATGTCAGCTGCTGGAACAAGCTGGCCGAGAACACGAACAACCACCTTAACAGGGGACGCAGCGTCCTCATTGACGGCAGGCCCTCGGCACATCGCTGGACCGCTCAGGACGGACAGCCCCGCGGCAAGATGAAAGTCACGGCGAACACCGTCGAGTTCCTCCCCAGCGGCAATGCTGGTGGCGGCAACCCCGGAGCGGCATCCGGAGGCATGAACCCCGGCGCGCCCACTGCCACAGCAGCGGCGAGTGCCCCTGCAAGCAACCCCGCGCCTGCGCCGGCACAGGGACCGGAAGACGAAATGCCCTGGTAGCAGTCCCCCATCTCTCCCTGTCGGTGACCTGACGTGGAGAGATGGGTCCTGAACAAAAAGCCCCGCTGCCTCAACGGTACGCGGGGCTTTCTGTCGCATGCGGACTCCGGAGCAGCGACAACCACGGTTGCCATTGCTCCGGAGTGCGAATGCACTTGGAAGAACAGAGAACATCTCGAAAGGAGAAATGAGATGAAGAGAAGGCATCAACTGTATATCAAGATCAACAAGGGCGGATACGGACGGTTCGGGGGCGTTGAGATCGCAGTCGGCAAGCGGAGCGCCTTCCGCTTCGAGCTGCATATCTACAAGCGCGACAGGGGCTTCGGCGGCTACAGGAACTTCGTCAGGATGGGTGGGTAACGCCGGACGTCGCGCTCACTCTGAACAGCAACAGCATATAGGCAGGAAGGAGTACGAGCCTATGACCTATCGGGAAAGGCGCCTCTGGCGCATCTACATAGGAAGGCAGCGCAAGCCGTTCGGCGAGTACAGGGGGCTGATGCTGGCGCTGGGCATCAACGGCCTCTTCGACATCGAGCTGAACATCTACACGGACAAGAAACGGGCACACATTTCCATCGCCCGTGAGCCGCGCTACTACTAGGCGGCGAATAAGAAGGGAGGGCGACTCGCCATCTCACCGTTGAGTCGCCCTCTATATCCCCAGAGAAAAGGAGGATACCGTTGAAGGTTATCACATCTTTGCTCGCCGCGCTTTGCGCGCTGGCAGTTGCGACCGACGCGTTCGCGCACGAGCTTTGGGAGGGCGACTACTCCCACTCCGTAACCGTAGAGCTGCCCTATGAGTGGGGCATTCGCTACGACAAGAAAGGCAACCCCGTAAAGGCGGGATACACTCCGGATGAGAGATACACCGTGACAATCGAAACGAAGATCGCAGCATCGGACGAGCTGATCGAACGCTCCCTCGCGGCGGTTGCCGGCGTGGGAAAGGAGTTTCAATCGGAGTTCCCAAATCCCGTAACACTCAGAGTCTCCCACGACAAGAAGGGCAAGGCGGGCGGACTGGCTTTCGGTGAAGGACGCGCCTGGATCAAGCAGTCCTACGTGAAGAAGCCAAACAAGTTATTTGAGCGATTGGTGGCGCATGAGGTCGCCCACGACTTCACGATAGCCCGCGTCAACGCGAGCGGAAATCGAACCACCCGCATGCTGATAATCGACGAGTGGATCGCCGATTACGTCGCCTTCCGGGTAGTCGGCGCTCGCTTCGGCTACGGATGCGCCAGCAGCCTCAGCCCGAATGCCGCGGAGAATAGAATTCGCTACACGGCAGACTTCGACGCGCCTCCCCCTCGCTGCACTCAGTGCGAAAGAGCCTACGGCGTGCCGCGCCTGTTCGAGATGGAGAAGGCGCTTGGCGGCATCAACATGGCTCCGAGGCTGAGGCAACTATACGAGCTGTCGGCGACTGAAGAGAGCATCACATGGGCTGCGTTCGTGGATGGGATGCTGGACAATCCAACCGCACAGGAGCGCGAGACGGTCCAGACAATATGGACCGTCCTGCTGGAATGGGAGCATCGAAAGGGAGACTGAGCAAATGGCAACTGAATACACGACCGCCAGCATCTTCGACATCGATGTGGAGGCGCTGGTCAATCCCGTCAACTGCGTCGGCGTATCCGGCGCGGGACTTGCTTGGGAGTTCGGCCGGCGCTTCCCCAACAACGACAGGCTGTACAAGCAGGCGTGCGCCGCTGGGCGCATCTCACCAGGACGAGGACTCATTACGGAAACGGAAATGGAGAGTCCGCGCTACATAGTGAACTTCCCGACGAAGCGACACTGGCGAAACCCCAGCCGTCTTGATGACATCGAGACAGGGCTGGCTAATCTTCACCGCGAGCTGCGACGGCGGAATATCCGCTCAGTGGCTATGCCCGCTCTCGGCGCGGGACTCGGTGGGCAGCGGTGGCACGTGGTGCGGCAGCTCATCGAGAGAGAGTTTAGCGACGAGCACGAAATCGAAATCACGGTTTGCATGCCAAAATAAGAGACGCACAAGGAGAAGCCTATGGCTTATGTAGTCGTGCTGGAGGGCCGGCACAAGGCAGGTAAGTCCACGCTGGCCCAACAGATTGAGGACATCGCACGGGAGTATGACGAATGGGCTTCCGTCGAGAACATTCACCATACGCGGGGCGACAGCACCCCGGAGAAGCTGGAGCAGGACAAACGGATGATTGCAGACGCGCCCAGCGACAAGCTGTTCATCTTCGACCGTCACTACCTCTCGGAGCTTGTCTATGCGCCGATCGACGGCAGGCCATCAACTATACCTTACGATCCACTGCACTGGGAGCAGCGCTTAGGGCTATGGATGGACCAGCGCGGCGTCAGGCTCTACCTGATGGGCGAATCACTGCACAGCGACGAATGTGCGATAACGCAGATGTACGAGAGGCTCACCGCCCGCACCGGCTGGGTAAGGGTCGAGCCACGCGAGTTCAACGGCTACGAGCTGGCAAAGGACGTCCTGCAGGCGATAGCCAACAAGCGACTGAGGAACGAGACGCTTGGCTACCCCACAGACCCGCCCGTGACGGCAGAGGTGACGGACAGGAAAGACGACAACTACCTGCCTCAGATCGAGGCGGTAGCAGGACTGGAACGAGGGCTGCACGCGCTCAGGAACGTCGAGGGCATACCCGACAACCTGCAGGCTATCGCCCACATCCATTACCAGGAATTGCAGCGGGTCAGGGCAGAACTTGACCGGACGCTGCTCAAACCATTCGAGAGAGAAGGAGAAATGGACCTGTGGACACTGCACTGACAAGGCGGATGGAGGCGGCAATAAAGGAGAGCGGCTTCTGCCTCGCTTCGCATAATCGCTCCGAGCGTGCCATGACCATAGACACGCCATTCATCATGCCGGATGGCGACGCCATGAACTTTTACGCAAAACCCAATGACGATGGCGGTTGGGCAATCACCGACTTCGGCGACACCGCAGGGCTAAGCCTCTTCAACAGAGGGCATGTCGGAGCTATTCCGGCATCATACATAGCCAAGATCGGAAAGGTACTCGAAGCGTATGAGCCGTGGCACTCGGTCAAGTTCGAGGACGGAACACTCAGACTTGAGACAACAGACGAGCGACTCCCTGACGCGCTCAGGCACTTCACGCAGATGCTGCTGCACGTCGCGCACATCTGCTCCTTCGGTGCGTCAACGGAACTGGATACGGGCGACAGCCCATCTTCACAGCAAGGAATCGCAGCGAGTTAATGACACTGGCGGGACGCTGCCCAAACCATTCAACCTGGAGGCATAACCGAAGCAAACACAAGGAGGTCGTAAGTGAACAGCTATCCGACAGCGAGGACGACACAGGCCACTCTCGGAACGCAGAGGCTGAAGTCGGTGACTACGCGCAGGAAGGTCTGGCAGGTCAGGTACGACGAGAACAAGAGGCGCTGGAACAAGCGCGCGAAGAATTACAGGAACGTGCTCCTGGCTACCACGTAGCTCAGAGGGCATCAACGCGGGCAGCCCGTTGGCATTCAGCCAGCGGGCTTTTTCATTTCACTCGACACGGCGCACGAACGCCAAGAAAGGAACACCAATCATGGATAAGCAGATAAGGTCGGCAAGGATTTTCACCCTGGCTTTCGTCGGGGATGCTGAGGTCACCGAGGGCACGGGCGACTGCCTCGCGCTCGGCACCGGCAGCTACGGGGAGACGGTCGCGGTCGTGGAGCACCACGCCTCCCCCACGCTGGAGATGCTCCGCAAGGAGATGGACGCCAGCGAGCTTGGCATCGTCAACATCATCATGCTCACCGGAGAGGCCGTCACCGATAAGGAGGACATGGCGTCGCTCGCGAAGAAGGCGGGACGGCAGGTAGACATCGCCCTTCGCGGTATCTTCGCCGTCAGCTATCTCGACAAGGACGAGAGCAAGGTGAACGTCAAGGTGAGCAGGCGCGGCCGCCAGAGGGTGACCGTCTCCCCTCGCTACGCCTACGTTCTCAACAGGAAGTTTTACTGCCTCGGATGCCGTAACGACGGCAAAGAGGACTGCAACTGCACGGTCAGGGCCTCCGAAATGCGGGAGGTAGTCAGGAACGGGCGCACGCTGACGGTCGCCGACTGCCCCGTATGCGGCTACCAGATGACGCGCACCGGCAAGATGACCACGCGGCGCGAGATGCACGGCGGGCTGTCCGAGCGCAACCTCGTCTTCGAGCCACCAACGGAGGCTTACTGCCTGAGCTGCAGGCAGAACGTCAAGATGATCTGGCTCAAGGCCGTGCGGTACAACGACGAGCAGCCCCGCCCTTCCTACCGGGCGAACTGCTTCAGGTGCCTTGGAATGGTCGGTACGCCCTGGCAGCGCACTAAAGTCGTGCCCGTCAAGTCCGCCACGCTTGAGAAGCTGGTGGAAGGTGCGAAGCAAGCGGAGGACGCTCTGTATGAGGTGCGCGCGAAGGTCGCGAAGAAGAGGCGCAACCAGGAGCGCCACAGCAGGAAGCGGCAGTCCACTACGGAGCCTCAGAAGTTCCAGCAGGCGCTGTTGCAGCTGAAGGCTCGCTACAAAGCGGCATAGAGGGTGTGCAGCACAGGCGGCAAGCCCTGAAACTCGGCGCTTATCCAGCGGCGCTAACTGCGCCGCTGGATGATGCCGGCTCATATAATTTGAATAGGGAGGTTGAACCTTATGAACACCAAGCCAAAGTTCTCGGACAACGCGCAGGTCATTCTCAGCCAGCGGTACTACATGAAGGACGAGGACGGCGAGCCGGTCGAGAACGCGGTGTCGTTCCTGGAGAGGGTGTCGCGGGCGGTTGCGATGGGCGAAAATCCGGAGAACCGCGACAAGTGGGCGGCGCGCTTCTACGAGCTGATGTCGTCACTGAAGTTCCTGCCCAACTCCCCGACGCTGGTGAACGCGGGCGCGGGAGGCAGAGGTTGCCTGTCCGCCTGCTTCGTCGTGTCGCCGGAGGACAGTATGAACTCCATCATGCGGGTCGCAAGCGACGCGGCGATGATCGAGAAGTGGGGTGGCGGCATCGGCTTCGGATTCTCCCGCCTGCGCCCCAAGAGCGACCGCATAGCTACCACGCACGGCGAGGCTTGTGGTCCCATCGCGGTGATGAAGCTGTACTCGTCGGTCGGAGCGACGCTCACTCAGGGCGCTTTCCGCCTGGGGGCCCACATGGGTCAGCTGCACATCAGCCATCCCGATGTGCAGGAGTTCATCCACTGCAAGGACAACGACGACACGCTCGCGAACTTCAACATCACGGTGCAGGTCACCGACGAGTTCATGCACGCAGTTGAAAATGACGACGACTGGACGTTCTACAACCCGCGCGACACGGGCGACGGCGCGATCAACGAGCCTGCCGGCACCGTCCGCGCCCGGGACCTCTGGCGCGAGATCTGCGAGTCGGCATGGAAAACGGGAGACCCGGGCATAGCGTTTATTGACCTTATCCTGGAGACGCAGCCCAATCCGCAGATGGGCGACATCTTGTCGAGTAATCCGTGCGTCACGGCAGACACCCCGGTGATGACGACGCGAGGCCAGACCACTGTAGCAAAGCTAGTCGGCAAGCGATTCGTGGCACGTGTTGACAACAGGGGCTACGTGAGCACCGACGAGGGCTTCTTTAGCCAGGGGGTCAAGCCCATCGTCAAACTGAGCACTACAAGCGGCGACATCAGACTCACCCGCGACCACAAGCTCTGGTCACTGGACTCCGGTGGCTGGGTGGAGGCGGGCAACCTGGGCGAAGGCGAGAGACTGCGGACACATACACACGCGAGCGCCGAGGAGGCCAAGGTAGTTAGCGTGACGGACGCCGGCAAAGCGGAAGTCTATGACTGCACCATCCCCGGCCCGCATGCATGGGACACGCGGGGGATTTACATCTCCAACTGCGGTGAGGAGTGGCTCGAAAACTATGGCAACTGCTGCCTAGGGTCCATCAACATGGACAAGCATGTCGTGCTGCGTATCGGCGGCGCCGAGCTGGACTTCGCAGAGTTCGAGGACACGATCCGCAAGGCGGTCCGCTTCC
Organism: Dehalococcoidia bacterium; assembly: GCA_965203955.1. GTDB lineage: Bacteria > Chloroflexota > Dehalococcoidia > Lucifugimonadales > JADFKI01 > Bin90. The sequence continues at coordinate 3,438,806 of OZ241923.1, read as the reverse complement.
TGAACGACGTCATCGAGATCAACCAGTTCCCGCTGGACCAGCTGCGCGAGGTCAACCTGGCGACGCGCCGCATCGGTCTTGGCGTAATGGGCTGGGCCGACGCCTTGGTGCGCCTGGGCATCCCATACGACTCGAAGGAGGCCATCGAGCTTGCCGACAAGGTGGCGAGCTTCATCGCTGACACCGCATGGGACGAGTCCGCAAAGATAGCCGAGGAGCGCGGACCGTTCAGCGAGTACGAGCAGTCCGCGCTCAAGGCGAAGGGCATGCCGCCCGTCCGCAACTCCAGCGTCTTCACCATCGCGCCCACCGGCACGATCAGCCGTCTCGCAGACTGCTCATCCGGCATAGAGCCGCACTTCGCGACGGCGTGGTGGTCTAACGTGCTCTGGAAGGGCGATGACGGCGGCGGACAGGCAGGGCAGAAGCTCCTTGACGCGCCCAGGTCGGTGCGTGAGGCGCTCTTGAGCAAGCTCGGCACGACCGAGAAGGCGAACGCCGTGCTTGCGCGACTGGCAGAGAACCCGGACGAGGCCGACAGCATACTGGCACGCGAGGGACTGGACGCCTCGGTCTTCCGCACCGCGATGGAGATTAGTCCCGAGGCGCATATAAGGATGCAGGCGGCGTGGCAGAAGCACGTCACCAACTCCGTGTCCAAGACGATCAACCTGCCCAACACCGCAACGATAGAGGACGTCGAGCGCGCCTACATGCTTGCCTGGAAGACGGGCTGCAAGGCGATCACCGTATATCGGGACGGCTCGAAGGCGCAGCAGGTGCTTGAGACGGGCAAGAGCGACGAAGCCGAAAGCGACCGCAACGCGACGCGCCTGGCGCAGGACAGCAACGGATACCTCGTTCCCCGTGAGCGCCCATCCGCGATGGTCGGCATCACCGAGAAGGTCAGGACCGGACACGGCACGATGTACGTGACGCTGAATTTCGATGACGACGGTAAGCCCTTCGAGCTGTTCACCGCTATCGGCAAGGCTGGCGGGAGCGAGCCGGCGCACCTTGAAGGACTGTCCCGAATGGTGTCGCTGAGCCTGCGCTCCGGTGTCGATCCGAAGGCGATCATCCATCACCTGAGCGGCATTACGTCGGAGCCTGTGTGGGACAACGGCGTGCTCATACGCTCTGCCGAAGACGGCGTGGCGTATGTGCTGAAGTGGCACATGTCGGGGCCGAACAACCCGGGCAAGAACGGCGCCGCGAACCTCCACTCGGAGCAGCTGGGACTGTTCGCCGGAGGCGCGCAACCGAAAGGCACGGGTTACGAGACAGAAGAAACCTGCATCAAGTGCTCCGGCAGGGTGGTGCGACAAGAAGGCTGCGCCCGCTGCCTTGAATGCGGATACACCAAGTGCGACTAGCGTAACGCGCTCTCGAACGCAGACCGGCCCCGTAGATTTAACTCTTGCGGGGGTTTTTCTTTATGAAACCCGATAAGAAGGGGCAATATATTGCTCGTAAGCAACCCGAGAATCGAGAATGACCTCGTCGTGCTGCTCGACAAGCACCCCGTCAAGTTCGCTCTCTATCTGGGTGATGCTCGTAGCCGGCTTCATCGCCGCGCTTGCTCTGGTCTTATACGGCCTGAATGAGCTCACACTCTTGACGTGTAGTAATTGGCACTGTACTTTCCGCATACTTTGATAAAATGTAAGAAAGGTTGAGGCTTTGTACAGAAATGTAGGTTTGCACCAAAATCGACACTTTCGCGGATGACTTACACAAAAATGTGAGTTGTCCATGTACAAGGCACAGTCTCAACTGAGTAACGGGTTGAAAGAACTCAGTTACGGCGTGCGGCAGGCAATGAATGATGACGTTAGGATGCTTCGCCAGTCCTGACCTCTCAAAGCCCTGCGGGATGAAATAGTCGCAGGGCAGCGGAATCCCGCCGCCAGCCATTGACGAGGCGAGGCCTGTGAAGGCGATGTCCGAGCATGTACAGGCATACTTCTAAAATGAGAAGAGATTGGATCAACACGAACATGATGAAAACCGAAAGAACGGACCCGACAAATCAGAACACCGTGCCGGTGCTGGACGAAGAGGGCAGTCCGCTGATGCCCACCCGTCCTTCGCGGGCCAGAAGACTCATGGAGCAGGGACGGGCCCGCAAGCAATGGCGCAAGGGAATCTTCCATATACAGATGACGGACGTCAGCGCCAATGATGAGAGCGTTCAGATTGACGGTGTGCAGCTCAACATAGACCCCGGAGCGAAGGCCACGGGGATGGCGGTAACGAGCGAGACGCAGGACGGCAGAAGGGCACATGCTCTGGTGGAGTTGCGTCACCGCGGCGACAGGGTACGCAACAGGATGGACAGGCGCAGGGCATTTCGGCGGAGCAGGCGCTCAAGGATACGCAACCGGCAGCCGCGCTTTGACAATCGCACCAGACCGGACGGCTGGTTGCCACCCTCAATGCTGACGAGACTCGCCAACACCGAGACCTGGATTAGAAGGCTGTGCAGCTTGTATCCGGTTACATTTGTAAGGATGGAGACAGCGCGCTTCGACACCCAGTTGATGCAGGACGCAGAAGTCGAGGGCAAGCAGTACCAGCAGGGAGACCTGCTTGGCTGGCAGCTCAGGAGCTACGTGTTCCACCGCGACGGGCGCAAGTGCGCCTACTGCGGAACTGTCAAGGCCGAGCGTTACGAGACCGACCACATCGTTCCGAGAAGCAGGGGCGGCACAGACAGGGCGAGCAACCTCGTGGTGGCATGCCAGGAGTGCAACATTGCAAAGGGCAATCAACCGGTGGAGGACTTCCTTGCCGACAAGCCCAAGTGGCTGGCTGCAGTGCGCGGCGTGATGCGCTCGCGGCTTGCTGATGCCAGCCAGATGAACATCATCGTGCCAGTCTTGCTGAACATCCTAGAGGACATGGGACTACCTGTGGCGAAGTACGACGCATATACGACTTCGTGGACACGCTGCAGGTTAGATGTCCGGAAGACCCATGTGAACGACGCGCTCTGCATTGGAGCGCCCGGCACTATCACGCTCATCCCCGACCAAAAGGTCGTGGCAATAGCGACAGGTCACGGAGACCGCCAGATGCTCAGGCCGCCGGACCGCCACGGCAATCCCAGAGGCCAAGGCTACCGCGACTACTGCGCGCTCACAAGGCGGCAGCAGGGCTACACATCCTGTCCGGGGCACCGCTCTGGCTCAAAGCACGTTGCGGGCATAGCCTCCGGAGACCTGGTTCGACTGGCACACAAGAAGCAAGGAGTCCTGCTGGGCTATGCGAGTCTTGACAAAAAGCGCAGTCGGGTAGCCGTGACGCATGACGGAAAGCTCGCTAGTGTGAGGCGCCAGGATGCCAGCTTGCTGGCTCGTAATCACGGCTACAGAGTATCAATAGAAACGAACGAATGAGGAAAGGAGCTTTTGTGCAAATCGCCGGCGGGAATGTCTATTTCTGTGCAAACCTCCGTTTCTGTACAAAGCCAAGGATTGAAATGGTTTTGTACAAAATCGCGGACCTGCACAATAAGTAACCTTGGCGGTGACGGTTTGCACAAAATAACTGACACTGTAAACACAGCACTTTTGCTAAGGAGAATGAGTTAATCTCATTCTCCTAATTGGCAATCATCGGCTAAATCAACAAAGGAGGCGAGAGATGGCGAACATAGACACAACGGACGAAGTAGAGATAAAACCTACTGATCGTGAACGCTTCTTGGAACTTGCCGATCAGTGGGAGAACGAAACCGTCCTACTGTCGAGAACCGACATGGCGACTAAACATCCTGCCTACAAAAAAATCATCGACATGGGCGAATCGGCCGTACCCCTGATTCTAGAAAGAATGAAATCGCGAGGTGGACATTGGTTCGCCGCTCTACGCGAGATCACCAACGTGAATCCAGTTGAGCCGGCTGATCGCGGCAACGTATCCGAAATGCAGAAATCTTGGCTGAAATGGGGGAAAGCCAATGGCTACGTCTAGCTGGGCGCAACTCCTTGCTAGAGCATTTCCAAGGCTATCCAGCGAAGGCTATGAAATCATAGAACAAGCCTCAGACCGATACAATTGCATCGCCTACGCCGCCGGTGACACCAGCGAGTGGTGGGACCACAACGAAGACCACTACTGGCCCACGAGCGCGACACGTTCAGACAGCATAGAAAGCCTAAAGGAAGTGTTCTTGGGCCTGGGATTCGATCAATGCGTTGACAGTACGCTTGAGGATGGCTACGAAAAGGTCGCACTGTACGAAGAGCATGGAATTTGGACACATGCGGCATTGCAAACATCCACCGGGCGCTGGCGCAGCAAAATGGGACAGGGGCCTGTAATTGAACACCCCGGCCCTGAGTCGCTTTCCGGTGGAATATATGGCAATCCCACGATTTACATGCGAAGGGTTGTGAATAAGTCCAGCCGGCGGTAAAACCAAGGAGCCTGGGGAGGCGAGAGGATAGGAGTTCAACCAGCCGCATCACGGCAGCGACGAGAATAGCGGGAGCTGACTCGGCAGCCCTTCAACTGAATAGCAGGTGCGCCAGTGCCTGAGCAACGACAAGCCCCTGGTAGCGATACCGGGGGCTTTTTACGTGTAGCGCGGGAACAAACTATCCATGAAAGGATTACTCCCAATGGCAGGCAAGAGAAAGAGCTACAAGCGCAGGAACAAGAAAGGCAAGCCGAGCACCACCAAGCAGACGCCGGAGCAGAAGATTCTGGAGTACATGCTCGGGCTGAAGGACGAGGTGCTGAAGCGCGAGGTGATGCCCTGGGACAGCGGCAGGATGGGACACCTGCCCTACAACCCCTTCACCAAGCACAAGTACGGCGGCACTTACAACGCCGTGATGCTGCAGATGATGTCCTTCGTGTACGGCTGGCAGGACCCCCGCTTCGTGACTCGCGGCAAGGCGAAGGAGCTGAGTGCCGACTTCCGCGGGCAGAAGATGACCCACCTCTGGTATCCGGTGCCGCGCAAGGAGGTCAACGAGGATACGGGCGAGGAAGAGGTCGTCGGCATCTACTATCGCTCATTCTTCGTGTTCAACGTCGAGCAGTTCGCCAACCTATCGGAGCTGGATATTCCACCCTTGGAGGTGTCCACATGGGGCGACACCCCGATCGCCGAGCGGATCGAGGCGGTTAGAGAGCACATGCTCGCCAACTTCAAGCTCCAGCCTCTCATCCGCGAAGATGCGCTGATTCGCGCGCCCTACTACCGGCCGCAAACGCACGAGGTCGTGCTTCCGCCTACGAGCCAGTACGCGAAGCCGGAGCGGTTCACGCAGTCTATGATCCACGAGCTGACTCACGCGACGGGCGCGCCGAGCGAACTGGGCCGCTTCAAGCGCGACGAGTACGGCTCTCCCTGCACTCCGGAGAAGGGCGACTACGCCTACGAGGAGATGGTGACACAGTACGCCACCGCGTACCTGCTCACGCAGTACGGCTTCGCTCACGAGCGCAAGACCAGCGCGGCGTACATCCTCTCATGGTATAGAAGCATCGAGGACAAGCCCGAGCTGCTCGGCCAGTCCACCCGCGAGGCGATGGCCGTCGTCCGCTACGTCAACAACGGCAATCCCCTGCCCAACTACACGGAAGAGGAGGAAGACGTGGAGTTGGCGCAAGCAGCCTGAGAGCGCAGCGTCAATACCCACAGTAGGCTCACGGGACAAGATCCTGTGCGGACGCCGGAACTTCAAGGCACACATGCCACCCGGACTCTTCGCTGAGTTGCTACGGGAGACCGCGCCGCACCTGGTGAAAGTCTGCCGGAACTGCCGCAAGGTGGGCGCGAGGCTGTACGCCTGAAAGCGACGGCGGGCTTTGGAAGGAGTCCGCCGGTGAACACCTGAATACGGGAGAGGCCAATGAACAACGGAACACCTCCGGTGCTGCAGGGCATCGAGACCTTCTACGTGAACGAGTACGAGGTCAACAGATATATCGGCGGACCGGAAGAGGGCGGCTGGCCATACGACGCGGGAAAGTTCATAGCCTGCCTCGGGACGGCCGGCGACTTCGAGGAAGCCGAGAACATCAGGGAAGCGCAATCCGAGAGACTGGCTGAGATCAACGAGGGGCGGCGCCCGCTCCACTCGGTACTCAGCGACGGGCTGAGGATGATCTATATCGAGGACGCGCCCGGCGCGGACTTCCCTGACAAGACCCCTCACTACGAATAGCAGGACAAGCAAGACGACACGCAGCCCCGCTGGCACTGACTGGCGGGGCTTTTTCATTGAGCGAAGGGAGACGCCACTTTGCAACTCACGAAGGGAGAGCGCCGCGAGAACAGGAGGCGCAAGAAGCGATACGGAATGAAGGTGCGCGGCAGGTCGGTTCAGACGCTGCAGCGCGTAATAGGCGACAAGGCAAACAAGGCCCGAGAGGCAACGCCCCAGTGATGGGAGAAGGGACTGAACGATGTCTATCAAAGAGATGCGCTGCCAGACATGCGCTGACGCAGGACTTCCGCAGCGTTACAGCTGGAGCAAGACGAAGCAGGCAGGAATCGCTGTGTGCGGCATCTGCCAGCACAGCACCGACTTCAGGGTTCAGCACGCGCTGAAGCACGGACGCAACAGATGGTTCCACAGGGTGACGATATTCGGCAAGGCCGCCCTTCGCTGCAACGAAGACGGCAAGTGGGTGCTGCCGAACTGGCGGGAGGCGGAGAGCAGGGCGACCTTCCTCGGGAAGTTCGCGTATCGCTCGCCCAAGTGCGGACACATCCACCTTTCTTCATCCTCGGTCAGAATGTAATATCAGGACAGGTCAATTCGGCAAGGAGAGGCAATGGCCAGAATCAACACGGACAACCTGACACGAACCATAGAAACGCTTGAGGCTGCGCTGGAAGGTCTGCGAGAGCAGGAGCCGGGCACTCCAATGTACAACGTCTTCCGGGGCGCGTGCATGAACGAATTCCAGGTGCTGCTTGAGCTCACAGCATCTCTGCTCAGAAGAAGGCTCAGGCCATACTTCGCAACGGCGAGGCAGGTTAACGACCTGACATTCGCGCAGGTCTTCCGCGAGGCCGCGCGGCTGCATCTCGTCTCGCTGGACGAATGCGCCAGATGGATGGGTTACAGGGACCACCGCAACGTGATCGCACACCGCTACGGCAGGGAGTTCGCTGAACAGGCGCTTACGGTGCTGCCTCCGCTAATAGAAGACGCCAGGCGGATTGCGGTGATGATTGGAGCCGAAACCGATGAGTAGCGAGCTGCATCTGCCGCAAGAATACCGCGAACAGGTGGTCAGCATACTCAGCCGACACATCCCTGGCATCGAGGTATGGGCTTACGGCAGCCGAGTTGACGGCACCAATCACGACGCAAGCGACCTTGATCTCGTAGCTCGGACACCCGACTTGACGCCAGTTGGGGTAAGCGCCATGTCAAGTGTTCTCGGCGCGTTTGATGAATCGAACCTGCCCATTATCGTGGACATACACGACTGGGCGCGGCTCCCCGAGACATATCACGACGAGATCCTCCGCAACCACTACATACTGACGCGATCTGAATAGCGGGCCGACTCGAACACACGGAAAGGAGCGCCTGTGACGGCAATGCCGGAAGAGGTCCTGAACGCGCCCGCAGAAGGCAGGCTACTGAAGTGCCTGCATGAAGCCGCACTGATTCCCGAGGGAGTTTGGCGGGCGTACAATGACGCGGCTTCGGACGCATACCCGCTCGCACAGCGCAGGGGCGAATGGGTGTGGATTACACTGGATGACGACGAGTTCGACAAGGTCCCCGTCACGGACCTGCGCCGGCACTGCATCTGCAGCCCGCCCGCATAACCCGGCTGTCACCGGGATGAACTGAAAGCCCCGCTGGTCGTACTGGCGGGGCTTTTCTCATGCAGAAAAGGAGACACCAGAAATGAAACCAGACACGACACTACAGTATGACGCAAGCCACGTCATAGTAGGCCACGAATACGAAGAAGGTGCTTGCAAGGTCTGCGGACTAACATCTAGCGACTCTTCCGAGTTCGATTTCATCCGAAGCTGGTTCAGGCTCATAGGGCAAGAGCCGGTGACGGCAGAGGAACTTGCCGAGCGAATCAACGAGGGCTCTCTTCCGAACAAGGTCAGCAGAAGGACGCCCGTGGACATGGTGAAAACGAAGAGATTCATCCAGAAGCTCGTATCCGGCGGAGTGGTAGTCGGGGACCACATCGTTGACGTCGTTTACCCGGAGTTCGGTACGTACCGCACTGCAAGAAGGAGGGAGGCGTCGCCTGCCGGCAGCTAATCACCGACTCAAGCGCCGCCAACGTGCAAGTACGCCCCGCTGGTCATTCGACTGGCGGGGTTTTGAATTTGGGGAGGACAGACCTATGACTACTCCGATAACTGACATATCTCGCTTTCTACCCGAAAAGCCATCAGAGACTATCACGGTCACCGGCATGCGCGACCTGCGCGTCGGCTGCATGATCCGGGGCTACCTCGTGGGCAAGACGCAGGACGGCGAGACCGTGGCCGTCATGCCGCAGGGACGAAGCCTCCTGCTGAATCAGCTGACTAACAAGCGAGTCAGGCACGAGCCGACGCTGACGCTGAGTGGCTGCTCGCCAACGGGCAAGCCTCCTTCCTATCGGTTTCCGGCCACGTTCGCAGTAAGTACGCTGTACTGCACCGATGCCGCCTTCGCGGACCCGAGACGCCAGCAGGCGTTCGAGAGGGCGAAGGCGGAGCATACGGTCGGCCCGCGAATGGACGCGATCTTCAAGGGAGGCAGCAAGCTGGAGCGGCTACTGACGCAGAAGGAGGTCGCAGCATAGATAAGACAATCTCATCAGACACAGCCCTGCCAGAACGGATCCGGCAGGGCTTTTCTTATGCCCCGCCATCAGCCTTCGAGACGCCTCGTTAGCTGACGGGAGGACATAAGCCTTCAGTAACCACAAAGCACTCAGGAGGTGCAAATATGACGGACGGAATCATCAATGTGAGGCCGAGGCGCGAGAGCGACGGGATTATGGACTCGCGGCCCCGCTGCATCTGGACCGTGATGCACAAGCCGCTTGGTGTCTCCACCAACGCGGACCAGGGCCTCTGCGGCAGGGCGACCAGCATCGGCAGACACTACACGGGCCTCGCTGCCGGCACGTTCATGCAGGCGGTTAAGAACGTCACCTACGGCGGCAAGGCTTACGACAGGGAGAGGATCAACTTCCTGGGGGACATCTGCCCCGCTTGCGAGCGCATCGTCCTGGCCTACATGGCTGAAGACGCGGCTGCCGCGTAACCGTACACCCGCCCTGCTGGAATCCAATCCGGTGGGGCTTTTTCTTCAAGGGGACAGCAATTCAGGACAGGCGCAGAACTCATCCAAACAGAACGGGCTACCTGAAGGCGGCTTGATACCGGATGTCCGGCAACTGGCGTTGGCGGACTCATACCGAAAAGTGAAAGGCGAAACTGTGGCCTGGCAGGACAAGTACAGCGGTATTCGAGGGCACGCCCTCATGACAGAGGAAGTGGGCGAGACCATCCCGCCACTCTATACGAACGAGAGCGCGAGCGAGGACCAGGTGATGGTTCCCGTCAAGTTGTTCAGTCCCTACTCCAACTGGACCTGGTACATCACCGAGTGGGACGCCGAGACCGGAACATGCTTCGGGCTTGTCGATGGTTTCGGCGTCGAACTCGGATACTTCGATCTAACGCAACTGGCGGAGGTCACGCTGTTCAAGGGAGTGCCGGGAATTGAGCGCGACCTTTACTGGACTCCGCGGACACTCGCTCAGGTCAGGGAACTGCTGAAGGTCTAGCCGCCTCGTGCAGCATCTCATCCTAGCGGAGCAAGGCGGGTAGAGCGGCGCGCAATTACACCCATTCAACATCTGAGAAATTGGCGAGAAGCCAGGGAAGGAACACCAATGACCACCCAGTACATCAACCCGAAGACGCTCACGTGCGTGACCATCGAGATCCTCCGCGACGACGAGTTCGAGGCCTTTCTCTCCGACAACAAGCACCTGGAGCGCGCGGCTGAGACGCCCGTCGCCCAGCAGACGGCTTTCCTGCGGGATTCGACATGGCGCTTCCAGTCGGCCCAGGGATTCTCGATTGACTCCGCCAGGGGAAAGAGCTTCGACGGGCTGCTTTACGACCACCGCCAATACGAATACGAGGCTTTCGATCGGATGCTCGACGACGACGATCTGATGCAGGGCGAGATCGAGGACACCTACTACGACAGCTTGATGAAGCCGGACATCAGGACCCAGACGCGCAACGCCATCATCAGCCAGAAGAAGTTCGACGGCTGGTTCAGGCCTGGCCGCGCACAGAGGCGCGCCAAGCGCAACCGCAAGGACATCGCACTGAGCAGGCTGCTCAACGCTTGCTACCGCCGACCCTCGCTACGCAAGGGGGCGCTGGTATAGAGCACGGCTGTGAATGAGAGATAAAGGCGCGGGCTGCGGACAGCCTGCGTCCACACGGACCGAACACAGAGGGATGGACAGACATGACAACAGGCGCAATTGTGAACAAGGTGCAGTACCAGCGGATGCCCTCGATGCCCTACGGCTTCGCGGAGTTCGTGCTGCAGCTCAACTACCCGCTGCACGACAACCCGACGAAGGGGCAGGTCTTCTACCCCGGGCGCGAGATGGCGCTGGAAGAGTGGGCGCTCGCCTACTACCGGGACTTCGAGGCTGTGTTCTCGGAGTACCACGTCGCCGTCAAGTGGGTGAACCAGATGCCGTTAGAGGGCTGCGAGATATACATCGACATCAGCCTTCCGGAACGCCGCAAGCGCACGCCGGGACGGATGCTCTCCGTCGAGTACGTGGACTGCGACTGCGAGAGCAGCTACATCAGGGCTGTGCCCGCGAGCTACCATCCACGCCTGCACGGTCGCGTCGCCTGCAGCATTTGCAGGGTGACATTCGGCGAGTGCCCCAACTCATACGTTAGCGAGGTGATGGCCGCAGGGCTGCCCTTCGACGAGCACAACGTTAAGGTCGCGGAGGAGACGAAGGCTGCGCGCCAGCTTCTCGCCGTGAAAATCCCGAGCGGGCACATGCTCTCCATCATAGACTACGTGAACGCCAACCTGAACTATGACAGCGAACCCGATGAGAAGCGCGCCGTCTCGCAGGCGTTAACCGCCATTGCGGACGCGAAGGCGGACAGGGCAACGGGATTCGCCCTGGTGACGGTGGAGGACTGGGCGACGGTCAGCGAATACTGCTACGCCAATCTCGGATACGACAGCAACTCAGAAGAGAAGAACGCGGTGTATGCCGCCCTCGACGCGGTGGGCGCCGCCTTCAGTGAGGCCGTCCTGAGCTAACAGGCTCGAGCCGGCTAATACCAGGCCCTGCTGCCTTCTGGCGGCGGGGCTTTTCCTTTGAAAACGAACAACCAAGAAAGGAACTCAGAACGATGATCAGTCAGGTCAGAAACCGTGCGGCCACCCGCTTCGGAGGACGCTTCATCAGAACTCAGGACACTCCGGCATGGGCAAGCTCGCCCGACTGCTCGGAGCCGGGCTGCGAGCGCAGCGGGGAGTATGTCGCCGATGACGACTCCGGCGTGTTCAACACCCACTACTGCTACACGCACAGCAGGGGCAGGAACAACGCCATGCGATGCCTGTGCGGACCTAGCGGCGCGCTGGCGTTCGCATAAGGCATGCAGAGACATCTACGCAACTGGAAAGCCCTGCCAGAGACGGTGGGGCTTGGGACTGCAATGTAGAAGGGACGGATATGGGAACTTCAAGCGAAAGGCTAATAAATCTCGTCGAGGAGCCGGTGGTCTTCACCTGCGGGAGCTGCGGCGCGGTGCTGGAACAGTACCAGCACATGTGCGCCTGCGGCACCTTCAGCCACGAGAGCTTCAACGCGGACGCCCGCCCGCCTGAGTGCCTCTTCTTCGAGAACGACGCCTACTGCGGCGCCGACTCCGAGTGGGTGGTCTTCGCGCTGGGCGAAATAAAGCCGATGTGCGAGCCGCACAAGAACGGTATGGTCGAGAACTGCGTCGGGAAGGTTGATGTCGTCCGCTGGGACGACTCGGCATAGAAAGCCAGTGACAAACCTGAACATTCGGCCCGGGTGGATACGCTGTCCACCCGGGCATTCAATCCAACATCACCTATCACCTATCGGGAGAAGGAGACAAGTGAACATGACTATGAACGGAACTGTGAACAAGCAGGCAGTGGACGAGGTGTTCGGTCCCGTTGAGCCTGAGAACGCTTCCATCGTGCTGGAGTCGAGGGAGATTGACGAGAGCGAGGAGCCGCTGTCCCTCGACAGGCCGAACATCCAGGTGGACATGAGCGTGAAACTGCGGATGTCCGCGATTGGCGAATGCCTCAGGAGGCTGGCTTACCAGTCGCAGGGCATCGAGGAGACCGACGAGATCCCGATTGAGAACCAGGGGAAGATGCTCGCCGGCACGTATCTTGAGCCGATGGTGAAGGAGATGCTCAGGCGCGACGGCTGGACGGTGAGGGAGGAGAGCGCGGTGGCGATCCCCTACGGGTGGGTCACGCTGACGGGACATCCCGACGGCATCGTTGTGCCTCCGGCGCAGGACGTCAAGCCCGCGATACTGGAGGTCAAGGTGCGTGACGACTCGCTGGCGCGCTTCGCGTGGAAGGTCGGTGTCGAGCGGACGCATCCGGAGACGGTCCAGCAGGCCGCGCTGTACAGCATGGCCGTGTTCGGGCAGGTGGGCGATCTCGTCATAGCGACGATGGCTCGCGACTCCGTGGAGTACAAGGCGGAGCGCATCCCTGCGTTCAGGGCGCAGAAGGCTTTCAATGACGCCGTGGCCCGCGTTGACGACGTCGTGAGCATGGTGTTCAGGAGGGAGATTCCCGAACCGACGCTTCCGGCAGGCGACGCTCACTGCAGGAGCTGCCCCTTCCGCTCCCTCTGCGGCAATGCGGAGAAGGATGTCAATCCCGGTGTTGGCGGGATGAGCGACGAAGAGGTGAACGAGCAGTTGCAGGCGTGGGCGAATGCCACCGCCAACGCGCCCAAGACAACCACGCCTGAGTCGAAGGCGAAACGGGCCGCGTCGGACGCGCTCAAGGCACACTTCATCGCCATCGACAGCCTCGAGAACGAGCTGGAGGTCGAGGGACAGAAGTACAGACTGAAGGTGACGCCCAAGCCCGGGGTTGACATCGACATGGAAGCCTTCAACGAACTCGTGGACCCGGAGATTCGCGAGCAGGTGGTCATCGAGAAGGTGACTCACAGCATGCGGATCACTCCCATCAAGCCGAAGAAGGCGCCTGCTAAGAGGGCATCTGCCAAGCAGTCAGGGGTAGATGCGGCAGGCAAGGCAAAAGAGGCGTCCGCGAAGGAGGACACGGCTGATGAGGCTTCGGAGAAATAGAAGAGCGGGAGCGCGCACCACAGGGTGCTCCAAAGCGAAAAGTGACAGGACAGTCAGCATTGAGCCTGCAGGGCGTCCTGCCACTTCACATAAGGGAACAGGGGCACGAATGCTCCTGATCCCCTTAAGTATAACAGATAAGGGGAATGGAAATTGGAACTGACGAAGCGGGAAAAGACATATGCCGACTACCCCAGGATCACGCACAGCGGGAAGTATGGCGTGTTGTACGACGCAGCCTACACCGACGACGGCGGGCTGTATTACGGGAGCTGGACAGGCTCCAAGCAGATGTGCGAGGGGATTGCGGCGGCGCTCCTTGACAGCGGAAAGCGCAACCAGAACAGCATCTATTTGAACCTGCCGCTCGACGGCAAGGACGGCGTGTGGAGTCGCTCCCTCCAGGTGCGAATCGCTGAGAACACTATCGGCGCAATGCGCCGCAAGACTGAGAGGGTCAGAGACACGCGGGCATGGCAGGTGGTATTGAGGTCGGAGCTGATCCGCTGGGACTACTCATACGTCCACCTCCAGTCCAAGAACGCCATCGAGAAGAAGGACGACTCCGAATACGAGAAGACGCAGGCGGACAATGCCCAGCGCAGGTTCGTCCTGATGGCGGATGCCGATGAGGACCCGTATGTAACGGCGCAGCGGTGGTTCGGATACCTGCCCAAGCGGGTTAGTGAGCCGCTCCTTCACGAGTGGGCGCAGCCCCTCTGGGACTACTGCAACGAGGAGAAGAAGGGCATCACTGAGATGAACCGGCTTCGGGGACGGGCGTGGCTATGCGAGCCGTCCAGCGACACGCTCAGGGACGCGATCTCCCACCTGGGTAAGGGAGGCTACCTGGAACTGCCCGACTTCTTCCCGGGCAGCGCATACGACACATACGACACGGTTGCAATCGCTGCCGACTAGCACGGGGTAAGTAATGGAGGAGACGGCGAGGCTGGGAGCGTGCGCTCCTGGCCTTGCGATCGATAAGTGAAAGGTTGTGAGGATATGGTCATAGCGGAGAAGCCAATCGTATCGTCGTCGCCAAAGGGCAGGCGACGCAAGAAGAACAAAGCCGCGCAGGTGAAACTGCCCGTTGCCGTTGCCGAGCTTCCGGAGTACAAGGATGCCGTCGCGTGGGCTGTGGAAGTCCGCGTGAAGGCTGAGAAGCAAATAGCCCGTGAGGCGGAGAATATAAACCCCGGGGCGATGCGCCGTCTGAAGGCGCTTGCCGACAGGGGCTCGATAACCCAGCGGGGCTTCGAGCTGGTCGAGCTGTGGGACGGCGTTGGCGCTCGCGGCAGACGTCCAGGGGAGGGAGACTACCACTCCATCAGGGAGCTGCTGAAGAGTCTGTCATCGCTACCGGATGTTGACGCATCGGTCACCGACTGGTGGCTGAATATCGTCAAGTCGGGCAGGACGGTGGCGACAGAAGGGCAGCCGGCCGTCAACTTCTACCTGCTGATAGAAGGACACAGGGAATGCCGGTCGGAGTCGGCGCTGGGAATGCGAGACGTGCTGCGCTCCGCGCTCAAGGACATGCTCGGAGGGCTGCCGACCCCGGTGCAGGTGCTTGAGTTCCTGCATGACAATTCTGATGAAGTGGAGCTCTCCACGCTTGTGAAGTTCGTCAACGCATTGGAGTGGCGGCGCGACAGGGTGGAGACGGACGTGTACGACAGCCGCAGGCGCTTCAGCGTGGCGGAGGTTCACAGGATACTCTCGGATGTCGGCAGGTCGGACTTCACGGTGGACTGCGGGGTTGTGGGGACCGTCGAGGAGATGCGGGAGGTCGTCGTCAAGTTCGGAAATCGTCTCAGGGCTTGCCCCCGATGCACGAACTGGTTCGCGGTGGAGGCAAGCAGGGCTGATTCCTACTGGCACCAGCCCGACTGCCCGGGCTGCGAGAGGGGCGATGAGCCTATCAGGTTCCCGAACAAGCCTCCTCATGAGCGCACCACCGAGGAGCGGCTTGTCGGCGGAATCGACAAGTGGGTGCGCGACAGTGGCAACATCGCCACGAAAGTCGCAATCAAGAACGGCATGACAATACTGGACGCCCGCAGGAAGCTCATCGGGGAGAAAGTCCCGACCGACTACTCCGTGCTGGAGACCTGCCCGCTTGCTAAAGAGTGCCCGACACTCTGCGGGGAGATGCAGACAAAAGGCGAGCGCAGCGTGCCGCTGACGCCTGAGAACGGAGAGTTCGAACACTGCCACATCTACTCGTTCTACGGCATGACTGAGGGAATGGACGCGGAGAACCGCGAGCTGGTCGCCGGAAAGTTCATCGAACAGATAAACGAGACGGCCAGAGTTGAGCGGGATCGCAGCAAGGCATTGGAGAGAGAGAAGGCACGCAAGGCGGCTGACGAGATGGCTGACGACGAGGCAATGGCCAATGTGCCGAAGACTGCGGAGCAGACAGCAAGCGCAGGGAGCGCGAAGGACATGTCGGTGCAGACAAACCTGTTCTAGCCAAGCCTCATTCAAGGAATGAAAGCGAGAGAGCATGTACAAGAGCTACATTAACATTGAGAAGCAGAAGCCACTGAGTCTTATTCTAGTGGACGCTTATCGCACGGAGGAGGCTCCCTGCCCAATCCACAAAGACTGCGACTTCTGCTTTGGAGTCGGTATTGGCATAAAGAGGATGGTGCTCGCGGGCGTGAACATGCAGTTTGTGCATGGGAAAATGATGCCCCGCCTCGCGGCGTACGCTGTGCTCACCCCCTACGTCAACTGGAGGATCAGGATACGGAAAGCACAGGCATGACAGCAACACGCTTTTCATCTGCGACGGTGCATGACTTCAGCGCCGGCGAGACGTAACAGCAGAATATGCTGACCGGCGAGCGCGTAGGCTGATGATGCCGACACCACGAACAATACCGAGTGGCGCAAACGCATTGCGCCACTCGGCTGCATTTTGAGAGACTGCGACGGCGAAAGCCTGGCGTCGGAAATAGAGGAAGACCAATGGGACTGGACATAGGAATTGCAAAGGGAATCGACTGGTCGGAGCGTCCGAGCGAAGGGCTGGGAGAGAAGCTGACGCACATCGCGTTCGATGAGTTCGGCAACGCATCCCTGAGCCTGTCGGAGGTCAGGGAGACCTGCGAGGAGTACATCGAGCAGACTGACGATGCCGACGAGAGGGAGCACGCGCAGGATGTCCTGAACTGGTGGACGCAATACTGGCATGACCACGGGCTGGCCGACACTGACAGCCGGACAGTCACCTTCGACAGCTAATCGGATGGGCACACAGCCCTCCGAAAGCAACCGGAAAAGCCCCGCACTGCAAGCGGGGCTTTTGTATATACGCCGAATTATGAGGAACGAGAGATATGAAAATCAGCGTGATTGGAATCGTAACCGGACACATTAACAGCCTGCGAAACTTCAGGACCGGCAAGCTCGGGCTGGAGGCAATCATAATACCCTTGGCGCTGCCTCTCCTAGCAGGTGTGGGGGCGGCGCTTGCTCACCCGGAGGTTGGAGAAATTGAGAGGACCGGTTTGATCGTACTCTTTGCGAACTTCGCAGCGGCACTTCCAATTCTAATGGTACTGATGCCTGCACTGGTACGACAAAAATTGCTGGATGGCAGCCTGGTGGAACAGCGGCGAACCCTGACCGGGGAGACGGTTACAAATGTTGCGTTTGGTGTCGTCGTGTGCTTGGCGGCGATACCTGTATTGATGCTGGATACCGTTGTCACCGTGAAGTACCTGACCGCGTTCATTGCCTACTCGCATGTGATGCTGCTATTGCTGACACTCCGCATGGTGATTAAGCGAGTTCACGTGCTGGTTACCAAAGAAGTGGAAGAGAGCGGGAGCTGACAAGTTACCTCTCGCTATCGGTTGAAGCCCCGCAAAGCAAGCGGGGCTTTTGCATACCCGCTGAATTACAAGGAACGAGAGATGAGCAAGACGAGGATTCCGGAGACCAGGCTTCAGGACTGGTTCAACAAGACCTGCCCGTCCGGTGACGGGGCTCAGGACGGCATCTGGCACTGCGAGGTGCGCCCGCCTAGCGAGGAGCTGGACCTGAACGAGGTGGCAAATATGGTGCTTCACAACCCCTTGAAGTCGCAGGAAAGGGGCAGTCGGGGCTATGCCGGCTGGCGTCTCAGTATCTACGACAGGAGGAGCCTGAGGCAAGAGCGGCCCATTGCAGTCCGCAATGTGCAGTTGGGACCGGCCGCCAAGTTCGAGCGGGTCGAGGACGCGGTGATGGCCGTCGTCCGCCTGGGTGCGGAGGAAGCCGGACATGCAGGGGAGGAAGAGCACGAGGTGTTCGTAACCTTCTCCGGCACCGATAGCACCCTGCAGAACGCGCTGTCGGTAAAAGAGGCCGAGTCCATAGCCTTCTACAAGGCGACCGTCACCGGCAGCTTGTTCGACGAGCTTACGGAGGTCGGCAGGGACTACGACACCGAGAGTCTTGAGGCGCGGAAGAGGTAGCGGACGCAGGATATCGGGACAAGTTAATGCCCCTCCGTCGCGCAGGTTCGGGAGGGGCCGCTTCTTGCTACTGCGCACGAAACACAGTCTCCAAGAAAGGAACATGACCATGGTAGCACATAATATCGAGAGAGGGAATGGCGATTCGGCCATTCTGTGCGAACTTGACCAGAATAGGCGTGAGGGGCTGGCAAGCGACGGCGACCGCGTTGTCTTCTTCGCACCCGACGAGCGGGTGAGCCTGTGCAGCGCTTTCGGGCACGGCGCGGACGACAAGACGTTCAACGGCATAGCATTCGCCAATTTCAGGGCGCTGAACGCGGGGATGGTGTAGGGACATGGAACTGATGAAAAACCAGATACGAACGGCGGGTGGCGCGTTGTGGGACGTGCTGCTCAGAACTGTACCGACAGCGGGCGCGACGACGTGGCTCGTCTGCTACGCGGCGGACTGGAACCTCAGCGACATCTTGGGTTTCGTTACCGGGATGCAGCCCATACGACCGCTGCTGCGGCTGCTTATGGGCGGTTGGTAGAGGAAGAGTGCCGGAGGGCACGGAAAGGCAGTACATTGGAGACACAGAATAACTACAAGGCCAACGGCAAGGTCACGGATGAGATGCGGAAGGTGCTGAGAATGCCGATGGATGACAGGCACATTGAGCGGATGGAGGGCCGGGACTACCTCTCCTACATCAAGGTGGAGTACGCCGTCGAGACGGCCAACCGGATCTTCGGGAACGCCAACTGGTACTACGAGGTGACCAGTGAGCCGGTGCTGCGCGAGATAGAGGGATACAGCGCGGTCGCTCAAGCCGACCGGATGCAGGCTTACTACACCTGCCGCGTTGCGGTTTACCTGTTCGGCGTCAAGATGTTCGAGGACGCGGGACTGGACATCGTGGAGGAGCCGAAAGACGGCAGGATACCCGATGCGGGAGACCACGAGACTGCCTACAAGGGCAGCATCGCCAACGGACTGAAGCGGGCGCTGCGAGGCTTCGGTCCGCAGTTCGGCAATAGCCTCTACGCGAAGGGCGCGATCTGGACTGAGGAGCTGCTGCGGACGTGGCTTCAATACGACGTGATGGAAGTCAGCCCTGAAATGAGGGAACTGCTGGCGACAAGCCTCGACCCGAAGTACATCAGCTCGGACGGGGACGGCAGCCAGTACCTTCCCGGCTACATGCTGATCGACCAGGCCAACCGCATCTTCGGCGAGGGGAACTGGTGGTATCAGCTCACTGCGGACCCCGAGCTCCACCTGCTTGAGACGACGAACGCCGTCACCGGCGAGATACGCCGCCAGCACTACTACACCGCCCCCGTGCAGCTCTACCTGTTCGGCAAGAAGGTGTTCGACGACGTCGGCTTCAACATCGTATCGCAGCCGCGGAACGGCAGGACGCCGGACGTGCGCGCTCACGACTCGAAGTTCAAGGGCAGCGTGACGAACGCGATGAAGAGGGCGATGAGGCCGCTGGGCAACCAGTTCGGCAACAGCGTGCGCTCAGGCGTGACAGGCGCGGTCGCTGTCGCCGCGGGACCAGCCTGCCCCAAGCACGGAGCTGGCAGAAATATCCGCGAGAGCAGTCGTCACAACGGGTACTACTGCACCCGCAGGGACAACACCACCGAGTCCGGCTACTGCGAGTACGAGACCGGCGCGCCCGCACCTGCAGCGCCGTCGAGGGAGATGACCGGCTACTCACAGCCCGCCGCCTCCGCGGCCCAGGGACACCAGCGCATGCCAGCACCGTCCGCGCCTGCGACGGCTGCACCCGCGACTGCGGACACCGCTATGCCGACCGCTCCCGCGAGGCAGGGCGCTCCGGCCCCCGCGTCTCTGGCAGCTTCAGCGCCTTCCTCTCAGCCCGCTGCGGCTCAGGCATCACCGAACGGGAAGGCGCCCAGGCAGCAGGAACTGATCGACGAGTACGTCGCAATCGGCGAGCGGTGCGGTCGCAACAAGGGACAGATCTTCACGGGCTTCCTGCGGCTGCACAAGAAGCCCATAACGCAGGCGACGCCGCAGGAGCTGTCCGACCTCATCAAGAGGGCCAAGGAATTGGAGGCTGCGGCGTAGCCGGCAGCACAGAGAGGCGGGGTTCGATACTCTGCCTCTCCATCCGCAAGCGGAAACGGACGTGACATGCAGAAGCACAAGATATGCGGGATCTGCGGCAAGCGCATCACCTCTCGACGCCCGAACGACGGCACGAGCGAGTTCGGAATGGACATGCACTTCCGGTGCATGAATGGCATGGATGAGTACAACCGCCGCAGAGAGGACTATCTACGCGAGCTGAACGAGAAATTTCAGTAGGCATACCGCCCTACCGGTGACATGGCAGCCTCCTCTTATGAGTGGGGCTGCTTCTGGTTTACGGGGGAAATAGAAACGCAGTGGGTGCGCGGAGAGGCGTATCTGCCAATATCACTATCTAGTTATCTATTCAGATAATCAAGAAAGGAATACAGCCAATGAGCAGACTCAGGTCTCAGTCGGACATGGAATACTACCCGACGTTCATACCTACAGTGCAGAGGATTGCATCGCTGTTCAACTACAACAGGATGCCGTCGCTGGTCAGGATGATCGACACCTGCGCCGGCGAGGGCGACGCGCTCTCCGCGCTTGAGGACTCGATCCGGTACGAGTACCAGGAGCGCAGGGGAGAGAAGATGCCGGAGGATGACGTCAGGACCTATGGCATCGAGCTGGACACCGAGAGAGCGGTCGCGGCACGCAAGAGGCTCGGCAAGGTGGTGCAGACCGACTACTTCAACATGCTCGTCACCGACAAACAGTTCAACATCAACTTTCTGAATCCACCCTACGACTACGACCCGCAGTACAAGAGGTTGGAGCACCGCTTCCTCGTACACACGACCAGGCTCCTGGGCCGGGGCGGCATCCTGATATTCCTCGTGCCGCGATACGTTCTCGGGACGTGCGCGGATTACCTCTCACAGAACTACAACAGCTTCCGCATCTGGCAGGAAGAGGGCAATCCCGACGCCGAGAGGTTCAATCAGGTCATCCTGATGGCGGAGAGGGACTTCAACCCCTACAACGCGCTCCGCACGAAGAAGGCGGTCAAGGACTTCGCCGAGGGCAAGCTGGACTTCGTTGGCAACGAGAACCATCGCTACATCATCCCGGTGGTGGACGGCGAAGTGGACAGGTTCGCCGCGCTCCGCATCGACTACGGCGACGTGCTCGATGAGATTGAGCGCAGCGGCATCGAGACGAAGCAGGAATGGCAGGACATGCACCTGCCGCCGAAGAACGTCATCAAGGAGCCGCTGATGCCGCCTCGCGTGGGACACATGGGCCTAATCATGGCCGGTGGAGGCGTTGGTGGTCTGGGCATTCCGCTGGCTAACGGGGACGACTCGATCATCTTCAGGGCGGCTTCCAAGAAGGTTACGCAGACGGAATCGCAGAACGAGGAAGGCACGATCCAGCGCATCTCAGAGCGCATGAGCAGCACGGCGGTGGTGCTGGATCCGCGCAACTGGCAGTTCATGGACGACGTGCAGCTCGGTCCGTTCGTGGGCAAGTGGAGCCAGGAACTCGCCAGCTACATAGCGGACGTGATGCCCCCGAAGTACACCCCGGAAGGACTGCGCGAGTTGCTGGGGCATGCGCCGGAGTACCACAAGCTGCTTCGCAAGCCTATGCCGGGCAACGGGCAGCGCCTCTCCATCGAGGGCGCGATGTTCTCCCTGCTGTCGGGCGAAAAGGGCACGACGATTGTGGGAGAGA
Organism: Dehalococcoidia bacterium; assembly: GCA_965203955.1. Taxonomy (GTDB): domain Bacteria; phylum Chloroflexota; class Dehalococcoidia; order Lucifugimonadales; family JADFKI01; genus Bin90. The sequence continues at coordinate 3,417,175 of OZ241923.1, read as the reverse complement.
TGGGCACGGGAAAGACATACCTGAGCGAGTCCGCCGCGCATCTGGCCGGCTACCGCAGGATGCTTATCTTGGGACCGCCGACGCTCGTGTGGAAGTGGGAGGACGAGATCGTCAAGACCATCCCCAATGCGCGCGTCTATGTGCTGGGCAAGCGACCGGTGGGCAGGAAGGCTAAGGAACCCTTCTACCGGATGTCGAAGAACCCGATGAAGCAGCTGCGCTGGCTCGACGAGAAGTACACGGGCAAGAACCCTGACGTGCCCGTGTACATAGTGCTGGCGCACAGCGTGGCGAAGGCGTCCTACGGGCGCATCCCCGCCATCCAGTGGCGCTGGGGCTACCGCACGCAGCCGAAGTACGCGGAGGTGTCGGGCGAGCTGATCGAGCCTCGCTGGACTCCGTTCGCCACCGAGGTGGAGGTTGACATCGACCCCGAGGACCTTCCGCCCGGAGTCGATCCGACGAAGGAGCACACGAAGGTCGTCAAGCGATACGTGCAGCGGATGTGCTGCCCTGAGTGCGGCCAGCCGGTCATGATGAGGAAGGAAGAGTACGCCGACTGGAACTGGCTCTGCAGGGGGCGGCGCGTCTGCATGAGTCCGATAACGGTTGGGCGGCTGGAACTCAAGGACGAGCTTGGACGGAGTGCATACGGCACGGAGAGCCGTCCGTGCGGCGCAAGGCTCTGGCAGGCACTCGCACGAAACTTCATCAGCGAAACGCCGGGCACGAGCTGGCACGGCGAAGAGCAGCTGAAGGAGCGCATGCTGCGGCGCTTCATCTACGGTATCAGCGTGGACGCTGACGAGGCGCGCCAGTACGGTGGCAGGGGATCGAAGTCTGTGGACTACGAACCGAAGGCTTGGGCGACAGTCCATGCCCAGCACCGCGAGGTGTTCAAGAGCAACATCTACCCGCCGAGGCGTTTCGACCTGGCGGAGTATTACAAGCGGTTCACACCGAACCTGTGCCAGCTCATGGTTGCTGATGAATTTCATCAATTCAAATCCGGTGATTCCGCTCAGGGGCAGACTGCGCGGATTTTCGCTGAGATCATCCCTCAGACCATCACGCTCACCGGCACGCTGATGGCGGGCTACGCTCGCGACCTGTTCTACCTGCTGTACGGCTTCGGCGACAGGGAGATCAGGGACGACTTCGAGCACAAGGACAAGACGCGATGGCGGAACCAATTCGGCTTCGTTGAGCGCACGGTTTACCTGGAGAGCCAGAACGCCAAGCGCAGCCGCACGAAGAAGCAGGACGAGAGGCCGAAGGACCTGCCGGGCGCAATGCCCGCGGTGCTGCGGTACATTCTCGGTCACTCGGTGTTCATCCGGCTGCTTGACGTCGCGGCGGGGCTGCCGGACTTCTCCGAGCACGCGATCACTGTGGAGCTTGACGAGGAGCTCGACCCGCTGACGGGACACACGCAGAAGGATAACTACAAGGTCATGGAGAAGCGTGTGCTTCGGGCGATCAAGGACCTGACGTTCACGAACCCGCGGGCGGCGGCGAAGCTGGTCAGCATATTCGCGCAGGCGGTTCTGACCTACCCCGACGCCTGCACGCAGGACGACGCCTGCCTCGTCTATCATCCGGTGGACGGGGAGCCGATCATCAACCGGCCGGCGCTGCCAGCGGACAAGCTCTACCCGAAAGAAAAGAAGCTGCTGGAGATCGTGCAGGCTGAGAAGGCTGCCGGTCGAAAGGTGCTGGTATTCGCCACACACACGAATAGGCGCGACCTGCTTCCGAGGCTGTCCGAAATCATGGACAGGAACGACGTGAAGGCGACGGTGCTGCGCTCAGACACGGTTGACGCCGACAAGCGGATGCCGTGGCTTGAGAAGCGGATCAAGGAAGGATTGGACGTTCTCATCTGCCACCCGCAACTCGTGGAAACGGGCGTGGACATGCTCGACTTCCCGACAATCGTGTGGTTTGAAGCCGACTACAACACGGCGCGCGTCAGGCAGGCATCGCGGCGCTCGTGGCGCATCGGACAGACGCAGCCGGTGCGTATCTATTACCTGACCTATGCCGACACGAAGCAGACCCAGGCGATATACCTGATTGCGCAGAAGGTCGCGACCAGTCTCGCCGTCGAGGGCGACCTGTCCAGTGACGGGCTGACGTCGCTCGCGGGCAACGACAACATGGGGCGCAGCATCGCGCAGATGCTCGTGGACAGCGACATCGACTTCGACGGCTCGTTCGAGTCCGGCATAAGCATCGCGTCCCTGGCTTCGGACTCTGAAGGCGAGGAGTTGCTTGGCGACACCGACTACGACCTGGAGGGCATGGAGCCTGAGCTGCCGGACGGCCTGGACATAGACACTGCCGTGTCGCTGGTGACGCAGACTCTCGTAGCCGCGGACTCGGACGTCGCAAGTTCTGTTGAGGCTGACACTAAGGACGGCTTCGACATGCCTCTGTTCGGCACACTTGAGCCGGAGGCAAAGGCCCTTGAGGTATGCGACGGCTGCGACCAGTTCATCCTGACGGACGAGGAACGCATCACGACTCCTGCGATAGAGATAATCGAGGGTCGTAACGGCAACATCTCGGACCGCACCGTACCCTCGCGCGTGTTCCACACCGGCTGTTACGGCCCGTGGAACGAGAGGATGAAGGCAAAGGCGGAAGGCAATGAGCCTGTCGATGTCGCCCCGCCTGTCAACGCCCCGAAGGCGGTGCCTGAGCCGGCTGCCGACGTGCCGGACCCTGCTAGCTTTGGCGCAGTCAGCATGGGCGACTGGATGAGCGCGTTCGGGCTGGAGGCCGAGGACCTTGAGCGCGGCAAGCGCAAGAGGATGCGCAAGTCCCGAAAGAAGGTGGCGGAACAGGCAGCGCTCATTCCGCTGCACTAGGCCCAGCGAGGAAAAGAAGAAACAGCCCCTTCGGACATCGGAGTGTCCGAGGGGGCTTTCGGTTTTTGAGGTAAAGGAAATTCAGGATGGTCAACAGAGTTGAGATGGCTGACAGGGTAGAAGAGAGTGGCCTGTGGATCGATATGAGTGATGACATCCAGTTGTGCGGCTACTCGCAGGCGGACGCATACGCCGAGGCGCAGAAACAGGCGACCACCGCAATTGAGCGGGAGCTGCTGACAGGAGACGCCCGGGACGCATCGCACAAGGCCGCTCAGTACAGCAGTGTTCTGCCCGCGTTTCCCGATCAATGCATGATCGAGTCGTTCGGGCACAACCTGTTCGAGATTCCCACGCTCAACCCGAAGGACATGTATCCGAAGGAGCGTGCGCTCCTCGACATCTGCAGGAAGGCCGTGGCTGAAAACCGCAGGGTCGGTGTCTTCGTAATCAGCTCGCGCTACGGGCTGGCGGGAAGGCTGGGCATGCTCTTGCACTGCGACGGGACCGAGACCTACACGCTTGACGTTCACGCCTACATCGAGGGGCGAACCGAGAAGATGGCCAGGGAAATTGACGACGGAACGCTTGTCGTAATCTCTCATCCTTCGGACATCTATGCCGGACTGGCGGAGAGAACATTCGACGAGATCGTGTACTACGACATCGACTGGACCGTCAAGAGCGGCAAGTACAGGGTCGGGAAACGACTGAGCAAGGTCACATACCTGGCCTACCGGAACTGCATGCAGCAGCAGATGGTCGAGTACCTGAAGGACAGCAGGGGCTTCAGTAAGGGCGTCTTCGCTGATTAGACAGCCCTCCGTGAGGCGGTGCAGCCCTGGGTATAACCCAGGGCTGTTGCTTTAAGGCGGAGAAAGGAACGATCTGTGCAAGGCAAGCAGATATTGAAGATATGCGACTGGTGCAGCAAGGTGATTGATGCTGGCGCACCCTTGGTACAGACGTCCTCGGTGGACGTTTACAGCGCACTTGGCAGAACTGAGGCCGTCGCGACTAAGATCAGAAGCTATCACCTCGCGGAGCCGGCGTGCTACCGCGAGATGCTGGCGGGACAGCCCGTTGGCGGGTTGTCCGTGGCGCCGGTGAGAACTGAGGCAATGAGCGACGACGAAGTGAGCAAGGACGCTTTCGAATGGAGCGAGGCGTTCGACATGACCGCTGAGGAGGCATTGAGCGGGACGCGCAGGACGATCAAAGTCGGGCTGTCGCCTCTGCAACGCCGGCAGCGGCGACTTATGAAAGCAGATTGACATGGCACTACACGCGAACGGAACGAGGGTAACAATCGAGATCGATCCCGTTGCGGCGGCACTGCCCCTGAAGCGTGTAATCAATAAGGTACACGGCGCGAACAGAGCGGAAATCGCGGAATCCCTGAGTTTGCTGGGACACGATGCAACCGACCTGAAATCGAAGGGTGACAAGCCTCTGCTGGTCCGGACGACCGCGGAGCTGTTCGCCCTGGTGAGAGACGACCTGCGGGGGCTTGGACACGAGCAGCTGTATGTCGCCTCTCTGAGCCGATACCAGAGCCTTCTTGCCAAGAGACTGGTCTATGAGGGGAACGTGGACAGCATTCAGCGCCTGGAGGTCAGGGACGTCTTCAGGGACGCCCTGATTACGGGCGCGGACTATATCGTGCTGTTTCACAACCACCCTACCGGATACAGGTATCCGAGCAAGCTGGACAAGAGCACGACGAGGAAGATGTGCAAGGCGGGCAAGTTACTGGGCATTGAGGTGCTCGATCACCTCATCTGCACTGATGATGATGCGTTCAGTATGCGAAGGGCAAAGATGCTCCCGAAGCTCGAACGCAAAATTTAACCAAGAAAGGAGCAATGAAATGCTGCAGGAAGTTACTGCAACGATGAGCGTCGTCGGCGAGCCCGGCGACCTTGAGGCATTCCTGAACGACCAAGAGCCAATCACGGAGACGTTGAGGAGCTATGGGTTGAAGGTCAACGAGGGTGTCAACTTGAACAGCGACCGTCCGGACGAGGACGAATACCGGCTAAACGATTACTTCGGTGCGCGGGTGCGTCCGGCAGTCTCGGCAGGCGTCACGGTCGAAGTGGATACGGTCGGAGGCAAGATATTCGTTACGATCAACGTGGACGAGTACAAGCGGCCGTTCGAGATCTTCCTTCGTGTCGGCAAGTGCGGTGAGGTGGAGCACGCGCACCTGGAGGGCCTTGCCCGCATGGTGTCGTATTGCCTTCGTATAGGCGGCGACCCCGAGGGCGTCGTCGAGCATCTGAAGGGCATCACGTCGGAGCCTGTCTGGTACAGGGGCGTGCTGATCCGCTCGGCGGAGGACGGCGTAGCCTACGCGATGCGCGGACTGCTCGACGGCAAGTACGACGAGCAACTGGACATTCTCCTGGGAAGGCTGGGCTACGAGCCTGAGTCACCAATGCCCACCGAGTTGATTGTCGAGGAAGAAGAAATCATAGAGCCTTTCGATCTCTAACCGCAATAACTTGCCGTGTCCGCGGACGGGACGTGGACGCGGCGTCGAGACAAGGCGAAAGGAGCTGGGCAATGACCAGCGAGATCAAGCATTACAGATCGGACGAGGAGTTCTACGCCGACAGGGGCGGAGCGCGCTCCGGGGAGAGCGACTTCGGGATGTGGCACCACGACGACATAGGGCTGTTCTCCACTCCGGGTGACATGGCGATTCGTGGCGAAACGGTGCAGGTCAGCGATGACGAGTTCATAGTTATAAGCGCCGCGAGAAACAACCGCATCCGCGTGTCGGTCGTTGACGAGACGGGTGACGTGTACGCGGTGCAGTATGGCATGGGGAACGGACGGGCTTGCCTTCTCGGCAACCTCGGCGTGAAGACGCCCTGCGCACGCAAGCGCGAGAGCATCAGAGACATAGGCCCGACCTACGAGAAGGCAGAAAGCGCCTTCGAGGGTTGGGCAAGAAGTGAGGACGGCAAGCCCGGCAAGGGCATGTCATGGTTCATCGAAAGGCTCAGACGAATGGACGGAGGGAGCGTCCTTAGCGCCTAGGAATCTGGGGACGCTGACAACATCGGGAGGGCAGCGGTCGAAACCGCTGCCCTCTGCTTTTGAGGAGAGAGCATGACAAAGATACAACCCGGCATGTCCCTATCTGATGTGCTGGTTCTGCTGGCGATCAGGGAGGTGAACGACCGCAAGATGGTGGCGAGTGACGCGGCGATACTCTCCATTCTCGACATGACACCACTGGTGACCGGCGTTGACCTGAAATGCCCGGAGGTGCTTAACCCCGAGGCGATAAACGATGCCTGCAGGCACCTTGAGGCCTTGGGCTACATTGCCGACGAGGACGAGAAGGATGCATCAGAGAAAGGGGAGCAGGACGCAAGCAGCGTCACACCCCACAGCCTCACCGCGGAGGATTACGAACTCTGCGAGGAGGCGATCCGCTTCAGTGTCGAAGTAATGGAGCATCTTGCTCCGGAGCAGTACGAGGCTCTCTTCACGCTTGTGCTCTGCCAAACGGTGGGGCGCTGGGAGGGCTGGTACGAAGATGGCGACGATCTCTTGGCGATGGTTCGAGAGAAACTGCCGGAATCCATAGCGGATGCAGAGCGGGGCAATCTCATAGCGGAGACGATGAGGGAGATCTGGGACCGCAACCGGCGCAGATAAAGCGCAGGCGGAGAGATGGAGACAGGCGGCATGGTTGCCGTCTTTCTCTTTCAACGAGAGTTATCTCAGGAGAACGAAAGTGACCAGAGAAGAGACGCTCAAAAAGAGCATAGAACTTCACTCGGCTCTGTACGACAAGGGCACGCCCCTTATCGGTGACGCCGAGTACGACGAGCTGGTACGCCAATACAACAGGCTGACGGGAAATGCCGACAAGCCTGTGATGGCGCCTGTGGTCGTGGGAGCTCCGGTCGTTGACGACAGTGTGAAGGTGACGCATCCTGCCACGATGCTCAGCCTGAACAACGCCTTCGACCAGAGGGAGCGCGCAGAGGGGTGGCATGCCATCCAGCGACAGGCAATCGGAGCGCAGGGTTACGCCGACCTTAAGGTGGACGGCATGGCGCTGCGCGTGGAATACCAGGATGGATACCTGGTCGGAGTGGCCACGCGGGGCAACGGCATCGTCGGCGAGAACGTGTACCAGAGCGCGGTCCGCATCATCGACCTGCCCAATCAGCTCCAAAAGGCCTTGCCGGGACGCATCAGCGTCGTCGGGGAGGCTTACATACCAAACAGCCACTTTGCGCTCCTGAACGCCGATAGAGAGGAAGCGGGAGAGGAGCTTTACACCAGCCCGCGCAATCTCGTCGCCGGAGGCATGCGCCATTCGGACCCGGAAGAGGTGACGCGACGGGGCATCAGGTTCTTCGCATACGGACTACTTTACTCCGACGTGCCGAGGGGCTTCCAGAGGCACAGTGAGGTTATGGAGTGGCTTGCGACGCTGGGCTTTAAGATAGTCGAGTACGGCTTGCCGTACCTTGAGACGGAGGCGGACATCGAGCTTGCCTTCGAGACGCTCAGCGAGATGACGGCGAACGTGGACTATGACTGCGACGGCGTGGTCGTCAAGCTGGACGGGCTGGAGGCGCGTGAGACGCTTGGATCGGGACGCAACGCTCCGAACTGGGCTTTTGCCTGCAAGTTCCCCGCCAAGGGAGAGCGAACGGTGCTTGAGCGCGTGAGCTTCAGCGTCGGCCGCACGGGTGCTGTCACTCCGATCGGACACGTCAAGCCTGTCGTGGTCGGAGACGTGACGGTATCGAACGTCACGCTTCACAATAAGGACGTTATCTCCGAGCTGGGTATCAAGGTTGGCGACAGCATCCTGCTGAAGCGGGCGGGCGACGTCATTCCGGCCGTCGAAAAGGTGTTCACCGACGAACGCAGGGGCGACGAGCGCGACATAGATTTCCCGACGCACTGCCCCGTGTGCGGGAGTCTGCTGGTGCGCCCGGATGGTGAGGCACGCATCTATTGCCCGAACACCCTGCTCTGCCCGGGCCAGATTCAGCGTGGGCTGGAGCACTTTGTCGGACAGGACTACATGGCGGTCAACGGCGTGGGACCCGCGGCAATCGGACAGTTGGTAGGCAGCGGACTGGTCAAGCAGATCTCCGACCTTTACCGGCTGACGTGGGACGACATCGGCGCGCTTGCGGGTTACGGTGAGAAGAAGTCTGAGAACCTGTTGCGGGAGATTGAGGAATCCAAGAACAGGCCGCTTGCGAAACTGCTGGCAGCCCTGGGCATCAGGGAGGTCGGGCGTAGCGCATCCGAGACGATAGTGGCGCACTTTGGAACCCTTGAGGCTCTGTTGAAAGCCACCGAAGTGAGCGAGGATGCCGATGAAGCCAAGAGTGACGCGGATCGACTGTACGCAGAGGTGCGCGCGCTGGACGGCTTCGGTCCGAAGATGGCTGAGTCGTTCTGCGGCTACATGCAGAACCCCAACAACCGGGCGCAACTGGTGGAGCTGATGGAGCTGGGAGTCGGCGCATCAGCCCCTGCACCTGTCGCCGCCGAACCCGTGAGCTCCGACTCCGCAGTGCTGCCGCTGGCAGGCATGAAAGTATGTGCCAGCGGCAAGCTGGAGAATTATACCAGAAGCACGATCAATTCAACGATCAAGGCTCTCGGCGGCACTCCGCAGGGTTCCGTGACAAAGGCGACGGACCTGCTCATCGTTGGCGACAGGGCCGGCAGTAAGCTCGCGAAGGCGCGCAGCCTCGGGGTTCGCGTGGTCAGCGAGTGGGAGTTCGAGGACTTGATTTCCTAAGACTCTCGCAGGGAAATAGAAGGGGGTATGCTCGTTCATCGAGGGACGAGTGCTTCGGCAGGCCCTAGCAAGATCGGCGGGTTCAGGACTTTGGCCGCGCTCCTTTCGCAAGGGAGCGCGGCTTAACTTTTGAAACGGAGGTGTCTCATACCAATTCGCTTTACTTATGAGACAAAAGAGGTGAAACCCACAGCGATTGTCAAGAATATCGACCTGACATATCATAGGGAAACTAGGAGCAAGAAATGATCGACCTAAACACTGTCGCCGTAATGGTGACGATCGTATTCGCAGCACTCGGAATCATCTGGCGGAACATGTCTGACATCAAGGCCGCGAAGGTTGAACTGAAGTCGGACATAAATGCCATTGACGAACGCCAACGCCGCATGGAGAATGACATCTCATTCATCAAGGGCGCGTTGGCAGTAGCCATCCCGGGATTCAAGGAAGGGATGGAAGGTCTGGTTGCCGAGGCATCCGGAGAGAAGTGCAAAACTCTCGTGCCCCACTATTGCTTTACCTAATTGCATCCTTATACATATTCTACTCCTTATAATTGTATATTCTCCCGGGCAGCGTAAATGGTCGGCAGAATGATGAATACACTCAATGACGCTGTTCGTTCATTTAGTCGCACTATGTAAGTGGGTATCAGTAGATTGCCCTGACAAGACAACCAAAGCATTTGTTAAAACACCCGAATCCCAGTATAATGTCGCGCTGAATCTAAGTATGCTCATGGGTGAGAAGGAATATGCAAAAGTGTAGTTTCAGCAATCTTGAGGGCAACCAACCTCTGGAACCTCGCCTTCGCCGAAATGACAAATAGGGCGAGGCATAGAACTTCTGCATATTTCTTTTGGTAAGCGCACAGATTGATATATCTTGAGGCTTCTGATGAATACGAGCGCCGCACCCAAATGGTATTTCCCACCTCGCAACGGAGGCATCGACTTCGTTCACGACCCTTCCGCAGCCTTTTTCAACGACAATCCCATACCCAAACTCGTTCGTGAAGTTATACAGAACTCGCTAGACGCGCGTGAACCCGGCATCGCAGAACCTGTGCTCGTTACCTTCACTGACGCTCGGATCAAGCGCAATTTGCTGGGAGCGGCGCAGCTATACAGACATCTCACAGCTTGCGTCGACCGCGCTGTATATGAAGGGCGTACGGACATACAGGAGCTATACGAGCGAGCCGTCAACACTCTAAAAGACTCGCATATTCGCTGTCTTCGAATTACAGACGGCAACACTACGGGTTTGACCGGCAGTAGGTGGGACGCTTTAGTAGCGCAAGAAGGCAGCGTTCAGAAGGCTGACACGGGCGCGCCCGGCGGCGCTTTTGGCATTGGCAAGAACGCCGTATTCAACGTCTCAGACATCCAGACGGTCTTTTATTCGACACATTACATTGACATTAGAAATCGTAAAGGTCGAGTGGACAAGTTGCAGGGTAAGGCGACATTGATGTCGCACACTAACCCACAAAATGGTGAAGAAGCTCTTCAACACATTGGCTTTTATCAGGACGCTGATGGGCAGCCTATCATCGGAATGCGGCGCATTGATCCGTTCTTTCGGCTCAACGAACCCGGCACCGGTGTATTCATTATGGGTTTCAACCCCAGGACCGACGACTGGGTAGGGGAAATCGTCCGGGCGGTCTTACAGAACTTCTTTTATGCAATACACCATCAACGTCTCGTTGTGCGTATCGAAGATGGCAACAACGCGGTAGAGATCAAGCGCGACGATCTAGAATCATTGTTTGAGATGCATCATAAAGATATTAGCGATAGCCACTTTTACTACCGCGCTATCAGAGATGCAGAACTGGAGACCACCAAACCTATCCGTAACTTAGGCGAGTTCGACGTGTTCATTCACCTCAACGGCGGTCCCAAGCGCATGGCGTTCGTCAACCGCAACGGCATGCTTGTAAGCGATAGCCGCGAGCAGAAGGCCAACCCCATTTACACTCGCAATCGTTCTCTCTGGCCAGACTACGCCGCAGTTATCCTTCCATCGACCGACAGTGTTGACAAGTTGATACGCAAAATGGAAAACCCAAGCCACGACGCCATTTCAGTGGCTAAACTGCGCGAACGCAATGAGCAGGTCAAGATGGAGAACGCATTCAAGAATGCGCGGGACGCAATTCGTGAAATGATGGATAGTAAGACGCATCTTGACCAGTCCGGCCATCAAGCCAACCTGCGTGAACTTGCAGAAATGTTCCCTGAACTTGACCCTAAGTCAAGCGGTGTAACATCTCTGAATACGCAAGTAATTTCACAAAATGTCGCTAGAAATCAGGACTCCTTTGTAGAGTCCGACAACGACTCTGATGACAACGAAGACACCGAAAGCATAGATCCTAATAGTGGCGGTGATTCCGATGGTACAGAAGGTGATGGCACAGAGGGAGGAGATGGTGGGGGAAACGGCGAAGGCGGCAGCAATGGGAGCGACAATGGCGGCGGTGGTGGTAATAGAGGGGCGATAAAGGGAGAGGGCACTTATCGTATAAGAAGGCGCAACTCGCCGGTTAAAGGCGTGCGTGTGTTGACTACAGGTGAAAGAACCGTCCTTGTCTGCTTCACTCCAATCGGCATCAGTCCCCACGAAGTGAAGTTCTCATTGAAAGCCGCCGGTGAGGAACATCTGAATGTGGAGCGCATAGGCATCGCCTCTGCCAGCTTGCAGCATGAGAAGAGACCCGGGGAGAAGGTTAGTGTGTCAGGAGACATCATATCGCTCTCCATACCGGAAACTGAGCGTATGGTGGTAGAAGTAGAGACATCAGACAGTGTGGCAAATGTCGCCTTCAAACTGGGAGTGCTCAGATGAGCAGATGGAACAATCGATATATCCCTTACCCGCTTCTCGCCCCGTGGACAGATGATTATCACGAGGGTATCGACTTTGGCATCGATATACCCCACAGCACTCGCGACGACCGAGACAACATCAATCTCACCATTCGCTACGAACTTGGCAGCGAATATCTAAAAGAACTCATTGCAGCTCGCAAGGCCAAGTACATGACAATCGTCGAATGCGGGCGCACTTTCAGGCGCCTGGTTCTGTCGCCTTCGGCAAGCGAGAGTGAGGATGTATTCGTTGAACCCGCCGCCGATTTCTCGGATTCACTATCCCTAGTGCCATACGTCGTAGCAACCTGCGGCTTGAACGGCTTTCTGTCCGATGAGCATGCAGAGGAGATACGTCACCTCAATCCTCGTGGATTCCGCATCGGTGCCTGGTCTATGCTCGCTCGCGGCGCTGAACAGCGCGTAGAGCTTGACGCTAACAGCAACCCGAACTCGGTTATTGATCTCGTGGGCAGCGCGGATGTTGAAGACGGCGCTTTCAACATAGACTTGAGCGACAATCGCATCAAGATATATGTCTCGCACAGAGATTTTCAAGTGATCGATGCCTTTAGACGCGGGAAGACGCCTATCGATCCGGAGCGCGCTTCGCTTGTTCCTTCCTTGTATATGTACGCGGTCGTCGAGGCTCTGAGGAATTTGTACGACCACGAAGACAGACTGTGGTTCGACACTATAAGCCATTCCTTGGAAAAGCGCGGTATATCGGCAGATGCTTATGAACTGCGAGACAACGCCATCAAGTACTCTCAGACATTGATGGACAATCCCATTGGCACGATGCTTCAGTCATTCCAGAAAGACGAGGATTAGATGGCTGAATATCCGGTTATGAGACTGACACAGAATGCGTACGACGTGCTGAAGGAATTGGCATCAACCGATCCTGAGTTGTGGCTTGACCACAACACGGACTTTGCGGCACTGCTAAAAGAGCGGGGTGTCGCTGATTATTCCGAAGAAACCGGCGCTATCGGCGATGCAGACTTCCAACTGTTGCCTGCGATCGGCGAACCCGGAAACCGCCAGCACAGGGCAGACAAACAGGCTCTAAACTTTTATGACTCCTTCGTGGGAATCACACCCGCTCTCGCTACCGATGGGAACATCTGGACTTGGATGAACCACTTTCGTTTGCACTCTTACAGCATCCATCGCTGGGCAAGAGGTTCTCAATCAAACTTGACAAGGTTTGTCCATTCACACTGGTTCGTCGAAAATCAACGCAATGGACTGGTCCGCAATAACGCCGCCGGCAGGACATGGTGGCTGGCCCACCTCGCCATGTGCGCCGCGCAAGCATCCGGCGGCGCGTATAGTGCGGAGGATGTTGTCAATCTATTCGCCGAGTCGCCACGTTTCTACCATAATTGTTTGAGCAGCATTATAACTCGCAATCACACAATACTTTCAGAAGTCGTTCGTTCACTACTAACCGACGCCAAGGGCATAAGGGTTCAAAGCAGTGATGAGATATGGAAACATCTAAACTTATCGGCGGGCACGATGGTACTCGACGCTATGCCACGAGAAGCATTGCGCGAGCACATGAGCGTTCGTGTGGAAGAGTTGATGTCCGATGAAGCGCATGTTATCGACCGCACCAAGCTTCGCAATGTGACTCCTACTCGAGTGCTCAGTCTAGGCGCAGGTGTGCAGTCCACAACGCTTGCGTTGATGGCGGATCGTGGGGAGTTCGGCTTGCCTAAACCTGATTTCGCTATTTTCGCCGATACTGGCTGGGAACCGCAGGCAGTCTATGAACACCTCGATTGGTTACAAACGCAGCTGTCATTCGAGGTGGTAAGGGTGAGCAACGGCAACATCAGGGAAAATATCCTAGAAGGAGTGTTGCCGAACGGCTCATCTCATATAGGCATCCCTGCGTATGTTCTGAACCCCGATGGAACCAAGGGGATACTGCGGCGTCAATGCACCGCGCATTACAAGATGACTCCGATTCACAAGTACATCCGAGGGCGCCTCGAACTCGAAGACGGAAAGCGCGCTCCGAAGAGCAAGCAAGTCGAGATGTGGCTGGGCATCAGCATAGACGAAGCGGTGCGCCAGAAGCCGTCTCAGGAAGAGTGGATAACGAAGCGCTATCCTCTTATCGAGAACAATTTGTCTCGAGCGCAACTCCAGGAGTGGTTTCAAACTCACTATCCAGACAAACCTTTACCGAAGAGTTCCTGTATCGGCTGCCCGTACCACGATGATTCCATGTGGAAGTCGCTCAAAGAGAATAGCCCGTCAGAATTCCAGGATGCGGTCTTCATAGACATGGCGCTGAGGAATGTATCAACCGTTAAGAGCTTAATCAAAGGCGAAGCATATCTTCATGCCTCAAGGAAACCGCTCAGCGAGGTCGATTTCAGCGGCGTTCAATCTTATGAGGACTTAATGATCGAAGAATGCGAAGGGCTTTGCGGAGTCTGACAAAGGCTGGCGATACAAATATCGCCTGTACGAGTAATTCAAAGGTTTAGCCTTTAATGACGACTGATCAAGAATACGTTGATTTGGTTATTAACCAGCTACGAGAAGGACGAGTGGTATTCACTCACTCTCCCGAAAGGTGGAGTCAATGCGTACTTCCCGCAGATTTACAATGGATGTCCGTTCCATTCACAGAAGATAACCAAGATTCTGTCCCGTCGGACCAGTTCGGTGTATACGCTTTCATGCTGGAACCGGCATTTGTTGGTCCACCCAAGTCAGCATATTTGTTGTACATAGGCCAAACCGGGGATACCCGCGGTTTTAGAAGACGTTACGGAGATTATCTGTATTATCAGCGAACCGGAAATCGATTTGTCATCTCTCGTATGTTGCGGAGGTGGGACGGCCACATCTGGTTCTACTACGCCCCTGTTGCTGACGCTACTTTGCTTGATGGCATAGAAAATGTTCTGCTGAATACTTGCATTCCACCGTATAATGACAAGTTCAAAGGCAGGGCTGGAAGTGGTATCATGGCTTTCAGGCGAGAGAGTGGAGGCTAATCTGCAATGGCCCCAGAAACGGAATTGAAATCCTTCCCTACGCTCCAGGCAAACATGGGTGATTGGCACTATTACATCACCACGCTGCCATTTGCTGAAGTTGCTAGAAGAGTGCGACTTGCGACCGAGCTAGTAACCCCTCCAAGCATGAACGAATGGATCCAAAGAAGGGTTATTCCTAACCGAGCGAGGCAAATCGCCGATTACCTCATCAACCAAAGGCAACACTTTTTCCCGAGCATCGTCGTGGGCGTTTACCTTGGCGAGCCGACCTGGTACGAGATAGAAGTCGAAAGAAACAGTATATTTGGCACCCCTGGACTTGACCCTAGGTTTGAGTACAGTCTTGGAGTTTTGCAACTCGACGGCACTGAAAAATTGTATGCAATAGACGGGCAGCATCGCGTAGCTGGTATCAGAGAAGCGCTTCAGCGCCTGGAGAAGCAAGATGCCGAGGCTTATCAGAATCTGGCAAATGAAAGCCTTTCTGTAATCTTTGTCTCGGCGGACATTGACCAGAAAGGCCATCTTGAACGGGTACGCAGGTTGTTTACAACCCTGAACAAGCAGGCTAAAAGGGTTAGCGAGCCCGAAATAATCGCTCTTGACGAAGATGATGCAGCTGCAATCGTTACACGTCGGATCGTAGTTGAATACGAAGGACTCAGAGAAACTTCGTCATACAACGGCGGTATTGGCAAGAATTTAATCCAAATGGGGACACGCCATGAAATACCTCCGAGCAACCGACATAGCGTAACCACCATAGTATCTCTCTACCGCATGATTAAACGAGCCTTTCAGCAAGAATTGAAACAGCTTGATACCAAGTACAAGAGCAATCGTCCAGACGACGATGAAATTCAATCCTTATTCACAAAAACCGTTGAAATTTGGGATGCGATGGGGCGATATGACTCAGCTCTTGGCGATGTGTTAGGCACTGACCCCGCCGAGGAACGCGCCTCAAAGTATCGTAATGAGGATGGCGGCCACATCCTGTTCAGACCCATAGGTCTACAAGCATTTGCAGGTGCGTTGGGATTGCTTAGGAGAAGAGAGATAGATACGGAACAGGCTGTAAGAAACTTATGCCAACTGCCAATGGAGATTTCTGATATACCTTGGCGAGACGTCGTGTGGAATTCTAACACTGGTAGGATCATCAATTCCAACAAAACAATGGCGGAAGCGCTGTTTCTGCACATGCTTGGACAAGAACCTAGAACAGCTACTTATGAACTTGCTCCGAAATACAGAGAGCTATTTGGCGACTCTGATAACAGAGAACTAAGTGATGCCTCTTATATAGACCCGTTCGAGGAAGTCCCAGTTTATGGGCTGAGATCGTGAATTGCATTCTCCAAACCCAGGGGCAACCGCATCCGTTCTTCGTTTTCGTCAGTGTGCCCTAGGATTGCATCGCATTATAGAAAGAACTTGGACGGATAGTGCTTCGGCTTACGAAAGGTGTCGGCACCATGTCAAGATGACCCCGCTTGACGCTTCTGCGGATACCATCTTAGTCCCTTCCAGTTCTTTGCGAACCTGACGGACGAATTATCCGGATTGACCGTTCTCCGGCGCCTGTAAGCGCTGTCTATCCAACCTGCGACCTCTGGCGGCGATTCACTCCAGTCGAATAACTCGGCGTAGCCCGCTTCTACGTTGTATTGAAGCCTGGGAGGAATCGTGTATTCATCGTATTCGTCCTCACCGAAAGAAGGATGTGAGGGAAGGAAGATGCCGAGCAGTCCTCCTCTGTCGTTGAAATCGGTATCCCGAAGCGTCGCGGCGATCTCCCAATCAATATGTTTCCTGCTCCATGTGTCTCTGCCTATCAGAACCACCGTCACAGTGGCGTCGCGTAAATAACCGTCGCGGATGCGCCGAGCGACCTCGTCAACATTCAAGCCTGGAGGAATATCGCCGATTTCAACCGACCTGGAATCCAGGATGTCGTAAACTTCGCTGAAAAGCCTGTCGAATCTATTGCGATAATTCTCGTCGTTCGTGTGGTGGTAGCTGACGAAGACCTTATGTCGTATAGTTCTCAGCATCTGTCACCCCAGCAGTTCCGGTACATTGGCGACCTGAGCGAATAGGTTGGCGTATTGGCGGAGTTGGTCCCGAGTTTCGTCAAGCGCTCTCAGGAAATCGAGGCGGTCCGACCACTCAGCGGTTGGAATGCTTGTATTTTCTCGTTCCCACCCGCTGAGTTTCGAGTGCCACTCGGCAAGAAACGGGCGCAGGGCGAGATTGAGCATCGAGACGGCGAGGTAGCCGAAGGACAACTCTCGCTTGTTCTTGGGGCGCGCTATAGACGGGCCATATCTCTTCAGGATGTTCCTGGTAGTGTCGAACAGCGAATATATGGATGTCAGAGTTTCGCGGGCGGAGCCATCCTCCCTTGAAACCGAGCCAAGTGGGGCTCGCGTCACCATTTCCACATAGAGTTCCCAGGCCGCTTTTATCTCGGAGTCGTCAGGTTCCCAGGTTCCTTCGATACCACCGATGCCGGGAATCCTGACATCGATCTTCACGTTGACTAGATTTGGCATTCGAGACTTCCGGATTGTTGCGGTAAACTCGCTTGAAAGCGAGCTGCCATAACAGCGTCCATCAGTATATCAGTCTCGTTTGCCATATATCAAAGCGGCCGATGCGGCTGAAACGAGAGGTCATTTCAGATTGAAAGCACGCTCTAAGTTCATGTGAACGCTGGAATCCTTACGCAAGGTCCGACTATATTGGGTAAGCTCATCTACGCCAACTTCCGAACTTGCCATCGTAGAGTGTCAATCCGTCCGGCACGAGCGTTCATAAGCATTTTCAGCACACAGGTTAGGGCGCACATCGAAATGTGTAGCTCGATGTTCCGCTTGCCCCTGAAGCAATGCCGCTCTAGCCTGCGAGACTGTTTCATCGCCTTGAACAACTGCTCTATTATCTCTCGCCTCGCGTACAACTCGTCCCACTCCTTACTGCTGCGCGCCACGAAACCAATCACTCGCAGGTTCTCCTCCGGCTCCACCCACAACTCGTAATCGCAGTATCTCACCCCCTTGCGTTCCATCAGAGGACAGCCGGCCTCGACGCACCTGTACAAATGCCCACGCTCCTCATCGGTCCGAACGAACTCCATTGGGATGCTGCCCATGCACATAGGCTGCCCCTTCTCGTTGAATATGCCGTCGCACAGTCCGTCCGAAGCGCTGGATTTTCGCATGTGTATGATCGCTAAAATGCCGCGCTTGCGCAGATACTCGTGAATCTCCGGGTAGTCGTAGCCACGGTCGGCGGTGAGAACTTTGGGACTGAACCACTGGAAGTCCCTGAATGCTTTCTCCATCAGGCTCATGAACGCTATGGAGTCGTGCCGATTAGCTGATGTGGTCTCCCATTCGAGAGACAAGCCGTACTTGGTGTCGGCAAGCGTGTGCATCTTGAAGCCGAAGAACCATTCCTTGCCGTTCTCTTTCGCTCCAGCGCTGTTTTTCTTTGTCCATCCTGTTTCCTGGTCGCTCTTGACCTTGCGGTTGGGATTGGAATGGGTTCTGACGGTGGTGGAGTCGATTGCCACGCCCTCGCCCAAGTCGGGAAGCTCCGTTTGCAGGACGTTCAGCGCCCCTACAAACAGGGCACCCACGTCGTCCTGAAGCTCTTTCATTCTATTGAAGAAGCGTGAGAATGTCGTGCGATGCGGAAGCGTGCCGCCGAAGCCGCAGAGCATGCGAGGGTGCGGGTCGTTTTCAAGTCTGCGTATGAGTGAATTGAGCGGGCCTATGCCTTCGAGGTAGTACATTGCCAGAAAGGCGCGCCAGAGTATGATGAGCGGGTATCCCCGCGGCCACCATGCGCCCTGCGCTCGAAGAGACGCCCCAGCAACGGTTGACCGGCGATGTCCATCAGCAGAAAAACATCGCTCAACTCTTCCATTTCGGGGGAAGAGCCGGGATTGAATTGCAATAAAGGCGCTTCACGCCTAAAATCCTTATAGACCACGTGGAACTGGACCTTCCTTGTGGTTTAGGAGCCGTGGTTGGGGATGTAAATCAAAGGTAGCCCCGGAAGCGGCTCCGTTTTTGTTTCGAGATGCGTTCTAAAGTGTTCTGTTCAAGTCAACCTTAAACTCATTTTTAAAGGGTTGTCAACAGGCCGATTTGCGAAGAAGCGTCAAAGTGTCGGTCCGTCAACCAAGCGAAGGTCTCCCAATGAATCGCTTAATGTAGGCAGTACAAGGCGAATAGAGTGGAAGAACGAACGCCATTTCTCAGTATAAGCCTATACTTATGGAAATCGCCTAGTTTTGAACAATTTAGAGGTCACTTGAGTGCTTTGGAAGTGCGAGGAACGAGTTTTGCACTTCTCTCGCATCCGAAGAAGAGAGGGTCAGTGAAGCGGTTGGCGACTAGGATCGCCGCCACAATTCGATTAGACAGCCAGAGAGCAAGTCCCCGCAAGGCATCCCGCCGGCGGGGTTCTTCTTTTTGCGACGCGGGGAATTTCGTCTCCCCATTTGTGTTATAGGTAAAGCGAACTGGTATTAGTACAGAAATGGCGATTTGCCAAGGACCCACAGAATCTGCACAAAAATCATGCTGTGATTCAGACGTCCCGTTCGTTGGTTAAACTGTGTCGATAACACTGCTTCTTAATCGAGCCGCACTAAGAGACGAAGCCAATCTTCTATATTCAAACCAAGCAGCGAATTCAAGCAGCTTTGCAAGACAGTTTGCGGGGATTCGCATCACAGCGAAGTAGCGTCCCATAACATGTACCAAGAGGTAGAGAATGACAGAAAGCGTTTACATCGACACCTCAGTGGTGTCCCACCTAACCGCCAGCGCAGCCCAGGATATGGTGATACCAATTCGCTTAACTTATGACAAAAAAGAGATTGCGATAGCGCAGGGAAAATCCATCGCTATGCCCGAAGAACAGCCTCTCGCCGTTCTTCGGGCTTATCCATAACCAATTGATTTACGCTATAATCGCGAAAGGAGCAATCAGATGGTAGTCATCAACACAACCGACGACCTGCTACGACTGCTGGACGAAAATGAGCAGTTCCGTACTGCCGTGCGTAATAAGATTCTCACGGAGGAACTCATCAAGCTGCCTGCGGAGTTTGAAAAGTTCCAGAATGATACGCAGAAGAACTTCGACCGTGTTGACAGGCGGCTTGACCGCGTTGACAGGCGGCTTGACGGGCTAGGCGGCAATGTCGGTGCCCTGAAAGGTCACTTCGCCGGCCAGAAGGCGCGTGAAGACGCAGAGTTTATAGCGGCGGAGATGGGCTTGGATTGGAATCATTCACTGAAGAAAGTAGAAGTGCTTCGGATCTGGCAGGCTGCTGAACGCAACGGTATGACAGACGAAATATCAAGGGAGAACAGGCGCAGTTTCCTTGACGCCGACATTATAATGGACGTTCTGGACCAAGATGGCAATCAAGCCTACATTGCAGTGGAAATATCCTACACTGCTCACTCGGATGACACGGAGCGTGTCACCCGGAACGCGGATTACCTAACCCGATTCACCGGCATCCCGACATACACGGCAGTCGCAAGCGTCTTTAAGGACAGTGAAATTAACGACGTTATAACGGAAGAAGCCCCACAAGTATTCGATGTCACTCAAGATTCCTACGTATTCTGGTTACAACTAGCGGACATAAAGTCACCTGAATAATCCGACCTGAACCTCGGAAGAAGCCCCCGCAAGGTATCCAGCCAGCGGGGGCTTTCTATATTCTTGGAGGGCCCACCGAGCTGTGTTCCAGATGCCTGATTTAATCAGGTGGGCCATTGGTCCCGCGGGTCAAATTCCGCCCCTAATCTGTGTCATAAGTAAATTGAATTGGTATGACAGCCGTACGGCAAATCGAAACATTTGAGTGGTGGATAACCCAGTCGCCTCGCTTTGAACTCTTCAGTTCCAACGTAGCAATTGAAGAGGCCAAACAAGGTCACCCTGAAGCTGCCCAGCGGCGTATAGAAGTGCTCCGCGAATTGACAATACTGACGGTCACTCTAGATGCGTCTGACCTAGCCGACGCTCTGATATTTGGTGTAGTTGCCGGGGAATGACCGTAGATTGCCGTTGTCGATTTCCAGGATGCGGGTTGCCACCTTGTTGAGGTAGTAGCGGTCGTGTGATACGAGCATGAAGCCGCCGCTGAAGCCTGAAAGGAAGTCTTCGAGCCAGTCGAGTCCACCGAAGTCGAGGTAGTTGGGCGGCTCGTCGAGGATCAGGAAGTCGGGGTCGGAGAGGAGCGCCCTTGCTAGTGCGGCGCGTGTGCGCTCGCCGCCGCTGGCGTCTGCCGCGAGGGTTGCAAGCGTTTCTGCGGGCAGCCCCACGCCGTCGAGGACGAGTTCCATACGGTGTTCGTAGTCGTAACCGCCGAGAGCCTCGTATTCCTTGAGCAGGGCATCATAGCGGCGTTCCGCGCTGCCGCGCGATTCATCGTCGGCGACCTGGATGTCGAGCGCGCTGGATGCGAGTTCGTCTTCGACTTGTCGCAGGCGGGCGAACGCCTGCATGACCTCGTTGTGGGCGGTGCCATCTGGAGCTTGGCTGGGGGTCTGCGGCACGTATCCGATACGGACGCCGCGCTGCCAGGTGACGGCGCCGCCGTTGGGTTCGAGTTCGCCGGCGAGTATGCGTATTAGAGATGTCTTGCCAGCACCGTTGGGGCCGACGATGCCGATGTGGTCGCGCTCGTCGATCTGAATGTTGAGATTGGCGAAAATCTCGATTTCGCCGTAGAGGAGGGTGAGGTTTGTGGCGGTGAGGATGGGCATGGGGAGGAATCGTATCAGGGTAGATCAGGGTAAGCATTGGCGAATGCTTCGACGGGATTGTCCTCACAGACAAAATCGCTGTTTAGCTTCTGGAATGGCACCAAGAGTCTTCTATAACGAGGTAAAACTCTTTTGGAAGTATCGACGATGTACCATTTGGTATTTTTGCTAGGGAGACTTCGTTTTAGGAAAAATTGCATTCCAAGATCGGATATTGGTAACGAATACCCTATCACGAACACCCTTGTTGCGCTCTCAAGTGCGTTGCTTGCCTCTTGCCAAAGCCTTCTAACAGTTTCATTGTTAAAGTATGTAGTTTTCTCCGTTACCGGTGGGATGATTAGAACCTCTTTATCCTTAGCATTAGTTAGAGAGGACAATTCGTGAGGGTGTATTTCTGATCCCCACGAGGAAACATACGAGTAGTATATCGATTCGCCGAAGAAATTTTCCCTGCCTGAGTAATACCAGTTGGTTGAACCGTGCAATTTAAAGTATGTGAATGTCTCCAACGGGTTAGGACCGACTACGAGCTTCGCACGATTGTTTACGTCGGAGAAATAGGGAGGATACATATTTCTAATGTGTATGCCATCTGGAGTGCTCTTATGCGACAGTGCCAAAGAAGCCCTTTCTACCAATGTGTCATAGTTCAGCGTTATTACTTTGGCTCGTGACAGGTGCCAATACTGAATCAGTGCGTCCAACCACTTAGGCTTCGTTGATGGGTCGTCGGGAAGAATCTTGGTGGGTCTCATCGAAGCCAGTGTACGAGCATCTATAATGCCCTTGATGTGCCTACGGATTTGGCCTGCAACCGCTTGATTGTACTGGTTGGAAACTTCGTCTAGCCATGGTTGATTTTCGGAAAGATAAGTCATCCATAGTTCTATATTATTTTCGAGTGCCTTGGTATCGTCCTCAAGATCCGATAACGGTGATGGTAGAGTAATCCTGAATCCATCGCCGGCATTTCTCGCCAACTTCTCAATTTGCTTTCTGACTACAACGGTTAATTCTGGCATTGTAGGCATTAGGCAATTGATGGCTTTCGAAAATCCCGCTCCCAGAATGAAGACATCTTTATGACTCATTTTCTCTTCTCTCAGAAGGCTTAGGTTGTGTTGACATTTGAGAGATATGCTAAGTTAAAGGCATGCCAAACACAAGACTAACAGAAGCCAAATGGTTGAGGGTACAAGAGTTTCTTCGCACAGACCGAAGCGTGTATGTCAAAGATGAAGCCGAGTGCGGGAAGTTCATAGAAGCGGTAATCTGGATAACCAGGACGGGAGCGCCGTGGAGAGACCTTCCGGAGAAGTTCGGCAAGTCTAACAGCGTGTTCAGGCGATTCTCGCGCTGGAAGCGAAACGGTGTTTGGGAGCGGATGTATGAGCGCTTCATAGAAGATCCTGATATGGAGAATCTGCTGATAGACAGCACGGCTGATAGACAGCACGATAGTGCGAGCGCATCCTTGCGCTGCGGGAGCGCCTTCTAAAAAGGGGGACAGTCGGCGCAGGCGCTAGGCAGAAGCAAGGGCGGATTCAGCACGAAGGTTCACGCAAGCGTTGACGCTCTGGGCAGCCCGTTGAAGTTCATCTTGACGGCGGGACAGGAACACGACATCACCCGTGCTGAGGCGTTGATATCTGATATGGAGTGAGAGCGAGTGGTGGCGGACAAGGGATTGATTCGGATGCGTTTCGCGAGTATGTCTCACAGAGTGGAGCGACGGCTGTAATACCGCCTAAATCCAATCGGAAAAAGCAGTATTGGCATGACGAGCATATATACAAGGAGCGGCGCTTGGTGGAGTGCTTTTTCAGCAAGGTGAAGCAATTTCGCAGAGTGTTCTCTCGCTTCGACAAATATGCCGACAGTTATATGAGCTTCCTGCACATCGCCGGTACACTCATCTGGCTAAAATGAAATGTCAACACAACCTAATCTGCGGATACTGAAACTAACAGCCCTCGACAGCATTTCGCCGTCGGGGGCTTTTTATTTATGGAGATTCCCATTTCTGACCAAACAACGGAGGTGAAGATATGGGCAAATATGCTATGCCGGCGAAGTTCGAGATCGGACTGCACAAATTCGGCGAGGACGACTACGCGGAGGCGTTCCAACACAAGCGGGGTGGTGGAATGGTGGAGGCGACGGCAAAGGTCTCTCCGGACGCGTACATCGACGAATGGTCGTGTGTCAGGGGCGAGGCGAAGGTCGGCGACTTCGTGAAGCTCGTAGAGGGTGCCGTCGTGCGCGACAAGGCCGAGGTTAGCGGTAACGCGGTGATTCAGGGTAGCGCCATCATCGGGGGCAGCGCGAAGGTTAGCGGCAACGTCCGCATTTCGAGTAGATCGAACGCCTACTTCGGCGTGAAGCCACCCGGGAGTCCGGTGGTCACTGACGAGGCAAGGATAAGCGACAACGCCATCATCATGGGCGCCGCGAAGATTTTCGGCAAGGCCGAAGTCGGCGGTGACGCGCTGGTGTCTGACTGCGCCGAGGTTGGTGATAATGCAAAGGTGCGAGGCACGGCAAAGGTGATGGACAACGCGAAGGTCATGGAGTGCGCGGTTATCGAGCGTAACGCCATCGCCTGCGAGAATGCCAGCGTGAAGGGCGAGGCGCACATAGCGGGCAACGCCGTCATCGAGGGCAAGGCGAGTGTCTGCGGGGCGGCGCTGGTCACGGGTCAGGCTGTTGTGGGGGGTGAAGCTGCCCTAAGCGGCGCGTCCTGTGTGTCTGACAGGGCGCGTCCTGTGTGTCTGACAGGGCGCGTGTGGACATGAAGGCGAAAGTGTCCGACGTCGCGCGTGTCAGAGGCAGTGCTGGCATCTGGGGATCAGCCTGTGTACTGGGACACGCGGTCGTGCAGGACAGCGCGGAGGTCTGCGGTGGGACGAGGATCGCCGGAGATACGGTCGTGGGCGGACACGCGAGGGTGTCCGGCACGGTTGAACTTTCGGGACCGATCCGCCTGACCGGAAACGTGGTCATCAGCTCCAGCGAAGACGGAAGGGTGTACGAGAAGTTCCCTGTGCGGCCGAAGGAGGAAGCGGAAAATACTGATTCAACTGCATCCTGACAGAAGGTGCTTCAATGCGGAGAGTATCTGCGTGAATCCGGGCTGCAGGGGCTTTGCACATTAAATAGCATTTGCACAAAAAGTGCTATCCCGAAAGGGCGTCCTGCACATTAAGTCAGGACGTTGATGCACAAGGCACAGTCTCAGTTAAGCGACGAACTGCGATAGCTTGACTACGGCGTGCGGTCGGCAATGAATGAAGACGTCGGTGTGCTTCGCCAGCACCGGCCACTCAAAGCCCGGAGGGACGAAACGGTCTCCGGGCAGCAGACTCCGACCGCCAGCCATTGACGAGGCGAAGTCCGCCAGCGTGATGTTCGAGTGCTGACGGACATACTGTCTCTGGAGTTAGCTCCGGGGAAGATTTTGAGGATCAAGGAGAATTAGAGTGAAGAGAAGGTCAACAGACCCAACGAACCAGAACACGGTTCCGGTGCTGGATACTGAGAACAGGCCGCTGATGCCGACACGTCCGTCGAGGGCGCGCAGGCTGATGAGGCAGGGCAGAGCCAGGAAACTCTGGAGGAAGGGAATCTTCTGCATCCAGATGACGGACGTTAGCGCTGACAACCCCGATGTGGAAGTCGACGGCGTACAGCTAAACATAGATCCAGGAGCAAGGGCGACCGGACTGGCCGTGACAAGCGAGACTCCGGAGGGCCGCAGGGCGCACGCGCTCATAGAACTTCGACATCGCGGTACTCGCGTGAAGAACAAAATGGACCGCCGGCGGTCACTCAGGCGTAATCGTCGGGGACGTATCCGCAATCGACAGCCCAAGTTCGATAACCGGACGCGCCCTGAGGGCTGGCTTGCGCCGTCGATGAACACCAGGCTCGCCAACACCCAGACCTGGATCAGACGTCTGGCAGAACTATTTCCCGTGACGTTCGTCCGTGTAGAGGTCGCTCGCTTCGACACCCAACTGATGGCTGATGCGGAGGTACAGGGTCGCCAGTACCAGCAGGGAGACCTGCTTGGATGGCAACTGCGTTCCTACGTGTTCCATCGAGACGGCTACACCTGCCGGTACTGCGGTGACAAGAGGGCAGAGCGCTATGAGATGGACCACATAGTTCCGAGAAGCCACGGCGGGTCTGACCGTGTATCCAACCTGGTCGTGAGCTGCCGGAAGTGCAACATGGCCAAGGGAAACCAGACTGTGGATGAGTTCCTTGCAGGCCAGCCTGCCAGACTTGCAGCCATCAGGCGAGTACAGAGAGCGCCACTGGCCGATGCGTCGCAGATGAACATCATCGTGCCGGCGCTCATCCGGGCAATCGAAGACTTGGGTCTGCCGTTAGGAGAGTATGACGCCTACACGACGTCATGGACGAGGAGGAGGCTCGGCGTCCCAAAGACCCATGTGAACGACGCGCTCTGCGTAGGAGTCCCCGATGCCATCACATTTGTTCCGACTCACAAGACGCTGGTGCAGGCCGTGGGACACGGTGACCGGCAGATGCTCAGGCCAGCAGACAAGCACGGTAATCCCAGGGGCCAGGGCTACCGGGACTACTGCGCACTCGGTCGCCAGCGACAGGGTTACACGAGCTGCCCCGGACATCGCTCTCGGATGAAGATGAACGCAGGCATAGCCTCGGGCGACCTGGTGCGGCTGACCCACAGGCGCCATGGCGTTCTCAGGGGTTACGCAGCGCTCACCGGAGGCCGGGTGGCTGTAATGCACGAGAGTAAGCCGGTCAGTGTGAGGGCAGATGATGCTGTCCTGCTATCCCGCAATCACGGCTATCGAGTATCAATAACGACCAATGAATAGAGAGCGGACTTAATGTGCAGAATCTCTGAGTTTATGTGCAGCTTGGACTTTTTGTGCAAAGCCAGCTGCAGGATAAATGCCTGGGAGGCGCTGGTGAACGTGTTGATGGAGCGGCTGGGAAGGCCGCTCTCGAACAACATCATCTACTGGCCGCTGCCGTAGCGCGGCGAGAGCGAACTGAAACTCCCTGCCGCAGCTGCGGTGGGGGCGTTCCACCCGCAGATAGGAAGGCTGATGAAAAATGCCGAAACTGACGGTCTGGGAGATTGATAACGAAGACAAATACGACATTGACGGGACGGAGCTTCCCGACTCCGCGGCACAGGTTTGGCAGGGAATAAACTGCCTTGAGACCATGAACGTGCTTATGACCTGCCACACGCTGAACAGCCCCGATTCAGGCTCACTCGAAGCCGAGAACGGCTTGCTGCGAGACGACTACATCGACGAGCTTGAGCGGCACGTCCTGCTGGATGGCGAGGACTGCCAGGAGGGACTCGATGAGGCGCGCGAATTGATAACGCTCGCGAGAGAGACGCGGACAGCGCGACAGGGTAAGCAACTCATCGTGGGCGTGTGGATTTAGGAGGGTGGACGATGGCAAGAGAACTCAGATTCATGCCGGTGGGTGACAGTCGCTACACGGCTGTGTCCACGGGCCCCGTGAATCACGTGATCCACGAGGCAAGTGACGGCTCGACGAGGCTGGACGTGGGATTCGTGGACGGCAACAGACAGATCGCGGAGCTGTTCATGCTTGACATGGACGCTACGCGGGCAGCGGCGGAGGCAATAAGAGAGTGCATACTGTCCCTTGAGCGTGACGATTCCGAGCTGGAATACGAGGTGTCGGAACACTTCGACGTGGACCACCAGGCTACGCTCGTCGTCAATGACGCCGACGGGCCGGAGGGCTGGCGGTACAAGATCGTGCGCTATCCAGCCGCATACGGGCGTTGGGGACGGGCGCGGGTGTATGTCTTCAACAAGGAAAGGCCCGGACCTCTCCCGATGGAGGGGCGTGTCCGGAGCGTGAAACTTGCAAAGTGGCTCATGGACGCCATGATGCGCTACTGGGAGCTGGGGGAACGGGAATGAATCGACAGCCCTTGAACCCACAGCCAATCGTGATGCTTGACTGCCACTGGCGCGGCAGCAGCCTCTTTAACTGCCAGAAGTTCGCCCTGTACGGACTGACGTATGCGGGATGCCCCGTTGAATTCTACTGCGGCGAGCATCTGGTGACGGCAGCGATGGAAGGAATAATGGAAGGCTTCAAGCCCTTCATCACGATACCTCTCTACTGGTAAGGCAGAGAGATTACTCGAAGCGGAAGGCGCTCCTGGAACCAGGGGTGCCTTATCATTTAGAAAGAGGCATGGAAATGGCAGAGCCGACATTCACTGCGAAAGTCTGGAACATAAGGGATAAGGACAGGCCCGCTGATGCCTTCTATATCGGCAGAGCGGGCAAAGGAGAGCCGGGAACGTGGGGCAACCCATTTCCGATAGGCAAGCCGCTCTCGGAGGAGGACGCGCGGAAGATTGCGGAGCGTCTGCCGGTGATTGCGGAAATCGGATACGCGCACGCCGGCGCCAGGCTCACACGCGAGCAGTCGCTGGAGCTGTACGCGGGATACCTCCCATGGGCGATAAGAAACGAAAGGCTTGACGTGCGCGAGCTGGTCAAGGAAACGGACGAAGGACTTCAGCCGAAGGACACGTACTGCTTCTGCGTGCCGCAGTCCTGCCACGGCGAGCTGCTGATGAAGCTGGCGGACGCGTATTGCTACTACCGCAACGAGCTCGAGTACGATCATGCGCTGGCATTGGAGACCGCGCTGTACATACTCGGAGACTGGTCCTTCTAGCAATGCTGGAGCAAGACCTGAGCGTCGCCTGGTCCGGTATCGGGCGGAGCTTTTCGTATTAGTGAAGGAACTGAAATGACAAAGAGCATGACCGAAAGGCTGCTGGAGTGGTACGCCACCGGCGAGACTGGACTCTCGTCAGAGGCTATCGCAAAGGCGACTGCGGGGTTGAGCACGGGAACTTACAGGGACAGCAGGATGCCCTCGGACGCATGGGACCTGAGACGCTGCGTGCTGCTGCTGAGGAAGGTACCGGAGGCGTTCGAGCGCGGGGTGCTCGTGCTGGCGACAAGGCACGCGGGCTGGAAGATACTGGCATCGAACTGGTCGCACCTTGAAAAAACACTCGTAAGCGAGCTGGGTGAGGACCTTGAATCGAAGGCCGACACGCCACGCACCTACAAACTGATGAGGCAACTCACAGACGAGGTGAGATTTGGAGGCAGGGCATGAGCGTGGACGCGATCCTGTTGTACGCGGCGGCGCTGGTCTTCACCGTTGCCGCGTTCAGTGGAGTTGGGGCATATACCTCCTGCACAGATGGCAATAACAAGGGACGGACGTGGGCGACGAACTGGCTACTTCTGACTGCCGTTAGCGGGTACGGTCTCTCCTTCCTTCTGATGGAGACGAGACTACTTCTTATCGGGGACACGACTGCCGCGGTAAGAGGGTTCGTGGCGACACTGGTCGCCGTGGGCGTCCTCGGTCTCCTGGTGATAAGGGCGTCGAGGATGAAGAGGTGATCGCCAATGCCAACAAGTAGGCGGGAAGCCACCCGAGACGCTCATGGAACATTATCGTACCTGCGGTCTGCGGTCGTGGGAACGAAACGACGAGAGCAGGAGCTTGATTTATGAACGAACGCATAGAGTTTCTCGGCGTGAACAGGATGGTTGCGAAGGGCACTTGGCCGCCTATCCCCAAGAAGTTCGCGCTGTATCTCATCAACCGGAAAGGTGTGAGGAGCGCGGACGGCGCGAGTGCCTACGTGGTACTCGAAGGGCGCGCGGAGCTTGCGGACCTGAAGGCTGACTACATGAACAACGTTGTCGGCGACACACCGGGCGGCATCCGCCTCGCCAACGAGTGGATCGGCAAGACACCGGACGAGCAGATATGCCTTGCATTCTCGCTGTCGGAGACGACGGCTGAAGATGTTGACCTGAGCATGAAAGGCATCTGGCTCACGCCGGAGTACGTCGAATGTGAGTGCGAGAAGGATTATCTCCGCAAGGTGCCTGCGGACGGCGGCGCCGACAGGATAGCCTGCCAACAGTGCTTGATGCCATTCGAGGACTTGCCGGACGCGCGGATAGAGGCTGTCCAGGAAGCGGGACTGTCCTACGATGGCAAGATACTGGAATTCGTGGGCTACTAGCAAGGTATCCAGCGGAGGCAGGTATGAAACACGAAGCCCCTGTGAGCGCAGCGCAGGGGCTTCCTCCATGAACGGACTTGTTCGCAGGAGAATGTAATGAGCAATATGAAAGAGAAAATCGTTCCTCTGAACCGCCTGAAGGTCTCGGAGTACAACGTCAGGAAGACGCCGGCAGATGCGATGTCCGATGCGGAGCTGAAGGCGTCGCTCGCAGTGTTGGGACTGCTGCAGAACCTCGTGGTCCACGAGGACAAGGAGGACGAAGGTTGCTACTGGGTGGACGCCGGAGGGCGTCGCGTGACGCAACTGAACGAACTGGTCGAAGATGGTGTGTACAGCGAGGACATGCCCATCCGTTGCCTGCTCATCGAGGATACCTCGATTGCCACGGAGGTGTCCCTTGCCGAGAACACGATACGGACGGAGATGCATCCTGCTGATCAGGTTGAAGCCTTCGCACGGCTCGTAAGAGAGGGCAGCACCGTCGCGGAGATCGCAATGAAGTTCGGCATGGCTGAGCGTGCAGTCGAGCAGCGGTTGCGGCTTGGCAATGCAGCGCCGGCGCTGCTGGACGCCTATCGCGAAGGTAAGTTCAACCTCGACACCCTCAAGGCATTCGCGCTCACCACGGACCACGAGGCGCAGCTTCAGGTATGGGACAGTCTCCGCGAGAACAGGGAATATATCCACGAGCGGCTGGTCAGGGGGATGCTTCTTGAGAACAGGGTTAGGGGAGACTCCTACCTCGCCAAATTCGTCGGCGTCAAGGCTTACGAGGAGGCGGGCGGTCCGCTCACGAGAGACCTGTTCGGTGACGAGAACGACGGAGGGCTGTGGCTTGAGGATTATGCCCTCCTATACAAGCTGGCTGACAGCAAGCTGGAGGCTGCGGCAGAGGAGATCAAGGACGACTGGCGCTGGGTTGATTACTCGGTAGAGTTTGACTACAACGACGAAGGCAAGTTCAAGAAGGTCTATCCGAAGCAGGGCGAGCTGACGGAAGACGAGCAAGCCGAGTACGACGGGCTGATGAGCGCGCACGACCTGTTGCTGCAGGAAGGGGTGGACGGCGATGTGCGTGACGAATACGACGCCATCAGCGAGAAGATGGACAAGTTTTGGAGGCTGAAGGAGGACCGGAAGGCTTACTCGGAGCAGCAACGCGAGATCGCGGGTTGCATGGTCACGATCGAATACGACGGCAAGCTCAAGCTCGTCGCGGGTCTCGTCAGACCGGGCGACGTCCCGAAGGGCAAGGGCGGTCGAGACAGCGGCGGCTACAAGGACGCTGAGACCATTGTGCGGGAGAAGGCAGGTTACAGCAAGAAGCTGATGGACGCGATGCGCGACGAGCGCACCAAGATCGTTCGCTCCCACCTATCGGGCGCTTTCCCGGAGGCGTTCGACCTGCTGCTGTTCCAGATGGCGCGGGAGATATTCTGCTTGGAGAGGTACTACAGCCAACCGCTCGACGTTGAGCTGTTTCGCTATGGCAGCCGGCACGACGCGAGCGACTTGATAGATGTCGAGGCTCTGCCAACCGACTGGGCGGGCGAGGCAGACGACGGCGCCGCATTTGAGAAGATGCGGTCACTCAGTGACCAGGATAAGCAAGCGCTATTCGCCGCGTGTGTCGCCACCACCTACAAGGGGCAGCTTACGATCGATGCGGGCGTGAAGCCCGAGGTAGAGCAGGTCGTTGACGATCTCGGCATAGACTTCGCCACTGGATTCCGCCCCACCGTGGACAACTTCTGGGGCAGGCTGACGAAGGGTCGCATGCTGGAGATTGCGGAAGAGGTCATCGGAACTGAGTGGGCGGACGCGCACGCGAAGGACAAGAAGCCCGCTCTGGCGCTGGCGATGGAGGATGCCTTCGCGCCTGGCGACGAGGTGCCCGAGGACATGACGCCCGAAGGCAGGGACGCGGCGCTGGCATGGACACCTTCCGGGTTCGTCGGGGAGTAGATGGCATGTCGAAGAATACCAGGCGTGCGGAACTAGCTCATATGCGACAAGTCCGTAAGAACGCCTGCTCCCTGTCGATAGACACGATAGGCAGGCACAACCTGTTCGTCGAGCCGGGGTGCGACCGTCCGAAGTATTTCGACCTGCTGGAGCGCTGCGACTGCGCCGATGGAAGCCACCGCAAGAAGAAGTGTCCGCTAAACGGGATGGCCTACTGCTCCAGATGCCGCTGCGCCATCCCGCGAGGCACTCTCGCATGCGAGCCGTGCGAGGACGCTTCCGATGCGACGATGAAGCTCCGCTCGGACTTCTTCCTGAAGCATTTCGCGGACAGGGCGGACGACCAGCAGACCGTCCTGTTCTGACGGAGGTGAACGACATGAGCAGACGCATGGCAGTGCGCTGCCTGAGGTGCGACGCCTACTGCTACGAAGAGGTGGGCGCCTGGCTCCGGTTCAGGGCACTCTGCCCGGACTGCGTGGCGAATGGGTACGGCCTTGAACTGCACACCTATGATGCGTTCGCAAGCCCGAACAGGAAATGGTTCGTCGGCATCAGGCTCGGCGACAAGTGGGTGAAGGCGCACAAGAGCAGAAACTAGACGAGATGGACCCGCGCCGGCTGCCTTTGACGGCGCGGGATAGCAGACGAAAGGAGAAGGCGATGATATTGAGCGATCACACAATCAAAGAGTACATCTCGGCGGGGCGCATAGAAATCAGCCCGCTCGGCGACGGCTGCGTCCAGCCCGCCAGCGTTGACGTGCGGCTGGACAAGCACATCCTAGTGTTCAGGAACTCACGCCGGCCTTACATCGATGTGCGGCAGGACATCAGCGACATGACGGAGATGGAGATCGCCTGCGAGGAACAGCCGTTCATGCTGCACCCGGGCGAGTTCGTGCTTGGCAGCACTCTTGAACATGTCGAGGTGCCGGATGACCTCGTGGCGCGACTGGAGGGTAAAAGTTCTCTTGGCAGGATCGGGCTGCTGATTCACTCGACGGCGGGGTACGTGGACCCGGGTTGGAAGGGTCAACTCACGCTCGAACTGAGCAACGTGGCAAACCTGCCGATCACGCTCTATCCGGGAATGAGGATAGGCCAGCTGTCGTTCGTGAAGCTCACCACTCCTGCCGATCTGCCTTACGGCTCTCCGGAGCTTGGCAGCAAGTACCAGGGACAGACGCTTCCGACTGCCAGCCGTATACATCTAGGCTAGGGCAGATGGCGGACGGGAAAAGAAAGTTCTCCTGCGGCGCGGACCGTGGGCGATACGACAAGTGAATGACGGAGCAAGTCGATGACAACGAAATACTACCTGATTACGAAGGGCGGACTGCTGGACGTCAGCACTCTGCTACGCGAGGAATCGCGCGATCTCGTGCTTGCGAACTTGCGGAATCTGACGGACGACTCCTACGGAAAGCTCGGTCCCCAGAATGTGCGTGTGGCGCTGGTTGATGAGGAGATACTCGCAACACTATCTCCCGTGGCCATTGCGGGGTTCGGCCGGTTCTTCAGGAGGCATGACGTGGAACGATGCTTCCTCATCGAGTGGACAGAGGACGGCGAACCCCACCACCACGTCATAGGCAACGGCAGACTGGTCTTCTATGAAGATGCCCTGGGGCACTTGCCGCGTGAGAGCGTGTTGGCAGTCCGTGACGAGCTGAGGCGGGTGTGCGACGGCGGCGAGGCTGGCAAGGGAACCGGACGCATTCTGTACCTGCCACTCCGAACGCTGGATGACAGGCAGGACATGGTGAGCGCGGCAAAGCGCGTATTCAACACGGTTATGAGCGATATGGGCTACGAGATGATCGGTGTCCTCGAATGGACCGGCGAGCCGCTGAACGAACACCTCAGAGCCAAGTAGCTGCCGAGTTCAACATGCGCTCCTGCCCTTGCTACGGTGGGAGCGCTCCAAACCTGAATCGACAGGAGACTCAAATGGTCTCGGAGAAACTGACGTCGATCCACAAGCCCTACCTCAAGTGGCATAGGGACAGACTGGGATTCACCTTCGGACAGGAGGGCGACCTCGAACAACTGAGGGAAGTATTTGTCGTTCCCTTCAACATCTCGTCGCTCGCTCTCTTCACCTACCTGGACTCAAACGGGGTGGCCGTCGTCAGCGAGAACCCCTACTACGGAGAGGGCAAGGCGCTTGCCGATCCGAAATGGGACCCGGCGTATCCCGACAATGTGAAGACGGCATGGCTGAAGAGGGTCGAGGCGAACAGAGACACATTCACGCCTGTGAGCTGGTATAGCTGGGCGGGAAGAAGCCTTCCGGCGCGCGCCGGCCATTGCACGCTGGCGAGAACACTCAAGGTCGCCTACGAGGTAACTGACCACCTCGGAAAGCATGACTTCATCGTCGAGCCGGAGGCATTCGTGTGCGAGTGCGACATCCCCGGAACCTATGGGGTCGTGCGGCGCGAGGGAAGCAAGGTCTTAGACACGCCACTGATGGAACAGGTAAGCCGCAACCTGCTTGAATGGCACGTTGACAGGGTGCCTCCGCATCACGCGGACCATCACAGCGAGAAATGGCGCGAATATGCGGTCGCGAAGCTCGCGGTGCAGTGCTCTCTGGTGAGTGGACGATTCGACGTGGCACTGGACTACGCGGCATCGTTCTTCGACATGCCCCCGGGAATGCTGGTTGCCGGCGCTGAGGGAATAGTGGACAGGCAGAATAGCTAGGCTGACAAAATATTAGACAGACAGCCCGCGTCATTTTGCTGATGGCGCGGGTTTTTGGTGACGGCTAATCAACACCTGGAGAGGACGATATGACGGAAACGGACCTGAAGCAGTTCGTGGTGAACAACCCTGAGATCGGACAGAACATGTGCCTGCTGATGCTGGAACGGGAGAAGACAGGCAAGGCAACCATCATCAAGGACCTGATCGACCTGGGCATACCCGCCGATATGATATGGGAATGGACACTGGATCCGGACACAAACGTAATCGATGTGAGCAGGCTGGCATACGCACTCTACGAGCATTGCTGGGGCATCCCTGCGGCCAGCATTGGAGTCGCACCCGCGGTGCGGGCGCTTGTCGGCGCGCAGAACTTCATCGTGGAGAAGTTGGTGCTGCAGAGAAACCACCCCGTGCCCTGCTCTACGTGCGGCGCGGAGATCGCGGAGCCCTGCACCTACTACGGCGTCGCATCGACCAACAAGCATGACGCCCGCATGGACGCGATCCATGCGACCGCGCGAGGCTGACGGCATTGGCCGCGGCAACCAGCAGGAGCGGCAGAAGACCGAAGTACAACTGCCTGTTCTGCAACAAGGGCATCGCGAAGTGCGATCTCTGGAAGGTTGACGTCTATCCTCGGCACGACCACGCCGAGCTTGAGGCGTCAACATTCCGCGCCTGCACCGGCTGCAGCCGCTCACTCTTCGATACGCTTCTTGAGAGGCTGACGGAAGACGGCAAGGTAAGTGACGGCGCTGGAAAGAGGTACTGCTGCCTATACTGCGAGCGCGAGGTGGCTAGTGGGGATATATGGACAATCGAGGCTTATTCATCGCAAAGAAACCCCGAGGCGGCCGGCGAGATGGTGCGGGTCTGCGAGACCTGCGTTCACGCCTTCTACGCCTTGCGAGACGAAGTACTTGCGGATATGGCAGCGTAAAAGGCTGCGCCTGACTCCGTGGTTGGGTGCGGCACCGATGACCATGAAACTGAGGGAAAGACGATGAGAAACTATCAGAAGCCGACAGCCGAGCAGGAACTGCCCAGCAAGGTGCTTCGGGATGCGAGCTGGGGCTCGCACGGACACCTGAGCTTCTGCGACGAGGGCTGCAACGAAGAGAGCTGCAACGAAGAGAGCATCTGCATACTGGATGTCGTGCGCTGCTCCTTTGGCATACACGACGGCGACACGGTGCGGGACGCGCTCTCCGGCAAGCTCGACTATCTTCATGGCGAAACTGTGGAGCGCCTTCGACAGTACCTTGAT
Source organism: Dehalococcoidia bacterium (assembly GCA_965203955.1). Lineage (GTDB taxonomy): Bacteria > Chloroflexota > Dehalococcoidia > Lucifugimonadales > JADFKI01 > Bin90. The sequence goes on along the minus strand of OZ241923.1, from coordinate 3,381,711 downwards.
GCGCTCGCACGGGACATCAAGGAGGGGACGGACGAGGATTATGACGTCCTTGATGTGATCGTGGAAACGAATAACGCATGGAGCAAGGCAGACGAGGCGTACCTGAACGACCCCAGCCTTTTCAACGCGCACAACCTATTCGAGACGGTTGAAGAGGAACTTGGCTACGACCAGGCATGAAAGCGCGGCAGACTAAATGAGGAAGGGCGCTTACGCGAGCGTCTTTCTGTTCAACGCTGAGACAATAGGACGGATATTAAGATGAGCAATGCCGATGAATTGATTGGCAAGGCGATAGGTGCCTTGCAGGAAATGCTGAAGCTCGAAGGCGACACTGCTGAGGGCGTAACGCTTGAAGGCACTCATGGCTGGGTCGTGCTCTACCAGGGAGTGCCAGCCGTGTTCGATTTCAGGGCACTGAGGGCGCTAGAGTCGAACGCGCAGAAGATCGGAATGGACTGGGGCCAGCGGATAATGACGATGAGGCGCAGGGAGATGGGTCAAAGAGGGCAATACTTCCCATACACCGGCTACCTGCGAAAGAACGACAGCACCTACGTCGAGTTCACGCTCCACCTGTCGCCGCTTGATGTGCTCTACTATCTGGAACGATACGAGGCGATGGAGCGGAGTGCAGAGAAGGTGTTGCCGGCTGGCATGCTGAAAGTCGCGACAATAGATGGTCGTGGGACGATACCGATAGGTGCGAGGCTGCGGCTCGGACATGGCACCATGGAGATGGTCGGGAGCGATGTCTTGCCGGGAACTGACCCTAATGACCCATTCAGCCGCGTTCATCCGCTGACGGTCTCCCTGACGTCGGAATCGCTGCGCGACCTGGAGAACTACACCCCGTGCTGCGACTGGACACTGGAAGAGGACTGGGGCTGCGGCGTGCTGTTGCTTTCGCCGATACTGGCCGAATAGCACCAAGGAGAGAGGGGCGCATCGGTGCGTCCCTCCGTCGTCATGGACACACTTGGAGAACAGGAATATGAAGGAGATAAAGACGGGGTTCTTCCCTGACCGCTTCGCTATAAGCGCGGAGGGAATGGGAGAGCTCAACAAGGACCGGTTCGAGAGACTTGTCTATGAGCTGATCCAGAACGTCTTCGACGAGGACAGCGCGACCACCTGCGCGGTCAGCGTTTACCATTACATAACGGGAGCGCGGATAGTCGTTAAGGACGACGGCGGGGGCTTCATTAACCCGCGAAACGCATGGGAGGTCAACGGACCGAACCCGAAGCGCGGGCAGCCTGAAAAGCGGGGCATGTTCAATATGGGCGCGCAGCAGGCAATCTCGGCGGCGACTGAGGCGAAGGTGACGACTGTGGGTTACACCATAGAGTTTCCGGCGACGGGCGGCCGGATTGTGAGGCGCAACCGGCGCAAGAGCGGCACCGAGGTCGTGTTGATCATGGACTGGGACTCCATTGACACGGACAGGATGCGACAGAAGCTCAGGCTCGTTCGACCGCCGCGGCACTGCCAGTTCCTCATCAACGGCAGGGAGGTCATTCACCCCGAGCCGCTGAGGATTCACGAGGCCACCCTTGAGACGGTCTTGCAGGAAAACCCAGGAGAGGCTATGCGCCGTACCAGGCGCAAGACGAGCATGCATATCTCCCGTCCGGCTTCACCCGATGGAAAGGGCTGGATATTCGACCAGGGCATGCCCGTTCAGCCCATAGACTCGCGCTTCGACGTGGATGTGATGCAGAAGATACCGCAGAATCCCAATCGTGACACCGTGAGCGAGTCATACCTGCAGGACATATACGCAGAAGTGCTTAACGCGATGCACACCGACATGGAGCGCGACGAGTTCAGCGAGACTTGGGTGCGTACTGCCGTGGAGGACAGCCGGATCAGCGAGGACGCGGCGCGCGCAACAGTCAAGAACAGACTTGGCGAAAAGGCCGTGATGTGGTCCTCCAATCGCAACGCCAACCTGGAGGCGATAGACGAGGGATACCACATCGTCCACCCACGCACGATGAGCGCCGAAGAGCGGACGAACCTTCAGGAACTTGGGGGTCTGGAGTCAGCCAGCGCCCGTTTCGGCAGCAGCTTGGGCGGTGCTGAGAATCCATACTTCCGGATGGTGGACGTATCGGACGACCCTGACAAACTGGCGTTCAGGGATTGGGTGATGGAGCTGGGGCGCTACATCGGCGTAACCGTCAACGTGCAGTTCATTCGCAATGCGCGCTCATTCTCGCTGGCGGACTGCACGCGCAATTCCGCCCGTCCGACGATGCGCTTCAACCTGGCGCGACTTGCTGACGAGTTCTTCACTACTCGGGACCGCGAGCAGCTCGGACTCGTGATTCACGAGCTGGGGCATGCGGCGTCGATGGGCGACATGACGCATGGCTACGGCTGGGGCAACGCTTGCTCCGACGTGGGCGCGATAATCGCGCTTGAGTTCGCACGGCAGGCTTCAGATGATTCGTGACCTGTCGGTACGAATCGAGGCTGATGGACGCACGACGTTCTTCACTGACGGTGTGGACGCGCCTCCGGCGACCACCCGGCCATTGAAGGTAATCGTATGCGGCGGGCGTGAGTTTGCGGACTACCAATTGCTGCGAGCGGTGCTTCAGTCACTCAATCTGAGTGTCGTTGTGCAGGGCGCTGCGCGGGGTGCGGACAGGCTGGCGGCGCGAGCGGCGCGGGAACTTGGAGTTGAGACCGTGAGCTGCCCCGCGAACTGGGACGAATATCCCAGAAGGGCCGGCATAATCAGAAACAGGGAGATGCTGGAGCACAACCCCGATGCCGTCATTGCATTCGAGGGCGGACGCGGCACAGCGGATATGGTCAACATTGCCGACAGGGCGGGCATTGCGGTCTATCGCTTCACAAAAGTGGCGGCGGACGTCAGTAAGATGCCATCCGAATAGAAAGATAGCGGTTGCGTCCAACGGGATGTGACCGCTAGCAGATCGAGACAGCAGGAGCATTTCAGGGGTAGACAAAATTAGGGTTTCTGCCCAAACCCATGACCAGCCCTTATTGAGGCTCATCGCGCCTCACTCCTATTATTGAGACTCCACGATTTATCGAGGGAGTGACTGTCGCTTTCGCCATTCAGCGAATGACCTTGAAATGGCGTTGAACGGTGTAACCTTCTTCTGAACAAAACGGGCTTGAGGTCCCAAGAGAGGAAGTACACCGTCCATGAATAATGGAACCACTGAAAGCATAGTAAAGTCAAGCCCCGAATGGGCCGAACTGAAGGACTGGCTGAGAGGGAGTATGGAGAAGCTGATCCGGGAGGCACTCGAAGAGGAGGTAACCGGGTTTTTCAGCAGGGTGAAGTCGGCGTGGCGTTCGGAGGAGGACAGCGACTCGGGTTACCGAAACGGATACGCAAGACCCAGGAAGCTGACGCTGAGCAGCGGGACTTGAGAGGGAGGAGGCTACGGTGATGGTTGTGATAGGTGCGCTGAGCGACGGAAGCAAGACCGTGCTGAGTGTCGTGCCGGGCTACAGGGAGTCGACCGAGAGCTGGTCTGATGTGCCCAGTGACCTGAGAGACCGTGGGATGAACTGTCCGAAGCTGGTGGTTGGCGACGGACACCTGGGCATCTGGGGAGCGCTTGCCAACGGTGTATCCGGAAGCCAAGGAGCAGAGGTGTTGGAACCCCAAGGTCATAAACGTGCTCGATCGGTTGCCGAAGCACCAGCAGGCTCAGGCCAAGCTGATGCTTCGGAGCATCCCGTACGCCGGGAGTCGTGTTGAGTCTGAGCGTCTGAAGTCGGTGTTTGAAGGCTGGTGTTCCGCAGGTTGAAAGCACCGGAGCTGATGAAGGATGTACACCAGGGTGCCATCTACAAGGATGGAATCGTCATAGAAACGGAACCGGAGAAGGTCGCCGCCTGATCACGTTTACACTCACATTGACGTGACCTCTGTCAAAGAAAGCGGCGGCATAGTTAGTGCAATTGGATATCTGAAAGTCTTGCACACTCTGGCAAACGAAGTTATAAATGAACATAGAGTGCGACATGCCAAATTTGACACAGGAAAAGAAGCGACTTTCCCAAGAAAGCAAGCTTCAGTATTTCGAGCAAGACTTTAAGCCGTTAGATATGCTGCCGGTGTATCATTCAATTCGTGGCGGTCTTATCTATTCGTCTTTAGTCCCCTTGAGGAAGAAAGCGGAATTATTCTCAACGTTTTCTTCAGATCATTCTTGGCCCGGCCAAATCGGAGAGTTGGGCTTTTACAGCGTCTATAGTGGTGTAGAACCACTTACACTGCCTCGCAGATTTTACGGAGTAAAGCCTGATTATCGTGAGATAAGTGAAGAATTTCGACTGTTCCATAATCTCTATTATGACAGGATTGCTGACTGCTACTTCAAGATAGACGAAGCAGGAAATGAAACGAAAGTTGCGACTGCGACTGCTGAAAAGTTGGAGATTCGTCTGAAAGAGATCAGGGAGTTTCTCGCTCATAAAGAAATGTACCTCTGCCTTCAGTTTGAGTTTACTGAGGGGTCGGATAATAGTTTAGAAGAACTTGGCATGTCTGAACAAGTCCAAAACGGCGGCAAGGAAATGTTGCGCTGGCGCTGGTTGCTGGGAGATGGTTCGTTTGGGAAAACTTCTAGCTTTCTTCGCGGTATTCGACTAATTGCGCCATTTCCGCAAAAACCTCCTATGGCGTTCTCCGAGGAACCGGAGTATGCAGACTTTATTGTAGGAATTGATGATGAAGGTAAAGAAATCAATCACACTTGCAACCCAGATAGTATCGACAAGAGTGATGGAAGTGCGGCGTATTTGACTCCAGTCGTCTTCAATCGCAGTGTTCTTGATAAGTACATCGATCAGCCAAGCAAGTACTCCGTTGATGGGCATGGCGTAAAATGTGGCGGCTTGTGGTATCTCCGCATAGATAATGATAGAGACGATGATAAGGTAATTGTTTGGCTTGGGGATCTATCAGACTTACCAACATACGAAGAACAATTGCATTGGCGCGCTCACAACATCGCCTCAGATGCAAGGTTAAGTGAGACTGCATTCAAAACTCAGATATTAGCAGAATGGTCTGATCCCGGCCGAACAGAGCATGTTTTTCAGAAAGTTTACTTGACGCTCATACAGTCGAGCATGGACAATCTGGGTTGGCAATTGCTGAGGCCATTGCATGAAGATGATGAGTATCGTCTTTCCGACGTTCGAGTTCCTGCCTATGATGAGCAGAAAGCCCTCGACGATTTTGTCGGAAATCTACACAAAGTTTTGATTGAGTCTCTCAATTCAAGGGGCTTGGCGAAACTGGTCCCGGCGGAAGAACGAGAGTGTTTGGCAGGAAAGAGTATCACACTACTTAAGAGAGCATTGGAATCTCGTGGCATAGAAGTGGCATCACACATAGTCTTTCTACGCAATCTTAATGATCTGCGTAACAAGATAGACGGTCACCGCAAGGGTGGCGACTACGCCCGAGTTCGCGCGAAATTTGCGGCAGAAGAGGAAGACATCAGAGTAGTTTGCCAGCGCATTCTGGACAAATCGGTGAGTTTCCTGGAATTCTTGTGCGAAGTCGTTCCTACCCTGTGCGAACATCATCGCAGCGGCGGCGATGCCTGACCATACTCATTATCGCCCCAGCATACGATAGCGCCATCTTCTCGCAGTCCGCAAATATGAGAACGGCCGCCGCTAATGGCTGTGAAATGATCATCTAAGGGCGTCGTATTCATGTAGGGGACTGGAAACCCATCTTTTGACAGATATTTGTATCCCCAGCAGACGGCAATGCCGTTATTCTTCATTCCGCAGGCATGTTGCGGACCGCTGCTAATTGCCGTGAATCGTTCATCTTCTGGCGTATTCCAGTAAGTTTGCCCCCAGCAGATGGCGCTACCGTCAGCGCGTAGTCCGCAAGTGTGAGCATCGCCGCTGCTAACTGCCGTGAATCGTTCGTCTTCTGGCGGCACGGACCGTGAAGCTTCTATCCACGGTGAATCATCTATCCCCCAACAGATGGCGCTGCCGTCAGCGCGCAGTCCGCAAGTGTGAAAATATCCATTGCTAACTGTCGTGAATCGTTCATCTTCTGGCGGCATTGCCTGCCCAAAATCATACTGCCCAGAATCATCTATTCCCCAACAAACGGGGCTACCGTCAGCGCGCAGTCCGCAAGTGTGAGCATCGCCGCTGCTTATGGCAGTGAGCCGTTCGTCTTCCGGCGGCGCTGCTTGACCTTCTGCATTATTCCCCCAGCAAACGGCACTGCCGTCATCCTTCAGGCCACAGGCATGTTCTGGACCGCTGCTTATGGACATGAAACGCTCGTTTTCAGGTGGCTTTGCCTGACCATAGTCATTGCGTCCCCAGCAAACAGCCTTGCCATCATCTCTCAACGCACAGGAGTAGTTCTCGCCGCTACTTATAAATGTGAAGGCGTGCCGTTCTTTCATGTCATCTAATCTGTGCTCCAATTCGACGATTGATACGGCAAAGCCTATATTGTCCACGTCAAATCCAGACATCTTGAAGGTGTTGACTCCAATCACTTCGCCTCGATGGTTGATAAGAGGACCTCCACTGTTGCCTGGATTTAGCGCCGCATCAGTTTGCAGAAAATCGATGCCATCAAGCGTTCTGGTAGAGGAAAGGACCCCTCGCGTGACAGTCAAGTTATCGCCCATGTTAGCCAGTGGGAACCCTAGCGCAAAGACCTCAATGCCCAAACTTGTGTCCTCTGGATTTCCAAGTGGTATGGTATCAAATTGTTCATCGCCATCTATTTTCACCACGGCAAGGTCAGTATCAAGGTCTGATCCCATCACCTCGGCATCATAATTGCGACCGTTTGACAGCCAAACCTCCACCTTACGCTCGTACCCTACGAAATGAGCGTTGGTTACGACGAATCCGTCCTCACTGATGATAAAGCCGGAACCACTGCTAGTACCTGCGTCAATTTGTACTACGCTTGGGCTTGTGGTTTCGACGATTTCTTCCAAGGACAGCTCGGTGGTGCATGCCACCGCAAGAACGAGCAATGCTATTGCCTCGATTATGGTGGATTTCATCAATGCGTCCTTTCAATCGCCCGATGAGAGTACGTTGCTTATGAACTGCCGCGCTCATCATACAAGGAGCGTCCGCAGAAGCTGCCATCGAAGACGTGAACAGGCTGGGTGTGAGGCGAACCGCGCTGCAATTGAAGTGTCAGAATCGGGAGAACATTTCGGTGCGGATACTTGGCGATGAAAATCAAGTCCCGGTCCGAAAATTCCCTGAGTCACTTCCCCAGAGAGGCGCGCTGCCAGTCTCGGGAGGGCCGGCATGATCAGAGACAGGGAGATGCTGGAGCACAACCCCGATGCCGTGATTGCATTCGAGGGCGGACCCGGCACAGTGAATATGGTCAGCATTGGCGACAAGGCGGGCATTGCGGTCTATCGCATCACAAAAGTGGCGGCGGACGCCGGCTAGCGCCGTGCCAATAGAGAGCGGTTGCGTCCAACGGGATGTGATACCAGTTCGCTTTACTTATGGCAGAAAACACATGCTCGGCGCATGAGGAGGTTAAACCAAGCACATCGCCATAAAGTCTATGCCCAAAATGACCGACGTCTGCACCTGGGTGCATCGCTCGGCGCCGCCCGAAGCCTCCTTCGGCAGGTCAGCCGAGGCTGATTCTGATGCAGCTCTCGGTCAAGTCCCCGCATGTGGTGTGGGAGATCGTCAATCCTTTTGTTCTAATCAGGCCGCAGTCGGCTGTGTGAGTTGCACCTCCGGGAGCGCTTCACTGTAAGCCGGTGAAGCAGGCGTCAGGTATCGTCTGCCGACTATCCACTCATCGTTCTGCTCGGCGAGCACCGCGCCAACTAACCGCATGGCCGCCGACCGGTTCGGGAAGATACCCACCACATCGGTCCTGCGCCTTATCTCTTTGTTCAACCGCTCCTGCGGATTGTTCGACCAGATCTTCTTCCAGTGCTCCATCGGGAAGTTCGTGAACGCAAGTATGTCCGCTCCGGCTTCATCCAGCATCGAGGCAGCCTCGGGGAATCGCTCTGCAAGTTGCTCGACTACCTTCTCGTGCTGGATGTGAACCTCCTCGGCCGACGGCTGCTGGTAGATGCTGCGCACCATCGTCGCAACCCAGGGCTGCGTTCTCTTCGGAACCCGCGTCATCAGGTTGGTCATAAAGTGCGTGCGACATCGCTGCCAACTCGCGCCGCCGAACACCGTAGCTACCGCATCTCTCAGCCCCTGGTGAGCGTCAGAGATGACCAGTTCCACGCCGGTCAGACCCCGTGCCACCAACGAGCGCAGGAAGCTCAACCAGAACGCACCGTCCTCGCTCGTGCCCACGTCAAGACCCACGATCTCTCTCTTGCCCTCCGCGTTCACAGCCGTACCCACCACCACGCTCACGTTGACTATCCTGCCTCCTTCCCTCACCTTCTGTGTCAGCGCGTCCAGCCATAGGTACACATACGGCCCACCGTCCAGCGGTCGGCTAAGGAACTTCTCCACTACCTCGTCCAGCCCGCGGCAGATGCGCGACACCTGGCTCTTGGAGATGCCCTCGCATCCCAGAGCCTTCACGAGATCGTCAACTCTCCTGGTGGACACGCCCTCTACATATGCTTGCTGTATCACCGCCAACAGCGCCTTCTCACTCCGACGCCGCGGCTCAAGCAGACTTGGGAAGTAACTCCCGTCCCTCAGCTTCGGTATGCGCAGTTCCATCGTGCCCACCCGCGTATCCCAGCTCCTGCTGCGGTATCCGTTGCGCTGGGTCACCCGATCGGCACTCCGCTCTCCATAGCCGGCGCCTGTCTTCACCGATACCTCGGCGTCCATTATCCCCTCGACCAGAACCCCCAACGCCTCGCGCAGAAAGTCCACGTCTCCGTCCAGACCTCTCTTGCGCAACAACTCCAGAATGTCCATACTGTCTCTTGCCATCGTCGTCCTCCTTGCATCGAGTTCTTGCTTTCTCTAAGGATGACGCGGTGGCTTTACTTATTCCACTCTACCTACTCTTACACCACTATATGGGACGCTACTCAGCTCTCTGCCGCCTGATGATTGCCTTGGCACTAAACACCAGCGCCTCAACCCACATGGCACGCGAACTCAAGGTTGAGACGTATGGTCTCGACAATGATCAAATGGGTGTCACCGTGGGTCCCGTACAGAAGTACGGATAGGTGGCAAAACCCCCGCGCCGTCTCAGCGTCAGCGCGGGGAAACCCATTCACACCCTTGTTCAAATATAGGCTATAATTCAGGAAAGGATGATGATGACCACCATAAACGACATACAAGACTTGGTAAAAATAATAGAAGACCGCCCTGAGTGGAGACGGGAACTGCAACGTGTCCTACTCACTGAAGACCTGCGTGGTACACCTGCCCTCATTGCCGAGAACGCAAAGCTAATCGGCGCCAACGCTAAGGCTATCGACCGACTGGAAACAACCGTCGCCGAGAACGCTAAGGCTATCGGACAACTGGAAACAACCGTCGCCGAGACCGCGAAGTTAGTCGCCGCCAACGCGAAGGCTATCGACCGGCAGGAAGCAAACATCACACGACTGACAGAAATGACAGGTGTCAGCTCAGGACACATTGGCGACATGAGAGGAATTTTCATCTCACTCAAAGTCGTGCCTGAGGCTGCGATTATCGCAGACAGAATGGGCATGAGTTTCGTCCGAACTCTTGAACCGCTGGATAAAATTAACATCTGGAATGAGGGGAAAGTCGCAGGACTGACGGATGGCATTTCCAAGGGCAACGAGAACAGCTTCAAGGACGCCGACCTCATTATAGAAGCTCAGACCAACGACCATGATGCGCTACGACGCTTCATAGCTGTGGAAATTTCCTATACGGCTGACGGGCGCGACACGGAACGGGCAATCCGAAACGCGGAGTACATAACCAAGTTCTTGGGAATACCTACTTACGCCGCGGTCGCAGGCATATTCAAGGACAACAGGATTGATGAAGTCCTTTCAGACAAGCCAGAGCCATACGACAGTGAACGGGAGACTCGAGTATTCTGGTCGAAGCACGAGGACATTGACAAGCCCGACTAAAAGAGTCTTTCTTAAAGACAACAGGAGACCCCGCCATGAAAGTGCGGGGTCTTTCTATATTCTTGAAGGGGTGACGGTGCTAGGCATTTGCTGCATGGAATCTTGGTAAGGGGACACACGCTCACCGAGAATGGCAGGCTTTACAAGATCGTAGAGTTGCCGCGGGTAGACGGAAGGCGCCTTGTGGCGTCGCTGCACGTATTCGACTCTGAGAGCGACAAGGGAACCCGCTGTGTCGATGCCAGGTTCGATGACCTGAGGATGGCAAAGCACGCGGTACATTGCCTCGCGATGTATGACTCTGATCCGATGAACCGCCTGAGCTAGAACAGGTGGGAGAACATAACCTTTCGGGGCACGCAACTCCGAAGGAGACGACAGAGACGGCGGCTGTCATAGCGGAGAGATTCTTCGATCTTCCGAGGTAGAGGTTGGAGAAGCTCCTGCCGTAGAGCGACCGACAGCAGAATAAGCGACAGAGGCGGTGGCTGCGGCTTCCGCCTCTTACTTTTGGGAAAGAATGGAAGGAAGGAAAATGCTGGACTTCAAGAAACTGGACGGGGCAACGCTGGATAGGACGCAGTTTATGGCGCACCAGTTTCCCTGGCGCTTTCTCATCAACGAACTGGAACATCAAGCCTACCTGACAGTGGGAGTTGGCGGATTCGCGGAGCTGGAATGCCGGCTCAGAATGAAGACAAGAGATCAAGCAGTAAGCATTGCCAGCGCGATGCAGGACTACGTGAATGGCGGTACGCTGGGAGCTGACGATGAGTACGTGGCAGGAGAGCTAGCTGGTGGTGTGAGTTCCTCTGAAACGCTGGAGCGTAGCGAAGATGGCCTGACGTACAGAATCATCTCGCGAGACGACGGCAGGCAACTGCTGGCAGCCACACTAATGATCTTCACCCCGGGAATCGAGAACGAACCACTGCTTGTCGGCAAGTTCAAGGACATCCAGATGGCAAGACATGTGGCTCATCACGTCGCGACGGAGTTGGTCAAATAGAGTGCTTCGGGCGCAAAGGATAACTGCGAGATAACGACAGAGGCGGAGGCTACGGCTTCCGCCTCTTGCATTTTAAGAGCACCTGTAATCACCAACAGACCCGAACCGCTCGCGCAGTTCGGGTTTAGTTTATCTAAAGGGTAGTAGGAGAGACTTATGACAACGAAAACGCGTCCGAGACGGAGCGAGAAGGGCGTCAAACTGCGCCGACGCCCAAAACGTGCCCACGGCAAGCCACCGCCTAAGTTCTTAGTAGCTGACTTATTCTGTGGTGCGGGCGGCACTTCCACCGGCGCAACCCAGGCAATAACGGAGTTGGGAGGCGAGATAGAGCTGGTGGCAGTCAACCACTGGGCGACGGCGGTTAAAACCCATTCAAAGAATCATCCGCAGGCGCGACATTTCGTCCAAGATTTGGACGGCGCCGATCCTGAGACACTCGTGCCTGAGGGTTGGCTTGACCTCCTGATGGCAAGCCCCGAATGCAGGTTCTTCAGCCGCGCTCGCGGGGGTAAGCCGGTGAAGGAACAGGGCCGCATGAGTCCATGGATTATCCATCGCTGGCTAACTTCCCTCGACGTGAGATGCTTGCTAGTGGAGAACGTACCTGAATTCGTGGGTTGGGGGCCTGTGATCGATGGGCGACCGGACAAAAGTCGGAAAGGGCTGTACTTTCAGTCCTGGGTGCGCTCGATGTGGGACCTGGGCTACACGGTGGAGTGGCGCGTCCTCAATGCCGCGGACTACGGCGATGCGACTTCGCGCGTCAGGTTCTTCCTCCAGGCCCGCAAGGATGATAAGCCAAACCAGTGGCCGCAACCATCTCATTCCAAGACAGGCGGGAACAACCTGTTGGGCGAATTGCCCCGGTGGAGAGGTGCGCGGGAGATCATCGACTGGTCCAATCTCGGTCGCAGCCTGCTGGATGACCCGAAGTACCAAAAGCGACCGCTGAGTGTAAATACGAGGCGGCGAATAGCGCGCGGCCTGCACCGCTTCAGCGGACCTTTGGCTCCACACTATATCCGACTGCTAGACCTCGATGACGAGAGTGTGGAGGCAATCAGTAAAGAGCCGGTCAGCACCGGTGATACCTTGGGGTTCCATGGCTCCAACCGGCAGAATACGGCTCCGCGCGCCATGGATGAGCCTGTTCCGACCGTCACGACCTGGGGTGCGGGCGGTGCCTACATGGTGCAGCCTCTCGCGGAGCCTCTCGTCGGCGCTAATCGGAACAACAATGTGCCAAGGGCGCTGGACTATCCGATCCCGACGATTACGACTGGCGGCGGCGGTGGGTGCTACATTGTACAGCCCTCGGCGCAGCCGTTCGTGCTCGGGCAGCAAAGCGGCTCTACTCCCAGGTCAACATCGGAGCCGATACCGACGATTGCAGCGGCAGGCGCCATCTCTATGGTTCGACCAATGATCGTCGAGTATTATGGCAAAGGTGGAGCGCGGCCAGTTACCGAGCCGCTATCCACGGCGACTACCAAAGCCAGACACGCGCTGGCGCAGCCAACGGCCGTTCCGGTAATGACACCGGATGAATCTGATACTGGAGACAACTCCGCCGGCATCACGAATACGCAGTCCGGTGCTTGTATCATTCCCAACTTCGGGGAAGGTGAGAAACAGGCGCCCCGCGTCCACGACATAGATAGCCCAACACCCGCCGTCACCAGTCGTGGCGCGGGCAACCTACTCACCCCCACGGCATCTGAGGTCACAGCAGCCGAGACCGGCGATGTGGACCCGCGCAGACTCGTACTCATAAACGGGCGCTTGCACGTCCTTGACATCCGCTACCGCATGCTTCAGAACCCGGAACTCGCTCGCGCAATGGGTTTCAGCGACGAGGAGCAGCAGTATGAGTTCGTCGGAAACGTCAGCCAAGTTACCAAGCAGATAGGCAATGCCGTACCCGTACACCTGGCCGCCGCGCTGGTCAAGGCCGTGCTCGGATCAGAGCATCAGGCGGAGAGCGAAGAAATGGCGAAAGCGGTCGCATAGATGGATGTTCTCCAATACGCCGGAGTGCAATAGGCAGTCCGACTTCATCGTGCGCCTGGCGGCGCGGGCGTTGTGACTTAGAGGATCATGCGCGAGTAGCAGCACCGATGCGAAGCAAACAAAGAGACATTCGTCACGGGAGGCGCAACGCCCGGACAGAACCAAAAGAGGCGGCGGCTTCGGCTTGCCGCCTCTTCGCATTTCAGGAAAGGAACGCAAGTGGACAATCTATCTTATCGGAATTACGGCAGCGAGCAGGTCTTCACGAACCTTGATGAGTTCGTGCAAGAGCGCGTGGGCATGGTGGTGCCGCTTCTCGGCGACGCGAGCGATGTCGCGCTCCAGTACACGTGGGTGGTATCCGACGACGGCGAGACCTTCAGAAACCGTTGTAAAAAAGGTTGACAGCAGTAACCAACCTCATCTTAATCATCTTGCGATGACGCCGCCCCAACAGCAGTGGCGGCTCCCGCCCGGGACTCGCACCCGGCTATGAGCATCGAGGCTGGTCCCACTCAGGCCGGAGCCCGAACAGGATTGGCTCTCACCAGCCGATGCTGCGCTGCAAGCGCCGGTCCCAGTTGTCGCGATACGGCGGCCCAGTACGACCACACGTGCTTCACGCGCTTCCTCACGGGTACGCGGAAGGCGACGTGGCCGCCTGTGTCCAGCGGAGCAGTCCGCCGATGCGGGACGCCCTCACGACAACTGAGTAAACGACGGGCGAGCACCAGAGCGGCTGCCTGGTGTGCGCTCAGCCCGTAGCGTTCCATATACTTCACCCGACCTATTACAGAACTGTACGCCGGGTTGACTTGACAGACTTCCACTCCCTCTCGGTATCCGCGGGAGAGCAGGTACGCCTTCACCTTGCCATAGCAGAACGACGACAGCATCCTGCTGTGTCCGGGTGACTCTCCTTCAAGCGCCGCTCTCTTGCGCTGGAAGTCCAGCCTCTCGATCACGAGGGGCTTTCTCCTCTCACGAGCGTAGCCCACCACACTGGCGACGGCATCACCTATGAGGGCTTTTGCCTGGTGGGCACTCTTGCCGTAGGTTACGAGCGGCACGGAGAAGGCATTGACGAAGTTGCCCGAGCGGTCGGTCTCCGTGACCGCAAGATGGTCTGCATTAAGGTCCACACCGATGGCTCCGAGCCTGCGGTCGGTCACCACGGTAGGCTTCTCCACATTGGTCGTTACGAACACGCGCCAGCCACGAGCGTCACGCTTGAAACGGTAGCTTATCGCCTGTCCCAAGTCCGTTGCTCGTGCCGCCTTCTCTCCGTGCTGTATGCGATAGTTCCTGTAATCCATATTCGACTGTAGAGCCGCAAGCACCTGCTCGTGGCCATAGGCGAAGCGCACGTTATCGATCGTGATGTACTTGTCGTGCTCATCTGCGAGGCAGTCCGGCATCCTGACACGCAAGGTGAGCGAACCGTCATCGGCCACTGTCGCCACGCAGAGCTGGCAGCCCGCGGTCTCGTCACGGCTGCCCAGCACGAAGGACTCGTCGCTGCGTGAGTCCTGCCAGTCGGCAAGCCACTCGGCATGGTCCACATAACCGTTGGCTTCAAGGTTGTGCTGAGCGCTCCAGAGCCTCTTAGAGCCGAAGCACAGCCGCAGTCTTCCGGCATCGATGTCCTCATCCACTCTCCGCATGCGGTGCTTCAGATTCTGAAGACGTCTGCGCTTCTGATGAACCTTGTGTGAGTTCCCTTTCCGGCTGAGAGTCGTGAGTTGCTTTTCCGCCTTGGCTATGAGTCCCTCAAGCGTGCTGCGATGGAGCTTCTGGGACTCCCTTGCAGACGACATCCTGCCCTCAAGGGTGATTCTCAGGGAGTTGAACATCCTCGCGGGTACGCTGTGCCGGCGGATGTAGTCTGACTTCAGAGACGTGGCAGGCTTCCCGGCGGACACATCCGCGAACAGGCGGCGCTGGAGAGTTCCGTACAGCCGAGCGTAAGCCAGCAAGGCGTCTTCGTTGCCGCTGATGCGGGTCTGGTAGGTGAAGGTACGGTTGTCTCTGCCTGTCATGAAACTATTGTACCAAACCAGAATCGTTGCTGCTGTGCCTGATACAAGCAACAACTCTTGTTATCTATAGACTGCTTATCCGTAAACTGCTGCCAACCCCACGCCTGAAGGGGCGGGCGAGTTTTGTCAGGCGGTGTGGGACTACCGAGCCTCGGGTCTTGACTGCTCGCGAAACTGCGAGCTGCGCGGCAGATTCGACGGTATCTGGCGCTGTATGACCTGCACGGCGGTCTGGACTGCGCCGGAGGGCGGTTTCTCCTACGGTGTGCCCATGACGCCAAGCGCGGTTCACGCCAAAATCGCGGACCTCGAGGAGCGCAGCGATGAGGATTACGTGAAGTTCTCGGTGTCGTTCCGGATGGATCGCAGGGACATTGAGAAGACGGCCGACGACAACGCCGCACGGATCGCAGCCGGACGGCAGGATAATCTGATTATGGACGTGCAGCTCTTCATGGGACTCTACTATCGACTCCTGGTGATAAGCGGAGAGGAAGAGGGATGGTTCGTAAGATGGACGAGGACGATCTAAGTGAAGGGGGCGTACATCACTGGAGAGGGTGCGAGCAGGGCTATGGCGGTGATGCGGCCGCCACGGCATTCAGTAATGAAGGACCGGAGACAAGCGTGATGAAAGATGCATACGACGAAGGCATATTGAAGAGAGTTCGGGAACTTCTGAGAGAAGCCGCCAAGACGGTCGGCATCGATGGTGGCGACAGCGGATTGGCGAGAGAACTGGAAGGTGAACGCGGCCGGCTGGGTCTTGTTCTCATGCAGGACCTTCAAGAGCGCGGCGAATATGAAGAGTACGTTGCGCTGGGTCTGGAGCTGGTATCGAGCTACCTGCAGTTGGGAGACATTGACAATGCTGGAAAGACGCTCAATCTTTGCAAGAGGGCATTCCCGTTCTGCGCGCATGATGCCAACTGCCTGACGCAGAAGTATGAACGATTGTACGCAGCGTTCGCATTCAGGAAGAAACGGAGACGCCGAAATTCGGTTGCCAAGAGGCGCCAGCAGAAGGAACGCAGGATGCTGTGGCGCAACGAGGTTACCAAGAGGCCGCTGCGCCGCGTTTGGAGTACGAGACGGCAGATGAGGCCGAAGCGACGCAGGGGCTGGCATTTACTTCATGACAGGATCAACAGACGCGCAGCGGAGGCGGAGGAAGGACGCTATGACCGAATGCAACGCGCCTCCTCCTGAAGCGCTTGACAGCGAGCCGTGGCTAATACCGGACGGCAGGACAAAATGCCCTCGCAGGATTGAGTTTCCGCGGGGGCTGGGCTTTATAATTGAAAGAACGAGAGGTCAGAATGAATGAATCGAGTGTCTCCGGCTTCTTGGCGGAGATGGCGGACGGTATAGAAAGCGGCGCGCTGGCCGGGCACATCGAATGGCTGCCGGCGCGGCAGGCGCGTTACCGTCAGCCAAAGCGCGAGTTGCACCCGCAGGTAGTTGCCGCACTCTCCGCGAAGAAGGCGCAGAGAACATATACTCATCAGGCGGAAGCGATAGACGCCGTGATGGCCGGTAAGAACGTGGTCATATCAACAAGCACCGCGAGCGGCAAGAGTATCTGCTTTCACGCCCCCGTGTTGGACAGGCTGCTGAGGGACAATCAGGCGCGTGCCCTGTACCTGTTCCCGACAAAGGCGTTGGGGCATGACCAGCTCGCCGGATTGGAAGAGATGATGTCCGGCGGGGGTATCGACATCGAGTGTAGCACCTACGACGGTGACACGCCGAGGTCTGAAAGAGGGCGCATCCGGGCGAACAGCAGGATAGTCATCACTAACGTGGATATGCTGCAGGTTTCCACGCTGCCGCAGCACAGGGCTTGGGGCAAGTTCCTAAGAAACCTGCAATATGTCGTCATCGACGAAGCCCACTACTACCGAGGAGTGTTCGGGACGCACGTCGCGATGATAATGCGACGGCTCCGGCGGATTCTGCGACAACTTGGGGCAAACCCGCAGTTCATCCTATGCTCCGCGACTATCGCCAACCCGGGCGAGCATGCGGAGCGGCTCATAGGAACACCCTGCCAGGTCGTTGACTCGGACGGGTCGCCTTCGGGAGAGCGAGCCTTTGTGCTGCTCGACTCGGCGACCGCGGAGCAGGTCAAAGGCAGCAAGGGTATCAATATGCAGGCTGCACTGGCTACGGCGACCCTCATGCGCCGTGGGGTGAGGACACTCACCTTCGCGCAGAACCGCGCCGGCGCGGAGCGCATCGTGCAGTACACGCAGGACTACCTGGACGGACGCAGGGCGGGCCGTTACAGGAGACCGGAGTTGCGGGACAAGATAAAGCCGTACAGGGCGGGATATTCGGCTGAGCACCGCAGGACCGTCGAGCGAGAGCTGCGGTCGGGAGAACTGCTTGCCATGGCGAGCACGAACGCGCTTGAGCTTGGCGTTGATATAGGCTCGGTGTCGGCGGCTGTGATCGCTGGCTTTCCGGGCACGATTGCGTCGAGTTGGCAGCAGGCAGGTCGATGCGGCAGGGATGGGAGACTGAGCGTCTCGATGCTGCTATTGAGGGACAACCCCGTGGACTCATTCTATTCCCGCTTTCCGGAGGCGTTCTTCGGCGCGGCTCATGAGGCGGCTCAGGTGAACATGGAGAACCGGCACATACTCGGCGCTCATCTCGAGTGCGCCGCGTGGGAGATGCCGCTGACACGGCAGGACTTCGACATATTCGGAGAGCGGGCGTTCAGGTTTGCGGCACAGGACCTGGTGAACGAGAAGAAACTGGTCGTCCAGCCTGACGGCTCAAGGCGACTGGCGGAGGGCATAGAGAATCCGAGTTTCGGCGTGAACATAAGGTCATCGGACGACGAGCGGTACGCACTGATCAACGGCGCGACGGGTCGCCCGATGGAAGAGACGACGAGGCTGTACGCGCTTAGGGAACTCTATCCGGGCGCGGTCTATGCTCACAAGGGCGAGACTTACAGAGTCGTCAGTTTCAGCGAACAGGCCCGCGAGGCGACGCTGAGGTACCTCAACCAGCGGATATACACGCAGGCGGAAATCATGACAGCCGTGGACATAATCGGGGAGCCTACGATGGTGCGGGCGTCTGCGGGAACGCTGTGGACGGGCAAGGTGCGGGTGACGTCGAGGGTGCTTGGCTACCGCGAGCGCGACCTTTACGCCACTGACGACCAGGGCGAGCTCGTCATGGTGGATATGCCGGCGCTGGAGTACGAGACGATGGCGGCGTGGTTCTGTGCCCGCCAGCCTGACACGAGGTTCCCGGACGACCTGTCGGCGCTTCATTCCATAGCGCATGTCGGTACGGGCGCACTCGCCATGCTCACGATGTGCGACAGGCGTGACCTGGGCGCCGTTGCGATGGCGGAACATCCGCAGCTAGGCATCGGCGCGGTGTTCATCTTTGAGGAGGAGATCGGGGGCGTCGGACTGGTGGATATGGTTGGAAGTCAGCCCGACGTCTTCATCGACCGAATGGTGGCTATGGTGGAGTCCTGCTCGTGTGATGACGGATGCCCGAGCTGCATCGAGACGTCTTTCTGCAACGACGACACGGACCCGCCGAGGAAGGAGGCGTTACTCGCCTATTTCGGGCGCTAGTCGAGAACAGAGGAGTCGTGTACTATGAAACAGGCAACTATCAGAGTGCAACCTCTGATTTCAACAAAGCCATAGAGTTGGGCCATTCTCTGGCGAATATATCTCCATATCTTGAAGATATAGAAGCGCGTATGCAGGAGTGACTCAAACGGAATAGAAAACTGCTCTCACTGAATTCGTGAGAGCAGTTTCACTCCTATGTTATGGCTCTTCGATGTTATCTACAGAATCTTTACCGTCTGTGTCAGAGTCGTCGTCACGTCCTAAAAATCCTAGGACAAGGGCAAACACAGGGACAAGCACAGCAACGAAGCTCGTCACTGTGAGCAGCATAGCCCAACTCCACCCCAATTCGGGAGAAAGAGGATGGACTTTCAATTCTGCTGAAACCCAAAGATATGCACTAGCGCAGACGCCAATCCCCATCCCAACCTTGACAAATTGTGGTTATTTAGGCTTTACAACAGATTCGGTCAAAGCAGTCGCGGCGACACACATTGCGATTATCGCGGCGTAGATACCTGCCCCTCCGGACGGGTAGATATCTGATGGCTGACTCTGCAATGAAGTCACGAACGATGCTATTCCAATTGCAATTATGATCGCGTACCACCAAAGATGAAAGAAGCCTCGCATTTTTCTCAGCATTATTGTTCTCCTATAATTCGGTCATCAGAATTAGAAGAGAGAGTCACTTGTGGGACAAATAGACCGCTTTCTCACCACTATTCTGTGAACTCCCCCATCACCTCATCCGCGAACAGGCGCATCGCCGCATGCACCTTGTCGCGGGGCATGCCGCCGAAGGCGAAGTTGCAGCCGAAGTATTCGACGCCGCGCGCCTGCAACGCCTTTATTTTGGCGACGCACTGCTCCGGCGTGCCTATGATAGAGTGACGCTCCGCCACATGGTCGAATGTGAGCGACGGTGTGCCGCGTGTTCTGCGCCACTCTTCGATTCTGCCGCTCGCTTCGCTTGCGCCGTTGAGCGTGCCACGCCATTATAGCAGGTCGATGACCAAGTTCAGCGACGGCTACGCCTCCTCGCGCGCCCGCTCTTCGCTCTCCGCAAGGCAACAGTATCGAGAGAACGGGATGTCCGCTGTCGTGATGTTGTACCCCGCTTGGGCGGACATCGCCTCGTAGTGGTGGCGAAGTTCCAGCGCGGGTTCGTTGTCCACGGTCAATCCTATCATCCTGGGGAAGCCGTTGTTCACGGCGAACTCCAGCGTTGCGGGCGTGCGTGTGGCCTCGATGTAGATTGGCGGATGCGGCCGTTGCACCGGCGGCGGCACTGGGTTCACCGAATGCACATCATAGAACTGCCCTCTGTGAGTATATTCCGGCATCGTCCACATGCCGCGAATCATGTTGACGGATTCATGGAAGCTCGCCTGCGTGTCGCTGAGATCGACGCCGTATGGCGTGAAATCGCTACGAGACGCGCCGCGCCCGAAGCCGACATCGAGCCGCCCGTTGCCGATGAGGTCGAGTGCCGCTGTATTTTCGGCGAGGCGAATCGAATTGTGCTAAATCGGACTCGAATAATTGATGAATACTCAGGTGGCATTGACTCTTATGGCTCACTCTACAGGGTTTTCAAGGATTTTCAGCGCGTTGCTTCGGAGTGCGACGAAGTTTTGCGACGTGCTGATCCAGTCATTGGCGCTTATGAGCCTTTAACTGAAGCACTGTGTAATTTGAAGGAATTCGTGGATTCTGAGGCACGGATTCGGAAAGAATTTCTTAATAGAGCGGGCGGTCCGAATGCACCACTCCCACGTGAAGCCAGTTTCAATGTCTTGGTGATTGCTGAATTGTTAGTTCGCCTGGCTGATATACCCGGTAGTGAGAGCTTCGCCGGCGACACTGAGTACGAATACCGCATTGGTGTTGTTGGAGGCCTTCCTGTTTGGCCCTCTGATGAGTGAGGACACTGCGTCAAACACGCTGACGAGGAATGGGACAACAATGCCGTGTTCTTTCTCGTCGCCCTAGCTTCGTATTCTACTTACACTTAAAAACTGTGACGGCACCAGATTGACGGGTATTCGATGAGGACGCTGCTGGTCAGAAGATGGCGGACGTAGCTGAGGCGAGGTGGATGCTCATAGAGGCGCCGTCCGCCCGGGCTGCCTTCCTATCTGCGTCTGGGCTTGCCACTCTCAGGTCTTATCACTCCGCGCTCCTATTTGTGCGCCGGCGACTTTATGTGAAGGCAGGAGTGAGCGTTCTGTCGCTTCCATCCCGACGCGACATTCTGTGCGCCTGCGGCTTTATGTACGTGCCGAATCTGCTCTCAACGATGTATGATTAGGCGGAGCTGGAGTGCTCGGCACAGCGCAGACTTTTTATGGCGATGGCGGCGGTTTATATGACGACCGCGACTATTCGTGCAAAGCATAAGAATTAACAAATTCTGCACAGAAACGCCAGCAGCAGAAATTCAGACATAAAGAGGGTGGTGAGTTTCGGCTCATCGCCCTTTTCTATTAGCTGAAACGAGTTATAATCAGAGAAGGAGAGAGATAATGACGATGATCAATACTACGGATGACTTCATCCGGCTGTTGCAGGAAAACGAAGAGTTCCTGGCTGCCGCCAGACGTGTGATTTACACACAGGACTTGGTGGAACTTCCTGCACGATTTACTGAGTACACTTTGAAGACCGATGGTCGTCTCCAATCTATCGAAAGTGACGTGAGCACGCTGAAGGAAGATGTGAGCACGCTGAAGGAAGACGTGAGCATCCTGAAGGAAGACGTGGGCACCCTGAAGGAGGATGTGGGCACTCTGAAGGAAGACATGGATACAGTGAAGGACGACGTGGGCACGCTGCAAGGCTACAATCTTGAGCGAAAGATGCACTCCAGGCTGCGGCAGCGGATTGGCAGGGCGCTTGGACTCCAGAAGGCGCGAGCGCTCTGGACAGCGCGGGTCGGCGCCCAAGCGACAGGAAGGGCGGAAATTTTCGAGAATTTGACTGACACCGCAATAGACAATGGAGTGATAACGGATAGCGAAGCAGGCAGGCTCTTGGATACCGATATGATTATGACTGGCACAAGGATACCCGGCGGTGAACTCGTGCATATCGCCGTCGAAGCCTCTAGCGGCATAGGGACTCTTGATGTTAATCGCGCCCGTGAGTCGGCATCTATTTTGCAGCGCCTATACGGCACCGAAGCGATTCCGGTGGTGTATGGATATAGCATCGCGCAGCAACAGGTCAACGAGGCTCAGCCTGACCTAGTGAACAACCTGGCAGAAGTGCATATTATATTGGAGACTGACAGGTCATAAACTCAGTGGCAATCGATCTAGCAGCCCCCCGCGGCATATCGCAGTCGGGGGCTTTATATTTGGGAATTATATACATAAGTGGCGCGGGGAAACCCGTTTTTAGCCGCCCGAAAAACCTGTTTATAATCCCGCCCTCTGCTATACTTGTGATTGGAGATTCAGCGGGCTTATAAGTTAATCGGGAAACTAACAGACTCCTAATCTGGCAAATGCGGGTTCAAATCCCGCTAAGTCCTCCTAAACCTCCAAACTTGGAGCCGTCCGTTAGCCTTCGTGCATTTAATGGGCGGCTCACTTTTTATCCTACTCAAAAGGTAATTTCACTTTCCGCACGTGATTCAACTATTGAATTCAGTTCTCTTTGTGCTATGAAATGCGCCGCAATTTCGGCTTGTCTAAATTGCCAAGTCCTGTCAGTAAATCCTGCTGGTTCTGGACTTGCCTCTACTTCATCGGATATAGTCTTTCTAGCCGCATAATACGCATCCATGAATGCGCTTCCGTACCAGTCAGCCTGTTCTCGGATGTTCAAATCTAGCTCCTATCAATTATCCCGCGCATTACCCGCAAGACAATTCTCATTTCCCGTTCATTGTCAGGATTCACAAAAGCCACCCAACCTTGCGCCGATTGGCTTTGATGGTCATTTGCGAACAAGCCAGAGGAATTATCAAAGTCATGGGTATTGGTGTAGATAGCATAATGATAGGCATTTCCGCCGAAAAGGTTGTACCTAACGCTACCCATTATCTTCTCTGAATGTGGGACATACCAGTTAAATGCCGCCCCTTCCTGACTAGCCACTTTTGACGTAACTACCCTGTCCAATCGGTCAATAAAATCTAATGCCATAGACCTTTGTATGTCTCGCATTTAAGACTTCCTATCAGGCGGCGTCCGCATTATCAACCCCGCCAATTGTTCGGGCGTAGTTGATAAAGGCTTTCCCCATACCTCTTATATTGTCTTATCTTTAACCTGTTTCTTGTTGTTCTTTTTCATTGCGCCTCCGTTCTGCTTCGTCCATCTTTTCGTCCCATTCGTCCATCTTCTCATGCAGTTTCATCTTCAAAGCAATCGTACCTGCTATACCTACTATAACACCTGCAATTGCTGGAATATACCCGTAGCAAAACTCATCGTTTTCCGAGCATACAGTAGGCGAAAACCAATAAAAGGCAAGCCATACTATGAACCACGTAAGCAGTCCTGCCGCTATACCCCTCAATATATTCTTGAAACCGATCCATACCATCAGCATAAGCAGGGCGAGACCGAAGATCATTGCGAGTATTGTTTGTAAAGCGTCCAACATAATAGAAAGATTGGCGCTCAGCGACCGAATCGAGAACTAATCAGGGCGTAGCTTACGCCTAGAGTCGAAGCCCCTGCCGGCTGACCGGTGGGGGCTTTTGCTTGGATAAAGGAGGTTGCGATGGGATACACCCACAGCTTTCAGATAAACAGAGACCTGACACACGAAGAGTTTGAGGACATCAGCTGCGATGTCAGGGCAATCATTGATGTTGCCGTTCGCAGTGGGATAGGAATCACGGGGGACGCAAGAGGGCTGCCTAGCGACCCGGTGTTGGATAGCGAACTGATTTGCCTCAACGGAATGGCCGATGAATCGGGAGAACCGCTGATGATCTGGCGACAGGTCGGAAGGGAGGCTCCCTACGATGCGTTTCTGAACTTCTGCAAGACATACCGTAGGAACTACTCTCCCGTTGTGGAGGCGGCACTGATCGCACTGAAACAGCGGGTGCCACACGAGGTGATGGTGGGCAGCGACGGCGCGTGGGGCTATGAATGGCTGCACGGATCAGCCTGCGTGAATCGAAAAAGGAAGCCGCACGATTCGGAGTGCTCGAACGTCGATGAAAGGCATGTGCAGATGAGTGGGCGCGGCTTGTACAGGCTTGCGTTCAGAGACGGACCCGAGCCCGTGAACGTATTCCAGTCTCCGCTCGCTGGAACGGAACTGGAGGGGAAGAGGATATACATGCCGCGAAACCTGCCTTGCGAGCGCCGGGGATCGGGCTACGAGGGTGTCCCCTTCGGGGTCACGCTGGAGACGTTCATCAAACAGAGCAAGGGGAGTGGCGGAGTCGCCTGCATGATATGCGGCGAGGACTCGGCGACGAGAATCGAGACGGACGAGGACAAGAGCTGGGCCCGGAGATTAGATGGGCCGATGTGCAGCTTCTGCTTCCGCGAGCGACTGCTGTCGGGGGCCTTGTTGGGATACGGGTTTGCCGACTCTATTCTGCCTTACCGCCTGCGACAGGCCGGCGAGAGTGAGACACAGATGACCCTTCAAATGGAGTGAGGGCAACATGCAAGAACGACAATTAACGCTATCAGGAGAGGGCTTTGAGGAGAAGAGGCTGTCGCTTGCGGAGTGGGACGTGATACTTGTCAACTCCAGCGGCGGGAAGGATAGTCAGACGACGCTGCGGCAGGTAGTGTTGGCCGCTGACGCAGAGAATGTGCCCCGGCACAGGATAGTCGTGGCGCACGCGGACCTAGGGCGCGTGGAGTGGCCGGGGACGAAGGCGCTGGCAAAGGAGCAGGCGGAAGCCTACGGCGTCGAGTTCAGGACGAAGAAGCGACCGCAGGGCGACCTGCTGACTCATATCGAGCGGCGTGGGATGTTTCCTGGGCCTGGAACGCGCTACTGCACGTCCGACCACAAGCGCGGGCAAATCGCCAAGATCATCACCGCACTCGACAGAGAGCGCAGGGATGGCGACACATTCAGGGTCCTGAACTGCATGGGACTCAGGGCGGGGGAGTCACCCGCGCGCCGAAAGAAGTCGGCTTTCAGTCGCAACGGATATTTCAGCACGCAGAGCCGGACCGTGTGGGACTGGCTTCCTATTCATGGGTGGACGGAGCAGATGGTCTGGAAGGACATCAGGGAGAGCGGCGTGCGCTATCACGAGGCGTATGACATTGGGATGCCGCGCCTCTCGTGTGTCTTCTGCATCTATGCTCCGAAACCCGCGCTGGTACTGGCCGCAAGATACAATCCTGCCCTGCTCGACGAGTATGTTGCCGTGGAGGGAAGGATTGGTCACACCTTCCGGGTGGACGTGTCTATGGCGGAAGTAAAGCGGGCGGCTGAGTGCGACAGGGAGATTGAAACTGTCGGCGGCCAGTGGAATATGTAAGCCGACTCTCCGCTTCATCATTGATGCCCTGCCGCGCGCGGACGGTGGGGCTTTTGCTTTCAGCCAGGAAAGGAACATCATGGCTACTGAAAAGTGCGAGAGGTGTGACTTCAGTGAGTCGGAGTTGGTATGCGGTTTATGCAAGTATCCGGCCGAGTTCACGGACGCAGGGGCCCAGGCGTGGGGACTCTCCTCCCTTGAAGTTTCCTTTGAGGTGGAGGACGTGGAATATCCCCGGACTTATGAGTTCAGGGCGTCGCTGCAGGATGATGGAATCATGTTCGAGACGGAGCGGCTAAGCTGCGACTCTGAGGAAGAGGCTGACGAGCTGCTGGATGCGGCTTGGGAGGGACTGAGTGCGATGATGGGCTTCGATGTGGATGAAGTCGCTCTCGACAAGGGCATTGGAGCGGCGGATTCCCTCATCTCGCCCTACGGGGCGGTACGCTATGCGATAATACCGTATGACATGGCGCTGCTCGTCCGGGGAGCATTCGTGAGAAGGAGATTGGCGTGACTATCCTGTTCATTGGGTTCTCAGTAGTTCTGTATCTGGGTTGCGTTGCACTCTGCTTAGCTGGCGCCTACATGCGCTACGGCAAGAGTCGGTACGACCCGGGTAGGGAGCGAGGGAACGTCCTGCTCGCTATAGGAATACTCGCAGCGATATTTGCCACGAGTTTTATTCTGCTGGTTCTATTCGGCCAGTCCTCCTAAACGGAGAGGGATCAAACCAAGAGATGGAAGACCCCGCTCGCTTTGCGGGGTCTTCGTTTATTATGAAACTGAAGGGAACGATTGTGGGCTGGATGATAAGCAGGACAATTGACCATCTGAACAACTACCTGAACGACAAGCTGGAACAGCTCCAGGCAACAGAAGCAAAGATTGCAGGAGACTCACTTGAAATCACCCAGGGGAACATTGGTCGTGAAGGGCGGACTGAGGGATACGTCCCTCATGACTACATCGAGGTCTGGTATCTCGCGCCGTCGCCGAAGGATGGCAAGCCGTACATTGGCGTGATGCTGGTGGACTTCGACTACGACGTGAAGGCAGGGGTGGAGGTGTCCGGAACGGTGGTGAATAAATTCGGCGACGGCGAGTGGCCGAAGTCGTCGGATCTGGTGCAGGCATGGGGCTACAAGGTATTCGACTCGTCCTCCGGGCTCGATTACCTCTCCTGCCCGCTGGAATACTTCGACCAGGCACCTGCGCGAAGCGAGGAAGAGGAGAGCTGGCGCGACAAGGTGCGGCGAAGTATAGGATAGCCGGAAACAATTACAGGCAGGATTCCCATCTGAGCCTCGGCAGAAACGACAATTAAGAAAGGGCCGGACTGAACAATCGAGGAGGAAGGTGGAGCGATGGTAAGAAGAAGGTCTCACCTTTACGGGCCGATAAGGGGAAGGGAGATGTCGCCTAAAGAGCGAGAGGCGGCGAGGGCGAAACTGCGAGAGATTGGGATGCCCATTAAGTGCGTTGGATGCGACACCGATTACCGCACGAACGTGCCGGCATGCCCGAACTGCGGCAGGGGCTGGACGAGGGTCGGGGGCTGACGGAAAGCAACGGAGAGAGAATGGCTGTCCGACCAACGCGGGCCGGGCAGGGCGGCGTTTTGAAATCGCGGTGCCATTAGGCGGAGAGCGGGACCCGTGGATGCGTAGCGTTCACGGGTCTGGTCTTTTCCGAGGCGGAGGCGGAAGTGAAGGCAGAGAAAAAGTGTGCGTCTTGCGGATGTGACGAGGAGTTCACGCCACGGTCGCATTCCATATAACCGGGGAATGCTCATTGTCCTTAGTGCATGGGGAAGGGCCGTAAGCGACTTGCTGAAGCTCGTATGCGACAGCGTAAACCCAAGCTAATTCTTGGACATATTATATAACCTGACGGCTACTGCCGGTAGCCGATCTGAAATTCGAGGTGTCTGCGATACGCACCGTGGACTCCTGCACCTTACAATTATATTAAGGCCATAGTGCCGGACCTGGAGAAAATAGAATGAAGTTTTCCTGCATACAAGAAGACATGAAGCGCGGATTGGCCACTGTTGGCCGGGTGGTTTCAACCCGCTCAACCCTGCCGATCACGCAGAACGTGCTCATCAGCGCGGAGGGCGCGATGGTGAGACTGTCCACGACCGACCTGAACATGGCGATGACCACGTGGATCGCGGCAAGCGTGGAGGCGGAAGGCGCTATAACCGTGCCGGCGAAGCTGCTGAGCGACTTCGTGAATACGCTTCCCTCTGAGCCTGTGGAAATTGAAATGAAGAAGAAGCCTGTTGGCATCAAGGTGAGCTGCGCGAGCTTCGAGGCGAACATTAGCGGTGTGACCGCTG
This sequence comes from Dehalococcoidia bacterium, assembly GCA_965203955.1. Classification (GTDB taxonomy): domain Bacteria; phylum Chloroflexota; class Dehalococcoidia; order Lucifugimonadales; family JADFKI01; genus Bin90. The sequence continues at coordinate 3,354,123 of OZ241923.1, read as the reverse complement.
ATGACTTCCCGCCTATTCCGAGCGTTGACGAAGGCGTCGCCGCCTCCATAGAGACGGACGTGTTGCGGGAGGCGATCAGCCGTGTCGCGTTCGCAGCGGCAGTGGAGGATTCCCGCCCCGTGTTGACTGGCGTCAATGTGGAGATCACCGGCGACAAGTTTAACTTCGCCGCGGCGGACGGGTACAGACTGGCCGTTTACAACGGTGAGATGGCGGAGCCTGTCGCCGAAGACCTCGACTTCCTGGTGCCGGCGAAGGCGATGTCTGAAATCAACCGTCTTCTGCCCGGACACGAAGGGGCGGTAGAGCTGACGGTGACGGCATCGAATAACCAGGCGATGTGCCGCGTGGGGAACGTGGAAGTGGTCTGCACCCTGATAGCAGGCGCATTCCCGAGCTACAAACAGCTGATCCCGACAGGCTGCACGACTGAGAGCAGAATCAACACCGACGAGTTCCTGCGAGCTGCGAAGTCGGCGGCGATCTTCGCCCGGGGCAACGCTGGCATCATTCGGTTGATGATCGGCGGGGACGCTGAGGCCGGCAAGCTCACGGTGCTCTCGCGGGCCGAGGAGGTCGGCGACAACGAGAGCCAGGTGGCCGCGTCCGTTGAGGGCCAGGAAGCCAAGATCGCGTTCAACTCGAAGTACCTCCTAGAGGCACTGGACGTACTCGACGGCGACGTGGTGCTCGGCATCACAACACCTTCCAGTCCCGGCGTAATCAAGCCCGCTGAGGGCAACGGTTATGTCCACGTCGTAATGCCTATGTTCGTGCAGTGGTAGAAACCGGATGAGAACGGAAAGATGCCCCGTAGCGCGCCGGGGTCTCTTATCACCGAAGGGGTCGTCGCTCGCGGCACATAGCCGCGAGGGCGACCACGATGAGTATAAGGGGCTTTGCACATTAACTTGCGTTTACACAAAAACGCTGCCCCGAAAGGGCGTCCTGCACAATAAGTCAGGGCGATGATGTGTAGGGCACAGTCTCAGTTAAGCAACGAACTGCAACAGCTTGACTACGGCGTGCAGTCGGCAATGAATGAAGACGCTGGGGTGCTTCGCCAGCCCCGGCCACTCAAAGCCCTGCGGGATGAAACAGTCGCGGGGCAGTAGATTCCGACCGCCAGCCATCGACGAGGCGAAGTTCCCGAGAGCGATGTTCGAGTTCTTGGGGACATACTCCTACGGGAGATTTTGAACATAGAGGAAATCATGAAGAGAATCAGCAACGACCCGACGAATCAGAACACCGTGCCTGTGCTGGACAGCGCGGGCACTCCCCTGATGCCGACTCGCCCATCTCGGGCCAAGAGGCTTATTCAGCAGGGACGCGCTCGCAAGCAATGGCGCAAGGGCATATTCCATATACAAATGAACGACGTGGACGCCGACAGCCCCGACGTGGAAGTGGACGGCGTGCAGATCAACATAGACCCCGGGGCGAAGGCGACGGGAATAGCCGTGGTGAGCGAGACGCCGGACGGCAGAAGGGCTCATGTGCTGATAGAACTTCGGCATCGCGGAACACGCATCAGAAACAGGATGGACCGCAGGCGCTCGCTCAGGCGCAACAGGCGCAGCCGGATACGCAACCGGCAGCCCAGATTCGACAACCGAACCAGACCGAACGGCTGGCTCGCGCCGTCACTCCTGACCAGGCTGGCCAACATCGAGACATGGATTAGAAGGTTATGCAGCTTCTATCCGGTTACACTCGTTAGAGTGGAGACAGCGCGCTTCGATACTCAACTAATGCAGGACGCAGAGATTGAGGGCAAGGGCTACCAGAAGGGCGAGCTCGCGGGCTGGCAGGTCAGGAGCTACGTCTTTCACCGCGACGAGCGAAAGTGCGCCTACTGCCGCAATACGAAGGTAGAGCGCTACGAGACAGACCACATTGTTCCACGCTCTCGTGGCGGCACGGATCGCGTCTCCAACCTTGTAGTGTCTTGTCACTCCTGCAACATCGCAAAGGGCAACATGCCGGTGGAGCAGTTCCTCGCGGGCAAGCCCACCAGGCTTGCGGCCATAGGCCGTATCCGAAAGGGGCGCCTTGCCGACGCCAGCCAGATGAACGTCATCGTGCCGGCGCTCATCTGGCTGATGGAGCAGACGGGACTGCCCGTCACCACGCACGACGCCTATACGACAAGCTGGACACGCAACCGGCTGGGCATCCTAAAGACGCACGTAAACGACGCACTCTGCATCGGAGCGCCCGATGCGCTGGGAGTTACCCCGAAGCGCAAGACGCTGGTGCGCGCCACAGGACACGGCGACCGCCAGATGCTCAGGCCCGCGGACCGGTACGGCAACCCGCGCGGTCGGGGCTACCGCGACTACTGCGCTCTCGGCCGGCAGCGACAGGGCTACACTAGCTGCCCGGGACATCGGTCACGCTCAAAGCGCGTTGCGGGCATAGCCTCCGGCGACCTCGTGCGCCTGTCTCACCGGCGACACGGCGCCCTACAGGGCTACGCGGCGCTCACCGGAGGCTGGGTAGCTGTGAGCCATGAAGGCAACCCAGTGAGCGTTAGGGCACAGGACGCCACTCTGTTGGCACGCAATCACGGCTATCGAGTATCAACAGAAACGAATGAATGAACAAAAGACTTAATGTGCAGGAATCCGGCATTTATGTGCAACTCGGACTTTTTGTGCAAAGCCCAACTATGGATACAGGCCCGGACATCGGCAGGCGGTAGATGACGCCGTGCTTGTGGAAGAGGGCGACAGACTGCTCAGGGTAGGCGAGGCAGTGAGGCTGGTCTATCTGGAAGTCGTGAAGGACTAAGAAGAGGGCTGCGGCGGCGAGACATTGCCGCTGCAGCCCCGAAAAGGCGTCTTTTTTGCGTTGTGAGCCTACTGGTACTTGGCGGACACTCCAGAACGTGTGCCTATTTTACATGGTGCCAGAGAGATAGATCTGAGAATACAGGCAGGCATAAAGGACGAGCGTTTTGAGCTGGTGATTACAAAGGAGGAAGCGAATGAGCGTCAATAGCGTATTGTCGAGAGAACCGGGGGCATGTCGCCAAGGATAGTGAGCCGGTCAATAGACGATGACGGAGTCCAGGTGAACTGGGATCAAGCAGAAGGCGACGTGGTGACTTATGAACTCGAGATGTATGAAGGCGCCCGACAAGAGTTGCGTGCCACAAAGTGGATAGAGGCGGAGTCGCCGCGATCTTGCAAATTCAGCGGACTTAATAGGGAAACGGTGTATCTCTTCAGGATACGGGCTCACTACAGCGACGGAACGGTGGGTGGTTGGTCTGAGCCGAAGGTAGGCCTGGCAGGAGCGTTTCGTGGGGCAATCTGAACATTTATGGAAATGGAAGATGCCATAATTGCGGGGGAAACCGTCGAGAGCTCCAGCTCTGACACGCTATGCGTGGTTGAGGACAAATTCGATGAGGAAGATGGGACAACCGTCCTGGCATTTTTCGTCCATCTAAACGATGCAGAGCTGATGGAAGACGGCGACCTGTTCCCACTGGACTACCCTGACTCGGGTAGGGTGGTCTGGCAGAGAATATCACCGGCCTGCTGAACGGACCCTTTCGGTGCTGCGGGAGATAGAGGTGGAAGAGGCTAAGCGTCGCAGGATCATTCGGAAATTCCACTAGAGCGTACTTGAGCAAGGCTGGACACCTGCGCTCCGACGATTTACTGCGTCAGCAGGCGCTGGTGCAAGGGACCGGAGGGAGGGCTGCGGCGGTGAGACATTGCTGCCGCCGCCCGAAAAGGTGTCTTTTTTGCGTTGTGGCAATGGTGAAACGGACGCACTTCTAGGAGGGTCGAGATGAAGGTAGCAATGCTCTGGTTGGCGATAGTGGCGGCGGTATCTCTAGGCTGCAGCGCCTCAGAGCCAATGACAGTCGGTGTATTTATAGACTGGTGGGAGGCGTTCAATGAGGACCTTAGCGACCCAAAGGACACCTATGAAGAATTGCATCGCTTTGCAACCGAGACCTTGAAGGAAGTGAAAAGAGTCAACCCTCCGGAGGAAATCAAGGAGTATCACGACGTCCAGACTAAAGGATTAGAAGTATTCCTCGACTTGGCAGAAAACAAGCGGAACGACACCATGTCAGATGCGTGGCGGTTTCGGGTTCTATCCCAAGTCCCTTGAGTGGACCTCCGAAATGTCTGTCACCGTATATGGGATCGTGTATCACTCGGTGATCCTTGAGTTCGACCTGCCCAGTTACAGGACCAGTGAAGCGCAGAACCGGCAGGCGGAGAAGTTGACACACCGGCAAGGCTAATTGTCGCGCGGTAAAAATAATTGTCGCGGTCAACTTACTGGTTGTCGCGGTACACGAGCGACAATTACGGAATCACCTTGTTGTGTTTCCAAGGAGAGCATGTTTGGTAACAGGTGGCGGACTGACACGAAATCTGACGCATGCGGTAGCCGAGCGGTCATCCTTGCATCCTTGAACGCCCTTTTACAGGCGTCATCTAGTCAATACCCAGCAGCTATTCGGTCGCCCTCAACATCCCAAGGCGTCCACCCCTCGCTGTCTTTGGCATCTATGTCAGCTCCGCTAGATAGCAAGAGTTTTGTAGCTTCCTCGTGAGCGTTGAAGTAAGTTCGGTGCAGAGGTGTCAATCTCTTGTTATCCCTCGCGTTCACATCGGCATTGGAAGTGAGCAAAACCTTGATTAACTCGACATCTCCGTTCTCCGCTGCCTGATGCAGGGGAGTCCAGCCAATGTCGTCTCTTATATTAGGGTCTGTTCCAGCTTCCAACAGCACTTCAACCAAGTCCTTACTCTTGATGAATGTCGCCCAATGTAATGGTGTCCAGCCATAAGAGTTCTTCTCATTTATGTATGCGCCCTGGGAAATCAGAGTTCTTGCGATATGTAAGCGACCCTTGCTTACCGCGAGAGTCAGAGGTGTTTGCCCGGAGTTGTCGCGCGCATTAACGTCCGCGCCTCCAAGGAGTAGGATAGCCGTTGACTTTTCGTGGCCTTCATACGCGGCTCGATGCAACGGAGTCCAGTCACCATTATTTCGGGCATCGATGTCCGCGCCACCTTTCAAGAGGGCTGAAACGGCACCTGTCCTGTCATCTGAAGCTGCTACATGTAGAGCCGTATTACCATCCTTGTCAGGAAGCCGCATGTCACTTCCGGCTCTCGCAAGGCATTCAATTACTTCCACATTATTTTTGTAGGAAGCGAGGTGCAGTGGAGTCCAGCCATTACTGTCTCGCATGTTGATGTCTGCCCCTAATGTGATGAGGTACGACACAAGGTCTGAACGCCCATTGCCCGCAGCCAAATGTAGTGGGGTTCGGCCTATGCGATACTCATTGACGTTTATTTCTGTGGCCTTGGCATCCACTTTTGCGCCAGCGTCAGATAATAGTATGGCAACATTTAAGTGCCCGCCAGTCGCCGCTAGGTGCAGGGCCGTTTCACCGAAATACGCCTTAGCGTTCACTTCTGCTTGGTAGGCAATGAGCACTTTGACTGCATCTTCATGTCCTTCTGAAGCGGCGCAATGAAGAGGAGTCCGGCCCACATCATCCTCGCCGTTGATGCTTGCTCCTGACGTGATTAGCGTTGCTATAACCTCAGTGTGCCCTGCTGTCGCAGCGACATGAAGTGGAGTCCTTTCATCATCCTTTTTCTTGGCGTTAACATCTGGCCCCTCCTTGATGACCATCTTCACCACCTCAAGACTTCCTCCTTGAGCAGCAAAATGAAGTGTCGATGACATGTCCCTATTCGTAGCGTTTACATCTGCGCCAGCAGAGAGGAGAATATCTACGACTTGAATCATTCCTTTAAGTGCTGCATACATTAACGGCGTAGAATCAAGCCTGCCCCTAGCGTCAATCGCCGCGCCCTGGGCTAACAGTAATTCAATGATCTCTGTGTGACCATTAGTTACAGCACGATGTAGAGGCTTGGACCCATCCGGGCCACTTGCATTTACATCTGCACCTACATCTATAAGAAATCTGACTATTTCTCGTTTACCACGGTCCGCCGCGAGATGAAGAGGCGTCCAGTATATGCGGTTCCTGGTATCAACACCCACTCCGGACTGCAACAACCTTTCCAAAATAGGGATGTCTTCGTTCAACACAGCTCGGAACAGTCCCCTTGAGAAACGTTCATCCTGGTAGTGTCTATATCTTCTATCCTGATGATCTCGTGCCTCTCTTGCGAATACCGCGTATGCTCGCTCCGTATCCGGCAAGCCATCCCCATCTTCGGATTCTTCACCGTCTTGGGTAGAATCACCAACCTTTTGAGAAGTTCTACTTCGGTCGTAAGATTCCCGCTTCACAGGGTCGCTGAGCGTGTCATAAGCCCTGTTTAGGCTCACGGTTACATCGTGAGCTTCAGGGGATTTATTCACATCGGGATGATACATGCGGACAAGCCGTCTGTATGCAGCTTCTATCACTTCAGGGTGCGCTGACGGATGGACCTGAAGTATGTCATACAGATCTGCATTTTCCTGCATGCGATGGACCTCTTCTACAGCTTCCCGAGAGGCACTGTTTTCCGGGCAAGCGGAGCTTCAAATAGTATATTTCGATGTGCGCCAATGTCTGCGTGGATAAGATACTGACAAATATCCGCGCTCGCAAGGTAGAGACCTTGTGGTGGGCGGTGCGAAAAGTGGCGCAAGGTTAGCCTGTTGGCTCGGTGCTCCTTCCTCCCGTTACCGTGGGATCTCTGCACCATTGCTGACGTAGTATTGATAGCCGGTCAACGTAACTTTCCTCAAGGCCAAGCACCTCAGTAAACAGTCTAAGGTCTATCCTTTTGCGAACCGGGTCGTGCATCAACTAATTCAGGAGCAATCCGGTACTCTAAGCATGCGGCTTCCATGATGCGCCTCTCAGTGTCAGACTTGTCATGAAATATACCCGCGTATCAGCAAATAATGCTTAGGGAATTACGCATTAAGAAAACGTCATCAGTCTTTCGCAGCTATTAGACGCGAAGGCTAACTGCCTGTCAATCCGCCGCGCCTACGGGTTCGGCAAAGTCAGCCCAATGAATCCGGAACTGGCGTCAATGCATAATTCGTGAGCGCTGCCGCATAAGTGCATGCGTTTTCTCAAGCAAAGCTGTATTATTGACGCCTGAAGTCCTGTATATTTCGCATCGCTTGAGGTAATTTAAGCGGCGCATAGTCTACCGCCGGAGGCGTGAGTTGACCACAACAGTCGATAGACCGAACAAGGACGCTCTCAACAAAGCCATAGACATTTACCGCGACGCCTTGCGCCCATTCATAGTACGAAATCTCCGCAGCGTGCCGGGCCAACGAATCGAAGATGTCATTTGCCGTTCTCTAAACGATAATCAGGCAGCACGGTTTCAGAGCAACCTAGCTCGGAATCCCGGCAATGAAGAAGCGGCCATAGATGTCGGCGATTTCCCCAATCTGATAAGTAGAAACTGGCGCGTCGTCTTCAACCGACACTTTCCGAACGACGGGCAGGTCGTGCAGAACATCTCGTGGCTCATCAAAGAGGCGCGAGACAAAGCAGCCCACCCAGATACGGAGGACTTGGACATAGAGTTCACAAGGTCGCGACTATACGACATTACGGATGTGTTGAGTAGGATAAACGCGCCAGCGCAGAGGCAGGAAGTCGAGGAAATTCGTAGCAGACTATTATCTGATCCGCCACAGGAAAGGGATACTGTTTCTGACGCTCTCCCAGAGGTGCAGAGCGCATCATCTCCTGCAGCACGCACCACTTCCAATCTCGCGCCTTGGCGAAACGTGATACGCCCAAATTCAGATGTCGCTCAAGGCACATTCCAGCAGGCAGAACTCGTTGCGGACCTCCAGCAAGTGCATGACGGGCGCGCTGACGCCACGCAGTATGGCAATCCTGTTAGCTTCTTCAATCATACATATATTACCCCTGGCATCCGAACGCTGCTGCTGAACACGCTCAAATGCCTCTCCGACAATGGCGGGCATCCTATCATTCAGACGAAAACGGGATTCGGCGGCGGCAAGACTCACAGCTTAATCGCCCTGTACCATCTTGTGAAGAACGCGGGTGCGTTGACTAACGCAGCGGGCGACGGCGCGGCGCAGCGCACTAAGTCGGACATACGCGAGATTATGGAGGAGGCTGGCATCGACCCTGATGACTTCTTGGATGCCAACGTCGCTGTCCTTGTCGGCACACATCTAGCCACGACCGATGCGGATACGACAGAAAACGGCGACCCGCTCAACACGCTTTGGGGCGAGATGGCTAACCAACTCGGCGGACAGGAAGCCTATGACATTATTGGAGCCGCCGCAAGGCAAGGCATATCACCCGGCGGCAGGCAACTAGACGAGTTGTTCTCTATTGTCGCTCCGTGCGTCATTCTCATTGACGAACTCGTGGCGTATGTGCGTAACGCGGGCGCGGCGCAGGATAGCATTTACACCTTCGTTCAGACGCTCACAGAAGCGGTTCGCAGGAATGGCCGCGTGGCATTGGTCGTAACACTACCCGAAAGCGCTATCGAAGCAGGTGGACCCGCAGGCCTAGCAGCACTCGCCAGGCTCGACAATATCTTGAGGCGCATTGAAGCGACATGGGCACCTTTGGAAGTCCATGAAGCCTTTGAGGTGGTCCGTCGAAGATTGTTCGACAGTATTATGGATGAAGCTGCGAGGGACCGGACTTGCGAGGCGTTCTCCAACATGTACAGTAGGGGCAGTAGTGACTATCCGCCAGAGGCGAGAGAGCAACGTTACTTGCAGCGCATGAAAGAGTGCTATCCCATACACCCAGAGATATTCGACAGGCTCTATTCGGATTGGTCTTCCATCCCTCGCTTTCAGCGCACACGCGCCGTGCTGCGGATGCTCTCTATTTGCGTAAGCCGCCTTTACCTGAACGCGGATACTTCACCAATGATCATGCCGGCGAACCTCACGTTGAGCGATCCGTCATTGGCAGACGAGTTCGCCAACCTGCTGGACGACAACTGGGGTCCCGTACTGTCCGAGATCGACAGCGACAATACTGGAGCGGATCGCATCGATAAGGAGTCGCCACAAAGATTCGGCGGTGTGGGTGGCGCCGCAAGGCGCATCGCACGCTGCGTTTTCCTCGGCAGCGCACCTACCGGCAACGTAAGGGGAATTGACCCGAGACGCATTCATCTCGGCGTCGTCACGCCTGGACACGGCGTCCCCGTGTACCAAGAAGCTCTGCGACGTATGGCGGGCAACCTATACTACCTTTACAACAGTGACGAGAGGTACTATTTCCGCGCCGAAGAGAATCTGAACAAGGTAGCCAGCGACCGTGCCGACAATCTGGGAGACGTAGAGATATACGACAAGATACGTGACTTCATGGTAGAGGCTATTGGTCGCAAGTCGGATGCCATCATCTTCCCGGAAAGTTCGGAAGATGTTTCCGACACCGACTTTGTGCGGCTTGTGATCCTGCCTCCAGACAAGTGGCTGCCCAGCCGCTCGCAGGAGAGCGATGAAGCCACGCCTGCCATAATGGACATCCTTCAGAATCGCGGAGACGCGGCTCGTGTCCGTAAGAACACGCTAGTCTTTCTGGGCGCGCGCAGGGACGAAATACGCAACCTGAATGGCGCTGTCAGGTCATACCTGGCTTGGCATTCCATCGTCAATGGCAGTCGTCGCATAGGGAGCCTAACCGGGGAGAGAAGCCGTCAGGCGCAAGAGAGTGTCAGACGGACGGACCGCGAAGTTCGCTCCATGCTGGTGAGCGCCTATCGCTGGGCGCTCGCTCCTAACCAGGAAGACCCGCAACGCGCTGAATACGGCATAAGCCGCTGGCAGATTGATGCGGGCCGGTCCGATAATCCCGGCGCAATCGCTGACAACGCCCTTGCCAAGTTCATCGAGCAAGAGGCGCTTGTGGATAACAGAATATCGCCCGCCGCGCTCGACGCGCTGCTGCGAGAGTTCATCTGGCAAGACAGTCGCGATCACATAAGCATCGACGAATTTTGGGACATCTTGACTGCGAATGTCTATATGCACCGTCTACAAGACAGATCTGTGCTGACGGAGTGTATCGCAAAGGGCGTATTGATCGGCGCTTTCGCCTGCGCCGATGCCTATGGAGGCGACAAATACACTAATCTTCGTTTTCGCCAGCCAGTCTCCAGTATGGGTTTGCAGGGCTTGGTGGTAAACCCTGATATGGCACAATTAGTCATCGAGGATCGTCAGCAAGCAGTTGCCGCGACGGCGACATCTAATACTGTTACCCATCAGGCGTCGGATGATCAAAACCAATCATCAGAACACGACCATCAGACACAGCGGGTCAAGACGGTCAGCATAACCGTCAGCAACGTCGTGCAGGACGACATAGACTTGAATGACATTAGCCAACTGCGGGAAGATATAATCCGCACTCTCGGCGATGGCGGCGGTGAAATAACCGTCAGCGTCACGGTATTGGCGCGAAACCCCGATGGCTTCCCTGAGAACATCGTCCGCTCTGTACGCGAAAACAGTGGGCTTCTGGGCCTAAAATTTGATTCTGTGGAAGAATAGTTCGAAAAGGGGCGAATCCAAGTGTCGTATCAGCCCTTCGTTTGAGACTAAGCGATTGAAAGTCGAGGCAATTCTCCTGTGCAATCCACATATCGTAAGAAGCTAATCGAAGTTGACCTGCCGCTCGACGAAATCAACGCAGAGTCGATAAGCGAGAAGATTACAAGCCGCCCAGGTCATCCCTCGACACTCCACCAATGGTGGGCGCCTCGTCCACTTGCTGCTTGCCGTGCCGTCATTTTCGCTAGCATGGTCGATGACCCGTCCGAGTGCATCAACGAGTTCCCGACTAAGGGGGAACAGGATAAAGAACGGGAGCGGTTGCACGATCTTATCAGGCGGCTTGTAAAGTGGCAGAACAGCAGCGATGAGAATCTTATTGCCGAAGCTCGGTACGAAATCTCGCGCTCCGTGGCGCGAGCCAACAACGAAACGCCGCCTCCCAAATCCGACCGCTCAGCTGTATTGCAATACCTTAACGATAAAGCGATGCCGATATACGACCCTTTCGCTGGTGGAGGCTCCATCCCGCTCGAAGCGCAGCGGCTCGGACTTCGCGCCGTCGCATCCGATCTCAACCCCGTCGCCGTGCTCATCAACAAGGCGCTCATAGAGATTCCGCCCAGGTTCAACGGCAATCCGCCAATCAACCCTGACGCAGACCCTATGGGCATGTTTACCGGGAAGCACCAGGGCAGGGGGAAAAATCGTAAGCCGGAGCAGGTCCCCTGGCGCGGCGCGGCAGGGCTGGCAAATGACATTCGCTACTACGGCAAATGGATGCGCGATGAGGCGTCCAAGCGCATAGAGCATCTGTATCCAAGGGCGAAGCTGCCCGACGGTGGTGAGTCGACAGTGATTGCGTGGCTATGGGCGCGCACAATTCCCTGTCCTAACCCGGCATGCGGTGTACAAATGCCCATGATGAAGACATTCCAGCTTTCAAAGAAAGCTAACAACCAGCATTGGACAAAGCCATTAGTGGACTGGGATACGAAATCTATATCGTTCGTGGCGCAAAGTCACGATAAAGGCGTACCGAATGGCGCGACTGTCAACCGCAGCAGTGTTACTTGCGTTGCTTGTCAAACCGCCGCACCGCTCTCGTATGCCCGTGAGCAGTCGAGATTGGGAAATATGAGCGAGCAGATGACGGCGATAGTCGCAGAGGGTGACAGGAAAAGGTTATTCCTGTCACCAACAGAGGTGCATATCGAAACTGCATTGAGTGCAGAAGCAAACGCGCGTTCTATTCCTCAGCAAAAAATGCCCACGACCGCTTACCTTGTAAGCGGTCGTGGCTACGGAATCACTCACTGGAAGCAACTCTTCACTAAGCGCCAACTTGTTGCACTTACGACCTTATGCGACCTAGTACCTGAAGTCCACGATGAAATCATTGAGCAAGGTGCGAATGAAGAGTACGCCAATGCAGTGTGTACATACTTGGCGCTGGCAATTGGTAAATTCACCAATATGTGCTCCAGTTATACACGGTGGCGCAATTCGCATGTACAGATTGCTGGTGTGATAGGACGCCAAGCAATCCCTATGATTTGGGATTTTGCTGAAGGGAATCCCTTTTCCGATTCAGTTGGCAACTGGAAGGTACATAGTGAGTGGATAGCGAAAGTGGTAGAACAGCTTCCTGTCAATACAAATAATGGCAAAGTACACCAAGCCGATGCTTCGTCCACTATACACGCTGACGAAGGGCCAGTGATCGTCACTGATCCGCCATACTACGACAACATCAGTTATGCAGAACTCTCTGACTTCTTCTATGTATGGCTGCGCCCTGTACTGCGCGACATATACTCCAACCTGTTCTCTGGCATTCTAGTGCCAACACAAGAAGAGATGATTGCCGCGCCACGCTTTGAGAACGTAGAGGGATTTGAGAATGCCAGAGACCGCTTTGGGAAGCTATTAGGCAAGACACTGAAGCTGATAAGAGAACGCTGCTCACCAGAGTTTCCATCTTCCATATTTTACGCCTACAAACAACAGGAAGAGCAACGCAAGGGCGTAACATCTACAGGCTGGGAGACGATGCTTACTGCGCTGGTAGACGCAGGCTTTCATATTATCGGCACGTGGCCAATGCGTACTGAAGGGGTAGTAAGGTTGAATGCGTTGACCGCCAACACGCTGGCATCATCAGTCATACTCGTCTGTCGCCCACGCGTGGACGATGCGCCTGTCGCCACGCGCCGCCAGTTCCTTAACGAGCTTGAGCGTGAACTGCCCGCCGCGCTCGAACACCTAACACGCGAAGGACATATAGCACCCGTTGACCTAGCACAAGCCGCAATCGGGCCCGGTATGCAGGTCTATTCTAAGTACAGTCGCGTTGAGACGATAACTGGAGAATCTGTTCCGGTACGCGACGCGCTCATAGAAATCAACCGCGTCATCGCCGAATACCATCTTAGTGAGCAGGGCGAACTTGACTCCGCCAGTCAGTTCTGCGTCGAATGGCTGCAAGAATACGGATATTCCGAAGGCGAATACGGCAGGGCAGAGGTGCTGGCGCAGGCGAAGAATGTCGCCATAGAAGCGGCACCGCTGAACGGTCTGATGTCGTCGGGTGGCGGCATAGCGAAACTGCTGCGTATGAACGAGTTCGTCCCGGGTCGTCTGCTTTCGGGCGGAATGACCGCATGGGAGGGCTGCATGCGTATGGCATATCATCTCGATGCCGAACATGGACAAGGCGTTAAGGGCGCTGCCGCCGTAGCAAGGGATATGGCAGGCTCAGAGAGTGGCGTGGATTCCATAGAGCGCCTGGCGCGTGTCCTCTACGACTACTATGACCGAAAGAACGACTCCGGGAACGCCGTCATCTACAACGCACTTGTCTCATCGTGGCAAGACATCCTGACTGAGATGCAAAGTCACCAGAGTGAAAGGCTCCTGTAAGGCAAGGCGCGATGAACCTATTCGCCCTGAAATACAGCCTAGAGCGGAACTTCCTGCCGTTTACACGACAGGAAGTGAGGAAGTTACCCGAGGACCGGCTCGGCGTGTACGCCTTTTGGCTAGTTGACGCTGATGACGAGATTCAATCCTGCCTATACGTCGGCATTTCCAAGACCTGTATGCGGCGTCGTTTGCGATCCCATCTCTTCAATGAAACGAATGGCGAACTGCGCCGTCAGTTTGAATTGTTCAGCGATGTAATCCGCTTCACATTCGCCTTCACCGACTCACCGGAGCAGACGCGACAACTGGAAGCCGCTCTGGTTCGAACTTGGCAACCTGAATGCAACACACTTCTCCGCTGATATTTGTGCTGCTATTCTCCATTTAACGGATTCGATTGGCTGACGGACTGGGAGTTTTCGTTGACGGATCAGAATTCCCCTCATTGGACTGCACACTCCCGGCATCTTGCAGCCAACGCTGCGCTTCTTCTCAACGCAGTCCCAACATCCCTTTTAAGTCTCAACCCAATTTCTTCTTTTCGCCAACTGCCAAGTGAAAAGCATGGCGGCGATGGGAGCATGCAGCATGTGCCCGAAGGACTCGATATAGTACCTATCTTCAGTTGGATAGGAATGCACCGCGCAATTTCTAGCAAGGAGTGTAATGAGAAACGACCGAGCCCAGTAGTCATCCACAGAGCCTCCTAGGTGATCATCGTTGAGTATAAAATCAAGGTTGTCCAGAAACTCCGCTGGTGTGTGAGCCCGGGCAAGGTGCGTTCGATTAACAAATACATCAAGCCACCCCTCACCACCCATGGCTTTTGGAATAACCTGGCCCAAAGTGCCCCTTACATTTACCTGACCTCTTTCTCCCAGGCTCTTCAACAAGTATTCGTATGACGTCAACACGTTCTTGAGATTGGAGTACAGCTCAACATACCGGAACTTCTGTTGTTCCTCTTCGTCATTGGAGGCGACCATGCCGCTCATCGCAGTCTGAATAAGTTCCAACCCCTCGTTAGCACAGTAGTCTAGGAGTTCATTGACATCGGATTCTGTAAACGACCAGTTGTTTTCACCTAGTTCGTGAAGCTCACTTGTACATCTCTGCGCTCCACGAACTATGACTCTGAAGGCTTCGTCGCGTTCTCTGGTGGGAGTATCCATGCGTCGTAAAGTCAAGACATTATTGGGACTCACGTTGTTAAGGATAGCGTTGAGATCCTCGCCGGTATTAACTTCAATCAACCGCTCCAGATTAAAGATGTCCATCTTCAGGTCACTGGCGAGTTTATAACGCTCGTGACTCTCGTACTTTTCATATTGTCCTGTCAGACGATGTAGGAATTCGTACATTTGCTCCCGCGACAAATTGAAGCGGTCGGCGACCATTATTGATAGTTCTTTCAACCTTTGTTGGTGCTTAACCCACTCGGCACTGTCAATCCTTCTGATTTTGCTCACAACAGCGGCGTTTGCGAACGTTCGGAAACGCTCTCGTCTATAAACTGTGACCCAGAATGACAGAGCGTCAAAACACCGTCCTATACCGTCAAATCCGGCTAGGCGTTCTTTCCCCGGACTAATTGGACGTCCTATCGGCCTGCTCTTTTCAGGTATAAGTTCGAGAAGTCTGGCGTTTTGATAAAGATCAGGATAGCTCTGTATCCAGCAGAGGTGGTGAACCTGCCAGTAACTGTAAAAATGTTCAGCGAGAGATTCCTTGATCTCGCCCCCCTGATATTCAGAGACTTTCACCTTGTAATCATCCCACGGTTTGAATTCAGAATCGCGTGGGAGAATCAGGTGAGGGTTGCTGCCTATTTCTCGATCAAAGCAGTGAAGAAGTTCTTCGTCAGAAAAGTCCTTAAACCCATGCGGAAAGCCCAAGTGGAGCACCTTTTCAGTCAACCGATGCAACTCGGGATATTTCTGTTTGTAGATGTCGGTCAATGGAACCAATGGGTCAAGAACGTACTCCTGCCGTCTCTGATGTATGAAGTAGTCCTCTGGATAAATCAATCTTGCGACGGGTAGCATCGCTCCGATTTTCTCGTAGTGCTCCAGTTCCCATTCGTTAGTCCTGATATTCACGGACTGACAATGGGCAATGAAGTCATTGACGTTTAGGAAGCGTTCTCCATATCGATTCATCCCTTTCCTCCTTGGAATCAATTGCGAGAATCGTGATGCCTGATTGGCGATTCGAGAGCGGGATGACCTTTTGCATATTTCTCATCCTCTTATTGTCGATATGCCGTACGCTCCAAGTATGACTTTAACACGAAACATCCGGCAGGCGTACCATAGGTTGCGCCAATCGGATTAACCTCCATTAATGCCAATAAGTCACTCAAATCGAAGCGGCTTAAAATGGCCACCACTCCCTCAGTCGTCCACCAGGCTGTACACACCGCTCATCCTGTATTCCGCTGCGTAGTTCACTGCAATCCACGACCGGGCATCGGTAGCGGTGTAGAAGCCCTCTTCCATCATATCTATCGCCACATCCAACATCGTGTCATTGTCCGGATACGGCTATCCACCCGTGTGCCACCCCTGCGACTAGCCTTCATCTCTTCCAGTCTGCTCTGTCTGTACCAACCTAGCCACCTCTGCGCCGTGCGATAGTTCACATCTAGAACATTCGCGATCAGCGCGGACTTTCCCTGCGCAGCAGCCACAGCGCTTGCAGGGCACCCGAACGGCATTGTTCGCCTCGGTGAGCGAGACTATTTTCAGATGCTACTCCTGTCGGACCAGTCAAAAGAGTGACAACTGCTTTTCCCCTATCTGATAGCGCTCCCCGGTTATCGACGGCTTGCGGACGAGGTGCAATCGAATGCGGTGAATCATTTCTTTGCTTATGCCGAGAGCTTCGCATACGGCACGGTCTATGGCACGCCGCACTGAGCAATTACCCGATTCGGGCAGTGGCGACAGTTCACACTCTCCAATCTCGTCGAATGTTGTCGCCAGTGTCCTTAGCGCGCCATCCATTTCCACAAAGTCCGGCACAGGCAGTCCCGTCAGATCCTCTGCCGTTGATTCGAGTCGGGACAGCAGCCTCAAGCGTGGAATTCAGAAGCACGAACAGCGCCTTTTCGTAGGCAGAATGCTCGTCGTGGCGCAATCTGACCTTGAAATTGACCCAACATCGAGCCGAACTCGGGTTCATCGATCCTGCCAGCCATCAACTTTGCCTGCGACAGATGAGGCTGACAGGGTAGCAGCAACCTGCTGCCACGGTTTCAATATCTCCTTTGCGTTCCACAACATGGTCTCATGCGCGCGGACCGAAGACAAAGGTGGCGCCCTCATCCGTCCTCGATGCAAAGCGTTTGGCACGAAAACCACGGCGAATAGCGCGATTTACAAAAGAGGTCGAAATAGCTCGGCCTTTTTTGCGCTTTCGCCATCCGCGATACCTTAGCATTAAATGTAGGTGAGGTTTCGACTTCATAAAGATGGTAGTTTGGAGCAAAAGAAGGGTGGGGGAGTAGTGCTTAGGCTCGTGCTGACGGGACCGCTGGCATGGCGCGACAGACACAGGATTCTGGAGCCGTTTGTGAAGTGGGGCGGGCAAGGAAACACCTTGGCGATTTACCTGTCAAGGAGGCGGTGGGTGGTATGCCTGCTGGCCGGGCGGTGAGGGACAGACGGATAGGACATAGAGGCTGATGCTTCAAGAGGAAGTGGACATCCGGGAAGGAATGAGCCGCGCAGGTGAGCGCGTCATGGCGGCAGTTCTGGGAGGCGGCGCGGGACAAGCGGATAACGTAGCGAGAGCGGATTGGACTATCGCGGGTTTCGGGCGACGGGCGCTGGCACAGATTATTGACGCTATCGGCTTGCCGCTGGGGTTCGTTGCGGCCAGTGGCGGAGGTTTCCTCGTTTTACAGGAGTTCTCAACTGTTGACCCGACCGTCCTGATAACGACGGCTGTCTTGATGGGACTGGCAGGGTACTTCTGGTGGTGGGTCGCATCTCTCAAGAAGGGGCAGACGCCGGGCAAGCAGCTTGTCGGGATCAAGGTTGCCAGGGTGAAAGGGCAGAAGGTGGGACTCGGCTTCATGTTCCTGAGAGAGTTCATCCTGAAGGCGCTGCTGCTGGGGGCACTTGCTTATTTTTCTTTTGGGCTGACCTTCGCAGTCGATAACCTGTGGCCGCTGTGGGACAGGTCGGGGCTGAAGCAGACGCTTCACGACAAGATGCTGGGGACGGTGGTTGTTGAGAGCATCCGAAGGGACGAAGACGCGGAGTAATTGGATACTCAGGTGAGATTAGGACGGTAGAAGTTAGGAGGATAGGGGATATGGCAGATGTGATGTACAGGTCTGGGTTGGCGAAACTTATAGCTGAAAAAGAGGGCTGCACGAAGGCGGAGGCTGACAGGATGATCGGCGTGGTCTTCGACGGGGTGCGGGACGCCCTCGAATTATCGGACCGCGTGACGATCACAAGGTTCGGAACATTCGAGGTCAGGGACGTCGCGGCGAGGCGCGTGAAGGTAATCGCAGGAGAACGCGCCGGGGAGATGGTGGATGTGCCCCCGGGCAAGAAAGTTGCCTTCAAGCAGGGGGCGGAGTTGAAGGAAAGAGTGGGTGAGCGGCGCTAGCGGCGGGGCGCGGGTGGAGGTCAGATGCCTGACGGACATTCGGGTGGTAGATGGCGACACCATCCGGTGTCGAGCGGGCGGGCATGAGACCACGGTCAGGCTCTACGGGATAGACGCGCCGGAACTGGAGCAACTGGGCGGGCCGGACGCGGCGGATGCGCTGGAGTCGATTATCAGGGGCAGTGAGCCATTGTTGATGGAAGTAATTGACGTTGACCTCTATGAGCGCGACGTTGGGCTTCTCTACGCTCGCAGAAGCCATAGGCGCGACTCGGTGAACATTCGAATGGTGCGCGAGGGTTACGCGTACGCGTTCACACGCTTCGGCGGGAGGGAGATGGGCTTCAGAGCGGCTCAACACGATGCGCGTGCGGCGCGCAGGGGCGTCTGGACAGGCAGTCGCGCCGGAGGCGAGCGCCCGTGGAACTACCGGCGCCGGGTCCGCGAGAGGCCTGTATCTGGATCGCTGCTGTTGTCCCTTCTCATGGGGACGAACGTGGGCAGAATCGTGCTGGCGGTCATGATCACCGTCCTGTTGATTGGCGCAGTTCTTGTCGAAAGATGCGGCTTCTAGCGAAGGCAGTCTCTCGGCTCCGAACCAAGCGATGACGTTTGAGATATGGAACACAGGACCGGCTTGAAATCAACACCAATACGAAGGTTCAGTCCTGAAGGCAGGACGGCCAGTGGGCTTCTCGACATGCGGCTCGACTCCTACCGCGCCTTCGTGAAGAGCGGCATATCGCAGCTCGTACATGAGATGGGAGATATTGTCTGCGAAACGCCCTGGCGATGTGTGATTTCACTGGACTCAGCCGTAGTGGATGAGCCGGAGAGAAGCGCCGCGGACTGCCTGTATGCAGGAATCACCTACGACACACAGGTACACGCCTCGGCAAGATTGAAGACCTTCGACACCGAGGAGATTGTCGAGCAGAAGATAAGGCTCTGCCGCATCCCGTTGATGGACGCCAATGGTGGCATGGTTATCAACGGCGTGAGGAAGGTAGTTATCAACCAGGTCGTCCGAGCGCCGGGTGCGTGGTTCTCCTCTGAGTACGATCCCGTGAGCGGAAAGACGTTCGGAAAGGGACGTATAAGTCCTGAGCGCGGAGTCTGGATCAGCTTCGAGGTCAACGACGGAGGGTCGCTGAGATGCAGGCTCAACGGCAGGTCAAGCCTCAGCGCACTGGTGATACTCAGGCTATTCGGACTGAAGTCTGACAGAGAGATCATCGAAGCCTTCGAGGGCGTGCTGTCGGGGCGGGAGGCCACGGAAATCCTGCTTGCGACACTTGACGCGGGCGATTGCCGGAGCTGGGAGGAAGCCTTGTTTCAAGTGTATGCGGATGTGGCGCCGGGAGCACCACCGAACATGGATAGCGCGCTGGAACGGGTGGAGCGCCTCCTGTTCAGGAATGGGACATACTCGTTGTCACCAGAAGGCAGGCACATGCTCAACCGGAAGTTCGGTGGCGCCGACGAAAGCGACCTACTGACAGTGGACGACATTGTGCGGGTTGTCGCAAGGGTCATAGAGATCACGACCGGGGCTGCGGAGCCGGACGACATAGACCACCTTGCGAACCGAAAGGTGCGAGGACCCGGCGAACTGGTTCAGAGGGAGTTTGACGCGGGCTTGCATGAGGTGGCAAGGGCGACCGTCGGGAGGCTCGAGCTGGCGTTGGAGGGACCGCGGCGTCCACTGGACGCGCTGATGCTGTCGCCCCTGCAGAAGAGGATAAGCGGGTTCTTCAGCGCTTCCAAGCTCTGCCAGGTCCTCGACAACGTCAACCCCATATCGGAACTGACGCATAAGCGGCGCGTATCTTCTCTCGGCCCGGGCGGACTCAACAGGCAGAACGCAGGCGTGGAGCCTCGGGATGTGCATCATAGCTTCTACGGGAAAGTATGCCCGATAGAAACTCCGGAAGGGCAGAACATCGGACTGCTGTCCACGCTGGCGACGGAGGCGAGCGTCGATGAGCATGGTCTGCTCACGACTCCTGTCAGGAGGATAATCCACTCCGTAGCCGTCGATGCGGCTGATGCCGAGGGGAGGGAAGTGTCCAGGGATGTCGAAGTTGGAGGGCTGGTGCTGGCACACCGTGGTGAAACGGTCACTATGAAAATGCTGGAAGAGTTGCGGCGCCGGGGTGTGGGAAGAGTCCCTGTGAGGGCATTCGTAACGGCCGATGACACGGACATATTATTCGTCAATGCCTACAAGGAAGAAAGCATAATGGTGGCGCAGTACGATGTTGCCCTGGACGGCATGGGACAGATACGCGACGAGTTTGTGGCAGTGAGGCGTGGAGCGGACCGGTTGGCGGTAAGAACGGAGCAGGTCGATTACATAGACCTGTCTCCCAGGCAGGTTGTGAGCGCATCGACGGCGCTCATCCCGTTTCTTGAGCATGACGATGCGAATCGTGCGCTGATGGGCTGCAACATGCAGCGGCAGGCTGTTCCCCTCGCAAGACCGCAGGCGGCTCTTGTCACGACAGGGATGGAGCGAGAGATTGCAAGGGACAGCGGCTACCAGGTCTTCGCGCAAGAGGACGGGGTAGTGCTTTCGTCAACTCCGGAGAGCATCGAGATTGTGACCGGTAGGGGAGAGAGGCGGGTGGTTGCGTTGCGGCGGCTGGAGAGGTCGAACGGTTTCACGCTGCTGGGGCAGCGGGCGGCTGTTGAACGGTTCCAGCGGGTCCAGAAGGGAGACCTTCTTGCGGAAGGGCCAGCGTGCTCCGAGGGCGAACTTGCGCTAGGGCAGCGCGTGCTGGTGGCGTATATGAGCTGGGGAGGCTACAACTACGAGGATGCGATTATCGTGTCCGAGAAGGTGGTGCGAGCGGAAAAGTTCCGGTCGGTAACGGCGAAGAGGTTCACGCTCGATGCGCTTGAGACGCAGATGGGGGACGAGAAGATAACGAGCAAGGTGCCGGATGTTGCCGCTTGGAAAAAGAAGGTGCTGGGTGAGGACGGAGTTGTAAAGGTCGGCGCGTTCGTGAAGGCGGGGCAGATTCTTGTTGGCAAGGCTACGCCGAGGCCGGCCCCGGCTGATGCTTGGGACGAATTGGTGATGAAGGCGTTCGATGGTGGAAAGGGGACTGGGGACAGCACTCGCTTCAGGAACTCGTCACTTGAGTTGCCGAAGGGGCAGGAAGGACGGGTCATCGGGGTCAAGGTCATCAGGAAGGATGATGAGACTGCGGAGGGGAGGGGGTTGCCTTCCGGATGCCATACCCGAGTCGAGGTCGAAATACTGGGGGCGAGGATACTCCAGTCCGGTGACAAGATGTCGGGACGGCACGGCAACAAAGGCTGCGTCTCGATTGTGGCGCCGGAGGCGGACATGCCTTTCCTGCCGGATGGGACGCCCGTGGACATCATACTCTCTCCGCTCGGCGTGCCATCGCGGATGAACCTGGGACAGCTGATGGAGGTGCATCTTGGCTGGGCGGCGCACCGTTTGGGCTTTCGCGCGCTGACGAGGGTGTTTGAATCGGCTACTTGGGGCGAGGTGGAGCAGTGCCTGGCGCAGGCATGGCTGGTGGAACACGCAGGGGGATTGCGAAGAGAGGAACTGCCGGAGGACGACCTTTGCAAAGTTGACTGGGAGGTGGTCAGGGCCTGGGTGGAAGGGAATGGACTCGACTTCGATGCCATTTTCGGCGATGCGGCTCACAAGAGTACAGAGGCGGGACGGGTGTGCTTGGAGACGTGGCTGAAGAAACATGGATTAGGGGAGGTTGATGGGGCGACGTTTCAGCAGCTGCGGCAGGAAGCCTTGCGAATCGACAGGGAGGAAGGGGTTTCGGCGCCGATTATGGGCAAGCAGGTCCTCCGAGACGGTAGGACGGGAGAGAGAATCGATCGCCCGGTGGCGGTCGGCTACAAGTACATGCTGAAGCTGGTCCACATGGTTCAGGACAAGATGCATGCACGTTCTACCGGAACGTACTCGATGATCACACAGCAGCCGCTGGGAGGTAAGGGAGTGGGTGGTGGTCAGCGGCTTGGAGAGATGGAAGTGTGGGGACTGGAGGCATACAGCGCGGCGCATGTGCTGTGGGAAATGCTGACCGTGAAATCTGACGATATGGAGGGACGAAGCAAGGTCGCGAAGGCGATCATGGCTGACCGCGAGTTTATCGACAGCAGTGCAACGCGCATTGAGGCAGGACTGCCGTCCAGCTTCGAGTTGCTGTTGTCGGAACTGAGGAGCCTGGGGCTGAACCCTGAGCTTATACGCGAAGATACTGAAGGAATGGAGAGTATTCACGATGAAGCACTTTAGGATCACTCACATCTTAATCGCGCTTCTCGCACTGGCAATGCTCGGCCTTGTGGGATGCGGCGGTGACGATGAGGAAGAGGCAGCGCCGGGCGTGACGCTGGAAGCCCTGGATCAACGCATAAAGGGTATTGAGGGTTACATAGCCGCGCAGGTCGTTGCGAAGAACGAGGCGAAAGAGCGTAATGCTGGGATTGACGGGTATGTGGCGCCGCCCGTTTACGCATTGAAGCGCAAGAAGGCTTCGGAGAACGAGCAGGCAATTGTTCTGTGGATGGCGGATTGTGCCGTTAACAGCTACCTCAACCCGGGATTGCCAGACCAGGTACGCGAGAGGGAGATCACCAAGACGGAGAACGAGATGTGGGAGGCGCTGGAAGGTGGGCAATATGTCAGCTTCCAGCAGTTTATCGGGCAGGCTTTCGCCTTCTGCCAGGCGACTTTGGTGGAGGACAGAGGATGACCGGGCGCCGCCGCGCCTGCTTGACGGGCTTGATTGCCAGCGCCCTTATGATGCTGGTGGCGGCCAGTGGGTGCGACTTGGCTGTGGGGACATCTGGTGTGAACGAAGAGGAGGATACGGCATCTCCCACTGCCGTTGTTGCCTCAAGCGTCACGCCGGTTGCGACCGCGACAGCCTTCGGGATTGTTCTTGCTACCAGAACGCCGACGTCAACTCCTACTCCAAGGGCGACTGCGACCTCCTTCGCCATGATACTGGCGACGGCGACAAGCAGCCCCACGGCCACTCCAACGGAGACGGCCACTCCAACGAAGACGCCCAAGCCGACCAAGACGCCGACGGCGACGAGGACACCCAGGCCGACCCGAGTGCCAACCGCAACCAGAACGCCGAGACCGACGCTCACTCCGATTCCCACGCCCACTCCAGTGGTATTCGGCATAACCTCAACTCCGACAAATACGCCGACTGCGGTTCCACAGACGCCAACAGTGACGCCGACGCCGACAATTATACCTACCAGGCCGCCTACGTTGCGCCCCGTAAACTGCGATCTGTTTCTGCCGGGGTCAAACCTGAGAGGCTGCAATTTGCGAGGGGTTGTGTTGGCAGACCTTGACTTGACCGGAGCGGACCTATCCGGCGCCGATCTTACTGATGCGAATCTCAAGCGAGCGGTTCTCGACAGGGCGATACTCAGCGGCGCGGTGGTAGAAGGCGCAGACCTGTCAGGGGTTGACCTGTCCACCACGGACATCAGCAGGGTGTTGTCATTCAACAATACGATCATGCACGCTGTGACCTGGCCCGATGACGCCAATTTGCGTGGAGTCACCTTCGTGCGCGCTGACCTGAGCCGAAGCACTTTCGGCGAAGGGACTGATCTGGATGACGCGATTTTCGCGGGAACGTCACTCTACCGGGTGGTATTCAGCGGGGCCTCTCTGCGAAGGGTGAATTTCGAGGACAGCGACCTCTCCGGGACTGACCTGACGGGGGCTAGGCTCGAAGAGGCTATGATGAGAGAAGTCAATATGACCGATGTGTTCATCGACGAGAGTACGAACTTCAAGGGCGCCGATCTGCGTGAGGCCATATTCGAGGGAATGAGCCTGGGGGCGGTAAATTTGACTGATGCGAGATTGGCAAAAGCCAACTTCTCGAACGCCAATTTGAAGGATGCGACCTTCGACAGGGCGGGGGGTAAAGACGCAAAATTCGTCAACGCGAAGATGGAGGGAGTTTCAATGCGGTCGGTGGATCTCAGAAATGCCGACTTCACGGATGCCGATCTGAGTGAGGCGAGCATGGGCGGTACCCATCTTCGCGGTACGAACTTCACAAGGACAGATCTTTCTTATGCCGACTTCAGAAGGGCAACCGACCTCGACGAGGCTATATACAGGGAGACAATATGCCCGGACGGCTCAATAAGTGACGACTGTCACGAAGACAGGGCTTTTTACAGATAACCGAGCAGGAGAGGGACGGAAAAGGGGCGCGGTCATTGACCGCGCCCCTTTCACTGTCGGTTGGGTGTGGACTAAAAGGCTTGGACAAGGGCGTAGCCGGTCAGCCATCCGAAGAAGGCAAGAAGGGCAACAGCCAAGACGAAGGCCACGCCGTCCGAGTCATCAGAAGGGTGGTCCGGCGCTTGGTAGTAGTAGGCGCGGTGAGTGCCTTCCTCGCACTCGTCATCGAGGAGCGCGGCGCCTGCGATGAGGTGCTGGTCCATCTGCTCCGTGTGGTAGTCAGCGCCGGTTATGTTACCGAAGATGTCTTGTTCTTCCATCATTTTCGACTCTTGAATCTAGATATGGTCGCGTCCATAAATATCTAAAAGTTGAAATAACTAAATAAATACTTAGATAAGTATAGCACATCGCAATCGCTTGTTGTCTGGCGAGTTCGGCTCGAAGGAGCAAATTGCTTGGGTCGCTTGGCGGTTTGCGGTCGTGTGAACTTGTACGATTGAAGAAAGGCTTCTCAATTGCTGGCGAAATCGTTAACAGAGGCAAGAGAATCGTCAGGCTGTCTTGACGAAGGCGTGAGCTGGCTGGAGACGGAATTAGGGAGAGATTCGACATTGGCGTGGGTGACTCGGTGGAGCTGAGGGGTGCTTAGGGTTGTGACTGTAAAGGGTGCAGGAGACCAGATGTCCGCGGTCAGGTCGCTAGGCGGGCGAAGGCTGGGTGCGGTAATCGGGCGCGGTCATCACGATCAATTTGGACAACCTGCTATCTCTCAGTCGCGAGGCGATGGGACCGGCCTCGTTTCTCATGTCGTAAGACGTGGTTATTAGAGTGGGCAAGTCCTGGTCGTGCCTCTGTGCGATTAGTTCGTAGAGTGTGGCATCCACCCAAGGTGAGTGCGTTTCCTTTCCCAAGTCGTCGAGGATAAGCACCTGCGCGTCCACGGCGACCGAGAACAGCGAGGTAAAGTCGGAACGGGTGCTTGCTGAAAACGCGGACTGGAGGCGCTGCATCAGGGCTTGCACACGGGAGTAATAGATTTCGTGGGTGGCCATGAGCGTCGTGGCGGCGGCGACTGCCAGATGCGTCTTGCCGACTCCTGTCGGCCCACAGAAGAGCAGCCAACCGTGCGGGCTTTCAGCGAAGCGCATAGCCGCTTTCTTGGCTGTCAGCAGGCTCTCGCGGGTTTCGGCAGTGCCCCGGGGGTGGAACGTATGGAAGGTCATGCGGCTCATGAGAGATTTGGGTGGAAGGACGAAGAAGTTGTCGGTACTCCTTATGCCGGTGGCGAAGACTCTGGATATAGTGGAGTCTTGAAGGCGCACTTGCAGGTGAGGGTCAAGGGAAGTCAGGTCGCAACTCAATGTGAAAACGGTTGGCATCGTGGTATTGAAGCGATGGTTTATGAGCTGGAGAAGCTTCTCATGGGCCCAGTCCGTCACGCCGGATATGCCGAGGGCGTCAATGAAGAGGATTTCCGCCTCTGATACCCGCTGGTATATCTCGCTGAATGACATATCGTTGCCGGGTGAGTAGCCGGCGCGAAGCTCGTCCAGGAGGTCAGAGGCGGTAACGAAGAGTACGATACGCTCGTTCTCAATCAGTCTGTTGGCGATTGCGGCGGCGAGATGAGTCTTTCCCGATCCGGGTGGACCGTGGAAGACAAGCCAACCGGAAGGGTTGCTTGAGTAGTTCTGCGCGGCGATGCATGAGGCGGAAAAGGCCTGGGCGTTGGCGGGGGCAGCACGGCTGTCGTCGAGGGTGTCGAAGGTGAAGCGTGTCAGCGAGCCGAGATTGCTGTATATCCGGAGGCGGCGAAGCCGGTCTAAGGCAAGTTTCTCCGCCTGACAGGCGCAACTGTATGATTTGCCGAACCGTGAATCCTCGACACCAACCGGCAGGGTGTACCAGCCTCGGTCGTTGCAGTAAGCACAGGCAGGCGGAGACTGTGGAGCGTCTTGAGGCGGCGTGATGCCATCTGCCTGCAGTTGTTTACGTTTTGCAGCAGAGACAGCCTTCACCCGACCCATGATGGTACGAAGGGATTCATCTGACATGCTGTCGTGACCTCAATCGTCCTTGGCGTAGTGGCCGAGGTTGTGCTCTTCCAGTATAGCGTCCACGTCCGGCTGGGCGCGCACGATCATGAACTCCGTCATGGACACTCCCTCGATGTCGGCCGCCATCTTCAGTCGCCTCTTGAAGGATTCCGAAAGATTGAGGGAGGTACTCCTGTACGCGTTGTTCTTGTCAACATCTACATTTCTGCGCCTTCCCCTGCTTGGAGGCTGACGGTTACCGAAGCCACTGCGTCGGCCGGGTTCCGGGAGTTTCATTGCTGGGTCATTGCTTGTGGGCATCACTCACCTCTCAATGTCGGTGTGTCCTGCTGACTAGGCAGATTGAGCAAGAGGCGCAACTTCCTCGGAGAAGACCGTCCTGTACACCTGTGCCAGCTCGCAGATCGCCTGGGGGTCGCGGCTTGACGTCTCGTTGATGAGGCGTCCCGTCGGCACCACTCGACGAATGGATGTACGTTCCTTAATGACGCATGGAGACGTGTTGATGCCGTTGCACTGCCGCAGAGCTTCGAGGGTCGCATTCGTGTCCTTATTGGAACGGTGTGTAGGAGCGCGGTTCAGGACGGCGGAGAAGCGGATGTCGGGATTGAGAGCCTGCGCGTCTTCCGCGTAGGCATTGAGGTCCGGCAGCGTCCATACATCGAACTCGTTCGGCTGCAGCGGTATGACTCCGACATCTGCTATACGAAGCACCGTCTCGATCGCTATCAGGTCGCCGGCGCCAATGTCTATCACAACGTCATCAAAGCGCCGCGACATGCCTAAGCCTGCCTGTCGGACACTTCGACCGAACTGCTGCATGCACTCAGGCGATGTAAGGTCAAGCTCCTGGCGCCGTTCCACCCATAGCCGTGAGGTTTCCTGCTTGTCCGCGTCGATGAGGATCGTGTTGTTTCCCGAGAGTTGCCTCCATCCAGCAAGATGGACGGCGACTGTCGTCTTTCCTGTTCCGCCCTTGATGCCTATAACGGCGACGATCATCAGCAACTCCTTAACTTGGAATCTTCAACGAGTGAATGACTCAATAAACCAATAATAATACAAAAAACTAAATACGCAAATACGTTTTTATGTATCTAGGCTAGTAAGATTGAACAAACGGAGTGATGACTTATAGGACGTACCTGACAGAAGTTGGCTAGGGAATAGCCGAATTGTTCTTGGAGAGGCACTGCGAGGCCTGGCGTGTGTGTGGCAGCCGCTGGTCAACGACAACTAAACTGGCCGGTTCAGCTTGACAATTAAATTAATAGGGATACTTCCACTATGGAGCGATACTGCCCGGCCTCGACAATCACGCGATAGTGGCGGTATTTGGAAATCTGGTTCGGCGCTTCAACCGGAGGCGGGCGAACACAGGACGATGCCAGATGCCGCAGAGCTGATGACGTAACCGGCTCTCGCTCCCATAGAGCGCGATATGCAGTCAACTACCTCCGCTGGGAGCGCCACGGGCTGATTCCACCGGAGTTGGAGCGGGAGAGCAAGGGACTGATTGCTGATATGATCGGATGAGAGTATCGTGGCAGGGCAAGAATGCGGCTCAGAAGAAAGGAACAACGATATGGCTATTGGTTCGAACCTTTCGCCTACCGCAACGGAAGCCAATTTGAACATTACGGCACAATTGGATGAGCTGCGGCGCGTTGAAGACGGTTGGGCAGATGGCATTCAACATCCCAGAGGTTGGGGGAACGGCTACGGCAATGCACCAAGCCACGAAGGGTTGGACTGGCTTGTAGCCAAGTTCGCAGCCGAGTACCCTGACGATTTGCCGCACCCGTACATCTACCCCACACCCGAAGGCGGCATTCATGTAGCGTGGGCGCTTTGGACTATTGACATAAGCTTGGGAATCGACCTTGGAGAGCGCGCCGGTGATTGGAATTGGGTTGACCTCAATGATTTCGACACGGAAGGGGAGAAAGCGTTGAACCTGGACGGCTCGAAGGATTGGCGCTGGATAGCCCACGAACTGCGCCGGGTCATCGGAAACCTCCAATTGAACTCAGATTCTCTACTGTAACGACAGGTGCATCCTGACTGGCTCAGGGACGGCCGAGCTACTTCTCAAACCTTCGCCCCGACTCCTAAGGACGAAATGCGGTCTTCGGCTCATGATGGCGACCGAATTGCTGCTGCATCCGCATGGGAACAATATACTCGTCGTGGGTTGTGGTCGCACGGCGTAGTTGCCGTTACATAGAGGGAGTGCGACCTGTTTGGTTTAGGCATAATTCTCGATCCTCAGCCTGAATCGCCTGAGCGCATACTGACTGACTTCACTGGCCTCAGCCGCTCCTCTCCCTCCACACCCGGTCTAGGATGTGCTCGTAGGTCAGCGTCCGTCCGGTGCTGAAGGAGAGATCGGCGAGCGAAGTCCAGGCTCTCGTCGATGCGCAGACTGGCCTGGCTCAGCCTGCCAGCCACTCCCTAAGGGCGGCCTCGCTCTCCGTCATCCGTTCATTGCACCTTTCCAACTCGTCACCTCGATGCGTCTGGGTGCGCCCATCCTCCAGGCCGCGGGAATCGGCGTCTACCGGCCAAATATCACAATGGTTCATCAAGATTCGCCCTTTATATCACGGTCATATCATACATGAGTGGTAAAATACTCGGTGACTTTGCCCAACAGAAGGGAGGTGCTTGCACGTCATTCGATCGACACGATCCGGCCCGGCGGCGAATGCCCGTCACCTCCCCGAGTCTCCCACCCTGAACACCGGCGGCCCGGCATGACGCGGACCTTTCCTCCGCAAGTTCCTCCTCCGACCGCCGCGCCGGCGGTCCTGCTCGCTTGGGGTGCCTGTCCCACAGCGGCCAGAATAGTGCGACACGGTTAGCTATCAGAACGATGAGGCGACAGGCGGTAAATTAGTTGACGCGGTACAGGCGGCACTCTGCCCTTCTCCTGCGAGGCGGGAGTCGGCGGCGCGTGCTGCGTCCGGTCGGGCACGGACCCTGCACACCAACCAGTTCGGAAACGAGAGGAACCGCAGATGACAGAACACCAAAACCCGCTGCCACGACAGATTGAGGGTAACGACCCTTTCGGGATGTCCCGGTTCAGTATCCGACGCTACTCCATCCAGCATTTCATTCTGATTATACTGGTCAATGCTCTGCTGGCGACGCTGACCGTCACGACAATCCTGTCGGGCAACACTGCGCTGATGGCACTGTCGGCTACGACGATGGTCTTAGTCTGGATCAAGACGGCCCTGGTGGTCTGGGTGGGTCTGCGCGCCGTCGAGGTGGAGATCTGGACCAGACGCCTCGGTATGGGAGACTTCGAGTACCGCATCGAGCCGCGCGGCAACGACGAAATCTCCAAGGCTTGTCAAGCGTTGGAGACGTTGCGGCTGCGTTCTATTGAAGTCGTGAGGCTGCAACTGGTGGAGAAGCTCAGCGCTGATCTGGCAGCCGCCAACGCCGACCTGGAGACACGAAACCTGGAACTGGATCAGGCCTTGTCTCAACTCCGCGAAGCGCAGGACCAGATAGTTGCCCAGCAGAAGCTGCGGGAGATGGTTGACCTGGCCTCCGGCGTGGCCCACGAAATCAGAAACCCGCTGAATTTCGTGGTCAACTTCTGTGACGGGTCTGCGGAACTTCTGGACGAGCTGATGGAGGCGCTGAGCCGAGATGAACGGGATGATGACGAGATTGAGGAGATCAGCAGTGAAATCCGAACCAACATGGACTACATCCGGAGGAACGTGGGCCGGGCTGACCGGGTACTCCAGGGCATGATCAATATGGGACACATCCACGGGGCCTGGCAGGAGGTCAGCCTGAACCTGTTGGTGCGGCAGTCTGTGCAAGCCGCTGTGGACTCCTACATTGCCACTAACGATGGCGGGAAGCCACAGGTGGAAGTGCGGGAGGATCCTGCTGATCCACAATGTCTGGCGGTCCCTGAAGGCATTGCATTGGCCGTCATGTGCCTGGTCCAGAACGCGCTCGAAGCCGTGGCGATCAGTGCGCGGCCCTACGCCCCAATCACCGTATCTGTCGATGCCGGCGCAGACCGGGCCGATATCATCGTCCGAGACGAAGGCAGTGGCATGACCTCGGAGGTGCTACAGCATGTCATGACGCCTTTCTACACCACCAAGCAGGGCGACAACCAGGGGGCGGGCCTGGGCCTGCCTCAGGCTGCGGAGGTAGCCCGCGCCCACGGCGGGAACGTCGAGATTTCGTCAACGCCGGGGAAAGGCACCACCGTGACACTGGCGGTGAGCCTTCGGCCCACCGCGGCCAGCACACAGGAGACTGTCTCATAAAGACACGAACACATTTGCCGTAGGATGATACTGGGACCGGTTCATCCGTCGAGAGCAGCCCGGGTGTTGCCCAGGCTGAATGGCTACCAGCAGTACGGGAATCTTGCAATAGTCCCTTCCCCTTGATGGGGCAAGGTTAAGATGGGGGATGAAAACGCATCGTCACCACTCTAAATCGCACTAATGCAATTTTCTTGACGAGGTGACAACATACATCTAATCCACCTTTGGCGTCGTCCCGGCAACCAGAGGCTGCCACCACTCCTTAACGCCCTGCAGCCGTCTTGTTTAGGCTCGCACCAATACGATAGTGAGGAACAAGGCTGCGAAGCCGAGAAACCCAAAGTATGAGGTTCTGGAAAGGGTTGCTCATATCTCGACTTTCTACCAGAGTAGCCGCTTATAGTTCCGACTACATCAAGTCGGACGCGGTGAGTATCCCCAGCAAGTGTCGCTTTTCGCTTGGATGGCATACCAAGATTGGCAGATGCCGCTTCATCCGCCACTCACAATCTGCCAATATGTCGCTGACCAGTTCTTCAGGTTCGCAAACGGTAGGCTTACACCTAGCCATGCCGTTCTTGAGCGCACACTCCAGGGTGTGAATCAATCTATCTGCGATGTATTTGCCATTGGGACGGAGGTAGCTGGCAATGTCCGCATCTGACACAATGAACCACTCTCCCTTGTGGAAGTAAGGGACGCTATTGAATGAGTTAATGAGCATATCCTGTCGGATGGCGCTCAATGGCTGACACAATTGGGCGGTAGTCACGTCCCTTACCATGTAGTCTCTAGCCTTCACAGTATTGGCATGAGCCATAAGTGCGTCCTCCACTGCAATACTGAGTTCCATGAAACGCGGCGCAAGGTATTTCGCGCGAGAACCCCGGTGCGCCATATCGTTTCTGCCTAACCTTGCTATATCGTATAGTCTGCTGAATCCGATGTGATAGTGGGAATGATAATTGATGTATGTGGGATGATACTCATCGACAAATGCCTTGATGTCTTTGGAAGACTTTTCAAGTGAACGCAGTGACTTTTCATGGCTTTCCCATATCTGCATGCCAAAGGACTCCAGCACATGGGCGATAGACATGCAGTCCTGTGGGTCCCGTTCAGTCGCAAGCCGCGCCTTGCGAAATTCATCGCGAAAATATATGGCTTGCTCTGAGCTCATATCCTTCATATCAGGCAATTCTCCTTATCCGTGCGTGGATAAACGGCAGGTTGAAAAGTCTTCATCCCATCGGCCCCCATATATCGCGCTGAACGCTCAATCCGTCGGCAGTGGGTTCTCGCTGATGATTTCCTGCTTCTTGGCCTTGAACGATTCGAGCGCGGCGTCGCAATACTCTTTTTCGTGTTCGTCCCACCACATATCAGCGGTGTCTTGCAGCCATTGTTCGAGATTGTCCACAACGGACTCGATGGCTTCCAGCCGTTCATTCGTGTATGTACGGTCCAGCGGCCGCTCTTTGTGCCAATACTCGCGGATGTACTCATCCCGTCCGATGCCTGTCACCGTTTCATAGAATGGAAATGTCGAATTGCTAGGACAAGCTAAGCCAGGGATAGAACCCGTCTGCCGGGAAGTATTAAGAGAAGGGTGTACACGAGCTACTACTGAACCCATTGAATAACTCCACCCGCTAATTCGGTCTTCCCCTTCTATAATGCCCCATCCTACAGACATCATTAGAGCGTCCATCAGCAAAATACGGCTACGCAAAATTTTAGATGTCTGCCAGTCTGTACGTTCTTGTCTGTCTTCATCAACCGTATCAGCAGTGGCATATCGGGCATCCTCCGCAGCGTCAAGCGCCTTTGCGCGAGCATCGTCTGCGGAGCGTATATCAGAGTCAACCGCATCCAAGGCGGCGTTGAGTTTCGACTGGAACACCTCGTGGTTTGCGGCTGCATCGCGGTTCAAGGCAGCCAGAGACAGATTGTACGTTACAGCATCCTCGCCGCTATCTGTGAAACTGAATATCGCTCCTGCACGTCCTTCCGATATGCCATGTTCGCGGTAAGCATCGACGATAGCCAACCTAGCGTCGCTGACAGCTGTGCCGATTGATGATGTATGTACTCGTTCAATTTCAGCGACGCTTCGGGACTTCTCGTTTAGGGCGATAGCGCGAGTAATCTCTTGGGCGACCGCGTCCAAATCGATGCGAAATGATGTCAGCGCTTGTGGTGTAGGCTCAGTCTCTCCACCCCGTTTGCGCTGAGCTGGCGGAACAATCCCTGTTATCAATGTACCGATGTCAGGATGCTGTAGATTGCAGTAGTGACTGCTTTCGATAAGGCCCGATAGCGGACAATGGTACGTTAGGATTCTTCGAATATCCTCATCGTCATACTCACCTGAAAGTAGCCTGTACTGCTCATCTGGAAATCCATTCACATCTCGCACAGCAGGGTCAGCAATGTACACCTCGTACACATCAAGCCAGTTCTTTTCATATTGATGAACTTGCTCCTCAAACCGTTCGACTGCCGCGTTAAGAGCTTCCTGCGCTTCATCACGCTCTTTGTACAGCGGCGCGAGGTCCGTGCGTTCCGCCACAACCTCGGACGCCGCATCGTTCACTGACGCGATTGCGTCAATCTGAGCGACTGCGTTCTTTTCCGCCTCCGCAAGCGCGTTGGTGTGCGACAGCCTTGCGTCCTTGTAACGTATCAGTGCCTCGCCGTTGGCGCGCTCTATGCTTAATGTCAGATGCTCCTGCTCTATCTGTGCGGCGAGCGCGAGCGACCTATCCTGCGCCACTCCGATGCGCTCCAGCAGGCGGGCGTAGGTTTGGCGCAGTTCCTGAAGTTCCTGCTTCTTGGCGTCCAGATACGCCGCCGTCGCTTCCTGGTTGGCGAGTTCCTGCTCTGCCTGGACTACGGCGTCCGCTGCCTGCTGTATCAGGCTCTCGGTATAGGTGAGCACCTGTATGCTCACTTCGCCTTCGGAGGCGACCATCTCTTGCAGTTCGTCAACGGCGTCGCCCACATCATTGACCGGCACGGGCGTCGCTTCAGGTTCGTTAGGCAGGTCTATTTCTCGTGTCTCGCCTTCGGGTTCCGTCTGGTTGAGCGCGATTTTCTCGCATACGCTGGCGTCCAGTCCGAGCGATGAACAAAGGGTATTGCGCTTGTCGTTCCAGCGTTGGTTGGCGGCGAGCGCGGGCGCGCTTTCGCGTGTGGATGCCGGTGTTGCCTGACCTGGAGCGGGCGACGCGCTCTCCGATGCCGACTTCGACGGCACGGATTGAGGCGCGACAGCCTGCGAACCGCCGTCCGCCGCTTGCGTAGCCTGTGCCGCCGTGGGCGTAACCTCCGTGCCGTCGGGCAGCACATATACAATCTTCTCGTCGCCGCAAGCCGCAGTAAGGATTAGGAGAGCTGCCGCCACGGTTATGATGGATTTCATCCATGCGTCCTTTCAACCGTCCGATGAGAGTAAGTTGCTTATGAACAGCCGTGCGCTCACTAGACAGATCTGACGCCTGCCTGCCTATTTGCCTTGCCTCCGCCGGCGAGAAAGCGACATCTTGGGTATCTTCGAGGCGAAGTCGTATAAACTGCTTCCCTGTGGTTATCTGCTCCCGTAAGTCAGCGATGCGAGATGGGGTTAGGCTGACCCAATGCTGCTCACGATCTATATGGAGTTCCAATGTAGGCGACTCCAATACAGTCAACTCGAAAAGAGGGTTGCCAATCGCTGTTGGATGAATTCTTCAGCGAATTCTGTCACTTATGTTCATGCCAATTCTCCTTTTGCACTGCTAGGCATTTACTCTCCTCACACCTGACTCGTCCAGCGCTTTTTTCATCACATCGGAAAGTTCCTCAAATGACCTGAACATATGCCTCCGCTGACTGCTCGCAATGCCGTGTGACTTGTTTGCATTGACCATCACTATCCCGGAGGAATGGCACTGCTTTGGTATGATGTTGCCTTCGACGCTCGCAATGTCGTTAGTCCAAAAATAGACGGTGACGGCGATCATCTTCTCTCCATGTTGCGCTTTCACCCCTTCGTCCTGTTTGCTCATTGGTCGCTCCTTTTACTCTATGCCGCTCACCGTCAGAGTGAAACTGCTGCTGACAATGCCTGACTTGTAGGTAGCCGCCTCGATGGTGTAGCTTCCTGCCCCCAATGTCTGCTCTATCCGAGAGTTCGAATTGACACGGACTTCGATGTCGTCATTGAAATGCGCTACCTGTCCAGTCTTGCCCGTGCCATTCAGCAGGTAGAGGAACGTGTCCTCGCTCGACTCCAGACTGATGGTTACCGTGGACGGTGCGGTTATATCGAATGTGTAGTATCGCGCGTAGTAAGTGCCGTCATCGGGCTTGTTCGGGTGGAGGGGTCTGTTAGTGGACTGGCATGTGTCGATCCATGATGCGGTGATTACGCCGTCGCCTGTAATGGGCGTTACGCATGCAACCGTGACTGGCGTCGCGGTCGGAATTGGTGTCGCGGTTACCGTCGGAGTTGGCTGGGCTGGCGCGGGCGTAGGTGTCGGAATAGGCGTGCCCGGTACAGTCGTAGGTGTTGGCGTAAGCGTCGCAGTCGGAATCGGCGTCGGCGCTGAAGTGGTCGTTTCCAGCGCGGTTACCCTGCTGCCTAATGCCGTTATCTTGCTCTCTAGTGTCGAGATAAGACCCTGAAGCGTCGCCACAAGGGTTTCGAGCGCGCTAATCCTATTCAGAACTTCGGGGGGAACGGCGGGCTGCGTGGGAACGGCAGTCGGCTCAGGCGTCGGAGTTGCAGACGATTCAGGTGTGGGTGTTGATGTTGGTGTCAGCGTAGCCGTAGCTGTCGGTGCGGGCGTCCCGGTCGGTGGCGGCGTTGCAGTCGGTTCAGGTGTCGGGGTGGTGGTGGGAACAGGTGTAGGACTGGGGGAAGGCGTGGGCTCGGGTGTACAGTTCGGCCCCAGAGGGTCGACTCCTGTTGCAATGCCTTGGTTAGAGATGCCTTGTAGCCAGCTTTGGAAGGCTTCATCAATCGGTGCGCAGAGTCCTGCATCACCGTTGTCGAATGCGAATACTTCTAGAGAGGCTAGCTGGGTGAATGTCTGAGGAAGCGCGCCCGTAAGTTGATTCCCTTGAAGGTAAATTGCCCTCATGCTGGATAGATTACCCAGTTCGGGTGGGATTGCGCCGGTCAAGTTGTTGTTATCAAGATGCAGCCACTTTAGATTCGTCAGGCCTCCTATTTCGGTAGGAATCGTGCCCGTCAGTTCGTTAAATCCGAAGTATAGGGCCGTCAGATTTGCCAGATTACTAAGTTCGACAGGAATTGTGCCGCTGAGTTCGTTATAGCCGAGGTATAAGCCTCTCAGATTAGTCAGACTGCCGAGCTCGGCCGGAAGTGAACCCGTAAGATTGTTACCGGGGAGGCTCAACGCGCTAATGCGTCCATCAGCGTCGGTTTGGACACCGTGCCAGGAACTGAGAGGGACTGAATCGTTGAGCCAGTTCGTATTGTCCGTCCAGCCGGCCCCGTTTGTTGCGTTGTAGAAGGCAACTAATGCTTCCTTGTCGATTGCCGTGGGCGTCGCAGTTGGTTCCGGCGTAGGGCTGGGAGTTGGCGTTGACGCGTCGGACGCTGGCAGGCGGGCGAAGCCGTGGCCCCAGATGTTGTTGGGTACTGCGCCTCGGGCCTCGGCGTTGTTCTTCAAGTATTGTGCGAGTTGCTGCGGACTCTTTTCGGGGAAGCGCTGTTTGACGAGCGCGGCAAGGCCCGCCACATGCGGTGATGCCTGGCTCGTTCCGAAGAAGTAGCCGTCGGGGTTGCGCTCCGAGCGATATGTTACCGACTGCCCAGCGTCCGCGCCCACAATGTCCGGCTTGATTCGGCCGTCGGGTGCGGGCCCCTGGCTGCTGAACGGCTCGATTATGTTAGTGTCGAATGGGTTGTCCAGGCTGTAGTTTCGTCCCGCCGCGCCTACTGCGAGCAGGCCGGGGTTGCGGCTTTCCGCGGGATTGCCGATGCTGTGATGGATTGTGTGGTGCTCAAGGCTAGGCACTTTCCGCGCCTGCAACTGAATCCAAGAAGGGGCAGTGCCTCTGTTATGAGAAACTGCTAAGCAGTACACGCCAGCACTGACAACAGTATATTCCAACCACTCGAATGGGATGTGTGCCGCGTCTCCCGACTGCTCATTTTCACTTACTGCAACGGCGTCCGTGGCGAAAAAACTGCCTCCCGGAGTAGGTGGAATCAGATATAGATCCAAGTCACGCGCTGCTCCGCCCCATGTATCATTCCATCGAAGTTGGACTGTGAATTTATCCTCAGCTTCAAGTTCTAAAATATTGTTGCACTCATCCCCTGGAGAAAATTCGTGCCATGAATTGGAGTTTGAATTTGTGAATGGTCCGAACCATGTGCCTTGAGTGTAGTTGCCCGCAGAATTGACCCAAGTGATGCCGCCTGCGATCGCGGTGTCCACTGACCTGATTGCACCGCTTGTGTACGGAGATGTACCATCCCCTGGACCTTCCCACGACCAAGTCATTGACATGTTGATTACATCCACATCGTGGTCAACCATCCATTCGACCGTGCTTTTCAAATCTCCCCAGGACATTGGATGTGCTATGTAGTACGTGGCTTCGGGCGCGATGTCGAAAACTGCTTCGGTCACCGCAGAGCCGTGCTTGCTATCAACTTCGCAGTTGGTGAGGCTTGAGGTGAACACGCCGACATCAGTGTAGCACCTCGCTTCCACTGAAGCGGGCAGTTCCGTTCCCATGAGGCTACGAAAACCCTCAAAGCCGACGTCGATAATGCCCATCTTCACTCCCTGACCCTTGAGGCCGGCAGCATGCCATGCGGGTGCCCCATGCGCCGCCACGCCCTCACTGACAACTGCACCTTGGGCAGGTTCAGGCGGGATGATGGTGCGGACACTGATGACACCTTCCGTTGGCACGCTTCTACTAGCAGAGACACGGGGATGTATGCCTCGATGTAGTCTGCGCCAATGTTGCGTGGGGATGCGCCGCTCTTTTCAAGCCAATCCCATAGGTCCTGCGCGTGCCCCTCGGTGATATACAGTGTTACGGCGACGGATGCGCCGCTATACACGGGAGCGTTTGCGGCAGCAACTCGCGCGCTGAACTGCCCGCTTTGCGCCTGCTGCACGATGCGGTTCAAGTAAGAGTCCATGTTGGGGTATTGCGGCGGGTTGAGCTTGCCTTCGATGGGCGGAAGTGCTGGCTGATCGCCGGATCCCGCGATCGCTTCAGGCGTGGGCGTGTTGGCAGCCTGCGCGAGGATTGTTGGAGTGCTATCGCCAGCGGAGAGCGCCTGCCAAAGAAGCGCGACCGCGGCGACAGTCAGGCTGAGCGCTGTCAGTCGCTTGACGTGCTCTCGAATGTTCATTGTCTGATACCTCTCAATCAATTGACGGTCGATCGCTAGTCCGGATGGTCCATGAGAGATTGATCATTTCACCGGCCGTGTAAAGATGTGTCTTTCGAGACTTCAGCAGATGTCTGGGCCGGTTTCGAGTTCATTGAGTATGAGTTCACGTCATAAATTGCGGTGTTCATCTCTGGTTGATAGAAGGTGGGCCTGGCTTGACGACGGGCGTCCGGTGACGTTGGACGCCCGGCTCGAACGTATTTGACATTGCGTTGGTTTTCCCCAGAGCTTGCCCTTTCCTCACCCCGTTACTCGGCGGCTTTGGGCGTGGTGTTCTCGCCCTTGACCCGCACCCACTGGCTGGAGTGCTGGCTCCGTTCCGAGTAGCTGTTGCCGGTGAAGGAGCGCACGAAGACCCCGGTCGCCACGCCGTTCTCCAGGCCAGTGATGGTGTAGGATGCCACTCCGCCTTCAACCACGATGCCGTTTTCAGGGGCGCCCGACGGCCCCGGCGGGTTGGCCCAGACGCCGGACTGCTGGCTCCAGCGCAAGGTGTGCTTGATTTCGTCGTTGGACACGCCCTCTCTTGGCGCGACGCTCCAGGTCACGGTCAGGGTTCCGTCCCCCGGCGTGACCTGCACGTTGTACGGCTCGGTCTGGCCCGCCACGGGCGGTCCCGTCTCCTCGGAGGCGGGTGGGGTGGTGTCCGACACCGTTACGGCCACCGACGCAACCGCGATGCCGTCGTACTTGCCGTCGCCACCGGTCACCCGGTGGCTGATGTCGACCGTCTCGTTGTCCCTGTCCTCGTCGGCGACGCCGGACACGGTGAAGGTCTGCGGGGTGTTCCAGTCCGACGGCGTAAAGGTATGCGACGTCGGGGCGAAGCTCGCCGCGCCGCCGCTGCCGGTCGGCGTGACGGTCACGTCCGCCGTGGGCTTGGAGTCCAGTACCACAGTGTAGGTCGCGCTGCCGTCCTCGGCGACGCTCAGCGCCGTCGGGGTCACCGTCACCCCGGCGGTGTCGTCGTCGGTGATGGTGACGGTCGCCGTGTCTCGGCCGTTCCCAGCCTTCTCCCAACCGGCGGTTGCGGCGGCGATGGTCACCGTGAAGGTCTCGTCGTCCTCGTCCACGGCGTCGTCGGCTATCGGGACGGATATATCCAGGGCGGTCTCGCCCTCGCCGACGGTGACCGGCGAGGTTATCGAACCCACGTCCGCCGCCTCCGCCGTCTGGCCGGAGTAGCCCGCCGTCACCGTGAACGCCACGCCCCCGGCCGGGGCGGCCTCGCTGAGGGTGACGGTCAGCGCCGCATTGGTTCCCTCGGTGGGGCTGGCCGCGGCGCTGACGGAGAAGGTCCTGGCTGTCTGCTGCTGCTCCGGCGGCGGGTCGCCCTCACCGCCCTGAACGACGCCATCGGGCAGGGTGATGCTGCCATGGACGCGCTCGCCCCTGCCGGCATCGTTCTGCGCCCGCACCCAGACCTTGTAGGTCACTCCGGGTTCCAGGTTGCGGAAGGTGGTGGTCGTCTTGCCGGCCTGGGGACGATGGGTTTTGCCATTGCCGCCGTCCGCCGGCTTCAGGTGCGCGATGTAGTTGTCAACCGCGCCGCCGGACGCCGGGACCTCCCAGCTTGCGATTACCTTCTTGCCCTTGGTCGACAGTTGCAGGTTCACCACCGGGCCGGGTATTTCCATCGGGTCCGGCTCTGCTGGCGCTTCCCCTTCCGGGGGCGCCACGTCGGTGATGGTCACCGTAGCCGCGGCGTCTCCGGCCGAGGCCACGGTCCAGCCGCTTGGCGGAGTGAGCGTCACCGTGAAGGTCTCGTCACCTTCTTCCAGCGCGTCCGTAGCCAGGGCGATGGTCAGTGTGGCCGTGGTCCGGCCCGCTGCTACGGTGACCGTCTGCGGCAGGTCACCCACGTCGGCGTCGCTGGCGGAGCCGGAGTAGTCCGCGCTCACGCCGAACTCCACGCCGCCGGTGGGCGCGGTGGCGGTGAGGGTCACGATCAGCGTGGCGTCAGAACCCTCCGCGGCGCTGGCCGTGCGGCTGACAGCGAAGTTGGTCGGCGTGGTGTCCTGCACAGCCACTGAGAGCGATGGGACCGTCACGCCGTTGTACTTGGCGTCCTGGTATCCGTTCACGCTGTGGCTGATGGTGACGCTCTCGTCCGTCGCGTCCGCGTCGGCCATGCCGGACACCGTGAAGGTCCGAGGAACGCTCCAGTCGGACGGGGAGATGACGTAGGTCTCCGGGTCAACGCTCACCGCGCCGGTGTCCCCGCTGCTCGCTACGATGGTCACCAGGTTGCCCGGCGCGCTGTCCAGAACCACGGTGTAGGTTCCGGTTCCTCCCTCGCCGATGGTCAGCGCGGTCGGATTCACCGTTACCCCGGCGGTGTCGTCGTCGGTAATGGTGATGGTGGCAGTGTCCTTGCCGTCGCCTTCCTTTTCCCAACCGGGCGTGGCGGCGGCGATGACGATACTGAAGGTCTCGTCATCCTCATCCATGTCGTCGTCCACGGTGGGGATGGTGATTGCCTGGGTGGTGTCGCCCTCGGCAACGGTGACCGGGGAGGTGATGCTGCCCACGTCCAGCGCAGTGGCGGTGGCGGCACCGGAGTAGTCCGCCGTCACCGCGAACGCCACGCCGTCAGCAGGCGCGGCCGCGCTGAGGGTGATGGTCAGCGTCGCGTCATCCCCCTCGGCGGCGCTGGCCGAGGCGCTGACGGAGAAAGTACCCTGGGCCTTCGCAGTATCTTCGGGCGGCTGAGGATCCCCCGGAGTCTCTTCCGGCGGTGCGTCGTCGCCAACGCCTTTCAGCGTCGGGTATTCGCTGTCCGAGCCGAATTCCCAAGGGTCATCGGCGGTCTTATCGCCGTCCGTATCCACGTTCCAGTTGGCGTATATGCCGGTGTAGCCGGTGGGCGTCTGCAACTCAGCGGTGGTTTTGCCCGCGCCGCCGCCGCTCCGCCCCGAGGTCTGGGTATCCCAGTAGCTGTTGGTGGCGCCGCCGCTGCCGGTCAGGCCGCCAACATTGTTCCCGCTGCCGGTCACGGCTCCGTTGGCGTAGCTGGCGGTGACTCCTCCCCAGTTGTGGCCCACCAGTCCGCCGGCGTTGTTGCCGCTGCCGGTGACACTGGCAGTGGAGTAGGTGGCGATGATGCTGCCGCTGTTCT
This sequence comes from Dehalococcoidia bacterium, assembly GCA_965203955.1. GTDB lineage: Bacteria > Chloroflexota > Dehalococcoidia > Lucifugimonadales > JADFKI01 > Bin90. The sequence continues at coordinate 3,312,872 of OZ241923.1, read as the reverse complement.
GTCCTACCAGGCCGCCGACATCAAGGCCCCCGGAAACCGTTCCGGTGACATAGACGCCGCTGATTCTGCCACTGTTGCTTCCGGCCAGCCCGCCAACCGGGTAGCCACCGCCGGATACGCTGACGTTTTCCAGGGCGAGGTTGCGGACGACGCCAATGAAAGTAATTTCATTGAACAGCCCGGCGCGTACGGGTCCATTCTCGTACTTGGGTGAGGAGATGTAGAGGTTGCGGATGGTGTGGCCGTTGCCGTCGAAGACGCCGCTGAACGGCCAGATGGGGCGCCAGCCGTTATCAACGTCCCACCCCGAGTGGGGGGACCCATCATAGTAGGCGTCGCCGGCGTCGGCTTTGCCGTTGCCGTTGGTGTCGAAGTCCAGGTCGGTCACCAGTTCGTAGCCGATGCACCCCGACCTGGGGCAACCCATTCCGGACATGGGATCGGGGAATGCGGCGGGAGTATCCCAGCGCTCGGGATTGGGTACGTTGGGGTCACCACGATAGGGTGATGGGCGGAAACGGCTGTAGTGACAGCAGCCGTATCCGTCTCCGTCTCCGTCGAGCCGGATGGCGTTCAGCTGGTCCAGGTTGGACACTTCGATCAGGCCGTCGTCGTCCACGTCGTAATCGGTTCCGGGGCCGGTGGGAGCTTCCCGCAGCACCGGGTCGGTGGACGGTTCCGGCAGCTGCGCGCGCTGTTCGGCAAGGCCGGGGCCGACATTCTTCAGTACCGGGTACTGGCTGGACGTGCCGAAGTCCCAGAGGTCCGAGCTGCCCTTGCCGTCGGTGAGATCATTCCAGTTGGCGTAGATGCCGGTGTAATCCGTGGGCGTCTGCAACTCGGCGGTGGTTTGGTCCGCGCCGGGGGGACTGGTGGCAAACGTGTCCCGATGCAGCGTGTGCGTGGCGGTTTGACCCTCGGCCTGGAGGTTCCAGTAACTGTCGGTAATGCCGCTGCTGTGGATGGCGCAGCTGGAACAGCGGTGATGATTGTCTTCGGGATAGACGAGTGGGTGCTTGCCGACCAGCCCCCCGACGTAATCAACGCCCGACACGCTGCCCAGGGCGTAACTGGCCGTGATTGGTCCCCCACCGTTCCGGCCGACCAGCCCTCCGACATAGACGGCACCGGACACGTCGCCGGCCGCGTAGCTGGCGAAGACGTCGCCGTCTTGCATAATAAATCCCGCCAGGCCGCCCACTACAAAGGCTTCGCTGGCCGTTACGTCGCCGGCGGCGTAACTGCCCCGGATGGTGCCCACCTCTTCCCCCACCAAGCCACCAAAAGCCCCGACCCAATCTCCGTAGGCCGTCTCCATGACATTGACCCCGTGGGACTTGCGCCCGGAGGGTTTTGCCCCGGTGACGGACACGTCGGCCGTGGAATAGCTGTCCTGGATGAGGCCGGTGCTCCGGCCCACCAGCCCGCCGACCGATCTTCCGCCCGACACCGTTCCGGTTGTGTGACTGCCAATGATCTTGCCGTGGTTCGAAGCGGCCAGCCCGCCGACACGACGCTGACCGGACACGGAGCCATGCACGTAGCTGCCGTGAATTTCGCCGCGGTTAACCGCGGCCAGTCCGCCGGCAGCGCCCTGACCGGACGCGTCAACCGACAACAGGCCCAAGTTGCGGATGATGGCGCCATTGATCGAACCGAACAGCCCAGTGTTCTCGCCCCGGCCAACGTTGATGAAAAGGTTGCTGATGGTGTTGCCGTTACCCTCGAAAACGATGGGGTTGCCAATTCCGTAATTGATAGGCGTCCAGCCTTTGCCGCCGTTCCAGTAGGTATCGCCGGCATCGGCCTCGCCGTTGCCGTTTGTGTCGAAGTCCAGGTCGGCGGTCAGTTCGTAGCCGTTGCAGCCGCTGGACGGGCAGCCCCTGAACCAAAACGTCGGGTCGGGGAAGGCGGTGATCCAGCCGTAACCGGCGTAACCGTCGCCGTTGGCATCCCAGCGGATGGCGTTCAGTTGCGCCAGGTTGCACACCTCGATGAGGCCGTCATCGTCGGCGTCATAGTCGCCGTCGGCGGGCACGGGGCAGTCGGTGTCTTGCTGCTGCTGTTGGGGTGGCTTGTCCGCGGGCGGCTCCTGCTCCACCGGCGCCGGCGTGGCAGTTGGTGTGGCCGTGGGAGTAGGCGTTGGAGTTGGTGTAGGCGTAGCAGTCGGCGTAGGCGTGGGGCTAGACGTAGGCGTAGGCGTCGCAGTGGGCTCATCAGGCGCGGGCGCCGGCAGCTGGCCGTCGATGCCTATGGTATAGGTTCGCGTCGTGGAGCCGTCCTCAGCCGTAACCACCACCGAGATGCTCGCGGGCCGGGGTGCCAGCGACACGATGAACCAGCCGCCGGGAACGGCCTGAGCGCCGGTGATGGCCGCGCCCGCCTCCGGGTGGTTCACCTGCGCCCGCACGTAGGCTTTGGACTGATCCTGCCCCACGGTGGCCGCGTACTCGGTGCGGGCCGGGTCAAAGGGCTCGGTGAAGGGAGAGCCGGAAATGTACAGGTTGCTCAGGCTGGCGTCGGACGACGCATCCTGCGCCGCCACTCCGACCGCAGGCAGCAGCAGGGCCACTGCGGTCAGCAGCAGCGCAGCCGTCGCCACGCTCATCACCCCGAAACGTCGAGGCAAGCGGACAAGCCAAAGCCGGGGACGCGGGGGAAGAGTGGTTGGAATTGCATTCGACTTTCTCTCTGACATATTTCTGCTGCTCCTGTATGTTGAGGTTGGCTCCTCCAGGGTTGAGTACCGCCTATTCTGCGACCATGGCGATGCGGCTTATTCCGGTGTGTGCTGCATGCGCTAAAGGGGCGGTCGCAGGCATCACGGCGCGGCGCACTGGGCTACCGAACATGGAGGAATGCGCTCTCCCGCTGCCGTGGTTCGTCTCGTTGTCATTGCTGCTTGTCTCTCCCTGCTAATAGTGGCGTCCGGCGCTCAGGGCCCTGGTCGGAATCTCACCTGATAGACTGTAAGGCTGCCCGGTCTGTCTCCATCTGCTACGCCGACGTTCAGGTTGTGCCGGTCGAAAGCCGTGTGGGTATCTTCCATCAACCGGGTACACCGAGCGCAGAGTTTACCACGCGCGTATGATATGGCTGTGATATTAAAGGGGAATTTTGGTGAACCATTGTGATATTTGGCAGGAAAGAGCATAATTGCCCCGAAGACGCCGATTTCCGCGACCCTAGCGGATGGGCGTACGCAGACACATCGAGGTGACGAGTTGGACCGACGCAACGAACCTACTACGGAGAGCGAGAGGCCGCCGCAGCGCCCGGACATCCCTCACAGGGGCGCGAGGCGCCTGAAAGTCCGGACAGACAACTCCAATGCAATGGGGCGCCCGGCATCACGGGACACCCCCAGGCAACATGCGATTATATGTTCAAGCGCCTCCGCATCGGTCAAGCCCGCCTTGCGTCAGGGGTTTCGTCTCGTCCATCTACTATCTACTCTAACGAGAGCAACTCGGGCGTTGCCCAGGGTGAAGGTTAACTCCAGTACGAGAATCTTGTAACAGTCCCCCTTCCCCCTTGATGGGGAAGGAACTTTGCCACCTGAAAGAAACGCTGCCCGCGCTTGCATCCCTGGACTTACCTCATGGATTAGTGTCCCCGCTGCTTATCCCAGCAGCGCTGAATTCTTTGGAACTCTTCCAAGGTGATTTTGCCTGCCATGTAATCACTCTGCGCCTGTAGCACATCCTGAAGGGTGAGCGTCCTGGGACACTTGGGATCCGGCGTCGGCGTAGCAGTCGGCGTGGGCGTAGCAGTCGGTGTCGGCGTAGCAGTCGGTGTCGGCGTAGCAGTCGGTGTCGGCGTAGCAGTCGGTGTCGGCGTAGCAGTCGGTGTCGGCGTAGCAGTCGGTGTCGGCGTAGCGGCCAGCCATTGGGCGCGCAGACCGAATCTGCCGCTTGTGCGCGCTTCCTTCGTCGTCGCCGCTATCGTGTAGTCCCCGGCAGAGAGCCACTTGGCGACGATGTGCGAGGACGTGACCCTGGTATCGTACCTGTAAGCCTCCAATGTCCCGCTCTTGCCCGACCCGTTCAGCAGCATCAGGTAGGTGTCCACATTCTGCGACCACAGCGAGATTGAGACTTCCGATCCTCGCTCAAGCGTGAACGTGTAGAACACAGCATACCTTTCGGAGTCGTCGCCATCCGCCAACGCCCTGTCCAGCAGGCATGTATCGTCCCAAGAGCCGGATTTCAGATTCTGATCATCGTGCTTGACTTCCTCTATGAAGCAAGGGCACCCGCCGTCTCTCCACGGGTTTTCGACGACGCTCTTGCCGGGCGCCAGCGGGCCGCTTCCCCCTTTGTGGCAGTATCCCCCGAACAATTGGCTGAGATGATACACCCCGTATATCGTGCCGCGTCCTCCGAGATTCTTGATGTCCGTCCACATCTCTTCCATCTTCCAAGACCCGTCTTCGTTCTGATAGTTGTCCGCGAACCATTGCGGCGTCCGCTTCTTCAGAATGCTTTCGGTGACCTTTTGCGTCTCGTCCGATGCGAGCACATCGCCTATCCGGCATATGTTCCAGTAGGGCTGGTATGAATTTCCCGTTGTCGCGGCCGTAATGGCGTCGGCGTAAAGCTCTCTTGCCGAGACGGGGTGGGAGCAGCCGTGCCGCCTTCTGACGCTGTCGAAGTAGAGGAAGCCCGCGGCAATCGCGGGGACAGGCTCGGAGACCATGCGGCCGTCCAGAGTCCAGATATGCGCCATTTCATGAACATACATTTCTTGCTCTTCGACGTTGCCCGGCTTGATATCCAGGCTTGTATAGAAACAGGCCAGCAAGCCGCGGAGCCGGGTAGTGACGTCGCATCTTCCACTCAGGGACATCGCGCCTGAGCCGGCCTCAGTCAGAATCAGGGAAATCCCCTCTCTCTTCATACCGTCCCAGGTCTCGCGCAGCCAGGGATAGTCTTTTTCGTATTTCTGCGTGACAGCCTCGATTACCTCGGGCGCCCGCCGTTGAAGGGCGGCGGGCGAAAGCGTCGCCGTGGGTGTGGGCGTAATCGTGGGTGTCGGTGTAATTGTGGGCGTGGGCGTAATCGTGGGCGTATATGCAGGCGGCCATGTGGCGATTGGCGGATAAGTGGCAGTCGGTGTGGGCGTCGCAGTCAGCACGGCAGGCGGACCTGGCGGCGCGGACACGGGCATAGGCCTGGGTGTAATTGTGGGCGTGGGCGTCGCAGTGAGTATGGGCGTGGGCGGCGGCCCAGTGTACAACGAAACCACGGTCTTTACTCCTGAGTATGACCGGCTCTCGCCAAACCCGTTTATCGCCGCTACCTGCACCGTATAAGTGCCGGAAGGCAACCCGTCAATACTGAAGACGCTAAATTTGGGAACCGCCCTCGAGTTCCAGTAGCTATCTCCATGCCGCTGCCACCTGATTATGTATTTTTCTATGGGCGCGCCGCCCTGATAGGGAGCGCCGGAGAGCATCCTCACGATGATCGCTCCGACGCCCATGGTGGAGAGCTCGAAGTAAGGGGCGGAAGGGACACACCCGCCGTCTTTCCAAGGGTTTCTTATCTTGCTTGTCGAAGACAACCCTTGTTCGGCTTTGGCGCCCGAGCAGTAGCCGCCGAACATTTCGCTGAGATGATACACCGCGCTCAGCCGCGCGTCCGTGTCTTCGATGCGCTTGACTGCCGCCCATATCTTGTCCTGATTACCGTGGTAGTTTTCGATGAACCACTGCGGCGTCCGCTTTTTCAGAACGGCGGCGACTACATCGTTCATCTGTTTTGTGGATATGTTAGGCCCATTCCCGCAGTCATGGTAATTCAGCAGGTAGTTCGGGCCGTCTCCCGTTGCGGCGTGCTGAACCGCGTCGGCGTAAAGCACGCTAGACGGCGGGCGGCAGTTGTAATGCTCCTTGATGTGGGCGAAGTAAATGTGTCCCATCGCAATCGCGGGCGTCGGGTCGGAGACGATGCGAGGATCGGCAGCCCAGATATGCGCCAGGATATGCGCGTAGTACGCGGGCGAATCGGCGTACTTCGGGTTGATGTCCAGCGCGGTCGCGCGGCATGTCCGCATATCGGAATCGTGCGCGTAGTCGCATTGCTGATTCAAGTCGTAGTAAGCGGACATGGGCTTCACATCCAGATGAACGCTAAGTCTTTTCATGCCGCTCCAAGTCTCGCGCAGGTAAGGGTAGTCGCTTCCCCATTCTCCCACGACCCTGTTTTCGACAGTCTCGCGCGCTTGCCGATTGGCTTGCGTTTCCGGCGGAGGCGCAAGCGTTGGCAAGGGCGTGCGGGTGGGCGTTGCCGTCGGCGTGAATGTGGCCGTCGGCGTTGCCGTGGGTGTAGGCGTGAATGTGGGTGTTGCCGTCGGAGTCGGCGTAGCCGTGGGTGTGGCCGTCGGCGTTGCCGTTGGCGTGAATGTGGCGGTCGGTGTTGGTGTGGGCGTGGATGTGACTGTCGGCGTTGCCGTTGGCGTTGGTGTAGCCGTTGGCGTAGCCGTCCGTGTCGGTGTTGCCGTTGGCGTGAGTGTGGGCGTCGGTGTGTGAGTAGGAGTCTGCGTTGCGGTTGGCGTATGCGTGAATGTGGGCGTTGCGGTTGGCTGCTCCGACGGCAGAGTTATCTGCCAGTGCGCGCGTGGGCCCTTGCCTGCCTCGTTCTGGGCGCGCACCCATACATTGTATGTCGCGCCCGCTTTCAGGTTGCGAAACGTCGTGCTCCGCTTGTCGGCATCGGGACGTCTGGTTTTGCCCGACCCCTGCTTGCCGCCCGCGCGTTTCAGGTTCACGATGTAGTTGTTGGGAGGCCCCCCGCCCCACGGAGGCTCCCAGCTGACGGTTACGGTGTCCGCAGTGGCAGACAGGTGCATGCGCGCCACCGGACCGGGTTTTTCTACCGCGCCTGGATCCTCCTCGTCGGACTGCGCGCCCGCGCCGCCCGCGCTGAGCAGGGCGAACAGCGCGAGCATCGTCGAGACCACGATGACGGTTAGAATTAACCTGGGACTGATAGACCTGGAGCGAACGATTGCGAACATTTATACCCCCCAATCCGTATGCGATTATGTGTTCACGCGCCTCCGGGTGGTTCACCTGCGCCCGCACGTAGGCTTTGGACTGATCCTGTACCACGGTGGCCGCGTACTCGGTGCGGGCCGGGTCAAAGGGCTCGGTGAAGGGAGAGCCGGAAATGTACAGGTTGCTCAGGCTGGCGTCGGACGACGCATCCTGCGCCGCCGAGCCAGATCCGGCGACCAGCGACAGCGCAACAACCAGCGCCGCCCCTACGGCCAGGGCCAACAGCAGAAATGCCGGGTGCCCGGTGAATCTAGAACTCAGGCGCGAGAGGGGGCTGGCAGGGATAGGTGTTTCATTTCTGAACCTTTCTTTTTGGTTTAGCCAGGGGTTCGGGTTGTGGAGTTGCTCCGAGCTATACCGGCGTCGTTGGCCTGACCGCTCGGAGTTCGGTGGCGCAGCCAGGAATGGCTGCGCCACCGGGTGCGGCGTGCCCTACTTCAGCGTTGGGTAGTCCAGCGGCGTGCCGAAGTCCCAGGGGTCGTCGGCATTGCCGTCGCCGTCCGCGTCCACGTTCCAGGCCGCGTAGATGCCGGTGTAGCCTGTGGGCGTTTGCAGTTCGGCGGTGCTTTTGCGCGCGCCGCCGGTTCCGGTGGCTTGAGACTCGTCCGAATCCCAGTAGCTGTTGGTGACCGTGCCGCCGTGGTAGCCTACCAGCCCGCCGACGTCCGCGTTGCCCGCCGTGTTGCCGGTGGCGTAGCTGGCGGTGACCGTTCCCCAGGCGCTGCCCACCAGCCCCCCGATGTACCGGCCGCTGCTGGACACGTCGCCAGTGGCATAGCTGGCAATCACCGAACTCCCTGACCAACTCAATCCCGCCAGGCCGCCCGTGTTATTGGCTTTGCCGGACACGTCGCCGGCAGCGTAGCTGGTTCGGATGGCGCCCTCGTTGTAGCCCACCAGGCCGCCCACGTCCCGGCCGCCCTCGCTGCGCGGCTTGGTTCCGGTTACGCTTGCCGACGATCGGCTCTCGCTGATGACACCGGACGTGCCGGACGCGCCCGCCACGCCGCCCACGGCGTTCCGGCCCCTCACCTCGCCGCTCACCCGGACGCCGCTGATTGAGCCGGCGTTGGCACCAACTAGCCCGCCGACTTGTCCGACGGCGGCAACGCTGACCGATTCCAGCGTCAGGCTGCGCACGGTTCCGCCACTGGCGATGCTGCTGAACAGTCCCGCGCCGTCGCCGGTTGATGAGACGAACAGGTTGTGGATGGTGTGGCCGTTGCCCACGAACACCGCGGCGTAGCCGCCGGAACCGCTTCCGATGGGTGTCCAACCGGCGCCGCCGTTCCAGTAGGTGTCAGCGGAGTTGGCCCCGCCGCTGCCGTCGGTGTCGAAGTCCAGGCTGGCCGCCAGCTCGTAGCCCACGCAGCCGGTCGGCGGCGGACAGCCCATCCCATCATCCGGGATGGTGAATGCCTCCGCGTAGCCGGCGTCCGTGGCCGAGCCGTCGCCGTCCAGGTCCCAGCGGATGGCGTTCAGTTGGGCGAGGGTGGACACCTCGATCAGCCCGTCGGCGTCGGAGTCCGGCTTCGGTATCCCCGGCGACTCCAGCGCCGGCGGTATCTGCCCGCGCTGTTCGGACACGCTGGGCCCGGCGTTCTTCAGTACCGGGTACTGGCTGTCCGCGCCGAAGTCCCAGGGATCGTCGTCGTTGCCGTCGTCGTCCAGGTCCACGTTCCAGTCGGCGTAGATGCCGGTGTAGCCCGTGGGCGTCTGCAAGTCGGACGTGGTCTTACCCACGGCAAAGGCGTCGCCAGCCCGAGAGCGGTCGGTGTTCCAGTAGCTGGCGATGATCTCGAAGCCGTCGTGGCCGGTCAGCCCGCCGTCGTCTTCGCCCTTGGTGCTGCCCAAAGCGTAGCTGGCGGTGATCCGGCCCCAGCTGCTGCCCGTCAGCCCGCCGACCCAGCGCCCGCTGCTGGACACGTTGCCCGCCGCGTAGCTGGCGGTGATGTTGCCGGCGTGGTGGTAGCCCACCAGCCCGCCGGTGTTGCTTGCCTTGCCCGACACGTTGCCGATGGCGTAGCTGCTCTTGATGTTGCCCTCGTTGTAGCCCACCAGGCCGCCCACGTCGTATCCGGCCTCGGTGCCGCCCGATCTCTTCCACCACCATCTATCCGGGTGGTGGACCGGATCCCAGACTTCCCAGACGTCGCGCCCACCGGCGGCGCTCGCGCCGGGTTTCGGCGGCTTGTTTCCGGTCACGTCCACGTCGACCCAGCTGTTGATGATCGTGCCTGCGTTCCGGCCCACCATCCCGCCCACCGTAGTCGGACCGGAAACCGCGCCGGTGACGTAAACGTTGCTGATTACGCCCCCGTTCTGAGCGACCAGCGCTCCCACGATTCCGTCTCCGGGATGTGCCCCGGTGACGTTGATGTTGACGTTGGTCAGCCCTAGGTTGCGGATGACGCCGGAGTTGCCGAAAAACAGCCCCACGCTCCAGCCGACGTCATTGTAGCCGAGGTTGCTGATGGTATGGCCGTTGCCTTCAAAGACCGCCTTGTTATCCAGGCTATGTCCGCCAAACCACTGTTTATCCAAGCCCTCATGGACCCCTTTTCCACCCAGATCCAGGTCGGCGGTCAGCTCGTAACCCCGGCACCCCCAATAGGGGCAGCCCATGCGTCCAGCATCTGAATTGGGGAAGGCGCGGGTGTAAAGGTCAGGATTCCTCCCAGTCAAGTCATAGGTGCCATGGGCCCAGCTAATGCCGTCGCCGTCCGGATCCAGAGTGGTGACGGCGAGCTGGTATATGCTGCACACCTCAATGAGGCCGTCGTTGTCGGTGTCGTAGTCGCCGGTGGCGGAGGACTTGCAGCCGGGGTTGGGCCAGTAGTTGTGGCCCGGCGGCAGCGCCGGGGGCAGAGTAGCTTCAGAGGTAACCGCATCCCCCTCGCCGGCTTGGTTCTCGCCCCGCACGCTCACCTGGTAAGCTCCGCCGCCGGTCAGGTCGCGGAACGTAGTGGTCCTGACGCCAACCTCAATTTGATGGGTTTGTCCCTGGCCGCCCTCCGCCGGCGTCAGAGCCACCGTGTAGCGCGTGGACGGACCGCCGCGGTTCGGCGCCTGCCAGACGACGGTCAGGCTGTAAGACGTGAGCGACAGTTCCACGTTCCGCACCGGGCCGGGCTTGATGGGAGCCGGCGGCGCAACGTTCGGCATCGGCCCGCGCTGTTCAGCCACGCCGGGGCCTGCGTTCTTCAGGACCGGGTACTGTCCGGCCGTTCCGAAGTCCCAAGGGTCGTCGGGGCTGCCGTCGTCGTCCATGTCCACGTTCCAGTCGGCGTAGATGCCGGCGTACTCCGTGGGGGCCTGCAGCGCGGCGGCGGTCTTGCCGGTGCCGCCGGCGCTCTCGCTCTGGCCGGTAGTCTCGATATTCCAGTAGCTGGCGATGAATTCGGCCTTCCCGTCATAACCTTCCAGGAAGCCGGTGGCATAGCCTGCCAACCCGCCGGTATCCTTGACACCCGACACGCTGCCGGTGGCGTAACTGGCCTTGATCGTCCCGAGGTTCCAGCCCACCAGTCCGCCGGCAAGTCTTGAATCGCTGGACACGTTACCGGTGGCGTAACTGGCGACGATTTCTCGGTTCTCCCAGGTATACCCCACCAAGCCGCCCACTTTCCCGAAGGATTCTCCTCCCGATACATCGCCGGTGGCAAAGCTGCCCCGGATTTTGCCGTTGTTCTCTCCTACCAGGCCACCAAAAAACTGGGCAGCCTTTATCCCATGGTTGGAGAGCACCAGGAGTCCCACCGGGTCGCCGGTTTGTCTCGCCTCCCACTCAGTGATGGGTCGAGTCACCTCAATATCGAACGCCACGTCGGCCGTGGAGTAACTGTTCACCACGGATGCGTTCCAGTTGGTCCCGACCAACCCGCCGGCTGCTAAGCCACCAACAACTTTTCCGCCCGTATGACTGTCGGTGATTACTGCCGAGCCGCCACTGCTACCCACCAGCCCGCCGACCCATCTTTCGCCGGACACCAGCCCGGTCGCGTAGCTGCCCTTGATTTCGCCGCTGCTTATCTGCCCAACTAGCCCGCCAACCGGGTTCGTACCGCTGGCTGTCAAGTTGACCGACTCCAGCCCAACGTCGCGGATGTTGACGTACCAAGCCACACCGAACAGCCCTGCTGTCCTGTCGTCGGTGTCGATGAACAGGTTGCTGATAGTGTACCCATTGCCCTCAAAGGCAACGGCGTGGTTGTTTTTCATGTCGATGGGCGTCCAGCCTTTGCCGCCGTTCCAATAGTCATCGTCGGCGTCCACGTCGCCGTCGCCGTCAGTGTCGAAGTCCAGGTCGGCGGCCAGTTCGTAGCCTCTACAGCCCGCAGCCGGACATCCCATGCCGGAGGCGGCCCCGGGGAAGGCGGCGGCGTAGTCGGCGGCGTTGTCCGCCGAGTTTACGGCGCCGTTGCCATCGGCATCCCAGCGGATGGCGTCCAGCTGCGCCAGATTGCACACCTCGATGAGGCCGTCGTCGTCGGTGTCATAGTCGCCGTCGGCGCGCACGGGGCAGTCGGCATCCTGCTGTTGTTGGGGTGGGTCGTCCGCCGGCGGCTCCTGCTCCACCGGCGCCGGCGTGGCAGTAGGCGTGGGAGTTGGTGTTGGCGTCGGTGTAGGAGTAGGCGTAGCGGTTGGCGTAGGCGTGGGGGTAGGTGTAGCGGTCAGCGTAGGCGTGGGAGTAGGTGTAGCGGTCAGCGTAGGCGTGGGAGTAGGTGTAGCGGTCAGCGTAGGGCTGAGAGTCGGAGTTGGCGTTGGCGTAGGTGTCGGCGTAGGCTCGTCAGGCGCGGGCGTCGGCAGCTGGCCGTCGATGCCTATGGTATAGGTTCGCGTCGTGGAGCCGTCCTCTGCCGTAACCACCACCGCGATATTCGCGGGCCGGGGGGCCAGCGATACGATGAACCAGCCGCCGGGAACGGCCTGAGCGCCGGTGATGGCCGCGCCCGCCTCCGGGTGGTTCACCTGCGCCCGCACGTAGGCTTTGGACTGATCCTGCCCCACGGTGGCCGCGTACTCGGTGCGGGCCGGGTCAAAGGGCTTGGTGAAGGGAGAGCCGGAAATGTACAGGTTGCTCAGACTGGCGTCGGACGACGCATCCTGCGCCGCCAGTCCGACCGCAGGCTGCAGCAGGGCCACTGCGGTCAACAGCAGCGCAGCCGTCGCCACGCTCATCACCCCGAAACGTCGAGGCAAGCGGACAAGCCAAAGCCGCGGGGGAAGAGTGGGTGAGATTGCATTCGACTTATTTTCTGACATATTCTGCTCCTGGTTGATAGTCGGGATGTGAGTGGTTCGAATCCTGTAAGGTGGGGCTGACTTGACGACGGGCGTCCGGTGACGTAGGACGCCCGCCTTGAACGTATCCGAATTGCGTGGGTTATCCCAGAGCTTGCCCTTTCCTCGCCCCGTTACTCGGCGGCTTTGGGCGTGGTGTTCTCGCCCTTGACCCGCACCCACTGGCTGGAGTGCTCGCTCCGTTCCGAGTAGCTGCCGCCGGTGAAGGAGCGCACGAAGACCCCGGTGGCGACCCCGTTTTCCAGGTCGGGCCGCTCGAAAGCCATGTGCTTCCCTCCAATCTGCCGGTACACCGAGCAGATAGTCTACCATCTGCGTATGATATGTCCGTGATATTAGAGGTCCATTTTGATGAACCATTGTGATATTTAGCAGGAAGTGGCATAATTGCCCCGGAAGACGCCCGATTCCTGCGGCCCACGGAGGACAGGGTCTCCATGTGCCCACGGAGGCGCATTGCCTCAACGTTTTTGTTACCTAACTGAAGCTATTGCCTCACAATGTTGTTACCCACATTGAGGAGGTAAAAGATGGGTGGAGATATTAGCCTGGCGACGAGGACGGAAATACTTGGAGCGATTCGCAGCCGGTACGGAGAAGCGTCGAAGAAGGATAAGAGTCGGATGCTGGATGAGTTCGTAGCCATGACACTCTGCCACCGCAAGCACGCGGTCAGGCTCCTGAGGCAGGGTGAAGACTCAACACCCAGGGCAGTTCCCAGGGGACGGAGGATATACGACGAGGTGGTGAGAGAGGCGCTGACCGTGGTATGGGAGGTCTCGGACAGGATATGCGGGAAGAGACTGAAGGCGGCACTGCCGAGTATGGTGGAGTCACTGGAGAGACACGGGCATCTCAACCTGGACCCTGACGTGAGGAAGCGTCTGTTCGCTGCCAGCGCCGCGAGCAGTCTCTGGTAGTCGAAGGACTGGAAGCCATCTCGCGCCTGTTCCCGGTTCCGGTTCGCGGCATAGACTCCGACAACGACAGCGTGTTCATCAACGAGACTCTGTTGGGATACTGTGTCGAGCGGGACATAGAGTTCACACGCTCACGAGCGTACCGCAAGAACGACCAGGCCTGGATCGAGCAAAAGAACGGTTCCGTCATACGGCGCTGCGCCGGTCACAACCGCTACTCGGGACCGATAGCCGGTCAAACTCTGGCGCACCTTTATGGGGCTATGCGTCTGTACGTCAACCACTTCCAGCCCTCATTCAAACTGCTGGACAAGAGTCGGGACGGTGGCACCGTCAGGAAGCGATACGAAAAGCCTGTTACTCCCTGTGACCGCCTGCTCAGGCGTGACGACGTTGGCGAGGAGACGAAGCAGAGACTGAGGAGCAGTCGAGTAGAACTCGACCCCGTGTCGTTGCTGCACACGATAAGAGAAGCGCAGTCGGCGCTTGCTTCGATCAAGGACTCCAGCTCGGTGAGCGCATCGACCGGCGAGAGTCTGGAGCAGTTCCTCGGTCGGTTGCCCGAACTGTGGAAACAGGGCGAGGTTCGTGCGACGCACGAGGCAGACGGGAAAGAGGCGAGAAAGCCTCACACATGGAGGACGCATCCTGACCCGTTCGAGGGAGTGTGGTGCGATATACTGAGCTGGCTTCAGCACAAGCCGGATGCCGCAGCCTCGGAGCTGCTCGATCGGTTGATACGCCGTCATCCTGAGCGTTTCAGCAGAAGGCATCTTCGCACGCTGCAACGTCGAGTGCAACAATGGCGTAGGGTTATGGCGCGGGAGCTGGTGTATGCTTCCGGCGGACGGAGTGAAGAGATAGAGGCTGACCAAAGGAACATCAGAGCCGTGGGCGTCAATTAGAAGCTGAGAAAATTACGGCAACATTTCCCGATGAGGCAACAGGCCGGTAAAAATGGTTGCCGCGGTACACACCCTTTGATGGAGGACTGAGCGCGAGTTGCACATTAGTCTGCATTTCGCTCCACAAAGGGCGGAAAGACACACCGGTTCCTCCATTCTGCTCTCCGGTTCCCGAGCTTAGCCAGAATGAGCATCCGGGCAAGATGCCTTTGGAAACTGTGCCGTCCGCGATTGTTTGCCCAACCAGAGGTTCACCAAAACGGTGGAATGAGTGATCGTGTTTCTGTCCTGGTTTATTTGCAAATACACCCTCCATCGCTTCAGCATCAATTCTCTGTATGAGTTTCCGGAAGGGGTTGCTCATATCGACTTCCTAGCGGAGAAGCCGCTTTTAGCTCTGATTACATCAAGTCGGACGCGGTGAGTATTCCCAGCAAGTGTTGCTTTTCGCGTGGATGACATACCAAGATTGGCAAATGCCGCTTCTTCCGCCACTCACGGTATTCCAATATATCGCCGACCAGTTTTTCAGGTTCGCAAACGGTAGGCTCACACCTAGCAATTCCATTCTCATTCTTGATAGCGCACTTCAAAGTGTGATTCAGCCTGTCCCGCTTGTTCCTTTCACTAGAATCGGAACGGAGATAGCCGGCAATATCCGCGTCTGACACGACGAACCACTCACATTCGTCTTTGTCAAAGTACGGCATGTAGGAGAACGAATTGACGAGCATGGCCTGTCGGATGGCGCTCAACGGCTGGCTCAACTGAGCAGTAGCCACATCCCTTACCATATAATCTTGGACTTTTTCGATTCCGTCGTGGTTCATAAGGGCATCCTCAATGACAATACTGAGCTCCATAAAACTCGGGGCGAAGTATTTCGCACGTGAACCTCGATGCGCCAGGTCATTTCTGCTATCCCTAACTACTTTGTATAGCCTACCGAACTTGATGTGATAGTCGGGACAAAGAGATTTGTTAACCGGATTATACTCACGGACAAACTCCTTGATGGCATCGTAGCAACCACCAAGTGAATGTCCGTATTTGTGCTTTTTAGGACATATCTGTGAGCCAAAGGACTCCAGCACTTGAGCAATCTTCAAGCAGCTACAATCAACAATATGGAAGTCATCGAGCTGCATAGAATCTTAGGATTCATCCTCACCACTCTCAGCGGAAGATCCTTCTTCTACGAAGAGGTAAATCCCGATAGTCTCATTGTGAGCATTCTTGTACTTGTCGTCGGAGTCGTTTTGCTCTTCTCACGCTGAGGCCCCCAACGAAGCTCGTAACTCCAAAGAGGAGTGTCATATTGAAGGCTACGAACTTCCACCAGGCAACCTGAGCCTCCAAACTCTGTAATGATTGATTCCATAGTCCTCTAACTATGCGTGAAAGCGCCCCTACTGGAGCGTCCAGTAGAGGCACTAATTATTAGACGGCTTACGATACAGCCCTATGCCCTCCGTTTTCTCTATCCCTTCTTCTACAAACTTGACTTGCTCGAAAGCAGCGACATCGCTGTATCCCTCAATACGTCCTGCTCAATGCTGAGTTCGTCCGCAGCAGCGCCGAGAACGTCTATATTCCCGCCTGCCTCTCTTTCCGCCACAGCCCGGTCAAAGGCTCCATAGACCTCAGCATGGTTCATATCGAGTTCTACGGCAAGCGCTGGACCGAAGCCTTCCGGCAAACCATCTCCCTGATCCGCGACTCTTACGACCGCGATTCCTGAGACGACCAGAATGAGAGCAAACGCTCCCACGATAGCTAGTATTATTCTCTTGTTCATAAGCATTGCCTCCGACAACTAGAATGATTCTCCTATTCACAAGCATCACCTCTAATCATTCTAGCATAGGCAGCAAATGTCGATGAAATATAGAACGCTCATTCTTCCTCGTCGTCAATTATCTTCCTCCGCGCCGCTTCCCAAGCATCCCACAGGACCACGAAGGCAACATCCAAAACGCCCGCAATAGTGATGACCAGGCCCAGACCCAGGAACGTCACGTCCGCGACGGTGTCAAATGCCTGCTTGAAGGTCTCGGAGGTTGTCTGGCTCTCGATCATGAGTTTCAACAGGTATTTCGTGCCCACGAAGACGGCGGCAATGGCCAAGGCCCGGGTCAGGCGGAAGCAGGCCCAGGTGAAGTCACTAGCCATAATGGCATTGAGAAATCTGGTTAGAGAATCCGGCATTGGCGTCCTGATGGTGCGTTCCCAGACGGAGCAGTATCATCTGTTAGCTACTTAGCATCTTTGCCTTGAGTCGGCCCAAAAGCGAGCATCCCCCCATCCCCACTGAGGTTTTTCGCCTATCGCCTAGTCGTACAGCCGGACATGACCCGCGAGCGGTTCTACCGCATCATCGATTGCCGACGCCAAGAGCATCAGGCTCAGTGAGATCAATTTCTTCATGGACTAGCTCCTTAGTTCAATTCAATCGGTGGTGACATTGAATAGGTGTCTGTTCAGGTCGTAGTGGAGTTGCTGTTGCGATCGCAGCTCTTTGCCGCGGACCAGTCTGTCATCGATGGCGTTGCATATCGGACATGCCAAGCTTACGCGCTTGTGCGCTACTTGGTAGCTGTTCCTGTTCATAGCATTGCTCCTTTAGGGGCAGCTGTCTTTTCAGACTAATGCGTATTTCGCACTCATTTCTATCCGACGATTTATCCTAGAAGCGATAACCGCGAGTGACGATATTCATTAGAAATCATCACTCGCGATAGGAACCAATTCCGGCTTGCCGAGCTTGCGTCCCGACGCGCCGGGTTGGTTTAGCGCTGTGGGATTACCCTGATTCTGGCTATGTTGGACTCTCCGTAAGCCAACTTCCACTTTGGATCGACCGGCGTGAGGGTGATCGGAAACGCCACCGGATTCGTAGCCTTACTCTCCGGCGCCGTGACCGTGAGCCCTATATCGTGAGACCCTTCGGGGATGCTCACCTGGCCTTTGACCTCCTGCCCACGCCAGTTGTGCTAGTACTTGAACGGCACTCCGTCTCGTGGGGCGGCGTGGTTGATGTACACTCTTGCAGTTTGCTGAAGTCCACTGTAGCCAATACCCCCAACGAACATGTACCTGAAGATGTCATTGTCGTCCGCGTCTTTCTTCGGCATGTTGAGCATGTCGTTAACGGTGATGGGATACCCGCCGGACATGTTTGAGAATGCGCCGTATGGGTCTTTGGATCGTCTGAACGAAATGGGATTATCGGAGAAGAGATAAGTTTGGGATTCGGACACTGTGACTCCTAGAAAGATGAAATGGGCGATGACATTTCTGCCACCGCCCATGAACTGGATTGCTGTTAGTCGCTAGTCTTGCCACCGATGACATGGACGATGCCGAAGCCGCCGGTATTGATCGTGCCTGCAACCATGCCAGTGTACGTGTCAGGCGTTGTGGGTGAAGCCCAGATCGCATACGCATCACAGGCGTCGGACGGAACATTAACCCGGAACAAGATGTTGTTCGTGCCTCGGGATTCAGGAACCGTAATTTTATCCGGACCAGTCATTTTCGGCTTGCTGTCGCAGTAATGAGCATTGTAGTAGGAGAGGTTGAAGGTCTCGCTACTATTGAGCCCTTCTGGTCGAGCGACGTACAGGGTCAACCACGCGTCGTCGCCCGGCTTCACCATGTCTCCGCCCAGGTAGTACTCACCCTTAGAGAGGTCTCCCGCATCGCCGTCGATAACCCACACGGGAACGCCGTCTTGCATGTACTCCATCTCAATCATGTTAGGAGCGTGCGTCAGCGTGCAATGCACAGTATCGCGATCGTACTTGAAGTGCGCGTCTTTGGCGGGTGTGATGGTGACTTTGACGGTCTGCGAATCCTCGCTTGCAGGCACCCTGAAGTCAACGGGCTCGATTTTGCCTTTTTCTGAAGTACATCTCATCTCGGTGTACTTATCAGAACCTCCCTCCACATGAATCGCCAATTCATCGGTATGTTTATTCCATCCAGGCCCGGATACCTTCAGGTAATCCGTGCGGTAACGCAAATACAACTCATCGTTGTCGTTGACGCTGATCAATGCATTAATGGCATTGGCAGTCAACGTGCCATCTGGTAGTGATCTCTGAGTGATGGTGACCCCCTCGCCAGCTGTCAGAACCGCCATAAAGTCTTCAGGAGACTCGGCCATATTATCGTCAATAATCGGGATACTGACGGTTGCAGATGCGGCTCCCGCTGCGATGGTGCCTTTGTAGACGCCGCCTTCGAAGTCCTTGCCGTTCGTTGCGTTCGTCGCGCCGCCCTTAGATGCGCCAGAACCGTCTAGCGTTTCTATGGCAGTGACAGTGAAATCAACGGCATTGTCGGTTCTGGAACCGGCAGCCCTGGCCACTGTCAGGTTGGCGTAAGGGTCAATCCCTTCCGTGCGAGTGTACATCGTGGGATTGAATTCGATTACGGTCGGCTTGGGGACGGCTTTGGTGCTGGCTTCGGCTATGACGCCTCCGTGCGGATAGCCGTCTACTACGACCTTGATGGCAAGCTCATAGGTCGTGCCGGGCTCGAGGTTCGTGATGGTGTATTGCTTGGTCGAAGGGTGTACCATATCATAGAGCACCCAGGCATCATCGCCTGCTCCTTTCAGGCGCTGGAATGCCATGTAACCGCCTATGGTTGCGCCGTTGCTCTTCGGCTCGGTCCAATAGATCGTGATTGAAGTCTGAGTGCTCTCGGTGCTCGAGATGACTACTCGGTCAGGCATTGGCACTGATGGATTGGTGCCAGTGAAGAAGATGTAGCCGCCACGGAAGAAAGTACCGACCACGGCTTTGATGGCGAAATCGTACTTCGTGTCAGGCTCCAGTCCCGTAACTGTGAACTGCCGCACGTCATGACCAAGGTAGTTCTGGAGATGATGGTTAACCCACCCGTCTGGCTGGCTTGCCAGCCTATGCTCTACTTGCCAACCATCGATTACGGAGCCGTTGGTATTCGGCTCGGTCCAATAGATCGTGATCGAGGTATCGGTACTCTCACTCTTCGTGATGCGAACCGGCTCGGGTCCTTGAGCGGCTTCCACCTCATCGGGTTCAAACGCCATCTCAACGCTTCTTCCGGCATCCTTCGCGGCCGCCTTAGGTACATCTGCAATGTCCTTACCAAGCGTGGCGACGCCTCCTAGAACATCAGAGACCTCTGACACCGTCTGCTCTCCAGGAACTTCTCCCCGAGACAGCATTCCGACAACCCCTACGCTAACGGCGATCACCAGCAAAGTAGCCACAGCCACCATGCCCCGGCGGAAGCCGCTGCGATGCCATATCGGAGAGACCCGATTGCGCACTTGATTTGTCAGATGACGAGCTATCACTATCAGCAATGGCATGCCGTATCGGATTAGACGCGCTCGAACTTGGCCGCTTCTAGTTATGAGATTCTTCAAGATGCCCTCCCTGGACTTGCCGTTCGTGCGCGCTTCCGATTACGATATATTCCGCAATTTATGCTGGATTCCATTAACATAAGAGGGTGTTTGAAAAGTCGTGTCAGGTTTGATTGGACAGTCTGCGGAGCGTCAATCTGATCATTGCCGCATAAGCAGACGATTCTTCGGTTTCCGGCAACTACTCATAGTCCTTGCCTGGCGTCCTTGCCTGACCCTTCCAAGACCTTCTTCGCGCCCGCGCTGTCGTACATTCCAGCCTCGTGAGCCTCCACCTTCAACAGCAGACCTTCGGTATCCACAAGTATGTGTCGCTTTCCGCCGTTCCCCTTCTTGCCGCCATCCGGTGTTCAGGTTTCAGAGTCGGGGAGGAATGAGCGCGAAAACGCCGACGTTCAGGTTGCGCCGGTCAAAAGCCACGTGCGTCTTTCCCATCAACCATGTACACCTAGCAGGAAGTATACCACCCGTGTATGATATGGACGTGATATTAGAGGTCGATTTTGATGAACCATTGTGATATTCGGCAGGAAGTGGCATAATTGCCCCGAAAGATTCCGATTGCTACGGCCCAGGAGGTATGCCTCCGCAGGCCGAATGGAGGTGACGACTTGGGACCACGCAATGAACCTACTACGGAGAGCGAGGCCTCCCTGCGGGAGCGGCTCGCCATGCTGAGCAAGGCCAGCCTCCTCATCAACGAGAGCCTGGACTTCGACACGGTGCTTCAGGGCGCCCTGGACTCGGCCCGGTCCCTGACCGGCGCCCGCTACGGGGTGATGACTCTCATGGAGGACGGAGGACGGGTAGGGGACTTCCTGTCGTCGGGGATGACCGCGGAGGAGGCTGAGCAACTCTGGCAGACCCCGGAGCGGTGGGAGATATTCGAGCGCCTGGGCGGCGTCTCCGAGCCCCTGCGCATCCCGGACCTGGTGGGCTACGTCAGGTCTCTGGGCTTCGCCGAATTCAGCCTGCCCTTGCCGGCTGAGCCCGCGTCGCCCTTCCTGGCATCGCAGGTGTTCCACGGGAGCGAGCGGGTTGGCAACATCTTCCTGACCGGGCGGGAGGACGGTCGGGAGTTCAGCGCCGAGGACGAGCAGACCCTGGTGATGTTCGCCGCCCAGGCGGCGCTGGTCATCACCAATGCCCGCACGCACCGGGAAGAGCGGCGGGCCAGGGCGGACCTGGAGACCCTCATCGACACTTCCCCGGTGGGCGTGGTGATCTTCGACGCTCTGACGGGATCCCCCAAATCCTTCAACCGGGAGGCCCGGAGGATCGCCGACATGCTGCGGTACCCCGACCAGTCGCCGGAGATGCTCTTGGACGTCATCACGTGCATACGCGCAGACGGGCGGGAGGTCTCCCTGCGGGAGTTTCCCCTGGCCGAGCTCCTGAGCGTGGGGGAGACGCTGCGGGCCGAGGAGATCGTCATGCGGGTGCCCGACGGGCGGAGCGTCACGGCGCTGCTCAACGCCACGCCCATCCGTTCCGACGAGGGCGCGGTGGAGTCGGTGGTCGTCACCCTGCAGGACATGGCCGACGTGGAGGAGCTGGAGCGGCTGCGGGCCGAGTTCCTGGCCATGGTGAGCCACGAGCTGCGGGCGCCCCTGGCGGCGGTCAAGGGCTCGGTCACCACACTGCTGGAGTCGGCGGGTGAGCTGGACCCGGCCGTGGGCCGCCAGTTCTTCCGCCTCATCGATGAGCAGGTCGACCACATGCATGGCCTGGTGTCCGATCTCCTGGACGTGGCCCGCATCGAGACTGGGACGCTGGCGGTCGGTCCCGAACCGACAGAAGTGACGCTGCTGCTGGAGCGGGCGAGGAGTGCCTTCACCAATGTCGGGGGCAGGAACAACCTGGCCACCGGCCTGGAGCCTGATCTCCCCCCGGTGATGGCGGACCGACGGCGCATAGTCCAGGTGCTGGGCAACCTGCTCGTCAACGCCGCTCGCCACTCCGCCGAGTCGTCCGTCATCAGGGTGAACGCCGTGCGCGACGGGGTGCACGTGGCCTTCTCGGTGGCCGACGTGGGACGGGGCATCCCGGCGGAGAGCCTGCCCTACCTGTTCCGCAAGTTCTCCCGGGCACAGTCCGAGGAGCAGGGTGGGGACACGGGCCTGGGACTGGCCATCTGCAAGGGGATAGTGGAGGCCCACGGTGGACGCATCTGGGCCGAGAGCGACGGTCCTGGGCTGGGCGCCCGCTTCACCTTCACCCTGCCCGCGGTGGCGGACACGGGGGGCGCCACGAGCAGTGGACCCTCGTCGTTCTCGACGCGCTCCACACCGCGCGGGCGGGGAGAGACGGGAGAGCCGATGCGGGTGCTGGCGGTGGATGACGATCCCAACGATCTCCTGTATATCCGCGACACCCTCATCGCCGCGGGCTACGCGCCGGTGGTGACCGGGGACCCGGAGGAGACGCTCCGTCTCGTGCAGGAGGAGATGCCCCAACTGGTGCTGCTGGACCTGATGCTTCCGGGGGCGGACGGCATCGAGCTGATGAAGGAGATCCTGGACGCGGCGGACGTGCCGGTCATCTTCCTCTCCGCCTACGGCCGGGAGGAGCTCATCGCCACCGCCTTGGACACGGGCGCCGTAGATTACGTGGTCAAGCCCTTCTCGCCGACAGAGCTGACAGCGAGGATCGCGGCTGCGCTGCGCCGGCGGGAGGTCCCCGAGCCGCCGACCCCGTACGTGGTGGGCGACCTGGCCATCGACCACGCCCAGCGCAGTGTGACGCTGGCCGGGGAGCCGGTGGACCTGCTCCCACTGGAGTACAAACTGCTCGCCGAGCTTTCAGCCGGCGCCGGACGGACGCTGACCTACGAGCACATCCTGGACCGGGTGTGGGGGGAGAGGGGCGGTGACGACCTGCGGCCCATGCGCACCATTGTGCGCAGGCTGCGGATCAAACTGGGCGACGACGCGGCCAACCCCGCCTACATCTTCACCGAGCGCCACGTCGGCTACCGGATGCCCAAGGGGGAGACAGCGGGCGAAGAGTGAAGCCTCGCGTCCTCTCCAACAAAATCTGGTGAAAGAAGATGAAAGATGAGTGAGGGCGACAATAGCGTGAATAGTCCGAGGGGTCCGGGTTTGGTTTTCGCCGTGCTTGCCGCGGCCCTGTGTCTGGCGTCCGCCCTGCTTGCGGCCTGCGGCGGCTCGGAGGATTCCGCGGCGGCGGCGGTCCGCTCTGACAGGGAGCGGGCTACGCCGTCGGCAGGGAACACGGACCTGGCGGGCCTGGTCGACGGCAACGGCGCCTTCGCATTCGACCTGTACCATGCGCTGAGAGCGCAGGACGGAAACCTGTTCTACTCGCCCCACAGCATCTCGCTGGCCCTCGCCATGACCCATGTCGGAGCGAGGGGAGAGACGGAGCAGCAGATGGCGGAGGCGCTCCGCTTCTCCCTGTCCCGGGACCGGCTTCACCCCGCGTTCAACGCCCTGGAACTGGAGCTCGCCTCCCGCGGCCAGGGCCTACAGGACGAGGACGGCGAGGGGTTCAGGCTGAACATCGTCAACGCCGTCTGGGGCCAGCGGGGGCACGAGTTCCGGGAGGCGTTCCTGGACGTCCTCGCGGAGAGCTACGGGGCGGGCGTGAGGCAGGCGGACTTTCGTGAAATGCCGGAGGAGTCGAGGATAGCCATCAACGACTGGGTGGCGGAGAACACCGAGGACAGGATCACCGACCTGATCCCTCCCGACGTCATCACCCCGCTGACCAGGATGGTGCTGACCAACGCCATCTACTTCAACGCTTCCTGGACCTACCCATTCGCCGAAGCGGACACCCGTCAGAGCCTCTTCCATCTTCTGGACGGCGGCAGCGTCGACGTCCCGATGATGAGAACCGAGGAGGACTTCGGCTATACGGCGGGAGACGGATACCAGGCGGTGGACCTGCCCTACGTCGGAGATGAGCTGTCCATGACCGTCATCGTCCCGGACAGGGGTCGGTTCCGAGAGTTCGAGGAGTCCCTAGACACCAATCTGGCAAGTCAGATTATCGCGAATCTCGGGTTCCGCCACGTTACGCTCGATCTGCCGAAGTTCGAGTTCGACTCACGGTTCCGGCTGGGCGAGACCCTCAGGTCACTGGGGATGGCCGACGCCTTCGACAGCGCCGCCTCAGACTTCTCCAGCATGGACGGGCGGTCGTGTCTCGCGGGAGACCCCGAGTGCCTGTACATCCGGGAGGTGGTCCACAAGGCCTTCGTGTCGGTGGACGAAGCGGGCACCGAGGCGGCCGCGGCCACCGCCGTGATGATGCAGGCCGAATCCGCGCCGCCTGATCCGGTCAGCGTCACGGTGGACCGGCCCTTCGTATTCCTGATCCGGGACCGGGAGACCGGTGCCGTCCTGTTCGTCGGGCGGGTGGCCGAGCCGTAGGGTGGACGTCAGCCCACCGCGGACCGGGCCAAAGGAAGGCGGGAGTATTGCCTGCGGCCAAAAAGGGGACCGTCATGGCCGTGATCATGCGGTGCTGTCGGAAGGCCCGCCGTCAAGTGGTCGCCGTCGAGCGGTCGCCGTCAGGAATCCTGGCGGCCCAGTTGCTCCTTCAGTTCTCAGGACCGCGAGTGAAACTCAACCGCGTCTATCCTGAGCCCAAGCTATGAATGGCAAAACGCAAATGTGTAAACAACCAATGGACGCGGTACTAGGACAAGGCTCCCTCGCTACCTGCTCAATCTACCTGGCAAGTACCTACCTGGCAAGTATGCCTACCCTGGAGTTCAGGTACACGCACATGGAAGTGAACTCCTATTCGGGTAAGGCGCACCATATGTGCAAGCTCGACTTAATGTGCAAATCCAGTCTCAATAAGTGTCGGTAATGGAGTTCGAAGGTGACCCTGATTTTGCCCACCCCTAAGATCCACGAATCCCTCTCACACCGGATTGACGGAATCGGACAAGGACGCCAGCGCGGCGTTACGGTACCCAGCCTGATCTCAGAAAGGAGACATCTTGGCAAGAAACAACGATCTAATAATCCGACTGAATACTGACAAATTCTTTGACGCCTTCGAGGTTGCCTATTCGCAAGCTCATCTTCGGATAAGTCATTCCATCTTTGACAGGGATGATCCTGAAAAGCACCACGACCTGGCGGTGGCAATCGGCCTGGTCGTAACGGAGTATAGCCTGGACATAGGCAATCCTCTCAATGACCGTTGAGCTCGCATCGGCCACGATGCCCCAGCACGCGGTTGCGGGCTGCACTCTGAATCAGGAATGTCTCCCGCTCGGTACACTACCGCAGGAGCCAGGTCCATTCGTCCGGCATCGGACTGCGGGGTCGAAAAATATTCTTCGTCCATCCTCTTTCCCCACAGGGCGCTCGACAGCCTTGTGGGGAAAGGCGGGCGTGAGTTCCACCTTAAATTTCCTGTTTCCCCGGGGTTATGAGTCACGGATGAGTTATGCTCAGGCCTATCGACTACCGAATCCGCACCACAATCGTGCCTAGCAGCTTGTCATGCAGCGTCTGCATCTTCTTCTCCCTGTCCCACAGCGGCCAGAGATAGTCGATGAGCCATGCCGCGCCCATCGTCAAGTTCGACAGGATTCCCACCAGCACGAACTTGATTACGAACTCGCGTAGGAAAGTATAGCCCCAGCCGGAGGGCGAGCCGTCGTCCTTGATTACACGGATACCCACAATCTGCTTGCCGGGCGTCTGCCCCCGTCTCAGCGCGAACAGCCACCACACTATGTAGCCCGCCCAGGCTATGAACGCCGCGGCCGTTCCGGCAACGAGCATGACGGTGATTGTGGAAGCAGCGGCAGCCGATATTTCGGTATCCCCAAACATGGTTATCGATTCGCTTGTTCGCTCCGTTATTACTTCCTCCCCGGTTTTGGGGTCGATTGTCGATACTTCTGAGCTGGCTTCATGTGTTAAGAATAGTAGCCCAAAGAATAGAATCAGAATGCCCAAAAGCAGCAGAATGAGCGGCAGCGCGATTCCCACGAGATCCAACGCCCACGCGGCTACTCGCCGCCCGTAGCTCGCCAGCTCCCAATTGGGGTCTTGCGTCCGTTCGTCGTCCGAGACTGCAGTGTCCTGCTGCATTATGCGCTCCCAGCAATCAAGTACGGGGAAGTCTTGAGAACTGCCTCGTGTCGCCTAGTCGCAATATTGCCTTATGGAGGGTTTGGATATTGTTAAAACCCATTAGGGCTTTGCACCTAATTACATAATATAGGTACCAGATGCCATTTCTGCATTATAAGATTTCATCAACGCGACGCATCCTGTCGAGCTTATATCGGAAGTTAACACGGACGGAATCGCTAAGCAACAACAACTAGGGCGGAGTAAAAGTGTGTCTGTCTCACAAGTTTGCTGAGAATCACAGTGGAGACGGCCGATACAGCATTGAGTGAAGGATCTCCGCCAATGGTGTTATTCCATCAGGATTCTAGGTGTGGGCGATGCGCTATCGGCGCGAAGGTATTCTAGGATGAGAGATGCAGGTTTTCCCTATCGTTCGCACTCAGACGAAGGCCGAGCGGGCCTCAGTCCTGGCACGCTACGTCCGCCAGAGAGTCCGAAGGTTGAAGGCCGTGGGCAGCAGGCTCCATTCGGCCCTGACCTTGGCAATGCCCCGCAGCTTGAATTGCTGCGCGTCGAGTTGGTTCTTGATGGTCGCGAAGAGAGGTTCCACTAACGGCAGCCGGCGCACATACATTTGCTTGGCCTCATCGGTCGCCATCCACTCCCTGTGACGTCGCAGCGCGACGTCGTGTAGTTCGGTCTCCACGCTGCGCCCGTACCTCTTGTTCTTCGTACAGGTTCCGAAAGCGGGACACCTTATACAGACTGCCGCAGAAGCCACTCGATACAAGCGGCCCTTCTTCCGGTTGCTCTTCATTACTGTGAACGCAAGGGTCTGTCCGTAAGGACAGGTGCAACTGTTGGTCTCCTCATCGTATCTGAACTGGTCTTTGTGATAAGGATGGTCCGTCCGACGGGCTTCGTCGGGCATCACTACTTGCTGACCCTTGCGGTGGAACTCCGCCACGTGCTTACCGGCGAAATAACCGGCGTCAGCCAATGTCAACGGCAACCTTACACCGGTTTCGTCTTCCGCCCGGCTCACCATCGGTGGAAGACACTCAGAATCGTAGGACTCGTCCACCACATCAACGGCGGTGACCAGCATACCGCTCATTCCATCATCGGTCGCCAGTGGTGAGACTACTGCCTGGGCATTGTAGCCTGGGACGACTCCCTGGCGAGTCTTCATCAACCTTGCGTCCTTGTCGGTCAGGTTGATGCGCGCCGGACGCGTGTACCGACTGGGACGCTCCATGCTCGGCAACTCCTTCATAGCCTGTCTGGCCCGCTGCCGTAAGGCGTTCCGCTCTGCCAGCTTCTCCGGAAGGCGCACCGCACCACCTTCTTCTCCACCTTCGTTCTGCGACTCCAGAGACTCTATGACACTCTCCACTCGCTCAAGCAGCTCCTGCAATCGCTTGGCGTCGTAAGTCTGGTTCAGCGCCGTGTTGGCGTACACCTTCGTTCCATCCACCGCCTGAACTGTAAGATCCACCAGGTGGTCAACGACACTTATTCTGACCGCTTTGCGCCAGTTACTTTGACCGTTCAGGGTCCGGTGTAATTGTCGTTTCCCGGTGTAATTGTCGTTTCCCGGTGTAATTGTCGTTTGTAATTGTCGTTCTTGAGCTTCACCGGTGCGATAACTCGGCACATCGAACTCGAGTATGACCGAGTGATGCACGATCCTGTCTATCGCAGCGGCTGTCGCCATCGGGTTTGAGAACACCTTCTCCCACTCGGAGAAGACCAGGTTGGAGGTGATGCCGAGTGAGCGGCGCTCGTAGCGTTCGGCTATCAGGGTGAACAGCACCTCCGACTCCTCGGTTCCCTGCGGCAGGTATCCCAGGTCGTCTATCACCAGCAGATCGAAGTTGTCGAGCTTCCTGAGCATCCGCGGCAGATCGAGATCGCGCTTGGCCGCCAGCATATCCTGCACCAGGCGATACGCCGGTATGAACAGCACCGAGCGCCCTGCCTGCACGAGCCTGTGCCCTATGGCGCACATCGCGTGCGTCTTGCCCGTGCCGGGCAGGCCGAAGGCCAGCACGTTCACGTCACGGTCCACGAAGTCACCCTCGGCCAGACTGGCGAGCTGCTGCCTCAGCTTCACAGGCGCCCGTCCGTGCTCGAAGGTGTCCCAGGTCTTGCCGGTTGGCAGCTTCGACGCTCGCCTCAGCCTGTCCACTCTGCGTATCCGTCTGTCCTCTGCCTCCTGTTCCAGCACCTCGACCAGTGTCGGAAGCGCGTCTGCGTGTCCTGCCTCGCTGAAGCGATCCACCGTCTCAGCCGCCAGTGTCGGCAGCTTGAACTGCCTGCACAGCTCTCCGATCCGCTCTCCAACCGCGCTCGGCGCGTAAGTCTCAGTCGTCATCGCGCACCTCCCGCAAGCAGCCTGTCGTACACACCGAGGTCCACTTCGCCGGACAGCTCGATCTTCGGTATCTCCGGAGTCACCGGCGCGGCCAGCTCCTTCACCACCGCGTAGTCGAACCTCACCCGAGACTCCAGCAGCCTCCTGAGCGCCCTATCCACTTCGCACTCCATAGTCGTGGCCGCAAGGTGCAGGATGCGAACATAGTCCACGTCCGCGCGCTCTCCCTTCCAGCCCCACATCGCATCGTACGCCAGGCGGAAGGTGTGCGTCGGGAACATCTGCTCCCTGAAGCGGTAGCGCGCGAAGGCACCGGGCTTGCGCACCAAGGAGCCTATGACATGGCGGTAGTCTATGAGCGCCTCTCCCTTGCCCCGTACCCGATCCATGCTCACAACGAGATGTCCCTTGTAGTACACCTCCACCTCGTCTGTGTACACCCGAACGTCCACCATCATGCCTATCAGCCGCGATGGCACCGAGTACGTTCTGCTGTCCACCCTGATCGTGCTCCACTTGCGCACCCTTGCGCTGTAGCTCACGTACTCCGGAACCGGAGCCGGTGGCAGCTCCCTCAGGTGCGGGTACTCGCCTGCCACCTTCTCCCTGACAAGACTGTTGCGCCTGTCCACCAGGCCCCGTACGAACTTGGCGTACTGCTCCACCGACTCGAAGTCGCTGCTGCCTCTGAGGATGAGCGCCTGCGCTATGATGTCCTTTATACGGCGGTGTCCCTGTTCCGCAACACCGTTCTCGTGCGCGCTGTACGAGTTGGTCTTGGTTGCCTTCAGTCCGTAGTGGTCCAGTATCTCCTTGTAGCGCTCGTTGAAGTCGCGGCCCTTGCCATCCTTCAGCTTGTGCGTCGCCGCGCCCAGGTTGTCGCTCCTGACCACCTCAGGCGCTGCACCAAGCTCCCACAGCGCTCCCTGCAGCCCGCTCCTCAACGCCGTGAACGTCTCGCTGAAGCATACCCGGGCGTAGCGCCAGCCCGAGTGGCTCAGTATGAACTCGAACAGCATGTGATCGAACTGCTCTCCGCCTATCTTCACCCTCAGACCGTCGCAGTGCGTGAAGTCCATCTGCGCCTCACGCCCCGGCGGATGCTCCTGCTCGAAGTACACCTCGCGCTCAGGACCGCTCAGCGCGCGCCAGTCCCTTATCCGCCTCTGCAACGTGCGCAGGTGCGTTGCGTTGAACCTGCCGGGATGACGCTCGTCCAGCCACTCAAGCAGCACCGTCGCCTGCAGCTTCTCCTTCGCGTCCCTGCGCAGCAGTGGCACTATCTCCTCGTCCCATACTCCCTCGAACGCATCCGGGTGCGTTCGCCAACTGCGCTTCTTCTTCTCCGACGGCAACGGTCCGCTCCTCCACCTGCGTGCGCTACTTGCGCTCATGCCCGCCGCTGCCGCTGATGCCTGTTGACTCTTGCCTTCCATAATCCTCCGCCTCAGTAGTAGTACCTGCTGATCTGTGACCATCCAGTACCTCCTGCACGAGATGGTCAAATCTACTTCCTGAAGCGGTCAAAATGAATGTCGCCTACCGGTCATTATAAATGTCGTTGTTCACCAGGTCCATCGCAACCGCCGTGCGCACCGTGCGTCTGAAGATCTCTCATACTGTGCCGGTGTCTCCGATAGAACCGCCACAATGTGTTGTGATCAGGATGCTGCCAACCGGTCAGCCACAGGTAGGGAATTTGATCCCGGCAGGCCCCTTCCAGCTCGCGACAGGAGCGCACGTTGGTCATGAAGCCGTACAGCCACACGCTCAGCAGAGCACGTAGATGGTAGGCCGGTGCTCCCAGCGCTTCTACGTCCGGCTCCACGCCCAGTTCCGCCCAATCGTCGCGGCTCAGCGCATACACGAACTCGGCCACGAACCGTGCAGGGTGGTCTGGAGGAAACTGTTCGTCGAGTGTTGGCGGCAGTAGCCAAGCCTGCTCTCGGTCCATCTCTCTAAGGTGCACCTGCTATCCTCCCACTCCCGAGTCTTCCCGACATTCTACACCCCCAAATTCACGCCGACTTATGAAACAGACAAGAGGGCACACCGCGTTCCCTATTTACATACCATTTGAGGCTACCTCTCCCGGCGGTCGGCAGAGTACATCGCACGACATTCGTCAGGCAGGCGGCAAACTTGCGCGCTGTGAAGTAGACGATATGGCGGCATATGCTCAAGCCGTTGCCGAGCAAAGTTTCCCAGGCGCTCTCCGACAAATCCGAAAATACTCATCCGTGGGCCGCGCAGCCTCATCCGGGGACTCCGAGCCATGTGTTACAATCCCGCGCGGATCAACCTAGGGGGCGAGAGGGGCGATGAACGAGCCGGGAACGACTGCGATGGCGCGAATGCCGCTGATCAACAAGCTGTTCTTTTCGGCAGACCACATCGGCTTGCAGTCGATGGCTTACTTCCGGCAGCAGTGGGTGCTGTTCTTCCTGGCCCCGCCGGCAATGCAAGGCGTCAATCGCGTGCCCAACGTCGCATTGCTTGGAGCGGACATCGACGCCCGGGTGGTGGCAGGCGCGCTCATCTTCGCCGGACGATTCATCGACGCCTTCACTGACCCACTCATCGGCTGGTGGAGCGACCGTACCCGCAGCCGATGGGGACGGCGGATTCCATTCATCCTGTTTAGTACTCCGTTCTATGCTCTGTTCGGAGCGCTGGTCTGGTTCTTGCCCGCGGAGGGCAGCAGCTGGTGGAACGTCCTGTATTTCGTGCTAATGCTGGAGTTGTTCTTCACCTCAGCGACTATGTCCAGCGGTGCTCTGGAAGCATTGGTGCCTGAACTGACGAGAACCGCGCGGGACCGGATGAGCGTCGTGAGTCTGATTTTCCTTTTCGCGGTGGCAGGAGCCGGTCTTGGATTAGTAGCGGGTGGCTTCATCAAGGACGGCTATGGTTTCCAGGTTGCGGGGACGTTCTTCGCCTTTGTTGCTCTGGTGTTCCGCTGCCTCTCGTTACGGGCGGTGTGGAACCACGCGCCCCGTGATATTGAACCGGCCGGGGTTGCATTCTGGCCGGGGTTCAAGGACACGCTGCGCAATTCGCAGTTCCTGGCGTTTCTACCTACGTTCGTGATGTTTACCACCGGGGTGGGCGTGATGCAAGGATGGATACCTTTCTTCGTGGTGGCGGTGCTGAGACAGGATCGAGAGGGATCAGCTTCCAGTTTCCTCTCAATCAGCGTCATCGCCGGTGTGGTGGCGGCGGGCATCGTCATCTGGATGCTCTTCGCGGCGGGCCGTGTCAGCAAACGGCGGGTGTACGGTGTGTGCCTTGCGGCAAGCGGGCTGCTGTTCCCACTGGCCAGTTTGGTGGGGCTGGTGGTTAGGGACAGCTTGTTGCTCCAGGGCTTGATTTTCACGTTCGTAGCCGGCATCCCCATGTCGGCGGTGTTCCTGCTGCCCAAGGGTCTGACCGCCGACATCGCCGACTACGACGCGCTGATCAGGGGCGAGCGCAGGGAGGCGATGTTCTACGCGACGCAGAACTTCTTCGAGAAGGTCACCTATGCACTGCCACCCCTGCTGTTGAGTCTTGTCCTACTGCTGGGAGATTCGCCGGAGGACCCCTTGGGCGTCCGGCTGGCGCCACTCTTGGCCGGCGTGCTCGTGTTCGTGGGCCTCACCCTGTGGCCCCGCTACCGTCTGCCGGACACTGTGAATCGGGCGACGGTATCGGCGGCAGGCCTCCTGCGGACATCACCCTGACAGCGCCACAGATGTCAGGGTGATGTACCGAGCGAACCGGCGTGTTCGAGGGCAGTGGCCATTCCGTCGCCGGCGCCTATGTCTTCGAGCCACTCTCCAATCTGGGGAAGCACTATGTAATCCTGTGTTGCCCATTTCAGACGGCCAATGGATGAGCTACGAAGGCTAGCAAACGGTTGACCAGTTGGAACTTGGAATATGGGGCCTGTGTCCGTAAGCTCAGAGGGCGGTGCCCGAACTCCACCACGCCCGGTGGCGGTGTCCTCTGAGATGCGCAATCAGCAGCTTTCGGTTCGCTTTGATGCTGGGACCTTCTGCCTCGGGAACTGGCTCCTGTGCTGCCTCAGCCTTGTCAGGGAGCGCACGGTTACGACGACGCGCCCCTCTCGCCACCCCACAAATTGCCTCATTTGATGGGGTGCGTCAACATACAAGTGGTGTAAGAGAGTAAGTGGACTGGAATAAATGAAGCCACCGCGTCATCCTTAGAGAAAGCAAAAACTCGAAGGTAAGGAGGACAACGATGGCAAGAGAGTATGGACGTTTTGGAGCTGTTGCGCAAGCGGGGTATGGACGGAGACGTTGACTTTCTGCGCGAGGCGCTGGGAGTTCTGGTCGAGGCGATAATGGATGGTGAGGCTTCTGTGAAGGCGGGAGCCGGCTATGGCGAGCACAGTCCGGACAGAGTCACCCAGTGCAACGGATACCGTTCCCGCGCGTGGGACACACGAGTGGGCACGATGGAGATGCGCATACCGAAGCCGAGGGACGGGAGCTACTTCCCGAGTCTGCTTGAGCCACGGCGTCGGAGCGAGAAGGCACTGCTGGTGGTGATACAGCAGGCATACGTGGAAGGCGTGTCCACCAGGAGAGTTGACGATCTCGTGAAGGCTCTCGGGTGCGAGGGCATCTCAAAGAACCAGGTATCGCGGATCTGCCGGGGGCTGGACGAGGTGGTGGAGAAGTTCCTTAGCCGGCCACTTGATGGGGGACCGTATGCGTACCTGTGGCTGGACGCGCTGACGCAGAAGGTGCGGGAAGATGGCAGGATAGTCAACGTGAGCGTAGTGGTGGGAACTGCTGTGAACGCTGAGGGCAAGCGAGAGATCGTGGGTCTGGACGTGGGCACCAGTGAGGATGGAGCCTTCTGGCTCAGCTTCCTGCGCTCACTGGTGGCACGTGGCTTGTCCGGAGTGGAACTGGTCATATCGGACGCTCACCAGGGATTGAGGGACGCCATAGGTGCGAAGCACAGTGTTCGGTGGTGCGAGCTGGCAGAGTTGTCGCTTTTGGCATACCTGCCGGAGTTGGGTACTCTCAACCGCAAGCGGATCGCCGCTCTGGGCGGCGTGGCACCCTTCAACAGAGACAGCGGTCCTCGTCGGGGCAAGCGCAGCGTGTGGGGCGGCGGATCCCGGTTGCGAGCAGTGCTCTACATGGGTGCGCTGGTCGCCAGTCGATGCAACCCGGTACTCCGAGCCTTCTATCAGCGGCTGCTGGCGGCAGGGAAGCCGAAAAAGCTGGCTCTGACGGCTTGCATGCGAAAGCTGCTGACAATACTCAATGCGATGGCGAAGTCGGGACAACACTGGACTCCTCGGGTCAATACAACTTGACTTCCAAGACGGTTGCTTGACCATCCCTTGCTCCTTCTACCTTCCCATACTCATCCACACAAAGACAGCCAACATTGCAATGGCAAGCACGAATATGACTATGAACTGCCAATAATTGACTAGCAGATATGTGATTAGGACTGCATTTGCAATCATCGCCTCGCCCTTTACACATCAAATTCTTTGCACAGAAACCATAATGGCGTCAGGGTAAAGCACTTTGTCATGTGAGCACATGTATGCGTTATACGATTGTCTTTCTGTGCATCCACAGGATAATATCTATTTTCCTCCTCTGGGGACGCGAGGTGTGTCAGGGCAGCGTGCCCCAAGACGTAATGCCCCCGACGAAGGAATGATTTCTGTCCAAATTTCCAAGTGTCCTGCTTGTCGGATATTCAAGTCTTGTATAAAGAGCGTCATTATTTCCTCGCTGGCTTTCTGTAATCCCGCCAAGCCTGCCTTGCTTC
Organism: Dehalococcoidia bacterium; assembly: GCA_965203955.1. GTDB lineage: Bacteria > Chloroflexota > Dehalococcoidia > Lucifugimonadales > JADFKI01 > Bin90. Next base: position 3,279,008 of record OZ241923.1, on the reverse strand, counting down.
CTTCTTCGCCCGTGCCTCCGCTATTTCTTTCGGCGTATCCTGCACATCCTTTGTATCTTTAACGGGTCAAGCTCCTTCGCCTTATCCCTTCATCCGTCTATATTCTGCCGCATAATTCGCAGCACGTATCTCATTTCTCTTCGATCGTCAGGGTCAACAATGGCCAGCCAGCCGATAGGCGGGTTACCCTGAGTGTTGTTACTGAACAAGCCTCTTGGGTCATGAAAGTCACTGGTATATGGGTAAATGGAAAAGCGATGCCGACTGTGTATCCCGTCACTGTGTATACCGTCTCTAAGGTTGTACCTGACGAAGCCCACTTTACCGTTAGAGCCAGCCCTGAGCAGTTCGAAACCGTTATGCTCTACCTTCTCTCTTACATCCACATCACGATTCAATCTAGCGATGAACCACAGCGCCATTTGTCTTTGAACCACTTGCATTGTTAGCCTAGCCTCCTCTCCTTGGCGGCAGGTTGTCGCCGTGATATAGCCTGCGGTTGCGGAAGTTCAGGATCAATGCGGAATTTCAATCGTCTTGACTTTGGCGAATCATACTATTCGCCATGGCAATGAGAGCACTAGCTAGTGCCAACGCCTCTGCGGGGGTCAACTAAGCGTATCCCGTGCGGCTGTCAAGAAATCCAGCACTGAGTATCAAGTCATAGGAGTCATGTTCCTCAACGACTCGTATGCGTCTTCCCTCCCTTAAATCATTCATCTCGAATAGCATGCTAGTCATCCTTGTTCTCGCATATAGCCTCGCGCCATGCTGTTTCTCAAGATAGGGCGGGCGCAGGTGGCCAGGTAGGAGTTAACTGGCATCAACTGTACTGTGAAGCCACCGCGCCCATGCAATTAATCGGACTTATCTGCCAGCCTCTTGAAGGCACCGCTGGTACTTCCCCATCTGCTCATTCAACTTCCCGTCCCTTTCAGGGTGCTTTAGAGCCTTGAACAACTCCGGCGTCTCCTCTTCACCCCACTGTGCGATGGGCAATTTCAATATCCTGCGCATCTACCCGCCGGAATACCCACGAACACTGATTTAGCGCCTGAAACATGCGTGCATGGAGTTGCGGAACAGAGCCTTTCTTGCGTTAAAACGTACATCTATTCTACACATCAGCCATAAAATCCATCACTCAGCCGGAGCAGGTCCGAGTACTTTGTATCCCAGGTTGTCCTCTGTCCTTTCGGACGTAGGCAGAATCTCCACGACCACGTTCGACAGCCCTTCCACCTCGCCATCCTGGTCGAAGCCGTAGTTGGTGCCGATCGCGCCGCTCCATTCTATGTCGTAAAGGCAATCCCTGAAGCCGTCCGCGTCCTGATCGTCCTCTGTCTGCCTGAGACACTCCGCCGTGATATAGACGTCGTCGTACGCCGAGCCGAGATACCAGCGGAGCGTTACATATGCATACTTTTGCCTGAAGTTGGCCAAGACTTCCTGCGCCTTGGAGTTTGCCGGATCCAGGTCCGCAATGATGCCCTTCACACCCGTTGCCGCATCACCGGCTATCTCCAGAGAGGTCGTCCCGATCGCCACATCTTCCCCGTAAATGGGCCCACCATAACCCAACTCGCGCGCCTGCTTGATTATTGTGCCGCCCGTGAACTCCGACTGTGCCGCTATGTGCAATGCGTCAGGATTCTCGCCAATCAGTTTCGTAAGCTGGGACCTGAAGTCCGTGACGTCCGAAGCATAGCGCTCGGCGCCTACCACCTGCCCACCTCGCTTCTCGAACTGCTCCACGGACGTTCGGCGAACTCCCTCTGCATAGTCCGTCGCCTCCGTTATAGTCGCGAGCGTGCGTATTCCGTCCGTCCAGAGCACGTTGCCCGTATCCACGCCTCTCTGCGCATCGCTCATCGAGGTGCGGAATATGAAGTCGCCTGCGTTCGCGATGTCCGGATTCGTCGCCAGCCCTGAGAACAGCACCACCCCTTCTTCTTCGGCAAGTGGCGCAGCTCCAAGCATGGCTCCGCTGCACGAAGTGCCGAGAATGATCTTCACGCCATCGACATCAGTCAGTTTCCTGTACGCGGTTATCGCGTCCTGAGCGTTGCACTTCTCGTCTTCGACGATGAGCTCGATCATTCGCCCGTTCACGCCGCCCGCGGCGTTTATCTCTTCAACGGCCATCTGCTTGGCTTGAACGGCTACGTTCCCGTAGGTCTCTCCGGGACCAGTAACCGACTCCATCACGCCAATTCTGTAGGGTTCATCCTCGCTGCCCATCTCACCTATCGCTCCACATCCGTAAGTTGCGAAACCGACAAGTGCCACTATTGAGCAAACAAGTATCCGCCAGTACTTTTGGTGCATCACGTCTCCCTCTCGCAGAACTATTCGGTGATTTGTGGCGTACCTACATGGGGTTCATCTGCTGATATGCGCCACTTTGGGTCGACGGGTGTGGCGGTGATCGGATGCGTCACTGGATATAAGGTCGTGAGACGTCGGGGAAGGGCCGTGGCGAGGAGGCCCGCCGGTTCAGTGGGCCGGGAAGAGGGACTGAGGGGAGGCCGGGAGGACATCGAGGCGCCCCCTCCCCGGACATACGTACTGCATGCGCCAAGGGCACGGAGGAATGATGGCTTCCGCTGTGATGGTCCCTCTTGTTAGTCATTGCTGCTTGTCCCTCCCTACTCATGGCGTTCTGTATCTACAGGCTCAGGCGGTGACGCTCCGCCGGCCTTCTCCAAGTCAGCCTCCGTCAACCAGACGCAACCGCACCACAGGCAACCCAGCTGACAAGTCTGCAAACGGCCATGCCAGCCCACCCGGAAACCGGGCGAGCCTGTAACGCCCCGGCGTCTCTTTTAGCCGTTCCCGCCATGTGGGAAGGCATCGAGTTCTGCCAGAGATTCCCGCCGGCTACCATCTCCAGCTCGGCTTCCGTCAGCTTGGGCGATGGGGGCAGCACCAGGTGCGCGGCGGTGGCGCTGTCCTAGTGCACCACGACGTCGAACCCCTTCGGTACAGCCGCGCCGCCCTCCGACTCTACGCGGCCTTCGGGTCTGCGATGAGCCGGGCGCGGAAGTCGCCGTCCTCCTCCGCCTTGCTCAGAATCCGGTCCTTCAACTCTGTTGCCGCCATCAGGGATTACCTCCTCCTATAACGGTTAATATCTCGAAAGCCACGCACGTCTCTCCCATCAGCCAAGTACACCTTGCGGAGAGTGTACCATCCACGTATGATACGGCCGTGATATTTAGGGCGACTTTTGATGAACCATTATGATATTTGGCCGGAAAGGGCATAATTGCCCTGAAGACGCCGATTTCCTCGACCCTGGGGGATGGGCGTACGCAGACGCATCGAGGTGATGAGTTGGACCGACGCAACGAACCTACTGCGGAGAGAGATGCCGCCCTCAGGGAGCGGCTCGCCCGGCTGAGCCAGACCAGCCTGCGCATCAACGAGAGTTTAGACTTCCACACGGTGCTCCAGGGCGCCTTGGACTCCGCCCGCGCCCTGACCGGCGCCCGCTACGGGGTGATGACTCTCATGGAAGACAGAGGACGGCCAACAGGCGGTTACCGTGTCGCAACTGGGCGCATACGCTCTCTTCTACGTCAACGCTGCCCTGCCGTCTGGTTCTTCCGCAACTGGATCCACCTGCTCTCCCTGGAGGAGAGTGAATGTATCGGCGCGGCTCTAATCGGCAAGAATGTCGGCATTCATCAAGAATCTGGGGTGGCTCAATTGAACGACGCTATTGCTACTGGCGTCCTGAACAAATTAGCCGACGAAAGAAGAGTGGAGCGCTGCCCTCAAACCATTTACCCGAACCGAGGCGGTTGGGAATTGAGCGATGCGGAATTTAATCTGAGAAGGGACGACGTTAGTTAACTGATATGGGTAAGATGTGAACTATTCTGTGAAATACTACCGCGACCGGGTCCGCAGGGGAATACAACTCCATGCCTGTGCGGTGGCACATGACGCACGACAGTGTCGTCAATGGGGGCACGGTGGTCGCCGCCGACCTCACGACAGCAGTTGGCGCGATTTTGCACAAATTGGCGAAATCACGGAGGCGTATGAAGTGCATATTTATGGGGCTGAATGCTGCGGCATGACCAGGCACTTCTCACCCGTACCGCATGAGCTCCGAAGACCGTAGCACAAGGCAGGTCAAGTTAATCAAGTATATCGTTATCTCTGTAGAAGCAAGGAGCGTCATCTTCCGATGAGTCAATAGGCAATAGAGGTGTCACATGCGCTAGTCCCCGCCGCGATTTAGCTTGCGTTCACTGCCGACAATCTGTGCTGGCATGCTTTCCCGCCCACCCTTGTATTGGCTTGCCGTTGTCCTGGGTCGTCCCTTCTATGGTAGTTTTCCAGCAGCATATCCAGAATAAGGCGTGGCAACTCCTCGCGGTCAGAGTCACTCACTGGCATGTAATCGCGCGGGTCGTCTGTCAACGGCCAACCCAGCAGTTGCGCTAGGGCGTAACCGGAGTAGCGCCGCTCGCCCGCATGGAATATCGGCTTGATGTGTCCTTCTCGCACACGCTCGTTCAGCGTCCGAGTGCTGATACCGAGTATCGCGGCGGCCTCTTCTGCCGTGTACCCACGACCGATGCTAAGCGCAGGTGTGTCTTGCATGGTCACAGCTCCTCCATATTTCTGAAGATGCGTGGCGGCACGTAGCCGTTCGTGCCGTTTTGCCACTCGCATTTGATCATCACTCTTCCTCCGACAGCACGCGCTCGCGCGCTTCCTGCGCTGCCTGTTCTGCACGCTCCAGTTTGTCCAGTGTCGCGTGTATTCGCGCCTCCATTCCGTCAGGCATCGGGCGCGTGCCGTTCAAATATCTGCTCAGTGCCGAACGCTCCATGCCCATAGCCATTGCCACCTGTTCACGCGTCAAGTCCAAATAGGCTATCCGCGCCCGAATGGACGGTATGCCAGATGATGAGGTCATCCCTAAACTCCTTCGCTAAATGACTAACAGTCATAACAGCCTATTATTATCAGTTATATCTGTCAACCCCTGTGCGTGGTATAATGGGGGAAGTATGATTGACAGTGTTGCCAGACGTTTCAGGGAACTTCGGGAGGAAAAGGGGCTATCGCAAGGCGTCTTGGGGGATTTTCTCGGAGTGAGTCAATCGATGGTGTCAAACATTGAGACAAACAAAGAGAACCTCACACTAGAAAACGCAATCAAAGCCGCAACTTATTTTGACGTATCCCTAGATTTCTTGGCGTGCCTGACCGATGAACGCAGTGCGTTCAAGAGAGAGAAGGAAAGTGACCTTACTGGGGATGAGTGCCGGGCTGCATCTATTGCTGGTCGTCTTCAAGACCCCTTGCTTGAAGGATGGATACTATCAGGTGAAGCACTGTTAGAGCTTCAACATCGTCCAACCTCACGAAATCCGGCAACAAGCCCTCAAACTCAGGCGGCACGTCAATGACGAGAACAATTTTGTCTTCCATAGCAAACCCTCCGGCTTTGAATCGCCTAGGGACTTGGCATGGAAGGAAGAGACACAAGGCTGGGCTACTTAGATGAAAACGACGGAGCAGTACAAGTTCGGATGGAATGGCGATGCCTTCAGCGCGATGGCGAGCGTTCGTGTGACGCTTGAACTGCCTAATCACGTGGCCAAGTAATATGGCAACAGGCTACATCCGCAAGCGGGGCAACCGCTCTTGGCAGCTCACCTATGACGCCCCACGTGGCGCGGATGGCAAGCGCCGCCAGCGATACGAAACCGTACACGGCACGAAGCGCCAAGCGCAAGCCCGCCTCAACGAAATACTCCACTCCCTCAACAGGAGCGAGTACCGTGAGCCGACAGCCCTCACCGTCGCCGAGTACCTGGACCTGTGGCTGCGCGACTATGTTCGCCCTAATTTACGCGTCCGCACCGCCGAAGGCTATGGAACCATCATTCGCAAGCACGTGCTGCCGTACCTCGGACATATCAGGCTCGCGGACCTCAGCGCACGACACATCCAATCGTATTACGCGTCCCTGCTTGACCGGCTGTCCGCCCAGACCATCAAGCACCACCATACTCTGCTTCATCGAGCCTTCGAGATCGCTATCACGTGGGAACTGTTGGACAGGAATCCTACGCAGCGAGTGAGAACGCCGAAGCCGTCTCCGTCCCCTGCCAGAACACTTTCTACCGATGAAGTGCGCCGGCTGCTTGCGCACGCGCGATTGACCCCCTATCACGTACCGATCCACCTTGCGTTATACGCCGGCCTAAGGCGCGGTGAGATACTCGGACTCCGCTGGAAAGACGTGGACATCGACACGAACACGTTGAACATCCGGCAAACCCTGATGCACGTCAGGAGGCAGGGATACACTTGGGGGGAACCGAAATCCGATGGCAGTAGGCGAACGATCGCACTATCGCCAGCTACGATTTTCTTGCTACTCGCGCATCGAGAGCGAATGGAAGCCGAACATGCATCGCGGGGCATATCTACAATGCCCGAGCAGGTATGCGCGTTGCCGGACGGGCGATTGATGAAGCCCGACGCCCTTTCGCGTGCCTGCCGCCGGATAGCCCGCCAGTGTGACATTCAGGGAATGCGCCTGCACGACCTGCGCCACACCCATGCAAGCCTGCTGCTGAGCGAGGGAACGCCCATCCACATCGTTCAAGCCCGTCTGGGACACCAGAGTATCACGACCACGGTGGATATCTATGGACATGTGCCCCAGGATGCCGACATAGCCGCTGGGGCAGCATTTGCAAGGGTAGTTGACGCTGATGTGGGCAAAATGTGGGCAATGGAGAAAGCCTGGTGAGGTAATAGCAGTCTAACAAGGCGCGGAGAGATGGCCGAGCGGACGAAGGCGCCGGTCTCGAAAACCGGTATGGGCGCAAGTTCATCGTGGGTTCGAATCCCACTCTCTCCGCCAGTTACCCCTATCTCACAACGTCCCACACCCTCCCACGACAGCCCATTTAGTCCCGACCGGGCTGCATGCCGCGCCGGATAGCCCTATTCTCGTGGGCAATGGCGCGCGACTACGCGCAGCGCAACCTCGCGGGCGAAGCGATACACACCTCACTTCCCTCAATGCCAATGGCTCACCATCGGGCGCTCCGCCGAGCATGTCAACGACGGCGCGACGATATAGCTGCGCCTTTCGGCTGATTTTCACACTTCTGAGATTTTATATCAGAAAGCCGATTTTCGCGCTCATCGCTCTGTGACATTCCCCTCCGCGCACGCCTTGAGGTTAATTCTTACTGCCGGTGCGGTGCTTGAAGCGCCGCGCCCTCTGCTTTCCTTGTGCTCTCAACTGCGATAAGCGCCTGTATTGACTGTCTTACTCCTGCGCGACAACCGCGACAATACCTTACATGGGCAAACTTCGCGCTCAAAAAGTTATCTCAAAGACACATTTTTTCGTCGATTTATCACTCCTTTGTCATTGGTAGTTGTGTATGATTGTATGCCGCTAGTCGGTATTGGCTCGTTTTTGAGCGTTGCCGGACGTTAGCGAATCGCTTCAACAATGATATTTGATGTTAAGAGCACAGAACTTAATGATACTATCTATCAACAAGGCGCAACCATCGCGCGGGCACAGGCAGCTTCAACAGTGCCCGCACAACAGTGTCCGAAAAGTACATCGCTCTTTAGAGGTGCATAGCGAGCCCAGTTATAGACAAAGTCATGCCGGTCTGAGCGAGTCAGAAAATATCTGACCGTCGGCCCCATCTGACGAGGTTGTGATTGACTGGGCCAGCCAGGTCCAGCGTCCACGCTCCGGCAGGGGTCGGGGTGGACCAATCAACTAATAGTGGAGGGTATTGGAGGAAAAGCCAGTGTAGAAACGACGGACGAAATGTCCCCTCTCCAAGGGGGAGAGGGTCAGGGTGAGGGGATAACTTCTGGCTGCGAGGTACGTTGGGGGACAACCCTCCCGCGACTAGAGGGAACATGACATTCATCTGGCTCGAACGTTCTCCAAACGGTGAAGCCCAATGGCTAGCCAACACTGGATGCGACTTGGCCTATAACTTCACCCACAACTCAGCCGGAGTGATGCAGTACGTGGCATTCGGCAAGTATTTGGACAGCATCGCAAACGTCTATAAGACCGTTGAGTCCGCGTGGGTGAATGTCACCTACACTGAATAAACCCCTAGCTTAGCGAACGAACGTAAGGGCCAATCAGCGCCCGTGACAGTCTGTCCCCGGTCCGCGCCTCCTCTGTGTCGGCCGGACCGGGGACGAAAGGTAACCACAACATGGTGCCCCGTGTATTATCAATCATTGTTCTGACAGCGCTTGCACTCTGCATGGCGCTGTCGGGCGCCATCTTTGCCCCGGACCCAATCCACGCCCAGGAGAGTAATAACGACTACGTGGACCTGGGTTTAACTCTGGAGGTCCCCAACACTATCGTTGGTGTTGATCCAAAAATCATCGTTGTGAACAATGGGACCAGGACCGCTTATGACGTGGAAATCGTCGTGAAAGTCGTGTCCCCCCAGAAAAGCCATTTCACTTTCCCCGATGCCCAACTGCAAGTGCCTGTTGGGAGCTTGTCTTCGGAGAACAACGGAAGAACCCTCCGCTGGACCATTCCTGAGCTCGGGGGGCTGCAACGTGAAGAGCTTACTGTCGATACAACTATCGAGAGAACTGCAGCACCTGCTTTTGATAACAACTTATTCGTGCATGAATTCTACGGAGAGGTGACCACATCATCCTTCGAGAGTGACCTCCACGAAGGAAACAACACATCTCGGGTCTGGTCATACAGATACAGAACACAGCACAATAGTCACTTTCAGGCTGGGGGGAATTATACAGTCGATGTGTCGGTGGACGAGCCCTCCCCTTCGCCGGGGGATACCGTCAATTTCACCATCACCGCAGATAGGATAAATCCATATGCGTCATTTACTGGGGCTTTCACTCCAGGTACCCCACCGCCGATTGACCTGAAGGTTGATATTGATCTGACTGACGGACTGACGGTCTCCGGCACGCCAACTTATGTCAGCACTAACGAAAGCGGCGTTGAGAAGACCAAGCCATCTTCGGTGAGCTACAGCAACGGCGTGTTCAATATCGGGACACTGAAAGGAGGGGACACAGGCACGTATCCGGAACCAATTAAGAATTCCGTGACACTGCCGGTTACGGTATCAAGCAGCGCTGTCGTGAACAGACAGTGCCTAACGGCGAGGCTGACCGGGAATCCCCCGCCGGGCACCGGGCGCTATGACGATGATATATCGGACAATGTGGCGAAGCTGTGTTTGGGGGAGGGAGCTGGCGCGCTCGTGGACCCCTTCGTGAGCGGCCAAGTTGACGCCTTCACCGTCTATCCTTGCGTTGGCGTCACCACACCTCCTTGCGACAGCACGAACGATGTTCGGGTGCGGGCCGTCAACACTTCAAACGAACAGATCTTAGCGCCGGGCACCGCGATTTTCCATGTCAATCCCACAGAGGCAAGAATATACGACGCTAAATCAGGGCACAGCGTCAATGACGGCAACACGGTTTCATGGCAGACGGCGGTTAATCCAGATAGGCTATACAACGATGGGCTATCATCTGGTATCGAACTCTATTACTCCAGAGCTCCGTTCACGGGTCACGAAAGTGATTGGAAACGGCCTACATTCGGGATTTCAGCCAGAAGCGCGACAGGCAATATCCCTCCACCGGGAAAAGTGTTTTTGCGCAGCACGAATAGTGGTAATGAGTTTCGGAAGGCTGTGAGTCCGGATTATCAAGAGTTGCCGGGCAACCCGTCCGCCAGTCCAGCTTCAACAAGCAAAATCCACTATTTCTTAGAGTTCGAGAAGCTGGGCACATACAAGATTGGGTGGCATGTGAAACTTACACGCGATCCACCCACTCCGCTGCACGGATCCGAAAACTGCCATCCCGACAGCGCCGATCCCCCCGTCAACCAAGCATTTTGCGCCTCGGAGACTTACACCTTCCACATCGGCCCGATGGCGGAACTGGAGGTGCGCGACGGCGGCGCCAGTTCTAATGTCGCTGCCGACCGGAACGCGCTCACGATAGTCGCCGTCAACAACGGTCCCGATGAACCGGCAGGCGGCGCGCGGGTGACCGGGCTGCCCAAAGGGGCGGAGGTAGTCCGCATCACCCAGGGCAGCTACAACGGCTCCACCGGAGTGTGGAACGTCGGCGAGCTGAATGTCAGGAGCCGCTACCTGTCCGCGGGCCAGCCTGAACCGACGCTGGTGCTGGGCGCGTCTGCCGGACACAGCGCAACCGTACGCATCGCCAGCGCGAAGAACTACGAGGTCTGCGTCGGCCCCAAGAGCAATCCCGGGAACCTTGCCCACAACACAAAAGCGGCCTGCGAGGCCGTGACCAACGCAAGCTGGAATTCCGTTCCGGTGTACGACATCAACACCGGCAACAATACGGCAACCATCAGGGCGGCGCGTGGAACCGCCGGCAGGCCCGCCCGACCCGGGTTGGCGGGTGGCGCGCCAGCGCCCGGCAACCTCAGGGCACAGGCGAGGACGACTACCGTCACATGGGACCCCGTCGCGTTTCTGTACGGCATTCCGGTCAAACATTACGAAGTCGAGGAGCTCCAGGGCGGCAAGTGGACGAAGCTGGCCGACGCCACCTTCAGCCAGTACGCGGTGACGCAGCCGCGCGGAAGCAACTACCGGGTGCGCGCGGTGAACATGAGGAGCGTGAAAGGGCCCTGGTCACGCAGCACGGCAGAGGAACTGGCGGCTCTCGCAGGCCCGCCGCTCAACCTCAGAGCGCAGGCAGACGGCAACAACGCCATAGCTATATCCTGGAACGCGCCGGACGACATAGGCGGCTCGGCAATCACTGGCTACACGGTGCAGTGGTCGTCCGACAGCGCGGGCCCCTGGAACAGCGCGGGCAGCACGTCGGCATCCGTGCGCACCTTCACGCAGCGCGGCTTGCAAGTCGGCGCGGTGCGCTGGTACAGGGTGGCGGCGCGAAACAGCGGCGGCTTGGGCTTGTGGTCAGATCCGGTGCAGGGGCAGACGGTCTCCGGCGTTCCGAACGCGCCCACCCTCAACGCAAGCGCGCTCTCCGACTACCAGATCAAATTGACATGGAACAAGCCTGCCGACAATGGGCAGCCAGTCACCGGCTACGAACTGGAGTATTCGGCCGACGGCGCGGCAGGGAACTGGCAGGCGCTGGCGACGCCGGGCGCTGACGCCACAACCTACACCGACGCCACGCTGTCCGCCAACACGCAGCGCTACTACCGTATCCGCTCGAAGAACAGCGTAGGCGACGGTGCGTGGTCGCGGACTGTCTCGGCAAGGACGCAGCTCGAGCCGCCACCAGCCCCGACATTGACGAGCGTTGAGGCAGACGGCCCCAACGCTATCCTTGTGAGCTGGGAGGAGCCATTCCTTGTCGGGGACGTGCAGAGCGTCACCCAGTACGAACTGCAATGGGACATGAATCGCAATGCCGAGAACTGGGGCGGTTCGCGCAAGTTCTCCAGTTCCACGCGCTCCTGGCGTCATACCGGGCTGAAACCGGAAGAGACCTGGTACTACCGGGTGCGCGCCACCAACGGCGGCAATCGCTGGAGCGCCTGGTCGGCTATCCAGTCGGCGGCGACGGCTCCGGACAACGCGCCGACCGCTATGCCAGGCCTGACGGCCAGTTTCGATGCAGCGTCACGCAGTGTCACGCTGAAGTGGAACCGGCCGGCCGGCCAGGCGGAGATAACGGGCTACGACGTGCAATCGTCCGAGGACAACAACCAGTGGCAGGAACTGAGGGCCGGGCTGGATGCTCTGACCTATACGGACGCCGGCTACTTCTATCCGGGGGCAGAAATCTATTACCGTGTTCGCGCAGTGAACAACGACGGTTCCGGGCCGTGGTCGCGGTCGGTCCGGGTGTCGGTGCCTGCTAACCCACCGGAAGCGCCCCGGATTAACAATGTCATAGCGGACGGGTCGAACCACATCGTCATCGATTGGGAAGCGCCATACTCCGAGGGCGGCGCAGCCATCACCGGATACCAGCTGCTGTGGTGCCGGGTGCTCGACGAGCCATATGACGACAGGTGCGAAGTCGTTCCGAACGAGGACAACCCTCTGGCAAACCCGCCGGGATACAGCGCGATCTCCATGGGAGCATCGGCGCGCACCTATACGCACTCCGTTACACCGGGCTATCGCTACTTCTACCTTGTGCGGGCGACCAACGGCGGCAACCGCTGGAGCGAGTGGCGTCAGTATGACATCTACTCTGCAAGGACTTATGCCGGTGTGCCGGCCGCGCCGGGCCTGACGGCGCAGGCGGTGGATTCGAGCCAGATCAAGCTGACCTGGACCAAGCCCAATAGCTACGGCTCTGAAATCGACCGTTATTGGCTGTACATTTACAGGAACGATGACAATCTTTGGGACTTCCAGGATAACGTCATTGATGTCGTCACGCTTTCGGGCGACAAGACCGAATGGATCGTTGGCGGCCTGAGTCCCGGGACGACCAGGTATTTCCGCATCCGCGCGCTCAATGACAAGGGGGAGGGCAAGTTCTCCGCGCTGCGTAAGGTAACCACGCACTCGACCTCCAGCAGCAATGAGATCGGCACAGGAGGGCAGGACGGCGCGTCCAGCGAGAGGCAGCCCACGCCAACAGTTACGCCGGAGCCGACAGCCACGCCAACTCCGGTACCCGGCACGGGCGGGCAGGACGGCGCATCCGGCAGTAGCGGGCCTACGCCGGAGCCAACACCCACGGCTACGCCAACACCCACGCCAACACCTACGGCCACACCGGAGCCTGTATCGACGGCAACGCCTGAACCTACACCGGAGCCAACGGCATCACCGACCCCAACCGCGACGCCGGAACCTACACCGACAGCCACGCCGGAGGCAGGCGACGAGTCCGGGGCATCCGGCGACACCGACGATTCTGGCGGCGATAGCGGGCCGGCTGCTCCCGAAGCAGACACCTGCAAACTCAGTCTGCCCGATGACCCACTTCCCGTTACGATTGAAGAGTCCTGGTTGACGGATTGCGTGTATCCTTATGAACTCGATGAAGTTAGAGACGGCGACCGCTACTATCGCTATGTAGAGTTTGAGACGCTGTCAGGCGATCCAAGGACAGCCACGCTGGAATCCTCGGAAGACACATTCCTGGTCCTCTTCGAGTGGGACACCGCAAGCGAAAGTTGGGTGTTCGTCGAGATGAACGACGACATTCAGCAAGGCAACACCAACTCCCGAATCGAATGGACATCCGTCGCGGGTCAGAGTTACCTGCTCGATGTGACGACTTACGAATCCACTACGCTAGGCGACTTCACCCTGACGTTCGATGCCGCCGCGGGAAGCGCGCAGAATTCACCGATACGGCCGAACACACGAGGCACACCGCCCGCTGAGCGACGCAAGTAGGGCAAAGCCCAACTAGATGAAAGGAGCGGCTGGTTGCTCGATAATGTTGGCAACCGGCCGCTTCATATTTCGTCACCTTCTGTTTCCATTTTCCGGATTCAGACTCGAACCTTTCCCCATGACTTCTGTGTTATGGTATGCCTACTTTGCGGAGAACGCGATTTGATTCCGAAATTTCGTCAGTCCCCAGAAGAGAGGGTTACGATGCCGCCTGAACCATTCACGATACACATTGAAGACGACGTGCTGGAGGACCTGCGCCTCCGCCTGAGCGCGACTCGCTGGCCCGACGAGCTCCCGGGCGTGGGCTGGGATTACGGCACGAGAATGGACTACCTGAAGGAGCTGGTTGACTACTGGATCAACGACTTCGACTGGCGAGCGCAGGAACGCCTGATTAATTCGTTCAGTCACTTCAAGGCTAGCGTTGGAGGCTTGGGGATTCACTACATCCACGAGCGCGGGCAAGGTCCCAACCCGATGCCGCTCGTCATAACGCACGGCTGGCCCGGCACATTCTTTGAAATGCACAAGCTCATACCCCTGCTCACAGACCCTGCCGCTCACGGCGGAGACGCCGCCGATTCATTCGATGTTGTCGCGCCGTCGCTTCCCGGCTTTGGCTTTTCGGACCATCCGGGAGAGACTGAAGTGGAAGTGGGCAAGACTGCCGATCTATGGGTTGAACTCATGACGCAAGTCCTCGGCTACCCACGCTTCGCCTCGCACGGAGGCGATATTGGCGCGGGCGTCACATCCCGTCTCGGTTATCAACATACTGACAGCCTGATCGGGATTCACCTGACGTCGATCACAAGGCCCACTCCGTACTTGGGCGAGGATACGAGGGAATTGACGGAGGCTGAGAAGACTCACATGCGGGAGCGCGAAGAGTGGCAGCAGGCTGAGGGCGGCTACGCGCACATACAAGGCACAAAGCCGCAGACACTTGCCTATGGCCTCAACGACTCCCCGGCGGGACTTGCCGCCTGGATTGTGGAGAAGTATCGCACATGGAGCGACTGTGACGGCGACGTGGAGAAGCGATTCACCAAGGATGAACTGCTGACCACGATCACCATCTACTGGGCGACTGAAAGCATCAGTTCCTCAACCAGAATGTACAAGGAAAACCAGAGGTATGCGTGGACATTGGGACCTGACGAGAAAATTCAGGTGCCAACCGGAGTAGCAGCATTTCCGGCTGAAATCAGCCGCCCGCCGAAGGAATGGGGCGAGCGCTCCTACAATCTTCAGCGTTGGACGCCTATGCCTCGCGGCGGACATTTCGCCGCTCTGGAAGAGCCACAACTTCTTGCCGAGGACGTCCGCGCATTCTTCCGCACACTAAGGGGCGCATAACCGCCGCCTTGTGGTTCATGCCGCCACGAAACTATCCGAAAAGGAACATATAGATGCTGAAGTTAGCCTTGCTGGATGATTACCAGGGTGTGGCGCTCAAGTCTGCGGATTGGGACTCACTCGCCGCGAAGTGTTCGGTTACAGTGTTTCACGACCACCTGACCGACGAAGCGGAAATTGCAGAAAGGCTGATGGAATTCGATGCGGTGATGGCGCTGCGTGAGCGCACGCCATTTCCTCGCTCGCTGCTGGAGAGACTGCCCAACCTCAAGCTGATTGCCAGCGCCGGTATGCGAAATGCCGCCATAGATCTCGATGCGGCTACCGAACTCGGCATCGTTGCCTGCGGCACGGGAGGCTCATCGAGGGCTACAATGGAGCTAACCTGGTGCCTGATTCTGGGCTTGCTGCGCCGCCTGCCACTGGAGCACGACGCGACGCGAGCAGGTCACTGGCAGCGAAGCATTGGAATAGGTCTGGATGGCAAAACACTGGGACTCATAGGGCTGGGCAACATCGGTAGCCAGATGGCGGAAGTTGCCCGCGCGTTCCACATGAACATCCTCGCCTGGAGCCAGAATCTCACCCAAGAGCGCGCCGAAGCTAACGGCGCGACACTCGTGACCATGAGTGAACTGTTGGAGCGTTCAGACATCGTAAGCATCCATACGCGCCTCAGCGAAAGAACCAGGGGGCTGCTGGGGGCAGGCCAGCTCTCCCTGATGAAGCGGTCCGCTTATCTCATCAACACATCGAGGGGTCCCATCGTTGACGAAGACGCGCTGTTGAATACGCTTCAATCGGGCACGATAGCCGGTGCGGGCCTCGATGTGTTCGATGAAGAGCCTTTGCCAGATGACCACCCCCTGCTGTCCCTGGAAAATGTCCTGCTGACTCCTCACCTCGGATACGTCACCCAGGAAACCTACGTGAACTTCTACGGGCAGACGCTGGAGAATGTTCGCAGCTACATTGACGGCACGCCGCAAAGAGTGATGAACTCGGACGTTCTGGCAAGCCTTCGTTAGAGTGGAGGTTGTTGCGTTGCTCACGAAGGAAGCCTCCGGGGAAACTGCATGCCCTTTTGTGGTCCTGTTGAGCCATCCCATCACGTTCAGTATAATGCGGCTCATCAGATCCCCGCACCCGGCGACAAATTAAGGAGTGTGCCATGGCTGACAGTAATCTCGCGTTGATGGCACACCTGCTGCGTCGCGCCGGCTTGGGAGCAAGCCGGCAGGAAGTCGAGAAATACGCTGCTCAAGGCTACGAGGCGACGGTCGAGGAATTGCTTCATCCCGAGGACGCGCCTCCCGCTCTCGAAGATGAAGACCTCATCCGGCGCTACCACATCGACCAGAATAGCCTCATCTACGTCGAGAGCTGCCAGGCATACTGGCTCTACCGGATGATCAACACCCGGCGTCCTCTCGAAGAAAAGCTGGCGCTCTTCTGGCATCACGTATTCGCCACCGGATACACCAAACTCAACCAGCCGAAAGCCATCCTGAAGCAGGTTGAGATGTTCCGAAGGCACGGCCTCGGCAGCTTCCGAGATCTGCTGGTGCACATCTCCCGCGACCCCGCCATGATTTTTTGGCTGGACAACAAGGACAATCACAAGGATGCGGTGAACGAGAACTACGGCCGTGAGATACTTGAACTGTTCTCGATGGGAGTCGGCAATTACACCGAGGACGACGTGCGACAGTGCTCGCGAGCCTTCACCGGCTGGACCATACGCAACGCGCCGCTGCATGCCTCCAGGGTGTCACGGGATTCCGTCTGGCCTTACGGACGCCTGGACTGGCAGTTCGAGTACCTGCCCGATGACCACGACCACGGGGAAAAGTTATTCCTCGGAGAACGCGGCGACTTCGACGGCGAAGACGTAATAGAGATAATCTGCGCGAATCCGGCGACCGCGCGCTTCCTTGCGCGGCACCTGTACAACTTCTTCGTGCAGGATGAGGCGCAGGTCCCCGCATGGCAGACTGTCCCACCTGGCGACCCGGAAGCAATTGATCTGATTGCGGCGGAACTCTTGGACACTGGATACGACATGCGCTCCACATTGAGGATGCTGTTTAACTCCGACTTCTTCAAGCAGTCGGCATTTTGCAGGGTGAAGAGTCCGGTTGAGATGGTCGTCGGCTCGGCGCGTCTCAGCGGCAGTTTCCGATTCCCGGAGGTGGAGGACATCAGCCTAGGCTACCAGTCCAACTTCATGGGGCAGAGCATCCTCGATCCCCCCAGTGTCGAAGGCTGGCACACAGGTGCCGAGTGGGTCAACACTGCCGCGCTGGTAAATCGCATCAACTTCGCGGTGGACCTGTTCTCTGACGAGAACAAGCCGGGAGTCCGCTATACCATCGACAGCATCAAGGCGCGGGGCAATCTCTCACCGGAGCAGTTTGTTGACGCCTGTCTTGACATGATGGGCGGTATCGTCTCTTCCGACCGAACCCGGCGCGAGTTAAACGACCACGCCTCCATGTCCGGCGATCTCTGCTTTGATTCCAGCGACGGCGAGACGGAATCAACGCGCCGCATTCTCGAAATGATGCAGCTTATCGCCTCCACCCGCGAGTTCCAACTGGCTTAATGACCGCACAGGCGACACGATGAATTACCGATACAGCCATGTGATTGGCTTTCTATCCGTGAGCGGACGCGGGTTCAACAACCCGATAGACCTTGTCGTTGGCGACGCAGGCACTCTGTATGTGCTCAACCGCGCAGGCTCCGATGTCGCGGAGCGCATGGTTTCCAAGCGAATCACGATCTGCACTGTGGAAGAGGATTACATCGGAGAATTCGCAATGGGCGGCACCGGCAAAGGGCAGATGATGTGGCCGTGCGCTATGGTGATGGGACCCGATGGTAATCTCTACGTGTCCGACGAAGCGCTGAACCGCATTTCCATCTTCGAAACGGACGGTGAGTACCTCGGTAGCTGGGGAGTGAAGGGCAGGCGTAAAGGCGAACTCAACCGACCTGCGGGTATCGCCTTTGATCATGAAGGCAATCTTCTGGTTGTCGATGGACTGAATAATCGCGTCCAGCGTTTCACTGCCGATGGACGGTTTCTGGGTGGCTGGGGTGAGAGTGGCGTTGCACTAGGTCAATTCAACACTCCCTGGGGCATAACCGTGGATGGCAGCGAAAACGCCTTCGTCGCGGACTGGCGCAATGATAGAGTGCAGAAGTTCGACGCCGACGGCAGATATATCGCGTCGTTCGGCGGACCGGACAACGGCGCAGGCGAACTCTACAGACCTTCCGGCGTAACCGTCGGCAATGAAGGAGAGATATACATTGCCGACTGGGGAAACCATCGGGTGCGAATACTCGATGCTGGCGGTGAACTCGTTGCAGACTTCCGCGGCGATGCCGGGATGTCCAGGTGGTCTGATGACTATTTCCGTGCCAACCCCGACGAGTGGGAAGAGCGGCAGAAGGCCGACTTGGAACCGGCTCTCGATCCGATGACCACGTATGATACCCGAGACGAATCAGCGGGCATAGAGAAGTATTTCTGGGGTCCCACTTCGGTCAGACTGGACGACGAGGGCAGGATGTACGTCGTTGACAGTTGCCGCCATCGCGTCCAGGTGTACCGGATGGAGACCTAGGCTGGCTGGAAAAGCGACCCGCCTGTATAGTGACTCCTGCGTGCCGTCAAGGTCTATCCTTGCGGCTCAATCTCTCCGGCGCTATGTCTCCCACTGCTTTGACTCGCACCCGTGTCGCGTTGCTCGGAATATAGGTAAGCGGCACCTCTTCGACTTCGACGACCTCTACCGACGCGGGATCCGCGCCCGCCGCTACTGCCTGCTGAATCGCGGCGGAAGTGCAGTCGGCAATCGCCTCCTCACGGGTTCCTGCTTCCAGGGCATATACGCGTTCCACCTGCCCGCCGATCTGAGCAATCGCCGCGCCGATGGCATTGGCAACTCCCGCATTCTCAGGGCGCAGTACGTGAGAGGCCCCCGGCAGCGTATCTCCGAGCAGGACGTTGCCGCCGCCAACCAGAACCACCGGCACATCGCCTTGGCTGACCTTGACGCGATCCACCGCCGCCTCTGCTCGCGAATCGATTTCTGCTATACTCCGGTCAACCACAGGTCGTCGTATTCCGGCAAGCCGCTGCCAGTCGCCGATCCTTGCCCTGCCTCTGGCGACGGCGATGTCCGTCGTCGTCAAGGTATCCCCGCCAAAGACTAGTGCTTCCTCTGAAAGCCGGTAGCCCACGCTCTCAGGACCAATCTTCCATGGCTCAGCCTCCACAATCGTACCGCCGCCGAGCGCGATCGACACCATGTCCGGCGTGCGGAAATTCGTGCGGACACCAGCAATATCGACGGCAATCGCCGACTCTCGCGGAAAGCCCTTCACCAGAGCGCCGACGTCCGTTGAAGTTCCGCCAATGTCAACGACGATTCCATCAGTGATTTCCGACAGGAACGCGGCACCACGCATGCTGTTTGTAGGTCCGGAGGAGGCTGTCAGCACCGGAAACTTTGAGGCGAATTCCGTGTCCATCAGCGTGCCGTCGTTCTGACTCATGAACAGTGGAGCAGCAATCCCCAGTCGCTGCAACGCGCCTTCTATCCCCGTGACTGTCGCAGCAGCGACATCGCCAAGGCACGCGTTCAGGTACGCGGCGTTCTCGCGCTCCAGCAGACCCATCCGTCCGTTTTCGTGCGAAAGGCACACCCTCATCTCCGGCGCGACTTCTCTGATCAGTGCCAGTGCCTCGTTTTCGTGAGTTGGATCAACCGGCGAAAAGACGCCGCTTACGGCTATTGCGGTCACGCCGCGCTCCCGGAAAGCGCGAACTGCATCCCGCACGCCGCCGCGGTCAAGCGCAGATATTTCCCTGCCATCAAACTCGTTGCCGCCGCCAACCAATCGCGTGAACCCGCCGGTAGCGATCTTCATCCTGTCCGGCCAGTCCACGAGGGGCGGAAGGAGTTGCGTCGCAGGCAGCGCCAGTCGAATGATGCCTGTGGGGCACAAGCCCTTGCACTCAAGCAGCGCGTTGGTGAAGTGAGTGGTACCCACCATCACCGCGTCCACATTTTGACCGTCGGCGCCTTGCTTCAGAAGTTCGGCGACCGCCCCCACTATGCCGGAGGTGACGTCCTCGGTTGTCGGAACTTTCGCAGCGGCGATCAGCTCTCGACCGTTCATTAGAACTGCGTCAGTATTAGTGCCGCCTACATCCACGCCTAAAAACATGACGCCTGCCTCACACTGCCAGTGGCCGAAATTCAGTGTCATAGCCGAACGCCTTCGGGCCGGCGACGGCAAGCCCTTCCGGAGAGGTCCATAGCTCTGGTGCAGGGAATCCGAGAATCGTTACTCGCAGGCCATATCTCATCAACTCGGTTGTGACGGGCTCCCCTATGTCGGTGGCGACGGCGCAAATCAGGTCGGGTACAGTGCAGACGATCTCCTCGCCAATGCGCGCAATGAGATTTTCGTTCTGGAAGTCGATGACCATTCGCCTCTCTTCGAACGAGTCCAGCCCGTCTATGGTTACGGAGCCGCGTGCAAAGCCTGCCGTCGTGCGCCGCTCGATGTCCACCACCTTGCCGGAAAACAGGATCTTGCCTGGGCAAGTGGCGAGAATCGCCTCCAGCGGGTCAGAACCATTGTCACGGGCCTGCTCCACCGCGTTACCGAGGTCGCGTGCAAGAGACAGCGTGTTGGGAATCGCGGTCTGTCGTACCTGCTCCGCGCTCATTGGCGCAACCGCATAGCATGCGACGCATCCCATCTGTATGGTCGCTGCGCGCGCAAGTCGTTCCGCCCAGTGCGGCGTGATCGTTTCTCGCACGATGATGGAGTTGCCCTTCTCATCCGCGACAGCCATCGGGCAGCACGGCACCCCGTAAACGAAGAATGTCTTCATCTGAAACTCTGGAAACGCGCGGCCCATTCCGTCAGCGTCCACGACCGGCAGTCCGGCCATTGCCGCGGGAATCAGCGGCTCCACCGAATTGCTCCCGCCGATCTCGTTTGAGATGAGCGCCGTCGCCTTCTCCCCGGTGTACTCTTCAATGGCGCGCAGCGCGTGGTAAGACTGCAAATCACGCACCTTCTCGATGCCCACGGTAGGCGCGCCAATTCCTCCCACGCACACGACGCGAGCGTCCTCCGGTATTTCTTCGGGCGACAGCACATTGACCGGCCCCCACTTTCTGATCGCCTGACGTGCTCTCAGTTGGCCGATGTACGGGTTGCCGCCACCGCCGGTGCCAAGAATGCCGGCTCCGGTCGCGATATGTGCCAGATCGTCTTCGGTAACTTGCCACATTGACAACAGTTTCCAATCCAAGGTTGACTGCCAAGGTTGATTGACTGAGAGAGAAGTCTATTCAACGACGTAATCGCTGTCAATTTCTGTGAACGCGAAATTGCGCGCATCTGAATATATAGAATGCGTCCAGCCGCTATGGTAACCTAAATGGACGAGACAATTTCCGAGACAGGCCCGATCTCCGGATGCGGAAGGGGCTGGTCTTCGGCGCAGAGAGCGGACAATGGCCAGAAGCAACGCATCGACAGTGGGCGAATATCTCGACGAACTCGTACCGGACAGGCGCGAGCAGATAGAAACTGTTCGCGAAGTCGTGCTGGAAAATCTGCCCGACGGCTATTCCGAGTCAATGAATTGGGGCATGATTACCTGGGAAATACCGTTGGCGCGCTACCCCGATACCTACAACAAGAAGCCACTTATGTACGCGGCGCTGGCGTCTCAGAAGAATTACATGTCACTATACCTGATGTGCGTGTATGTACACGATGGCACACAGACGGAGTTTGAGAAGCGATTCAAGGAGAGCGGCAAGAAACTGAACATGGGCAAGTCCTGCGTGCGCTTCAAGACCACTGACGACTTGCCGATGGACTTGATAGCTGAGACCATCGCCTCAACCCCTGTTGACGAATATATCAAGAGCTACGAGGCGGCCCGCAGCAAGAAGTAACAGTCCGGCGCAGCTGGTCCCTCGAGGACTTGGCGCTATTCGAGCTGCGTTTCAATAGAATCCCCAAGGCCTCAACGCGGAGAGGTGCTGGAGTGGACGAACAGGCACGACTGGAAATCGTGTGTACCTGAAAGGGTACCAAGGGTTCGAATCCCTTCCTCTCCGCCAATTCCCTTCCCTGAAGTTCCCTCTGCTTCAAGTCATTACTGAGAGAAGCAGTTCAAGACGTCCTTCCCCTTGTGTCCCGATTGGCCTTTGGCGCTACCGCTTGGCGTGCCGATTGACGGGGAGGTCCCAAGGCCGTAATCTAGGCTAGTAAATTTCTGAAGCTAGATTCGCTAAAGGGAGCATAAAATGACGACGAAGACACAGACCACCTATGAAGTCCAGATCGAAGACGTCGAATATCTGCGGCACGGCGACAAGCCGTTCCTGGCGCGTCTCTTCAAGCCGCAGGGCAGCGGACCCTTCCCGGTGATGGTTGAGTTGCATGGCGGCGCCTGGGTAAACGGCACGCGCGAAAATGGTGATGTCGCCAATGAAGCTCTGGCGAGCAACGGCGTCATCGTGGTGGCTCTCGACTTTCGAGTTCCACCGGAAGCGCCATACCCCGCGTCTCTGGCGGACATCCACTATGGCATTCGCTGGTGCAAGACCCAGGCAGAAAGCTGGAACGGCGTTGCGGATAAGGTCGGAGTGATGGGAACCTCCAGCGGCGCCCACCAGGCAATGCTGCTGGGCATGAGGCCTAACGACTCCCGTTACGCGGCGCTGTCCCTCACCAATGGGGCGAGCGGGGTGGATGGCGCAGTGGGCTGCGTGATTATGGTCTCCCCGGTGATTGATCCCCTTGGTCGCTATCACTACGCGAAAGGTCTCAGGGATGATATCCAACCCCCTGAATCCGTAGGGGAGCGCACCGTTGCAATGCATGACATGTACTGGGTGACGGAAGAGGCGATGGCAGAAGGTGCTCCGGCACGAATACTCGCCGGTGGGGAGCGCACGGAGCTGCCGCCCACGCTTTGCATTGCAAGAGACTACGAGGCAGCGCATCCGCGCCCGGACCTTGACGAGTTCATCACGCAATACCGCAAGGCGGGCGGGCGGATTGACGTGACGATCTTTGAAGGCGACGGAGGAGTTCTGCAGGACCTGTCGTCGGATGTTGGCAACCAGGCGCTTGGGCAGATGACCGCGTTCATCCAAGCGCATCTGGCGTAAACGACACCACATCAGCAGAAAGGCTCTCAACGCAATGACATACCTCTCAAGTATCAAGGTTCTGACCTTCGACGTAGGTGGTACGGTCTTCGACTGGCGTGGGGCGATTCAAGAGGAAGTCACTCGACTGGCCGCACAGCAGGAGGCGGACGTTGATGTTCCCCAGTTCGCCACGGACTGGCGCACCTGGATGTTCGACACGCTCGCTCGTGTAAGGTCCGGTGAACTCTCATGGAGGAACGCCGACCAGATTCACCGTGACGTCTTGGACGATGTACTCGATAAGCACTCCGCATTAAAGTTGTCCTCATCTGAACGGAACGAACTCAACGAAGTCTGGCACAGGCTGAGTTCGTGGCCCGACGCCGCAAGCGCCATAGAGAGACTGCGAGGACGTTATACGACAATCGTGCTCACTGTTCTCAGCTATTCCATAGCGGTGGACTGCTCCAAGCACAACGGCATCGGCTGGGACGGCATTCTGTCCTGCGAATTCCTCGGCCACTATAAGACTGACTCAGAAGCCTACCTGACCGCGCTCAAGCTGCTGCGGGTCGATCCCTCGGAGGCGATGATGGTGGCGGCGCACGCCAGAGACCTTCGCGGCGCGAAGGCTGCGGGGCTCCACACGGCGTATGTCCATGTAAAGGGCGAATCGGACGTGCCTCCCGGATCATCCGACGTGGAGTCGTCTTCTTCGGAATTCGACGTAGTTGCCGTTGACTTCCCGGATCTGGCAGACAAGCTCCTCTCCTGACGGGTTAGAGGATAGAGAGTTACCATGAATTACAGACATTTGGGCAGCACCGGGCTTCAGGTGTCCGAAATCGGTTTTGGCTGTGGCAATGTCGGCGGCCTGATGATACGTGGCAATCATAGCGATCAGGTGAAGGCGGTCGAGCGCGCTATCGAGCTTGGCATCAACTACTTCGACACTGCCCCGTCCTACGGTGACGGACAGTCGGAGGTCAACCTTGGGAATGTGCTGAAAGAGTTGTCGGCAGACGTTTACGTCGGAACGAAATTCCGAGTAACCACCCACGAGCCGGGGAACATCAAGGGCAACGTTATCGACTCGGTGGAGGAGAGCCTGGCTCGACTGCAAAGAGAACAGATTGACCTGATACAAATGCACAATCACGTCGCTTTGGAGGCGGCGGGCGGTTCAGTTACTCCCAAAGAGGCAACAGGAGAGGTAGTTGACGCCCTGCGAGAGTTGCGAGAACAGGGCAAGGTCAGGTACGGCGGCATGACCGCAGTTGGTGAGACCGATGCCCTGCAACGGGTCATAGACTCCGCGACGCTAAACACAATCCAATCTGTGTACAACCTGGTCAACCCAAGCGCCGGAATGGCCGTGCCGCATGATTTCGATATGCCGGATTACGGTGACCTGATCGGTCGCGCCTCTGCCAGTGGGATGGGAGTGCTGGTGATTCGGGCTCTGGCCGCGGGGGCATTGACGGGAGAGGCAACAAGGCACCCTGTCGCCGTTCCGAGCGTTGCGCCCATCGGCTCGGGGCAGAACTATGCCCAGGACATGGCAAGAGCAGACGGGTTTCGTTTTCTGCAGGAGGAGGGGTATGCGAGCAGTCTGGTGGAGGCATCCCTTCGGTTCATCCTGAGCAACGCCGGTGTGAGCAGTGTGCTTGTGGGATATTCCAGCATTGAGCATTTGGAGCATGCGGTGGAATCCGCCACAAGGGGACCGCTTCCCGCGGATGCAATGGAACGGCTGCCGCAGGTATGGGCCAGATTTGCGAGGTGAATCATCTAGCGCGGCGCATCCGCGCTCTTCAGGAACGCATCAGTATGTGAGAATCGGTACTGACTCCTGTCGTCGTTCCTGCAGCTCCCACGATAATCTGCCCATTTCTCACAGCAACCTGTTCTGAATCTCGCGACTATATCTGAGGAGAAAGTATCCGACAACGCCAGCTGCGAGAGAAGCAATGAGTATTGACAGTTTGGCCTGCGCGATCAGTGATTCATCCTCGAATGCCAGTCCGGTGATGAATATTGACATCGTAAAGCCTATACCGCCCAGTAGTGAGGCTCCGATAATCTGCAACCATCCGATGTCTCTGGGAATCGAGGCGATACCGGTCCTTACGGCGAGCCAGGAGAAGAGCACTATTCCAACGGGCTTGCCAACCACCAATCCAAGCACTATCCCCACTGTTACTGAAGATGAAAGTCCACCCAGGCCAACGTCTCCGACTGATACTCCGGCATTTGCCAGGGCAAAGACGGGTATGATCACAAACGCCACCCAAGGGTGCAATATGTGCTCTAGTCGCTGAAGGGGCGATTCAACGTCTCGCGACGCGTCCTCAAGTTCTTCAAGCACTCCCCGCTGTGTCATCGTCGTCAGAGCGAAGTGCCCTCGGCGAGTGGTATTGGGACCTTCGTCCTCAAAAATGTTCATCAGCACCCTGCCACGCTGCACGAACTGCTGTGTGTCGATCCTCACCTTCATTGGAATCGTCATGGCAATCAGCACCCCGGAGATGGTTGCGTGGATGCCGGACTCGAAGAATGCGATCCACACGAGTACGCTTACGATGAAATAGACAAGCGTATTGGTGACGCTGGAGATGTTCAGCACAACTAGAAACAGCAAGAGTCCTGCGCCCACGCCGAGATTCACCCAGTTGATGGACTCGGTGTAGAAGACCGCGATGACAGTTATGGCGCCGATGTCATCTACGATCGCGAACGCTGTAAGGAAGACCTTCAGCGATAGCGGCGCCCGCGTTCCGAGAAGGGCAAGGACGCCTAGCGAAAACGCAATGTCGGTCGCCATAGGTATTCCCCAGCCCCTCACAGCCTCTCCGCTGCTATTGAAGAGAATATATAAGCCGGCGGGCACGATCATCCCGCCGATTGCGGCGAATATGGGCAGTGTGGCTCGGCGGACGGAAGCCAGTTCACCAAGGACAAGGGAGCGCTTAATCTCGAGGCCGACAACGAAGAAGAACACTGCCATCAGCGCATCATTAATCCACTGATGGAAAGTCTTGTCATAACGGAAGTCTTGCAGCCCTATGACAAATTGAGATTCCCAGATGTCGCGGAAGCCCTCGCTCAACGGTGAATTAGCGAGCGCAAATGCGCCGATTGCGGCAATCAGCAATACGATGCCGCCTCCCGCTTGGCGTTCCATGAAGCGCTGCACCGGAACCAGCAACCTTTCAATCGGCGGGTCATCGTCGTGCAGCGACTCTAGTGTGACCTTATCCATGTAATAATATTATCCGTGCCACAGCGAGTTATGTCCAGTAATCCTAAGTGCCTGCCAAGGCGAGTGGCTGAGAATCACAGGTTATGGGAGTCGAACTCGGGCCTGTAATTCGCGCAGCCATTCCGTGCCGCTCCTTTGTCGCCTGCTCAATTGTAGCGGTTCAAGCGCGGATCGGTTAAGCCGAGCATAGCGCAGTTGATAGTGAAACCCAGACTGGCTACGTTTGGGGGGAATGAATGGAATCCTGCACTCTTGTCGCCAACTGATGCAAGAGGACCAAGCACACTGCTTATAGATATTGCTTTCTCTAAGGATGACGCGATGGCTTTACCTCTTCCAGTCCATCAACTCCTACACTACTATATGTGACGTTGCTTGGTGTCGGAACCTGCCGAGAACAGACATGGACGCGGTGCCTGAATTAAGGCATCGCGTCCATCTACGGGTTAATCCTGCTGGCTAGACGGTGTCACTTGAGATTTCGACATCTCCTTTCTACCGACTCCGACTGGCTTAGCCGCCTCCGCGCCTCTCACCACGTCCACCATGCTCGCCGCCGGATTCCCTGCTGCCACCATGCTCACTACCGGACTCGCTCCCTTCACCACTGCCGCTGCCATGCTCGCCTCCGCCTTCACCGCCGCCAACCTCGGCGTGCGCTATCCAGCCGGTGAACGCTTCCTGCGTGGCAGGCATGCTGATCGCGTACATCTCGCCCGGACGCATGTCCACAGGTGTCGTGGGCCCAAGCTCGGCTCCGTTCGACAGATGCACTTCTATCCTCACATTGCTCAGTGTGCTGCTGGTCGTGTTCTCCACGATGCCGTTGAAGGAATTGCTTGGAGCGTCGTAGCCCATCACCAGCCGCGCGCCGCCGCGAACCGCATCGAATATCTCATCCTTCGCCAATGTCGCGCCGCTGCCCTCTTCGCCGCCGTTCTCGCTGCCGCCCTCGCCACCGGGTCCGTGACCCTCGCCGCCTGCGCCCTCGCCGCCGCTGCCTTCAGCTCCCTCCGCTCCCGTGTGTGCCACAGGACCGGGACCGCCGCAGTCGAACACTTCCATGTGGACCACATAGCCGTCGTAGGACACTCCCGCGAGTCCCGGCTCACCGCTGACCGACAGGCTGGACATCACCGTCTGCCCGGGGTTCAGGTCACCCAGCTTCTGGGGACCAAGCTCTCCCACCGTCTGCGTTCCCGACTTCAGGTGAGGCTCTGCCTGCACATAGCACAGCTGCTGCGAGGTCGCGTTCTGCACCGATGCGTTCACAGACTGTGTTGCCGCATCGTACTGAGCTGAGATCGCCAGTCCGCCGAGCACTCCGTTCCAGGTCTGGTCAAGTGGCGTGACAGGGCTGGACATAGCTGCTTCCCTCGCGGCTTCACTGCCGCTCTCAGGACCTTCGGGACCGTCCGGGCCGCTCTCACCTCCCTCACTGCCGGATTCACCGCTGCCCTCATTGGCAGACTCGCTTCCGCTTTCACCGCCTGACTCGCTTCCGCTGCCGGATGCGTGCTCACCGCCAGCCTCGGCGCCACTGCCTACTTCGGCGTGCGCTATCCAGCCAGTGAACGATGCCTGCGTAGAGGGCAGGTTGACTGCCAGCACCTCGCCCGGCGCCATGTCCACAGGAGTCGTGGGTCCAAGCTCGGTCCCGTTGGACAGGTGCACTTCTATCCTGACATTGGTCAGGGCGCTGCCGGTCGTGTTCTCCACAGTGCCCGTGAAGGCGTTACTCGCGGGGTCGTAGTTCAGGATGAGCCGCGCGCCGCCCCGAACCGCGTCGAAGGTCGCATCAGGCGCCAGGTTCGCGCCGCTGCCCTCTTCGCTCCCGGATGCAGCACCGCCGGATGCAGCGGACTCGTTGCCGGACTCACGGCCGCTCTCGCCACGGGAGCCATGCTCGCCACCACCGCGCTCACTACCGCCCTCGCGCGAGCTGCCGTGCTCGCCGCCATTCCGCTCGGAGATCTCCTGGCTTGTCGTGACTCCGCTTGAGTCCTTGCTTTCCATTATCCCGTTATCCGTGCAACCAACCAACACTCCCGCGCCGAGTATCGCTCCCAGGACCGGCCCAATCACCAATGCCTTCTTCGTCGTCAGCTTCCTGACCATCGTCTTCATTTTCTTCACTCCTTTCGTGTGTATGTATCCTCGATGCACCACACGATAAGGGTGAATTGTTGCGGAAATATGTCGCAGGAGGTTGTGCTGACGACCTTGGCTGAATCCTCACACTGGAGAATGGCTGCGAACAACGCTAATGGACATTATTCATCGTACTCAACAGTCTGTTGCAAGTATTAGGGTATTAGTCAGCGCCGCCGTCGGGCTTGTCACTTACCGGACAAACCTATCCTGTTATGGTCGTCAAACCCATACCGGCTGCTGTGAAATCCCCAATTGGCGCAGAAGTTCATGCGCGAGAATAATGTGCCTGACCGTCTGATGCGGCCTCGGCTGGAACTGCTGCTGTAAGCGCGCCTACGGCCTGGGGAAGAGAGGTATGGACCTTTCATTATGGGCGCAGGCTCGGCTGGGTCCATTCTGGCCTCTAGTCTGGCGGGTGACACTCACCGCTCCGTTTTGCTTCATTAAGCCGGCCTTTGCCGCCGCACGGGACACTGACGACGAACTGCTCTCGAGAAGAAGATTCTTAGGCTGGGCTTCTTCGCCTGAATGAGACTACCAGCACGAATATCGCGCTTCCCACCAGGGCCATGGCAGGACCGGCGGGCAGGTTGAAGTGGTAGGACACATAGAGGCCTGTCACGGCGGCAAGGGTCCCTAGCGCCGCGGCTACCATCATCATACAGACAAAACGTCTGACCAGCAGATAAGCCGTGGCAGCGGGCGTTACCAGCATCGCCATGACAAGAACGATTCCCGCCGCCTGAATTCCTATCACGATAACGAGGGCAAGCATGACCATGAATGCGTAGTCAACGATGTTGGCGCGCGCGCCGACGACCTGCGACGCGACCGGATCGAAGCTCGCGAACAGCAACCAGTGGTGAAGAGTGAATAGCCCCAGGACGACCATCGCGGTTATCCCAAGGGATATGTAGATGCCGGTCGGGGATATGGCAAGGATTTGCCCCAGGAGCAGGTCCTCTATATTGACCCTAATCGTCGTTGAAGTTGACAGCATCACAAGTCCCAAGGCAAACGTAGTCGCAAAGAGAATGCCTATGGAAGTATCCGCGCTGAGGCCCGCGCGCCGGCTCAAGGTCCGGATCAGCATTGCAACGGCGACCCCTGTTGGAACGGCGACAATGGCAGGGTTGATGCCGACTATGACGCCGGTCACCATTCCCGGCAGCACGGCGTGGGCGAGAGCGTCCCCAATGAAGGCGAGGTTCCTGGTGACGACGTAAGCGCCAACCAGCGGACACATCACGCCGACAAGCACCGAGCCGATTAATGCCCTCACCATGAAGCCGTACTCAAGCGGGGCGACAAAGAAATCTATCATGTCGCCTATTGCCGGTCTCCGTCCATTGCCAGGCGTATTCCGTGGGCGCCGTACAGCTCCTCCATTACCTCTGAGGTGAACACCTGGTCGGGAGGACCGCAGGCGCACACACGGCAGTTGAGACACAATACCTCGTCGAAGCGGCCGGCAAGGTTGGTGAGGTCGTGGGTCGCCAGCAGGACGATACGCCCCTCATCCCGCAATGTCTGAAGTACCTCGACGAGTTCTTCCTGGGCGCCTGCGTCAACTCCACTGAATGCCTCATCCAGCAGAAGCACGCTCGCTTCCTGGGCAAGCGCCCTGGCGACGAATACCCTCTGCCTCTGTCCTCCTGAAAGTTCCGTCATCAGGGCGGAACGATAATCCCACAGGCCCACACGGCCCAGGCAAACGTTGACAAGCTCGCGATCCCTCTTGCCGGGTCGCCGGAACCACCCCGTTTTGCAGCACCGGCCCATCATTACAACGTCCGTCACGGTCACGGGGAACCGCCAGTTGACGCTCTCTCGCTGAGGCACGTAGGCCAACGATCCACTTCCCGGGTCCGCGCAGTGAAGGGTAACCTTCCCATGGCGAACCGGAAGCAGCCCGGCAATAGCGTTGAACAGAGTGCTCTTGCCGGCGCCGTTCGGTCCTACAACGCCCATCAGAGTTCCCGCATCCACGTCGAAGGTGACGTCGCTCAACGCCATGTGCCCGCCGAGCTCGACGGTCACCCCCTGTAGCGACACGCTCGCTCTGTTTGAGTGCGTTTCGGTGCTCACTTCAATGCCTCAACGATTCTCTCTACATTCGTTCGTACCATACCGATGTACGTGTCTGCGCCGCTGCCCTCTTCCCCGAGTGAGCCTGAGTAAAGCTGCACAAGCTCCGCGCCTGTTTCCCTCGACAGGGCCTCCACAATCTTTTGATCCACCGTTGTTTCGCCGAACACCGCAGGCACATCATGCTCGCTGACCGTATCAATCAATCCCGCGATGTGTTCCGCCGAAGGTTCTACGTGAGTCGAAAGGGAAGGTATAACCAGCCCAGCCACCTCGAACCCGTAGAGCTCCGCGAAGTAAGAGAGGCTGTCGTGCGAAGTGATGAGCATTCTTCGCTCATGCCGCACAACTTCAACTTGATCTTGAGTCCATGCATGAAGCTCGTCCAGTTCCTTCTCATATGCGGAGGCGTTCGCATAGTAGGTGCCCGCGCTGTCCGGGTCTAGTGCCGAGAGCCGCGCGGCAATTTCGTTAACCGCAATCTTCACGCGAATTGGATCGAACCAGAAGTGAGGGTCCAGCAGGCCATGATCGTGGCCGTGGTGCGCGTTCGCGTCCTCCGTCTCCATGTGACCGCCTTCATGTTCGTCGTGGCCCTCATGCCCACCGTCGCCGTCCAGAATGCCGACATAGACGATCTTGGTTGGCGCGCCATCCACGTCCCAGTGAGCGACTACTTCAAGGTCGTGCCCATCCAGCTGCAGTACCTCGCCGCTAACGGAGTCGGTGATGAAGACCGCATCGCCTGCCGTCGCCAGGTGAGGACGTGCCCAGAATCCCGTCTCCACAGGGGTGGAGAGGAAGCCTGAATTCGACGCCAGCAGATCGAGGTCGTGGGCGTCGTACATGCGTAGCTCTCCATCGCTCATTACCACGAAGAGCGTTTCCCCGCCCTGACCGAGGACCACTTGGATCGGTCTGAGGTTTTCCGTGCTTGGGATGAACTGCTCCATCAGACCGTCTTCAGGCTCAACTATGTATAGCCCTACGGCCGAGCCGAGCGCAAAGAAGTGGTGGAGGTCGTGGTATCCCCAGACGGAGGTCAGGCGAAAGTCTTCAGGAGATCCTTCCGGCGCCGGAACGAAAACGTGGGAGTATTCACCGTGGTCGGCTTCCAGAACCAGGACGCCGCCGACACAGCCGAACGCCGCCATGTGGCCGTTGCCCGCGTCACCGTGCAGTCCTTCGCAGCCTTCCGCGCTGTACAGGATGTTACCGTCGAGGTCGCGGATGTCAGCGCCTATGGGCAGCCGATAGTCGTCGGGATTTGTAGCATAGTCCGGATGCTGGGTAGTCGTGGCAAACAGATCGTGTGCTAGTGGCACTGCGCCGCCGTGTTGCGCCCCCACATTCATTCTTGCGGGAACATAGCTGTCTCCCATCTCTTCCAGCTCGTGCTCGTTCAGCAGCACCACATCACCGGAGCCGTCGTAGAAGATTGAGGCCCACTCGCCATCCACATAGAGATGGGAGGGGCGGTCTCCACTCAGGTCCAAGGGGAGTCTCCGCACATCTCCCTCTACAAGGTCGAAATGATCGCCGTGCGGCTCCATGAATATGCCGCCGTCAAACAGGTGCGCTGTGTTTGCATCCGAAGAGACCGCTACCGCATAGCGACCGCTCGCCGTGGCGTAGATACGCCCTGCACGCGAGCCCAGGTCAAAGAGGGCTTGGTCCACATGACCGCTCTCGAGGTCTATTACAGAGAGATTCCCTTCCTCGCCGTCGCCGACAAGCAAGCGCCCAATCATCGCTTCGCCATGGCTCTCAGCGTGTTCGTCGTGATCATCGCCGTGGTCGTCGTGCGCGCCGGTTTCGGAAAACTCGATCGGATCGACGCTGTCGCCAAGAGCGACTATTTTGGACTCGTCCGCACTGGCATTGTGTAGTAGCTCTTCGAGCCAGCCGGCTTCCAGTTCCAGACCAACAGACATCACGATGTCAGCGTCCGCAACCATTGCAACATCACGAGCGCCGGGCACCAACGAGTGAGGATCAGCTCCTGGAACCAACAGGCTTACGACATCAACCCTGTCGCCACCAACTACCCTGACCCAGTCAGCCACAATATTCGAGGTAGTAACGATGTTGAGTTTCGGCGCAGTCGAAGTGGGAGCCGCCGCGCCGCTGGACGCTGCCACGACGGGGGTGGGGCTTGGCGCCGGCGCTTCAGTGGATGTGGATGCAGCGGGCGCCGGTTGCGCTGCGGCAGGAGCGCTGGCGGGCGTAGCCGCCGCTTGAGCCGCAGCGGGCGACTGTGGTGTAGCCGCCGGTTGAGGCGTATCCTCGCAGGCGGCTATAAAGATTGCGGCAAATACGATCAGCGATAGGCCGATAGTCTTTGCCAGACTTTCAAAGTATTTGAGATCGCATGTCATATTCACTTTAATTTCTCTCCATTGTTCATTCAGATTCTTCAATATATTGATATTAAGTATCATTATAATAGGTAGGCGTAACTGGCTTCATTGCTATTGGGAGATTGCGCTACTTGCTGCTGTCGTGCGGACAGTTCTTGTAACCCTTGTAGAAGCAGTCCACGTAAATCTCGATGCGGTGACCGACTACTTGTCCGGGAATGTCGCTGCTTATGGTTCTCAGCAATCGCTCTGCCGTCGCCATCCTGAACTCTCCCACTGCCCCGCACTTAACGCACACGGAGTGATGATGGTGACCGCCCCGGCAGAGGCTGTAGATGGGGGCGCCGCCAATTGTGTCAAGCTTGCAGAGTATGCCCGCTTCCAGAAAGAGCTTTAGGGTGCGAAATACCGTTGCCCTACCCACCGACGGCAACTCTTTACAGAGCGTCTGAGCTGTAAGGCCTTCACCCTTTTGCTCCAGGAGATTGGCTATCATCCTCCTTGGCACGGTGGACCTGTAGCCTCGCTCCACAAGCGCCGCCATCAGGTTTGCGCCATGTTTCGGAATTACCATAATGATATGTTATCTCAATAGAAAGCGAGCAAATAGCAGTTAACTGATTCATGAAGTGGTACAACATATCAGTAAGTGCAGTCCGCCGTCAACTCTTACCCCCGTCTGATTGTGCACCGGTTGGAATTTTGTGGTGCTGTATGGACGCACCTGAATTTCAAACTGATACTCTGCCGCCTGTCTGACATTCTCGGCATGTCTTGGTGTTCAAATTCGTCATTCTCGCGAAGTATGTCCCCGACTCCGACCGGGGAGCGGGAATTCATGTGGTCGGTGAATCCCCCAGCCCCAATATCAACCTCTGCTTAGAAAGCCGATGCACAGCCGAGATTGACCCGCATTCAGGCCTTGCCTATACTTGTCCCTGTCTCATTTTGGCGGGCACCGCAAAACATCGCGGAACCTCGGATCGTGGAATCGCTCGCGCAGCGGACAACGGAGGAGCAGGGATGCCCTTAGACAGCAAGGTCAAATACGCACTGGTTGGCGTAGGCTCAAGAGCGCGGATGTTCATAGACCCGCTCGCGACCGACTTCCGCGATGACGGAGAGTTGGTCGGGCTCGCCGATCCCAACCCCGGCAGGCTCTCGTACTACAATCGCCGGCTTGCGGATGAGTTGGACTACCACGAGGTGCCCACGTACAATTCCGAAGACTTCGACCGAATGGTCGCGGAGACGGAACCCGACGTCGTCATCGTAACCACCGTTGACGCTTTCCACCACGAGTACGTGGTCAGGGCGATGGAGCTGGGTTGCGACGCAATCACGGAAAAGCCGATGACCACAGACATCGAGAAGTGCAACCTAATCATCGACGCCGTAAAGCGGACCGGCAAGGAGTTGCGCGTAGCATTCAACTACAGGTGGGCGCCCGGCGCGACAAAGGTGAGGCAGGTTATATCCGAGGGCATCATCGGCGACGTCCTCCATGTGGATCTCGAATACTGGCTCAACACCAGCCACGGCGCAGACTACTTTCGCCGCTGGCACCGCCAGAAGAAGAACTCGGGCGGGCTGATAATCCACAAATCGACTCACCACTTCGATCTGGTCAACTGGTGGATCGACGCCGTTCCCGAAACCGTGTACGGCATGGGCCGTCTCGCCTTCTACGGCAGGGAGAATGCAGAGGCAAGGGGAGAGTCCGTAACTTATGAGAGATATATGGACCAGGACACATCCGCCGACCCCTTCGCCATCGACCTCTCGAGGGACGAAGTTCTGAGGGGCCTCTACTTGGAGAACGAGGGGTACGACGGCTACCATCGAGACCAGAATGTCTTCGGCGAAGGCATTACCATCGAGGACTCCATGAGCCTGCTGGTCAGGTATCGCACCGGGCCCGTGCTCAACTACTCGCTCAACGCCTATCTCCCCCGTGAGGGCTTCCATGTCGCTTTCAACGGCAGCCGCGGACGCCTGGAGTACCAGGAGCAGCATGGAGGGAGCGACGGAGGAAGCGGCCGGCGCTCCAAGCTCGTCCTGTATCCTATGTTCGGGTCTCCCCGGGAGATCGCCGTTCCCGAAGGCGAAGGCGGGCACGGCGGCGGGGACCTGTTGCTTCAGCGTCAGATATTCGCGCAGGACGCCGAGCCGGACCCATTCCGAAGGGACGCCGGTCACCAGCAGGGCGCGGCATCGGTGCTTATCGGTATGGCAGCCAATCACTCCTTCGAGACCGGCGAAGTCGTCTCCGTGTCTGACCTGTGTCCCGGCTTGGGGTCCGCAAGCAAGCTGAGCGATCTTACCTAAGCATCATGTATTAGTCCCTTCCCCCGTCAAGGGGGAAGGTTAGGATGGGGGTGAAGCGAACTCATGCCACCCTTGGGCACAGGATCAGGTATTGGCAGTGCGGGATCGCAAGTAATTATCCCGGGAAGGTAACAACATGACCATCCAAGTCGCTGCAATCGGCGTCTGCCACTGGCACTCCATCTATGACTCGGCATACCTTCGCCATCTCGCGGCGATGCAGGATGTCGAGATAGTCGGAATCCACGATGACGAACCCGACATATCGGCGCATCGCGTCGCCGCAATCGGAGGTGATATTCCCACCTTCACCCGCTACTCGGATATGCTCGACGAGGTGGACCCCGATTTCGTCCTCGCATTGGGACGGCACGACACGATGGCGCAGACCGCCCACGACCTCCTCGACAGGCGTATCCCCTTCATCATGGAAAAGCCGATGAGCTTCAGCGCGCGGCAGCTCCAAGGCGTCGTCGAGAAGGCGGAAGCGACCGGCGGTTTCGCCGCCGTGCCGCTCAACATGCGTGATACGCCTTTTTTCGCCCACGCCAAGAGACTCGGGGATGAGGGCGCTTATGGCTCCGTCACCCACCTCTACCAGAGGATGAACCGCCCAACCTCCGAGCGTTATCCTGCCTGGGATTCTCCCTGGATGCTCGATCCGGCAGCGGCAAATGGCGGATGCCTTCGCAACCTCGGCGCTCACGGGCTGGACGCGTTCGTCAATCTCACCGGTGAGGGCGAGAACATTGAGGTAACCGGCGCGCAGCTCAGTTGGAGCACCCTGGGGAAGCCCGTCGAAGACTACGCATCGGTCCTGGTCCGGTCGAAGAGCGGAGTCCTGGGCACGATTGAAGTGGGAAACGGCTTCCCCAGGGACGGGACCGACGCCAACCTGAAGGTAGGCTTCGAGAGGGCAATTCTGAAAATGGAGGAGGAGCGCATCGTGCTGGAGACCCCGGACGACTCCTATGACCTCCCGACGGACGACGACGCACCCAGCGTACTGAGGCGAAGTCTGGATGCCGCCGTACGGGGCGACCTGCCCCCGGTCAGCGTCGCCGACTGCTACAGAGCGGTCCGCCTTATAGACCTCGCCTACATCGCCGCCGGCAATCCCTATGGCACCGCCGCCGTTTAGCGCCCTAATAGCATGGCATCTTCTGAATTCACCGGGAGGGAAACATGAGCAACTTTGAGAAATTGCAGCGCAGACTGGCAGCGGGGGATACCATCCTGATGGACGGAGGCATGGGCACGGAGATCCAGCGGAGAGGGCTTATCAGCCCCACCACTTGGTCGGGCGGTCCGATGCTCACCCACCCGCAGGAGGTGAGGGACATCCATCAGGAATACATAGAGGCGGGTGCCGAGATTATTATCACAAACACCTTTGGCACAGGGCGCGACATGCTGGAGGAGGGCGGACTTGAGCACAAGGTAGCCGAGGCTAACAAGCTGGGAATCGAAGCGGCTGTACAGGCAAGGAAAGACACGGGGACGGAAGATTCGGTGGTCATCGCTGCCTCCGTATCTACGATGCGTCCCAAGGCGCACGCGGAAATCCCGGTGCCCTATGATGTAGCTCTGGAGACCTATCGTGAACAACTGGGAGAACTTGCCAAAGGCGGACCGGACGTGGCGGTGGGCGAGATGCTGGTCCGCATATCAGACACGTTGGCGGTGATTGACGCGGCTGCGGAGTTGGGTCTGCCGGTATGGGTCGGGCTATCCCTGGTCACCGACGGCGACGGGCTGTATCTGGGCATCGAGGACAGGCATGGCGGCGAGACCCTTCAAGACGCAATGGACGCCATCAAGGACAGGGACATTGCAGCAGTATTCATAATGCACACACCGGTGGACGAAACGGCGCCGGGGCTGGAGATAGTCAAGAAGAATTGGGAAGGGACATTCGGAGCCTACGCCCATTTCCCCCGCGCCGCCGGCCGAATGGACCCGCAGCGATACTTGGAATACGCCAAGGGATGGAATGAACAGGGCGCGCGGATAATCGGAGGATGCTGCGGCACGACACCCGACCACATCCGCGCGCTCAGGGAGTGGTTGCCTAGCTCCTAGACTCTGCGTACTTCTGGTCGCCGGCTATCATTATTACCGTCATTTCGAGCAAGGCGAGAAATCTGAAATCGCTGAATGCAGCGCTGTTCTGCGCCTTCAGGTTTCTCGCGGTGTTCAAGCTAAGAAGCCAGCCCTTCAACCAACTGGTAATTCCCTGCTGGTCTCGGACGCCTGCCTGATGGTATCAATGAAACGATGCAGGTCAACCGCTGTATCGAACGTGGGCAAGCGGCTCTGCCCGGTTCTGATCGCCTCCGCGAAAAGGGCATACAGTTGCCCCACGTTGAAGGGATCTCCCTTTGGAAAGTCGGAAGGCACACAAACAAAGCGTTCAGGAATGGCCAAGTCCTGCAATTCATTGCTTCGCTGTGTGCCCCTCACCCGCAGCATCTCACCGCGCTGCGACGACACGCTCCCGGTGACGACAAGCGTTCCCTCACGACCGTATATCTCCATTCTAAAGCCGCTGCCGGCCCAGGGGACGGCTCCGACATGGACCGATGCCGCCGCGCCGCTCTCCAACTGCCCGCTGACTCGCACATTGTCCGGTGACGTAACTTCCACAAACCGCTGCGTATCGGTCTCGTACCATTGCTCAACTTGAGTGCTGACCATCGAAGACACCCTCGTGAAATCGCCGGCCACAAAGCGCAGCGCGTCGATGACGTGCCCGTTGGCAATGGTCAGGGTATTTGCGCCTTGGCTGACATCTCGCTGCCATGTCTCGCTGGACGAGCGTTCCACCGCGCCACCACGCATCGTAGTTACGTGACACGTTAACACCTCTCCCACATAGCCGTTTTCAATCAACTCCTTGACGTACAGCAGTGCGGGACTGACTCGGGATTGCAGACCTACCGCAGTCTGTACGCCTCTGTCCCGTGCCAGTGCAGCAAGTTCCTCGGCTTCGATGGTATTCTGTCCCAGCGGCCACTCGGTGAAGACGTGCTTACCGGCTTCGATGGCGGCTTTCGTAGGCTCATAGTGCCACGGAACCCGCACAACCACAGCCACCGCATCGATCTCGGGGGACACTGCCATTTCCCTGAAATCATGAAACGCGAGCTTCGCGCCGAACGCCTGTCGAGCCTCCTCCGCGCTCTCCGGTCGGGTAGTGCAGACTGCGGTAAACTCAATTTCAGGACTGGCAAGTATCGCCGGAAAGTGCGACTGAGATGCCCAGGTTGAGTTTACATTCGCGCCAACATACCCCAGCCGTATCTTGTCTGACATAGTGCTTGCTCCTTAATCTGCCGTTGTCTGCTGTTCTCTTGCGTTTCACGCCGCTGGAAGACCAGTCGTTAGGTTGAAATGAGGTACACGCAGCATATAGGCTCACACCTCTTGCACAGTTAGGAATGACTATTGTACATAATGCACATACGAAGGTCAGACTGGCACAGTCAGAGACGATTTCACAAATCCCTAACATTGTCATTCTGAACGCGGCGCCCCAACCACTGTCATTCTGAACGTAGCGCAGCGGAGTGAAGAATCTAAAATCGCTGCCCGCAAACCTGTCTCCGACTTCAGATTACTCGCTTCCCTCGAAGTGACAAGGATAAATTGCATTTGTGAAGTCGTCTTAGTCAAGAAACATGCCGCGCACGAACATCTAGGAGAGAGACTTCGTACACGATGATATACTTCTCGCACGTCCGCTCCAATGCGTTTTCATGCATCGCGCAGTAGACTATGACCTAAGCAGAATAGGGGAGTTCAGGCATGAAGTTCGGCATATACAGTTCCATCGCCGACCCTCCCAGGGGCGAGCGGCTGGACCAGCGCATTGACGAGGTCATCGCTGAGGCTCAGCTTGCTGAGGAGGTAGGCTTCGATTCCTGCTTCTTCGGCGAGCACCACCAGGATAAGGACGGCTTCTTGCCGTCACCGCTAATCGTTGCGACGGCAGTGGCCGCTCATACGAGCACCTTGAACGTCGGCACGTCCGTAATTTTGCTGCCCCTGCACAACCCGGTACACTTGGCAGAGGACGTTATCACGCTGGATCTCGTATCGAAGGGAAGAATCATCCTCGGCGTGGGGCTGGGATACCAGGAGGCGGATTTTCGGGCATTCCAAGTGCCGGTGAGTCAGCGGGTTGGCAGGTTCGAGGAGGGAGTGGAGATTATCCGCCACTGTTGGAGCGGGGAACCATTCTCATTCCACGGCAAGTACCACCAACTGGAAAACCTGCACATCCGGCCCAGTCCCTTCCAGAAGCCCGCTCCTCCTCTGTGGATTGGGGCAAGCGCGCTACGAGGAGCGCGCCGCGCCGGGCGCATGGCTGATGGTTTCGTCGCCGGACCCAGTACAAATCTGGCCAACACCGGCAAGCTGGTCGAGGCATACCGTGAAGAGGCGATGCGGATGGGACGACAGCCACTCGTTGCGCTGATGCGGGATGCCTGGGTTGCTGAAAGCCGCGCTGAGGCCGAAGCGGTGTACGGGCCGGAAGTGATGACCGCATACAAGTATTACTGGCGCAACGGACTGCCTGAATTCGGCAGCATTCAATCGGAGGACGAAATGACCCTCGGCAATCTGGCAGAGGATCGATTGATATTGGGAGATCCGCAAGAATGCGTGTCCGAGTTCCAGCGCTGGACCGAGACGGTGGGCGCAGACTACTTCTTGCTCCGCCTGCGTCACGCCCACTCCGGGGGCCCGCCCCACAAGAAGATAATGGACGCCATACGGCTGTTCGGCGAAGAAGTCATACCGGCCTGCGGCTAAAGAAGATGTCCCGTCATACAGGCTTTTAACCGAGACAGTGATACGATTTCACAAGCCCCTGATGTTGTCATTCCGAACCACCTACCCTTGTCATTCCGAACGCAGCGCAGCGGAGTGAGGAATCTGAAATCGTTGCCTCCAAACCTGTTTTCGACTTTAGATTTCTCGCTTCGCTCGAAATGACAGGGATAAATTGCATTTGTGAAATCGTCTCAAACAGTAGGGATGTTGGAAACGGGTGGGGATGAAGCGTAGCATATATCGTTAAGATGCTATTGCTCTGATATATGACTGGCACAGGGCTAACTAGGTTATCCATTTCGGAAACGCGGAGGGAACAGAATGGCAATATATCGGGTATTTTCGGACGCAGACGGAGAGAGCCACATCGAGGACATGAAACTTGAGGAGCATCCGGAACTGGAGGCGCTGATCAATGTGTCCGAGGTGCGGGTGCAGGAATTCGACGGGTCGCGCCACATGGACTTTCATCCTCTCCCCGAACGCAGGCTGGTTATCCATCTGTCCGGCGAGGTGGAAATCGGAGCCAGCGACGGCGCGAAGCGGGTGCTGCGCGCCGGAGACATCCGGCTGATGGAGGATGTCAGCGGCAAGGGCCATACGCACGATGACCTCAGCCCATCAGCCGCGGTTTACGTCCTGCTGACCGATTGATTTTACTACTGTTCTTGGCTTCATCTCTGTAAGGCCTAGGGCAAGATCGCCTATCGTCACGCGCTGATGAATATGTCGTTGGCAATGTCCATCGCCCCCCGCGCGAAAGGTATCCCTGCATATAGAGTCATGTGACCGAACACCTCGATTATCTGGTCCGGTGTCAAGCCTATGTTCAGCGCCCCCCGGATGTGACTCCGAAGCGGACCCTCGCGTCCCAAGGCTGCCAGGCATGCCATCGTGCAGATGCAACGGCTCGTGAGGTCAAGACCGGGTCGGGTCCAGGTCGCACCCCAGTAATATTCACCCGTGATTCTGTTCAGTTCCCTTTCCGCTTCCGTATGTGCGGTCGTCCGCGTTCTGGAGACGTTTCCCATGTAACTTATCCGGAACTCCTCGCCACGCTGAAACAGGCTGTCCGGGTCCTCGCTGCTATCGTGGACACGCGCCGGCGTGAAGTCGACTCCCCGCTCCTCGAAGACCTCCTTGCATATCGTGAGCGCCTGAATGCCCGCCGGCGCTCCACCATACCATGTGTCGTGAATTATCAACTCGACAATCTGCTCCGGCGTCAGACCGACGTTCAGCGCGTTGCCCAGGTGCCGCTTAAGCTGTACTTCCCGGTTCATAACTATGAGGCAGGACAGGGTTATCATCTCCCGCTGAACCGGAGTGAGCGCGGGCCGCCTCCAGATGGTGCCGAAGAGTGCCTCTCCAATTATCCTCTCCAGATCGGGCGCAAGTTCCCACGCCCCCGGCGACGATCCGCCGGTAATCTGTCCACCGCCAAACATTCGCCGCGTTTCCTGTCCACGTTCGTAGCGTTCGTCCAATTCACTCATGTGCTGCCTCCGTTTCATCTACCTTCCGATGTCATCGTTCCATTGCTCGGGCTTTTCTTCAATGAAGCGCCCCAGCAATTCCTTGGCGTCATCCAGGTCCATGTCAACTACTTCGATGCCATGCCGAATTAAGGTGCCGTGGCCATTTGCTTCCTGAAAATTAGAGGACTCACCGGCGATAACTTTCGTGATGCCGAATTGCACGATCGCTCCGGCGCACATGTGGCAGGGCATCAGCGTGGAGTACATCGTCATCCCTCGAAAGCTCTGCACTCCCTCGCGACTTGCGTTGTAAAGGCAGTTAATCTCTGCATGCATAATGGCGGCCGAGTCCTGCAACCGGCGATTACGCCCGGTTGCCACGAGCCGGTTGCCATCGACGAGCGCGGCGCCTATTGGGATGCCGCCTTCTTCAGCGCCGAAACGCGCCTCACTCAGCGCAGCCTCCATGAACTCATCCATCTGTAATCCTCCCATCAAGCAGCTTGATAGACATGACATCACCGCTAGACTCTAGCCGTCGTCCTCACAAGTTTCAGCCTGATGATATACCAGATTCAAGCGCAATTATCAGTGAAGCAGGGCGATTGAATCACAAGCCGGAACACGTTCTCAAAGAGATGGTATCCGAAAATTGCCATTTGACAACTTCAGTTTTCCGCTATTACCTTGTGCAGCAGGCACGTTCTCAAGTGAGAACGGCTTTCAAGAACCGAATGCTACCTAAATCAAATATCCGCTTACTGCTGAGGAGGTGCAATGTGACCGAAAGACCGCTGGAGGGCAAAGTAGCGATAGTTACTGGCGCAGGAAGTCCCATTGGACTTGGACACGCCATCGCATTGGGATTGGTGCGCGCTGGCGCAAAAGTCGCTCTGGCCGACATAAGCCAAGACTGGCTGAATCAGACTGTCAGCGAGGTGCAAGAGATTGGTGGCGACGACTGCGCCATTGGTATCACTGCCGACGTGACCGACCCGCAGGCGTGCCAGAATGCCGTGGAGACTGCCGTAGGGCAACTCGGCGGGCTTCACATCTTGGTGAACAACGCGGGCATTAACACTAGAGGCGCTGGACAGGCGGCGACTGGCGGGGCCAGCCTCACCAGCTTCTGGGAGAACTCCCCGGAGACCTGGAGCCGCGTGGTGGCGGTTAACCTGAGCGGCAATTTCTACATGGCTAGGGCGGCAGTTGTTCATATGCTGGACCAGGGATGGGGACGCATAATTGGCGTCACCACTAGCATGGACAGCATGTGGCGAATCGGTATGGCTCCATACGGCCCGTCCAAGGCCGGACACGAAGCGCTGGTCGCCATCATGGCCCAGGACCTGGAGGGCACTGGAGTAACCGCCAATGTGCTGGTTCC
The DNA here is from genome assembly GCA_965203955.1 of Dehalococcoidia bacterium. Classification (GTDB taxonomy): domain Bacteria; phylum Chloroflexota; class Dehalococcoidia; order Lucifugimonadales; family JADFKI01; genus Bin90. The sequence goes on along the minus strand of OZ241923.1, from coordinate 3,236,125 downwards.
CGGCGGCGGCACCTATACCAACATGACCTCCAGAGGCGACGAATCCTTAAGGGACCAGCTAATTCAGGCCGAAGTGATGCAGAATCCGGTGGTCTGGCTGGCGTCTGATGCGTCGAGTGAGTTCAGTGGTCGGCGGATAATAGCCTACTACTGGGACGAAAGTCTCCCCTTAGATGAGCGTCTGGAGAAATGCAGCGCTCCGGCTGCCTGGCCTCAGTTGGGACGGCAGGCCATCCGCCTCAGCCGGTAGGAGTTGACTCTTGGGATTCAATCAATGAAGGCAAACCCCTCCGCTGTCAGGCTCCAAAGTCTGTCCAAAACATTCGGCGACGTAATTGCTCTCGACAATGTTTCAATGGAGATTCCGTCAGGTAGCATATTCGGGCTGCTAGGCCCCAACGGGTCGGGCAAGACCACGTTGCTCTCTATCCTCTGCGGATTCCTCAAACCGACGTCAGGAGAGATCGCTCTCCTTGAAGGACCCGTTAGCGAGAACCTGCCGAACGTTGGGGCAGTAGTAGGTGAGCCAACACTTTGGGGACACCTCACCGTCTGGGACAATCTCAGGTGCGCCAGGGGGATTTACGACACCGGCGAACGGGATGACGAACTCGCGGCGCTGCTGGACTCGGTGGGCTTGGACGATTCTGCAAGGTCAAGGCGCTTTAGAGACTGCTCGACCGGAATGAAACAGCGTTCAGCAATAGCTATCGCCTTGCTTGGCGACCCAGATGTTCTCGTGCTTGACGAACCCACAAACGGACTTGATCCGCAGGGCATCGCCGACATCAGGGAGATGGTGAGAAGCCTGTCCGGTAGGAACGATGGCCCACCGCGGACGATAGTATTGGCAAGTCACCTGCTGAATGAAGTCGAGCAGGTATGTGACCACGTGGGCATACTTAATCGCGGTGGGCTGCTCTACAGCGGCTCGACTGAAGGGCTGACACTCTCGCCTAGCCACCTTGTTGACACTACGGACAATGAAAAGGCAGTAGCCCTCATGCGAACTAAGGGGTGGAATGTGGACGAGAGTCAGGAGGGGCTTCTGGTCAATCTGAACGGTGACTCACCCTTCGAGCTGTCCGAATTGCTGGCTGCAAAGGGCATTTACCTGAATCTGCTATACCCGAGAGCGAGCATTGAAACGGGCTTCTTCGAACTATTGTCGTCTGAGAATTCCTGAAGAAAGTGGAGACTGACTGGTGGAAGTATCTGCTGCTACGGCAAAGGCAAGACGACCAGCCCGAAATACGCTAACTGAATTACTCCGGCTTTGCAGGTATGAGCTGTTCAGGATGCGTCGTCGCCCCGCATTCATCATCCTCAGTTCACTGGCGGTTCTGTTCATTGTGATTCCCTCAGTCGCAGTGGCATTGCTGGCTGATTCATTCATCTTTAGCGGCGCGGACTCAGCTGGGCCCGACATACTGGCATTGGCGATGGAATTCTCCATCAGTCCACTGTTCTACGTGATCGCGGTCTGCATTGGCGCACTGGTCTTTGGTTCCGATTTCGGACCCGGCGCCTACCGTACTCTCCATGCTCGGGGGACATCGAGGATTCTCGTCCCTCTTTCCAAGGTCGCTTACATCGTTCTGGCTCTGGCCATATTGCTTGTCACCGGATGGATCCTCTCACTCACCGTTGCCAATGTTGTTTCCCTGGTTAAATCTGAGAGTTTCTATTCGTGCGGAGACTGCGTCAGCAGCCTTGGAGAGCTGGGGCGTGCGCTGCCCGGAGTTGCTTTCTGGTCGCTCGTCGGCGCTTGTCTGACATTCTGGGGGCGTTCCACGGCATTAGGCGTAGGCGTTGGCCTCGCGTACTTCTTCGTCTCCGGCATTATCAAGCCTTTACTCTCATTCGGCTTTCAGCAGATTTGGGACATTGACATCGAACCCGTGCTCCACTGGATGCCGGGCAATCTCATTCGGGCATTCATGGACGCAGATTCTATAAATGTCAGCTACTGGATCAGCGGACTGGGCGCTATGGCATACTGTGCCCTGCTGGTTCTCGTCATTCTGTGGCTCAGCAGTGCAAGGGACCTGCCTCCGTCACGATGATCCGATAAACGGTTCTTCCTTTCTCTGACTTTTGGGCAAGTCAAACCCTGAACGCTCAGAGCAATCGCGTGGGATTGACCGCAACCGCGAAGATGTCCCGGGCAATCCGTGCCCGCAAAACTGCCGCGTCATCCGACTTTAAGTTATAATAACCTGTGTAAGTGTGATGCGTAATTTATGCCAGAATCACTGGTGTAACCGGTCAAAATCCATTTCTCAACATGGTTGCTGGAAACATTCCTATATTCGATTGGGCTGCCGCGTCGCGCCCTGTACAATCATTCCTCATTCTATTGAAAACTGACGTGCGTTAAGCACGGCATCGAAGCGGAGGTTTAACGTGTCCCTGATACCCAAGGTGATGAGTACCCAGCACCCCGACAACGCCTCGCCTGCGCCATTCGCGGATGGCTCCGGTGTGCTGCGAGGGGATGGCGAGATCGAGGAGGCGGTGGACGTGTTCGCGCTCGGATGCGATGAACAGATGTGGGACTCGGAAGGCAAGGAGGCGGACAATCAGGTAGTCCGCAAGCTGCTCACCGGCCACCCCGACTTCTTCGGCGATAACGTCAGGCTCGGCAGAGACGTCGCGCTCACGCTGCGCGTCCCCAACCCGCGCGTCGAGCGTGACATGCGCAAGTCAATGGTCGAGGCGCTCCAGAGCATCTCTTCCTCATGGGACATGGCGGAGGGCTTCTATGGCGACGGCAACGTTGCGCCGATCCAGGAGGTAATACTCCCGCTCACCACCTCCGCCGAAGAACTCTCGATGGTGGAAGCCTACTACCGAAAGGTGATCGTAGGGCAGGAAGACCGGACAATTCTCGACGGACATTCGGTCAAAGACTGGGTAGGGGAGTTCTATCCAAAGAGCATCAGAGTAATACCGCTCATTGAAGACATGGAGAACCTCTTCTACTGCGACCGCATCGTGGAGGAGTACCTGCAGGGCAGGAATCTGCCCTATCAGAGGGTATTCCTTGCAAGGAGCGATCCTGCCTTGAACTACGGGATGATCGCTGCCGAGCTGATCCTCAAAGTTGGTCTGCTGCGACTGCACAATCTGGAGGAGAAGCTGGGAGTGCCGCTATACCCCATCATCGGGGCAGGCTCCGCGCCCTTCCGCGGCCATCTCGGTCCTACCAACGCGGAGCGTTCCCTGACTGAGTATCCGAGCGCGCAGACATTCACCGTGCAGTCCGCTTTCAAGTACGACTACGATTCGGACACCGTGCGTGATGGCATTAACAAGATTCTTGCCCACGAGCGCACCGATCCCATGTACATTGACCAGAATCGGGCGAAGGACATCATAGACAGGTCCACATCGGAGTACCAGTCGCTTGTTCAGGACCTGACCGACGTCATCACCACCGTGTCGGCGCACGTCCCCAGGCGGCGCGAGCGCAAGATGCACGTCGGCCTGTTCGGTTACGGGCGCTCTCTCGGCGGTGTGGGCGGAGTCACCCTACCCAGGGCAATAGGCTTCGCGGCATCTCTGTACTCCATCGGCGTCCCGCCGGAACTGCTTGGCCTTGCCTGCCTGTCGGAAAGCGACCTTGAATTCATCCGTGAAGTCTATCCCAACTTGGACGAGGACTTGCGGGCAGCGCTGCGCTTCACTAACGAACGGAACGTAAGTGAGCTGCTGGGCGAAAAATACCTGGAAGTGGTTCGCAGGTTTACCGACGAACTGGACCGGGTTCACGAAGGACTGACCAGCGCGATCTGGGCTAGTGTCGCCAGCGACGACGAGACCACGCGCAGGTTCCAGTTCGTCGAGGAAGCCGCCCAGCTACGGCACTTCCTGGGGTAACTTGCCATCGACTGTTTAGATATTGCTTAAAGCCCTTTGAGATGAGGCTCTTAGTCCCTTCCCCCTCGATGGGGGAAGGCTAGGATGGGGGTGAAGCCTGCATCGAAAGCAATGTTGAATCTGACACCAACACCTAAATTAGCAACACTGCTGTTTCTGTGAAATCGTCATTGGATAACTGGCCTCCCAACGACCGGCGGCGCTGCGGGAGCCACGCGACGACTGCTTACCCGCGCGACGCCGCCAGCCCGGCCGTACTCCGACTCCCGGAACCGAGGATGAACCCTTCGTAGCCGTTGTCCGCGATCTCCTTGCATTTCTCGCGGTAGGCTCCGACGCCGCCCGCGTAAGGCATGAACACGCGGGGCTTTCCCGGAATGTTCGCGCCCAGGTACCACGAGTTCGCCAGCATGAACATTGTCGGCTCGGCAACCTCGTTCACATGGGACACCCATGCCGTCTCCGCGTCGGGGTCTGCCTCGGCTGTCTCGATGCCCTCTTCGCGCAGGTACGCGAGGCAGTCAGAAATCCATTCGATGTGCTGCTCGATGGAGACAGGCATGTTACTGAGCACGGACGGGCTGCCGGGCCCTGTAATCATGAACATGTTCGGGAAGCCCGCGACCTGCACTCCAAGGTAAGTCTTCGGTCCCTCCGCCCATCTCTCCTTGAGCGACAGGTCGTTTCTGCCCCGGATGTCCATCTTGAGAAAAGTGCCGGTCATCGCGTCGAAGCCGGTCGCGAATACGATGACGTCCAGTTCTACTTCCTCGTCCTCGGTGCGTATTCCCTTCGGTGTTATCTCCGCGATTGGCGAGTGCCGTATATCCACCAGCTCAACGTTCTCGCGGTTATATGTCTCGAAGTAGTTCGTGTCTATCAGGGTACGCTTGGAGCCGAATGGGTGGTCCGTAGGCAACAGCTTCTCGGTCGTCTCCGGATCGCTCACTATCTCGCGTATCTTGGATCGAATGAACTCGGCGGCAGTGTCATTCGCGCGTCTGTCCGTGCGAATGTCCTTGAACGTCCCGTACAGGAATGTGGTTCCGCCCTTATCCCACAATGTTTCGTAGGTTTGCAGACGCTCTTCCGCGCTGACCTCCAGGGCAGAGAGTTCGCTGTAGTCCGCCGGGAAGCCGGCCTTTGACCACCTCGCCTTCTCCCATATTTCGTCGTAGTGCGGCTTCACGTCTTCCTCGATGAACCTCCGGTCCACATTCTCGTGGCGGGCAGGGATGGTGTATTGCGGCGTTCGCTGGAAGACGGTCAGGCGCTCGGCTTGCTCGGCAATCACGGGTATCGCCTGCACTCCGCTTGACCCTGTGCCGATTACACCGACACGCTTACCAGCGAAATCGACCTTCTCATGAGGCCAACTCCCCGTGTGGTACCAGTCGCCCTCGAATGACTCAAGACCGGGAATGTTAGGCACATTGCCAGTCGAAATACATCCGATTCCCGTAATCAGGAACCGCGCCGTGACGCGATCTCCCTGGTCCGTTTCGACCTGCCAGCGGTTGCTGTCTTCCAGGAACTTCGCGGCGGTTACTCGCGTATTGAGCCGGATGTCACGGCGAAGGTCGAAGCGGTCCGCTACGTGGTTGAGATAAGTCAGAATCTCCGGCTGCTCCGGGTACTTCCCGCTCCAGTTCCAGTCCTGGAGCAGCTCCTTCGAGAATGAGAAGCAATAGACGTAGCTCTCCGAGTCGCACCGTGCGCCGGGGTAGCGGTTCCAGTACCAGGTGCCGCCGACTCCGCCGCCTGCTTCATATACTTGCACGGACATGCCGAGTTCGTCCCGCAGTCGCCGCAGCATGCCCAATCCCGCAAAGCCGGCGCCAATCACCACCGCGTCAAAGTCCGGGGATATTTCTGTCTGAGCCGCCATCTTATCTCTCCTGGCACTACTTCTCTCTGTAGGAAACTGGCAACTGTAACTAAGCGGTCGCTACCCGAATTGAGCCTTCCGCGCTCTCACGATGCACGCCCTGACTGCCTTTACAACCTGCTGGAAACCAAGTTCGCTGCCGGGCAGCATCAGCAGCGTAAAGAATCCGTGCATCTGCCCCGCGTATCTCTGTAGCTCGGTCTGCACGCCGGCTTCCCGCAGACGTGCCGCGTAAGCCTCTCCCTCGTCGCGCAACACATCGTGCTCCGCCGTAAGGATAACAGCCGGCGGAAGCCCATCAAGACTCTCGGCGCGTAAAGGAGAAGCATCGTGCTCCCTGCGGCGAGAGCAATCAGGCAGGTAATGGTTCCAGCACCACACCATGTCATCGCGAGTCAGCAGCATCTGGTTTTCAGGCTCTAGGTAGGATGGCCGCTCGAAATCCGCGTCCGTCACCGGATAGATGAGCGCCTGCAACGCTATGTTAGGACCGCCCCGATCACGCGCCCGTATAGCCGTCACCGCAGACAGGTTGCCGCCCGATCCGTCACCTGCGACAAACAGCGGCGCATCGTATCCTGCAATTTCACCGACATGCTCCCCCACCCACTCCAGCGCAGCATAAGAGTCCGCCACGGCAGCAGGGTAGGGATGTTCCGGCGCAAGACGATACTCCACCAGCACGACCGCGCAAGACGTCCGCTCCGCCAGTTTCCTCGCCACCGTTTCGTAGCCGTCCACTGAGCCTGTAACCCATCCGCCCCCGTGATAATAGACCAGCACCCCACGGACGTGCTCGAAGGGTGTTAGAACGCGCAGTCTTACCGCGTTGTCCACGCCCTGTAGGTTACGCTCCTCCACGCGCCACATTTCCGGCGCAGGCCCGGCAAGTCCTGCTATCCACGACGCAAACGCCCGCGCCTCTTCAGGCGCGCATTCGTGTACAGGCTTCCCGCCGTGGTCAGCCATCTGCTCCAGAAATTTAAGAGTGCTGGAATCAAGCGCCATCCGGCAACCCTGCCTATATTGAAACGATCTTACAAATCCCCAATGTTGTCATTCTGAACGCAGCGCAGCGGAGTGAATAATCTAAAATTCTTGCCTGCAAACCCGTTTACGACTTCTGGTTGCTCGCTTCGCTCGAAATGATGAGAAAAAATTGCATTTGTGAAATCGTCTTACATTAGATCCAATTCCTTATACCCGCCTCGTGCCACCTCTTCGCATCGCCGTCTATACGACGGCTGACCGCCGGAATACATGCCTACGATTCGCTTCTGTCTGCCTTCCAGGTTCATATTGATGCCTGTCTGCCAGGAGTCAACATCGTTTCTCAGCAAGTCCTTGCCCTGTTCCACCACATACTCGCGCCAGCCTCTCTGCGCGTCCTGACCGGCCTCAGCACGGGTGAATCCGTTGTCGTTCATGTAACTGATAAGCTCCGTAACCCAGTTGACCTGGTACTCAATGGCGCGTGGGTTGTTCCCGGCCATCGCGTGTGGCCCGATTATCATGAACATGTTGGGATAGCCGCTTGTCTGAATGCCTAGAAAAGTCGCCAGCTCCTCTTCCCACTGCTCCTTCAACCTGCGTCCGTTTGCGCCCCGGATATCTATCCTGTTATAGCTTCCGAAAATCGCGTCAAAGCCCGTCGCATAGATTATGAAGTCAAACTCGAACTCCTTCTCAGAAGTCAGCACTCCATTCTCAGTTATCCTCACGATAGGAGTCTCACTGATATCTATGAGTTCAACATTTTCCTGGTTGTACGACTCAAAGTATTTAGTTTCCAGCGGCACCCGCTTAGTCCCGAAACCATGGTCCTTTGGAATCAGCTTCTCGGCGATAGCGGGGTCATGCACACGCCCCCGTATCTTGTCGGCTATGAAGTTGGATATTGCCTTGTTTGCTTCGGGGTTGGTCAGAATATCCTTGAAATTGCCCTGCCAGATCCCAAACCCCGGACTAGCGTACAGCCGCTCCCAGAACTCGTACCGCTCCTCTTCAGGCACATCGAATGTATTCCTCGGATCGACATCGTGTATGAAGCCCGCAACTGTCTGCGTGCAATGCTCGAACATGTCGTCGTAGTTGGCTCTGATGACTTCCATCTCTTCAGGGTCGATTTCGAGTTGTGCAGGGGAGCGCACCACTCCGGTCGTAGCTGGAAAACAGTCAGGTGCCCGACGTTCTTAGCAACCTCCTGTATCGTCTGCACCCCCGTGGCTCCGGTCCCGATAACGCCCACCCTTGTGCCACCGAAATTCACCGGCGTATGGGGCCATCGGGAAGTGTGAAAGGACTGTCCCTTGAACGACGCGATCCCCTCTATCCTCGGTAAAGTAGGCTGCGAAAGAATCCCGACACCGGTTATAAGAAATCTGCTTGTGTAAGTATTCCCATCTGCCAGTCGGACCTCCCAGCTTCTAGCGTCGTCATCAAAGTCAGCCGACTTGACGTCGCTCGAAAACTGAATATCCCTGCGAAGGTCGAATTTATCGGCTACGTGTTGCAGGTATCGTAGAATCTCTGGCTGTGAGGCGAATCGTTCCGACCAGTCCCACTCGTCGAGCAGTTCCTGCGAAAAAGAGTAGCCGTATGAGTAGCTTTCCGAATCGAAGCGTGCGCCCGGGTACCTGTTCCAGTACCATGTGCCTCCCACGCCCGTTCCCCTCTCGAAGACGCGAACCCTTAGACCCAGTTCCCGCAGCCTGTAAAGCTGGTACATGCCTGAAATGCCGGCTCCGATTACGATTGCGTCATAGTCGAGTTCATTCCTCGCCAGTTCAGTGCTTGAAAATGCCATGCTCTTGACTCCACCCTGATCATGCGATTTCAACCGAATTACGTATTTTCTGTCATTCTGAACGCAGCGCAGCGGAGTGAAGAATCTAAAATATCTGCCCGCCGCTCCGTGTGATTCTTGCTTACTCGCTGCGCTCGGAATGACAGGAAAAGTCAGCAGGCCTTAGCCGCCGCCCACCCCATTCCTTCAGGATTATACCCCAATAGAATAGGCTTTACCGCCACTCGGCTATTGTCGCTATCCAACCATCTGTAATAAGATGCGCCCAAGGCCGTCAGACTCAGCCGGTTTCAGCTCTGCCAGAGGCGGTTTTTGTAACTGTGGATGCTTCGGCCTGTCGCAATGCCCATCAAATGCAAGGCCCATTGAATCACGGGAGGCGAAAATGGACCAGGAACGAGACCTTTTCATGCTCATGCTCCGCCGGATGATGCTGATCCGCGAGTTCGAGGAAAACGTAAAGCAGCTCGTCCAGCGCGGCGAGCTTGTGGGCATGGCGCACTGCTACATTGGCGAGGAGGCAGTGGCAGTCGGCGCATGCGCCGCCCTGCGCGACGACGACTACATCACCGGCAACCATCGCTCTCACGGCCACCCCATATCCAAGGGCGGAGATGTCCGCCGTGCCATGGCCGAGCTTCTCGGCAAGGCAACCGGCTACTGCAAGGGCAAGGGCGGCTCGATGCACTTAGCCGACTTCGATATCGGAATCCTCGGCGAGTCCGGGATAGTCGCGTCGGCGCTCCCCGTCGCTGTAGGCGCTGCCATGGGAAGCAAGATGCAGGGCAACGACCGTGTGGTAGTCGCCTTCTTCGGTGACGGCGCCAGCAATCAGGGCGCATGCCACGAGGCAATGAACCTCGCCGCAATCTGGAAGCTCCCCGTCATCTTCCTCTGCGAGAACAACCAGTACGCCGTCACCACCAGCTTCAAAGAAGCCGTTGCCGTAGAGAACATATCTGACCGCGCCACAGCATACGATATGCCCGGCATACTCGTTGACGGGCAGGACGTCATGGCAATGTACGAAGCCACAACTGAGGCGGTAAGGAGGGCGCGCGCCGGGGAAGGCCCGACCCTTATCGAGGCGCGCACCTACCGGTACGAAGACCACTCCGAAGGCTTGGTCCGCATCCTGCGAGAGGCTTACCGCACCGACGAGGAGTTAGAGGCGTGGCGCGAGCGCGATCCCATTGATGTCCATTCCCAGTGGCTCGTCGATCAGGAAATAGCCTCGCAGGAAGAGATTGAGGCAGTCCGCCAGGAAGTGGCGGACACGATTGCCGAGGCTCTCCAGTACGCGAGAGAGAGTCCATATCCTGAGATGGATGACCTTCTCAACGACCTGTACGCCGACCCCTTGCCAACGTACAACTAGGTGCGAATAGCGTAAAGTCAGCAGACGACGCAGGAGACTTTTGCCATGACTGAGATAACTTACGCAGACGCGGTTAACGCCGCTATCAAGGAAGAAATGCGCCGTGATGAGAAAGTATTCATCATGGGCGAGAGCATTCGAGGCGGCATCTACGGGGTGACCGGCGGTCTCTCCCAGGAGTTCGACGAGCGTGTGATTGACACTCCGCTCTCCGAGAACGGATTCATGGGCGCCGCGGTCGGCGCTGCCGCTGTCGGCATGAGGCCCATCGTCCAGTCCCTGTCCAGCTTCCTCTGGGTGGCGATGGACCAGCTCATCAGTCAGGCGGCGAAGATGCGCTTCATGTTCGGCGGACAGGTCAGCCTGCCCGTCGTGTACAGGTGCGGCATGATCTACGGCGCGAACAGCGCGGCTCACCACACCGACAGGCCATACCCCATGTTCATGAACATGCCTGGCCTCAAGATTGCGATTCCCACTACCCCTGCCGATGCTAAAGGCCTGCTCAAAACCGCAATCCGCGACAACGATCCGGTCATGTTCTTCGAGGACAACAACCTCGCCGGCACCCGGGGCGAGGTCGATGACGACGACGAACAGACCATCCCGTTCGGCGTAGCCGACGTCAAGCATGAAGGCTCCGACGTCACTGTGGTCGCGCTGGCCGGCATGGTGAGGCGAGCGATGGCAGCTGCGGAGGCGCTGGACGAAGAGGACATCTCCGTCGAGGTGATCGACCCACGCACCATAGTGCCGCTGGATACCAGGACGATCCTCGATTCTGTCGAAAAGACCGGACGGCTTGTCATCGTCGATCCGGCGCATAAGAGTTGCAGCGTAGCGTCCGAGATCTCGGCGATGGTCGCGCAGGAAGGCTTCTGGAGTCTCCAGAGTCCGATCCAGCGAGTAACCAGCCTCGACTGCCACTTCCCCTTCAGCCCGGCGCTGGAGTCCGAAGTCTTCCCCAACGAGGACAAGATCGCCGACGCCGTTTACGCCACTCTTGAATAGGCATGTTTCGTCATTCCTGCCTTTTATCCCCTCTCCCTCTGGGAGAGGGTTAGGGTGAGGGTACGAATCCAGGGGGCTGTGCGGAGCCGATCTATGCCCGACATTCCAGACATTCCATTTGAATTGCTTAACCTGATGTCAGGCAGCCGTAAACCTCAGGCTGTCAACAGACTCTAGCGCCTGCGACTGACCGGAGGAAACTCATGGCTACAAACGTGCTTCTTCCCCAGTGGGGCATGAACATGGAGGACGGGACGCTCACAAGGTGGCTCGTCAGCGAAGGCGACGAGATTGCCGAGGGACAGCCGCTCGTCGAAGTTGAGACCGCCAAGATCAACTCGGAGCTCGAATCTCCTTCATCCGGCATCGTGTACCACATAATGGCTGCCGAAGGCTCCCTTGTTAAGGTGGGCGAACTGGTCGCAGTCATCGGCGAGCCGGGCGAGAATCCGCCCCGGCCCGAGCCGGGCGCACCCGCATCGCCGGCAGGCGCCCGAAGACGTCAGCGGCGCAGAGGCGCTCGCCCGACAGGAGGCGCAGCCCGTCAGGTCACGCCCGTAGCCAGACGTCTGGCAAGGGATAACTCCATAGACCTGGAGCAGGTCAACGGCACCGGTCCACGTGGTCGCATTACCGAGCAGGACGTTCGCGCCGCAATCGAGGCGAAGCAGAGCGCGCCGCCCCGTGTCCAGATCGTTCCGCGCGCGAGGATGCTGGCGCGACAGCAGGACATAGACATCGCTGACGTAGCAGGTTCCGGTCCAAACGGTCGCATCACAGTCGCTGACGTGGAGCGAGCAATCGCCGAGAGGGACGCCGCGGCAGCGCGGGCGGACGCTGTGGGCGAAGTGGTGCCCCTGACCGGCCTTCGCAAGATTATCGCGGATCGCATGTCCATGAGCGTAAGCACCATGGCACAGGTAACCCTCACCACCGAGGCAGACGTCACGGAGCTGCGTAGCCTTCGCGAATCGCTGGTCAGCGAGTGGCGGCCTCACCGGATAAGGCCCCTCGACCTTGATCTCATCATCGCGGCGGTCGCAGCGTCGTTAAAGGCGCACCCGAGGATCAACGCGCACCTTGTTGACAACAATGTACAACTGCTCAAGGAGGTCAACATTGGCATCGCGGTTGCCGTCCCGGATGGTCTCGTCGTGCCCGTCCTCAGTGGAGCCGGCTCGCTCGATCTCCTGGACATCGCCAGCCAAATGCGCGCCCTAACAGACAAGGCACGCAAGAACCGGCTTGGCGTTGACGACGTGACGGGAGCGGGCTTCACGATTACCGCTCTCTCAAACTACGACATCGACGCCTTCACTCCCATCATAGACCCCCCACAGGTGGCAATATTGGGTCTCGGTCGGGTAGTGGAAAAGCCCGCAGTCGTGGATGGTGAGATCGTCCCGCGTTCGATGATGCACCTGAGTGTGACCTTCGACCACCGCGCTTTGGACGGTGTGCCCGTCGCCGAGTTCATCCGAACCCTCAAGTCGAACTTGGAGTCCCCATCGGCTCTGGTCGGATAGCCCTGAGCAACACCCGCTTTGCCTCCACATTTCGCCACACAGGGGGAACCCCGTGAACTGGAAAAACGATCCCAACCTGAGCGCGATGAGCGACAATGACCACCTCGCCCAGGTCGCTCACAGCCTCACTGACGCCATCCATGCCAATCCAGACGATGCCCGCGCATGGTTCCTGCGCGGCAACGCCTACCTCGACAGAGGACAGTATGAATTCGCCGCCGGCGACTACAGCAAAGTCATCGCTCTCACACCAGATGATGCCGTCGCCTACAACAACCGAGGAATCGCGTACCGCAACAGCGGCTTCACGGACCTCGCCGTTGCCGACTACATGAAAGCCCTGGAACTCGACCCGGACTATCGCGACGCTCACAACAACCTCGGCATGGCGCTCTCCGACAGGGGCGATTATGAGTCAGCCATCGCGCACTTCACCCGCGCCATCGAACTCGACCCCAACTACTGGTACGCCTACAACAACCGCGGAATGGCGCTGTGGGCAGTGGGCCGCCGTGATGAAGGAATCGCGGACTACGAGCGCGCCAAGCAGATCGCCACTTCTGTCCCGCGATGAACTCGCGTCAGTCGGCGCGCCGTACATCAGGAACCCATCTCACAAATTACCTGAGACGAATTCACAAATCCCCAACCACTGTCATTCTGAACGAAGCGCAGCGTAGTGAAGAATCTAAACTCGCTGCCCGCAAACCTGTTCCCACTTCAGATTTCTCCGCCTCACTCGAAATGACAGGGATAAATCGCTGTTGTGAAGCAAGTGCCCGACTGTGATCGGGTAGCGTCTCGCTTGTCGAAGGGTAGGTTTCGCAGACTTGCCAATTTGTGAGAAAACTTCGGACGAAATCCGGTAAATCGAGCCTCTATTTCACTTGACACGAACAACCATTCGTTCTAACCTTGTTCTAATCAAACTGCTGATTTGCAGGAAATTGACTCAGAACACAGGAGGAATGATGGGAAATCCAGTAGTGCACTTTGAGATCGCAGGTCCTGACGGGCCCGCCTTGCAGCAATACTACCGCGACCTGTTCGGTTGGGATGTGCAGGTGCAAGGCCCCGAGATGGGTAACTACGGCGTGGTCATGTGGACCGAGGGCGGAATCGGTGGCGGAATCATGGGAACCACCGATGACATGCCCGTCAGCAACTATGTCACCTTCTACATACAGGTTGACGATATACAGGTTGCTCTGGACAAGATAGCGGGCATGGGCGGCTCAACCGTAATGCCCCCAATGGAGATTGCCCCGGAGGTGGGTTCAATGGCGATGTTCGCCGATCCTGCGCACAACGCAATCGGCCTTTACTCCATGCCGTCCCAGATGAACGGAGACATGCCGCCAAAGAGCGATGCTCCTCCCGTAGTACACTTCGAGCTTGGCGGCAACGATGCAGCCGCACTCGAGGATTTCTACACAGGGATGTTCGGCTGGCAGATAAGCGGCGTGCAAATGCCGGATGGCGGGACATACCGCCTCGTTCAGCAGGAACCGGATGGCTACGGCGGAAACGGCATCGGCGGCGGCATCTTCCAGCACATGGAAGGCATGCCGCCAAACGCTCCCGCCATTGCCGTAGGCGTGGACGACCTGCAGGCGTACCTCGACAAGGCGGTAAGCCTCGGCGGAACGGTGCTGATGCAGCCAAACGACATACCCGGCGGCTTCGGCTCACTGGCGATATTCAACGACATCGCCGGCAACCGCATCTCGCTCTTCAAGGCAGCGTAAGAAACTACCTACCCACACTGCAACCCCCTCCGATTAGGGCGTGTTGACATTTAAGATACAGGGTGCAATACACGAGAGCGACTCGCATATCCTGTCATTCTGAACGCAGCGCAGCGGAGTGAAGAATCTAAAATCCCTGCATAAAAAATCTTTTCGCAGTTGAGGGCGCTAGATTCCTCCCTGCGCTCGGAATGACAAAGTGTCAACAGACCCTAGTGTTGTCCTGTCGCCGCACCCAAATCTCCCAGTGGCGGCAGGGCGATATTCGTCTGAATTTCACAGATCGGAACCGAAAGGAATCAACAATGCTCAGACATCTCGCCAGTATCGCAGAAGTAGTCGAAGATTTCCCCGCAGCCGTTACCTTCTACCGTGACACCCTCGGCCTTGAGGTCGAAATCTTCCACGACGGCTACGCGGTCATACCGCTTCCCGGCGTCTTACACTTCGGCATCTGGTCGCGTGAGGAAGCGGCCAAGGCGACCTACGGCAGCGCCGATGCCGCAGACAGAGTCCCCTTGGGATACACAATCGGATTCGAAGTGGACAATGCCGCCGCAGCCGAAAAGGAACTCGCGGACGCCGGAGTCAGCGTCATTCAGCCGACCAAGACCGAGCCTTGGGAGCAGGTGACCTGCCGCTTCTTGACGCCCGGCGGCTCGTTCTGCGAGGTCGCGGAAACCCCCTGGGCGCGCAGCATCACGCAGCCTATGTCGGCAGAGTAGGGCAGTGCTCAGTCACCATCCCACCGCGCACCCATCATTCCGCGGCTCGCTCCCCCCGGTGAGCGCTCCGCTCTCCGCATCCCGCTCGATCACCTGGCCGCCCCCGAAGTAAAGCGGATGCGAGTCTGTAACGATGATTCTGTGCCCGCGCTCCCACAGCTCATCCACCACGTCGGCAGGGATGCGCGGCTCCAGCCCGACCTCGCCCTCCAGCGGCCTGTAGCTGAAGCGGGGCGCGTCAAGCGCCTCCTGCGGCGACATCCCGAAATCAATCATGTTGCTCAGCACCTGCATCTGCCCCTGCGCCTGCTGCACAGTCCCCATCACGCCGTAGCTGAGCCACAGTTCGCCGTCCCTCGTCGCCATCCCCGGAATCAGCGTATGGAACGGTCGCTTCTTCGGCGCAAGCGCATTCGGATGGGTTGGGTCCAGCGAGAATGAAGCCCCCCTGCTGTGCAGCGCGATGCCGGTTCCCGGCGCCACCAGCCCCGTCCCGAAGTCCGAAAACACGCTATTTATCAGCGAGCAGGCATTCCCCTCTCCGTCCACGCAGGTTATGTACACCGTATCCCCGTCAGTTCGTCTTACCCCCAGCGGCACATCCTCCATCGCCCGCTCGCTCTGAATCAGCTCCCGCCTTTCCTGTGCGTACCACTTGGAGATCAGCATGTTGGTATCGACGCGCATCTCCGCCGGCTCGGTGATATGGTACATTCCGTCCGTCAGCGCAAGCCGCGCACTCTCGATCAGGTGGTGGTGCCTGTCCGCCGACTGTGCCCCCATCGCTCCAATGTCGAACCCCTCTGCGATATTCAGCCCAAGCAGCACATTGACGCCTTGGTTGTTCGGCGGGCACTGCCACACATCCACGCCACGGTAGTTCGTGGTTATCGGCTGCTCCCATGTCGGTGCGTGCTCCGCAAAGTCATCTGTCGTCAGCCATCCCCCTCGCTCCTGGACGAACGACGCGACGCGCTCCGCAATCTGCCCTTTGTAGAAGGAGTCCGACCCTCCGTAAGCAATCATTCGCAGCGTATCCGCGAGCGTCGGCATCCTCATCACCTCCCCCTTGCGCGGCGCTCTCCCGCGCAGCAGAAGCTCCTCCCCGCCGTAGTGCTGCTTCAGCCGTGACTCAGCTCCCTGCCACTGGAAGGCGACCATCTCCGACACCGGATATCCGTCCTCGGCATAGTCAATGGCGGGCCGAAGCACATCCGCCATTCCCATGTTGCCGAACCTGTCCAGTAGCGCTTGCCAGCCGCTCACCGCCCCGGGCACGGTAATCGCGTAAATGCTGTCGTCAGGAATGCCCGTGTACCCCATCGACGACAGCGCGTCGGCATCAGACGCGGCTGCGGAGCGACCGCTGGCATTCAGCGCGTACACCTTGCCCGCGCTCGCGCTCCACACCAGCGCGAACACGTCGCCGCCCACGCCCGTAGAGAACGGCTCCACCACGTTCAGCGCCGCCGCCGCCGCGACAGCCGCGTCCACCGCCGTTCCGCCGCTCATCAGCATCCGCAATCCTGCCATAGCTGCCAGCGGCTGGCTTGTCGCCACCATGCCGTTCCGCGCCCTCACGTTCGAGCGCCTTGAGTCAAACTTCATTCTGCCTACTCCGCATTCCTGCTCCCCCTGAAGACGCCGCTTATCGCCGCCTCGCGAAGAGTTTCCTCGATCAGCACAACTCTGGGTCCGTCAGGATTTAGCTGGATGTGGGCTTGCTCCCCCGGTTTCAGGCTGAATGCCCTCTCTCCGTCGAGTGCCACCGTGCAGGGCCGCAGTTCCACATCCACCCGATCACCGAACCCGATCACGTCCCACCGCTCTACCCCGACAGGCATAACCATCCCGGGCGCGACTGGCGCGACGACGCTCTCGCCGCCGTCCCCGAATCGGATATGCAGCCCGCGATCATCAGCAAGGGACACCGGCATCAGCTGCGCTCCAATCGCCGACAGTCCGATGCTCGCCGGCTCCGCGCGCGCCAGGTAAAGCTCTTCTACGGTCTCCATATCCCAGATGGCGCGCGCGCCCACGAACCGCTCCTTGGATATGGCTACATCCACAAGTGCAATGTCCCTTAATTCGCCTTCCACATGTACCTCAAGTCGCTTGCTCCGCACTGTCGTACTTTCCGGTGAGACCATGCCCGTAGCGACGAGGCCCGCCGCGATTCCCGCAAGCGTTCCCTCAGCCATTACCGGAAACACGTTGTTCGTTCCCGTTGACACCGGAACAAGGGGAACGTCGCCGCAGCCCTTGGCAACTGCTTGATTCGTGCCGTCCCCGCCCAGCGTGATGATGCACCCGACGCCCATCTCAGCCATAATTCCCGCTGCCCGAACCGAATCCCGTTGCGCGTTGAACACGATCATATCCGCGAACGAGACATCGAGCCTGTACCTCCCTCCGTCCAGTGCGCCATTGCCCAGCCTGGCCATGTCCGGCATCATCACCACGCGCTCCACTCCGGCGGCATCCAGTCCCGCTAGGATCCGCTTCAGGATGTTCACCTTCTCCTGGTTGGGGACAAACCTCCCCTGAGCGACTAGACGCCGGATGTCCTTTCCCGCCGCCGGGTTTGCGATTATGCCTACGCTTCCCAATGCTCCCTCACAATCCAATGCTGTTCATCCTGTCCATCCATGTCAGCCTCCGCGCAACGAATGCTATACTATCACTTCGCAATCCAGTAAGGGGAGAATCAATGACCGAATATGCTCTCGTGGCCGACGTTGGAGGCACGCAGACTCGTATCGCCCTCATCAACGACGCTGGAGTTGTAGCAGCGAGGCGCTCTACGGAAACACGCGCCGGCGAGGGTAAGGATGCCGTTATGAACAGGCTTGCGGAAGCCCTCGAACAAATGGCGTCCGGCGCGCAGTATGCTGCGAGCGGGGTCGGTCTCTCCCTTGCGAGCCCTGTCGAACCCGGAACCGGCGTAATGTACAACCCCCCGAATCTCGGCAGCGAATGGCACCTCTACACACCCATTCCGTTCCTGCAGGAGCGGCTCTCGCTCCCCGTAATCGCTGGCAACGATGCAACACTTGGAGCCGTGGGAGAGCATTCGTATGGCGCAGGTAGAGGATGCAGCGATATGGTCTATATGACCGTCAGCACCGGCATCGGTGGGGGAGTCATCATCGGCAACAAGCTCTTCACTGGATCTAGCGGCTTTGGCGGCGAGATTGGGCATATGACCATAGATCAGAGCGGTGAACTTTGCAACTGCGGAAATGTGGGTTGCTTGGAGGCGCTTGCATCCGGCGCGGCTCTTGCTCGTATATCGCAGGCAAGAATGAGGGCAGGGGAGAGCAGCATAATGACCGACCTTGCAGGTGGCGATGTAGATGACATCGACGCCCGCATCGTAGTTCAGGCGGCCCGTCAGGACGACAAACTCGCGGTCTCTCTCATGGAGCAGGTCACCCACAGCCTCGCCAGCGGTATCATCAGCCTGATGCACGTATTCGACCCGCAGCTCATAGTCATCGGTGGCAGTCTGGGCAACAACCTCGGCAATTACATGCCCATCGTGGAATCCGAAGTAAAGCAGCGCGGCATGGCGCACTTTCAGGGAGCCGTCCCCGTAGCCATGTCCCAGCTCGGCGACGACGTAAGCCTCCTAGGTGCCGCCGCCCTCGTCTTCAGCGAGACTTAATAGTTCCGTCCTTCCGCCGACTCCAGCAAGGCACTCTACGGAACTGGTACTCTGAGTGCAGCAATCCTCCTGCCATGCCATTCCAACATAGCCACCCTGCCTACCATGTCATTCTGAACGCATCGCCCTCACCACTGTCATTCTGAACGAAGCGCAGCGGAGTGAAGAATCTAAAATCGTTCCACACCCGACAATCTCCAACTTCATCCGTCCAATTCCCACGTAATGACGCAGATACGGAACAACAAAATGCCCACATAACCTAAACTCTTTCACTGAACTCTTTCAGCATCTTGGAATCCGCAATGACCATCCAAATAAGAAAAGCCACCCCCGCCGATGCCTCGGCAATCGCTAGAGTCCACGTCGATTCCTGGCGCTCCAGCTACGCGGACGTCGTCCCGCAGGAAATACTCTCCGGCCTTTCCTATGACGAGAGGAAGGGGTTATGGGACGGCATACTGAATTCGTCAAGGGCTGATAGGCACTGTTATGTTGCCGACGCGCCCACGGCCGGCGTCGTAGGCTTCGCGCACGGTGGAACCGTGAGCAAGAACAGTCCTGCTTTCGATGGCGAGATTTACGCCATATATCTGCTTGAGGAATTTCAGAGAATGGGGCTCGGGCGACGCCTGTTCATTTCAGTTGCTGAACGGCTGCTTGAAGACGGCATGGCGTCGTTTCTTTTGTGGGTATTCGAGGAAAATCACAGCGCCCGCCGCTTCTACGAGTCCCTTGGAGGCAAAGTAGTTCGCAGCCAGGAAATCAATATCGGCGGCGTGGATCTTGTCGAAGTCGCCTACGGCTGGAAGGACATCGAGCGGCTAGTCGGCTAAAACCCGAACCCCAGCGGGTCGTCGTCGAATTCCAGGTTCTCCAGGGCTTCGGTAACCGCCTCGGTTAGCGCGTCCTCGCCAATGTCCAGCGCGCGCCGCAACGCCCGCTTTGCCATCGGCCCCCCGATGTTGCCCAGCGCGATCGCCGCCGCGCACTGCACCTCGATATCCTCGTCACCAATCAGCGCGGCGAGCTGCGGAATCTCCGGCTCTTCCCCAAGCAGCCCACAGGCGTTTGCCGCCTCGTATCGGATCGCCGGATCCACCGCATTCATCTCGCGCAGCACCAGCGGCAGCCACTCGCTGTTTGAGCTGCGACCCATGGCATATACCGCCGACTGCACCATAGTCGAGATGCCGCTTTCGTAGGCCTGCCTCACAATCTGCGTGGTCTCCGGCGTGTCGAAGCTGCCAGCCGCCTCGATGGCTCGCCTGTGAACATCCGGCGCATCCTCGCCGCGCGCGATCACCTCCAGCAGCGCATCTTTGATTCGCTCCTCGTCCCGTCTCATCAGCTTTCCCTGCTGCGCAAGGTCGGCAAATTGCGAGAGCGCTATTGCCGCCGCCTCGCGCACCTTCGCCGACGGATCGTCCTTGAGCAGCCCAATCAGCGGACGGATAATCGCGCGGTCGTCTGAGTCCAGCAGCCCGCGCGTCGCCTGCTCGCGCACCTGTTCACTCTCGTCAGACAGGCAGCTCCGAAATATCGCGCTGAAATCCAGCTCAAGGTTATCCTCATTCAATTCCACCAGTGCAGCCAGCACTTCACGCTTGCGTGGATTGCCCACACTCCGCCAGAGCCTCCTGAATTCGCGCGCGTCATCCCTCGTAAGGCTCGATAGCTGAAGCAGCCCGGACCGCCTCACTGGACTAGACTCGTCGCCAAGCTCCTCTATGTATGTCTCAAGTGTCATTCACCCTCTCCCGCACAATCCCTCTAGTTTCTTGGCATTCATACTCGTCATTCCCGCGAAAGCTGGAATCCACGCGGTTGATACGCCACCCGCTTTTGCAACACCAACACATGCTGAGAATGCCAGTTTGTTCCGACCAAATAGCATGTTATCCATCAATTTGAGATTAAGTGAGCGCGCAAAATCCTGTCAAGCAAAACTCCAACCAATACAGTCGCAGAAATTCCTTACGCCTCGATGTGCTTGCAGGGGAAGGTAGAGTCTGAATCGGGAAGTCTTGCTAATTTTGTCATTCTGAACGCAGCGCAGCGGAGTGAAGAATCTAAAATACCTGCCCGGCTGCTCCATATAATTCTTGCTTCCTCGCTTCGCTCGAAATGACAGGGAAAATCAACTGACCCCAGTAAACCGCGCAGGCGCGGAATGGCACGCGCCCAACGTTCTTGACACTCCACCCACCCACCCGTACCATTCCACCCGTACTTTATCCTGTTTTGCTTCACGTCTATCTGCCCTTGATATCCCCATCCCAAGGAGGACGAGCATGGTTGACATCATCATTCGCGGCGGCCAGGTTGTAACCCCCGGCGGCGTCGGCAATTTCGACGTCGCCATTCACGGCGAGAAGATAGTCGCCGTCACCGCCCCCGGCGGCATCGATCTCGAAGCCGACAAGAGCATCGACGCCACGGGCAACATCGTCATCCCAGGCGGCATCGAACCCCACGCCCACATCGGCGGTCCCCGCCAGCCCGAGCGCTCCGGCGCCGAGCCAGTATCCCTCGCCGCAATCTACGGCGGCACCACAACCGTCCTCGACTTCGCGACCCAAGTCCCCGGCCACGACCTCCACCACGCGCTCGGCGAAGCCGCCGACCGCTGGCGAGGCAGCGCATACACCGACTACGCCTACCACCCCATTTTCACCCGCGGCGCAGAGGACCACGTTATCGCCCAGATTGGCGAGCTCGTCCAGGACGGCTACGCCAGCTTCAAGATATTCACCACCAGCATCCGCCCTCCCAGCCCGCAGATGCAGGACAACAAGACCGACTTCGGCAGGCTCGCCGTCATCATGGACGAGATCGAGGGGAGCGGCGGCATCCTCATGATCCACTCCGAAGACGACGACATGGTGATGTACAACTACGAGCACGCCCCCGAGCGCGACCTCTGGGACTGGTGGAACATGCACCACATCCATTCCAACTTGTCCGAGGACGTCTCATTCCGCCGCGCCATCCGTCTCGCCGAGCATAAGATGTGCCCGGTCTATTTCGTCCACGTCAGCGCAGGAGAAGGCGTCCGCGCCGTCGCCGAAGCGCGCTCTCAGGGCTTCCCCATCTACGGCGAAACTCTCCACAACTACGCCTGCTTCAACGCCGAAAACTACCGCGAAGAGTTCGGCATGAAATACCACACATACCCCTCGCTGAAGTCCCCCGGCGACGCCGACACCCTCTGGCAGGGCCTCCTCGACGGCAGGCTCTCCACAGTCGCCACCGACCTCGTGTCCACCACCTGGGAAGAGAAGACCCGCTTCAAGACCGTCGCCGACGTAACCGGCGGGCACAACGGCATCGAGACCCGCGTCGGCATCGCCTACACCGAGGGCGTCGTCAGGCGCGGCATGTCGCTCCAACGCTTCGTGGACATCACCTCCACCAACGCCGCCAAGATTATGGGTCTCTACCCCCAGAAGGGCGTCATCGCCGCCGGTAGCGACGCCGACATCACCATCATCGACCCCACCATCAAGGGCCCCCTCTCCCTCGAAGACCTCCACCTGGAGGACTACAGCATCTGGGAGGGCTGGAACATCGAAGGCTGGCCCGTCACCACAATCCTGCGCGGCAACGTCATGGTCGAAGACCGCCGGCTCGTCGGCGCTCCATCGGTCGGTCGCTTCCTCCGCCGCAAGATCGCCCCCGAAGTGCTCGCCGGCCCCGTCTGTTAGGGGGAACTATGCGATATACTTTGCAGGCAACGCTTGCAAGGTAAGCATCACAGACGACAATAGGAGGAAACCAAATTGGCAACACTAACTCTTGAAGACGCAGGCAGCGTAATCGCAGGCGCACAGGCAAAGATGGACGAGATCGGCGTCAAGCTCACCATCTCCGTCGTTGACGGCAGGGGAGACCTCATCGCCCTCGCCCGCGTGGACGGCGCATCCTGGCGCACTCCTTACATCTCGCAGGGCAAGGCAGTAGCCTCCGCCACCTGGGGCCTCTCCAGCGCGGACATGGCAGCCCGCTGGAACGAGCCGATCTTCCCCGGCTTCATGGCGCTCCAGGGCGGTCGCTTCATCCCCAGCCAGGGCGCGCTCCCCATCTACAAGGACGGCGAGCTCGTCGGTGCCGCAGGCGGCAGCGGCGGCACCCCGCAGGAAGATGAAGACTGCGTCCGCGCAGGCATCGAAGGCGCAGGCTTCGCCACCGGTGCATAACCGCCCGAAACTCTGACTCTGACGAAGGCATGAGCAGATGAGATTTGAGCGCATCACAGTTGACCCTAATGTATGCATGGGCAAGCCGTGCATCAGAGGACTTCGGTTTCCCGTTTCGCGTCTGCTCGGCCTATTAGCGGCAGGCGAAAACAAGGAATACATCCTGGACTGCTACCCATATTTGGAACCCGAGGATATTGACGAAGCCCTTCTGTTTGCGGCTTATCTTGCGGAAGAGGAAACGGTAGAACTGACGGCGTGAAGTTTCTCGTTGACATGGCGTTGTCCCCGCAGTTAGCCCTCTGGCTTAACGGACAAGGACATGATGCCGTGCATGCAAGAGACATGGAGTTGAATCGCGCCCCGGATTCGCAAATCGTGAGAATTGCGAGAGACGAGGGACGAATAGTCGTCATTGCCGACCTTGACTACCCTCGCTTGCTCGCGTTGACTCGCGCCGAAAAGCCGGGGTTGATCCTCTTTCGCGGCGGCAATTACAGCGAAGCCGAGGCAATAGAACGACTGGCGAGGACCCTCGAATTAGTGCCTGCCCAAGAGATTGAGTCATCCATCATAGTAATCGAAAAGAACCGAATCAGAAGAAGGCGTCTCCCGATGGAACTTGGACTATAAGCCCCCCACCACCTCGAACGCATACTCCGCCAGCACCCGCACATCCTCCGGCGGCGCGACCGCAGCCCCGTTCCCCGTCTCCAGCGCCACGCCGCTCTCTAGTTCCTCAGCGCTCACCCATCGCCACCCGTCATTGATCGCTCCGGGCGCTCCCACAGGCTTGCAGAAGTAAATCATGTCAATATGCTGGTGCCACCCCTGCGCCGGGTCGTCAATATCCTCGATCTCTATCGTAAACGGCGCATGCACCTGCTCCGGGTACTCAAGCTCCACCGGCGTCCCCGTCGGCACGACCTCCGCCTTCACCCCCGTCTCCTCTTCGATCTCCCGCAGCGCCGCCTGCACCGGGTCCTCGTTCGGCTCGATGTGACCGCCCGGCGGCAGCCACATCTTCACCTTCGGATGCCAGTGCAGCAGCGTCGCGCCCTCGTGCACCACGAAACCCGTAGCCGTAAAGTGCCGCACCGTCGTCATTCTATCTCTGCTCCTCCGATTCGCCGTCCTGCACAGACGACAGATAGCCCTCGTCCACACCAGATTCCGAACGCGCCCTTCTGCGCCGCCCCAGCCTCAGCCTTCTCCTTGACCTCACGATTAGGTAAATGACCAACGCCAAGACGATCCACACCGGTATGAATATCACCACCCAGATCGCAACAGTCCCGACAGCCTGCGCGAAACCCGACAGCGCTCGTACCGCGTCCTTCAGATTGTCTCCCGCGCTCCACCCGGACACCACGAATCCCTCCGCTTCCTGCACGAACACCTCGATTGAGCTGCTGCCTTCCACGTTACCTGCCTCGCTCTCCGCAGTCACCGTTAGAGTAACCGTAAATGGCTGCGGGCGATGGTTCTCATACACATGGACGGCGGTAACCGTGGTTGCCCCTTCTTGCGGCGCTCCCATTATCGCCTCAGTTCCGTCACTGAACTCCCAGCTGTACCGGTAGTTCGTCAGTCCTTCCGGTCTCGTAAATGAGCCGGAGAACTCAACCTCTTCGCCCTCGTCAACAATCATGTGCTCCCCGGCGAACACCGCGATGGCGGGCAGTTCCGTAACGGTGGCAATGAACGTATCCGACCCTTCCACGACTCCCGCTTCGCCCCGCCCCGTCATCTTGATTTCCACGATAAACGGCGATTCTAAGTCGCTGCTGTACTGATGATGGACCGTAGCAGTTATGCGCCCTCCGTCGGCTCTCGGTGCGCTGCTATTGCCCGACGACACGGGCGTGCCGTCACCGAAGTCCCATACGAAATCGAAATCTTCAATCCCCTCCGGCGGGTAGAACGTCGCCCTGAACCGCGCCACCTCTCCAACGCTGAACGTCCTGTCCTCGCCCGCATCAACCCTCAAATCCTGCGGCGCGAGATGTAGCGTCACATTCACCAGCGAAAACGCCGCCGTCTCCTCCAGTAGCTTTATCCGTCCCAGGTGCGACTCTATCACCACCTGCAAGTCCGCCAATTCCTGCTGCACCGCCAGCGCGTCCTCCACCTTCTCCGCACGGTCCAGCAGCCTGATAAGCGCCTCTTCCGTCGCCTGCATGCTCTCCACGCGAGAGCGCAGGTCGTAGTATTCGTCCGTAACGTCCGTGCTAGTCGAAGCCTCCGACAGCACATCCACGCCCACCGCGCGCATCCAATTCAGCGTGCCGTCGAGCTTCCCTGCCGGTACGCGCACCGAGATAAACCCTATATGCTTCGAGCTTCTGTCAGTGCTAACCACCCAGCCGCCATCCCTCTGCGCGCCCTGGGCAATCTCCTCTATGGATGCCGCAACGTCATCCACTTCAAGCTCAATATGCACCGTCCGCACGATGATGCGGTTCTGCGCCACGAGTGCCGCCCGCTCCTCGCTGAATTCCACCGCCTGCCAACCCTCTCCTGACATCGCGTGAGCTTCAACCTCAAACTCAACCTCTTTGACGACCACTTTCTCGCTCGCTGCTGCTGGGGCTGCCGTCGGCGCGGGTGCGGGCGCAGCCGGCAGTCCCGGATTCCCTGGAGAACCGGGTTGTCCCGGCTGCCCATGTCGTCCCTGTAACCCCGCCGATTCTTGCGCCGCTGGCGCCGCCGGAGCGGCAGCGGCAAATTCGCTATCTAGATACTGACTCTCAGCAGCGCTACTACCACATGCCCCCAACACCATCGCTATCGCCATAAGTCCTGCCAGCAGCAAGACCAATTTGCTTATCTTCATCATTCAACCCTCCACGTATCGCAAATTCAACATTATCACACTTGCCGGTTTCCGGTGCCCCTATGAGTGCCCCTATATATCCCTAACGAATCAGCCGCCAACTTTGTTCCACATCCCGCCGCCGCATCCACAACGATCTCAAATCTCCCCTTGACAACCCAAACATCCGTCCGTATCATAGTCGGTAGTAAGTACAAGTGTTCTGTGCCTTTTGTGCATTTTGTGGCTATAACCCTGACAACTGGAAACCCGACATGTGCGTCAAAAGCAGACTCCAACAACACATCCGCAACCTCACCAAAGACGGCGAGATAGTCGCACAGTTTCTCGTTGACACCGTGCAAGGCAAGACCCCCGGCGTCAAACCCTGCCATCAGCTCGAAGCCATGAAATACCTAGACCGCTACGGCTTCTCAGACGAAGCGAATGAAGAGCCATCCCAATTCTGGGGCTTAATCCCCACACCTGAAGAACTCGCGACCACAGAGCAAACCCCTTCATCCTCGCCATCCTGTACATCGATGTCAGTCTCATACCTCGACATCCTCAACTACGACATCGCGCACCTAATCAGGCAGGAAACAGCCGACGGCCACACCATCGCCGAGTTCCTGTCAGATGTGATGACACGCCGCGACAGAGCCTATACACCCAAGAAACTCCGCATCCGCCACACTGACCGTATGGCAGCCGCAAGAGAAATCCTGCGACGCGGCTTCGGACACTTCGGCAGAAAGCGCAAGCTCGTCGTTGACGAACACGATGACAACAATCGCGACGACAACGACTATGACACCCTGCACACAGACCTGGCCAAGAGAATGCGAGAGTACAGCGAACATGGCACAGACGCCGTCCGCTTCCTCCTCGACGTGATGGAGGACGCCAACCCTGACGAGCCTTACACCTGGCATCACCGTATGTCAGCCGCCCACGAGCTGCTCCGCCGAGGCTGGGACACCAACTACGACGCAATCACCCCGGAGATGCTGCAAGACTACTGGCGCGACCAGCACTCCACCCGCCTCTCCGTAGGCCAGAAAAAGCATCTAGCCGGCCTCCCCGTTTCTCTGGACGACTACAACACCTACGACAACACCGACTACCAAGCCAT
The DNA here is from genome assembly GCA_965203955.1 of Dehalococcoidia bacterium. Lineage (GTDB taxonomy): Bacteria > Chloroflexota > Dehalococcoidia > Lucifugimonadales > JADFKI01 > Bin90. The sequence continues at coordinate 3,209,345 of OZ241923.1, read as the reverse complement.
AGCCCAATCCATCCGCGAACACGAAGACCTCGACGCCGAAGATCTCGAATCCATCTCTCCCGTCGAAAGTAGTCCGCTCTCCCCGCGGGAGAGGGCTAGGGTGAGGGGAAACGCTTCTGCATCAAGCCCATCCCAGAACAACGCAGCCATCTCCAATCGTCACTCCCGCGAAGCATGTCCTCGACCCCGACCGGAGAACGGGAACCCAGAGGGGTGGAGCACGGCGGGGCAAAAGCCCCCTCTCCCCGCGGGAGAGGGCTGGGGTGAGGGGAATGAAAAATCCCATTCATCCCCCCCATCCATGTCAATTCCGTCCGACCCCGACGACAAGCCCGACTGCTACCACGAATCCCTGAACCCAGAGCAGCAGGCAATCTTCGACTACCAAATGCAAATCGAATCCGGCGAATACAAAGAAGGCGAAATCACAATCCGCCAGCCAACCCCGGAAGACTGGAAGGCACACGAAGCCGCGCTCGCGAGTCTGAAGGAACTCGCCGCAGCCGAAGGCGTCCCCCTCCTGCCCAACCCCCTAGCCGACACCCTAAAGATGCCCACCATCCGCAGCCCCTGACCACAAAGCCCCCTCTCCTTCTGGGAGAGGGTTGGGGTGAGGGCAAAGACTCACAACTGAATACTGACAACTCACAACTGACAGACTCCCTACATTGACTTGCGCCGCATCGTAGGCTATCCTGAACCCACAACTGAATAGGCAGATGTTGGGGGAGCTTGGGCAAGCCAGGCTGAGAGGCTTCGACGATTCGAAGCGACCCCTCTTACCTGACCTGGATAATGCCAGCGTAGGGACTGTGTGATTGCACAACTTGAACAGGTCTCTGGCATTAACGCAGAGACCTGTTTTCATTGTCGATACAGCGGTTAGTGATATAATTGCACCCAACTTCAGGGTTGCCATACGGAGTCCACAGGAGATATTCAGATGAACGACCCCCTTATCATCGGAGGCAAAGAGTTCAAGTCCCGCCTGATGGTTGGCACCGGGCGGCACCGCAGCATGGAAGAGATGGTCGCGTCTGTTAGGTCTTCCGGCGCGGAGATAATCACCGTCGCCATTCGCCGCCTCGACCTCGACAATCCTGCCGAAAAGAACATCCTCGACTATTTCGACTGGGACGAGTACACGATCCTGCCGAACACCGCCGGCTGCAAGACCGCCGACGAAGCCGTCTTCACGGCGCGCCTCGCCCGCGAGGTAACCGGGTCCACCTGGATCAAGCTCGAAGTCATACCTGAACCCAAGCACCTCCTCCCCGACCCCGTCGGCACCTATGAAGCGGCTTGCCAGCTCGTGGATGAGGGATTCACCGTCCTGCCGTACATCCACGCCGATCCCGTACTCGCGAGGCGGCTTGAAGACATCGGCTGCGCCACCGTCATGCCGCTCGGCTCGCCCATCGGCTCCGGGCAGGGCATCCTGACACTCGACGAAATTCGCCTGATAATCGCCGACGCCGGCGTCCCCGTGGTAGTCGACGCCGGTCTGGCAGTTCCTTCAGAGGCATCGCAGGCACTCGAAGTCGGCGCGGACTGCGTGCTGGTGAACACCGCAATCGCGCAGGCAGCCGACGCCGAGCTAATGGGCGAGGCATTCAGGCTTGGCGTCGAAGCCGGTCGCAAGGCGTACTTGGCGGGCCGCATCGAGCGCAGGCAGGCAGCAATTGCCTCTAGCCCGACGGAAGGTGTTGCGGCGCCCGTAGGCAGCACCGGGTAGGCATCGCTATGCAGCTCTCTTATCCCTTGCTCAGCCTGGTAACCGACCGCCTGCGCTGCAACGGCAGGCCCCTTGAAGATGTCGTTGACGCCGCCGTCGAGGGTGGGGTAGGGATGGTGCAACTCCGTGAAAAAGACCTGCCCGCCGCCGAACTGTACGCGCTGGCGCTCGGGCTCCGGGATGTGCTAGGCGGCAGGGCGTCGTTATTCATAAACGATAGGGTTGACCTCGCCTTGGCAGTAAGAGCCGACGGCGTGCAACTGGGCGAAAATGCCCTACCCATCGAAGCGGCACGGCAGGTCGCGGCTGGAAAACTGCTGTTGGCACGCTCCGTCCACAGCGTTGCGGGCGCGCTTGAAGCGGAGGCAAGAGGCGCTGACCTTCTTACGCTAGGCACGGTCTTTCCCACTGCGTCGCATCCCGGGGCATATACTGGCGGCTTGTCGCTAATCAGGGAAGTGGCGGATTCGGTCAGCCTGCCGTTCCTCGGCATCGGCGGCATCGACTCATCGAATACTGAGCAGGTAATCTCCGCAGGCGCATCCGGTGCAGCCGTTATTACCGCAATTACCACCGCTGAGGACCCGTCGGCATCGGCGGCGGCATTGCTTGAGTCAATGCGGGCAGCATCCCTTCCGTCCCCAGTCCGGGCGAGTTGAGGTTCCCATGATCACACTAACCATAAACGGCAAGGAACGCAGCCTCGACGAACCAACGCCCCTCGTGGATTTCCTCGAATCGTTGGAGGTCAACACCCGCTTCATCGCTGTCGCCCACAACGGTCTCGTGATCCGGCGCGAGGAGTTCGACGACGTGACGCTCGGTGAGGGCGACGAAGTCGAGATTGTACGCGCGGTAGGCGGCGGCTAGATGTCCGCCTTGCGTGCCTTGTACACGATGGCGAAAGGCACCCTCTCAAGGCGCTCGCGCTGGCTCTCCCAGTACGCCCCGCCGTATGGTGCATTGAATCGCCGCGGGTCCGCCTCATCGTATGGCATCGGCTCCACCACCTGCTCCACCCGAAAACCCGTCCCCGTCAGCAGCGCAAACATCTCAGACACCGTGCGGAAGAAGGTCAGCCCTTTCTGCCCCTCGGACATTGTCGGCTCTTCCCACACCTCCACCGGCGGATTGAAATAATCTGTGACGCGGAGCAGCCCCTCCTCCTCGTCCCACTCAAACGCCGTTAAAGGGTGCACCGTCCCCAAAACGAGCACTCCGTTGCCACTAAGCATCCTATAGCACTCCCTAAGGCACGCCGCCGGGTCAGGCAGAAATTCCATACCAAAGCAAGAAATAATCAGATCGAAAGCATCGTCGGTGAGCATACCCAGACGCTCTGCATCACCTTGCAGCAGGTTCACTTGCACGCCCTCCTGTGATATAAGCGCTCTCGCACGCGCCATCTGCCTTACTGACATGTCAACGGCAGTAGCGCGCGCGCCCCACTTGGCAAGGGCGATGGAGTTCTGCGCCGCTCCGCACGCAATCTCCAGGCTACGTTTGCCTCGCACCTCGCCGATTATGCCGAGCTCTCGTTCTCCCGGACAAAGCGGAGAGTAATGGACATCGTCGAGTGAAATAAGGGTGTCCGACTGATACGACTCGGACATTTCGTCCCAGCCTAAACCGATGGCCCTCTTGATGTGATCAGTGGACAAGGCGTGAGGCACCCGATGAATATGGGAGGAGAGGATGGTGGCCCCAACGGAATTCGAATCCGTGTTTGCGGCTTGAAAGGCCGCTGTCCTAGTCCCCTAGACGATGGGGCCACATAGACGGCAAGGGAACTCAGCCGCCAGTTCTATTGTAGTGACTCAGCACGCGGCGCGCAACGAAATCGCAGATTGGAGGGTCGCAGAATGCCGTCCTCTACGGGTACAGGGCAAGCTGTGTTATTCCTTCGTCCTCCGGCAGCCCGAACATAAGGTTCATGTTCTGCACGGCCTGGCCCGCAGCGCCCTTTACCAAGTTGTCAATGCAGCTAATGACCACGAGCCGGTTTGTGCGAGTATCTACTGTGGGGTAAATTACACAGTCGTTGTTACCAAGCGTGTGCTTTGTCATGGGTGGAGCAGGAACTACCTTGGCAAAAGTTTCGCCGTCGTAAAAACTGTTGTAGATCTCGCCTATCTCGTGCTTGGCATCGTCGCCCGAGGCAAATGTGCCTTCCTTCAGAGGTGCGTAGCAACTTGCCAGTATGCCACGGGTCATTGGAACGAGGTGCGTCATGAAGGTAATCTTAAGGCCGTCACCGGAATCAAGCTGGTCGAGTTCCTGCTGAATCTCAGGCAGATGGCGGTGTCCGTCAACTGAATATGCCATGAAGTTCTCGTTGACTTCCGAGAAGTGGGTCTTGAGTGACAAGCCGCGTCCGGCACCGGACACCCCAGACTTGGCATCAATGATCACGTCCCCTTCGATGATGCCTGCATCCACCGCAGGGGCGAGGGCCATGATTGACGCGGTTGGATAGCAGCCCGGGTTTGCTACGAGATCGGCGTCCGACACCTCGTCGCGGTGCAATTCGGTCAGGCCGTACACCGACCCCTCCATGTGTTCCGGGCACGGATGCTGCACGCTGTACCAGTCTTCGTACACACCGAGGTCCTTTAGTCGGAAATCAGCGCTGATGTCTATTGCCTTCACACCATCGGCCAGCGCGTTGCCTATGCGCTCAGCGCTTGCGGCATGCGGCAGAGCGGAGAACACAACGTCAACACTCTCGGTTACATCTTCGGCAATAGTCAGGTCGATTTCAGAAAGATGCGGGAATACATCACCGAGCTTCTGCCCTGCGGCGCTCCTGCCGGTAACGGAGGTTATTTCTGCGTTCGGGTGTCGCGCGAGGATACGGGCGAGTTCGACTCCTGCGTATCCTGTCACATTGATAATGCCAACTTTCACTTTCAACGCGGCGACCTCCTGAAACTGAATATCACAAGTATAACCGTCGGCATATACGCGGACAAGGCTTACCTGGATTTCTTGGCGCGGGTTCGTGCGAGCCGCTTAGCCTCTCGTTCAATCTTTGGTCGCTCGCGACATCCCCAGGCAAGCGCGCACTCGCCGCAAAGTGGGCGCTGAGCTTTGCACACCTGTCTGCCGTGCTGAATCAAGAACATGTGGAAAGCGAATACGTCCTCCGGACTGACCATCGGTTCGAGGATGTCATGTGCTTTGTCGGCGTTGACCTTCGGCCCAATCAGACCTAGGCGCTTCGACACTCGGAAGATGTGAGTATCCACGGGCATGGCAGGCATGCCGAGAGAAAAGCACAGGATGATCGCTGCCGTCTTTGGTCCAATGCCGTTCAGGCGCTTGAGCCATGCCTTCGCTTCGTCCAACGGCATCTCGGCAAGAAAGGTCAGGTCGAATGTGCCAAGTTCCTCGCGTATCTGGTTGAGTACGTTCTTTATTCTAGGCGCCTTCTGCTTTGCAAGCCCACCCCTACGTATCGCCTCCTCGATGTCTTCTACGGGAGCGTCGGCGACAGCGTCAATCGTGCCAAAGGTCCTCATAAGGCTTTTGAAGGCACGTTCTGAGTTCAAGTCAGATGTGTGCTGGGAGAGAATTGTGTAAACAAGCTCTTCGACGGGGGAATACCGCACATGCCACTGTGCTGGCCCATACTCAGCGCCCAGATAGTCCATCACATCTTGAGCACGTACCTTGCGCCTTCTCGCAGGCTTTGCCGGTTTAGTTTCGGAACGCGCCTGCATATATCATCCCTTGCCAAGAGCGTTAACGATCGCGTCCCCAACCTGAGAGGTGGAGGATGTGCCCCCAAGGTCGGGTGTCAGAATCTCGCCCTGTTCAATAATGAAAATTACCGCCTTGTCAACTACGTCGGCGGCATCTTCGTGTCCCAGATGGCGAAGCATCATGGAGCCAGACAGAACGGCAGCCATCGGATTTGCGATGCCCTTGCCCATAATGTCGGGTGCGCTTCCGTGGACAGGCTCGAACATTGAAGGGTATCGGCGCTCGGGGTCAATATTGCCGCTCGGCGCAAGGCCCATACTGCCGGTAATGATGGCTCCGATATCGGTCAGGATGTCACCGAACAGGTTGCTGCCTACAACGACATCGAAGGACTCGGGGCGTCTCACGAAGTCCATGCAAGCTGCATCTATCAGCAGCGAGTTCGTTTCTATGTCAGGGTATCGCTCCGCGACGCGATCGAAAGCCCGATCCCACACGAGCATTCCGAAGCCTAAAGCGTTGGATTTTGTTATCGAAGTTACGTGCTTTGCTTTATTCCGTTTTCGTGCCTGTTCGAAGGCATAAGTAATAATGCGTTCGCACCCTCGCCGTGTGAAGACTCCCGACTGTATTCCAATCTCGTCCTCAGACCCTGCGTACTGGAAACCGCCAACTTCCGCGTACTCCCCCTCCGTGTTCTCGCGGATCACAAGCATATCAATATCGTATGGGCTTGGGTCACGAAGCGGAGACGTGATCCCAGGGTACAACACACTGGGACGCTCACATACATACTGGTCGAAAGTGCGTCTGATTGGAAGCAGCAAACCGTTCAGCGTTACGTGGTCCTGCAGGTCGGGGTGACCCACTGCGCCAAGAAATATCACGTCCGAGTCAGCCATCTGGTCGAGCGCATTGGTAGGCATCATCCTGCCGTGCTCGAAATAGTAGTCCGAGTTCCATGGATGCTCAATGAAATCCCATTCGATGCTGTACTGCTCGCCTACAGCATTCAGAACCTTTATGCCCTCTTCGATGACCTCTATCCCAACGCCGTCCCCACGAATTACTGATACTTTATGTTCGGACATAACTGAACTCACTTATAACAGCGTTCATGTTGGTGTGTTTCCTTCGCTATCATACACTACTGGCCCGAAAGCATCCTCTAACCAGCACTCGGTTGCACGCGCCGAACGGAACCGTTTTACCTCGATTTCCCTGTAATCTGGTAGTGAAAGCACTCTTTCCAGTGACTTGCGGCGACTCCAGTGCGTTCGGATCGCCCAGAGGAACAGGGAATCTTTCGTCAGAAAGTGTCTCCATAGGTCCTCCCTGTTGCCGTTCCATAGGCGCTTTCGCATTATCCCGCGGGTCATGGTTCGCCAGAAGAGCCGCCAGAAAACTAACGGAAAGGAGTAGTCTAACCAGATGAGAGTGGTCGCACGGGGCCAGATGATGTCTCGCGCTACACTGTAGTTCCCATCAACTATCCATTCGTCCCTATTAAGAGAATCCTTAACCTTCTCCCTGAACTCATCATCAGGCGTTTCAGACCAATTGGGCCCATGTCGAAAGGCGTCAAGTTCCACAGCCGAAATACCGAGCGTCTGCGACAGCCGCCGCGAGAGCGTGGTCTTGCCCGAGCCGGTGGTGCCGAGTATGACGATGCGGTGGGCGCTTTTGGATGGAGATGGATAAGAACATTCACCATTCATTTGGCGCACAGGTCTAAGTGAGGCTAGGAATATCAATCAGACGGCTATGCACAGGGTCGATACCGAGCGCAAATATCTCTAGGGTTACGGCTCCGAGCAGTGGCATGGAATTATCGTCTGCGAATACAACCGGAGATGGGATTTCCCTGCCGTCAATCCTGACATTCGCCACGCCGAACCCCCTCTGTATGCGCCTGTCATCTGCTACGATGAAAGTTCTGCTTTCTAATGGTTCGACGCCAAGTTCTCGCAGCAGCGAACCGGGCAGCATGGTGTAAGTAGCGCCGGAATCCACCAGCGCGCTGACCGTCCTATAGCGTTCCCCTTGCGGGTCTCCGATTTCCAGTTCGATTTGGAATACTCCCATGCGCCTAACTCTCCTAGTGTCTGTCGGAAGCGTTAAATCTTGACGCCATTGTTGCCCGATGTTAGGTTATTTTAATATAGGATACAAACGCATTGAAGGGGAGTAGTAGCCAAGCAGGAAGGATTACAGAGAGCCTGGGAAGCTGAGAACCTGGCGTCCAACCTGTCGCAAACTCGCCCCTGAGTGTCCGCTCTGAATCTATGCAGTAGGACCGGACGGGTATGCCCGTTACAGCTATCGAGTGCCCCGGTTCGAACATGAGCTGTCCGGGGAATGAGGGTGGTACCGCGGTGCTTCCGGATGAAGTCCCGTCCCTTCCAGTGGGGGCGGTTTTTTTTCGCCCCTTACGACGTGAGACTAGCGGAGGAAAATTAATGGCAGTTGTCAGGACGACCGAGCAGCGCTACGACCATCAGGCGATTGACGCGAAATGGCAGCGACACTGGCTTGAGAGCGGCGCCAATGTAGTTGACGACGACGATCCTCGTCCTAAGTGGTACGAGCTGACAATGTATCCGTACCCGTCAGGTGACCTGCATATCGGCCACTGGTACGCAATGAGCCCGTCTGACGCCCATGCACGCTTTCGGCGAATGCAGGGTTACAATGTGCTGCATCCTATGGGCTTTGACGCCTTCGGGTTGAATGCCGAGAATGCCGCTATCCAGCGCAGTATCCATCCTCACCGATGGACAACCGAAAACATGGAAAACATGCGCCGTCAGCTTCGGAGCATGGGGCCAATCTATGACTGGCACCGAGAAGTTGTCACCTGCGCGCCAGAGTATTACAAGTGGAACCAGTGGTTCTTCCTGCAATTTTACAAGAACGGACTGGCATATCGCGCCGACGCGCCAGTAAACTGGTGTCCCTCGTGCCAAACTGTGCTGGCAAACGAACAGGTCATTAATGGCCTTTGCGAACGCTGCTCTACTACAGTCACGCATCGGGACCTCAATCAGTGGTTCTTCAAGATCACAGAATATGCTGAAGAACTACTCGACCACTCGAAGATCGACTGGCCTGAGAAGATAAACCGGATGCAAGACAACTGGATAGGTCGCAGCGAAGGCGTGGATATCGAATTCGACATATCCGAATATGGACTCGAAGAGGACTCCATCACCACCTTCACCACTCGCATCGACACTGTGTACGGGGTAACCTTCGTCGTTCTGGCGCCGGAGCATCCGCTGGTAGAAAAGCTGACGACATCAGAGCACAGGGCGGAAGTTGAGGCATACGTAGAACAAGCCCGCATCCAGACCGAAATCGAGCGTCTCTCGACTGAGAAGGAAAAGACAGGTGTATTCACAGGGGCATACTGCGTCAATCGTCTGAACGGTGAGCGAGTGCCGATCCTGGTTGGCGACTACGTGCTTCTGACATACGGGACGGGAATCGTCATGGGAGTGCCGGCGCACGATGAGCGCGACTTTATCTTCGCCAAGAAGTATGGATTGGAGATTCGCGTGGTCGTGTCGCCGCCTGACTGGGATGGTGAACCGCTTGAAGAAGCTTATATCGACGCTGGAACACAGGTCAATTCGGCGCAGTTTGATGGACTCAGCAGCACTGAGGGCTTACAGCGCATTGCAGAACACATCGAGAAAAATGATTGGGGCAAACGCACTGTGCAGTATCGCGTGCGCGACTGGCTGATTTCCCGGCAACGATACTGGGGTACACCGATACCAATAATCTTCTGCGACGACTGTGGTGATGTGGCGGTCCCGGAGAAAGACCTGCCCGTTCTGCTACCTGAGGATGCCGAATTCCGTCCGACAGGTGAGTCTCCTCTCGCACTCAACGAAGAGTTCGTCAACACAGTGTGCCCCGACTGTGGCCGTCCTGCTACCCGCGAAACCGACACGATGGACACATTCGTGGATTCGTCTTGGTATTTCCTGCGCTTTACTAACGCGAAGTATGAGGAGGGTGCTTTCGACCCTGAGAGACTAGCGCAGTGGGGTGCAGTTGACCAGTACACCGGAGGAGTGGAGCACGCGGTGATGCATTTGCTATACGCGCGCTTCTTCGTTAAGGCTCTGCGGGATCTGGGGATGCTGAACTTCGACGAGCCCTTCGTTCGCCTGTACAACCAGGGCGTGATACTTGGACCTGACCATGAAAAGATGAGCAAGTCGCGCGGCAACGTCATTGCTCCCGATGAGTATGTCGAAGCATTTGGCGCTGACGTTGTTCGCTGCTTCCTGATGTTCCTGGGACCTTGGGACCAGGGTGGAAGTTGGAGCGATTCTGGCATAAATGGCATGGCTCGGTGGTTGAACCGAATCTGGGACGTCGCCACGCGCGATGGCAGGCAGCTCGACGATTTTCCAAGAGATGAATCTGCAGTGCGCGAAATGCAGCGCATGATGCACAAGACGATTCGGCGGGTAGGCGAAGACCTAGAGAGGTTCAAGTTCAACACGGCGCTGGCGGGCCTGATGGAATACACTAATGGTCTCAATCAGGCGTGGGATGCTAAAGGAGTTCATTCCGAGCACTGGGCAGAAGCAGTCAGCAACCTGCTCGCCTTGATGTCGCCGATGGCTCCTCATGTGTCTGAGGAGCTGTGGGAGCTTACGGGTAATCAGGGAAGCGTCCACGAGAATGGCTGGCCGGAATGGGACGAGGAACTTGCTGCCGATGAGGTCTTTACTCTCGTAGTTCAAGTCAACGGACGAGTTCGGGACAAGTTAGAAGTGCCCGTGTCCATTGATGAGGACTCCGCTAGAGAATCTGCGCTGAAGAGTAGGAGAGTTGCTCCGCACATAGAAGGCAAAGACGTTGCTCGTGTTATCTACGTGCCGGGCAAGCTCGTAAATGTAGTTGCGCGATAGCAGTTTGTCTTTCACTCTTCTGACCACGAAATAGAAAGGAGCCTCCTGAGTTGCAGTCAGGAGGCTCCTGCATTCAGCTCTTGTTCTCTTTGATTTAACCGATCAGCTACCTAGGTTCAGGGTATCTGCAGGGAACAGTTCGACAGAATCGATGGTGTTCGGAATCACACCTTGCTCCACATTGAACCTGATGAAGGTTTCCAATGTGTGCTTGGCACGCTCGTATCCGTAGGGAATTGGGTCGCCGCCAACGATTTCAGCCCGTTTCATCAGTGCCTTATCACCGCTGCCATTGCCTTGCCCAGAAAGTAGGCTCTCAACATAAGGCGCTCGCGCTCTACTGAATACTTCGAAGATCTCGCGGCCAATTCCTTCATGGGACTTGAGCAATTCGTCCTTCACGACCAGCAAGTGGCTGATCGGATAGACAGCGGTCTTGGCGTGCCATGCCTTGTCGGCGTCGTGCGCGTTAGTGAACAAGGGTCGAACGTCTGGTGACTCAATTGGGCCGGCGCCTATTGCGGCGTCGATTTCACCTGACAGCAGCATTTCGGCCAGATCATTGTTCGGCGAAGAGACCACATTCTCTGGCTCGATAAACTCCTCCACATGCTCGTCGCCTGACAGCACCCAAGTTACGGCCTCGAGGTTTACATTATACTCAGTCTGGAGAATTGCGCGCGTCCAGACACCCGGAGTCAGAGTGTAGCTGCGGACACCAACCCTTTTGCCTTCGAGGTCCTTCGGGCTGTCAATGCCTCGACCCTTATGAACAACTATGCCACCGTGATAGAAATCATGCGTCAGAAACACGGGCAGTGCGGTGAAATGCTTCCCATGCGCGCGCGCGCAGAGATATGTCGCAAGTGCCATCTCGGCGATGTCGAATTCCAGGCCACGCACCATCCGACGGAAAATCATAGGAACCGGGGAAATTTCAACATGCTTCATTTCGAACATACCCGACGTGATAGTTCCGTCCTTTAAGGGAGTCGTATGGCCATAGTTGCCGATGGCGGTCTTCAATTCTAACTTGCTCACGGATGTTGCTCCTAATGCTAAAGTTCACTTACTTCTGCCAGTGTATGTTGGCATTGATGGCAATTGCAAGCCGAGAAGCCTACGAGTGGAAAGTGGAGATGTGGTTCAGAGTTTCAAGAAAACTGCGCAAAACGCACCTGAATACTACTTGCGCAAGATGACACATTGTGCTGCACTTGTATTGAAACTCTAGCTTTACTAATGCCTAAGACTGTTATCAGTATTTTGATAAAAAGTGGAGGCTCGCAAGTGAGCACTGGGACCCGATGTACCGTCGAACCAGCGCAGCTGGTGGCGCAGGCAATGTTTACTCTCTTGGTAGGCATCTTCGCAAGTATCTGCACTCTTGCAGTGCAAGCCTTTGTGGTGCTTTCGGGACGTCGCGCAGGCAAAATCGAGTCTTTACCATCTGCCGTAGGTTCCAGTAACGAGAATTGCTCAATCTGTCGGCGATCCTCGAATGGATAAGTGGGATAGACCGCATACTGGTAAGCAACGAGATGTAGTGGAGTCTCCCGACCTGCTGACCGCATAGAAACTTACAGTCCGCCCATGAGAATTCAGAAATCTAAGTCAGGCTCCTCATTCCCGTTATGACAGGCGTAAAGCGGAGTCACCGCGTCGTAGTTGTTGGTGCCGGGATTCTGGGTGCCAGCATAGCTTGGCGTCTGTCATCCAGAGGCTGCGACGTTACTATAATCGACAGGGCACAGCCAGGTAGCGGCGCGTCAAGCCACAGCTTCGCATGGATCAACGCTGGTTCCAAAGAACCTCTGCACTACCACAATCTGAATCGCCGCTCCATGGAGATGTGGGACAGTTTTGCTGCTGCTATCGCCGACGATGGTGGCAGCGCGAGTGTTGGGCTGCGCTGGGGCGGCAAAGTCTCCTGGGAGATTGACTCTAAGGGCGCGGAAAGGCTCATTGCCGAAGTTAGGCAGTTACAGACTTGGGGCTATCCGACGCGACTGATAGATTCATCCGAACTCTCTGAACTGGTTCCTTCACTCGAGTTGGACCTTGTTCTCGTCGCTGAATATAGTGACAACGAGGCCCAGGTGGAACCGCAGATGATAGTAGATGCGTGTCTGCGTCGACTCTCGGAGCACGGGGCTTCTATTCTCACAGAAACTGAAGTAACTGGTCTTGGCAGGACAGACGACGGTCGCGTCGTCGCCGTAGAAACGACGGCCGGGGACGTTGAGTGCGACACGGTGGTTCTCGCGGCGGGCACAGCCGTGACTCAACTGGCAGCATCGGCTGGAGTGAGTGTCCCGCAGGAAAGAAGCCCCGGTGTTGTGATCCGCACCAACCCGCTGCCTCCATTGCTGGAAAATGTGCCAGTCATATATGCGCCTGCTATGGAGGACGGACGTCAGGAGATTCACATTCGGCAGTGCGCGGACGGCAGAATGATGATCGGCGAAGGAAGCCAAGAAAGCCTAGCAGAAGACGACAGCCAAGCTCACGCGGACGATCTGCTTGATAGGGCAAAGAAAGTGATGCCCCTATTGGCCAATGCTTCTGCGATACCCGTTCCTGTCGGGTGGAGACCGATGCCGCTGGATGGCTATCCGATTTTCGGGTTCGCTCGGGAAGCCCCAAATCTGTATATTGCGCTCACTCACAGCGGCGTCACTCTTGCGCCGGTTCTAAGTCAATTAGCAGTGCTGGAAATCTGCGATGGAGCCGTCGTCGACTCAGTGCTGGGTCCCTACCGTCCCGGACGCTTTGCCGGTTAGCAGATAGTCTGTGAACTGTCTCTGGCATGCAGTAAACGTACGTCCATCCGGCTTCTAATCAAATCGGGAAAGCCTGAACATCCCTATGTCGTGGCTGGTTTCTCCGTCAATCGTCAGATCCGTGAGGATTTCTCCGACTACGCTGGAAAACTTGTAGCCGTGACCTGAAAACCCAGCAGCTATGGCTACGTTAGGTGCGTCCGGCAGGCGGTCGATGATGAAGTGCTCGTCCGGGCTGTTTGTGAACATGCAAACCTTCATTGAGGAAGTCGCCCCCGCCGCACCTGGGAAGTATTTCTCTGTGAAGTCTCGCAGTACCGCCTCATCTTGTGAACTGGGCTGCCTGTCTATTGTGTCCGGGTCAACATTTTCTTCCAGGTGATGGTACTTGCCCAGCTTGAAACCAGGCACGCCGAATTCCGGAAATCCGTAATACTGTCCCTCATCGACAACTAGATTGAAAACAGGGAAGTTATCGGGTGTGAACAATTCAGGTCGCAGTGTTTCAAACCATGCCAGCACCTGTCGCTCTGGTACGGCAGTTGCCCCGAGGAAGGGTAGAAGCTTCGACGTCCACGCTCCAGCCGTAACTATAAGACTCTCTGCTTCATAGACACCGTTATCAGTAGTGACGCGTACGCCGCCTGCAGTCGATTCCCATACAAGAGTTCTTTCGCCGATATGTACTGTGGCGCCTAGTGCCTGCGCCTGCTCGATGAACAAGGCGATGCACCGCTCAGGCAGCAGGAAGCCACCTTCGCCCTGAAATACGGCCATCGTTTCAGAAGGCAGGCGGTAACCTGGGAAACGGTCAGTAAGCTCGGTGCTGGTCAATACATCGTGGGGCAGGTCATGCTCTTCGCAGGAGAGAAGCGAGCCTTTGAAGTTGGAACCGTCCGGCGGTCCGGCGTCGATCGAGCCTGTAATGTGCAGTATCTTTTCATTCGCCGTTGCTTCGAGCTCTCGCCAGAGTTCATACGCGCGCCGCATCAGTGGGACGTATGATGGATGCTCGTGATACGCGAGGCGTATGATGCGCGTTACGCCATGAGATGACCCCATATCGTGCGCGATGTCGAACTGCTCGATCCCCAGGACTCGCTTGCCACGTTTAGCCAGCTCGAACAATGCAGCGCTGCCCATCCCACCTAGACCAATCACAATGGCGTCATAGTGCTGCATCTCCGTCATTGCGCCACCTCCGCTGCGTGCGTTTTAAGCCTACACTCGCCCCGCGATAACATCACCCATCTGCGTCGTCCCGCATAATTCTCCTCCGTCGCCAGCAATGTCGGGTGTGCGGTAGCCCTCTGCTAACACGCCTTCCACGGATTGTTCGACGGCGAGCGCCTCGGCTTCTAGGCCTAAAGAGTACCTCAGCATAGACGCCATGCTGAGGATCGTGCCGATGGGATTGGCGATGCCCTGGCCTGCGATGTCTGGTGCGCTTCCGTGTATCGGTTCGTACAGGCTGACCGGGCGCTTCCCGCGACCGTTTGCTTTAGGCAATCCCGATAGGCTGGCGGACGGCAGCATTCCCATCGAACCTGAGAGTACGGAGGCTTCGTCTGTCAGTATGTCACCGAACGTGTTCTCGGCAACAATGACATCGAAGTGCGCCGGATTGTTGATGAGCTGCATGGATGCAGCATCAACAAGCACATGCTCAAGTTCGACGTCCGGGTAGTCTTCTCCGACTTCGGTCGCGATTTCACGCCATAGCCTGCCTGTTTCGAGCACGTTTGCCTTGTCCACTGATGTCAGGCGCTTTCGGCGTCCCTGTGCCAGTTCAAAACCGACCCTCACGATGCGCTCAATCTCCTGCTCGGTGTACTTGAGCGTATCCACGCCACGCCGTCCTCTTGAGGTATCCCACCGCTTCTTGGGCTTCGCGAAGTACAGCCCGCCTGTCAGTTCACGCACGATGATCATATCCACTCCTTCAAGCAGATGAGGCTTGATCGGACTGGAGTTAATGAGCTGCGGATAGACTTTGACAGGACGCAAGTTGGCGAACAGTCCTAAACTCTTGCGAATCGCGAGGATACCGTCTTCCGGTCGGGTGGGCGCTCGTGGGTCGTCCCATTTCGGGCCTCCAACTGCGCCGAACAGGATGCCGTCGGTGGAGCTGCACATCTCTACCGTCTCCTCAGGCAAAGGTGTGCCGAAGTCATCTATTGCGTTGCCGCCGACTCTACCGTAGCTGGTGTCGAATGTATGACCGAAGCGATTCCCGGCTGCATTCATAACTTTGACCGCTTCGGCTACGACTTCTGGGCCAATGCCGTCCCCCGGCAACACTGTGATCGAAAAGTTCATTGATAACCCCCGCAGGTATGATTTGGGCGCGCGTTGGCGCACGGGATATTATATGCCTTTTACATCCCGTTGGGTATTCTCCACGCGCTCCCTGGATGGAGGTCAGTGGTGATCTGCCGAATAAGTGGGGCGCGGAAGGGGGGTGAAGAGCAGAATGAGCGCGCCTATCAGGAAGAGCGCGGCGACATAGGTGAATGTAGCCTGAGGGCCAGAAAGGTCAATGCCACCTAACATGAAGCCATTGTCGTATAGCCACCCGGCGATAAAGGGCGACGCGGCGCTGAGCAGAAAGCGTTCGAGCGATAGAATGCCCAGCACGGTAGTGGGCACCTCGTCGCCCACTACGTCCAGTGCGAGGGCAGTAAGAATTGGCTGGTCGCCGTAAAGGAACGTGCCCATCAGCACAACAATGATGATGAGCAGTATGCCTGCCTCTGCCCCGCCGAGGAAGAAAGCCATTAATGCAAGCAAGACCAACCCCGGCACCAGCACTATCTTTCTGCCCAGCCTATCGGACAGGTACCCGACGACGGGTGTGGACACGATGCCAACCAGCAGCAACGCACCAAAATGAAACCCTCTGGCAGTCGCCGACATGCCGATATCGTCGAGGAAAAGCGGAAAGAAGGTGATTAGCGCGATGAATGCCATGCCTCTGATGCCGCCCACGAAGGCGACAATCCACAGAATCGGATTGCGAAGGGCACGCTTTGTAGCCTCCCGCTGGCCTCCCCCTACCTCAGAGTCGTCTTCCCCCGCTCTGCCGATGTTCTTGAAGGCCCAATACACCAGGAACGCCAGAAAGATGGGAACTGCAGCGTAGATGCTAATAATGCCGCGCCAAGTCAGAATGCCAAGTAACAGAACGGTCACCGGCGGCGCGATAACATCGCCAATCTGCCCGCCTACGCCGTGGAACGACAGCGCCGCGCCCTTCCGGTGCGAAAAGTGGTGCGACAGCGAAGCCATTGCAGGCAAGTGCCAGATGGACGCTGCCAGCGCAACCACCGCCATGCCGAAAAGCAGCATAGGGTAGTTCGGAGCAACTCCGATGATAAGCCACCCTACACCGAATACGGCCATGCACAGCGCGAGTACAAGGCCCCAGTGTCTCCGCAACGAATCAGCGATTATACCGCCGGGAAGAGTTACGATACCGGATACGACCTCTCGTACAGAAGTGATGCCACCGACCGCAACTCCGGTCAAGGCAAATGCGTCCCGTACCTCTGGAAGAATAACGATAAAGCTCTGCGTGAACCAGTGAAATACGCCATGCCCCCCGGTTAGCCCGGATATTATGAATCCGCCCCTGCCTCGAATGCCGTGGGCGTGGTGGCCGTGAATAACTTCGTGCTCGTGGTCATGTTTGTCGTGTGCCTCTGAAGTACCGTGAGGGTGGTGCATCGCGTAACGACCTTTCATGTGTTCGACGCAAATGGACTTAACGTTAAACACGTTGAGTTAGAGCGATGTTCACACCCGCTGGGCGGGTTGTCAAGATGCGGTCAGAATGTCGATCTGTCTGAAGCAACGGCGTGTCGCTTCAGGAATACGAGTGAGGAGGACTGCGTGAGGACGAACAGACAGCTCTCCCTCCTCATCACATTCTCCACTCTTGTTGTTGCTTCTGTTGTCAAAGGTTACTCCTGCTGGCCGAGTGCGAGAATGATGTCCCATTCGTCTTTGGACACGGGTTGCACCGACAGGCGGGAGTTCTTGACCAACGGCATGTCTTCGAGTCCAGAGGTAGCCTTGATTTCCCGCAATGGCACAAGTCGCTTAAATTCTTCGACTGCCTTGATGTCCACCATGTACCAGATCGGACTATCCGGCGTGCTCTTCGCGTCAGGGTGCTCCGACTCAGGATCCCAGGCTGTGTGATCTGGATAGCCCTCACGGACGATGACCGCTGTGCCCACTGCTCCGGGAGGCTTAGCGTTGGAGTGATAGAATATCACGCCGTCGCCGACTCTCATGTCGTCGCGCATCGTGTTGCGCGCCTGATAATTGCGAACGCCATCCCATTCTGCTGTGCTGTCTTCTTCATTCATTAGGTCATTGAATGAATAGGCATTTGGCTCGGATTTCATCAGCCAATACTGTTTGTCCGACATTTCGTATCCTCCATTGATGTATGCTATCGGATGGAATCAGGGTTTCAGGGAACTGTAACACCGATTTTCACCTCGTTATTTTATCGCAGCCTGACATAATATGGGATTACTCTATGACCATCGACAGAGAGAAATGTATTTTGACGCCGGAGGAGCATCTTGGCTTCAAGGTCGGAGATGATAGGAAGCTAGCGGGGTGGGAAGAGATTGTCTCTTACTTCAGGACTCTGGGGGAGTTGTCGGAACGGGTTGTCACAGTTGAGATTGGTAGGAGTACTAAAGACAACCCGTTTCTAATGTCGATAATTTCGTCACCGGAAAACCTTGTCAGCCTTGAGGAGTGCCGCAGCTTACAGATCAAATTGTCAGACCCCCGGACTGTTGCGGATGAGAATGAAGCCAAGTGTCTGATGGAGAAAGGCAAGGTAATTGTCGCAATTACTTGCAGCATTCACGCGACAGAGGTGGGGGCAACGCAGATGTCGTTGCTGCTGGCACACCACCTTGCTGCCGCCCAGAGCCAACAGGTTCGAGAGATACTGGACAACGTCATTCTGCTCCTGATTCCGAGCGCTAATCCCGATGGCCTCATAGATGTCAAAGCCTGGTACGAGAGCACCCTTGGGGAGTCCTATGAAGGCGTCATGCCGCCGTTTCTATACCAGCACTACACAGGTCATGATAATAACCGTGACTGGTTCATGTTCACGCAGCAGGAGACCCGCCTGATAGTCGAGAACTGCTTTAATGCCTGGCGTCCGCACGTAGTTCTTGACATGCACCAGACACGCTCGAATGGTGTGCGGATGATGGTGCCTCCATTCGTCAATCCCATGGGCCCGAACGTGGACGCGATTTTGAACGCCGAGAGCGCTATGCTGGGCGCGGCGATGGCGGCGGACCTGACGGCGGAGGGCAAGGCTGGCGTCGCTATGAATGTGGTGTACGACGCGTACAGCCCTAACCGCTCCTACCAGCAGTACCACGGCGGTGTGAGAATGCTGACCGAGGCGGCAGGTGCTCGCATTGCGACTCCGGTGAAAGTGCCGGAGCGGGATTTGCAGTCGGACAGGGGTGAGACGCCAAAGCAGGTGACTTGGAATCATCCCTTGCCTTGGAAGGGCGGGACATGGAAGCTAAGGGATATCGTCGAGTACGACCTTTCGGCAGCAATGTCCTGTCTGAGACACGCGGCGCGACTGCGCGAGACTCTGGTGCGAAATTTCTACCAGGTCGGACTGAACTCATTAGAGCAGGAAACACCACCTCATGCTTTCGTCATTCCGACGCAGCAGCATGACCTCTCAGCCGCTGCGGAATTGCTGGATGTCCTGCGGATAGGGATGGTGGAAGTGCACGAAGCATTGGAGGCGTTTACAGCCGATGGTCAGCATTTCGGGGCCGGATCTCGCGTGATATTGAAAGGGCAACCCTATTGGCGATACGCCAAAACGCTGATGGAGCAGCAAGAGTATCCCGAAATCCCAGAGCAGACGGGAGGAATTTCAAAAGAGCCATACGACGTAACGGCCCATTGTCTGCCAATTCAGATGGGTGTAAATGCGTACACGATTAGGGGCAGATTCGCGGCGAAGACGCACATCCTTGAGGCCGGTGAGCCTTCTATGCCGACCCCAGAGTCAAGGGAACATAGAAGGGAATTAGGGAAGGTCTCCAGCAATACTCAAAGTAAGGATGGCATTTCGGCTATTCCGCCGGGAGCCAACGCCACCGTGAAATTAGTGAATAGGTTGTTGGCAGAGGGAGTAACGATAAGCAGGTCTCGAGAGCCTTTCGATGTGAAAGGAACCACGCTAGCAGCTGGTACATTCATTGCGGAGGGCATCGAGTGCTCTGAGGAACTACTGACAGACTTCGGTAAATTGTCAACTCATAGCCTGGAAGGCTCGCCCGAAGTGGGCTCTCTTGAGATGAGGATGCCTCGGATCGGCGTTTACCGAAGCCACATTGCGAATGTCGAAGAGGGTTGGACCAGGTTTGTTCTCGATGAATATGGGTTCCGATATGAGTCGCTGGTGGATTGCGACATTCGTGAAGGTGAACTTGCTGAGAGATTTGACTCTATAGTTCTTCCGCACCAGCCGGTGCACCAGATGCACAGAGGGCATCGAGAATCATACTATCATCCGAATTACTCTGGTGGGCTTGGAGAGCGAGGCGCGGAAAACCTGCGGGAATTTGTCGAACAAGGTGGAACGCTCATTACTTGGGACGGCTCAGCGAGATATGCTATGAGGCACCTCGATTTGCCAGTACGGAATGTACTGGCAGACTTACAGCGCCGCGATTTCCACTGCCCTGGCAGCCTCCTCGCTGTGCTCCTGGACACTGGACACCCGCTGTCATACGGAATGCCAAGACTGGCGGCGGTCATGTTCTACAACAGCCCTGCCTTTGACATTCGGCGCGGCAGGGTGGTCGCGAAATACCCCCTGCGGAATCCGCTTTTCAGCGGAATGCTGGTGGGGCCCGAGCATCTCTATAACAGAACTGCGCTGGCTACCGTCCCCGTAGGCAAGGGTGAGGTCGTCCTCTTCGGCTTCAGGCCGCACTTCAGGGCGCAGGCTCGGGGCACCTACAAATTGCTGTTCAATGCCCTATACGGAAGCACGTATGACTAGGCCGATGTGGTCAATTAGATTTCTGGTGCTCTGATTCCTCATCAGAACCGACGACGATTGAGCACAAGGTGAAGACGTGATGATCGTTGCTACCAGCTCTTCCAGATGAGGTTATTCTCCTCGGATGAGTGAAGCCGGGAAGCGGACTGTGCTGACGGTCATTGTGGATATTGCCTTAAGGGCAGAGAGGCGAGGCGGGAGATAGGGGGTTGGTAGCACGGCTCTACCGCCGTGCCTCCCTGCCCGTTATCCGCTATGACATATTTAAGGCTTCAGTCAGCCCGTATTCGTCGGCGAGGGATTTCAGGGCGTCCCATGTCGCGTCTTCGACCGAAATGCCTTCGCGGAGCAGAGTCTGCTCTCTCAAGTGCTCAAGTTCGCCGGGATAGAAGACTTCGGTGAAGCCCGCCGCCGTCGGAGTGCTCTTGAGGTATTGGGCAAATTCGGTCACTTCCTGCTTGAATTCGTCAACCGGGCGGAAGGCGTCCACGTTGAAGGCTGCCAGGAAGCAGCCGTCGTTGTGGCGACCGGAGGGGTCGTGGCCAAAGCCAAGCCCCGTCAGAATGCCAGAGAGAATCTCGACCATTACTGAAAGGCCATAGCCTTTGTGACCTTCCGGGCCGCCGAGCGGCAGGACGGCTCCGCCATTTCGTAGATCGCTGGGATCTGTGGACGGGTTGCCGTCTTTGTCGATAATCCAGCCTTCAGGGACGGACGTGCCTCGCGCGACCGCGACGCCGAGCTTGCCTGCCGCCACTGCGCTAGTCGCCATGTCGATGAACATTGGGCCATCGAGATTGCTTGGCATCGCGATACAGATTGGATTTGTGCCGAGTCGAGGCTCGCGTCCACCAAAAGGAACCACGCCCTTCGAAGACCTGCCGGAGTCTGCGGTCATGACGCCAATCATGTCTTCGCCCGCTGCCATCAATGGATAGTCGGCTACTCTTCCGACGTGGCTTTGTCGAAAAACTGTGGCCGCAGCCACGCCGTGCTCCTTTGCCTTTTCAATCGTCATCTCCATCGCGCGCTCCGAGACCACATAGCCGAAGCCCCAGTTGCCGTCGATGACAGTTGTCGTGGACGACTGACGGATAATGTCGAACGGGGCGCCGGGCACGATATGCCCTCGCTTCACCCTGTCTATGTAAGTGGGAATCTGGATGATGCCATGCGAGTCGTGGCCGGCGAGGTTCGCGCCTATGGAGTGCCGAGAGACAATGGCAGCCTCCTCTTCACTTGCGCCCGCGCCCTTCAGGAGTTCGGCGGCGATATTCTGGAGTCGGTCGGCCTGGATGGTGGGCATTTTCTTCTCCTTCTACTTAGACGGGACTTACGGAACGAATAAGAACCAAAAAAATTACGGTTGTTGCCAGTTCCTGGAACGTTGCACGGCTCTCTGCCAGTCGGAGTACAGTCGCTCTCGCTGGGATTCTTCCATTGCTGGAACAAAGGGTCGGTCACTCTCCCAGTTTACGGCGATTTCGTCGGTGTTCTGCCAGAATCCGGTGGCGAGTCCGGCCATATATGCAGCGCCAAGAGCGGTTGTTTCGGCGATGGCATGGCGCTCGATATCGATACCAAGTATGTCTGACTGGAACTGCATCAACAGGTTGTTGGCGGTGCCGCCACCGTCAACGCGAAGCGACGGAATGTCTAGGCCTGTGTCGCTCTTTATGGCATCCAGTGCATCACGCGTCTGGTATGCGGTTGACTCTAAAGCAGCGCGAGCAATGTGGGCACGAGTGGTGCCCCTCGTGATGCCGACGATAGTACCGCGAGCGTACATGTCCCAGTGAGGTGCTCCTAGTCCTGTGAATGCTGGCACGAGAAATACGCCCCCGTTGTCCTCGACGGACGCCGCAAGTGCCTCGACATCGGCGGATTCGTCAATAAATTGCAGTCCGTCGCGGAGCCACTGGACGGTCGCTCCTGTGGAAAAGATGCTGCCTTCCAACCCGTAAGTCACTCCGTCACCGAGGTCCCAGGCGATGATGGAAAGCAGGCCATGCTCTGAATGAACGCGCTCGGCACCGGTGTTGATGAGGATGAATGAGCCCGTGCCGTATGTGTTCTTTGTCATACCCGGCTCGAAACATGCCTGCCCGAAAAGCGCGGCGTGCTGGTCACCGGCGACTCCGGCGATAGGTATTGCCTGTCCGGTGAAGAAGTTGCCGCCCGTGTAGCCAAAGACACCGCTGGAAGGCAGAACTGAGGGCAATATCGTGGAGGGGATGTTCAGTTCATCTAGGAGACCGTCGTCCCAATCAAGGCTATCAATGTTGAAGAGCATTGATCGAGATGCGTTTGTCACATCAGTCGCGTGGACTGTGCCGTTGGTCAGCCGCCAGAGCAGCCATGTATCGACCGTGCCGAATGCGAGTTCACCCCTTTCGGCGCGCCGCTGCCCGTCGGGGATGCGGTCGAGAATCCAGCGTATCTTGGTAGCAGGGAAGTAGGCATCTATGGGCAAGCCAGTCTTTTCCGATACATCCGCTTCGAGACCGCGAGCCTTGAGTTTGTCACAGAGGGAAGCGGTCCTGCGGCACTGCCAGACAATGGCGTTAAAGACTGGCTTGCCAGTTGCACGCTCCCAGATGACCGTCGTTTCACGCTGGTTCGTTATGCCGATCGAGTTGATCTGGCGAGGACCGACTTCTGTGGCTTCCAGCAAGTCGTCTATAGTTTCGATAACTGAGTCAAAGATGTCGCCCGGGTCGTGCTCAACCCAGCCGGGCTGAGGATAAATCTGAGTGATTTCACGATACGACTGCCAGACGACGCGCCCCGAACCGTCAACCAGGAGCGCGGTCGTCCCAGTGGTTCCTTGGTCGATTGCGAGAATGTAGCCTGATGCGGGCATAAGCGACGAATCCAGAAAACTGAATGTATAGGATGAATAGGGTGCATCCGTTTAGTTTATAATTTCGCGGTGAGTATATGACGGACTGTTATGAATTGTGAAGGGGCTGATGAACATGGGAAGCCGAATTATTATGGTAACGGTGGGTGATGTGTCGGTGAATGCTGCACTGAATGACAGCCGAACGGCGGACCTATGCTGTGGGATGCACTTGCCGCTGGAAGGTTCTGCGAGCACGTGGGGCGACGAGATATACTTTCGGATTGACGTGCAGGCGGACGAAGAAGACGATGCGAGCGATGTAGTTGAGATGGGAGCGATTGCCTACTGGCCGCCGGGACAGGCGCTGTGTCTGTTCTTCGGGCGGACGCCTGCGAGCAGAGGTGACGAGATACGGGCGGCGAGTGCGGTGAATGCACTGGGGGCAATCGAGGGCGATGCGACAGCGCTAAAGCAGGTGAGGTCCGGCGCGCGCGTGACTGTTGAGAGAATCGACGGCTGACAACGTTAAGAAGGGAAATTGCGAAATGAGTTTTTCGGATGAAATGCGGCGAGAGTGTGCCGAAATGTGGGACAAAGAGCACAACCACCCGTTGGTGAAAGGCATCGGCGACGGAACGCTGGAACTGGACAAGTTCCGATACTACATGCGGCAGGATTACATCTACCTGATTGACTTCTGCCGGGTGATCGCGTTGGCAGCCGTCAAGACGCCCGACATTGAGGACATGGGCTGGTTCGCCAGGCTGCTTGACGAGACGCTGAACACGGAGATGGCATTACACGTCAGCTTCTGCGAGGACTTCGGCATAAGCGAAGCAGAACTACTCGCGACCGAACCTTCGCCCACTACGCAGGCATATACACGCTTTCTGCTGCAAATCGGGTACAGAGGCAGTGTGGGAGAGATTTCGAGTGCAATCCTGCCGTGCATGTGGGGCTACAGCGAAATTGGGCAGATGCTTTACGACAGGGGCGTACCACGGGACGCGCCGCTCTATACTCGGTGGATCGAGATGTACAACTCACAAGAGTTCGCGGATCTTGCTGCATGGGTACGAGGATTCCTCGACCGGATTGCTGATGGCTGTGGAGAGGACGAACTGGAGCGCATGCGCGAGGCATTCGTGACTGGCAGTCGCTACGAGTACATGTTCTGGGACGCCGCGTGGCGGATGGAGGAGTGGCCGGTTTAGAGCATGCTTCACCTGAGAATTCTGTTGCCAACCAGCGAAAAGTACCTACCGGAACATGTCCTTGGAGCGCTCCCTAATGAGTGGGGCAATTGAAGCGTTCTCCATTCGTTCATATTCATAGCCGCGGATGAGTGCGACAGGGACTTGGATCGCCTTCGCAGTCACGAGTTCGGCGGCGGCGGCAAGCTCGTCCGCGGCGGCTATCGTGGTCACTTTGAGCACCACGCCGTTGACGTCGAGTGTGCCGCGGTAGTCCTTGACCGGATTCATGCCGGCAACACCGATGGCGATGTTGGCGTGGCCGTCGCGCCAGGCGCGTCCAAAAGTGTCGGAGATGACAATTGCTACCTCAATGCCATCCGTGCGCCTGATTTCTTCTCGGATTGCGCGCGCCGAGCGGTCGGAGTCCTCTGGCAGCAGGCACACTACCTCGTCTCCTGGAACATTGGAGTTATCGATTCCGGCGTTTGCGCATACGAAGCCATGGCGAGTTTCACTGATGATGATGCCGCGCTCGGAGTCCATGCGAACCACGGCCCTGCTCTCTCTGAGCACTAATTCTACAAGACGTGCATCCTTTTGAGTCTCCTCCGCGAAGTTTACTGCGAGCGGAGATGGTTTGATGGAATTCAGATCTACAAGCCTGTGCTCCGCCTTGGACACAATCTTCTGCGTTACCACGAGAACGTCCCCGTCCTGCAATGGCGTGCCTTGTGCCCGAGCGGAATCCGAAATCATTCCGCCGAGTTGCTCACCGCCGACTATCTCAGGGATGCTGGTGACTCCAATGACTTCGAGACGGGGGACTTCATGCATGCTTGCGTTCTCCGTGACCGGGGCTAACATGGTCTGAGACGAAAAGTTATCTGACTGGCTGCCAGTATATCAGCAAGACGGATAACGGACACATCGGTACGGGAGGAATTGGATGACTATATTGCGAAGCCTGCTGTTCGTGCCGGGCAACCAGCCAAGGATGTTGGAAAGGGCATCCGGGCTGAAGCCCGATGCCTTCATACCGGATATGGAGGACTCGGTTCCAGCAGACGAAAAGGCGAATGCGCGGAATGTCACCGCATCCTTTCTGGAGAGGCTTGCAGCGAACGGCACGCCTGTGATACCGCGCGTGAACTCACTCGACACGGGGCTGCTTGATGATGATCTTGCCGCGGTAGTTGGAGAGCATATTTTTGGCGTTTCTGTTGGGAAGATTTACACGCCGGAGGACATCACGGCGATTAGTGAAAAGCTGGAGTCGCTAGAGCGAAAGGCGGGCATCGAGGTGGGGAGTGTACGGCTGATTCCCTGGATAGAGACGGCGATGGCGATCGTGAAGCTCTACGAGATTTGTGCCGCATCACCGCGCATCGTTGGCGTGGCCTTCGGAGCTGAAGACTTCACGAATGACATGGGCATCGAGCGGACTGAATCGGAGTCTGAGACCTACTTCGTGCGCAACAGTATCGCGGTGTCAGCCCGAGCGGCGGATGTGCTGGCGCTGGACACACCGTACTTCAGCTTCCGGGATCCCGATGGGCTGCGAGAGAACGCGCTGACTGCCAAGCAGTACGGTTTCAAAGGGAAGTTCGCAATACACCCGGCGCAAATTGACATCATCAACGAGACTTTCTCCCCGTCGGACGCTGAAATCGAACACGCGCAGAGAGTAGTTGATGCATTCGAAGAGGCAGAACGAAGAGGACGAGGCTCCACTTCTTTAGATGGCAAGGTGGTGGATGTGCCGGTGGTAAAGAGGGCCCAGGCACTGCTGGAATTGGCTGAATCGATGGGTACGGACAGCCTAAGCGAACACAAAAGCGAGTCAGACAAGCAGGATGGACAGATGAAGAATTCGACAGGCAGCCACACTGACAAGATATTTCTGAAGGGGCTTGCGTTCTATGGGCATCACGGTGTAAGTCCGCATGAGAAAGCACTGGGCCAGCGTTTCGTCGTGGATGTGACGCTTGAATGCGACGCTCGCGCGGCGGGTAAGTCCGATAATCTTGCGGATGCGACGGATTATGTGCCTGCATTCGAGATTGTAAAGGACGTCATTGAAGGCGAGAGCAAGGACTTGATTGAAAGTGTCGCTGAGGAGATTGCCGGACGGATACTTGCCGACCTTGATGTTAGCGCGGTGAGCGTTACTATCAAGAAGCCGGAGGTAGCAATTGAGGGGAGCATCCTGTCGTATGCAGGGCTGGAGATTCACAGGCGAAACGAGTAGTCCTGCTCAATGCCTGACTCTCGAAGCGAAACTGGCAGTTCCAGACTTTACTCTGAAGTGATGTGCTCGATGTAGCGTGCTGCAGATCTACGGACGGCTTCCTTCGCGCCCTGCATCACGTTGCGGCCCCACCAGCCGCCGTATATACGGTCGAAGTCGAAAGGCTCCACCGCACCGACAATTCGCTCAACTTCGGGCGCTGACAGGGGAATGAGGTTGGGGTAGCTGGTCATGAAACTGACGAAGCGGCGGTCAGGCACCACGGTGATGGTGTCGCCGACAAAAAGAGCGCCCTTGCCGTCCGCGCCCCCTGACCAGTGGAGGACTGCGCTGCCCTCGAAGTGTCCACCGCACTGGATCAGGGTTGCCCCGGGCATCAATTCCAGAGGTTTGCCGTCCCAATACTCGATGTTAGAGTGCGGGCGCATCACGTGTTCGCGGTCAGCTTCCGGTATGACGATAGTGGCGTCGTTGAATGCCAGGCTCCAACTAACCATGCTGTCGTAGAAATGTGGGTGCGAGAAGCAGATTGCCTGAATGCCGCCTAGAGCCTCAATTGCATTGATCGCGTTGTCGTCCAGCAGGCTGATGCAGTCGTAGAGCACATTTCCGCCGGGCGTCTGAAGAAGAAGGGCGCGCTGTCCAATCGAGAATGACGGCGCGATGCCGACGCCCGTGAGGCCGGGTTCAAGCTCGCGAATCTCGTTGACGTAGCCCTGTTCCTTCAACTCTGCCTTCGTTGTCCATTGCTGACCGTCCCAGCCGACATACTGTCGGGGATCGTCGCAGATGGGGCAGTTTGGCGGAGGCGACTCGCTTTCGGTGAATTCAACGCCACAGGTTCTGCAAATGTAATTCTCCATGATGTCTATCCGTGCGTCTCTATGAATCTGCTAATGTGTCAGTTCTGATACATGTCTGCTATCATTGCCCTGTGCATTGTACACTGAACAATGAGGGATTTGCTGCAAGCTGAAAGTTTGCAGCGCAACCTGAGATGCAAGGGTGTGGGAGAGCGAAAATGGCCGACAAGGCTAGTACACTTGGCGAACTTCGAAAGAGCGGTTACAAGCCCCTGACCATACGCGAGGAGATCCGAAACAACCTCATTGACAAGATTCAAGAGGGCGAAGAACTGTTTCCGGGCATCATCGGCTTCGACGACTCGGTGATACCGCAACTGGAGAACGCGATTCTAGCGGGACAGGACATCATTCTTCTCGGAGAGCGCGGGCAGGCGAAATCTCGCCTGATTCGGCACATGGTGTCGCTTCTGGACGAGAAAATACCAGTGATGGAAAGGTGTGAACTCAACTGCGATCCTATGCAGCCGATATGTTCCGAGTGCAAGATGACGCTTGACGGGGAGGGCGACGACGTCAAGGTTGCATGGTTGGGCAGGGAGGAGCGGTACAGCGAAAAACTGGCAACACCCGACATTACAGTTGCCGACCTGATTGGCGAGGTGGACCCCATTAAAGTCGCCGAGGGACGCTACCTGTCTGACGAGCTGACGATACACTATGGACTGATACCGCGCACAAATCGCGGAATATTCTGCATCAACGAGCTGCCAGACCTGTCAGAGCGCATTCAGGTGAGCCTGTTCAACCTGATGCAGGAGCGGGATATCCAGATCAAGGGCTATCGAATAATGCTGCCCCTGGACGTGTTCCTAGTGTCCACTGCGAACCCTGAAGACTACACGAACAGGGGGCGTATCATCACGCCGCTCAAAGACAGGTATGGCGCCCAGATTCGCACCCACTACCCCCGTTCACTGGACGACGAGATCGGCATTGTAGAGCAGGAATACTCAAACTTCGAGGACACTCAGAATAGAGTGCGTGTGCCTGGGTACATGAAGGAAGTCATCGCTGAAATCACATCGCTTGCGCGGCGCAGCCCGGACATCAACCAGCGTTCTGGCGTGAGCCTCCGTGTTTCCATTGCCAACTACGAGACGATGTTGAGTGCGGCCTTCAAGCGCAGCTTGCGCCACAATGAGCCCGCCTCGCCGCGAGTGAGCGATCTGCCCTCGATCATGGCGTCCACGACAGGCAAAATCGAGATGGAGAGCGTGGAAGAGGGGCGAGAGTACCGGGTAATTGATGATCTCGTCAAGAAGGCAGTGCTGAATGTCTTTGGACAGTACTATCAGGCGAGGCAGTTCGCAGACCTGACGGAACGCTTCGAGGAGGGTCTGACGATAGAAACAGGGAACGATAAGCCTTCCTCCGAGTATCTTACCGGGTACACTGATATGGGAGACGCCGCTGAACTCATCAGGGAAATTGAGCAGTCGGAAGAGGCGGCGGCAATCGCGTCGGCTGTGGAATTCATTCTTGAGGGACTGCACCTTAACCGCAGACTCAATTGTGATCGGGTAGGGGGACAGTATATCTACAGCGGCTGAGCGGAGTCAGGTAACGAATGCGGTAGGGGACTTTCGCGTCCCATAAAGAGGATCTGAACCTATGTCACAAAGGACAAGCCTGAGCGAAATACCACGAGCATACGAGCCACAGAAGGTCGAGAGGCGTATTTACGATTTCTGGTCTGACGCTGGATACTTCACTCCGGAAATCGACCCCGACCGCGAGCCGTTCACGGTCATCATGCCGCCACCCAATGTTACGGGCGAGCTGCACATGGGGCACGCCTTGACGATTGCGCTAGAGGACTTGATGGTGCGCTGGCACCGAATGAAGGGCGATCCCTCGTTGTACTTGCCGGGATCGGATCACGCGGGAATCGCTACCCAAGTGGTCGTGGAGAGGATGCTCGCCGGAGAGGGTGTCACAAGACACGATCTCGGGCGTGACGGATTCAATGAAACCGTCTGGAAATGGGTGGACCGCTACGGCAGCAGGATATACGAGCAAACGAAGCGAATCGGAGCCTCGTGCGATTGGAGCCGCACGGCCTTCACACTTGACGAAGGCCCAAGCACAGCGGTACGCACCACTTTTGTCAATCTTTACCGAAAAGGTCTGATCTACAGAGGCGAGCGGATTACGAACTGGTGCCCGCGCTGCCATACAGCCCTTTCAGATCTTGAGGTCAAGTACGGGGAAGAGAGCGGGAACCTTTACCACATCCGATATGCGCTGGAGGACGGTAGTGGTGCGCTTGTAGTGGCGACGACGAGGCCCGAGACCTTGTTGGGCGACACCGCGGTGGCAGTGAACCCCGAAGATGAAAGGTACACGGAGCACATAGGAAAGAGTGCCGTCCTTCCTGTGCTTGGACGGATGATACCTGTCATCGGCGACGAGGCTGTTGAGCTAGGCTTCGGAACTGGTGCGCTCAAAGTAACTCCGGGGCATGACCCCACCGACTTCGAAATCGGGCAGCGGAACGCACTGGAAACCGTAAGCGTGATGAACCTCGACGGAACACTGAATGAGAATTCCGGACCCTATGAAGGCCAGAGCATGGAAGAGGCGCGCAAGAACATCGTCGTACAACTGGACGAAGAGAGTCTGCTGGAGAAGGTGGAACCCTACCACCACTCTGTGGGGCACTGTGACAGGTGCGACAACATTGTGGAGCCGATTGTCACGAACCAGTGGTATGTGAAGATGGAGCCACTTGCCAAGCCCGCGCGAGAAGCAGTGGCAAATGGCGAGACTCGGATAATTCCGGACCGCTTTTCGAAGGTATATTTCAACTGGATGGACAACATCAGAGATTGGTGTATCAGCCGTCAGTTATGGTGGGGGCACAGGATTCCGGTATGGTACTGTGCGGACTGTGGTGAAGTTATCGTAGAGTTGGAAGATCCTTCGGAATGTGGCGTGTGCGGTTCCAGCGATCTATTGCAGGACGACGATGTGCTGGACACATGGTTCAGCTCAGGTCTGTGGACGCATTCGACACTTGGCTGGCCTGACGATACCGAGGATTTCGAATACTTCTATCCGACCAGCGTGATGGAGACGGGATACGACATCCTGTTTTTCTGGGTTGCTCGCATGATGATGATGGGCATTGAGAATGCCGGCGCACCACCGTTCCACACGGTCTATCTGCACGGTCTTGTCCTCGACCCTGAGGGTGTCAAGATGAGCAAGACGCGAGGAAATGTACTCGACCCGCTACAGCTAATCGATATGTATGGGGCGGACGCGCTGCGGTTCGCCCTGACGATAGGGAATTCGCCGGGCAACGATCAGCGCCTGAACGAGCAGAAGCTAGAGTCGAGTCGTAACTTCGCCAACAAGCTCTGGAACGCCGCCCGGTTCGTGATGGGAAACCTGGAAGACGCAGGCGACGAGCTTGATGAGTGGCACTGCCCGGCGCTGCCAACCAACAGGCAAGACCGTTGGATTATGAGCAGGCTGAACCGTGTGACGGCGCAGGTCGAGCGACACATGGAGGACTACCAGTTCGGCGAGGCGCAGCGCACTATTCACGACTTCTTCTGGCATGAATATGCTGACTGGTACATAGAGATGGCGAAGATTCGGCTACGTTCTGATGAAGAAGAGAATTCACCTCTGCCATACCTTGCGTTTGTACTGGAACGGGTGCTCAGGCTCTTACATCCGTTCATGCCATTTGTTACCGAGGAGATATGGCAAACACTCCGGGAGCGCGTGCCGGCTGATCCCAACGCGCCGAATGCACTGATAATTGCTGAGTATCCGGTTGCGGATACCGATTTCTATGACGACGATGCGGAAGCAGAAATTTCACTCGTGATGGAAGCCGTGCGCTCCATACGCAATCTGCGCGCGGAGTTCCGCATCCAGCAGCATCAGCGCATTGAGGCTGTCCTGGATTTACCGCAGGACGGTGCTGTAGCCGAAGCGGAAGCGGACGCTATCAGGATGCTCGCGCGTGTGGAACCGCTCAGATTCGGCGGCGGAACCAACGGCGCTGCAACTAATGAAAGCGTGTCACTGGTACTGTCGAAAGGCGTGGTCACGATTCCTCTCGGCGGATTGGTGGACCTGGACAATGAGCGAGAGCGACTTCGCGGGGAAATAGCCGACATCGACCGCAACAGGGAACGGCTCACTGTGAGGCTCAGTGATGAGCGGTTCCTTTCGAGGGCGCCAGCCGAGGTTGTAGAGCGCGAGCGAGAACGACTGCAGAGCATTGAGGAGCGCAAGAGCAGGGCGGAAGATGTTCTGTCCCGGATAGGGGGCTAACATCTATGGACAGGATGGGCTGAGACGCCATCCATGCTTGCGCGGCTTCTCCCAACTGTAGGACGTGACGGCAATATCATCATTGCCGCTGCTGCTCTCAGGACGCTGGATTACGGATTCATCAGCGTATTTCTGGGCGTGTACCTCACTCTGCTCGATTTCAGCGTAGTACAGGCTGGTCTGGTATTCAGCGCGATAATGGCGGGAAGTGCGCTGTCCAACACACTGGCTAGCTGGAAGGGCGACACCATCGGGCGAAAGCGGATGTTCGTTGTAATGTCCGTCCTCATGGTCGCCGGTGGAGTTGCCTTTTCGATTTCAAGTGATTTTATCGTCCTGATGCTTGTGGGCGTCTTTGCCGTTACCACATCGGGTGGGGGCGACCGCACGGCCTTCATATCGCTGGACACAGCTGTGCTCGCTGAAGTTACTTCTCCCAATCAGCGCACCCTTGCGTTCAGCTGGTACAACCTAGTCACGATCTTCACGCGGTCGCTTGGCGCATTGCTCATTGCATTGCCGGTGCTGATACAGCGATGGGCGGACATTGGTGAACTGGACTCGTACAAGCTGATGTTCGTCGTGTACGCTGCGATTGCGGCTGCTGGCATACTGCTCTACCTTCGACTGTCGCCTCAGATCGAAGCGCGTGCTGGAGGTATTTCACGGGCTGACGGAATGGCGAGAGTCGAAGCGTCGGAGGCCCGACGCGTTATCTGGAAGATGACCGGTCTGTCTTCATTGGATGCGCTGGGTGGAGGATTCGCGGTTCGCAGCTTCGTTTCATTCTGGTTCGTGAACCGATTCGGTGTTGACCTTTTGGGAATCTCAGGGATTTTCTTTGCGGCGCAGCTGCTGAACGTGGTGTCGGTGGCGCTGGCCGCACCGGTAGCAAGCCGTATAGGACTCGTAAACACCATGGCATTCACCCAGATTGCCGCCAACCTGATGTTCATAGGAATGGCGTTATCGTTCAATGTCTGGCTGGCGGTCGTGTTCTTCTTGCTACACGAGATCTGTAACGATATGGACGTGCCGACGCGCCAGTCCTATACGATGGCGATAATCCCGGCGGAATCTAGGACGGCAATGGCGAGTCTGAACAATCTGGGACGCAATCTGGCACAGACGATAAGCCCAACGCTGGCGGGAATCATAGCCCAGATGGCCTACCTGGGAGCGCCATTCCTGGTAGGGGCAGCGACAAAGCTGGTGTATAACGCGCTCTTGCTGCAGATGTTTCGCGGAATCAAGCCCCCTGAGGAGGCGGACGTAAGAAGGTGATGGAGAGAAAGTGATTGGAGGAGCGGAGCGCTAAGGCTGGTTAGGCGCGTAGCCCGTGCTCTCAGAGTCTGGCCGGCTGGCTGCGATGACCTTTAGTTGTGCGATACCTTTACGGGTGTCGCTTGCAACCTTCGCTTTATCAGAAATTCGCATGCGGTATTTGAATAGCCAGTACAGGAACTCTTTGCACTGGCTGAGGGATATGACTCCCTCGTTTATGTAACCCAAGTCGGCGCAGAATTCCCGCAGAAGTTCGGTCCGGGTCCGGCGGTATATCCTGAAGAACGCCTCCTCAGTGAAGTCGTCTTGGTACTGGTTGCCGTTGCTGACTGCTCGCTTGTGTACCTCACCTTCAACTGCTAGTTGCAACGCTTCTTCAACGACAACACCGTAGAAGTAGTTCAGGTATCCGCTATGCTTCTGGATCCCGAGCAACTCCTTGAATTTCTCGGAATCAAAGCTCTCTGGAAAGCGACCGTCAAAGATGAGGCTTTCTTTCTCGTCGTCTGGAATCAGGTCACCCGCGGCGTCACATAATCGTTCGGCCATCAATAGCCAGTCAAATGCCTCGCCGGATATAAAGTAATTGTTACGTCGGTCCCCAATTGTCTCGGCCGCGGTGCGCCAGATTGACATCGACTCCAGCAATGCCGTGGGCCAGTCCACGCCGCGCTCCAGCGCATCCAGCAGGTGCGCTAATGCTTCGGCGTCTTCTCCCTCCGTCGGAGCCGTAGGAGAGACGGCTTCAATTACGTCAATCTCGTGCAAGTCTTGCAAACGCTTCCGTCCTCTCGCTCTTGGGGGTCGCGAGGTATTCGAGGAACTTATCGAGAGGTAGTGTATTGAGGATGTGTACAGGCTCGCACCACGCCCGTCGTGCCAGGCCCACACCAAAATGAGTATTGTTCAGTGCCTCCGTAGTGTGCGCGTCGGTGCTGATAACCAGCGGCACACCTAGCTCGCGGGCGCGGGCAGCGTGACTATCCCTCAGGTCAAGCCTCTCCGGAGACGCATTGATCTCCAGCGCCGTGCCGGTCTCCGCCGCTGCCCTGAAAATTGCTTCATAGTCGGCTTCAATCGGTTGGCGCTCACCAACAAGGCGTGTGCTAAGGTGGCCGATGACATCCACATGTTCGCTCCTCATCGCCCTGATAACGCGCTCTGTCATTGTGGACGAAGCCTGTCCCATACCCGAGTGAATAGATCCTATCACCCAGTCCAGCCCGTCAAGCACGTCATCGCCATAATCCAGCGTCCCATCAGCGCGGATATCCATTTCGGTGCCACACAACAGACGGATGCCTCCAAAATCATTCTCCAGTCGACGAACCGTCTCTTTGTGCCTTCCAAGCCTTTCAACTGACAGTCCGTTCGCAATACCCCTCCCAACCGAATGGTCAGTCATTGCTAGGTATTCCAGGCCGCGCTCCCTCGCGGCTAGTACCATTGCTTCCATAGGGTCGCGCCCGTCGCTCCAGTCGCTATGGTCATGCAGGTCACCACGAATATCACGTACTTCCACCAGCCGCGGTATTCTGCCTTCCAGAGCCGCCCTGACCTCACCGATCCCCTGGCGCAGTTCCGGTGGTATGTATTGCAGTCCCAGCCGGCTGTACAAGGTTTCTTCGTCGACGAATTCCTCTAATTCGGCTGTTTCCCTGTCTGTAATGCCGTACTCGTTAAGGGAGAGATTAAGCGAGTTTGCCCTATCGCGCAGCAGGATGTTGTGCTGCAAATTGCCGGAAAAGTATTGTAGCAACGCGCCGAAATGACGCTCGTGGACCACGCGAAGATCAACCTGTATGCCGTCGCTCAGATAGACGGAAGCCTTCGTGTCCCCATGCCCGAGCACATCGGCAACATTCGGCATGGATGCGAAAGTCGCGAGCACCTGCGCAGGATCGTCAGCCGTGCAGACCAGGTCAATGTCGCCTATGGTCTCCTCGTACCGGCGCAGGCTTCCTCCGGGCACAAGTCGTCCGATTCCCGGACACAGCTCCTTTAGGGAGCCAATAAGCCTTTCGCAAATCGGCCATGCCCGGGCGATGGGCATGCGCTTGCTTTGACTACGCTGGAACTGGATCTGACGGGCGATATTCTCTGCTGTCTTCTTGCCGAGCCGGGGGAGCGAAGCAAGGCTGCCGTCATCGATTGCCGACTGGAGTCCTGGTACATCGGTTACGCCTAGTTCCTGCCAGAGACGGCGAACAGTCTTTGGTCCGAGTCCCGGAATCTGCATCACATCCAGGATGCCGTCAGGAAACTCCGATTTCAACCGATCGTAATATCCGAGCGAGTCGGTTTCAACCATCTCGGCAATTTTCTCTGAAATGGCTTTGCCAATGCCGGGAATCTCGCGCAGGTCTTGTTCTTCGCTCAGCATATCGGAGAGTTCCATCGGAAGGCGCTCTATGGTACGCGCGGCTCGCTGATAGGCGCGAATAGTGAAGACCTTCTCGCCCTTCATCTCAAGCAGGCCTGCGATGCTCTCGAATGTTTCAGCTATCTGCGCGTTATTCATGACGTGACCGATGTCTAAACTTCGATCTGTTGGTCCAGATTATGCACCGTGACAGCGCTTGTACTTTTTGCCGCTGCCGCATGGACAGCGAGAGTTTCGGCCGACTTTGCGAATACCGCCAGCAGGCACAGCCTCTCGCTCGTCTGAAACCACCTTTGTCATTACGCTGGGAGCGACGCCTCTGCGACCACTACCTCGGTTCTGACTTGTGCTTCTCATTGCCTGTGAATGAGCCTGAGCGCCAATCTGTGCGAGGCTTCTAATGCTGTGCAGCGTGAAATTGTTCTTTGCCCCCACCTGTGGATCGTAGAAGTCGCCGCGCCTGATCTGTTCCTGCAACTCCTGGAACTTCCTATGACCCTCGTGCCTGTACATCACAAGCGGGTCGCGCTGCCCGAATGCTTCAAGGCCAATGCTCTGACGTAGGCGTTCCATCGAGGTCAGGTGCTCAACCCAGTTGTCATCTATGACCTTCTGCATGATGAAGCGTTCGAGGCTACGGAGGTTATCTGCACCGTATTCTTCCTCGACGGCGTTATATAGGGTTCTGGCGTGGGTAACCAGGATGTCCTCAATGTCCTCGTAGTCGTAATCCCGAAGACTCTCGGGGTCAACGAATTCAGGAGGCAGGTCAATGATCGCCCGCAGTTCCTGGGTGACCAACATAAGTGTCGAGTCGTCCCAGGTATCCGGGTGAGTGCCCTTCAGATACTGTTCCAGGGCGTCAGTTATATTCGCCTCAATCATCCCGAACACGTTGGCTTTGAGATCGGCGCCCGCAAGCACTTTCTCCCGTTCGTTGTAAATTACGTCGCGGTGGGCATTTGCTACGTCGTCGTATTCGACGAGATGCTTGCGAATGTCGAAGTGAAAGGCTTCGGTTTTGACCTGTGCGGATTCGATCGACTTGCTCACCGCCTTGCTTTCTATGTGTCCGTCTTCCTCCATCGCCCAGTTCATGAAGCGCTTGATCGTGTCGCCGCCGAAGCGCCTCATCAGATCATCGTCGAGCGCCACATAGAAGCGAGTCTGCCCCGGGTCGCCCTGCCTGCCCGCGCGTCCTCGAAGCTGATTGTCAATCCGCCGCGCTTCGTGCCGCTCCGTTCCAAGAATGAACAGCCCGCCAAGTGACAGAATCTTGTCGTGGTCCGATTGCCATTCATCTTCTGTGAGGTCGAGGGTATCCGGATTTCCACCCAGGATAATGTCGGTGCCGCGCCCTGCCATATTGGTGGCTACCGTAACCGCGCCGGGACGTCCCGCTTGCGCGACGATGAGGGCCTCTCGTTCGTGCTGTTTCGCATTGAGAACTTCGTGCTTGACGCCAGCCTTGCGCAGAAGTCCGCTTAGCAATTCGGACTTGTCAATATCCGTCGTGCCTACAAGAACAGGCTGACCGCGCCGGCTTCGTTCCCTTATTTCGCCCACGACTGCCCGATATTTTGAGTCTTGGTTTGGATATATGAGGTCCTGATCGTCCTGCCGGATCATCGGCATGTTCGTCGGAATCTCGAGCACGTCAAGTTGGTAGATCTTCCAGAACTCCTCACCTTCGGTAGAGGCCGTGCCGGTCATACCGGACAGCTTCTTGTACAGCTTGAAGTAGTTTTGCAGAGTTATCGTGGCGTAAGTCACGGACTCCTGCTGAACTTTAACGTTTTCTTTTGCTTCTATTGCCTGGTGAAGCCCCTCTGAGTAGCGGCGACCGTGCATGAGGCGCCCGGTAAACTCGTCCACGATTATTACTTGGCCGTCCTGGACTACATAGTCACGATCACGCTCAAACACCGCCTGCGCCTTTAGGCCGTTCTCGGCAAAACCCACGAGGTGATTGTTCCTGTGATGGTACAGGTCGTCGATGTTGAGCATCTTTTCGAGCTTGGCAATGCCTTCCACCGTCAGGGCGGCAGTGCGATGCTTTTCATCGATGGTGTAGTCCTCGTCGAAATCGAGGCTTCGAGCGACTCGGGCGAATCGCCGATATTCACTGTCGTTGGACTGCTGAGAGGGACCACTGATGATCAGTGGCGTGCGTGCCTCATCAATGAGGATATTGTCAACTTCGTCAACTATGGCGAACTCAAGCTTATCCTGCACTCGCTGGCTCAGGTCCATGATCATGTTGTCGCGCAGGTAGTCGAAGCCGAATTCGTTGTTGGTGCCGTAGGTAATGTCTGCGGCATACGCCTGTTTACGTTCGACACGCCGCAGATTGTCCATGCCGCGCTCAGGAGTTTCCGCCTCCGGATCGAAGAGGTATGCGGACTGGTGTTGAAGGACGCCTATCGACGCGCCGAGAAAGTGGTAGATCTGTCCCATCCACTGCGCGTCTCTGCGGGCAAGGTAGTCATTCACGGTAACTACGTGGACTCCACCCACCAGCGAGTTCAGGTAGGCGGGCAGGGTGGCGACGAGCGTCTTGCCTTCGCCGGTTCGCATCTCGGCGATCTTCCCCTGGTGAAGGACCATTCCGCCTATCAGTTGTACATCGAAGTGCCGCATGCCCAGCACGCGCTTCGACGCCTCACGAACGGCAGCGAACGCCTCTGGCAAAATGTCGTCAAGGTCTTCGCCATTATCGAGCCGCTGCCTGAACTTGTAGCGCAGAGTAGCAAGTTCGCCGTCTGACAGACGCTCGAATTCGCCTTCGAGGTCATTGACGTCTTCAACAATACGGTGTAGCTTCTTCAGCGCTCCCTCGTTGGAGCCGCCAAGCAGCTTTGTGAGAGATTTCAGCATGAGAGATCTGCCTCCGTAGTCGGAAGATTCGCTCTCCGAATCTTGAAGATTGCGCCGCCAACAGAGCGTCGCGACTCGCCTCTGATGGCATCCGCGCAAATTTGAGCGAACCTTTAACGCCTATTATAACCTAAATGGCAAATCGAGTTTGTGGCGCTATGTTTGCACCGGTGGCAAGACGCCATCCGGGGACGAAATCGAGTAGGGAAATGCGGCAATGAGATTAGAAATCAGTGGCCGCTGCCGTTGAACATTGCGCCGACCGAAGACCCGGTGTGGATGCGGCTGATCGCCTCTCCAAGCATAGGAGCAACTGATACGACGCTCGTCTTGCTTCCCATCTTCGATGGCGGCACGGGTAGGGAGTCCGTCACGACGAGTTCCTTGATCGTACTCTCCTCGAGTATCTCCGAGGCGCTGCCCGCCAGTACGGGATGGGCGGCGTAGCAGAATATATCCCGCGCGCCGTGTGCACGCAGCGTGTCGGCCGTAGCAATCACTGTGCCGCCGGTGCCAATCTCGTCATCCACGATGATTGCGGTCTTGTCGCGCACATCGCCGATGAGCGTGGTCGATTCCACGCGCTCCTGGTTGCCCAGTCGCACCTTCTCCACGATGGCGAGGGGCGCGTCCAGCCTGACAGCCATGTTTCGCGCTCGCTTGGCGTCGCCTGCGTCAGTCGCCACGACGACGACATTGTTCTCGACGTGCCTGCCCTTGAAATGCTGAGCGAGGTCGGGAATGGCGCTCAATTCATCCAACGGAATGTTGAAGAATCCCTGAATCTGCCCGGCATGGAGTTCAAGCGTAAGTACGCGGTCCGCGCCCGCCGTCTCGATTAGGTTGGCAACAAGGCGCGCTGTAATCGGAACTCGCGGCTGGTCCTTCTTGTCGCTGCGAGCGTAGGCGAAGTAAGGGACGACTGCGGTGATCCTGCCGGCTGACGCGCGCTTGGCGGCGTCAATCATAATCAGCAGTTCCATTATGTGGTCGTTTACCGGGAACGCAATTGGCTGGACCAGGAATACGTCCTGCTGGCGGATGTTCTCAAGGATCCTGACGAAAGTGTTGTCATTGCTGAACTTGAAAACTTCGCACTTGCCTAGTGGGATTTCCAGATAAGCGCAAATGTCTTTCGCCAGCTTGCGGTGGGCATTTCCGCTGAATATTTTCAATTCTTCGTAAAGTGCCATCGCAATCCTCGGCTAAGGTTACTTTGAGTCTCCCAACTTCATCCCTCTCGCCACATCACGTCCTGTACATTGGAGCCGTTGCTGATTGTTTGGGCTTCATCCTCGCTCCTAGCTGAGAAATTATAGCACAGGGCGTCTCCTCACTTTCTACGCACGCGAGCGCATCTTTTGGCCAATATCTGCCCGCGCTCAACACTCAGGTCGGCAATAGCATTAGCCTCATATCTGTTCTATAATCAGCGCGCCACCACTGACAGAAGATAAACTTTAGCGCGTGGCACTGAGGAGACTGGACTTGCCGAATCAGAATAGGCGAAGCGCCCCCACGCATCCCAAGCTGAGGCTGCTGGAGCCCCAACTTGTGGAATACCAGGGTCAGCGAATGATCTACCTGCACGACCAACTCGGTATTGCCAGGGACGGCGCGCTCATTCCCGAACCGCTGGCGCCATTACTTTCCCTTTGCGACGGAACGCGCGACATCTCAGGGCTACGATCCGGCCTGCTTCTTCGGACTGGAAACACTCTGCCGGAGCAAGTGATTGCTCAGGTAGTCGAACAGCTGGACGACGCGTTGCTCCTCGAAAATGGAGCATATCAGGATGCTGCGGCGGAGGTCGTGCGCCGATTTAGGGAAGCAAGGCACCGCCCGCCGTCGCACGCCGGTCCTGTTTACCCGGGCGACGCGAAGGGCCTGCAAAATGCGATTGATGACTATTGCAGCGAGACCCCCGTCGGTCAGGAAGTCGCATCTACTGGGGACCTTGTGGGTATGGTCTGCCCTCACATAGACTACGCCCGCGGGCATAAGACCTATGCCGAGCTATGGCAGCGTGCAAGGCCGTCGCTTGACTCTGTAGAACTGGTCATTATATTTGGCACCGATCATTCGGGAGGGCTTGGCTCGCTGACTCCCACTAGACAAAGCTACTTCACGCCGCACGGCGAGTTGCCGACCGACACGGACATTGTGGACGGACTTGCCGACGCTCTGGGACAGGACAGCGCGTACAGGGAGGAAATTCACCACATCAACGAACATTCAATCGAACTTGCGTCGGTGTGGCTGCATCACTTCCTGGGTGGTCGCTCCTGCCCGGTTGTTCCGATTCTGTGCGGCTCCTTCCATCACTTCATTGTAGGAAAGGGTAATCCGTGGGATGATGCGGGGGTTTCCGCGGCGGTCCGGCATCTGAATGAAGCCACAAAAGGACGCAAGACGCTGGCAATCGCTGCAGGAGACCTGGCGCACATGGGACCTGCTTTCGGCGACAGTACCTCGTTGGATACAGTGGCGCGCGCTAAGCTGGCAGCCGAAGACGGCCAATCAATGTCAGACATCTGTAATGGCGATGCCGTAGGCTTCTTCGAGCGTTCACGGGCAGAATCTGACACTCGCCGCATTTGCGGCATCTCGCCAATCTACATGATGCTGCAATACTTGAACGGCAGAAATCTGCGTGGCGAATCCATGGGCTATGATCAGTGCCCGGCGGACGCGCAGGGCAGCTCTGTTGTGTCGATCGCGGGCGCGCTGCTGTACGACGAGGGCTGATGGAATCAGTGGTCAGGTTCAGTCCGGCCTGCCTGTCAAATTACTGAAGAGAGCCTACACCAAGATAAACTGAAGGACGTTACGGAGGTGAAACCATGCTAGGCGTAGTGTTCACTGGTGACAGCAAGCTTGAGATCAGGGAGTTCGGAGACCCATCGCCCGGTCCGGGACAAGTGGTCGTAGAGATGAAGTCATCGGGACTTTGCGGGAGCGACCTGCGTCCTTATCGGTCGTCGGCAGACGAACTCGGCTTCAGGACGGAGATCGTAAGCGGTCATGAGCCTTGCGGCATTGTAGCGGAGATAGGCGCGGGC
The DNA here is from genome assembly GCA_965203955.1 of Dehalococcoidia bacterium. Classification (GTDB taxonomy): domain Bacteria; phylum Chloroflexota; class Dehalococcoidia; order Lucifugimonadales; family JADFKI01; genus Bin90. Next base: position 3,168,059 of record OZ241923.1, on the reverse strand, counting down.
GTGAGGAACGTGCGAGTAGGGGACCGTGTAATGGTGCACCATTACAGCGGCTGCCAGCGATGCGAATTCTGTCAGACCGGCTGGACTCAGCTCTGCCAGACCGAGTACCAGAAAGTCTATGGCTCGGGCGCGCACGGCGGTAACGCCGACTACGAGCTTATTGAAGACTACATGTGCGTGCCGATGCCTGACGATTTGAGCTACGAGGAAGGCGCGGCGATTGCCTGCGGCACGGGCACAGCGTATCAGGCGCTCCGGAGGCTGGACGTATCGGGACGCGACGTGCTCGCTGTCTTCGGCCAGGGACCTGTTGGGCTGAGCGGGACATTCCTGGGAGCGCACATGGGCGCTCGCGTCATCGCGATTGACCCCGTTGCGGAGCGGCGTGAACTCGCCGAAGAGTCCGGCGCGTGGACGAGCATCGACCCCATGAGTGACGACCCCGTGAGCGCGATATACGAACTGACCGGCGGAAGGGGCGCGGATTGCACACTAGACGCAACAGGCATCGGTGAGGTGCGGGCGAACGCGATTCGAAGCACTCGAATCTGGGGTCGAGCCTGCCTCGTGGGGGAGGGTGGCACGATGACCGTGGAACCGTCTCCGGATATCATCCACCGTCAGCTTAATCTCTACGGCTCCTGGACTTTCAGTAAGACCGTGCTGGAAGAACTGGCTACATGGGTCGTGGAGCGTGAGATTCCGCTGAGCGACATCATAACGCACAGGTTCACGCTGGACAAGGCAGAGGAGGCTTTCACCCTGTTTAACGGCGCGACCACTGGCAAGGTTGTGTTCAATTGGGACTAACTCCGACCGAATTTACTGCGGGTAGCGGTTCGGGCAATTGCATGTGCTAAAATGCGTTTGCATCCCCCTTGGGCAATGCAAATTCCTAAATCCGGCTGCACTAGACAGAAGGGTGCAGCAAGAGGAGCCGATATAGATGCGTCCGATAATGGAAGTCGCAGCAGAGCTGGGACTGGACACCCAATCACTAATTCCCCAAGGACATTACAAGGCGAAGATACCGCTGAGCGCTGAGCGCGCCGACGGCAAGCGCGGAAAGCTCATTGTTGTTACGGGTATCACGCCAACACCTGCGGGCGAGGGCAAAACCACCACCACCGTTGGCATGGCGCAGGGATTCGGCCGGCTTGGTAAGAAGGTAGTGGCAACTTTGCGCGAGCCTTCACTAGGCCCGATATTCGGCATCAAGGGCGGCGGGACCGGTGGCGGGCTTTCCCTTGTAGAGCCCCAGGACGAGGTGAACATTCACTTCACTGGTGATGCGCATGCCGTGGGATCGGCGCATAACCTGCTGGCGGCGTTGACTGATAATGTCGCGCAGCGCGGTCAGATTCCCGGCTTCGGGCCGACCGGCATCACATGGCGACGCGTGACTGACGTCGAAGACAGAGCACTGCGAACGATTGTCAGTGGAATCGGCGGATCGCCGAATGCCCCCATGAGAGAATCAGGATTCGACATAGTAACCGCGTCGGAGATCATGGCGGTTCTTGCGCTGTCTTCCAGTCTTGAAGACCTGCGGGAGAGACTCAGCAGGATCGTCGTCGGCTTGACCGACTCCGGCGACCCGGTTACGGCGGACGATGTAAACGCGGTCGGATCAATGATGTCACTGCTACGTTACGCAATTCAGCCAAACCTTGTGCAGACGACTGAAGGGCAGGCTGTAATCGTCCATGCGGGGCCCTTCGGCAACATTGCCCACGGATGCAGCTCTGTAATGGGCGACAGGATTGCGCTCGGGTACGCCGACTATGTGCTCACAGAAGCGGGATTTGGCGCCGACCTGGGATTCGAAAAGTTCATGCATATAAAGGCTCGCTTCAACGGGCTGGAGCCAAGCGGCGCGGTAATTGTAGCGACGGTGCGCGCGCTGAGGTCCCATGGCGGTGCGCTGAGGCGACAGCTGGACGAACCCAACGAAGACAGGGTGCGAAGGGGGATGGCGAATCTCGAGCACCTGATTGGCGCGATCCGCTCATTCGGCCTGCCCGTTGTCGTCGCTCTGAATAGGTTCCCTTCGGACACGGAGGGGGAGATTGCGATTGTCAAGCAGGGCTGCAAAGACGCGGGCGCATTCGACGCCGTGGACACACGGGTGTTCACGGAAGGGGGCGCCGGTGGAGTTGACCTCGCCGAGGCGGTAATCGAGGCGACAGCCGGCGACGATCCCGAAATCACATACATGTACCCTGAAGACTCGACCATCCAGGAGAAGGTGCTGGCACTGGCGCAGAAAATGTACGGCGCTGACGACGTTGCATGGGACACATCGACGCGCAGGCCCCTGCGCCGATATGCCGAGCTGGGCTGGGGCAATCTGCCGGTCTGCATGGCGAAGACACACCTTTCCATTTCGCACAATCCGCGCCTCAAGGGAAGGCCTTCAGGCTATACTTTCCAGGTCAATGATGTTCGCGCATCGGTTGGCGCAGGATTTATATACCCGATTGCAGGAAGCATCTTCACGATGCCCGGCCTTCCAGGTTCTCCGCGCGCGCTGGATGTGGACGCAGACGGCAACATATTGGGTTTGTAGCTCCCACGGTAAGTCAGGTAAACATATTGATCTCTTGGCTCGCTCCAATCGCTGAAGTTGCCGAAGCATCCGATTCATCGCCGCGTTTCGGATAGCGAGTCGATAGGATACGGAGCCGATGCCTGAGTTCTTTAATGTGCTAGCCCCGGATGCTGCGTTCGAGACGCTCAGGCCATTGCTCGCAACGTCGGTAGGCGTGGATGATGTGCCTACCGTCGGAGCGTTAGGGTGTGTTACTGCCGAGGACGTCCTTTCTCCGGAAGATCTGCCAGCTTTTGCGCGCTCCACCATGGACGGTTTCTCTGTTCGCGCAAGGGATACTTTCGGCGCAAGCGAAGGTCTGCCGGCGTATCTCGATCTCATCGGGGAGGTTCCGATGGGGCAGCCTCCGAATTTGCGGCTGGCAGTTGGACAGGCTGCCAAGGCATACACGGGCGGCATGCTTGCTGAAAATGCTGACGCTGTAGTTATGGTGGAGCGTACCCAGACTCTTGACGGCACCGCGATCGAGGCGCTGCGCGCGGTCGCGCCAGGCGAGAACGTAGTGCAGGTGGGAGAGGATGTAAGGGAAGGCGATGTGATCCTGCCAAAGGGGAGCGTCATTCGCCCGCAAGACATAGGAGGGCTGCTGGCACTCGGCGTAACTAGCGTAACAGTGAGTCGCAAGCCTCGCATTGGTATCGTCTCGACCGGCGACGAACTCATACCTCCTGATGCAAGTGTAGGACCGGGACAGATACGCGACATCAACACATACACGATATCCGGGCTTGTAGCACAGGCTGGCGGCGAACCGGTGCCTATTGCCCTAGTCGAGGATGAGTTCGAGGCGCAGCGTCAGGCGGCAATTGATGGACTAGGCAGATGCGACGCATTAGTGTTTTCCGCAGGAAGCTCCGTCAGTAGCCGGGACCTCACGGCAGACGTAATCAACAGCCTTGGGGATCCCGGCGTCATTGTCCACGGCATTTCAATCAAGCCGGGTAAGCCTACCGTCATGGGTATGGCAAGGGACAAGCCCGTTTTCGGACTACCTGGCAACCCGGTATCGGCGATGGTCGTCTTTGGCCTGATTGTCCGGCCTGCGATCTACCATATGAGCGGCTGCGCCCGGATCCCTGCGCCGCCGGTGATTCAGGCAACTCTTGCGCGTGACATTCCCTCCGTTGCTGGGCGCGAAGATTATGTGCCGGTGCGCCTCGAGCGCCTCGACGACCATGTTAGGGCAGTGCCGGTCTTCGGCAAGTCGAACCTTATTTTCACCCTCATTCGCTCAGATGGATTAGTAAAGGTGCCGCTAGACAGGTCGGGTCTGTATGAGGGGCAGACCGTGGATGTAATGGTGTATTGATTGCCAGCGTCATCTAGCACCCACGAGGAAAGGATGCCTTGACGACCCACTCCCACCGCCATGGCAGACGCTACTACCTCAGCGACATCCCGCTGGAAGATGCACTGCGGTCGTACTTCGACGCCCTGCATAACGCGGAAGCCTTGTCACACTCGGAGTCCGAAATCGTTTCTCTCAGCGCGGCAAGGGGACGAGTCACGGCAGAGCCGGTCTGGGCGAAAGTCTCGTCTCCGCACTACGATTCGGCTGCCATGGACGGGATTGCCGTCCACTCTTCGACGACTGTCGGCGCTACTGAGACTTCGCCCGTTCGCCTTGCAGTCGGTAATGAGGCCGTCTGGGTGGACACAGGCGATCCTGTGCCGGAAGGTTTCGACGCCGTAATCATGGTCGAAGTGGTGCATGAAATAGACGCCGATACACTGGAGATTCAATCGCCAGCCGCGCCCTATCAGCACGTTCGGCCCCTCGGCGAGGATATTGTTGCGACTGAGCTTGTATTGCCGGAGAATCACATAATCCGTCCGGTTGACCTTGGAGCCTGTGCTGCTGCGGGCCTGATCGAATTGCCGGTGCGACGCAAACCCAGAGTGGCGATTATCCCCACAGGCAACGAACTCGTACAGATCGGCAGCGACCTGAAGCCGGGGGACATCATCGAGTTCAATTCACTCGTGCTGACTGGAATGGTCGAAGAGTGGGGTGCTGCTGCGGAGGTCTCACAATCAATTCCTGACGACTATGATGCCTTGGCATCCGGTGTGTGCGATGCGATGTTAAGGAACGACATCGTGCTGGTGAACGCTGGCTCGTCGGCTGGGAGCGAGGACTACACGGCAAGAGTCATCGAGTCCCTTGGAGAGTTAGTGGTCCACGGCGCCGCCATCAGGCCGGGACATCCGGTCGCACTCGGAGTCGTGAAGACTACGCCGGTGTTAGGTATTCCGGGCTATCCGGTTTCCACCGCATTGACTTGCGAACTCTTCGTGAAGCCGCTAATCGAGCAGATGCTGGGTCTCCCTCCTTCCACAAGAAACACTGTTCAGGCGACGATAACGAGAAAGACGCTATCGCCAATGGGAGAGGACGAGTTTCTCCGTGTGCGGCTTGGCAAAGTAGGGGAAAGACTGGTGGCATCGCCCGTCGAGCGTGGCGCGGGCGTCATCATGTCGATGGTCCGCGCCGACGGCATAGTCAAAATTCCGCGCTTCTCGGAAGGGATTGACGTCGGCTCTCAGGTAAGTGTGGAACTCCTGCGGCCGCTGGAGTCAGTGGAAGATACGGTCGTCGCCATCGGCAGCCACGATATGACCCTGGACCTGCTGGCAAGCCATGTACGGCGCGCGCGCCCGCAGATGACACTTGCATCATCGAATGTCGGCAGCTTGGGCGGATTGATGGCGCTTGCCCGAGGGGAAGCTCATCTGGCCGGTTCCCACCTCTTGGACGAAGCAACGGGCGAATACAATCTTTCTTACATAAGGCGTTTTCTCAAGGGACACGGCGTTGCCGTGGTGAGTCTTGTGAGGCGCATTCAAGGACTGATTTTACCGAGTGGCAATCCCAAGGGCATTGAGGCTCTCGAAGACCTTACGAGGTCTGACCTGACATTCATCAATAGGCAGCGTGGATCAGGAACTCGCTTGCTGCTGGACTTCAAGCTGAATGAGCTTAGCGTCAACCCAGAGCACATTCCCGGTTACGACCGTGAGGAATATACCCACCTTGCAGTGGCAGCAGCGATCGCCGGCGGGCGCGCTGATGTGGGGCTGGGCATTCTGTCTGCTGCCAATGCGATGGGACTGGACTTTGTACCCGTAATGTCCGAGCAATATGACCTCATTATTCCTGTGGAACATTACGAGACAGAACAGGTGCAGTTTGTGCTGTCCATAATCAGGGGAGATACTTTCCGTGCCGAAGTCGATGCTCTGGGCGGATACGACACGTCCGCCATGGGGCAGGTTGTCGCAGAACTCGGCTAACCCTTTAGTGAAGGCGGATTAGAGATTGGCGGTCACAGGCATCGTGCTTGCGGGAGGACTTAGCCGTCGGCTAGGGCGAGACAAGGCTGTTGAGCCTATCGACGGCGAGCCACTAATATCCCGTGTAATTCGCAGACTGGAAGACCTGACGGACGAGATAGTGGTCGTCGTCAACAATTCGGCTCGCGCTGACCAACTCCCCCTTCCTGATGCCACAAAGGTAGCGGTGGACATCTATCCGGACTCAGGTTCGCTCGGCGGCATATTCAGCGGACTATCCGCTGCAAGGAACAACTGGGGCTTTGTGGTTGCGTGCGATATGCCCTTTCTGAACACCGATCTCATCGCACGTATTCTAACGCTGCGGGATAATCACGATGCCGTGGTGCCAGTGCTCGATGGATTCCCGGAGCCGACCCATGCCGCCTATTCAAAGGCTTGTCTGCCACATATAGAGCGCCGCCTGAAGTCCAATCAACTGAGGATCGCTGGTTTCTTTGAGGACGTGCGCGTCAAGCTCTTGTCAGAAGATGAGGTCGAGCCGTTCGATCCGGAGCACCTCAGCTTCTTCAATGTCAACACACCCGACGACTTGGCGCGCGCGGTAGCGCTTGCTGGCGAAGGTCGGTGAAGTCTGATGAATCACACCGCTCGTGTAATCGTTGAACTGTTCGGCACTGCGCGGATTGCCTCGAGGCGAAGACATCTGCACATTGATGCGCCCAGGAATGCTACAGCCGGAGAACTGGTCGCAGTTCTCGCAGATGTATGTCCTTCGTTGGTTGGCATTGCCCTGCAGAAAGACTTGAGCGGATTGCTGGAGAGTTACACGCTTAACCTGAATGGAACGGAGTTCGTCGAGAGCGACGAGTTGACACTGCAGGACGGCGATACGCTGCTGCTGTTCTCCAGTATGGCTGGCGGGTGAGTTAACTATTCCCCTGCATGGTACAATGTCGGCATGCCGCAGGTATGCATGGCCTGAGAGGCGGCGATTCATTTGCAGGAAATAAAACTTGCTGTACGGTTACAACGGCAGGACGCTGGTCGTTGACCTTACGCGTCAGCAGAGCTACTGGCAGACGCTGGAGCCGCACGTCCTACGCAGCTACATCGGCGGCACCGGGCTTGGCGCTTTTCTCCTGTACGAACACTGTCCGCCTCGAATCGACCCATTTGATCCGAAGAACCCACTCATATTCGTAACCAGCCCGCTCGTCGGCAGCAGGCTCACCACATCAAGCAAATTCGCGGTACTCACCAAGTCACCCCTGACTGGCTATATTGGCGATTCCCTGTCTTCCAGCTTCATGGCGACCGAGCTGAAGAAGACGGGTGCCGACGCGCTCATCATCACGGGCAAGAGCGAATATCCGTGTCTGCTGTGCATAGATGACGGCAAGGTGGACTTTCTTTCTGCCGATGACCTGATGGGCCTGACCACTTTCGACACCGAACGCGCAGTGAGATCTCGCCTCGGCCATCGAACCCGCGTGGCGTGCATTGGTCCTGCTGGTGAGAACCTCGTGCGATTTGCAAGCATCACCAACGACGGCGGCAGGCAGGCGGCGCGCACCGGACCAGGTGCCGTAATGGGATCGAAGAACCTAAAGGCAATTGCTGTCAAGGGCACGAAATCAGTTGCCGCCTTCGACCGGGACGCGCTGGATACTATCGGAAATGATCTAACCCGACGTAGCCTGGGACCGGCGACTGAGAAGTATCGGACCCTCGGCACGATGGCGAATGTAGCGGTGTTCAACAGTCTTGGCACGCTCCCCACCCGCAATTTCCAGCAGTCCACGTTTGACGGCGCCGAGGGTGTCAGTGCTGAGCAGTTCCACGAGTCGAACTTCGTTAAGAACGCCCACTGCGCCAATTGCACCATCGGCTGCGAGAAGATTCTCGTAACGAGTGACAATGGCAAGAAAGCCAAGGGAAGAATGGAATACGAGAGCGCCTTCGCGTTGGGGCCTCTGGTGGGAATCGCTGACGGCAACACAGTCATACGCGCATCTACTCTCTGTGACGAACTCGGTCTGGATACCATTAGTGCCGGCGCGACAATATCCTGGGCAATGGAGTGCTTTGAGCGCGGTGTTCTGACAGACGAAGATACCGGGGGCATTGACCTGCGCTTCGGCAGCGGCGATGAGCTAGTGGAGTGCATCAGGCTTATCTCCGAGCGTGAGGGGGTAGGCGACTTGCTCGCTGATGGCAGCCTCCGCGCCTCCCGTGCTGTGGGGCAGGGAAGCGAAGCATGGGCGATGCAGGTCAAGGGCTTGGAAATGCCCGGATACGAGCCGCGCAGCCTGAAGACTATGGCGCTTGGCCTCGCCGTCAGCACAAGGGGCGCGTGCCACAACCGTTCTTCCGCGTATGAGGCAGACTTCTCGTCCCGCGTGAACAGGCTCGAAGTGGATGACGAGCGCGGCCAAATAACCGCGGATGGCGAGGACTATTCCGCTGTGCTCGACTCCCTGATCTGGTGCAAGTTCCTCCGCAAGGCATTCCACGATCTCTACGAAGAATCGGCGGAAATATACAGACACATCACAGGCTGGGACATTTCCGCCACAGAATTGCAACTCGCGGGAGAGCGTATAAACAACTTGAAGAAGGCGTTCAACATCCGCGAGGGCTGGACCATCGACGACGATACACTACCGCGGCGCGTATTCGATGAGGCGTTGCCCACAGGCGTGGTCAAGGGAGTTGGCCTCAGGCGAGAGGACTTGGATTCGATGATCCAGGGATACTACCGCGCTCGGGGTTGGGATGAGGACGGCACAATACCGATAGAAAAGCTTAAGGAACTCGGACTGGAAGAAGTGCTCCTCAAAACTGGAGAAGCCCTTCAGCCGGCCTTAGGCGATTAGAATCTCAAGAGCGGTTACGTTGAACAGAGAGAGAAATGCACTGAGGGCAACCCTACGGCAGAAGTTTCCGCGCAATCGCGGGCAATTGCTTCCGGCGTTGCACTTCCTCCACCACGAGTACGGCTACCTGCCCGATTGGACAATGGAAGTCGTAGGCTGGCACCTCGGAATCCCCTCCAGTGAGGTATATGGAGCAGCGACAAGCTACACCGAACTCCGCATACAAGAGCCTGCGGAGCACGTCATCCGCGTATGTACTGGGTTGAGTTGCTGGCTGAATGGCGGCAGGCAGCTGATGGCGGAAGCGCACTCCGCGCTGTCTAAAGGCACGGCGCAGGACAGAGTTACTCTCGAAGAGACGCCTTGCGCATATATGTGCGGTGTTGCGCCTGTCGCGGAAATTGATGGTAAGTGGCGGGGTAGGCTGGATTCGGGCAATCTCGGCGCGATTATCGGGGAGGTGTCGTCTTGACGGACGCCGTACTTCAGGCCCTGGAGCACATTCGCGGCGCGGCAGCGGATGCACAGAAGGCGCGAGCGGGCAAGACTCGCATTGTTGTGCAGGTTGGGCAATGCTCGCAGGCAGTCGGCGCTGATGATGTCGTGGACGCGGTGAAAGAAACGCTGACTGACAGCGCCTACCTCGTGACGGCTGGATGTGACGGCGCATGCTTTGCCGCACCTAAAATGGCTGTCAATTCGCCTGTTGGAGGATTCGCCGAATACTGGAATATGCCGGCAGAAACAGTCAGGAAGGGCTTCGTCTTCCAGCGCCCCACCGACCTGTCCCGCCAAACGGACCCTTCAAACGCCGCCGAGTTCGTTCACAAGCAGCGCCGTATTACGCTTAACGGCTGCGGCACGCTTGACGCGCTCGACATCGGGGAATATGTGCTGAGTGGCGGTTACAAGGGGCTTACGAGGGCGCTTGCAACAACTCCCGAAGATGTTATCGAGGAAGTGCTGGCGTCGGGACTGCTCGGGCGCGGCGGCGCGTACTTTCCGGCTGCGCTGAAGTGGCGCGGCGCGCGGTCCGTGAAGAATGCGCCGCGATACCTCGTGGTCAACTGCGAAGAAGGCGAACCCGGCCTGTTCAAGGACCGCCACTTGATGGAAGGTGTTCCCCACCGCATCATCGAGGGCGCGATCATCGCTGCCTATGCCTCAGACGTTCAGGATGCCTATATTTACATCAATGCCGAAGCGAATCTCTCAGCCGAGAGGATGCAACTGGCAATCGAGCACGCTTACGAGGTTGGACTGCTGGGAGAGAACATCCTGTCGTCCGGCTTCTCCCTCGAAATGCAAATAATGCGCGGCGCCGGGGGATATGTCTGCGGTGACGAGACGACGCTTCTGAACACGATGGAAGGCCAGCGCCGCGAGCCTCGCCAGCGCCCTCCATACCCTACGGAAGCCGGACTTTGGGGCAAGCCGACTGTAATCAATAACGCGGAAACTCTGTCGAGTGTGCCATATATACTTGCAGAGGGAGGCGATGCCTTCGCCGCCATCGGCACCGAAGACGACAAGGGCACTAAGATAATCAGCCTCAGCGGATCAGTACGACACGGTGGCCTGGTCGAAGTTCCTATGGGAACGACGCTTCGTGAGATTATCTTCGATATCGGTGGAGGCTTGCATAATGGGCGCGATTTAACGGCGATTGCTGTGGGCGGACCTTCAAGCGGCATATTTCCGGTGTCAATGTTGGATACGCCTATCAGGCCCGGATTCATTCACGAATCGGGAGTGATGCTGGGCGCGGGTGGCATCATCGCTATAGACGACAGTGTGAGTGTAGTTGACATGATGCGAAAGCTCGCCGCATATAACGCCGACGAGTCGTGCGGCAAGTGTACGCCGTGCCGTGAGGGAACACCTCGAATGGTGGAGTTGGTGGACGGCATTATTGGGGGCAGGTCGTCAATATCCGACCTGAACGATCTCCGGCAGCTTGCCGAGCTGGTTAATGCCACGTCGCTGTGCGGCCTGGGTCAGGCGGCAGGCAACCCGATTCTGAGCACACTTCACTTCTTCGGCGACGAACTGGCCATGATGACGGATTCCACCTAGCCATCCAACTCACCTACAAACCAGACAAACTGTCAGGCAGTCCTGAAATCGAGAAGGCGCACAATGAGCATTAAGCTGAAAATCAACGGATATCCGGTTGAGGTTAGCGAAGGCGCGACGGTGCTGGACGCCATCAACCAGTCCGGCACATACATCTCGCAGCTGTGCAAAGATCCGGATATGAAGCCCATCGGAGCGTGCCGTACCTGCCTAGTGCAGATCGAGGGAACCCGCGGATACCCGGCATCCTGCGCCGTTCCTGTGTCTGAAGGAATGAGTGTCTGGACCGACACCCCCGGAGTCCAGGCAATGCGTAGAGGTGTGCTTGAACTTACGCTGGCAATGTTCCCTTCCAACGGGACAAACGGCCACAAGGACTACAAGGAGCTTTCCATCGCTGCCGACAGACACGGCATCAATGAGCCACGCTGGAAAGGAAGGGAGCGCGAAGCCGTTGACAGTAGCAATCCCGTCTTCAACATTGCCATGGAGAGCTGTATCCTCTGTCAGCGCTGCGTTCAGGCCTGCCAGGACGGTCATCAGTTCATTGGCGCGATTGACCTGCTCGGCACTGGCAGGCAGGGCAGAATCGGCACATTCGCCGAAAGGCCGCTCGTAGAGTCCGTATGCACGACCTGTGGACAGTGCCTCTCTGTCTGCCCAACGGGCGCAATCGAGGTGAAAACGCCTCCGCTCAATGTCTCTAAAGAGGTAACGACAACGTGCCCGTACTGCGGCGTGGGCTGCGGAATCAAGGCGCAAGTGGATGACACCGACCGCATAGTTGCGATGCTCGACGACCCGGATAATCAGTCCAGCCTCGGAATGCTTTGCGTCAAGGGACGCTTCGGCTATTCCTTCGTGAATCACGAGGACAGGCTGACTGCGCCACTTATCCGCAAGAACGGCATCCTGACCGAAGCGAGCTGGGATGAAGCGCTAGAGTACGTTGCCGAGAACCTTGCCAAGTATCGCGGTGAGCAGTTCGCCACTCTGTGCTCGGCAAAAGCGACGAACGAAGACGGATACATTCAGCAGAAGTTCGCACGGTTGGTGATGCAGAGCAATCATATCGACCATTGCACGCGCCTCTGCCATTCTCCTTCCGTGGAGGCGATGCTGGAGTCGTTGGGAAGCGGCGCAACCAGCAATTCCTATCAGGACTACGAAGAGGCGGGCTGTCTGATAATCATTGGGTCTGATGCCAACTCCAACCACCCGGTTGCGGCGTCCCGCATGAGGCGCGCCGTCATCGAGCGCGGCGCAAAGCTTATTGTTATAAACCCGCGTCGGATCGAGATGTGCGACTTCGCGGAACTATGGCTGAGGCCAAGGCCCGGAACCGATGTTGCCCTCCTGAACGCGATGGCAAAAGTCATCCTTGATGAAGACCTCGTTGACTGGGACTTCGTAAGTGGACGCACGGAGGACTTCGAGGAGTGGCGCGAGGTCATCGACAGCTACACGCTCGATAATGCCGAGAGGATCACGGGTGTGCCGGCTTCTGACATTGCTGAGGCGGCGCGGATTTACGCCAAGCCACCGTTCAGCGGTTCTTGCCTGATATGGGGGATGGGCATCACTCAGCACATGATGGGCACGGCCAACGCTCACAGCCTGCTTAACCTGTCGCTTGTGGCGGGGCAGCTCGGCAGGCCGGGCTCAGGCATCTCGCCTCTGCGTGGTCAGAACAACGTTCAGGGATGCGGCGATGCCGGTTGCCTCCCTAACGCATTCCCCGGCTACCAGATAATTTCGGAGGACACCGTTTCTAAGTTCCAACAGGCTTGGGGCAACCATCCGTTGCCCGACAAGGAAGGTCTCGTCATCACTGAGATCATGCTGGAAATGGAGCTTGGACGAATCAAGGCGATGTACGTCACCGGTGAAAACCCACTGCTGAGCGAACCGAATCTTCATCACGCCGAGGAGACGTTCCAGAATCTGGAGTTTCTGGTCGTGCAGGACATCTTCCTGCACGAGACGGCGCAGATAGCCGATGTAGTGCTCCCGGCTACTTCATTTGCCGAGAAGGACGGCACCTTCACCAATAGTGAGCGGCGCGTGCAGCGTGTCCGTAAAGCCGTCGAGCCTATCGGCGAGAGCCGGCCGGACTGGGACATCATCTGCGACCTCGGACAGAGAATGAGCCGCAATCTTGGGCTTGGTGTAGAAGACCAGTTTGCCTTCGCCCATCCGTCAGACATCTGGCAGGAGATGGCAGACAGCACGCCCATCATCGCCGGTATCTCGTATGACCGCCTTGAGACAGAAGGCGGCATCCAGTGGCCTTGCCCGACGACTGACCATCCCGGCACTAGGTTCCTATACGAGCACGACTTCCCGCGTGGTCCCAGGGCAAAGTTCGTGGCATTCAACCAGGGACCGCAGGCCGAGGAAATGCCGAGCAAGCGCTTCCCATTGATTCTGAACACGGGGCGCATCCTGTACCATTGGCATGGCGGCACGATAACGCGCCGCGCGTCCAGTCTGCTCGCGCGCGCGCCCGAACTGGAAATCAACATGAGCGCCGAGGATGGCAAGAAATACGGCGTCGCTGACGGTGAGTGGATAAGCCTGAAGTCACGCCGTGGTGTGCTGGAGGGTAGGGTGCTCTACACCGACAAGATGCGCCCCGGAGAAGTTTTCGTGCCCTTCGTCAAGCTGCAGGAGCATGCCGCCAACTTCCTCACCAGCGATGCACTCGACCCATTCTCCGGAATACCGGAGTACAAAGTCTGCGCCGTGCGTATCGAAAAAGTGGCAGAGCCCGTTAACTCCGCCGACTGAGGCATTGGCACGTATATCCAACCCTCCAACCTTGCCGCCGCGAGTTCATCTTCGTCGGGATGACGGAAGCGCGCCGAGTTCCGCGCCCATGAAGCCGCGGCTACGGCAGCGACCACCGCGTCAAGGCAGTCGTCGTTTGCGATGCAATCCTCGCGCAGTGTGGACAGATTGGGCAGCGCAACGCCCGAATTGCGCTCAACGGCGTCCATGATAGCGTTGCGTCGTTCGTCGCGTAGCAACGCGGATTTTGGCTTCTTGTATCCTTTGTAGATAGCGCCTATCGCCCTGAGAAATGCCCCTGGCATCGTTTCTAGGAGCGTTACCGTCTCGGATTGGTCGCCTGACGCTTCCATCGGCGGCACAATCCATCGGTCCACCTGCTTTTCGTAGAGTCCGCACAGCATCATGATTCCATAGTAAGTCATCGGAACCATGTTGGGGTTCACCTTGTGCAACGGAGAAAAACTCTCACTGAAATGCGCTGCGTCTCCGGCGCGCTTCGGTTCTCCCCATCGGTCAACGAAGGCATCACGCGCCGAGTAAAAGTCTTCCAGGGTCAAGCCGTCAATGATGCGCCAGACATCGGGCATTGCTTCCAAGTCATCGCCCGTGTTAAGAAACTCGGCGAACTCTCGCGGGATACAAAACGGAAAGTCCATAGCAGATACGGCCGGCGTGGATACGGCTATCAGCAGGTTGACCACATCCTTGCGGCGTATCATGTTCGCGCCCTCGAATATGAGCGCCCCATCCGATGTCAAGCGACCTTGGGCAACCCAAGTGTTGCGGTCGCTCTGCGCGCCGCTGTAGTCAATGCCGATGATGGTTGTCATATTCGATCCCGCCGAGACTGATAATCGGAACTTAGGCTGCCGAATTGTAACACCTGCACGGCTTGACCGCGCCGCACATATCACCAATTCTGGTATCATTCCCTCGATAAATTCCATTACGGAAGGACACCAATGACAACGCCCCTTACCCAGATGCCTAGGCCTGAAGCAAGTCAGTACGCATCTCAGCGCAAACTCTTTCTCGTGACTATCTTCCTGTTCCCGCCCGATATGCCCGACGACGCATTGCAGCTATTAGAACGATACTGGTCCGAAGTGCGCGACCACATCCAGAACCTTGAGCGCTCGCTCGGCGCAGTGAAATATGTCTTCCACGAGACCATATACTCCGGCGGCGATGAAGGCCTGCGAATGGTTGAAGCAATGAACCCTTTCGGATGCTCGTTCATTCAGGCACTGTGCAGCGCGGGCGCTTCTCTTGAGGCTACTGAGGATAGGTCGGTCGTCGAGGAGCACAGCGACTGGCAGCGATGCCTGTCCATCGGCCTGATGAGCGAGAAGGTGATGAATCTCGCCATGTCCGGCATCCAGGAGACGACGCAGCAGCGCTTCGATCATATCGGCGGTAGAATATCCGAAACTCTACAGGCAGACGAGGCGGGCATCCTGTTCATCAGCGAGGGACACCGCGTGCAATTTCCAACTGACATACAGGTCTTCTTCGTCGCACCTCCCGCTCTCGACTCCTTGAAGCGCTGGATAGACGACCAGATGCGCGCGATGACGCAACCGCCTGTCGAAGCCGAACAGCAGTGAACAACCAAACGACACTGATTTAGGAGAGAATTCTCAATGACTACCAATGGCAACCCACTTCGCAGCCGCGCCTGGTTTGACACGCCCGAACTGTACGGCTGGCTCAGGCAGGCGGCGTTCAAGGCAGAGGGCTTCGGTGAGCCCGCCTACCAGAACAAGCCCATAATTGGCATCTGCAACACTTGGAGCGAACTTACGCACTGCAACGCCCACTTGCGTCAGCTTGCCGAAGCCGTGAAGCGTGGTGTATGGCAGGCGGGCGGGTTTCCAATGGAGTTCCCCGTAATGTCGCTGGGCGAATACAACATGCGCCCCACGACTATGCTGTTCCGCAACCTGATGAGCATG
Source organism: Dehalococcoidia bacterium (assembly GCA_965203955.1). Classification (GTDB taxonomy): domain Bacteria; phylum Chloroflexota; class Dehalococcoidia; order Lucifugimonadales; family JADFKI01; genus Bin90. The sequence goes on along the minus strand of OZ241923.1, from coordinate 3,152,451 downwards.
GATGTCGAGGAATCCATCAGGGCAAATCCGCTAGACGGTGTTGTGCTGCTGGCAGGCTGCGACAAGACGACACCCGCAGTCCTGATGGGCGCCGCCAGCGCAGATGTACCTGCGATTCTCGTGACCGGCGGCCCACAGCTCAAAGGTAACTGGCGCGGCGAAGAACTCGGCTCCTGCACGGATTGCCGCCGATACCACACCGAGCTGCGCGCTGGAAGCATCACGGAAGAACAGTGGGCGGAGCTGCAGAACTCCATAGTTCGTAGTCCGGGTCACTGCATGGTTATGGGCACAGCGTCCACGATGGCATCCATGGGAGAAGCGCTCGGTATCGCGCTCCCAGGCAATGCGGCGATCCCGGCGGTGGATTCACGGCGTATCCAGCTTGCCGAGGCATCCGGCAGGCAGATCATGAAACTCGTGGAACAAGACCTGCGCCCGTCGAGGATTATGACGCACGCGGCTTTCGAGAACGCCATCCGCACATTGCACGCGCTGGGCGGCTCCACAAACGCCATCATCCATCTGACGGCGATAGCCGGTCGTCTCGGCATCGAGCTACCTCTCACCCTCTTTGACGAGCTATCTCGCACCACGCCATTCATCCTGAACCTGAAGCCTTCCGGCGAGTTTCTTATGGAGGACTTCTTCTACGCCGGCGGTCTTCCAGCGCTGCTGAACGAGCTGCGCCCACTGCTACACACTGACCAGATGACTGTAACCGGCAGAACCCTTGGCGACAATGTTGCCGGCACAATCAATCACAACCCGGACCTGATTCGCAGCCTTAACGAGCCGCTTAATGCGGAAGGCGGCCTTGCAGTTGTGTACGGCTCCCTTGCGCCAGACGGCGGCGTCATCAAGCCGACGGCCGCCTCACCGGAACTCCTGACGCATCGTGGACGGGCGCTTGTTTTCGACGACCACGACGAGATGGAGCACCACATAGACGACCCTGCTCTCGACGTTAACCCGGACGACATTCTGGTAATGCGGAACGCCGGACCTTTGGGTGGCCCAGGCATGCCTGAATGGGGCTTCCTGCCGCTGCCACGAAAAATATTGCAGCGCGGCATCCGTGACATGGTGCGCCTCAGCGATGCCAGGATGAGCGGCACGGCATTCGGCACCGTTGTCGTACATGTCTCGCCGGAATCGGCGTCAGGCAGCCCATTGGCAGCCGTCAAGACCGGCGACATTATCGAGCTTGACGTTCCCAACCGCAGGCTCGACCTATTGGTAGAAGAGAGGGAAGTACAGCGCAGGCTCGCGGAAGCGCCGCCACATAAACCGCATTTCAGCAGGGGCTATGGCACAATGTACTCGCAGCACGTCATGCAGGCGGATAAGGGCTGCGACTTCGACTTCCTGCGCTCGGAGAGTCTGTCAGTATAGTTCACGGTATGCTCCAGCAGTGTCCTGGTTGACGAAGCCGGGAATGTACCGATTTGAAGTCAGGACTCCTTGAAAGTCACTGAAACCGCAAGCACGCCTCAACGCTATCCGATGCGAGTGGTTGGTGACTTCGTTAGCCGGTAATCACGGCCCGAATATCCTCGCGTTCCTGCTCGCTCATAGCCCACTCGGCCGCCTTGACGTTTTCCTCCACCTCAGACGGGCGGCGCGTACCCACAAGCGCCACACTGACCGCCGGATTAGAAATGACCCATGCCAGCGCAAGTTGCGCCACAGTCATTCCCTTCTCCGAGGCGATCCCCTTCAAGGTCTCTACCTTGTCGAGATTCTGGAGAAATGTTTCTCCCTTGAAAAGTGGCTGCCCGAATGCCGTGAGGCTACGTCGCCAGTCGTCTTCCTCGAACTGCGTTTCAGGCGTCATTGCCCCTGTCAGCAGCCCATGAGCCAGCGAACCGTAAGCCATCGCGCCCATCCCATTGTCCGCAAGGAACGGAAACACTTCCGATTCCGGTCGAAAGTCGAATAAATGGTAGCCGACCTGATTGGTGATGATGGGAAAGGTCTCCAGGCAGTCGGTCATCTGCTGTACGCTGAAATTACTGACGCCGCCAAACCGAATCTTGCCTTGCCGCTGGAACTCGGCGAACGCCTCCATGGGTTCGGACATTGGCCGGGACTCGTCAGGCCAGTGAATAAGGTACAGGTCCAGATAGTCCGTCTGAAGTCGCTGTAGGCTCTCGTCGAGTCCTTTCGTAAGCGCTTCCTTAGAGCTGTCCCTCTTTTGTGGATTGTCTGGGTCATCCCACTGCCGTCCGCCCTTGCTGACAAGCACCACCTTGTCGCGCCGTCCCTTCAGCGCCCTGCCCAGCAGCTTCTCGCCCTCGCCCCAGCCATAAACTGCCGCCGTGTCGAAGAGCGTGACTCCCAGGCCAATCGAGGCGTCAATCGCCCGCAGCACCTCCGCGTCGTCAAATGAGCCATAGTGGCCTCTCCCCATAGGCCAGCCACCGAAGCCCACCGCGGATGTCTCAAGTTCAGAGTCGCCGAACTTACGGTACTGCACCGCTAACCTCCCTGATGGATCTGCACCTTCACTGAGCCGGTCGTCTTGTCGTATGCGGTGGCAAATCCCTGCTGAATGTCGTCCAGCGTATAAATGTGTGTCACCATCGGCTTCAGATCGACCGTGCCCGACGCCATCAGGTCGATTGCCACTTCGTAGTCATGCCTGCCGTTGATGATGCCGTAGCAAGACGAGAAGATTATCGTCTGCTCCTTCAACATTGGCGTCAGCCAGTCCACCGTGATGGGGTTGCGATAGCCGCCAATGACCACGAAGCGTCCCTGCTCGCGCGTAACCTCGATTGCCTGCGTGATCGGATCAGGCCTCCAGCCGCCGACCGTCTCAACCGTCAGATCTGCGCCTAGCCCTTGTGTAGCGTCTAGGATAGAGTCGCCGAGCGCGGGATCGTCTGGTGCGAAAGCATGGTCAGCGCCTAACTGCTTGGCAAGTGAAGCTTGCTGCTCGTGTCGCGCCGTAACGAAGATCGTTCCCGCCCCCAGGGCGCGCGCCGCGGCCACAGCCGTCAGTCCGATATTGCCCGCTCCGAGCACGACCACAGTCTCGCCCCCAATCAAATTGCCGCGTCGAACCCCATGCACCGACACGGCGAACGGCTCCACCAGCGCCGCCTCTTCCCATGTCATGTTGTTGGGTAGGGTGTAACATCCCCACGCCTTGCGCTTGATATACTCCGCGAATCCGCCACCCTCTGGCGGTGCCATCTCCATGCACTGCTTGTACTGTCCCATCCGGCAATACCAGCAGCGCAGGCAGGCGCGCCCGTGACCGATGGTCTCGATTGCAACACGGGAACCAACGAGGCCGGCATCTATTCCGTCGCCCACCTCGATGATTTCTCCTGCGACCTCGTGTCCTACGGGAGATTCGTCCGCTTCTTTCTGATCCGCCTTTACTTGCAGGTCCGAACCACAAATGCCGGTCGCCCGGATGCGAATGATTGCGTCGCCTGGCCCTGCCTCGGGCCGTGGGTACTCGCCAAGTGTCATCGTGCCGTTGCCGTCATAGAAAGCCGCTTTCATTATTGCCATATCGCACACTCCTATGCCCTCGATGCAATCTGCTGTTCACGCCCGCCGGTGGCGAATCCAAATAAGAGCTACTGGTTCGCCGCAAGGAAATCGCGTGAACCGTTCAAGATAAGGTCATTCAGGGCGATTGCCACATGCAGGTCCGAAGAAAGATGCCGCCCCGCCGCATGAATGCGCTCGCCAACAGCGTTCTGCGCGTCCATCACAACCGGATGTTCAGGCTGTCCGGGATACCCCATCGACTGCGCCAGGTCGTTTGTGCCCCAGGCGAAGCAATCTATGCCCTCGACTTCAAGGATTGCGTCCAGATTCTCGAAGGCGGTCGCGGATTCGAGCTGCGCCATCACCAGCATCTCTTTATTCGTGAGTTCCATGTACTCGCTGCGGTCAAGCCCCGGCTGGTCGATTAGCCCACTGTCGTTGTAGAAGGTTCCTCTGCCGCCGCCCCAGCTTCGTTCGCCCTCCGGCGTAAATCTGCACGCATCCACCAGCGCCTTCGCCTCTTCTGCCGTCTCCACGTGCGGTCCCAGCACTCCCATCACGCCCCTGTCGAGATACAGGTTGATGAAGTTCGCAGATCTTTCCGGCACGCGCATGATCGTCGTCAATCCGTAGCCGTCCGCAACCCGCACCATCGCGTCAACCGACTCCTGTGTGAACAGTCCATGCTCCGCGTCGAGGTTCACGAAATCGAAGCCTCCCAGCATACCGACAAGCTCGATAGCCTCCGCGCTGGGAAAGACCAGACTCAAGCCCAGCCCCTTCTTGCCCTCTCGGTTCTTCTTCAGGATGTTGTTCTCTCTGATTCTTACCAATTCATTGCCTCCTTTGGCACATATTTTGTGTTCAGGTCTATTGATTCATCACAGTTTGGCTAAACAACGCACTCAGTTCACGGACTCGCAGGAAGCAGAGTAATTTTTATCCACTCGGCGAGGTCTGTGAGGGTCTGCTGGCTGATTTCGTGGCCCATCGCGTATTCGTGATAGAGGGGCTTGTAGCCTTCAGCCTTCAGAAATTCGAGCGTGTCCCTTGCCATCTGCACTTCTATCACCATGTCAGAGGTTCCGTGCGCTACGAAAATGGGCTGAGAGCGGTCTGCCGGCAGCTTTTCCCGCATCGTATCTTCATCCGGGGCAACGGCGCTGAGGGCGGCAAGTCCTTTGAACTTGTCGGGGTTGGGAAGACCGTAACGGTATGTCATCATGCCACCTTGGGAGAAGCCGCCGAGGATGACTTCCCCCCGCTTGGTGGCGTAATGCTCCGCTACTTCATCAACTAGAGTCGCCAGCATGTCCACTACGGAGTCCACATCGTCGGCGCGGCGCAGCTCCTGCGGTATGCGCCTCGGATACGTCCAGCCGTATCCCGTTGCGCCCGGACCTATCTCGAACGGGATTGGAGCATTCGGAAAGATGTACACATACCCTTCTGGGTCGATTGCGGGGGCGAGACTCGCGAGGTCCCCCATGTGCGCGCCAAATCCATGCAGCAGCATAATCATGGGATAATTTCGAGCGGGATCATAGCCGTCGGGTTCGATGGCGATGTAATGGAGAGTCTTGCCTTGATGTTGGGTTGCCTGCAAGTTATCCCTCCTCGCCGTGATACGACGGGCGTACCATCTCATACACCTCGTGCGTATTACAGTACATATTGCCCGCCAGCCTGCCCACAGGCTTGAGACGCTGATGGTTGATTCGATGGCCCTCTATGATGTCGTCCCGGATATGCATTAGCAGAATCTCGCCGACAACTATCGCGTGCTTCGTGCCATCCCCGACAGCCACCACCTGATTGAGACGACACTCCATGTTCACGGGCGACTCGGCTACAAGCGGTGCGTCAACTATCTCCGACGGTTTGGCGGTCAGACCTGCTATCTCAAACTCGTCCACGTCGGCAGGGAATTCGGCGGCAGTGCTGTTCATTGCCTCAGCGATTTCGTCCACGACCACACTTACCACGAACTCGCGCGTCGCCTCGATGTTCGCCAGTGTGTCCTTGGCCTTCCATCCGGCGCTCCGCGATATGCCCAGCACTATCGTCGCGGGATCGTATGCCATCGCGTTGAAGAATGAAAAAGGCGCGAGGTTGACGATGCCCTCTTTGGACACGCTCGACACGAATGCGATGGGACGTGGCACGACTACGCCCGTTAGAACGCGGTTGAAGCCCTCGAACTTCTTGGGGTCTATACGCAATGCCTTCCTCCTGTGTCCCTAAATCGCACAAAGGGTAATACTGGGCGTTCTCAATAGCAAGTGCGTTGACTTGCACACCCGCGCAACCATAAACTATTAGCTGCAAATCGCCACTCCCACTGTCCGTAAGTGGTGTGTCATACACTGCCCCTGACATACTAAGAGGTTACTTGATGAGTAGACTGATGGACCTTCTGGAAAAAGCACAATCCGCCGCACCGGGCATCGGCTTTGCGGCATCCAGGCAAGCGGTTGCGACGCCCTCCCTAGCCTTGATTGGACGCATTACAGCAATTGAACTGACGGACTCTCCCCGAACTGCCGATTCGCCTGCCGACGCCCTTTTGGTGACACTGGACCCCTCGGATGATGCTTCAGTTGGGCGGGTTGGCGAAGCCCTGAAGGACAGGCTATGGGGCGCGCGCGTTGGCAGCGCAAACCCAGATGATGCACGGGCACTGAAGGATGCGGGCTGTGACTTCATAGTCTTTGATGCCGAAGGCACGTCGGCATCCCTGCTCAACGACGACGAACTGGGCAAGGTGATCGCCGTCGGCTTCGACGAGCCTGACTTCGATGATGATGAGGCCAGGGCAATACGTTCGCTTGATATTGACTGTGCCTTGCTGACGCCAGCCGAAGGCTTAATGCCGCTCACTGTCCAGAAAATGCTAGGCATACAGAAGATGCGGGAATTGGTCCGCAAGCGCACCATTCTGAACATCCCCGCCGACACGGGCAAGTCCGAGCTGGAGACCCTGCGAAATGCCGGCATCTATGCCGTTGCGGTGAGTCTGGCCGACTCCGCCGATCAGATGCAGCGCATCAAGGACGATATAGCGGCCCTGCCTCGCCGCAGGCCTCAAAGCAGCAGAGGCTCATCTACGCCTAGCGTCGGTTTTGGCGGCAGTTCATCATCGGTCGAAGACGACGACGAATAGGCATTAGCCTCCGAGCCAACAACTCTATCTGCCTACGGTCAGTCGCTCGACAAGATAGTCCGGCAGATTGCGTCGCCGCATCTTCTCCTGAGTGGTGGGAATGTCGTAGGCAACCCGGTAATGTTCAAGTGTCCGCGCCTCGTCGTCAAATAGCGCGTAGCTCGCCCGCGCGTCGTTGTCCCGCGGCTGACCTACGGACCCCGGGTTCACGATGAGTGCCCCCTCGTCGAGCTGGATAGTCCTTTCTTCGGGGAACGCCAGAAATGCCGCACTGTCGGCTCTTGGTATGCAAAGGAACGGCACATGGGAGTGTCCGACCAGACACCAGTATGTGTCGATGTGAGTGAAGCAGGCGATAGCCGAATCCACCGTCGTAAGGTATTCCCAGATCGGATCGCGCGGGCTTCCGTGCGCTAACGTGAACTCGTCGATTTCCAGGGTAAGGGGCATTTCGTCGATGAAGTCCCTCTGTTCACCCGATAGCTGGGTCGAAGTCCACCTGTTTGCCGCCGCTGCATGAGGATTGAAGCGGTCTAACGACAGTTTCCCGATCGCCGCGAGGTCGTGATTACCCGCAATGGCTCGGTGCGCGTGGGAGCGGAGTAATTCCACGCACTCTGACGGCTCAGGCCCATAGCCGATAAGGTCTCCCAGCGACCATATCTCATCGAACCCAACGCGCCGTTCTGCATCCTCTATGACCGCTTGAAGAGCTTCGAGGTTGCTGTGAACGTCCGAAACTATTAGAGCTCTCATCCTCATCCTACGCCTTGCCTGTTGGGCAAGTTCAATCCCTTACCAGCCCGCCCTTCGGTCTGGTATCCTGACTTGGGCGAATGAGATGGAAGATTCAACCACTTATTGCCCGGTCAGGGACTACATGATACACGGCTATGCGGCCATCGGCAGGATAATTCGGTAGCTCGTGGACACCACCATCCAACACATAGATTTGAATACGTCCAGTCCCGAACAGACTCAGTCTGTTGGAAGGATTCTGGGTGCACACGCCCAGGCCGGCGATGTATTCCTGCTCTCGGGCGACCTCGGAGCGGGCAAGACCTGTCTCACACAGGGCATCCTTTGGGGTCTAGGCGGCGACGAATACGCTCGCAGCCCGACGTTCGTGCTGATCTGCGAATATCCGGCGCGCCTCACCCTCTATCACATGGATTTGTACCGTATCGACAGTCTTGACGAGATTATTGACTTGGGACTTGACGACTACTTCCTCGGCGATGGCGTATGCGTAGTCGAGTGGGCGGAAAAGGGAGTCGATGCCTTCATCGGCGATCATCTGACCGTTAGCATCGTGGAGACAGGCAGCGAAAGCCGTAGTCTGACAATCAGCGCAAATGCACCCAAGTACTCCGAGATGATGCGGGCCCTTCTTAATGAGCAAGTCTCTGACGGCGGCGGCACAACTGCAATTCAGGCAGCGAGTGGCGAGGTGCAATGATGGAACTTGCCATCGACACATCCACCCGCTACGCCTCCATCGGTCTTTCAATTCATGGCGAAAGCGTCGTCGAACTCACTTGGCGCTCCGACCGCAACCACTCAGTCGAGCTTGTTCCCAGCATCCAGCAGTTGCTGAAGCGCGTCGGCATCGTACCACGAGAACTGGAAGCCATATTCGTTGCGTCCGGTCCGGGAGGCTTCAGCGCCCTTCGCGTCGGCATGAGCGCGGCAAAAGCAATGGCAGTGTCCCTCGATGTCCCGTTGATATCGGTGGGCACCCTCGACATAGAAGCACAGCCGTATCTTGCGCTTGGAAGCCCCGTCTGTGCACTGGTTGGAGCAGGGAGGAGTCGCCTGTACATCGGCGACTTCAGCGATGCGTCACGCCCCACATACGACGTCATCCAGCACGACGAACTTGCCTCTTCGGCCCCACGCGATGCCCTCTTCTGCGGAGAGGGACTACCGCAGGTCGCCGACCTCATACGCGCCGAAGTTGGCGAACGCGCCGTCATCGCAGATGCCCCGCTTCCGACAAGGCGAGCGGGAGTGCTCGCCAAGTTGGGCTATCAGATGCTTCAGGACGGTCGCACCGCAGACTCATTGTCACTTGAACCCCTGTACCTGCGAAGTTCGCAGGTCAGCACCGCCAACAGAACATGGCAGAATAGATAACGCAGGAGAGCGAAGTACTGATGCAGAGGACCCTTGTATTGATTAAGCCTGACGCAGTGCAGCGCGGGCTGAGCGGAGAAATAATCGCCCGCCTGGAAAGGCGCGGACTGAAGCTGGTCGGAATGAAAATGCTTCACGTGTCGCAAGAACTGGCGCACCGGCACTACGGCGCGCACGTGGACAAGCCATTCTTCAGCGGTCTCGTCGGTTTCATTACCTCATCCCCCCTCATAGCAATCGCCGTAGAGGGTGAGAATGCCGTGGATGTTGTGAGAACAACTATGGGAGCGACGAATCCGGTTGACGCATCGCCAGGCACTGTGCGCGGCGACTACGGCCTCACCATTGGCATGAACCTGATTCACGGATCCGACTCGCCGGAGTCTGCGGAGACCGAACTGGCGCTATTCTTCGATGAGAACGAGATTATCGACTACCGGCGCGGCGTCGACGACTGGATCATAGAATCCTGACGAGTTCAGCGGCCTCGGACCACGCCGATTCGAGGTTGTAGAACTGCCGCTCATCGACGCCGAAAATGTGAATCACGACATCCCCGAAGTCGAGCAGCATCCACCCGGATTCGGGGGTACCCTCGCGATGGTGGCGGTTGCCTCCCTTCTCCTCCAGGGCATGCTCTAGGTCTTCAACCACCGCACGCATCTGCCGCGTGGACTCGACGCTGAGAATCACGAAGTAGTCCGCGAAATCGCTGATTTCACTTATGTCCAGTATTACAATGTCGGACGCCAGTTTGTCGGATGCGACATCCACGGCGTAGCGGGCGTAGTCAAGCGGTTGCAATACAGTCTGCTGTGTCATAGCCATATTATAGAATTGCCTCGTTTCACGGGTCAACGCTGAGTCCATTCCTCTGATCTGATGTGAAGAGTAATCGCATGTGGAGCAGGCGAAAGGCCGATTGGCATTTATGGTCTGGTACTTCTGCGGTCGCTGAGAATTTATTGAACGCCCATACCCCTTATGTTACGCTCTTCGTATGAGCAGCAAGCGTGTCGTCGTAGCCATGAGCGGAGGAGTAGATTCCTCCGTGGCAGCCCTATTGCTAAAGCAGCAGGGCTATGACGTTGTGGGCGTCACGATGCGCCTCTGGTCGGTCGAGGACGAGACTGCGGCCCCTCTCAACAAGCGGTGCTGCTCAGTGCAGGACGTGCAGGATGCGCGCCGCGTCTGCGATGCCATCGGCGCGCGCCATTACTACATGAATTTCGAGCGCGAGTTCCAGCAGCATGTCATCGACTACTTCGTGCGTGAGTACGACCGTGGCCGCACCCCGCATCCCTGCCTCGCCTGCAACGACAAGATCAAGTTCGACTTCCTGCTTCGCCGCGCCCTTTTCATGGACGCCGACTACATAGCTACGGGCCACTATGCCCGCATCAGGCGAGACGCCGAGCGCACCCGGCTGCTGAAGGGCGTGGATACCGGCAAGGACCAGTCCTATGTGCTATTCACTCTCCGCCAGTCCGAGCTTCAGCGGCTGCTTCTTCCGGTAGGAGAGTACCCTAAGAGCGAGATCCGTCGCCTTGCGGCGGACGCCTGCCTGCCGGTTGCCGACAAGCCGGATAGCCAGGAAATCTGTTTCATCCCCGACGGCGACTACCGCAAGTTCGTGGGCGAGCGAGTTACTCCAAAGCCGGGCGACATGGTTGACGTGGACGGCAATGTGCTTGGCGGCCATCCGGGCATACAGTTCTTCACCATCGGACAACGCAGAAAGCTTGGGTTACAGGGGAACACGGGCGAGCCGATGTATGTTACCTCGATAGACTCAGATGCGAATCGCGTGATTCTCGGCAGGCACGAGGACCTGATGCGAAGCGAACTATGGGCGTCCCGTATCAACTACGTCGCGGGGGAGCCGCCCGGAGCGCCGATAGACGTAACCGCCAAGATACGCTACAAGGCGCGTGAAGCGCCTGCCACCCTTACCCCGCGCGGAGACTGGGCCGAGTTGAGCTTCCACGAGCCGCAGCGCGCCGTTACGCCGGGTCAGGCAGTCACCTTCTACGTGGGCGAGGAAATTATCGGCGGCGGCATAATCGAAACCGAGGCTCCGGCTCCGGTCGAAGTGCTCGCCGGAGGGTAGCTCATGGACTTCAGAGACATCCTGAAATCCCAGATGGGCGAGTACATGGAATATCTTGAACTCGCCCTGGAGGACTTGACGCCCGAGGAAAGGCGCTTTCAGCCCACGCCTGAGTCCAACCATATCGACTTCATCGTCTGGCACATGGCGCGTGTGGAGGACACTCTGTTCAACAGGGCGATTCTGCGGCGGACGGACCTGTGGGAGCGCGAGGGGTGGGGCAAAAAGCTCGGCATCTCGGAAGAAGGAAACGGCTATCGTTTCAGCGCAGATCAGGCGACAGACTTGCCGGATTTCCCGCTAGACGAGCTGATGGACTACTATCGGTCCGTTCGCGGCGAGATTGTTGAGTACATCGACTCGCTTACCGAAGACGACCTCGACGCCCTCCCCAATCCGCGGCGTCCCGAATATCCGGTGGGCGATACGCTCAAGCACATCGTGGTCGAAGAAGCCCAGCATGTGGGGCAGATAGCGTACATTCGCGGCATGCAGCGCGGCTTTGAGAACTGAGCGCGATGCATGCCCGCAAGAAAAATGACATCGCCCCGACCTACGATGAGGAAGCAGCGCTGCTTGAAGACGGATATGCCGTCATCGCGGGCGTGGATGAGGCGGGCCGCGGCAGCCTCGCCGGCCCAGTTATGGCTGCGGCGGCAGTCCTGCCCGTCCATCCGAAAGGCAAATGGCTGCTGGACATCAGGGACAGCAAGCAACTTACACCTCGCAGACGTCTTGCTGCGCTCGAAACGATGAACGAGGCTTCCGCCACATTGGCGACCGGCTCCGCCAGTGCAGATGAAATCGACACTATCGGCATCATAGAGGCGACACGAGCCGCGATGACAAGAGCAATAGATGCGCTGCCTGTTAGACCGGACTTTCTGCTTCTGGACGCCACTCTGTTGCCTGATGTGGCCATTCCACAGAACTCTATCATCAAAGGGGACGCCAAGTGCCTTTCCATCGCGGCGGCGTCCATAGCTGCCAAGGTTACTCGCGACTCGATGATGCGCGATCTTGACGACGAATATCCCGGCTACGGCTTCGCGCAGCACAAAGGCTATGCCACCCGCCAGCACCTTGACGGCCTTGAGGATCTTGGCGCCTGTCCCATACACCGCCGCACATTCGCGCCCGTGCGACGGCTCACGGAATCTTTGCTGTGAACTCGCGCCAGCAGACAGGCAGGCTAGGGGAGCTGGCGGCGCGGCATCATCTCGAAGGCTTGGGATGGGCGATGCTTGGCGCGAATGTACGCTGCGGCAGGCATGAGATTGACATCGTTGCCGACGATGGTGGTACTCTTGTGTTCGTGGAAGTTCGCGCGCGCAGGGGCAGGATGTTCGGCGCGCCGGAGGAGTCCATCACGGCCGGCAAGCGGCGGCAGATGCTCAAGGCAGCGCAATGCTACCTGACGGCAAACGATTGCTGGAATCGCAGTTGGCGTATAGACATGGTGGCGGTCGAGCTTGACAGAAATGACGGAGTTGCGCGGCTGAATGTCATTCGGAACGCCGTTGAGGGATAGTCGGGAATTAACAGGATATATAGGATTATGAATCAAATGAACGAAACGCGCCGAATGCGCGCGCAAAAAATGCGCGGCCTATACGTCATCGTTGACCCTGAAGCGACTAGAGGCAGGGATGTGATCGAGGTCGCCCAAGCCGCCCTCCGTGGCGGCGCGAGTGTCATCCAGCTGCGTGACAAGACCCGAGACAAGGGAGAAGTGCTACATGCCGCTCGCACGCTGAAGTCACTCTGCGATGAGCACGACGCAATCTTCATCGTCAACGATGACGCCGACATCGCCTACCTTTCAGGTGCGCACGGACTTCACGTAGGTCAGACCGACCTGCCTGTCGGCGAGGCAAGGCGTGTGCTGTCGCCTGACCAGATTGTAGGACGCTCCAACAACGGCACGGCGGAAGCTCTCGAATCCGAAGGGCAGGGCGCTGACTATCTTGCCGTCGGAGCAGTATATTCCACTACCACAATGGATAAGAGCGACCGCACCGCCGTTGGTGCTGAGATGATACGCAATGTGAAGAAAGCCGTCTCCGCTCCCGTCGTCGCCATAGGCGGCATCAACGCCATCAACATCGCCGATGTCGCGCGCGCCGGCGCAGACTGCATCTGCGTGGTAAGCGCGGTCACTTATGCCGACGATCCCGAGCGGGCGGCTGCCCGGCTTGTTGAGATTATCGAGGGTGCCCTTTAGCTGGCGCCAGTTCTTGAGGCTGCACAATTGTCAGACAATACTTCGATGCACGAAGCACACATCACCCAACTCCGCACCGTCGCAGACACCACCCGCCAGTCCCTTGCCGACACTGACCGGGCTAGGGAGCGGGCGCTCCGCCTCTCCCGCGAAATGATTCGTCATTCAGCCGATTCGATCCGGGCCATCCATCGCGGCGAGTTCGACGCGGCGCGCGAACTGATTGGCAGCGCAAAGGATCTCGTTAAAGAGTCCGAAGCAATACTCCAGGAGCATCCTGAAGTCTATTACACCGGATACATGCAGGACGCCTTAAAGGAGTACGTCGAGGCGAACGCCGTTCTCGCCTTCATCGAGGACAGGCCTCTGCCGTCACCTGATGACCTCAGAGTGGGTGCTGCCCCTTACCTCGGCGGCCTCGCCGATACGGTAGGCGAGCTTCGACGCTACATTCTCGACAGGCTGCGCCGCGACGACTTCACGCGCTGCGAGCAGACACTCGAAGCGATGGACGAGATATACACCATCCTTGTGACGATGGACTTCCCGGATGCCGTCACGCGCGGACTGCGCCGCAGCACCGACGTGGTGCGCGGCATCCTGGAGCGCACAAGGGGTGACCTCACCGTAGCCCTCCGCCAGCAGCGTCTTGAAGCATTGCTTTCGCAACAAAGCGAGAAGTCCGGCGAGGTTGACCGAAATTGACCTTGCCAATTCTGCTGTGATAATCTCTTAACACGCTTGAAACATTACACAATGACGCTTTGAATCTTATGGTCTTCCCGTATTTTCCGTAATCATGGGGAGACCATTTTTGTGGAGGTAACTGTGGAGATTCTAATTCTCGCCATTGTTGCGGGCATTGTTGCCCTTGCTTTCGCGCTCTACTTGACGCTGAATGTAACTAAGCAAGACCCGGGCAGTGAAGAAATCCAATTCATCGGACGAGCCATACAGGAAGGAGCGCAGGCGTTCCTCAGGCGTGAATACACGCTGCTTGCGGTGTTTGTGGTGGTCGTTGCGATTATCCTGGCGCTGTTCATCGACTTCGATGTCACAGGCAGGGTCGGCGGCGGCGGCGGCATCCCCGGCACCGCAATCTCGTACCTTGTGGGCGCTATCGGATCCGCGCTTGCCGGCTACATAGGCATGAGCATCGCGGTCCGTGCCAATACTCGGACCGCGGTAAAGGCAATTCAAGGACTCAACCCTGCGTTGCAAGTGGCATTCAACAGCGGCGCGGTCATGGGCATATCGGTTGTAGGAATCGGTCTGCTGGGCGTGACGATTCTCTACTTCCTCTTCCAGGACATCAGCATTGTGGCGGGCTTCGGTTTCGGCGCATCCTCGATAGCGCTGTTTGCAAGGGTAGGCGGCGGGATCTATACTAAGGCCGCCGATGTCGGCGCAGACCTTGTGGGCAAGGTAGAGCAGGGCATACCTGAAGACGACCCCCGCAATCCTGCCACCATCGCCGACAACGTGGGAGACAACGTAGGCGACGTCGCCGGCATGGGCGCGGACCTGTTCGAGAGCTATGTCGGTTCCATCATCGCCACGATTGCGCTTGCGGCAGTCGGCGCGGCCGCGCTCGGCATGGCAAGTCCGGGCGGCTTTGATGGCGCGCTGATGCTGCTGCCCATCCTTGTGGCAGCAATCGGCATCTTCTCTGCCATTCTGGGCAAGTTCATAGTTCGCACCGGCGAAGATGCTGACATGGGCAAGCTGCTCTGGTCGCTGCGCTACGGTATATTCGGCGCCGGCTTGCTGGTACTCATTGGAACGGGCGTCGCAATCTTCGCCCTGAATTTGGACTTCAGACTCTTCTGGGTCGTGCTCATCGGATTGGTTGCGGGGCAGACAATCGGCACAGCGTCCGAATACTACACGTCCTTCGAATTCAATCCCACAAAACAGCTTGCAGCGCAGTCGGAGACGGGTCCCGCCACGGTTATCATCGGCGGCTTGGGACTCGGCATGCTCAGCACAGTTATCCCAGGACTCGTTGTTGTGGTTGCAATGGGGCTGACCTACTGGATGGCGGGCACATACGGTGTCGCCCTGGCGGCAGTCGGTATGCTGTCCACGCTAGGCATCACACTCGCCACAGACGCATATGGACCAGTTGCTGACAATGCCGGAGGCATAGCGGAGCAGGCGCACCTCGATCCCTCTGTGCGCGAGCGAACGGACGCTCTCGACTCACTTGGCAACACCACTGCCGCAACCGGCAAGGGATTCGCCATCGGCTCTGCCGTGCTCACCGCTCTCGCGCTTATGGCTGCCTACTCTCAAGCAGCAGACATTCAGGCGTTCGACTTGTTGAACATCAGGGTTCTGATGGGACTTCTCATTGGCGCAATGATGCCCTTCCTCTTCGCCGCGCTCACGATGCAGGCCGTCGGTAGGGCAGCGGGCGCAATGGTAGAAGAAGTACGCCGCCAGTTCCGAGAAATTACAGGATTGCTGGAAGGCACCGCCCAAGCCGACTACGCGCAGGCGGTAGCAATTAGCACCAACGGCGCCATGAGAGAGATGGTTGTGCCGGGTTTGCTTGCGGTGATTGTGCCTGTGCTGGTGGGCATAATTCTGGGTGCGGCAGCGCTTGGCGGATTGCTCATAGGCGCGATAGCTACGGGCTTCCTGCTCGCGATAATGATGGCGAACGCGGGCGGCTCATGGGACAACGCGAAGAAGTACATTGAAGCTGGCAACTTGGGCGGCAAAGGCTCCGAGCAGCACGACGCCGCGGTCGTAGGCGACACCGTAGGCGATCCGTTCAAGGACACGTCTGGCCCTGCGCTTAACATTCTGATCAAACTCATGTCAATCGTAGCCTTGGTGTTCGCCCCGCTGTTCCTCTAACGCTTCATATCAGGCGAATCCCTTTCTTCGGAATACAATGGGCGGCAGTGAATTACACTGCCGCCCTTTCGCTCGGCCGGTACTAATCTACATTTCCCGAACGCCTCGTGCGCCAACTCTATGCTACAATTTACTCAGGTGGACCTGAAATCAGGAAGATCAGATCCGGCCCGCCGAGGTGGCGAAATGGCAGACGCGGCGGACTTAAAATCCGCTTCTCGAGAGAGAGTGGGGGTTCGAGTCCCTTCCTCGGCACCAAGAAAAAGTAGCAAGAAAGGGCTTGGTCAGTTGCCAAGCCCTTTTCATTTCAGCACGCTTAGATTCGATCTCTACGCCATGCTCATCACTTGGTCCACGATATTCACTCCTACCGTTTCGCTCCATGCTGCCAGCAATTGCTGGGTAACCTCTCCGGGCTTCCCATCGGCTACAGTCCGGTTGTCCACTCTCGTCACAGGCAAAATGCACGGTCCCGTGCGCGAGAAGAATACCTCGTTCGACGTGTACAGGTCATAGGGCTGCAGCTCCTCCTGGGCAATCGGAATGCCCAGTTGATTGGCGAGGTCAAGCACCATATTCCGCGAACCGCCCTGGAGAATCGTGCTGTCGCCGGGAGTCCTTATCACTCCGTCCGTCACGACAAATACATTGTTGGATGTGCCCTCGGTTATATTCCCGTCCAGGTCCATCAGTAATGGCCACGCGTCAGGAGCCACGTCCGCTGCCTCGAACTCGGCAAGCTCGAAATTCATTCTGCTCTGGTGCTTGATCTTCGAGTCCAGCGATTCCGGCGAATAGCTGCGCGTGCGCGCAATTACGGCGTGCAACCCCTCGGAGTATGCGGGCGCGAATCGGCCCAGATCGATCGGACTCACTCGCACGCATACGCTCGGCGGCCCTGCGCTATGCGCTCACGCGCCCTTGCCGCGCGTTATGAACTGCCTGACGTAGTAGTCGCCTACCTCTGCCCGCGTCCCCTCGTTCCGCGCAACTACCTCCTCGCTGATGGCATGCATCTCTTCCGGAGACAGGCCCGGGTCCATCCGGGCATACTGCAAGGACCGGAAGAGCCTCGCGATGTGATAATTCATCCGAAAAGTCTTTCCATTGAACGTGCGCTCAACGTCGAAGACCACATCGCCTGTCGTGAATCCCCGGTCGTCCGGGTCTATCCGCACCTGGCTCAGCGGCACCCACTCGCCGTTGAAATACGATATGTAGTCGGTCATAATTGCCTCCTAATTGTCTATTTCCATCTTGTCCATCCCGTTAGGTAAATGCTATGAACCGAATGTACGATGACTTCGCGCACCTCTGGCCGCTCATCAGCCACCACTCAGACTACGAGTTCGAGGCGAAGCACTGGCGCGACGCGCTCACCGCCGAACTGGGGCAGGGCAGGCTACGCATCCTCGAGCTCGGCGTGGGCGGCGGCAACAATCTGCACCACATACTATACCCTGAGTGCGACGGACGCATGTCTGCCGATGCCGCCTGCAATGGCGAGCACATGCAAAACGACCAGCCGGCGCACGATGCCGTCGTCGTTGACCCCTCCGCCAAGATGCTCGCGAACTGCAAATTGCTCAACCCCGCGGTAGAATCTCACATCGGCGACATGCAGAGCGTCAGGCTGGACTTGGACGAAAAATTCGACGCGGTGCTCATTCACGACGCCGTCTGCTATCTCATGTGCGAGGACGACATCAACGCGACACTTGCCACTGCGCGCGCTCACCTCCGCGACGGCGGCATTCTCATCATGGCGCCCGACTGGTACTTCGAGACACACCCTGGCACCAAGCTCGATGCGGGTATCAGGCGCGACGTAACACCGGAGTTTGCGTCTATCGAGTACGACCATGATCCTGATCCTAACGACAATGCCCTTGAGTCGGTGTTCATCTACATCATCAAGAATGCGGACGGCACCGTCAGCGTTGAGGAAGACCGGCATATCACCGGCATTTTCTCAATCCAGACATGGCTTGACCTGATGGAGCAGTCCGGCTTTCGCGCCAAGAGGTTGCCATATCCTGTCCACGAAGATGGAAGAGACGGATACCTACTCGTGGGTGTGCTGAAACAGCGTTCCTGACGCCCGTCTGGTGCCCTAGCGCGCGATAAATCCGCCGTCTATCACAAGCTCAGTGCCAGTAATGAACGACGCTTCGTCCGATGCCAGGAACAGCACACCGTTTGCCACCTCGATGATTTCTCCCGTTCTCCGCAGCGGCGTCTGGCGGATAAGTTCCTCGCGCCCCTCCGGGTCGGGCCTGGCAGTACGCATCGGCGGCATGAAGCCGGGATGCACCGAGTTCACGCGAATCCCGTCCGGCCCATACTGCACCGCCATAGCCTTGGTGAATATCCGAACCGCGCCCTTGGACGCGTGGTAAGCCGGATGCCCCCCGTCTCCTCCCACAAACCCCATAATCGACGAGATATTGACGATGGCACCGCCCCCGGTCTCCCGCATCTGCTCGACGGCATACTTGGTGCCAAGAAACACGCCAGTGGCGTTCACATCCATGATGCGCTTCCAGCCGCCGAAGTCCAGCCTGTCCACTTCTGAGCCGCTGCTGACTCCCGCATTGTTCACGAGAATATCCAGCTGTCCGTACTTGGAAACGGTCTCGGCAATGAGGCGCTCCCAGCTGTGTTCGCTGGTTACATTTGTATGGACGTAAGTCGCCTCGCCTCCCGCCTCCGCAATTTCGGCTTCAACCTGCTTTCCCTCATCATCGAGAACATCGGCAATTACAACCTTCGCGCCCTCCCTTGCGAAAAGTCGCGCCTCTTCCGCGCCCATGCCCCCTGCTGCCCCAGTAATAATCGCAACCTTGCCATCCAGTCGCATCGCATCACCTCCGGCCTGCTTTATTCTGCCGCCTGCCAACTATCACGCATTGTGCGCCTATTGGCGTACATTGTCCAGTAACCCGCGCCAAACGGTGTGCATTGTCCAGCATACGACCCTTCGCGGATACTGTTGGAACCGAATTTCATCAAACACTGCGCTATTAGACTGCCAGATTGCGCCGCAGTGAAGTTAGGGTTTATAATCCCACCAAGGTGAATGAATCCTCGAAAGGGAGGTGTCACAATGGCACGAGAACGAGGCGATGTAATCGTCGGAGACGGCAGTATCAAGTTTGGGCTGGAGTACCGCGACCTGCTCAATGATCAGGGCGTATGCCTTCACGCATTGGGCGACGTCGATGGCGAGGAGGTCGAGCTCCTGCGCTTCGACTGCTTCGACCACGAGCCGCACTACCACTACGGCCCGGAAAAGCGCAACACGCGCCTGATGCTCGACAAGACGACCGAGGGCGACCCGCTTGACTGGACGCTTAAGCAGCTGAACGAGCACCTGCCTGAGATGGTTCGGCGCGCAGGTTACGACGACCTTGCCGACAGCATTGACATGGACAGCCTTCAGGACGCTCTATCTGAGACGGAGGCGACAGCGAAGCAGATGGCAGTGGACGGCCGCCGCACGGTCATGCACGACCGCGGCGATGTCATCATCGAGGCAGGCCCCGTTCGCTTCGGTATCGAGTTCCGGGAACTCGCCAACGACAGGGGAGTTGCGATACATGTGCTCGGCGACCTTGGCAGCGATGAGTACGAACTGCTCACCTTCGACTGCTTCGAGCGTGCCCCGCACTATCACTACGGACCCAGGGCAAAGAACCAGCGCCTCTACTTGGACATGACTGCGACCCCGGACCCGCTGGACTGGGCGCTGAACCTGTTTAAGGGCGGCAAGCTGGCGGCGATGCTCGACCGGGCAGGGTACAGCGACCACGCCGCAAGGCTGAATCCGGCGGTTCTGGCCGAGAGCGTTAAGGAAGTCGAAAAGGTCGCAGTGGAGATGCAGGAGGCAAACGCCAAGTAAACCGATTTCCCGGCGAATCTTAGGCGCAATACAGGCAGCCCCGCGATTGCATGAAGTCGCGGGGCTGCCTTCGTAATGTGGCTCATAATCCAATTGTGAATTGACCTGAAACCTGTTACGGTATTCCTATGTTATTCTTCCGTAATGCCCATTGAAATCGGACGCGCGGACCGAGATTCTGGGGACGAGGCACATCAAACTTTTCGTGAGAGTGAATGAATGAAACGAACTCTATTGATTGCGATATTGGCGACCTTCGGACTCTTAGCATGCCTTCCAAACGTATCCACAGAGCTTTCAGAGCCGGAGGCGCGCGCGCTGATCGAGCGTGAAGTGCTTGCCACTTGCGCTGGCAAGAGCAATACAATCATTGCCAGCCTGCTGAACAATGTCGAAGACGCCGAGCCTCTGGCAACTAGAGACAACTGGATTTTCACCCTGAATGTGGCAGACTCACAGGATGAACTGGAGACCTACGTCTTTCCCTCCAAGATCGTGTCGGGTCCCTTCGTAGTCCATCTGAAGACCGATACTTGTAAGTAGTGGAGATTCATCGTTTTGACATCTCAGAAGAGTCCCTCTATATGTAGAGTAATGGGTTGCTAGTCAAAGAGGCGTGACAGATTTGGCTACAGTAGTGAACGAAGATCGTCTGGTTACTAAGTGTGATTTGAGCGAACTCGAAACTCGCTTAACCAAGTGGGTCGTGCAGGTCGTGGCAATCGCCGTTGGTATATCGACAGCCGTATTGGGTTTGATGGTAACGAATACTGCCGTGCTGATTGCGTTATTGAAGTAGTCAGTCAATCAGCCCAACTTGAAAACTGACCACTGTAAACCAATCACGCCATGTCACGCAGTCGTTTCTGCGTAACGAGTATGAAGGCGGTCACCCCGATCAGCATGACCGCTAGAATGCCGATTACAGCCTGACCGCCGATATACTCCGCCGCCGTTCCCGCGGGAAGCACGCCAAGCGGCATCAGACCGAAGTTGAGCATGAACACGCTCATCACGCGCCCGCGATACCTGTCCTCCACCTCCTCCATTATGAGCGACTGGTTAAGCGTGCGCCTCCCAGCGTCTCCCAACCCTAGCGGAAGCATCAGAAATGCCGCAATCATGTAAATGGGTATCGACGCCACGAGCAGCAGCGTGACTCCCGAAATGAAGCTCCCGATGAGCAGCAGCATTCCTCGGCCACTCTTGCCTAGAGAGGCAATGAATAGCGAACCTACCAACGACCCGCCGCCCATTATCGTAACCAGCAGTCCCATTGCCTCTGGCCCCATCCTGTACACGTCCACGATGAAAATGGGCATAAGGAAGCGGAAAGGCATCGCCAGCAGTGATGTCGCCAGACCCATGAGCAGCAGTATCAGCACCAGTGGACTGCGTCGAATGTACACTAGCCCTTCAATGATGTCGCCAATCATTGGCGCGGGACGTCTGCCCGCTCCCGTTCCCGTCCTGGGAATCAGCCCCGTCAGCATGAACGCGACTACCGCCAAGCCTGCGATGATGTAATACACATTGTACGGACCCAGGTAGGCATAAGCCCAGCCGGCCAGTGCGGGCGCCGCCAGCGTCGTAGCGCTCATTGCAGCGGCGTTCAGTGCCATCGCGTTGGACAGCCTCTCTTGTCCGACAAGCTGCGGAATGATCGCCTGGCGTGCTGGCATCAGGAACGAGAACAGCGCGCCCTGAACGATGGAGGCTATCCAGAGGTGATACCAGGCTATGATGTCGAAGTCGATTGCTACGCCGATGAGTATGGCGAGAAACGCGGACATCGCCTGTCCGAACTGGATGATGTACTTGCGCTCCAGCCTGTCGGCGAATGCCCCGCCAAAGAGGGACAGCGCCAGCAGCGGCACTGCAAAGCCGGAACTGACTAATCCGAGCAGAAGCGGCGAGGATGTGAGGTCATATGCGAGGTAGCTCCTTGCAATCATCTGCATCTGCATGCCCGCCATCATCACCAGCATGCCGAGCCATAGATACAGGAAGTCGCGGTTGGCGAGGGAGCTGAATGTGGCGCGCCAGTCGGACCTTGGCGGCGCTCTGCGCGGCGCGCGCCTTTCTGACGCTGCTGCTGGGGGAACGGAAGCCGCTTGCGAGGTTGCGGCTATTTCAGGCCGGCGGATTGTGCTGCTTTCTGATGTGTCTGCCACGTATGCAATTTTATACCTGAAACAGCCTTCTCGCAACTTGTTCGAGTCTAGCGCGACCCCTCTACTTCCACCGCCACGATGTCCACGTTGTGATACTTGCGATGCTGCACCGACGAGGCATAATACCGTAGCAGGCGGAATGAGATTTCGCGTTCATCAACTGTCTCCGGTTGGTCGCTCAGGTACGACAGTCTGTCCTCCAGATTCTCTTCATCGGAAGCGGCCAGGAACTCCAGTTCCGCGGTATTTTCCACGAGACGCGCGGTAACAATCAGGCGTCTTTCATCCTCGCCTCCTCCTTCGTCTGTCAGCATGATGGATAGTGTCTCTTCTCCAACGGAGCGGAGACGGGAAACTGACGCCTCATTCCAATTCGCCCTCGATGCGAATTCGACTAGAAACTCGTCTATCTTCGGCAGGGAGGAGATGTGCAGGTCCGTGTTCAGGCGACTGCGTCTCGGCGATGTCAGGTCGATGAACACGGTTATAAGAATCGCGCAAATGCCTCCAGAGGTCAGTCCGTTGCCGAGCAGAGCGCCCCACAGACCCTGAAGCAGCTCTGGGAAGATATAACCGTTCTCAAAGCCTATTCCAATCCAGAACGACACTCCTACTACGATGATTTTCTTCTGGTCTATGCCCCCTTGGAAGACTGTCCTGACACCTTCCATAAACAGTATGGCCATCAGAATCAGCATGTATGGCACCATAACGAAGCCCGGGATGGCGAGCACAAGGGCCGCCACCTTTGGCAGAAACGCTATCACAACATAGATGCCTCCGGCGTACATGGCTACGCGGGCCGAAGCTACACCGGTGAGTGAGGCGATGGAAGCACCGATTGCCGCACTTGCATTTGGGATCGCCCCTGCCAGACCGGAGAGCATTCCTCCAGTGCCGTTAGCGTAGAGCACGCCCTGAATAATCCGAAAATCAGTCGCCCGAGGCCTTCGTCGAGAGACCTGCTGGACTGCAACTCCGTCGCCGATGCATTTGATGAACAAGGTCAGGCTCACGACCACGAAAGCGGGAAGCAGCGCCCAGAACTCTATGCTGGGCTGGAGTTGGACACCGGGCCACGCAGCGTCCGGAATCCCAACCCATGACGCTTCACTCAGAAGCTGAAAGTCATAAAGCCCGAATGGTATCGCAACAATGCAACCCGCCACGATGCCAATGAGCGATGTCCAGAGTTGCCAGGAACGCGGTGTAACTAGCATCAGGACCGTAATTACGACAAGAGTAACGAACGCAATTATTGGCCCGAAGGCGGTCGAAGATCCCGTAGGTGCGTCCTCGATCAGTCCGAATATAGGGCGTATCGAGATGAGCGCCACCAGCATTAGTAACGTGCCGGTAACTGCGGGTGTGACCAGCCGGCGTAGAAGCGAGATTCGCGGTGTCAGCGCGAGCTGGCATATCGCCGACACAATGATCAGGCTTGCCATTAACGCCGGGCCACCCTGCTGTAGCGCAATTATGCAGACAGGGATATACGCAGGGTGAGGGTTCATCAGGACCAGATGGCCTGACCCGAACCTCTTAATTCGGACAGCCTGCAAGATTGTGGCGACCCCACTGGTTATCAGCACCATGAAAATCGCCCAGGTCAAATAGGACTCAGACTGGCCGCCCGCCCTGACGATGATCGCGGTGATCATAATCGCCCCAGCGAGCATGACGATCACAATCTGAAGGGCAACGCCGATGGCTAGGAGGGGAGGACAAGCCTCGTCGGCCTCGAATTGTAGCTGTTCATTCGTCTGCGCTGCTGTCAATGTCCGCCCCACGAGGATGGTGTTTCGGAGACTTGCTGATTAATCTCCGCCAATGCAGCGTGTCGAGACCTGCATTACCCGTTGAATTGCTAAGGTTCACTCTTGCAGGTTATGTGCACCTTGCACATGCCGCATATTATATTCGGATGCCGGGTTTGTCCATAACAGCAAGCTCGTTCGTGCGAGACCTGATGCAGTCCCTTACGCGGTTGCTCGCTATTACGTAACTCAGAACGCGCAATGTCCAAATGGGCTAGGAGCGCCGTTTACGCCGTCGATTGGAACCCAAAGGGCGAGGAACGAGAGGCAAAGAAAAGGGGCCTGGGCTGTAAGCAGCGCTCATCCGACTAGCGGCAGGCGCTCACAGGTGTTCAACCCAGACCCGTTCTCAAACTTTGTGGAAACCAATTCTACCACAGCGAAGTCCTCTGGTGATAGGATGTAGCAAGACATCATCTCCGAGAACACTCGCGGAGATTTAACGTTAAGGCTAAGGGAAACGCGATATGGCAAATACTTTCGGCCACCTGTTCAGAATCACAACTTGGGGCGAGTCGCACGGAGACGCAATTGGCGTAGCGGTTGACGGCTGTCCGCCCCGGCTGCCGCTTGAAGTGGAAGACATCCAAAAGGAACTCGACCGCCGACGGCCCGGGCAAAGCGAAATCTCCACCCAGCGCAGGGAAGGCGACCGCGCCGAGATACTCTCAGGCGTGTTCGAGGGCGAGACCCTTGGCACTCCAATACTCATCGGCGTCTGGAACAGCGACGCCCGCAGCAAGGACTACGATCACATGCGCCGCGTCTATCGTCCTTCACACGCCGACTATAGCTACGACGCTAAGTACGGCATTCGTAACTGGAAGGGCGGAGGCCGCGCCAGCGCAAGAGAGACAATCGGGCGTGTGGCTGCGGGTGCGATAGCCAAGAAGATTCTCGCCCGCGAGTTTGGAGTTGAGATAGTCGGCTACGTCAGGCAGGTGTGGCAACTGCACGCCGATGTTGACCCGTCAACTGTAACGCAGGAGGATGTCGAATCCAACATCGCGCGCTGCCCCGATCAGGACATGGCGGTGCAGATTATCGAGCGCATCAAAGAAGCTCGCAAGGATGGTGACTCCCTTGGGGGTGTCGTTGAATGCGTGGCGCGCGGCGTCCCCGTCGGCTTGGGCGAGCCGGTATTCGACAAGCTTGAAGCCGACCTTGCCAAGTCTGTACTGTCGATGCCGGCGTGCAAGGGCTTTGAGGTCGGCTCCGGCTTCGGCGGCACCACTCTAACCGGCTCCCAGCACAACGATCCGTTCTATAGCGATGGCGGCAGAATACGCACACGCACAAACAACTCAGGCGGCATACAGGGCGGCATCAGCAACGGCGAGGACATCATCATCCGAGCCGCCTTCAAGCCCACGGCCACCATTATGCGCGAGCAGCAGACCGTCGATGTGGACGGAAACGAAGTAACATTGAAGGGCAGGGGACGCCACGATCCCTGCGTACTGCCCCGTGCAGTGCCCATCGTTGAGTCGATGATGGCGCTCGTTCTGGCAGACCACGCCCTTCGTCAGCGCGGTCAGCGCGGCAACGTTTAGCCCGCCGCTTCGGCGTGTCTTCATTGTATGAAGTGGCAATGGTTCCAGCGCAAAAAGAAGGGGGGAGTATCCAGATACTCCCCCGATTACTTTTTGCGAGTCGAGTAGCGCGCCTAGACGACGGGAGAAGTCCCTCCGTCAATGTTCACCGCCACACCCGTGATGTACGCCGCACGCTCCGACACCAGGAACGTGATCAGGTCACCGGCTTCGCGTGCCTCGCCGACGCGCCCTATGGGAACACGCTTGCCCATTTCCTCGTAGTACGCTTCAAGCGTCAAATCGGGATCCTGCTCGTTGGCAGCCTCCCAGCGCCTTTCGTGCTGTCCGGCCTTAATCAGGCCGATGCAAACAGTGTTCACTAGGATGTTGTCGCCCGCGTAGTCCTTGGACATCTCTTTCGTGAGAGCGATGCCCGCCGCGCGGCTCACGGAAGTAGGCACCGAGCCTGCGGTCGGAGCTTTTCCGCCTGGCGTAGTTATGTTGACGATGCGCCCGCCGCCCTGCGCCTTCATCAGGGGAATCGCCCTGTTGGAGCAGCGAATCGCGCCGAACAGCTTCAGTTCCAGGTCGTAGCGCCATACCTCGTCGCTCACATTCTCGAACAGGTTGGCGGCAGACGTGCCTGCGTTGTTCACGAGGATGTCCAGCCTGCCATGCTGCTCCACGATTGCGTCGAAGAGAGCATCCACAGCCTCGTCGCTCGTAACGTCCGCCTGCATAGCCGTGACGTCGCCCCCCGTCTCGGCTCGAATCTCCTCAGCTGCAGCATCCAGCACTTCCTGCCGCCTCGCGCAGATGACGACCTTCGCTCCCTCGGCGCACAGCGATGTCGCCGCTCCCTTGCCGATGCCGTCACTGCCGCCGGTCACCAGTGCGACCTTGCCCGTAAGTCCCATGTCCATATCGTCAAGTCTCCTTTTGTAAGTTTATATTTTCAGCTATTAGCAACCGTTGTCAGTTATCCGAAAATCACCGTCTTCTAATTCTAAGCAGCGCTGGCATCCGCCACCTGACAACTGTGAACTGAATACTGATTACTCTTTGCTATATGATTCGTCCAGCAGGTCGGTGACATACTTGACCTGTACGTCCATCCCATCCCTCTGTGCGCCGTACTGCAGTTGCATCAGGCATCCGGGATTTGCCGTTGCGATTACGTTCGCCTTCGTATCTCGGACCGCGCGCATCTTGGTGTCCAGCACACGCATCGAGAAGTCGCGCTCCGTGATTGTGTAGGTGCCGCCCGCGCCGCAGCACTTATCGGCATTCGATAGCTCCGCGAACTCTATTCCCGGAATTGAGTGAAGCAGTTGGCGCGGTGCCGCCGCAACTCTCTGCGCGTTCAGCAAGTGGCAGGAATCCTGGTAGGTCACTCGGTAGGGCAAATGCCCTTTGGGTGCCTCGATCGGCAGATCTGCAAGCAGCTCGTGGATGTCCAGCACCTTCGCGCTCAGAGCCTCGGCCTTTTCCGCGTATATGCTGTCGTCCCTCAGAAGGTGCCCGTACTCCTTCATTCGCGCCCCACAACCCGCCGAGGCTACGGCCACATAGTCAACATCCTCGGCAAGAAATGCGTCCACGTTCTCCCTTGCTAGTTCACGCGCCGTCTCCAAGTCGCCCACATGCGAGTTAATGGCGCCGCAGCACACCTGTGCCTTAGGCACGACTACATCGCATCCGTTCCTTGTCAGCACCCGAACCACGGCGTTCATTTCTGGACCGTGGATCAGCGGCATCACGCACCCTGAGAGCAGGGCAACTCTCGCTCTCACGTCTCCATTGGCGCGGTAATGCTGGCCCCGCGCTCTGAATACTTCAGACGGTAGCTGCGGCAAAGACTCTTCAAGCTCTCCCATATTGCCCGGCAGGAGCTTCAGCAGTCCGCTTTTCCGCATCGCCTTCTGCACTCCCAGGCGCTGATACAGGCGCATGCTTCCAATGACCATCGACAACAGTCCCTGGTTTGGGAGCAGCCTTTTCAGGGCAAGCGATCCAATTTTGTCGTTTACGAAAGAAGGCTCACGTCTGTCCGCAACTTGTTGCATCGTTGCTTCGATGAGGTTGCCGTATGGCACGCCCGATGGGCACGCCACCTCGCAGGCGCGGCACTGGATACAGAGGTCCCAGTGGCGCATCACAGAATCCGTAATACCGATGCGACCCTCGTTCACCGCCTTCATAAGGGCGATGCGCCCTCGAGGCGACTCTGCCTCCAGCCCGGTTTCAACGTAAGTCGGGCAAGCTTGAAGGCAGAACCCGCAGTGGACGCACTTGTAAAGCTCCGACTCCTGCGGCGCGTCAGGACCATTGAAGAACGACAGGCCGGCTTCCGTGCCCGACTTCTCTGGGGCAGTTGCCATTCAGATTCCTCCGGTGAACCTGTTCGGGTTGAGAATGCCGTTCAGGTCGTACTGCGCTTTCAGGCTCTTCATGACCTCAAGCGACCCGCCGGTATAGCCCCAAACATCGAGCCTATCTTTAACGGCTATAGGGGCTCGCTCAACAATAAGAGACCCGCCAACATCGTGAACGTGAGCCCTCGCTTGCCTGATGCGTTCTCCCGTTTCTTCGGACTCCCCGAACCAGTGAGCGCTCATCATACCATAACCTGGTTGAGCCACAATTCCTGCATCATCATCCCGACAAAGCAGGCTGATTACTCTCGCAACACTGCCGGGCAGCAAGGCGATCCGCGCCGCCAGCGACGATTCATTTCCTTCGGCGTATCCAAAATCGGCAAGCTGCGACCAGATCTTTCCGGCCTCGTCCTCCAGTCTTTCCACCTGTGCCGTCCGCTCCCGGATGATGAAGAAAGCTTCGTTTTCCATTCGCCTCAGCGTGCGCGGTCTGCCGCCTAAGCGGACTGCGAGTGCGCATTCACCACTGTCTCCTTCGGCGATGCCGATACGCTCTCCAACAGTTCTGTTGAACGCAGTCAGCGCAAGTGGCATAACGCCACTGTTGAAGATGCCGAGCGCGGCGTCAAGGCACTGGTCAACCGTGTCAAACTTTGCGATGAGCGTCGTCTCATGACGCGGCATGGGCGTCAGTTTGAACGATACTTCGGTAGTGATGCCCAGTGTCCCTAGGCCCCCCACATGCAGGCGCGCCATGTCGTATCCGCTGACGTTCTTGACGACATTGCCGCCGCTCTGGGTTATCCTGCCATCCGCCTGTGCGACCTTCATTCCGATTACGACGTCACGCGCACTACTGTACTGCCACTTGAGCGGGCCGCTGACCCCCGATGCGAGGGTGCCGCCTATCGTGGCGCGATCCGGGAGAGGCGCGTCCAAGGCGAGGAACTGTCCTTCAGCGGCGAGCGTCTCCCTCAATTTCGTCAAGGTGATTCCCGCCTCAACGACAAGAGTTAGATCAGCGGCATTGTGCTGTACCACCCCGTTCATCGCGGACATATCTGCGATCACATCCAAGCGTTTCAGCCGGTTGCCGAGCTGAAGCTGTGTGCCCCCGCCACGCGGCGCGACTGCCATCCTCTCGTGATTGGCAAACGACAGCAATTTCCCCAGTTCGTCTGCATTTCTCGGACAAACGACAACATCAGGAATGATGCCGTCTATCGAATCTGAGGCGCTTCCCGCTGTGACGCTATCGGCGCCAAGCAAGTCTGCAATGCTCTGCGCTATGCGAGTAGAGTTATCTGCTGTCATCGCCATCCGATTTCGTGCCGTCAGTTGCCACAAGAATGATAGCAGTCGGCGACCGATTGCTGACGACTGACCACTGATAACTGTTCACTGAAAACTAAATCCAAGCGTCCGCACCTGCGCGGGAGATTGCGCCCGCGAATGCCACCTCGTTGCACGACGCGCCCGTAGGGAATATCTTCGCGGGATTGAGAAGGTCTCGCGTATCGAACGCCGGCTTGAGACGTGCCATCGCTTCCATGTCGTCATCATTGAACATGAACGGCATATACTCCTGCTTCTCAAGGCCAATCCCATGCTCACCCGACAGCACACCTCCCGCGTCAACGCACATCTTTAGAATCTCTCCCCCAAGTGCAAGCACCTTCTGCGTATCTCCCGGCTTTCGCTCGTCAAATAGGACGGAAGGGTGCAGGTTGCCGTCACCGGCGTGCAGCAGATTTGCTATCGGATAGCCGCTGTCGCGCGAAAGCTGACGAATCTGGGACAGCACTTCCACCAACTTTGTTCGGGGAACGGTTCCATCCACAAGCAGGTAGTTTGGCGCAAGGCGTCCGAGCGCTCCCAGCACTCCCTTTCGTCCCGCCCAGAGCCGGTCCCTGGCGTCCTGGTCCGTCGCCGTGCGAATCTCTATCGGGTTGAACTCGTTGCACACATTTTCGATCTCCTCCACCTCTTCCTCCACCGACTCCGCAAGCCCTTCTACCTCCACAAGCAGCACCGCGCCCGCATCCGCAGGATAACCGGCGTTCACCGCAGGCTCCACAGCCTGAATGCACAGGTCGTCCATCATCTCGATTGCCGCCGGCACAATACCCGCCGCTATGATCCCGGACACCGCCGCGCTCGCCTGGTCCAGCTCCCTGAACACAGCCAGCAGCGTCTTCACCGCCTCAGGCTGCCGCAGAAGCCGCACGATTACTTTGGTAACAATCGCCAGTGTTCCCTCTGAACCGATGATGATGCCCCGCAGGTCGTAGCCCGGCGCTTCGCGCGTCCGCCCGCCAACCCACTGCAGCGAGCCGTCCGCCATCACGACTTCCATGCCAAGCACATGGTTCGTCGTAACGCCGTATGCGAGGCAATGCGGTCCACCCGAGTTCTCGGCAACGTTGCCTCCGATGGTGCATGCTTTCTGGCTGGAAGGGTCCGGAGCGTAGCAAAGCCCGTACTGCGAAACATGCTCAGTCAGATGCAAGTTGATGACGCCCGGTTCCACGACCGCGATACGGTTCTCCACATCCACCTCTAGGATGCGCGTCATGCGAGTCAGAGAAAGCACGATCCCACCAACTTGGGCGACCGCGCCGCCGCTCAGTCCGGTGCCCGCGCCGCGCGCCACTATCGGCACGTCGCTGGCACGAGCCACCTTGACGACCTCTGCGACCTTTTCAGCCGTGTCAGGAATGACCACGATGGCGGGCATCGCCTTGTCCGCCGACCCATCGTACTCGTACACGATCAGGTCCTCGGGCTTATAGACGACATAGTCCTCGCCCACAATACCCTGCAATTCTCTGATAATGCCCTCTTTGAGCGCCAAGCCACACCTCCGAAATGAGTGGGCATTATGATAGTGGATTGCAGAATGCCTTGCAAACAGACCCTCCATCCTGTGCATCCTGTCTATCGATGTTGGCCCTCGTTCTATCGGAAGCGAAATGTGCCAACCGCCGCGACCGCCGAAATCACGATCCAGCCGCAGATGATCGCCAGCTGTAGGGGGAACTCCCAGAAGGCGTCAGAGTGCAGTATTATCCCCCGCACAATCTCCAGAATCGGCGCGAGTGGCAGGTACTCCACGATCAGGCGTAATACCGTTGGAAGATTCTCGATTGGAAAGAACACACCCGACATGAACATCAGTGGCAGACCAACGGCATTTCCCAGCCCGCTTGCCGCCGCGACGGTCTTGGAGTATGCGCCTACCACAAAGCCCAGGCTTAGGAACACGAGGTTTCCCAGCACCACGAGGAGCGCTATGTGAAACAGGTTACCCTCGATCGACACACCGAACACCAGCCGGCCGGCAGCAAGAATTATGGCAGCCTGCACGACCGATAGGAGAAGCGCCGACAAGACTCGCGCCGCAAAGAAGTGTCGAACCTTCAGTGGCGTTGCCAGCAGCCGGACGAGGATCCGCTTCTCCCTGTACGCCGCCATCGAAGTAGCGACTCCGATGATGGAAAAGTTCATCACTCCCCATATAGCAAGCCCCGGTATCAGGAAATCTAGGTAGCTGATATTGCGGCTCGACACGCCCTCCGGCGCGAGTTCAAGGCGGGTAGGGGCTTGAGCCATCTGAAGGTTCGCCCTGTCCACAAAGCTCCACACCATGCCCAGTACGATGCCGCTGAGGGGGTCGGCGTCATCGTACAGGAGTGTGATACTCGCCGGCGGACTATCCGAGACCGTCTCCACAAGCCCCTCTGGTAGAATCAGCAAGTGTCCGAGGTCGCCGTCACTCAACTCATGGCGCGCCCGCGTTTCGTCGTCCCGTACCACCACCCTCAGAGATTCGACCTGCTCTAGGCTCTCTATGAGTTGCTCCGACATGGAATCCCGCGCGTAATCAATCACTGCGAGAGTCTGCGTCGATTGCGTATCCCTGAAAAACAGCCCAAACACGACAACGAATATGAGCGGGAACACAAGCGCCCAGAACAGCGCTTGACGGTCTCGCGCAAGCATCTTGAGGTTGGCAACGGTCAGATGGAACAGAAGCATAAGGCGAAGGGCGCTATTCTTTCAGTGCGCGCCCTGTGAGGGACAGGAACACGTCCTCAAGGTTGGACGGCACGACCTCAAGATGAGTGAAGTTCACGCCGGACCGTCTGCTCCAGTCCATTAGCGCAGGCACGGTCGCGGCTGCGTCCGAAGACATCAGCCGTACTCCGGCTTGCTCTCGGATCGCGTCCTGCACACCCGCCAGATCTTCAACCTCTTCCAGGAAGTCTGAGCACTCAGGCCCAACTCTGACCTGGTATGGAACGGGCAGGGAGCGCACCAGGTTCACGGGCGTATCCAGCGCAACTATCTTGCCGCTGTCCATAATCGCGATGCGGTCGCAAAGATACTCCGCCTCTTCCATGTAATGCGTTGTTAGCACGACGGTGCGCCCGTTCTCGTTGATGTCTTGCACAAATTCCCAGAGGTTGCGACGCGCCTGCGGGTCCAGTCCCGTAGTAGGTTCGTCGAGAAACACCACCTCCGGATCGTTCACCAGCGTCGCGGCAATTGCAAACCTCTGCTGCTGTCCGCCCGACAGCTTGTTCACGGTGGTGTCCGCCCTGTCTGCGAGGTTGACCTGCTCCAGAAGTTCAATGGGATCAACCCTTCTGTCATAGAACATGCCGAACAGGTCAAGAATCTCCTTAAGTGTGAGATAGTCGAAGTACGCTGACGCCTGGAGTTGCACGCCGATTCGCTCTTTGACATTCTGAGGTTCGCGCTGTGTATCGAAGCCCAACACAACGGTCCTGCCGCTGGTGGGATCGACAAGACCCTCGATGCATTCGAGCGTAGTAGTCTTTCCTGCGCCGTTCGGTCCCAATATGCCGAACACCTCGCCGCGCTCCACGCTGAATGATATGCCGTCAACCGCCTTCAAGTCCCCGTAGCTCTTGGATAGACCCTCCACCTCGATGACCCACCTATCCTGCCCATCCTGTCTATCCATGTTAACTCCCGGCCTCCACAAGTTGCCGCGCAAGTGCCTGCGGGTCGGTAACAGGTAGCTGGCACACATAATTCTCGCACACGTATGCCGTCGCCGCGCCGTCAATCTTCTGCCGGCCCTCGAGCAGCGGCAGTCCTTCAGCCACCTGATCCCCGTCTTCGATACCGAGCATCACGCGATTCGGAATGTAGCTCCTGTGGACCTCTGCCAGCAGAGCTTTCGTGTCTGCTTCCCCGCGCTCGCCAACGACAACGATTTCCTTCGGCCTTGAAAGGTAGAAATCCAGCGCGCCAAGCCAGTGTCCGGCGGCAGTGGGGAAAGTCATCATTAGCTGTCGTACCGAGCGCAGCGCACCACTCGCGCGCCGCTCCATATCGCCGTCACCCGTAATCACCGCAAGTCGCAGCAACACATCGACGGCCATCGAGCTTCCGCAGGGAATGGCGTTGTCTGTCAGGTCCTTGGGACGCACGACAAGCTCTTCATGGTCGTGACCCGTGTCGAAGAACTGCCCGGTCGCGGCATCCCAGAAAAGCTCCACCATCGCATGTCCAAGCTCTATAGCGGCGGCCAGCGTCTGACGGTCGAAATTCACCTCGTGCAGTTTGAAGAGGCCATCAATCAGGAAGGCATAGTCTTCCAGGTAGCCATTCAGTTTCGCCTCGCCGTCCTTGTACGTGCGAAGCAGCCTGCCGTCCCTGAGCAGGTTCGCCAGCAGGAACTCGGCGTTCCGCTCTGCAATCTCGGCATAGTCCGCCCGGCCCAGAACCGCCGCAGCCTCACCGAATGCCGCAAGCATCAATCCGTTCCACGATGTAAGTATCTTGTCGTCCAGGCCCGGCGCTACACGCTGGTTCCTCTTCGCCAGCAGCCGCGACTTCGCGCGCTCCAGCACTTTGCCGAATTGGGCGGCATCCATGCCCTTCTCTCGCGCAAGATTCGCCGCATCAATCGCCAAGCGCAGGATATTCCGCCCCTCGAAGTTGCCCTGCGGCGTCACGCCGAAGTAACGGCAGATTATCTCGCCGTCCTCCTCTCCCAGCACATCCGTAATCTCCTGCGGCAGCCAGATGAAGAACTTCCCCTCCTCGCCCTCGCTGTCCGCATCCTGCGCCGAATAGAATCCGCCCTCCGGCGAAGTCATCTCTCGTTGCACGTATTCGAGCGTTTCCTCCACGATGCGACGGTACAGCGGATTGCCCGTCACCTGGTACGCGTGAAGATACAGTCTCACGAGTAGCGCATTGTCGTACAGCATCTTCTCGAAGTGCGGCACCATCCAGAAGGCATCCGTTGAGTAGCGATGAAAGCCGCCCCCGATCTGGTCATAGATGCCGGCCGTTGCCATTCGCTGCAAGGTAAGCTCAACCATATGCAGAGCGTCCGAGTCTTCAGTCCGCAGGTAGTGGCGCAGCAGAAATTCGTAAGTCATCGGCTGTGGGAACTTGGGCTGCAGGCCGAACCCTCCGTGCCTGTCATCGAAATCGCTGGCAGCCTTACGCATCGCCAGCCGCATCACCTCGTCCGTCAGCGGCTCGAAACCTTGCTGTCCGACCCTCGACATCTGCCGCATGCGGTCCAGCAGGTGCTCGGTCGTAGTCAGCACATCGCCGCGGCTATTCTGGTAAGCGTCCGAGATAGCCTGCAGCACGCGCGGAAAGCTCGGCATGCCGCCCCTGTCTTCAGGAGGGAAATAAGTTCCGCCATAGAACGGCTTGCCGTCCGGTGTCAGGAACACCGTCATAGGCCAGCCGCCGTGTCCCGTCATCGCCTGCACGGCCGTCATGTATATGGAGTCGATATCCGGCCGCTCCTCCCGGTCCACCTTCACGCTGACAAAGTTCTGGTTCATCTGCGCCGCAATGCCCGGGTTCTCAAACGACTCCCGCTCCATCACATGGCACCAGTGGCACGCCGAATACCCCACGCTCAGCAGAATCGGCTTGTCCTCCGCTCGCGCCCGCTCCATCGCCTCCTCGCCCCACGGATACCAGTCCACCGGGTTATTGGCATGCTGCAGCAGATAGGGACTGGTCTCGTTAGCCAGACGATTCGGCATGTTAGTTCATCTTCCTGTTGACTGCTAAAGTTCGAGTTTCATGATGAGTTCGGCGTCGTGTTCCTCTCCGGTGTATGCGAAGCCCAATTTCTGATAGAACTTTCCGGCGTTGCCCTCTTTCCTGACATGGCTGGTGAACAGTTCCTTCGCGCCCGGTCTCGTTCGCACATGCTCAACCAGAAGTTCAACAGCGCGGCGTCCGTACCCTTTCCCTTGGTGCGCGGCGTCCACCATCATCCGCCATAGATAATACTCCGCCCTGTCAGGAACATCAGACAGCATCACAAAGCCAACAGGAGTTTCGTCTGCGTATATCGCGCGGAACCATGCGTCCTCTGCAAAGTGCGCTTCTGCGATAGACTTGGCATTGGAAGCCACAAGTCCTTCTGGCTCTCTGCAACGGACATATTCAGAATGTCAGACAGGTTTTCCCGCGTAACCTTGCGCAGACTGACGCTTGCGGACATCCCTTACAGCCCCTCAATCTCCAGCGTGCTGACTTCCTGCGTCTCCAGGTCCGCAATCCTGATGGCATGGTTGTTCGTGTCCGCGATATAGAGCTTCCCATGTGCAACACTCAGTCCGGCAGGCTCGTGGAACTGCGCGAACACTCCCGCCCCATCTTCGTGTCCCGGCGTGCCAATGCCGAGGAATGACGACGCGCCTCGCGTAGTCGGATAGATGCGCTTGATCTTGTTGTTGTACGTGTCGGCAACGTACAGGACGCCGTCGTGCAGTTCAATGCCGATCGGATGCTGCAAACGCACCTCGTCGCCCACGCCGTCAACGTCACCGAACTCGAACAGATGCAGTCCCACAATCGTCTCTACAAGGCCTTTTCCGTTTATGTCAGCAGATCTCACCGCGCTGGTCTCGCTGTCCGTAAAGTACAGCTTCTCCCCGTCACTCACGATGCCGCTCGGCTGTGCAAGTTCGGCTCTGAACAACACGCCGTCGGTGATGCGCTCACGGCCATTGCCCGCGTAGGGGTTCGCTTCTAGTGTCAGCAGGTCGTAGCGCCACAACTGGTGAAAGCCCGCCATCGCGATGTACAGGTTCTGCCCCTCGACCACCACGTCCCACGGCGAATTGAGCTGCACGAATCGAGCGTTTCCGCCTCGATGGAACATTCGGGACTGCTCCCCGTTCCCCGCAATTGTCTTTACGTTTTGATTTGCAAGGTCAATTTCGCGCAGGGCATGGTTCTTCGTGTCCGCGACATACAGAGTGTCGTCTCGAAGCGCCATCCCCTGGGGATCATAGAACTCAACCTGCTCGAAGTCCCCGTCACGCAGCCCTCCTTCGCCACTTCCGATCACATCCTTGAGCTTGCCACGCAGGTCGGTTACGACGATCCGGTTATGGTTGGAGTCCGCGATGAAAAGCCTGTCGGACTGCTCATCCGCAAGCACCTTGCCCGGGAACGAAAGTGCCCGCTCCCACTCCTTGTCTTTCTCAAGGCTGAGCGCAATCGGCGTGCGATTGACGAGCTGATTGTTGTCGTACTCGTCAATCATCTTCGACAGCAGGCTGTCCAGGTCCGAGACCGCGAACTCGCCTTCATGCTTGCCCAGCACCTTGCCCTCAGGGTCAATGAACATCAGAGTCGGCCAGGCTCGAGCGCCGTACTGCTGCCAAACTTGAAAGTCCTTGTCGTTAACAACCGGGTGCTCTATCTCGTACCGCAGCACCGCCTTGCGAACATTCTCGTAGTCCTTCTCGGCTGAGAATTTCGCCGAATGCACACCGACCACTACCAGCTCATCCGCGTACTTTTCTTCCAGTTTCCGCAACTGCGGAAATACATTCATGCAGTTGATTCAACAGTATGTCCAGAAGTCGAGCACGACTACCTTGCCGCGAAGGTCCGTCATCGTAAGGGGCTTATCTGTGTTCATCCAATCCAGCCCGGCGGGAAATTCCGGTGCATTGACCTGTCCCGCGTACATTCTGGGACTCATGACGACCTCCCTGATCCTTTCATCCTTCCTATCCTGTCCATCTTATTAGTCTCGGTCTGTCCTTATACGGGCCACTGCTCCATCTTGTACGCCAT
Organism: Dehalococcoidia bacterium; assembly: GCA_965203955.1. Classification (GTDB taxonomy): domain Bacteria; phylum Chloroflexota; class Dehalococcoidia; order Lucifugimonadales; family JADFKI01; genus Bin90. The sequence goes on along the minus strand of OZ241923.1, from coordinate 3,115,533 downwards.
CGACCAGAACATGAACTCATAGCGAGAACTGGTGATGAACGCGCTTCGCATGGCTTCTCGCACTGCCGGTCCGCCGTTGGCAGCGAACTCGTCCACAAGCTCGCGCCAGGCCGCAGTGCTCTCTTCAAGCAGTCCGTCCCTGTATGGCGCAGCCCAGTAGCTGTAAATTGGATGCTCGGGCAAGGAAATCTTCGAGCCGATTTCGTGGTAAGTCCACGGGCAAGGCAGGAGCGCTGCGGCGGCCTCGCCGACTCCGCCCAACGATGCCGCGGTCTGCATGTGGTTGACGTAAGCCATATTGGTGGGGGAAAGAGCGACTGATTCTACGTCATCCTCGCTCATCTCCAGCAACTCGAACATCTTTCCATGCAGAGGGCGTTCCACCGGAGTGGTTATCCGGCGCGTAAGTCTCTGAAGCGTCCTTGTGTCTGGAGCCTTAGAGAGAGCAGTCGCGACCACCTGCCCGAATCCCGCAAGATAATGGTAGTCCTGTTCGACGTAGTAGCGAAACTTCTCAAGTGGAAGCGTCGTCGCCTCAATTTCCTGAAGAAACGGATGCGCGAATATGCTCTCCCATATCGGCAGAGCCTCCTGTCGCAAAACCTCGGAAAAACTTTTACTCATCTGATGTCCTCGCTCAACCGTTCCATCGGATACCGCCTCACCATGATTGCGATCAATATACCACAGCGGCGACCGCCTCGCCGCCTGCACATATTTCCGAGACGATTTCACAAATGCTCAATGCTGTCATTCCGCAGTCAGCCTCTTCCTTGTCATTCCGAACGCAGCGCAGCGGAGTGAGGAATCTGAAATCGTTGCCTCCAGACCTGATTCCGACTTCAGATTGGTCGCTTCGCCCAAATTACCGAGATAAACTTCATTTATGAAACCGCCTTATTTCCGGCGCGAATTTCTGGGCTAGGGAAGAGTGCGCATCCTCGCCTGCCGTCCTCAAGGTGGGATTGTTGTCGCAGCAATGTTGTACGACGCTTGCCTGAAATCTCAAAAAAGTATTGAACACAGTACAAAGCAGGGTAGGGGAGTGGTTAGTGCTGCTTAATCAAATTATATGAGCAGTCGAAGGAACCCTGTCGGAGGCGCGCTAGACCCGATGAAGACGTCACGGCGATTCAGCCCCGGAAATCCGGCACCTATCCCAATCGCCAATTCTGTCTCGGAATCTATCTTGGCGCCGAAACAGACTGCGGAACGATTGCGCTCATCGCTTGAATGTCGTCCCAATGCCCGAATCAGCCGCAAAGTCACCGAAATCCAACCAATACGCAAAACTTTGCACTGCAATCTACTTGACGCTGCCCCGGCGATGTGAAGTGCTTGCAGACTACACGGACCTGATACGCGTTCGGAAAGCTAGTTCCTACCATATCCGGCACATGGAATATACTCATGCAGAGTGTTGTGGTTAAGTCCCAGTTAAGTCTCAAGGCGTGAATACCGACCAATATTTGGAATCCAGGCAGTTGTCAGAGAGTTGCCTTCGCCTGCGAGTTAGACTTCTCCAGCGGGCGCTGATCGTATCTTCTCCATCACTGTGACATCCCACCGCAAAGAAGAATATGGCCCAAGTATCTCAGAGCCGGAAGTACAATCTCGCATGCTTGGCCGTGCAATTTCGGGCGCACGGACGTGGCATTGAATATGGATATATCTAAATAAATGGTTATGGGATTGAAGCCCATCGCTAGCCTGGCGGTTTTAATATCGTAATATGGCTTGTTGCAAAATAGGCTGGTGGGGAGGAAGGCGATGCAGGAACAAGCAGCCGAATCGAAGGAGAATACTTGGCGTCCCTGGCAGGATTCGAACCCGCGGCCCGCTGCTTAGAAGGCAGCCGCTCTATCCAACTGAGCTACAGGGACGCATTGAGGCTGTGGACTAAAGTGTAGCAACGTCATATATGCCGGTCAACCAATGAACCGCATTCAAGGCAAGTGCGTGGTGACGCGATGCAGCCGTGGCGCGTTGCCTGGCCAGGCCTTCCGAACGTCAACCACTTCAAGTCCGTCCATTTCCGGCAGGGTAGTGTAGCGGCGTTGGATCGCATTGCCCACGGGACGGCTGAGCGCTGCACCCACCACGACCGCGCCCATTACCAGCGGCAGGCGCTTCCACCTCCCACTCTTCCGTCTGCCGAGAACCAGTCTGGTAAGCGCTCCCGAGATAATCGCAGCGACGGCCATGTTGGTGCCACAGTGCGGTGAAATTGCCATCTCGCTCTGCCCGGCTCTCAGGCTGCCCAGCGCCTCGCCTACGATGCGACGCAGCTGCTCGGTCGATAGATTGCCCACTATGAAGAAGCCCCATGGCGTTGAGTACCCGCCGAGGGGTCCACCGACCCCTTCCTCAAGCATAAGTGTAACGGTCGCGTGTTCCAGCGCATGGTTGCGCCGCACCCGCCTTAGTGTCTCCTGAATCAATTGCTGAACTCTCCTTTGCCACACGGAATTGCGGAACTGGCGGTCATTTTACACTACCATCTGACCGTCAGGTTAAATCCGGCAGAAATGTCGTGAAAACATTTGAATAACTTTGAAGTCGTTAGAAAATGGCAGAAAATTACGGAAAAGTGTTGAAAAAGGCATTGACCCTTTGTATGGTGCGACGCTAATATGTGTTCAATAGGTTAAACCAATGTATAGAACAACTCCAAGGAGGGAGACAAATGAGGCGCAAGACCAAGAAGATGCTGGCAGTTGAAGAGAAGTTCAATCAGCCGCTCGAGAAGCTCCTGCCGGAGATGGTTACGGAGAACGGCCTGTCCGCTACCGCTGACTACCTCGGAGTCAGCAAGGCAACTCTCGGATACTGGCTGCTGAAGCTGGACATCATCGTCAGGCGAGTCGCCCTCGCTCCCGGTGAGACTCTGGAGGTGAAGCGCATAGGATAAACGAACACCCTTAACCTTTGTCTAAAGAAGAGCGCCGACTAAGTCGGCGCTCTTCTACGTAATATTCTACGTAATAACCTATCCCATACTGTCCATCGATGTCAGAACACTATCGCCGCACCGCCTGCATCGCCTCCCGCTCCCGCTCGCGTTCGATCATCGCTCGACGCTTGTCATACAGCTTCCGGCCTCTCGCCACCGCAAGCTCGACCTTCGCCCTGTGCCGCCTGATGTAAAGCCGCATAGGGATCAGCGTCAGGCCCCGCTCGTTGACTTGGCGCGAGAGCCCAATTATCTCGTCCTTGTGAAGAAGGAGCTTGCGCGGGCGGGTAGGGTCGTGGTTATTGCGCGAACCCGCGGAGTACTGGGCAATGTGCATATTCACAAGCCACAGTTCGCCGTCTTCGGGTTTGCCGTAGGCGTCGCTGAGGTTTACCCGTCCTTCTCGTATCGCCTTGATCTCTGTGCCCGTAAGGACCAGTCCGGCCTCCACCGTATCTAAGACGTCATAATTCCGCCGCGCTCTGCGATTGTTGACAATCGTGCCGCTCTGCTTCTGCTGCGAGCCGGTATTCTTCTTCTTTCTCATGCCGCCGGCCTCAAAGCGGAAGGCGTGCCCTCATGGATTTCGGCTTCCAGCGTCTCTATTGCCTTTTCCAACTGACGGATGTCTTCCTGCTGCGCGTCGCCATGCGTGATCTCGATGTCCGGCTCGAGTCCGTTACGATCAATCAGCCGGCCGTTCGGCGTGAACCAGCGCGCGAAGGTTATGAATAGACCGCCACCGTTGTCCAGTTGCCTCAGGATGTTCACGCTACCCTTGCCGAAAGTCTTCCTCCCTACGACAGTTGCCCGTCCGTGGTCCTGAAGCGCCCCAACCAGGATCTCGCTCGCGCTCGCGCTGAACTGGTTGGCAAGGAGCACCAAGGGCACTGTTTCCAGAACGTCGTCACTCTGCCTGTCCACCCAGTCCCTGCGATTGCCCTCGCCATCCAATTCGTAGAGTATTAGCCCGTCCTCCAGGAACAGGCTTGTAACATCGACCACAGAATTGAGCAGGCCGCCGGGATTGTCCCGCAGGTCGAGCACTACGCCCTCCGACCCTGCAGCCAGCGCTTCCTTGATCTCCTCCGTCAGCCTATCCGCGGTATCTTCATAGAAGTTGGTGAGCCGAATATGCGCCACTCGATGACCGGGCTCACTGCGCAGTATGACACTCTGTAGAGGGATTACCCCACGTTCCACCGCGATCACAACCCTCTCCACGCTTCCCACATGTTGCACAAGTAAGTTCACAATGCTTCCGCGAGGCCCACGGATCTTCGATACCGCTTCTATAAGGCTGACCCCTTGCAGGCTTTCTCCGTCAACCTCGAGAATAATGTCGCCGGGTCTTATCCCCGCCTTCTCGGCAGGGCTGTCCGCGATGGGCGCGACCACCACTAGACGCCCGTCCGCGTTCATGGACACATGGGCGCCTATGCCTTCAAACCGTCCGCGTATGTCCGCATTCTCGATTCCAAACACGTCCGGCCTCACATAGTTGGTGTGAGGATCATCGAGCGCGACGAGCATCCCCCTGATTGATGCTTCCGTGAATATCTCCGGGTCAAATGTGGCGCGGTCAACATGCTCGTTCGCCAGCATCGACCAGACCTGCCACACCACCGCAAGCTCTTCCGGCACTCCCTCTGGCACCTCTAGCGGCATGCCCTGCGGAATCAGCTCAGGGAGTAGGGGAGCGTCGGGAGCTGAAGTCTCGCTTGGCGCCCTGGTCGGGAGTTCTCTCGCGGCTGATGTGCCACCGTCTCCGGAGGCGTAGGCAGTTGGTGTTTCAGACGGGACGCTGGCTGGTGCAGCTGGTGCGGCAACAGTGGACTCTGCCGCCACCGCAGTTTCCGCCGCTGCTGTTGGAGCCGCTTCTTTGGTGCCAATGTCTGTTTCCATCTGACACGCCACAGCAACTACCAATGTGAGTCCGGCCGCCGCAATACTCCAACGTCTGAAACCTGATAAGTAAGACAATTTCTTCACCCGGGATCGTTGTTTGCGCGGTCATGCGCTTCTGCCCCCATTCTAACACGCGCCCACCGAACCCACAGTGTAGGAGGACATTTTCCCATCTGAAGGAGCATATTCCTGAGTGTGCAGCGGTCCCGTTCATCGTGAAGGAGGGACTTCGTAGCGATAAGGCATTCGGTGCTGAAAAGTGTAATGAAAAGCCCTTTCTTCTTTTCAATGTTCAGAATGAAAGAGTTTTCAAGCGTCTATAGACTGCTTGCTGTATTCTAAAGCAATGAAAAGCCACCTTGACACAAATTACAATCTCGCTTATATTTCGGTGTCACATACACTGGCAATGTCACCTTGAGCGAGCGGCTCTTGAGAGACAGCGCCGGGGGAGATGACAAACATGGCGCAGGCAACAGACATCGGAAGACGCACCAGGGTAACGAGGCCATATCCGTCTTACACGCTCCAGGACTCACTTAGCGTCGCCAGCAGTATCTACAACGCAAACGCCGGCTTGCCATTCGATAGGGAACTGCTCGCTCAGGAGCTTCGAACGACAGCAAAGAGTAGCGCCTTCATCATCCGACTGAATGCCTCTGCTGCCTACGGCCTCACGGAAGGCGGGTACAACGATGACACCATAAGCCTGACCGACCTGGGCGAAGCAGTCGTCGGCTCGGACGGAGATATGGAGAGCCAAAAAGCAATCGTCGAAGCTGCCACCTTCCCGGAGACTTTCGACAGGTTCTTTGAGATGCTCGACGGCAGGCGACTGCCCGAAAGCGCCAATCTCCGCAGCATCCTGCAGCGCGATCTTGGCGTGCATCCAAACCTGACGGAAGAGTGCTTGCAGATAATACTCGATAATGGCGAGTTCGCGGGCATCATCTCAGAGCGCGGCGGCTACCGATACGTCAATCTGCCGGATTCACAGACTCAGGAATCGCCCGGGCAGGCAGCCGTGTCGCAGATTCAACCCGCTGGTGGGCGAGCGTCGGTTGGACCAAGTGCCACTGCGGATGTATCGCAGGACACCGCCCCAGGACGTGTGCCTGACAATAATATCTTCATTGGGCACGTCGGCGAGTCACTTGCGGCGAACTATGTGACTTCGCTTCTTGAGGACTTCGGCATATCCAGTTCCGGCCCACAGATACCGGAAGAGGATACCGGCATCCTTGTGCCGCCGGAAGTCTCTCAGGCAATGAGGGAATCCAATGCGGCAGTGCTCGTATTTCGCAGCGGCGATAATGCATGGTCGTCGCGCGACAAGATGATCGGCATGCTCGGCGCCGCCTCGGTCCTCTTCGAAGATCGCGTGGTGCTGTTGCACGAAGACGGAGCGAGTCTCAGCATCAACCTGGAAGGACTCAACCACATAGACTTCGCTCACGACCGTCCCGGCGAATCGGGAATGAATCTGCTGCTTGCGCTCCACAGGGCGGGTGTCATCAGCGTATCAGCCTGAGGATGGCTTACTATTGGGTCGAGCCGGCTTCCGAGTGCCCGCACAAGATTGTCGAAATTCCGAAGCCACGAGTGCCAAGACACCTGAAAGCCAAATATCGAGGCTCTACGGCGATTCTGGAGTGGCAGTTAATTCTGGCGAAGGACCACTTGCGGACAAGGGAAGATATTTTCTCTGCAATCGTAGGCATATAATTATTATGTAAAGTGACCCCAGTTATGTTAACTGCTTTGGCGAACCACTACACCGAACTTTACATAAGATTTATAGTGCGAACATGCACTTATGGGCACTAACTCAGCCGCAACGCATCTCTCTTGGCCTAATCTCTATCCCCTGCTGTCAAATGGACTGCGCGGAAAGTGGGTTCAGGTGATTGAACTCGTTACGCTAGTTCCGCCCTGTGAATCTGACTATTCGCAATCCCATTCGCACCAACGCCCGTAGTCCGAGAGTTAGCGCGAAGAGACATCCAATTGTCGCCGTTCCAAGCAGGGTTAGCTCCACGAAGCGCGCCAAGGTAAATTCGGCGCCATTGCCGCCAAGTATCAGTGCAGTTCCGCCAGACCAGAGGGTTGCGGCGAATAGACCTATCGATATGTCTAACCCCAACCGCCGGTCGTCCTTTCGCGTAAGGTCTATTTGCGTGAATGCCATTCTCACCAATAACCGTAGCCCGAAGAACAGCCCAACTGCGCCTCCAAATAACGCAGCTCCAACGGCGGTTAGCAAGAGGAGATTGAATTCTGTTCCCTCTTGGTCAAGTATCAATCCCACGCCGATGGACCAAAGTATGACGACGAATAAGCCAATCCCTATGTTCAGCCACACGAACCTATCACCTTCATGCAGATAAGCCAAAAGGACAACACACCCCAACTGAAAGTGTGCCGTCCCTCTCAAAGCCAATCAGTAATGCGAAATTGCGTCAGCCCACGCCTATCCTGTCCATACTGTGCATTGATGTCAGCCCCGAATCCAGCGCCGCGTCAATCTCTCGCAGAAGTTCGTCCAGCCCGTCTCCGGTCTCCGCCGAAGTGAACACTCCTCCTCGCTCTCCATCCGCAAGTCGCAACGCCCTGCTGAGAATCTCGCTGTCGCCTTCCTCCTCCAGCAAATCAATCTTGTTCAGCGCCATCAGCCGCGGCTTGTCCGAAATGCCCAGCTCGGCGAGTATGCTCTCCACTACGTCCACCATCTGCGTTGCGTTCGGATGCGTGATGTCAACCACATGCAGCACCATCGTCGATTCTTGCACCTCTTCGAGCGTCGCCCTGAATGCCGCAACCACAGCGGTAGGCAGCTTCTGTATGAAGCCCACCGTGTCTGTCAGCAGCACATCGCGTCCGGCGGGCGTGTGGATGCGCCGCGTCACCGGATCCAGCGTAGAAAACAGCAGATTCTCCGCCATCACTCCGGCCTTGGTCAGCCGGTTCAGCAGTGAACTCTTGCCGGCGTTTGTATAGCCCACCAGCGACACCACGGGCACTTCCATTTCGATGCGCCGCGCCCTGTACTGCGCCCTATGCCGCCGCACGTCCTCCAGGTCGCGCTTGAGCCTTTGTATGCGCGTCCTCACCAGCCTGCGGTCCGTCTCGATCTGCGTCTCGCCCGGCCCGCGAGTCCCGATGCCGCCGCCCAGTCGTTCCAGGTGCGTCCACTGCCCGGCAAGGCGCGGCAGCAGGTACTCGTGCTGTGCCAGCTCCACCTGCAAGCGCCCCTCCTTCGTGCGCGCCCGCTGAGCGAACACGTCCAGTATGAGCGCCGTGCGGTCTATGACCTTGACAGACTCGCCCAACGCGTTTTCGAGGTTACGCTGCTGAGTAGGCGTCAGCTCGTCATCGCAGATGACAGTGCTCGCCCGCTTTGCGTAGATGAGCTGCTTCAGCTCCTCCAGCTTGCCCTTGCCCAAGTACACCTGCGTAGGCCTGTCTATGCGCTGCGACACGGTGCCCACGACAATTGCGCGCGCGCTCCTAGCCAGTTCGTCAAGCTCTGCAAGCGAGTCCTTCAGCCTCCACGGACCGCGCCGCCGCCTCAATTCCACGCCAACAGTGATCGCCCGCTCAAGCCTCGGCCGCGTCGATTTCATTCGTCGCCTTGCGATAATCCCCTCCTTACCTATTCCCGCATCCCTGTCCTGAGCTTGCCGAAGGGCTGTCTGCCGATGTTAGCTCCTCGACGGAATCTGCCACTCCGATAGCTTCGCCAGTCCCTTTTCCATGTCCTCATCATCAATCGTCAGCGACAGCCGGATGTATCCTTCTCCATATTCGCCATATCCGTTGCCCGGCGTCACCACGATGTTAGCCTCCTCCAGCAGCAACTCCGTGAACTCCGCAGACGTGAAGCCTTCCGGTATCCGCGTCCACACATACAGGCTCGCCTTCGGAGGAATCGCGTCAAGTCCTATGTTCTGCAGCGTCTCGATCACCCGGTCCCGCCGCCGCTCATAGATTGCGTTGCGCTCGTCTATCGCTTCCTGCGACAGCTCCATCGCTTCCATGCCCATGTACTGGATCGCGTTCGGCACGCCCGAGTCCAGGTTAGACTTTATGACCATCAGCGCGCTTATGATCTCTTCGTTCCCCACCGCCATGCCCAGCCGCCAGCCAGTCATGTTATAGCTCTTCGACAGCGAGTGAAACTCCACGCCCACATCTATCGCGCCGGGTGTCTCAAGGAAGCTCACCGGTCGGTATCCGTCAAATGCCACCTCTGAGTACGACGCGTCGTGCATCACCGCAACGTCATGCGCCTTTGCAAACTCCACTACCTTCTCGAAGTACCCGGAGTCCGCAATCGCGCCTGTCGGGTTATTCGGGTAGTTCAGCCATATCACGCTCGCCTTGTCCGCGACATCGTCGGGGATGGCATCGAGGTCCGGCATCCAGCCGTTCTCCTCCAGCAGCGGCATCCAGTGGCACTCGCCGCCCGCAAACCATGTTCCCACTGAATAGACCGGGTAGCCCGGATCAGGCACCAGCGCGATGTCGCCCGGCTCGATGAAGCACAGCGCCGCGTGCCCTATCCCCTCTTTCGCGCCGATCAGCGGCAGCGTCTCCCTGTCAGGATGCACCGAAATCCCAAATCGTCTCTGGTACCAGTCCGCGACCGCTTGCCGGAACTCAGGTAAGCCGTCCGTCTCGGGATAGCGGTGATTCGGCCCATCCAGCGCCGTCTCCCGCAGCTTCTCAATCACGTTGTCCGGTGTCGGAATGTCAGGGTCCCCGATGCCAAAGCTGATGACATCTATCCCCTGCTCTCTCTTCTCCGCGATCTTTCGGCTGATGCCCACGAACAGATACGGCGGAACCTTGTCTATGCGGCTGGCGAAATTCATCTCTTCTCCACTCGAATTAAGCAAAATATGGTCGTTAACTTGGGCGATCATTCCTGAGAAGGCAGGAATCCGTTCCTTGCCCATGAGGATACCGCGCCATGTTAAGGCAAATGCATCCAGACGTAAAGGATAGCCCTCAGTCCCGCCCGAAGCAGACAAAGGTGCGCCCGCTACCAAGCCGGCAGCGGGCGCACCCTCTATCCTATCCATCCTGTCCATCTATGTTAGTTTTCGTCCAACCACTCCCCATCGAACACCCTCGCCACCGGCCCCTCCATCACAACCTCGCCCTCGCCTGGCCACTCCACCGTCAGGTCGCCGCCCGGAAGCGCGATTGTCGCCCTGTCGCCGGCGAGTCCGTTCAGCCGCGCCGCCACCTGCACCGCGCACGCTCCCGTGCCGCACGCCATCGTGATCCCCGACCCGCGCTCCCACACCCGCGTCTTCAGCACATTGCCGCCGTCCAGCACATTCACAATCTCGAAGTTCACCCGCGCCGGAAACAGCGGGTGATGCTCCACCTGTGGTCCCAGTTCCGTCAGCGGGAAATCATCCACCGGCTCGTCCATGAACACCACCGCGTGCGGATTCCCCATCGACACGCACGTCATGCGGAATGAATGCCCCGCCACCTCCAGCGGCTCGTCTATAACCACATCCATGCCCTCGATAGCCACCGGAATCTCCGCAGGAATCAGCCGAGGCGCCCCCATCAGCACCCGCGCGGCCGTCATGCCGTCCCCGTTATCGCCCAGCGGCGTAACATCCAGCACGCCCGCCATAGTCTCCACCCGCACCGGCGACTTCTCCGCCGACACGATGCCGTTATCGAACGCGAACCGCACCAGGCAGCGAATCCCGTTGCCGCACATCTCCCCCTCAGACCCATCCGCATTGAACATCCGCATCCGCAAGTCCGCCTTCTCCGACGGCAGCGCCAGAATCAGCCCGTCCGACCCGACCCCCAGATGCCGGTCGCTCATAGCCACCGACAGCGCCGGCCAGTCCCGTTCCTCCTCCCGCGCGTCGATGTACACATAGTCGTTCCCAGCCCCATGCATTTTGGTGAATTGCAATTTTCCTTGTCCTCTATCAATCTGCGTTAGGACCGTCACCTAATACGCTCCCAATCCTGTTGCTCAACTGCTCCCGCAAATCGTCAGGGTTTTCCCAGACGATATGATTGAATTGCCGTGTATCGAAATGAACCTTGTCAATCATATCATTGCGACATGTGAATATCACTGGCAAGCCCAGACCGTGAGCAAATCCGGCTTCATAATATACCCCGCCTCTTGCACCACCATCGCCATGAGTAGCGTCCGCAACCAAGAAACGGGATCTTCGGATTTCGGCGATAATCTCATCGTCAATTTTGCCGATAAACTCTTGGCGATCTATACGCGAAGGGGAATATCCAACTTCTTCAATCGCAGGCCTGATTCCCTTCTCATACACTTCATTCATACTCTCGTCAAACCACATAGCAACAAAGCACTTGGACGCATCAGGATTAGTTTCCAGTTCTTCTATACGGCTATATCCCGGAACTTCCACCCTCCAAACGTGCAGCCCATTTTCAAAAGCCCCATCAAGGAAGGGGTTGACTTCCTTGCCTGTCGCAATCCATCCCTGCGACTTCAAGTAGTCGGCTAGGTAATGTAATTCGTGGCGTTTGGTGGATTCTGACCACGCAAGGGCTTGATCGAAAAAGGCTTCATTTGGGCCTGAAAACACTTCCCAAATTTGACCAACTTCTAGTGTGTCTCTCGCAAGAAATTCAAGGAGTCTATCCGCTCTCTGATACACTGGAAGCGACCTCGCGTTTCCAGCGTGCCTGATTTCGTCGACTGTAATTCTTCTTGGTTCATCACGCTTCCATTTATCAATCAGCATCGTTGTTAGACGAGCCTTAGATTCGTCGTACATCCATTCGGGTATTTCGCTAATCGCGTGAGAAGAAATCTCGTAACTCACATACGCTACACGAGGAGATCCTCTAACGATGAAGAAGTCTGGGTCAGTCTTAGATTGCCAGAAATAACAATCCACATCCCAGATCGGACACTTTCCCTTAGGAAGTATTTTCGGTCTAACCTTTACCATAGGATAACCTCCTGTTTTGGCTTAGTCGCCATCTTCCCCATCCCCCTCATCCTGTCCATCCATGTCACCCCACGCCATACCGCACCGCATACGCCCGCCCGTACATCTGCATCGCCTCGTGATGCGCCTCCGCCAGATTGATGAGTTCGCCCATCGTACTCACCATCATCTCGCCCGCATCCGCAATCTCCGTCCGGTAGTCCGCCAGATGCACGCGCCGGTTGTTCTTGCGCGTGTTGTGGTACGGGCACAGCGGCGCGCGGTTCTGTATGTCGTTGCTGCCGTCCTTCGACTTCGGGTCTATGTGGTCCAGATGGAAGTTGCGAGTAGTCCTGACAACCGTGCCGTCCGGCATCCGGTTCGCGTACCCGCAGCACCACGCCGTGTACCCTGACAGTTCCAGCAGCCGCTCCAGCATCTCCGCTTCCGGTATGATGCTCGCCGGCACCTTGAACTTGCGCTCAGGCAGCTCCTTGATGTCCTGGCTCTCCACCGGGTCCTCATCCGTGCGCTCCGGCAGTTCGCCCGGTCCGCGCGTGATGATATTCGCCTCCGGGTTCAGCAGCGGCGTCTCCGTCTGCTGCGTCCCATCCACCGCGTAATTGAACTTGGCGAACTGACGCCGCAGCACCGTCAGCGCGCGCGGCGATATGTCGCACGCTATCCACTGACGCCCGTTGCGCTCTGCCGCCACCGGCACATACGCGCACCCCGCGAAGCAGTCCAGCACCACATCGCCCGGATTGCTGCTCGCCTTGATGATGCGCTCCGCAAGCGCCACCGGCTTCTGCGTCGGATAGCCTGTGCGTTCCTTTGCCTGCGAGTTTATCGGTGGTAGGTCTGCCCATACATCTTGAAGTGGAACGCCCGGCATCTCGTCAAGGTATCTAATGTATTCGGCGACACCATTTCGCGTATAGCGAATTCTCCCTTCATCGTGTAACGCTTGCATGCTTTCGATAGGACGGCGCCATATCCTTCTAACGCCGTTCCATTCATAGTCGTACCCTCCACCTCGCAAGCTGGTTGCGGTCAAGTTATCGGTACGATACAAGCGTCCTTTGTCAGTCTTGTAGCGATAATGGGACTTCACATACTTGTCGTCGTAGCTTTGATACTGCTTATTCCAAGTAAATGTAGAGCCGTCTTTCGCGTAAGCCAGAATTATGTCGTGAGTGCGACCACAAGCTTTTGCGTCGCTATGGGCAGATGAGCGTTTCCAGACGATTTCATTCTTGAAGTTCGCCACTCCCAAAATCGCATCCATGGTCAACTTCAGATAGTGGCTTGCGGTCGTGTCGCAATGCAGATACATGCCGCCCGTCGGCTTTAAGACTCGGTGCATCTCAATGATGCGTATCGCCATGTACGTCAGATACGCTGCTGTTTCTTCGTCGTGAGCGGTGCGCGTCGTGTCTATGACTTTGGCGAGCGCGGGGAAGTCGTTCTCGATCCGCGTAACCCAGTCCTCATGAACATCGTCCTCCCACCGCCAGATGTCGCTGAACCGCCCCGTATTGTCCGCGTCCGGCCACTCTATCCCCGCCGCCTCCGCATCACGCTGCCCGCGTATCCCCCACCCTGCCAGCGTGTCCAGCTCCTGCTGCCTCTCGGCGCCCGACAGCGGCGGGCGGAGGCTGCCCGTGAATGTCTGGTTCTTGGCGAACGGCGGGTCTATGCAGATGAGGTCGATGGATTCGTTGTCCAGCGCCCGCAGCAAATTCAGGTTGTCGGCGATGAACAGGTGCCGGTTCAGCGAATGCTCTCGTTGCTCTGCCATTGGACTGTCCTCATACGACTTTCAATCAGCAATTTAAGAACAAGCGTATCACATCAACAATTCTTTTGTGGTTTCTGTGCCTTTTGTGGCTAATCCCCTATCATCCCCATCCTGCTCATCCCTGTTAAGTCTGAAGCCACACTCGCACATCCCTCACCAGCCCCGCATACTCCGTATCCCCCACCGGTGCCGAGAGCCACCGTATCCGCTCGTCGCCCGCCCGGAACCAGTTGTGCTGCTGCCGCGCGTACCTATGCGTCCTGTACTTGATGCGCTGAATGGCTTCGTCAAGCGCCATCTCGCCGTCTAGGTGCCGCATCAGCTCCCCATACCCCAATCCCGACAGCGCAGCGTGCTCCAACCCATACCCGCGCTCTCTCAGCCCGCGCACCTCGTCCAGCCATCCCGCCGCCATCTGCGCGTCCACTCGCTCGTCGATCCGCGCATAAAGCGCTGCCCGCTCCATCGTCAGCCCGATTACCATGGAGTCATAGTCCGGCGGAATCTTTCTCGGCCTTACCGCACCGCCGTCGCCCGCCCTGCCATCGGCCTCCCCGGATAGTGCAACCTCAAGTGCCCGCACAACCCGCCGCGGATTGCGCCCATCAACCCGTTCCGCTACCTCCGGGTCAAGCCGTCGAAGCTCCTCGTACAGCGCGCCCACCCCCTCCGCTTCCACCCTCGATTCGAGCTCTTCACGCAGTTTTGCGTTTGGGTTTACTTGTGGGACCTGCCACCCTTCCAGTAGCCCCCACACATACTGCCCGGTCCCTCCTACCACCAATGGCAGCCTGCCACGCAATTCTTTTGCGTTAAGTATGCTTTGCTTGGCATCCTGCAAGAACAGCGCCAGCGAGTACCGTTCATCCGGCTCGATGATGTCAACGAGATGATGCGGAATCTCCGCGCGGTCGCCGTCCGAGGGCTTTGCCGTGCCGATGCTCATGCGCCGGTACACCTGCCGGCTGTCCGCCCCGATGATCTCCCCGTCGAATTCCCGCGCCATCCGCATCGCCAGCGCGCTCTTCCCCACTCCCGTCGGCCCCACAATCACCAGTACCTTCGTCGTCAACACTTACCCCCGCTCGTGGTGAACCTGTCGAACCACCACATCCCCCTATCCATCCCTGTCTTGAGCTTGTCGAAAGGCTGTATATCCTATTAGCCCACGCTCCCCGCCACCCGCACAATCTCCACGAACGACTCCGCATCCAGGCTCGCCCCCCCGACCAGCGCCCCATTGATGTCCGGCTGCCTGATATATCCGCCGACGTTGCCCGCATTCACGCTTCCCCCATAAAGAAGTGGCACTTCCCTAGCCGCTTCCTCCCCACCAATCATCGCAAGTGTTCCCCGGATATGAGCCATCATCGCCTGAGCGACTTCCGGCGATGCCGACCGCCCGGTGCCAATCGCCCACACCGGCTCATAAGCCACAACGACTCCCGCCCTCAGGTCCACGCCCTCAAGCCCCGACCGCACTTGCGACCCAACCAGCGAATCCGCCCTGCCCGCTTCTCGCTCCTCGAGATTCTCTCCAACACACATTATCGGCGTGATGCCCGCGCCGAGTGCTGCCTTCACTTTCAGATTCACCGTCGCATTCGTTTCTCCGAACAGACTGCGCCGCTCCGAGTGCCCAACAATCGCATATTGACATATATCTTTAAGCATATCAGCAGACACTTCACCTGTGTAAGCGCCACTGCTTTCATGATATATATTCTGTGACCCTATTGATATATCACTATCCCCCAAAACTTCCCGCACCGCCACAAGCGACACGAACGGCGGACACAGAACGACTTCCACCCCATCATTATGCAATAAATCACCCGCGATGCCTGCCGCCAGCGCTCCCGCCTCCACAACCGTCGTGTTCATCTTCCAGTTACCAACTACCAGGGATATATTCATATTGTTATTCTGATATCCTTTTACTCCGTGCACTCTGATTAGTTAGTCTAGTCAAGGACCATATTTCAATAGCTTACCCGCATGCGCCATAGCAAGCATCATAACTTCCGTAGCAGGAAGGCTCCCCAAGGGACCCACCGAGCACGCCCGCTCCGTGAATTCCTCGATTCCCTCCCCTTCCGTCCATGCGGAATGCACGAGGAGAGGAACAGGGTGCCAGCTGTGCGCCCCTAGAATAGCGGGCGTGGAGTGATCCCCCGCCACCACCAGAACGTCGGGCCGCATATCCATCAGCCGCGCGATGCCCGCGTCCAGTGCCTCCAACGTGCCGACCTTGGCGGCGAAGTCGCCATCCTCCCCTGCCGCGTCCGCCGGCTTGTAGTGCAGGAAGAAGAAGTCGTGCTCGTCCCAATGATCCTCAAGCGTATCCAGCTCATCATCGAATGTCATGCCCGTCGGTATGACATTCATCCCCACGACCTTCGCTATCCCGCGATACATCGGATACGCCGCAACCGCCCCCGGATTGAGACTGTATCCCTCCCCGAAGTTCGGCAGTTCCGGCAGCAGCGAAAATCCGCGCAGCATCGCCATGTTCGCGTACTCACGCTCTCGCAGCACCTCGCCCGCCGCCGTAACGAATGCCCTCACGTGAGCCGCCGCCTCTTCCGAAGCCTCATTGAGCGCTCTCGCTTCTAGCGGCATCACGCCCACCATCTGCGGGTCGGTCTCGCTGATCTTGTCGTCAAGCCCCTCACCCTGCATAACCAGCACAAAACGATAATCCTGCACCGGATAGACCTTGATGTCCACTCCGGAGATTTCGATGTCGTTCAGCATCTCCACGAGCGGCGCAGATTCCGTTGTCGGTATCCGCCCTGCCCTCCTGTCCACGATTCTGTTCTCGCTGTCCACCGTGCAAAGATTCCCGCGCGCCGCTAGGTCGCCCGGCCCCAGCTCCACGTCAATCCCTAGCGCCTCCAGAACACCGCGGCCCATCAGGTATTTCACCGGATCGTACCCGAAGAGCGCCATGTGCCCCGGCCCGCTTCCAGGCGTTATCCCATGCATCACCGGAGTTGTGACTCCCGCCGCGCTGCGACTCGCCAGCCTATCGAGATTCGGCAGCGATGCCGTCTCGAGTTCAGATTTTTTCGTTTCAGGATTCGGCGCACCGCCAAGTCCGTCCACAACAAGCAGCACAATCTTCGAGTCGGTTGGACGGCATATATCCGCCAGAAATGGTAGGTCAATCATTGAGCCAACCCAAACGCAAGGTATATTTCGGTTAATTATCTTCTAATTTATTGGATATCAATATCGTTATGGACAGGAATAGCCTCGAATCTAACGCAAGTCAAAACTCTACTCTATCTGGAGACGACCGTAAAGAGTGTCAGGAAAGCGAAAGTCCTTACGTGAAGAGTAGAAATCGAGCATCATGAAAGACGCGGATGCGCCATTATAGACGCTTATCTGTCGGGCAGAGCATCTACCCCAGGCAGCCCCCTACCCTCCAGGAACTCCAGCGACGCCCCGCCGCCCGACGATACATGCGTCATCCTGTCCGCCAGTCCCAGCGCCGCGACCGCCTCCGCCGTTGATCCGCCTCCCAGTACCGTTGTCGCGTCATCCAGGGCAGCCAATGTCTCGGCTACTGCCCGAGTGCCATGTGAAAAGGCTTCCCACTCGAACACGCCAAGCGGCCCGTTCCACACCACCATCCTGCATGCCCGAAGTGAATCACAGTATCGTTTCACCGACTTCGCGCCAATATCCATGATGCGAAACCCCGAAGGTATCGCGTCCGCGCCTACCGTAAATGTATTCGCACCCTCCGCGAAATCATCGGCAACAACCACATCGTCCGGCAGCAGCAGATCGAATTCGCCTCCGCCCGCCCGCGCCAGCAGTCGCCTCGCGAAGTCAACCTGGCCGTCCTCAACCATCGACTCGCCAACTTCAAAGCCCTGCGCCTTGATGAACGTCACCGCCATTCCCCCCCCGATCAACAGCAGATCCGTACTTTGAGCGAGATTGTCCAGCACACCCAATTTGTCGGACACCTTGGCGCCGCCCAAAATCGCCGCAAACGGCTTGCGTGGTGCATCAAGAACACTTCCCAGGAAACTTAGCTCCCGCTGCATTAGCAGCCCCGCCACCGATGGCAGGTGTCGCGCCACCCCCTCGGTGGAAGCGTGTGCGCGGTGCGCGGTGCCGAAAGCGTCATTCACGTACAACGTAGCAAGTGAAGCCAGTTCGTCAGCAAGAGCGGGACTGTTTGCCTCTTCCCCGGCATGAAAGCGTGTGTTCTCCAGCATCATCACTTCGCCGGGCTTGAGTTTCACGGCAGTCTCACGCACCGTCGGTCCTGTAACTTCCGCGCATTGCCTGACCGAAACGCCAAGCAGTTCACCAAGCCGCCGCGACACAGGTCCCATTCGCAGCGATTCCACGACCTGGCCTTCCGGCCTTCCGAGATGCGAGCAGACGATCACCTTGCAGTTCCGCTCCATCAGGTAGCGCAGCGTGGGAAGTGACGCTCGAATCCGCCTATCGTCTGAAATCTCACTCGTACCCGGCCTGAACGGAACATTGAAATCGACTCTAACGAGCACCGATTGGCCGCCAACATCCACGTCCCGGACACTCTTCTTAGCCATTTCTCGCCACGATCAGGCTGCGCCGGTCAATTCTGTGATGTACGCGGAAACGCGAGCACGACCTTCTTCGCCCATGCCGGAGACTTGCACCGCATCGTGTGCCTCCCTTACCAGTGTCGCCGCTATATCTTCGCAGGCCGCGCGTGCCCCCAACTCTTCGATGACATCCCGTAGCTTGAGTGCATCGTCTGCTTCCAGTACCCGCTTGAAGTAAATCTCGCCCATAGCCCGCTTCTCACTGATCGACGCGTGCTCAAGCGCGTAAACCACTGGCAGCAGCTTCTTCTTGTTCAGGACTTCAACACTCGGCTGGGAGTCTTTGCCGCTTCCCCAGATTGCTTCAAGGTCGGAGCGTATTTGGAGAGCGACCCCTAGCTTTTCACCGCATTCTGCAAGCGCCTGAGAAGTCCCCTCGTCAGCCCCGCCAACAAGTGCCCCGACCTGCATCGCACAGCCCATGAGCGCCCCGGACTTATCGCTTGCCATCGCCAGGTATGCCGCAACGCTCAGATCAATACGCTCTTGCGCCTCCAGTTCGCGAAATCTTCCCTCGCACGCTCGCAAACTCGCCCGGTCAACAAGTCGCACAATGTCAAACACCACCTCGTCCGTTACTCCACCCTCAGCGAGTCGCAGAAGCGCAAGTCTGCCCAGCGCGTGCATCCCATCCCCGGCATTTATTGCCTGCGCCGGTCCCCAGACCCACCAGACGGCGTCGCGCTCATTGCGCTGCGGATTGCCGTCCTGCACGTCATCGTGGATCTCCGCGAACTTGTCAACCAGTTCAAGCGCCGCCGCCGCTGGCATGCACGGCTCGATATCTCCACCGACTGCGCCGCACGAGAGGAGCGTTAGCACGCCCAGCCACCTCTCTTGCCTTCGCGGTGCGTCATTATCCAGTCCGTGCGCCCCTCTCCAGCCAAGGTGGTATCCCATCATGTCGTACAGTGGGAATCCACGCTCGTTGACTATCTCCTGAAGCGCAGCCTCAACCCGCGCCGTCAACTCATCTATGTACCGTGATGTAGTCAATCTCGCGTCAAATTCCACTGCACGCATCCCTTGCTAGAGCGGTTCAAGACTAACCGATCCACCTTCGACAATCTCGATGTTCAGCCCGAAACCTCGCATCAAGCCCATCCCAACCAAAGGTTGAGTGTCGGCGCTCTCAATTTCTATATTCCTTAGTTGAGCGTTCCAAACGATTTCTCCGTCATAAACATCGCAGAGTTGCGGATTGCCGTCCCCTAGAATGACTGACTGAGACCTTATCCAGGGGAACTCTAAGAGAAAGACCATCCGGTACGGCAATGTCAAATAGCCATCAAAGCCAGTATCGATAACTGCTTCAACGGTTTGCCTTTGACTGTTTCTTCCAAATAACAGCGATTCTGACTATGGCATTTAGTCTGGCATCAACCGTTCCGATAATCACTCTGAGTTCACTTTGTCGCGCACAGGAATGCGATGCACAGCCTTATACCCAATTCGCACACACCATATCTGAGCGTCGGGGTTCTTGTCGATGAGGTATTGAGAGGCCTTAATCGTGTCCCTGTCCACCATGTAATCACCGCTCTCTATGTCTATGGCGACTATCTTTCCCTTATTCCCTTCCTCAACCAGCGGGCGCACCTTCTTCTCATAGATTTCGTCGCCCATCCGCGCGAACACTTCTTTAGGGTATCGCCGTTTCCGCACGAAATCTTTCTTGTTCGTCATGCCAGTTCCCTTCTCAGTAAAGCCTCAATCTGCTTCCTAGACACCGCCCCCTCGCGCAGCACGCGAACCTCGTCTCTGGTCATATCTACAATCGTCGAAGCCACGCCTCCATGCGATTCGCCGCCATCGAGCACAAAGTCGATCGCGTCCCCGAACTCCTGCCGCACACTGGCCGCGTTCGTCAGACCTGGCCTACCGCTAAGATTGGCGCTCGTGCCAGTGATTGGCGCGCCTAACAGCCTAGCGATCTCTCTAGGAACAGGATGGTCCGGCACCCTTAGAGCCACCGTATCCATTCCCGCCGTAACTATGTCGGGCACCTCGTCCGTCTTTCGCAGCACCAGCGTCAGCGCGCCCGGCCAGAACCGCTCCATAAGCGCCCACGCCTCATCCGGCACATCCACCGCGCACTGCCGCGCATCTTTCGGCTCTGACAGCAGCAGCGGCAGCGCCATCCCGTCCGGGCGGCCCTTCAATTCATAGACTCTCATTACCCCCGATTCGTCGAACGCGCAAGCGGCAAGCCCGTAAATTGTGTCCGTCGGTATGGCTGCGACGCCTCCTCTTTCAAGCACATCTACGGCGGTTCTGATTTGCTCATGCATCGCATCGTCTAGCGGTAAATCGTGCATAAGTGCTCCAACTTAAGGTTGAATAAGTATAACATAGATGGTAGATTTTTAAGAGGAATCCTGTCTATCCTATCCATCCATGTTAGTTCTTTCTAGTAACGCATGTCTCTACATTCCGCGTCCACAATGGCTTCCTATTCCCGCGTCCAGCGAGAGACAGTCGTCGTCATAGACTTCGGCTCACAATACAGCATGTTAATCGCACGGCGTGTGCGCGAAAGCAGCGTCTATTGCGAGATAATCCCCCATACCGCTGACTGGGATTCCGTGGCGCGGCTCAACCCTAAAGGCGTCATCTTGTCAGGAGGCCCCGCAAGCGTTTACGAGCCGGGAGCGCCCCTCGCTCCGTCCTGGGTTTACGATTCAGGCTTGCCTGTGCTGGGTATATGCTACGGCATGCAGGCGATGGCTCATCAGCTCGGCGGCAAAGTCGCGCCCACAACTCGCAAGGAGTACGGACACGCAGTACTGGAGCGCAGCACTGACAGCGAGCCTCTGTTCAAGAACCTGCCCCAGACCCTGCCCGTCTGGATGAGTCACGGTGATCAGATTACCGAAACTCCCACAGGATTCAAGTCCCTTGCCCGCTCCGAAAACTCGCCCATCGTCGTGATGGGCAACGGCGCGGGAATGCTCGGCTTGCAGTTCCATCCCGAAGTCGTCCACACGCCGCAGGGCAAGAACATAATCGATAACTTCCTTTACGAAATTTGCGGCTGCGACGCCCTATGGACCCCCGGCAACTTTGTGAATGACAGCGTTGACCGCGTTCGTGAGCAGGTCAGAGATGGCAAGGTCATCTGCGCCCTCTCCGGCGGTGTGGATTCCGCGGTTGCGGCAGCCCTGATTCAGCGCGCAGTCGGCGACCGCCTCACCTGCATCTTCGTCAACAACGGCATGATGCGTAAGAGCGAGCCGCAGGCAGTAAGCGACACCTTCAACCGCCACTTCCAGGCTAATTTCATTTACGCAGACGCCACCGAAAACTTCCTCGGCGCGCTCAGGGGCGTCATTGATCCTGAGCAAAAGCGCAAGATTATCGGCGAGGAGTTCATCCGCGTCTTCGACGAGCAAGCCGCTAGCATCGGCGCAGTTGACTTTCTGGCGCAGGGCACGCTCTACCCCGACGTCATAGAGAGTGAAACGACCGACAACACCGTCTCCGCCAAGATAAAGTCACACCACAACGTTGGAGGCTTGCCCGAGCACATGAAGCTCCACCTCGTCGAACCGCTCCGCTATCTCTTCAAGGACGAAGTTCGCGGCGTAGGTCTGGAGCTTGGCTTGCCCGAGGAGATCGTCTATCGTCAGCCCTTCCCCGGTCCCGGCCTGGCAATTCGCATCATCGGCGAGGTAACACGCGAAAAGCTGGATGTCCTCCGAGAAGCCGACGCCATCGTCATGGACGAGGTTCGCAGGAACGACCTCTACCGCGAAATCTGGCAGAGCTTCGCGGTCCTGACCGACACTCGCAGCGTTGGCGTCACCGGCGACTTCCGCACCTACGGTCACGTCATCGCAATCCGCGCCGTCAGCAGCGAAGATGCAATGACCGCCGACTGGTCGCGCATCCCTTATGACGTGCTGGGCCGCATCTCCACCCGCATCGCCAACGAAGTCCCCGGCGTCAATCGCGTAGTGTACGACATCACAAGCAAGCCTCCGGGCACAATCGAGTGGGAGTAAGTCGGACAATGCCCACCTCAGATCACCAGGTCTCCAGGGAACAGTTCGTTTCCGCCATCTCCCGTCTCGCCGGAAGCGTTTACGACTTCCACGCCCGCTTCGACATACAAAACATAAACGCAAAATCACCCCTCCAAGACCCGTTTCCTCGGCTCTGCACGCGGCTCGCCTTCCTCATGGAAGAAACTGGCGAACACGCTAGAGAGCTTAACCAAGGCGTTCTTGACCGCGCCGCGGATGAAATGGCCGATGTCGCGTTCGTAGCAATGGGCACTCTCCTCG
Source organism: Dehalococcoidia bacterium (assembly GCA_965203955.1). GTDB lineage: Bacteria > Chloroflexota > Dehalococcoidia > Lucifugimonadales > JADFKI01 > Bin90. Next base: position 3,093,010 of record OZ241923.1, on the reverse strand, counting down.
AAATGGACACAATCGGCGCGAACGCCTGCCACGACGTAGCAACCAAAAACGACAAAAAGACGTTGCAGACGCACATGGTCGAGCCTTCCTCCGGTAAACTGATCAGTAGGACCCCGGCGCAATGAACATCCTGGTAGTCGGCAACGGCGCGCGCGAGCACGCCATCACATGGAAGCTCTCGCAGAGTCCGTCAGTCGGAAGTCTCTTCGTAGCTCCCGGCAATGCCGGCACTCATTTCATCTCAAACAATGTCCCCATCCCGTCAGACGACATCCCGTCATTGATTGACTTTGCATCCGATAACTCCATTGACCTCACCGTCGTTGGTCCGGAAGCCCCCCTTGCCGAAGGCATCGTAGATTCCTTCACTGACGCAGGTCTGCTCGCGTTCGGACCTACTCAGGCAGCCTCCCGAATCGAAAGCAGCAAAGTCTTCGCCAAGACGCTAATGAGCGACAACGCCGTACCCACTGCCGCCTCCGAATCCTTCACCGACTTTGAGGCAGCGCGCGCCCACCTCGACACTTGCCCAGTTCCCATAGTTGTCAAGGCAGACGGCCTCGCCGCTGGCAAGGGCGTAACCGTCGCACAGACCCGCGAGCAGGCGCAGCAGGCCATCCGCGAATCCATGCTCGACCGGACATTCGGCGAAGCCGGCGACTGCGTGCTCATAGAAGAGTGCATGGAAGGTCAGGAAGTAAGCGTCTTCGCCTTCGTTGACGGCGCTTATGTCTCGCCCATGGTCGCCGCCTGCGACTACAAGCGAGTCGGCGATGGCGACACCGGCCCCAACACCGGGGGCATGGGCAGCTTCAGCCCTCCCCTGCCGCAGCACTGGAACGCCGACATGGAAGCCCACGTCCGAGCCACCATAATGGAGCCTGTCGCGCAGGGCTTGGTCAACATCGGATGTCCATATCGAGGCATCCTCTACCTCGGCATGATGCTCACCGGAGAAGGTCCCAAAGTCCTCGAATTCAATTGCAGGCTTGGCGACCCGGAAACGCAGGTCATCCTGCCCCGCCTCAATTCAGACCTCGCCGAGATCCTGCACGCCACTTCACGCGGCGAACTGCAAGACGTTGACATCGAATGGGACGACCGAGCGTGCGTCGGTGTAGTCGCCGCATCAGGCGGCTATCCCGGAAGCTACAATACCGGACATCCGATTCATGGCATCAAGGAAGCCGGCCTTGAAGCAACCGTATTTCACGCTGGCACCAAGTTCAACGGCGACACAATCGTAACCGACGGCGGCCGCGTCCTGACAGTCTCAGCCATCGCCGACACCATAGAGCAAGCGCGAGCCCTGGCTTATGACAACATCAACCGCATATCATTCAAGGACGGCTTCCACCGCACCGACATCGCCGAAAGTCAATAAGTCCCTTCCCCCTTGATGGGGGAAGGTTAGGATGGGGGTGAAAATCCTCCCCTCCTGTTATCTTTATCTCCACTGAAAACTGATAACTCACAACTCCAAACTAAACTCGAAAGGAGTCAGACAAAATGCCACTTGTAGGCGTATTGATGGGCAGCAGTTCCGACGAGGCAATCGTCGCCGAAACAGTAAGCGTGCTCGACCAGATGGGTATAGAGAACGAGGTCACGGTCGCGTCGGCGCACCGCACGCCCGAAAGAGTCATGGAATACGTGACCGGCGCGCGCGACAGGGGCATCGAAGTCCTCATCGCGGCAGCAGGCGGATCGGCTGGCTTGCCCGGCGTCGTCGCATCCTGGACTACCCTACCCGTCATCGGCATTCCCCTGCCCAGCAGCGACCTCGACGGTGTGGACGCGCTCTACGCCATCGCGCAGATGCCACCCGGCATCCCGGTAGCCTGCGTCGCAGTCGGCTCCTGGGGCGCGCGCAACGCAGCATTCCTCGCAGCGCAGATTCTCGGCATAAAGCACGACAGCATCCGCGCCGCCTACGACGACTACCGCCAGTCCCTCAAGAATCGCTAACTGTGTCCCCTCTCCCTCAGGGAGAGTGCTAGGGTGAGGGAAACGTCCCGCAGCTTCAATCCTATCCATCCTGTCAGGAGAAGAAAATGACCACAATTCGAGAAACCACCCTGCCCAACCGCCTGTACCAGGGCAAAGTCCGCGACACCTACGACCTCGGCGACGGCCTGCTTCTTATGGTCGCCACCGACCGCATCTCCGCATTCGACGTCGTCCTGCCCACCGGAATCCCGGAGAAGGGCGCAGTCCTTACCCAGATTTCCGAGTTCTGGTTCGACATGACCAAGCACATCATCCCGAACCACTTCGTATGTCTCGCCACCGACCGCGACGACCTCGGCATCTCCGACGAACTCGCCCGCCGCTCCATGGTCGTCAAGCGCGCCGACCGCATCGACGTCGAGTGCATCGTGCGCGGCTTCATCACAGGCTCCGCTTGGGGCGACTACCGCAGGACTGGCACCGTAGCCGGCAAGCCGATGCCGGAAGGCCTGCAGGACGGCGACATGTTCCCGGAACCGCTCTTCACGCCCAGCACCAAGGCCGAGGAGGGCCACGACGAGAATATCACCGTCGCTCAGATGGAAGACATGGTTGGCAAGGATCTCACGGAGCGACTCTCGCAGGCGTCCATCGAAGTGTATTCCACTGCCCGCGACTTCGCCCGGGAAAAGGGCATCATCATTGCCGACACCAAGTTCGAGTTCGGCATCATCGACGGCGAAATCTCACTCATTGACGAGGTGCTCACTCCCGACTCCAGCCGCTTCTGGGACGTGGACGGCTACGCTCCCGGCAAGTCGCAGCCCAGCTACGACAAGCAGTACGTCCGCGACTGGCTCGACGACGCTGGCTGGGACCACGAGCCGCCCGCGCCCGAACTTCCCGACGATGTTGTCGCAAGCACCCATGCGCGCTACCTTGAAGCCTACGAAAAGTTGACTGGCAGCGCCCTATCCTAGAAAATCATGAGCAATAACCCCTTCCCCCTCGATGGGGGAAGATTGGGATTGGGGGTGAAGATCCTCCCCATCCTATACATCCTGTTAAATTTGGAAACATCATGACAACCAAAGTTAGACGACCAACCCCAACACAAGCTCGCGCAGCGAGACGCCGCCGGCAGGCGCGCCGCAAGAAGCTAATCGCCATTGGCGGCTTCTCCGCCGCCGGTCTGGTCGCTTTCCTGCTCATTCTCAGCCTGGTGCTACCCGGCTTGCCGCTGGACACGCTCTTCCGTGGCGGTGGCGGCGACATATTCTCCACCGGCGCGGCTCAGGCGCAGCCCCAAGTCCAGACAACCGATGTGCAAGTTGCCACGCCTGAAAGCGTCGCGCCCCCGTTGCCGCCCAATCCCATCCTCGGCGGCGTGGACATCTTCTACAACTGCCCCGACGGTTGTGACGACCTAGTTGCCCAGCTTTCAACAATTGCTGGCGAATTCGCCTCCACCGATACGCCGATCGGCGTCACGCCCAAGACCGACATGGAAGCAAAGATTCTGCTTGTCGGCGCAGACGCAAACCAGACCTTGGACGCCTTCGACGAAGACGCCATCCGAACCTTCATCCAAGCCAACACCAACCAGTAATCCGCGAGAGTCCCCTCTCCCTTCCATTAAGTCCCCTCCCCCTCTGGGGGAGGGTTAGGATGGGGGCAAGAAGGGCAATAATCCTGTCCATCGATGTTAGATATGACTGAAAAATACCTCGCCAAAATCTACATCCAATACCGTCCCACCGTCAGCGACCCACAGGGCCAGACCATCCTCGGCGGCCTACACCAACTCGGCTTCGACAGCGTAACCGGCGTCCGCGCCGGCAAGTACATGGAAATTACCCTCCAAGCCGACACCGAATCCGCCGCCTCCGACCAGGTCCGCGACATGTGCGACAAGCTCCTCGCCAACCCCGTCATCGAAGACTACCGCTTCGACCTCGAACCACAGTAAGCGTGACTCGCGTTTAGCCTTCATTAATTTCTAACACTCATCGCCGGGGTTCTAGCGAAACCCGCCACGCGTCACCTCTAATCTATCTACTACTCCGCAATCGCAAGATTCGATATGGCGGAGAATCACCTCATGAAGAGCGAGCAGATGTACTAGCAAAACGCAATATACAGCCTGATAATACCAAGTCGTTGACCAATTCAGTAAGTACATACTTGATTATTCAGCATAAAATGTGCATCATGTTAAAGTGTAAGAACAAGTTAAGGATGGTGCACATTATATGCCACAAAATGAAGCTAAGTTTGAAGATGCTCTTCTTGCCTTAAAGTACGCCATCTCCTATGCTTGGGAAGACACGCGTGGGCAGGTCAAGTCCGCCAATTACGACCCCCGTATTGTTCAAACGGCCTTTGGGCAGTTTCTAGTTCACAATGTTATGAATAGAATCTACCAGCTAAATGAGGGATACAGTCAGTCGTTTACGGCTGAATTAAGACCAAACAGAACTAAGAATGCCCATCATATCACTGTCCGAGTTGCGTCTACCCTATTGACTGTATCTGCGGTTGAACACGAGAATGTTCGCCCCCGACCAGCGATGTTCAGGGAAGACTATGCTTCAAGGCAGGGGTTCTTCGCTATAACTAATCAAAACACCTTTATCCCGACGTCGCCCCCAGTCTCAAGTGCGAGGCCAAAAACCTACCTGCAGATTCTGCATGGTCCAAGAGTCGATGACCGCTGTCGGCTTGGTTTCTTGCTCGTAGCCAAGATGAATCGCTTCAACGAATACGAAGGAAAACCAGTACCGCTCGACGAATTGCTTACGCATTTCCAAGCACAAAGAGATGAGGTAGAGGAAATTCGAGACGGTATCAGCATCAGAATAAAAGACGGTGCCAAAATAGAGCCAGAAAAGTTAGGTGGTGCCGATGCCACCAGGTAGTCCCGGATTTGTGGGAAGCAGGTTGAGAGAAGCCAGAGAAGCCCGACAGATGACTGCCGTGGCCTTATCCGAGCTCGTTGGTATCTCGGCTTCAGGAATTTCCCTCTACGAGAGAGGACGCAACTCTCCCAGCCCTGAAGTTCTTCAGAAGATCGTGAGAGCGTTGAATCTGAAGAGTGAGTTCTTCTTTAGGCCCGAAGATATGGTCACCGAGCTTGCCAGGCAGACAATTTTTGAAAGGTCCAGATCTTCGGCTACAAAGGCCACAAGGAAACGTGCGCAACACCGTAGAACGTGGCTGCGGGAAACGCTTCAGTATCTGGAAAGATTCATCGAGTTGCCCAAGCCCAGTGTACCAAGCAACGCTAGCGAGATGAACTGGCTAAATGTTTCCGAAAGTGATATCGAGTCAGTTGCCCGCGACGCAAGGAGATTTTGGAACTTGGGCGATGGTCCCATCAGCAATGTTACGCTCCTGGTAGAAAATAATGGCGTAGTTGTTACATTAATAGATATGCATGCCACTAATCTCGATGCTTTCTCGACATGGGACGTAGTGGACAACCGTCCTTACATTGTGCTGGGCTCTGACCGGCAATCCGCATTTAGGACGAGATTTAATGTATGCCACGAACTTGGCCATCTCATCTTACACCGTCATGTGACACCATCGGAATTTGATGACAGGAAGTTCTTTAGACTTATCGAATCACAGGCGGACAGGTTTGCAGCAGCCTTCTTGGCACCGGCGACTACGTTCTCGCCTGACATAATGACCCCAAGTCTTGAGGTGTTTAGGATACTGAAGCCGAAATGGCGAGTCTCGATCAAGATGATGATTCACAGAGCGCAGGAGTTGAATATTATCAATCGGGACGAAGCACGGCGACTCTACATAAACTACAACCGAAGGGGCTGGAATCGAGAAGAGCCGCTAGACCAGGGCCACAGATTAGAAGAGCCTCGTCTGGTTCGAAAAGCCTTTGAAACAATAGTTGAAAATCAACTCATTGAACGGGCACAGATCTCCGCAGCGCTTCCATTCAACCAAGAGGATATTGAGGAGCTTGCAAATTTGCCATACGGCTACTTAGACAGTGATTCGGCCTACTCTTGGGCCATCAGAGAATTAAACTCAGGATTTCCCAGGCCTTCTGACGAGTAAGAATATGATCAACTTGAGAATGTCTGGCTGAAATCACGTCACAATCCAGGCTGCACACCGCGAGACCAAGCCAGTTCTTAACCGCCCCTACCCAATACTCCCCTTCGTGCTAGCAACCTCACCGCCCAGCCGATCATCCACCTCCAGCGCGGCCCGCATCGATCGCGCCAGGCTCTTGAACAGCGCCTCCGCCTTGTGGTGATTGCTGCTCCCAGCCAGAATCCGCACATGCAGGTTGAACGCACCCTCGCGCGCCATCGTCTCCAGGAAGTGCGGTATCAGCTCAGCCGGCAGCGCCCCCAGGTCGCTGTCCGTCATCCCCGCGTCGATTACCGCATACCCGCGCCCCCCGAAATCCACCACCGTCAGCGCCAGCGCCTCGTCCAGCGGCACGTATGAGTGTGCCATCCGCCGTATCCCGCTGCCGTCCCCCACCGCATCCTTCAGCGCCCTGCCCATCACGATTCCCGTGTCCTCGACCAGGTGATGCCACCCCACATGCGTATCGCCCCGAGCGTGAACCTTCAGGTCAATCAGCCCGTGCCGCGACAGTTGCGCCAATAGGTGATCGAACATCCCGTTCCCCGTGTCGATCTCGTATTCACCCCTGCCGTCCAGGTTCACTTCAACGCTGATCTGCGTCTCCCGCGTCTCCCTGCTGAGCTTCCCTATCCTATCCATCCTTTACATCCCTGTTAATTCCGTCTAAACCACTTCTCTTAGCGCGGCGATGAACTTGTCGGTCTCTTCCGGTGTCCCCACAGCCACCCTGAAGAAGTCCCGCAGCCGCTCCGAGCTGAACATCCGCACGACAATCCCGCGCTGCGCCAGCGCCTCGAACGTCTCCTTCGCCTTCTCCACAGACTCGAACCTGCATAGAATAAAGTTCCCCGACGAAGGCCACGGCGTAACGCCCCCAATCTCATCGAGCAGCCCGATCATCCGCTCCCGCTCATCAACGATCTTACCCACGTTGTCCAGCAGCGCAGGCGCGTCCTCCAGCGAAGCCAGCAACGCAGCCTCCGCAGCCACGCTGATATTGTATGGCTGCTTGATGTCGATCACATGCTGCACCAGTTCCTCGTTCATTATGCCGTACCCGATTCGCAGCCCCGCGAGTCCCGCCCACTTGCTCAGCGTCCGAAGCACCACAAGGTTCTCGTGCTCAGAAACCATATCCGCTACCGTCGAATCGCAGAACTCGTAATACGCCTCGTCCACCACCACGATGCGCCCCGTATCCAGCAGCTCGCGCACATGCTCCCTCGGAGTCAGGTTCCCCGTGGGATTGTTCGGCGACGCGAGGAAAATGATCTTCGTCCTGTCATCCAGCGCATCCTTCGCAGCCGACACATCTATGTCGAATAGCTCGTCCCGCTGCACCATCGCCGTCTCCCCGCCCGCAATCCGCGCTAGAAAGCCGTACATCGCGAATGTCGGGTCGAAGTCGAGCACTTTGTCCCCCGGCTCCATGAACAGCCTGAACATCAGGTCAATCAGCTCGTCACTCCCCGCCCCCGCTACAATCTCCTCCGGCGCCGCCCCCGTGTACTCGCTCAGCGCCTGTCGCACCTTGCGCTGCAGCGGGTCCGGGTAGATATGCACCGGCGCGTTAGCCACCGCATCTGCCACCTTAGGCGATCCCCCGTATGGGTTCTCGTTACCGTTGAGCTTCACAATCTCGCTCTCCGGTATCCCCGCCCGTCGCGCAATCAGTTCCGGCGGATCAACTGCCTCGTAAGTCTGCACATCAACCAGGTGAGGCCGTATCAGCGTCTTAATCTCCCCAGCCATCATTGACTCCTCTCATATCGTCCCTTCCCCTACGATGGGGGAAGGTTAGGATGGGGGTGGAAAATCCTACTCATCCTATCTACCCTATTAGTTTCCGTTAGAATAGCTCTTCCCGTATCTCTGCCGCCTCGGCATGCGCCGTCAGCCCCTCCGCCCTTCCCAGCACCGACGCGGCCTTCGATATCGCCGCCGAAGTCTCAGGACTCAGCGCGACCACCGGGCTAACCTTAACAAACGAATGCACCCCAAGCCCAGAGTTGAACCGCGCCGTCCCGGCCGTGGGCATCACATGGCTCGGTCCCGCCACGTAGTCGCCCAGCACCTCGTGTGAGAAGTCCCCGATGAACACCGCGCCCGCATTTCTCACCTTCCCCAGATGCTCCCAGGCATCCTGCATCATAAGGCACAGGTGCTCCGGCGCGAACTCGTTCGCCAGCTTCAGCGCATCATCCATGTCCTCCACGACCGCAATACAGCCCTGCTCCTGTGTGGACGCCCGCGCGATTGCCCCTCTGTCAAGCCGCTCCAGCCTTGCGCCAACCTCTGCGTCAACCGCTTCCGCCAGCCGTTCAGAAGTAGTTATCAACACAGGACGGGCAAGCGCATCATGCTCCGCCTGTGCCAGCATATCCACCGCGCACAGCGTCGGGTTCGATGTCCCATCCCCGATGACCACCGTCTCCGTCGGCCCATACAGCCCGTCTATGCCCACATCGCCGTACACCAGCTTCTTGGCAAGCGTTACGAAGATGTTACCCGGCCCGCAGATGATGTCCACGCGAGGCACGCTATCCGTCCCGTATGCCATCGCCGCCACCGCCTGCGCCCCGCCAATGCAGAACACCCTGTCCACGCCCGCGATGTCTGCTGCCGCCAGCACCGCCGGATGCGGCAGTTCTCCGCCCTTCGTCGGCGTGCACATCACCACCTGCTGCACGCCCGCGACTCTCGCCGGGATCGCCGTCATCAGCACCGTCGAAGGATACAGCGCCGTCCCGCCGGGAATGTATGCCCCCGCGCTGTCCACGGCATTCACAAGCTGCCCGTATCCGGCGTCGTAGTCCGTCCATCCCCGGCTCAGGCAAGCCTCGTGAAACACGCGAATCCGCTCCGCAGCGGCCTCCAGCGCCTCCACAACTTCCGCGGATGCCAGATTCCGAGCGCCCGTTATCGCCGAGCGCGGAACTTCAATGCAATCCGGCGCAACGCCGTCTATCAGTTCCGTGAACTCGCGCACAGCCGCGTCGCCATCACTTCGCACACGCCGCACGATGCGGTCTACCACCTCCAAGGGCGTCAGCTCCTCCCCGAAAATGCCCGCAATTCCGTCCAGCAGAGACTGCGGCACATCATCCAGCCCCAGCCCCCTGCCCTCGCAAAGCGCTTGCCGCGCACCGTCAAGTCCCCGAACTATCTTCAAGGCCGACAACCCCCCGCAAACGGCAAATCACTGATAACTGACTACTCAAGACTGAAAACTCTCACGGCAAATAGTCCTCGATAGCCTTCGTCAGCGAGGCAACCACCGTCTCCTGGTACTCCTCCTCGCTTCCACGCGGTATGTACTCATACATCCGCTCCATCCCGTTCGATGAATCATTCACGAAAGCATCCGCCAGTTCGTGAGCCGGGTGCTTCTCATTGCCCGAAGCTATCCGACGAGCCATGAACCGCAGCCGCTCCCACGAAAAGCCCCGGTCGAGGTTCGTCGTCACCCAACTCACCCAGTCCGACAGCGTTTCATCAGGAATGAACTCTACACGCACCTGCTCCACTGTAATGTCGAGCAGTCTTCGCATCGGCGTTACTTCTCCCCAGCAACGCCTGTCAAGTTCAAGCTGCATCGCCCTGTCCATCACCAGCCCCAGCACGCCATCCTCGAACACATCTCGGTTGCCGAAGAACGGGCGAAACATATTCGCAATCCATGTTTCGTCCGCCAGCAGGTGCGTCAGGTATCCGGCCATGAACGCCTGCGTTGCTCCGCTGTGCGACTCCGCGTCACTGAGGCTGGGATGATGATGGAACAGGCCATTGATGCCCGTGCCGATCTCCTCGAAGTCCAGTTGCGCGAAGTGATATACCGACCTGTCCTTCCGCGTGATAACGCGAATGTCCGGCGACGTTGACCCCATCAGGTAGTAGCCCATATTCGCCTCAATGGTATCGTGGCGAAGAAGTTCCGCGGCCCTGCGTGCAAGGTTTATATGCACCGGCGGATTCGGCATATTAGCTCTACTTCCCTATCCTGTTCGTCCTGTGCATCGATGTTAATTCCCGCTTGTCAGCCGCTCCTGCGCCTCACACGTCGAGTTGAACACATAATTCAGATCGCTGACGGTAACACTCGTGCCGCCTGCCTGCCTGAGTCTGTTCACCGCCTCAGACAGCCTGCTCTTTCGGATTATCACGGTGGCAGCGTACCATCCCACGCCGTCCTGAGAATAGACCTTTGCGATAGTCGGCCCTCGTAGCCCGCTGATCTCCGTGTGTTCCAGCACCTGCCGCGCCACATCCTCCGGCGTCTCCCCACGCATATTCGCCGTCACGCTGTAATACGCCCGCGAGCGCAAGTGGCCCTCGATAACATCTACGAGGGTCTTCGCCCTGTCAAGTTTTGCGTCGTCCTCAGCAAGCAGTCTCTGGTTGCTGATCAGGCAAGCCTGTGAGGAGATAATAGTGCCGCCGGAAATGGTCTTTAGACGGTTCTCGCGCATCGTCGTGCCGCTCTCCGACACATCCGCGATTATATCCGCGAATCCCATGGCGACCGCTGCTTCCAGCGTCCCACTGGAATGTACAAGTGAGAACAGGTTGATTCCGCTTCGCAGCAGGAATCGCTCCACGAGGCGAGGGTATTTTGTGACAATACGAAGGTCGCGACCTTCCTGGCGGAACTCCATCGATAGGTCGGCAAGGTCGGCAAGCGACACCACGTCCACCCACGAGTCCGGCACTCCCAGAACCAGCTCGCACCGCCCGAAATCAAGGTCGTCAATCACGACGCCCGAATCTCCGCCCTCGCTCCGCATTTCCAGGTATCGGTCAAGGCCCACTATTCCCAGGTCCGCGCTGCCCTCTTCCACCTTCGGAGTAATGTCGGCGCCGCGCTGAAACATCACCGTTACTCCAGGCAGAGCCGGAATATCCGCGATATATCGTCGAGGGTTGCTCCGCGAAACACCAATGCCGCACGAGCGCAGAAACGACTGTGTAGGCTCATACAACGCGCCGTCGCTGGATATGGCAAGCCTCAGACTGCCGTTAAGCTCCATCCACTATACCTCTTGCTACCGTTCCTTCTCTTTTCCTGTTGTCATTCCGAGTGCCCTAACCCTGTCATCCCAAACACTTTTACTTTGTCATTCTGAACGAAGTGAAGAATCTAAGATCGTCGCACTACTCAATTTCTAGGTTTGCATTGCGTCATCCGGCCAAAGCACTGACATACTGACTAACCGACTAACTGACAGACTACAACACATCAAGCATCACGCTCACATTGAACGCGAATCCCATCGCTGGCACGGGTTCGCTCCCGCCCAGCGCCTGCACTAGGTCGTCATACCGCCCGCCGCCGCCAAGCGCAGCGCCGTCATCCTGCACAATCTCAAATATGACTCCGGTATAGTACGAGATGCCCCGCGCCATTCCCATGTCCAGCGTTACCGTCGATTCCTCAACGCCAACTTCCGGCATGCGCCACAGCAACGCCTCCAGTTCATCCAGCGGCGCGCTGTCAACTCCACAGTCTGCGGCAGCAATGCGCGCAGTTGTCATCGTTCCCCGTGGCTCACCAGCAAGACCGGAATATGTGGACGCAAGCTGAAGTGCGGACTCGAAGGCTTGCGGATCGTTAGCCTCGCGCACCTTGCTCAATAGCCTTGCTATGATCTGGTCTGTCGTTCGCCGGCCAAGCGGCTCAGGCATAGACTCCTTTAGCACACCTTGGATGAATTCCTCGGCTGCTTCGGTGCTCATACTCTCCAGCGCGCTCTCAAGGCCGAACCCCAGGTCAACGCTGCCGCTCAGCAGTCCGACCTCGCCCGCATGCTTCATAAGACCCTCGACATCCGCCTCTCCTTTGGCCATCGCGTTCATGTTCCCGATGATGAACAGCTTGGCAGGCTCCGACAGGCCGAACGAGTCCAGGAGTCCATGCAGCACACCAAGGTGGCCGATCCTCAGACGGAATTTGTCTAGACCCAGTTGTTGGAGACTCGAAACGGCTAGTGCGACTATCTCGATGTCTGCATTTAAGCCGGACGCTCCCACAAGCTCCGCCCCACACTGCGTAAATTGGCGGTAACTCCCGTTCTCCGCCGGAGTGTATCTGAACACTGGACCGCTGTACTGCCACCGCACCGGCAGAGTCAACGCCGCCTGGTTGTCTATGAAGTGGCGTATGACAGATGAGGTGAACTCAGGACGAAGGCTGACGGGTGTGCCGCCCGGGTCCGTGAAGTTGTACAGCCGGCCCGCAAGGTCGCCCCCCGACTTCCGAACGAACAACTCCGTCTCCTCGATCAGCGGAGTATCAACTGGCTGGTAGCCATGATTTCTGAGATGGGAGCGTAAGCGGGCAAGTACATCGTCGCTGCGCTGCCACGCCTGCGAGTCTAAATCCCCCATTCCGACCAGGCTTCTAATCTGCCTGCTCGCGGTCCGTTCGTGCAACTGGCTCACGCGACTCGTCCAAATCGTCTTTCCTGCGATTCAAAGCCCTGTAAGGGGCGCAAAGCAGGAAGCCATAACCTAGGTGACATTTGATATGCGGGGCTATTGTTCCCGAGCAATTCGCCTATTCTGTCATTCTGAACGCGGCGCTCCTAACCTTGTCATTCTGAACGCGGCGCAGCGGAGTGAAGAATTTAAAATATCTGACCGGCAGCTCCATATTGTTCTTGTTTCCTCGCTACCTTCGGAATGACAGGAAATGTCAAAATACCCTAGAACAAATACTGCGCCATGTTCGCACTTTGACAATTTAGTGTCAACCAAATCAGTGCCCGCTTTACCCATGTTAAACTTGCGTAACGTGCCCATCCACGACGGCCGCCTTAGACGGTATTCCCGCCAAATGTCAGTTCCACCAAAGGTCGCTATCGCAATCGACAGCGCAGCATCCCTCCCGCCCGGATTCGCCGCGCAACCCGGCGTCTTCATTGTTCCCATGACCGTAACCCTCGACGGCGTTACCTACCGCGACGCCGTTGACATCACCACCAATGAGTTTTACCGCCGTCTCCGCACAACCCCAACCGCCCCAACAACCTCCGCCCCATCCACCGCCGCCTATCTAGACATATTTCGCAAGGCGTCCGAAGCCCACCAATCCCTCCTCTGCATTACCGCAGGAGACCGCTTCAGCGCATCATTCGACTCCGCAACTCTAGCCGCCGCCGAAGCCGCCAGCCTGCTGCCCTCCCTTGAGATACGCATTCTCGATTCCCAGTCCGCCGCCGGCTCACAGGCTCTCGTCGCCCTTGAAGCCTTTCGCGCCGCCCAGCAGGGCGCAACCCTCGCCAGAGCCGAAATGAACGCAATCCGTGTCATCGAGAGAGTCAACCTGCTGGCATTCGTCGATACCCTGCGCTACCTTCGCCGCAGCGGTCGCGTGCCCCTCGTCGCGCACATAGGCGCGTCCCTCATGATGATCAAGCCCCTGTTCCGCTTGCGCCACTCCGAAATCACCACCGTAGCCCGCCCCCGAACCCGCCGCACCGCCATCCGCAGAATGCTCGAGCTCATGCGCGAAGATGTCGGCTCCCGCCCCGTCCACGCCGCCGTAATGCACGCCGACGCCCTCGAAGACGCCGAGTCAATCAAGCAAACCATAGCGAAAAACTACGACTGCGCCGAGCTATACATCAGCGAGTTCACCCCTGCCATGGGCGCGCACATCGGCCCCGGCCTACTCGGCATCGCCTACTGGTCCGAACCCGCGTAACCCAATCCTATCCATCCTGTATATCCTGTTTGCTTCCGTTTCCCGTTTGACACCTGCCCCCCTCTGCTATACATTCGCACAAACCACTAGGAGGTATCAGCACAATGGCAGGTCCCTACTCCATCAAAGCAGACTTCAACGTCCCCATCACAATGCGAGATGGCGTCACTACCTACGCCGACATATTCCGGCCCGACGCCCCCGGCGAACAGTTCCCCGTCCTTCTGACCAGAACACCCTACGACAAGAATAGCCCACAGAACCGCACCGGCACCCTCGACGTCGTGCGCGCCGCCATGAACGGCTACGCTGCCGTAGTTCAGGACGTGCGCGGCCGCTTCACCTCCGAAGGCGAGTTCTACACCTTCATCAACGAGATCAACGACGGCTACGACTCCGTTGAATGGCTCGCGTCGCAGCCCTGGTCCACCGGCAAGGTCGGCACATTCGGCATCTCCTACGTCGGCGCGACCCAGTGGCTCGCCGCAAAGTCATTGCCGCCATCGCTCACCGCCATCGCCCCCGGCTTCACCGCCCACGACTACCACGAGGGCTGGACATGGCAAGGCGGCGCATTCGAGCTTGGCTTCAACCTCTCTTGGGCGATAGGCTCGCTTGCCAGCGCAAACTGGGCAAACCTCTCCCAGCAAATCAACAAAGACGCCACGGCCCTCAACGCCCTTATTACCGCCAAGGATGCGCTCGGCGGCGACTTCGACCACCTGCCCATGCAGGAAATGCCCTCGCTCAAGGAAGGCGTCGCCCCCTACTACTACGACTGGCTCGCCCACGCCGACTACGACGACTACTGGAAGCAGGTCTGCATCGCCGAGTCCCACAGCGAGATCGCCATCCCCGCATTCAACGTCGGCGGCTGGTACGACATCTTCCTCGGCGGAACCATCGGCAACTACCTCGGCATGCGCGAAAACGGTGCATCCGAAGTCGCCCGCAGCGGCCAGCGCCTGCTCATCGGTCCCTGGATTCACTCCGGCTCCGCTCCAGCAGTCTCCGGCGAGTACAACTTCGGCACGCGCGCAGCAGCAGCGGCAATAGACCTCCCCGGCGAGTTCCTGCGCTACTACGACCATCACCTCAAAGGCGACGACAACGGCGTCCCTGGCGACCAGCCCGTCCGCATCTTCGTCATGGGAGTCAACGAGTGGCGCTACGAAGACGCCTGGCCCCTAGAGCGTGCCCAAGACGTGAAATACTACCTGCGCAGCGGCGGACGCGCCAACACCCTCAACGGTGACGGCAGCCTCAGCGCCGAATCCCCCGGCGACGAGCCGCCCGACGTCTTCGTGTACAACCCCATCAGCCCTGTTCCCACCAGCGGCGGCGGCCTATGCTGCGACCCTGCTTTCATGGCGCCCGGCGCATTCGACCAGCGTCCCATAGAGATTCGTCCCGACGTCCTCATCTATACCACGCCCCCGATGGAGCAGGACACCGAGGTCACCGGCCCCATCACCGTAACCCTCTACGCATCCACATCCGCCGTGGACACCGACTTCACCGCCAAGCTCGTTGACGTTGAGCCGGACGGCTACGCCCGCAACCTCACCGACGGCATCATCCGCGCCCGCTACCGCACCCCGCGCGCGGAAGCATCGTTCATCACACCCGGCGACGTCGTCCAATACGAGATCGACCTCTGGGCAACCGCCAACGTCTTCAAGAAAGGACACAGCATCCGGGTCGAAATATCCTCCAGCAACTACCCTCGCTTCGACCGCAACATGAACACCGGCGGCACTATAGGCGAAGAAGGCTCATTCGTCTCAGCCCTCCAGACCGTCCACCACTCTGCAGCGCACCCTTCGCACATCACTCTCCCCATAGTCCCCCGCGACTAGCCCAATTCGTTCCTTCCCTCTCGACGGAGGAAGGTTACGATGGAGTTGAAAAAGATAGGGGCAGGCCGTAAAAGCCTGCCCCCCATCAACATCCTATTCATCCTGTACATCGATGTTAGTTACTCTGGCGCGCCTGAAGGGATTCGAACCCCCAACCCTCGGTTCCGAAGACCGATGCTCTGTCCATTGAGCTACAGGCGCGCGACTGTACTGAATATTATAGCAGGTGCCCCATTCCGGATTGTAGGTGTCCCCTACACGTCTGCTATAATCACCGGAACAGACCTACACGAATCGACAGAACCAGGAGCATACGACATGACGCAACCAGACAAGCCTGAAACCCCTAACGCCGAAGACAAGTACGCCCCGTTAATGGAACAGATTCGCAAGTTCTCAGAGTCCATATCTGAGTCCGATCTTGAGAAAATCCCTACGGACTTGTCCGAAAACCTGGATTACTACCTATATGGTACGCCCAAGAAATCGAACGATGAGAGTTAAGACAACATGCCCGAAGTATTCGTGGATTCTCACTTCTGGATCGCCTCATTGTTCCCACGCGATCAATGGCACGAGTTGGCGCTTGCCGCAAGAGGATCCCTTGCTAGCGACACGATTCTCGTAACCACGAAAGAAGTCCTGACCGAGTTCCTAGCCTCCGCTTCCCGAAGCGGCTCAACAGCCCGACAAGCGGCAGTTAACACAGTTCGGGCGGTTTTGGGAAACGAAACCATCATCGTAATTCCCCAGTCGCAGGAGTTGTTCGATAAGGGATTAGACTTATATGAGCAACGCTTGGACAAGCGTTACAGCCTAGCTGACTGCATATCAATGGTCGTAATGCGCGAGCGTGGCATTCAGGAAGTCCTCACGAACGATAGAGACTTCGCGTCAGAAGGATTTGTAACCCTGATTCGTTAAGCAACTTACCCCAGCCCCGCAACCACATCCCGGAAATTCTCGCTCCCCATCGACCTCAGCCGCATATCCTCCCACACCTCCAGGTCCCCCGCATCCTCCAGCAGTTCTATATGCGCCACGATCTCCGACAGCGCCATGTACAGGTTCCCCCCGATCAGCTTCCGCCGCGCGAACACGCCTCGCGTGATGCGCTCAAGGGAAGTCGGCTCCGTGCCCATCCTATGCAGAATCCGCCCCAGCCGAACCGCGTGGTGCTGCAGAATATCCTCAGCCCGCTCCGTTGTCTCGAAGTTGAACCGTCCCTTGCTGAACAGTCTGTGCGCCGGCAGCACCGACACGCCGGCCCCAAGGTTCGCGATCAACCGCAAAGACCGCAGGTAGGTCTCCAGTCCGTATATCTCATCTTCGCAATGGTAGTGCTCCGGCACCTTCTCGCGTATCTCTGGACTGAACCTGGCTTTCGTCGTCGGATGCGGCGTAATCTCAGGCAGCACATGGTCTCCGGTGAACACCAGCCCGTCCAGTGTCACGCATATCTCGTCGGGTGAATGTCCCGGCGCGTGCATAAACCCAAGGTCTCCCGAACTCTCCCCTTCCCGCACGCTGCGGCTCACCTGAAACTGCCGCCTCGTCTCCACGTACCGCCTCTGCCGCTCTGCGTAGCCCGCCGACTGCTGCGCCGACTCAGCCGAATTGCTCACCCTGTCCGCCATCACCACCCGCTGCATCTCTCGCTGCAACGGCGACGACGGATTGCGCTGTATATCCCAGGGATTGTACTGCAGCAACCTCGCATAGATGTCGTGCGCCCAGATCTCCGCCCCCGCCTCCTGCGCCAGCAGCCCCGCCGCGCCGTCGTGGTCCTGGTGACCGTGCGTGATAACCACCCGCTCGATGTCTCGCACCTGATAGCCGGTTGCTTCGACTCCATCCGCAAGATGCTGGTACGATCCGGTAGCCCCAGCGTCTATCAGCGTCATCCCGTCATTCTCGAACAAGTATGCCCATGTCGGTCCCGTGCGCGAATTGTTGTCCTGCGGAACCCCGACTGCGTGAATCTGCCTCCCCTTCTCCGTCTCCAATCGGACAACCATTCGATTGCCGTCCGCATCTCCCGCCCGCACAGTAACCACATCTCTGAACTGGGAAGTCAAGGGCAAGTCTCCGTTCTCATCTCTTGTCCCTTCCACCTTGATGGGGGAAGGTTAGGATGGGGGTGAAATCGCAATGCCCACACCCAACATCCTCGGTCAAATGCACGCAAACAGACACGGAAGAACTAAGCTTGGGCAAAAAAGTGGGGTGGGTGAGGAGATTTGAACTCCCGATCTCCAGGGCCACAACCTGGCGCCTTAACCACTGGGCCACACCCACCGCATAAGCCGATTTTAGCAGTCTGCCAGCGCCACGGTCAACTAATCTACATCTATGCAGCACTGGCATAATTGTCACATATTGTCCCCTCTCCCCGCGGGAGAGGGTTAGGGTGAGGGGCAAGGAATGAACTACGCCGACGCCGGACACTACCTGTCCATCACCGACTTGTAGAAAGGCAGGTTTCAACAAGCTACCATAAGTTACGCCTGCAACGAAAACGGGCAACCTTCGCGGCTGCCCATCCCAGTGGTCTTTTCTACCGGCGCAGGGTTGTCAGTCTCCCAGCCTAATTCGCCAGCGCCTCACTCCCATTCTTCGTGGTCAGCGCTTCGAGCAACTCATCCACCATTACGTCCTGTTTCGTATGGTGGCGCAATGGGAGCGACGGGTTCACGCGGTAAACATTTCGGCGACCCTCTTTGCGTCGCTCGATATACCCCGCCACCTCCAGGTCCGAGATGATCTTATGGGTTGTCCGCTCCGTAACCCCTATATGGTTCGCAATCTCGCGGGCTGTGCTGCGCGAATTATGAAAAATGAAGGACAGCACCAAGCCATGATTGGTTATGAAGGTCCAACGTGGAGACGCCGTAGTCATGTGCCACCCCACTTTTCCGGTACTGCAAAACCAAATCTTATCACAGCGCCCATATCCGCACAACGACAGCGCCCCGCCCCGCAGGGTCTTTCGGCTATAGGAAGTCGTACACAATCCGTTCGTGGCGAGCACTTCGGCAAGCTCAGGATAGGCTCTGTCGAACCATGCGCCCCGAATTCTCGTCCTTCGATAAGCTCAGGACGAACGAGGGCAAACAGGCTATGCAGGAAATTTTGTCTTGCTCACCCACCCATCTCAGCCCTCTGGATTCCTGCGCGCGCGGGAATGAATGACTATCTTGCCCTCACTCTTGCCCTCTCCCTGAGGAAGAGGGGACTTATTGGTTGGGAAGGACTTAGTTGCTGGGCTAGGGGTCGCGGTTGCGTCTTTTCCAGCGGATGCGGTCGAACTTCACGGGGTCGTCCGGGAAGCGGGCATTGCGACGGGCAAGGTAGTCGCGGTAGCGCTCCTTGAAGGCTTCGAGCGTGTCGTCGTAGCGTATGAGCAGCCTTCTCGCGGGGGGCTTGGTCAGGGCTTCTTCCAGCTTCTCGCCGCTCAGCTCGCTGCCCTCGCAGTCGCGCTCCCTGTACTCGCAGACGCAGGGCCAGGGGTATGTTTCGTAGTACACCGGACCGTGCAGGCTGAACTCGATGTGCTCTTCGCGCTCCCGCTCTCGTCGCTCCCGCTCTTCGCGCTCTTCCCGTTCAGACTCCGACTCTTCAGGCTCCTGCTCTTCCTCGACGATGGCGCGCTGGGAGCCTCTGTCGAGGAGTTCCTTTGCTGCTGACATTCTGTGGCAGGGCTTGAAGTCCGTGAGTTCGCCTTCCATAGCTTGCACGAGGAAGGTTACGATGGTTCTGCCGTTGGCGGTCTGTTCCTTGACAATCTGAGCCAGTTCGGACTGGACGCGCCTGTCGGCTCTGCGGGAGTCTCTGCGCTCTCGTCTTGTGGGTTGTGGCAGGTTGAGGTTGCTGGTGAGCGCGCCCACGGATTGAGGGAGCCGGCCGTAGCCGAACTTTTCGAGCAGTCTTGCTGCTTCGAGCTTATGGCAGGGCTGGAAGTCTGGGAACTCTCCGTTGACTGCGGAGATGAGGAACTCGACGATGGTTCTGCCGTTGCCGGTCAGTTCGACGATGGCGGAATGGACCGATTCGGTGAAGTCGGGTTGTTCAGTTGTGGGTTGTGAGTTCATAGTTTTGAGTCTGATAGCCACAAAAGGCACAGAATGGGCTGGAAGTATCCTTGCCCCTCACCCTAACCCTTTCGCGCGGGGAGAGGGGACTGCAATAGCGAATGTTTGTGCTAATTAAGTCCTATGATACGCACGGATGTTTGGGTTGTCAAGGGTGGGAGTTGGTCAGCCTGTCAGCGCCCTTCGGCAGGCTCAGGGCAGGCTCTTGCCCTTTCCCAGGGAGAGGGGGCAGGGCGCGAGACTGAAAACTCACGACCTCATTGTGCCTTTTGTGGCTACCCCGTCCGGACGACCAGCGACCAACGCTATTCCGCCAGGTCACACACCAGCCGCACCAGCGTCCGTACCGGCACCCCGGTCGCGCCCTTTACCGTCGCGCCCTTGCTGCTTCGAGCCCGAGACGTTCCCGCGATATCCAGGTGCACCCACGGCGCGCCGTCATTGAACTCGCCAATGATAAGCGCGCCCGTTATCGCCCCGGCGCCGCGCCCGCCCGTATTCTTGATGTCTGCGATGTCGCTGCTGTACTGCGACTTGTACTCGTCGAACATCGGCAAAGGCCACGCCCTCTCCCCCACCGCGTTCGCCGCGTCAACCACCTGCTGCGTGAAATCGTCGTTGTTCCCGAATGCTCCCATGCACTGGTCCCCAAGCGCAACCGACATCGCCCCTGTCAGCGTTGCAACGTCCACCAGCCTGTTCAGCCCCACCGACCGCGCATACGCCATCGCGTCCGCAAGCACCAGCCTCCCCTCGGCGTCCGTGTTGTCTATCTCGATCGTCTTGCCGTTCATCGCCCGCACCACGTCGCCCGGGCGCTGCGCCGTCCCACTCGGCATATTCTCCGTAGCCGGAACGATCACCGTTACGTTGATCTTCGGCTTCAGCTCCGAGATCGCCCGCATCGCCCCGATCACGGACGCGCCTCCTGCCATATCGCCCTTCATCGTCAGCATGCCGGCAGCGTTCTTTATGTCAAGTCCGCCGCTATCGAAGGTAATCCCCTTCCCCAACAGCCCGATGTTGTTCGCCTCATCGTCGGGATCCCCGCTATACCGCATGATAATGAACTTCGGCGGCTCCTCACTCCCCTGCGCCACGCCTAGCAGCGCGCCCATCCCCATCTCCGCCATCCACGCCCGCTCCTTGACCTCCAGCTCCACGCCATGCTGGTGTGCCACTTCCAGTGCCCTCTCTGCCATTTCCGAAGGAGTCATGCTGTTCGCAGGTTCATTCGCCATGTCCCTGCAGAAGTTCACCGCCTCTCCAATTGCGCGACCCTCATGGCATCCTTGCCGCAACGCATCCAACTTGGACTCGTCGAATTCCACGACGGTCACCTGTGACAGGCCGCCGGAATCTGCATTCGACTTGTACTTGTCGAACCTGTACATCCCCATCACGACGCCCTCTGCCAGTGCCTGGGCGCTCTCTTTATGGTCCAGTCCGGCAATGCCCGCTCCATGCACGATGGTCGCCGCCGACTCCACCCCGATTCCGCTCAAGCGTCGCGCAGACTCGGCCGCTACGCTTCGCACCTCGTCCAGCGAAAACGAATCCGCCTTCCCCAGCCCGGCAACCAGCACCCTCTTCGGCGCGATCCTACCCAGCGTGTGTACCAGCGTCAGTTCGCCGCGCTTGCCCTTAATCTCGCCGTCGGCAATCAGGGCCGATATCGCGCCGTCCATCGCTCTATCCACCGCTCCGGTTGCTCCCCCTGGCGCGGTAACTCCCTCGAACAGGTTCACAACCACCGCTCCAACGTCCTGTTGCGCTATATCACCGGCGACAACGCTGATCTCCATCTTCATTCCTCCAGACTTAGCTAATCACCGGCCAATTATATGCCAGCCTGCTAGTGTTCTGCTATCCTTGCATGGGTCCCGGCTGGACCCTAACATCTACAAGCAATTAAGGAGCAGGCAAGTGGCAGAGCGCACAATCTCCGCAGCGGAATCCGAACTGATCCAGAGGGCGCACCGCGTCTTGCCAGGGGGCAGCCTCGGCAACATCGGCAGGGATATCGTCATCACCGAAGGAAGCGCAGGCCGCGTCCGAGACGCCAGCGGCAACGAGTATATTGATTTCCTACTTGGCTCCGGCCCCATGCTGATAGGGCATGCCCACCCTGAAGTGATAGAGGTAGTTCGCCAGCAGATCGAAAAGGGCACCACCTTCTTCGCCAACAACGATCAGGCGATCATGCTGGCAGAAGAACTCGTAAACGCTGTCGCCTGTGCCGACAAAGTTCGCTTCACGAGCAGTGGGACCGAAGCGACATTCTACGCACTACGCACCGCGCGGGCCTATCGCCAGCGCGACAAGATTGTTAAGTTCGAGGGCGGATTCCACGGCATGCACGATTACGCCCTCATGAGCATGTCGCCTGCCAACCCCCACGACTTTCCCCGTCCCACTCCGGACTCCGCCGGCATCCCCCGCGCGATCGAGGATGAGGTGCTGATCGCCCCATTCAACGACATTGAGACCGCTACCTCGATTATTGAAGCGAACCATGACGACCTGGGCGCGGTTATCGTCGAGCCATTCCAGCGATTGCTGCCACCTGCACCCGGCTTTCTCCAGGGTCTTCGCGACGTAACGGAACAATACGGCATCCCGCTGATATTCGACGAGGTAGTAACCGGCTTTCGTTTCGCTTACGGCGGAGCCCAGGAATTCTACGGTGTCGAGCCTGATATGTGCTCGCTCGGCAAGGTCATCGCGGGTGGCTTCCCTCTGGCAGCAGTCGCCGGCAAGGAAGAGATGATGGGCCACTTCGACTCATCTTCAGTAGATGCTGGAGGACACATGCCGCAAATCGGCACCCTCAGCGGCAACCCGGTCGCGGCGGCAGCCGGTCTTAAGACCCTGGAGATACTGCGTCGCGATGGTTCATACGAGCGCATCTTCGCCACAGGTCAACGCTTGAAGGACGAGCTTCAACGGCTGCTGAACGAAGCCGAGATTCCTGCAAGCGTCGTAGGCGAGGCTCCCCTGTTTGATGTGTTCTTCACTGAAGGTGAAATCACCGACTACCGCTCCACCTTGCTTGCCGACAAGCAGTTGCTCAGTCGCTTCAACGAGAGTCTGCTTGCCCAAGGCGTCTTGAAGGGAGACACCAAGTTCTATGTCTCCTTGGCTCACACTGCAACTGATGTAAAGCACACCCTGGACGCCTTCTCGACTGCTATCGAATCGCTCAAGAGCTGACCAGCTTCTGTCCTCCGTCCGCCGATTATGCGTTCTCATGGCATAATCGGCGTCCGCCCTTTCTCCGCCCTTCATGCGCCTGAATTGACGCCAATACTCGCTTAATGCAAGGCAAAAGCGGTTACGAAATTCGTAAGTTCAGAGCATAATTGCGCGATCTACCGTCTATAAGCGACGCGCCTGTGCACTGTTTCACTTAGCTTTTTTCTAAAACTGAGTATAGTTTTCTAATTGACTGGTTTCCAAGATTAGCGATACCTTTGGTGAAGAGGGCCGGGAAGGTTGGAGGTAGGGGTTCTCGGATAGGTTGTGGTCTTCCCTGCTCTGCGGTCTGCCCCTAGGCTGCGACAATTCGTGTCGATGTGAGCAAAATCGCCAATCGCCTTGTTTGCAGATTATTGGCAATCTTTGTCACGGGCAGCGCTTCTCTCCATCCAGTTTATTCAGAACGGTGTCCCTTTCGCCCTTGGCGACGGGCCCAAAGGAGACAACAGTGAACCTTGGTACGACTACTATTGACGTTGTCAGCGATGGCACATTCCTGATGGACGGCGGATGCCTGTTTGGACAGGTGCCTAAGACCGAGTGGGAGCTACAGATTAAGCCTGATCGCCGAAACCGTATCCGTCTCGCCCTTAATTGCATGCTGATACAGACGCCCGAGCTCAACATCTTGGTCGATACCGGCGTCGGCTCAAAGCGGCAAGACAAGATGAAGGAAACGATCCGTCTGAACGGCAATAAGCTGCTCAGGGGGCTGAAGGCCCACGGCATCACCGCGCGAGACATTGACGCGGTTATCCTCAGCAATCTCCACTTTGACCATTCCGGCGGCTGCACGAAGCTCGACCGCTCCGGGACACCCGTTCCGACCTTCCCCAAGGCTCGCTATCTGGTGCAGAAGGGTAGCTGGGATGAAGCAAACTCGCCAAATGAACGCTTCAAGAACACCTTCTACGAGGACGACTTTATTCCATTGGCGGAGCGGGAATTGATCGATTTCGTGGACGACGACTTCGAGGTAATACCGGGACTAACACTTAGAGTGACGAACGGTCCTTCTGAGGGCCACCAAATCGTGCTTGTAGAGCGAGGCAGCGAGAAAATCGCTTACGTCAGCGACCTGATCCCGACACCCTACCATCTCCCATTGCCATACATACCGGCAATGCACGAGTATCCAAACACGACCTTGCAGCAAAAGCGAGAGTTTATCGAGATGGCGATTGAGGGCGGCTGGCTCGTCGTTTTCGGCCACGCTTTCGAGCAGAATGCCGGCTACATCGTACAGAAGAATGGAGCCACACACTTCCTACCAGTTGAGGTCTAAATGGCTTCGTTACCGAATTACGTTGACGAACGGAAGGAATCAAAGGGGCGAGTAAATTCGCCCCTTTGATTTTCAGTCATGAGATAAATCCGCTCTCACGACGCCATTGTCATCCACCGACTTCAACGTTGCTTTCGTGATCACATTCTGCAGTTGGCCGGCGTACTGTGTGCTTACCCGAATATAATTGTCTGTGAGTCCTGTCCAGTACCGTTCGGCGCAATGAAACCGCTCGCTTTCCCAAAGGACTGGGCGGGTTTCACCGAGGCTGTTAATCCTGAATTGGCTCCTATGCTCCTTAGCAAGACTTAACAGCGCACTCATCCGCTCGCTCTTCACTGCTGGCGGAACCTGTGCATCGTAATGTGCCGCGCTCGTCCCGGGCCGCACTGAGAATGGGAATACATGCAGGTCTGCGAATCCGATCCGCTCGCATAATTTGTAGGTAGCCAGAAAATCTTCTTCCGTCTCGCCGGGGAATCCCACGATGACGTCCGCAGTTATGCTTACACTTGGAATCTTTTGGCGGATACGGTGAATCGATTCCGAATACTCATTCGCGCTGTATCTGCGCCGCATTCTTCTCAGAACGGAATCGCTGCCGCTTTGGAGTGGTATGTGAAAGTGTGGGCAGAGCCGCTCGTCCATCCACAGTTTTAGCAGGTCATCGGTGATTTCTCTTGGCTGTAGCGAGGAGACGCGAAGCCGCTCTATGGCTGTGTCCGACAGAATACTGCCAATAAGAGACGTGAGCGAAGCCCCGTCGAGATCAAATCCGTATGAACCCAGTTGAGTACCAGTAAGCACAGCTTCCCTGTATCCATCCGAAAGATAATGACGAACCTCGCGTACTATTTCCTCAACCGGTATGCTGCGCTCCCTACCGCGCACCTTTGGCACGATGCAATAGGCACACACCTGATTGCAACCTTCCTGTATCTTAACCATCGCTCGGCTTCGAAGAGCGCGTGGACTGACGAACTCATCAATATCCCCTGTTGTACAGGGGACTGCTTGCTCCTCTCTCCAATTCAGCACCTGCTGCACTAGCCGTGGCTTAGCCACATTACCGAAAACCAAGTCGATTTCTTCCATAGCCTCTAGTACGCCCGGCGAGCGCTCGGCAAAGCAACCGGTGGCAATTACAGTAGCCTCGGGATTCCGTCGCCTCGCCGATCGGAGCGATTGCCGCGCCTTCTTGTCGGCTACGTGAGTGACAGTGCAACTGTTTACCACGTATATGTCCGCCGCTTCATCCTCCCCCACTTGAGTCAAGCCCGCTTCAGTGAATTCACGCGCGAGGAGGAGTGCATCTGACTGGTTAAGCTTGCAACCATGAGTTTCTATAGTGAATGTAGTCTTATCTTGGATTCCCTGTGTCAACTTTGCCCCTTCCCGTCCTTTCTATAGGCTCATGCTATTATAGGAATCCATAGAACAGGCGGTCAATTCGCAGAAAGCATTTTTTGTGTGTCACTTTGAACTATGCACTGCCATTTAGACTGCTCCACATTTCAGATTGATACACTACCCAAGCATTCTTATGTTAAGACGAGATGATGACAGGCAACAATTTCTTACAAGAGTCAGCCGACGACAATCAGACTGAGGAGTTGTCCTGGACGGATAGAGCCCGCCGCATGGTCAACTACTA
Source organism: Dehalococcoidia bacterium (assembly GCA_965203955.1). Taxonomy (GTDB): domain Bacteria; phylum Chloroflexota; class Dehalococcoidia; order Lucifugimonadales; family JADFKI01; genus Bin90. Next base: position 3,067,086 of record OZ241923.1, on the reverse strand, counting down.
CTCGGAGGCTTCAGCATTCATTCGACGAGCGTCCAAGAGCTTCCCGGTCACTCCCGAGCATACTCTGCTTCTCCTGCAACTCTGGATCGAGGCAGACGACCTTGATAGCGTAATATTGCCCATACTGAGTGAACTGAACAGTGAACTATTGGGAGGCAAGGGCAAGCTGGATACTACGCGAGGCGTATCCACGCGGCAATCTGCAACAGGTGGGTTCGACGAATTGAGGATTGATGAGGTTGTATTCGAATTTGCTTGGTCCCTCAGCTGGGCGGAAGGAGGCGGAGTGTCAGTAATCTTTACGTGTGATACTCAGGGCATCCGTGACGCGCATGCACGAGGCGACGTCTCGTCATGTGAGCGCCGAGTTGGATATCCGGTTACCAGGAGGTCTCTGGAGGAGGCGCTTACTATTGTTTACGTGGCAGAGGTGACCTCTCTCATAAGTGGTTAGGTCTGGTTAAGTATCCATGTTACTTCAATACTGCTATAGTGCTTCTTGCGAGCCGCTGCATTAGATCGATAGATATACAGTTTGTGTTCGCTCAAAATAGACCGCCTTGTCAAGCGGGAAACACGGTCACAGGCGGAAACTGGAGCAAACTTGAAATGAAAAATCGAGTTGTCGTTACAGGCATTGGCATAGTCAGTCCTCTCGGTCTTGACCGACAGTCCACTTGGAAGAACCTAATTGCCGGGGAGTCCGGCGTTGACCAGATCGCATCATTCGACCCGGAAGGCTACCGCACAACAATCGCCGCTGAGGTCAAAGGATTTGACGCCGCTTCCTTCGTTGGGAGGAAAGAAGCGCGTCGCATGGACCGCTTCGTGCAACTCGGCGCCGTGGCAGCCCTGGAAGCAGTCGAGCACGCATGCCTGAGCATAACACCAGAAAACAGTACCCGCGTCTCGGTCATGATCTCAAGTGGAATCGGAGGGATCATCACACTGTCCGAACAGGTTGGTGTTCTCGAGGCTCGCGGTCCTTCTCGGATAAGTCCTTTTCTTGTCCCGATGATGCTTCCAGACATGGCTTCGGGGCAGGTTTCGATAATGCTCGGCGCCAAGGGCCCTAACTACTCTACGGTATCGGCTTGCTCTAGCGGAGCGGACGCAATTGGTCAAGCGCTCGAGGTCCTTCAGGAAGGAGATGCAGAAGTGGTGCTCGCCGGAGGCGCAGAAGCAGCGATCTGTCCGATTGGAGTCGCAGGTTTCAACGCATGTCAGGCGCTCTCCACCCGAAACGAAGATCCCGCGGGCGCATCCCGGCCGTTTGATGCCGAGCGGGACGGATTCGTGATGGGTGAAGGTGCAGCAGTGCTCGTGATGGAGACGCTGCAGAGTGCGCTCCAGAGAGGCACGAAGCCGATAGTCGAACTCGTAGGCTACGGCTCAACCGCCGACGCAAATCACATCACTCAGCCGGCGCCGGAGGGTGAAGGCGCCGCGCGCGCAATGAAGATCGCAATCAGCAAGGCAAGGCTACAGCCCGATGATATTGATTATGTAAACGCGCATGGCACTTCTACCCCACTAAATGACAAATACGAGACGATGGCGATGAAGGGCGTATTCGACGAACAAGCTTACAAGGTCCCCATAAGTTCCACCAAATCGATGACTGGGCATCTTCTGGGTGCGAGCGGTGCGCTTGAAGCCGCAATCGCATCACTCGCAATTGCTGAAGAGACGATACCGCCGACGATCAATCTACAGAATGCCGATCCAGAATGCGATCTGGACTACACACCTAATGTTGCTCGCCACGGTCGGATCGGCGCGGCGCTCAGCAATTCCTTTGGGTTTGGCGGACACAATGCATCTCTGGCCCTTCAGAGATTTGAGGAGTGAGAGAGTGCCGTCTCCGAACAACTTCCCTGAGTGGAAATTGCGAGACCGACTACAATGAGTGCGACCTGGAAGCGCTGGATGCTGAGCGAATTCCCGCCAATTGGATTCGCCAGAGAGTTAGGCTACACTCCCTTCCAAGCGCACCTGCTCTATAACAGAGGGATTCGCACCTCGTCAGAGGCCGAGCTTTTCATGAACTCTGATGAGAGGCTCCTCAATGACCCATTTCTCCTCCCAGACATGGAGAGGGCAGTCGATAGGCTGCGACGCGCACTTGATAGCCGGGAGCACATCTGCGTGTTTGGCGACTTTGATGCCGACGGCATTACCGGCACTGCCCTGCTTACGACAGCCCTGAGGGATCTAGGCGCCAAAGTCACGCCATACTTACCGGATCGCGTCGATGAAGGACATGGCCTTAACAGCGATGCCGTAAGTCAGCTGCACGACATCGGCGTTTCACTCCTTGTAACGGTTGACTGTGGCGCAACTTCAATCTCTGAAGTCGATGAAGCCTCGCAGTTGGGTATCGACACTATAATTACAGACCACCACAGTGTGCTGCCTGCATTTCCAGCGTCGCACGCCCTGATAAATCCGAATCATCCGAAGTCAACCTACCCCTTCGGCCACCTCACTGGGGTAGGAATGGCCTTCAAGCTGGTAGAGGCGCTGCATACCTCAATGAATCTTGCCTTGCCCGAACATCTTCTGGAACTTGTAGCTCTAGGTACGGTTGCAGACGTCGGCCAACTTACAGGGGAGAATCGCTTTCTGGTGAAGCGTGGCTTGGAGCGCATAAATCGCTCGGAGAATCTCGGTGTACGCGCGCTTGCTGCCAGCGCCAGACTGAAGCTGGGAACACTGGACACTGAGGCGCTATCATTCGGCATCATTCCCAGACTCAATGTATCTGGCAGACTTGGCAGTGCAGATTTGAGTCTCGAACTACTTACTACTGAGAGTGAAAATACAGCACGATCATTGGCAGGTGAGATCGAAGGGATGAATCGCGAGCGTCAGGAGCTAACACGGCAGGCCGTCGCCGAGGCTCAGCAGCAGATTGAAAGTCTTAGTGAGGTGCCCTCGATTCTGATAGTAAAGAGTGCACAGTGGATTCCTGGCGTGCTGGGGTTAATTGCTGGAAGGCTCTCCGAGAGCTACTACCGTCCTGCAGTGGCGATTTCGGTAGGCGAACATACGAGCCGTGCCAGTGCCCGCAGCATTCCAGAATTTAACATTGTCGAAGCGCTGAATATGAACGCCCACCTGTTGGAACGCCACGGCGGTCACCCACAGGCAGCCGGCTTTACGATGAGAAGCTCCGGATTATCCTGCCTTGAAGGAGGCTTGACTCGACTCGCCGACGAGGCACTTGCTGAAGTCGAATTGGCGCCGTCACTAGAGATAGACTGCGAGGTGCAACTGTCCGTATTCGCGCCCAAGAATTTTAATTTCATACAATCGTTGGCTCCGTTTGGCGAAGGGAACCCTGCGCCAGTGTTCCTGACACGCGGCGTGGGAGTCGTGGAAGCTCGCACGGTAGGCGCGAATAGACAACATCTGAAGATGCGCCTTCGTCAAGGCGGCACGACTGTTGGCGCAATTGGCTTCAACAAGGGCCACAGATTGGATGAAACTCGCGGAGGTATCGATGTCGTCTATACGGCGGGATTGGACACATGGGGTAGCTATCCAAGGCTACAGCTAACGGTGCAGGACATACGAACAGCGCGCTAATCAGCTGTTACGCTCTCGTCGCCTTCGCTCCGCCCGTGACAGCCTTCGAGTACGACGCTGTTCGATTGCTTCTCCTTCGGCTATTTGCTGAACCTCAGAAGTTGGGCGCGCCTTTATTGCCAGTAGAGGTATGGTTATCAGCAATACCAGAATGGCTATAAAGTGCGCTTCCTGAAGTCCTAGCGCCCAAACTTTATCCTGTCGCAGTAATGAAACCAGGAAACGGCCAATTGCATAAAGTGCAAGGTAAAGGGCAAACAGCATTCCGTCCGGTCGGAGCCTGTCACGCAGTTTCCAGACGACGAACAACGCGGCGAGATTCCATAGCATTTCGTATGCTATCACCGGCTGAACGGGGACTCCGACCCCGTTGGCGCAGGCGCGCGCATCGCTTTCCGGACGTATCCAGTTAAACGCGAGAATGAACTCAGTCGCAGCCCTCGCACAGTGTTCGCCATTGACAATGTCCCCGAGCCTGCCGATTGTCTGCACCAACAGCAAAGCCGGCGCGGTAAGATCGGCAATGATTCCGATGGGATGCTTCGCAATGAATGCATAGGCGGCTCCACCTATGAACCCGCCCAGAATGCCACCCCAGACTCCGATCCCGCCACTCCAGATGAAGAGTATCTGAAGCAAGTTGTACTGATAGTAGTCCCAGTTGTCGATTACGTGCACCAGTCGGGCGCCAACAATACCTCCGAGTATTGCCCATATCGCTATGGAGTATATGTCGTCCGGCTCGATGCCTTTCATCGGCGCCCAGCGCCCTACAAGATAGACCGCCGTGGCAACTGCTACGAAGCTGAAGAAGCCATGCCAACTAAGCAGGAATGTCCCTGACGAGATTAAGTACGGACCTACATCTATTTCGATCATATCGCTACCATATCAGTTTCTCACTCCTCGGTATTAGGTCCCGAGGCTGACTGTCTCCGACGAACCCCTTTAACGCAGGCTAATCGTCGACCGCTCCTTCCGCAGAACACAAAATAACGGCGTGAAATAAATGTGTCAATAGAATGAATCTACAACAGGCTTGTTTTGGTTATGCTAGAATTAAATGCAGCTAGTAAACGTAAGGGAGAGTTCAAGTCTGTTGTTAAGCAATGTTGATGGATTTCTAAACTATATGACGGTGGAGCGTGGCATCTCACCCAACACACTGGCAGCTTATAGAAGCGATCTCAGCCAGTTGATTGAGTATCTAAATGCCAACCATTTCAATGGAAATGGCGATGGGTGGGAAAGCGTGGACGAAGACATGATGTCCCAGTACCTGCTTCATCTTCATGCCCTGGAGTATTCCGACACCACACGCGCTCGTAAAGTAGCATCCAGCAAGTCGCTGTTTGGCTTCCTTCTGGATGAGGGCATCGTGAGCCGTGACCCAACCGAGAACATAAGCTCCCCGCGTATAGGACGTTCCTTACCCGACACTCTAAGTATAGAAGAGGTCGATGACTTGCTTGCTTCGGCATCTCGGCAGGAAACGCAGGATAGCATACGCGACCGCGCGATGTTTGAGCTGATTTACGCCTGCGGACTGCGGGTCACTGAACTCGTCTCCCTTGATCTTGATGACCTTGATCTTGAACAAGGAAGCGTCAGATGCTTTGGAAAGGGAGGGAAGGAAAGGCTTATCCCCGTCCACGCGGGCGCCATTTCTGTACTGCGCCGATATATCGACGAGACCCGTCCGGTACTTATTAAGAACTCATCGGAGCGCGCACTTTTTCTCAACAGGCGAGGTCAGCGCCTTAGCCGCCAGGGCTTTTGGCTGATACTAAAAGCACACGCGAAGCGAGCAGGTATAGATAAGAAAATCACGCCCCACACTCTACGCCATAGCTTCGCAACTCACTTGCTGCAGGGCGGCGCTCCGCTGAGACATGTGCAGGAATTGCTGGGTCACTCAAGCATTACCACAACGCAAGTCTATACACATCTTACCAGTGAGCACGTCCGAACTGAGTATGACAAGTCCCATCCGAGGGCATAAGATACATTCCAGGGTGGACGAAGGACGAATTAACTCCCATCTGTCTTGGATTCCCGAAATTGGAAAAACTCATAGGAGTCAGAGCCAATGCCTAGCAAAGCGCAGCGCGCAGCCTCACGACAGGCTAGACTAAGCCGCAGAAGACGACGCGGCAAGGGTGCGCCTCAGAATTTCCAGGCGGGGCCAACGCAGCCAGCTGCGACAAGCGAGACCTCAATTCGCACTCGGACCAGTCCGACAAGGCAGACGCCCACTCTTGGAGCAGCCGCAGCAACGCCGTCTATGTCTGACTCCCGGCCATCCCCACGTCCAAGGCGGCGTGCCGCCGATGCAGGTGCGACCCATTCCAGCCGGCATCTGGGTCAAGAACTCCGTCAGATCGGGATGATCACCTCCCTTATCGCTGTCATAATTGTAGGACTGACATTCGTGCTTGGATAATCTGCCGACAGCTCAGTTAAGGTTCCCTCTCGCCCTCGGAAAGATAGAATGCCCAACACCGACTTCTCCGAGCGACTTAAGGCAACACCGGCTAGGCCCGGTGTGTACCTAATGCGAGACGAGGATGGCGCAGTGCTTTACGTCGGCAAAGCTGCCAGCCTTCGGAGTCGCGTTAGTTCGTACTTTGCCCCAAGTGCCGCACTTCCCCGCAAGATTGCCAATATGATTGACAGGGTGGACGATTTTGAATACATCGTCACCGAGTCTGAGCAAGAGGCACTCATTCTGGAATGCAATCTCATCAAGGAGCACCAACCACCCTACAACGCCCGGCTTAAGGACGATAAGAGCTACCCATTCATTAAGATCGACGTTTCAGAGGACTTCCCGCAGGTCTATATCACCCGGCGCGTGAACAAAGATGACTCGCGATATTTCGGACCTTTCGCCAGCGCCGGAAGTGTACGTCGCACCCTCAGCCTACTCAAGAAGCTCTTCCCATATCGATCCTGCACGAAGACAATCACAGGCAACGATGCCCGCCCCTGTCTCGACTATCACATACATCGTTGCGTTGGGCCGTGCATCGGCGCTGTCGATAAGCGCGAATACGCCGAGGTCATCGACCAGGTGATCCTCTTTCTTGAAGGAAAAACGAACAAAGTCGTGGGCTCAATTAAAAGGCGCATGCTCGATGCTGCCGAGAGTCTTGAATTCGAGAAGGCAGCCGTATTGCGGGATCAGTTGACTGCGATTGAAAAGGTCAATGAAGGGCAGAAGGTGCTTCACTTGACATCCGAAAACGCAGATGTGATTGCAATTGCGCCGGGAAGCAGAGAGGCCTGGGTAGAAGTGTTCTTCATTCGGCAGGGGAAACTTATTGGGCGCGACAATTTCCTTATGGCTGGGACGCAGGATGACGAGCCGGACAAAATACTAACGGCGTTCGTGAAGCAGTTCTACGATGCAACGCCTTATGTGCCACCACGCATCCTCGTTCAACATCCCCTCGAAGAGCCGGAAGGAATCGTTGAGTGGCTGCGGGAGAAGCGAAGAGGAAGTGTTCGCATTCATGTGCCGAAGCGTGGCGAGAAGCGCAGACTTGTCGAAATGGTCGCTGAAAACGCCGCACAGGGGCTTGAGCAGTTACGAATCAAGCAGATGTCTGACTCCGCCGCGATGGATGCAGCTATGTCAGAATTGCAAGAGGCATTGAGCCTTCCCTACCCGCCCCGACGTATAGAGTGTTATGACATCTCTAACATTCAGGGGACGAACGCGGTCGGCAGCATGGTTGTTTTCGAGGATGGAAGGCCCAAGAAGGGCCACTATCGACGATTTCAGATTAAGTCCGTGGATGGGGTGGACGATTACTCCATGATGCGTGAGATGTTAACGCGCCGATTCAAGCGTCTCGCTCAAGCACGAAGGCCGAGCGACGCCGACTCGCCTTCTGAGAAGAATGGCAGTCCTACCAGAAGGAACTCTTGGGGGATCGCACCAGACCTGGTGTTGATAGACGGAGGCAAGGGCCACCTGGGAGCGGTTTTGCAGGTGTTCTTGGAACTGGGAATAAATGATATTCCCCTCGCAAGTTTGGCAAAGGAAAATGAGGAGATATTCGTCCCCCTTATGAGTGAGAGCATTATGCTCCCGCGCAATTCGCAAGGACTGTATCTGGTTCAGCGCGCGCGTGACGAGGCGCATCGATTCGCGATTACATTCCATCGAGAGCGCCGCTCGAAAAAGAGCGTCCAATCAGCGTTGGACCTCGTGCCGGGCATTGGGCCAAAGCGCAAGCGCATGCTAATTCGCAGGTTCGGTTCGTTGCGCGGGGTAAGCAACGCTTCCGTAGAAGAAATAGCCGCGGTCCCAGGTATGACTCTGACACTTGCTCGCAACGTCAAGAACTACGTTTAGTCCTTGTGCCATCTTTATAAAATACTGTGACGCCTCTAATCCGCGGCGGCGTCGCCTCTTTCGGCCCTTCCTCGCATTCCACCGGTAAACGGTGTAAGCAGGTTGGTGAACTCCATGGGGAAGATGAACTTCGTGGAGGAGCTTTCGCCCAGTTTCTGTAACGTGTCGAAATATTGTAAGCTGAGCGTGTTCGAGTCGATGTTCTGCGCGACACCGTAAACCCTGTCCAGCGCCGTGCTAAACCCCTCAGCGCGCAGAATGGCCGCCTGTTGGTCCCCTTCCGCGGACAGAATCTCCGCCTGCCGCTCGCCCTCGGCCTTCAAAATCGCCGATTGTTTCTCACCTTCGGCAACGGTGATTGCCGCTTGACGCGTGCCTTCGGCTTCTGTCACGGCAGCGCGACGCACGCGCTCAGCTGACATCTGGCGGTTCATTGCTTCCTGAATATCACGCGGCGGCTCGATTTCCCGAATTTCTACCTGCGTTACTTTAATGCCCCAGCGTTCAGTTATCTCATCAAGTTTCAGGCGTAACTCCTCGTTTATGCGTTCACGTTGAGACAGCACATCGTCGAGCGGCATTTCGCCAATCACGGCACGCAGGGTGGTTGTAGCAATACCGATTACGGCACTAGTATAGTCAACCACCTCGAGCACTGACTTCTGCGCCTCGTTGGGAATAACGCGAAGGTACACAAGGAAGTCTATGTCAATTGGCGCATTATCACTCGTGATGTTCGTCTGACGTGGGATGTCTATTACGTCTTCACGCAGGTCAATTGTCTCCGTTTTGTGGAAAGGCCAAAGCAGGATCTGCAATCCGGGCGGCTTCAAGCCGGCGAACTTGCCCAGCCAGAACACACCCAGCAACTCGTACTGCTGAACAATCTTAATGTAAGGGATCATCGTCTTTTCTCCTGCAGTTCACCTTAGTCTTCGTCCGCCTTGAATACCTTGAGTACAAGTCCTTCGACTTCGAGAATGATAACACGCTCACCAATTAAAACCGGTGAGCCGGAGTCGGCAACTGCTGTCCACTGTTCGCCGGCGATTAGGACGCTTCCACGAGGATTCAATTCAGTCGTTGCCGTCCCAACTTGACCGACTAGCCTCTTGGGGTCAGTCGGGCTTGCATACTTTCCCGCCTTACGCGCCTCGTACATAGCCTTGACTGTCAGCGCGGCTGTCCCTATAGAGATGATTGCCGCGCCGCCCACGACGGCAGGGTTGCCGCTGCTCAGCATGAAAGCACCCAGCAGCAAGCACGCTGCGCCGCCCAAACCGAACACGCCCATACCAGGCATCTGGGTTTCCAGAAAGAACAGCGCCAAAGCCGCGACGATTAGCGCCGCCCACCACAGTTCAGGGTTCATCATTGCTCCGCCCGTCCTGAAAATGTGGACTCTCTCGTTACTTTGAGAGTAAGTCCGTCAACTTCAATTATCATAACACGCTCACCGCTGGATACGGACGTTCCTGAGTCGGATACCGCGCTCCACTGCTCCCCCCCAACGCGGACACTGCCCATGGGGTCGAGGTCTGTTGTCGCCGTCCCGATTGCTCCAATCAGATTCTCGGGGTTGCTGGAGGAGTATTCGTAGTATGAAGGAATGCTTCTCCCTTGTCTCAGCGCGCGTATGGTCAGCAGCATCGAAGCGAAAAGCAGCGCGCTCATCGCGCCGATAATCCACAGGCTTATGGTGAAGCTGGGGGCGTTCGGCAATTCCGGCACTTGTGGAGTGAAGTTGATGTTTCCGAACAAGAGAAACGCTCCTATGAGGAAGCCGACCGCGCCGATAACACCGAATATGCCGATGCCCGGCACTTGCGCCTCCACGAAGAAGAGCGCCATAGCCAGAAGTATCAGGCCGACGCCCACCCAGTTGACCGGCAAGTTGCCAAATGCTAGGAATGCCAGCACAAGGGCTATGACGCCAATTGCCCCCGGACCTATCAGTCCCGGACTGAACGACTCGATGAGAATTCCTATTCCCCCTATGGTCAGAAGCAGGAAGGCGATGTTCGGGTTGGCCAGGAAACCTATGAAACGCTCGACCGGAGTGCGCTCGATGGTCGTGAGCGGCAAGCCTTCCGTATCGAGCTGCACCTGCTTTCCGTTGAAGTCAATAGTCCTGCCGTGAAGTTGCGCCAGCAGGTCAGCGAGGTTCTCGGCGGTCAAGTCAACCACTCGCAATTCGACCGCCTCGTCCGCGGTGTATGACTCAGCCTTAAGGACGGTATCTTGCAGGGCATCGACGTTGCGACCCCGCTGCGAGGCGATGCTTCGGAGGAACGCCGCGGCATCTTGGGTAGCCTTCGCCTTGATGGTATCCGGCAGGTCTTCCCCTCCTGCTCCTACTGGGGACGCAGCGCCGATGTTGGTCGCGGGAGCCATAGCAGCAACATGGGCAGCGGCGGTGATGAAAGTACCGGCGGACGCAGCGCGCGCGCCAGGAGGCGACACATACACCACCACGGGCAGCGGAGCCGCGAAGATGTCCTCCACCATTGTTCGTGTGGAGTCCAATAGCCCGCCTGGAGTGCTCAGCTGAACTATCAGCAGGCGCGCACCCGCTGCATCGGCATCCTTAATTGCACTCGAAAACCGCTTGGCCTCTAGCGGCGTAATGGCGTCTTCGATTACGAATACTATCGCCTCATCACCGGATGCTTCAGCCACTCCGACTGTCTGAAGAGCCAGAAAGCCACCGAAGCCGAATACAATGAGCGCCACGGCGATGATGCGTTTCATTTAAGGCATCTCCGTCTGACCACTAGAGCGATTTCGAAGATATAAGTGAAGTGCTCTACAGCGTCGCGCTGCAATCCACATCTTAGGGACGTCGGCAGCTGCCATTTGCGGTGGCACGACACACCTTATTGCAATGGTAGCGCGGGGTTACCCAGCGCACAAGGGCGTTCAAAGTTGATTACCGATTGGCTTAGGTATGCGAAGGGTGTCGAAACAGCGCTGTCGGAAGTTGAATGTAATTCGCCGGAGGTATTCGGCGAATGTGCAAGACGCACTTTTTGCGTGTTGGTTTGGTGCCGAACGCCAAGGAGGTTAGTAAGCGGTAATCTCGACGTCGAATTGCTCGAATGTTTCAGCGTCTCGCGTGCATATAGGTATGTCTAGTTGCCTTGCCGTGGCTGCCGCCATAGCGACGCAGGTGGTATTTCGGCCGTTGTCAAGCCGGTGACTGGCGAGCCAAAGCCCTGCTGTTCTGGCGACTTCAATATCAGGAGCAATCTCCTCGACGAATCGCAAGACGCTGAGAAACCCAATCTCCGTGCGCCTGTCTATTTCGCCGGTATGCCATAGTTCGCAGATAGTGCCTGAGGAGACTGCCGCGTTGACTTCGCCGTCAAGGACCGCTTCTACAATGCGGCGCGCTTCGGCATCGCCGTTGCGAAGGTCGTCGAAAACCGTGGTATCTAAGAGCATGTCTGCCATCGCTCACGCCTCACGCCCTGATATGCCGAACATAAGCGCCTCACGCGCTATTTGCGCTGCGTCGTCGTCCGAGAGGTCAACCGGGTCTCCCACATGCCCGCGGGACCGACTTTCAAGGTGTACCAGCTCACTTCGAGTGGCTGGGTCGGCTGGGACAGGCGAGCTTTCAAACGCTCCCAATGCAACGCGACGGGCCTCATCCTCCGAGAGATCAAGGGGTGATCCAAGTGGTTGACTTGCTTGAGCGTCTATATACTGATCGTCCCACACTGTCTTAGGCTTAATCGAACTTGACTCTTGCTCGTTCAGGAAACCTCCCGAAGTCGCGCTGTCGCCGTCTATTGCATTTACCAAAGCATCTTCAATGAATCGCCGGAGTGGCAGACGCAACTGCGCTGCGCGCGACTTCGCTGCGAGGTAAATGTCCTCCCTGATCGAAGCATATAGTTGGCGAGTCGGCTCTGAGTGTTCTCGTGTTCTCGGCATAAAGTGAGATTATTTGAATATGAACATATAGTCAAGGAGTACAATCGCGTAGATTTGCCCCAATTCTGGTCTGTGCCATGGGGATTCACAATATGTTGATATTCCTCCGAGAGGAAGTTTCTACCTCGAGAATTCATACGAGATTTTGGAGCGCATCGCGAGGAAACGGGAGTATGCCGCACATCGCGGAGTCACAGTCTCCATATTATCCTTACACCTCAGCATTGCCGTCATGTGGCTTTAGGCTAAGAAAGTGCAGGTGGGAGAAAATGAATGCTTTTATCATACCGCTTATAGCTGCTCACACAATTGATGCTTTGGTACCGATATAGATCAGACTCCCCTGCCCTACTGTGCCTGAATGTCCTGCCCATTATTCTCGTTGTGCGCCCAGTATAGGGACACAGATGGTATAATCTTGCATTATGAAAATTGTAGTTGCTCCACAGGCATTCAAGGGCAGCATTTCAGCACTTAAGGCCGCAGACGCCATGCGTGAAGGCGTCCTGCGTGTAGTGCCTGACGCAGAAGTGGTCATGGTCCCGGTAGCGGATGGTGGTGACGGAACTCTGGAAACGCTGATTGAGGGTTCAAACGGTAGGATTCACGAGATAGAGGTAACGGGTCCTCTCGGAGAGCGGCGGGTAGCCGAGTGGGGGGCGATGGGTGACGGAGCTACCGCTGTCCTGGAAATGGCACGCACTTCGGGACTCGCCCTGGTGCCCGAAGAGCGGCGAAACCCACTCGCCACCACAACGTATGGGCTAGGCGAGGCGATGCGGCATGCGATTGCAAGCGGATACAGACGATTTATTGTAGGCATTGGTGGAAGCGCGACGAATGACGCGGGAGCGGGAATGGCGCAGGCGCTCGGCGTCAGACTGCTGGACGAATCAGGCAACGAACTGGAGCATGGAGGCGCAGCGCTCGCAAAGTTGCACAAAATTGATATGTCCTCGCTGGACGAGGTCGTGAATGAGTGCGAGTTCCTAGTTGCCTGCGACGTAAACAATCCACTGACCGGACCGACCGGAGCGTCAGCGATTTACGGGCCCCAGAAGGGCGCTACGCCCGAGATGATTGAAGAACTGGACGCCGCTCTTTCACACTTCGCAGATGTTGTAGTCCGGGACATTGGTGTCGAAGTGAGCGATGTCTCAGGCGCTGGCGCGGCGGGCGGATTAGGTGGAGGGCTGATAGCCTTTGTGGGCGGTCAGCTGCGGGCGGGCGTTGACATTGTCTTGGATACCGTGGGTCTGGACGATTACCTGACGGATTGCAACCTCGTGATTACCGGCGAGGGCAGCATGGACCACTCCACCATCTACAATAAAGCTCCCGTTGGTGTTGCGGCGCGGGCGAAGAGATTGGGAATCCCAGTGGTCGGCATCAGCGGATCGCTTGGCTCCGGCTTTCAGGATGTACACGATTATGGAATAGACGGCCTATCCGCAATCACATCCGGTCCGATGACACTAGATGAGGCTTCAGAGCGGGCCAGTGAACTTATAGCCAACACCGCGGAACAGGTGATGCGACTGCTGAATGTTGGCGGCCGGCTGTTCGGCGACAATCAATAGGCGCTGCCCTACCCTATCAGCCTAGCAGTATCATGTGGACTTCCCCCGGGCCGTGGACACCCGTTACAAGTTGGTACTCGATGTCGGCTGACCGGCTGGGCCCGCTTATCAGGTTCATGTAGCTGCCGAGTTTTCCATCCAGAAATTCCTGCCTTCGAAGGGTGAACAGTTCATCAAGGCTGGGAAGCACCTGTCCGGACTCGACGACTGCGATATGCACGGGCGGCAGAAGGGATATGACACGGCTGATGCCTTTGCGCGGAAGCAGTACGCAGGACCCTGTTTCGGCAATCACATGGTCCACGCCCGTTATGCCAATGTCGGCGTTGATGGCCTGCCGGCGCAGCGTCTCGCGGGAGGCTTCCCGATCGACAGGTGACTGGTCCCCGTCAAGCGCCATAACTTCCAGTGAGATGCCGGTTCCATAGATCGCAGTTTCAATGTCTAATGCGTCCAAAACAGAGTGCGTGGTGCGGAGCATTGTACGGGCTTCCACGTCCTGCGCTACGCGGCGGATGTAATTTGCGGCATCCGCCCTGGATTGTGTGCGGAACACATTCCAGGCCGCCTCGGCAGCAGTGTGTTCTACTAATTCCATCAGCTCGTCTGCGCGGGCAGCGATGTCGTCCGCAACACGCCGGGCTCGCGACTCCACCTGCTCTGCGCTGAGCGAGAGGTGTGTTGCCACATCAGGCGTAATTTCGCCTTCAGACTCACGTCCAAGATTGCGGCTCAGGTTGGCTAGGAAGTCTTCGGATTTCATTCTTTCGCAGTAATCCCATTCTTACAGCGTAACGAACAGTGATTTCGTGTGTCCTACTATCAGGTCATCTATCTGCGGTCAAACTTTATCGCCTTTCGCGCGCTTGCGAAAGGGGCGCGACGCGAGCTTGGGCAGGGCGCGATACCGTGTCCAAGCTGCGATCGGTGACGAGGAGGCACTGCCGCTGGACAGCAGGGGCTGGGCAAGTCTGCCGAGCTTACCGGCCATGGACATCGCGAAAGGGTTTGATGCGGCAAGTCGCCAGGCTTTCATCGCAAGGCGTTCTTTGGTTGTGGATGTTCTGTGCTCAGGATAGTTGGCGCCTTCAGCGAGCTGGTTGCGCAAGTAGAGGAGCATTCTGGGCAGGTTAATCTTGACGGGACAGGCTTCCTTGCAGGCACCGCATAGGCTACTCGCATAAGGCAGGTCCTTGGCGGCAGAAAGGTTTGTGAGCATTGGGGAGACAATGGCACCAATGGGTCCGGGATACACCCAGCCGTAGGAGTGGCCTCCGACCTTACGATATACGGGACAAGCGTTCAGGCAGGCACCGCACCGCAGGCAGTATAACGCTTCACGCAGTTCAGGATCCGCGAGGAGGCGAGAGCGTCCGTTGTCCACGATAACGAGGTGAAACTCTTCGGGTCCGTCCTCATCGTCGGACTTGCGGGGGCCTGTTACAGCCGTTACATAGCTGGAGATGCGCTGCCCGGTGGCGGATCGGATGAGCAGGCGCAGCATGATTCCCATGTCCTCGATTGAAGGGACGACCTTCTCCATGCCGGTGATGGCGACATGGATGCGGGGCATCGAAGTGCACATACGCCCGTTGCCCTCGTTGGTCACGAGGACGAGGGTGCCGGTCTCCGCGACGATGAAGTTTGCGCCGGTGATGCCCATGTCAGCAGCGATGAACTTTTCGCGGAGCTGGCGGCGTGCCTCCTGCGCCAGGTCATCAATGGAGGTATAGTGAGGCGCGTTGAGCTTTTCCTCGAACAGCTCTGAGACATCCTCGCGGGACTTGTGTATGGCAGGCGCGATGATATGGAAAGGGGCTTCGCCGGCGAGCTGGATGATGTACTCACCGAGGTCCGTTTCCACGGACTCGATTCCTGCCTCTTCCAGCCGCTCATTCAGGCCCATCTCCTCGGAGACCATAGACTTGCTCTTGACGACGGTTTTCACGCCCCTAGACGCGGCGAGTTCGGTTACATATCTGGTGGCTTCCTCGGAGTCCTTGGCGAAGAAGACCTTGCCCCCTGCTTTGCGGACATTTTCTTCTGCCATGCGGAGGTAGATGTCGAGGTTGGCGATTGTGTGCGCCTTAATCGCACGGCCGCGCTCCTGAAGATCTTCCCAGTTGTGTGTGGCAGCGGAGGCGTCGAGCCGCGCTTGATGGAAGCCGCCGTAAAGTCCGAGCAGGTTTGCCTGGATCTTTTCGTCCTGCAGCGCGGTGCCAGCGGCCTCGGTGAATTGTTCTGTCTTAACTTCCATTCGAAGGCGTTCCTGATAGCCGGTCGTCAATGAGGGATGCCAGATGGAGCGGTCGCATCGACATGCCCCGCTTCTCAATGCCGCCGCCGATGTGCATCAGACAGCTACTATCGCACGCGGCGAGATCGTCCGCACCAGTCTCAGAGGCGAAGTTGAGCTTGTCGTTCAGCATTGCTCCGGAGATTTCGGGGTATTTGACGGAGAAGGTGCCACCGAAGCCGCAGCAGACCTCGGACTGCTCCATTTCGACCAGCTCAATGCCGGGGAGCGAGTTCAGCAGGGCGCGCGGCTGGGTGAGAGCGCCGAGTTCGCGGCGGAGATGGCAGCCTTCGTGGTAGGTTACTTTTCGTGTAGATTCGGTCGGATTGGAATCTGCGAATTGGCTGAGGTCGGTGATGCCGAGGACATCTACGATGAATTCGGACAGTTCGAAGGTGCGGCTTGCCAGAGATGCAATCCGGTTCCGCATCGGGGGTTCGTCGTGAAAGAGCTCGGAGTAGAAGACGCGCATCATGCTGGCGCAGGAGCCGGACGGAACAACGACGTACCTATCGTTTTGGAATATATCGATTGTGCGGCGGGCAAGGGGTCTGGCGTCTGACCAGAATCCAGCATTGAAGGCGGGCTGGCCGCAGCATGTCTGCGCTCCTGGGAAGTCTAGGTCCACGCCGAGGCGTTTCAGCACGTTGACCGTACTTTCGCCGACTTCGGGGTAGAGCTGGTCGATGATGCAGGTTACGAAGAGGGAGGCCCTTACGGATGGTGAAGCGACCGCCATCAGAACACCAGATTGTGGGCTACGAAGCCGACCATCCAAGCGACGATGAAGACCGGGCCGGCGGCGAAGAGCTTGCCTTCAGTCTCGCGTCTTGCGGGGCCGTGCAAGAAAAGGTAGAGCACGAAAGCGCCAAGCCCGACCGCGACGAGCGCCACGGAGATGAAGTTTACGCCGAGCGCCGCGCCGATGATGAAGCCGACTATTGCCCAAGGGATGGGGTTATCTATGTATTCCAGTATTGCCATGGTCAGTTGACAGTTATCAGTGTTCAGTTATGGGTCTGTCAGTTGCACGGCAAAGGATACTACTTGGGCGCTGTTGGCGCAATAAGTAGTTCTTCAGTCTTTCAGTGCGTCAGTCGGTCAGTGGGCCAGGGACGGGAAGGATGCGTTAGGGGCTGCGGATGTTGGGGGCTTTAAGTTTTGCGGCGAGTGGATTGGGCAGGAGGGGGACGCCTTCGGCTGCGGCGAGTTCCTTCAGGCTCGCGAGTGCGGCTTCGTGTGCCTTCCAGTCTTCCGGGGTGGGCTGGCGGAGTGTGATTTCGCCTTCTTCGTATTCACCGGATTCGATTTGCATTTGGTAGTCGAAGATTGCCTGCTGCTCTGGGTTCAGGGATTCGTGGTAGCAGTCGGGTTTGTCGTCGTCCTCGAAGTCTGGGAGACCTGACATGGATGGAGGGGATGAATGGGATTCTTCATTCCCCTCACCCCAGCCCTCTCCCGCGGGGAGAGGGGGCTTTTGCCCCGCCGTGCCCCACCCCTCTGGGTTCCCGTTCTCCGGTCGGGGTCGAGGACATGCTTCGCGGGAGTGACGATTGGAGATGGCTTCGAGGTCTTCTTGTTCGCGGATGGATTGGGCTATGGCTTGGTAGTCGGTGTTGTCGTAGGTGTTGTAGTCGTCAACGAACACGGGGAGGCCGGCTAGATGCTTTTTCTGGGCTACGGAGAGGCGGGTGGACTGCTGGTCGCGCCAGTAGTCTTGGAGCATCTCCGGGGTGATTGCGTCGTAGTTGGTGTCCCAGCCTCGACGGAGGAGTTCCTGGGCGGCTGACATACGGTGGCCCCATGTGTATGGCTCGTCGGGGTTGGCGTCTTCCATGACGTCGAGGAGGAAGCGGACGGCGTCGGTGCCGTGCTCGCTGTACTCTCTCATACGCTTGGCCAGGTCGGTGTGCAGGGTGTCGTAGTCGTTGGTGTCGTGACTGTTGTCATCGCTGTCGTCAACTACTAGCTTGCGCTTTCTGCCGAAGTGTCCGAATCCGCGTCGCAGGATTTCTCTTGCTGCTGCCATTCGGTCTGTGTGGCGGATGCGGAGTTTCTTCGGAGTGAAGGGCCTGTCGCGGCGTGTCATGACGTGGGTTAGGAACTCTGCGATGGTGTGGCCGTCGGCTGTTTCCGTGCGGATGAGGTGCGCAATGTCGTAATTGAGGATGTCCAGGGAGTTGACAGTTTTCAGTCTTGAGTTATCAGTGTCCCCGCCCTGCGCCTCTGGATTCCCGCCTGCGTGGGAATGACGAGTTGGATGGGCTGCGAGTTCTTCGGGTGTGGGGATTAGGCCCCAGAAGTGGGGTTCGTCGTCCTCTGTGAAGCCGAAGCGGACTAGGTGCTTCATGGCTTCGAGCTTGTGGTGGTATTTGGCGTCGGTGTGCCTGCCCTGCACGGTGTCCACGAGGAAGCGCGCAACGACTTCGCCGTCGTTGGTGAGGTTGCGGATGTGTTTTTGTAGGTTGCTCTTGATGCACATGTGAGTTTCCAGTTTCTGGATTGATGGCCACAATAGCAACTGTCTTTAGAGTCAATAGGTTACGCGGTATCTTGGACGCTCAGATCGCACCAAGTGGAGCGATGTCTGAGCATAGAGTTGAGGATCACGAGCAGCTTTCGCATGCAGGCTGTGAGAGCAAGCTTCTTCGGTTTGCCGGCGGCCAGCAACCGATGGTAGAAGTCCCTGATGACGGGATTATACCGGGCCGCCACCAGCGCTCCCATGTACAGCACGGCACGCACCTTGGCTCGTCCACCCCATACTGTGCGGCGTCCTCGCAGGGTGCCGCTGTCGCGGTTGAAGGGAGCTACGCCGACCAGAGCCGCGATCTGTTGTTAGCGCCAAGATTAAAATGGGCGAAATCGCCAAGTTGGAATTGACCCACCCCTAAACGGAGTGCATCTTTGTCGGAACAACCGACAGGAGGTGCCTGGCCTAATGTTAGGGGGTAGAACAGTGAGAGAGCTTTACGAGTTGAAGGGCAAGGGGAGGTCGATACACGGGATAGCAGACGATCTCGGCATATCGAGGAACACGGTTCGCAAGTACGTGCGCTCACCGGGGGTTCCGAAGCCCACGGCCCGGTCGAAGCGTGGATCGAAGCTGGATGCGTACGCCGGCTACATAGACGTCAGGTTGGCGGAAGGGCTTGAGAACTGCGTGGTGTTGCTGCGTGAGATACAGGCGCTGGGCTACGACGGTGGCTACACGACACTGAAGAACTACGTGCATCCGAGGCGCAGGCCGAGACAGCCGAAGGCGACGGTACGGTTCGAGACAGCGCCCGGCGAGCAGGCGCAGGTGGACTGGGGAGTGGTCAGCTACGAGGGAGAGGACGGGCGCAAGCATCGTATGTGGGTGTTCGTGATGGTGCTGGGCTTCTCGCGTGCGATCTACGCGGAGTTCGTGCGTCGTGCGGATGTTCCGACGTTCATCCGGTGTCATCTGAACGCCTTCGACTACTTCGGCGGAGTTCCCCGTCTTTGCCTGTACGACAACGCCAAGGTGGTGGTGATTGAGCGTGACGAGGAGGGCGACCACGAGTGGAACAGTCGGATGCTGGACTTCGCGCGCAGGGTGGGCTTTGAGCTGAGGCTGTGCAAGCCGTACCGGGCGCAGACCAAGGGCAAGGTCGAGAGTGGAGTGAAGTACGTGAAGGGCAACTTCTGGCCGTCGGTGCGCTTTGGCGATGACGCCGACCTGAACCGGCAGGCACTGGCCTGGTGTGGCGAAATCGCCAACGAGCGAGTACACGGCACGACCGGTCGAGTGCCGAAGGCGATGCTCGGCATCGAGCGCAGCAGTCTCGGTGCGCTGCCGGAGCGTTCAACCCTGGGCGTGTACCTACGCGAGGACCGCAAGGTGGGCAGGGACGGATACGTTAACTGGGACGGATCGCGCTACGGAGTGCCGTGGTCCTGGTCAGGGAGCACGGTGCAGGTGGGAGTGAGCGCCGGGATGGTGGAGATATGGAGCGGTGATGAGAGGTTGGCGGTGCATCCGAGGGCACACAGGCGCGGACAGCGGCTGACGTTGCCCGGTCAGTGGGACGGACTGGTGAACGGGGACCAGAGCCCCAAGCGTGAGGCGCTGGCGGTGCAGGTGTCAGCTCAGCAAGTGGAGCGTCGATCGCTGGACATCTACCAGCTGCTAGCCGACGGAGGTGTGCGATGATAGCTCTGGAACAGGCACGCAGTCACCTGGAGACACTGGGGATGACACAGGCTATGGAGGTACTGGACAGCAGACTGGACGACGCGGCAAGGAAGCAACTGCCGTATCCTGAGATGCTCGCCGACCTGCTGGGAGTGGAGGTAACCGCTCGCAGGGAGCGCTACATGACCACCAGGACGCGCCTGGCACATCTGCCCTTCAGGCGCACTCTGGAGGAGTTCGACTTCGGCTTCCAGCCCTCGATAGACGAGAGGCAGGTGAAGGAGCTCGCCACACTCGCCTTCGTGGCGGAAGCATCGAACCTCCTGCTGCTGGGACCTCCCGGAGTGGGTAAGACACACCTTGCGGTGGCGCTTGCTCTGAAGTCGATAGAGAACGGGTACGGCGCTTACTTCGTCCGTGCATACGACCTGATGGAGGATCTGAGGAAGGCGAGAGCAGAGCACAGGCTGGACCGGCGTATGCGCGTGTACCTGTCGCCCAAGGTGCTGATAGTGGACGAGTTCGGCATCTGGCCATACGACAGGGAGTCGGCTACTGCGTTCTTCAGCCTGGTGTCTGCGAGATACGAGAAGGGCAGCATCATACTGACGTCGAACAAGGGCTTCGCAGACTGGGGAGAACTGTTGGGGGACACCGTGATAGCCACTGCGATCCTCGACAGGCTGCTGCACCACAGTCACGTCATCAACATCCGCGGCGAGAGTTACAGGCTAAAGGACAAGCGCCAAGCCGGTCTGCTTACATCGCACCGGCTGATGACATCAACATCGGAGGAGACACCTGTAGAGGTGTAAAAGGACGAGGGTGGGTCAAATCTAAGTTGGCGAAAACGCACAAAAGCAGCTTGGCGTTGACACTGTCGGCGGTCCAGTGTGCCCAACTCCGGCAGGTGGGCCAGGAGTGTGAGCGAGATCTGCTCCCCCACGCCGGGGACGCTGCGCAACAGGTTGTCCTTCTCCCTCCAGACAGGACTCTGCAGCAGAGTCTGCCGCAAGTCAGTGTCCAGGTCATCCAGCTCGCGCTGAAGCCATTCTATGTGGGCCTCGATACTGGAGCGCACGGCTACGGCGATCGCAGTGTTGAGGCGGTTCCTCTCCGAGATCAGCATCGACATCACCTGCTGTCTTCGAGCTACCAGGGAGTTGAGCGTCTGGGTCTCGGCGTCGCGCAGTGGACGCACAGGAGGCTTGACCGCCTCGCCGAAGTGAGCCATGACAGACGCATCGAGGGCGTCGGTCTTGGCTAGCTTCCCAGTCGCCCTGGCGAAGTCGCGCACCTGTCTTGGGTTGACTACGACGACCGGCAACTCCTCGACAGCCAGAGCTGCCACAAGCGGCAGTTCCAGTCCGCCCGATGCCTCAAGCACCACTATCTGCGGCTCCAGGATCTTCAGCCGGGAGACCAACTGCCTGATCCCTGCATCGTCGTTGTCGACTACCCAGCCGTCATCCGTTGGACGGACGGCGACATCCATCTGGGCTTTGGCTACATCTACGCCTACATAGATCGCTTCCTGTTCCATGAGAACCTCCTGCCGGTTACTGGCCCATCCTTGCGAGATACGGGCTTGGCTAGCCCTGGCAACTGTTCGGGCTCTGTCTCCGGGATGGATACGGCGACCCAAGCTTCTGTACGATCTTCATAATCTAGGCACAATCGGTCTGCCGTACCCCGATCCGTCTAATGAATTGTTACACACAATAACCAAGATACAAGGCACAAAGGGCACAGAGTGTCTTGATCTGCGCCCTTTGGCGAATGTATGTTCCATGCCTTGGCTTCTATGATACGGACGGATGTTTGGGTTGTCAAGGGTGGATGCCGCAAATTGCTGTTTAGGATAGGCGGAATGTTATGATTAAACTAGGGAAATGACAGTATTTTTGGTTAAGGAACAGATGGAGAGGTGGTAAATGGGAGCGCTCAAGGTTTGGAAGCAGCGAGTCGAAGCGCATCACGCTCAGTCGGAAGCGGTAATGGCTGCGGCGGAGTGGTCGGATGACGACTTCTGGCAGCCCTATGCGCGATTCTTCCGACTGGACCCGCGACGACAGGCCGACCCTGTACTAGACACGCTCTTGTCCATGGTAGAGCCGGGCAGCACGGCGCTGGACGTTGGTGGAGGCGCAGGACGGCTTGCGCTGCCGATGGCGCTCAGGTGCAAGCACGTCACGGTTGTCGAGCCCTCAAACAGCATGATCGAACAGTTGCGAGAGGCCGCGTCCGAGGCGGAAATTGAGAATTACTCGGTTACGCAGGCGTTGTGGGACGTTGCAGAGGTGGATGCCGCGGACCTGGCGCTGTGCGCGCACGTCCTATATGGGGTGGCTGACGTTGAGCCATTTATCAGAAAGCTGGAGGCGCATGCCAATTCGCTGGTGGTGGTGCTGGTTTTCGTGGAGTCGCCCATGAACCGGATTTCTAAATTCTGGAATCCTGTTCATGGCGAGGAAAGGATTGATATGCCTGCCTTGCCGGAGCTCATGAACGCGCTCTGGGAGATGGGGATTTACCCGGACGTGCAGATGATGGAGCCAGTGCAGTCGGACAGGTTCGAGGACCGTGAGGTGGCGTTGACGCAGCTACGCAACCGCCTGTACGTGCGGGCCGGCAGTTCTGAGGATGACCGCCTAAAGGGGGCGATGGACGAACTGCTGGAGGATGTGGACGGCGGTGTGAGGGTAAAAGGGGTCCCGATGGTCAGGCAGGGGTATCTGTCGTGGAGGCCGGAACACTAACAGGATGTACAGAATAGATAGGATGGGAGTATTATCACTCCCACAATAGCCCTCCCCCGATGAGGGGGAGGGTGTTTCTTGCCCTCATCCTAACCCTCTCCCAAAGGGAGAGGGGACTATAAGGCGAGGCTTTTGGCTAGAGGCCTTCGGCGTAGGCGGCCTGGAAGGTGTCAACGCCGGCTCTGACACCATCGGCTCCGCGCACTATGGCGACGGGGCTGGCGAACGTGGGGAAGCCTGAGCTGATGAAGCTCTCAGGGATCGAGCGGATGTCGTGGCCGCGCGCTTCGAGTTCCGCTACCACTGCGGCATCGAGGCGAGGGTCTATGCTCGTGTACGGGGTGCTGCAATCAATGCGCGGTGAGTCAATCGCCTCCTGCGGGCCCATGTCGTAGTCTATGACCTTGACTATCTGCTGCGTGACGCAGTTGGTGATGCGCCTGCCGCCGGACGCTCCGACTGCCATGCGGACGCCATCGCGGTCCATCACGAGCGCCGGCGTCATATTGTTGAGGGGCAACCTGCCGGGCGCGATGGAGTTTATGCGGCCCGGCACCGGGTCGAACCACATCATTCCGTTGTTCATAATGACGCCTGTGCCCTTTGGAATGATTCCTGAGCCGAAGCCGGACATGATGGTGTTCGTGATCGAGACGGCATTGCCCTCCCCATCGGTCACGCAGAGGTGGGTCGTGCCCTTGTCCTCGGCGGGACGGCTGGCGGGGAGAACGCTTGTCGGTTCCCTGCCCTCCTGCACCCAAGGGTTGCCCGCTTCGACTGAGCCGTTCATCCTGTCGCCAATTGACGCGCGGCGAAGCTCGGTGTATTCGTCGGAGACGAGGCCGTTCCATGGGACGTCAGCGAATGCGGGATCGGCGAGGTACTGGAAGCGGTCGGCATACGCGAGGCGGGCGCACGATATGTATGCGTGAAGCATGTCGGGGGAGTTGTGCGCCATAGATGACAGGTCGAAGCCGTCAAGGAGCTTCAGGGTCATCGTGCTGGTGATGCCAGCGCAGGCGAAGGGCGGGACGCGGACGGTGTGACCGCGGTACTTGAACTCAAGCCCTCTGTCCCAGATCTTCGGCTCGTAACTTGCCATGTCTTCTTCTGAGAGGATACCGCCGTTATTCTGGATGTCTGCCGTAATTGCCTTTGCGATGTCGCCCTTGTAGAAGGCTTCGGGTCCGCCCTTTCCTATCGCTTCGAGGACATTCGCAAGCTCGGGCTGCTTCAGCACCATTCTGTCCACGACGTCGCCCATTGGCATGTTACCGCCGGGCATCAGGACGCGGCGCAGTTCGTCGTAGCGCATGAGCATTCCGGCGGTGCCGCTAATCTGGTTGAGTCCGAATAGGTTGGGGATGAAACCGTCGCGGGCGATGCTGACAGCGGGCGCGAGGATCTCGCTGAGGGGGAGCTTGCCGAAGCGGCGGTGCGCCTCGCAGAGACCGGCGACCGCTCCCGGTGTTGCTATGGAGCGAAAGCCTTCGATGTTTTCGTCGTTGACGACGCCGGGCCAGCCAAAGGAGCCGGTTGCGGCCTCGCCGGTGAGATCGTACATGTCGGGTTTTGCGGCTAGGGGGCCTTTCATGGGGAAGCCGATGACGCCGCCTTGATCGCCGACCTGATAGACGAGGTAGCCGCCGCCGCCGATGCCGCTTGATGCGGGTTCGACTACGCCGATCGAGAAGCAGGACGCTACCGCGGCGTCCACTGCGTTGCCGCCTTGCGCGAGCATTCGCAGGCCGGCGCGGGTTGCCTCGCGGTCCTTGGTGGCGACCATTGCGCTTGGGGCGCGGGCTTCTTCCTTGACTACGCGGGTGATGGTGGGTATAGAGTTCATACTTTGATCCTTTCGTTCGGGTTCGACGATTACTTTAACATGACGGTGGGGAACTTACATAGATGAACAGGATAGACAGGATTTTTGTGTAGGCATATAATCTGGGGCAAGTCTCGCTTAGATTGGAGATTGGCATTGAGCTTGCAATCACTGAATTCCGACTTGCTTGAGTTTGACGGCGCTGCCGATGTAATCGAGCACTATTTTCGTGCCGGGTGGACGGACGGGTTGCCTGTTGTGCCGCCGACGCCTGAGCGCGTGGGCGAGTTTCTGGAGTACGCGGGGCGCTCGCCTTCGGAGATTCTGGGGACGGAGCCGACGAAGGGGCGTGTGATAACCGTCGAGAAGGTGGCGATCAACGCGGTGATGGCGGGGTGCCTGCCGGAGTATTTTCCGGTTGTGCTGGCGGCTGTGGAGGCGCTGGTGGAGCCGCAGTTCAACCTGCACGCGATTACGGTCAGCACGATGGGCGCGGCCGTGCTGGCGGTGGTGAACGGGCCGATCGCGAACGACCTGGCTATGAACTCTTCGGTGAGCGTGTTCGGGCCGGGGCATAGGGCGAACGCTACTATCGGGCGGGCAATTCGGCTTGTCATCATCAACGTCACGGGCGCTGTGCCGGGAGTGCTGGACAAGGCGACGCTGGGGCATCCGGGCAAGTACACCTGGTGTATCGCGGAGGGTGAAGAGGTCAGCCCGTGGGAGCCGCTGCATGTGGAGCGGGGGATGGCGGAAGGGACGAGCGCGATTACGCTGTTCGCGGGGCTGTCGGCGACGCAGGTGCCCAACCATACGGGGAATACGCCGGAGTCGATTCTGGTGAGCTTCGGGGACGCGATGTTCGCGGCGGGACATGGACAGGGCGAGGTTGTCGTTGTGCTGTGCCCTGAACATGTCGGCTACCTGGGGAGCGCCGGATGGAGCAAGGCGGATGTGAAGAGTTACCTGAGCGAGAGGGCGAGGAGGAAGGTGTCGGAGTGGCTGGACGCCGGTCACACGACGCCCGACGGCGCGGACCCGGAGGCGATGCTGGCGACGGCGCAGTCTGCGGAGAATATTACGGTGCTGGTTGCCGGTGGATTCGCGGGGGCATTCTCGCAGGTGATACCGCTGTGGGGTGGTGGATCGAATTCGCGGTCGGTGTGCAAGGAGATCAGGGGCTAACATCGATGGACAGGATGGATAGGATAAGAGGGAAAGGAGCAGGCTATGGTTGTTGCTGAGAGGCTTCAGGTGCTCGATCCGACGGTGCAGGCGATACCGGAGGATGCGGTGGTGGCGGAGAGGCCGGAAACGCTTGACGGCAAGGTGATCGGGCTGCTGGCGAATGGGAAGATCAACTCGGAGGAGATACTGGCGCTGACGCAGGAAGTGCTGGCGGATCGGTATGAGTTCGCGGCGGTCGTTGCGCGGAACAAGATGAATGCGTCGAGGCCGTGCCCGGAGCATATCATCGACGAGCTGGTGGAGCAGTGCGACGTGGTGATTACCTCGTCGGGTGACTGAGGGTCTTGCTCATCGTGCAGTGTGCACGACGGAATTACTCTTGAGAAGCGCGGCGTTCCCACGGCTGTGATATGCACGGAGCCGTTCATATCGAGCGGGAAGGCGATGTCGAATATCGGCGGGATACCGGACTACCCGTTCGTGGTGCTTCCGCATCCGCTGGGCAGCCTTGACGATGAGAGGCTGCGGGAGCGGGCGATGCAGGCTGCGCCTGAGGTGCTGCGGATTCTGCTGGCGCGGGGCTAGAACTGACATCGATGGACAGGATGGGGAGGATTTTCACCCCCATCCTAGCCTTCCCCCTTGATGGGGGAAGGATTTCTGCCCTCACCCTAGCCCTCTCCCAAAGGGAGTGGGGACTCACTGGGCGGTGACTTGGAAGCGCTCGGATTCGGGGTGTCTTGACCAGAGGGCGTCTGCGCCTGTCATGACGGCTGCGCGTTCGGGGCTGGCGCGCCATTCTTCATATATCTCGTTGCCGGTCCACTTGACCATGGTTGTTATCTTGGTGGGGTCGGTGAGTGAGTAGAAGGTTTCGCGGGCGACGAAGCCGGGCGCTCTGCTTTGAGCGTCTCCGTTGCGGTCGAGGAGGTTTCTTGCCGCTTCGACCTGGTCGTCTTTTGCCCAGTGGTGTGTGAGGACGCCGATCATTCCTATTTTCCTTTCGCGTTCAGTGTTTCTGCCCTCGGTCTTGCTACGCTTGACTTGGGCAGCGTGTAGTCTATCATCTGACTAGGACTTACGACTAGACGCGCCCTTTGACAGGCTCAGGGCGAACGGAACTAGCCTAACAGGATACACAGGATGGATAGGATTATGGCTGAGAAGAAGCGGGTGCTTGTTACGGGGATGGGGGGACAGATTGGGGGGATTATCCGGCGGGAGCTGGGTGAGCGGTATGAGTTGAGCGGGATTGACAGGGCGGATGTGGACGGCGTGCCGGTGACAGTGGCGGACATAGCGGACTTAAACGCTATATTGCCTGCCTTTGAGGGGATTGACGCTGTGGTGCATCTGGGGGCTGATCCTAGCCCTCAGGCGTCCTGGGAGTCGGTGCTGAGCAACAACCTTATCGGGACGCGGAATGTGTATGAGGCTGCGCGGCTGTCGGGGGTTAGGCGGGTTGTATTCGCCAGCAGCAACCATGCCGTGGGAAATTATCCGCTGAGACAGGACCCATACAAGGCGATTTACGACGGCAGGACCGGTGAGGTGCGGAGGCCGTTCCCGCCCATTACGCATGAGATGCTGAGGCCGGACAGCTACTATGGCGTGAGCAAGGCGTTCGGGGAGTCGCTGGGGAGTTTCTTTCACGACGAGTACGGCATATCCATTATCTGCCTGCGGATCGGGTGGGTTATGACTCCTGACGACCCAAACTTCTCGCCTGCTGCGCTCTCACTTTGGCTGAGCCACAAAGACGCGGCGCAGCTGATACAGAAGAGCATTGACGCGCCCCCGTCGGTGGGATTTGCCGTTTTGAATGGGGAGTCAGACAACTCGCTGAGCATCTGGGACATCGAGACGACGCGGCGAGTGCTGGGCTATGAGCCGCAGGACGGCGCGGGCGAGGACTGGGAGGAGAGGCCGGGCACCGCGGGGCCGATGGGGATCTGAACGGAAGGACCCACATCGATGCACAGGATGGGGAGGATGAGCAAGTATCAGGATTCGTGATGGCGGAGGAGGCGGTAGAAGTAAGGCACGGCTGCCAGAATGTTGGCGGCGATGAGAGAAGCGACGATGATAGTACTGAGCAGCTCGCCAATGTCTATGACGGGTACGCGGTGCGATCCGCCGAGCAAGCCGTAGTAAGTATAGACGCCTCGAATCTCAACGGTGAGCCAGGCACAAAGGGCGGTTGCCGGTGGAACGATAAAAGCCGTAGCCAGTCGAACTCGCACCGGAGCCTCAAGATTCCACCACGCCACGACTGCCCCTATGCCTGCCGGAATGCCAATTATCAGGGATTGGGTCAAGTAGATGGTCGTCTCTTCGAGGGCGACATATTGCAGGAATAAGCGAGATAGTACCCAAGTTACGCCAAGCAGCACAACTGGCAGGAAGATGCCGAGAAAAACGCGCACGATTATCCATATGGCGGTTTCCGGTATCGTCATTGCTTTTCACCCGCCGCGACGCACTTCATACCCTTATTGACGGATGGGGCGCGCTTGATGGATGCCCTACCCGATTTGCTGGAGCCTTGGGTCGAGACGGTCGCGGAGCCAGTCGCCCGTGAAGTTGAGCGAGAGCACGACCATGAAGATCGCGAGGCCGGGCAATATGGTGGGCCACCAAGCGGTGCTGATGTAGCTTCTGCCTTCGGATACCATGCTGCCCCAAGTGGCGTCCGGAGCGGGCACGCCGGCACCGAGGAAGCTGAGCGCGGCTTCTGCCAGAATCAGCGAACCGACAATCAAGGTGGCGATAACAACTGCTGTGTTGATGACGCCCGGAACGATATGGCGAATGAGAATGCGGGCAGTGGAGCATCCCGCGACGCGGGCGAGTTCCACGTATGCCTCGTTCTTGATTGTCAATGTCTGGCCCCGGATAACCCTGACGAAGGGAACCCAGGATAGGGCAGCCATAAGAGCGAGCAGCAGTACGGTGCTCTGGCCAAAGATGAGCACGCAGACGAGCGCGACCATAAGGAACGGGAGCGCCTGCCAGATGTCAACCGCACGCGTGATGATTTCGTCTATCCAGCCGCCGGCGTATCCGCCGACAACCCCCATGGTAGTTCCAACTACAAAGCCGAAGATGAGTGCAATTGCCGCCACCCATAATGATATGCGCGCGCCATGCAACATCCGCGAATACACATCTCTTCCTGAATGGTCTGTGCCAAAGAGGTGGAAATTGCACACATCCACCCGCCTTGTGTTTTCAGGGTCCCCCAATACGGCTTCCCACAAGCAACTGAAAGGCGTTTCGCCCTCTTCCCTGAGCTTATCGTACCTGTCGTCATGCATCCAAACAGGCGGATAGTGCCGGTCACGGATTCCGCCGGCGGCTTCGCCGTGCGTAGCAAGAGCCGGGGCGAAAATTCCGCAAAAGACGAGTACGGACAGGATGAACATCGGAATAACGGGCCAGCGCCGAATAAAGCGCCAAGTAACGTTAAGCTGCTGCAAGACAGGAGGATACTCCCGCATCCCCAGCAGGTCGCGTTCCAGCTCGGTAATTTGAAGGTTGGACTGCATAGCTACTCGTACCGTATTCGAGGGTCAATCAGCGCGTAGAGTATGTCCGCAAGGAACGCGAAGGTAACGTAGATGCCAAGGAAGACGAAAACCGTGCCTGCCAGCAGGGGCCAGTCGTTGTCGTACACTGCCTGGTTGAGGGCGACGGTGCCGATTCCGGGGAGGGAGAAGATAATTTCAACGACGAGAGCGCCGTTAAGGTAGTCTGCCAGCAGGACCAAGGCGGATGTCAAAGGCGGGATGACCGCGTTACGCAGACCGTGTTTCCAGATAACTGTTACCGGGTTGACGCCTTTGGCGCGGGCAAGTTTGATGAACTCCGAGTCTAGTATTTCGAGCATTGAGGAGCGCGTCAAGCGCATTATGCTTGCCGAAGCGGGCCATCCCAAGACGATACAAGGCAGAATGTAATACTTAGCGTTTCCCCAGTGCAACGGAAAACCGTCATACTCACCTATTCCGCCCGTGGGGAAGAAATCCAAACCAAACCACTCTCTTAAGAGAACTGCGAAGAAGAAGATGGCAAGGACGCCGGACCAGAACTGGGGTGTAGCCTGCCCCATCAGCGCGAAGGTTCGCCCGATATAATCCCAGAAGGTAGCTCGCTTGACCGCTGCGAGTATGCCGATGCTGATGCCGACAACAGTAGCAAATATCCAAGCGCCGGCGGCGAGAATAAGGGTTACGGCAATGTGAATGCGGATAATCTCGCTGACAGGGCGCAGAGTGCCAATTGACTGCCCCAAGTCGAACTGTAGGAGGTTCCATACCCAAGTCAGATACTGCATGGGTAGGTTCTTGTCGAGGCCCAACTGCTCCTTGATGAGCTGGATCTGTTCCTCAGAAAGCTCGACTTGAGCGTCGCCGATGTACAGCGTGAGAGGATCAGGACCAAGCCTTGTGAGGATAAAGATGAAGATAGTCGCCCCGATTAACGAGATGAAGATCGAGAGCAGCCTTCTTGCTAAGAACTTTACCATTGACGACTATTTTCCTTGCAGTTGGGTGGATCGATGGTTCGGCATTGTTTTACATCAGAGATGCGTCCGATGTCAATAGGGGCCGAAAGGCGACTCGTTACTCCCAACCAGTTGTGGGATATGCAGATTAGATTGGTGGCTATGTCAAAGGGGAGAGGGGCATAACCCCCTCTCCCCTGATTTACTTCGATTGATTAGCTTACTGTGCGGGAACGATGTGCTGTGGCCTGCCCCAGAAACCGGCGGCTGTGGAGCGCGAGCCCCACGACTGTACGGTCTCAGGGTTACCGGCGACTCCACGCGGCGGCTGAACCATGCCACTGTAGAGCTGCCAGTAGTAGTAGTAGTCAACCATGTCGAGGTGAAGGTCTTCGCGTGCTGCCTTGTCCCTCTCACCGTTAATGCCAACATACATATAGTCCAGGAAGCGGCTCTCGAAGGAGCAACCCCATGCCGGGCGGCTGAAGGAACTGTCAGAAGGAGGCGGAGGCCAGTCGAACGGGTAGTTGGCGGTCTCCACGCTGCAATTCTTAACTACGGGCCAAGGCTGTGTGCGGTCGCGCATGCGCGGCACGACGACTGCGCCGTACTCTTCGGTAAGGAGGACAGTGCTTACGCCGATGTCTTCCCAGCCTGCTGCTACGGCGTCGGCCTGCTCAAGGCAGACATCGCCGGTTTCGCAGCGGTACTTGTTAAGGCTAATCTCAAAGCGAGAACCATCCCCGCCACGCTCGTAACCGGCGAGGTCCAGAAGACGCTCTGCCTCGTCGTAGTCAGTGGGAATCTCCCAAGGCCACTCATAGTCGGCTTCGGCAGCGGGTACGTCATACTCGGGCCAGTCCGTGCCACTACCCAGCAGATCGCTGCTGTACTTCTCGTGGGCGGAGTTGACCATCGCCTGCGTTACGGTGCGCTCAGGGCGCCAGCCGGGGAACTTGGGACCCATCAGCTCAAGGTAGATGGGGGTGCCGAGGCCGGCCTGAAGGACGTCAACAATACCCTGGCGGTCGATTGCCATGGAGAGCGCCCAGCGAACGAGGCGGGCCTGTTCCATATCGCTCATACCGGCGGGGTTGTTGGTGTCTTCGTACTGACAATCCTTGCCGAGGTCGCACCAAGGGTTGCCGAGGTGCGGAAGGTCGGTTTCATATACGGGCGAGAGCCAAGGCTCAAGCGCCTCTTCGGTCTTGGCGTTCTTGTCTGTCCAGAGGTTGCCGGGCCAGATGACGCTGAGAGTCATCGTGTCCTTGTCCGACATCGTAGGGATAAACTTCAGTCCCTTTTGCTCCAGCTCATTCAACCTGGCAAAGTCAATGGCGGCGAGGTCGATTTCGCCGGTTTCCATCGCTGCCATGCGGGATGTGATTTCAGGCATCTGCCTGACAACGAACTTGCCGATGTGGGCGGTCTCAATCCAGTGCTCAGCGACTGCGTGGACTTCGCCACGGTCGTTGGGCTTCCACTCACCGATGGTGAACGGACCGGAACCGACGGGGACGAACTGGACTGCCGCAGCGCCCATGCGCTCGTAGGCGTCCTTGCTGTCAAGTCGGACGGTGGTGTCGTTGATGTCGAACTCGCTTATGGGGATTCCCCAGAAGATGTCCGTTACCATCGGAGCCTTGACGGTGTAGTCGTCAACGGCGACGGCTTCGCCGAATGTCGCGCCGAGCTGCGCGCCGATGGCTGCGCCGAGGCTGGGGTTGACGACGGCGTTCTGGCGGTTCATGTTCCAGGCTACGTCGTGCGCGGTGAGATCACCGAAGTCTTCTCCGGCGAATGCGTCGGGCGTCTGGAATTTGATGCCCTTGCGAATGTCGAGTGTAAGTTCGTCACCGGCGTCATTGATGGTCCACTTTTCCGCTACGAACGGAGAGAGCGGGTCTGTGCCGTCGTGTACGAGAAGCTGGTCGAAGAAGCCCATCTGGATCTCTCCGGGGCTTCCACCGTAAGTCTGTACCTCAAAGTCGCCGAACTGCTCGGAGACTTCGGGGATTGCCATAGTAATCGTGACCGTTCCGGCAACCTCAGGCGCGGGCGCTACCGTGGGAGCCGGCGCTGCCTGTGCGGTTGGCGCGGCTGCTGCCGGCGCAGTGGTTGCCGCGGGCGCGGGTGCAGGCGCCTGTGCTGCCGGCGCTGCGGTTGCCGCTGGAGCTTGCTGCTGCGCGGGCGCGGGCGCTGCCGTTTCGGGCTCTTCTGCGCCACCACAGGCGACGAGCGCGAATATCGCGACTGCCCCTACGGCCAAGAGGCTCAATCGCCTCCACTTACTTCCAAAGATAATGTTCATTGTCCCTCCTTGTAGGGCACATGCCCTTGGTTCTGTCGGTCTCCATTATGAATTGCACTTTGTGCCTGCAATTCACCCATTCTACCCGAGACTCGCAGGTATGCAAGAAATATTACTGATTGAGGCGCAACTGTCAAGACTTTATCAGCAAGATGTACGGGAATTGCCTAGACATATTATTCTGCGATTCACCTCATCTCGCCGCTCATGTTCCCGCTCGAAGTGGGCATAATTGCGTGTGTCACTATCAAGGATTAGTGAAAGGCACTAACGTTGCGCTGCCGTCCGGTGAGATCGAGCTCACGCGATGGGCGCCGCTGTAGGCTACGGCGCGCTGGGACGTCTCGACCGTTTCGCCGGGCTGCACGAGGAGCGCGGTGCCATTTTCGACTGCGCCCAACAGGCCGGAGTTGCCGTAGCTGGTGAACGGTTCCAGCCCTACGTTGTAGGTGCGACCGTACCAGGGGTAGCCGAAGCCGCCCCCGAAGGAGTGCCAGTACCACAGGAACCTGAACACTTCCGTCGGGTAGCGGAAGCCGAAGCCGACTCCCGTTTTCTGATTTGTGATGGCGTACCAGCCGTCGGGCATGTCCGCGATGTAGGACATGTCGTAGGAGCGGAAACTCTTGGGCGGTATCCTGCTCAGGTCCCTGGGTGTGCCGTCCTTGAGCTGCGACATTGGCCAGGGTGCCCGGTAGCCTCCTTTGAGCTTAACGTTGGGGTGCCAGTCGTCGCCCTCTTCGTTGATGAGTGTGCCTCCGGGGAGGTCTATTACACAGTCTTCGCTCAGGAATGGCGGGCCGAGCGCGATGTGCTCTCCCCATACGCAGGGAACCGGTTCTTCGCCCTCGTTGGTGAGGCGCGCTTCGATTTCAAGGACAGGCGACCCTGCTCTCAGCGTGAGGGTCTTCTCGAAGAAGAAGGGCATGCGCGCCGCACGAACCCAGAAGCGCATTGCGACGACTTCGGCAGTGTCCTCGATGATTGCGGCATCCCAGGGGACGGTGTTGACTTCAGCGTGCAGTCCCATGTCGGCGCCCATGTGCTGGCTGGGGAAGCCTCCGCCGGGGAGGACCGTCTGCCAACCACCTTCATAGACATCCATCCATGTGCCCTCACCTGAACCTGTCGTCGGGATGCGCACGGATGGGTCGCGCACGCCCCACGGAGAGCGCCAAAGGAAGTCCGTGTCCGTGGGCTTGTGCACGAACTGGTAGATGTCGGCGCCCTTGTCAATGAGAACGACGATTCTCAGAAGGTCGTTTTCGATCACTGCGGTCTTCAAGCCGCGAAACATCCACGCGTCGGAAACGCGGCAGCCGTAGTTGCGTTCGTGCTGGTATTGGGTCATGTTCGCGCCTCCAAATGTGAAAGGGGCTAGTCGAGATTGGGGTAATGCAACGGCATTCCTACTGCGCCCGTGTCGTAGCGGGTGATGTGCCAGCGACCGAGGTTGGCGCTGAGAAGGATATTGCGTTCCGCGCCACAGAAGGCGATGTTGGTTGGCGCGGCGATGAGGGTTCCTTCAAAGTCGTCAGCAAGGACTTCAAGCTGCCCTGTATGTTTGTAGCGATAGATTCTGTCAGGGCGGTAGCAGGATATGTAGAGATTGCCGTTGGTGTCGAATGCCACACCGTCGGGCACTGCGCCGGGGAGTTCCAGAACGGTTCGCATTTCGCCAGCGGAGCCATCGGGCGAGATTGCTATCTCGGATATGCGTGGGGGATTCAGGCTCATGGCTACGAATAGACTTGCGCCATCCGGACCAACGCACAGGCCGTTGGGGAACTCGCAGAGCGAGCGAGTCCAGACCTCAGCTTCGCCCCCTGGAGCGACCTTGTATATCTTGCCGTTGTCGGATTTCCAGTCGCCGGAGTCGCAGACGTAGAGGTTTCCGCCGGCGTCGAATGCCGGGTAGTTCGGCACGTAGAATGGCTCGTCGGATGCGCCCGAACTGTACTTGGACACTTCTCCAGCAGGAGTAATCTTCATCACTGCCTGATTGCCAGTGTCGCAGGCGTATAGGTTGTGGTTGGCGTCGAGAGCGAGGCCAAGAATGAAACCGCCGGTATCGGCTATCTGCTCCGCCTCTCCTCTCCGGATGTCGATGCGGTATATCTGGCCCGCCTCACCGCCGGCGTAGCAGTAGCCGTCCAGTCCCCATGCGATGCCTTCGGGGTGGTCGAGACCGTCCACAAGGACTGAGATATCGGTGTCGTTGTTCAATAGCGTCATTTGTGAATCTCCGCCGGTCTTTAGGGGATAAGTCAGCATCAGGTATCCTGGTAGAAGCCGGAGTTCAGGAATCCGCCGTCTATCGGGATGCCGACACCGTTTATGTAGCGTGCCTGGTCGCTGCAAAGAAAGAGAACGAGGTCTGCGACTTCCTCGGGCAGAACTTCACGCTTGATGGGAAATCGCTTCAGTCGCTGATCCCGGAGTTCCGGTTCACGCTCATACACCATTTCGGTCATAGGAGTCAGCGCGACGCCGGGGCAGACGGCGTTGACGTTTATGCCGTACTGCGCCCACTCCAAGCCCAGCTGACCCGCGAAGTTGATAAGCGCCGCCTTAGCGGGACCATACGCGCCGCGCTCAGGAACAGGAGCCATTGCGGTGACGGAGGACATCAGGACGACGCTGCCGCCGCCTCCCTGCTCAACCATCCGTCTGCCTGCCTCACGGCAGAACAGGAAGGCACCCGTCAGGTGCGGTTCGAGCGAAAGGTTCCACTGATCGAGGGACATTTCAAGCACCGGCGACTTGATGTTCGTGCCGGCGCAATGCACAAGGTAATCCACACGGCCGAGCTCGCTGACAACCTGACTTACCGCATCTGTCACAGATTGCTCGTCGGTGACCTGTACGTGGACGGAGATTGAACTGCCACCCGCGGCGCTAATCGCCGCTGCCACTGATGACGCGGCCTCGGCATTCATATCCGCGACGGCTACCGCCGCGCCTCTCGCTGAGAATCTGCGGCATATCTCTGATCCGAGGCCCCCTGCCCCACCCGTAACGATTGCTACTTTACCGTCCATTTTTCACCTCTACGCGGTAGAGATTGAAATCGAATTCGTAACTGTCTTCGATATGAAGAATAGAGCGCACCTTTAGGCATTAGGAAGACAGCCTTTTCCCCCATCCCTTCGGCAAGCTCAGGCCAGGCTCTAACCTGCACCCGACAACGGGTACAGGACAAGATTGGCGACAATTATGCTCAGTCATTTAGGATTGTACGCATTCTTCCGTGTCACTTGCAGGGAAGCGAGAAGCCTAAAGTCGGAGACTGGCTGGGTGCTTAACGATGTTAGATTCTTCACTCCGCTGCGCTGCGTTCAGAATGACAAAATAAGCGCGATTTGCTCCTCCTTTCACCGTTTACCGACCCCTGCGAACTCTGAGAGAGAGGGAATATAACGCACTAATGACGAAATTGCCGACTCCTAGTCCTGCGCTGCCGCTCCGGCACCGGATGCCCACGCGCCAAGCGCCATGTATCCGCCATCCACATTGACGTGCTCGCCGGTCATGAAACTTGCTTTGTCGCTTGCAAGGAAAAGGACGACATTCGCGATGTCGATGCCCAAGCCGACCCTGCCGACGGGGTGTCCCTTTCCCCACTCGGCGATTATCTCGTCAGGGTTGCCCTCTTCGAGGCTGGCAGAGTTCCTTACCATATCGGTGTCAATGGTTCCTGGGCAGACGGCGAGCACACGGATATTCTCTTCCGCGTAGTCGAGCGCCATCTGGCGTGTCAGCGACAATATTCCGCCTTTGCTGGCTGCGTATGCAGGCACCAATTTCTGCGATTGAAGTCCCTGTACGCTTGCCGTGTTGATTATCGCGCCTCCGCCACGCCTGCGCATTTCGGGGATGGCGAACTTGGACATCAGGTAGTAGCTCTTGAGGTTCACATCGAGGATGCGGTCCCACATTTCTTCGGGCGTGTCCTCAACGTTCTTGTACGAGTCGGGCGACTGGATTCCCACGTTGTTGAACAGCACATCAACCCCGCCAAATGCCTCGACCGTCTCCGCGACGACACGGCTGCACTCGTTCATGCGAGCGACGTCGGCCAGAACGAGAAGCCCTGCGGGACCTTGCCGGTTCAGTTCGGCCTCCGTTGCGCGTCCAGCATCTTCATTGACATCCGCTATGACGACACTCGCCCCTTCGCGAGCGAATTCAATAGCAGTGGCTTTACCGATACCGTGCGCGCCGCCGGTTACGATTACAACTTTGCCCTCGAACGTGCCCATGTCAGCCCCCGGAGAATCTGTTCACTCCACTCTATGTCAGCCTTTGTCGCGCAATTGTTGCAATGCGGTCAATCGCTGTCAACCGCCCCCCTCAACTTCTCGGGACAATAGACAGGGGTATCTAGATTGACGAGGATTTGAATGCGTCGGGCATTGCCGATTGATGCTGGTATCAGACTCAAGAATGCCTTTCATCCAGACTTCACCCCCATCCTAGCCTTACCCCGTCGAGGGGGAAGGGACTCAATGCCTTACTTCAACAAGTGCAAGCAGTACCAATGAATCACTTTACGCTTTGTTTCGCCAAGTCCATTGCCTGTTCAGCAACGGTTGTCAACATTCGCCAGGTAGTTTCGTGGTCTCTGGTAGCCTCTACGTCTCCGTGGAAACTATCGAGGAGGACATAAGGGCATCCGAGGGCTTGCAGTTGTTCCAGGTCACGTCGAATCTGGTCTATGGTTCCCTCTCCTGCCAGCCGCTCAATCTCGCTCAAGGGGGAGTCAGTGATTCGCAAGCGTATCCGCGGACAGAGGTCTGGAACCGCTTTGCCTTCCTCGTCGGCAATTCTCTTCAACAGGGGATAGTCCGTGTTCTTAAGATGGTCAACGGTAATGCGAATCGGGTGCCATGCGCTGCCATGTAGAACGGCGCGGCGCATGGCTGCCGCAGACGGCCCGCCAACCCAAATCGGTGGATGAGGTTGCTGCATGGGCCTCGGGGTGGTGTAGATGTCCCTAAACGAGACATACTTGCCTTCGAATGTCGCCTTGTCCTCAGTCCAGAGGACCTTGATGGCTTCAAGGAATTCGTCGGTCATTGCGCCACGTCTATTGAAAGGCATGCCCAGAACATCGAATTCGCCTTGTGCCCAGCCCACACCGATTCCGAAGATGAAGCGGCCTCCGCTCAACTGGTCGATGTTCGCACAGGCTTTCGCCGTTTCCAGTGGGTGGCGATAGGGGACGATTATTACCGTGCTGCCGATCTCCATTCTGGTTGTAATGCCAGCCAGCCAGCCAAGCGTGCTTAGCGGCTCGTAGAAGGGCGCCGGATACCGATCACTCACATCAGGAGTGACCGCTATGTGGTCTGAGGTCATGACGAAGTGGTAGCCGAGCGCGTCGGAAATATCTACCGTTTTTCTGAACGATTCGGCGCTGGCACCGGGGCCGAAGTTGATGAGGTTCACGCCTAATTTCATTGTGTCCTCCACAGGTGTGTCGCTGGGTAAGATTGGTTGTCGAGTCAGGAAGGGCGCCTTTAGGAATAAAGTCCGCAATAGCTTTCCTTCACCGGAATGTCGTGATGATACACGCAAGCGCGTGTTTCACCAAATCGGCGGCGGCAATAGAAGGCTAAGGCAGTTAGGAATTGAAATGCGGTGAAGGAACGAGAAGCGAAGGAACTGTTATGAGTTTACTTGAGAGCGCACAGAGAAGCGGAGGAACTCTGTTGCCGGGGAGTCGACGCGCCTGTCATTTCTGTGGCGGGAGCGAGAGGGAGTCGAACCCACCGTCCCGACCGAAGGGCCGGGACCATCGGATTTGAAGTCCGTGGAACCCACCGGAGCCCATCCGCTCCCGCGTTGGTGGGGTATGTGTCAGTATATCAGAAAGACTTTCGGAGACCGGGCGACAATATATGCCCAACTGCCAGTCGGGCAGGCTAGATCAGTGTGAAAGCCATTGAGTCACCGAGCGATTTAGCGCCGCCGCTGGTAATCGATGAAGTCTGTGATGATGGTGTCCACTTCCTCCCACCAGAGACTTCCGAGTATCAGACCTTTGGGCACGTCAAAGACCATCCAGCCTTGCACCTGAAACTCGCGGTCAAGCTCGATCTGACCC
Organism: Dehalococcoidia bacterium; assembly: GCA_965203955.1. Classification (GTDB taxonomy): domain Bacteria; phylum Chloroflexota; class Dehalococcoidia; order Lucifugimonadales; family JADFKI01; genus Bin90. Next base: position 3,028,459 of record OZ241923.1, on the reverse strand, counting down.
CAGAGGAACGGAGAGTAGAGGTCCTCTTCGGGGTCTGCCGCATCGACAACTCTGGATGCCTCGAACGGGTCAACAGCATCAATTCGCTCACCGCGCCTGTCGCCTATCTGAGCAGATTCCCCGTCGATGAGCAGTGGGGTGATCAGACTTGTGCGGTTGACGATCGTAATGTCGAGCAGGACGAGCTGGCGGTTCGACGCTCTCGGTCGAATGACACGGTGCTGGCCGTTGTTGTCCCTGAAGGCGACTTTCTCCACAATGACCGGATGGCTGGTATGCACTTCGAGGCTTCTGCCGCGCGCCCTCACTTTTTCAGGATCGTCAGAGCCGCAGGACATTGCCGCGAGAGACGCCAGCATCAGAACCAGCAACGTAAGCGCAGACGACCGGACTAAGATTCCCCTGTTTGGTCGTAACTTCTGATTAGGATTTGTTGTGTGAATTTTCAATTGCGTTTTATTTCTTCCTGACTATTGAAGATATTATCCTGCATATCCGGAATCGCTTCACCGAGCCGCGGATAATGATGGCATTGCCCTCAACTTCCCTATCATGTCGGGGAGGACTGAAAGCACATACTCCACGTCCTCATCGGTATTTTCTCGTCCCAGGGTGATGCGTAAACTGCCCTGCGCCATTTCTGCGGTCAAGCCAATTGCCAACAGCACATGGGAAGGCTCCAAAGATGCCGAGGAGCAGGCGCTGCCGCTTGAGGCGCAGACACCGGCGAAATCCAAGCCGAGCAGCACAGGCTCGCCTTCGACGCCCTCAATGGATATGTTCACATTGCCGGGCAGCCGTTGCTCAGAATGGCCGTTGAGACGGACACCTTCGATTGTCTCGAATATCCCCTGCACAAGCTTTTCACGCAGACGCAGGCAGTGTGCCGAAATATCCTCTCGCTCGATTACGGCGAGATGCAGAGCCACGTCGAAGCCCACGATGCCCGGGACATTTTCGGTGCCAGAACGGCGCTGGCGTTCCTGTCCACCTCCGGCATTCTGCTCTTCAAAGGGAGTGCCGCGCTTGATGTAGAGCAAGCCGACGCCCTTCGGGCCGTAAATCTTGTGAGCGGATAGGCTGAGCAAGTCCACTCCGAGTGAGCGCGCATTGATGTCAAGGGAGCCTGCGGCCTGCACGGCGTCAGTGTGAACGATTATCGTCCGGTTTCGCTGTTTTGCCTCTGCCTTTGCAAGCCGGGCGATCTCACGGATGGGCTGAACTGTGCCGATTTCGTTGTTCGCCATCATCACGCTAACGAGGATGGTCTTGTCGGTGATGGCGTCGACGATGTCCTGTGGGTCGACGATACCGTAATCGTCAACGGGGACGTATGTTACGTCGAAACCGAATTGCTCCAGTTGGTAGCAGGTGTGCAGAACGGCGTGGTGCTCGATGGTAGTAGTGATGATGTGGTTGCCGAGGCTGCGCAGTGCGAATGCCACGCCCTTGAGCGCCGCGTTGTCCGACTCTGTGCCTCCGCTGGTGAAGACGATCTCGCTCATCCGGGCGCCGAGGTTGCGAGCTATGCGCTCGCGTGCGTCGTCAACCGCCTTTCGCGCTTCCTGCCCGATGGTGTATATGCTGGACGGGTTACCGAAATCGGCGGTGAAGTAGGGCATCATAGCCTGAAGCACCTCAGGACGAACGGGGGTCGTCGCCGAGTGGTCCATATAGATGATTCGATCAGACAATGTCATTCGATACCCCCTTTCTGCTAAGAACGCTGACAGATTCCACTGAGCAGCACCGTTTCCGTCCCGCAGGTGTTCGACTCGCGTGAGTTGACACATTCTAGCATGTGCGGGCTTTCGGCTCAAAAAAAGACTGCTGCGGGAGAAACGGCCCAGACTCCTGATATGACTGCGGCATGTAGGAACTAGCCGAAAGAATCTACTGTTAAGCGAGAATCAAGGGCAGCGTGTCACGTAGCCGATGAGCTTGTAGGCGAGCTTGGCAGCGGTGTAGGCGCAGGCGTCCGCGCCGTGTGACGGGCTCAGCTCGACGATGTCAAAGCCCACGATGTTTGCGTGGCAGCTGACGGACCGCAATAGAGCCAACAGCTCGTGCCATAGAATGCCCCCGGGCTCGGGAGTGCCGACGGCGTCCATTATTGAAGGGTCGAGTGCGTCGAGATCAATGCTTACATACACATTAGAACTAAGTCGCTCTCTGGCGAGACTGATTGATCGGCTGAGGTTTTCTGAAGAAGCCGGTTGCCAAAACTGCGCGGGCATCCCCTGCTCTTTCACGAAGGACATCTCTTCGGCGCTGATGCTGCGGACGCCGATCAGGGTGATTGGGCAGATTTCGGAGATCCGCCGGGCGACGGAGGCGTGCCCCCATCGAGTGCCCTGGTAGCTCGCTCGCATGTCCGTGTGGGCGTCGATGTAGAGGACGGAGAGGTCGGGATATATCTCGCTGAAGGCTTGGACAGCGCCCACGGTGATGGTGTGCTCGCCTCCGAGCAGCGCGGTCAATTTGCCATGCGATGCCGCACTACTTATCGCGGTGCGAACGCCAGCTATCATTGCCTGCGGGCTTTCCAGCCGGGGCCGCAGTTCGGGAGTGGTGTGGATGCCGACCTCGGAAATGTCGCAGTCGAGTTCCGCGTCGTAGTCCTCCAGATGTCGGGACGCGTCTATAATGGCACCAGGACCCTCGCGCGCGCCGGTCTTGAATGATGTCGTGCTGTCGTAGGGGACGGGGATTACGAAGACGCGAGCCGATTCAGGATCATTCTCACTCGGTGGGGTGTCGAGGAATGTTCGCCATTGGAGCGGGACGTCGCCGAGCCAACTGTATTCGGAAGCGGGCATTTCAGCGAGGGCCGCCAAGGGGAAGGTCGGCTGCCGTTTCGATGCTGACGCGCTCGCGAACCATTCCGTTGTAGCCCTGGCGGGGTGAATCGTAGTCGATGCCGCGGTCGAGGGTCCAGACTTTCATTTCCGGCAAGTCGAATGTACGCTTTACATCGTCAAGGGAGGAAACTGCATCAAAGTCTTTGCAGGAGAAGATGTCGATGTTGACATACTGCCTGTCCGGGAAGGTGTGTATGCTGATGTGGCTCTCGGCGATCAGGACGAAACCAGACACGCCCCAATCTTCGGCAGTTTTGCCGTGGTAGGTGTACACTTGAGGAGGGACAATCTTGGTCATGCCGATGGCGTGGGGGAATACATCGAGAAAGCCGTACACCAGATCGGTGTCCCCAAGCTTCTCCCTGGGCGCGCCGTAGCCGTCTATCACGAGGTGCAATTGAAGGTCGCCTCCGGGGAATCAGTCGGCATTTGCGCCGACAATCGAGTATCCAAATAGGTTAGCATCCTTGTCTCTTGCGGACAATAATTATTGAAATTGGCTGCTTGCTTTCGTTAGAATGCACTATCGTAAAAGGTCAAGGCGACAATTGGTCGCCAGATGCGGAAACTTGGGCAATAGACGCTAACATTCGCGAACGTTGCGCGTTCTATTATGTTAGCGGTGAGATACGAATGGGACTGCGAACGGCGGTACGAGATGATTGAACTGGAACATATGAGCAAATACTACGGGGACTTCCCTGCAGTTACGGACATTTCGTTCCGCGTCGAGCAGGGCGAGATTCTGGGCTTCCTCGGTCCGAACGGCGCCGGGAAGTCAACAACGATGAAAGTCATCACCGGCTTCCATCCGCCAACAGAGGGCACCGCGACGGTTGCCGGCTACGACATAGTGACCGAATCTCTGGATGCGAGGCGACACATAGGGTACCTGCCTGAGACGGTCCCGCTGTACACAGACATGGAAGTTCACGAGTATCTCTCGTTCATGGGTAAGATACGTGGAATGTCCTCTGATTACATCCGCCGGCGCACGGGCGAAGTGATAGAGATATGCAGGCTCGAGGAGTACAGTTCCACGCATATCGGCAAGCTGTCGAAGGGGTTCAGGCAGCGTGTGGGGATCGCACAGTCGATTCTGCACGAGCCGGACGTTCTGGTGCTGGATGAGCCGACAATTGGCATCGACCCGATCCAGGTAGTCGAGACGCGGCAGCTGATCAGGGACCTCGGCGGCGAACACACTCTAATCCTCAGTACGCACATCCTGCCTGAAGTGAGCATGATCTGCGAGCGCGTGATCATCATTCACGAGGGCCAGATTGTCGCTGTCGATAGGCCGGAGAATCTGGCAACGCGGCTGCGCGGTGTGGAGCGAATAGAAATCGACGCACGGGGGCCTTCACGAGAGATTGCCGAAGCCATCGAAGCGGTTGAGGGCGTCGAGGGCGTAGATCACCAGTACTCTCAGGAAGGCGGGTACTCCACGTTCATCGTGGGAACAAACCCTGAATCAGAGCCGCGCGCAGCACTTGCCGTAACCGTGGTAAATGGTGGATGGGAGTTGCTGCGCCTTCAGTCTGTCGGGATGTCGCTCGAGGAGATATTCCTGCAAGTTACGACCGAAGAGATGATCCCCGAACCGATTACGGATGAGGGCGAAGAGGCTTAGTGAGTAGAGAGCTTTCAGCGGATGAGTGTACGGTAATACAAGCCAAGCTGCGGACTGGCAAGGTGAAGTAAGGAAAATAGCTTGACTAACACATTCACAATAGCTTGGAAGGAGACGAAGGCGTATTTCACTACGCCGACGGCGTATATCGTCGGGGCAATGTTCCTGGTACTTACGGGGATATTCTTCGTCTTCGATATGACGAGGCCGTTCGCCGAGGCGAGCGTGCGGAATTTCGTTACATGGGCGAACCTGTTCATCATGTTTCTTGCTCCCCTACTGACGATGCGACTCCTGGCCGAGGAGCAGAAGCTGGGCACACTTGAGCTGCTGTTGACCGCGCCGGTGCGTGACTGGGAAGTCGTGCTGGGCAAGTACATAGCGAGTTTCATCACGCTGATGGTTACAATAGCATTTACGCTGTACTACGTGATATTGCTGTATGTGTTTGCCTCACCGGATACGGGACCCATACTGAGCGCATACTTTGGGCTGGTGCTCTACGGAACGGCCTCACTCGCTATCGGGCTGATGGCGTCTTCCCTTTCAGGGAACCAGATTGTGGCCGCCGTAGTTGGAATCGGGATACTCTTGACATTGTCGTTCATTGACAGGATCGCCTCTATCGTGGAGGGGCTGGCTGCGGATGTGCTCAACGGGATTTCAATGAACGCCCACTTCACTGACTTTGCCCGCGGCGTGATCGATACGAGCCACGTCGTCTATTACATATCCATGGCGGCCGTCTTCCTGTTCATTGCCGTCAGGTCATTAGAAACGCGTAGGTGGCGGTAAATGGTTGAAAGATCACCGGACGGCGGTCAGGGCGGCGGAGACAGTCTGAGCGACCTGGTTCTGTCTTCGCTGCAATCGACGGGCTTCTGGAGCTTCGTAACGGCGGTTGTCGGTGTCGTCGCGCTGGTAGTCGGCGCGGCGATGTACTTCACCGTCGAAGAGATCCAAGAGTTCTCAGTGACTGTCATTGTCATCGGCATCGTGCTGGTCTTCCTGGCGCTGGTACTTTCCCCCCGCGCGATAGCGATATTCCTTCTGGGACGCCAGGGACGGTTCGGCAGCAACATCATCGTACTGACGATCGCGTTCTTCGTTATCGTGCTGCTGGTCAATTTCCTGCTGTACAACAACCCGACTCGCGTTGACGTAACGGCTACGCGGATATTCACACTCTCCGACCAGACTGTGCAGATACTGGACGGGATGGACGGGCTGGTGCGCGCCAACGCATTCTTCGTGCCGTCGGATACCCGAAGCGCGGCGGCTCAGCAGCAAGCGGAGGACCTGTTGAACGAGTTCACGCGCCGGAGCAACATGTTCAGCTACAGGTTTGTGGACCCGGAGCTGCAACGCAGCGTGGCGCAGCAGTACGGCGTGAATTCGTTCCCGGCGATTGTGTTCGAGGACCTGGAGGACGGAACAATTCAGAGCGTGCAGTCGTTCACGGAGCAGGACTTCGTAACGAGCATTCTGATTGTTACGGGCGCGGACCAGAAGATCGTTTACTATCTGACGGGACACGATGAGGCGGGCGCGACGAGGGACATCCTCTCCGGTGAGATAGATGAGGACAATGGGCTCGATTATGCGATAGGCGGAATGCAGCGCGACAACTATCGCGTACTGCCGCTGAACCTGAAGCAGGAAGCCGCGGTTCCTGACGACGCAGCGCTGTTGGTGATCGCAGGCCCTCGACAGAATCCTGACGCCGAGGAGCTTGCAGCACTGGACACTTACCTCAAGAACGGCGGAAGGATGATCGGCCTGTTTGACCCAACCACGCCAGAAGCCTTCAACCGCCTGATCTCGCAGTGGGGCGTCTTTCTTGCCAACAGGCACCCGGAGACGAACGAGTTGCTGAGCATAGCGGACGCCGTGAGCAATGTCGCCGGGGAGGAACTTACCCCGCTATTGCAGAGAGCGAACCTGCAATATCCGCCGAGTTCATCGCCACTTCTCCAGAACATAACCATTGCAGACGAGATTGACGTTACATTCTTCCCGGAAGCGGCTGCAATTGACACCTGGGCCCCTCCTCAGGAGTTGCCTCCTTCGGTACGGATTGTTCCAATCGGGATAACCACGCCAGCCAGTTGGCTTGAGGCAAACACTGAAGAGGTGAACTTCGACGGTGATCTAGACCGCCCCGGGTCATTCTCAGTGGCGATGGTTATCGAGGCGAATGCGACGCTTGCGGTGGACGCTACCGGCGGCATCACGGAGGCACAGCGGCATCCGACGACGAGGATTGTGCTTTTCGGGGACTCCGACTTCGCCAAGAACAAGTTCTTCGCGTCGAGCGACAACGCCGACTTCTTCCTGAACTCGGTGAACTGGCTGGCGGACGACTATGAACTGATTTCGATTCGGCCAAAGGTGTTCCCTTACAGAGAGCTGGTGGTAACGACTCGCGAGAGGGACTTCATCAAGTGGTCGAGCTGGTTTGTGCCGCCGGTGATTATGCTGATTATCGGTGCGGTCGTGTGGTGGCGGAGGCGCTAGGAGCGGTCATCTAAGGGTGTCAGACATGTGCGAATCGCTCGCGCGCGATGCCGAACATCGGCTGACGACTGACCGCAATCTCGGGAGAAGGACTGAATGAATCTTAAGGCAACGGGAGCATTAGTCGCCGCAGCGCTGGTTGTGGCGATCATTGCCTGGAGCAACGTGTTCGAGATTGGGGTCAAGCGCGTCCAAGAAGGCAGCCTTGACAACTATCATGTGGTGCAAGGCAACCCGGGGCGGTTTGTGCTCATCGAGAAGAAAGCCGCCAAGTCGCCGTGGTTCTACCAGGTCGCCGAGGATGACATTGAGACGATAAGCGTCCAATACCTGGACGACAAGAGAGTGAGTTTCTACAAGACGGACGGACGGACCTGGGCGTTCACAGACCCGGAGGGCATCCCACCGAACTTCAATCGCTGGGGTGGTATAACGTTGCTGCTGAGCGGGCCGGGCACGCGGCGCGACCTGACGGCGGTGCAGCCGATCATTGACGATCCGGCGCAGTACGGGCTGGACGATCCCGACACGATTGTTGACGTGGGCCTGACAGCAAACAGAACCGTGCAGTTCAGGCTTGGCGATCTGACTACGGATGGCAGACACCACTATGGGCAGGTAGCCGGCTTTCCCGATCTGTTCCTGATCGCGTCAAGCTGGGGCGATGTCATCAGCCGCCTCGCCAATGAGCCGCCTATTCCCAAGTGGTACATAGACCGGACTCCGGCGGAAATCGTGGAGCTCAATTTTTATTTTGGCAATCCCGCGTCCGAAGATACTCACCTGGTTTCGTTCATACAGGACTATAGGACGAATGTGTGGACCGTTGTTGATTACCAGGTGGACGAGGAAGAGCAGCCAATTGACATGGGGGTGTGGGAGCCTCTGATTCCGCTGGTGCCCGGACCGGAGAATATCACGGTGGTCGTGCCTGCGGTTGACGATCAGGACTATACACCCTGGGGGATTGGCGACACCTCGGATGCGATCGAGATTCGGTTCTCGGGCGAGACGGAGAGAGGGACGCGCTTCACTGACGGCGTGCTGCTGATACTTGGCGACAAGAGCGAGGACGGCAGCGTCTATTACGCCAAGAACGAGGGGAATTTCATCCGGCAGCCCGTACTTGGACTGCCGGCAGAATGGGTGGAGACATTCGTCGAGCTTGCGAAGGACCTGCCATACGGCGAGGCCGAGGAGAGCGGCGGATAATCGGGATGGACACGCTCGACCGAATGAGTTAAGGTTGGTTCGGTCTTCGGCAATGCCGAGTTGCAGGGACTTAGATTTGGTATGAATACGGGGCAGGCATAACGCCTGCCCTTTTCCGTAACGGACAACTGGGGAGAGGCTTTATGCACGCTGAGATTCTGTCGATTGGGACCGAACTTCTGATGGGCGAGTTGGTTGATACCAACTCGTCATATCTTGCGTCCGAGCTTGCGAAGCTGGGAATCGAGGTGCGGTGGGTGACAAAGGTCGGCGATGACCCCGACCGTCTATTCGAGGCGATTGAGCGCGCCTCAGAGAGATCAGACGTTACACTGACATCGGGTGGCCTGGGGCCGACCTCGGACGACCTGACGCGCGAGACGATAGCCAGGGTGTGCGAGGAGGAGATGACGGTTCAGGATGATCTGCTGGAACACCTGAAGAGCCTCTTCGCCGGACGCGGGTTCCCTATGCCTGAGACGAATGTGAAACAGGCGACTCTCATACCATCGGCGGAGGCAATCTCGAACCCGATGGGGACGGCTCCGGGATGGTGGGTGGAGCGCAACGGTCATGTGATTGTGGCGATGCCCGGGCCGCCGCGCGAGATACAGCGAATGTGGGAGCACGAGGTTGCGCCACGGCTGAGAGAGCTGAATGCGGGTGTCGCCATCGCTACACGCAATCTGAAGACGTTCGGCATCAGCGAGGGCGGACTGGATGAAATTCTTTCTCCGCTGTTCAAGAGCGAGAATCCGGTGCTAGGCATATACTCCAAGCAGGACGGGATTCACCTGCGGGCGATTGCGACCGCGCCCACTGAGGTTGAAGCTGCCGCGCTGATCAAGCCGATGGAGGCGGAAATTCGCGGAGTCATCGGGGATGACGCGATTTGGGGTGAGGACGACGAAACACCGGAGACCAAGGCTGTTGAGCTTCTCAGGGACGAAGGGCTGACCCTGGGTGTGATCGAGGGCTTCACCGGAGGTCTGCTGTGCAATAACCTCACGGAGGTCGAGGGAAGTGAAGCGGTACTGAGAGGCGGAGTAGTGGCAGGGCGCGCAGACGCGCTTGTTCGGCTGGGAGTCGGCGCTGACGTCATCGAGGAGGACGGCATAGCGAGCACGGCGGCGGCAGCGGCAATGGCGCGCGCGGCGCGGGAGAACTTCGGCGCGGATGTGGGCATTGGGATCACTCCCCTTGCGCTAGAATCGGAGGGTGGCAACGTGGTGGCGGGAACGTCCTTCATCGGGTACTCGATGGCAGGGCGGTCTGCTTCGACATCAGGTCACTACCCTACCCGACGGTTGCGGATTCGTGGTCGTGCGGTTACGCATGCGCTGCTCGGGATGATTCGATTTGTGCGAGGGTTGCCTCTGGAGGTGGTCAGGCCAAGGCGATGACTGGACTTAACATCGATAGACAGGATGGATAGGATAGGTAGTAGGGGCAACCGTAATGGTTGCCCCTGTCGTTTACGAGTGGATTCCTGCTTTTGCAGGAATGACGAAAGAAAATTACATCGTGAGTTTCTTGTAGAGGTAGAGGAGGCGTGAGGGTAGCTCGTAGATGTCGTCAAGGACCTCGTAGCCCATGTCCGAGCACATCGTCTTCAGGTAGTCGTGGCCGTTCTTGTCAACGGTCAGGGCGAAGGCGTTGATGCCCTTGTTTTTTGCTTCGTCGAGCGCCATCTTTGTGTCGTGGACGGCGTATTCCTTTTCGACCCCCTCGCGGCTGTATCCCCTGTCTTGCGGCCTACCGTCGCTGATGAGGAACATCAGCTTCGTGCGGGCGTCCTGCTTGTCGAGCTTGTAAGTGGTGTGGCGTATCGCCGGTCCCATGCGCGTGGCATGGAGTGGCGCGATGCGGTCTATACGGCGCTTCACACGGTCGGAGAAGTTCTCGTCGAGGTCTTTGATCGTGTAGAACTCTACATTCTCCCTGCCATAGCCGGAGAAGCCGTAGATGCCGTATAGGTCGCCTATTGCCTCAAGCGCGTTGATGAGTAGGACGATTGCCTCTTTCTCAACGTCGATGATGCGCTTGTAGGAGCGGCGCATTGCCTCGCCGCGGCGAGTGCGGAGCCAGACCATGTACTCTACGGGGTCGTCGGGCGCGTCCCAGTCGTCGTTGTTCTTTCTGGTGTCATCTATTGCCTCGGCAGTGGAGGCGCTGGTGTCCAGCAGGAAGGCAACAGCGACGTCGCGCTGCACCTTGTTTCGCCGCCAGTAGAACTTGTCACTGGGACTTGCGCCAGTCTTCATGTCCACGAAGGCTTCGATGATGTCGTCTATGTCGATTTCCTCGCCGTCTTCGAGCTTGCGGACCTTGCGGAACATCTCAGGGACCATCATCTCAAACTGGCGCCGAATCTGCGTGACAAGCGTGCCGTAGTTGCCGAGTGTGTTGCCGTAGTATGACGGGTCGCCCTCCTGCATGGTCTTCTGGCGGACGATGCACCAGCGAGGCTTGTAGTCGTCGGCGCGGAAGTCCCACTCGTCATAGACGAAGGTCTGCGGCTCGTTGGCTTCCAGCTCACCGCCGTCCTCATCGACATGCACGAGGGGTCCCTGACCGAATTCAGGCGACTGGGGCGCGTCAACGCCGGCCTCTTTCATGAGGTTGTTCGCCATTGTGTTGCTTGACTGCTGGATTTCACCCTGCACGGCTTCGAGTTCAAGCTCGGCGCTGTTCTGGAGCAACTCTTCCAGCATTTCCTGCGTGATTGGCTCACCGCTTGCCTCGCCGCCGGACTCGTCCTGCTGCATGCGAAGCTGCTCAAGAAGCTGAACGAGTTCGGGCTTGAAGTCACCCCGGAAGTCCACTTCCTCGCTTGGTTCGTAGTCCTGCTCGCCTTCCGGCCTCACCTGCATCTCCATGCCCTGAGCGATCTGCTGGAGGAGCGACTCCATATCGTCGGGGTCCATATAGTCCTCTTCCATTTCGTCGGACATGTCCAGGTCGTCCCAGTCCTCCGGTGGGGCTTCCTCGTTGGGGATCTGGGAGATGATAGCGTATATTCGGAGGGTTGCTTCGGCAGTGTCCTCGACCGACGCTTCGGGGTTGAGCACCTGCCTCATGATGCGACCAATCTGGCGCGCCTCTTCCTTGTACTGCTCCGGCGCGGGCAGTCCCTGGTATTGCTGCAAGCTCAGCCTTACGAGGAACTCGACCATTGCCTGGCGCATTGGGAGTTCGGTGATGTTCGGTCGGCTTGACAGCGAGTCTTTCTGCACCTCTGTGTATGGGCTGCGGATACCTCGATATTCATGCTTTACGCGTGCGTCAAGGCGAGCTTCCTCAACGACCGTGTAGATGTCGAGAGCGAGCTTTCGGTCGTCGAAGAGATCGAAGAAGCGCTGGACGTCCGTTACATAGGCTCTCTCGAGGGTTTCGGCGTCCATTTCAGGAGAATGGCCGTTTTCGACGACAGGCGCCGTCGCCGACCTCTTGCCGGCGAGGTCATCGCGGAGGTCATCGAACATTGCAGATGGCCTGTCGAAATCAAATCGGAAGCTGCCGAATTCGAGACGCGCAACCTGATGAGTGGAAACGACCTTGAACCAGTTGAAGTTTTGCAGCTTAGTCAGGTAGCGGTCAACGAGAGAGGGGAGGAATACGGTCGTGCCTTCAGTTGTGGGGGCTTCGCTGGACACCCAACCGATATTCTTGTCCGCGAGTTCGCCGCTTTCCGACAGCTTGATTTCAGCGCCGGCCAGCCCGCGACAGTACATCTCCATTACGTCCTTGATGCGCTGGAACTCCACGCCGGACGAGAGTGTTTCCAGCATCTCCTCGGAGCGCGCAGACTCAATCTTGAAGTATGCCAACCCTCCGTCGCTATTCTGCTGCAGGATGCTTACGCCCTCTGCGTACCACTTCTCAAGCTGGCTCATCGTCAGCTTGTCGAGCGCTTGCGGGCAAGCCTTTACGAATTCAGGGACCGCTGCGGCTGAGCGCGGCAGCAGGGCTTCAGCCATGCCGAGAATCTGTTCGTGGTTGTGGGTGTCAACCTGCGCCAGGGCGTTGGATGTCTCGAGCATGACGCTGGGGATGTTCATGCCGCCGCTGTGCACCAGTTGCTCAGACAGATTCAGGAATCGCAGGCGCTGGGTGCCCTCGATGCGAGGAAGGGCGCGAGCGCCGGACTCGAAGAACGCCTTGATTTCGCGCCAGCCGGAATCGACGAGAGCAGAAGCCATGCTTATAAATGCTGCCCTGTCGTCGCCGATCATCGGAAAGAGTTGCTGGCCGAGTGTCAAGCAATCAGAGGCGAGATCGTAAGAGCGATGTGAAAGCGCGTCAAGGAACTTGGCGAAGCGCTCCATTTCCGGGAAGCTAAGATCCTCAAGAAGTGCGGGGCTTGATTGAAAGAACTTGCATGCAAGCGTGCTGGACTTCCAAGTGCCCTTGTACAGGGTGCGTCCCAAGTTCGACCAGCTTTCGATGTGGCGTGAACGGAGCTTGCTCATCGTGCCCGGACTCGCCTCAAAATAGGCAGCGGCGAGCGTGGGCGACTCTACGCATAGAGACTTGCCGCAGTCCGTCCACTTGAAGAAGTAGTTGAGCGGCATGTATCCGAGGACACGCGGGCTGACCTTGTAGAACTCAGCAGCCGCTTCCCATGAGCGAACCGTCTCCTGCGCGATTTCCAAGCCTGCGCTCGCCCACTCTCGCATCTGAACTTCGGTGAGGTTCGGGGGCATCTGTGCCCGAGCCTTGTCGAATTCATCGACTACGGAAGCGGGAAACTTCCCCAACTCGACTCTGATCTCATCTAGTGTTGCCGACTGGTTGTTCAAGGCTGTTCCTCCCTGATAGAGGTTTCGAGCAGTTCAATAAAGCGATCCAGAATGCGGGCGGTAGCGCCGAAGATAATATGACCATCATACGCGAATACGGGAGCGTCCTGAAGGTCTCCGTCCGCGATACGAATTTCGTCGCGCCTGTTTACTCTGTCCAGCAGTGAGGATACAGGCACTTCCAGCACTTCCGCAACCTCCTCTTCCTGGGGGCTGAACTCGTAGGGGTACGGTATGGTGCCGGCGAAGGGGCTGGTGCAGAAACCGGATGTGGTAGCGGTCTCGTCGAGGGCGCCGAAGACCTCGACGTCCTGTGGGTGCACGCCCATCTCCTCGTGCGTCTCACGAAGCGCAGTGTCGAGGATGGTGATGTCCTCCGGATCTCTTTTGCCACCGGGAAAGGATATTTCGCCCTTGTGGCTGTCCACCTTGCTGGAACGCTTTTGCAGCAGCACGCAGTGGTCGCCATTGTTGGGGTAGATGAGCACCATGACACCGGCCGGCGTCAGCGAAGGGTCGTCAACAGTCCTACGCGGCGTCTCAGCGACGATGCGCCTGATACGGTCTGTTAGTGGGGTGCCCATGTAGGCGTATGTGCTTTCGTGCTTGTCAGGTCTAAGAGGAGAAACTTTGGGTGCTCGGCTGCTACGCCGTTTCGTAAACTTCCAGCAGTTTATCGATGTCGAGTTTCTTCATAGGCAGCATAGCATGTATAACCTTTGAAGCCTTCTCGCTATCTTGAAGCAAGTCCGTCAGGACTGACGGCACGACCTGCCAAGTAACGCCGAATCTGTCCTTTAGCCAGCCGCATTGAACCTCTTCGCCGCCATCGGTCAACTTTTCCCAGAAGTAATCCACTTCGTCCTGGTTTTCGCAGTTTACAACCAACGACAGGGCTTCGGTGAACGGTATTTCGGGTATCCCGTCGAAAGCCATGAAGCGCTGTCCTTCGAGTTCAAACTCCACGAAGGAAGAGCCTTCAGCGGGGTCTTCGGGCAAACTGAAGCAGGTTACAATTCTGGAGTTATTGAATATCGAAGTGTAGAAGCGCGCCGCTTCTTCCGCCCTACCGAACAGCCAGAAGTATGGAGTTATTTTCTGTATTGCCGCCATCTCGCCTACTCGAAAATAGAGGTGATAATCTCCTCGATGCTCCTCTGCACCGCGTGGTCGTCGGTGACTGCCCAGTTTACGGCGACCTGACAGGCGCGGCGTGGCGGGATACCCTGCGACATGAGCTTGCCTGCGTAGATGAGCAGGCGTGTGCTCGCGCCCTCGCCGAGTCCATGCTCGCGCAGGTTGCGCACCTTTTCGCCAAGCATCGCAAGCTGCGTAGCGTCGTCTGAGTTGCAGCCGGACTCGTGCTGGATTATTTCCGCTTCGATGTCGCGGGGAGGATAGTCGAACTCGATAGAGACGAAGCGTTGGCGCGTGCTGTGCTTGAGGTCTTTGAGCGCGCTCTGGTAGCCGGGGTTGTAGGACAGAATGAGAAGGAAGCCGTCCGCGGCCTCAAGAAGCTCGCCGCGCTTTTCGACCGGAAGTATGCGCCTGTGGTCTGTGAGGGGGTGGATGAGGACTGTCGTGTCCTTGCGAGCCTCGACAATCTCGTCGAGGTAGCAGATGCCGCCGGCTTTGACCGCGCGGGTCAGGGGGCCGTCGATCCAGACGGTGGAATCGCCCTCGAGAAGGTAGCGTCCAACCAGATCGCTTGCGGTCAAATCTTCGTGGCAGGCGATTGTAACCAAGGGGATGTTGTCGCCTTCTGGCCGCTCCACACCCCTGCTGTCGGCCTGCTTGATGCTGGTGAGCGGCTGGCCAAGCCTGTAGGACATGTACTCGACGAAGCGAGTCTTTCCGCAGCCCGTCGGACCCTTGAAGATGAGAGGAATGCGCTGCTCATAAGCAGCTTCGAACAGCTCTACCTCGTCGCCAACCGCGACATAGTAGGGTTCTTCCGTGAGGTGGTATTCCTCGATAATGTAGCTTCGGTAGAGCGTGGTCGTTGATTGCGTCATCTCGTAAGTCTGCACTCCTTAACGGGCTAGTACCCTAGTGTTCCACAGGTCCTGAACTTTCTCCGACAAACCTTCGAGGCTGCCGTTATTTTCGATTACTATATCCGCGTGCCCAACCCGTTCAGACTGAGGCATCTGCGAGTCGATACGCGAGCGCGCTGTTGTTTCGTCCATATTATTGCGCTGCTTCAGGCGCGAAATGATGTCCGCCTCGGTCGAAACCGTGACCCAGACTTCATCAACCAGCGGCGTCCACTTTGCCTCAATCAGGAGAGCCGCCTCAAGCACCGCAGTTTCCGTTCCCTTCGACGCAAGTTCGTTCAGCCGCAGTTCCGCCAGACCGTATATGCGCGGGTGCATAATCGCGTTGAGCTTCTGAAGCTCCATTTCGTCGCTGAAGACGATGCCGCCCAGCGCCCTGCGGTCTATCTCGCCGTTCTCAGCCACGATTCGCTCGCCGAAAGCGTCAACCACGGCGTGCCAGCCCTCTGACTGCGGAGCGTACACTTCGTGTCCGAGAAGATCGGCATTCACAACGGCCGCGCCGAAGCCTTCCAGAAGGCCTGAGACGTGCGACTTCCCAGTGCCGATACCGCCTGTCAGTCCTATTACGAACATAGCCTCCCAGAATTAGAGAAATCCTTCACATTCAGAACATTTTAACAACCGTCATAGGTAGGGTCAATAAAGCGATATTTTACCACCAAACAGCCGGATAAGGAATTACGGCTACGGAATCGCTTATAATCATGCGGGGAGAAGACCATTATGACGTCAGCGTACCGACATTTGCCAAGCGTGGATCGCATAATTTCGGACGAGCGGCTTGCTCCTCTGGTTGAAGCTCATTCGCGGCAGGCAATTTTAGACATTGCAAGGCACGAACTCGCTCAAGCGCGGTCGGCGATAGCGACGGGCGGCATCGCACCGGTACTTGATGAGATCATTTCATCCATCGAGGCTGAAGCGGGGGCCCTCGGCCGAGGCTGGCCGAGGCACGTCATAAACGCAACGGGTGTAGTGCTCCACACGAATCTCGGGCGCGCACCGCTGAGCGAGGAAGCCATTGCCGCGATGGTTAGGACCGCCCAGGGATACAGCGACCTGGAGCTCGATCTTGACACAGGTCGGCGCGGGTCGCGACAGGCACACATCTCAGGCCTCGTTGCGCGGATCACCGGGGCAGAGGCGGCGCTAGTCGTGAACAACAATGCTTCAGCGGTGATGCTAGGGTTGGCAGCCGTGGCGAGCGGCAAAGAGGTGATCGTGTCCCGGGGCGAAGCGGTGGAGATAGGTGGTGGGTTTCGAGTGCCGGATGTGCTGCGTCAGAGCGGCGCGACTCTGGTGGAAGTTGGCACTACGAACCGGACTTACGGGCGAGATTACGAGTCGGCAATCAGCGAAAACACCGGCGCACTGCTGGCAGTGCATGCGAGCAACTTCAGGGTGATGGGCTTCACGCATGCGCCGGAGATCGCGGAACTGGTGGAAATCGGAAAGCAGCGCGGCGTACCCGTGCTTCACGACCTTGGGAGCGGTTGCCTGCTGGACAGCGCCCAGTATGGGTTGATGCACGAGCCGATGCCCCAGGAGAGCGTGAATGCAGGGGTTGGGCTGTCGTTCTTCTCAGGAGACAAGCTGCTGGGTGGACCGCAGGCTGGCATTATCGCTGGTGCTAAGGCGCTGGTGGACGTGGTGGCGCGCCATCCGCTGGCGAGGGCAATGCGAATTGACAAGCTTAGCATGGCGGCACTTGCGGCGACGCTGGAGCATTACGCGAGGAGCCAGGCGCCGGATAAGGTCCCGATATGGCGGATGATCGTGATGACAGCGGACGAGGCGAAAGAGCGGGCGACCGGCTGGGCTGAAGGAATCGGCGAAGGCGTCAAAGTCGTGGAGACGGAATCGACGATTGGTGGCGGCAGTCTTCCGGGCGAGACGCTGCGGACGTGGGCACTGGCGATTGGGTGTGAGGCATTCGGGGGCGCGGAGGCGGTGGCGAAGCGGCTGAGAGAGGCGAGCACTCCAGTTATGGGACGGATAGAGGACGGTCAAGTCGTGCTTGATGCCCGTACCGTGCTCCCGGGAGAGGACTCTTCGCTGATAACTGCCGTTGAGCATGCCCTCAGAGGGAAGGATAGCGTCTAATGACCCTCTTCGAGCACCGTTCACGGCAGGAACTGAGCAGCAGAGCACCGCTTGCCGCGAGGATGCGTCCCCGCACGTTTGATGAGTACGTTGGACAGGAGCACATCATTTGCCCGGGCACGGCGCTACGGAACAGCATCGAGGCCGATACGCTGCCTTCAGTAATACTGTGGGGTCCGCCGGGCACCGGCAAGACTACTCTGGCAAGCCTGATCGCAAACGTAACGAACAGCCACTTCGAGCAGGTGAGCGGAGTTGCATCCGGCGTGGCAGACCTGCGTCGGATTGCCGGGGAAGCGCGTGAACGGCTGGGGATGAGCGGGCAATCCACCATTCTGTTTGTGGATGAGATTCACCGCTTCAACAAGGCGCAGCAGGATGTGATTTTGCCATACGTCGAGGACGGAACGCTGGTGCTGATTGGCGCTACCACTGAGAACCCGTCGTTCGAGGTCGTGTCTCCCCTGCTCTCCCGCGCCCGGGTGTTCGCCCTGGAGTCGCTTACAGAAGAGCAGGTGCGAGTAATCGCAGTAGCCGCCGCAAACGACGTGGATCGCGGACTCGGCGCACTGCATCCAATTCTTGACAGAGAGGCTCTCGACGCACTCGTCAACCTGTCAAATGGGGACGCGCGCACTGCGCTGAATGCGCTTGAGCTTGCGGTATCCGCCACCGAACCCGATGCTGAGGGAATGAGGCACGTCAACACCGCGATGGTGGAAGACGCAATGCAGAGGAGGTCGCTGAGGCACGACAAATCCGGGGACCTCCACTACGACACAATTTCGGCGTTCATCAAGTCGGTGCGGGCGTCGGACCCGGATGCGGCGATCTACTGGCTGGCAAGGATGCTTCAGGCGGGGGAAGACCCGCTGTTCATCGCGCGGCGGCTCGTCGTTCTTGCGTCGGAGGACATCGGAATGGCAGCACCGCAGGCGCTCACCGTTGCGGTTGCGGCACAACAAGCCGTGCATTTCATCGGGCTACCGGAAGGAAGGATTCCACTTGCCGAGGCGACAGTGTATCTCGCCACATGTCCGAAGAGCAACGCTTCGTACATGGCTCTGAACAGGGCTACAGAAGATGTAGAGAGGACACGCAACGAACCAGTTCCTATGCATCTGAGGAATGCCGTGACAGGGATGATGAGGGATATGGGATATGGCGAGGGGTACAAGTACGCCCACGACTACGATGGCAATTTTACACGCACTCAAAACCTGCCGGACAGTCTGAAGGACAAACGTTATTACCAGCCAGGTAACCAGGGCTACGAGCGTGCTGTGAGAGAGCGGTTGGAACGGTGGTGGGGTTCCAGCACGATAGGGTCTGACGGGAATCCCTAGAGCGCGGCTTTCAATCGGCAGGCTCGATGGTCTCCTCCTGAACGGATGACAGTGCTGGCTCGTCTTCGCGGTATCTTGTCGCGAATGTGCGGATTTGGCGCAAGCCGTTCAGGACGAGAATGCCGCCGCCGATGCCGATTGCCAGCGGAGCGCCTAGAAGCGCCGCGATTGCGCCGGTCTGGAACCCTGATAGACCGCTGAGTCCCCAGGTGAAGGTCTGGAAACTGAGCACGCGGCCGCGCATCTCGTTTGGCACGCTGGTTTGCAGGAGTGTGCTCAGCATCGTCTCGTACATCGCTACAAGCGCCCAGGCCGAAGCAATGAGCAGGAGTGAAAGGACCAGAGACCTGGACACAGCGAACAGAATCAGGAATGCGCCGAAGCCGATGTAGCCACCTATCAGTGCCCGGCCTTTCCTCCTAATGTCGCCTATTGCCGAGAGAACCAGCGCGGAAAGGAGCGCGCCCGTGCTCCCCGCCGCTATCAGGTAGCCGACGCCGGAAGGCCCGGTTCCAAGCACATCTCTCGCCATGACGGGAATCATGGCTTCGTGCGCCCAGCCGAATATCTCGGCAGTGAGCATCAGCAGAATTAGAAGCCGGACCGGCGGAGTGCTTAATACATACCTGACACCTTCTGTGAAGTCCTGAATAGGAGAAGACACCCCGCTGCGTTCCGCGCTCCTGACACCACTCAAGAAGGTCAGCATGACCGCGGACACTATGAATGCGGATGACATCGAGAAGTACGCCCACTCTATGCCGTAAGACTCGATGAGCCGTCCTGCAATCGGGGGAATCAGAATGCCGGTGCCAGTCATAGCGGCGAAGTTGGCGGCGGTTGCGTTCTGTATGTTGCGGCGGCCGGCGATGTCCATTATCAGAGCCATCCTTGAGGGGACACGGACCGACATCATGCCGCCGTCGATGATAGAAGCCAGAAGGATGTGCCACAGCTGTATCTGCTCAGTGTATATGAGGGTCGCGAGAGCGGCAGCCACCGATCCCTGACATAGCAGGGTCATGAGTATCAGGTATTTGCGGTTCAGCCGGTCGGCAAGTACGCCGGAAACGGTGCTGAAGAGTATTGTGCTTGCTCCAGCGGCTCCCGCAACCGCTCCGACCCAGAATGCCGAGTCGGTGACGGTGAGAGTGAGCCAGCCGTGCGCCGTGAAGTGGAACATTATGCCCAGTTCGCTTACGACCGAACTTAACCAAAGCAGGCGGAATCTAGGATTGCGGAGGATTAGCAGCATGAATACCGCGCTGGCGACAAATGAAGATGGAACGGGCGAATGCCCTGCTACCCATACTAACCATCCACCATTGAGAGGGGAAGGGAATTAGCGGATTGTTGTGTTGGCTAAACACCGGCGTCAACCGGCGTCTGCGTAGGCTGGTCTTCATTGTATCGTCCGGCGAATGAACGGAGGAGACCCAGTCCACTCAGAACAACCACGCCGGCGCCTATGGAAATCGCTAGTCGCGCGCCGATCAGAGAGGCGATTGCGCCGGTGTAGAAGCCGGACACGTCGGTGACTCCCCAAGTGAACATCTGGAAACTCAGCACACGCCCGCGCATCTCGTCCGGGACGGTGGTCTGCAAGAGTGTCTCCAGTATGGTCTCGTACAGCGTCGCGCTGGCATAGGCTATGGCAATCAGGGTGAGTGATAGCAGCAGCCACTCTGACAGAGCGAACAGAATCAAGAACGCGCCGAAGACGATGTAGCCGCCGATGATCGCAAGCCCTTTCCTACGGATGTCGCCGATGCCTGAAAGAGCTAGGGATGCCAGCAGCGCGCCCGCGCTTCCTGCCGACAGAAGGTAGCCCAACCCGGTGGGGCCGGCGTTCAGAACCTTGCCTGCCATTACCGGCATCATGGCTTCATGCGCCCAGCCAAAAATCTCGGCGCTTAGAAGCAGTAGAAAGAGCAGCCTGACCGCGGGCGTGGTGAATACATACTTCACGCCGTCCACCAAGTCCTGCCTAGGCGAGGTTTCGGTTTTTCGCTTAGCCCTCTTAACACCGCGCAGGAAGGCGAGTATTACCCCGGATACCGCGAATGCGCTTGCCATGGCGACATACGCCCATCCGATACCATACGATTCGATTATCATACCGGCGAGCGGCGGCATGGCGATCCCCACGCCGGTGGCAGCAGCAGCGGTCGCAGCCGTAGCCTTCAGCATGTTTCTGCGGCCCACCACGTCGAGTACGAGCGCCGAGCGTGAGGGCACCTTGAATGACATTACAGTGCCGTCTATGAACGAGACGAGAAGAACGTGCCATAGATGTATCTGCTCGGTGAATATGAGCGCTGCTATCGCTGCGGCGGTGCTCGCTTGGCAGACCAGCGCTATAAGAATGAGTTTCTTGCGGTTGAGCCTGTCCACCAGCACACCCGCACCAGTACTGAAGAGAACCAAGCTTAACCCGTTCATGCCGTAGGTAGCGCCTACCCAGAATTCGGAGTCGGTAACGGCGAGCGCGAGCCAGCCGTGAACGGTGAAGTAGGTTGTTAAGCCCACGAAGTTGACGACCGAGCTTGACCATAAGAGGCGAAAGCGAGGATTGCGGATTACTAGCAACATTGAGAGAAAAGAGAGGCAGGCGATCTGGTATCTGCCTGCCTCGCGGTCTTACTGTCTATGTATTCTGTGTCTATGTGCCTGCATACTTCCGGCAGGCAGCGTCCATGATTTCGAGAGCGTAGTCTATGTCGTCGGAGTCGATGCCGTAGTGAGTGACGAAGCGCCAGTCGCCATAAGCCGCGCCGCCCTTGACGCCGTGCCTGTTTATTTCTTCCATAATCTGCGCGGGATCTCCGCCGGTGATCTTGAAGAAGACGAGATTCGTGGGCAGGGCTTCGGGGTTGATCTCTATTCCGGAAATCTGGGCTAGTCCGTTGGAGAGCCTTCTGGCGTTTGCGTGGTCGTCGTTGAGGCGGTCGATCATGTTGTCGAGCGCGACTATGCCTGCCGCAGCTACCACGCCCACCTGACGCATTCCGCCGCCAACCATCTTTCGCCACTTGCGCGCGCCCTGAATGAACTCCTCGCTGCCGCAAATCACCGAACCGATCGGGCAGCTAAGGCCCTTCGAGAGACAGAACGTGACACTGTCGGCGTCCTTTACCAGCTCGGTTACGGGGGTTTCAAGCGCTACCGAGGCGTTGAAGATGCGCGCGCCATCCACATGCAGGGGTACGCCGTTGCGGTGCGCTATCTCGGCGACCGCGGCGGTGTCGTCAGCGGTAAGCGGCGCGCCTCCGCAGGCGTTGTGCGTGTTTTCCAGACCTATCATAGCTGTGCGGGTGAAGTGAACATTGGGCGGCTTGATGGCGGCTTCGAGCTGGTCGAGGTCGAGCATGCCACGATGGTCGTTGGGGAGCGTGTTGTACGCCACACCTCCGAGAGCGGACGCGCCGCCAGCCTCGCTGCGGAAGATGTGCGCCTTGTCGCCGATTATTATTTCGTCGCCGCGCCCTGCGTGAGTCAGGATGGAGACGAGGTTGCCCATGGTGCCGCTCGCGACGAAGACAGCAGCCTCTTTGCCCAGCCGCTCGGCCGCCATCGCTTCCAGGCGGTTCAGCGTAGGGTCATCGCCAAAAACATCGTCGCCTAGCTCGGCCTCAGCCATCGCTCGGCGCATTTCGGGCGACGGGTGGGTTACGGTATCGCTTCGAAGGTCAACTTCTCTCACTTGGGTCCTCCCGGGAGTTTTCAGTAGTCAGTTTACAGTTGCCAGTTAGTCAAGGTTGAGCGTTGTCACAGTTCGGGAACACTCGCTATTACACCGCCCTTCGACAGGCTCAGGACGAACGGGCCGGGTATTCCATTTTTGAAACAGGACCGCTGACATTCTAACAATCGCGCTTGTCAAAAGCCATAGCGCTCCCCTAAACTTTAACACCGAAGAATTTACACAGAGCCGGCTGATAGCGGTGCGGGAAATGACGAGCACACAGCGCGACATATTCTTCCAGAGCGGGGACCTGTACATCGAAGGTACGCTGCATCTGCCTTCGGATAGCGGACGCTTCCCGGGGGTCGTCTTGTGCCACCCGCACCCGCGCTATGGCGGCGACATGTACAACGTAATCGTCGCGTCGCTGGCGCGGAGCCTTTGCGATGCCGGGATTGCTGCGCTCAGGTTCAATTTTCGGGGCGTGGACATGAGCGAAGGGACTTTTGACGGTGGAATCGGAGAGATTCAGGACGCCGAAGAGGCCTTGAGCTACCTCTCCCTGTGCGAGAACGTGGACGCGAGCCGGGTCGGGATAGCGGGATATTCCTTCGGGGCTGCTGTCGCTATCGCGGCGGCGTCCAGAAGCAACGTCGCGCAGGCGCTCGCGAGCATCGCCTGCCCGTCGCGCGTGTTCAATGAGATGAGCGCCCGCGAACTGTTGGCGCCGAAGCTACTGATTCTCGGGGAGCATGATCACGACTTCCCAGCGCAGCAGTTCAAGTTTATGGCAAGGCGATATACCGATCCAAAGGATGTCGAGATCATACGCGGCGCCGACCACTTCTTTGGAGGGCAAGTTGCCGAGGTCGCAAGGCTGGCGACTGACTTCTTCAGCAAATGGCTTGGAGACGAGAGGCGGCGGACGTGATACGGCAGACTGCTCTTGCCTTCAGGTGCAAACGCCTTACGCTTGAGGGTGTGCTGACGCTTCCGGATGAACTGCCACAGCCCTTCCCGGGGGTCGTTATGTGCCATCCACACCCGATGCTGGGCGGGAATATGGATAATCCGATCGTAACCAGCCTGTGCCGCGCGGCCGGTGAGGCCGGGGTCGCGAGCTTTCGCTTCAACTTTCGGGGAGTGGAAGGCAGCGAAGGCGAATTCAAGGGTGGCGACTCGGAGCACGAGGACATCAAGGCTGCCTTGAATATGATGCGGCGATGGCCCGGAGTGGACCGAAAGCGGGTTGCGCTTGCGGGTTATTCCTTCGGCGCAGGGGTAATTCTGCGCGGGCTGAGGCACTTCAAGGCGGCACGCAGTCTCGCACTGATCGCGCCGCCTGTATCGGCGGTTAGGGACTCGCGTGTCGCGAGGGACAAGCGGTCCAAGCTATTTGTCGTTGGCCGGGAAGACCGGCTAGTATCTTCAGTGGACTTGCAGAGAGCGCTGGACAGCGTCCGCGACACTCTCCAGTTCCGGGAGATTGCAGGCGGAGATCATAGCCTTAGTGGGCGCGAATGGGAGGTGGCGGACGAGGTTGTGGGGTTTGTGCGTCAAACGTGTGGGGTGAATTAACATCGATGTACAGGATTAACAGGATAGGATAGATAAGATGTCAGAACAGAAATATCGAAGTGAACGGGACTCGATGGGAGAGTTTCAGGTGCCGGCGGAGGCGTACTATGGCGCGAACACGATGCGCGCGGTGCTGAACTTTCCGATCAGCGACTTGCGCTTCCCGCGCTCGTTCATACGCGCGCTGGGACAGATCAAGCAGGCAGCGGCGCAGGTGAATGCGGAGCTTGAGTTGCTGGATGGTGACCTTGCGCACGGCATCATGCAGGCAGCGCAAGAAGTCATAGAGGGCAAGCTGGATGACCAGTTCGTGGTGGACATCTTTCAGACAGGCAGCGGCACGTCCACGAATATGAACGTGAATGAAGTCATCTCGAATCGCGCCATCGAGCTGATGGGCGGCGTCATTGGGTCGCGGTCGCCGGTGCATCCGAACGATCATGTGAACATCGGGCAGTCGTCGAATGACGTGATTCCAACGGCTATTCATGTGTCCGCGCTGATTGCGATTCACGAGGAACTTATCCCGGCAATGGAGCAACTCCAGGAGGGGCTGGAAGTTAAGGCCGAGGAGTTCATGGCTGTGATAAAGACAGGGCGCACTCACCTACAGGACGCGACACCAGTCCGGCTCGGGCAGGAGTTCCTGGGGCACGCTGGACAAATCGAGCGCGGCGTTGAGCGGCTGCGACACGCGGAGAGGGAATTGTCTGAAGTTGCCCTTGGAGGGACGGCGGTCGGCACAGGCGTCAACACGCACCCTGAGTTCGCGAGCCGAGTGTGCGCGAAACTGTCGGAGACGCTGGGCGTGAAGGTACATGAAACGACAAATCACTTCCAGGCGCAGAGCACGCTGGACAATGTGGTGGAGGCGAGCGGGTCGCTAAAGACAGTGGCAGTAAGCCTGATGAAGATATGCAATGACATCCGGTGGCTGGGGTCGGGACCGCGCGGTGGTATCGGCGAGATCGAACTGCCGGAGGTGCAGCCGGGAAGCTCGATCATGCCCGGCAAGGTAAATCCCGTGATACCGGAGTCGGTGTGCCAGGTCGCGGCGCATGTGATTGGCAATGATGCGGCAATAGCAGTCGGCGGGCAGTCTGGCAACTTCGAGATAAACGTGATGATGCCGGTGTGCGCGTACAACCTCTTGCAGTCGATTGACCTGCTTTCGGCGGCGGCGCGGAACCTGGACGAACAGTGTGTTCGCGGGCTGAAGGCGACGAGTGCGGGGCCGGACATGGTTGAGCGCGGGCTTGCCATCGTAACTACGCTGGTGCCGCACATCGGATACGATGAGTCGGCAGCCATCGCTAAGGAGGCGCAGGCGACGGGCAGAACGGTGAAGGAAGTCGCGATTGAGAAGACCAACCTATCGTCCGAGGAGCTAGATGACATACTTGATCCGAGCGGGATGACTGAACCTGGACTGTCGCCGGGAGGAGTCTCCGTAGGCTGATCCTCACGGCAATTCAAAAGGAAACCAAAACGACTAAGTTCGCGCCCGGATGAAGTCTAATTCGTCCTGGCGCGTTGATACTTCCTGATCCAGTCGCGCCATCAGCAGGCCGTTCAGCAGGTCACCTACTTGCGGGCCTGTTGGAACGCCGAGCGCAAGCAAGTCGCTGCCGTTTAGGACCGGTCGGACGTCCCTTAGCTCGCTGATGTAGAGCAACAGAAGCCGCCTGATCGTAGCGCTGCCCGAGAGGAAAGCGCATCCCAGTATCGCCGCCTCTTCAAGGCCATGCAGCAACGTGTAAATCTTACTGCGTGGGGTCTCATTCGTGATTGGTGGTCCCTCTCTAAGCTTCTCTTTCAGCAGTGCAGTATCTTCAATTGCCTTGCGCCATCTGGAGTTCATCGCCAGCCGTTCAACAAATCCGCTTCTGTCCTCTGCGGTTAAGTCATGCACCAAAAGGGAAAGCGCGGTCAAAACTTTGTCGATTTGGTCGTGTTCCCCGACACTGTTAAGGGCTTGCAGAGTCGCGGGCGTTAGAGAAATCGGGGGATAGACTGATTTCAGTGCGCCTAGATTCTGAAGCATATCGAGGGTTGCAGCTGCCCTGCCCTCCTGCAATACTCGCTCGAATTCATCGCGGATGCGTGCGGCGGAAATGGTGTCAAGGTAAGTCGAGTCGCGCCTCAGCAGGCTCTCTGTGCGCGCTTCCAGAGTGAAGCCGAGTCTGACGGCGTAGCGGGTTGCCCGGAGTATTCGGGTTGCGTCGTCTCTGAAGCTATCATCGTGCAGCACGCGCACCGTGCCGGTTCGCAGGTCGGACTGACCGTTCGATGTGTCCAGCAGTTCGCCGAATGAGTCCTCCCCGAGTGACACAGCCATAGCGTTAATCGTGAAATCCCGACGGGCAAGGTCCTGATGCAGGGTGCCAGGGGTAACGGTTGGCAGCGCGCCGGGGTGCGCGTAGGACTCGTGACGCGCCATCGCCAGATCAATATGCCTGTCGGACGCGGTCAAGGAGAATGTGTTGAACTGAGAATGAGCGACGACCCTGCCGTTGAGGGCTCTGGCAACTCCTCTGGGGAGGCCGGATGTCATGCCGACCACTGCGATGTCAATGTCGGTGACGGGTAGCCCCAGCAGTGCGTCCCTGACAGCGCCACCAACCAGATAAGCTTGGGCGCCGTGTATTTCGGCTACGGCAGCAATGCCGCGCAACTGGCGCAGCGAGATTGAATCAAGCCGCGCCTGTAACCTTGGGGCGATGTTTGTCACATCGGACCTGCAATCAGCTCGTTGCCGCTGCCACTTTTCCTTTGAATGCGGCGGCGCCGGATCCGACCCACGCCTGCCAGCCAGTCATCATGAATTTCACGCCCAAGCCGAGATAGTGCTCCACGTTGTCGTCGGTTACAAGCGATCCCGCAGTGCGTCCAGACGCGACAATCTTTTGGAGCGCGCCGTCGATAGTTGCCGTGACATCGGGATGGTCAATGCCGCCGAGGTGGCCCATCGACTGCGCGAGGTCGCTGGGAGCGACGAAGAAGACGTCAATGTTGTCCACGGTAAGTATCTCATCGAGGTTGTTTACTGCCTTGATGTCCTCAATGAGGACGATGACGAGAGTTTCGTCGTTTGCCTTGTAGATGTAGTCGGGATCGCCGTAGCCCTGCCTGCTGCCGAACATGCCACGGTGCCCGACCGGGGCGAACTTGGCGGCGTCCACTACCGCACGGGCGTCTTCAGCGGTGTCAACGTGGGGAACCACGATTCCCTGTGCGCCGACGTCAAATGTGCGGTAGATGATGCCGGCGTTGTTCCGGTTAACACGAACGACAGAGGTCATGTTCCAGATGTCGCAGGCACGAGTGAGGTCCGGTATGTCCGCGAAGTCATTGGGGCCGTGTTCGGCTTCGATCCAAACGGCGTCGAAGCCGAACTGTCCGAGGAAATCTATGATGTGTGTGGAGTTCAGTCCGGAGATGCAAATTACATGCTCTCCACGCTCTAATTTATGCTTGGCGGTATTCTCTCGCATAGTCTTTCTCCCTTCCGATGTTAGGCGTGGGTATTATACAAGTTGGTCAGTCGGTCAGTCCATCAGTCGGTCAATCATTGGTTTTCCATAATCACTGGCTTTCTGTTCGGGTTGGTTTGAAGAAAGTGAGTGGTAATATCAGGACTGCGGTAGGCGTGATAGAGCGAGAGAGGTTATTGATGCCGGGTGAGTTCAATTTCTGCCAGCGTTGCGGTGAGTCGCTTGGGGAGAAGGTCGTCGAGAACATTGTGCGACCACACTGCCCTGCCTGCGGCTACGTGGTGTTCCTTGACCCTAAAGTCGCGGCGGCGGCGCTTGTGGTTGAGGATGACGGGCTGGTGATGGTGAAGCGGGGCGTGGAGCCGGAATATGGCAAGTGGGCGTTTCCATCCGGTTTTGTTGACAGGGGGGAAGTCGTGGAGGCGGCTGCCATTCGTGAGGTGAAGGAGGAGACAGGGCTGGATGTGGAGCTGGACAGCCTGATAGGCGTGTACTCGCTGGATGGAAGCCCTGTTGTGCTTGTCGTGTATTCCGCACACGTCGTTGGAGGCGAAGTGTCGGTGGGCCACGATGCGCTTGCCGTCAGGACATTCGCGGTTGAGGAACTGCCAGCGCTGCCGTTTCCCCACGATGAACAGATCATGCGCGACTGGAAAGCGGCGTCAGACTAAACGCAACCGTAAGACATTGGTGGTCTGGACCCGTCCATCGTGTATAATCCGCCCAACCAGTGAATACAGCGTAGCGCAGGAGGCTGACTGTGAAATATGACTACATCATCATTGGCGCGGGTTCGGCTGGCTCGGTCCTAGCCACGCGGCTGACAGAGAGTTCGGACCGCACGGTGCTGCTGCTGGAAGCGGGACCCGACTACCAAGACATAGACCACTTGCCGGACAGCGTGCGGCTGGGCAACAACCCGTGGCACTCGGCATATGGGCCGGACGCGCACAGCTGGAACTACGAGGCGAATGCCGTGCCGGGACGCGAGCCATTCATTGTGCCGCGTGGAAAGGTCACGGGCGGATCGAGCGCGATCAACGGTCAGGTCTTCTTCCGAGGGATTCCGGAGGACTATGATGAGTGGGCGGAACTTGGGAACGATGAGTGGTCGTTCGTGAACTGCCTGCCCTTCTTCAACAAGAGCGAGAACGATCTGACTTTCGGCGGTGACGACTTTCATGGTTCCGAAGGGCCAATACCGGTGCGGCGCTACGAAAGGGAGGTAGTGAATCCAAGCGCGAAGGCGTTTTGGGCCGCCTGCCTTGACTCAGGATTTCCTGAATCCCTGGACCAGAACCATCCCGAATCGACGGGGGTGGGACCCCGCCCACTGAACAATATCGACGGTGTGCGGATGAGCACTGCACTAACCTACCTGTCGCAGGTGCGGCACAGGCTGAACCTGACGGTTCGTGGAAACGTGATGGTTCACCGCATCCTGTTCGAGGGCAAGCGGGCTGTGGGCGTCGAAGCCGAGAGCGGCGGGGAGACGTTCCAGGTTTTCGCGGACGAGGTCATACTGAGCGGTGGGGCGATAAACTCGCCGCAGACGCTGATGCTGTCGGGAATAGGGCCTGCCGAGCACCTGAAGGGGGTCGGCATCGAAGTGCTGCATGACCTTCCCGGTGTGGGGCAGAACCTTCGCGACCATCCTTCCGCGTTCATACCGTACAGCACGAGCTTGGAACTGGCGGATATCAATACGCCATCAATTCAGGTAGGTATGCGTTACACGACGCCTGATTCCATACATCGCAACGACATGCAGATGAGTCCGATTCTGATGACGAGCGAGCACAGGCCTTCCAATATTCAGCTCAGCGAAGAGGGCACGTACACCGGATTCAGCGTTGCGCTGCAGAAGGCCGTGACAGCCGGCACGCTGCGCCTCGCGTCGGCGGACCCCAACCAGCAGCCTATCCTGAATTACGACTACCTGAGCGACCCCTGGGACAGGGAGCGAATGCGTGGGGCTGTACGGCTCTGCGTCGAGATATCGAAGCACCCGGAGTATGAGGGCATCCTGATAGAGCGGCTTACGCCTTCCGACGAAGAACTCCAGGATGACGACGCGCTGGACAGGTGGCTGCTGGCGAATGTTGGCACGCAGCACCACTCGTCGGGCACCTGCAAGATGGGTGACGCATCGGACGGGATGGCTGTTGTGGACCAGTATTGCCGCGTGCATGGGATAGAGGGGCTGCGTGTGGTGGATGCTTCGATCATGCCGGACGTGGTGCGCGCGAACACTAACGCTTCGACCATCATGATCGCGGAGAAGGTGGCGCAGTGGATAAATGACGGTGGAGGCGCATCATAGAGCTTGGCACACCGGCGGCAGATGGGCCGTCCGCTTATGTTAATTGAGATGGGTTATCTGGGGAAAGTCTGGATTCGCCTATGCCTTGTCGCGTCGGTGGTGATATTTTCTGCGACACTTGTGGCGTGCGCTGACAGTTCGCCGGAGGTGGATGCGCTCGAAGCGGAGGCGGCCTACTCACGCGGACTCGAGCTGCGCGAGCAGGGACAGTTGCGCAACGCATTCGACGAGTTCAATGAGGCACTTCGCCTGAATCCCAGGTTCGCGGAAGCCTACTCCGCAAGGGCTTCCATCTACCACGCATTCGGAGACGAAGCGAGGACGATTTCCGATCTGAATGTTGCGCTGCGCATAAATCCGAAGGTTGCGGAGGCCTACTACTACCGAGGATTGATCTACGTGAACAAGGGCAGCAGCGACGATGCGGTGATAAACTTCAACAGAGCCTTGCAACTCGACCCCGACAACGCGGACGCCTACTACAACCGCGCTCGCGTATATTTCGCAATGCAAGACCTGGATGCGGCGCTGGACGACCTCACGGCAGCGCTCGAAATCGAGAAAGACGCGGCCCAGCTATACTTCCTCCGGGGGCAGGTTTACCTTATGGCGGAGGAGACCGAAAAGGGCATCGCCGACATCGAGCGCACGGTTGAACTTGCCGACAACGAAGAGCTGGCAGCAAATGCCAAGCAGCTGCTGGCGCTGCTAAGGTAGCTCAGATTTCTCTTCACGGGTCTGGCGCGACTATTGACCTAGGAGGCGTCTGTGCAGGACGAGAAGGCTCAGACGTCACTGCTCGATAGGCAGATCGGCGGACTCGATCTCAGGAGCCTCGCCTGGCTTCTGATGATGTCCATCACGCTGTTCGTGATGCTTTTTCCGTTTTCGAGCTACGTCGCCGCCCTGCCAATCATTCAGGACGAGTGGGGCCTGAACAATACGCAGGCGGGCGCGATATTCTCCGCCTACCTTGCCGGATTCGCCGTGTCGGCGCTCGTAGTCGTGCCAATGACTGACAGGCTCGGCTCGAAGCGCATCTTCGTGTTTTCCACAACTGTATCGACGGTGGCGAATGTAATGTTTCCGCTTGTTGCCAACGACGCAATTACCGCGTCCATCCTGAGAGCGATTGCAGGTCTTGGACTCGTCGGCGTTTACAACCCTGGGATGCGGATTGTCGCGGAGAGATTCGCAAACCGAGGGCGGGGGTTTGCAGTGGGGACATTCGTCACGTTCTTCTACGCGTCGAACAGCGTGTCCCTGACGCTGACAGGGCTGCTGATGGCGTGGTTCGAGTGGCGGCACGCTTACCTGATTATGGGAGCGGCATCAGGCGCTAGCATCTTACTCGCCTATCTCCTTCTCAGGAGCCACACTTCGCAGTCGGCAGCGGGTTCATCCGGGAGATTGGACCTGTCGGTGCTGAAGAATAGGGCAGCGCGAATATACATCACCGGATATTCACTGCATGCGGCTGAACTGTATATCGTGCGCGTGTGGCTCCCTGCCCTTCTTGCCGCCGCGCTACTCGCGCGTGGAGCCGCAGAGGTCGATGCCGCCGTTGGCGCGGCAACAATCGGGGGACTGGCGATGGCGAGTGGAGCAATTGGTCCCGTAATGGGAGGAGTTATATCCGATAGGTGGGGGCGCGCAGCGTCGGCATCGGCGATATTCGCGTTGAGCGGCGTCTGTTCGGTGGCTATCGGGTGGATGATTGGAGTTCCCTGGGCGCTGCTCGTTGGAGTTGCCATAATCCTCGGCTGGGCAATAGCGGCAGACTCGGCGGTCTATTCAACTGCGGTAACTGAGGTTGCAGAGCCGACGCGCCTTGGATCGACGATGGCGGTGCACTCTTTCGTCGGGTTCATGGGAGGGGTCGTAGGTCCGATTGTTGCCGGCGCTGTACTGGACCTGTCGCCGGAATCCGTGAAGTGGGGGATGACGTTCTCGGCTTCGGGCCTGTTGGCGGTGGCGGCGATCATTGCAATGCGCGGGATGTGGCGAACAGGCGATATCGGATTGCGTGATGAGGGGCGCTGAGGCGTCAGGCGTCCCCACTGAGCCATTCTTGTGAATTGTTTCACGCTCCGCTATAATTCATGGGTGTCCGCCACCGGGATGCGATGAGTCCCGCTGAATTGGAGGCAGGCATTTTCGACTATCCCCGTAATTCAGTCCACAGGGGGTATCTCCAGAGTATGAAGATTTACTTTTGCCCCGAGTGCGGCGCGTATGACTTCAGCGACGGCAGCACTTGCATTGATTGCAACGAACCCATCCCTTCCGACAGCTGGGCGGACGTTTCCCAAGAGGAGATTGCAGAGCTCGACTACGCCGAGGAGTTTGATCTGCCGCCGGGTCTGCCATCGTGGGAGTACGAGGTGGTCAGACTGGAGGCGATAGCGGAGGACGACAGGTTACAGTACACGATGCACCTGCTGAACAGCATGGGGGACAAGGGCTGGGAGCTAGTGAGCATCGAGGGCGGCGGCAGGAACGAAAGGCAGTACGGCGTGTTCAAGCGCGCCTGGCTTGAGGACCTGTAGTTACCGGCTTTCACTCTAATCCGCGCTCCAGCTTATGACGCGCTCCGGCGTGATTCGTATTACCGCGCACCCCGGTTCTAGCATGACGGCGTATTGCCGGTACTTCTGCCGCAGCAGATCTTCGGCGCGCTGCCTCTCTTCCCCCGATTCGATTAATTCAGCTACGCCCCGCACCATAACGTACGCGAGTTCGCTCCAGTCCTCGGAGTAATCGTCGATGACCAGTGCGACCTGTGGATTTTCGAGTATATTGCGAACACGCTTCAGCACCCTGCCGCCGACTCGCTTGGGCTTCAAATCAATAGCTGTGTAGATGCGCCTGCCGTCGAATGCGTAGCAAACCGGCACAACAAAGGGCGCGCCGCCCGCATCGGCTGTTGCCAGGCGAGCGACGCGACGTGACGTTAGAAGTTCGGCAGCCTCCGGCGAAAACATGGCAAGTTCAGTTCCACGCTGGCCTATATGCCTTGCCAGATTCGGCGTCCCTCAAGCCGGACGAAATGGCCAAATCCGGGATCCGGGAAGTGCCCCGCCGAGACGAGCGTTCCCTCGGATTCAAGCATGTCCAGCACCCGGTGGCGCGTGGGACGCGATATGTCCGGCTGAATGTCGAACATCGGGTTCCAGTCGGTGTAGTGCGCCTGCGCCGGGCTGTGCGCGACGTCTCCAAGAACGAAAGCGCGCTCGCCGCCGGAAGAAATCAGCAGTGATGTGTGACCCGGCGTGTGACCCGGCGTAGAAACCGTTATGAGTTCGTCGGTGACCTTGTAGTCCTCGTCGAACAGATCAAGCAAACTCAGCTCGGTGAGTGG
Organism: Dehalococcoidia bacterium; assembly: GCA_965203955.1. GTDB lineage: Bacteria > Chloroflexota > Dehalococcoidia > Lucifugimonadales > JADFKI01 > Bin90. The sequence continues at coordinate 2,995,484 of OZ241923.1, read as the reverse complement.
TACGACATGGAGCTGAACGTGCTCGGCAGCAGCAAGCACTTCCGGCTGCATCCAGTAGTCGTAGTCGGACCTTGGGGCGATGTACCTTGCGTTTGGAAAAGCGGGCTTTCCCGAGGACAGGTCTATGTTCCAGCCGACGTGGTCGGGGTGCAGGTGGGTCAGGAAGACTATGTCAATGTCCTCAGGAGATGCGCCCTTCGAGCGCAGGTCGTTCAGCAGGTCGCCTCCCGTTGCGGTTTGCATGCCCGTATCGACGAGAATGAGCTTGCCCTGAGATCGCAGAACAACCGAGCCGTAGCGCGATTGAATCTCGTCATTTTCGTCGATAATATCAGGGAACTCTCGCCACTTTTCGATGCTGGATTCGGGAAAAGTCACCGTTGGATCTCGCTTGGCCGAAAATCCGTCCTTCACGGACAGGACTTCCACATTGCCGACGGTGATTGTGTTATTCGCCATTTTCATGCTCCTGATTAAGTTCAGATAGGCTAGATGCCCTGCCAGATGCGACGTCCTCCTTCCCGCACGAAGCGACCGAAGCCGTTGCCGGGGAAGTGGCCCGCGGAAACCAGAGCGCCCTGTTCTTCCAGACTGTCGAGGACGGCGTGGCGAGTCCGGCGAGAGAGGTCGGGGTCGGTATCAAATGACGGGCTCCAGTCGGTGTAATGCGCCTGGGCCGGGCTGTGGGCGACGTCGCCCAGGATGTAGCCACGCTGCCCGCCTGAGGACACGATGATGGAGATGTGACCGGGAGTGTGACCGGGGGTGCTCACGGCAGTCAGCTCGTCAGTTATGGCGTAGTCGTCACTGCCGATGAGGTCGATGACGTTCAGGTCTTTCAGTGGCAGCGCCTGCTCTCTAATGTGGTCGGCCGATTCGAGGACCTCCGGCGATGTCCAGTAGTCCCAGTCGGCCTGGCTTGTTATGTAGCGGGCGTTGGGGAAAGTGGGACTGCCGTCAGTCAGGTTCCAGCCGATGTGGTCGGGATGGAGGTGCGTGATGACGACCAGGTCCACTGCGGCCGGGTCGATGCCCTTGTCACGCATTTCGGACAGGAGCGTACCGTCAGGCGCATGCAGGCCAGTGTCCACAATGATGAGTTTTCCACCCGAGCGAACCCCGGTCGTACCGAAGCGCGGGTGGATGACGTCGCCATCCAGCAGGTCCGAATACTCGGACCGCCAGATATCCATGCTGCTAGCCGGAAACACTTCGAGGGGCTGCATGTCCCCCTGCCCGTCCGTGAGCGCAATCATTTCTACGTTTCCTACCGTAGTGGTGTAATCCGCCATGTATCCCTCCGAAGATCACTTATGCGATTGCAGCTTTATGATGGTATGATAGTCGCCTAATATTACTCTGAAAGTGATACTCATTCAATCACAGGCGACCATGTGACGACGGGAATCTAAATTGTCAGGGAGAGCGTCATGACGCAGACACACGAAGAAGTAAGGCTAACGGAACTGGCAAGCTGCGCCGGCTGAGCGTCTAAGTTCAGTCCTAAGGACCTGGCGCAGGTGCTGCGCCAGCTACCAACGATAAATGACCCCAACTTACTGGTTGGGATTTCCACAGGCGATGACGCCGCCGTGTACAAGATGAGCGACGATATGGCGATCATCTCTACGGTGGACTTCTTTCCGCCAATCGTGGACGATCCGTTCAAGTTCGGGGAGATAGCCGCGACAAACGCGCTCAGCGACGTGTATGCGATGGGCGGTAAGCCGGTGATCGCGCTCAACATCGTGGGATTCCCGGTGGACCTGCCGCATGAGATTCTCGGCGAGATACTGAGCGGCGGGGCGTCGAAGGCTGATGAGGCGGGTGTCCTCATCGTCGGCGGCCATACCGTGGACGACGCCGAGCCGAAGTACGGCATGTCGGTTACCGGAGTCGTGAATCCCGGGGAACAGGTTACGAATGCGGGAGCAAAGCCGGGGGACGTTCTGGTGCTGACGAAACCGATTGGCACCGGCATCATCACGACGGCGGGCAAGCAGGAGCGCGTGAGCGCCGAGACGCTGAACAGGGCTGTGGCGATAATGGGCGAACTGAACCGCAAGGCGTCTGAGGCGATGATGCATGTGGGCGTGCATGCCTGCGTGGATATAACGGGGTTCGGGCTGCTGGGACATTTGCGATTGATCGCGCAGGGAAGCCACGTCCGAGCCCGGGTCAGCGTGGGCGCGATTCCCGTTATCGAGGGAGTGGAGGAGCTTCTGGACATGGGCATAGCTCCGGGGGGCACACATCGGAACCTGGAGTCTCTGGACGGGATCGTAGATTGGTACGCGGATGTGCCGGAGCAGACTAAGATCTTGCTGGCGGACGCGCAGACGTCGGGCGGACTGCTGATTGCAGTAGCTCCACAGAGAGCGGATGCGCTGCTTCAGGCTCTTGAAGATGCAGGGGTCGGGACAAGGGCGATTATCGGCGAGATTCTTGAGCCATCCTCCGGTGACACTTCCCTAGAGGTCGTGCCGTAGTCCAGGTATTCAGGTGCGGCGTACCGGCGGTAGGCTTGGAGGAATTGCGAGGAGTGTCTGGCTAGGCGCGCTTTGCCTGCTTATGCTCGCATATCCGGTGTGTGACGGTTCGCCCGCCGGGGATGACAGTGGGAGCGCGGTGAGAGTTGCACCTACCCACACTCCACCTGCGTCCGCCGGGGATGCGACGCTAGAGTCTGCTCCCCTCGCTACTCCGATACTGGTCAGCAAGTTGCAGGTGGCTACAGGGACTCCGCTTGCGACGAGTCCGGCAGGGGTAGATTTCGCGCCGACAGTGGTGCCGACTGCTAGCCAATCTGAATCCGTGTCGGCAATCGGAACTGCTCTGCCATCATTCATGCCAAGCACTACGCCGACGTCCGGGATTATCGCGCCAGATCCGACCGCGACATATACGGCTACGGCGGTTGCTGCCATAAGCGCTGCGCCAACCGCGCCGGCGACACTTGCGATTATTCCCACGCAAGCGATTCTGGCAGCGACAGTTGAACCAACCGCAGTACCGACTGCGACTGCCACGCCCATGCGTACAGTCTGTCTTGGAGGAATCGGTCGAAAGGCTTGCCCGGCCCCGCCCACGCTTACAATCACACCCACTCCGACGGCATTGCCCTTGCCGGTCTCATCAACCGCCGCGCCTGCAGATACACCGGCGGCTGCGCCGAATCAGACGCCTGCGAATGCACAGACGCCGGCAGCAACACTGGTGCCTACCGTGACGCCTGTGGCAACGGCTACAACGATGCCGACAGAAACGCCTGTAATCGTGTCGATAGCAACACGCACGAATACGGCAGTACCGGACCACTGCCGGATCAAGGGCAACATCAACATGGAGACGGGCGAGCGCGTGTATCACACTCCTGACAGCCCCTGGTACGGGCGTACTGAGATTGACACGGACACAGGTGAAAGATGGTTCTGCACGGAGCGCGAGGCGATGGACGCGGGTTGGCGCGCACCGCATAGGGTTCGGGAGATGTCAACAGCTACTGAAGCGCCGCAAAGCGCGTCAGGGGAATGCGAGGCGTTGGTCAACATCAACACGGCAGGGGCTGAGGAGCTTGAATTGCTGCCGGGCATCGGTGAAGTGCTAGCGCGAAGAATCGTCGAGTATCGCCGCCTGAACGGGCCATTTTCCAGCATTGACGAACTCGAGGAAGTGGAGAGGATTGGTCCGGTAACTGTGGACAGGCTCAGAGACTGTGTTTCCTGGGACTGACGCGCAATGCCGGGATACTTATCCGTAGCGGTGACGCGCAGGCTTTGGTATCGTTAGTGCAGTTCGTATCTGGGGGAGTATAGCGTGATATTAAGAGATCAGGTTGCAGAACTGGTGAAGCAGGCTCTTGAGGCGGCACAGTCATCGGATGCGTTGCCGCGCGTGGACATTGATGACATCGCGGTGGAGCGTCCGCAGAACACGGAGCACGGCGACTTCGCTACTAGCCTGCCACTGAAGCTCGCGCGTCCGATGCGAATGAATCCCATGCAGATCGCGGAGCGCATTGCGGAGAACCTGTCTGACGGTAGCGAAGGCTCTGATCTCTTGCAGTCCGCTACGGTAGCGAGGCCAGGCTTCATCAACTTTACCCTGAAGCGCTCATGGCTTCACGAGCAGGTGGAGGCAGTCCGAGCAAGCGGAGGCGAGTTCGGAAATATCGCTGTGGGAGAAGGCCGGAGAGTCCAAATAGAATTTGTGAGCGCGAACCCAGTCGGCCCGATGCTCATCTCCCACGCGAGAGGCGGCGTCATCGGAAGCGCGCTGGCAAACGTAATGGCTGCGGCCGGGTACGACGTGACGCGAGAGTATTACTTCAACGACGCGGGCGCTCAGATTGGTCACTTCGCACGAACGCTTTACGCCCGATACCTTCAGCAATGCGGCAGAGACGCGGAAGTGCCGGAGGACGGCTATCACGGCGAGTATATGGTTGACTTAGCCGCGGAAGTATTCAATGAAGAGGGAGAAAGGTTCCTGAACGTCCCGGAGGCGGAGGCAACAGACTCACTTGGAGAGTTGGGCGTCGCCAAATTCATGGCGCGCATTCGGGAGGACCTTGTCAACCTGCGGATCGAATTCGACGAGTGGTTCAACGAGAAGACTCTGTTCGTCAACGGCCAATTTGAGAACTCGATGGCGCTCATTCGCGAGAAGGGTTTAGTCGCGGAGCGCGACAACGCCGTCTGGTTCGCATCCACGCTGCTGGGCGACGACAAGGACAAGGTGCTGGTGCGCGGCAACGGGATTCCGACGTACTTCGCTTCTGACGTCGCCTACCACTACAACAAGTTCTTCGAGCGTGAATTTGACCGCGTAATCAATATCTGGGGCGCGGACCACCAGGGACATGCGCTTTTCATGAGGGCGCTGGTGGCTGCGCTCGGTTTGTCTGAGGACAGGCTGACGCTGATAATCAACCAGTTGGTAACGCTCAAGCGCGGCGGCGAGACGGTGCGGCTTTCGAAGCGCACGGGGGACATCATCACGCTGCGCGAAGTGATAGACGAAGTTGGCGCCGACGCTTGCCGGTATTTTTTCCTGTCAAGGGCCGCCGAGAGCCAGATGGAGTTCGATCTTGAGCTTGCCAAGGAGCAGTCCCAGGAGAACCCCGTGTATTACATCCAGTATGCTCATGCTCGCGTTGCCAGCATTCTTCGCCTGGCGGAAGAGCGGGGGATCGACTACACGGACGGCGATGTTTCGCTGCTCACGCACGAGGCGGAACTGGCGCTGATACTGAAGATGCTCGAATTGCCGGAGCTCATCGGCATGATGGCGAACAACCTGGAGGCGCACCACCTGCCGCATTACGCATCGGACCTGGCGACCGCATTTCACTGGTTCTACCAGAACTGCAGGGTCGTTTCGGGCGTGGAAGGCGAAGAGGAGATCAGCAAGGCCCGCCTGAAGCTGGTTGACGCCGCTCGCGTTGCGCTGGCGCGCTGCCTGAGTCTGATGGTGATGGACGCGCCGGAGTCAATGTAGTCGGTTAGTACGTCAGTCTGTCAGTCCTCATTCTCATCGCTCACCTTGAATCGCATCAGCCACTCTGATTGACTGATAGTCGGACAGACTGAATCACTCCAGATTGCCCTGCGCCTTGTACTTCTTGGTCTTTTCCATATAGACGTCGCAGTACCACTTCATTCTTTCAAGGTGCCGCTCTCCTACTTCTCGGAGCACCTTACCGGGCGAGCCTACGACGAGGGAGCGCGGCGGTATCTGCACATTGTCAACAAGCATTGTTCCCGAAGCAATCAGGCTGTACTCTCCGATTTCCACACCGTCATTGAGCGTGGCGCCGTTGCCTATGACGGCGCGGTCGCCAACCGTCTTTGCGTGGCAGAGCACCTTGTGACCGATTGTCACGTAGTCGCCAATTTCGACGTCGGCGTCGCCGTGCACGACGGAGTTGTCCTGGACATTGGTGTGACTGCCGATGACAATCCTGCCCATGTCGGCGCGCACGACCGCGCCGGGCCATACACTGGAGCCTTCTCCAATCTCAACGTCACCGATGACGTAGGCGAACTCGCTGATGAAGGCTGTGGGATGAATCTTCGGTGTCTTGTCTCCGAGGCTTCGTATCACTTGGCTGCTCCTTACTCTCGCCAATAGTTGCGGTCAATGCTCCATGCCTAGAGCGAAGTGGAGGGCGGCTTCGACTTGGCGCATCTTGTCGGAGCTGAGCGTGCCGATGCGCTGCTGAAGCCGATTCTTTGGAACTGTCAGAATGACGTCTAGATTAGCGACTGAAGGCTCCCGTAACCCTTCTTCAATGTTCAAGGGTACTTCCGTCTGCAGGTCCCTTATCCGCGTGGTGATAGGCGTGAGGATGACATATCTTCGCTGAGCGTACGCCTCATTCCGCATTAGCAGAAGCACGGGTCTAATCCCGTCCGGCGGCCGCAACTCGGCTATCCAGACTTCTCCTCTTCTCATTATAGGTCTTCGCCTTCCCATGGATACGAGGCCAGCACTTCCAATTGAGCAGCCTCAAAAAAGGCGAATTCTTCGTCGGTTTCAGGACACTTTTCATAGCCGCGCCTGTATCGCTCTGCGTCTTCGGCTTCCTTCTGCTGCTTGGCGAAGGCGTCTAACAGGCGCACGAAGAACTCGCTTCGCGTCTCGCCTGTGGCTTCAAGTTCACGCTCAATGAATTGCAGCTTATCGTCGGGAAGCGTCAGATTTATGCTCGCCATGTGCCATCCTCGGAATGTAGGTGCGGATTGTGCGCGTTCAAGTATGGCATATCGGGCGGCGGCGTGGCAACGGCGCGGCGGTGCGGGATTCGGATGGCGAAGTGTTGAAGGGGCGATAGATCGGATGGTAAGATGAGCCTGTTGCAAGGAGCGTTCAGGCTACACGAATGTTGCGTATGGTCTGTGTGCCCGTTTTCGCCCGCAAAGATTTGGGTTGGTGCTATCGCGCCCCTGATTGGTCTTTGCGGGTAAAAGCTCCTTGCAACGGATGCTGACCTGAACCATGAGGGGGCTTTTGTTATGTGGCAGGCATTAGGGATAATCAGTTTTCTCGTCGGACTTGCGGCATTTATTGGCACAATTGCTGGTCTGACTACCGGTATTGCCCGCAAGCGGTGGAAGGTGCTGAAGTGGAGTGGGGCAACTTGCTGTGTTGCCTTCCTGCTACTCATAGTTGCGATTGCTTTGGACGGAGGTTCTGACAGGTCCGATGATACGGGCCCGCCGATCAGCGCATCGAATCCGACAACTTCTCCTGAAGCCTCCCCTTCCACACGTCTAACCACTCAAGAGCCTGTTGCAACCGCAAGTCCTGTACCTACTGCTACGCCTGTTCCTACCCCTACTCCGTTGCCCAGTGTATCCGCAAGTGAACTTGCTCAGGCATGTGAGGCTAACGAAGTTGCCGCAAAGACCAAGTACGAAGAAATGACGGCACTAATCACCGGTGAGGTGCGCTCCATCACAGATGCCCGCGGTAAGTACGATGTGAAGTTACTCACTGGAGACGTTTGGACAGATGTAGTCTGCAAAGTAGATATAAGCGGGGTAGATTCCGTTATCGCTTTGCAGAAAGGACAAGTCGTCACCGTATTGGGCAAGATCAAGGGTAAGGGATTCGCCGACATCGTGGTCGATCAATGCTCCATACAACATTGAGCACCACAAAGGTCAATATGCGCGAACATGCGCGGGGAAGCTGAACAGGCACACAAGAAGTGAGAAGGAGAAAGAATTGAAGATCGCAGCGCTTATTGTTGGGATATTTGGTTCCGTAGCGGGCTTTATTGGCGCGATACTTGCCTTGTTTGTCGGCGGTATCGGGTCAGCGTTTGGCGCAGAAGACGCTGGGCAAGTAACAGGCTTGGGCTTTGGCGCGCTGATAGCGTCCGTCGTTGCACTTGTGGGCGCGGCTCTGGCATTGGCGAAGCCTCGCGCTTCAGCAATCTTGATGGGCATATCCGCGATTGCCGGGTTAATTTTCGTATCATTTGCATTTGTGCTTGGGACCATACTGCTACTTATCGCCACCTTGCTTGCATTCTTAGGACGGAATCATAGTTAGATACGAAGCGAGACCAGGCTTAGCTACTTCTCCGCACGGCTGCCTTATACAGATGAATCATCCCCTGCTGCCTCCGTGCCGTCATCTTCACTTCGTTGCCGATGTTGAGCAGCCGGCGCATTTCGCGGGTGATTTCGTTGTCCTGGAGCTTGGGCGTGGTTGCATAGGCGGCTTGGGCTGTGTCTGCCAGTTCGCGGTTGCCGACTTCGGCGGCGCAGGCGTGGAGGAATGGTAGGGCTATGTTGATTAGGATGTCACGCGCTCTGCCCTTGCCGATGTATGGGGGATGCTCCAAGCGGGCGGTCAGCACCTTCGTCCCACCTTGCGAGAGTGAGGCGGCGAATGTATCGGCTATGCCATCGTGCAAGCAGCCGTCTATGACGTGCGCCGCGCCGATGATGCGGAGCGCGGGATGGTTGGACGGGCGCACCCGGAAGAGTTTCCAGTCCTTTTCGCTGAGCGGTCTCAAAGGTCTGAACATACGCTTGGGCATGCGGCGATAGATGCGGCGCAGTTCGTCAGGACTTTCGGCGTCGTCCACGCGATTTATCAAACCGGACTTACCAAGTAGCAGCGCCTTGACCGCAAGCAGGCGGGTTGCGGGCGGCTCATGGCGGAATTGCGCGAGGACGCGGTATGGTACGCGCTGAGTGAGGGCGCGAAACGCCTTGCGGTTGGTGGCGTAGCCCAGCGCGTCCATGATGCCGCAATAGAGCGCTTCGTCCGCGCCGATTTGCGCTATGTCAAGCGCGAAGCCGTGGCTCTTAGCGAGGAACCGGGCGTCTCCGGCGGCGTCCAGAGTGGCGGCTATGTCTGCGTCGTTGCGAAGCGCATCGAGCGTGGGCATTTTCGGGGTCGCCGTGTCCTGCGCTTCATCAAGTCGGTCGGCGACGGTTTCGAGCGCAAGTATGGGTGCATTAATGCCGGACCGCATGCGCGTGTCCGTATGCCCCTTCGGGGAGAGGACCACGTGCAGCACGACGCCATTATAGTTTGCGTCCTCGTGGTGTCCATGGCTGTACCAGCCGGGCGCTGAGGTGTGTATTTCTACGTCGCCATGAACCTTCCTGCCGTTTTCGGTGACGAGTACGGCGTCGCGGAAGTCAGGGCCAGCCTGAGCGCTACGCCTTCCGGGATAAATGACCCGCATGCGCTCGCCCGCTTCAGTGATGAGCGTGTCAGCAAGCGTGTGGGCACGACTCCAGAGAGCGGCCAGAGCATCTTCAGAGTACGAAGCCGGTTGTTCAGCGACAGCGAGCATGCTGGGCTACTCGTCCTCTTCGTGGTCGAGGCATTCGTGGCAGACGCCGAAGAGGGCTATATGGTCGATGTCCGGCTGAAAGCCATAGTCGGACATGATGTCCGTGCCGATGTTCTCCCAGTACTTGTGGTCGAGCAATACCACCTTGTCACAGCCCCGGCAGATAAGGTGATGGTGACGCACATGGTTAATCCACTCATAGCGGTACTCGCCGCCACCCATGTCCGTTTCCGAAACGAGGCGCATCTGCTTGAGGACGCCAAGTGTGCGATATACGGTGGAGACGTCCATAAAGGGGTACGACTCCCTGACCTGGTCGTAGATTTCGGAAGCGGTGACATGCACGTCCGAGTGCCGAATCACCGAGAGTATCATCAGGCGCTGCGGTGTGAGGCGATGTCCAGACTCTCTCAGCGCCTGCGCGGTCGCCTGTTCACAGCTCATAACCATCTCCTATGAAGTGACTGATGCTTGGTCAAAGGATTCTACGGATGTTCAGACAAGGACGGTGCGCCACTTCAAATAGACGTGTCGTAGTTCACAGGGATCTATTGATGCTCGCCATGACCGGCACCTATTCGTCCGCAGGCAACCAGTTCGGACATTACCAAAATGAGGGTCAGTCGAATATAATCCCTTAGCGCATGTCTGTTGAATACCGTAACCTACGCGCGGAGATATTGCAATGAGCGACGTCGAGCGGATGAAATCGCTGCTGGATGCGGGAGCGCTATTGAATCCGGTATCGGGCACTCTCAGTATTGTTGACTTCGCCAGCGCCGTACACGATGCGATGGGTGTGCCCAACGTATCGCTGAATGAAAGCGGCCATCGAGTCAGGACTTTGATAGGAGAGCCGGACCATCTCGTCCTCGTGCTTGCTGACGGATTCGGGATGAACTTCATTGAAGGGCTGGACCGAGACGCTTTCCTGGTGAACCATCTGGCGGAAGAGATGCGCACGGTGTTCCCGTCCACAACTCCTATTGTTCTGACGACGCTGGCGACGGGCTGCTGGCCGGGCGCACACTCGGTCATTGGCTGGTTCCTCCGGCTCGCGCAGATCAATGCGACGACTACAATCATCAGCTACGTTCGCACCAGCGACAGGAAGCCGCTATCTGATCTCGGCATCCGAGTGGAGGACGCGTATCCGGTGGAGTCCCGCATCGGCAAGGCGGCACGGGCCGCATTGCATATAATGCCGGCGCATATCGTGGGGAGCGCGTATTCGAACTACTGGACCTGGGCCTGTTCCCAAGTCGGATACGACGCCGAATCACCTGAGCAGGCGGTTCAACTGGCATTGGAGCACGTCAAGAGTGCGCGGCGGCCCACCTGTGTGTACATGTACCTTCCGCAGGTGGACAGCCTTGCCCACAAGCTCGGCGCAGCGCACGAGCAGACGCTGCAAGCCGCAAGGCAGGTTGACGGACTACTGGGGAAGCTCGCAGAGGGGCTTCCGCCGAATTCGAGACTTGTGATGACGGCTGACCACGGGCACCTGAACGCACCTCCGAGCAAGACTTACACAGTTGGAAAGAATGACGAAGTCGCCCTGCTCTGCACCGCACTGACCGGCGACCAGAGGGCAGCATATGCCCATGTTGCCGATGAGAATTTTGGCGCCTTCAAGGACGCTGTAAAGGCTAAGTGCGGCGATGACTTTATAGTGCTGAGGGCAGTGGAGGTCGAGGAGTTGCGCCTACTCGGTCCCGAACGGATATCGAATGAGACGCGCCGTCGGATGGGTGACGCACTTGTGCTTTCAACGGGGAAGGCCGTGCTTGACTACCGCGCAGCACTGGGGGATGACGTCCATCCGATGGCCTCGCACCACGGAGGGCTGACTCCGGCGGAGATGCGGATTCCGTTGGTTGTCGCGTAATTGCGCCTGCAAGTGGAATATCCGACAGACCCGCGAGATGGGACTCAGTTTCTGAGTAACATCCCAGGCTGGCAGCGGCGGCAATAGCTCGTAATCCGCTTGTTCGCGGTAATCTGGCTGATGGCATTGGCACAGCGCGGGCAAGGCTGTCCACCCCTGTTGTGCACCTGCAGAAAGTCACGCGCCTTCAGGTGAATATCCTCGCCGATGCGTTCACGCACCACCGGAATTGCGTCGGAAATTACCTGACGCGACTCGTCGTACAGGCGGCGCAGCTCATCCTCCGAGAGTGCTTTTCTCTTCTTAAAAGGGTAAATCTGCGCCGCGTATAGAATCTCGTCGGACCAGGCGTTTCCGATGCCTGAAATTACCCGCCCTCTCGTGAGCACTCCCTTGATTTCGCCGTGGAAGCGTCTGAGTGCCTGCTTGAATTCGTCGAAGGTGAAGTCGTCTAGCACGTCCGGTCCCTGTTCATGCAGGCGCGGGATTTCCGACTTCTGGTCCGATCGCACGTAATAGACCATGCCCATCTGCTTGTCGTCTATGTAGCGTAGGTCTTTCCCGTTAGCAAGCGTGAACCTCAGGCAGGTGCGCTTGTACACGCGCTGCTTCGGCGCGCAGTATTGCAGCGCGCCCGTAAGCATTGGATTGATGGAAAGCAGTCTCCCGCCCGAGAGTCCGAACAGCAGGAACTTGCCACGTCGCATCACGCTCTCGAAGACCCGACCGGACATGTCTTCGGATACGTCACCGCAGAGGGAGCGTAAAACGCTTGGCTTCAGAACGGACGCGGATTCTATCGAGACGCCGATTACGTTTTCGGCGAGAAAATCTTTAACGACTTCGAGTTCAGGTGCTTCAGGCATTGCCAGTCCTCATTGCTAAACGCGGTTCGCAAGGCAGGGCGGTTACAGGACGCTGCCCGCAGTGTAACACCCTGCGGGTGACGCCGCGCTAGGTGGTGTGTGTTAGAATTGGCGCGCCGAGAGTAGGGTTCGGCGACCGACTCAAAGAACAATCACAGGGGTACTCCAAAGGGTTAAGGAGCGTCTTATGGAGAAGCGACGACTAGGCAGGACAGGACACGAGAGCACGGCAGTTACGTTCGGCACGGCGGGCATTGGACGCGTCAGCCAGCCGGTGGCGGACGCGGCGGTGGAGCAGATTCTTGCGCATGGGGTGAACCACATAGACATAGCGCCGTCATACGGCGAGGCTATGGAGCGACTCGCCCCGTGGATGCCTAAGATACGGGACAGTGTGTTTCTAGGAGCCAAGACGAGGGAACGAAGCCGCAAGGCAGCCTGGGAGAACATTGAGAGCTGCATGCAGAGACTCGGCGTGGAGTCTTTCGACCTGTTCCAGCTTCATTCGGTCGGAACAATGGATGACCTGGACCTCGTAACCGGAAGCGGAGGCGCGCTCGAAGCCCTGGTGGAACTGCGAGAGCGCGGGCTGACCACCTGGCTCGGTATTACCGGGCACGGTCCCGACGCGCCTCGCGTTCATCTGGAGGCGCTGAAACGGTTCGATTTCGATACCGTAATGTTCCCGCTGAATGCTACGCTCTACCGCAATGCGGAGTACCGCGAGGCGACAGAAGAGCTTCTGGCGGTGGCGAATGAGCGAGACGTAGGCATTCACACTATCAAGATGCTGGCGCGAGGTGGCTGGGGCGATGGCGAGCGGGAGCATTCGACCTGGTACGATCCGCACCGCGATCAGCCGGACATAGACGGAGCGCTGTGGTGGCTGCTTTCTCAGCCGATACACACCGCTCCTAGCGTTGGAGACGTGGAGCTGCTGCCGCGCGCGCTGGATGCGGCAGAGCGTTTTCGCCCGCTCAACGCTGAGGAGCAGGCGGCAGTAGTCGACAGGCAGCGGCCTCCCCTACCGGAGCCGGGGCTTGGAATACTGGCGGCGGACTAGACGTTGCTAAGATGTATCGAAATCCCGAACTTTCGTAGCCGCCACGACATAGACCGGATCAGAATAATGGGGCAACTGGGGGGTAATATTGATTGCCCGGATATTGCCCCAGCCTCCTGAGTTCTGGAAGTAGGAAGCTATTAGTTGCGCTCGGCGACGGTCGTCCAGAGACTGCCAGATTGCGATCGCCTTAGTGGGAAACATGCGGTTGGAATAGATGACGTGGAACGACGCTTCCGGCTTCAGGATCCTGTTCACGTCGCGAAACACCTCGACCGGCTTAGTCATGTACTGGATGGATACAGTTATAACGGCGGCATCTAACGTGCCGTCTTCCACTGGCAAGGCGGGATTGGCATTGAGATCGTGAATGATGCGTTCATCCAGCTGTGGGTTCTCATTCAATTCCGCGTCGTTCAAGCCAATGCCAATCAGGCGGCGGACCGGCAGGTCGGACGGCATGTGAGATCGCCAGCTGGACATGAGATCGAGGATAACTCCGTCGGGCGGCAACTCATCACTGAGGTAGGCGCTGATCGCTCCTATAGCAGGATAATCAATGTGTACTACCAGTCGGGGTTCCGCGTAAAAGAGTCTATCATCAGACTCGTCCTGACGGCGGAACAGTTCAGGTGGATAGAGGTCCGGGCTTTCTTCGGGTGACAATGAAGATTGACCTCGAAATGACTAGGAATGATGTGCTGAAAGAGGGAGATATGGCAAGCAAGTGGGATTTGAGCGAGGAAGACTGGGTAGAAGCGGCTGACCAAGCGCTGGGCTTCGTGGATGATCCTGATGCGAGGGGGCTGATCCTGTATCGCTTCGAGGGACAGTACCTTCCCGCCCTCAGAAAAGCTCGGAACTCCGATCAGGTGTGGAGGGCGTGGGACGCATTCTTCAACTATCTCACGTTCCGAGAGTCGAGGCGCAAGTTCTTCTCACTGTCCGAGGAGGACGCCCTGCGAGTGATAGCCGTTTTGACCGATGCCCTTGACCTGCCTGCTTATGCCGGCAGATAACAGGGACATCGGCTGTTGCTTCACATGGACTCCGACTAGCTCAACTAGCTGACAGTGGAGTTCGGATTGCGGACGGAGAGTTCCTCCATTACATGGTCCCGGTCGGTGTCCGAGGACCAGGGCGTAGGGATGACATTGGTGCCAAACAGCTTGATGAGCTGCTGGTCCGGTTCGCCATCAATGAGATGCTCTGTGCACCAGCCGTCACTCTGCTCAACCACCTTGATTTCTCGGTTCTCGCCTGTCCAGCCGAAACTTACCATTACTGGTGTGGCCATCTGTTACCTCCCATAATACTCTTTAGTGCGCGGCGCAGGTTCAAGAGCCAAGTCGGGCATCTGGAAATGCCGCTGACGAATATCCGCGCTGTCTGCTCAGTGCTAGATTTTAGAAAACCGCCTACCAGATAGTCAATATCCGGGAAGCTACGGGCAGTCACGGAAAGGGGAAAAGAGCAGGAACGCAGAACGCCGCTCAACTTTGTGCGTGAGCGGCGTTAAATCTGAACTCGGCTTGTCCAATTGCCTCCCGTGGCAACGAATTGGACCTTCCCTCCTAGTTTCGGGAAGCTCCCGACCTGAAGCAATCGTAGCAGTACACGGGGCGAGCGCCAGTCGGCCTGAACGGAACTTCGTCCTCCTTGCCACACTCGGCGCAGGTGATGGCATAAGTCGGTCGGCTGCCGCCTCCACCGAATCCGCCGCCACCGCCACCGCCGCCGAATCCGCCACCGCGATTATATGAGGCGCGGCGTGCGCGCCTGCAATCGAGGCAGCGCTTCGGCTCATTGGTGTAGCCCTTCTCCAAATGGTACTGCTGGTCGTCGATCGAGAAGATAAACTCCTCGCCGCACTCCGAACATACAAGCGTTCTATCCTGAAAGACCAAGGTGATCTCCTTAAATGAAAAATTTCGTTGCCCAATGCATATAACCAGGGTATCCGAAATTACTTAAGGAGTCGCCAGGTACTATTTTGAGAACAACTCGAACGATTGTAACACGATGAGTCGTTGCAATCAACGAAATTCAGACGTCGAGGAGGCGCAGGGAATTGACCGTCTGGATTATGGCTGGTAACTTTGGGCGCGACAACGGCGGAGAGTGCTTCCGCGCGAGAATCAAAGAAATCCAGGCGGCTCAGAATGGTAAACGCGGAACCAGTTGGGCAAGCGATTCGCCATGTGGCAGTGCTGGGAGCGGGAACGATGGGATCGCAGATTGCGGCTCTGATAGCAGAGCAGGGCTTAAGTTGCGATCTGTTTGACCTGAACACTGAACTGGTGGACGGCGCGAAGCAAAGGCTGCTGGAATTGCGCCCGCGAGCAGTGGGTGATGCTGCCTCCCTGGATAGAATCCGCGCTGGTTCATTTGACGGTGACCTTGACCGTCTGGAGGAGGCGGACTGGGTGATAGAGGCGGTTGTCGAGCGTCTTGAACCGAAGGTGGAACTCTTGCGGAAATGCTCGCCGCGTGTGCGTCAGTCCGCCGTGCTGAGCACGAATACGTCAGGGATACCGATAGAGCAACTTTCAAAGGCGCTGCCAGCCGATATGCGGCGACGATTTCTTGGCACGCATTTCTTCAATCCACCACGTTACCTGCGCTTGCTTGAACTCATACCCACCACCGAAACGGACAGAAGCGCCGTCTCCGCGATCAGGACCTTCGCGGAAGATGCTCTTGGCAAGGGAGTAGTAACCGCGCACGATGTGCCCGGGTTCATCACAAACCGCATAGGGTGCTTCTATTTTCTTGCGGCGATTGAGGCGGCTGAGGAATTTGGCTTATCTCCTGACAAGGTTGACGCGATATCGGGTCCTCTGATGGGCCGGTCGAATAGCGCGACCTTCAGGACGATCGACCTTGTTGGCGTGGACATATTGCTGGACATCTGCGACAACACCAGAGACGCTCTCACTTCTACGACGGAGCGCGAAGCGTTTACGGCGCCCCAATTGCTGAGGGAGATGCGGGAGCGAAACTGGCTCGGCAACAAGACCGGACAGGGTTTCTATAAGCGAGAGAAGGTGGCAGGATATTCACGCATCCTCGCGCTGGATACCAAGACCCTCCGCTATAGAGACCGCAGGCAGAATATGCAAGAATTGCCGGTCGCCTTCCAGAAGGTCGATGACACCGGAGAGAGGCTGCGTTCACTGGTTGCGTCAGAAGATGCTGCGGGGCAGTTTGCGTGGCGCGTGCTGTCCAAGCTTCTGGCGTTTTCGGCGGCGAAGGTTGGCGAGGTCGCCGACGATATCGTGAGCATCGACAGGGCAATGCGATGGGGATTCAACTGGGAGTTGGGTCCTTTCGAGACCTGGGATGCGCTCGGAGTCGCAGATTCGATCAGGCGCATGGATAGCGATGGACTTACGATTCCTGACTGGATATCCGAGATTTCGGGAACTGGCGGTAGCTTCTATCTACGAGAAGGTGATGCCCTAATGCAGGCTACGCCTAGCGGCAGTTACGAACTGGTTACAGACTGAGGACGTGTAATGGTTGGCGAGCCTTGTCCCCTATGCCTGACTCCCGATGCCGCACTGCTTCACAAGGGAGGAAAAGGCTCCGGATTCAGGGATTTTCTCCACTGCGCCGAGTGCGATCTTGTTTTCGTTCCACGTTCGCAGATGCTTGACTCAGAAGGCCAGCGGGCGCGCTATCTACAGCACAACAACGACGTGGACGACCCGGGATATCGTAAGTTTCTTGGCAGGATGTATTATGCCCTGCGTCCGCATATTCAAGCGGCAGCCAAGGGGCTTGACTACGGAGCGGGGCCGGGGCCTGCGCTGCAGAAGATGATGGTTGAAGACGGCTTCGATGTAGAAGTGTATGACATCTACTTCCATCCGGATAAGTCCGCACTTCTGGGAAGCTACGATTTTGTCACCTGCACGGAGACCGCGGAACATTTTTGTGACCCTATACGTGAATTCGAGAACCTGAACAAACTGGTGCGCCCAGAAGGATGGCTGGGAGTGATGACTGGGATGCTGAAGAATTGGGATGAATTCCCGGGCTGGTACTATCACCGGGATCCTACTCATGTGAACTTTTTCAGCAAACGCACGATGCGCTGGATCGCGTCCCGTCTCGGATGGCAGGTCTATTTTCCGCGGGAGAACGTTGCGCTGTTCAGGAAGTCTGCGCGTTGATGTAAGAGCGATGTTCGACTATACTGAGAGCGAATATCAGGCTAAGAATAGCTTAGACAGGAGGACGAGCATGGCAAAGCCGAGGCAATTGGGACATCTGGTGCTCCGTGTGCGTGATCTGGAGGCCTCCGAGAAGTGGTACAACGAGGTTCTCGGGCTGTACACGACCAACAAGAGGCCGGGCAGTATGACGTTCATGAGCGCCAAGCAAGGGTCATCTCACGAGCTAGCGCTGGTCAGCGTTGGCCCGGACGCTCCGGGACCTGAGGAGTCGCGCGTGGGCCTTTACCACTTCGCGTGGGAGATGGACTCGTTCGAGGACCTGAAGGAACTCTACGACCACATGAGGGCGAAGGACGTTAATATCGGCGGAATCGGTGATCACGGCATTTCGCTGGGTGTGTACCTTTTCGATCCGGACGGCAATGAGATCGAAGTCTATTACGAGATGCCGGAAGAGGAATGGCCTGAGGAGGGCGACCTGTTCGAGGGCGAGTTCCCCGGCAAGCTGGAGCCTGAAGAGGTCGCGGTGTAATCGTTCTACATTCGCCTGATAGCGGGACACATCGGGCGCGGTCACACATCGACTCTTGACGACCCATATTCGTAGCTTTCAGACACCCCTGCGTAAACAGGGGTGTCTTCTATTGCGAAACGAATCCTGGGACAACATCCGAATCTATGGGTTTCGGAAGTGGTCCCAGCCACCGGTAGCTACCTCAACAGCCTCGCCGTGATCGTCCAAGACTCTGATTCCCTGATCCGCTTCAACGATTTCGCCTATGATGGCGATCGAGGTATTGATGGACTCTTTGGCGCGCGGCATCACTTCGGAGGACGCTGCAAATAGAAGCTCGTAGTCCTCGCCGCCGCCGAGCGCTAGGGAAAGCCAAGTTGCGGGGAAAGCAGACCTTAGCCGGTCGTCCACCGGTATTTGCGACGCATGAACGAGGGCGCCAACCGAGGCAGCCTTGCAGAGTTTGCCCAGGTCATCCACAAGTCCGTCACTGACGTCCATCGCGCAGCGAACTCCCATGCTTACGAGGCTTTCACCTTCTGCAACACGGGGGACTGGCCTATTGTGCGCTTGGGTCAAAAACTTGTAACTTGCCAGACCAGAGGCATCAGCCCCTTCCATCAGCAGTTGAAGTCCGGCGGCGGAAGCGCCCAGAGTCCCCGTCACGGCAATCAGGTCGCCTGCCTGTGCCTTGTCACGCAGCATGAGGGCGTCCACATCGTTCCCTTCGGCGACCCCTTCCAGGGAAACCGAGATGAAGAAGACCGGAGACTTTACAATATCACCACCTATGACTGCGCCTCCGTGCTCAGCCGTTAGCTCCATCATCCCTCGATACATTTCGGTCAACCCATCCACAGGAATGTCGTCGCGAAGGCCAAGCGTAATGGTCGCATAGGATGGAGCGCAGCCCATTGCTGCGACGTCGCTTATGTTGGTTGCCAGTGCCTTCCAGCCAAGGTCCGCCCAGCCAGTGTAGCGCAGGTCGAAATGAACGCCTTCGACCATTGTGTCTGTCGTAAAGACTCGAACGCCGGCAGGTGAACGCCATGCGGCCGCATCGTCACCGATTGCGCGCAGCATTCTGAAACCGCGCTCGTCAAGTGACTGAATGCAATTGCGGTTGGCATCCGCTATTGCCGCTGCCAGCGCATCTATGAGTTCAAACTCGCCTATATCTCTGACCAGCATAGTGAAGGGATTATATCCGCTACGGCTCATCCTTGATCCAGGTCATTCCGTAGCCGTCCATCAGTTCCTCAATCTCCTGGAGGTCTTCTTCGGTGAGAGTCCAGTCTGCCGCTTTAGCGTTGTGATAGACCTGCTCCGGTGACTTCGCCCCTACGAGCGCTGACGACACCGCGGGGTTCGCCAGCACCCAGGCAATGGCAAGCTGCACAATGTCCCTTCCGTTGTCGCGCGCCCAGGAATCCAGGCGCTGTGCCACTGCGTAGGCTTCCTCGAAGTCCGCGCCTCGGAAGAAACTGAAAAGGCGGCGCTCGTCGTCCGATGCAAACTGATGGCCCGGCTCGTGCTTGCCACCAAGCATGCCCTTGGAAAGGACCGAGTGGGGAATGACGCCAATACCGTTGCCCAGACAGAACGGCAAGACATCGTCCTCCAAATTTCGCCACATCAAGTTGTAGCGCGGCTGAGAACTATAAATTGTAGCGTACTGCATTGCTTCCAACGTCTGCTCGGGCGAAAAGTTGGACACTCCGATATACCGAATCTTGCCAGACTCGCGCAGTCTGACAAGGTTCTCCATAGTCTCGCCAATGGGCCACCGCGAAGACGGACTATGGAGCTGATACAGGTCTATGTGGTCGGTGCCCAGTGTGCGGAGGCTATTCTCGATGGCGGCGGACATGTGGACGGCGGAATGATCGTCTCCTGATATCTTCGTTGCAAGGAACACCTTGTCTCTCCTGCCCTTGATTGCCTTCCCCACTACCGTCTCGCTGGTCTGATAGCCTTCTGCCGTGTCGATGAAAGTCATGCCGACTTCAAGCGCAGCTTCGACCGCGGCAATCCCCTGCTCTTCAGGCACCGTGCCTAGACCACCGCCAATTGGCCAGGCTCCGAATGCAATGACTGAGACTTTGGGGCCGTTCGCGCCAAGATGTCGAGTATTCATGCGTAGTCACTCCAGTCTGCTTTCGATTTCGCGGCTGAATCTCAGAAGCAGGAATCCGAGAACTCCCGTCACCAGTGACGCGACCAGAATCGCGATCTTTGCTTGCAGTATCAAGGAAGCATCCATGAATGCAAGCCCGGTTACGAATATAGCCATGGTGAAACCAATGCCACCAAGTAGGGCAGCGCCTGAAATATGAAGCCATCCGACGCCTCTCGGCAGCGTGGCAACGCCAATCCTGACCGCAATCCAGGCAAAGAGGACTATGCCAATGGGCTTGCCAACCGCGAGGCCGAGAATAATTCCCCATGCTACAGGGGAAGCTAGAATCACGTCGAATCCCGACGGTAGGTGAATATGGGCGTTCGACAGCGCGAAAACGGGCACAATGACGAAGGCGACCCATGGATGCAGTGCGTGTTCCAGCCGTTGCAGCGGTGATTCCACCTGCCTGGAAAGCGCCTCCATCTCTTCGAGCGCGCCGCGCTGGATTTCAGTCGTAAGCGCGAAGGCTCCACGCCTTTCACCATTCCCTTCCCTCTCGAAAATATCGACGAGCGACCGTGCGCGAGTCACGAATTGTCCGGGCTCGATGCGCACGCGGAGCGGTATCGTCAGTGCAATGAGCACCCCCGAGATGGTCGGGTGGATGCCCGACTCGAAGAAAGAGACCCAGATGACTATGCTCACAAGGACATAGACCAGAATATTGCGAACGCCGAGCAGGTTGAAGACGACGAGCATGCCAAGCATCGACGCTGCGACGCCCAGGTGATACCAACTGATGGTTTCGGTGAAGAAGACGGCAATAACGACAATCGCCCCGATGTCGTCCACAATCGCGAATGCGGTTAGAAACGCCTTGAGGGACAGCGGCACACGACTGCCGAGCAGAGCGAGGACACCAAGTGAAAAAGCGATGTCCGTGGACATGGGGATTCCCCATCCCCTCGTAGCCTCTCCTTGATTGTTGAGCAGCAGATAGACTGCCGCCGGCACGATCATACCGCCGGCGGCGGCAAATATAGGCAGTGCGGCCTGTCGTAAGGACGCTAGTTCTCCGAGGAAAAGGGAGCGCTTAATTTCAAGGCCGACGACGAAGAAAAACACCGCCATGAGCGCATCGTTAATCCAGAAGTGAAGGGGCTTGTCGATGATTACTTCCGGGATGCCAACGAGAAAGTGCGACTCCGTAACGGTTTCGATAATGTAGTCGAATGGCGAGTTCGCCAAGGAGATGGCGATCACCGTTGCAATCATCAGAACAATGCCGCCTGCAGCTTCCAGATGCGTGAAACGCTGAACTGGGCTTGTCAGCCGGTCAATGGGTGGTGCTTCCTGGCGAAACAGGCGTGAAAGTGGATTCTGCATCTGGTAGTCTATGCGGGAGTCGGATCAGCGCCGCGGCGCAATGCCGCGCTAGACCTGAGCTTGCCGGTTGGACAATGGATGCCTATTCAGGGCAATGGCAGGCGCCATACCGTTGTCTCCCTCACCCTCCCGGGTATTGAGCAAAGCCGTACCACCGCCCTTGATCACGGCGGAAGCTGCGCTCAGCGAAACGGGCACGTTAATTCCTTCTGGCACTACCACGCGTATTCGCACAGCATAAGAGACTACGCCGCGCTCGGTGCGCGCCTCGCTGCCGATGAAGTTCACACTGCCTCCGAGAGCCGTGTCGCCAATGCTATCGATGTTCACAACTGCGCTCGCGCCTTCGCTAACGAAGGGTCTGCCGGCAGCGTCGATCACACCTTGTATCTCGACCACATCAGTCGCTACGACGCTGATAGCGGTGAATTCGTCTCCAACCGGATCGTCAGCCTCAATGTTGACCAGCGCGACGATTCCGTCCAAGGGAGACGTTAATACTGCTCCGTCGAGCGCTTCCTGTGCCTCTTCAAGCGTTGACTTTGCAAGGCCGAGTTCAGACTCCGCGGCTGTTATCTGGTCGCTCACGAGCCTGTGTACCGAGTTCAGCCTAGTCTCAGCGGCAATCAGCGCGGCGGACGCGAGTTCAAGACCCCTCCCGGCCTGTTCGATCGCGAGATTGTCGTCTCTGGCACGGTCCAGTCCGTCGTTTGCCTCTTCAAAGGCAAATTGCGCTTGCGCGACCGCGGCGCGCGCCAACGCGACATTGAGCGGGTCGATGTCCACTGTCAGCTCTGCGAGATCGTCTTCCGCTTCCTGCAGGGACGCACGGGCGAGTTGAAGCCGCTTCTCGGCACTCTCAATCAGGCTGGCGTCAGGACCATCCTCGATTTCTTCGAGGGCGTCCTGAGCATCCGAAAGCGCGGCTTCGGCAGCTGCCACCGCATTCTCGGTCTGTTCGGCGGTGCTGGCGGCGTTGTTGCGGGCTGCCTCCAGGATGTCCTGCGCATTGTCGTAGGCATCATAGGCATTCTGGAGCTCGCGGGTGATGCAGCGCTGACTTCTGGCAATGGCGTCTTCGTCGGTGCAGGTTGGCACTATCGCGGGAAATTGGACACTCAGATTCAGCCAGGCCCAGATTGTAAGCTCGTTCCAACGGGTCGTGGGATCGTCGGGAGTCGGCTCAATGCCGGCGTATATCGGATTGAGGCGCTCGAAAGTGGCATCAAGATCAATTTCCCACGATTCGAGGACCTCGTCTGCGGTCATTTCGAGTTCCTCGTCGGTCAACTCGGTGCCGAACCAGAACTTGAAGAGAGCGTTGTACTGCTCGTCAATCAGATATTCCGCATCTTCAGCCTGCTTCAGTGCGTTCTGAGCAGCGGCATTTGCGTCCGTCCTGCCTCTCTTCGCTCCCTCAAGTGAGGCCTCGGCGAATGAGACGCCGTTTCGAGTGTCACGTAGAACTTCCTCGGGGAAACTACCATCCTTTATGTCGTCGTAGGCTTCCTGTGCAGCGTCCAGCTCTACCTTGGCGACCGCTACTCTCGCTTCCGCACCCGACACAGCGATCTGCTGCGGTTCAATCAAGTCGTTAAGCCGTTCCCTGGCATCATCAAGTGCGATTTCAGCGTGGGCGACCGCAAACTGAGAAGCGGCAACGTTCAAGCCCGGCCGCTGACGAAGGTGTTCGAGAGCGGCCTGAGCTTCGTCCAATGCCACCTCGGCGCTTGCGACTTCCAATTCCGCATTGGCAACCTGAATGTTGGGTTCCAGACGAAGGGCATCGAGATTGCTCTCGGCAGATGTTACGGCTAATTGCGCGCCAGCAACGGCGGTTGTGAGCCGCGAGATACTCTGATTATCGAGAGACGCGAGCGGTTGACCGCTCTGGACCACATCTCCCTCGTTGACCAGAACATCGCCGACTATTCCGGGGGAATCGAATGACAGAGACGCGGTGTTGGGAAAGACCAGACTACCCGAAACCGGGACGTCACGGGGACCCGTCTGGGTCTGCGCGGATGAGGCGGTCGGAGTCTCGGCTTCTTCTGAAGTGTTGCCGCGTCCACCGCAGGCGGCAATGGCGATGACGGAAAGGAATGCAAGGGATAGAACGGTAATGGATCGGAGGTTGATGTCGCACTTATTTCTGAAATCCGGCAAGAAGCTCATGCAGCCTAAACCTCTCCTGTGAAAGCTGTACTGTGACATAGTTCAGCGAATTGGCATTGTCGGGCAAACGTCCTCGAACATGATAGCACAGCAACAAGAGTGAGGTCGGATGTTTCTCCTGTCTGCACAGCAAGTGATGACGGAGTGGCTCAAGAATCACTTGGGCTGTGGAGTTAGCCAGCGCTCCGTACCAATCAGCCGGAGCGTGGGCAGATTTAGCGCGGCATAGCTGACTTGATCTGTCGCCGTCAGGCAGAAGGGGTGCTGGTGGGCCATCGTGGACTCGAACCACGGACCTCAGTCTTATCAGGACTGCGCTCTAACCGTCTGAGCTAATGGCCCACAGGATTGAGTAACCAAGTGTGAGTTACTCGACAGGACTGCCGCTTGTCGGATCGAACTCTACGACAATTTCGACAGGCGCGTTGCGAGCGACTATCAGTTCCATCGCTTCTGACAGGCTGTCGTTGACCGGCTGGTGAACCGAGTCGGGTGGAACGTAGATGAAGTCGCCCTTTTCTATTTCCAGGGTGTTCTCAAGGTGCTTGCCCGTGAGGAACCTGCCCTTCCCGCTCATCACGTAGATGGCGGACTCGCAATTCACATGGTAATGCGGGCTGGAGGCGCACCCGGGCGGGATGGTTGCTATTGCCAGATGGATTCCTTCGGTACCAGCAAGCGCCTTTGAAACACCTGCCAGACGCGTCATACTGCCGGACGCGACCTCGACTTCCAAGTTGTCGGGGTGGATCACGGAGCAAATGGCGTCAAATTGCTTGTCCATAATGCGAGAGTATATCATTCAGAGGAACGCAATGGAATAGAAAAAGCGAAACCGGCCATACTTGCAAAGGCGATCCGCAGAGTGTCAAAGGAAGAGTTCAGGTTCAGCTTCAAGTTGCGTGTGCGTTGGGGAGAATGCGACGCGCAGGGCATCGTGTTCAACGCACAGTATATGAACTACATCGAGGTCGCGCAGTCGGAGTATTTTCGCAATCTCGGCATGCCTCACTACGGAGAAGAAATACGAAAGCGCTTTGATCTGGCGACGGTGAAGGCGACAATCGAATATCTCGCGCCAGCACGGGTTGACGACCTGCTCGACATCTATACTCGCGTATCGCATCTCGGCAACAGTAGTATCACCTTCAGCACCGAGATGTATGTCGATGGCGCGGATACGGTCTGCAACCGGGCTGAGATGATCTATGCCAACTTCGACGCAGACACGGGCGTGCCAAGAAGGATACCAGACGACATACGAGCGATCGTTCAGGCATTTGAGTCGGGACAGCCGGCGACGCCTTTGAAATGCGCGCTTGACCAGTCCTAATCGACATCAACTTTGACTATGACCGCGGCGTTCGCCATTATGGTCACGTCGCCGGAGCCTTCCCTACCCTCTATCTCCAGACCACCCTGCACCACGTTCAGCACACCCTTGCCGTGAGGCAGCACACTGAGAACTTCTTCGTGCTCCACAGCGTCGGGGTTTGGGATGCCAATGGTTACTTCGACGATCATTTCCCTGGAAGTATCCGGTCCCAGAAGTCCGAGGAACATAAGGCTGCTCTGATGCACGGCGTTCCAGGTGGCGCGCTTGGCTGCCTCAGTGTAGTTTTGCCCGTGCAGGTCGATGCCCATTCCCATTTCAAGAATCGCCGGTGTCAGTGGCATAGTTTGTCCTCCAAAAGTGCTTATTTCAGGCTAACGGCCTGTAAAAGTGTGCGTCCAACTTACTCCCATGTCAAGCCACTGTCATGATAGACACAAGAGCGTCTTGCCTGCTAAAATCGCAGCGTATGCGGGAGTAGCTCAGGGGTAGAGCATCTGCTTCCCAAGCAGAATGTCGCGGGTTCGAATCCCGTCTCCCGCTCCAATTTTTGCCAGACCACGTCTTTTAGACGGCTCAAATCTCAGCGAAGCGCCCAACGAAATATAATAACATCGGGGCGCGTGCGAGCGACGGCGCGGACAGCCGTTTCCAAGGAGAAATTATGCCAGTTCTCAGCAGGGACGACTACGAGAAGGTAGAATTGTCGCCGGGAGTGGACCGGTGGGCGCTTGTGGACGGAGAAAAGGGCTCCGAGTCAACAAGTGTCGGCGATGTTGTTGTGGGCGTGGACGGCGTGGTTCCAACGCATATCCATCCAACCGAAGAAGCAATGGTTATGCTGGAAGGCGAGATGGACGCCATACTTGGCGACGAAGTGATAACGGTTCGGGAGGGGCAGACTGTGCTCGCGCCCCCAGGAATACGTCACGGGTTCGTTAACAGGTCGGGGGCGCCGGCGCGTGTGCTTGCCATCTTCCCGACGGCGCACATGGAGCGAACTCTGGTAGATTGACCGTTCATTAAGAACGCCGTCATTTTCCAGCAATCGAGGATTCAGCATGCAGGCAACTGCCAAGCAAATGGAAGAGGTCGTCGCAAATGTGTCGGAACTGTCTGAGCGGTTCGCAAGTGAGCGCGCCGGGAGACAGCAACGGCGGGCACTGGAGAGAGCGGACTTCGATGCGCTGAAAGACGCCGGGTTTCATCTGACCGGTGTGCCGCCAGACATGGGCGGAATCAACGGCGGCGTCAGAGAATTCACGCGGCCTCTGTGCGAGATGCTCCGCATACTGGCGAAGGGCGATCCAAGCGTTTCCCTGGTTGCGTCAATGCACCCCGCCGTGATAGGCGGTTGGCTCGAGGTGGAGGATGCGCCTTCGCCGTACACCAATGCGTGGAAGGAGCAGCGCAGGACAGTCTTCGAGACGGCGCGCGAAGGATGCTGGTGGGGCACCATCATTTCGGAGCCGGGCAGCGGCGGCGATCCATCAAGGAGCAGGGCGGTTGCAAAGCCGCATCCATCAAATGGCACGTACCTGATAAGCGGGCAAAAGCACTTCGGCAGCGGTTCCGGCATTACGTCATTCATGATTACACAGGCTGTTCCTGTAGGCGAGTCCGCACCCGACGTTTTCTACCTGGACATGCGGGGCGTGCCGTGGGACGGCTCGGCGGGGGCCACCCTCACTCGCGCGTGGGACGGTCACGGCATGACCGCCACGCAGAGCCACGCCATGGACTTTGACGGCATGCCCGCGACTAGGGCAGCGTGGCCGGACAATAGGGAGCGGCAGAGGGCACGGGAAGTCGCCGGGCGGCCTGCAGGGCACCTGTTCACCTCTGTAATCGTGGGAGTAGTGGAGTCGGCAGTAGAAACCGCGCGGCAGCAGATACAGTCCAAGAAGAACTCGATGCGTCCTTTCGAACAGGTGGAGTGGTCGCGTGTCGAGATGGAGGCGTGGCTGATCCAGCAGGCATACGAGGGTGTGCTTCGGGATGTGGAGTGTGGGAATGGAGCGGCAACTCGCAGCGGCCTGCTATGCAAGGAGGCGGTTGCGGAACTGTCGGACTCAGTGTTGCAGCGGATAAGCAAGGTTGTTGGCGGAGGGGCGTATTCCCGTAGTTCACCGTATGGCTTCTGGCTCCAGGATGTACGCGCGCTGGGATTCCTTCGACCTCCCTGGGGCTTCGCGTTCGACCGCATCTTCGACGGGAGCTGGTACGTTGACTAGCGGCTCGCGCCTTGTGCTTACAGGGGGCAGCGTAATCGACGGCCTATCGCCAACAGCGATCAGTGACGCCAGCGTAGTAATCGAAGATGGCCGCATCGCTGAAGTGCTGGACGGGAGTGGGTCGCCGGACACGCGGGGTACACGGGTAATCGAGCTTGATGGCTCATTCGTGATTCCCGGTCTGTGGGATGTTCATGTGCATCCCGAATATCCGTCTCCGCCCGGAACCTCGATAGCGCAGCAGACGGCGGATTTCGGTGCGCAACTGTCTCGGGCGCTCACGGAAGGCGGAGTAACCAGCGTGCGCTGCGGGGGCGCGGCGAACTATATGGATGTTGCGTGGAAGCGCGTCTTCGACAGCGGGGAGTTGATTGGGCCGCGCGTGTTCGCAAGTGGCTACTTTCTGACCACAACGGGCGGGCATTTCCTGACTTCGGGACAGGTGCGAGAGTGCGACGGTCCGTATGGCTTTGTGCAGGCAATCCGCGAAGGCATCAAGAGCGGCGTCGATCATATCAAGATGAACCTGTCGGGCGGCATTATGGGGCCGCCGTGGGACCTGCACAAGCACTCGTTTCTGCTTGAGGACGAGATTGAGGCGGCTTTCGCGCTCTGTCATCAGCGCGAATTCAAGGTCATGGCGCACGCGACCAATCCGGATGCGGTCAAGTCGGCAATTCGGCTGGGGGCGCACACGGTTGAACACGGGTATATCCAGGACGAGGAGTGCCTGGACTTGTTCCAGAGCAGCCATACCTGGTATGTGCCCACGCTGGCAATCTCGCATCTCACACAAGAGCAGGCAGCTAATGACTGGGAGCGCGAGTGGGTGGAGCGGCGGCAGATAGCGCCTGATCTGCAGACGCGAGCGAACGAGGCGAGCGACGAACATGCGAAGTGGTTCAAGCGCTCGCTGGACGCTGGGATCAGGATGGCGCTAGGCTCGGACATCAGACCGTTAAGCGAGGCAGCTATACTTGAGATGGGGCTGTGGGTGCGGGGCGGAGCGACGCCGTGGCAGGCGATTCAGGCCGCTACGAAGAATGCCGCGGAGCTTTGCGGCGTCGGCGATCAACTCGGCACTATCGAGGCGGGCAAGCTGGCAGACCTCATAGTGGTGGCCGACAACCCGCTGGACGACATCAATAATATCCGGAATCTGATGATGGTCGTGAAGGATGGACAGGTAGTATCTGACAGGCGCGAAATGGTGACTCCGTAATCTCGGCATCCCTTGCGTTCTGTGCTTAACTACGTTATCGAGCGCCCACAAAGCCTGAGCAGGTAACGGACCCAGTGCAGCAGCCCTCCTTCAAGTTCCGGCCTGGCATCCGGCGGAATGTTCGTCAGTATCCACATGTAGGTCATCGCCTGATGCAGCGCGCCAAGTGGTCGCGCCGCATCGAACTCCTCAATCAGCCGGTCCATCGGTTCGTATTTTGTCCAGGGTTCCAGATAGGCGTCCCGCAGACGGTCGTCAGCGTCCGGGTTGTCCTTCAGCACGCTCTCGTCGAAGTATGCGCCTGAGATTGTCGCCATCTCGAAGAATGGATGCGATACGCAGGCGTCGGTCCAGTCGAAGAACGTGTATCCGTCATCTCGAATCAGGATATTGCCTCCTAGGTCGCCGTGTACGAGCGTGTGCGGCACCGCGAATTGGGCGAGTCGGGCGCACATCAGCTTCATGGGCAAGGAGAGCGAGCGCAGATGCTCGACTTCGGCGTCGGTTAGGCCGGTGTCTCCGCCCGTCAGCATCCTGCCACACGAAGCAATGAGGGGGTCTATCATCTCTACCATTCGTCCCAGCCGCCTGTCAGGAATATTCGCCGATAGCCAGTAGCGGATGTTTTCCGACTGCTCGACCTGGGCCCGGGAGAACAGGCGCAGTGCTTCCTCCCAGCGCGTGATGTCCGGGCATTCGTGAAGCATCTCGCCGCCGTAGTCAGGCATTAGTAACCAGCCCCGATCGCTATCGACCGCAATCGGGGACGGCAACAGTTCTGGACAGGCTGCGGCGACGGCTTGCATCACGCGGACTTCGTGAGACATGAACGGCGGGGTTGCCTTAAAGTACACGTCTCCCGCATCAGCAACGACTTTCATTGTGCAGGACAGGCCCCACGCCCGCTGCTGAGTTATTGGAAATATAGGCGAAATTTCAGCGGGGTCAAGCTGCGAGCGAGTCCAGTCACAGGCATCGTCATGCCAGCCTATGGATTCCCAAGGAGCACTCAGCGGAGAAGGATTGTCACGCTCCGCCAACCAGTTCTCCACAACCTGGCCGATGTCTGAGTCGGCGAAGTCTGCTTTGTAAGTTTCGAGTTGCTTCAGCCAGCG
Source organism: Dehalococcoidia bacterium (assembly GCA_965203955.1). Classification (GTDB taxonomy): domain Bacteria; phylum Chloroflexota; class Dehalococcoidia; order Lucifugimonadales; family JADFKI01; genus Bin90. The sequence goes on along the minus strand of OZ241923.1, from coordinate 2,966,063 downwards.
ACCTGCTGCCGGTGCCGACACACCGTCGTTACGGGCAACGGCGACGAATACCCGGCTCGGCTCGTTGTCAATCTCGATTCTCGCCAAGCATTTTAGCGTCCAGATCTCGAAACCGAGCTGACGGCGCATTTCGTCGTTGATGTGCTCGACGATTCGCGCGTCGGTTATGTCGGGCGCAAAGGAGGGGACTGTCCAGCCTTCGGAAGACGGCAGAGCTAGAAGACTGCCGTCCTCCGGTCGAACTACGATGACATAGTATCTCACGCCGGGGCTAGAATGGTCGCCTGTGCGAGAAGGCGCGCTCTTCGTTAGTGATGAACTCCAGTAAGGCAGTTTCGCCGCTTTCGGTTGCGGCCTTGGCGCGCAGAATCGCGGGCGCAACATCCTCGGGGTCTTCAACTCGCTCCGCCCAGCCGCCCATGTCCCGACCGAGGTTCGCGTAGTGGCCACCCAAGTCACGAGTGCCGTATAGGTTATGCGACAAAGTCATGGCGTCCGTTTCAATCGCCATGGTCGAGTTGTTGAAAACTACGGTGAGAATCGGAATATTGCTGCGGACAGCCGTCTCGAAGTCGAGGCCGGTCATGCCGAAGGCTGCGTCGCCCATGAAGTTCACGACGAACTTGTCTGGCGCCGCGAGCTTTGCGCCGATGTTGAGGCCCAAGCCTGTTCCCAGCCCGTGGGACTTGCCCCATCCGAGGTACGTCCTGGGACCACCAGCCCGATAGAAGGGCATTATCTGGTCGCGGGGGCTGCCAGAATCGTGAGTTACGATTGCGTTATCAGGATCGACGTGCTGCATGAATTCCCAGATGACTCGATACGGTGTGATCGGCTTCTGGTTTGATGTGAGCGTGGGCATCCACTCGTCCAGCCATTCCTGGCGGATAGAAGCTATCTCTTCGGCGACCGAGCCGTCCGTGCGCGAACTGCCGCCGAGAATGTCTTTACAGGCGTCGATGAACTGGCGCAGCACCAGCTTGGCATCGCCGACTATCGGGTGGTCTATTGTGTAGCTCTTGTCAATATCAACTGGGTCATTCGTGGCATGAATGAGCGTCTTTCCGGCTGGCACGTTCATTGTCATGCCGTGTTGGGTGAAACTGGTGCCAATACCGAAAACGACGTCTGCCTTGTTCACGAAGTGGTAACAAGGCCGACTCATTACGCCAGAACCGCTGCCCAAAGCTAGGGCATGCCTCTCAGGAAAAGCGCTCTTACCCGCCATAGTTGTCATTACCGGGATCTGTGTCAGCTCGGCGAATTCGATCAGTTCCTCCGTGGCACCGGCGTACATTACGCCCTGCCCTGCATGGATAACCGGATTGTCTGCGTTCATCAGCGCTTCGGCTGCCGCCTGAACGTCCGCGGGGTTTCCCGCGGCTGCGGCAGGCTTGACCGAAGTGTATGCGTCCACAATGTTGTCGGAAACTTCGGCTGTGGCGACATCGGCGGGGATTTCGACCATCACCGGCCCGGGCCTGCCACGCTTGAGCGCGGCGAAGGCGCGGCGCATCGTATCGACCACGCGCTCGGGGACGCTGATCTGCTCGATCTGCTTTGTGACGGATTCGTAGCTGCGAAGAGAGCTGTAGTGCGGGAAGATGCCGTCGCGCTCCCTCGGATGACCGAGAGGCAGCAGCAGCATTGGCACGGCGTCCGAGAATGCCGTCGCGACACCGGCATAGGCATTCTCAGCGCCTGGACCGTACTGCATGGCAAAGACGCCGGGAGGCCTGCCGTTGGTGACGCGGGCGTAGCCGTCGCCGATGCCAACGCCAACACGCTCCTGCCGGCAGATGATGGGCCGAATGCCCGCGTCGGCAGCCGCCTCGATTACCGCCGTAGTGGGGAATGCGCTGAGGTATTCGATTCCTTCTTTCTTCAGAATCTGGGAAATTGCGTCAATCGTTCGCATGAGATTTTCCTTTTCGTCGTGGTCGTTGCTCGCTCGGTGGAGTTTACCACAGGATACGTCCTCTAACGCTGCGGCTATTCGTCGGAGACCTTAATCAACAGTTTGCCGAAGTTCTCGCCATGCATCATGCCGATGAACGCGGCGGGGGCGTTCTCAATTCCTTCGACTACATCCTCTTTATATTTCATTATGCCCTCTTTGATCCAGCGGGCGATCCTCTGCCTGCCTTCCTCGTGGCGGTTGGCAAATTGAAATACGAGGAACCCCTCCATTCGCGCCTGATGGGTCGTGAGGTTTCGAGTGTTGCGAGGTCCCATTTCAGGCTCGGCAAGGTTGTACTGAGAAATCTGACCGCAGACCGAAATGCGCGCGAAATCCGCGAGGTTCTCCATAACAGCATCGGTCACGGGTCCGCCGACATTGTCGAAGTAGATGTCGATTCCGAGCGGACAGGCGGACGCCAGCGCCTCAGCGACATTATCTTCCTTGTAGTTTATGCCGACATCGAAGCCTAGTTCGTCAACGATGTAGTCTATCTTGTCCTTCGTGCCCGCGGTACCCACAACGTAGCAGCCCATGATTTTCGCAATCTGGCCGACGACCTGCCCTACCGCGCCGGACGCCGCAGATACAACAACCGTTTCTCCCGGCTTCGGCTGACACACGTCAAGAAAGCCAAAGTAGGCAGTCATTCCCGGCATACCGAGGATGCCAAGCGATGTGGAGAGGGGACCAAGAGCGGGGTCAACGCGGCGGAGATCGCGTCCGTCCGAAACCGCGTACTGCTGCCAGCCAAGCCTGCCTTCCACGACTTCGCCTATTTGGTACGCTGGGGTGCGCGATTCTATGATGCGTCCAACCGCTCCTCCCACCATCACATCGCCGAGCTGCACGGATGGCGCATACGAGGCGGCATCGCGCATCCTCCCACGCATATAGGGGTCCAGGGAGAGCCAGATAGACTGGATCAGTACCTCGCCCTCGCGGGGCTGAGGGATCGGCTCTTCGATCAGCTCGAAGTCTGGGAGTTTCGGATAGCCGTCAGGTCGCGATTTGAGTGTAATCTTGCGGTTGAATTCACTAGCCATAATTTGTTTCACCTCATTGAGTTATTCTTTAAGACGACTCTTGACACGGCTGCAAAGGCCCTTCGATTCAAAGTGACTGTTCGATGCGTCGCCGAATTCGCCTTATCCAAAGTCCTGTTAGTGAATTCGAGCGACCGCATAGCAGCGACAGCGCAATTATGCCATAAACCCGCCAACGCGGTATCTTCGTTGGGACGGAGGGGTCAAGCCACTTTTCGTTTCGCGCAAGCTTGGTGAGAGTCTCAAGACCGATGAGAACGGGCCACAATGCAGCCAGTCGAAGGCGCAGGTTGCGGCGGGGTATCGCAAGGATGTAGTTTTCTGCCGCCATGTAGTGTACGAGCGTTCTGCGTATGGCCCATGCGCGGACTGGTCTCGCCCTTTCAGAGTTGTTTGCAGCCACCAGATCGCCCAGTGCCAGGGATTTACCTTCAAGTTCGCTTATTGGAAGGTAACAACGACCCATCTGAAGGTCCTTGGGCAGGTCCCGCAGGATGTTCGTCATTTGGAGTGCCATGCCGAAGCGCACGCCGAGGGCTCGCATTTCGTCCGCGTCCCAGTGCGAGAGGGATGGCGTGTGAGCAATGGAAATGTCAGTCCAGAACTCACCTACACAACCGGCGATTAAGTAGCAGTATTCATCCAGGAGGTCAGCAGATTCCAGTGCCATTACGCCATCTGAACTGTCGCTTGGGAAAGTTTCAAGGTCGAAGAGCATGCCGCCCGTGAGCGTCATTACTACTGAGCGGACAGACTCTTCATCGGATTCTTCAAGGCTCCTCAGCAGGACAAGAACGGTGGGTAGCATCCCCAGAAGGGTGCGTTCGGCGCCAATAGGGTGAAGTTCCGTAAGCGCGGCTGACAGTGCGGATGCAGCCCCAAGTTCTTTGTTCCCAGCCAATATCCGTCTGAATTCGCACAGATGCGCCAGACGATGGGCGGACGGTATCGACTCGGTGTCCGCAATGGTATCGGCAGCGCGGGCGAGCAGGTAAGCAAGCGCGGCAGGCTCTCGCATTCCAAAGGGTAGAACACGAACCGATAGGTAAAAGGACCTGGACACCCGCTTCAGCACTGCCATGAGCATACGCTGAGAACTCTCGGATTGCGTGGAGCCGGACGAATCCCCGACTTTCATTGGTCCGCCTCGACGCTGTTTCGGTGGACGCCGGCCCAAGACGTTCCCCTACTTGCCGAAGCCGCGCTTCAAGCCGCGAATGAACGAGACCTGTCCAAGGTGCTGGTCCTCTTCGCCTATGAGTTGCCTGAAGATGCCGCCAACACTACGCCCACTGAAGTAGCGGACAGAGGCAGGGAACTCAGGGAAAGGAGTACGATCCTCGGGTATAGCATCGAAATCGTCGTCGTTGAGGCTTCTCAGATAGGGCAAAGTCTCCTCGCGGATGGCGTCGAAGTATTCCTTCAACTGTTCCTTTGTGATGGGAGGGAGCGCCGCCACTTGTTCGAGCGTGTAGTTGACGCCGTGGTCGCCTTCTGGAATGCCTGTCTTCGCGCCCCAGCCGTCCCGCGTCCAGACTTCATCGGCGCCCCTTGCGAAGACGTTTATGAGCCTATCCTCAACACGAGCAGTGTGCCAGATGAGAAATGCAATGGAATTCGACTCGGCATCCGGCCTCCAGTGCATCTCCTCTTCCGACAGCGGCATCGCGGCTGCGTAAACGCGCCTGCGGTAGTCCTCCATGCATTCTTCGATGAATTCATTGAGCTTCATTACTAGCCTCTCATTCAAGCGTGATTCTTGGAGCATTATCGCACGTCCGTATGCGCCAGCGTAAGTGGAGCGTCCCTACATTTGACGCTGGGCATTCTGGCGCATAAACTCTTTGCTCAGAAAGCACCAATCTATTGGGAGGCAGCCCTTGACAGCCGAGCGCGCGCCGATGCCGCAGCCCACGCCTGAGAGCAAGCCGTTCTTTGACGCACTTAGGGAGCACAAGCTCCTCATACAGCGGTGCGGCGACTGCGAGCAAGCATATTACTACCCGCGCCCTTTCTGCCCTAAATGCCTTTCGGCGAATGTAGGGTGGGAAGAGGCGAGTGGCAAGGGTCGTCTGTATTCCTTCGTTATCAACCATCGAGCCGCTCCCGGCTTCCTAGCACCCTATGTCATCGCGGTTGTCGAACTGGAAGAGGGACCGAGGATGATGACGAACCTGGTTGGTGTGGAACCCGACCCTGAGTTGGTGAGGTGCGAGATGCCCGTGGAGATAGTGTTCGACGACGTTGCCACGGACATCACGCTGCCGCGCTTCCGTCCCCTCACTGGCGACGACGCGCCAGGCAGGTAGAACATGGCAAGTGACGTGAGAAAGCTCAGGGGCAAGGTGGTGATTGTTGGCGCAAGCGAGTCCGACGAGATTGGCGTGCTGCCGGACAAGTCCGCGCTTACGCTGCACGCTGAGGCGGCCCGCAATGCGCTGAACGACGCCGGACTCACCATCGCGGACGTTGACGGCCTATTCACCGCCGGCGTCACCAGCGTGCAGCTCGGCGAGTACCTCGGCATCGTGCCTCGATACAGCGACGGCACAAATGTCGGCGGATGCTCGTTCATAATGCATGTGGAACACGCCATGCTTGCTATCAGTGCGGGCATCATCGATGTAGCACTCATAACACACGGGGAGAGCGGCAGGTCGCGCGTTGGCATGGGAAGCGTTGGAATCGCACCGGATTCGCCGCAGGGGCAGTTCGAGGTGCCTTACGGCACATTTGGGCCGACAACGCTTTTTTCACTGCCTGCGACAAGGCATATGTACGAGTATGGGACTACCAGGGAGCAAATGGCGGAGGTGGCGGTATCCAATCGCAAGTGGGCGGCGATGCATCCAATGGCGATGATGAAAGAACCAATCACCGTCGATGATGTTATGAACTCGCGGCCAATCTGCTGGCCATACAGCCTGTTTATGTGCTGCCTGGTGACGGACGCCGGCGGAGCTATCGTGCTTACCAATGCGGAGAGGGCACGAGCCCTTCGGAAGCCGCCAGTATATATCCTTGGCACGGGCGAGGCGACGGAGCACAACATGGTCAGCATGATGGCAGATATGACCACATCACAAGCGGCAAAGATGTCCGGCAAGGCCGCATTTGGCATGGCAGGAGTGTCGCATTCCGAGATTGATGTGACTGAACTCTACGACGCGTTCGCTTTTACTCCGATGCTTGCACTGGAAGATCTTGGCTTTGTGAATCCGGGAGAAAGCGGGCCGTTTATGGCAGAGCAACGCACGGGACCGGGCGGCGACTTTCCGATGAACACCAACGGCGGAGGCCTTTCCTACACTCATTCGGGCATGTATGGCATGTTCACGCTGATCGAACTGACTCGTCAGTTGAGAGGTGAGTGCGGAGAGCGCCAAGTGAGCGGCGCCGAAGTTGGCATTGCGCATGGGCCGGGAGGCATGTTTGCTGCAGCGAGCACGCTGATCGCGGGCACTGCGGACACATTGTAGTCCCATCCAGTCAGGAACCGATGGCAATTGAGAAGGTAACGGTTTCAATCGAGGTAGAAGGCGACGCGCGAGCGACGGAAATCCTCGCCGACCTGCGTAGCGTGGCTGAGACGCTCTTTTATCCGATGAGGCTGGTCGGATTCTGGGACCATCAGGCGGACCTGCACTTGTGCCCACAGGAGGAACGCAGGGAGGCATGCCCACACAAGCTGCCGACTCATCACCCCGAGCATGTGGAATATGTGAGCACTCTGCAACGGGAACGGAGAGCGAGCATCGAATTGAACTTCCCTCACGCAGGGATTACGATATTTCTGAGTTAAGGCGCACCCGTTGAAGAGCGCGAGTGCCTGCTTCTGATTCAGGCTATTATGCAGATGACGAAAGGAGACCGTGAATGGTGAGTGATGGAACAGTCCGCCCGTCGTTGGCACCCTACCCCACATATCCGCTACAGCACATTTTGTCCGACACCTCTCGCCGCCTCCCACAGAAAGCCGCGATCATAGATGGCGAGTATGTGTACACGTACCAGCAGCTGGAAATGTACAGTAACAGGTTCGCTGCCGCACTGGCGAAGTTGGGAGTTGTGAAGGGTGACAGCGTTGGCCTGCTCGCGCCCAATTGCGTGGAGTTTGAAGTGGCGTTCTTCGGAATAATCAAGGCCGGAGGCGTGGTCACAACGATCAACTCGGGCTACCGGGAGCGCGAGATTGCTCACCAGGTGGATAATAGCGGCGCTGAGATTCTGGTGGCACATCACTCTCTCCTGCCGATGGCGGAAGCGGCTCGGGACGGCGCCCCCGCACTGAAGCGGATGATCGTGATTGAACCTTCATCGCGTGAATCCGACTCCTTTTGGGGGCTGATTGAGCGGTCCCCGGCGACTCCGCCGCCAGTGGAAATTGACGCCGAGAAGGACCTGGCGGCGTTGCCGTATTCAAGCGGCACGACAGGGCTGTCGAAGGGCGTCATGCTCACGCACTACAATATGACTGCGAACCTTCGGCAGTTCATCGAGCGACCCGGTGAGGCGTTGCAGCAGACTGAGTACGATGTGCTGCTCGTTCATCTTCCTCTGTTTCACATCTATGGCATGCAGGTGCTGATGAACGCCGTGATAGCCACCGGTGGCACTCAGGTGATGATGGGCCGCTTTGACATGGGAGAAATGCTGCAGCTGCTGTCTATTCACAAGGTTACGCACCTCTACACCGTGCCTCCGGTTGGAATCGGTCTCTCTCTGCTTACGGACCTGGAGGGGCATGACTTTTCGTCCATGAAGGCTGCGTGCCTGGCAGCGGCGCCAGCGTCTGAAGAACTCCAGATGCGCATGCAGGACGTAGTCGGTTTCCCGGTGTTTCAGGCTTACGGTATGACCGAACTTTCCCCAGTATCGAACGTGGACTATATCGAGCAGCAGAAGATGACACCGGGTTCGGTCGGCCCTCCCATCGCCGATACTGAGGAACGGGTCGTTGACCTCGAAACGGGAACGAGAGACATTCCCTTTGGCGAGGTAGGAGAGTTGCTCGTGCGCGGCCCGCAGGTGATGAAGGGCTATTACAATAACGAAGAGGCGACGCGGGAAACGATTGACGAGAACGGCTGGCTTCACACAGGCGACATCGTGAAAATGAACGAGGATGGCTGCGTCTGGATACTTGACCGCAAGAAGGAGTTGATCAAGTACAAGGGATTCCAGGTGCCGCCTGCTGAACTGGAAGGCCTGCTGCTGGAGCATCCGGCGATTGCGGATGCAGCAGTGGTTCCCAAGCCAGATGTTGAGTCCGGAGAAGTGCCAAAGGCATTCGTAGTGGCGAGGAGAGACGTCGAGGTTTCGGACGAGGAAATCATGAGTTTCGTCGCCTCCAGGGTCGCCACATTCAAGCATATTCGCGAGGTCGAGTTCATTGATGCGATACCGAAAAACCCTTCGGGCAAGATCCTACGAAGGATGTTGATGGACGGCGAGAGGTGATCCTGTCTTGCGGAAACTAATTTTGCATTGGGCAGTCCAAAGGGACTATCATGCTTCCCAATGCATATTAACTGATGTGTAAGGAGAGGGAAATTGTCAGATAAGGTGCTCGTTTATTCTACGATTGGATGCGGCTACACGGATATCGTGAAGGCTGAACTGGACAAAGAAGGTAAGGCGTACGAAGAGGTCAATCTATCGCTCAACCCTGACCGCTGGCCCGAGATTTTGCCGCATACCGACGGTGTCCGGCTTACGCCGGTGGTGATTGATGGGGACGAGGTTACGGTGGGCGTCAACGGAATCGGCTGCGTGTCGTAAAGGAAACAGTTTCGCTCACTGTACCGATCCTACGGAGGTCAGACTTGGCAGAGTCGAACATAGTGATTTATACGCACCCAACGTGCGAAATCTGCGTCACGGTCAAGATGGAACTTGACGACCAGGGCAAGGAGTACGAAGAGATAGACCTTGCCGTGTACCCGGAGAGATGGTCTGAGGTAGAGGAACTTGCCGACGGTGACAGGATTACGCCGGTGACGGTCGAAAACGGCGAGGTAACGATAGGCTACCACGGCATCGGCTGTATGTTCTACGAATAGGCTCTCCGCCATCGAGAGACGGCGCACTCACGAGACATCGTGCGCTCGCATGAGGCACACCCAGCTCTTGAGCGTCATGTCTGCGCGGCGTCGGCGCAGTTCGTTCTCGATTTCCCACTGCTCCCTGTTTATGCTCAGAGGCCGTGTGCCGTTATACCGTGTCTGTTCCCAGTGTGATGGACTGTGATAGCCGGTTGCAAGAAGAATCTCCATCGGACGCCCCAGTGCGGACGGAGTCCACATTCCCAGGACGCTGGCGCCCATTGCTTCGATTCTGGGCCAGATGCCATCTTCGGAGCAGTGAACGAACTCCTCAACGTCCTGGGGATCGATGTAGAAGCGGCGGAAACCATAGACGGGCCGGTAGTCCCTTGCGGGAATTAGGGCTTTTGGCCGGGAGGATACAGCTCTCAGAAGTCGCACATCCTCGGACTGGCATATTCCTGGTAAGTCAATACGAACGTCGGCCTGCGCCTTTTCCCAAGCATAGAGCGACCGCCAAGATGTTATCTGCACTATTTCATTGTGCGGACTACCAATCATACCACTGAGCAGGCAAATTACCTTACCACCGGAAAACCGGATACACGGCCAGAGTTGCGAATGGCAGGCGACAATAAATTCGTCCAATCCGCTTGGCACGACAACGGTACGGCGCTCCTCGAAAATCATGGTTCCCTCAAGTTACATTGTGATCTTCAGTTTTCGACCTTCGTCTAATCATTGTATAAAACTAGCATATCGCATTGTATATTTTTCGCATAGCGTTATGGGAATACCGGCAAGGGCAATTTTCAGGCATACTGCTTGACCGTCCGACAATCGAAGGCGTAGTCTTGCGTTAGGTCTAGATTGAACAGCATCTGCAAAATGCTGGTGGGAGGAAAAAATGCAGTTCGGGTCATTCATGGAGTTCCATCGTCGAGAGGGTGGTTCTCAGGCCGAAGCTTTTCGTGAGGCGTTTGCCCATGTCGCGCTTGCGGAAGATCTCGGCTTGGATGCGGTCTGGCTGGCGGAGTCGCATTTCAATCCGGCTCGTTCAGTACTGTCCTCGCCGCACGCAATTGCATCCGCAATAGCCGCTCGAACCAGGCGACTCAGAGTTGGAACGGCAGTCAGCGTGTTGCCCCTGGGGAATCCGTTGCGAACAGCCGAAGAGGCCGCGACTATTGACCATATCAGCGAAGGCCGGTTTGACTTCGGCGTTGGACGAAGCGGGCTGCCCGGCTCTTACGAGGGATACAACATACCCTACTCGGAGAGTCGGGAACGATTCTACGAGTACCTCGACATCATAATGACCGCCTGGCGCGAAGAACGCTTCAGTTACGAGGGCGATTTCTTCAGCTACAACGATGTCTGCCTTGTTCCAAAGCCATACCAGACGCCTCACCCTCCTATACGCATCGCCTCGACTACTTCCGATACCTTTCCCGTTCTGGGGAAAATGGGCTTTCCCGTGTTCGTGGGCGTTCGCCAGCAGAGCCTGGACGCGGTAGGCGAGCAGGTGGAGAGCTACCGCGCCGCTTGGAACGAAGCAGGCCATGATGGCGACATTGACGTGTCGCTGCGCGTGCCGCTGTATGTGGGGGATACGGAAGAGGACGCGCTGGTCACGCCGCAGGAAAGCTTCATGCGACAGTTCAGACGTCTGGGCGGGCAATTGACCGCGTCCGTTACTCGCCCAGGAGCGCATGCGGTGCAGGAACGCGCCGAACGCGGGGCGCAACTCGCGGTCCTGGATTGGGAACGAGATGTCATTGGTCAGAAAGCTGCGGTTGGCACTCCCCAGATGGTTATCGAACAGCTACGATCTATGAAAGAAACTCTCAGTCTGACCGGAGTGGTCGCGGAATTCAATGCCGGCGAACTAATCCCAGAGGAGAAGATCTCGAGTTCACTGCGGCTATTCTGCGAGGAAGTAATCCCTGCACTGAGATGATTATGCATCGGGCGGTCTATTGCTGATTGCCGGCAATCCAGTTACCACCGCATTGCGCGGCTTACTCCTTGGTGCATAAAGGTGGTATAATGCCTCCAGTGGACGTAGGCGCCATAGCAATGCGAATGGACATAAGATTTTGGTTGACGCGAATGTTGCAGTTCTAATCGATTATGAAAATGTCGGGCTAGATGCCATCCAGGACCTGCTCGACCAGCTTTCAGATGTGGGCCGAGTAATGATTCGGCGGGCGTACGGCGACTGGTCCGTACAGCGTGGCAAGCAGGACCAGCTACTGGAGCTTGGCATTGAGCCAATTCACCAGTATCACTCCAATAAGTCCGGCAAGAATTCCAGCGATATACGACTCGCGATCGAAGCCATAGACTTGCTCTATAACTCCCCCATCGACACTTTTGTCATAGTGTCCTCAGATAGTGACTTCGTTCCCCTGGTAGGAAAGCTTCGATCTTCAGGCAAGAGCGTAATTGTCGCCGGCAGGCGTGAGGCGACCTCTCCTACCCTGATCAAGAGCTGTGACCGCTATATTTTCCTGGATGCAGAGAAACAGGTTTCTTCTCAGGCATCACAGTCCCGTCGAAGGTCCAACCGCCGAAATGGCAACCAGTCATCGCAAACGGCTTCAACTGAAGCCGCCGCGAAGGCTCTTCTACTTCGAGCTATGGATGTGTCGATGGACGAAATGGGGGAGGTAGTCGGCTCAAAGCTGTACCAGACAATGCGCCGCATTGAACCTAGTTTCAACTTCAAAGACCTGAAGTTCAGGGTCTTCACTCAGTTTCTAGACGCCCAAACCGATGTCATTGAAGTAACACGTCCGAAGGACGGCAGCGGAGACGTGGTAGTTCAACTGGCTAGCCGCGACCAGATTACGCCGCCGCCCGTGCGCGCCGACAACGAAAAACGAGCGGCAAAGCTCGTTGATCCAAGGAATATTGAGTCAGAAACTACTGAGTCCAAAGGCTCGGACGAGAAACCAAAGAGTGGTCGCTCCAAATCAGGCCGCAGGCAGAGCGAGTCCCGGGCGCAGTCCGGGCGACGCCTCCTAGGGTCAACTCGACCACCGACGGCTAAAGCCGCAACGCCAGCAAAATCTGAGAGCGACGGCGCTGGCAAAGTTGCGCCTGTCGAAGTTGCTGAAGAGAAGAGCAAATCTCCGAGGACGAAAGCTACTGCCTCAACCGATACGCAGGGGGCTTCGCCACAAGAACAGGCAGACACGGGGGGCACGAACGGCGTTGCCACAGGCATAAGCTGGGAGGTTGCGGTGGACGCAGCCTGGACAAATCGCCAGGCCGCTAAAATAGCCGGCAGGTCTGCTGCATCGGACGCGGCGAAGATTCTGGGGACTTCCAGGCTTAGTGATTCAGAGTACCCCACGCTTGAGAAGCTACTTTCGGCCAGCACCCTGCTGCAACTGAACTGGCGCCGAGAAGGTAACGCCATTATTCGGAAGTAACCAAGCGTGGTCGCCCTGCGATGGAATGCGCCCGACGCTCCGTGGATGAACGGGACCCTCCCACAATGTTGTTAGCGCTTGACATTGGCAACACAAACATCACGCTGGGCGTGTTCGATGGCGAGAGACTTGCCGCAACCTGGCGACTCTCAACCGATCGCTCAAAGATGCTGGACGAGTACAGTATCATGCTCAACCAGTTGCTGGGCCTTCGCGACATGACGGTGCGAGACATAGAGACTGCGGCGCTATGCAGCGTCGTCCCGCCACTTACTCCAATGTTCGTCGAGTTGTGCCAGCAGCACCTCAACGTAGAGCCACTGGTCGTTGCCGCGGGTACACGCACCGGGATCCGCATCCTGTACGACAATCCGCGCGATGTGGGGGCTGACCGAATTGTGGATGCAGCGGCAGCGATGAAGCTGTATGGAGGGCCGGTTATCGTCGTTGATATGGGCACTGCCACCGTCTTCGATGCGGTAACTGCGGACGGGGACTATCTCGGTGGCGCGATCGCCCCGGGTATGGCTATCGCTCATGACGCCCTCTTCAGCAACACTTCGCAGCTCAGGCGTGTCGAACTGGTAAGCCCAGCGACACCAATCGGCAGAAATACAATTCACGCAATACAGTCGGGCATCGTGCTGGGATACGCCGAGCTTGTCCGGGGAATGGTAGCTCGCTTCGATCAGGAGCTTGGAGGAGGCGCGAAGGTCGTCGCCACAGGCGGAATGGCTCATATCATCGAGAAGGAAGCCGGCGTGTTCGACGACGTAAACCCCGACCTCACTCTGACCGGACTACGCCTTATCCACGAGATGGCGTCTTAGACCCGCAATCGCAGGCGGAGGTGTGATGTGCCAGACCCACTGGCAGACAGCAATATTGCGCTCGGTGTAACCGGGAGCATCGCCTGTTACAAGGCCGTTGACCTTTCCAGCAAGCTGACACAGGCAGGCGCCAGAGTGGATGTCATTATGACGCCGGGCGCCTGCAAGTTCCTCGCCCCTCTGACCTTCCAGAGCATTACACACCGGCCCGTCATCACTGATGTGTTCGATCCCCAGTCTGAGCTTAGCATCGATCATGTCGCGGTCGCGGAGCGTGCCGATGCGATTATCGTCGCACCCGCCACGGCAAACACGATAGCCAGGATCGCCCAGGGCTTCGCTGACGATGCCCTCACAACCACAATTCTGGCTACGCAAGCACCACTTATGATCGCTCCCGCCATGGACGCCCATATGTATGACAATGCCGCCACGCAGCACAATATCGCTGTTTTGCGTGAGAGGGGCTGCGTCATCGCCGGGCCCGCGAGTGGACGGCTTGCATCCGGCCTCGTCGGCAAAGGGCGGCTGCTGGAAACGCCTGAACTGCTCGGTTGCCTGCGTCAGACTCTAGGACGCGGCGGCGATCTGTCGGGACGCAAGGTTGTGGTTAGCGCCGGCGGGACGCAGGAGCCGATTGACCCGGTGCGCGTCATAGCGAACCATTCATCCGGCAAGATGGGATTCGCGGTCGCAGAGGCGGCGAGGGACAGGGGCGCAACGGTATCGCTTGTTTCAGCGCCAACTGCCCTGCCGGATCCGTTCGGCGTCAATGTCATTGAAGTGCAGACGGCTCTTCAGATGAGTGACGCGCTGCACAGCGAGTGCTCTAATGCGGACGCGCTCATTATGGCTGCTGCGGTGGCTGACTGGCGACCGTCCAGCGCATCCGACCAAAAAGTAAAGAAGGGCGCCGCAGACAACTGGGGACTCGATCTGGTGAAGAACCCGGACATTATTGCGGGGATTGCATACGAACGCCTCGTGAAAGTGGGCTTCGCGGCGGAAAGCGAAGACCTGCTGAAGAATGCAGAGAGCAAACTGCTTACCAAGGGACTCCACTTAATTGCAGCCAACGACATAACCGCAGAGGATAGCGGATTCGGTGTGGACACTAACAGGGTCGTGCTCCTCGACAGGGAAGGCAGTGAGGAGGCACTGCCACTGATGAGCAAGTACGATGTGGGATGTGCGATACTTGACAGGGTCGTTGGCTACCTTGCTTAGCTTGTGAATTTGCCACGGCTTGATTGCGGAGAAAATTGTGGCCTTGCAGGACATACTCAAGAACATATCCGACCGCCTGGAAGGCTCGGCGGACGTCCAGAGGGTCTATGGTGAGCCTATAATAGCGGAGGGTAGGACAATAATTCCCGTCGCGAAGGTGCGCTACGGGTTCGGCGGCGGCTTCGGCGAAGGCGAGGGAAACGAAGATGCCGGGCAAGGAGGCGGAGGTGGAGGCGGTATTGAAGTGACTGCGATTGGCGTTCTGGAAGTCACAGCCGAAGGAACTAGATATACTTCCTTCGAGGACAGGAGCAGGCTCATAAAGGCGGGCTTCGCACTAGGATTGATTGCGATGTTCATCCTTGGTAGGATGCTCCGGGGACGGAGCCAGTAGTCCGGCCAAGACAACGGAAGCACTGAAACATCATATTTAACGGGAGTTTGACATGCCGATTGTACGAGTTGAAATGTGGCCCGGAAGGACACACGAGCAGAAGGCGAGGCTGGCGAAGGCCATCACGGACGCCGTACACGAGATTGCGGGCGCGCCGCCCGAGGCTACTATCATCGTGTTCGACGACGTGTCCAAGGATAACTGGGCGGAGAGCGGGAAGCTTGCGTCGGAAGAATAGAATCAGGCATTGGCAGCGTCGTTTTTGTTGACAAGCGTTCAAGAACCACGCTAACATCTCTGAAGACATCGAAAGTCAAGAGGCATTGAACGGGAGTAGTAAGTCTTCCAGCGGAGTTCCAGAGAACCGGACCAGGTGAGAGCCGGCACTCGCGCAGAAGATGGAATGGACCCGGGAGCCGTCATCCGAAAGACATACAAGTCGAGTAGGCGTGACCGGAGAGGGCACCGTTATCACAGCCCAGGGTATCGAAAGTTCAGAGTAGCTTTCCGTACTTGAATAGAGGTCACCTGAGCCTGCAATGTGGGCGTAGGTGGCGAACTAGGGTGGCACCACGGTTACAACCCGTCCCTTTGGGGGCGGGTTTTTTTGTTGCCATCTGACAGAGTAGGAGGCGAGTGCACGATGACCAACATCGGCGCGGTATTCTGGCGAAGTCATTAGCGAAGATATGGACTCGTTGAATTCCATGAGGTGATCGAGGCGATGACTACGCAAATTCACAGAAAGACAGCCGAACGGCGCACCGCGGAGAAGCGGCGCGTTTTCAGCGGCATCCAGCCTTCGGGCGAGGTGCAGCTGGGCAACTATCTCGGCGCCATTAAGGGATGGGTCGAGGGGCAGGAGGAGAAGGTTAACTTTTTCTGCCTTGTTGACCTGCATGCCATAACGGTCTATCAGGACCCCGAGGAGCTGCGAAATCAGACGCGCTCGCTGGCAGCAGTGCTTTTCGCAGCAGGGCTGCACCCGGACAAGAGCACGGTATTCGTGCAGAGTCACGTCGCCGCGCACGCAGAGTCCTGTTGGGTGCTCAATTGCGTGACGCCGATGGGCTGGCTGGAGCGCATGACGCAGTTTAAGGACAAGTCCTCCCGGCAGGAAAGCGTATCCGCGGGGCTGTTCGACTATCCGGTGCTGATGGCGGGAGACATCCTGCTCTACGACTCTCATGAAGTGCCCGTCGGGGACGATCAGCGGCAACATGTAGAGCTGGCACGGGACATCGCCATTCGCTTCAATCGCATCTACGGAGATACCTTTGTTGTGCCGGAGCCGATGATTCCGGCGATTGGCGCGCGCGTGATGGGGATGAACGATCCGACGGTCAAGATGTCGAAGAGCTACGCGCATATCCGCGGACATGCGGTGCGAATGCTGGATGAACCAAAGGAGATAGAGCGCACCATCAAGCGAGCCGTAACCGACTCCGGCAGTGACATCGTTTTTTCCGAGGAAGCGGAGAAGGCGGGCGTGAACAACCTGCTGGGCATTTACAAGGTCATCACCGACAAGTCGCAAGATGAGGTGATTTCGGACTTCGCGGACGCGCGCGGCTATGGTGACCTGAAATCGCGAGTGGCAGAGGTTGTCATAGACGCGCTTTCACCGATCCAGCAGCGATACTACGAGTTCATGGATGACCCTGCTGAACTGGACCGCATGCTCGCAAGGGGCGCCGAAAGCGCAGCAGCCGTGGCAACCCCCAAGATGGATGAAATCAAGCGGCGAGTAGGCTTTACGCTGCCGCAATACTAATAACTCCGACTTTTCCGGGCTGCTGTGGAGTTGTTCCACAGCAGCCTTCATTCTGGAGGCATACAGACAATGTACTACCCGGACCTGAAGCAGGTGAAGGAGCTTGCCCATAAGGGCAATCTGATCCCCATCTGCCGTGAAATCAACGCCGACCTGGATACGCCGGTCAGCGCCTACCTGAAAGTAGCTCGCCCGCCCTACTCTTTCCTGTTTGAGAGCGTAGAAGGCGGCGAGCGAATGGCACGATATAGTTTCATTGGCACGGAACCGCAGGTTGTCATCAAGACTGGCGTGGATCAGGCGCTTGGCAAAATTGACCCACTGGAGCCAATAGAGAAAGAACTGAGACGCTTCAAACTGATCGAGGTGCCGAATATGCAGCGCTTCAACGGAGGCGCGGTGGGCTACCTGTCTTATGAGTCAGTAAACTACTTCGAGGAATTGCCCTCACCAGACCCGGACGTGCTTGGCGTGCCGGAAGCGGTGTTTATGCTCACGATGACGTACATGGTTTTCGACCATGTGGGGCATAAGATAACGGTAGTGAGCCACGCACACCTTGACGGCGATGTCGAAGGGGCGTACAGCGAGGCGACGGGCCGAATCGACGAAGTCATAAGGCGGTTGCAATCTCCATTGTCGGTTCCGATTTCGACGAACAGCGCGGCGGACCAGCGGCTGGCGACGACTTCGAACATGACACCTGAAGAGTATTACGACATGGTGAACCAGGTGAAGGAATACATCGTCGCAGGGGATGTAATCCAGACCGTCGTGTCACAGCGGCTGTCGCGCCCTACTACGGCGGACCCATTCCAGATATATCGCTCACTGCGCGCCATCAACCCGTCGCCTTATATGTACTACCTCGAACTCGACGGCTTCCAGATCGTGGGAGCGTCGCCCGAGATGCTGGTGCGCGTAGAGGATGGCGTGGTATCGACGAATCCGATAGCCGGCACTCGTCCTCGGGGGGCGAGCCAGAGAGAAGACGACTTAAATGAAGAAGAGCTGCGCGGCGACGAGAAGGAACGCGCGGAACACATCATGCTGGTGGACCTAGGCCGCAATGACATTGGGCGCGTCAGCGAACCGGGAACGGTTTCAGTGAACCAGCTTATGGATGTGGAGCGGTACTCGCATGTGATGCACCTTGTATCGCGAGTGAGCGGGAAGCTGCGGGAGGGCTACACCAACTTCGATGCCCTGCGCGCCTGCTTCCCTGCCGGCACAGTGTCGGGCGCGCCGAAGATTCGCGCAATGGAAATCATCGCGGAACTGGAGCCAGACAAGCGAGGGCCTTACGCAGGTGCGGTCGGCTATTTCGACTTCACGGGCAATATGGATACGGCAATCGACATACGCACGCTGGTTATCAAGGACGGCATCGCGCACGCACAGGCCGGCGGAGGCATAGTTTACGACAGCACTCCGGACTTCGAGTACAGAGAGACTCTGCACAAGGCATCCGCACTAATGCGTGCCATAGATGACGCCGAAGAAGTCGGGATCGCGCACCAATAGACACTAAGAAAAGACACGCCTGGACTGAACGGCAGAGGAACGAAAATTGATACTGCTGATAGACAATTACGACAGCTTCACATACAACTTATACCAGTATCTCTGCGAACTTGGCGCGGAGGTAGAGGTAAGGCGCAACGACAAGACATCCATCGAGGAGATTGAGGCGATGTCTCCGGAGAAAATAGTCATTTCGCCGGGACCATGCACGCCGAAAGAAGCGGGCATTTCCAACGACGTGATTATGCAGTTTGGGGAGGGCACCCCGACGCTGGGCGTGTGCCTTGGGCACCAGTGCATCGGAGACGCCTACGGGGGCACGGTTGGCGGCGCAGGAGAGATAATGCACGGCAAGATGTCGCTGATCCACCACGACGGCGAGGGGGTGTTCAAGGGACTGCCGAACCCGTTCGAGGCGATTCGCTACCATTCTCTTGCCGTGTACAAGGAAGACATGCCAGAGGACCTGGAAGTCACGGCCTGGACAGACAACGGAATCGTCATGGGTGTGCGGCACAAGAGCCATCCTGTGGAGGGGATACAGTTTCATCCGGAGTCGATAATGACGAAGGTGGGACATGACCTGCTCCGTAATTTCCTGAATATGTAAGCCTCGGAAGAATAAGGATTACAGCAATGATACGGGAAGCAATCGAGACGGTCGTGAGCGGCGAATCCCTTTCGATGGAGCACGCCGCTCAGGCCATGAATGAGATTATGAGCGGCGAGGCGACACCCGCGCAGTTCGGGGCGTTCGTAACGGCTCTGCGTCTGAAGGGCGAGACGGTGGACGAGATTGCGGGGATGGCGCAGGTTATGCGCGAGCATTCGCTGCATGTGGAAGTGGACGGCACACTCGTTGACACCTGCGGCACTGGCGGCGATGGCTCAGGTACATTCAACATATCCACGACTGCCGCGTTTGTGGCGGCGGGGGCAGGCGCGAAGGTCGCCAAGCACGGCAACCGCGCGATGTCCGGCTCCTCCGGAAGCGCGGATGTGCTGGAGGCGCTGGGCGCAAAGATAGACCTCAGCCCGGAGTCAGTCGCACGCTGCATCCACGAGACTGGTTTCGGATTCATGTTCGCGCAGGGCTTTCACCCGTCAATGCGTTTTGCAGCAGGCCCTAGGCGGGAGATCGGCATACGCACTGTGTTCAACATTCTCGGACCACTAACGAATCCTGCGGGCGCCGACGCACAGGTCATCGGCGTTGCGGACGCTTCTATGGCGTCGAAGATGGCGCAGGTGCTCGGCAGGCTTGGCAGCAGACGCGCCCTGGTCGTGCATGGCAGCGATGGCCTCGACGAGATCACTATTGCCGACTCGACCCGCGTCTGGGAACTCAATGACGGCGATGTCGGCGAGTACAACGTGTCGCCTGCCGACTTCGGACTGAACGCTTCGTCCCTTCACGACATACAGGCGTCCCATGCCGATGAAAGCGCGGGGATACTCCGCGATGTGCTGGACGGCAACGCTGGCGCGGCGCGAGACATCGTGCTGCTGAACGCCGCGGCCGCGCTGCTCGCTGCCGACTTGGCAGGAACTCTGCGTGAAGGCGTGGACGCCGTGGCAAGTGCCATTGACAGCGGAAGCGCCAAGGAACGAATGGAGTCATTTGTGGAACTGAGCCAGAGACTGGCATAGAGGTTTGCATGGCTGACATACTGCAACGCATAGTCGAGGTGAAACGGCGCGAGGTCGAGAGACTGAAAGTGGAAGCGCCTATTGCCGAACTCGAAAGGCGGATCGAAGCGCAGCAGCCACCGCTCAATCTGGCGGGGGCGTTGTTTGGCGAGTCCATCCGCATAATCGCGGAAGTGAAGAAGGCGTCACCATCCAAAGGACTGTTGCGCGAGGACTTCGATCCGAAGTCTCTGGCGAAGACTTATGCGGAGAATGGCGCAGCGGCAATATCCGTGCTGACCAATGCAGATCACTTTCAGGGCAGCGTCGAGCATCTCGGCTTGGTGCATGCGGTCGCAAATCCACGTAGGATTCCCGTGCTTCGCAAGGAGTTTATTTTCGATGAATACCAGGTCTATGAGGCGCGCGCTTATGGCGCAGACGCGATCCTGCTCATCGTTGCGATGCTAACGCCCGAAGTACTGAAGTCGCTGATGGAGTTGAGCCAGAAGTTCTGGATGCAGTGCCTTGTAGAAGTCCATGACGAAGAGGAGCTTAAGGTCGCGCTTGACGCCGGGGCTGAAATTATTGGAATCAATAACCGCGACCTGCGGACATTTATTACCGACATTGATGTGACGGAACGTCTGGCGTCAAGAATCCCTTTCGGCAAGGTTGTCGTGAGCGAAAGCGGCATCAATAATCGCGATCATCTGAAGCGAATCAAGTCGGCGGGCGCGCACGCGGCGCTTATAGGCGAGGCTCTCGTGACAGCGCCCGACGTAGGAGAGAAGCTGGGAGAACTGGTGTGATTGAGTTCAAGATATGCGGCATGAGATCATTTGACCATGCGCTCGCAGCGGCAGATGCGGGGGCGTCACTTATAGGATTCGTATTCGTGCCGGGAGTGCGGAGACAGGTGTCAGTTGACCACGCGAAGAGCGTCATCCGTCAGATTCGTGAGTTGCGAGGCGAGGCTAGTCCGCGCATCGTAGGGCTGTTCGCCAACCAGCCGTTGCACGAAGTGAATAGGACCATTCGCGCGTGTGAGCTCGACTTCGCGCAGTTGTGTGGCGACGAGCCGCCGGACTATTGGGACAGCGTGGACGCATGGGTCGTGCGGCAGGTAAAGGTGGACGACAGCTTACCCCGCAGAACAGCAATCTCCGAAGCATTATGTCAGATAGACGAAGCGGTGAATCGCCTTCACCTTACGCTGCTGGACAAGCGCGTCAAAGGGGCTCTGGGCGGCACGGGGCACACCTTTGACTGGAGCATTGCTTCTGAGCTTGCGCGGCGTCATCCGGTGTTCCTTGCAGGGGGTCTTGCGCCTGAAAATGTGCGGCAGGCGATTGATTCTGTGCAGCCTTGGGGCGTTGATGTCTCCAGTGGCGTTGAGACCAACGGTGTCAAGGATAAATCCAAGATCGCAGCCTTCGGAAATATAGTGCGCGCCGCAGCGTCCGAACTTCCACTCTCCACTCATGCCTAAGCCCATAAGACTCAGACCGCACACAGTCCGCATCCAGGCGCCTCGCGAGCTGGTATTCCAGATGATGTCGCACTTCGGAAGGGGTAGGCTACCGGAAGACAACAACGAGTCGTCCAAAGTGCTGGAACGGGACGATAACCGCCTCGTCACTGAGTTCCAGACCAAAGCGCTGTATTTCACCTACACGACGGTCGAAGAGGTGAAGCTTTACCCGCCGGACCGCATCACTTTCGAGCACCTGTCAGGTCCGCTGCACTATGCGCGGGAGGAGTTCAGGTTCGACGATGTGGAAGGCAAGGAAACCGACCTAACACACAGCGGCGAGTTCATCTGGAGCAGGTTTCCATTGTTCGGCTGGTTCGGCGGCGTCATATACACGCGCCCGGTCTTCGAGCGCACCCTGGTGAAGCATATGGCTCAGGTGAAGCAGGCAGCCGAAGCGCGCGCGGCACGGAGTCGCGTCTTTCCGCGGAACTAACTATTCTGAGTAGTCTTCCGCCCTACCCGCTTCTGACTGCCTTCGTAACCGAGGTAGATGACACCTTAGGTCCCCAACTTGGTATGACCGCGGACATCGTGCGTTCCTCACCGCCAGCGAAGATTACGATTATGTCATCCGGCGTCGCTACGAGCGGCAGCCAGTGACCTTCGTCCTCAGCAGTCACGTCGCCACTTACTTCCCCCGCCCGCTTTATGTCCGCGAGCGTGCGCCGAACTTTCGGCTGCAAGGCTTCTCGGACATCCTGCTTGGTCCAGTCGTCCCAGACGTAGCTTTCCCCTGAAAACACAACAGCGAGTTCACCCTGTCGTACCACCGCGGACTTGTCATCGGTCGATCCAACTGTTGATAGCGATGTGCCCAGCGCGGACGCGACGTCGGCCACGGTATTCAGAATCGTCTCAGGGCCACCGCTCGCCCGCACCTGTCTTGGTGACTCGCAGGCGAAGACCGTAACGGCGCTTTGCGCGCGCTCAAAACCGCGCTCCACATGCAGCGGGTTCCAGTGAGTTTCATTTTCGGCTTCCGCGATACAGTAGCTGTACTTGCCGGGATGTCCAAGGATGCTGCGATCGAACAGGCCCGGAATCGCGGCGCAGGCGTTCATCAGAATAAGCCGTACCGTCCGTCCGATTGTCGCATTGGCGCGGTTGCCGGGGCCGAACAGGTTGTTGCGGGCGTTGATGTCGAGTTCGCGCGCGACTGGGCCGTTCACGATTACCATTATCCCGGACCCGCCGAGGCTGGAAGAAGGGCCAACGAGGTTGAATTTCGGATCGAGCATCGCCTCTGAGGCGGCCAGCACGACGGGCATGTACTCAGGCAGGCAGCCTGCCATAACCGCATTGGCAGCCACCTTTTCCACGCTGATCTCGCGGCGGCGCTCAGGCAACTCGCCGACTATTTCACCGGCAGGTCTTCCTCCGTAATCAATGAACTCGGATACCCGGCTCTGAGTAGGCGGTACAACCGGCAATCCGTCAGTCCACCCTAAACGATATAACTGCTCCATAGCCTCTATGGGATCGTCCCACTCGATTCCGATTTCCGAAGTTTCAGTGCTCATTTGGTCCTCCCGGAGTGTCGCAGTCACGAATTCTATTGCAATCTCAATCGGCTTGCCAGTATATCAGTTTGTCGGCGCGACAGCGGCGATCCTACAAGTCTTGACAGGCGCGATTGGCTAACATAGGCTTTAGCGCGTCAATTTATTGATACTGGACTAGGAGGGTTAAGTTGGCTTATCGAATGGAGCACATCCACCTGAAGGCGCCGGATCCTGAGAAGACGGCGAACTGGTATGTGAAGGCGTTCAATTTCGAGATTTTCAATGACCGCGGCGTGCGTCCGACGGGCGACAGGTTCATCGAGTGCAAGATGGAGGACGGCACCATAGTACGCATATCCGGTGCCAGAACCGACGAGGAAATGGGACAAGGAGACGCCGATGTCCACTACGGGCTAGAGCACTTTGGCATAACGGTTGATGATATGGACGCCGAGCTTGAGAGGCTTCAGGCTCTTGGAGCAGAGCTTGCGGAAGGCCCTATACGCAATCCCAACGGTCCTACTATCGCGTTCATCAAGGTCCCGGACGACGTGCGTATCGAACTGCTACAACTCCCCAGTTAGTTATGGAGTGAACCAAATTGGCAAGAGAAGTTTTCTTTCCCAATCCTGACAACAAGCCTGTGGGATTCTCCCCCGCGACGCGAGTCGGCAACCATGTGTTCGTGTCCGGTCAAGTAGCGACGAACGCTGAAGGCGAACTGGTTGGCATCGGTGACGCCAGAGCGCAGTCCGAGCAGTGCTTCAGAAATATCGAGGCAGCGCTAAGTGTGGCGGGGGCAGGCTGGGACGATGTGACGAAGATAACCTGCTTCATGGTGAACGCGGACGACTACGCGGCTTACGCCGAGGTGCGGAATGGTATCTTCCCTGAGAATGGCCCTGCAAGCAGCACGGTTTTCATAAAGGCGCTAGTTAGGCCTGAGATGCTCGTGGAAGTGGAAGCCTTTGCGGTTATCGAATAGACGGAGTGGCGCGCATGGCTGAAGACTGCATCTTCTGTAAGATCAGGGATGGCGATATACCGAGCGAGAAGCTGCATAGCGATGATGATTGCTTCGTGATACGGGACATCAATCCCGTGGCGCCCACCCATCTCCTCGTTATTCCAAACCAGCACTTCGCACAGCTCTCAGAGCTTAACTCTGAGCCGCACCCTGCCTTCGCAAACATGTTTGTGGCTGCCCGGGCGATGGCGGAGAGCGAAGGCATCGCCGAGTCGGGCTATCGCCTGATCGTCAACCAAGGCAGCGACGGGGGCCAGGAGGTGATGCACCTTCACATGCACCTCCTGGGCGGCAGACCTCTGCGTGGTCTTGGGCTGAGGTAGCCCTAGACCGGCATCGTGCGTCCGGTGTGCGCTCTGCCGATGCGAGCGGTCTCTTCGCTGCCGCCAGCGCACACCATCACCCCTTCATCGATCATCGCCGCCACATTTTCAGGTCGCACCGAATCCAAGAATATGACACCCGCGTCTCGACACGCCTGAAACACTCGGTTTCTAGCGGCGGTAATCTCAGGTGGCCTGGGCTCCACTGGTGTCTTGTAGCCGTGTGACATGTGCATGTCACCTACACCCCATTCAGCATAAGCGATTCCTGGAATGCGTGTGCTAAGCTCAGCATTGGCAAGGGCGCGCCTGTTTTCAATCTTCAGCCCCAGCATTAGCTCGCCATTGGGATTGAGGGGCCAGGGGTCAGCCCTATCCAAGTACTCGTCCGGCGAAATGCCCCAGACTTCGCTCGCCGGGCCCTGCGCCCCGGCACCGCGAGTTCCCCGGCCAATGAGTTCGCCGACGCCAATGTCTTGAAAGGTGTAGCGGCACGACTCGACGAACGCACGAACGGCACCGGGTGTCTCCGCGTTGCACAAGATGATGCCGTGTACGCCTCGCGCCAGAATCTGGCGGAACTGCCAGGCATTGTAGCGAATGATGTCTTCGCTTCCTCCATCCACGGGAACCTCCACGATGATGGCGGGCGTTCGGTGTCCGCTGTTGGTGGGGCCGGCGTCAACAAGCCCTTTCATAAACTGGTCAAGCCCAGCCATGTCGAATGCGCCGTGCTCCATGCCGATATTGATGTAGTCTGCCCAAGTATGCGCCATTTCCATGCCCATTTCATATGTCAAGACGGCGCCCGAGTGCGCTCCAGTGTAGTAGATGGGCTGTCCCTGTTCTAGCAGTTCGATTGCTCGGTTGATTCGCTTTGGCATGTTCTGTGTAGTCCTCCGTTCAGTAGCCTTGGTGAAAATCGGGAATGGCTCAGGTTCTAGGCTAGACCGGCATAGTTCTGCCTGTGATTTCCCGCCCGATCGCCGCTCCTTCTTCGCCAACACCCGAAAGAACTTTCACGCCGTCCTCCATCAATTTCCTAACCCTGGCTTCCGTGCTAATGGTGAAGTCGTTCCACCCGCACAGGAAGGCGAGTCCGGCGGCATCGCAGGCAGCCTTCACGCGGAGCCTGGCGGCATCCATGTCGTTGGGATACGGCGGGTCGTGGGCGTCTGCATATCCGAAGGATAGCCCCATATCGCCGGGCCCCCATTCGGCGAAGGCGATCCCGGGTACCGCCGCACTCTCCTCGCAGTTGGCGAGCGCGCGCTTGTTCTCCAGCTTCAGGCCCAGGAAGAGTTCACCGTCCCGGTTGAGAGGCCATGGGTCCGCTACCTTCATGTACTCGTTGGGAGACAGTCCCCAGATTTCCGCGGCGCCTCGTTGACCACCGCCACCGCGCCTGCCAACATCCAGTCCTTCACCGACGCCGACAGCCTGGAATGGGTAGCGGCACGATTCGACGAACGCCTGAACCGCGCCAGGCGTTTCCGCGTGACAAAGCAGGATGCCGTGGATGCCGCGAGCTAGCGCCTGCTTCATCATCCAGGCATTCGCGCGGACTACGTCCTCACTCGTGCCGTCCGTGGGAATGGTCATGATGACGGGCGGCGTGCGATGTCCGCTGGGCGTAGGACCGCCGTCAACGAGGCCGCGCATGAACTCGTCTAGCGCGGACATGTCAAATGAGCCGTGCTCCATTTCCACACCGATGTAGTCTGCCCAAGTGGACGCCATCGCCTTGCCGTTCTCATACGACAGATCGTGGGTGCCTGAGTTGTAGATAGGCTGCCCCTGCTCAAGCAGCTCGATTACCCTGTTTATTCGCTTTGCCATAATTCACCTCGACTAGAGTCGGAGTCTGGTAAGTCATCGCGGAGTTTATCGCATGGCAAACACAACTGCCAGTCGATTTTCGACTGAAGTCCAGAGGGAAGCCATTCGTTAGCGAGCCGGAACGATGGTCTTAATTTCAGCTTCAAATGTGCCGTTATCGACAGACAGCACCGCGACAGTCGCGGCAACCATGAACGAGGGATATCCTTGTCCCGGGTTCAGGTACAGAACGCCTTCTATTGTCTCGTTCAACGGTTCGTGGATATGACCGTACAAAATTACGTCGGGAGCAACCTCGAAGTCGCCGAGTAGATCTTGCGGTGGAAATTCCGGACCACCCCATGCAGGATGGGTAACACCTATACGAACGCCGTCAACTTCCAGAGTCTCAACATACTCTGTTGATCGCCGCACGTCGGGGGGATCAGAGTTGCCGTGCACCACAATTGCTCGTTTCGCGGAGCGGCGCATGCCCTCTACAACGTCCATCCGCACGAGGTCGCCGCAGTGAATTGCGATGTCGGCAGTCTCAACTTCCGCCCGTATAGCGGGATGTACTTCGTCCCAAGTATGGCAATGGGTGTCTGAAAGCACCACTATCCTTGTTCCCATAGCAGGCTGCATCTTAACATAGTCCGCCGTCAAGAATCAGATATGTTGGCTATGTGTTTTGTGTTACAATCCCCGCAGTGTTCGATAGGCCGTTTCCGCACTATCGCAAATCAATTTGCGGACTCACATTTAGCTGGAGGTAGAGGCTATGGTTTCCAACGGTCATTACCCCGGCAACGGTCCCCTCAAGGGCATCCGCGTGCTGGACATGACAATGTGGCAGTTTGGGCCTGTGAGCGCCGCGATGATGGGCGACATGGGCGCGGATGTCATCAAGATTGAATCGCTTGACGGCGACGCCGGGCGCGGGCTATGGCGAGCGTCCACGCTAAATATGGACTTGGGTGAGGGGCGCAACGCCTATTTTGAGGCGTGCAACCGCAACAAGAGAGGTATCGCCGTCAATCTGAAGACCGAGGAAGGACGGCAGATTATCTACAAGCTCGTGAAGAACGCGGATGTGTTTGTGCAGAACCTCCGGCAAGGCGTCGCCGAGCGGCTAGGTGTGGGATACGATACCCTGAGCGAGATTAACCCAATGCTGGTGTACGGCTCAGGCAACGGCTATGGACCGGAAGGGCCAGACTCGCATCTGCCTTCCTTCGACGGATGCGGGCAGGCGCGAGCCGGGCTGATGATGTCCGCGACACCTCCGGGAGCAGAGTATCCCACGCGCGTATCGCAAGGCGTTTCCGACCAGATGGGCGCAATAATGCTCTGTTTGGGCGTGCTGTCGGCGCTCGTGTGCCGCAACCAGCAGGGCATCGGGCAGAAGGTCGATGCATCGCACCTGAGCGCGAACATGTGGCTTCAGGGGCTCGGCATCAGTATGAGCCTGCTCAACAATGGGCAGACATTCGGTTCTTACGAGCGTGAAGCGCCTACCAACCCGCTTTCCAATCTCTACAAGTGCAAGGACGGGCGCTGCATACAGCTGATGCACTTGCAGCCTGATCCCTACTGGCGGCCGATCTGCCGCGCGATGGGAATGGACGACATAATCGACGATCCGCGCTTTGGGGACATGAGGGCGCGCGCTGAGAATACGGTTGAGCTTGTCAGGATTATGGACGAGAAGTTCGCCAGCAAGACAGCCGACGAATGGGACGCTGTCTTCAGGGAGTTCGAGGTCGATTTCATTTACGCAAAAGTGCAATCGATAACCGACCTCGTGGACGACGTGCAGGTAGTCGCCAATGACTATATCACCGACTTCGAGCATCCGGTACTCGGCGATGTGAAGATGTGCAACCACCCGAACACATACAGCGAGACGCCAGCCGGCCTGTGGCGGGAGGCGCCTGAACTCGGTCAGCACACTGAGCAGATATTGCTCGACGAACTGGGCTACGACTGGGACGACATCAAGGAGTTGCAGGACGCAGGAGCGATCTTGTGAAGAATAATAGATACACTCCCAATAGACTGATTAGAGTATGAGGATGATAACACCAGTTGTCCGATTCAGAAGCCAGCTTGTCGTCCAGAGACCGGCGTTTGCTGCGAACCATATTAGCCGGCAGATCAGACGCGAATATCAGGTTTGCAGAATTTCGTCGGCTATTAGTCAATATGGGCTTTTGCGAGACCATTAGAGGAAGCCACCGCATTTTCCGCAGGTCTGGGTTGAGAGCGTCTGTAATAGTACAGCCGTAGAACTCGATGGCGAAGGCATACCAAGTCAGGCAGTTTCGACAGATAGTGATCAGCTATGGATTGGTGCCCCATGACCAATAGATATGAAATAATCATGTACTGGAGTAAGGAAGACAATGCGATAGTCGCCGAAGTCCCTGAACTTCCCGGCTGCGTAGCCGACGGGCCCACATACGAGGATGCTCTGGCGATGATCCAAGAAGTCATGGACATCTGGATCGAGACACAGAAGGAGATGGGGCATTCCATACCGGAACCCAAAGGAAGGCCGATGTTTGCGTAGGCATCACCGAAAATATAGAAATCCACTACAAAGGGAGGAAAAATGGCAGAGATAGACGGCGGGCGACTGTTCGCCAAAGCACTCAAGAGAGAGGGAGTGGAATACGTCTTTACGCTTAACGGCGGGCATATCTATAACCTCTACGAAGGATGCGTCGACGAGGGGATCAAGGTCATAGACTTCCGGCACGAGCAGGTTGCAGCGCACGCCGCCGAGGGCTGGGCGAAGGTAACCGGAAAGCCGGGCGTGGCGATAGTCACCGCAGGTCCCGGTGTTACCGACGCAGTTACCGGCATTGCCAACGCATTCCAAGCTCCAAGCCCGATGATTCTCATTGGCGGCAACGCGGGGATCACAGACCATCTTCGCGGCGGGTTGCAAGACTTTGACAGCGCGACGTTCCTGAAACCCGTCACCAAGTTTTCTGAACAGGTGAAGCGCGTAGAGCGCATCCCGGACTATGTGTCGATTGCGTTCAGGCATGCGACGACCGGTGTACCCGGACCCGCGTACCTTGAGATTCCTATTGACGTGGTAAACGGCAGAACCGAAGAAGAGAGCGTGAGCTACCCGAGCAGTTATCGCACGGACTCAAAGGCGTATGGCGATCCTGAGTACATCAAGCAGGTCGTTGATATACTGCACAACACCGAGCGCCCTATGGTGCTCGCAGGTTCGGACATCTGGTGGAATGACGCCTCGGAGGAGTTACGCGAGTTTGTCGAGATGATCGACTCGCCCGTGTTCCTGAATGCCATGGGGCGCGGCAGCATTCCCTCGGACCATCCTAACCTCGGCAGCCAGGGAAGGCGCTACGGCCTTGTCAAATCCGACACGGTTATTCTCATCGGCACGCCCATCGACTTCAGGCTTGGCTACGGGGCGGATAGCATGTTCCCGCAAAGTCCGAATCTGATCGAGATTATGATGGATGGCAGCAAGATCGGGCAGAACCGCGATATCAATGTGGGAGTCGTCGGAAATTCCAAGGCAGTGCTGCGGCAGATAATGGACGAGCTTAAAGCGACCGGCTATAAGTCTCCGGGCAAAGGATGGGTCGAAGAGGTCATCACGGAGGACCAGACACTGAAGGCAGCCGACGAAGGCATGCTGAACAGCGACCAGTCCCCTATCCATCCGATGCGTCTGATGAAAGAGTTACGCGATGTGCTGGATGACGACGCCACGGTGATCGGTGACGGCGGCGACATCGTAACCTTTGCCGCGCGTGTGCTGGATATCAACGAGCCGGGGCACTGGCTGGATCCGGGGCAGTTCGGCTGCCTGGGCGCCGGAAGCGGATTCGCGGCAGCCGCGCAGTTGGCACGACCGGGCAAGCAGGTCTGCATCGTGTACGGGGACGGCGGCTTCGGTCTTACCGGCTTTGACGTCGAGAGCTACGTGCGCTTCAACCTGCCAATCGTCTCCATCGTCGGCAACAATGGCGCGTGGAATCAGACGACGCAGGGCGTTGTGCGGCGCGGCATGCGCGGCATCGGAACGTACCTGTCGCAGGACACGGACTATGCCAAGATAATGGAAGGCATGGGCGGACATGCGGAGCGGGTAACCGATCCCGCAGAGATCCGGCCCGCTCTGGAGCGCGCATTCAATTCGGGCAAGCCTGCACTGCTCGATGTCGTTACCGATCCGGAGGTCGCATACGCCGCAATGGGCGGACGGTCGCGCCAGCAGCGCCAGTATTAAACGATTCTCCAGGCTGTCAGTAGGTCAACCTTACTTGCAGGAAATAGGTGCACACTGATTGGGCGACCAGCATTGGTCGCCCAACGCTTATACGATTTATTCGATTGAAGTGACAGGGCGAAGTCATGAACGGAAACAATGACATAAGCCAAGGGCCGCTTTCGGGAATGCGCGTCGTTGACTGGACTATGTGGCAGTTCGGGCCTGTGTCCACAATGATGCTCGCCGACCTGGGCGCAGATGTGATCAAAGTTGAGTCGCTGGACGGCGATCACGGCAGACAATTCGCAAGTGTCGCCGGCGTTGTTGCCGGTCTGGAGGGCAGCAGCGCATACTACGAGAGCCTGAACCGTAATAAGCGCGGGATCGCGCTCGACCTCAAGCATCCGAAGGGACTTGAGGTCATGCTGAAGCTGGTTGACCAGTCAGACATCTTCGTGGAGAACTTCCGGCAAGGCGTTGCCGAGCGGCTAGGGCTGGGATACGAAGACTTAAAGGGGCGCAATCCAGAGATAATTTACGCCTCCGCTACGGGATATGGACCAAAAGGTGATGATTCGGGTAAGCCCGCATTCGCGCTTACGGGCGAGGCGCGAGCTGGTTCTCTATGGTGGGCGGGGCCCGGCGACGGCATTCCGTACAACATCAATGGCATGGCCGACCAGATTGCCGGCATAATGCTCTCTTACGGCGTTCTAGGCGCCGTTGTCGCCCGTGAGCGGTTTGGCGTTTCGCAGCGCGTGGACGTATCCCACCTGGGTAGCCTAATGTGGCTCGGCGGAATGCGAGACGGCATCGCCCTACTGATGGGAAACGAGTTCCAGCGCCAGCCCAGGACTCGCGCCGGCAATATCCTTTGGAACTACTACCGCTGCAAGGATGACAAGTGGATCGCGTTCTCGATGAGCCAGGGAGACAGGTATTGGCCCACATTCTGCAAGGCTTTGGGTCGCAAGGACCTCATTATTGACGAGAGATACTCCAGTATGGCAGCGAGACGAGACAATCGCGAAGAGCTGATTGCGATACTGGACGAAATTTTCATCCAGCGGACGCGCTTGGAATGGGAACAGCAACTCGATGCGGCGGGAGACCTTATCTGGGAGCGCGTGCAGTCAATCATGGACCTGCCGGACGACCCACAAGTACAGGAGAACGACTATCTCATCAACTTCGAGCATTCCACGCTGGGGCCAACCAAATGGCATCAGACGCCGATAGCATTCGGCAAGACTCCCGTATCAACGCAGCGTCTTGCGCCAGCTCACGGCGAACATACCGAGTCGGTGCTCATAGACTTGCTCGATTACACATGGGACGACGTTGAAATGCTGAAGAGCCAGAACGTGATACTTTGAAACCGGTAGTTGCGAATTGCGACGAGTAGCGTAAAATAGCGCCAATGGCATCACCCGCCAAATCACCAAGGAGAGTATAATGACCCAGCAACAGACCCGTGATCCGGAAGAGGCATTTGTTGGCAAGGATCTGGGAAGCAACGAATTCACGGCGACCGACGAAATCCTGCATCACTACTATGAGGGCCTTGAGGTTGATTCGTCCTTCTATACCGAGGCTTCACCCTACGGTAAGCCGGTTGTCCCATCGATGATTCTGACCAATGTGGATGGTGGCTTTAGCGGGGCAGGCTTCAAGGACAATTTCGGCAACCTGTGGATTCG
The DNA here is from genome assembly GCA_965203955.1 of Dehalococcoidia bacterium. Classification (GTDB taxonomy): domain Bacteria; phylum Chloroflexota; class Dehalococcoidia; order Lucifugimonadales; family JADFKI01; genus Bin90. Next base: position 2,934,027 of record OZ241923.1, on the reverse strand, counting down.
CCAGGAATGGGAACTGCACCAGCCGATGTATCCCGCTGAGAGCTATAAGAGGACTTCAACGGTTGCCGACATCTACGACTGGCGTGATCGAACCGTCGTCAAACAGGTCGTTGACCTGTGGTCCGAAAACGGCGAGTTGATGGCGCGGGGCACACACCATCAGAGCTACCTGCTTGGCAAGAGCCATCTGGGCAAGGTCAAGCTGCGCGACCCCAAGAAGAAGGAAGGAATTCGCAAGTTCCAAGTGCCGGAAGGCGAAGCGATAAGCCCGGTGGAGAGCGATATAACGCTTGAGATGTGCGGGCTGTTTTTCCACGGCAACAAGAACTACCATACCGATAGGCAAGCCGCCGAGGAACTTGGGTTCGAAGAGGTGGTAGTCGGCGGTAGGATGACGATGTCGTACATTGGCGACATGATGGACAGGCGTTTCGGCAAGGGCTGGTACGAAGGGGGCACGCTGGACATCAAGTTCACGAACATCGTTTGGCCCGAGGACCACGTCATTGCGCGAGGAGTCATCACCGATAGGGTGAAGGAAAACGGCAGCACCCGTGCAAACGTTGCGATATGGATGGAGAAGCCTGACGGCACCGTTTGTATCGTCGGCACCGCAAGCGCGCTCGAATAGGTTTGACTCTTGGACTAATGCTATTTTGGGCAGCCTTCGGGCTGCCCTATTCCATTGCCGCATAACGCCAAAGTGTCGGCTGGCAGGACCAGAATGCCTACGCTCCACATTGTTGCAACGCCCATAGGCAATCTCGAAGACATTACGCTGCGTGCGCTGCGTGTGCTGCGGGAAGTAGAACTGATTGCCGCGGAGGACACAAGGGTTACCCGCAGACTACTGAGCCATTACGACATACACACGCGTCTGACAAGCTTCAATGAGCATAACCAATCCTCTCGAGTGCCGGAGATGCTGTCCGTTCTGCGAGAGGCGGATGTCGCGCTGGTTTCTGACGCCGGCACGCCGGGCATTAACGATCCCGGGCAGGCCCTTGTGAATGCTGCGGCAGACGCCGGCATTCCGGTTGTCGTAGTTCCAGGCGCGTCTGCCGTAACGTCCGCCGTGGCCGTATCCGGGCTTGTTGACGAAGCCTTCATATATCTCGGGTTTCTCCCAAGAAGAAGTGGCGAGCGTAGGAGAGTCCTGAATACTCTGCGACGGGAGGGGCATCCAATCGTTGCGCTGGAGACACCCCATCGGCTGAGGCAATCCCTGCAGGATGTGCTTACAATACTGAGAGACAGGCGTCTCGCTGTCTGCAGGGAGATGACTAAGCTGCACGAGGAAGTATTCCGTGGCAGTGTTTCCGAAGCGCTGGCGCACTTCGATAAGCCCCGAGGAGAGTTCACTCTGGTACTCGAAGGCGTTCCGGTTGAGAATGACAACGGCACCGAGTTAGTGGCACTGGCATCCTCACTGCTTGGCGAGATGCGACTGGAAGGCACAGGAGCCAGGCATGCCGTTTCGCATGTCACCGCAGTTACCGGGCTGTCGAGAAGAGAAGTATATCGCATGTGGATCGCAGGCGAGCAAAAAGCTTCTGACGCAGCCTCCGAATAAGTGCCCTGCTTCAATGCCTTGTGTTATCATGGCTCGCGGCAATAAGCGCAATACGCAATGTGAGCAACAATGCCAGAACGAATCCTAGCAGCCGTCGCCTGGCCTTACGCGAACGGCTCCATTCACATAGGTCATGTGGCGGGAACATATCTGCCTGCCGACATTTTCGCTCGCTATCATCGGCTAAAAGGTAACGACGTGCTGATGGTGTCGGGCAGCGATGCTCACGGCACGCCGGTCACCCTGACCGCTGAGGAGCGGGGAATCACCCCTGAAGAAGTCTTCAGCAAGTATCAGGCCGAGTTTCTCGACAGCTGGGAACGGCTGGGGATCAGCTTTGACCTCTTCACTACGACGCACACTGATAACCATGCCGACGTGTCACAGGACATATTCAGCAGGCTGCTGGAGCGTGGCTATATTTACAAGGACACGATGGTTCAGCCATTCTGCGAAAATGAGAGTCGCTTTCTCGCAGACCGTTACGTCGAAGGCACCTGCCCACATTGCAGCTTTGATGGCGCACGAGGCGACCAGTGCGACAATTGTGGTCGAACACTCGACCCCAAGGACTTGCTCCGCATGTCCTGCAGGATCTGCGGCAGCGAGCCGGAGTTCAGGGAAACCGAGCACTTCTTCCTGAAGCTCAGTGCGTTCCAGGACCAGCTCCTGGAGTGGGTGCGGGAGCAGGAACACTGGCGTCCGAATGTGCGTAACTTCACCATCGGCTATCTTGAAGGCGGCCTGCATGACCGCGCCATTACGCGTGACATTGAGTGGGGCGTCCCGCTTCCCGTGGATGGATACGAGGACAAGCGAATATACGTTTGGTTCGAGGCGGTCATCGGGTACCTGTCCGCGTCAATCGAATGGGCGCACAACAACGGAACGCCTGAAGCTTGGAAGCCATTCTGGGAGGACGGCAGCCGCGCGTATTACTTCATGGGCAAGGACAACATACCGTTCCATACAGTCATCTGGCCTGCGATGCTGCTCGGATACGGCGGCCTGAAACTGCCATACGACGTGCCTGCCAACGAGTACCTAAACCTTGAAGGCTTCAAGCTCTCCACCAGCCGCAACTGGGCGGTCTGGCTGCCGGATTATCTTGACCGCTACGAACCGGACCCACTTCGCTATGTAATTGCCGCCAATTTACCGGAGACTTCAGATTCAGACTTCTCATGGCGCGAGTATGTGCGGCGGAATAACGACGAACTGGTGGCGACTTACGGCAATCTGGTGCACCGCGTGCTATCTATGCTAAACCGCAACTTTGAAGGCGTGCTGCCGGAACCGGGTGAACTTGACGAAGTGAGCAAGGAACTACTCAGCGAGGCGCAGCGTAGATTCGATGAGGTGGGGTCGTACCTGGAGTCCGTCAGGCTGCGCCAGGGGTTGCAGTCCTCGATGGCTCTGGCGCAGGCAGCGAACCGATACCTAGATCAGAAGGAGCCGTGGCGCGCCGTTCGGCAAGACAAGGAGGACGCCGCGCAGACTCTCTGGACTACCGCTTCAGTCATTAACTGCCTAAAGACCACCCTTTGTCCATTCCTGCCATTCAGCTCTCAGAAGTTGCATGCAATGCTCGGCTTCGATGGAATTGTCGAGGAGAAGGGCTGGTCCTGGCAGCCTGATGCAATGAAACCGGGCCAGCAATTGCAGAGGCCAACTCCATTGTTCCAGAAACTGGATGAAGATGTAATTGCGGCTGAAGAGCAGCGCCTTAACGAATAGGAAGCGAGAAGAAGGAACTACATCGAGTGCAGTCTGCATCGTTTTATGAGCCGGTCCGGGAACGCCTCGCAAAAGTGAACGCTTCTCTGACCGAAATGGCAGAAAGAAAGCACCCATTCCTTGCTCAACTGCTCGACCACACGTTCTCAACACCGGGGAAGAACATCAGGCCCGCGATTACGCTGCTCGCGTCGAACTTTTACCCGCACGACGAGCACCTTACCGAAAAGATGGCAACGGGCGTTGAGCTTCTGCACATCGCGTCGCTCATCCACGACGATACGGTGGACGGCTCCGCACTTCGACGCGGCAAGATGACAATCAGCAGCCTCTGGGGTCCGAAGGCCGCCGTGCTCGCCGGCGACTATATATTCGCGGCCTCCGCAACGCTCGTCTGCGACACGGGCAATATCCGTGTTATTCGGCGCTTTGCCGAAACCATAATGGAGCTTTCAAGCGGCGAATTGCAGGAGATGGCAGAGACTTACAATCCGGATCAGTCGATGGACGGATACCTAGAGCGCATCTACAACAAGACAGCCTCGCTCTTCACTACCGCAGCAGAATCAGGAGCCGTTCTCAGCGGCGCGCCGGAAGCCTGCTCTGAGGCGTTACGCAGCTACGGGCACAATCTAGGCATGGCATTCCAGGTCGTTGATGACATCCTTGATTTCGATGGCAACGAGGAAGAGATCGGAAAGCCTATAGGGAGCGACCTCGCAAATGGTGTGGTCACCCTTCCGACTCTAGTCGCAATGAAGCAGAAGTCCTGTTGTGATGCCGTTCAACAGGCGCTGGCGCATCCTGACGACGAATGCCTGATGCGAGAAGTTGTGGGCATAATTCAGGATGATGCAGTTCTTGAAGAATCTTACGCCTTCGCTAATGCGTTCTGCGAAAAGGCGCTAGAGGACTTGGGGAGCTTGCCTCCGTCCCCCTCTCGTGACTCATTGGAGGAGCTGGTAAGCCACGTCAAGGTGAGACGTAACTGAACGGGCTGTGCGCCCTACTCACTCCAGACGACCTCTCCGTTGATTATAGTCGCGGTCACTGACACTCCCAAGAGTGCATCAGGCTCCAGTTGCGTCGGGTCGTGGCTCAACACAGCCAGGTCTGCCCTCTTGCCGACGGCAATAGTTCCAATCTCTTTCTCTCTGCCGACCGCGTAGGCTGCGTTCCGGGTGTGCATGATCAATGCCTGCTTTGCCGTAAGTTTCTCATTGGGACCAACGGTCGCTCCAGAATTGGACTGACGAGCAACCGCGGCATGCATGCCTAATAGCGGATTTGGGGCTGTCACCGGGGCATCTGACGACGCAGCGAGAACAGTGCCGCTGTCTATAAGTGTCTTGAATCGATAGAGCCAGCGCGCGTCATCGCCGAACTCCGCAAGATACTTGTCACCACTTTCACGCAGAAAACCTGGCTGCGTCACAACCACTGGCTGCGCCTTCAGCATCGCCTCCAGTGCATCGGGCGGACACTCCGATGCGTGTTCAATGCGGTCCCGCAAGCCGCACGTCCGGTTTGCCGCGAGCGCCTCGGCAGCGGCAGTCACTGCAGCCGCTTCAACCGCATGAATCGCCACAGGGTAATACCGGTCGTGAGCCTCCGCAACTGATCTCCGCAGCGTCTCTGGGTCAGGGACGAGTCTGCCGCTGGTGAGCGACAGCATTAACTTTGCGTGTCCCAGCTTTGACAAGTCGTCACTGTGGCCGTAGAACAGTCCCGATTCTTCGAACTCCGCGAGCCGTCCATAACCAGGCATTATATGGAGGGCCGGAGTGAAATCGCCAGCAGCCGTGAATCGCCTGAGTAGGCTCCATCTCTCAAAGGAGTTGGACGCTGTCGCGTCCGCAACTGAAGTCACACCCTGCGAAACGAACCGACGGCTTGCTTCACCTACCGCTTTCCGCAAGCTGAACTCGTCCAGCAGAGGAATCCGATATTCGAGCCAGGAGTCCATTTCCAGCAGCAGGCCGTTCGGCTCTCCAGTAGCCAAGTCTCGCACTACTGTGCCGCCCTTCGGCTCTTCGAAGTCGGAGGCAATGCCGACTCGCTCCAGCGCAAGGCTATTCAGTACGCAGGCGTGTCCGGAGCGGTGGTTGAGGCGAACAGGATGGTGCCGCGAAGCGATGTCCAAATCTTGGCGCGTTGGATGCCGCTTCTCTCGCAGGTCGAATTCGCTGTAGCCGGCGGCGCGTATCCACTCGCCGAATGGTGTTACACTCGCCCGATGCCTAATTTCCCGGATAATGTCTCCAATTGAAGACGCATCAGGTGACGAGCAGTTAACCGCTTCCAAACTTGCGGCATAGGCAAGAATGTGACAATGCGCGTCTATGAATCCGGGAATGACTGTCTGGCCACCGCAGTCGAAGACTGTGGCGTCGGCTGCTATCGAAGGCGAGACCTGTAAATGATCACCTACCCAGGTGATCCGGTCATCGTTTACAACTACAGTGTCCGCGCGCGGTGTGGATGATTCGAGAGTCAAGACATTCGCATTAACCAGGACGAGCGCTGGCTTTCCGCTTACGACTGCCATCTCGCCCTGCCATGCGGATACCGAAGCTTGAATTCGGTTAATGAATCACTGATAGCGGCGTGGATTCAATACGCCTGACAACTATCTTGTCGCGCTGCATCATATCAGGAATGGCGGGCGCAATGTCGTTCTTCCAGGTATCGCTTTCGTACACAGCCTCGTAAAGTCTCTCGCGCTGTGCTTCACTTTCAAAGCGACGAACCCAGATATACAGATCGTCTTCCTCTTCGCCCACGAAACTGCCAACTATGACCATGCCCTTACCGGTCTGGAAGGGAATAATGGTCTCTTCCATGAACCTGACCCAATTTTCTCGCTGTCCCGGCTGAGTCCGGTACTCTCTTAATTCAAAGAACATCGCATTCTCCTTCTTAGCCAATATTCTGCGGGTAATGTATTCGCGCTGATTGCGTGTGTCAAGTCGCGAACCTGAACACATAGATGCTGGCAAATATGTAGAGCGCGATCAGAGCCGCCGATTCGTATGTAATGAACGAGAACGGCCGCCGCCTGCGGTTACTCTGCATCAGCCCGACCAAGACCACGCAGGTCATAATTACGGCGAACATAGCGGTCGCCAAGTGCATCGAGGAAATCGAAGACCAGAGAGGTTCGCCCACAAGCGCAATGTCGTCAATGGAGAGAATAAAGCCCATGTTGAACAGGTTGCTGCCCAGCACATTACTTATCGCCAGTTCCGGCGCGGCAATGCGGATAGCCGCCAAGGACGCCGCCAGCTCCGGCATGGATGTGCTTAACGCGAGAAACTGCGTTCCCACGAAGCTCGCCTCCCAGTGCATGGCGTGCGCTATTCCCTCACCGGTGCGCGCCAGCCATACGGCGGCCCCGATTATGACTATCGCGGCAAAGGCATAGGTTACGCTGGCGCGAAGCAAACTTTCCGATTCGTAGCTTTCGTCAGTGGATTCGGCATGCTTGGCGCTCTGAGATACCCGGTAGATCAAGTACATCGAAAATAGGAAGATAGCAGCCAGTATTACGGTAATCGGGCTGACGGACCATCCTGAGAATGAGCCGCCTGGCAACGATTGATGAAAGAGAATCGCCACGCCCGCTGTCGATATAACCAGCATGCCCATAATGCCCACGAACACCGAAGTCGTTCCCACGGCGTCAAGTATCGGCGCTCCGTTGCCGCGCCAGAACAGTTCGAGCAGCCCAATGATTAAGAGATTGAACAGGTTGCTGCCGAAAGCGTCGCCGACTGCCAGGTCCGGGTTGTCCACGATGGCAATCGCGCTGACACCGGTGCCCAACTCCGGTAGTGAAGTCGCTGTAGCCAAGAGCACTACGCCGATTAACGAGCGTCCCAAGCCTGTTCGCAGTGCGATAATATCGGCAGATTTAGCAAGGAAATTGGAGGCGAGTAGAATGAACCCGGCAGCTGCTAGAAGTTGTATCCACAGCCCCGGGATGGTTTGGGCGAATTCAGGCAATTGCACTCCTCAGTTTAATAGCTTGATACATTTTCGCGCAAAAAAACGACCCCGAATTACGGGGCCGCCAGTTTCTGAAATTCGATTCTGAGTAAAATTTGTCCCACTACTGGTTACAGGTCAATAGATCTGGCCGATCGCCCCACTTGTCGAGGAACCGCCCGTAGTTCTTGCGGCTCAATTCGTCGCGTTCAGCCTCTCCGAGTTCCGACCATACCCGATGCTCATGCTGTCCGAGTGGCAGGTCGGGATCTGCAACTATTCTATACCCTCGCGCCTTGAATTGGAAACTAAAGTCGAGATCAAGGTTCCTATAGAAGCGGAACGCCCGCCTGGGCAAACCTACCTCCCTCAATCGTGACCGCCGGAAGGCAAAACAGTAGGCTTGCATCGCATCCATATCCCCACTCTCACCCTCACCATCGTGGAAGTGATGCAGGTCCGTTGTACGGAGACCGAATGGTCCGGCCACCCCGACGGTTTCATCTTCAAGTGCGAGCTCAATTGGACCGAATATATCTCCCGCAATCTCCACACTAGTATCCACCATCACGACGGTCCTACCAACGCATTGCTTCAGTAGAATTCTCTTGGCTGATCCTTCCCCTAGAGGATGGTCGATATGAATCACGCGAAGTCTGTCATCTTCGGCAGCGGCCTCTTCGAGCCACTCATCCGTGCCGTCAGTTGAGCCGTTGTCAACCACCACAACCTCTGCGCTGCGGTCACCAAGCCACTCGAATGCGCTTTTGACGCAACGCTTCACGTCGCCGAGATAATTGCACGCCACGATCCCCACGGAAACGTCAACCCCGTCGGGAGCGCCAACGAGAGACTCCACTTCAGCCTCAGAAGAGTAGGTATGCCAGCGTTCTTGTCGCATCTCCCAGTCCGTCTTGGGGCGCACGAAGGTAGCGGCACCGCCGTCTTGGATGACGAACCCCGAGTCCATTAGATCGGAGCGAATCGAATCTGCGCGTGCGTAGTCCTTTCTTCCACGGTGTCTGGTGCGATGCGAGACCTCTTCTGCGACCTCATTAGGCACCGAGTAATCGTCGATTACGCTCGCAATGTTCAGTCCCAGAACCCTGTCAAAGTAAGACAGCAGGTTCAGCTTGACCGAAGGCGGTGCGTCCGAGTGAGCCAATTCCCAAGTAAGAGCAACGGCGCCCGGCAAATTCAGGTTGTCATCAACGAGGTCCTTGAAGCGACGCTGCCATCGGGTAATTGATTCGCTGTCCGCTGAACTCCCGTTTGCCTGGCGATTCCAATGCCAGACCATATTGCGCAGCCTCAGCAACGCTCGCTGCGCGGCCTTAAGGGAAGTAAACGTGAAGTTCAGGCGCGAATCATACTGGGCTGTCAGGCAAAGATAGCGGAACGCAAGCGGGTCGATACCTTGAGCCTCAATGTCTGACAGGATGAATGAATTGCCCATGGACTTCGCCATCTTCACACCGTCGGCAAGCAGGTGTTGCCCGTGTGTCCAGATGTTAACCACCTGCTCTCCCGCATAGCCCTCGCTCTGAGCTATTTCACCTTCATGATGCGGGAAAATGTTGTCCACACCGCCGGTATGAATATCGAATTGGGTCCCCAGATACTTGATCGACATTGCCGAGCACTCGATGTGCCATCCCGGAAATCCTTCGCCCCAAACACTGGGCCACTTCAGCTCTCTACCCTGCTCCGCGGCTTTCCATAGCGTAAAATCTCTCGGATCGCGCTTTAGTGGATCGGCTTCAACGCGCACAGCTTCAAGCAGGTCTCCCTCAGCGATATTTCCCGACAGCTGACCGTACCTGTTGAATTTGCCAACTTCGAAGTAAACGTTGCCGCCTACCTCGTATGCAAGCCCACGCTCGACAAGGCGCTCCGTTATCTCCAGCATTTCCGGCACATGGTCGGTTGCTTTAGGAAATTCTTGCGCCGGCGTGATATTCAGCTTTAGCTCGTCGCTGAGGAACCTATCAGTGTAAAACTGTGCTATCTGCGCGGGCGTTTTGCCTTCGGCTATGGCAGCGGCAATTACCTTGTCCCCACCCTGTTCCAAGACTTCCTGACGCATGTGCCCAACATCGGTGATGTTCTTGATGTGGAGAACTTTCAGGTCGTCGAGTTCAAGCGCCCTTCTTATCCAGTCGGCCATCAGGTATGAGCGCAGATTTCCGATGTGCGCATCCCGATAAACCGTAGGCCCGCAGGTGTACATCTTGACTATACCGGGCTCTATCGGGCGCACCTCTTCGATTCGCTTGGACAGAGTGTTGTATAACCTGAGCACTTGCCTACTCCCAACCCACTTAGCTTAGCAGTCTATCTTGTATTGGATTGTACATTGGCGCTCTGGGATTGTCTAACGGAGGGCAGCGACTCCAAAATTCACCCTCCGCCAATTGTCGCGACGCGAAGCAGATTTGTGCTGCCTCGCGTACCCATCGGCAGGCCGGCTACTATAACTATGGAGTCCCCGGGCATCACGCCCCCAATTCTCCGCGCCTGTTTCATTGCGATTTCAAAAATGTCGTCCCCGGATTTCGGCCGGGCGACTGTCACAGGTGTAACCCCCCAGCTGAGCGTGAGTTGACGGCAGGTACGCTCATCAGGCGTTAGCGCGAGAATCCCAGACTTGGGACGGTACTTGGAGACGCGAGTCGCAGAACTGCCGCTCTCCGTGAACACTACGATAAGTTTAGCGTTGATCTGGTACGCCGTGCGAGCTGCTGCGTAGGCGATAGCGTCATCTGTGCGTAGGCGCACCGTCAGGTCCGACTTGTCCTCATACGGAAGCGCATCCTCATATAGCGTAGCCGCCTCACTCATAGTATTCACGGCGCCTCTCGGATACCACCCGACGGCAGTCTCGCCAGACAGCATCAGAGCATCAGTGCCGTCGCGGATGGCATTGTAAATGTCTGTCATCTCGGGGCGAGTTGCAACCTCCGAGCGCATCAGGGATTCCAGCATTTGCGTAGCGGTAATCACAGGCTTTCCCGCGGCATTGCTCTTGGTAATAATGTCCTCCTGTATGAGGGGGATTTCCCTTAAGGGTCGATTGACCCCCAAGTCGCCGCGCGCAACCATGATCGCGTCGCTCGCATTAAGAATATCGTCGAAGTTATCGACGGCTTTTCTGGTCTCGATTTTGGAGACTATCTGAGGACTGGTGCCTTTTTCGCCCAGAAATTCTCTCGCAGTCTGCACATCCTCTTCGCTGTTGACAAAGGACAGAGCAACGAATTCAGCCTGTTGTTCAGCTGCGAACGCAAGAACTGCTTTGCCTTCATCATCGAGAAAGTCCAGCGAAATCTGCCGGCCCGGCATGGTTACGCTGCGGCGCTCAGTGACGACTCCGCCAATATCCACGACGCAGCGCACATCTTCACCTTGCATTTGCCGCACTATGAGTCTTACTTCGCCATCTCCGAGCAAGATAGATCCTCCCACAGCGGCATCGCGGTGAATGCCGGGCGGAGCGACTGACACGACGGACTGATTGCCGTCGATGTTGCGACTGGTGAGCGTGATCATGTCTCCTTTTTCAAGCATGAATCGCTCCGGCGTAGTTTCCCTAGTCCGGTACTCTGGCCCGGGTGTATCTATCAAAATGGCGACGGGGATGCCGAAGCGTCTCGCCACGCGCCTTACTCGACTAATGACGGTTGCATGCTCCTCAACGTCGCCGTGGGACATATTGATACGAGCGACGTTCATGCCCAATAGCGCTAATCTCTCAATTATCTCCTCGGAGACAATTTCCTTCGGAATGCCATCGTTTCCTGGCTCTGGCTCACGGGCAAGCGTGCAGATAATCTTAGTCTTACGGTTTCTCCAGCCGATATTGGAAGAGACCATACTAAGCAGAACCTCCAAAAGAAGTGGATTGATTCATCGTATCAAACCGACCAACTCCATTGTTAACAGATTGTTAAGCAAATGTTAACCAGATATTATTGCGAACCATATTACACATGAGTGTGCCAAAAAAGCCAAATGTGAACTGTACTTGCCTATACGCTCAATGGAACACCTGCATATATTAGTACAAACTAACGGAATATCCTTTTGGCTGGTCAGATTGTCGCTCAAAGAACTCTACAATCTTCAGGAACTTGATCTCGTGAGAGTCGAGAAGCAGCAGGCGCTAAGTACGGTGCGGGCCGAACTTGCCGACGAATCCAGCCTGCGCCGCGCCCAGCAGCGACTCGCACAGGTTGACGCCCACCACACAAACCGAAGCGCGTTACGCCGCGACGCCCAGCTCATAGTAGAACAACTTGAAGCCAGAGCAGAGTCTGTGCAGGAACGGCTCTACAGCGGCGCTGTCACTAATCCTCGCGAACTGGAGGCATTCCAGGAAGAACAGGCAAAACTAGGTCGCCAAATTTCAGAGGCGGAGGACGTACTTCTAGAGCGAATGGTAGAGACGGAGGAGCTAGAGGAAGAATTGGCGGCGGCAAGGTCTGCTTTTCAAGCACTTGAGGAACAGCGAAGAGAGCGAGTGCCACAACTTAGAATACAGGAGCAGACATTAGTTGCCGAGCTTGACGCTCTCGAACTAAGGCGAGCTGAAATGCTGCCTCTGTTCCCGCCACAGATGCTCTCGACTTACGAAACATTACTGGCGAGTCGCGGCGGGCAAGCCGTGAGCAAAGTGGAACTTGCAAGAGGCAGGGAGATCTGCGGAATCTGCCGCGTGGCGCTGCCCACTTCGGATTCGCAACGACTCAGAGGCGGCGACCCGCTTGTCCAATGTAACAATTGTCGGCGCATACTTTACGTGGAATGAGATTACCATGCGCGCAATAGGATATTACAGACTGAAAAATGAAGATAGTGAAGAAGCCGTCGGGGAACACCAAGAGCGTTTTGAGCGGTACTGCGAGCGCTACCTGCATCAGCCGGTAGCCATCTTCGGCGATGTGCCCTCCGCTGGGGAGCTATCCCACTGGGGAAACAACGGCAATGGCAAGAGCAACGGCAACGGCGGTTCGGGGCACAGGCTGCCGGAATATGGTCGCATGCTTGAGCACATCGTGAACTCGCACAGCAATTACCTGGTTGTCGTGCCGGACACAACGCATCTCGGTAAAGACCTGGAAGAAGTTATTCGCACGATCATCGAGATCGAGGCAACGGGTTGTAAAGTGATCTGCGAAGACGATGAAATCCCTGATCCCCTTCAGAATGCACTTGATTCAATGGGACCTGCGGGGGTCTCCAAAGAGCGAAGCGAGCGCATCAAAGATTCGATGCGCCGGAGAGCAATGCTAGGCAAGGGGCTAGGCAAGCCTCCATTTGGCTACCGCAATAGCAGTGACGGCAATCTCGAAGTAATCGAAGATGAAGCTTCGATCGTCAGGCTCATTTACGACAGGTACGTAAACGAAGGGCTAGGACTTCGGCTGATTGCGCAATACCTGAATGAGCGGGACATCAAGACGAGGCGCGGTGGACGCTGGAACATGGTGACCATCCGGGACATCCTCCGAAACCCTACTTACACCGGGACGTACTACCGATTTGGCCTTCGGCTTCCAAAAGCACATGAAGCGATCATAAGCCCAAAGACATACCGAATGGCGCAAGATCAGACGAAGGCAAGACGACCTTCGTCAAGGTCAGTCAGCACGGAGCCCTTCTTATTGTCGGGGCTGGCCGAGTGCGGCTACTGCTCCAACAAGATGATGGGTGTAACTCGCAGGCAGTCATGGAAGCGGAAGGACGGCAACAGCGCACGAGGCATTTACCGCTATTATCAGTGCCAGAGCCGGAACAACCAGAGTCTGTGCGGCTATCATACGTGGCGGGCCGGCGTCCTTGAGTCCGCGGTGCTCTCGCAGATCAGGGATACCCTGTCCGGGAAAGACTCAACCGAGGGCAGCGTGGCCGTCGCAGGGCGGAGTCGCGACCGATTGCAGGCAATGTGGGACAAACGAATAAAGAATGCCGAACGTCGATTCTTGCTGAATCTAAAGCGGGCGGCAAGGGGCGAGTTCGGTTTGGGAGCGGTTCAAGACCACCTGAAACAGTTGGACCATGCCAGAACGGGTGCGGCGTCCTGGGACCGACACTGGGATGTTGAAGACACGATCGAAAACTGGGATTCGCTGGGGTTTGAGGACCAGCAGGCGTTCTTGCAGCTTCATGTGACAAAGATCATCGTAAGCGACGATTCGGTCGAAGTGGTAACCTAGGTTACCTTCCTACTTTCCTATCAAGATAGGATGCCATTGGCCGGAGTCATTTCGGAGCGGAGTCTTTCCCCCTTTCCCGGCGACCTCTTGAGGCCAAGGGATTCCACAAAAAGGATCAATTCGCAGGATTGGCTGCGGTCAATCGCCGCCCCAATACCTCGGCGATGTTACAATGAGTGCTACCAAGGAGGCTGGGCGACCGCTGTTGCGTCTGAAAGACGAAAGAGAGGAAAGTCCGAGCTCCACCGGGCAGGATGCCCGCTAACTGCGGGGCGGGGCGACCCGACGGACAGTGCCACAGAAACACACCGCCCCGACTGAAGTCGAGGTAAGGGTGAAAAGGTGCGGTAAGAGCGCACCGCTTCGATGGTAACATCGGGGGCAAGGCAAACCCCATCCGGAGCAAGGCCTAATAGGGGGATAACGGGTGCCCGCCCTTCCCCGGGTTGGCCGCAAGACCGAGACGGCAACGTCGCGGCTAGATAGATGGTCGCCACCCGATGCTGGCGCGTCGGGTACAAAACTCGGCTTACAGGCCTCCTTGGTGTCCGGCAAGTGCGGAGGCAGCGCTCAAGAGACGTTCAGTCTTTCCGATTCCAGTTTGACCCACCGTCGCTCAGCCGCTAAAATTATATCCGTTCGGCGCAGGAGCGTAGCTCAGCTTGGTAGAGCATCGGTCTCCAAAACCGAGTGTCGCGGGTTCGAATCCTGCCGCTCCTGCCACTATCCCATTCCCGCCACCCCCTCCGAGTTTTCGCCCACGTCAGACGCTTTGAAGTACCGACTTGCCGCCCAGCAAGGGTAGTGCCACCAAAGGGGCAGTCTGCAAAGATGGCTGGTGTGAGTGAGCTGCCCGGCGAGGATTCGAACCTCGGTCAAAGGATCCAAAGTCCTTTGTGCTACCACTACACCACCGGGCATCAAGCAAATCGAAGCATCGGCTCAGAGGATTTAGCCGCCGCATCAGAAAGAGATTTCAAAGACGATATTGTTACAAATATATCGCATAGCAGGAGCATAAACCAGTAATTCCTGCGTTCGGCTAGTGGATTGTCGTTGCGTGCATTATACTTACCGCAATCTGCCACAGGCGAACGATCAATCGCCCCAACGCGTCCTCTGAATTCTATTTATCGCCAACGCAAGCGAGGGAGCAGTTGACTGAAACAATCGCAGTAGAAAACGTCCAGCAAATGGCGGGGCGCATACGAGAGAATGTGCAGCGCGTCATCGTAGGCAAGGACGACGCAATCAATCTGGCAATTATCGCCCTGCTCTGCCGAGGGCACATTCTGGTGGAAGACGCCCCCGGCATTGGTAAGACTACGCTCGCTAAGGCTCTGGCGCAGTCGCTGCGGTGCACCTTCAAGCGAATCCAGTTTACGCCGGACCTCATGCCAACTGATGTATTAGGGGTCAACTTCTATAACCAACGCACTAGCGATTTCGAGTTTCGTCAGGGTCCGATATTTAGCCAGATGCTTCTCGCGGACGAAATAAACCGAGCAACGCCGCGCACGCAGTCCTCGCTCTTGGAGGCCATGCAGGAGCAACAAGCTACAGTTGACGGAGAAACTCGTCGGCTTCCTGAACCGTTCCTCGTTATGGCGACGCAGAACCCCATCGAAATGGAGGGAACGTTCCCGCTGCCCGAGGCTCAGCTCGACAGATTCATGCTGCGTATCAGGCTAGGGTATCCGACTCCTGAAGAGGAGTCCGACATCCTTCTCCGCTTCGAGCGCGAGACAGAGCCGCCGGAAGTGGATGCCGTTGCTGATGCGGAAGAGCTTGCCGAGATGCAATCCCTGGTAAACAGAGTCCTCGTTGAAGATACATTACGGCAGTACATTGTTGAAATTCTACAAGCCTCGCGCACTAATCAGTCGCTGACTCTCGGTGCAAGCCCGCGCGCCGGCCTCGCTCTCTACAAGGCAAGTCAGGCTCGGGCTGCGTTGGAGGGGCGAGATTTCGTTCTGCCGGATGATGTTAAGACCCTCGCCTTGCCGGTCTTGTCTCACCGCCTCATCGTCGCATCCAATGCGCGACTCCGAGGCCGAACGGCTGGCCAGATAGTAAGGGACATTCTGGCAGGCATACCTGTGCCTATCGAAAGGTAGCGGCCGATGCTGAGCCAGATGTGGCAAGAGCTTTGGATTCTCATATTCGTGGTGCTGATCTTCATCGGCATCTTCGCGGGAGAAGGCCTGCTCATCGGCTTCAGCGTTATGGGGTTGCTCATCGTCGGCACAGCGCGCATCTGGAACAGGGCCTCTCTGGAAGATCTGACATACGAGCGCGAATTCTCGCAACAGCGTGTGTTTATCGGCGAGAAGGCAACACTTTCCATTACGCTGACTAATCGCAAGCCTCTTCCACTAGGTCGTGTGCGAGTGGAAGATGACGTGCCAGCATGTATGAGCATGGAAGGTGCAGATGTCGTAGGCAGTCCGAATCCTGAAGGTCAGACGCTAAGACATTCAACGTCGATGTCGTGGTATGAGCGTGTGCGATGGACTTACGAATTTCAGTGTAGTCGGCGCGGTTTCTTCCGAGTTGGCCCCTCGACGCTCCGTAGTGGCGATCTCTTTGGATTCTTCAGCAGCGAAAGGGACTCGCAAGATCGCGACTATGTGCTGGTGTACCCTCGGATCGTATCGCTGCCCGAAATCGGCATTCCCTCAGCGCGGCCCTTAGGAGAGACCCGCGGCGGCATACGCATATTCGAGGATATGTCACGACCCATGGGTCTGCGTGACTACCAAACCGGCGATCCTCTGAAAACAGTGGATTGGAAGGCCACCGCACGGATGCAGGAGCTGCAAGTGCGGACTTTTGAACCCAGTTCGTCAATGACTGTCCTACTTGCAGTCGCAGTCGATACTATGGCCCACACATGGGAAGGCTATTCAGCAGTTCATCTTGAACGAATAATCACTGCCGCAGCTTCTCTGGCCGTCTATGCAGCCGAGCGTCAGTACAGTTTGGGGTTGTTTTCCAACGGTACACCAGTGCTGGCGGACAGACCAATGAAGATAGCTCCGAGTCAGTCAACTGAGCAGCTGACGATTATTCTGGAAGCTCTTGCTTCCGTTCGTCCACTGCCGATGGGCTCGATCGCTGGGCAGCTGGGACAGCAGTGGCGCCGGTTTCCTCTTGGATCGACCGTAGTCGTCATCCTTTCACTTGTCGCGGAAGAACTTCCCCAGATCCTCGAAAACATGCGCGCCCACGGTTATAAGATCGTGGTAGTGTACGTCGGGGACGAGCCCTGCCCGAAGATGCCGGACGGCGTACTGCTTTATGAGATAGGAGACACGTTCGAGGGTCCGGAGTTCGCAGAGCAGCGACATGAGAGGCGATTCGCTGCTATGAATTCCCACGGGGAAGCGACATGACTCCGACACGTGAGAACTTGGTTACCGCCGCGCTTCTTCTGTCAGAAAGCGCTTGGCTCGTCGCTCTGCTCGGGATCCTCAGTTTTCCGTTTGGAGCGACCAGCAGCCCGATCTCGTGGATTGCTGTGCTTGCGGTAATGGCGATTTCTCTGGTTTGGGGCCGTCTGTTGTCAATGGTCGCGATACCGTCGCTTCTGGCGTATGCCTTGCAGATGATGGCAGGCATCATTGTCGTTTATCTCATGGTTGCCTCGCAGGTGTCACCGGAATCGGATGCCTTGAACCTCGGTTGGATCGGCGTTCTAACCTCAGGCGAAGCACCGGAGAAGTTCACTCTGAGAGCACTATATGGCAGCTTGGGGGGTGCGGCGCTCTGGTGGCGTGGCGGCCGTATAGGGGGAGCGGAAATTCCTGCAGAGAGTCTCGGTCTGAGCTTCCGGATTGGAATTGTCGTTCTCGCTATTGCAGCTGTCATAGACATAGCCAACTCCGCCGATCTGAATGTATTTCCAATGATGTTCATCTTCTTCGCGTCCGGCGTTGCAGGTCTGGCAGTAGCCCACATGGCCCCCACATCCCGGCAGGCGAATGTAACGAGTGCCTGGACGCGCGTAATCGGCGGCATAGTAGGGGCGCTCGTCGTATTGGGCCTGCTGTTCAGCCTGCTTCAGCGAGACGTTCTCTCCGCAATCGCGGCACCGCTGCTGTGGGCGCTGGAATTGCTGGCAACCGTAGTCTTCTATGTCATAATTTTCCCACTTGCTTACGTCATAGATTTCATAACGAGAGGGATATTTGCTCTGTTGTTGTGGCTTGGCGGTGAGCCACAACAGGACAGAGCCTTAGCACTACCAGAGGGTGTTGGAGCATTCGAAGGTTTTGCGAGAGACAGCGATCCGGAGCCGGCAGCTCTGCTTCTGCTGCAAATTCTGCAGTGGTCCATCGTGGCAGCAATAATTGCCGGCGCGCTGCTGGTGATGGCTTTGGCATTCCGACGGCGTTATCGACAGAGGCGTGAGGCTGCCGAGGGACAGCGCGAATCCCTGATCGAAGGAGCGGACGTTACATACGATTTTGCGAACCTATTGTTCAACATGCTCCCTTCGCGCTTCCGCAGGCGCAGCGTTGAGCGTCCACTTCGCGTTCCCGTCGGTGACCCGAATATCACCGACGTATTTCGCATATATTTCGGTATGCTGATGCTGGCTGAGGAGCGCGAACACCCCAGGCATTTCAGCGAGACTCCGTTGGAATTTCAGTCCACGCTGGAGAGGGTCTTTCCACGGCGACTCGTGCGCATGGCCACCAGGGCTTTTGCGCGCGCTTGTTATGGGAATCATCCATCTACCAGGCAGCAGATAGATGAAATGCGAGTCGAACTTGAACGAGTCGCCAACGCAAAGGGCAGATCGCGGGACTCGGAGACTTAGATTCCCGCTTGAATTCAGTCAGCGTGGAGGATCGAACATTGGGTGAGTTTGAATTTGCTTCGGGCATTGAAATCTGGATGGCGGCTCTGCTGACCGTCATCTCCTTTGCGGTGGGCATTCTCGGCGGATTCGTCGGACTTGCACTTGGCACGATTCGTCTGCCTGCGATGCTGCTCTTTGGAATGGCTGCTCCCATAGCCGGTGGCACGAACATCCTGGTCAGCGGCTTAGCGTCGCTTACGGGCGCGATCCGTCATCTTCGCGAGGGACGGGTCAATTTGCGCATAGTGCTAGTCATGGGAGTCCCAGCATTCATAGGAGCCTTCATCGGGGGCTTCCTTAGTGACGCTGCGCCAGAGGGCATTCTAATACTGCTCGCCGGGCTTCTCGTCTTCTGGCAGGGCGTGGAGTTCCTGATAATGGCACGCGAGCGCAGGAGGGAGGGAGTAACCGACACTAACCTATTCGGCGGGGAACTCTCCGGCTCCGAGGGAACATCCACACCCGGTCGTATGTCCGCAGAAGCCGGCATAGGGTTGGGGGTTGGGCTGCTGGGCGGCGCGGTCGGGCTGATACTCGGCAGTATTCGACTGCCTGCCCTAATTCGCATCCTGCGTGTTGACCCACGGATAGCCGCCGGAACGAATCTCTTCATTGGTATGTTGATTGGCGCATTCGGCTGGGTCGGGCATGTGTTGCAGGGAGAGGTCGATTACGCCCTTCTGGTGCTGATGGGCGCTGCCGCGATGATTGGCAGCTACTACGGCGCGAAGCTCACCGGAAGGGTGCAGCTAACAAATCTCATCCTAGCGATGGGCTTGGTTCTACTGGCTGTCGGCGCAATTCTGGCGATTCGCGGGGGAGTCGATGCGTTTTAGCCCGAAATCCCGATGGATAAGCCAGGCAGCCAATTAGAATGCCGCCCTGCCCACGAGGATGCCGACAAGCGCTGCTAGAATGCCGACAACGATGCTGCCTACGATGTTGGTGAAAGCACGCAACCAATCACCATCTGCAGCAAGCTGAACACTGGCGACCGTAAGGGTGGAGAATGTCGTGTAAGACCCTAGAAAGCCGATTGCCGCCACCGCTCTGACTTCCTCCGACAGCCCGACGCGTCCTCCTGCCACCGCGACCAGAACTCCAAGAAGAAACGAACCGCTTATGTTCGTCACGAATGTTCCCAGCACCACCGTGCCAAGCAGTTCGTTGACCATGCGGTCAACGGCAAAGCGGGAGATCGCGCCAAGCGCCCCACCAAGTGCTACCAGCGTCCAGAGGAGCAAGTGCCTAGCCTCTCGGCAGACCTAGCCCACGGCTGGCAATAATATTGCGCTGAATCTCCGACGTTCCGGCACGAATGGTCAGCGACACCGAGTCCATCCATTGCTGCGCGATTCTGCCATTGATGTACGCCCACTTCGATCCTTCGTCCAGCAGCCCATACAGGCCCAGCATCTGCATCCCAAGCTGGCTGATACGCTGGCTGATCTCGCTTCCAACCAACTTTGCCGCAGATGCCTCCTTGTTCGGCACAAGACCTTCACTCTGCATCCACGCGACGTTGTAGGCGACCATCCTGCCTGCCTCGTTTGCCGTCCAGAGTTCGGCAAGCCTACTTCGGAATTTCGGATCTTTGCTGAGCGTACTCCCGTTCAGCTTAATCTCTCTGGACAGACCTGCAAGCTCTTCAAGGTCGCGGCGGTTAGAGCCGTACCGCCCCACTCCCGATCTTTCGAAGTCCAAAGTGGTCGCGGCGACATACCATCCTCGGTTCATCTCACCAATCATGTTCTGCTTTGGCACGCGCACGTTTTCAAAGAATACTTGATTAAAGTAGTGCACACCGAACATATTGATGATGGGCGCCACTTCGATTCCAGGGGTCTTCATATCCACGATGAACACGCTTATACCGCGGTGCTTGGGCGCGTCTGGGTCCGTTCGCACCATTATGTAGCAGCGATTGGCGCGCTGCGCGCCGCTGGTCCATATCTTGGAGCCGCTGAGAACAAAGTCGTCGCCATCCTCGACTGCGCGAAGCTGCAGCGAAGCAAGGTCAGACCCCGATTCGGGCTCACTGAACCCCTGGCAATAGACTGCTGAGCCGTCCGCGATCTCAGGCAGGAAGCGCGCCTTCTGTTCATCGGACCCATAGAGCATGATGGATGGACCAACCATGTGGGTGCCCATGCTCGTATCCCGCGTGGGTGCGCGGAAGTAAGCGGTCTCCTCGTTGTAAATCATCTGCTCGATGTGCGGCCTGCCCTGCCCGCCGTATTCCTCCGGCCAGGCGAGCGTAAGCCAGCCCTGATCCACGAGCCTTCCTGTCAGATTACGTATGGTCTTCCAGTTCTCATCGGTGAAGTAATCATCCGGGACAATGCCGTTCCAGTCCTCGCCAAGGTTGTCGACGAGGAAATCGCGTACTTCGTGTCGGAAGTCTTGCTGTTCTTGTGTGAAATTGAAGTCCATATTGCGTCTCTCTAGTTTCAAGTACCGCTAGCGGAACGGTGGTGGGGCACCATCCACAATCTCTCCTGGACTATCCTTCCGCTAAGGACTCTAAGTATCGCCGCGCCGCAATCGCCGCCGTTGCCCCGTCACCAGCCGCGCTTACTAGCTGGGCCGCAGAGTTCTGGCGTATGTCGCCCGCCGCGAAGATGCCGCGTGTATCACTGTGCATCCAGATGTCGGTCGGGATATGCCCTGCGTTATCCAGTGGCAGCAGGCTCTGTAGGTATTCCGTATTTGGGTCCAATCCGATGTATATGAAAACCCCGGATAGGTCGATGCGTGACGTCTCACCCGATGTCTCGTCCATGATGGACACACCTTCAACCTGCCGGTCGCCCAATATCTCACTAACAGTCGTGTTCCAGCGCACTTCTATCTTTGGATTGGCCAGCACACGATCTCTAAGAATCTGCTCACCTGAAAGCGCATTTCCACGGTGAAAAACCACTACTTTGCTCGCATACTCTGTCAGCACGAGTGCCTCGTCGAGCGCCGAGTCTCCACCGCCTACTACACCGACGGTCTGATTGATGAAGAATCCGCCATCGCAAGTCGCACAGTAGGAAACGCCCGCGCCGAAAAACTCCTCTTCACCCGGCACGCCCAACTTTCTCAGCGTTGATCCTCCGGCAATTATTACCGCCTTGCTGGTGTGCTCTTGTCCCCACGCGGATACGCGCCAGCCATCGCCGTCCATCGTCAGTTCATCGACTTCACCGAGCTGGATCTGCAGCCCGTAATTCATCGCTTGCTGCTGCATAAGTGGACCGATCTCGGCACCGGAGATGCCGTCGGGAAATCCTGGAAAGTTTTCGATGCTCTCCGCATTGATGACCTGACCGCCCGGCATCAGTCGTTCGAGCATCAAGGTCTTCAGTCCCGCGCGACAAGTGTAAATGCCTGCCGTCAGGCCTGCCGCACCCCCGCCGATTATTATCACATCGTAGGTGTCGTCTTGCATCCGGTGTCCTTCGATGACGCTAAACGAGGCCTTGGTCTCTTATATCTGCAAGTGCGTTGCCGATCGCATCAACGGATTCTTCAATGTCCTGTTCGGTGTGTGCCGCGCTCAGAATGAACCGAGCGCCACCGTGGGCGTTGCCAGCGTGAACACCGTGGTTGAGCATCGACAAATTGAGTTGAGTCTGCATCTCCGCGTCATCCAAATTTCGCATATCACGGGCCGCATTAGAATTCTTGTCAGGATCGGCGGCGTCCTCGTCAACGTTGAGCCGCAGGAAGATAAGCGAATTAATGCCCGTAGCGCATCCAGGTATCTCCAGCTTTGTCAGCATCTCGTTTATGCCTGCCTTCAGTCGCTCGCCCATAGCTGCCGCTCGGTCATTGACATCCGTCGTGGCAACCAGTTCCAAAGCCCTTATGCCCGCCACCGCAGACAATGGGTTGGCATTGAACGTCCCGTTGTGCGCTATGCGCCTGTCCGGGTCGTTGCTGCCTTCTATCATATTGATGATGTCCGCCTTGCCCGCCACGGCGCCGCCTGGCAGGCCCCCGCCAAGAATCTTCGCCATCGTGGTCATGTCCGGCGTCACACCGTACAGCGACTGCGCGCCGCCCTTAGCCACACGGAAGCCCGTCACCACCTCATCAAATATGAGCACGACACCGTTCTTCTCAGTGATGTCTCGCAGTTCGTGCAGGAAGCCGGGGCGAATCGGCTCCAGTCCCATGTGCGCGCCCGTCGGCTCCAAAATGATTGCGGCGATGTCGTCGCTGCGCTGAAGCGCCTGTTCCACTGCACCAATGTCGTTGGGCGGCAGCACGACCATCGTGCTAAGGGTCTCCTGTGGAATACCACCCAATCCCGCGCCACCGGCGGCAAGGTAGTCGCTCCACCCGTGGAAGTGCTCCTCGAACTTGATGACCTTCGTCTTGCCCGTAAATGCGCGCGCCATGCGAATCGCCATCATTGTCGCTTCGGTGCCGGAGCTATGGAAGCGCACCTTCTCCGCGCTTGGTATGAGTTGTTGAACAAGCTGGGCCCACCGTATCTCCAGGTCGGAAGACATGCTCAAGTGCGTGCCTATTGCCACTTGTTCCTGCACCACTTTGACAATTTCGGGATGCGCGTGTCCCAAGAGCATTGAGCCGTGTCCGGTCCAGAAGTCCACTATGCGATTGCCGTCCACATCCCATTTCACTCCTCCCTGCCCGTGCGTGCCGTACAGCGGGAACGGCGACATTCGCCTTCCGTCGTGAGTTACACCGTCAGGAAAGATGTCGCGCGCCGTCGCCCAGCGGTCTGCCGATCCGACATGCAAGTCATAGTATCGTTGCTCAATAGTGGAAACCATAATCGTCCTTCCAGTTTGATAACATCCGTCTGTCAAAGGCTGACTGTATTATATCCCCAAGCGTATAATATGCAACGAACAGGTTAGAACCGCCATCAAGCAGAATGGGAAATGAGATGAAGAGCTTTCTGACGAATCTGGAATGCACATACTGCGGCCTTGAATACTCTGCGGATGAGCCGCACCGCACATGCCCTGAATGTGGCAAGGTGCTATACCCGCGCTACGACTTGAAAGCGGCAGGAGCTTCTTTCAGCAAGGAAGACCTCCGGGATCGCCCTGCCAATATGTGGCGCTACTTTGAAGTAATGCCCGTGCGTAACGAGCAAAATATGGTCACGCTCGGTGAGGGGTTCACGCCTATATTCAAGGCCGACAGACTTGGCACCGACACAGGCTGCAACGCACTCTATATCAAGGACGAGGGCCTCAATCCCACCGGGTCGTTCAAGGCTCGCGGTCTGGGGGCGGCGGTCTCAAAAGCAAAGGAACTGGGCATTACTCGCCTGACGATGCCATCGGCAGGTAACGCCGCAGGCGCGATGACTGCATACGCGGCAAAGGCGGGCATGGAGGCCTATGTCTTCATGCCGAAGGACGCTCCGGAGGCAAACCGCGTAGAGGTCGAAATCACCGGCGCAAAGCTGGAACTTGTGGACGGTTATATCACAGATGCAGGAAGAATATCCGGTGAGCGAGCGGAAGAACTGGGACTGTTCGATGTTTCTACCCTGCGCGAGCCGTATCGCGTCGAAGGCAAGAAGACGATGGGCTACGAGATTGCCGAGCAAATGAACTGGACTCTGCCGGATGTAATTCTCTACCCGACAGGTGGCGGCACGGGCATAGTGGGAATGTGGAAGGCTTTTCACGAAATGGAAGCAATGGGCTGGATTGACAGCAAGCGTCCAAGGATGTTCGCCGTGCAGTCAGAGGGATGCGCTCCTATCGTCCGTGCCTTCAACGAAGGCACCGAGTTCGCCGAACCATGGGAGAACCCTGACACGCTCGCAGCGGGCATCCGCGTGCCTGCCGCCATTGGCGATTACCTGATATTGCAGGCTCTCAGGGAGAGCGGCGGCGGCGCGATTACGGTCAGCGAAGAAGAGATTCTGTCAGATATGCGCGCAGTTGCTTCACTTGAGGGCATGTTCGTATGCCCTGAAGGGGCAGCGTTATCGGCGGCGCTTCGGAAGTTGCTGAAGGCCGACGCAATCTCAGCAGACGATTCAATCCTGCTGCTCAACACGGGCTCAGGGCTCAAGTATCTTGATATGATCAGGTAAAGAATGCTATAGCAATTCGAGATCCCTGACGTAAGGCGCGAAAGTCGCCATTGAAGTGCGGAACATTTGCTCAACCAGTGCATGGTCCGGCACGCACTCAGGACATTCCTCGTTCACGCCCTTGTGATACTTGACAGTCAGAGTCCCACCCCTCATATCTATGTATTCAAGCGATCCGCCTTCTGAGCCGACTATAACCTGCATATTGTCCAGAATTGCCTGAACTCCAGGATCAGCATTTACTGCCACTTGGGGCCTCCTCTATTACTGCATTCGATACCATTGATGAGATTATGGGTTACTCCAGCACTTGTCAATTGATTGCCTGCAAACCAATCACCTATCTGCTGACATTGGTTGCGCCGGGCAGGCTAGATCCTGTACAGCCTCTCCGTATTTCTTGAGAACAGGTCGCGCTTCTCGTCGTCAGAGAAGTCCGAGACGATCTTCGTATAGGCATCGATGAGTGTGCCATAACTGCTGAAGAGGCTGTCAACGGGCCAGTTCGTGGCGAAAATACAGCGTTCGACGCCGAATGCTTCGATGCACCCCAGCACCCAGGGACGAATGCCCTCCACAGTCCAGTTATGATCTCCCATTCCCAAGCCCGAAATCTTGCAGATGATGTTGTCCGCTGTCGCCGCGGTTGCCATGCCACGCTTCCATAACTCGAAGTACTCGTCTGTGCGCTCAGCGGGATTGCCGGCGTGGTCAATCACAATTGCAGTGTTTGGAAATCTGTTCGCAAGCGCGACCAGCTTTTCCATATCCTGGCACTGAGCCGCAATGCTCGCGTGCAGTCCGTACTTTTCGAGTAGCGAGTAACCTCTGTGGAAGTCGTCGGCGACAAGGAAGTCCCCGTATGAGAAGTCCCGGATTCCACGCATCCGAGGAAATTCACAGTGTCGTTCAAGCACGGACTCAACGTTTGCATCTCTAAGGTCGGCGTGCGCCACAATCGCATGTGGAAAGCCTGTCCGCTTAGCAGCCTCCTCAAGCCACTCCGTTTCCTTCACCGGGTCCTTGGATCCAATTGCAGCCTGTACGTGCACGGCCTTTGTTACATTGGATGCTCGCGTAGTCTCGATGAAATCCTCTGCTAGAAAATTACGTTCTCCAAGCTTGCGCATCTGCTTGCCAATCAGGGGTGGATCGACATCCGGTTGCCAGTGTCCATAATGCAGCTCGGGATGTTGCATGTCGTAGAAATGTACGTGCGAGTCAACGAACTCTAGCTTATCCATTTGGTCGCCCCTCCCTTTGTAAAACCAAAACGAAAAATGACAGAAACTATGACCCTATCCAGTCCCCTGTTTCAGACTGTCAATGAAATCCCAATCTTCGGCAGACAGGTCCGCATCACCCAGCAGGTCTGGACGTCGATCAAAGGTCCGGCGCAAGGATTCACGCCTGCGCCATCGTTCGATCTCGCCATGATTTCCTGACAGAAGTATCTCAGGCACTTCATTTCCCTCGTAAGACTGGGGACGAGTGTACTGAGGGAACTGAAGAAGGCCCGTAGAGAAGGAGTCGTCCTGAGTGGACTCAATGGAGCCTACGGCGCCTGGAATGAGCCGGGTAACGGCATCTATGACTATCATTGCAGCGAGTTCGCCGCCGCTCAGAACATAGTCCCCTACGCTGATTTCGCAAGTTACTATATTCTCTTGGACGCGCTCATCCACGCCCTCATATCGACCGCAAATGAGCACAATATCATCGTATCCGGTCAATCGCTCCACGAGGGGTTGAGTTAGCGGAGTTCCCTGAGGGGTCAGCAGAATTACGGGGGCGGTGTCATTCAGACTGGCGTCGTCTCTGACTCGCCTGAAAGAATCGAAAATGGGCTCCGGTTTCATCACCATGCCGTGCCCGCCGCCGTAAGGGTAGTCATCCACGGTGCGATGCTTGTCGGTGGCACTCTCGCGAATATCATAGAGATTAATCTCCACTAGACCGCTGTCTAACGCGCGAGAAATGATACTCTCCGACAAAGGACCGCTGAACATGCCCGGGAAGATTGTCAGCACATGGAAGCGCATGGAATCAGGGGACAGAGTGCGTGCGCCAGCCCTTGACCATTTCGAGACCATGGACAAGAGCGGGCAGGGCCACTGCCAGCGTTTCGCGGACGGCCTTTTCACTGCCGGGCAAATTTACTATCAGGCAACCCGAGCGCACGCCCGCCGTGGCGCGGCTCAGCATGGCGAACGGCGTGAACCGCAGAGTCTGCATTCGCATTGCCTCCCCGATGCCTGGAGCCTCAATGTCTAACACCGCACGCGTGGCTTCAGGCGTCACGTCTCGCGGACCAAGACCGGTTCCGCCAGTCGTGAGAATGAGATCCACATTCCCACTGTCGCACCACTCGGTCAAAACCTTGGAAATCTGAGGCACATCGTCGGGGACCATCCCGCGAGACGCCAGCGCATATCCTTCGCCCGCCATTATTTCGCAGATAGCGTCTCCGCTGCCATCAACCGTGCGCAAGCCAGTTGCTCCGGTGTCGCTTACGGTGAGAACTCCCAGATTGAATTTGCTCTCCGGATTCCCTGACATTTTCAACACGTTGCCTGAAATATGTTTAGTGAAAGTATAGGAAAAGTTGCAAACATATACACAAAAAGTCCTTGCGTAATCTGAGAAATCTTTGCGAAACTCGTTGCACGGTCAAGGAATCTGAAGCCACAGCCGACAGTCACATTCTAACATGATGGCTTGGAATGAAACCATAGACTCGTCAAAAGTGACGGAATCTTGGGGGAGGCATTGAGTTGCATACGCCATTAGCAAGCGTTGAGCATTTCGCTCGCTCTTGGCGGTGAGACCGCATCACACGCCGGTGATGGTGGAGGAAGTCCTCGCAGCACTGCAAGTGACCGCGGAGGGCAGATATATAGATTGCACCGCTGGCGAAGGAGGGCACTCACTGGCGATTTTGAAAGCCACGACGCCACCACCTGCGGTCCTATGCATAGATAAGGACGGTGAAGCGCTGAGGACTGCAGAGGCAACATTGCGAGAGCAGGCCCTCAATGCAACCTTACGGCAGGCCAATTACAGCAATGTCAGGGAAGTGGCGGGGGAGACTGGCTTTCTAGAAGCGGACGGTTTGCTCCTGGACTTGGGGCTATCATCACTGCAATTGGATACAGGCGAGCGTGGATTCAGTTTCAGGCACGAAGCACGATTAGATATGCGATTCGATCCATCGCAGGAAGTTTCTGCACATACGATAGTAAACGGGTACGACGAAGAAGAACTGGCGCAAGTCATTTATCGTTACGGGGAAGAGAGAAGGTCTAGGAGGATCGCCAGGGCAATAGTCAGAAACCGTCCAGTCACAACCACGAAACAACTTGCAGCGATAGTTTCAGATTCGGTTGGAAGGCGTAGGGGCAGAATTCACCCCGCGACAAGGACATTTCAGGCGATTCGCATTGCGGTTAATGATGAGTTTGGCAACATACAACGCGGACTTGAGGGAGCGGTCGATACGCTTGGCGTTGGAGGGCGACTTGCCGTCATCACGTATCACTCTCTCGAAGACCGCATCGTCAAGAATGCCCTCCGGTATATGGCTGCGGACTGCACGTGCCCGCCCTCGATACCGCAATGTGTTTGCGAACATATCCCTACCGTCAGAATTGTGAATCGGCGGGTCATCAAGCCGTCAGCCCCAGAGGTGCGCGCAAACATAAGAAGCCGAAGCGCTCAGCTACGAATAGCCGAACGCTTGTGAAAGAATCAGACGAAAACAGTCTCAGCCACCTGGATGAAACTGGTATAGGAAGGAATCAACAATGCGTGGAGTAGGAATGGACAACTCCAAGGTATTTGCAGCAATCGACATCGGCACGACTAAGGTGTTGACTGTCATCGGCAGGAAAGTCGGTGAAGGGTGTGTCGAAGTTCTGGGGCACGGGATCGCACCATGTGCCGGAGTTCGCAAGGGAGTGGTGGAGGACGTACACGCTACGAAGACCGCCGTCCGCAGTTCGGTCGGTAAGGCCGAGAGTGCCAGTGGAGCCCATGTGGACACCGCCTTTGTGGGCATTACGGGAATGGGGATATCTTACGAGAAGCGCCGAGACACGATCGACTGGGTTGGAGAACACGGCGTAGTTACCTATAACGAAGTGGAGAAGGTGCCCATCTCTGTCGCCGGTAACGGCAACAACGGCTACCACATGGGTAAGAAGGTAATTCATGCCATCCCGCGCACTTACTCCATCGACGGCAAGATAGGCGTTTCGGATCCAATGGGAATGCACACGTCGAAGCTAGATGTCGAGACGCACCTGGTGCAGGCTTCCGAGCTAGAGGTTTCCAGACTTACCCAAGCGGTTGAGGGAGCGGGCATCAGGATTGAGGCTCTCGTCCTTGAAGCTCTAGCAAGTTGCGAGTCTGTGCTTACGCAGGAGGAGAAGGTCCGAGGAGCCGCGCTAATAGACATGGGCGGTGGCACCACCGATGTCATGGTGTTCAGGGACGGCACGATGCAATACTCTTCCGTCATCCCCGTCGGAGGCTACCAGTTCACCAACGACATATGCGTCGTGTACAACACCTCATACGAAGCTGCGGAGGATGTCAAGCTCACAAGAGCGAGTGTGCTCCCAGACTCTGCAAAAATTCATGAAGAAGTCTCCCTGCCTATTCCGGGCGGTCATACATCTCTGAGGGTCTCACTGCATGACATCTGCCAGTTGACGAGGGAGCGGGCCCAGGAACTGATGCGGCTAATCATACTGAAACTGCGGGAAGCCGGAATTGAGGACCTTACGGATTACCGCATCGTACTTTCCGGAGGCTCTTCCAAGCTGGACGGGTTCTATGAGCTCTTCAGGGCCGGGACTTCCGCCAATGTGCGAATAGGCGCTCCTCTCGGCTACCTCGGCGTGCCGCGTGAGTTACAAACGCCGATTTGCAGCACCGGAACAGGCATCCTCCTGTGGGCCGCGTTGCAGGAAGATGATGAGCCTAAACCTCACGCCATCGGGCACCGCGAACATCGACGCCGCGAGAATCGCAGGCGCGCTCCCGCTGTTAACGGCAGCAGCCCTAACGCGCTTCGAGAACGTCCTAAGAAGAGCGGCATACTAAGTGTGTTCAGCAGATGACTTTCATTCAGAAGTAACCAATTCAAACACGACCAAAATTAGGGGAGGAAAGAATGGCTACAGCGATCAGAGAGCTTGAATACGTTAGGGAAATGGATGGGATGGCACGCATCAAGGTCATCGGCGTCGGCGGCGGTGGATCCAACGCCGTGTCTCGGATGTTCAGGGAGCGCGTGCCTTCCGTCGAGTACATGATAGTCAACACGGACGCTCAGGCCCTTGTAACCTGCGATGTGCCCTTGAAGATGCGAATCGGCGACGGGTTGACGATGGGCAAGGGTGTGGGCGGAAACCCGGAACTCGGCATGAAGTCCGCCGAAGAGAGCCGCGAAGAGCTGTACGACGTAATTCGCGACGCAGACATGGTCTTCGTAGCAGCCGGAATGGGCGGTGGGACAGGTACAGGAGCTGCGCCCGTCATCGCCGAAATTGCGAGGGAAACGGGCGCGCTGACAGTCGGCGTAGTTACCAGGCCCTTCGCATTCGAGGGCAAGCGCCGCGCAGACACGGCAGATGAGGGCATCGACCGCCTCAAGGAGCATGTGGACACGTTGCTGGTGATTCCGAATGAGCGCCTGCATATCATCTGCGAGGAAGAGATTACGGCGCAGAACGCCTTCCTTATGGCAGACGACGTGCTGCGTATGGGCGTCCAGTCGATCGCTGAACTGATAACCGTTCCCGGCGAAATCAACCTTGACTTTGCCGACGTACAGTCAATCATGCAGAATTCGGGCCCGGCCTGGATGTCGATTGGCTGGGGCGTCGGCGAGCATCGCGCGCGAAGCGCAGCCCAGACTGCCATCACCAATCCTCTGCTGGACGTCTCCATAGAAGGCGCGCGCGGAGTCCTGTTCAACATCACCGGCGGCAGCGACCTGAAACTCTCCGAGCTGCACGAGGCCGCAGAGGTTATTCAGAGAGTGGTGGACCCGGAGTGCAACATCATTTTCGGTATGGCGACCGACCTGAAGATGGAGAACGAGATCAAGCTCACCATCATTGCAACAGGATTCGAGCAACCCGGCGACATCAAGGATACGGACGAGGGCTATGCAAATATGCTCTTGGAAGCGATGGCAAGCGATACAGGCAAGCTTGACCTTCCCCCGTTCCTGCGCCGATACTCCAAGCCGCAGAAGTCCCAGGCAAGCAAGAACGGCGCCTAGTGATTCCTGGGAATATTTCACGCCACTAGCACTAGAGAAGAGCTAGCCTCCCCTAGAGAGCGGGCTGCCACAATGGCGGCTCGCTCCCTGTACTTATTGAACGGCATTGCTCAGGATTAGTCGGCGACTACTGCTAGGCGAGTTGCCCAGGACCTGAACCCAGACTGCCCGACAACCACTTCCCCACCCTCCATCAGAAGTTAGTTTCCATATCGAAGACTTTCTGCATACGCCTCACATGACGCTCTTCGCCTGAGAATTCTGCCGCCACGAACGCGCTGACAATCTCCTTCACCAACTCCTCGCCGATAATACGCACGCCCATGCACAGGATGTTCATGTCGTCATGCTCCACACCTTGGTGGGCCGAATAGGTATCGTGGCAGACGCTTGCCCTGATACCTCGAACCTTATTTGATGCTACCGAGGCTCCCACACCGCTGCCGCACAGCACAACACCTCTGTCAGCATCCTCGGCCGCGACATATTCCGCGACTGCTTTGGCAAAGTCCGGATAGTCGTCAAGTGCGTCGTATGTATGCGCCCCCAGATCTATCACTTCGTGCCCATGAGATTCGAGAACTGCCTTGACCGGCTCTTTTGCCGGATAACCGGCGTGGTCCGCCCCAATCGCTATTCGCATCTGATTTCCTCTCGCTCGCTGCCAGACCTTTATGTGAATCGTAAACTCTGGTGATCTTCGCTGCCAATTATAACTCACGTCATTCCTGATACATATCCAGCCAAAAAAACATCAGATTATAGGTAAATTGAGATAAGTGAGATGCGGTGCTAAACTCTGTGCCATCTCAACACAGAGGAGACGGTGCCACCATGAAGATTGCAGAAGTCAAAGCATTCGCGACTAGGCCACCAGAAGCGACCCGCAACTATGTCTTCGTCAAGGTTTCAACCGATGAAGGTATTGTTGGATGGGGTGAGGCTACTGTTGGAGCACTATCTGTCGGTGCGGTCGTTGAAGAACTGGGCGAAACCCTGGTCGGAAAGAATCCCTTCCGCATCGAAGAACACTGGCAAAGCCTCTACAACTTCGGCCATAACGTGCGTGGCGGCGTCCTTCACATGGCGGCGATCAGCGGTATTGATATCGCCCTCTGGGACATCAAAGGCAAGGCGCTCAATGTGCCAGTCTATGAGTTGCTCGGCGGCGCGATGCGCGATAAGTTCTGGGCTTACGGTCGTTTTGACGGCCGCACAAGTGACGCCGCCGTCAAGAATGCCCTTTCCTGGGTAGAACAGGGCTTGACCGCACTCAAGGGTGATCCTTTTGCACACCAGGGTCTATTCACTACCGTGGAATCGGAACGAGATGCGCTCGCCAAGGTCAAAGCCGTGAGAGAGGCCGTCGGGGATGACATCGAACTGCTCATAGAGGTACACGGCAGGCTGTCTCCTCACGAGGCGATACGTATGGGCAATGCGCTTGAAGAGTACCGTCCCTTCTGGTTTGAAGAGCCTGTACCACCTGAGAATATCGACGCGATGGCTAAGGTGTCCGCAGGAGTTAACATTCCCATAGCCACCGGAGAGCGAATCTACACCAAGTGGGGTTTCCGGGACCTGTTCGAGAAGCAAGTCATTGACATGGCACAGCCGGACATCTGCCACGCAGGCGGTATCCTCGAACTCAAGAAGATTGCTGCAATGGCAGAGACCTACTATGTAGGCTTCTGCCCACACAATCCCTATGGGCCCATCAATACGATGGCGGCGCTCCATGTGGACGCCTCATGCCCAAATTTCCTGATCCAGGAGGGAGGGCACGGGGCCTGGTACCAGCATGTGGTAAAGGGGGATTTCCCCTTCCAGAAGAATGGCTACTTCAGCCTGCCGGAGGGAACCGGTCTAGGGATAGAGCTGGATGAAGAGGCGCTGCCGAGGTATCCACCTGGGGACGACAGCCATCCGGAAGGTTACCTGCAAGCCGCCCACTTCCCTTCCCGCCAGCAGAACGTCTGGATTTGAAGCAAAGTTTCTTTCTTGCTAATATACAGGCGCAGCCAATCCTGACAGGAACGGTGAGCGCTTAAAATGAAACCTGTTAATGTTAAATTCGCTGGCCGCACGGACAGCACAGGCGGCATTTGCATTGAAGAGCCTTCCTGCCAAGGCGCGGGAAGGCCTTTTGCTGTTTGAAATAGATATGAACTCTAAGAGCATCACCGACGTTCAAGGAATTCGCATCGGTCATCAGACGAACGTCGAGGCCGCCACAGGCTGCACCGTCGTTCTTTGTGAGGACGGCGCGGTAGGCGGCGTGGACGTTCGCGGCTCAGCGCCGGGTACGCGTGAGACCGACCTGCTTCGACCTACAACGCTCGTCAATGAAGTTCACGCGGTGCTGCTGAGCGGAGGCAGTGCATTCGGTCTCGCCGCGGCAACGGGAGTCGTGCGATTCCTGGAAGGGAAAGGGGTTGGACTGCAATTCGGAGGAGCGGTGATTCCCATTGTACCTGCGGCAATCATATATGATCTGGGTCTTGTCAGAGGCGACGTTCGCCCTACCGCTGAAGATGGTGAAGCCTCCTGTGTCCAAGCAACTGATTCATCTGACGCGTGGGGCAGCGTAGGCGCAGGAACCGGGGCAACCGTTGGCAAGGCTCTCGGGCTGGAGCGAGCGATGAAGGGTGGTATTGGATCATCAAGTATTTCGATTCCTAATGGGCCGACTGTTGGAGCAATCGTCGCCGTAAATGCGATTGGCGGCGTCTATGAGGCAGCGACCGGGCGCATAGTCGCTGGCCCTCGCGGTGAGGACGGCTCATCCATTCTGGATGCGATGGAGGTGGCAATTTCGAACACTCCCGTGGCAATGCAGCCCGTAACTTCCTCAAATACCACCATTGGCGTTGTTGCCACAGACGCTGCTCTGAACAAGGAACAGGCAAACAAGCTCGCCGCGGCGGGGCAGGATGGAGTTGCGCTCGCCGTACGTCCGGCGCACCTTATGGGGGACGGCGACACGATGTTTGCGCTCGCAACCGGCAAGAGTGATGCGGAACCAAATATGAACCAAATACTCGCGGCCGCAGTCATGTGTGTGAATGACGCCATAGTAAATGCGGTAACTGAAGCGGACTCTCTGGGGGGCGTCCCTTCCTACAAGGACGTTGTTTGCTGTGATTAGTGTTGGCAGGTCATCAAGGATAGGTTTTATCGGCGCGGGGAGGGTCGGAGGCTCACTCGCCGTCGCAATGTCGCGTGCGGGCTATCCCGTGGTAGCTGTCGCGAGCCGCACTCCGGCTTCTGCGGAGCGATTCGCCGCGCGCATCGAAGGTTGCGCCGCACACACGAGCTACCAGGAGGTTGTAGATTCCAGCGATATGCTGTTCATCACAACGTCCGATGATGCAATTACTCAGGTTGCCTCTTCGGTTCAATGGCGCGAAGGCCAGGGTGTGGCGCACAGTTCAGGCGCAGCATCTCTTGACGTCCTGGAGTCCGCGGCAAGGCAAGGCGCGGTTACTGGAGCGTTTCATCCGTTGCAGGCGTTCTCGTCGGTTGAGAACGGCGCCAGAAGCATCCCGGGAATTACCTTCGGAATCGAAGGCAGCACGGAGATGCGTGAATATCTGGGCGAGCTGGCGAGGGACATCGGGGGCAACCCGGTCTTTCTGAATGCTGAGGACAAGCCTTTGTACCACCTTAGCGGCGTGATGATGGGCAACCTGCTTACTTGTCTTGTCGGCATATCCGCCGAGGTATGGGAACATTTCGGCTACACTCGCGACGATGGAGTAAGAGCACTAATTCCGATGATGCGGGCGGTCGCCTACAATGTAGAGACGTCCGGTATTCCGGCAGCGGTGGCGGGGCCCTACCCTCGTGGCGACATCGGAACCGCACTTAAGCACATCGATGCTCTTATTGCACAGCATCCGGACCTGCTCCCGCTCTATCGTGAACTCGCGCTTGCCGGTCTGCATCTTGCAATGGAGCAAGGGCTGTCAGAGGAAACCGAGAAGGAGTTCAGGCGAATTCTGGATGATGGCCGAACCAGTGATTGAGGTAGGACAATGCGAACCACGATTCGTGAGATAGCAGCACTGAAGCGTCGTGGCGAGCCAATCGCCATGATAACCGCCTACGACTACACCTCGGCGCGCATTGTGGAACAGGCAGGCGTTGACCTGATCCTTGTCGGCGACAGCCTCGGACAGGTCGTGCTCGGCTACGACTCAACCGTGCCGGTCACCATGGACGACATGATTCACCATATCAGGGCGGTCGTGCGAGGCACGGAAAAGGTGCACGTCGTCGGCGACCTCCCATTCATGAGCTATCAGGCTCGCAGGTCGGAGGCGGTGCGTAACGCCGGTCGGCTACTGAAGGAAGCAGGCGCGCAGTCGGTCAAGCTCGAAGGCGGGAGGTACGTTGCTAAGACAATAAAGCGCATCGTACAGTCAGGGATTCCTGTAATGGGGCACATTGGCCTGACACCTCAGGCTGTGAACCAGCTCGGCGGCTATCGCATTCAGGGCAGGACGACAAAGGCGGCGATAGATCTCATAGAAGACGCAAAGGCTGTTGAGGAGGCCGGCGCTTATGCCATCGTTCTCGAAGGCGTGCCCTCACAGCTTGCGAAGATAGTGACAGAGCGGTTGACAATTCCAACGATTGGCATTGGCGCAGGAGTACATTGCGACGGTCAGGTGCAAGTCTTCCACGATATGATGGGACTTTACACCGACTTCACGCCGAAGCACGCCCGTAAGTACGCTCATCTTGCCGAACTCATGAACGATGCGGTATCCGAGTATATTCGCGATGTGAGAGTGCAGTCATTCCCCTCTGAGGACGAGAGTTTCACGTTGTCCGACGCGGTTCTCGCCGAACTGACCGGGGATCCGAATGTAGTGGCTCAGAGCCAGCTCTGATGCAAGTCATTGATACGGTATCCGCATTCCGACAGGCTTACGACGAAGCGGAAAGGCCGCTTGGCCTAGTGCCCACGATGGGATTTCTGCACGACGGACACATGGCGCTTGTGAAGCGTGCCCGCGCTGAAAACGCCACAGTCTCCGTCAGCATATTCGTAAATCCCACGCAGTTTGGGCCAAATGAGGACTTTTCCACCTACCCACGCGACATGGATTCAGACCTCGCTAAGCTGGAAGCAGCCGGCGTCGATCTCGTATTCGCCCCGCCGGTCGAGGAGGTCTATCCGCCCGGTTTCGACACCTTTGTGGATGTCGGGCGAATCGGGGAACGACTGGAAGGCGAGCATCGCGCGGGACATTTCCACGGAGTTGCCACAGTTGTGTGCAAGCTCCTGACTATCGTCCGACCAGACAGGGCATACTTCGGCCAGAAGGACGCTCAGCAATGCTTAGTGGTCAGACGCCTCAACGAGGATCTGAATCTCGGAGCGGAAATCGTAGTCTGCCCTACGGTACGCGACGATGACGGACTCGCGCTCAGCAGTCGCAATGTTTACCTGAGCGCCTCTGAACGGGAGGCGGCTCTGTCGCTTCATGGGTCGCTCATCCTTGCGGCGCGACTGTTCATTCAAGGGGAGACCGATGCCGCCACGATTCGGCAGCGAATGCGTCAACTTATTACCGAGTATCCTAGCGCCAGCATCGATTACATAAGCATTGCGGACGCGGACAATCTGAGCGAACTTGACACAATAGATCGCCCTGCCCTCGTCTCCCTAGCAGTCCGCATCGGTAAGACTCGACTGATCGACAATGTGGTACTATGACTGGCGGTCGAATTAGCAATACACCCGACAGGTGGAGAGACAGAAATTGAAAATCCTGGTAACCAACGACGACGGCGTTAATGCTCCGGGTCTCTGGAAGATGGCGGGGGCGCTCAGGGAACTCGGCGAAGTGGTGGTCGCCGCACCCGACCGCGACCAGAGCGGCATCGGCACCGCCATGACCCTCCTCGAGGTGGTGAAGTCGCGCGAAATTACACCATCTCCGATTGAAGGTATTCGCACTTACGCTGTTGAAGGAACTCCAGCCGACTGCGTGATACTTGCCGCTGAGTCCTTGGAGCCGGGCGGGTTCGATGTAGTGCTCTCCGGCATCAACGAAGGATCAAACCTCGGGCTGGATCTGCTGACATCGGGTACGGTCGGTGCCGCCTTTCAAGGATACTTCAGGGGCATACACTCAATCGCTATGTCGGTTGCTTCGCTGACTAATGTGCAGTACGACGCCGCGGCCCGCACCGCAGCTTCGCTGGTCAAGGGCATCACGGCGCTGGACAGCCTTTCACCTCTGTTCCTGAACGTCAACCTCCCCAATGCCACATTCGACGGCATCAAGGGTGCCAACATCACTACCGTGGGCCCCCGCCTCTATCTGGAGAATGTCGAGCGCGGCAGCAACGGACGCAGGACATATTATTGGATCAAGCACAACCGCCTGATGAACAAGCCAGTCGGCGAGGACACCGATATCTTTGCCGTGCGAAACAACCGCATAGCCATTACCGCCCTAAATTCAATCTTCGAGCCGGACTTCGATTCGCCGGCCTTGCAGCCGCTCGCCGATGGTGTCATGACTGCGCTTGGATTGCGAAACGGAGTAACCGCTTCATAATGGGCACTCGCAAATGGAAAAAGGCTCTGATTCAAATGAGAAGGAGGAAAACATGCTTTACGAATACCGAGTATATGAGACGCTCCCGGGAAGATTGCCGAACATCAACGCTCGCTTCCGCGACCACACGATGAAGATATTCGAGAAGCACGGGATCAAGAACATTGGATACTTCACTGCGGATGTCGGCGACTACAGCGACCGTCTCATCTACATCATAGCTTTCGAGGATGCAGCTCATCGCGAACGAGCTTGGGAAGCCTTCCGCAACGATCCGGAATGGCAGAAGGTTCGCGCAGAGTCAGAGGCTGATGGCTTAATCGTAAGTCGCGTCTTCAACACTACTCTCACGCCTACGGACTATTCCCCACTTCAGTAGCAAACAGATACAGCGATAGACGGACGGAGGACTCCCGAGTCGTTTCAGGAGGATGCGATGAAACTTTCTCCGGATTCCTCGGACCGTCTCGAAAGGCTGGAACGCATCACCGAGTTGCCGTTGATGCTGGCATCGTTCGTCCTGATACCAGTCCTGGCAGGCCTGTACATCTGGGAACTAGGCGCTGTCGAACGGATGATTTACACAGTCCTCGAAATCCTAATCTGGGCATTCTTTGCCGTGGTCTTCTTTCTAAAGCTCACATTTGCTCCCAGGAAGCTACGCTACCTGAAAAGCAACTGGGCTGAAGCTCTCATTGTATTCGTCCCTATCTTCCGACCATTGAGAATCGCGGCAGTAATTCTGTATGTCGTGCGCGACTTCACGAGATGGAAGCGTCTCGTAACGTTCGAGACTTTGGCCGCATACGGCCTCGGAATCGTACTCCTCGCGGCGACCGTCGTGACGACCGTCGAGCGGAATGCAGATGGCGCAAACATTCTGACATTTCCTGACGCCCTATACTGGTCTCTCATTACGGTTTCGACAGTAGGATACGGCGATCATTATCCTGTAACCGCCATCGGCAAGTTAACAGCCGTCGCGCTGATCTTCTTTGGCATCGGAATCTTTGCTGGAATCGTTACTACGATTGTTGCGGCATTCGATCGATCGAATTGAATCTGAGTGTGTCGTATCGCTCACGATGTTCGTCAGACGGCATACGGACAGCTAAGGGCCGCACTGACCCATTTACGCCTCTTTAACTTGCCTTAAATCCCCGCACGTTATATCCTGTTCTGCGGCGTTTGGCGCATCGCGCCCGCCTTTCTACCTAATGACTGCAACACCGCAGAAACCACACGGGAGGTGCCATATAAGATGGCCGATTTGAGCAAGTCGGTTGCCATTGTTGGGGTGGCAGAATCCGACGAGATTGGAAGAGTCGAAAAGTCCAACCTTCAGCTTCACGCTGAAGCCGCGTACAACGCGCTTGAAGATGCCGGGCTGTCCATGTCGGACGTCAACGGCCTCATGACCGCGGGTACTTCGACGATCAACCTGGGCGAGTACCTGGGAATCAACCCGACATACACTGATACGACAGCCGTCGGCGGCTCGTCGTTCATAATCCACATCGCGCACGCCGTTGCCGCGATCAACGCTGGCTACTGCGACACTGTGCTCGTTACTCATGGAGAAGCAGGCCGCAGCGCTCGATCCCGGGCAGGCGGCAATGCATCAGACGCAGGCCCGCAATACGAGTCCCCTTACGGCTTCATCGGCGCACCCATCAACTACGCGATGGCAGCCCGCCGCTACATGCACATGTACGGCGAGCGCAGGGTGCGACAGGGCATGGCTGAGGTAGCAGTAGCCACACGCAAGTGGGCGAACCTCAACCCCAAGGCATACTTCAAAGACACTCCCATGTCGTTCGACGACTATCATGACTCACGCTGGATTGCATGGCCCTTCCACCTGCCCGACTGCTGTCTTGTAACGGACGCCGGAGGCGCGTATGTAGTAACCACGCCTGAAAGAGCGCGCGATCTGCCCAAAGCGCCTGTTTACGTGCTCGGCGCAGCGGAAGGCCACGACCACGGCGTCATCAGCCAGATGAAGAACCTGACCCGCACTTGGGCGCGCTACTCAGGTCCCGCTGCCCTCCAGATGGCGGGCGTAACCCACGACGACATAGACCTCGCTATGATTTACGACTCCTTTACCTATACGGTGCTGGCGACTCTCGAAAGCCTCGGATACTGCGAGCCCGGCGAGGGTCCCGACTTCGTTGCAAACCAGCGCACGGCGCCCGGCGGCGACTTCCCGATGAATACCAGCGGTGGTGGTCTGTCTTACACGCATTCCGGCATGTACGGCATGTTCCTCGTGCTAGAGGCGGTTCGGCAGCTTCGCGGCGAGACCGGCGAACGTCAGCTCGACGATCCCAAGCTCTGCCTGATCAACGGCACCGGCGGCTCGCTGTCCTCCACGGGGACGGTTGTGCTCGGAGTTGACTAATTTCAGTTCATCATCAGGAGAAACAGAATGACGCAAGCATACAACAAGCCGCTGCCAACGCCGCAGGTCGAGTCCGACGTGTACTGGCAGAAGGCAAAGGAACACGAGCTCTGGCTGCGCTACGATAACGACGCTCAGCAGTATTACTTCTACCCGCGCGACATCTCCCCTATCACCTTCTCGCGTAACACCGAGTGGCGACAGGTCAGCGGGCGGGCGACCCTCTACACATACGCCATCGTGCATCGGGCGCCGCACCCGGGCTTCGTAGGCGACGTCCCCTTCGTGACGGCTCTGGTGGAACTCGAAGAGGGTCCGATCATGCCCACGAACATCGTCATGGACGACCCTACGCCGGAAAAGCTAGTTATTGGAATGCCCCTCGAAGTCGTCTTCGAGGATGTAACCGACGAAATTAGCCTGCCCAAGTTCAAGCCGGCATAGCCACAATTTCGCAACTGAGCAACAAAGAGGGCTGGCGGTAATTGACCGCCAGCCCTCTTTTTCTACGCTTTATCCTATTATCCTATCCCACTAATCCCGTCAGCCCTCTTCTGATTCACCGCACTGACACATCTTCCGCAGAATCTCAAACGGGTATATGCCGGTATAATGCGCGTCACTCCACAGGAACTGAAGCGCGTACCTCCCAATCTGCAGATAGTCCTCAGCCCTGATGTTGGCGTCCACTGTTGCCGGGTCGAGAATTCTCCGCTGTGTCCACTCCTCCACGCACTCCGCGCAGGCGCAGTTAACTCGCAGGTACTTGCCGGTATAGAAGCAGGCATGTCCATCCGTCCATCGAATCGACACGCCCTCAGCCGTCAGCTCTACGCTTTCGACACCCAACTCCGAAGTCATCCTGCTCCTATCTTTCCCATCATGTACATCGATGTCAGTTCTCCTTAACTCTGCTTAATCAGCTTCTGCATCGAGCGAAGTTCCTGCGGCGGATCCATCTTGCTCCCGTAGTCCGCGTATGAAACCTCAGCAACATAAATATCGCCCTTGGAGTCAACGGCGATACCATGAGGCGAGTAGAACCGTCCCGGCTCGTCGCCGTAAGTCTGCGTGCCGAGCCGCGCGATACGGTTGCCTTTCGTATCGAATATGCTCACGCGCGGGCCGAGCTGAGTGCCCATTCTGTTCGGATTTATGCCAGAGAAATACTCGCCGACATAGATCAGCTCCTGGTCGCCCTTGGTATCGAGATACAGGCAGGCGGCCCGAGACATGTTGATCCACTGCGCCTCGAACTTCCCTTCAGGGCTAAACACTTGAATACGATGGTTCTCACGGTCTGCCACATATACCCAACCGTCTCTGTCAACGCCGACATAGTGAACGATGTTGAACTGCCCCGGGTCGTTGCCAGACTCGCCCCAGGAGAACAGGTGCTTGCCGTTAGGGGAATACTTGTGAACGGCAGCGTTCGTGTAGCCGTCGCCCACATAGAAATCCCCATTGCGCGGGTCGAACGCCACATGCGACGGCGCGTTGAATGGCTTGCCGCTCATTGGCGGTGAAGGCTGTCCCGGAGTACCTATGGTCATCAGCACCTTGCCGTCCGGTGACATTTGCCGCACGGTGTGATCACCGTTGTCCACGCACCACAGATTTCCGTCGGGCCCCACCGTGACGCCGTGCGGGTTGTTGAATATGCCGTGCCCCCAAGTCCGCTGCACATTGCCCTCGGTGTCGAACACAATCATGGGGTGCGTCCCACGGTTAAACACATACACATTGTCATTCTCGTCCACATCGACCGCGGTCGCTTCCTTATAGGTCGCGCCCTCCGGCAGATTGCCCCAGTCCTCGCCGGACACTTCATATACCCAGTCTCCTGATCCCAGCAGTACCATTATCGTTTCCTCCGTCTATTGGGTCTTGATTGCATAAGTCGGCGCCGGATAAAGTCGGCTCACCAGATGGTATCAGCCACCCGTTCCATACACAAGAACGTGTTAACACCGCATCTTGACCCCTTCCGCATTGAGAATATAATACTGGCATCAGTATTGCATCGCGCCTCACGGACGAGGTGCCGGCCTCTTAGCGCACACGAAAGGGAGTGTAGCCATGGCAACTATCGAAGAACGCTACAATGATATGTTCGGAAAGTCGGTGGCCTGGTATGAGAGGGGCAAGTCCCTGTTCGCGGGCGGCATCACGCACCAGACCCGCTTCACGTCCCCCTTCCCCGCATACATAGACTACGCTGAAGGCCCCTTCAAGTACGACGTGGATGGCAACCAGATAATTGACTACGTGATGGGCAACGGCAGCCTGCTGATGGGGCACACAAAGCCGGAGATCATAGAGGCCATTCGAGAACAAGTTGGAAGGGGTACTCACGCGGGCGGCGCGTCCACCCACGAGGTACGCTATGCGGAAGCCGTCAAGCGCTTAGTCCCTTCTCTCGAAAGAATACGCTTCACTGCGTCCGGCACTGAATCCACCTACCTCGCACTCAGGCTTGCCCGCGCCCATACAGGCAAGACCAAGATCGTGAAGTTCCACGAGCACTTCCACGGCTGGCACGACTACACAACTCCCGAGTCCGGACAGGCACTCGGCGGCGTCCCACAGGAAATCCTCGACACCGTGATAGTGGCGCCCGTTGACATCGCTGCCGTTGACGACATTCTTACGAACGACGACGACATCGCCGCCGTTATCGTCGAGTGCAACGGCGCGCACTACGGGACGTTCCCACTGCAGAACCCGCAGTTCCTCCAGGATCTGCAGGACCTGACCAGAAAGCATGGAGTCCTGTTCATCATGGACGAAGTGGTTACAGGGTTCCGCCTATCGTCGGGCGGCGCGCAGGTCCGATGGGGTCTGGAGCCCGACATCACGACGATGGCAAAGATAATAGCAGGTGGCCAGCCAGGGGCAGCCGTCGGAGGCAGGGCCGAGATCATGGAGCTGATGGCGTTCCGCGACGACCCAGAGTGGGACAACTTCAGACGGGTTGCGCAGGGAGGCACATATAACGCGCAGCCGGTGACCGCTGCCGCAGGAATCGCCGCGCTCGAAGCCATCGCCAATGAGGGCATCAACGCGAGGGCGGACGCAATGGCAGCGCGCCTCAAGGACGGCCTCAACGAGGCATTCATCCAGAACGAGGTCACAGGCCACGCGCACGGCATCGCATCCATCATACATGTGAATCTCGGTGCCGACTGCAACTGCGACCGCGACCTGTGCGACATGCCCTACCAGCAGATATACGACACGATGCCCGTTGACAAGACGCGGGCGCTCCGCCGCGCTATGCTCGTCAACGGTGTGGACATGATGGGCGGGCGCGCATTCCTTGTCTCATCCGCCCATAACGAAGAGGTTATCGACAGGACCACTGCCGCGTTCTCGCAGTCCTTGAAGGATTTGCGCGCGGAGGGAGAGTTGTAAATCTCGCCACAATCGAAACAGGAGTTTTTATGAGCCGTTTTGAAGAACAGGTAGCGATAGTAACGGGCGCCGCCACCGGCATAGGCTATGGCATCGCACGCCGTCTGGCCTCTGAGGGGGCGCGCCTCGTCATGGTTGACATCGACGGCGATCTCGGCGAGCAGTCCTCAAGCGAGCTATCCGCGCGCGGCAGCGATGCGCGTCTCGTGGTCGGCGACGTCTCCGAGCAGACCACAGCCGAAGCCGCAGTCCAGGCCGCACTCGACGCCTGGGGCCGCATTGACATCCTCGTGAACAATGCCGGCATCACCGGTATTGACGGCAACATCTGGGAGACTTCCCCAGATGAGATGGACCGAGTTTACCGGATCAACCTGCGCGGTGTCTTCGCGTTCTGCCACTCGGTCATACCACACATGATCGACCGCGACTACGGGCGCATCGTCAACATCGCCTCCATCGCCGGCAAGGAGGGCAACCCCCGGATGGTGCCCTACTCTGCCACAAAAGCCGCCGTCATCGGCCTCACCAAGTCCGTCGGCAAGGAGCTGGCGAAGACCGGTATTCGTGTTAACTGTGTGACTCCCGCTGTCGTCCACACTCGCATCCTGGACGAGCTCACCCCCGAGCAGGTGAACTATATGGTCGAGCGCATCCCCATCGGGCGAACTGGCGAGATCGACGAAATCGCCGCTCTCGTTGCTTGGCTCGCCTCCGAAGAATGCTCCTTCAGCACGGGCGGCGTATTCGACATCAGCGGCGGCAGAGCCACATACTGATTTTTTCTGTAGCTCAAATCAGGAGAGAGATAAAATGCCATGGATTCGTGAAGCCGATGAGCGCCTGCACTGGGCGAACGTCATCAACATCATGTCCATCAACCCGAAGGCTATGCAGGCCGTCAGCGACTTTAACAACGCGATTACCTTCGGAGCGTCCGCTCTCACACGCACACAGGAGGAAGCAATTGCAACCGCCGTATCGGTGCAGAACGAGTGCCGCTTCTGAACGATGGCACACGGGGAGTTTCTCCGTCACGCTTCCGACGACCCGGAGCTGGCAAGTCACATTATGCACGACTATCGTAACGCCAACCTCGATCCGCAGACGCGCGCCATGCTCGACTACGCTACCAAGCTCACGCGCGAACCTACGAACATGCAGGAAGCGGATGTTATCAAGCTCCGGGAGCACGGACTGACCGATGAGCAGATTCTGTCGGTCTGCCTCATCACCTG
The DNA here is from genome assembly GCA_965203955.1 of Dehalococcoidia bacterium. GTDB lineage: Bacteria > Chloroflexota > Dehalococcoidia > Lucifugimonadales > JADFKI01 > Bin90. The sequence continues at coordinate 2,889,646 of OZ241923.1, read as the reverse complement.
CACGTTCAACTTCATGACTCGGCTCGCTGACGGCCTGGGTGTGGAAGTGCCCGAAGAACGGCAGAAGTACGTGGAGACATGGCTGAACAGTCCGGCCAGCGACCAGAAGTGGCTGATGGAGGCTAAGGACTAGGGCGGGAATACACGGGCGTCAGTCTCCCGCGGCGGCTCCCTGCGTCGCTTCCTCGGCCTCCCAGTCAGGAATCAGCAACTTGTCGGTCGGCTCCAGCAGAAGGATGTTGAGCGCTCCCGCGAGGCTTGTGGCAATGGAAATCCACAGCGCCACGTCGTAGCTGCCGAAGATATCGAAGATCGGTCCGCCTATCCAGCCGCCCAGCGCCATCCCAAGCCCGGCTCCCAGCATCTGAACACCATACGGCGATCCCGTCGGAGCGTGCCCGTAGTACCGTCGGTTCAGAATGGGAAATCCGCCCGTCTCGCCGCCGTAGCCTATGCCGAAGATCACCGCGAATAGGTAGAACATCCGCAGGTCGTGCGTCCAAAACAGCATCACCACAAGGATGCCCTGTGCCGCGAAGAAGACGAACATCACAGTTCTGGTGCCAACATAATCGCACATGATCGGGACTAGGATGCGAGTTATGATGCTGACTGCGGACAGGATTGTGAGTACGCTCGCTGCCTGCACCAGCGTCAGCCCTTCTTTGACCGCCAGAGGAACGATGTAAACCAGAATGATCGCATGCCCGACACAGCCAAGGAAGTGAATCGAGCTCATATTCCAGAAGGCGCCGGTCTTGCGCATGTATTTGTTGAAGACCTTCGTCTTCTCCGGGTCGGACTTCCGCTTCTGCACTTCAACGTCGCCGGGCCTGTACCCATACGGCTGAATGCCCCTGTCAGCGGGTGTGTCCCTGAACAGCCCGATGAGCACGAACATAATCGCCGCCGACCCCACTCCGAGCGCAATGAAGCCGTTCTGCCAGCCCATCCCTTCGAGCAGCAGGCTCACAACCACGGCGGCGAGCGCGGGCCCAAGCCCCCACGACGCCATTATCAGGCCCATTCCAACGCCCAGATGCCGCCTGAACCAGTACATTGCGGACGGAATCAGAGGAACGAGGAAGATCGCCTGGGCAACTCCGAGCAGCACTCCAAAGTACAGGTAAAGTTCCCAGATTGTGCTGATGTAGCCAGTAAGCAGCATCCCGAGCAGGAACATTGCGGTGCCGACACTCATGGCTTTGCGCGCCCCGTACCGGTCGCCGAACCAGCCCGCAAAAGGAGAAGCCAGCGCAGTCACCACGCTGGAAATTGCGTACGCGAGCGTGATGCTACCCTGGCTCCACTGAAATGTCTGCTCAAGCGGCTCAATGAACACACCGAATGCCATGCGTATCGACGTGCCCACCATCTGCATCACGGAAATCACCGCGACGATGACCCAGACGTAGTGAGGATAGATGACGCGCCCATAGTGCGGGCGCACGCTGCTTGTGGATTGCTCAGGCTGTCGTGCCATATTTTTGTATTGCGATCCTCAATGCAGCGGACAGGCGAACAGGAACATTTTCTCCCACGCCTGACCCTCAGTGGCATTGCCGTATGCCTGACCGGCACCCGCAGCGCCCTGACCTAGTCCACCTGACAGACCCGACCCAGAGGATGATCCGGAGTTGCTGCGAAAATCGAATTGCTGCACACTCTGGCCTGTCGCCTGAGTTGCCCTAGCATCAATTCGTGCATCGGCAGCCCACGCGCCGAAGTAAATCGTCAGCGCAAGACTAATAGCAACGACGGCTACGAACTGCACAGGCAGCCCAAGGATGCGCATATCATTCAGCCGAGATTCCACAGCGACACCTTCCGCGGGGTCTGTGCCAGTCATTTCAATCGTTTATGTCGAGAGAGAGAATTAGTTCGGGACTGCGGCCTGCGCGATCTCCATCAACTCTTCGTCCGACATCTCAAGCTCAATATGGTCGCCATGCGGCTGGGGCACTTCAAGTCCGGTCTTGCAATAGACCTCGAGCGTGTTACCTTCCGGATCGTCGGCGTACATTCCGAATGCGTTGCCGTGACTGACAATGCGCTGGATATTCACGCCTTCGTCTCTGAAGGTCTGGTAGAAGTCCTTCAACTCGCCGATCGTCTCCACAGTGAAGGAAATCTGCTGCACAAGCCTGCCATCGGCGGGCACGTTCCTGCCCTCCATCAACACAAACTCGTGATGCTCCACATCAGGATTCGCGCTCAGGAAGACCATGCGGCGCTGCTCCAGATCCTCGTCGGTAATTTCCAGACCCATCACACGCGAGTAGAAATCGCGCTGGCCCATTAGGTCGTTGACATAAATTCCAACGTGTCCAAGTCCACTTACTCTAGGCATCGCAACCTCCTGAAGTTTCAATTCCCTGCGGGTACACTAATTTCGACTACTCGTCTCGCCAATTGTAGCATTGGCGTCAGTAGAGATAATAACTCATACCTTCGCTTCATGTAAGCCGATAGCCCTTCAGGGCACTTCAGACTCCAGCTGCCTGATCAGTTCGGCAAGCGACATGTCGGCGAGCGATCCGAGGCGGACATCGGCTGAAGTGAAGTCCATCCCCTCGGTCATGGGGTTCGGCACGACCACGCAGCGAATGCCCGCAGCCTTTGCCGCAGCCAGGCCCACACCCGAGTCCTCTATCGAGAATGCTCTTCCCCGGCGCACGCCCAGGTGTTGGAGTGCTGTCGTGTACAGCTCCGGATGCGGTTTCGCATTGGTTACGTCATCCGCGCTGAGCACGAACTCGAAATGGTGAAGAAGCCCCCGTCTCTCTAAATGCCCCGCAGCCCAACCACCTCTGGAACTTGAGGCTATGGCAAGTCTCAGTCCCATCTTCTTCGCTGCCACTATGTAATCCTCAACACCAGGCAGAACAGGATTGAGTTCGATAAGCTCCAGGTATTTGCTCCGCATCTGGGGCCTCAGCACCTCGGGGTCTATCCGTCGACCGGACAGCTCGGCCAAGTGCTCATAGATATCGAATGCCGCGAAGCCCCGCCCTATCTGAAATTCCCAGACCTGCCGCTCCAACACAACGCCGTGTGACTCGAATATTTCCTGCCACGCATTAAACTCGGGGGTCTCCGTATCTATAATCAGTCCGTCAAAGTCAAAAACAATCGCCTCAATCAAGATTCTCGCCTCGTATAGTTTTCGCAGGGGCCAGTATATCATCGTATGAAAGAGGGGATCATACCAACCCCTCTGATTATCGACGAGTTCGATGCTCCGCGAGACGTTCTTCAAACGCAAATGAAATCATCGAAGTCCCGTAAACGACGGAGTTGACACTTTGAGTATAATGGCAGCAACCATTCCAGAGTTGGCGGTGTAATAATGTGTGCCCTGCAGTTGGATCTACAGCAGGATGAAGAGATTCTCAGCGAGGCCGAGTGGGCTGTCCTGACCAATCAGCGTCTTGTTGCCGCGCTTAACCGAAAAGACCGCACCGAGATAACTGACGATGTAGAACTCTCAGACATCGTGAGTTTCAAGAAGTCCAACGGTGGGCAGGAAAGTCGCTTGAGGCCCGGCCTCCAGTTTCTTGGCGCGGGCGCCGCGATTACGGTGTTACAGATAGTGTTCGCCAATCTCCTGCCGTCACAGTTGGTGGAAACGATTCTCTTCCTGCTCGGAGCTGCCGGCATACTCATCGGATTTTACCTCGTAATCGGGAGCCTGATGCGAATTAAGCCCTTTACTGTGATTGTGTTCACGATTGTCGGCGCCAGAGACATACCTGTCCACTTTCCCGGCCAAGACAACCCAGAGGCCGACCGCATGATGAATCTGTTCACAAGGGCGAAGCGCGGCATCTAGCTGTTCCATAGTTCAAAAAATGAGGAACGGTCTCCGTCTATCAGGGTGCCTTCCGATGCACGGCTTGTGGGCAAGTAATCGCGAGATGCACAGACGACCAGGTGACTCGTCCCGCTCCCATTACTCCTCTGTCCCAGATCTAGGGTTTTCGGGCCTTAGCGCCGAGATAATCATTGCGGCGAACATCACAGCAGCAGCAGCCATAAATGCCCTGCTCATGCCGTCGATGAACACCAGCCTAATGGCATCGCCACCAATTTCGGATACCGCTGACAGGTCTGGCTCGAAGCCCTGAGACGCCATTGTGAAAACAACGATGGCAGTGAATATCGCGATGCCGCTCAGTCCTGCTGACGTTCGCACGAGATTCAGAAATGCCGACGCCACACTGAATTTCCGGCTGTCTATCGCGGTCATGATCGCGCTTGTGTTCGGTGAGGAGAACAGACCTATCCCCGTTCCTTCGATGAAGATGCTTATCATCACTCTCAGCATGGACGAGTTTTCGTCAAGCCCCGCGAACATCAGCATTCCAATTGTGGTCAGCGCCATGCCCGCCACTGTCAGCCAGCGAGTGCCGATTCTGTCCGATAGCCTGCCACTCAGCGGGCCCCAAGTTGCGATTGCGATTGAGCCGGGTACCATCAGGAAGCCGGCCGTTCGAGGCTCCAGCCCCAACCCCTGCACGAGGTAGAAGGGCATTATGAAATATACCGCCGACCCGGCGAGGAAGGACAGAAACCGCGCCGACACCCCAAGAGTGAAGACCTTGCTTCTGAAGAAGTCCAGGTCGAGCATCGGCGCCTCAGCCCTGCCCTCCCACCAGACGAACACCGCAAGTGCGGTCACTGCAGCCAGAAAACCGCCGATTATCGCGGGCGAATCCCATCCGAGCTTGTGGACGTTCGTGATCGACAGGAGGAAACAGACAAGCACAATTGCAGAAAGGCCGGCACCCGTCCAGTCGAAACTGGTCCTCTTAGGTTCATCTGCCTGCTCGCCAAGCCCTCGACGAAGCACTAGTGCCGCAAGCAGGAGCGCCACGATGCCCACGCAGGCGCTCGCCGCATATATCGACCTCCAACCCAGAAGGCTTACCAGATTGCCTCCAATCACAGGACCGCCAACCGCTCCTGCGCCTATGATCGACATGTACAGACCGATGGCTTTGCCGCGCTCCTTCTCAGGGAAGATATCGGCGACCATCGCCATACCATTTGCTTCTATCCCAGCGACTCCAACTCCCTGTAGCAGCTTGGCGGCTATAAGCACAGGGAATGCCACGGCAGTGCCTCCGAGCACGGCAGCGACAACGAACACGCCAAAGCCAAGCATGAAGACGTGCGCCCGACCAAATATGTCGGACAGCCGACCAACGGGCATGAACATCACGCTTGTGCTCAGTGTGAAGCCGAGCGCTATCCACTGTGCCGTAGGCAAGTCGGCGCCAAAGTGCTGGGCGATAGTCGGGAGGGCAATGTTGACTCCCGATTGGTCGGTCACGGTCAGGAAAAGGCCCAGCGCTACGGACGCGAACACCCACCACTTGTAGTTCGTGCTGCGAGTTATGCGTGTTACTGGACCGAGGGCAAGATTCATTCAGCCTTCATTCTAGCCTTGTTCACCGGGAAGAATGATCTTCCTCAGAGTATGTCGTCGATTATGCGTGTAGGGCCGCACCTCTTCAGGCCAGCGACCCGACTCCGAGGCCTCCATCCAGGCGTCGCTTGTAATCACGTCTGCGCTTTCCACTTCGTAAATTGCGCTGTAAGTTGGCTCGTCCTCAACTACGATGGTGCGCAATTCGCCACCGATCGCGAGAGTAAGTTCCTGCCTCTTGAACCTTGCTACTGAGACTACGCCAGGAACCTTGTTCAACAACGGCACATGCTCAGTGTCATATACTTCGTTGAACAGCGCCTCCTGCTCCTTAGGAATATCCATGCTTGCCGTAAAGAGATAACGTCCGGTGACTGGCATTTCTGCTCCTCCTAGACAATCAAACTTGCATTTCCTGCGCGATTATAGCAGACGCTTTAGTTGCGGACTCATGACCGCTGGTTGTCGCCTATTGACGGCCGAAGACGTGCGACCGTACGGTCGTCCACTTGACACTCATTTTCACTACTCTACAATAAGGCGAAATTCACGACAGTAACGCTTTTTTGGAGGCGCGCAAATGATTAATAGGTTCGGCAGCCTGTTCGCAGGCCACATCGACTTGGACGATATGGGCTTCGACGCTACGCCCGCTAACGACCGCTTCTATTCCAACGATAGGCTAGCCTCCGTCTTCGACAAGACGGACGCGATAGCCACCACGATGGACGAGAAGGGTTATGACACTTTCTGGATGGCAGAGCACCACTTCCAGAGAGAAGGGTACGAGTGCATCGGCAATCTGCTGATGGAAGCCGTCCACCTGTGCCACATCACCGACAATATCAAGATCGGCTGCGGTTTCAATATCGCACCGATGTGGCACCCGCTTCGACTCGCTGAAGACTTCGCCACGGCGGACATCCTCACGAAGGGACGCACGATATTCGGCGTGGGCAGAGGCTACCATACTCGCGAGGTTGAGGTGTTCGGAGCTCCTATGCTGGACGCGGACGCCAACCGCGACCTGTTCGAGGAACAGGTTGACATCATGATGAAGGCCTTCCACACCGATTCCTTCTCCCACCACGGCAAGAACTACACTATCCCGCCGCGCGTGCCGTACAGGGGCTACGAGCTGGAGGAGATAACGCTGGTTCCACGCCCGATAAACCTGCCTGTCGAGTGCTGGCAGCCGGTCGTCAGCGCGAGCGAGCGCGGCCTGCGCTTCATGGCGAAGCACGGCATCAAGGGCATCATCGGCGGCGGCGCTGCCCCTGGCGGCGCGCAGCAGAGCGTCGTAGAAGCGTGGCAGAAGATCGAAGCTGAGCACGGCAGAGAGACAGAGCTTGGCGGAAACCTTATCATCAGCTTCTCCGTCTATCTTGCCGAATCAACCGACCAGGGCATACGCGAGGCCCGCTCATTCTTTGAGGAGAACATGAAGATGTTCGCCCCTCTCGGCTTCGTGCGCGGCTTGACGGACGACCAGATTGAGGCGCTAGGCGACCCGGACCGGGTATATACCGCCAACCTGCCCACACTTGAGCAGGGCGTCGAGGGCGGCTCATGGCTAATTGGCACGCCCGAACAGGTAACCGAGCAGCTGATGGGTATTCAGAAGCAGTATCCCGGGCTGGAGGAGATTAATGTCGGCATGCCCGTCGGCACTCCTCAGTCGGTCATAATCGAGCAGCTTGAGCAGTTCGCTGAAGAGGTAATGCCGGCTTTCAAGAACTAGACTCAGCGGTGCGCCTGTCCCACCAGTCGTAGTACCGTGACACAGGAAGCCGTCCGTCTCTCGCAAGGCGGACGGCTTCTGCGTATGCTGCATCAACTTCCGCCTCAAACTCCTCGATTCCTCCGTCGTTATGGAATACACGGTCGGAGGCAGGTTCGCGGTCTTGCCAGCACCTCTGGCTCGCGAGTCTCTGGTTGGCTTCTTCTTCGGTGAAGCCATTACGCTGCATCAGGCGGCTCCGGGCCGTATCCTCCTCGCAGGCGAACAGCCAGACCGCATCGCACCATTGTCCGTATCCGGCCTCAATAAGATTCACAGCCTCCAGGACGGCGACATCACCGTCACTCAGAGTCTCGTTCCACTCGTCCACGACCTCTTTGACGGCTTCGGCGATGTTGCCAATGGCGGTTGTCAGTCTCGTCATCTCCTCGGGCTTGCCAAACACCTTTGAGCCTAGAATTTTGCGATCGATATAACCATCCTCGCCGACTATCTCTTCTCCGAAAATGCCCACTATGCGGTAGAAAGCAGGCTTGCCGGGATCGTACAGACGATGCACTAGGCGGTCTGCGTCGAGGTGCGTCGCTCCCTGCGTTGCCATGAGATTGCACGCGCTGCTTTTACCCGTGGCGATGGAACCGGTAACGCCAATGATCAGTGCCATATTTTCATCCCTGTAATGTCAATTGAACTGAGTGATATGATACGCAGGCAACAAATTACCCTATCTGGAATTTCCTGCCAACCCTGAATGAGCTCACGATGCAGATTACCTCCCGGGAGCTAATGCGCTTCCGTCTTGAAGACAAGCTCGGTGAAGGCGCGGACTCCGAAGTATTCGCCGCCACCGACACAGAGACCGGACTTCAGGTTGTGGTAAAGCGCCCACACCCCACATTGATAACTCGACGACAGCACAGATCGGTAGAACGGCGCATTGCCAACGTCATCGAGCTGCGTCAGAGACTCGGTGAAAACCTTCCTCACGTAACGAAGATGGTCGGTTACAGCGGGCCGTCAATCCACGATGCCTACTTTGGTGACGACCTTGGCGAAGAATACCGCGTCATCGTTGAGGAGCGGGCCGCCGGCGTCCCCCTAGTCGGTAGCGCAATCGACGGCATCAAGCGCCATCCGATTGGCGCCCCACAGAACCTGTTCGCCATCCATCAAGTCGTCCCACATTCCAAGAGGGGCAGATTCAGCATCGTGCGGGACCTGCTGGAAGTCGCAGAAGCCTTCCACGCTGCCGGCACGCTCATTCTGGATATGCGCCCGCAGAACGTTTATTTCGAGCCGGAGAGCGGAAACATAACCGTCATCGACATCGGCGGCGTAACCCAGGAACGCACTGGGAGTGGAGGAAGACAGCCGGTAGATCTGCACGACTTCTATCTTGAATTATTCAAGTGGTATGTTCCCATTGCAGACCCGCCAACGAACATCAAGGGATACCGCCGCCCAATCGGCATGGAGAGCATTCCGATGTTCCACCAGAACCTCGACTCAATGATTCGACGGCACGCGCAATCCCTGAACGAGCCGTGGAGACAAGCCGCGACCGATGTTCTTAACAAGGTCAAGATGCGAGTTTACGGGAGCATTGCAGATTTCAGGCAGGATTTCGAGCCACTGCTGACGCTGCTGGAATGCCATTATGCCGTCCTCAGCAACGACGAAAGGTACGCTCTGCCGTGGCAGGAGGCGAAGTCTCTGCTTACTGCACCTTACTGGCGCAAATACCGGTTTGACGCAAAGAGCCTTTCGGCTTATGTTGGACAGCCGCTCCCGGAAGCAGATCAGTGAGGTTGAACAGCCGCACTAATTCGTTCCGGTGTTGGCACCGTATTCGTTCAGTGGGTCGCGGTAGATTGAGTGGTAGTGCCCGGTATCCGCGCCGACGCCGCCCTGCGTGGAATACTCGATAATGAGGGCTGGACCCTGTATCCGGTAATATATGGGACCGCTTCCGTCGGTGACACCGTGCCATCCGAAATAGGTGTCTTCCAGATCCGCGTCGATTTCAGCCATCCTCGCTCTCTTGCTCCCCTCATCCATCATTCCAAGCCACATGGGAATCATATCTCGCAACATATTCTGTTGATTTTCGGACCAGTCGCCCACTCTGGAACCCTCCAATTCCGGTACGAATCCATCCCTGCCAGCACCTGTCCATACTTCCTCCGGGCGGTCGTCAACCATGCAATTGGTCCGTTCTGCAACGGACAGCGCATTAACCAGAGCAATACCAGCCTCTAGCTGGGGCGCCAGCGGTGCAATTACCGAACCACTCGACAAGTACGAAGCAGGTTCCACACCCACGAAGGTCGGCGAAATGCAGATACTATTGGCGCACAAGGTGAAGTTCACACCAAGATGGTGTCCGCCGAACTGCCATCCCCACTTCTGTGACTCAGACGGCTTTCCAAAGAAGGCGAGCCAGTAGTTCTCATCGGTCCAGGCAAAGTGGCCTGCCCGTTCCGTGTGGGACAGCACTTCGTCGGCGCCGACTACTTCTACGACGGTTCTGTATCCGTCGGCGCTCAAGGCGTCTGCGAGAAACTCAAACAGTCTCCTCACCTGCTCGTCATTCAACTCGCCAAGTCGGACGCCGTTGCGCTCGAAGTCCAGGATTCCAGCCGGCAAGTTCGACCAGTTCGGACGCCGGGAGTCATCGATGGCATACATTGCCTTCGACTTCTGCTCGTCAGAAAGCATACCGATAAAGGAATTCGCGGCAGCCACACTTGCTTGTACCACGTCACATGAAGAATTCGCTCCCGCTGGCACTTTGACATCCCTTGCGATGTCAGACACCCGGGATGAAGAGATTTCCGCGATGTTCATATTATTGCCTCCCCTCAGGCGCAATGCAGAAATGGCAGCATTGTCGAGTCTCCTTGAGCAATCCACTAGAGGGCGTCAGCGGAGTCCTTTGGCTCGTAACCAAGAACCATGCGAGGGTGCTCCAGATCACGGTAAGTCCACCTGTTGTTGGATGTGGCGAGGAATACATCGTACTTCAGGCTGTCCGGCGCGTCCACGCAAAGATGAAGGATCTGCGCCACATCGTCGTGGCTGAGATAGATCGAACGGTCGCGCACGGCGCCCAACTTGTTGTCCCTAGTCACTCTGCCAATCCTTACGCATAGCACCGACAGGTCGAAAGCGTCGGAATAATAGCGCCCCAATGCCTCGCCGAATACCTTCGCCGCCCCGTAGATGCCCTCCGGTCGAATCATGTTGTGTGTAATCATCGGATAACCGTCCGGCACATTGTCGTAGTCGCCCGCGGCTATAGACCTGTATGGCTCGTCACGCTCGTAGCCTCGTATAGCGTTACCGCTGCTTGCGAACACAACGCGCTTCACGCCCGACAATCTTGCCGCCTCGAATACGTTGTATGTGCCCACGATGTTCCCGCGAAGCTGCCCCTCGAAGTCGTCGCTGCCAAGGTATGCGGCTAGGTGTACCACCACATCCTTACCTTCGCAGGCAGCCTGCACCGCATCGAAGTCTGCAATGTCCGCCCGATAACACGTCACGCCGTCCACTGCGCTGCGGTTCAGCGCGCTAAGCTCGTAGCCGCCCGCCTCCTCCAAGCGCTTTCTCAGCAGCCCGCCGATTAGCCCGCTCATTCCGGTAATCAAAACCTTCGCCATGTCTTCGCTTCCTTTCCTGTGGTTCGAGTCTGTATCGTCCTGTACTATTCGCGGCTATTATAATGTAGCATCAGAACGATAGCAGAATTAGGAAACATCTGTGGAGGCCTTGAGATGCCGGGCGCACTGAACGGGATCAGAATATTGGAATTTACGGAAATCATCGCAGGACCATTCGGAGGCATGCTGCTTGCCGACATGGGAGCTGATGTCATTAAGATAGAACCCCCCTGGGGCGACCCCTGGCGCCATACCTTCCCTATCGAACCGGGAGAGAGCAAGACATTCATGAGCCTCAATCGCGGTAAGCGGAGCCTGCCGCTAGACCTGACGAAGCAAGAAGGCCGGGAGGTTGTCTATCGACTTGTTCCCGACGCGGATGTGGTCATCATCAACTACCGCCCAGATGTGCCATACAACCTCGGGATAGACTACGAGACCCTGTCCTCCATCAACCCGCGCCTCGTATATTGTGAAAACACGGCTTACGGGCGCGAGGGCCCACACAGCCAGCGTCCCGGCTACGACATCATCGCGCAGGCGATGACCGGACTGATGGCATCCGAGGACAAGATAAGCGACGGCGTTCCTCAGCAAGTATCGTCCACGCCCGTCGCCGACATATCCACCGGAATCGCAACCGCGTGGTCGGTCTGCGCCGCCCTCTACCAGCGGGAGCGCAGCGGAAAGGGGCAGAAAATAGAAACCAACCTGCTGGCTTCCGCCCTTGCCGCCCAGTCAACTCGCTTCATGGAAGTCGAGCGCGTCGATACTGAACCCCGCGCTGAGTTCTACGAGAGCCTGCAAGTCATGAAGGAAGCGGGCGTCCCATACACCGACATCCACGCATTCTACCGCGAGCACTTCGACTCACGGCGCGGGCGAGGTTTCAGCATCTACTACCGCACTTATCAAGCCGCAGACGGCTCACTAGCAGTCGGCTGTCTCAGCGACCCGCTGCGCAAGCGGCTGATTGACCTTGTAGGCTTGCATGATATTCGGTTCGAGCCGGACCACGACCCGCATAGTGAAGAAACTCACCTGTTCTATGAGAAACTGAACACGCAAATGGAGGGCATTTTCAAGCAGAAGAGCGTAGCCGAGTGGCTGAGCATTCTCGACGCCGGGGGCGTCCCGGCGGGCCCTGTGCGCTTCGTCGAGGAGCTGGTTGATGACGAACAAGTCTCCTCCAATGGACTGGTCGTGGAGCTTGAGCACTCCGTCGTTGGCAAGGTGAAAATGGTCGGACCCATGGTCAAGATGAGCGATACTCCCCTCGATCCCACGCTCGCGTCGCCCGCGCTCGGCGAGCACACCGATGAGGTGCTGACGTCCTACGGCTACACGACCGAACAGGTAAGCCGTTTGCGCGAACTCGGTGTCACACTCTAACTCCGAAGATAAGAGGAACTTACATCGATGGACAGGATGGGGAGGATAATCTTCACCCCCATTCCTGAATCGAGTTCAGGACAGGCTCTAACCTTCCCCCATCGAGGGGGAAGGGATTTTTGAGTCCCCTCACCCTAACCCTCTCCCGCGGGGAGAGGGGGCTTATTGGCAGGGACTTATTGGGAGGGACTGGTTGGGCTTAGGGGTCGCGGTTGCGTCTTTTCCAGCGGATGCGGTCGAACTTTACGGGGTCGTCCGGGAAGCGGGCGTTGCGACGGGCGAGGTAGTCGCGGTAGCGCTCCTTGAAGGCTTCGAGCGTGTCGTCGTAGCGTATGAGCAGCCTTCTCGCGGGGGGCTTGGTCAGGGCTTCTTCCAGCTTCTCGCCGCTCAGCTCGCTGCCATCACAGTCGCGCTCCCTGTACTCGCAGACGCAGGGCCAGGGGTATGTCTCGTAGTACACCGGACCGTGCAGGCTGAACTCGATGTGCTCTTCGCGCTCCCGCTCTCGTCGCTCCCGCTCTTCGCGCTCTTCCCGTTCAGACTCCGACTCTTGAGGCTCAGGCTCTTCAGGCTCCTCGATGATGACGCGCTGCGAGCCTTTGTTCAGAAGCTCTTTCGCGGCTGACATTCTGTGGCAGGGCTTGAAGTCGTCCAGTTGTCCTTCCATGGCCTGGACGAGGAAGGTTACGATGGTTCTGCCGTTGGCGGTCTGTTCCTTGACAATCTGGGCCAGTTCGGATTGTATGCGCCTGTCGGCTCTGCGGGAGTCTCTGCGCTCTCGTCTTGTGGGTTCTGGCAGGTTGAGGTTGCTGGTGAGCGCGCCCACGGATTGAGGGAGCCGGCCGTAGCCGAACTTTTCGAGCAGTCTTGCTGCTTCGAGCTTGTGGCAGGGCTGGAAGTCGGGGAACTCTCCGTTCACTGCGGAGATGAGGAACTCGACGATGGTTCTGCCGTTGCCGGTCATTTCGACGATGGCGGAATGGACCGATTCGGTGAAGTCGGGTTGTTCAGTTTTGAGCTGTGAGTTGTCAGTCTTGAGTTGTGGGTTCATAGTTCTGAGTTTTGGGTTTTGAGTTTTGGGTTTCCCCTCGTCCCTTCCCCTTGACTAACAGGATGTACAGCCCTTCGATAAACTCAGGACAGGGATGGACAAGATAGATAGTATGTTCTATGTGCATGGCATCCATGATACGCACGGATGTTTGGATTGTCAAGGGGGGATTGCCATAGAAGGCACAAAAGGCACAGGATGGGCTTTGGGGACAAGTTGCGGCAATTTGCCTACCTTTAACAAGACCGGATATTAGTTGAAAGACAAGCCATTTCAGATTTATAATTCAGGAATAGGCGCAGCCGTCGGGCAGCCCGCCGGCTGAGCAGCAGCGAGAAAGCAGGAGGAATTCGTAGAGATGACCTATATCATAGCGGAGCCTTGCATTGACCTGAAGGACAGCGCCTGCGTGGATGTCTGCCCCGTGGACTGCATCTACACCGAAGACGAGGACAACCAGTATTTCATTCATCCCGACGAGTGCATCGACTGCGCCGCCTGCGAGCCTGTGTGCCCCGTAGTCGCCATCTTCGCCGAGGACGACGTCCCCGAAGAGTGGCGCAACTTCATCGACCTCAACTACGAATACTTCGGCCTCTCGCGGTAGATTGAATGCTCGGCATTCGGCTGAAACAAGAAATTCAGCGCTCTGGACAATTGGCACAGTTGTAGTCCAGCGTCAATGGCATTGTCCGAAATTGTGGCAATGCCATTGCATTTTCTCGAAATGTGGGCGACCACATTCACATAACCTACTCGTTGACACTGGGAGGGCAGCATCAACATGGTAACCATCGAATCCACGCCCGATATGGCGGCGAAAGTCTATGAGACTATCGAGCGAAACCTTGAAGTCGTGCGACGACGACTGAACAGGCCGCTCACTCTCGCGGACAAGGTGCTGCTCGGACACCTCGACGATCCAGAGAATCAGGAGATGATTCCGGGTGAGAGCTACCTTAATGTCCGACCGGATCGCGTCATACTTCAGGACGTGCTCGGCCAGACCGGAATGCTACAGTTCATGCAGACGCAGCGGGATTCGGTCGCCGTTCCCACAACGATCCACTGCGACCACCTGATTCAGGCGCGCGTAGAAGGCGCGTCCGACCTCAGCGAGTCTCTCGCCGAAAACAGCGAGGTGTATAATTTCCTGCGCTCCGCCGCCGCGAAATACGGTGCAGGCTTTTGGGGACCTGGTGGAGGCATAATCCACCAAGTTGCGCTCGAAAACTACGCCTTCCCCGGTTCGTTGATGATTGGCACAGACTCGCACACGCCGAACGGTGGCGGGCTTGGCTCCTGCTCGGTCGGCGTTGGCGGAGCGGACGCGGTTGAAGTTATGGCCGGACTGCCGTGGGAAGTTTTGTACCCCCGTCACATCGCCGTGTATCTCACAGGGGAGATGAACGGGTGGACGGCCCCGAAGGACATCATCCTATATGTCGCAGGCGAGCTGACCGTCTCCGGCGGCACCAACGCAATCGTGGAATACATCGGCCCCGGCGCGCGCACCATCAGCGCCACCGGAAAGGCGACAATCACCAACATGGGCGCGGAGATTGGCGCGACCACTTCGATGTTCCCTTACGACGACCACATGGCAGCGTACCTCAGGGCAACCGACCGCGGCGGAATCGTTCCGCAAGCGGAAGCCAACAAGCACCTGCTTGAGCCTGACCCTGAAGTCGAAGCTGATCCTGAAGCCCACTACGACCGCGTGGTGCGCTTGGACCTGTCAACGCTTGAGCCGCATCTTGTGGGCCCACACTCCCCGGACCGCGCCCGCCCCATATCCCAGATGGCCGCAGAGGTTGCAGACGGCAGCAACCAGTTCGTTGACGCAATTTCAGCTGCGCTCATCGGCAGTTGCACCAACTCGTCCTACGAGGACATGAGCCGCGCCGCCGATGTAGCGGAACAGGCGAAGGCGCGGGGTGTAGCAACCGCCGTACCCTTCATGGTTACGCCAGGTTCAGAACAAGTACGCGCCACTATCGAGCGAGACGGACAGATGTCTTCTCTTCTAGACATTGATGCCACAGTTCTCGCCAACGCCTGCGGGCCCTGCATCGGCCAGTGGAGGCGTTCCCAGGACGCCAACGCCCAGCCGAACACCATCGTCACGTCGTACAACCGCAATTTCCCGCGCCGCAACGATGGCGCTCCCACCACAATGAACTTCATCGGCAGTCCTGAAATCGTCACTGCTATGGCGATTGCAGGGAGCCTGTCTTTCAATCCTTTGACCGACACGCTAAAGGACAACGACGGCAACGATTTCAGGTTCCAGCCTCCTGCGACGGCACCTGAAGTGCCGGACCAGAACTTTGCAAGTGGCGCTTCCGTTTATGAACCGCCGCCTGCGGATGGCAGCGACATCAACCTTGCCGTTGACCCGAACAGTGAGCGCATCCAGCTGATGCAGCCCTGGCCCGCGTGGGACGGCAGCGACTTCACCGACATGCCGGTGCTGATGAAGACACAGGGCAAGACGACCACCGACCACATTTCCCCAGCCGGTCCCTGGCTGCGCTATCGTGGACACCTCGACAAGTTCAGCGACAACATGTTCATGGGCGCAACGAACGCCTACACAGAAGCCGCCGGCACTGGGAAGAACATCATCACCGGCGAGGAAGGCAAGGCTATCTCAGCGATAGCGCGCAACTATCAGTCGCAGGGCGTCAAGTGGGTGGTCGTCGGAGACGACAACTACGGAGAAGGCAGCAGCCGCGAGCACGCAGCGCTCTCCCCGCGCCTTCTCGGTGGGGCTGCGGTCATCGCCAGGAGTTTTGCCCGCATCCACGAGTCCAACCTTAAAAAGCAGGGCCTACTCGCTCTCACCTTCCAGGATGCCAGTGACTACGACAAGATACGCGAGGATGACCGCATAAACCTTGTAGGGCTGGCGGACCTCGCACCGGGCAAGCCCGTCGAATGTATCGTGTCGCACTCTGACGGCACGAGCGAGACTCTGCACCTCAACCATACATTTGGAGAATCGCAGCTTGAGTGGTTCCGCCTCGGTTCAGCTCTGAACCTGTTCCACAAGTAAGACTTAGTTCCGCAAAATGCAGAAGGGGCAGCCTTTGCTGGTTGCCCCTTCGTTCATTGCAGTCAATATAGGCAGTATCTATTCGGGGCCGGTTCCAACCCATCCGCCCTGGGAAATGTCGATCATGACTCCGTCGGGCCCGCCGTACTTGGTCTCCACATTGCGTCCGTGTCCCTGATGGGGCGCATCCATGCCGCCATGAAGCGCTTCGTTGACGTCATCCATCGGATAGGCATTCGCTTCTTTGAGCTTCTTGTCCGTTTCCGCGGCATCATCGACCTGAAAGCCGATATGGTGGATTCCGCTGTAGTCGCTGTCCACGTCACCCGTTACCACATCGTTCTTGAAATTCAGGATCGCCATGTTGACGTTGCCGTCGCTGAGGTAGTACCCGTCGGCGTTGGCACTGCTGACCTTGCCCACTTCCTCTAGCCCGAGCACGTCCTTATAGAACGCCGCAGTCTTGGCTGGATCCTGTGATGAAATCGCTATGTGCTTTATCTTTGCCATTTCTCCTCCCGTTTCGGTCATAGCCGTGTGGCACTTCTGGTTTAATTCCTAACTGCACTCCGCAGTCAATATATGAACGAACAGGACGATTGTCAATCGCACGAAATAGGACGGGATTAGGCAGTGTTAGGTCGGCGACGTGTCCACAAGATTAGAGCATATAGGGAGTGATCGCGCTAGCTAATCTCAACCGGGTACCTCGCCTTGTATAGTTCGAACCGCTCCGCAATGGCCCTGTGTTCGGGTGATTCCAGTTCAGGATCAACATCTAGGAGTCGCTTCGCCTCTTGACGTGCCATCTGCATTATGTCCAGGTCAGTAAGCCGGGCCACCTTAAGGTCATTCATGCCGCTTTGCCGCGTTCCCATGTATTCGCCTGCCCCACGTATTCGCAGGTCTTCCTCTGCAATCTCGAATCCGTCCATAGTGCGTTCCAGAATGCGAATGCGCTCCCGTGCGGAAGTGCCCGGACTATCGGACAGCAGAAGGCATTGACTTGGATGCTCCCCCCTGCCTACACGCCCGCGAAACTGGTGAAGCTGTGCGAGGCCGAACCGATCGGCTCCGTCGATAAGCATCACGGTGGCGTTGGGAATATCTATCCCTACCTCAATTACAGAGGTCGCAACGAGAACATCGATCTCGCCCTCTTTGAACCTTCGCATCACTGCTTCACTCTCATCCTGACTAAGCCGGCCATGCAAGAGTCCCAACTTCAGATCGCTGAACACCAGATTGGACAGTCGCTCGTATTCCTCCGTCGCGGCGCGTGCTTGTATTGCCTCGGATTCCTCGATGAGCGGACAGATTATGAATGCCTGCCGGCCCGCCTTGACCTCTTGACGGACTATCGAATAAGCGTTGTCCCGCTGGTTCGGTTCGACCCAGCGCGTCCTTATTTTCTGGCGGCCAGGTGGCAACTCGTCAATGACTGAGAGTTCCAGATCGCCGAGCATTGTCAGACGAACGGAGCGCGGGATTGGCGTGGCTGACATGGCTAACATGTGCGGAGTGCCACCTCTGTGCCGCAAGTTCATTCGCTGCAGTACTCCAAAGCGGTGCTGCTCGTCCACCACGACGAGGGAGAGTCTTGGAATATCAACCGATTCCTGAATCAGTGCCTGAGTTCCGATTACGATATCGACTTCCCCGGATGCAATGCGCTCGTGCATTTCCTGCCTCGCGCGCCTTCTGAGGCTACCTGTGAGAAGACAAATAGTGACATTTCTGTCGGCCGCGGGAACCTCAGCAGTATAGTAAGTTTCGGAGGGGGATTCGCTTTCGACACCACCAAGTAATTTCGACACTGTGAGAAAGTGCTGTTCAGAGAGTATGTTGGTGGGTGCCATCAGAGCTCCCTGCTGATCGTTGAGGGCGGCAAGCAATAGTGCGGCAGCAGCAACAACCGTCTTGCCGCTGCCAACGTCACCCTGCAAAAGGCGACTCATCGGTATCTCGCGGTTCAGGTCCGCAAGAATCTCGTCCAGGGAACGACTCTGCGCATCCGTGAGGGAGTAAGGAAGAGATTTGATAAACGCATCGAGGCGCCCATCATCGTAGCGTAAGCGGGTGGCTCCCCCAGAAGTTTGCCACTCAATCCTTCTTCGAGCCACTACAAGCTGGAGCATAAACATCTCGTCGAATGCGATTCGTCGTCTTGCCGGCTCCACTTCTTCGAGAGAATCCGGGTAGTGCATCAACCCGATCGCCTTTCGCAGGCCCATCAAATCGTAGTGGCGGAGCGTTTCAAGCGGTACATATTCCTGCACCTGCTGTGACGCTGTATCCAATGCCTGTCTGACAGCCCGACGAATGGTTCGCTGATAAAGTCCTTCTGTCAGTGGGTAAATCGGCACAAGCCGACCGGCGTGAAGAGGGCCTTCCTGGTCATTGAATATGTCGTACTCTGGCGATTGGAACACTATCCGGCCGCGATAGACCTTTGGCACGCCGCTAATGACAATTGTAGTACCGGGCTTGAGAGTTCTGACAAGGTAGCCCTGATTAAACCAGATTGCCCTGATGTTACCGGTTTCGTCGCCAAGAACTGCCTGCGCGTTCTTTACGCGGCCGCGCCCTGTTTCACTTGCTTCCCAGACCGTAGCTTTCAGGGTCTGCGTTTCTCCGGGAACGAGTTCGGCAATTTTGCGAACGTCCCTGAAGTCATCGTGCCTGTGCGGAAAGTGGTAGATGAGGTCCTCTACGATTTCGATGCCCAGAGTATTCAGCCTCGCTTTGGTTCGGGAGTTCACGCTGCTTAGGCGCGAGACATCGTCGCTGAGCCTGATTTCTGGCTTCGTAGTCGGGCGTTTGCGCTGGGCAGGGGTCTTACGAGGAGCATTGCGACTCTTCTCCGCTTGGGCAGAACTGGGAGTGGCGACCTCACGCTCGATTGGATGGTCGGCGGGACGGGGCACTACGGAAGGTTTAGATGGACTCTGCGTCGCCGTGGATGCTGCTTTGTCGGAGTTTGTGGGTGAATTACCAATTGCATCCAATTTTGACAGCGTTTCGGCAATCCATTGAGACCGCTGTCCCACCTTCATGGCAGCATACGAAGCAGGAATTACCAGCGACGAGTTAATCTCGGACTTCCGACGCTGTAGGAACGCGTCCAACCCGCCTATAACCGCGTCGTCCCGGAGCCCTCGTCGCTTCTCTAGGCGCAAAATATTGGCAAGAATCTGGAGAGTGTCTTTGCCGGCTGAGCTTACCATGCAAAGATTGTAGCGCACATCCGGTTCAGGAGAAACGCTGCCACAGGCAACTAAGTCGTAGAAACGCGCAATTCAGGGAACACTAAGCCATCAATGTCCATCAGTTGGAAGCGCGAAGCAACGATATGCCGATAGCTGATGGGCCAGTGTACGTGCCGACAGCCGGGCCAATCTGGGCAATCAGGGGATCCTTGCCCTCCGGCAATAGTGATTGAAGCTGGCCAGCAAATGCGCGCGCCTCGTCGGGTGTAGTTGTGTAGTTGACGCACAATTCGTCAAGTGGCGCGAAGTCTTCAGTAACTCGCCTAAGCCGCGCCATTCCCTTGCGATGACTTCGCTCCTTGCCAAGCTCATCAACAATACCTTCGCGCAAAATAATCATCGGCTTGATCTTCAGCAAAGTTGCGACCATAGCCCTAGCCTTGCCTACTCTGCCACCCTTGACCAGATACTCAAGCGTGTCCAGCAGCACATAAGTCTCGCAGCGCGAGGCGGCATCTTCCGCAGCCCTGACGACAGCCTGCAAATCGCCTCCGTCATTCGCCGCCCTTGCCGCCGCAATTGCTACGAGGCCAGTGCCCATGCCTGCCTGCATCGAGTCCACTATCTCTACCGGGCAGTCGATTTCGGCTTGATCTCCGCCCGACCTTGCCGAGTTCACAGTGCCGCTTAGCGCGCCTGAGACGTGCACGGACACTATTCCGTCCGCATCGCCAGCGATAGACTCGTAAAGCTCCTTGAACTCACCCGGCGACGCCTGCGAAGTTGTAGGCAGCGTCGGACTGGTAGAGACACGCCGGTAGAATTCGTCCCCAGTGATGTCGACTCCCCCACGGAGTTCCTCGGTGCCAAAAATAATCTTTTGGGGTATTACGCTGATACCATATTGCGCCGCAACGTCTCGCGGCATGTCGGAACTGCTGTCGGTAACAACTCTTACAGTCATTTCACTCACTCTATCGAAACTATGAAGTGGTAGAAAGGCTGACCGCCGTAGTAATGCTGCAAATCAACTGAGGGAAATTCGGACTCCAGGAATTCGATAACTTCTTCCGCATCATCTTCAGTGATAGGGTCGCCTCGATACAGGGTTATAAGGTCGCCATCCGCGACATCGGCGCTTTGCAGAATTGCGAGTGCCGTTTCTGCCAGCCCCTGCCCCGCCGCGACCATTCGTCGCTCGAACATCCCGATCAGTTGGCCCTCCTCCGCAGAAATGCCATCAAGCGTGACCGAGCGTGCCGAGCGAGTGATCTCGCCGGTGCGAACATCCTCAATTACTTCTTCCATTGCTGAAGCATTCTCTTCCAGGCTCCGGTACGGGTGAAACTCCAGAATGGCGGCAACTCCGTGAGGTATGGTCGTCGTTGGAACTACCCTGACCGTCTTGTCCGCAGCCTCCGCAGCCTGCTGCGCCGCAGGTACGATGTTGCCGTTATTCGGCAGTATGATGACGTTCTCGGACGGCACTGCATCAACGGCATCGAGAATCTCCCGAACGCTGGGGTTCATCGTGTCTCCGGCGACCATTACGGCCGCACCCTCGTGTCGAAAGACGGCCTCAAGTCCTTCACCCCATGCCACTGCGAGAACAGGGATTGGTATGACTTGCGCCAGCTCTTCCTCGGCTTGCCTCCGTTGTTTCTCCGCAAGCCGCTCACGCTGGTCGTCCATGTTTTCAACGCTTACACGGCTGACATTTCCTAAAGAACGCGCATACTCCAGAATCTCATCTGGAACTTCAGTATGCACATGAACCTTAATCAGCGACGAATCCCCTATTACTACTGCCGAGCGACCTCGTGTGCTCATTTCCACGCGTAAGCCGTCAACATCCATACTGTCGCCCCGGACCACGAACTGCGTGCAGTTACCGTATTCTTCATCTTCAGTGAGATCAAGAAATTCCAGCGACACACCCGATTCGGACACGTCAATGCCCTCAGGCAGCGGCATGTCCAGTTCATCAGGTGAAGTATCGTCCTCCGCAACCCAGCGGCGAACACCTTCTAGAATCATCCACAGACCCAGCCCACCTGAATCGACGACACCGGCCTCCTCTAGTCTGGGCAAAAGAGAAGGTGTCAGGATAACGGCTTCACGGGCCGATTCGCTGACCTGAGACAACATTTCGTCTGCGGTACTTCCGGTTTTGGAGCAATGCGCCGCCGCATCAGCCGCATAAGTGAACACGGTCAGCATTGTCCCTTCTACCGGATTGCCAATAGCATTGTACGCATACGTCTTAGCAAGGATAAGTGCGTCCGCAAGATCACTTGCGCTGACCGTTCCCTTGCCATCAAATGCCTCGGACATCCCCTTGAAGAGTTGAGATACGATCGATCCTCCGTTGCCCTTGGCGCCCATGCATGCACCGTCCCACATGGCCTTGGCAATGGCATCAGCGGTATCAAGTTCAATTGATCGCGCCTCGGCGAGGGTATCGCGCAACGTAAGCAGCATGTTTATGCCGGTATCACCGTCCTGTACGGGAAACACATTGAGACGGTTGACCAGATTCACATGGCTTTCCAGCACCTGAGCGCCCGCTGTAAACATGGCGAGCAGTGAATCACCTGACCAGACTTGAGAGTCCTCACCAGTTCGGAGTAAGTTAGTCATTTTCGTTGCCGTTTCACGCTGAATATGCTATCTTTGTGTACGAATTCACAGGCAATTTCCAGCATATTTACCTGAGCCAAATTGAAGGTCAGGCATATATCTGATTCGGGTTGATTTTACTCAACCAAATGGAATTAGTAAAGGTGAACCATGGCAGTATGCGAAGTGTGCCAGAAGACAGGCCAGTCCGGGAACAATGTGAGCCATTCAAAGCGGCGCACGCGGACGCGATGGCTGCCTAATGTCCAGAAAGCCACGGTACTGGTGGACGGCACAGCTAAAAGAATGCGGATATGCACCCGCTGCCTACGCACGCACTACAAGCAGTTGATGAAGGGCTGAATCGGTCTTGCAGCAGATTCTATTAGTTGGCCTGAGCCACAAATCCGCGCCCCTCGAGCTCCGCGAGTCGGTCTCTTTCAAGAGCGACCAGATTCTCGAATCACTTCCCACACTGAGGGATGAACTCGGGGAAGCCGTAATACTTTCCACTTGCAATCGCTCGGAGATCTACACGGTCACTGACGATCACGCGGATGACATATCCCGTATTCACAAATTCATCGCCGAATATCACGAGCTGCCGATCGATGGGATAACGCCTCATATGTACAGTCGCACCGGCGCAGACGCGGTACGGCATCTGTTCAGGGTATCGAGCGGCTTGGACTCGATGATAGTCGGTGAGTCCGAGATTCTCGGACAGGTACGGGGCGCGCTGAGAGCGGCTACAGAAGCGAAATCCACCGATACTGCAAATACAGCTTGTGGTCGGCTGTTCCATGCCGCTCTGCGCGTTGGCAGACGGGCACGACTTGAGACAAACATCGGGCGCAATCCACTGTCGATAAGTTACGCCGGCGTTCGACTTGCTCAGCGTGTACTAGGCGACCTAGCTGACAAGCGGGTACTTCTGATTGGAGCGGGTGAAGCTGGCAGCCTCGTCGCGAGAGCGCTTCGCACAGTCGGAGTAGGCGATCTGATGATTGCAAACCGTACCGCGAGCAAGGCTGAGGAACTTGCCGACTACCTCAGCAGCAGAGTCGTACCGTTTGAGCGGTTAGAAGACTCACTTAGGATTGCGGACATCGCAATCGCGGCGACCGATTCTCCATCCTATGTCATCACATCAGCTATGCGAGAATCCCTGTACCGCTCGCCACACGAGTCGCCGCTCTTCGCGTTCGATCTTGCAGTTCCCCGGGATATTGATCCCGCGGTTCGGGCCGACTTCGGTGTTCGACTGTTTAACATCGAAGACTTGTCTGCGATCGCCGAGGAGAACATGGCCGAGCGCCAGCGCGCAGCAGCGGATGCAGAGATCATTGTTAATGACGAGGTAGTCAAGTTTATGAAATGGTGGGACTCCCTGGACGTCCTTCAGACCGTCAAGGCGATCCGCCAAAACGCCGAGGAGATTCGGCGACGTGAGCTCGCAAAAGCACTCGGTTTTCTCGATGACCTCACTCCGGAAAATCGCCATATTGTCGATACTCTGAGCCGTTCCATTGTGAACAAGATTCTGCACGACCCTACCGACTCTCTGAAGAACGGGGCGACGAAGTCGCAAATTCGAGCGGCTAAAGACCTGTTCCGACTGTAAAGTGGGTGCGCCTTTCAGTTATACTGATTTAGCCGCTGAAACCGTACAGGTAGTTCGACACCACCCTGAACGAGGTTCTTGCCGAATTCAACATCGCGGATACTTTCCAACAGAATGATAGACCAGTCATATATGTGAAAATTGCGCAATACGCTCTGGGGTGAGCAGAGAGCGTCTAACGGGATCCAGGAGGTAGTGATGGCCGAATATACCAAGAGCGAAGCCATGAGTTGGGCTCGAGAGAATCTGCGCGGTCAGTGGACGACCCTTATGACTCCCTTTACTTCCGACGACGAGTTCGACGAAGAAGGCATGCGAGCGAATATCCGCCATATTCGTTCACTCGGCACTCAGGGTGCGGGCTGCACCTGGGGAATGGGAGAGTTCTGGAGCCTCACGCTTGACGAACGAATGAGGGTTTTCGATGTAGTCGCTGATGAAGCTGGGGGCGACTGGCCCATAGCGGCGCATGTAACACACACGTCGTATAAGGACATGCTTGCACTCGCCAAACATGCGGAGGAGATTGGCTTTGACTTGCTCATATGCGCTGCTCCCTACTTCGTAACCAAGACGGAAGATCAGGTAGTCGAGTGGATGAAGCTACTTGCTGAAAATACCAACCTCGCGATTATGTACTATAACTCGCCGCAGTTCGGTATCGTCATGAGCGCGCAGGGCCTCGGACAGATCTGCTCCATCCCAAATGTCGTCGGTGTAAAAGAGGCAAGCTTCAACCAGGAGCTTTCCATTGAAACCCATCAACTGCTTGGGAGAAACGCGATTATCAGCACGCCGGACGAATGGATAATGTTCAAGGGCAGAGAGCTCGGCTTCGAGCAACAGGTGATGTTCGCCAATACATCGGACTGGCGCTTCGACAGACCTGGCAAGAATTACTACAACCAGTTCATCGACAAGGCGATGCGAGGAGACCTCGACGACGACTTCTATGATAAGCATGTGCGCCCCATCAAGGCAGTATCCGACAAGTGGTGGGCGAGCACGGTTCAAAAGGCAAATGGCGCCCTCCCCGCTCCGATGTGCAAATACTGGGGAGAGGTCATGGGAATGGCCGGAGGTCACGTCCGCCAGCCACACATCAACCTCACAGATGAAGAAAAGGCTGATCTGAAGGCGGATGTCGAAGCGGCACTTGCCGAGATTTAGGACAGAGTTTCAAGGAAGGTACTCGCTATGATACTTATGGTGAGCGTGCAAAACTTGGAGGAATCGCTCCAGGCGCTCAAGGGTGGCGCTGACATAATTGACGTCAAGAACCTGCAGGAAGCGCTGGTCGGTTCGGCGCACCCGCACATAGTTCGCGATGTGCGCAATGCTATTCCTATAGAGCGCCACGCGAGCGTTACGCTGGGAGTCGTTCCGCATCAGGTTGGCACTGTTGCAATGGCGGTCTATGCCGCAGGTGTCATTAACGCGACATCCGTCAAGGTGGGCTTTATGGACCACGAGTACGAGCTTGCTTTGGAAACCCTGCACGCATCCAGGGAGGCACTCGATGGTTTCGAAACCAAGCTAATAGGCTCGCTCTTTGCTGACAACGCTTTGTTCGGCGGCCTCGAGCCGCATCATATGAACAAACTCGCTATCGAGACAGAGTGCGATGGCTGGCTGATCGACACGCTGACCAAGGACGGACGCAACCTTTTCGATTTCATCCGCGAGGAAGAGCTACGCGACATGGTATTCGAGGGCAAGGAGGCCGGCATGAGTACAGCCCTCTCGGGCCACCTCCGCATCAGCGACTTGGACGAACTCGCGCGCATTAATCCGGACATCGTGGGTGTGCGCGGCGCGGCTTGCCAGAAATCGGACGACCGCACATCCAGCGTTCACTGGGAGCCGGTTGCGGAGTTCAAGCGCCAGTTGGAGATGCGGCTTAGTGGCGAGGTCGATGTGTTCGACGGGGCTGCATCTGTCGCGTCCGGAAATGGTTCCGCGAACGGCGCTGCCGGCAGCGAGTGGGTGGTTATCGATGGCACCGGCAAGACCTGTGCCGGAATAATTGCAGCCCTGACGGAGCATATCGACAGCGACGGCGAGTCTTTCGTCGAGGTACTCATCCCGGATGTGCTGAACACTTACGACGTTATTGTCTGGGCTGAGAAACGCAATCACAGCATTCTGACTCAGCGTAATGACGACGCAGGTTTCATCAGGATGCTCATCAAGCCATAGAGATATATGGCCATAAAGGTACACGATCGTAAGCGAGGACAGATACGAGGTGCTCAATTTTTGAGAGAATTGAGCACCTCTTTTTGGTAGCCATCGACAACGTAGCTTAGAGGGATGAGCCTGTGGCTATCTTATGCGCCATCAAACAACTGTTGCGGCGTTCCGCGTCAGAGTGACAGCTTAGTCGGTATTTCAAAGGGTGCTGATTTGCTGTGATTAGCATGGGCGTGCTAGGATTAGTTTACGGAAGAGAAAGTTAACGAATAATGGTACCAGACATTCTACAAGACATAGCCTTTTATGTAGGTTTCCTCAGGGACCTGCTCTTGCTAACCATTCTTCTGGCCATTCTGATTCTCGTGTTTTCTATCTATAGAAAGGTATCGCAAGCCTTGAACTCGGCTGGACGAATCTTGGACAATACTGAGGAGATCGTAAATACGGTGTCTGAAAACATAGTCCGACCTGCAGCGTCAGGCTCCGGAGTCGCATTCGGCCTGGGCAAGGTGATCGCGTTCTTGAGAGGCACGAAGCGTAAAGATTAGAAGGAGGAAGTAAAATGGCAAACAACGGCAACGGCGGCTCTTTCGCAATTGGCTTTCTGATTGGCGGTTTGGTTGGGGCAGCTGCCGCTCTCCTGCTGGCTCCCAAGAAGGGCTCGGAGACTCGCAGCGATCTGTTGGAGCGCAGCCAGGCGATGCGTTCGCGCGCAGAGGAGTTGGCAGCGCAGGCACGAACACAAGCGCAGGACCGCGCTGCGGTAAGCGTAGCATCGGCGCGTGAGCGCATTGGGCCCGCGTACGAAGGCGTAAGGGAGCGGGTTACGCCGGTTGTTGAGCAGGTTAGCTCCCGCATCGCGCGCAACAACTCAGACGCATCGGACGGCTCGCATGCCGACGACCAGTCCCCGCGAGAAAACGCCTGACTCTCCCAAAGAAATTTTGCAATAAATTAACAATAACCCCCGCCATCAACTTGAGATTGGCGGGGGTTACCTTTGGTCGCAGCAGTCCGGCATTGAGCGAGAAGAGACGATGGGCACGGTTACTCTGTCTGGACGTATCTCGGGTATGAACCCATCACCTTCAGCATTGATACTTGTTCACCCACCGCATCCAGCGCACGGCGAACCTCATCATCATCGCGGTGCCCCTCAATATCGGCCAGAAAGAAGTACCTCCCAAGGCTCTTTCTTGTAGGGCGGGATTCAATCTTGTTCAGATTTATTCCGCGATTGGAGAACTCCTGAAGAACACTCACAAGACTACCAGGTCTGTCAACATCGAAATTGAAGCAAATTGAGGTCTTGTCTTCGCCGGTTGGCACGCCATCCTCGTCTGCAAGGACGATGAATCGCGTCGCATTGCTGTGATTGTCCTCTATCTCCTCTTCCAATATTCGAACATCAAAAATCCCCGCCGCACGCTTGCCCGCAATGGCGAGAGCCCTTCTTTCACTACGAAGCATGTCGCTCACTGCCGAAGAGTTGCTAAGTGACGGCATCAATGAAGCATCAGGGAAACGCCTTTGCAGGAATTCCCGACACTGTCCGAGCGACTGAGGATGTGAATACACCACCTCGACGTCTTCAGTGTTAACTCCTGGCTTCGCCAGAAGACAATGGTGAATCGGCAGCACTAACTCGCTCTTTATCTTTAATGTCACTTCCTGAATCAGTAAGTCTGCCGTGAATGTGACCGCACCTTCAAGGCTGTTTTCCACTGGCACAATCGCCTCGTCAGCATCTCCATTGTGCACGCTCTGAACCACGCCCGGCAATGTCGCAGCAGCAACCAGTTCGGCATCCGAATCGTACAGCATCGCTGCTTCTTCGGAATAGGTACCCGGCGGGCCCAGGTATGCCAGCCTACGTGCCATTAGCGCGTCTCTCCAAGATGATACATTCTCACCGCCACCAAAAAATTAGCTTGCGAGACTGTCTAGAAGTTCATTATCGGCGGCCAGGACCAGCCAGTCATTCGCCCGCAGTCTGTCCTTGCTCTCGGGCTTCAGGGTTATGTTCCTGCCCCGGGATATTGCCAGCACAGCTTGACTGGCTTCCCGTGGATTGTCGAATCCTGGCAGCTCTTCAATGCTAAACTCGGCGAAACGGCTAGGCACCCTTATCTTACTGATGCCGAAATTCGGCAGAATTTCCATGTACTCCTGCACGTCTGGATGGAAGAGCGAATGAGCCAGCCTCGCGCCCATCTCAGATTCGACCTGAACTACCTTATCAACGCCGAGCCTTTCCAGCGTGTTGGCATGGAGCTGATCCTTGGCGCGCGCAACAATGTATCTGATACCCATATCTTTGAGCATCACGGTTACCATTACACTCGCCACAAGGTCAGCGCCGATGGCGACAATGGCAACATCAAACTCGTGGATACCCAGCTCTCTGAGCACCAGATCATTCGTCGCGTCGCCTGTTATGGTATGTGTCGCCTTGCCCATCATAACTTGCACTTGAGTTTCATCGTCGTCAATTGCAAGCACATCGTGTCCCTGATTATAGAGTGTCTGTGCAACGCTAGATCCGAAGCGCCCTAGTCCTATAACTACAATTTGCTTCTTCATTCTGATTCACCTTGAAGCTTAATGTGGCGTCAACCTATTGTAACTCTTTCTTGAGCATATCGGTACAGGTCGCTTTCAGAGCTCTGCGACATCGTGACGCCGATGAGCAGAGGCCCTAACTTACCGACGAACATCGTCGCCGCAATTAACAGCTGACCAACCGGAGACAGCACAGACGTCAATCCCAAACTCAGGCCGCACGTACCGAATGCCGATATAGCTTCAAATATGACGGCTAGAGTATCCTCACCATCCTCCGTAATACTCAGCAACATCACCACGAGAAACACGAAAGCGACTGACACACTAACGATGAGATAGGCACGCTGCACCTGGCGGTTAAGTACCTCCCTACCAAAGGCAGAGACATTATTCCTGTGCCGGATCTGTGCCACTAGCGCTATGAAGACCACAGCCATGGTATTCACCTTGATCCCGCCAGCCACTGATGCCGATGCCCCACCGATAAACATCAGGCTCATCTGAAGCACGTTAGTGCCGTCATGTGCTTTACTGATGTCAACAATGCCAAAGCCCGCTGTTCGATCACTAATGGACTGAAAGAGAGACACTATTGCTTTGTCCAGCACAGACAAATGTCCGATTGTGTCAGGGTTATTGAACTCCAACACGAATATGACGGCGAATCCCAGAAAAAGCAGAGAAGTCGTGCCCGCAAGGACTAGCTTCGTATTAAGTGAGAATCTGGAGAAGCGTCTTGCGCGTATGAGGTCGATGACGACCAGATAACTGATCCCACCAGTGAAGATAAGCGCCCCCATTACTCCGACGATAAATTTGTCGGTCTGAAAAACCATAAGTCCGCTTGGGTGGTTGAAGGCTATGAATCCGGCATTGTTGAAAGCCGACACCGCGTGAAAGGCGGCCTGCCAGGCCGCCTCTCCAATTGGATAGAGGAACATGTAGAAATAGGTGAAGAGAATGATGAAACCCAGAAGTTGAATGCCTGTGGCGACAAGCACTATTGCGACGGTAAGTCGTACAAGGTTGCCGAACTGGTCAAGCATGAGGTTCTCGCGCATTAGTAATCGCTGGGTCAGAGTTACTCGCTGCCCTAGTATGATGAGCAGGAACGTAGCGATTGTCATAAAGCCGAGACCACCAATGTAGATCATGCCCATTATTATGGCCTGACCCGCACGGGTCCAGTAGAAAGCTGTTTCTTGAACGACAAGTCCAGTCACCGTGATGGCGGACGTGGCCGTAAAGAGGGCGACGGAAAAGGGTGGTGAACCTTCTACCCTGCTAGAGAATGGCAGCAGTAGTAGCATCGTGCCCAAGAAAATGATGGCAACGAAGAAATAAATTATTAGTAGTGGGCTTGTGGCAAACCTGGATTGAAGTCTGCGATTCGCGACGGTAACCAGAACCGAGCCCGTCTGTGACCCATCAGCAAGACTCTCAGATTCGCCCGAATTCCTAGGATCCCAGATATTTTGCACTCTTCACCCTTGCTAATCTTGGGACAATGACAATGCCCGCCCTTCACCTCAACATGCTACTCTGCATATACAATGTATAATACTGTGCCTAATTTTTGCAGTGCTATGGAGAGCATTCTTTGGGAGGTGATCACGTCATCTGACCGATTTTCTTCATTGATACGGATACGCTCGGCAGCGGCACAGTGGATGAGCCTCTCGACTTCAGAAGGCCGCGATTGCCCTGTCCAGGCAGCCATCATCAAGGTATCCGGTCGGAAAACTGCACATCGTCATACACCCCGGAACTCAAAGCGCGACTCCTGATCGAGGGTGCGTGGAAGCGATTGCCCGTATCGCGAGTGCTTCTGTTACAATTCATCCTACAGAGAATCTTCTGAAGTGATCTGCACCGAGGAATAAGCGGCCAAATGTCCTCCGATATCAGGACTCGCACCGAGCTAATCCAGCGCATCCATGACAGCGACACCCTGGCAGTTTTTTCGGTCGCTGGAGCCGGCACGGCGGCAATATCGTGGCTCTTGGGCGTAGCTGGCGCATCTCGTACCGTTCTCGAAATCACCGTGCCGTATGCTTCTTCGGCTCTGTCCGGGTACGTCGGTTCCGAGCCGGCTCAGTTCGTATCTGAAGAGACCGCGCTCGAAATGGCGAGGGCCGCATACAATCGTGCGCTCCAGCTCAGAGATTGCGCCGAATCAGTGGTAGGGATCGCATGCACGGCCACTATCGCAACTGACCGCCCGAAGCGCGGTGAACACAGATGCCATGTCGCAGCGTGGAGCGACGACGGACACAGCACATACAGCCTGACCTTCATCAAAGGTCTGCGCGACCGGGCAGGCGAAGATGAGATTGCGAGCAAGCTTATACTACGCGCCCTTGCCGACAGTGCAGACGTGGAATTCAACGCTCACATGCGGCTTGACCCTTCTGAGCAAGTGCAGGAAACGACGGTGCAATACTCGGACGCCATCGAAGCCCTAATTGCCGGTCATTTGGGGAAGGCGGTCGTTCATTCTGATGGACGTCAGGCCGCGGACGAACCCTTCTTGGGATGTATTCTCTCCGGCTCCTTCAACCCCTTGCATGAAGGACACCAGTCTCTGGCGAAAGCCGCTTCTGACTTGGCAGGAACACCCGCCGCCTATGAACTTTCTATTGCCAACGTAGATAAGCCACCGTTGAAAGAAGAAGAGGTGAGGCGAAGGGTGGCGCAGTTTGAAGGAGTGGGTAGCATTGTCTTGACCCATGTACCCGTTTTCTACGAGAAGGCAGAACTGCTTCCTGGGTGCACTCTTGTGATCGGCGCGGACACAGCCGTCAGGCTCTTTGATCCCCGCTACTACGGCGACAGCATGAGCCGGATGCTACTGGCTCTGCAACGATTAAAGATGCACAATTGTCGCTTCCTCGTTGCCGGCCGCATCAACGATGGCGTGTTTCGCACCCTTTCAGACGTCGTTGTGCCGTCGGAATTCGAGCACATGTTTACGCCTATACCGGAGTCGGCATTTCGCAGCGACATCTCTTCCACGGAACTGAGGCAGGCGCGAGGCGTTGCGAGCGCATGAGAAACTACAAAGACTTGCGCGATTTCGTGAGGTTTCTGGAACGCAGAGGTGAACTCTGTCGGATCAGTACGCCTGTCAGCAGTGAGCTGGAAATCACCGAAATCGCCAGCCGCGTTATTGCCGAAGGCGGTCCAGCCCTGCAGTTTGAAAATGTGGACGGCGGGGACGTTCCAGTACTCATAAATCTGTTTGGCACTCATCAGCGCGTTGCCTGGGCACTGGGCGTTGACCACATCGATGAGCTAACCGCTCGTGTGCGAAAGCTATTGGGACTCGCGCAGGGACCACCCGCCGGGATACTCAACAAATTAAGGACAGTTGGAGACCTCGCAGAGCTAGCACGCAGTCAGCCCAAGATCGTGAAGAACGCTCCTTGCCAGGAGGTGGTTATTACAGGGGAAGATGCCGACGTCAATGTTCTGCCCATCCTGAAGTGTTGGCCCCTGGATGGCGGTCACTATATCACATTGCCTCTAGTCATATCGCGAGATCCTACATCCGGTCGCCGAAATGTAGGCACATATCGCATGCAGGTATTTGACGGTAAGACGATGGGCATGCACTGGCAGTCCCACAAGGTTGGTGCGCGGCACTACCGCGACGGCGAAGAGCGAAATCTTGACCGTCTGGATGTAGCGGTAGCACTGGGTGGCGACCCAGCGACGATCTGGACAGGCTCCATGCCTTTGCCTCCAGATATGGACGAGATCGCCGTGTCGGGCGTCATTAGGGGCAAGGCCGTCGAAATGGTAAAGTGCAAGACTATTGACATGGAGGTTCCTGCCCAAGCCGAAATCATACTGGAAGGCTATGTCAAACCTGGCGAGCTTCGGCCGGAGGGACCGTTTGGCGACCACACTGGCTATTACTCCTTGGAAGATGATTACCCGGTATTTCACTTGACCGCAATTACACATCGCCGAGATCCGATTTATCCCACGACATTTGTCGGCGTGCCACCGAAGGAAGACTTCTTCATGGGGAAGGCAACCGAGCGCATAATGCTTCCGGCACTTCAGGCTGCGCTGCCCGAGGTGAGCGACATCAACATGCCCGCGGAGGGAATATTCCATAATCTGGTGATCGTCTCTATCAAGAAGGAGTACCCGGGCCATGCACGCAAAGTCATGAATGCACTGTGGGGTCTCGGACTGATGATGCTAACTAAGGTAATCGTGGTCGTCGATCACTATGTTGACGTGCAGGACCTATCTGAAGTAGCTTGGCGCGTCACAGCCAACCTGGATCCCGGCTCCGACATAGTATTCTCGGAAGGCCCACTTGACGACCTCGAGCACGCCAGCGCGACCCCACGATACGGTACCAAAATGGGCATTGACGCCACGGCAAAGGGTCGGCTGGATGGTCGAAGTCGGGAATGGCCGCCGGACATCGTTATGAGCGACGAGATCAAGGCACTCGTTAATGACAGGTGGCAGGAGTACGGAATATGAACGCGGCGACCATACCCGCGTCCGCAGCCAGAAAAGTGGGACTGTTCATGGACGCTATCAAGTTCCATGAAAGCATTTTCGCGTTGCCATTCGCCTATACGGGAATGATTCTGGCCGCATGGACAGCATCAGAAGGCGTGCGCTGGTATCCAACTTTGCACCAGTTCATCTGGATTACTGTTGCGATGGTCGGTGCGCGCACTGTCGGAATGGCTGCGAATCGAATCATAGACAGATACATCGACGCGCAGAACCCCCGCAATGCGTCTCGGCACTTACCATCAGGCAGCCTCACCGTGCGAGATATGACGCTGCTGACACTCGCGGCTCTTGCAGTTTTCATTTTCGCGGCGTATCAGCTGAACACGCTCGCCTTAGCGCTCGCTCCCGTCGCCGTTGCCTATCTCATCTTTTACCCATACACCAAGCGCTTCACCTGGACTTCAAACCTGCTGCTTGGGTGGGCACTGGCGATCGCTCCTTCGGCAGCGTGGATTGGCGTAATGGGTACTTTGACCTGGGAGCCGGTGCTGCTCTCACTTGCAGTGGCACTCTGGGCCGGAAGTTTCGATATCCTTTACCACACTCAGGACTTCGATTTCCAGAGACAGGCTGGATTGCACTCGGTGGCTAGCCGTTTCGGAGTCGCTGGTGCCTTCTGGTGGGCACGGGCCATGGATTCACTGGCGCTTGCTGCGCTGGTTGCCCTTGGTGTTTGGCTCGGCCTTAGCTGGCCATACTACGTTGGCATTTTGGTGTCGGCGGGCTTCCTAGTTTACAAGCACCGTCTCGTCTCGCCTGACGACCTCTCCAGTCTCGGAATGGCATTCTTTCGCATCAACGCCTATGTATCGACAACCATGTTCGCAGCGACACTAATTGCGGTGCTGATATGACGCTACAACCTGAGCGCTGTCATCCCGTTGTGGTGGGCATCAGCGGTGCGAGCGGCTCGGCGATAGCTGAAGGCGTTATCGACGGCCTGCTGCGAATGGACATACCCGTCATCGCCACCGCCTCTACTGCCGCGCGTCTCGTATGGCAGCAGGAGATGGATACCTCATTCGGCGAGGCACTGGAGAATTGGAGCGACAGTGGGGACTTCACCTACTACCCGCCTGGCGACATCCAAGCTCCGATAGCGAGCGGCACATTCCCCACGCACGGAATGGCAATCGTTCCCTGCAGCATGTCAACGGTCGCCGGCATCGCGCATGGCTTCTCGGACAATCTCATCCGCCGCGCCGCCGATGTCTGCATTAAAGAGCGCCGGCCTCTGACGATAGTGCCACGTGAGACTCCCTTGAGTGCGATCCACCTTCAGAACCTGGCTACGCTGGCGCGCCTCGGCGTAACCGTCCTGCCACCTGAGCCACCGTTCTACCTGAAGCCTCGGTCCCTCGATGATGTAGTCGATTTCATTGTCCAGAAGACGCTCGCAAGTCTAGGTCTAATCGACTCCCTACCGGAAACCATGCAGTATGACGGTCCCCCGGCATAAAGGCCAAGTAGGAATGCGTCTTATCCATCCTGTATATCCCGTCTAGTCCTGTCAGAAAGGAAAGCATGTACGACTTTCACACGCACACATTTCTAAGCGATGGCGTTCTATCGCCGCTGGAACTGATCCGGCGCGCCATTCACAACGGATACCGTGTGATGGCGGTAACCGACCACGTCGGACCCGGCAATCTTGAGTTCGTTCTCAAGACATTGGTCAAGGACTGTGCAGCCGCATCGAAGAGATGGGACATTCTCGCACTACCGGGTGTTGAGATCACGTACGCGCCCATCGACGATATAGACAACATAGCAAGGGACGCCCGAGCGCTCGGCGCAAAGATGGTTAATGTCCATGGCGAAACCGTCGTCGAACCCGTAGAGCCGGGAACGAATTCCGCCGCCGTCAGGTCGAACCACATCGATGTTCTGGCGCACCCCGGATTGATTACGCTAGAAGAGGCGCGCATTGCCGCAGAGAAAGGCATCTTCCTCGAAGTATCTGCGCGAAGAGGACACGGCTTCGCCAACGGACACGTGGTCAGAACGGCGCACGAAGCCGGTGCGCGCATCGTACTGGACTCTGATGCTCATGCGCCTGGCGATCTTCTGACCCCCGAGTTCGCGATGAAGGTCGCGCGTGGGGCGGGCTTGAGTGAAGACGAGGCGAACTACCTTCTGGAGTCCGCCCCGCTTGAATTGCTGAAGAAAGTTGGCGTGACTTATCCTTAATCGGGGAGGACTATCGACTCAGGCTCATCGCCGCCTGCGACCTTTGCCGTGTTGTACATTGCAAATGCGCGGCTGCGCTCCCCGGACTCCTGGGTAAACGACGCAAGGTGCGGCGTAATCAGCACATTGTCGTACTGGAATAGTGGGTTGTCCGGCGATGTCGGCTCCTCTTCCAGCACATCCAGCCCTGCCGCCATTATCTTCTTCTCCTCAATTGCGCGAATCAGCGCCGCCTCGTCCACAACCGGCCCCCGGCAGGCGTTAATCAGCACTGCGCTGGGCTTCATCAGGTCGAATTCACGATCGCTGATGAGCTTGGTAGTGCTGCGTCCAAGAGGCACATGTAGCGAGATGATATCAGCAGTTTGTAACAGCTCATCCATGGGCATCCGAGTAGCGCCAAGCTCCTCCTCCACTTCCGGGTCGATGGGGACGACATCCGAATAGATAATGTCGCACTCCCACCCCTGAAGCCGCCGCGCCACTCGTGACCCTATTCGTCCCAGCCCGATGATGCCGACGGTCTTGCCCGCAATCTCATGCGCCTGTGAGAACCAGTCGCTGCGGATATTCCCTGCCCACTCCCCGGCCTGCA
Organism: Dehalococcoidia bacterium; assembly: GCA_965203955.1. GTDB lineage: Bacteria > Chloroflexota > Dehalococcoidia > Lucifugimonadales > JADFKI01 > Bin90. Next base: position 2,853,765 of record OZ241923.1, on the reverse strand, counting down.
CGGTGTTGTACTGCAGCTGCATCTTGCGGAACACGCTGACGAGTAGTGTTATGGTATGCTCCGCGACGGAGATTGCATTTCCGCCCCCGTTGTTCGCGACGCGGATGCCAAGCTCGCCAAGTGTCTGCTTATCGATCATGTCCGTACCCGCGCTCGTTGTCTGCACCAGACGCACGCTCGGCGTCAGCCGCGCAAGTTCTACGGAGTACACGCTAGGCGACACTATGACCGCTGCCACGCCCTCAAGGTCGGCCGCCTGTTGTTCGATTGACTGAGAGGAATCCACCCACTTGATCTCTGCACCTTCCGGCGCATGTTCTTGGAATGACTCGAGAAGTGCCCCATCGGAGGCAAGATACGCTACGCTCGCTGCCATTGAAATCTCCTATAAGCTAGAATTTCCGTTTTGTCCGTTTACGTCCTTTGGCAGCAAAGATTATAGCAGGCGAGGCTGTACACGCAAGCCACCGCACCCCTTCACGCGGTTACGAAGCGGACATTCTGAGGCACAGTCACCTCAATTCCTTGCGTACCACTCAGATATGACGGTAGAATAAGACCAAGGTCAGAACAGACAGTAATGTGGCAGGATACTTAACATGGAAGCACACCAATTGGTTCAGTTGGAGCCGAACCCGAACATTGAAGAGTTTCAACCCGGAGACACCGTGCGCGTCGAAATCAGGGTAACCGAGGGTGAGCGCACACGCCTTCAAGCATTTCAAGGAGTGGTCATTCGCAAGAGAGGTGGCGGCCCCGGCGCTTCTTTCACGGTTCGACGCGTAAGCTACGAAATTGGCGTCGAGCGCACATTTCTGATTCACTCGCCAAATGTCGAGTCGGTCAAAGTGGTGCGACGCGGCAAAGTGAGACGCTCCCGGCTCTACTACCTGCGTGGTCGCTCCGGGCGCGCAGCTCGCATCAAGGAACGACGGTAGATTCGTCGGTCGCTGCAATTCGAGGATAACAAAGGGCAGACTTTCGTGAGTCTGCCCTTTTGTCATACGCCAAGTGGGGGCGTCAAGGATTGGCGGCGCTGAGTTCTACCGGACAACAATTAGAGGCCAGCATGATCGATTCCAACGGCAAGGCTTTTGCTGAAGTCGCGGTAGATGTGCCGGCGGGATCGGGGCGGACATTCAGCTACCGCATTCCCAACGGCTTGAGCGTGGCTCCAGGACATCTGGTGCGCGTTCCGTTCGGCGCAAGGACTTTGCAGGGCGTGGTCTTCTCGCTCGCATCGCGTTCACAGGTTGCCGATGAAGAGACGAGAGACATTGAAGCAGTTGTGTTCGATGAACCTCTTCTCGACGACGCGCGCCTGCAATTGGCACAGTGGATAAGTGAATACTATCTGTGTTCTTTGTTCGAAGCAGCCGCTCCGATGCTTCCTCCCGGAGGGAGGACGCGAGCGCGAATTCATCTTACTCTCGCCGACATTGACACAGACTGTGAGCGCAAGTCTCCGCTCCAGCAGCGAGTTATAGATTACATCGCCAAGCGTGGCTCATCTACCCAAGATTCCGTCGTCAAGGCGCTGGGCGACGGCGCGGCAGCATCGGTGGCGAGTTTAGCGCGACGCGGCGTCCTTACGCGTCAATACTCCCTACCCGATCCTTCCATCAAGCGCCGTTATCGCACGCTCGTGAGTCTCGACCCTGAAACTGCGTCGGACATCGACGAATGGCTCAAGACTACCAGAGCGCGTAGGCAGTCTGCGCTGGTCGAGCACCTGAGGGAGATCAGCGGACCTATCGATATCGCTGAAGTCCGCCGAGATTTTGGCTCAAGCGTGGTAAGGACAGTGCTTGACAGGGGATGGCTGACTACCAGGACAGTAGCGATAGACCGTGACCCACTTGACGGCAGGAAATTTGCGGAACCCTCGGCTCTGCGCCTCACGGCTGAGCAATCCGAGGCGGCGACCGCTGTTCACGGAGCATTCGAGCAAGCTGATGTACAGGGGAAGACCTTTCTTATCGAGGGCGTGACTGGCAGCGGCAAGACGGAGGTTTATCTTGACGCTGTGGACTGCTGCTTGCAGATGGGCAAACAGGCGATAGTTCTTGTTCCCGAGATCGCACTCACATACCAGACCATCGAACGCTTCGCCTCCAGGTTCCCCGGCAACGTGGCGGTATTACATAGCGGCTTGTCAGACGGTGAGCGCTTTGATCAGTGGTGGAAAGTCAGCCGAGGACACTACGGGCTTGTAATCGGCTCGCGCAGCGCGGTATTCGCTCCCGTGCCGAACCTCGGGCTGGTCGTGATCGATGAGGAGCACGAATGGACCTACAAGCAACAGGACGCTTCACCGCGATACCATGCGAGGCAGGTAAGTCTGCGACTGTCAGAATTGACACAGGCGCTCGTGGTTCTCGGAAGCGCATCCCCCGATGTTGGGACCTATTATGAAGCGATGCGAGGACGTCATCGTCTTCACAGACTGACGAAGAGATTCTCACCAAGTGAGGGTCATTCTGAAGCGTCCGGCAAACTTCCTTCTGTGAGAATTGTCGACATGAAGGACGAGTTGCAGAGAGGAAACACGGAGATGTTCAGCCGTGTTCTCAGAGAGTCTTTAGAGGCTTGCCTGGACGCAAACGAACAGACGATGCTATTCCTCAACCGGCGTGGAAGTTCAACGCATCTGCGCTGCTTCAGTTGCGGATACAGCCTCCGCTGCCGAAGCTGCGATGTGAGCGTTACCTACCACTCAGCTTCGCAACGCTACATTTGCCACTATTGCGGTCGCCGCCGTCGGCCACCCGGCGCGTGCCCGCAGTGCCTCAGACATCGGCTTCGGAATTACGGTATCGGCACTGAGGCCGTGGCCAATGAGGTCGCCACGCGTTTCCCCGATGCCGGCGTACTAAGATGGGACAGGGATGTGGCCACTTCGCCCAAGGCGCACGAGGAGATAATGATGCGCTTCCGCTCGGGCGAAGCCCGGGTACTCGTCGGAACTCAGATGATCGCCAAGGGATTACACTTCCCTTCGGTTTCCCTAGTTGGAGTCGTGTCCGCAGATGTCGGACTGACGATTCCGGACTATCGCGCAGGTGAGCGCGCATTCCAGTTGCTGCACCAGGTCGCCGGTCGCGCAGGTAGAGGTTCCAGTGATGGCAAGGTGATCATCCAGACCTTCCAGCCCGAAAACTACGCGATACAGTCAGCGGCTGACCAAGATTATCAGGCGTTCTACCTGCGCGAGATGGCTTATCGCAGGTCGGGGCGCAACCCGCCTTACGGCCGTCTGATAAGAATGCTATATTCGCACACCAGTCAAGCTAAGTGCGAGTCCGAAGCGATGAAGGTCGCCGCGCAACTACGGCAGCAACAGGCAGAGTGGGATATCAATGAAATAGAAGTGTTAGGACCCACGCCCGCGTTTCCGACGCGTCTGCGTGGCAAATATCGCTGGCATATCATCCTACGGGGAGATAATCCGCGCGAATTGCTGAACAGAATCGACATACCTAGAAATTGGTCAGTGGACATTGATCCTGTAGCCTTAACTTGAAGAGCTACAGAAGACAAGAGAGGGACGCACCGTCGTAAGGCGATGCGTCCCTAATCTTTCTCTTCAGAAATGGGCTACAGGTTGAACTGTGGGTCCATGTAGTCCTTCTCCTTGGCGTAAATCTGTAGCCGTCCGCGCGTGCTGTCAGTGATGATAATTCTATCTTCCTCATCGACAGCGAGACCACACGGTCGCTCGAACAAGCCGAGAGGCCTGGTGTCCTTAACCCTGCGATACGCCTTCACCACATCCGGGTTGGACTCCACCACTTCCTTCGCCCACTTGGAAAACTCCACTGCGTCTCCCTCGAGCTGGGTCAGGACTGGCCCATGGTTCTCGTAAATCTTGACAAGCTTGTTGCCCCAGTCTGAGACGTACACATCTCCCTCGCTGTCCACCGCAATGTCTGAGGGATGGTTGAGAGCGCCGGAAGGCCCGCTGGTTTCCTCGCCGTACGTCGCGAGGTGCTCGCCGTCTGTGGAGAATTTCTGAGCACGGTTGTTGCCCCAGTCGGCCACATACACACACCCGTCAGAACCAATCACGATGCCCCAAGGACGGTTCAGCTGTCCGGGACCGCTTCCCGCTCCACCGAACGATGCCAGATGTTTGCCTTCACTCGTAAACTTGTGAATTTCGTTTGAGTCAGCGTCAGTGATGAACAGGTTGTCGTCCGCATCGCACGCGATTCCCGACGGGCTTGCCAGATTCCCGTCGCCATCCCATTCTCCGACCCGCTGACCGTCAACGTCATAAATCTTGATCTGTTTGTCGAATTCGTCAGTGCAGTAAATGTTCCCATTGCTGTCAACGGCGATGCCCATCGGCCAGACAAGCTCTTCACGGGCGAAATCACCGATGAACTCTTCAGTAATCGTGACTTTACCGATTCGTTTGTTGGGAGCCTGCACTCCGCCCGCGCCTTCCTGGCCTCGGCTGAGCACGTAAATTACGCCTCCCGGCGCCACTGCAACGTCTGTCGGTTGTGTGAAACCGTTTCCCGCAGCCGCATTGCGACCAATTGCGTGGCTGAAGTTCCAGGTGCGACCTGATACGGTTGTAGTTAGCATATTGTCACCTTCCGATTTGTTCTGACATGCGCTTTTGATTCCCCGCAGTCCAGATTATGTCCAGACTGCAGGGAAAGCGTTTAGCGACCGATCAGTCTTCAGGCCTCGGCTTAGTGGCCGTTAGTGTGAATGAATTCAGGCTGTTCGAACTGTCCGTTTACGACACTCGGCGCATCCAGCTTCATCCAGTCTTCGAGGATAGTCGAGTACACTCCACGGAAGTCCTGGTTGGGAACGAGATCGCCCTGCTGCAGGGCCTCTGCGCGCGTCTCCGGGTACTCGCTGTAGAAACCGCCGTTGACCTTGGGGCCAATGGCGAAGGCTACGCCTGCCGCGCCGTGGTCGGTGCCGGAGCCGTTATCCCGCACGCGGCGACCGAACTCGGAGAACAGGAACATAACTACGTTGTCGTCGGCGTCGTGCTCGCGCAGGTCGTCCCAGAAGTCCGCGATTGCTTCGGACACGTCCGTCCAAAGCTGGGCGTGGGTCGTCGCCTGCGCTGCGTGCGTGTCGAAGCTGCCGTGGTCGGTGTAGAAGACGCGGGTTCCCACATCGGCGGTGTGCATCATCGCGATGTCCCGGAGCTTCTGGGCTATCGGGCTTGCGCCATACTCAATACTGGATTCGTACTTCTGAGGAGCGATTTTCAGGATGTCCGCGCCCTTGAGCGCGTCAAGTCCGGTCTGTCCCAGATACTCCATCACTTGGCCAGTGCCGACGGCGGGGCCGTACATGTTGGCGAAGCGCTCAAGCACCTGCTGTCGCTGCTCTTGCTGCTCGATATTCGTGAGCAGTCCGTAGGTCGATACATCAGCAACCGAAGCAACCGAAACGCCCGGAGCAACCAATGCACGAGGCAGAGCCTGCCCGACGTTGACGCCGGTTACAGGGTTCTCAGAATTGGGATCGAGTTGCTTGAGGGCGCGTCCAAGCCACCCTTCAGTGCCAACCTTGTCCGGCTCGCAAGTATGCCAGATGTCCATCGACCTGAAGTGGGAGCGCGGTGAGTTCTCGTAGCCGATGCCGTGAATGACAGCCATGTCGCCGCTGTCGAAGATTTCCTTCATCGGCGCCATCGCGGGGTGCAAGCCAAGCTCGTCGTTGAGCTTGAGCACGCGGTTCTCGGAGATGCCGAGCGAGCGCCTGCTATCGTAGTAGTTGCCGTCGGTGAACGGAATCACCGTATTGAAGTAGTCGTTGCCGCCCGTGAGCTGAAGTACGACCAAAACCGGCGGTTTGTTAGTGTTTGCCATTTCTTCCTCCTAAAGAAACTAAAGAAAGCTATAGCTATCTCAAGCTTTGACTTTAGCCGAACTGATACTCGCGGGTAGCGCCAATAAGTGCCAGCATCTCGCCGGTGCGCCGTGCCGAGTCATCGTACGAATCCTGCCAGTTGACGGCGCCCTCGCTCTCAGCCTGTGTAACTAGCTCTCTGCGAGTCTGGTCAGATACAGGCAGTGGCCCCATCTGATCAAGGCAATTCTCAACCAGTTCCTCGGGGGTCATCGTCGGCCCGTTTGCCGATGCGATACGCTCAACAATGCGCTTGACGCCCGGCAGGTTGGTGTCGCTGATCCTGTCGGCAACGAAGTTGACTCGCTTAACCAGCGAACCGCTGTTGATCCATTCATGGCCGGTGTGCCAGCCTTCCACACTGGGCGGGTCCAGGATGTCCTGCCCCATGTAGCCCGGCTCTCTGGCAACCGCTTCCAGGCGCGGGTCAGGGCCTTGGAGGTCGCCGGTAAGCCTCAGTGTGCTTACAACCACCTCGGTTGGGTTCTTGACCTTCTTGTACAGCGCATCCTTGAAGAAATCGGAATTGAAGAGAACGCGCAGCACTGGCTTGATATCGTAGTCGTTTTCGACAAGTGTGTCGGAGAGAAGCTTAATCGCATCAGGATTGCGTGGCGGTTCTATGTTCCACGCCGGAACCTGTGGCTCATCCTCTACGAAGAAGTTGTACAGGTGACGTGTTATGAACCTTGGGCAAGCCGGCTGCTTCAGGATTATGTCTATGATGTCCTCGCCGTTGAAGTTTCCGGTGTAACCCAAGAACGACTTGTCGGTCTCGTCGTGGTCTTCGGCGCGATACTCGAAGTGCCAGGGATGCCTGCCGTAAGGATATCGGGGCATCTTCGCGGAGATCGTCCATCCAGTGAACGCCCTCGAGCACTCGTAAACATCGGTCTCCGTGTAGTTGCCGACACCAAGTGAGAAAAGTTCCAATAGCTCACGGCCCCAGTTCTCGTTGGGCGCAACTTTGTGGTTCTCGTTATTGTCCAGCCAGTAAATCATTGCTGGGTTGCTTGCAAGCTCAACAAGCAAGTCACGGTAGTTTTTCATGCCGACATCGCGGAACATCTGAATCTGCTGCAGCAGATGGTTGCAGTTGTCAACCTTCGAGTTCCCTGTGGCGAATACATGGTGCCAGAAAAGCGCCATCTTCTCGTTAAGCGGCCTCTGCGTATTGACCATGAAATACAGCCAGTTCGCCTGACCAGGGGCAGCCGCCCCGCCCGGTACTTCCGTAATCGGGTGATACCTGTACAGGGTGTACTCATCAACTGCAGGTTGGCTTTCATAATCGAGCAACTTCTCGACGGTGGCTTCATAACCCTGCTCTGCCATCGCTTCGAGATCGTCACGAGTAGCGCCGAACCCGGCGCGCCTCATCAGGTGGGCCAGCAGGGCAACATCCTCTCTGTTGGACATGTGCTTACTCCTTTCTCAGTTTGTGATTTTAAGCTCCGTGCCAATTTAGGAATCTTCAAAATCCTCAGCGCTATAGGCACCCCCTTTCCCCCGACGAAGTAGCCTCCAGGCATTCGGGGCAAGTGCCATAATAATCGGTGCGGAGCCGGACGATGTCATAGCCCGTCGCCTGTGATACGCTTTCAAGCGGGTCAGAAGGGGCCGCGCTTTCCATGTCCTCAACCTTTTCGCATTGCAGACACACGAGGTGAGGATGCGACACAGGTATCCTGCCATCGTAACGATTGCCGGATGCGCTGAACTCAATCTCCAGCACCTGACCGGTCACCTTGAGGATTTCTATGGTGTTATAGATCGTGGCGAGACTGGTCCCGGGATACGAAACCCTAACGCCTTCGTGAATTTCGCTGACTGAAGGGTGACGGTCACTGGCAAGAAGGACTTCAAGCAGCTTGGCACGCTTCTGTGTAACCACCACACCTTTGTCCCTGAGTGCAGCCTTCATTTCGGACAAGCGCGACTCAAGCCAGTCGCTCGACCTATATTCTTCTGCAGACTCTTTTGAGATACCTGAGAGCACTGTCTATCCCGCAGAACGTCAATAATTAGAATGATTCTAAATGATATTGGTGTAAGGTAAGGCAGCGAAAGCAATATGTCAAGTGCGTTAGCGCCGATTACAGGGCGAAATGTGGTCAGCAGTGAATGTCACGCGCGTTGACCTGTCGATTTTCTGGCTCATATAATAGCCACCAGTCATTCGATGGACGCCAATCGGAATCGAACCAAACCTCAGCAAGAAATAACGGAGACTGGTGATGACCCTCCATCCCGTCATATTAGCCGGAGGCGCGGGCACGCGATTGTGGCCGCTTTCCAGGGAGACTTATCCAAAGCAGTTTCTGCGGCTGATAGGTGAGCACTCTCTGTTTCAGGAAACGGTTCTCCGGCTAGACGGTCTGGACGACATGGCTTCTCCGCTAGTTGTATGCAACGAAGAGCACAGATTTCTGGTTGCCGAGCACATGCGACAGTTGGGACAGGATCCACTTGCGATTGCTCTTGAGCCGGTCGGCAGGAACACGGCTCCCGCCCTAACATTAGCCGCACTGATGCTGCTCGACGAGGAGGCAGGCTTTTCCGAAAGCGATCCCATAATGCTCGTTTTGCCTGCCGACCATGTGATACGCGACGGACCGAGGTTTCGCACACTTACCAAATATGCCGCGGAAATTGCTCAGGACGATAGTGTTGTCACTTTTGGCATCGTACCCGACTCGCCCAATACAGGCTACGGTTATATCCGAAAGGGAAATGCACACGTCTCAGGTAATGGCAAGAGTGCCTTTCGGGTTGCCGAATTCGTGGAGAAGCCGTCTCTTCAGGCCGCTGAGAAGATGTTGGCAGAGGAATCCTATCTGTGGAACAGCGGGATGTTCGTCTTGCGCCCCTCGGTATGGATGAACGAACTGAACCGTTTGAGACCAGACATCGCGGATGCCTGTACTAAGGCATATTCGACTCTCAGTCGCGACGGGGACTTCTATCGTCCGGACGCCAGTTGTTTTGCTACCTGTCCCAGTGAATCCATAGATTATGCGGTGATGGAGCACATTGCCAGAGACGCATCGCAAAATAAGAGTGTGGACTGTGTAGTTGTGCCGATGGAAGTAGGGTGGACCGACCTGGGAGCCTGGACTTCTCTTTGGGGAGAGAGCCCTAGAGACGCCGACGGGAACGTGGTCAAAGGGGACGTTTACTCGCGCGCAATGACGAACTCCCTTATCATAAGCGAGAGGCGTCTCGTCGCGGCGGTCGGACTCCAGGACATGATTCTGATTGAAACAGCTGACGCCGTCCTCGCTGCTGATAGAGAGCACATCCAAGACGTCAAGCAACTCGTTCAGCAGCTGAGAATTGACAAGCGGCGGGAGCAGGAAAACCATCTCACCGTCAACCGCCCCTGGGGTTCGTTCGAAACAGTGGATGCCGGCGAGCGCTTCCAGGTCAAGCGTCTGACAATCAGGCCAGGAGAAGCCCTCTCGCTGCAAATGCATCACCATAGGGCGGAACATTGGGTAGTTGTCAAGGGCACAGCCAGAGTGACTCGAGGCGAAGAAACATTCCTGCTCACAGAGAACCAGTCCACGTATGTACCCGTGGGAGTCGAGCACAGACTTGAAAACCCCGGCACGCTTCCGCTAGAGGTCATAGAAGTACAAACTGGCAGTTATCTTGAAGAGGACGATATCGTGCGCTTTGAAGATCGGTACAGCCGTCATCTTCATAGCGATATTGCAAAGGGCTTGCCTGACGGTAGTCCTGAATAGGATTTTTAGGATGGTCAAATGACACGGAATACATTACCGGAGTCGAAGATACCTGCTGTTCCCCCGCGCATCCTGCTGGGGCCAGGTCCGAGTAACGTCAATCCCCGAGTGCTGCAAGCGATGATGCAGCCTATGATTGGCTATCTTGACCCCGACTTTATGCTAATTCTTGACGAAGTCAGGGAGCTATTGCAGCGCGTTTTTCAGACTGAGAGTGTAAATACCATGGCACTCTCGGGCACCGGTACCGCAGGAATGGAAGCCGGTCTGAGTAACTTGCTGGAGCCGGGTGATACCGTCGTGATGTGCATATACGGCTTCTTCTGTGAACGCATGGTGGAGATGGCTACGCGCTTTGGCGCGAACGTCGTGCCACTTCGAGCAGACTGGGGCCGTGCATTCCCCGAAGAGTTGCTAGAGGAAGAATTGAAAAAGCACTCGGATGTGAAACTCGTGACTGCCATCCACGCCGAGACCTCGACAGGCGTTCGCCAGCCAGTTGACGGTCTAGCGCAGATCGCTAAAGATCATGACGCTCTCCTGATGGTGGATACCGTTACGTCATTGGGCGGAAATGAGGTCGCATTCGACAGTTGGGGCGCAGACTACGCCTACTCCGCAACTCAGAAGTGCCTGGGCGGACCTCCGGGCTTATCGCCGATTGCGGTCAGCGACCGCGCCATCAATGCGATTCGCCAACGCAGGCAGGCACCTTACTCCTGGTATCTGGACCTGGAACTGCTCGGCAACTATTGGGGGTGGCAGGGTCAGAGAGCTTACCATCACACCGCACCAGTGAGCATGATACTGGCGCTGCGTGAGGGACTGCGCCAAGTTCTGACTGAAGGACTTGAAGATCGCTTCGAAAGGCACGCAACTAATGCTCGCGCTCTCAGCGCCGGGTTGGAGGCGCTGGGCTTGGAATGTGTGGTTGCGCCGGAGCATCGCCTAGCTCAGATTACAGTAGTGAGAATACCCGAAGGTATCGAAGATACGCGGGTTCGGCAGAGATTGTTGCGCGGTTACGGGATCGAAATAGGAGGAGGGCTGGGAGAGTTTGCAGGCAAAGTCTGGCGAGTTGGATTGATGGGTGAGTCTAGCAAGTCAGAATATGTGCTCGCGCTATTGTCGGCCCTGGAGAGTGTACTGCCAGAGTTTGGTTACGAGGTGGCAGCCGGAGCGGGGGTTTCAGCAGCGTCTGCCGAATTTAAGAACTGAATGCAATTGCTGTGTTGAGCGCATTGCTGGGCATAGCGTAAAGTGTTTCGGCAACAGGTATGCCGGGAATTTTATTAGGGGCAGAGATTCTATCTCCGCCCCTGTTGTCATAGTTCAGTCGGCAGTACCTACCCGTTCAGTAAGCTATGCGACGTTATCCCGAGTGGCGCTCAATGGAATGGACTTGACGTGATTAATGTACCCGATGTCCTTCATATATCCGCATTGAAGGCAATGCACATATCTGCCGTACTGGTCGTTCCCGACTCCAACGTCACCATTGCAGCGAGGGCACTGCTTGAGAAATATAGATCTGCTCTGTCTTGACTTCCTCATACCGAGTGAATCCTCTCTTTCCAACAATTATTCTATGTCGGGATATTAGAACACTCGTGCTTGGAAGGTCAAGCAGTATTCGGCGATGTTTTAGAAAAAATACGCCAAACATTTAGTCTACATATATTTCTGGATCATGTCGCGCTCAACTCTACCAGCCCCAAAAAGATATGGACCGGCGATGCCGGTCCATTACAAAGATTCAACCTGTCGATGGTTCTGCTACTTTAGCTCTGGGCTGCCTTACTAAGCTCCGCTCCCGCAGAAAATCCTACGCGTTTGTGAGCAGGCACTTCAATGAGATCGCCCGCTTGGCTGCCTCGTATAGGCCGTACCTTTCGGGCCTTTACGTCACGCAATTCAAAGGACCCAAAGCCCGTTAACACCACTCTATCGCCCGCCGCGAGCGCCTCTTGAATGCTCTTCAGCACGGCATTCAAAGCTGCCTCACCCTGCGAATGAGTGCCGCCTAACTTTCTAGCCACATCCCTCGAAATGTCATTCTTCCTAAGGGTCGCCATTTAGTCCCTACCTCCCTTGTCAATGTGCCAGCCATTTCAGATAATGACCGTAACCCTCACGAACTGAACCATTATCCGTCAATGCTGAAGTATGCGCAACGGTTTGCCACTACCCTTCACACTCGCTTCGACTGATCCTCAAACAGCATTCCGTTGCTAGATGCAGTGAATATATCCCAAACGACAAGGAATTGTAAAGACATATACTCAGGCATGTATCTAGGAGAGTCGATATGAATTTGGAGCTTATCGCGGACTACAAGTGCATCGTTGGCGAGGGCCCTATGTGGCACCCTATAGAGGAAGTTGTTTACTGGGCAGATATTCCGCAGGGCAGAATCTTTCGATACGATCCTGCAGCAGGAGACCATGGTCTGGTATTCGAAAGTGGTCAGGTAGGTGGATTCACAGTACAAGAGGATGGTTCACTGCTGTTATTCATGGAGAGGGGGGCAGTAGCATCGCTGAGAGATGGAAAACTGGAATACTTTATCAGCGAGATCTCTGAAGAGAGCGATTCCCGCTTTAACGACGTTATCGCCGACCCGAAGGGCCGCGTCTTCTGTGGCACGATGCCTTCGGAAGACCGTCTGGGCAGCCTGTATCGAATGGAAACAGATGGTTCAATAGCGAAGGTGCTGGGTGGCATAGGCATCTCAAATGGCATGGGTTTCACACCCGACGCCAAGCAAATGTACTACACCGATTCTCCCACACATAACATTTACGTTTTTGATTACGACTCCAGCACCGGGGAATTATCCAATCAGCGCGTATTCGTGAACACTGGCGAAAATGATGGCATCCCCGACGGCATGACAGTGGACGCAGAGGGCTTCGTGTGGTCTGCAAGGTGGGACGGTTCTTCCCTAGTTCGATATTCTCCCGCCGGTGAGCAAGTCAGTCGAGTTTGGTTCCCTGCTCGCAAGGTGTCGAGCGTTATGTTCGGCGGTAAAGACTACACCGACATTTACGTAACTACTGCGGGCGGACAGGACAAGGCAGCCGAAGGTCCGGGAGCAGGTTGCCTGTACAGATTGAACCTGGGAATCCCAGGGAAGCAGGAGTTCCTATCTAGGGTCGGCATCTGAGTAAGCCGCCGCAATGAGTGGATAACGGCGCAAGGTCATTTTGACCGACTTGGTAGCCCGTGCTAGAATAAATCTTCCTAACGTAACACTAAACTATGCAGAGGTTTTGGCCTATGTCGGGTCATTCAAAATGGTCCACGATCAAGCACGCGAAAGCGGTCACGGACGCCCGCAGAGGGAAGCTCTTTACCAAACTCACGCGTGAGATAATCGTCGCTGCTCGTCAGGGCGGCGGCGACCCCACGATGAACATACGGCTGCGAATGGCAATTCAAAAAGCCAAAGACAACAATATGCCCAACGACAATATAGACCGCGCAGTCAAGCGAGGAACGGGCGAGTCGGGCGAACAAGACCAGATGGTGGAATACACCTACGAGGGTTACGGGCCCGGCGGTGTCGCAATTATGCTGGAAACGCTGACCGACAACCGAAATCGCACCGTCTCAAGCATTCGCTCCACGCTCACCAAAGCAGGCGGCAATCTCGCTCAGTCCGGCGCAGTAGCCTGGCAGTTCGAGCCAAAGGGCATTGTTGTAGTGAACGCAGAACCCGAGGAGGCGGAAGAGTTTGCGTTGGTTGCCATCGACGCCGGAGCGGACGACTTCGAGACTTTTGATACGACATTGCAGATCTTCTCCCCCGTTAGTAGACTTGAAGAGATTCGGCAGACTCTGACTGAGACCGACGCATCCATAGTATCTTCCGAGCTCTCTATGATTCCCAACAACACCATCACGCTCGACCCTAGGGCTGCGAATCAGACGTTACGTCTGCTTGACCAGCTCGAAGAGCTAGATGACGTACAGAAGATTTACTCCAACGCGGACTTTCCCGACGAAGTCCTGGAACAGTACCGGGACGAATAACCGTGGTGCGTACTCTCGGCATTGATCCAGGCACCTACAATATGGGCGTTGGCGTCGTGACATCTGAGAGTGGCGGTCTGAGCTATCTGAACGCTGATGTACTCAAAGTGCCTAGAGGCGTACCTCAGGCCGAGCGGTTGCACAGTCTCTACTCTAAGCTGCTCAACTACATCTCCAGACACGAGCCGACCGAAGTCGCGATTGAAGAGCCATTCGTAGCGCGTAATGTCCGCTCTGCGATTGCTGTTGGGCAGGCACAGGCAGTTGCGATGATGGCTGCGGCGGCATCGGGTCTTAAGGTCAGTTCATTTGCTCCCAGGGAGGTCAAGTTAGCGGTGACAGGTTTCGGCGACAGTTCCAAGGAGCAGGTGCAAGAAATGGTAATTCTGACTCTTGGCGCGGAAACTCCAGCAATGCCTCTTGATGCCTCAGACGCACTGGCAGTTGCGATCTGCGCCATCAATTCCAAGCGTGCAGAATCCCTCACGATGAGGGAATAGTCGGTGTAGTTCAATGTCATCACTTATTTCATCCGTGAGAGGTACACTGGAAGGCACCGGGCCTGACTGGATGGACATCGAGATGGGCAGCATTACCTTACGGGTCAACGCTCCTTCATCCTCGATTGAATCACTTGGGCAGGTCGGCAGTCCGGTTAAATTGTTCACCTCGCTTCAAGTCAGGGAAGACAGCCTGAGCCTTTTTGGATTCGACACGCCAGAAGCACGACAGACGTTTGAGACGCTTATCGGCATCAGCGGAATCGGACCACGAGTTGCTCTAAGCATACTCTCAACTTTCAAGCCGGAAGAGTTGGCGGCAGCCGTCGAGTCAGGTGATGTAAAGAGCTTCACGGCGGTGCCGGGCGTGGGACGCAAGACAGCCAGTCGAATCCTGCTTGAGCTGAAAGGAAAGTTGGAATTTGACTGGAGCATCGCGATCGCGCCGGCGCTCGATGGCGAGGCCCTAGACGCTCTTACGGCTCTTGGATATTCGCAATTCGAGGCCCGCGAAGCTCTCTCCGGGCTTGCCGAAGACGTCTCGCCCACCACCGAAGACAGAGTTCGCTTGGCGCTCCAGCACCTTGCTGGTTAGCTTGCGGCATGGACATTTCACCATACGACGCTTGGGCTGAGATCTACGATTCCGTATTTTCATATGTGAATGACGACATTCCATTCTACGTGGACGAAGCGGTGCGCTCTGGTGGACCTGTCATCGAATTGGGCTGTGGAACAGGCCGCGTCGCCATTCCGATAGCTCTCAACGGAATAGACGTCGTTGGTTTGGACTCATCCCCTCTGATGATCGAGAGAGCTCGGCAGAAAGCGAACCAGACTGGAACATCGAATCTAAAGCTGGTACAAGCCGACATGATCGACTTCAAGTTCGACGACAAGTTCCCGCTTGCTATTGTGCCCTTTCGCGGCCTGCTATCCCTGCTGTCAGTGGAGGACACGGAGCGTGCACTCCTGAATATCAGGCGTCACCTCACTCCCCGTGGTAAGCTCATATTCGACATATTCGTACCGGACATTAACATGATGGTCCAGGAAGGCGACGTGCCATACCACTTCCGCGATGTTACCGATCCGAAGACCGGCAGGCACCTGATCATCTGGAATCAAGCAAGCTACGATTCGCATAGTCAGATCATGAGTATCCGTTCAACCATCGAGGAACTCGACCTCAGCGGCAGAGTAGCGAGCAAAATGTACCGTGACTTCGCTCTGCGCTACATGTTTCGATGGGAGATGCATCACCTGCTTCGGGCATGTGGCTACGATATACTGGAACTGTACGGAGACTTTAGACGACAGGACTTCGACGAAAACAGCACGGAAATGGTCTGGGTGGCGACTCCCACTTGATGAAGGGAGCAGTCATTCTTCTTGCCAATCCGAATAGCCTAACTGGTAGTGATGGAAGAGCGCGCGGGGCTACTAACTCATGCTATGTGGACACGTTGTACTCTTAGAAGCGAGACCACGTTCTTTGACAATGCGTTTGGATATCCTTCTTGAGATGGCGAATCCGACATCGCTAAAGGACTGAAATGACAGCCAGGTTAAGATTCTGGAAGCATATTGTATTTGCCGCGCTTGTCGCATCTACAACAATGCTCCTCGCTTGTGCTAGCACGCCCGCAGCCTCTGTGAACAGCCGTGTTCCTTCTGGGGGAAATACTGCGACGGTCGATTCAACAGACGTGGAGACCTCAGAAGCCTCGTGGCAATTTCCGGCAGGTGCCGACAATACCTCTCCTCTTTCATCGGGAACGTCGCCGGATGAGCGACCTGGACTCTCTGAAACGTCCGACCTAAATGCCGATGCTGTCGTAGCCGCCTTCGAGAAGGCGATAGGCGACGTGCACGAGAACGTGCTGCCTTCCGTCGTAAGCATCTTCGTGCTGAACCGTGTGGAGTTGTCCGACACATTCCCAGGATTCAGCTCCCCGCTTCCATTCGGGCAAAGGACGCCGCAGGGTGGCGACTCCCAACGCGAGTTCTTTTACAGGAATGGTCAAGGCTCAGGTTTCGTCTGGGATGATGAGGGCCATATAGTAACCAATCGACACGTTGTGGTCGATGCTGAACGAATTACAGTAGTCTTTTCAGATGGAAGTGATGTCGAAGCCGAAGTCGTCGGTCTGGATGAAGATTCGGATCTGGCCGTCCTGAAAATTGAGAGGGATTCTGAGTTGCTGACACCGGTTACCTTAGGCGACAGCAACGAGGTACGAGTGGGCCAACTCGCCATTACGATTGGCAATCCCTTTGGCCAAGAGTTTTCAACCACAACGGGTATCGTGAGCGCAATTGGCCGAAGCATAAGAACCAGTGATTCCCACTTTACTCTGCCGAAGGTCATCCAGACGGACGCCCCCATGAATCCTGGCAACTCCGGAGGGCCACTCCTAGACAGACGCGGGCAAGTAATAGGGATCGACGCGCAGATTATCACCAGGTCCGGTTCGAACACCGGCATCGGATTCGCCATACCCGTCAACATCGCGAAACAGGTCGTCCCGGTTCTAATCAGCGACGGCCATTTCACTTATTCTTGGCTCGGAATAAGAGGAACAACATTGGGTGTCGATGCCCAAGCGCTGATGGGTGCGCCGGAAGGCACACGGGGCGCCCAGGTCATCGCACTCGCAGATGGCGGTCCAGCCCAAAAGGCTGGGCTGGTCGGAAGCGCTAAGTCAAAGCAGACTGACGAAAGAAGAATCCGCTACGGCGGCGACGTTATCACCGCCATAAACGGGCAATCCATCGGCAGCATGAACGACCTGATCATTTACCTGCTGGAGGATACAAGACCTGGCGACGTAGTTACAATGTATGTCATTCGAGACGGTGGCGAAACTGCCGAGATTGCGGTTACACTCGAAGAGCGCCCAGAGGCTTTGAATTGATTATGCAAAGAAATTTCGTCCCACCTGCCATCAGTATTGGTAGATATGAGAGCTAAGATGGGCGAAATAGACTCAAGGATAAGTTTGAAATAGATTGATGCGAATTCGAACTCATCTGACCTCGGCATTGGGACTCGGCGTTGCGCTGTCGGTTCTATTCGGCTGTGGTACTGCTCCGGCTTCGCGGCTCTCCGAAGGCGCAAATGCACCTACCGCTCCTATATTGGAGCAGCCAACCGCCGTGACGATGCGACCTGAGCCTGAATCGAAAGCCATCGAGGCGGAGGCAGTTGCTTCCAAAGTGACGCTCGCCAAGGAAAGTGAACTTGCGCCACAGCAGGTTGAAGTCGGCTACAAAGTGGGCATGCAAGTTCCGGAATTCGGCATGAGCCTGATTGACGGCTCTACCCTTACTTCCGCCAATCTCACTGACCAAGGCAAGCCGACTTTCCTGTACTTCCACGCAACCTGGTGAGGAACCTGCCGCGTCGAGTTACGGCGTATGAAGGAAGAAATTGGCGATCGCTACAATGATCGAGTCGCGTTTTACATAGTGGGTACTGACCCTTCAGAATCATTGGAGTTCCTGGAAGCCGACCGAAAACGTGAAGGCCTACCCTGGAGCACTGCCTCCGCCCATGAGGGTATGCTCAACTCGCTGCAAATCTATACACAGGCGTCCAAGATAGCGATCAGCGCGGATGGCAAAATCACGCACCGATATGGCTTCGGCAAGGGCAACTTCGAGAGCTGGGCCGAACTCTTCGACGACATAGCATCCAACTAACGGCACACCGCAACTGAGTGCCGCTGGTAACGCAAGTTTGGAGCAGACAGACTGCCGACTCGGAACGCATGCCATAAATTGCCCGAGCCGGCGCAGAGAGACTTCGCCCTACGCGCCGTCCCTACCCTGGTACACAATCGTGTCGGGCTTGAAAACGGCCCACGCAAACCAGAAGTGATTGCCGTGTAGCACAGGAGTTAGTCTCTCACCGGCAAGCCGACCTTCGACAGCTCTTCCCAGGATGTCCCAGACGCTGCCGGTCTGTTCATCCTTAATCACTCCATCATGCGCGACGAATGTCAGCGTCTCTCCGCCCAAGTCAGCATTGAATACGCCTGCCGCACCCACATCGCGCGATTCTGCGATGGACCCTCCGTCGAGCGCAGACGCTGTACCAGAACTGTGAAATACCGCGATGCGCCGCTCTCCCACGCTGTAATTGATCGCGCCCTCCTCCTGCAACACAGTAAGTGGGAATGCCACGTCCACGTCATCAATCGTCACCGCGATGACACGCTCAACCGGAAGTAGTCTTCCATCGAGATCGCCCCTGAAGAGGAAAGGGTTGCCGTCAGCCGTGTCGTATCCGGCATACGGATTGCGCCCATACTGGCGACTGTATCCGGTATCACGCGACAGTACCTGTCCGTCGGGGTGCGCCCGTCTAAAGTCGGCAAATGAAACTATGGCCGCTGGAAGCTGCTGCAGGTTTCGGCCCGCGTATTTGCCGACGATGCCTTCACCTGTGAACTGCTGCCACCAGGAATGAGTCTGGCGATCATACATTATTAAGTCTGAGTTACGCAGGTTGCCCGATACACCAAATTCAAGCTCTACACCGTCAAACAGCCTGTCGAAGGAAATCGCGGAGTTGCACAGGGGACAGAATGTGACCGCTACGGGAACGCCGCCAACCTCGTCGTTCACTATCTCGTGCCAAGTCAGTATCTGGAGGGGATACGCACGCGCATCACCATAGATTTCAAGGAACACCACCGGCTCAACGTCCTTCAGCCATGCCGAGGCTTCGGTCGGTGATACAAATGCCGGCGAGTCGATAGAAGGTATATTGTCGCGGGGTATGACTGACCTGATCTCACTATAAGGGACAGTATGGAACCTGAAGTCTGTATCCCACCCGCTCGGACTGAGCCTTGCGTCACGGAATGCCCTTTCGTAGTCCGGGTCGGGCGGCACACTGCCTTCTCCAATATCGAGCGCTGTTTTCGCCGTTGTGGTTGCCACCAGGACTTCAGTTGTCGGCTGTGCAGGAGATGTCGGAGTCGAAGTCGGGGCAGGCACGGGCGTCGGCGTAAGCACAAGGGCAGAGGTGCCTTCAGACCCCTCACGCAGCGGGACTGCCGGCGTTGTTAATGCAGGTGAGCTGGAATCCTCTGGAATCGACGTCGCACTGGGAATCTGACCGCCAAGAGGCTCACCGTCTGATAGATGATCTGGCTCAATCGAGCCGCATGCAGTTGTTAGGATAGCAAAAAGAATGAGTAAAAAGCCAGAAAGTAAAACGCCTTTAATCGGCACGGCCATATTCCGCACTTGCTCCTCCGTCTCCTCCACGTCATTCGCACTTCTTTTTGAGATTCGACGCTTCTTTCCGAATTTCTGCCTGAAACGTCCTTACTTACTTTAGATGCTGACCTGCCACGAATGGTGCCAGGTCATATTCCTGCCCATTCCCCCTAGTCCAATCATTCCCAATTCCAACTTTCTCACTTCTGAATCGGACATACGCGAGGGTACTAGCTCAAGCAATCTACAAGATCGTAAACAGATTTGATGGGGTCGGAACTAAGAACAACGCGGGCAACGGGGCGACCCTGCTCCACCAGCGCATTCAGGTCGCCTTCGGCCTGGGCTGCGGCAAGAGTGTCGAAAGTAAACACCTCACATGGAATCCGAACATCGGTTTGACCGACCTGTGTGAGTTGAAGGAAAATCCCTGAATTAGAGCCCCCCTTGTGAATCTGACCCGTAGAATGCAAGTACCTGGGTCCATACGCAAATGTCGTAGCAATACCCTTGACCTGGCTAACACGTTCACGCAAGGAAGCGATTGCCTTTTCAAACTGAGGTGTAGGCTCTGAAAAGGCCGTGATTGCCAGATAATCTCCAGGCTTCACCTTCGCCATTAGTTCTCTGAACGAACCAAAAGAGGCAAGGGGCGGTTTAGACGCAGCCTCCGTGCGACTGGCCAGCAATCTATCGGTATTGTCCTTGGCGCGCTGCACGTCCGGCTGATCGAATGGGTTGATTCCGAGTAGATGCCCCATAACAGCGGTAGCGAACTGCCAACGGAATAATTCCGCGCCTATGGCGTATTTGTCGCTTAGACTAAGCCTTATTGTGGGAATGCCGGCAGTTTCAATGCGTTCAACATAAGCATCCACCTCCTCCGCTCTGTCGCTGTCAAGCCGCAAATAGACGAAGAGTCTATCATCGTGAAAGACTTCAGGACTTAGCCGTGGTTCGTCCACAATCGGGATAACTCCCCTACCCTCCTTGCCAGTGCTTTCGGCCAGCAGTTGTTCAACCCACAGAGCGAATCCCCCGAGAGATTCTGTCGTTACCACGGTCAATTTGTCTCGTCCTTTTGCCGCATAGTCAGCTATTGTGGCTCCAAGCAGAGCTCCCGGATTACTCTCCGCAGGTACTTCAATTCCGCAAGCGCTGCACATTGCCTCAACTTCATCAAGCAATGCGCCAATGTCAATGCCCATGAGCGCGGCCGGCACCAATCCAAAGTACGAGTACACCGAGTAGCGCCCACCAATATCCGCCGGATTGGTAAAGATTCTCCGAAAGCCCTGCTCGACGGCAACGCGTTCGAGTGGAGTGCCGCCATCGCATATTGCAACGAAATTATCACCCGCGTTTTCGGCACCCATCTTGCGCTCAACGAGCGACCTGAAATGCTGATAAAGCACCCTGGTCTCTATAGTCGTTCCAGATTTTGATGCGACGACAAAGAGCGTTGTCGAGCAGTCCACGGAGACGGTCAACTCCGCGACGGCTTCCGGAACTGTGGTATCCACCACATGTAGATCCGGCCATCCCTCTGTGCTGCCGAACAGTCGATGTAACGCTAGAGTGCCGAGGCTGCTGCCTCCCATTCCAAGTACAACGATATTCTGATATCCGGCACTTCGAACTTCTTCAGCAAATGCCTTGAGTTCAGTGACTTGACCCCTCAATTTCGCGGCAACACTTAGCCAGCCGAGCCGGTCGCTTATCTCTGTCTGGACAGGTTTCCAGACCGTATAATCACGCTCCCATATACGATGCAACACGTCTTGGGCAATGAGAGCGTGTATGGAGGCGGCAGGGTTGTCTAAACTCAGCATCAATACTATTTCCTTACTCGGGAAGCCCTCTTTGCGATTCCAAGCAACCCCTCACCTTTCGATTCACAAAGTTTAGGTCATTCAGGTGGGAGCAGCGCGTGTGCTTCTTCACCACATTTGTGAGCCTAGCACTTTGCGTGACGGCGATCGAGAAAGTATAATCTGGCGCAATGCTTAATCGAGTCCCCATCCCGATTGCTGTGAGCCACCAGTGGCGTTAGGCACCCCTGGGCGTCGAGGAAATTCACGTACAGGGGGCAAAGGTTCCCCTAGGCGACCCGGCCTGAGACCATGGTCGGCTCTCGCTTTCCGTGATTATCGCATACTGTGGCTTTCAGGCGTCGCGCAGATGGTCACGATGCAGATGCGCACGCTAGTGAGCATCGTGTGGCTCTACGATGCAACCGGCTCCGGGTTGCAACTCGGACTGCTTGGCGTTGTCCAGCTTGTGATGCAGTTGCCGGCGATCCTCTACGGCGGGGCGCTTGCGGACCAGATCGACCGCAAGAAGTTAATGTCGTATGCACAGATGGTTAGTCTCGCCCTCATAGGCGCGATGACCGTTTTGGCGGCGACAGACAGCTTAAGGCCATGGCACATCTATGCGGTGACTGCCATTCTGAGCGTGGCAAGCACCCTGGGAAGTCCATCACGTTCCGCCCTCACGGCAAATGTCGTCCCCCGTTCACACCTTATGCACGCTGTCGCCTTGAACACAGCCACATTTCAAGTTGGCGCAGTCGCCGCGCCCCTTGCCTTTTCGGCGGCGATTGAGGTGTTTCAGGGACAGTATGTGTATATATTCGCGATCGCCACTATGATAGCGCTGCCGAGCGTAGTCCTGCCACTGCTGATAAGGGCGTCCGGGATCCCCGCGAACCGGCAGCAGGAAGGCTCGGTTCTCACACGTATGTGGGATGGCTTCCTGTACGTCACGTCCCATCCAATTTTGCCCGGCTTGTACTTCATGGACATTGGCGTGACCATCGTCAGCCACTACCGTCAGATACTTCCATTGATTGCTGACAAGCTGTTCAGAGGCGGTGCGGCGACGGTGGGAGTCCTGACCGCGGCTAATTCGGCGGGGGGGATACTGGGCACATTTTCAGTGCTGTTTCTTACGAGGTACCGCTCAAAGGGCATGCTCGTCGTTTACGCGACACTTGCATACGCTCTTCTTCTCATTGCCTTTGGATTCACGACCGCACTATGGCTTGGTGTTATTATCCTCGCAGGACTTGGCGCATCTGACGCTGTTGGCATGGCTACCCGGCAGACCACAGTGCAGCTTACTACTTCCGACAATATGCGCGGGCGAGCAGTAAGCTTTTCGTCCGTGTCCGCAATGACTGCTAACAATCTGGGCACCTTCGAAGTAGGCATCATGTCAGAAGTCATCGGCGCGGATAGGACACTGATTCTGGGGGGCGGAGTTGGAATCGTCGTCGTGTGCATGGTGTGGCTCATGGTGCGAGGAATACGCGAATATCGTTATCCAGAAGATTGACTGTCTCGCTCCTTCAACGAAGTCTGGTATAGTGGAAGGACACTTCAGTATGCCAAACGTTAAGCCACGGAGAGAAGCGCGATGACGACACAGGGATACGCTAACCCGGAGATTCTAGTTGAGACCGACTGGCTAGAATCCATGCTGGACGACCCCAATGTCCGCATTGTTGACTGTGACCCTTATGACGCGTACGGGCGAACGCACATCAAGAATGCCGTCGGCATACCCGTCCATCACTACATTAAAGAGCCCGGATACGACGATGACCCGCGAGGATATCCGCTTGTCGCGCCGCCTGATACGATGAAGGAACTGATGGAGCGAATGGGCATCGGCGACGAAAACCTCGTTGTCGCATACGACAGTAATGGTGCCCTGTGGTCAACCCGCCTTTGGTGGGTTCTCAATTACCACGGACACACAAATGTCAAGGTGCTTAACGGTGGCTGGAAGAAGTGGTACGACGAGGGACGTCCGACATCGATCAGTGTGCCGATTCCTCAAGAGACGACTTTCACTTCTCGGGTGAGCGATGGTATCGTCTGCACGCTCGATTACGGCGTTGCGAATGTGGGGAACGATGACGTCGTTTTCTTAGATGTCCGTTCAGACGGTGAGTGGGACGGCAGTAATTCCAGAGGGAATGCCAGGGCGGGTCGCATACCGGGCGCCGTTCACCTCGAATGGCTAAACTTCATCACAGACGACAGTCACCAGACGATAAAGCCTGCCGATGATCTGAGGGCAATGCTGCAAGAGGTTGGAGCGACGCCCGACAAGGAGATTGTGACTTATTGACAGGGTGGCATCCGTGCGGCGCACGGAGTGTTCATTTTGAAGCTCTTGGGTTACGAGCGAGCGCGAAACTACGACGGCTCTATGGGCGAATGGGCAAACCGGGAAGGTACGCCGCTCGTCGTCTAGTCACGCTAGAACCCTACCTTACCTTATTACCTTAGTGGACGGCGTTTCCTTCCGGTAGAAGGAAACGCCTACCTGTGTCCAATCAGACATATGTGAACTTCCGCTACGAGCGTCTAGAGGCCTATGACTATATCTGCTGACAAGGGCATACATCCAACAGACCATTCCGCCGAAATTAAGCGTATTCTCGAACATCGTGTAATGGTGATGGATGGCTCCTGGGGTGTATTGCTCCAGGATTTCAAGCTCTCCGAGGAGGAGTTCAGAGGCGAGCGGCTAATCGACCACGAGCGGGATATTAGGGGCTGCATCGACGCGCTGAGCATAACTAGGCCCGACATTATCGCAGATGTTCAGCGGCAATATCTGGACGCCGGCGCGGACATTCTCACAACGAATACCTTTACGTCCACTCGCTTTGGTCTGACGGAATTCGGCCTCGAAGGCTACGCATACGAAATAAACCGAGAAGCCGCGCGGCTCGCCAGGGAGACTGCCGACGAATTCTCACAGCGATGCCCGGCCCAACCCAGATTCGTTGCCGGAAGTATCGGTCCAACCAATAAGACCCTTTCCATTTCCCCTGACGTTAATGACCCAGGTTACAGAGACGTGAGTTTCCATGATCTGGTTGAAGCGTACTCAGAGGCCATAAACGGGTTGCTGGACGGAGGCGTCCATATCCTCCTTGTAGAGACCGTCTTTGACACACTTAATGCGAAGGCGGCACTCTACGCCATAGAGGAGACGTTCAACGTAACTGGAACGAGAGTGCCTGTTATGGTCTCCTTCACGGCGGTCGATATGAGTGGACGCAACCTCTCAGGTCAGACCGTCGAAGCGTTCTATGCGTCAGTCTCCCATGTACCGCTGTTGTGCGTTGGAATCAACTGCTCGCTCGGCAGTGATCAGTTGCGCCCTTTCCTCGCGGAACTCTCCGACGCTTCGTCTCACTTCGTGTCCTGCCATCCGAATGCGGGATTGCCCAATGAGTTCGGTGAGTACGATGAATCGGCATCACACATGGCTGCTAACTTGGGAGAGTTTGCCAGAAGCGGGCTGGTAAATGTCTTAGGCACTTGCTGCGGCTCCACACCGGAGCATACGCGAGCGATTTCAGAAGCCGTAAAGGGCGTGCGACCGCGGCAACGTCCGGCTCAAGTCACCAATACGGTTTTGAGCGGGCTGGAACCACTTGAAATAAGGGCGAACTCCAACTTCGTCAATGTTGGGGAGCGAGCAAATGTTACCGGGTCTGCTCGGTTCAGGCGCCTCATACGCAAGGGTGATTTCGAAGAAGCCGTGACAGTCGCCCGCGCGCAGGTCGAAGATGGCGCCCAGATTCTAGACATCAACATGGACGAGGGCCTCCTTGACTCCGAAGCGGCTATGGAACGCTATCTGAAATTGCTGTCGTCCGAGCCGGATATAGCTCGCCTGCCGATGATGATTGACAGCTCCCGTTTCAATGTCATAGTGACGGGGCTCAAGTGCATTCAAGGTAAGGGCATAGTCAATTCCATCTCTCTGAAAGAGGGTGAAAAAGAGTTTGTCAGCCAAGCGCGCACGATCAGGCGTTACGGTGCGGCAGTCGTGGTGATGGCGTTTGACGAGGAGGGACAGGCAGACACAACTGAACGCAAGGTGGCAATCTGTGAGCGCTCCTTCAATATCCTAACGGATAAGGTAGGATTCCCTCCACAAGATATAATCTTCGATCCCAATATATTCGCAGTGGGCACAGGCATACGCGAGCATGACGACTATGCCGTGGCATTCATTGAAGCCGTCGGAGAGCTGAAGCGGCTCTTCCCTCTGTCGCACGTAAGCGGTGGGGTCAGCAACGTGTCCTTTTCATTCAGGGGCAACAACCCCGTTAGAGAGGCGTTGCACTCCGTATTTCTCTACCACGCGATCCGCGCCGGCATGGACATGGGAATTGTCAACGCCGGTATGTTGGAACTCTATGAAGAGATTAACTCCGAGTTGCGTGAAGCCGCAGAAGATTTGATCCTGAACCGGCGACACGATGCGACGGAGAGACTGCTGGCACTGGCATCACGGATGAAGGAAATACCCAGCGACAGCGCTTCGTCGGTCGCAGCGCAGAAACGTGAAATTTGGCGTAGTCTCACGGTCAGCGAGCGCCTCAAACATGCCTTGGTTAACGGTATTGATACGCACATCGAAGCGGATGTCGAGGAGGCTAGGCTGGCTTCAGAACGCGCGCTTCACGTCATAGAGGGTCCGCTTATGGCTGGCATGGATGTCGTAGGAGACCTGTTTGGTTCGGGCCGTATGTTCCTCCCTCAAGTCGTGAAGAGCGCCCGGGTGATGAAAAAGGCAGTAGCCGCTCTCGTTCCCTATGTTGAAGCAGAGCATCAGGAAGGTGAACACCCTCGTTCTAATGGCAAAATTGTGATCGCCACTGTAAAGGGCGACGTTCACGACATTGGGAAGAACATTGTAGCAGTCGTGCTAGGCTGCAATAACTACGAAGTGATTGATTTGGGGGTGATGACTCCCAGCCAGCGGATACTGGACACAGCGAGAGACGTTGATGCTGATGTCGTGGGGCTGAGCGGACTTATAACTCCTTCACTAGACGAGATGAAGACCGTTGCCTCAGAAATGAAACGTCAGGGTTTCAATATTCCTCTGTTGATCGGTGGCGCCGCCACTTCTGCGGCACATACTGCCGTGAGAATCGCACCAGAATATCCGTATGGCGTCTTGCATGTCCGAGATGCTTCCCGCTCCGTTACAACGATGAACGTTCTCCTAGACGAGGATTCGCGAGAACGGGCGTTAGCGGACACTGCTGAACGCTATGCCAAGATACGCGCGGACCGTGAGACACGGAGTGCTCAGGCAAGCATGTTGCCGCTCATCGAAGCGCGAAACAGGCGAATGGTTCTGGACTGGGCGGAAGCGCCTCAAGCCCCCCGCACCAGTGGCTTGATGATTTTCGACCACTATCCTATCGAGGAGCTAGTCGATTACATCAGTTGGACACCCTTCTTTGGCGCGTGGGAATTGCGAGGAGCATACCCTGCAATATTCGAAAGTCCAACTTACGGTGACGAGGCTAGGACGTTGTTTGCAGACGCCCAGGCACTCCTTCAGAAGATGATCTGCCAAGAAGCGCTGCAGGCAAGAGCGGTGATAGGCCTCTTTCCGGCGAACGCGGTCGGCGATGACGTTGAAGTGTATTCGGACCAGAACCGCCGTGAGGTGCTGGGGACGTTCCATTTCTTGCGACAACAGTGGGACAAGTCACGGCAGCGTGCCAATCTCCCCGAGGAAGACTTCTGCCTTGCAGACTTCGTCGCGCCAAAAGAGTCCGGCATTGCCGACTACATTGGAGCATTCGCTGTCACGGCGGGCATTGGCGGCGAGGAATATGCTGTGTTGCTGGAGGAGGCGAACGACGACTACAACGCCATAATGTCAAGAGCTTTAGCCGACAGATTGGCAGAGGCGCTGAGCGAACGCATGCACGAGAGAGTACGGAAGGAATTCTGGGGATATGCCCCTAACGAGAATCTTGGGAAAGATAGTCTACTGAAGGAAGATTACCGCGGCATCCGGCCTGCGTTTGGCTATCCTGCCTGTCCGGACCACACCGAAAACGAGACTCTCTGGCGACTCCTAGATGTGGAGCGCAATGTTGGAATGAAGCTTACAGAAAACTTTGCCATTTTGCCCACTGCCTCCACTGCAGGGCTGTACTTTGCCCATCCGGCGTCTCGCTATTTTGGCGTGGGACGCATAGGGAGAGATCAGATAGCTGATTATGCTCAACGCAAGGAACTGTCCACACAAGTCGTCGAGCGTTGGCTCTCTTCCAACGTCCGGTAGCCTGGTAGCAGTCACCCATTTTCTTGCGCAGTGAGACATTTACGGAAGTCGCGGGAGCGAATCGTGCGGCCATGCCGCGATCCTATTAGTCTTTGACGTGGGCAGCTTCGACTGTCAGAGTGAATTCCATCTCCTCGGGATCACTGCAATCGTCCTCGTCGTCACATGCACTTATCCCGACAGACGTAGTGCCAATCTGTGAACCACGCAAGACCAAAATTCCTGTGTTTGTAATGCTGCTGCCGGAGGCTAACCGCGGATTGCTCATCTCATAATGGTAGTCCACAATAGGGTCGTCATCCGGGTCGCTGAAAGCGCTAGACACATCCAGCGAAACCGATTCACCTACAGTAAGCTTGCGGTCAGACAGGGCGCCCACCACGTCAGGTCCGGTATTCCGTTCATTATCGGAGTCGATCACTGTAACAACAAATGACAATTCTGAGAAATTACTGCACCCTGCATAGTTGCATGCCCTGACGGAGACCCAACTCCTCCCTTCTTCTGATCCCTTGAGTGTAAGAACGCCATCTCTTGAGATTTCGCCATCCATCGCTACTTCGGGATCCCTTAGCAGGAAATCGTAGCGTATAATGCGGTATTGAGGTGAGGTCACGAAGGCATAAGAAACCGGAATATAGATTGAATCTCCCAATTCAAGTACCCGATCCGAAATCGTGCTGACAACCTTTGGTGGATCCTTGGGAGGCTGCGTTACAGTTATTTTGAAATTCACGCCCTCGCTGCTACTTCCAGACTTGCTGTCCCGCGCATCCACCGTTGCAATGGTCGTGCCTACCATTGCGCCCCTGAGTGTTAACAGGCCAGTCTCAGGATGAACTATACCGACAACAATACGTCTGTCGCCTTGTGATAGTCCGTATTCGTGAATCGGGTCTCCTTCAGGATCATCAAAGATAGAGTTCAAGTCCAGGCTTATGGTCTGGCCAACGTTCACGGTCTGGTCAGCGATTCCTTCATGTGCAACCGGCGGCTTGTTTCGAGCAGGCATCACTTCGAGATTGAAAGTTAGCGCCAATTCCTCAAGTCCACAGCTCTCCCTGTCGCAGGCGCGGATGGACACCGAAGTAGCGCCAGCTTGCATCCCTTCCACTGTGACTATGCCCCTAGGTGAGATGTCAGTTACAGCCGCTAAGGTATCGTCTGCGAATGCTAGTTCGTAGTTGACAATTGGATCGCCTTCCAGGTCCCAGAATTTATTGGCGATAGATATCGAGACTCTTTCGCCAACGTGCAGCTGCTGATCTGCAACGTTCCCGACCGCCTGAGGTGGCCGATTAGGAAAGGGAGGTACGGTAAGGCGAATTGTTACTTCGCCCAGCCTGGTGCAGCCTTGGGAATCGCATGCCTGGATGGTAACCCAGGTCGTGCCGGGCATGGTGGCGCTAAGGGTGAGAAGCTCAGTGTGTGAATCTGCCCTCGCTGTACCAATAGCGCTATTCCCAATGAAGGCCCGGTATCGTCTGAACCCGTGGAACGTGGTCTCGGGGAAGGCGTGCGCAAGGTTGAGAACGACGGACTCATTCACCTTGACTACTTGGTCGCCCCATTCGGCACTGACATGCGGGATGACTTCAATTGCGGGCTTCAGAACACGTTGCACTACCGCAGACGGGGTAGGGCTCGGCGCCACAGTAGCAACAGCCACTGGTGAGTCAGGAATGGGAGTTGGTACAGGGGAGGGATGAGAAGGTACAGGCGTAGCCTGTGGTGTGGCGGTTGCCGTCGGGGTCAGTAGCGGAGTTGACTCCGAGGTGGGCGTTCCTGCAGGAGGCGGAATCAGGGTAGAAGTTGGTGTAACGCTTGGAAGTGGGGTATATGAAGCAGGCACCGGTGACGCAGGCAGGAGTGTCGCCGGCTCCGACTTAGGTGGAGCCGCGGGCGTTGGCGTGTCCACAGCAACGGCGATAATGTCGCTTACCTTTACGGAGTCAGATGGAATGCCAACGATCTCAATAGTCCATTTGCCGTCTTGACCTTTCCTAGCCGCGAAGTCGTACGCGTTATTGTTTATTCTTGCGTTCTGCGCGTTTATGACCGAACGGGCAGAGAAGAAGAGGAAGTGACCAACACCTGCATCATCCACCCAGAACTCATCGGAAGTGCCGGGGTAAGTGCAGCTCTCTTCTGCCGAAAGTGCCTGCCCTACCCGGCAATCCGATACGGCGGCGCTCTCTGCAGTGGCGGACTGCTCAGGCGACACAACGGGAGGCGTGACTTCGCCGGATGCTCGTGTCTCCACAGACGGGGGTATGGGAGACGGCGAACTGTCGGAGCAGGCAGTGGTGACAGCTATGAAGATAGCGGCCAACACCAAGACGAGCAGTGATTCACCGGATAGACGCGTCATGCCACCACGTTGACATCGGTGCAATCGCAATTACCTCAATTGATAAATATGTATCAATCATAGATACTGCTTGCACGGAAATGCAAGACATGTCTGCTACACTTCAGGCGCAATGGAAGGGATGAAAATCCGCGGACGCAAGACATTTCAGGGTCAATTTTAATCAATTTCTAAGATAAGTTTCTGACTATGCACGAACGCGGTCAGAGATTCGCCAAATTCTTGACGCTGCCAGCGCCTTACGCTCTCGTTTCGGATTTCGGCGTCGGCGTCGCAGGGGGAGACTGAAAGGCGTTCAAGGCTGGCAGTGGGCCAGATTATCGCAGGGTCAATTCCGAAGTGTTCAGCATGTTCAAGACGCCACTCCTTTAGCAGTCGCAGCCTCTTACGCGCGGCCTTGCGCTCCTTTGCCCCTACTCTAGGGCGGACTCCCACGCTGCTGCGGGGTCGTTCTATGGCGACAGCGTTCAAGCCTTCGCGCAGCGCCTTACGGATACCTGACGCTGCCCTGCCGTATTGGTATCTTCCGATGCCTCTAACTTGGGCGAGGTCGGATTGCGGATGGGCAGCCAGTTCCAACATCGTCGCATTGGAGAATATCTTGAAAGGCGGTCTGTCGCGCCTTATGGCTTCGCGTTCTCGAAAGAAGTGGAGCGAGCGCAGAACCGCCAAGCCTTTGCCGTCCAAGTCCCTGCTGCCCTTCACGGAAAAGAAGGCATTTTCGCTGTCCGGAGGAGTATATCTGACATTGGCAAGACGCTCGCACTCCTCACTCACCCACTCGATCCTGTCCAACTCATCAAGTCTTTCGCGCAACATGGCAGCGAGATGGTCTAAGTATCGCACGTCTGCCGCCGCATAATCCCGAAGTTCAGACGAAATTGGGCGAATTGTCCAGTCAGCGCGCTGTAATTTCTTCGTCTTTGGAATATCGACATTCAGGCACTCCTGAAGGAGTGCTGCCAGCCCCAGACTCTTATGCCCAACAAAAGCGGCAGCAATGCTTGTGTCAAACAAGGGCGAGACTGAAAATGACCAGTCGCGATCCAGACTTCTTATGTCGTAGTCCGCAGCATGAAATATTTTTTCGACCGAAGCAGCGGCAAGCAACTCACCAAGCGGCTTCAGGTCGTCGATGGCAAGTGGGTCAACAAGGTAAATGCGGTCAGATACCGCCAGCTGCACAAGGCAAATGCGTTCAGGATATCGATGGAAGCCGTTAGATTCCAGGTCGAGAGCCACGCGCCGATGATTCAATGCAGAATCAACAACTGACTTCAGTCTTGTCGCGTCCGTGATTATCTCTGGGGAATTCATGTGACTGTGGCCAGATTCAGAGGCAACATCGCCACAAAGAGTGTAGCGAAGTCATTGGCTCCGCAGGTAGGATTCGAACCTACGACCGATCGGTTAACAGCCGATTGCTCTACCACTGAGCTACTGCGGAGTGCTGATACGGGTGGTGCGCTTGGGACAGCGCGGTGCGGACCGTTACCATGATAACACCTGTCCGACATTTCGGACAAGATTTTCGTCCGCTGCCCTCAGTTATCTCCCCAATGGAGTCTGCTGGATGACGAACAGGCTTGCTAATTCTGCGGAGGCTTGAAGTCATCAAGAGACAGCAATAGGCCCGCCGCTGTCCGGGCGTCAATCAGAAACACATTGCTCCTTCGTGGCGTCCTTGCGTAGAGTGATATGTCGTCTCTTGGAAGCAACCTCACTCGCGTCGTCGGATACCCGGAGTCCTCCGAAGTAATGATTCTGATCGAGACGCCGCCAGGACCGGTGAAGTCCAGATTGGCAGTTTCCTGTTCCGGTGCAAAGCCGCTGGCGATAAATCCCTCTAGCGTACCCAGAACTGCGTTCATCGCAAAGACATTCGCTGGCTCTGAAACATCGGCGCTTTCAACAAGCCAGCCCCTTTCTGCTCGCCGCAGAACGAAGTCCTCTCCCGGATATTCAAACTCGATGGATGTGATAGCTTCGCGAGGAATACTTGCGACTATGGGATCGCGCCATCCGTCGGCATTGGAGTCGAAAATGTTTCCGAATGGACAAGGAATTGCATAGACCTCATTGCGTGCCGGCTTTCTGAGATAGCATAGCCGGACATCCTGAGTCCATTTGCCCACTATAAACTCTTCCTGCTTAAACTCGCCAAGCCAGAACGCGACGTTAATGCCCTGCCCTTCCTGTACACCTATCTGACCATGGTTGGCAGGATTTCTCGCCACGAGCTGGGCTCCGTCTATGTCGGACGCTGCTGTCCAGAGTTGGTTCAGCTTTGGAATAAACGCTTGCTCGCGTTCGATCTGCCAGATGTCGTTTATCTTTTCCAACCTTGCCTCGGGACCGGCCGGAGCAGAGATCGTCACACGGTCTATCACATCTGGGGACACGGGCAATATCCCCTCGAGGGTCAACTCGCTCGAGCCGGCAGCGATCAGGCGCAGCACCAGACCGGCGACGCCGATTGCAATCAGGGCTATTAGCACATAGCCGACCTGTTTACTCCCCACGTATATATGTCCTCAATCCCATTCTGCGCCTTGTAACATATCGGATAATGCCGAGCACGATGAAGATGATCGGTATGCCTGCCACGTTCGCCAGTTGCACCAGATTTCGATGTGTGGGCGAGCTGAATGTCAGGTTGCGTGTCGTTATGACTTTGGAGCGAATTTCTGCGAGGTTTTCTTCCTGAGCGAGCCAGTCAATCAGATTCAGACCGAGTGCAAGATTTTCTTGTGCCTGGTTGACTATTGGGTCTGTGAGCCAGTCTGAATCTCCTACGACGACTATTCTGAACTCAGACCCTTCGCCGCCATTCTGCCCAAGTTCTTCAGATTCAATAGCGACGCCAATATCGCTCTCGAAAAGTTGCCTGTCAGTCACGTCCAGCTGCTCGGAGTCCGGCGTAACATCCCCGTAAGCATAATCAACAGAGGCGAACGGCGAGGTACGCAGGAGTGGTATCACTTCTACATTCCCGACCTGAGAGTCCGTAATACCCAGGGAACTGGACCACGGAAGGAGGACGGACTCCACGTCACCGGCGACTTTCCTATCCACGGTGGGTACGCGGGGCCAGTAAGGGTACGGCAACATTACGGTGCCTAAGGTGATCGTCTCATTCGACCTCAGGTCGAATACCAGATTGTCTTCGACTAGCACTCCGTATGGTTCCAGGAATTCGCCAAAATGGAACTGATTCGGAAATGCCGCCATCTGCTGAGGGTCGATGAAGACAGGGTCCACGAGCGCCATCAATTTGCCGCCGTTTTGCAAGTAGATGTGAAGCGCCTCATATTCCTGGGGGGACATTCGCTGCGTGGGCCCCGCGATCACGAGCACGTCCACGCCGCTCAAATCCAAAGGCGTTTCGCCATCGGACGGCAGTTCCGCGATATTGTACTGTTGCGACAGTAGCCTCCCAAGCTCGTTGAAATTCTCTTGGAGCGGCTTTTCCCCGTGCCCGGTCAGGAATGCGATAGTCTTCCTTTCGACGTCCTGCTGCAGCATGTTGTAGGCGAGCGTCGCCACGCGATATTCAAACCCGTCGAGCGATCGAATGAACGGTATTACCTCCCTCCTATCGGTGTACGTCATGGAGAGGCCCAGGAATCCGTTCTTTATTTCCAGACCATTTGGCGTCTGCACGTTGAACTGCTGCGGCTCGATTCCAGCGAGCTGCGCCTTGCGGGCGACATCCTGAGCTTCCCTGAACTGGTTGGTCGCCGAGGTCAAGGCTGCCTGGGCGTTTCGCGCCTCTTCTTCGGTTTCGACACCTATCGCTGCTTCCTGAGCACTCTCAAGTGTCCTCTGTGCCTCTTCAAGCGCCTGAAAGTCGAGGAACCTCCGCACCAGCTTTACCTGACCTCCGCCGGAGTTGCCTGCGAGGTCTTCGAGGAAGTCGTTTATGTCACGGGCCACGAGGTCAACCTGCACCGGCGGGTCTGCCGACTCATACAGCTCTATAGTCAGGAGGTCGTCGAGACCGGACAGGATCTGCTCGGTGCCGTCACTGAGAGTGAATACCTTGTCGGCGGTAAGGTCGAGCCGGCCCTTGACCGACGCTCCGAACCAGCCCACGAGGATGCTGAGCACGATCAAGGCGGCGGTTCCAAGCTGGAGATTGCGGTACTGAATTGTTCGGTGACTGAGCGTTCTGCCACGCACACTCAGAAAAGTGGCGCTCAAGAACGTGGAGACAAGGGCTACGAAGTAGAGGACATCACGTAAGTCTATGACTCCCCTCGCTATGCTCGAAAAGTGCGTGACAGGACTCAGTGACTGAAGTAATGCGGCAAACTGCCCTGGAAGGGTTACGCTCACAGCATCAAGACCAAGCAGCATCAAGACCAGCGTAACAAACAGTCCAAGGATAAAGGAGACGATCTGATTTCGAGTGAGGCTCGACGTGAATAGTCCGATAGACACCAGGGAGGCCGCAAGGAATATGCTCCCAATGTATTGAGCTACAATTGCGCCCCAGTCGAGGTTGCCGGCGGTCATCAGGGACAGCGGGATGCCGATGGTAGAAGCAATTGCAATGGTGACGAACGCTAGTCCTGCCGCAAATTTGGCGAGCAGGATCACCCATCCTTGTATCGGCTGAGTCAGAAGGATCTCAAGCGTGCCGTCCCTCTGTTCTTCAGCGAGCAGCCTCATAGTGGCCGCGGGCACAAGGAGGGCAAGCAGCCAGGGAATCGAAGGACTCTCTACGGCAAAATCAACTGTGAACAGCGGTCGCAGGGACGCTTCTGAAGTGACGAAGGCGGAGCGAAAGAAAGACCAGGAGAGCAGCGCAAGGAATACGACTATCAGGATATAACCTGTGGGCTGGTCGAAGTAACCTTTCAGGTCTTTTCGGATTAAGGCGCGGAAGGATCGCATAGGCTATTCGTCATCCTCCGAGCTATGCGACTGCGAACCGGGCGCGGTCAGCGAATAAAAGACGTCCTCCATGCGCGCCCTGTCTTCCCGCAACTCCCACAGAACCCAGTCTCTATGCTTGGCAAGCCGGAAAATCTCAGGGCGCAGGTCGGTTTCGTGGTCCGACGCAGTTATCGTGTATCGTTTCCTCCCGTCAATGGGGTCGCTTCGCTCGATGTCAGATACGCCGTCCATAGACTCGAGCGCCTTCTCGACCTCTGCGCCTTCGACTTCGATGTGGACAGTACGGATTCCCTGCGCGCGCTGCAGCAATTCCTTGACAGAACTGTCGGCTACCAGTTTGCCGCGGCTTATTAGCAGTATGCGCTCGCAAGTGTTTTCGACCTCTTGCATTACATGCGTGCTGAGCATCACCGTTCTCTCCTGCCCAAGAGAACGAATCAGGTCTCTAATGGTTAGGCGCTGGTTTGGGTCAAGCCCCTCCGTAGGCTCGTCAAGAATCAGGATTGAGGGACGGTGCACAATCGCCTGAGCCAGGCCCACACGTTGTTTGTACCCTTTGGACAACTGGCCTATGGGTCGTGTATAGACATCCTGGAGACCGGTTTCTTCCACAGTCTGGGAGATGTTTTCCCGTCTGCCTGCCTTCGTCAATCCGCGCAGGTCGGCGACGAAATCGAGATATTCGTTGACGAGCAAGTCAGCATAAACAGGATTGTTTTCTGGTAGGTAGCCAATGCACTCACGAGTTGCTATGTCGTGATCTTTCGTATCCAGTCCGTCAATGTTTATCGCCCCGACGTCAGGAGTATAAAACGAAGTGAGCATTCGCATAGTGGTGGTCTTTCCGGAGCCGTTAGGCCCAAGGAATCCCACTACCTCACCCTTCCTGACGCTGAATGTCAGGTCATTTACCGCTGCCAGTTCACCGAAGAATTTGGTCACGCCGTTGACTTCGATGCTTACGTCCGAACCTGTAACAGATTCAGCATGTCTGGCCTGCTCAGCAGTCGCCATTTTCTGGAGTCCTCCTCAGTAGTACGCACCGGCGGAGAGTATGATGCTGGTATCCGCCAATAGCATCTCTACTTGGGATTATAGCAAAAGGAACCTGTACGAACAGAAGGGGCAGACCCAAGACCTGCCCCTTCCACCAAAATATCCTGTATTCGCCTAGTCGTCGTAGGGGGCGGGAAGCTTCGGAGGGTTCAATTCGGTTATCAGCGATTCGGTGGTAAGGATCATCCCTGCAACGCTTGCGGCGTTCTCCAAGGCCGACCTAACAACCTTCGTCGGATCCACAATGCCCATCGCGAACATGCTGCCGAACTGGCCTTCTTCGGCGTCAAATCCGTAGTCACCTTCCCCGGTGCGAACAGCATCCAACACAACAACGCCGCTATATCCAGCATTGTCAGAAATCAGGGTAAGGGGAACGTCCACCGAGGCAAATGTAATTTCTGCGCCCGTAGCCACGTCTCCCGAGGCTGAAAGGGTCCCACGACTCGCCTGCGCCGCCCGAATCAGTGTCGTGCCACCTCCTGGGACGATGCCCTCTTCCATCGCCGCGCGGGTGGCGGAAAGCGCGTCCTGCAAGCGGTCTCGCTTCTCACGCAACTCAATCTCCGTTGCTGCACCAACCTTAAGAATCGCGACGCCACCTGACAACTTTGCAGCGCGTTCTTCCAGTTTTTCGCGGTCATAGTCTGAGGACGTATCCTCCGCCTGCTGTCGAATCTGGTGTATCCGCGCCTCAATATCCTGTGGAATGCCACTGCCCTCCACGAACGTCGTGTCGTCCTTGGTAGCAATGACTCTTCTGCAGCGACCGAGGTCTTCAATCGTGGCGGAGTCCAGGTTTCGCCCGATCTCGGTGCTGATGACATTGGCGCCGAATAGAATGGACATATCCTCGAGAATTGCCTTGCGGCGTTCACCGAAGCCGGGCGCCTTCACTGCAAGCACGTTGAGGTTGCCGCGCAACTTGTTGACGACTAGCGTCGCGAGTGCCTCACCATCTACGTCTTCGGCAACGATTACAATGTTGCGGCTGACCGCGTTCAACTGCTCCAATAGCGGAAGGATGTCCGAAATCGACGAAATTTTCTCAGACGTCAGAAGTATGTAAGGCTCTTCTATCTCCGTGACCATCTTATCCAGGTCAGTGACGAAGTGCGGTGAGAGGTAGCCCCGGTCAATCTCCATTCCTTCGACGTACTCGGTTTCATAACCCATGGTCCTGGATTCTTCAACAGTGATCGTGCCTTGAGCACCAACCTTATCGAGCACATCGGCAATTAGCGTGCCCATCTCATCTTCGTGAGCGGCGAGTACGGCAATTTGCCTAACCTGCTCATAGCCGGACACCGGCACCGACAGGTTCGCAATCTCGTCCTTCATCATCCTGACGGCGGTTTCAATCCCTGTCTTCAGCGCCATGGGATTCGCACCGGCTGCCATGTTCTTGAATCCCTGCTGAATAATGCTCTGGGCGAGGATGGTTGAAGTTGTGGTTCCATCACCCACTACATCGTTCGTCTGACTTGCAGCCACCTTGACGAGTTGAGCGCCTATGTTTTCGAACGGCTCCTCAAGCTCAATCTCCTTGGCGATTGTAACTCCGTCGCTGCATATCTGCGGCGGCCCAAATTCCTGGTCGAGCACTACATTTCGACCACTTGGGCCCAGAGTCGCGCCGACTGCCCTCGCCAGAGTGCCTATACCATCAAGGAGCTGACCCCAGGCTTCCTCCCGGTTCTGGAATTGCTTTGCCATCTATGACACCTCTTTGTCAGTCTTTCAGTGTGTCAGTCCGTCATTATTTCAGCTATCGCGTTTGTAGTGTGGATTGTCGCCGCGGTGATGAGCTCCGCGACAATCTAATTATACAAGGCGTTGGTGATGGCTGCCAAATAAATTGACTCGCCCGCCACCTTAGCGGCAGCGGCTTTACTGGTGTACGGCCGAACCCACGCCTCCGCCCGTAGCGATTGCTTCGCCTGTAATTGAGCCGGCCTTCGGCGAAGCTATGAACGTCACGACATGGGCAACTTCAGCAGCGTCGATGATGCGACCAACAGAGATGCCGGAGGCGACCTGTGCCTCTACCTCTTCGCGGGTTATCCCTTGCTGCTGCGCCTGAGCTTCATACATGGGTCCCGAGCGTTCAGTTATCGTCGTCCCTGGATGGACAGTATTGACTGTGATTCCGAATTGACCCAACTCGGAGGACATAGTCTTTGTCATGTGTACAAGGGAGAGATTGCGAAGCCCACTGTATGTGCCGGCGTTTCGCGCCGCCAACCCACCGATTATTATGATGCGCCCCCAACCTGCACGTTGCATATGAGGAGCAACTGCCTTCGCGCATCGGAGGTAGCCCACAACTTTGGTGTCGATGTCAGCCAGGAGATCGTCAGTGTTGGCATGCGCCAGCCCACCACCCACCAGACCACCCGGAGCCGCTGCGTTGTTAACCAGAATGTCTATGCCGCCAAGTTCATCGGCTGTGATGTCAACCAGGGTTTGGACATCATCGTCATTGGTCGTATCGGCCCTGACAGAGACCAGATTTCTGCCAACTCCCGACAAGTCATAGCGGCGGGCGCGCCTGCCCGGCCCAAACGCTTGTGCGCTTACGTGCCTGCTGCCCATAACGGGAGCTATATCCCGAGCCGCATCATCCAGCGCGTCAAGGTCACGCGCAGCTATGGCAATGTCAACCCCTTCGCGGGCAAGTTCGAGCGCTATCGCCTTGCCTATGCCCCGGCTGCCGCCAGTTATAAGTGCTCTTTTGCCGCTCAGTTCCAAGTCCATAATTTTCTCCTCCGGAACTTGCGCCCTGCTTGTCCAATTTCGTCCCTGTTCACCGTGTCCAGATACACCCTCTAAAGGTGTTTCTCAAAAAATTCAAACGCCTTGTCCCCTGCAAAAGAGTGGCCTCCCGGATGGATGTCACTCCACAGATTGTCGGTTGCTCCTGCTGCGTCGTAGATGCGCTTGACACCTTCGTATCCAGTAAGCATGGACTCGATGGCAAAAGTTGTGTCGTGAACGCCCATTTCAATCAGCAGTGGGCGCGGCGCAATCAGACCAGCGATGTCGTGTGTATCCAGGTAACGGTAAACTTCCGGCACGATCTGTGATCCGCAGAAATTGGCATCCACAATGCCGAAGTCATACCACGGATTGACGTAACCAATAATGTCGGCTGCCTTGATGCGAGGTTCCAGCGCGGCGGTGAAGGTGGTCATAGTGCCACCTTGTGACAGCCCCATCATTCCAATCCTGTTCGGATTAACCTCGGGCCTGCTTTGTAAGTAATCGATGCAGCGCATCATATCCCAGACGTTAAGGGTCAGGGTATATATGCCCAGGATGGCGCCCCGCACAAAGTGCACATTGCATCTGTCCCGGCCGGGAAAGGGGTCGGCGCCGTCCGAGCGTTCGCCGAAGCAGCGCAGGTCAGGGCTGATGGTCAGGAAGCCCCTGCGCGCCATCTGTTCCGCGTAGTTATAGTTATGCCTTGTCATGTTCTCACGCAAGGCAACGGATGTAGAATTGCCGGCGACGGGTTCCTTACCGAACGGGCCGTGACCGTGGCTGCACAGGATGGCCGGGGCTGTACCATCGCTTGGCATGTCTGCGGGCTTGAGAACTACGCAGGGCACCGACATGTGTTCTTCCGAGTCGAAAACGACTCGCTCCCGGATTAGCCCATCATCCTCTATCGAATACAGTAGTTCAGCATCGAGGTCAACGGGATCCGGAAAGTCGCCCAGCAATTCCATCAACTTCTCGAGCGCTTGCAGTCTCCATTGTTCCCAGTCCGACGCAGTGTTACCACGAAATCCAAGCCGAGGTGACGACGATTCGGCGCGGCGACTGAAGTATTCGATCATGGAGAAATTGCGACGCGCCACTGCGAACCCCCGTCGATAAGAAACAAACCACCACCTGCGACAAGATAATAACACATTGGTGCTTGCTAAACGGACGCCTCGCTGCAACTTGGCACTGGACGTTCATGGCGATATAATCTTGCCGATCAGCAGCCGGAATTCTCAACCATATACTCATTCACCGAACGATCAGGAGCGGATCAATGGCAAGCTCACAACTTCAGGAGCTACTGGAAATGTTCGCGGAACGTGCAGCGGCATTCTCGGAAACTCCTCCATCCTTGGAAGAGAGGCGCATGGGCGCCAATATCATGGGTGCAAGATTTCAGGATCTCGACGGAATACGCACCGAAGCCGTTGACGCTGATGGTGTACCAGCTGAATGGGTATCAGCGTCCGGCTCCGAGAACGGCCATATCTTGTACTTGCACGGCGGCGGTTATGTGACAGGCTCTGTTATAAGCCACCGAGGTATGGCTGCGAATTTGTCCCGAACGAGTGGATGTCGAGTGCTAACAATAGATTACAGGCTTGCACCGGAGAACAAGCATCCCGCACAGGTGCAGGATGCACATACCGCTTACCGTTGGATGCTAAACGGTGGCGCGGACCCTTCAACGCTATTCGTAGCAGGAGACTCCGCCGGCGGCGGGCTTACGGTTGCGACGCTGCTTTCGATTCGGGACGCAGGTGATCGCATGGCAGCAGGCGGAATCTGCATTTCTCCCTGGGTGGATATGGATGGCACCGGCGAGTCAATGAAGACAAAGGCTGGGATTGATCCAATGGTCTCCAGGGAAGGGCTGGAGGAGATGGCGACCTACTTCCTCGGTGGATGCGATAGGCGGGATCCACTCGCAGCGCCCTTGCATGCTGATCTCTCCGGGCTGCCTCCCCTTCTTCTCATCGTGGGCACGGCAGAAGTATTATTGGACGACGCGGTCAGGCTCCACGAAAAGGCACAGGATGCCGGCGTAAACTCCACGTTGGAAATCTGGGACGACATGATTCACATTTGGCCCTGGTTTGCGCCATTTCTGCCTGAGGGACAGCAGGCTATGGAACAGATGGGTGGGTTCATCAAGGACCACATTGGGGCGGCAGTCAGCCAGCCATAGATCAAAAGAGGATTTAACAGCCTATGGGCACATTAACTTCGGCAAGAGTTCGACACTCAGGCTACGATGACGCTCAGGACTACTATATGTCCGAAGGACTTGGAGATGGGCTGCCGGTGGTACCGCCTACCGAAGAAAAGGTTCGCGCCATGTTGGACCACGCCGGTCTCGCGCCATCCGAGGTCATCGCTGAAGAGGGCATCAGAGGTGTTCAGTTCACTGCTGAGAAGGTCGCCGTGAATGCGGTAATGGCTGGTTGCAAGCCCGAATACATGCCCGTGATAGTGGCGGCGGTACAGGCAGTCTCAGAACCTCCGTTTAACTTTCACGCCAACAGCACTTCGACAAACGGCGTAGGCGTTCTGGTGATAGTCAGCGGAGACATCGCCGGGAAGATTGGAATCAACTCAAGCACGGTCGCAATGGGTCATGGCTTCCGCGCGAACGCCACTATCGGGCGCGCGATGGGACTGATCAAGATAAACGCATACGGCTCAGTTCCGCACGGCATGGACAAGAGCACATTCGGGCATCCGGGCAAGTATTCATTCTGCTTTGCCGAGAATGACGAACTCATTCCCTGGGAGCCCCTCCGTGTGGAAAAGGGATACCGCGAACAAGACAGCACAGTCACCGTTTTCGCCGCAAACTCACCAGTGCAGGTCAACACTCAGAATGAGAGCGCGCCAGAGGACTTCCTGAGCATTGCTGCTGACGCGTCGATCGTGCTTGGGGAGAGGCACTCAGAATTCGTGCTCGTACTGAGCCCGGAGTTGATGAATTACATTCGGCAGGCGGGCTGGACCAAGCAGCGCATCAAGGAATTCGTCCTGGAACGCGGCACACGCACAGGTCGCGAACTGAACGAAAAACACCGGCGCATTACTCTGTACACGGGCGATGACTTGGACAGACGGATCCAGGTAGTGGAGAGTACAGACGAAATTACAGTGGTCGGAGCGGGCGGCGACGCCGGACCATTCGCAATGCTTATCGGCGCGTGGGGTGATGTGATATCCATAACCAAGAAGATCAAGACTTAGAGGTGAACACAATGTCGCAGCAGAACGAACTTGTTACGCTGGACCCGCGTGGCGGCAGCACTCACGAAAATACCGGCATTGCGCCGCGTCCGGACAGCCTTGACGGACTGATTATCGGCTTACTGTCAAATAACAAGCCAAATTCGGAGCTGCTGCTGCGCGACGTCGCCAGCATGCTGAAGCAGCAGTACGCAGTCAAGGATGTCATCGAGGCAAACAAAGGATCTCATCGCATTCCCGCCCCGGCGGGGATGATCGCCGACCTTTCGGCGCGCTGCGATGTGGTGATTACCGCCACAGCGGAATGAGGAAGCTGCACATCCTGCTGTATGCAGGACGCAGCCGCTCTGGAAAAGCTGGGCACACCTTGCTCAGTGCTGGTTACTAGGCCGTTTAACACTCAGGCACGGGCGATGACAAATCTGCTGGCGATGCCGGGCTATGAATACTCGATCATCGGGCACCCGATGGGGAGCCTGAACGAAGAGCAAGTAATGGCGCGGGCAGAAGAGGCGTTTCCCCAGACACTCAGGCAGTTAGTCGGTTAATCGGTATTTCAGTTAGTCAGTCGGTGCTTCAGCATAGTCGCGACGGTCCAGGAAGCGGCGCACTTCATCCATTGAAGGCATTGCCGCAGTGTCGCCGTGCCTCGTGCACGTAAGAGCGCCGCACACGTTAGCTACCTCAAGCGCGTGCTCTAGAATCGGTGCGCGTTCATCCACGACTGATGATAGAAACTCCTTGACGCCGGTATGCTCCAATACGCCACCGATGAAGCCTGCTACGAAGGCATCTCCCGCTCCCACCGGATCAATAGCGTCAACACGAAAGCCTTCGTGAGTGAGTAGATTGTCCCCATCAAAGGCCACGGCGCCATTCATCCCTCGTGTTACCAAGACCAAACCGCCGGTCATTTCTTGAAAATAGCGAGCATATTCTTCGGCGTTTAGACCTCTTCCCCAGATTGCTTCGGCCTCGTCATGTCCCAGCTTGAAGATGTCAGCATAAGTCATCATCTGTTCAAAGATTTTGACCGCATCACGAGGTTCCCAAAGTTGCTCACGGTAATTGAGGTCAAAGCTTATTGGAATGTCGCGTGTGCTCGCGAACTTCAGCGCTAGTATTACCGCTATGCGACAGGATTCGCTAAGAGCAGGAGTAATGCCGGTTACGTGCAAAGTATCGGCATTCTCAAGGAAAGGCTCGACATCCGTAAACTGAAGGCGACTTGCGGCGCTGCCCTGGCGAAAGTAGGTCTTGAAGTGCTCGCCGTCTTCGTGATGATTCAGGTATGAGATGCCGGTCATCTCACCCGGGTATTTCCTCGCCTTGACGGTAATGCGCTGTTGTAATTCGTCGAGCACGAATTGACCAGCTTCGTCGTCACCCAGCCTGCTGACCCACACCGTTTCGACGCCCGGAATCCCAAGCTTCTGCAGCCCAACCACCACGTTAGACTCTGCGCCCGCACAGTCCAGCAGGTAGGTGCCTTCGTCGCCGTAGGCACCTACGAAGTCGGCATTGTATTGGCCCATTGTTTCGCCGAAGGTCAAGAACTTTACCATAAAAACAGCCTAACTCGATTCCGGTGCATTGCTTTCAACAACTGTAACTCACAACAATGAGAAGGCGAACCCTGCATGTATAGCCCACAGCCCTGCCCAATATGATGGACAATCCTCAGGGAATCTTACATCAATCATTTGTTCTAGTATAGCGTGGCTACGTCGGTTGTCAAGGTCTGACGCGCAATGAATGAGAGTGGCAGTGCCCGACGTTCAAGCGGATTGAGCGCGCTCGCTATGC
The DNA here is from genome assembly GCA_965203955.1 of Dehalococcoidia bacterium. Classification (GTDB taxonomy): domain Bacteria; phylum Chloroflexota; class Dehalococcoidia; order Lucifugimonadales; family JADFKI01; genus Bin90. The sequence goes on along the minus strand of OZ241923.1, from coordinate 2,810,098 downwards.
ATGCTAACCTTGCGAACCACAAGCGAAAGGAGCAGGAGCATGCCATCCTCTCAAATGCAGGGTCTCATCCAGACTGTACTTGGGCCAATTGAGCCCTCGGATCTGGGAGCGACATCAACCCACGAGCATCTGTACATCGATTTTTCTTTCATGTACCGGCCGGCGGAAGATTCGGCGATAGACTTGTCGGACGAACAGATTACGATGGAAAACCTGGGATGGATTCGCAGGAATTACTATAGCTGTCACGCAAACCTCCAGCTTATGGACCTCGAAACGGCTGTCGAGGAGGTGGGGCTGTACAAGGCAGCCGGCGGCGGGGCGATTGTGGAGGCGACGACGATAGGCATCGGGCGCGACGCCCTCTCGTTGCAGCGGATTTCGCGGGAGTCCGGCGTGCACGTGATCATGGGGGCTGGGTTCTATGTGGATGCGGTGCATCCCGAGGATATGGACAGCCGGACCGTGGATGCGATAACCGAGAAAATCGTCGGCGATGTCAGGGATGGAGTGGACGGGACGGGTATCAAAGCGGGGATAATTGGCGAGGTCGGATGCACTTGGCCGCTGACCGACAACGAACGTAAGTCGCTGGCGGGGGCGGCGGCGGCACAGCGGGAGACTGGCGCGGCGATACTAATACATCCGGGGCGGCACCCGGACGCGCCCCTGGAGATACTTGAAGTCCTGGATGAGAACGGCGCCGATATTTCGCGAGTGATAATGGGCCACCTCGACAGGACGGTGTTCGAACTGGACCAACTGCTGAGTATTGCCGCGTCCGGCTGCTACCTGGAGTGGGATTTGTTCGGCAATGAGGGGTCGTACTACCCGCTGGCGGACCTGGACATGCCGAGCGATGCCCAGCGGCTGGACCTGATCAAGGGCGTCGTGGACGCAGGGTACGCCGACAAGATAGTGATCGCGCAGGACATCTGCACGAACCACCGGCTGGTGCGCTACGGTGGACACGGGTATGGGCACATCCTGGAGAACATCGTGCCCACCATGCGTCGCAGGGGTTTTTCCGATGCGGCGGTCGAGGCGATTCTGGTCGGAAATCCTGCCAAGATTCTGGCGTTTGTCTGAGGCAAACACACTCAGCCTAACCCTCCCCCATCGAGGGGGAGGGGACTGAGTAGGCTAGACGAGGACGCCGAAGCCTGACTTGGTGCATATTTCGATGCGGTTGCCCTCGGTGTCGGAGATGAAGAAGACGCGCTGCCCGTCGTTGCGGACGCCGATCTCGGGGCTTTCGATCTTTACGCCCTTCTCCTTGAGGAGTTCGTAGGCGGCGTCGATGTCTTCAACCTCGAATGCGCCGTGATGGGAAGGCTCCGAGATGCCGTCAGCGTTTTCGATCAGGTGGACCATCGTGCCGCTGGGGAGCTGGAGCCAGATGATGTGCTCGCCATCCACCGCGCTGGGGATCCGCTTGACGCCGAGCACATCGACCCAGAACTGGGTTGCGCGCTCCTTGTCAATGACGTTGTATGTGAGGTGATTGACCTTTGTCAGCCGTACCGATGGGTCTGCGAGTACCATGAAAACCCTCCTTCATGTTTTGAGACCGGCAGGAATCGCTTTTCCGTATTCGCGGAACATCTTAACACGACCAGCGAATTCAGGGACGGAATAGCCACAAAAGGCACAGAGAATTGGTTGCATATCCCCTCACCCAACCCTCTCCCGCGGGGAGAGGGGCTTTTGGCTAGGGGCTGCGGATAGTGGGCATTTTTAGGGTGTCGGCCAGGGGGTTGGGCAGGAGGGGGACGCCTTCGGCTGCGGCGATTTCCTTCAGACCCGCGAGGGCGGCTTCGTGTGCCTTCCAGTCTTCGGGGGTGGGCTGCCTGATTGTGATTTCGCATTCCTCGTATTCGCCGGACTCGATGCAGTTCTGGTAATCGAAGATTGCTTGTTTGACGGGATCCAAGGGTTCGTGGTAGCAGTCGGGTTTGTCGTCGGGAATTGACATCGATGTACAGGATGGGGAGGATTGCCCCTCGCCCTGCCCCGCTGGATTCCCGCCCCTGCTTTCGCTAGGGGCAGGCTCTGCGCGGGAATGACGGGTGTAGGTGGCTGCGTTGTTCTGGGACGGGCTTGATGCAGAAGTGTTTCCCCTCACCCTAGCCCTCTCCCGCGGGGAGAGGGGATTTTTCTCGACGGGGGAGACTGCTTCAAAGTCTTCGGCTTCGAGGTCTTCGTGTTCGCGAATTGATTGGGCTATGGCTTGGTAGTCTTCGTTGTCGTATTGGTCGTAGTCGTCTAGCGTAACGGGGAGGCCGGCTAGGCGCTTTTTCTGGGCTACGCTTAGGCGGGTGGACTGCTGGTCTCGCCAGTAGTCTTGGAGCATCTCGGGGGTGATGGCGTCGTAGTTGGTGTCCCAGCCGCGACGGAGTAGCTCGTGGGCTGCTGACATACGGTGATGCCAGGTGTATGGCTCGTCGGGATTGGCGTCTTCCATCACGTCGAGGAGGAATCGGACGGCGTCGGTGCCGTGCTCGGTGTACTCGCGCATACGCTTGGCGAGATCTGTGTGCAGGGTGTCGTAGTCGTTGGTGTCGTGACTGTTGTCATCGCTGTCGTCAACTACGAGCTTGCGCTTTCTGCCGAAGTGTCCGAATCCGCGTCGCAGGATTTCTCTTGCGGCTGCCATGCGGTCAACGTGGCGGATGCGGAGTTTCTTCGGGGTGAAGGCTCTGTCTCTGCGTGTCATGACGTCTGACAGGAACTCTGCGATGGTGTGGCCGTCGGCTGTTTCCTGCCTGATTAGGTGGGCGATGTCGTAGTTGAGGATGTCCAGGGAGTTGACAGTTTTGAGTTTTGAGTTATCAGTGTCCCTGCCCTGCCCTAGTGGATTCCCGTTTTCGCGGGAATGACGGGATGGAGCGGCTGCTAGTTCTTCGGGTGTGGGGATTAGGCCCCAGAAGTGGGGTTCGTCGTCTTCTGTGAAGCCGAAGCGGACGATGTGCTTCATGGCTTCGAGCTTGTGGTGGTATTTGGCGTCGGTGTGCCTGCCTTGCATGGTGTCAACCAGGAAGTGCGCGACGGCTTCGCCGTCTCCGGTGAGGTTGCGGATGTGTTTTTGTAGGTTGCTGGTGACGCACATGGGGTTGAGTTTCCAGTTCTGAGTTTTCGGTTTGATAGCCACAAAAGGCACAAAGGGCACAGAATTGAGTGTCTGTTTATTGTCGCTATTTGGTTTTCAGGGATTTTAGATTCTGCGATGCGCTGCGTTCAGAATGACAGATTGAAGATGACTGCATAATGAATGTATGTTCGCCACCCATGATAAGCACGGATGTTTGGGTTGTCAATGGGCAATATGCAGCATTCGGAGATGGTTGTGAGGGCATCTCTGAGAGATGGAGATGAGGGTGCCCACCCTGCAGAAGTGTAAGTGGTTTCATACATCGCGGTTCACGCTTCAATTGACATTCGGAATTGCCGTGCTATATTTGACAGGTGAAATAAAGGGAAGAGTTCAGATTCACCTTTCATGAATTTGGAGGAAATATGAGACGAATTTCATTGGCACTGGTCGTTGGAACAATCTTATTGCTCGTGGCGGCTATGGCATGCGGCACGGCGCCCACGCCACAGGCTCCCCAGGCACCGGCAGCACCACAGGCTCCGGCGCCCGCACCGCAGGCTCCGGCACCGGCAGCACCACAAGCACCGCAGCAGCCGGCTGCTCCCGCGATGCCAGCTCCCGCCGCCCCTGCGGCTCCTGCCGCGGCACCGCAGGCTTTCAGCCCGGCACCGCCGACAGGCAGAACAGTGGCAACGCCCGTTCGTCGCGAGGCGATGATGGAGGCACCCGAGACGGGTCCGAAGCAGGGGGGCATTCTACGCTGGACGCCTCAGGCATCGGTGGCGAACCTGGACCCCACGCGGCAGACTTCGTTCGTGACTCACTCGATAGTCTATCAGTGGTACGATTACCCGTTCGGCTGGAACCTGGACAGGGTGGCGCAGGAACAGATGGTTGACTCCTGGTCGGTAAACGACGAGGCGACAGAGTACACCTTCTCGCTGCGGGAAGGGCTGGAGTTCCACGATGGCGATCCCGTAACGAGCGCGGACGTTACCGCGTCGATTTTGCGCTGGAAGACGACACCGGGACTTCCTGGGACGCTGTGGGACCTTGCCGAGGAGCCGACAGTAGAGGAAGTTGACGAGCTTACATTCAAGCTGAGCCCGGGCAAGCCGTTCGGGCTGTGGATACCGTTCTGGGTATCGCTGCCGACATACGTGATGCCCAAGGACGTTGTCGATCCGCTACAGATTTCCGACATAATGACCGACTACACGGGTTCGGGGCCGTTCAAGTATGTTGAGTGGATTCCGGGCAACCGCGTGATAATGGACAGGAACGAGGACTACGCGCCTCGCTCGGACGAGCCAAACGGCGACGCGGGGGCGCGCATCGCGTATGTTGACCGCGTAATCAACCTGGAAGTGCCGGACGCGGCGACGAAGCTGGCGGCGCTTCAGACGAAGCAGACGGACTTCGCTGAAGGACTGCCGAACGACTTCTACGACACTATCGTAAACTCGCCAGGCATCAAGGCGGTGGTTATTCCGCAGTGGGCGAGGCCGCAGCTTGGCACGAACAAGCGCAATCCACCGCTGACCAGCCCGAAAGCTCGCCTAGCGATTCAGGCGGCGACCGATCCCGAGAAGTATCTGAGAGCCGCATACGGCGCGCCGGACCTCTGGGACCTGGGGCCGTGCCTGTGGGCTTGTGGCGCACAGTGGGGCAGCGACATTGGCTCAACTGAGTACTACGAGGTGGACCTTGAGAAGGCGCGCGCGCTGTGGCAGGAGGCTGTTGACGAGACCGGCTTCTCCGGCAAGATGGTGCTGCTGACGAATACGGACTACTCGGACTTCTACGCATCGGCGCTGATAACGAAGGAGATCCTGGAGTCCCTCGGCGCGGAGGTGGACTTCCAAGTGAGCGACTGGGCGACGGTGATTTCCCGCAAGGAAGCGGCGAACGCGCGCGAAACGGTGGAAGAGGGCGACTGGCACTTCTATCACACTTGGGGCGGGCCGCTTGACCCGATTACGGATTCTGCCATCGGGCAGACATGGAACGGCGGCTACCACAATGAGCAGGTTATCCAGCTTCGGGACGACTTCCTGAACTCGACCTCAATCGAGGAGGCGAAGGCGATTACGGAGGAGATCCAGCGGATCTACTTCGAGGAAGACCCGGCGACGATAATGTACGGCTGGTTCAAGTTCGTGGTGGCGATGCAGGAGGACGTTCAGGGCTACGTGCCGCACAAGCGCATTATGATGCAGGGCATGTGGCTGGACAGGTAAGCTCGGCCTGGACATAGTTCATCCGACGCTTCAGGAACGATAGAAAAGCAGAGCGGGGGTGCGGCAGAATTGCGGCACCCCCGCTTTTGAGTATATATTGGGTGGCGACCGGCATTCCGGCGATGGCGGTTCAGGGCCAAGAGATGACCTCGGAGGGCTGTATATAGTGGGACGGTACACGCTACAGCGACTGGTGGCGATGATTCCAGTATTGCTGGTTGTGGCGGTGGTCACCTTTTCGCTGATACACCTCACGCCCGGGGACCCGGTGGCGCTGATGGCCGGGGACGAGGCGACGCCTGAGCAGAAAGAGGCGATACGCCGGGACATGGGGCTGGACAAGCCTCTCTACGAGCAGTTGCTGATTTACTTTACAGACATCCTGCGGGGCGACTTGGGCGAGTCGATTTTCAGCAAGTTTCCCGTAACGGAGCTGATCAAGCAGAGGCTTGAGCCTACGCTATTCATCGCGGTATTTTCTCAGATAGTTTCGATTGTAATTGCCATACCGCTCGGCATCCTGGCGGCGTGGAAGGCGAATACGTGGATTGATCGGGTGGTGATGGTCATTGCGGTCTTAGGGCTTGCGATACCGTCGTTCTGGCTGGGGGCGAACCTGATCTGGGTGTTCGCGGTGAAGCTGCACTGGTTCCCGGCGTTCGGCTATGTTCCGATTTCGGACGGGATATTGCCGTGGATAAAGTCGATAACGCTGCCGTCCATATCGGTGGGGTTCATATCGGCGGCACTGATAGCGCGAATGACGCGGGCGAGCATGCTGGAGGTGCTGCGCGAGGACTACGTGCGAACGGCGCGCGCCAAGGGGCTGGGCGAGCAGGCCGTGCTGCTGGGGCACGCGTTCAAGAATGCCTCCATTCCGGTGGTTACTATTATCGGCATCGGGATTGCGGGGCTGGTATCAGGGCTGGTGGTAACGGAAGCCGTTTTCGGCATTCCCGGCATCGGGCGGCTGATCGTGGACGCGGTGAACCGGCGCGACTACCCCGTGATCCAAGGCGTGATACTGATGGTTACACTGGGGTATGTGCTCATAAACCTGATAGTTGACCTTATCTATGGCTACTTGGACCCGAGGATACGGTACTAATGGCGCTCGATGAGCAGAGAATAGAGCCGGGCGCAATCCCGCAACGCGGATTCCGGGACCGCAGCCTTGAAAGGCTGATGACGGTTCAACTGGAGTTGCGGCGCAATCCGAACATGCTGATCGGGCTGATTATTTTGCTGCTTGCGGTGCTGATGGCGGGTTTCGCGCCATTTATCGCCACGGACGAGCCGAAGGCGCTGGACCCGGTGAACAGGCTCATGGCTCCCTCAGCGGAGGCATACTTCGGAACGGACAGCGTGGGGCGTGATGTGTTTTCGCGGACTATCTTCGGGAGCCGGCTGTCGCTGGCGATTGGGGCATCGGTGACGGTGCTGACGATAATCGCTGGCGTAGTCATCGGGATAGTATCGGGATATTACAAACTGGCGGACAACATCGTGATGCGGTTCATGGACGGGCTGATGGCGTTTCCGTCGTTTCTGCTGGCGATTGCGCTGGTGGCGCTGCTGGGAGCGAGCTTTCAGAATGTGGTGATCGCGCTGTCTGTTGTGGAGACGCCGCGGGTGGTGCGAATCGTGCGGGGATCGGTGCTGAGCCTGAGGGAGCGACAGTACGTTGAGGGCGCGCTTGCGGTGGGGGCAAGGCCGCTGCGGATACTGTTCACGCATATCTTCCCGAACCTTGTTGCGCCTCTGACGGTGCAGGCGACGTTTGTGTTCGCGCTGGCGATACTGGTGGAGGCGGGGCTGAGCTTCCTGGGGGCGGGGGTGCCGCCGGACGTGCCGAGCTGGGGGAATATGATGGGGGACGCAAACCTGCTGAAGCAGCTTGCGCCGTGGATGATATTCTTTCCGGGGCTGTTCCTGTCGCTGACGGTGCTGGGGGCAAACCTGCTGGGGGACGGGCTGCGGGATACGCTGGATCCGCGGCTGCGCGGGACGGGGTAAAGAGCGATCAGGTGTCAGCAGTCAGCTTTCAGGTGACGGCGAGGCGGCTCGACGGCGTCAACTGCCAGAAACTCTAGCGTTGCGGTTCGGTGACTTCTAGGACCTGGTTGGCGGGGATGGCTTCGAGCGTCTGGGTTGCGCCGCTGGGCCAGCGTATCTCTATTCTCTCTGCGGATGTGGCTGCGCCCAGGCCGAATTCGAGGTCGAGGCTGTCCATTGAAAGGTAGCTTGAGCCTGCGATGACTTCCTGGACCTGGACGTGAGGGCGTGCGCTGCCGGGTAGTCTTGTGGTGAGGTAGGCGCGCGCTCCGATGGCGTCGGCGTTGCTGCCGGTGCGGTCTATTGCCATGCGTCCCTTGAGGCGGAGTGTGAGCCAGTTGCTTTCGCCGCCGCCGTTGAGCCAGACAAACATGGGGCCGGGAGCATCGCGGGTGGGTGCCCGACCGGCGGCGGGGTCGAATGGACCGGAGAATATGGGGCCGCTACTGTTGGTTGCTATGAGGTCGGTGTAGCCGTCTGAGTTGAGGTCGCCGTGGGCGAGTCCCTTGCCGTTCTCGTGGAGGGCGGTGTCGATGCGGCGTATCTTCAGGGCGACCGGGTTTTCCTTTGCGGCTGTATCTTCTTCCAAGCCGTCGTAGTTGACGCGGGCGATGTCGAGGAGACGGGCGCGGACGGTGATGTCGTCGAATGCGCCGTTGCCGAGGCTGCGCAGCATGCGTCCGGCGGCTGGGAATACCTGACCGCCGGGGCCTTCGCCTCTGCCGAGCGTGGAGCCGAACCAGTAGAGGTCCTGGTAGCCGTCGTTGTCGTAGTCGAAGAAGGTTGCGCCGAAGCCGAAGTCGTAGGCGGCGAGGCCGGTGGGAACGTGGTGTGCCGGGTCGAAGACGGTGGAGTCGAGGGATGCGGGCGGCAGCCAGGGGCTTGGCAACACGTCCGTCGTGGAGGCGACATCGAGGAGCTTGCCGGCGCCGTCGTTGCGGAGGAGGAAGTGAGCGCAAGTACCCCAGCGGAACCTGCCGACGTACTCGCAGTTGCCGCGCGGGTTTTCGACAGGCTCTTGCAGCAGCGGGTGGAAGCCGATGTTCGTGGAAAAGACGTCGAGGTCGGCGTCGGCGTCGTAGTCACCGATGGCGAAACCCATCCATGAGCCTGCCAGGTCGATGCCGAGATCGCGGGCGACAGGCGTGAAGCGTACTTTATCCGGCGTCGTGTCGTTGCGGAAGAGGTGCATTCGGTCGCCGTCGTTGGCGACGAACAGGTCGGGGTCGCCATCGTCGTCGTAGTCGAAGAAGGCGATGGCATGCGTCTGTCCCGTCGGCTCCCCTACCCGATTGCCCATAGCGTCTATGCTTGCGGGGTTGTAGCCCTCGTATATTGCGCCAGTGACCGGGTGCTCGTGGATGACGCGAGAGCCGTCTGGGTTAATCATGGTAATCTGTGGGCCTGCTACTCCGGCATCTTCCGCCATCTCGGTGAATGTGAGGTCGCCGTTGTTGATGTAGAGCAGGTTGTAGTGGCCGGGGTGGTTGTAGTCGGAGAATGTGCGGAAGTCGTCATCCATGAGGTTGCCGACATAGAGGTCGAGCCAGCCATCGCCATTCACGTCGGCGCAGGCGATGCCGGTGGCGGAGCGAATGTTAACCGCATCGCCGAAAGCGGCCTGGGTGATGTCCGTGAAACCGCCGGCACCGTTGTTCAGGAACAGGCTGTCCTTGTTTCCTTCCTGCGGTGAGCGGAAGCCCAGATCGTCGTCAGGATTGCCCCATGCGCCGACATACAGGTCCTGAAAGCCGTCGTTGTCGAGGTCGCAGGCTACAGCGCCCGTGCTGTGACTGTTCGTTGCTTGCACACGCGCCTGCGCCGCCACATCGGTAAACGTCGCATCGCCGTTATTTTGATATAGGCGATTCGGTTCGCCGCCACGAGATGTCACGTAGAAATCGAGGTCGCTATCGCGGTCGTAGTCGAAGATGACGACGCCGGGGCGGTCGTTCCAGAGCTGGTAATCACCATCCAATGCTGTGTCAGCAACATTGGTGAATGGAATGACCTGCGACGTGGGGGCTGCTCCGCTCGCGCTAGAACCTGTCGAAGCGAAAGGGGATTCCATGGGCGTGGGCGGATCCGAGGGCTGTCCGGTGAAGGGGGCGATATAAGTGCAACTCAAGCCTACCCAGAACAGGGAAGCGAGTATGAGCGGACGCCAGATCATGTTGCGCATAAACACACTTGTCGCATTATAGCATTGACGCGGCCTTGTACAGAAATAGCACTTTGCACAATAATCGCCACTTCCGCACAAATATAAGACCCCCGTCGGCGCTTCACCGACGGGGGCTTTCTTGTCGTCCGTATCAACGGTTCTTAGTTGGGCTTGGCAATGTCCTCGTGCTCGGACCAGAATACGAAGGTCTCCTGTTCACTGTCGTATGGCTGTGGCACGTCCGTAAGGATTTCATCAATCCTGTTGTCACTGGATACGCCTGCGACCGCGGCGTAGGAGGGTCTTCCTGTGAACTTGGTGATGTACCCGGCGTTCCGAATTGCGCGTGTCGTGTCGCGCTCGCCAGCCGTATAGGATATTTCTACAGCTACATAACGCGACGCTCCATCGCCGGTCCGCGCCGCGATGATGAGGTCGGCGAACTTGAAGCTATCCTCATCGTCTTTGGAGATGTCGCCGGTCAAGCCTTTAGCTTTTCCAACATTCCACATATCTATGACGTCCTGCGGTTCCAGCGTCCCAACAGCGAGCAATCCCATCCTGTCGGCAATTATCGCCGCCTCACGCATGACCTTCTGCGAGATGAACAGTCCTCTCATGTCACCTATGTGGCCGGAATTGACTCTTGTCGTCTCTGTCAGCCGCCTTGTAGATACATCCAGATTATCGATAGACTCGGCGTTCTTAGCGACCAGCCTAGCGGTCTCCGCGACGGTCGTTTCGAGACGGTCGATAGACTTCGCATTCTCCGCGACTGTCACCTCCAGCCGGTCGATAGACTCGGCGTTCTTAGCGACCAACCTGGCGGTCTCCGCGACGGTCACTTCGAGACGGTCAATAGCTTCGGAGTTCTTGGTGATGGCCTCAGCGTTCTTGGCTACGGCCACTTCGAGCCGGTCGATAGACTTCGCATTCTCACCGATCAGCTTGGCGTTCTCCGCGATGAGACTAGGCGTGTCGCGCAGATCCTGAGTGAGCAGGACACGTTGCAGTTCCCTTCGCCATTCAGGACGATCTTCTATTATCCGTACCAAGTCTTGTATGTTGTCTATAGTGGTCATCTCGTCTCCTTCCAGAATTATAGCCTATGTTGAACTGCGGATGTGACCGCAGAGGCGTCCTGTCGATACTTGCGCAAATCTGCACTTCTGTACAAAGCCCTTTGACGGCTTACAATGAACGGACGGAAATTCACATAGATAGACAGGATAGGCAGGATTGAGACTGCGACTAGCTCGAATCATTGTGTCGCTTTGCGCGCTGCTTCCAGGGTTAGGCTGCGCGTTCCAAGAACGTGCAGAAGTTGCCAGCCCTGTGGCGGTGACGCCCTCGCATGTGGCGTTCTCACCTGTGACGCCCTCAGAACACGCGGACATTTCAGGGTATTGCACGGGGCTGCGGAGCAGCAGCGATCCGTTCTTCGGGACGCAGCAGCGCGCGAGGCTGCTGGCGGAGCTGGAGAATCCGACATTTCCTACCCTTTCGTGGCGTGTCAGTATTATGCGGGAACTTGCGCGCGACCATCTGCGATTCGGCGAGGCGAGTGAGGCGATTCGCCTGCTGAGCGAGGCACTGGACACGGAGTTGCGCGAGAGGCCGGAGGTGAGCCACGAAGTAGAACTGTTGGCGGAACTCGCGATTGCGAGCATGAAGATGGGGGAACTGGATAACTGCATCAGTCCCGATGGGCGGCTCATCTGTGCGCTGCCACTGGACGATTCAGTTGTCCATGAGGATAAACGAGGCGCAAGCGGAGCGGTTGAGTATCTGACGAAGCTACTTGAACTTGAGCCGAACAGCATCCGAGCTATGTGGCTGCTGAATGTGGCGCACATGGCGCTGGGGACTTACCCGGAGGGCGTGCCAAGCGATTTCACGATCTCGCCGGAGCAATTTGAATCAGATTACGACATAAGAAGATTTGAGGAGATCGCGCCATACGCAGAGCTTTACGCTGTGAACACGGCGGGCGGCAGCATAGTCGAGGACTTCGACAATGACGGCTTACAGGATGTGATTACCTCTTCGTGGGACCCCTGCCGACCGATTACGTACTATCGCAACAAGAGTGATGGAACATTCGAGGACTACACGGCAAAGGCGGGGCTGACGGGGCAATTGGGTGGCCTTAACATCACGCAGACCGACTACGATAACGACGGATGGATGGACGTTCTTATCATGCGAGGCAGCTGGATGAAGATGCGCGGGCAGATGCGGATGTCGCTGTTGCGGAATAATGGCAATAACGGCGGAGCCGGGGACGACGGCAATTTCAGCGACGTTACCGAGGAGGCGGGGCTTGCCAAGCCCGCGTATCCGAGCCAGAGCGCGGCGTGGGCAGACTACGACAATGACGGAGACTTAGACCTGTTCTCCTGCAATGAAACGATGCAGGAGGCGGGCGTCGAATCTACGGCATTGATGTTTCCCAGCCAGCTATTTCGGAACGACGGAAACGGCGGTTTTGAGGAAGTGGCTGAAGAGGCGGGCGTGCAGAACTGGCGATTCTGCAAGGGCAGCGCGTGGGGTGACTATGACAATGACGGGGACGCCGACCTGTACGTTTCTAATTTTGGAGAGGAGAACGGGCTGTTCAGGAACAATGGAGATGGGACTTTCAGCGATGTTGCTCCCGAAATGGGCGTGACGGAGCCATTTGACAGCTTCGCAACGTGGTTCTGGGACTATGACAATGACGGGTGGCTTGACATCTTCGCGGCGGGATACGGGGAGGACATCGAAGGCGTGGCGGCGGATCTAATGGGCCTAGAAAACAACGGGCCGTATCCTCGCCTGTACCGCAATGTGGGTGGGACCGGATTCGAGGATGTTACGCAGGAAACCGGCCTTATGAGGGTTCATCTTGCGATGGGGGCGAACTTTGGCGACCTGGACAATGACGGGTTTCCTGATTTCTTTCTTGGGACGGGGGCACCTTCTTACGATGCACTTGCGCCAAACGTAATGTACAGGAACGATTCGGGCAAGGGTTTCCAGGACGTTACTTTTTCGGGCGGGTTCGGACACTTGCAGAAGGGGCACGGGGCGTCGTTCGGAGACCTGGACAGGGACGGCGATCAGGAGCTTTTCGTGCAGGTGGGGGGCTTCTTCCCCGGTGACGGGTTCGTGAACGCGCTCTACAAGAACCCCGGACACGGAAACCGATGGCTGTCGGTCAAGCTAGTCGGGACACAATCGAACCGAGCGGCGATCGGGGCGCGAGTGAAGGTCACGGTGATGGCGAGTGACGGCAACAGGCGGAGCGTGTATTCCACCGTGAGCAACGGAAGCAGTTTCGGCGGCTCGACGCTGACGCAGGAGATCGGGCTGGGGAAGGCACAGAAGATCGAATCGCTGGAAGTGCACTGGCCTGCGAGTGAAATCCGGCAGGTCTTCAGAGACGTGCCAATTGACACACATCTCAGGGTGATCGAGGGTGAGGATGAGTACGAGGTGATTGATCTGCCGGTTGTGCCACTGGGGATCGGGCGGTAAGTCCGGCTACCGGGTACGGTCGACCTGGATCGTGATGATGTCTATGCCGTGATACTTCTGGTGTCGAACGGAGGATGCGTAATGCCAAAGCAGGCGGTATGAAACCTGATGCTCGTCGGGCACCGGGGGCAGTTGGCTGAGGTAGGCGAGATGGTCTTCCATGTTCTCACCTTCCAGCGCGGTTACGAATTCCAGTTCAGCTGCTTGTTCGTGCGCGCGGGCTGAAACGGTCAGGCGGCGCGGTTCGCCGGATTCTGTGGCATTCACCTCCTGCAGCAACACTGCGAGGGCTTCTTCGCCTGCCGCCGCAAGCCGCTCGGTGGAATCGGAGTCCCAATGACCGCTTGATGCGAATTCGCGCAGGAACGCATCGACTTCGGGCAGGGAGTCCTGGCTTAGTTCGGTGGCAAGACGACGGCGGCGAGGGCTAGTCACGTCCATGAACAGCATCATAATGATCGCGACAATTGCTCCGGCGGTCATGCCGTTGCCAAGAAGCACACCCCAGAAGCCCTGAAGCATGTCCGAGAAAATGACCCCGCCCTGAAAGCCGACGCCGAGCCAGAATGCCACGCCGACGACGATTGCCTTGCGGTGATCCACGCCGTCCTGAATGATCATTCTCATGCCCTGCACGAACAGCAGGGCGAGCAGGACGGTGATGTAGGCGGCTGCAACGGGCGCGGGGATGGCAATGAGCAGTGCAGTTGCCTTCGGGAAAAAGGCTAGAACGGCGAAAATTATGCCGATGACGACGCCAACCCTGCGCGACGCGATTCCGGTTACCTCAGCAAGCGATACGCTAGACGAGTAGGTGGTGTTGGGGAGCGTGCCGAGCAGCCCGGAGAGGAGGTTGCCCACGCCGTCGGCGTTGAGCGCGCCCTGCACTATCCGAAAGTCGGTGGCGCGGCGATTGCGGCGGGAAACCTGCTGGATTGCCACACCATCGCCGACAGTTTCGATTGCGCCGACGAGCGTTACGACAACAAAGGCAGGAAGAAGCGCCCAGAACTCTACGCCGGGTGTCAGCTCGAGGCCAGGCCAGGAGCCAAGAGGGATGCCTACCCAAGGGGAACCGAGAACCGCCTGGATGTCGTAGAGGCCGAAGGGCGCTGCCACGGCACAGCCAACGACGATGCCGATGATGGGGGACCAGAGCCGCCACGTTGGGGGCGCTCGCATAACGAGCAGGGCGATGACGGCGAGGGTCGAAAGCGCAGCTAAGGGGGCGGCTACCGGAGATATGCCATCGGGGACGTCTTTCAGTGTGTCGAAGATGATGGGCATGACCGCGACGGCGATGAGCATGATGACGGTGCCGGATACGACAGGGGTGAAGATGCGGCGGAGCAGCGAAAGACGCGATGCCAGCAGGAACTGGAATAGCGACGATATGACGATGAGGCTTGCCATTGTCGCGGGGCCTCCTTCGACGAGGGCGGTTACGCAGACGGCGATGAAGGCGCCGGACGTTCCCATGACGAGGACATGCCCAGCGCCGATGCGCCAGAATCGGACTGCCTGCAAGAAGGTGGAGATGCCACTTACTATGAGCGCGGCGAAGATTGCCCAGGGGATGTAGCTCTCAGGCTGACCGGCGATGCGAAATACTATAACGGCTCCGATGACTATTCCACCAAGGCTGACAAGGGCTGCCTGAATGCCCGTGCCGATGGCTACAAGGAGCGGGGGGTTTTCGTCCGGCTCGTACCGGACGCCGGATTCTGTGGTGATTGCTGCCAATTTCAATCCTTCGTGTTATGCCTCGCTTCGCACGAGCCAAGCGCCCTTGACGACAGCGGCAACAGCGAACATGAGCGTCGCGAACAGCGCCATCGCGGGACCGGAGGGGAGATCGGCGTGAAAGGAGAGGTAGAGTCCGATAACAGCGGAGGTTGCGCCCACGAGCGCCCCAATGATCATCATTCCGACGAAGCGCCTTGCCAGAAGGTAGGCGGTTGCGGCGGGTGTTATGAGCATTGCCATAACGAGGACGATGCCGGCGGCCTGAATGCCGATGACGATGACCAGTGCGAGAAGGGCGAGCAGAATGTACTCAATGATGCTGGTCTTGATGCCAACGACCGATGCGCCAATCTGGTCGAATGTGGTATAGACGAGCTGACGGTGAAAGGTGTAGAGACCCAGCAGAACGAGGGCTGTCAATGCAAGGGAGACGTAGACATCGGTCTGGGTGACGCCGAGGACCTGTCCGAGAAGGAGGTCTTCGATGTTCACGTTGACGTTGGGCACCACGGAGAGCATGACCAGTCCGAGAGCGAACATTCCGGCGAAGACAATGCCGATGGAAGTGTCCTCGCTGATGCCGGTTCGCCTGCTGACGGTGCCCATGAGCAGCGCGATGACGATCCCGGTGGGAACCGCAGCGAAGAAGGGGCTAATGTTGAGAAGGACAGCGACGACCATTCCTGGGATAACGGAGTGCGCGAGGGCGTCCCCCATGAAAGCGCGGCCGCGAGTGATTACATAAGCGCCTATGACGGGGCACATTATGCCCACAAGCACCGATACGATGAGTGCTCGCACCATAAATCCGTACTGGAAGGGGCTAATCAAGTAGTCGATCATGAGTTGCTCCGTGCTAGATGTTTCTCGGCAGTATGGATTACTCGGTCCGGATTACGCCGCAGGCAATGCGCGCTCCGGTGTCGGACTCCTCCTGCTCATAGGCGTCCGGCTTCTCATGGATGACGACCGCAGAACCGTCGGCGTCGAACAGGGTATGCGAGGCGTCCATATCGAGTGATATGCCAGGCGTAAAGAAATCGGCGCGCGCCGAGCCGTCCGCGGCGGCGTAGATATTGGGCAGGTCACCGCCGTGGGCGCCGAGCGGCTCGCCGCGCTTCCAGCTGGAGTGAATGAAGCCGTGGCCAGAGTCTTCCGGGTCGAAGTGGTCGCCTGCGGCGGTAAAGTCGGGCGAGCACGAGCCGACTGAGTGGATTATGAAGGCATGTCCTCCGGGAGCCAAGCCATTCGCCTCGACAGCGACGAGAACACCGACGGGGCCCTGCCTGAAACTGACCGTGCCGATAGATTCACCGGTGGAGGACATCAGGACGGCTGTTGCAGTTGCGCCTGTGTCCGGCGTTGCTTCCACGCCCGTCCGAATGACGCCGAAGACCAGTCCCAATATCAGAACTATGGCAGGCACGATGAAGATGGCAAGTATCGAAAAGTTGATCTTCCGTGTCAAAATCACATCCTCCCAATCTCAAAGAGTATCGGAGCGGTCGAAGCAGGATGCACAATTATCAATCATCACGCGGGCCTCATCACGCGTGGTGGCGATGCATGAAGTGGTCGGGAGCGAATTCGATACCGTGCGAACCGTAGAGTTCTTCGAGAACTTCGGGTGTGAAGGCTTCGTCGGGCGGTCCGTAGGCACAGACGTGGTGGTTGATGCACAGGACGCTATCGAAGCGCTTGGCAAGGTTGGTGAGGTCGTGCGTTGCCAACAGGACTATCTTGCCTTCGTCGCGGAGGGAGCGCAGCACTTCGACGATGCCCTCCTGCGCGCCGACGTCCACGCCGCTGAAGGCTTCGTCGAGCAGGATAACGGTCGCTTCCTGCGCCAGAGCGCGCGCAATGAACACTCGCTGGCGCTGACCGCCGGAGAGTTCGGTAACGAGATCGTTGCGGTGTTCCCACAGGTTTACGCGCTCAAGGCAGTGTTGGACCATATTCTTGTCTTCCGTGGCGGGCTGACGCAACCAGCCGATGTTCCAGCCCCGCCCCATCATCACGACATCGACGACCGTCGCGGGAAAGACCCAGTTGATGCTGTCTCGCTGGGGGACATAGGCGAGACCACTGTCAAGCGCCGCCAGGCCGTGCAGAGTCACATTTCCCTCGGACACGGGCAGCGTGCCCGCGATTGCGCCGAATAGCGAGCTTTTGCCCGCGCCGTTCGGTCCTAGGACGCCCATCAGCGTTCCGGCACCAACGGAGAAGGTTATGTCGGACAGCGCCTTATGGCCACCGCGAAAGACGGTGACATTAGATACGGATATGCCAGCTTCGGCAAGCGTGACGTCCACTTCGCCTTTCGACTCTACCCTGTCCTGCACCAGATTGTTTCTCATTTCGCACAGCCCCTTTTGAATGAGGAGGTATAGGCCGTCGCCGAGGAGGGAATACGGCAAGCGGCCTATGCGAATAATTGGTGAAGTCACTTCAACGCGCCGACAATACGCTCGACATTGGTGCGTACCATACCGATATAGGTTTCCGCTCCGCTGCCCTCGGCGCCGAGCGAACCGGAGTACAGGCGGACAAGCTCGACTCCAGCCTCATCCGCGATGGATTGAGCGAGCCGTTCGCTAACGGTAGTTTCACCGAATATCGCCGGCACGCCGTATTCTTCAACCTCGTGGGTAAGTTCTGCCAGGTCGGCCGGAGACGGATCGACCTCGGTGGTAGTCGAAAGGATGACGCCTACGATTTCGAAGCCGTACATTTCGGCAAAATAGCCGAAACTATCATGTGAAGTTACGAGGTACCTGCGTTCGTCCGGCACGACTGCGACCTGTTCCTGAGTCCAGGCATGCAGTTCATCGAGTTCCGCATTGAATGCTGCCGCATTTGCGGTGAAAGCATCCCTGCCATCCGGGTCGATCACGGACAGGCGGGCGGCTATGTCATTGACGACCAGCTTTACGCGAATGGGATCGAACCAGAAGTGCGGGTCGTGTACGCCGTGCCCGTGCCCTTCGTGCTCTTCCTCTCCTTCTTCGGTCAGGTGCTCGATTTCTTCAATGGCTTCTTCGGCGTCGAACTGACCGGCCTCTGCCTGGGCGATTATTTCCATCACCATTTCGTCGAGGTGCATTCCGCCTTCGTCTTCCTCGTCCCCTTCGGCGTGATCGTCTTCTTCTTCGTCATCCTCCTCATCCTCACCGTGATGGCCTTCTTCCTCTTCCGCTTCGGCCATTGCCTCCGCAGCTTCGATTGCTTCCCTGATTTCCGCCAGGCCTTCCTCAGCGCTGATCTCGCCTTCTTCGACCTCATGAACGACGTGACTAATCTCTTCGAGGATTTCGACATCCTCGGCGTGGGTCTCGCCGAACTCAATGGGGTCAACGATTTCTGCCACTTCGACGATGGCAGACTCGTCACGCGCGGCATTCTCCATTAGCTCGTGGAGCCAGGACTCCTCAAGCCCCAACCCGACGCTGAGGACAATATCGGCGTCAGCAATTGCGACTACATCCTGCGCTCCGGGCTGGTAGGCGTGGGGGTCTGCGCCTGCCGGAAGGAGGCTGACGATATTTACCCGGTCGCCCCCTATAATTCGGACCCAGTCCGCAACTATGTTGGTTGTCGTTACGACGTCAACCGGTTCTATCTCAGGTTGAGTTGCCGCGGTCGGAGGCGAGGTCGGTGCCGCCGCAGGAGCAGCTGTCGGCGCGGCAGAGGCCGCAGTTGGCGCAGCAGGAGGAGCTGCCGGCGCAGCGGGGGCCGCAGCCGGCGGGGATTGCGGGGCACTTGCTGGGGGCTCAGATGGAGCGGCCGAATCGTCGGAGCATGCTATGACTGCCAGCATCGCTAAGAGTAAAAAGACAAGACGCTTCATGAATTCACCTATTTTTGATACTTAATCTCAGGTTTCAGTTCACACATGTTGTTGCTATTGAGAAAAGCATTCTCGGTTCAAGGAAACGGTGAGCAGATCAGATGTAGGGGCTGATTTACGATATTCAGTCTCATTTAAGAATGACTATGGAAGCCGCTGGGAAACTCATCCGTTGACATTGCGCCGTTTTCTCCGCACTGGTCGCAGACCACATAGAATTCTATCCTGTGGCCAACTATCTCTCCAGAAAGGTCGTCGCCAATTATTCTCATGAGCCGTTCAACAGTGGCGGCGCGAAATTCACCTACCTTGCCACAACTTACGCAGACAGTGTGGTGATGGTGCTCGACCCGGGAGAGCATATATCTGGGTGCGCCGTCGAGCAGGTTGAGTCTGCATATAATGCCGGTTTCCAGAAAGAGCTTCAGGGTCCGAAAGACTGTTGCTCTCCCAACAGTCGGAAGCCTCTTGACGATGTCCTCGGCGGTGAAGCCCTCGTGCATCTCTTCGATCACGCGAACTATGGCACGCCTCGGCACCGTTGAGCGATAGCCCCTGTCTTCAAGGATTGCCATTATATCCGGCCTGGACGTCAGGACTGTTGTCATGATACTCAGTCTCAATCTTCCCCGAAGCTTATCGCGCCTCAATCTCAATTAGGTGACATTAAATCAGGCTTTTATCTCGCTGTCAAGCATTAGTTATCTCTTTATGGAAGAGCTTCCAACATTCAACAATAATGATATTGAGGCTCAATAAATATACGGAGCCATTAGCTCTCTTTTGCCGTGGGTCGCCAGATTGACCGCTCGATTCTCCATAGAGGGTTTGAAGCGTGCGATACGACTCTAGTCCTGAGAAGCCCAGCATTGCGGGTTTGTGGCAAATGTGCACTGCAATCCGATAGAATGCTGACTGCAACCTTAGAGGAGGCTTGGCGCAATGAGCGATATAGAGAACCGAATTAATGCACTGGGTATTACACTTCCTGAAAGTCCCCAACCGATTGCCAACTACGTGCCCACAGTGCAGACGGGCAACCTGCTGTTCGTGGCGGGGCTGGGGCCTGCCGCGCGAGAGGACGGCAGCACACCCAGCGGTAAGGTGGGCAGAGACCTGACGCTCGATGAGGGATACGAGGCAGCGCGGCTTGTAGGCATAAACCTTTTGTCAAGATTGAAGAGTTCGCTGGGCGACCTGGACAGAGTGGAGCGAATCGTGAAATTGCTGTCTATGGTCAACTGCACACCCGAGTTCAACCAGCAGCCACAGGTAGCCAACGGCTGCTCCGATCTGCTGGTGGAGGTATTTGGCGAGAAGGGTCGCCATGCGAGGTCCGCCGTTGGCATGGCTTCACTGCCAAACGATATTCCGGTGGAGATCGAGATGATAGTGGAGATAAGTGGTTAGGTTCTGTTGACACTTGCGTCACTCCCGCGAAACCGGGAACCTCGAGTCTTACAATGTAGCCATTCTTGTCTCATTGTCGCCGTTCGTAGGCACTGGATTCCTGCCTCGCAGGAATGACGGTTTGTAATTGTGAAGTGTCAACACATTCCTGTGGATTGCATCAATTGCCGCTCCGAAGGGCAGTGAGGAAGATGTAGATGACGATGGGAAGTAGAATGAGCCACAGAATGAGGCGAGGGGGTATGCGCTTTGGAAGGTTCATGTATGGGCAGCCTCGACTGATATTGCTCGGGTCAGGATTGCAGTCAATTTTAGCACGAAATGAAGCGGTGAAATGGGATACAAGCTGATAGCGCTGGATGTTGACGGCACTATACGGAGCGCCGACAGTCCGATTGCGGAGAGAACGCGCAGGGCGGTGGATACGGCTCGTGATGCGGGGGCTATTGTAACGCTTGCAACGGGGCGGGCGTTCAGGTCGGCGACCGTCAACTGCGCGGTGCTCGGCATCAATGTGCCTATCGCCTCGTCACAGGGGGCGTACATAGCGAATCCGGTGAGCGAAGAAGTGCTGCGGCATTGTCCGCTGACGAACAGCCTGGCGCTGTCGGCGCTCGACGCACTGGAGGCGCATATCGATTCTGACGAGTTGCAGGTTGTGGCTTACTGCCCCGGCCGCCTGTATGTGGACGACATGACCGAGTGGGCTGCGGGCTATGGGCGGCGCACCGACATAGCGGTGGAACTTGTGGACAACCTGCGCGATGTCGCTGACGAGGGCTTAACGCGGATCGTGGCGGTGGGAATGGAAGACCATGACGCCATTGAGAGACTGGAGCGCAGAGCCAAGCCGCTTCTATCAGAGCAGATGCTGGTGATGCGCTCGCTGCCATACTTCTGCGAGATACTGCACCCGAATGGCGGCAAAGAGGACGCGCTGGCGTGGATGTGCGATTACTTTGGCATCCAGCGCTCGGAGACAGTGGCATTCGGCAACGGGTATAACGATGTGCAGATGCTGGACTGGGCGAGTCTGGGCATTGCGGTGGGCGATGCCGTGCCGGAGGCGCTTGCAGCAGCGGACAGGATTGCGCCGCCGTTCGAGGAGCACGGTGTGGCGCAGGTCCTGGAGGAACTGCTCGGCGAAGGTCTGATCGGATAACGAGGATGGCGACACGGGATAACAGCGGGCGACCCAAGATTGTTGTGCTGGGCGGCGTCAATATGGATGTGGTTGCTACCGTTGAGAGGATGCCTGAACCGGGTGAGACTGTGCATGGAGACGGGTTCTTCATGGCAGGAGGCGGCAAGGGGGCGAACCAGGCGCTGGCTGCCTCACGGCTGGGGGCACAGGCGCACATGGTCGGCAGGGTTGGTGACGACGACTTTGGGCGCACGCTGCTGGACAACATGCGGTCGGCAGGCGTGGATATGGGTGGCGTGGCGCTTGACCCATCGAACAGCACAGGCGTCGCGGTCATCATGGTGGACGGCGAAGGTCAGAACATGATAGCGGAGGTGTACGGGGCGAACCGGGCGAGCGACGAGTCGCAACTGGAGGCGGCGAAGCGAGCGATGGATGGGGCCGATGCGCTGATGCTTCAACTGGAGACGCCTCCCCAGGTTTCGCTTGCGGCGGCAAGGCACGCCCGGAGCCTGGGAGTGCGAGTGGTGTGGGACCCGGCTCCAGCCGCTGAAATGCCTGAAGAGGGATATAGCCTCGCAGACTATCTGACGCCTAACGAAACGGAAGCGGCTGAGCTGACGGGTATCCGCGTTACGGATGTGAGCAGCGCGCAGGCGGCGGCTGAAGCCCTACTGGCAAGGGGCGCAGGCGCGGCGATCGTGAAGATGGGTTACCAAGGGGTATTTGGAGCGACACGAAGCGAGCAGCACTACGTTCCACCTATGAGTGTGGAGGCGGTGGACAGCGTGGCGGCAGGAGATGCATTCGCAGCGGGGCTTACGGTCGCGCTCTGCGAGGGAAAGAGATTTGTCGAGGCGCTCAGGTTCGGCGCGGCGGCGGGTGCGCTTGCAGTCACGAAGGCGGGCGCTCAGGGCGCGATGCCGTACCGACGAGAAGTCGAAGAGTTACTGATACGGGAAATATAGCGCTCTTTGTCCAACTCTCATTGCATTTGCATTTCATAACCCTCGACCCTAGCCTCGATAGCGAAACTCTGGGTGTGTATAAGGCGGAATATCCGTGACTTTCCGTGATTTATTCTTGCTAGTGCCGATGCGGCTGAGATACGGCTTTTGTCTCGAAACTGGCGCTTCCGGCAAATGGTTGATGACTAAACGGTGACATTGATAAACTGCTTTCTTGTGTGGGTAGATCGCTATAAGTTGGTGGGAGATAAGTACCATGGGAAAACTCAGGGCGCAGAGTGGATGGAAACGGATCGCAGTCATGGTCTTCGCTGTCGCGGTGTCGGCAGCGTTGTTGCTTGTGATGCTCACGGGCACAGATGGGACCAGGGTCTCGGCGCAGACCGGAGATACGCCGACGCCGGAACCAACAGCCACGCCTGTGGACGACGGTTCGGCTCCGGATGAAGTTCGGGATCCACAAGAGAAGGACTACCCTGCCAAGTATGGAAACATGGACTCCATGCTCAACGATCTGGTTCAGCAGGTGGAAGACGGAGTGGTGAGCGCGGAGGCGGCGGCTTCATCGGCTCCTATCAGCGATGATGAGTCGGTTGCGGTGACGATTTACATAGAAGCGGGATACGCCGATACCGTGCAGCAGTATCTCGAAGACAATGGAGTTTCTCCGGGCAATGTGGGTCAGGAATATATCGAGGCTTACGTGCCGGTTACCCTGCTAGGCAGCCTGTCTCAGCAGGAGGGCGTTATCACAGTTTCCACCATCATACCTCCGCAGCCTCTACAGGAGGGCTTCGTGGGACCCGGAGTTTCGATCCACGGAGCGGATGTCTGGCAACTTGCGGGGCTAAAAGGCGAGGGTGTGAAGATCGGAGTGCTTGACGTCGGATACCTGGGATTTCAGGAACTCATGGGGGTGGAGGTGCCGTCGGCAGCGAACGTGCATGCCCTGTGTTTCAACGAGCTGGGCAATCCTACCGAGGAACTGCGTCATTGCGAAATCGACTCAATCCACGGCACCGCAGTTGTCGAAACGCTGTACGACATAGCGCCGAACGCAACATACTACATAGCCAATCTGACTACGTCCGGGGACATGAGAAAAGCTGTGGAGTGGATGGCGTCTCATGACGTGGATGTAATCAATATGTCTGCCGGCTGGACGTGGAGCGGTCCAGGCGATGGGACCTCGCCTCTGGAGAATAGCTCATTGAATACCGCGGACTATGCGGCGGAGAATGGCATTCTATGGGTGAACGCAGCCGGAAATGAGGGGGGAAGCAACTGGATCGGAGCCTTCAACGATCCCGACGGCAATGATGTTCACAACTTTGAAGGCGAGGACGAATGCAATGAGGTATTCCTGGAAGCGGAGGAGGTCTTTATTGCACAGCTTCGGTGGGATGACGTCTGGCTTCGAGCACGATTTTTAGACTTGGACCTGTTACTCGTCCACAAGGAGACATCACAGATAGTGGCAAGGAGCGACAATTATCAGTGGCGATATCCTCGTCCCTTTGAGGCTTTCCTATTCGAAGCTGAGGTCAAGGGAGAATACTGTCTGGAGGTAAGTAAGTTCTACGGCGATGATCCTGCCTGGATACAGGTCATGGCATTCACGGGGCAACTGCTAGGATATTATGTGGACGGTTATGAAATCACAGACCCGGCAGGCAGCGCAAATCCGGAGATGCTTGCCGTAGGAGCCACCCGGTGGACGAATACCGATGAGATCGAGTTCTTCAGCAGCAGGGGACCAACGCTCGACGGAAGGATCAAGCCCGACATAGTTGGAGTTGATGGCACGCAATCAGTGGCTTACGAGCGGCCATTCTACGGAACAAGCCAGGCATCGCCTCACGTCGCGGGGTTGGCTGCTCTGGTCGTACAGAACTTCCCGAACATGGGAGCCGTGGATGTGGCGAACTACCTGGAGCGGAATGCCCTCGACCGCGGAGAGCCGGGAGAGGACAACACATGGGGTCACGGCATTGCGGCGCTTCCGCCGTCGGACGTGTCACCTCCCGAATTGCCTGCGACCACCGACTGCCAGACCAGGATCGAGATCCCTGAAAACGGCTCGTCGGGAGAGGTGGAAATCGAAGGTAGCTGGGACGACGACTGCATATCAAGGCAGACTCCGACATCGCCGCGACAACGGGGCGACTTCTATACCCGCCTCTATACCTTCGAGACCACGGCTGACCGAGCAGTCACAATCACCCTGAGGTCATCCGATGTGGAAGACACATTCCTGTACTTATTGGAAGACTGGGGACCTGACGGAGATGTAGTGGCGTTCAATGACGACATTAATACGCGGGACGATTTACACTCGCAGTTAGTGTTTGAGAGCCTGGATGCGGGCAGATACACAGTCGAGGCGACAACTTACGATCCTGAGACAACCGGCGAGTTCACGGTGAGTATCGCAATGGAAGTAGCCGAGGGTCATGAACCCACCGAGCCGCCGGAGCCGGTGCCGGTGCCAATCGCAATACCCGCAGACGGCTTCATCGACGTGAGCTACGGCTCGAACCACGCCTGCGCGCTGCACGTAACCGGGACAATCTACTGCTTCGGGGACCCAGAATATGGCAAGACGACTCCTCCAGAGGGTGAGTTCGAGTCAGTGAGCAGTGGGGAGCACGGAAGCTGCGCAATCCGGGAAGAAGACGGCAAAATCGTCTGCTGGGGCATCTTCGAAGTCGGACTGGACGATGAGGAAGAAGAGGAAGACCAAGAGTGATGAGAGAGCGGGTGGCTAGAAGAGAATAATCGGAAAGCTGATGAGTAGAAGGAGCGGCGGGCGCCGGATTCATCAATCCTGGCGCCCGCTCTCTTTTGTCGTCGATTCGACTATGGGGAGTTAGTAGGTCAGCGCGGGCATGTGTTCCTGATCCATGAGTGAGAGCATCTGCTCGTTGATGCGGCGGACGATGCCGGGGCCCCTGTAAATGAGGCTGGTGAGTATCTGGACGGTGGTGGCACCCGCCTGAATTGCTGCCAGGGCGTCTTCGCCGGTGAAAATACCGCCGCATGCGTTGATTGCCAGTCCGGTGCCTGCTTCCGCCCTGATGTCGGCGACCATCTGCAGCATGTCGGAGAAGACCGGCTTGCCGCTCAGTCCGCCCGCTCCGACGGCAAGGCGGGAGTCGCGTGCAGGCCAGGTGTTGGAGATTGTCACTGCCTCAACGCCCTGCTTTACACAGACATCTACAAGTCTGAGCACCATATCTTTTTGCTCGCTGCCAATCGAAGGCGTTACGAGGTACGGGGGCAGCTTTATGAACAGAGGTCTGTTCCTGGTTTCGTTGATACTCGCAAGGAGCTGCCTGAGCGGTTCCGGCTGCTGGAAGATTCGCAGACCCAGGGTGTTGGGCGAGCTGATATTGACCTCGACCGCAGACACAAGCGGCTCCAGGCGACGATGGCAGCGCACTATTTCGTCTGCCGCAACTCCTGAAACGCTTGCCACAACGGGCACGCCATCCAATCGAGGCTGTGCCTGCTCGAGCTGAAGAGCAGCGTGTTCCACACCTTTGCTGGGGAAGCCGAGCGAGTTTACCAGCGCTTCGTCACTCTCATAGCGAAGGATGCGGGGCGCAGGGTTTCCCGTTCGAGGCAATTCGGTGACCGTGCCGCAGGTGAGATAGCCGAATCCCAAAGATGACAGCGAAGGTATGGACTCGAAGTCCTTGTCGTAGCCGGCGGCGAGGCCGACGGGATTCGACAGCCTCATCCCTGCCAAGCCCACTTCGAGGCGCGAGTTTTCCACTTGCAGCAAGGGCGAAGCGGCGCGCCATATCTGAGGCTGCTTCAGAGCGATGTGCGCCACTGACTGCGCTGCTTCGGGGGACAGTCGAAATAGCAGGGGACGTATGAATGTGCGGTAGGTGTCAGGATTTATGATCAGCAATTTTCTTCCTCTTCTGCAAATTGACGGATGCGCCAATTATAGCAAGTAGCCGCCTCCGATTAACAGGTTGTCGAATACGGCTAATCCTGAGTACATTTGGCGTATAATTGGATTACGAATACTCACAGACTAACCAGCCGAGGAAGAGATGGACATTATTTTCGAGAAGGGTAGCGAGGACGCGCCTAAGGGACACGCTTTCGTCTATTTCAGAAGTTCGATGGATGCCAATGAGGTGTGGGCGAGCTACCTGGTGATCCTGCCGATAACGGTTGACGTGACCAAGTATGTGCCGCCGTTCCTGATGAGCCAGATACCGGATGCGAGCATGCAGGACCTGTCGGCGTTTGCATTTCCGCCCGCCCCGGAGCAGCTGGACAGCTTCGAGCAGTTACAGAAACTTGCGGAGATGCGGGATGACGACGTGTTGTTCGCGGGCACATTCAACACCTCTGACTTGCCATCCATGATGATGGCCGCGGGTGAAGCCGTACAACAATACACCGAGATATACAACGGGGTCGCCGGTCAGCCTGCGGCGGTTGACGCCGCTTCAAGCGAAGAAGCACTTGAGGGTGGCAGCGTTGGCATCAACGAAGTGATGTACGGCCTGATGAGCGACGGCGACAAGTTGAGCGAGTTGACGACGCTGGTGGGGAAATTGCGGTTTGCGGTGGATAGCAACGAGGAGGCGCTGATGAAGGAGGCGGAAGCCGACATCGCTATGCTATCCCGTCACTTTGACTTCGACCACAGAACCGACCGCATCGTAGAGGGCATCAAGCAGGGGAGCGAGGATGCTCGGAGATTGACGATGCTCTATGTGCAGCGCTGCTACTGCATTGTGCAGGAAGACTACATAATGCTTGGCAATGTCGAGGAGCAGATTGCGGCGATTGAGGGTGGAAGCGATAACGGGAACTAACAGGATTGAAAGGATAGGCTATGCAAGGACCTGCATGGCGTAGCGGGAGCGCAATAGCTCGCCTGTCTCGAAGCGCTTCAGATTGAGCATCGAGATGTCCACGCACTCCGCGCCGCCCTTTGCAATCAGTTCCGCCATTGCCTTGCCTATCATCGGGGATTCCTTGAAGCCGTGCCCGCTGAAGCCTACGGCGCAGTAGAGGCCTTCGATGCCTTCGATGCGATCGAGTACGGGATGCCAGTCGGGTGTTACCGTGAACGCGCCCGACCATCCGCCACGGAAGACGGCGCGCGACATAGCGGGTATTCGCTTGACGATTCCCTCGAATGCCGGCTGAACGACATCCATGTCAACGCCCTGATTGAAGGTGTCGGCGTCCACGAACTCGTCCTCGCCTGCGCCAATCATGGTGAGGCCACCGATGTCGGGTCGCGCCGAGAAGCCGTTGAGGTTGTCGGCGACGACGGGATGGTCGGATTCGGGACCGGGTGAGCGCCGCAGCACTACGACCTGATGGCGCAGAGGACGGATCGGCACGTCAACGCCGACGCCGCTCAGAAGGCGGTCGCTCCATGGGCCTGCCGCGACAACCGCGATGTCAGTCTCGGTGCGATCATCGGCGGTCAGGACGGCGGTTACCTTCCCGCCTTCGACTTCAATGCCTGTTACTGTAGTTCCGTCCTGAACTCGCGCGCCCATATCGCGCGCACGATTGGCGAAGCCGAGAGTAACCGAGTAAGGGTCCGCATAACCTGACTCGGACTCGTAGGCGAAGGACTCGTCGCCTTTTACTGCGAGCATCGGCGCCAGTTCCCGCATGTCCTCTATCGACACGATTTCGCTGGCTATGCCGAGGCGCTGGTGCATTGCGACATTCTCGTACATCGCCTGCCTGTCCTCGCTGCCCACGATGAGGAAGTAGCCGGTTTTTGTGTATCCGGAGGGCGTGCCTGTGAGTTCCTCGAAATTCCTGAAGATTTCGAGGCTTTTCCATGCGAGGTTGGAGGTGACTTCATTCGAGTAGTGCATGCGCAGGATAGCCTGCGACTTGCTTGTGGAACCGGAAGCGAGCACGTCGCGCTCCAGCAGGAGAGTGTTCGTTACACCCAGTTCGGCGAGGTTGTACAGGATGCTGCATCCCATGACTCCGCCGCCTATTATTACTACGTCCGCTGTTGCTGGCATAAATGGCACCTCGATTCGGAAGTAGGCACATATTAACATGGATGTACAGGATAGGCGGGATAGAATATAGTTGGGCGAAAGTGACTGATCGTAAGGAGGCGTGATTATGCCCAGAGCTTCTTTAGACCTGCAGAACGCGGATGATTTGAACGCCGTATCCGGCCAGTGGAAGTATGCCGTGGGTCTTGTCCCCGGCGAGACCAACCAAGGGCTGGTTGCGCTGAGCGAGGGCAGTCCCGCACGCCTGCCCGACTATGATGACTCCAGTTGGGAGCTGTGCAGCGACCTTGCGGAGTGGCGGACGCAGGGGCTTTCGTTCATCTGGTATCGGATCGAGATCACGATACCGGAGACCGTGGGCGGGCACGATGTTCGCGGAACGAGGTGCCTGCTGGAGACGTGCATCGACGACTACGGCGAGGTGTGGGTTGACGGCGAGATAGACCTGGCACAGGGCGCGGTGCAGGGCTTCAACATCCCGCAGCGCGTTACGGTGAGCGCAGACCCGCAGCCTGGGGACAAGCATACGATTGCGCTGCTTGCCATCAATGGGCCGGTTGCCCGTCCCGGCGGAGCCGTGTTCGTGCGGTACGCGATGCTGGCGTTCGAGTGGCGGGACCCACGATACTAGGACGCGGCGGAGGATATTCAGATGGCGGAGTTCAACATTGCGGGCCTGGCGCAGACGGTGCTTGGACCCATAGCACCTGGCGAGCTTGGCGTCACGCTGACGCACGAGCACTTGCTGATAGATATGTCGCCGCTTTTCTCGGCGCCGGAGCAGGCGGGCGCGAAAGGTTTCTACTACCAGCCTGTGTCGCTGGAAACCGCTGGGCGCATCCGCCACTGGGGCTCACGGAACCTCGACAACGTGCAGCTGACGGACGTGGATACTGCGATTGACGAGGCGAATCTCTATAAGCAGTACGGTGGTGGGACGCTAGTGGACGCGACGAGCATCGGGATCAAGCGGGATGCGGAGGGGCTGGCGCGCATATCGAGGGCGACTGGCGTGAACGTCATTATGGGCGCGTCGTACTATGTTGATGCCGCACACCCGGTGGGTATGGACGATCTGAGCGAGGATGACCTGGTCAGGCAGATCGTAAGCGACGTCACCGAGGGAGTGGACGGCACGACGCACAGGTCCGGGGTAATAGGCGAAGTGGGGTGCTCCTGGCCGCTTATGGCTAACGAGCGCAAGGCGCTGAGAGCATCGGCCAGGGCGCAGCGGATTACGGGCGCGCCGATACTGATTCATCCGGGCAGGGATGAGACGGCGCCGCTGGAGATCATCGAAGTGCTGCGCGAGGCAGGGGCGGACCTGGAACGCACTATCATCGGGCACCTTGACCGCACGGTGTTCCTTCACGACACGCTGAGGCAAATTGCGGAGAGCGGTTGCTATATGGAATGGGACCTGTTCGGCACAGAGGAGTCGCACTATGGCGCGAATCCGGCGATCGACATGCCGGGGGATGCCAGACGGATGGACGACATCGCGCGGATCGCCGGGCAGGGATATGAGAATAAGATTCTGGTGGCGCATGATATATGCACGAAGAACCGCCTGGAGCGGTATGGCGGGCATGGATATGCCTATATTCCGGGGCGGATCGTGCCGCGAATGAGAGCACGTGGATTCAGCGAGAGCGCGATAGACGACATTCTGGTGAACAACCCGGCAACAGTGTTAACGTTCGCTGAGCCGGAGGAGGCAAGGTAGATGGCGGGAAAGATTGCGCTGGTGGGCGGGGACGAGTTTCTGCCAAGCTGCCGGCAAATGGACAATGAGCTGATAAAGGCGACGGGTTTAGTCAGTCCCAGAGTGCTAATCGTGCCCACTGCCGCCGCGATGGAGCGGCCGGAACTGGCGGCAAGGCACGGGGTGCATCAGTTCGAGACGCTTGGAGCGGACGCGTTGCCTCTGATGGTGGTGAGTCGTGAGGACGCCAATGACGATGATCTGACCGCACAGGTGGAGAAGGCAGAGATTGTGTACCTCACGGGCGGCAATCCGGCGCACTTGCTTGATGTGCTGCGAGGGTCATTGCTGCTGCGGAGGCTGGAGGAAGGCTTGGAGCGCGGGATGATTCTCGCGGGGTCGAGCGCAGGGGCGATGGTGATGGGCGAGCGGATGCGGTTCCGGCAGTGGCTCGGCGCGCTTGGCGTCGTGCCGGGCGTGGCGGTACTGCCGCATCACGAGCGGGCGAGCAAAAGCCAGACAGTCAGGGAAGTCGCGGTGGAGACGCCGGAGCATGTTACGGTAATCGGCATTGACGGCGCCACCGGATGCCTCAGGGAGGGCGACGGATGGCGGGTGCTGGGCGCAGGGAGCGTGGCGGTGTACGGCATTGGCACCTGGGAGGTTTTCAGGTCGGGCGAGTATTTTGAGATCGAAGGCAAGTAGTTGCGACAATAGTTAAGCGTGGTAAGACATACAAGCGGGAGTTTCGATATGCGACTGGAAGGCAAAATAGCGCTGGTTACGGGCGGGGGCGCGGGCATTGGCAGGGCTTCGGCGATAAGGTTTGCGGCTGAGGGCGCGCGAGTCGTTTGCTCTGACATAAGCGAGGCATCAGCGGTCGAGACGGTCGCGGCTATCAGGGAAGCCGGAGGCGAGGCAACCACGGTCGGGGGAGATGTGGTGAGCAGCGATGACGCGAAGGCGATGGTGCAAGCCGCGATTGACGCTTACGGCAGGCTGGACGTGCTGCTGAATAGCGCGGGCGTGAGCGGCCGCATCGACCTGGGGGAAGGGGCGACGCACGAGGATCTCTGGGACAAAGTGATGGATGTGAACATGAAGGGCACCTACCTCGTTTCGTGGCATGCCGTGCCCGAGATGGAAGAGGCGGGCGGCGGCTCTATCATCAACATCGGCTCCATCATGTCGCTGGTGGGCTACCCAGTGGGAATGAGCAACGGCTTTAGCCCATACAATCCATCCAAGGGAGCGGTGCTGCAATTCACGCGCAATCTCGCCGTCGAACTCGCTCCAAAGGGCATCCGCGTCAACTGCATCTGCCCCGGCTATGTGGAGACCAACATGACGCGTATCCTGACCGACGTCCCGGAGTCTTATGAGTTTTTGAAGCAGCGGCATCCGATTGGGCGGCTGGGGCAGCCGGACGACATCGCAAACGCGGCGCTGTTCCTGGCGTCGGACGAGGCGGCGTTCGTAACGGGCGCACCGCTGATCGTGGACGGGGGATATACGGCGCAGTAGGTCGGTTAGTCGGTCTCGCCAAACCCTTCCAGTCGCTTCCTGAGCCTGCGGACTTCTGCTTCGGCTTGTCTGCGGGCTGCGGCTTCTTCGTCGGCTCGCTCCACCACCTCCTGGTGGGTGAGAAGGTAACTTTGGCTTTCGGGGTCATGGAACCTCAGCTTGCCACTGTCCCAGCATACATACAGTCCCAACACTTCGCTGTATCCCCGAAGAACGCCGTCCTCCGTCATTTCTATCTCGATGGGCTGATACACGCCTTCAACCAATCGGTCTGCGGCAAGCGACGCATCATGATAGTCCCCGCCTGTTGGGTCGAAGCGCCAGTACTCGCCTATTGCGAAGCGTTCGTAGTCTGCGCGCTTGGCGGTGTAATCGACTACGCCCGTCGTCTTGGACGCCACTTCCAGCACGAAGTCGGGGGGCTTGCCCTGCCGGTCTATCGCGTAACCGTCTATCCGATAGGCATCCTCGATGTCGCAGTCTAACACCACCATCAGGTCCGGTATTCTTACGCCATGCTGCATTCCCAGCGTGGGGGATACCGGCATCTCACTGTGCACCAGCGTATTGGGACGGCGCGAGAAGTATATCTCCAGAGATGTCAATA
The DNA here is from genome assembly GCA_965203955.1 of Dehalococcoidia bacterium. GTDB lineage: Bacteria > Chloroflexota > Dehalococcoidia > Lucifugimonadales > JADFKI01 > Bin90. Next base: position 2,778,046 of record OZ241923.1, on the reverse strand, counting down.
CCGAGCGGAGATGAAGATGGTTTGTATTCTGCATATCGTCTCGCGGAGGAAACTCGGGGAAGCGTTCCGGTTGGGACGCTTCCTGTGTGAGTGTGGTCTCTTTAGTGGTCATCGCGGACCTCTCTGAAGTGAGCAAGTTGCACAATCGCGGACTTGAGGCATTATACCATTTCAAGGGATTGACATTGGCGCACAGGATGAAGGGGATAGAATTCAGGCGAGTTCAGGGACACTCTGAAACGAATAGACACGGCTCTTCCATGTCTCGAATGCGATGTTGTTGAGGGTTTTCTGGTCGGGGCGGTCGATGGCAAGGCGGCGCTGTAACGTCTTGCGGCTGAAATCACGCATGAGTCGGCAACGCTCGGTGAAGCCGGAGAGAGTGGAGTCTTCGCCGCCAAGTAAGACGTAGTCGATCCGGTCTGCGTATGGAGAGAAGACGGATCGGGTCATATCGCAGGTCTTGTCGTAGAGCTCGCGGATAAGGCGCTCGCGGCTGCGCTCGAAGCGTCGCTGGGACTGTCCGCCGGCGCGGTGGCGGTTCTTCATGTAGCGCCCTGCTGTCTTGGACGCTATGAGCTGTTCGCCGCGCAGGAGGCCGATGGCGTAGCGTCCGAGACGCAGAAGCACTATCCCAACGAGGTATTCCGTCTCGAGCATACGCAGCAGCGGAGAAGAGACGAAGCCGGAGCGCGAGACGTCATCCTGTAACGGGAATGGCGGGCAGATCGCAACCGCCCTGCCCTGCCCGACGAAGAGCGCCATCCCAGTGTCAGACTGACCTACTACGCCGGAAACGGCGCGAATGGCCTCATCGTCTGGGCGATCCGGACGGACGACACGACCGTCGTCAGCGCGGGCACTCAGCGAGTCGGAGGTGATGTAGAGCGTCCTTTCGCACCAGCATTCTTCGGCTATCTCGTCTAGCAGACGGAGCAGCCTCGCCTTGCCGGTGGAGTGACGCTCTACAAGTTCGAGCACTGCTTATCGATTACCGTTAGCGGTGAAGTAGTCGTAGCGAACTGCCGCTTTTCGGAGGGAGTCTTCAATGTCCTCTTCGAGCATGTAGCCTTCGCCGGCCAGTTTCGTCGCAGCGGCTTTCGTCTGTGAGATGTAGTCTTCCCTGGATGAGTATCGGTCACTGATGGCGGCACGGGGATCGCCCGCCGCTGCCCGCTGCGCCGGTGTCGCGGGGAATGGCAGCACCCATCCGGCAAGCCCGCCTGTGATTCCTATTACGAGACCGGGGTTACCGATGGCGGGATGGCGCAGGTTCCAGCCTGTGTAGGTGGCAACCGGGACTGTGAGGTCGGGCAGGCGTATGCCTCCAATCTCGTTGCAGTCGTCATCCACGTTGGCTACCAGCGCGGGGAACTCCTCACCAGCAACGGGTGGCAGTGTTGTCGTGCGTCCTTGCTTGGCTTCGGGGCCGTAGTCGAGGCGCATCGCACGAGTAACCCTTTCGGGGAATGCGACGCCCGGAATGCTCAGGAACTTAGGGGCAAGCGTGTGGGACTCGACCGCGGAGCCGTCGGAGATTCTTGGATGCCTGCTTGCGGGAGCGGGGCTGACGCCGCGAACCCACTCGTCGAGGTTTTCGAGGGCGGCGCGAAGCAGCGGGTTGTAGTCGATGATGTTGAATGGTAGCTGGCCGCGTATGCCATCATCGCGCGTTCCAAGCGGCGGGAATGAGTTGGCGGAGCCGTGCGGAGAGCCTGCGAAGTGGTAGCGGCGAACGAAATCGCTCTCCTCGGGGGCGTCGCTCATGTCGGCGAAGTTCGTGTGAATCAGGGCGGCATCTCCGCGCCAGTACTCGGCGGAGGTGTTGGTGAACATTATCCGAGGCATGTGACCGCGCTCTTGCAGGCGGTCGAGGAGAGAGCCGCTCTCGCCCGTAACGGGATCGGACTGCTCAGTATCGGCGAAGGGGAAGAGCTTGGGGATGATGTAGCAGACGTCTTTTGAAGGCTGGCCGAAGCGCAGGTTGAATTCGCCGCGCATTCCGCCCGCAACGTGCGATATGATGCCGTCAAGCGCCATATTGCCGTCTTCGTCGGTGTTCAAGCCCGTACCGATGTACTCGCGCAGGAAGCGTCCGCTCTGGGATGCGCCGAAAGCATGGGCGCGCTGAATGCCGCCTGCACAGGGGTTGCCCTGCTCCGCCGTGCCCTTCTTCAGGAAAGACACAATGTCGCGCATAGCCGCGAAGCCGAGCCCGACAATCGCGCTGCCCCTGGTGGTGTAAACGAGCTGGTAAACGCGCCCCGGCTCGAAGCCTTCTTCCATGTAGATGTGGCAGGGGTCTGGCTCGACAGACTCGTCCTCAAAGCGCATGAATCGCCACTTGTCGCGAGCGATAGGCTCTGCCGGACTGTTAGGATGGTCACGAACTGTGAGCGTTGCGCCCTCCTCGTTTTCGTCGATTGCAGGGTGCGGAGCGTGCTGGCGGTCGGCGAGGAGGAAGAATTGCGTGAAGTGATTTGCCTGGAACTGGCACATAATCCTGCCGGCTATGGGGCTGCCGTCCGAATCCACCGCCCCAGGAGCCTGCAAGCCAATGAGTCCGACGCCGCGAGGCACATCGGCCTGCCAGCCGCCGAACAGCACGCTATAACCGTGCCGCATCAGAAAGCCGTTTCCGGGGTCCAGCGGGTCGGAGGGCATTGTTGGTTTGCCAGTGTCATTGAAGCGGCCCATTACCGTCTTGCGACCGCGGTTGACGACATCGTAGAGGACACTGCCGTTGCCGTTATCCATATTTTCGGGCTTCAGAAGCGTGAAGTCTGATGAGAACCAGACCTTGCCACTGGAGTCGCGCGGGGCGAGTTCAAGGTCAACTATGCCGTCGTTTGCGGAATGGAGCGGGTCAACGGCGTAGTGAACGATGCCGTCGATCTGCTCATATGCGCCGACGTTGCCGAATCTCTTGCCTCCGGCATACGGTGCCCGCCTGCCTATTTCGAGTTGTACGACTGCCACTTGGGAGCCTCCTTGTGTGGTTATTCAGTAGGTGGGTATTTCAGTCCGTCAGCGTACCCGACTCTCAGTTGGCGAGGGCAGCCTCAGAGATTGCCGTCTCCAACCACGGTGATTCTATCATCGCGTGGCTAATTTTCCCATATCGCCTTGTTGCAGGCGTCGCCGCTCCGTCAGCGAGTCAGACGATTTGACACGCCGTTGGTAGGCGTGTGAAAATCCCAGTATCAGAACCTTTCCACCAGATAGTACGAGATAGAACCGTAGCTACCATCCGTTAGCAAAGACTGCTAATCGCTTTAGCCCCAAACAGTCAGGAGCTACTAGGTTTTCGTTCTACCGCTACCCAATTCCCTGATTGCCACACGCTTTAGAACATCGCCCAGGTATTGCCGAGTTCTACGGTTTGCTCCTGACCTCGAAGATACTCCCCGAAAGGCCGACAGATGACCCTGAATTCACACTCAACGCAGATCGAGGTAAGAGACCTGTGGAAGGTGTTCGGCAAGAATCCGAGGATGGCGCTGCGGCAGGAATATGCCTCGGCGAGCCGCGCCGAGATACAGGAGGAATTGGGGCTGGTCGTCGCGCTGCGAGACGTGTCGTTCAGAGTTGAGAAGGGTCAGATATTCGTAATCATGGGACTGTCGGGCAGCGGCAAGTCCACGCTCGTGCGCTGTCTGATCCGGCTTATCGAATCGACACAAGGTGAAGTTCTGTTTGACGGAGAGGATGTGCTGCAGTACAGCGCAGACCAGCTTATGCAGTTCAGGCGGCAGAAGATAGCGATGGTGTTTCAGCATTACGGGCTGTTGCCGCACCGTAGAGTCCTTGACAACGTGGCTTACGGGCTGGAGATACGCGGGGTTGACAAGGATGAGCGCTACGAAGCGGCGTTGGAAGCCATCGAGACCGTGGGGTTGAAGGGATGGGAGGACTATCTGCCGAGCGAGATGAGCGGCGGCATGCAGCAGCGCGTTGGACTCGCACGGGCGCTGGCGGCAAATTCTGAAGTGCTTCTGATGGACGAGCCGTTCAGCGGACTTGATCCGCTGATAAGGCGAGAAATGCAGGACGAGCTGATTTCGCTGCAGGACTCGATCCAGAAGACGATCGTGTTCATCACGCACGACCTCAACGAGGCTCTGAAGATAGGCGACCGAATAGCGATTATGCGGGATGGCGAGATCGTGCAGGAAGGCACGCCGGAAGAGATCGTAACCCTCCCTGCCGACGACTACGTGACGTCCTTTGTCCAGGATGTTTCGCGTGCGAAGGTCATCCAGGCACACGCCATAATGCAAGAGCCTGACGATGTGGTCAACGACTGGCAGGGACCGAGGGCGGCGCTGCACGCAATGCGCTCCGGCGATACCGATGTGCTCCTGGTGCTGGACCGCTCCAGGGTGCTGAAGGGCGTTCTGACGGAAGATGAAGCGGGAAGGCTCGCCCGCCAGAAAGTAGAAACGCTTCGCGATGTTGAGCTCGGGGAAGTGTTGACGGCAAGCCCCGACGCCTACATCGAAGAACTCATACCACTTGCGGCGAGCACGGAGCATCCGATAGCCGTGGTTGACGAGGATGGTCGCCTGCTGGGCGAGGTTCACAGGAGCGCGCTGCTAACCGGGATGTCGGACGAAGCGATGGGGGCATAAGATGGCACAGGTCGAAAATCTTCAAGCCTCATCAGACGCACGAACGTCGGACACCACACTAAACGGCGTTCCGCGCATCTACTTCTGGCTGCTCGGCTTCGGGCTGGTGGTCATCGTTTTCCTCGCCTGCCTGCTCATGTTCGGTTCTAATATGGAATACCCCACCACCGTTTCTCGCTCCGAGGTAGCTACGACAGGCGGCAATACGATACAGATCGAGAGGTCGCTGCGGCAGGTTACAGGGCAGAGGATCGACGAGTGGGCGACCTGGCTTACAGTCAACGGCGACTGGCTGTTCGACGGCTTGAAGACAGCGATCCAGTACGCCCTGCGATACATAGAGGACACGCTCAAATGGATTCCGTGGCCTGCAATCGTCGTTGGCCTTGCACTGGTCTCGTTCGCCGTGGGGCGCTGGGGACTGATGGCGTTCACGTCCATCGCAATGCTGTATTTCGGATTTATGGGACTGTGGGAGAACACGATAGACACTATTGCGCTGATGGTGGTTTCTGTCGCCATCGCGGTAGCCGTGGGGTTGCCACTAGGCGTCGTGGGCGCGCGCAGCCAGATCGCGGACAACATAATGCGCCCGATACTGGACGCGATGCAAACGATGCCGAGCTTTGTGTACTTGCTTCCGGGTATTCTCTTCTTCGGATTAGGTTCTCCTGCGGGCATTTTCGCAACGCTTATTTACGCCATTCCGCCAGTGATTCGTCTGACGAACCTGGGCATACGCCAGGTGGACGAGGAAGTGGTGGAAGCGGCGCGGTCATTCGGCGCGTCGCCGTGGCAGGTGCTTACCAAAGTGCAGGTGCCGATGGCGCTGCCGACCATAATGGCAGGAATAAACCAGACAACGATGATGGCGCTCGCAATGGTTACGATAGCCAGCATGGTGGCGGCAGGTGGTTTGGGCGACAATGTACTGCGCGCGCTGCAGAAAAACCAAGTGGGTGAAGGCTTGATCTCCGGCGTGGCGATCGTGCTTCTCGCCATCATCATAGACCGGCTTACACAATCGGTAGCGCGCAAGCGTCAAGAGACGCTGATGAGCGCGGGATAATCAGGAGGACAAAGCGATTTCGACACTGCAATACTGAGCATGGCTCAGTTCAGCGTTCTCACCGGGGCTAACTCCAGCCGGGTGAATGCGTTTAACGAAAAGAGAAATATGAAAAGTGATGGGAAGAAAGCGAGTGAATAAGGAGGGTAATATCTTGTTTACTAGCAGAAGGTTAATTTCAGCAGCATTATTGATGGCGGTTGTCGCCTTTGCGGCTCTCGCCTGTGCTCAGCCTGAACCCGCCCCGGCAATCGATGAGGCAAGGCTACAGAGCATCGTCGAGTCTGCGGTTGCGAAGTCGGCGCCCGCGCCTGCACCGGCACCAGCGCCGGCCCCGCAGGTCACAGCTGAAGAAATTTCGGCAATGGTAGAGAAGTCCATGATGGGCATGGCAGAGTCTCAGGTTTCTGCCTCGGAAATTCAGGCGATGGTAGAGAGTGCCGTCGAGTCCGCCGCGATGGAGGGCGCAAGCCCTGAAGAAATTCAGTCCATGGTGGAGAACGCCGTGATGGCAGCCACTGAGGACTCGATAACGGCCGCGGATGTGGAAGACGCCATATCCATGGCTGTCATGGAAGCCCAAGAAAGCTCGGTAACGGCTGAGGACGTGCAGTCCGCAGTTTCGTCCGCGGTAATGGAGGCATCAGCCGAACAGCTGACCGCCGACAAGGTTCAGGAGATCGTTGCGATGGCTCTCGAAGAGCGCGCGATGATGGAAGAGCCGCCGCGAGAGACGATCATCTTCAGCGACCTGAACTGGTCGAGCGCACAGCTCCAGAACCGGATCGCGCAGTATATCGTGGAGAAGGGTTACGGCTATCCCACGGACGTGGTGTTCGGCGCGACCCTGCCCCTGTTCAACGGCCTGCGTAACGGTGACACGCATGTGACCATGGAAATATGGCTGCCCAACCAGGACGAGGCATGGAACGAAGCGCGAGCGAGCGGTGAAGTGTATTCGGTCGGCCTGAGCCTGGGCAAGGACTGGCAGTCGGCGTTCGTCATACCGAGGTACCTGCAGGAGCAGTACCCTGAACTGGACAGCGTGGACGACCTGACCGACCAGCAGTTCAAGGACCTGTTTAAGACAGCGGAGACGGGCGACAAGGCCCGCCTGGTGTCCTGCGTCATCGGCTGGGCGTGCGAAGTGGTCAACGCAGCCCAGGTTACCGGCTATGGACTGGACGATCACGTACAGATTATAAATCCGGGTGACGGCGCGGCGTTGAATGCGGACATATACGGCGCATACGAACGCGAGGAGCCGTGGCTGGGCTACCAGTGGGGCACGAACGACCCTGCCCTGAAGCTGGACCTGGTAAGGCTCATGGAGCCTGAATATACCGACCAGTGCTGGTTCACGACGAAGGCTTGCGCATACGAAGACGCCACGATTCTTATCGCGGTCGTTCCGGACCTTCCTGCAAGGGCGCCGGATGTGGTCACGATGCTGCAGGCATGGGACTTCAATATCGACATTTACAAGGCTGCCGTGCAGTGGCAGGACGCAAATCCTGATGCAGACACAAACGCAACTGCGCTCTGGTGGCTGAACAGCAACCAGGACATCTGGAGCCAGTGGGTTACATCGGAAGCGGCGGAGGACATTACAATCGCTCTCGCCGCGGGTGAGATTCCTGACGGGTGGCCTTCTGAGTAAGAAAGTCACGAGGGCTTGACCGCCCGACTTCAAGATGAAACCTAAACCGAGGGAGGCGACTTTGTGAGTCGCCTCCCTTATATTTTCGGTTGGTAAACGCTTAATGCGTTGCAGCCCTGCATGTTAGAATAAATGGCGACAGGAGGCTTGATCCCGCATGAGTAGCAATTTTCGTGTGCGCTTCGCACCGAGTCCGACCGGCGAGCCACACGTCGGCAACATCCGCACCGCCATATTTGACTGGCTGCTGGCGCAGCAAAAGGGCGGGGAGTTTATCGTAAGGGTGGAGGATACCGACCAGGCGCGCGCCGTGGACGGCGCTGTGGAGGTTATCCTGGAAGCGTTGAAGTGGCTTGGGCTGGAATGGGACGAAGGCCCAGATGTGGGCGGCAAGTACGCTCCCTACAAGCAGTCGGAGCGGCTCCCACTGTACACAAGGCATTCCGACCAACTTGTGGACGGCGGCTTCGCTTACAGGTGCTACTGCTCCGAGGAGCGACTGGACGCAGTTCGCAAGGCGCGTTCTAAGCAAGAGAACGCAAGCGGGTACGACCGTCACTGCCGCGACCTGACTCAAGACGAACGTGATCGCCTTGAAGGTGAACTGAGCGAGCGGGGTGAGAGTCCGGTTGTCCGATTCAGGATGCCTCTCGAAGGCACGACGACCATTGACGATATGGTGAGAGGCGAGGTTACCTTCGAGAATCGTCTGGTGGACGATTTCGTGATGCTGAAGTCGGATGGCTATCCCACATACCACCTTGCACACCTGGTGGACGATCATGAGATGAAAATTACTCATGTGCTGCGCGGGGAAGAGTGGCTGCCGAGTGTGCCGCGCCACCTTCAGCTGTACAGGGCGCTGGGCTGGGAGCCGCCGCTGTTCGCGCACCTACCTATCATACTCGCGCCTGACCGCTCCAAGCTCAGCAAGCGGCACGGCGCTACCTCGCTTCTCGAATACCGGGAGATGGGCTACCTGCCCCACACAATGGTCAATTTTCTGACTTTGCTTGGCTGGTCGCTCGACGACAAGACAGAGCTGTTGAGCACAAATTCGTTGATCGAGAGCTTCACGATAGAGCGCGTCTCCAAGTCGGGCGCGATATTCAACAACGACAAGCTGGACTGGATGAACGGGCACTATATCCGGGAGATGAGCGCGGACGAGCTTGCCAACGCACTGCTGGAATTCTGGGCGGCCTTCCCGCCGCCGGAGATACCGACGCTGCCCTCACGGGAACTCACACTGAAAATCGCGCCGATGGTACAGGAGCGCCTGAAGACGCTGCGGGACGCCGCGCCGCTGATCGCATTCCTGTTCAAAGAGCACATAGAGTACGAGACGGAGGAGCTCATCCAACGCAGAATGGATGCCGACTCTACGCGGGCATGCCTGGAAGTCGCCCATGAGAACCTAACCCCGCTCGATCCATTCGACGCCGAGACGATAGAAACGCTGCTTCGAGGAATGGTCAGTGAGCTCGATGTGAAGGCGGGGCAGCTATTCGGCACCCTGCGCGTTGCCACAACGGGGCAGCGAGTCGCGCCACCGCTGTTCGAGTCTCTAGAAGTTCTTGGCCGGGACCGTACCCTGGAGCTGATATCAGCGGCGCGCGACCGGCTAGAATCGCACGTTACGGCATAAGAGAAAAGGCAGGTCACACAGTGCCTCTGAAAGAAGAACTGACAAACGACCTTAAGGACGCCATGCGCCAGCGCGACACCGTGAAGCGCGATACGATCCGTCTGCTGCTTTCCGCTATAGGGTACGAAGAAAAAGCGAAGCGCACGGACGCACTGGAAGACGACGCGGTATTGCAGGTGCTTAGCAAGCAGGCGCAGCAGCGCCGCGACAGCATCGAGGCGTACCAGAAAGGCAACCGCCCCGACCTTGTGGCGAAGGAAGAGGCAGAACTTGTGATTGTTACACAATACCTGCCGCAGCCACTAGGCGCGGATGAGGTCGAGGCAATCGTTCAGTCTGCAATATCCGAGGTCAACGCAACGGGACCGCAGGACATGGGCAAGGTGATGGGCAGGATAATGCCGCAGGTGCGCGGGAGAGCGGACGGCAAGCAGGTGAGCGCGCTGGTAAGCCAGAAGCTGCGGGGCTTGTAGGCATGAAGTTTGGCGTGGTCGTATTCCCCGGCACATGGAGCGACGTAGATTGCTTCGACGTGATCAACGACGTGTTCGAACAGCCGGTGGATTATGTCTGGCACAAGGATACCGACCTTTCAGAGTATGACTGCATTATCCTTCCCGGCGGCTTTTCCTACGGCGACTATCTGCGCCCTGGGGCGATAGCCCGATTCTCGCCCGCGATGCAGGCGGTAACGGAGTTCGCCGAACAGGGCAAGCTCGTAATCGGCATCTGCAATGGGTTTCAGATACTATGCGAGGCCGGTCTTTTGCCGGGAGTTCTGCTGCCAAACGACCATCTTCAGTTTCGATGCCAATGGACGACGCTGCGGGTTGAGAATGCGAACACGGCATTCACGAGTGCGGCGTCTGTTGGGCTAACTCTCAGAGTGCCAATTTCGCACGGCGAGGGCAATTACTTTGCCGAGCCGGCTGTCATTGAGCAGCTGGATGAGCAGAACCGAGTAATCTTCAGATATTGCGATGATGACGGTAACATCACACGCGAGGCAAATCCCAACGGTTCGCTCAACAACATCGCGGGCATTACTAATGAGCGAGGCAACGTGTTGGGCATGATGCCTCACCCGGAGCGGTGCTGCGACGCTCTGCTTGGAGGCGAGGACGGCAAGTTCATCTTTCAGTCAATGGTTGACACGCTGTCTCCGACAACTCTGGCCGGGGTGCCGAGCTAGTGCTTGGAGCGGCACTTGCTCTTTCTGCCGCGCTAGGTTTCGGCGCAAGCGCTGTCTTTGTACGCATGGGCATCCAGTATGTGCGGCCAACGACGGGCACGTTCATTTCGCTTCTGGTGGGCATTGCCATCACGCTGACGCTGGCGCTTGTATTTCATTTCGATGACATTTTTGCCCTCAGCGGAATCGCGTTCGCCTGGTTTCTCCTGACTGGCACACTTAACTTTCCGCTGGGCAGGCTGCTTAACTTTACCAGCGTGGGGAAACTCGGAGCAGCTCGGTCGGCGCCGATTGTGGGCGCGTCCCCCCTCTTTGCGGCGATTCTAGGCGTTACGCTTGGCGGGGAAAGCATGAATCTGTTCATTTTCGCGGGCACACTCGCGATTATAGGCGGCATAGCCCTGATCGTGGGTCAGCGATGACGACGATAGCGAACATCCAGCGCGAAACTCTGCTGGGCTACGCCGCCGCACTCGGAGCAGCTGCTTGCTACGGGACGCTGGCTGTGCTGGGACGCAAAATTGCGACCGACATCGCGCCGCCGCTAGTCGCCAACTCGTTCTCCATGATATTGGGAACGCTGGTGTTGACCCTGGTCTTCCAGAGCCATATTCGCAGGGATTTCAAGGTGCGTCCGCAGAAGAGAGGCTGGGTATTCGTGGCGCTGGCGGGCTGCGCTTCGACGTGGGGTGTTACGTGCTGGTTTCTTGCACTGGGGGAAGCGCCGGCGATACTGGTCGCGCCGCTCGCAGCCGTTCATCCGCTGTTCACCGTGTTGCTGGCGCTGGTGTTCCTGCGAGGCGTGGAGAGGGTCACGTCACGGACAATTTGGGGGACGCTGCTGGTAATAGGCGGCGTTGTCCTGATTACATTCGGCATACAGTAAGTCAAGGACGACTGAGCATTATGGCAGTTTCAAAGCAGGCGCTGGACGAACTCGCGCTGACAGAAGCGGAATACGAAGCAATCGTCGAGAGGCTTGGCAGGGAGCCGAACCATCTTGAACTGGGGCTTTTCGGCTCACTGTGGAGCGAGCACTGCGGGTACAAGCACTCGAAGCCGCTGCTAAGGCTGCTGCCGAGCGACAGCCCGCGCCTTATGGTTACACCGGGCAGTGAGAACGCGGGAGTTGTGGACATCGGTGACGGTCTGGCGGTGGTGATGAAGATCGAGTCGCACAACCACCCTTCAGCCATCGAACCGTATCAAGGGGCGGCGACTGGGGTCGGAGGCATTGTGCGGGATATATTTGCGATGGGCGCGAGGCCAATCGCGCTGATGAACTCGCTGCGCTTTGGATCGCTGGATGATCCGCGCAACCGATACCTGTTTGGTGGTGTGGTGGCTGGGATTTCGGGCTATGGCAACTGCATCGGCATCCCTAACGTCGGAGGCGAGGTGTGCTTCTCTGATTCATACGCGGGAAACCCGCTGGTCAACGCGATGTGCGTGGGCATCCTGAAGGCAGACGAGCTAGTGAGGGCGACAACCGGCGGCCCCGGCAACCTTCTGATGCTTGTTGGCTCGGATACGGGACGCGATGGCATACATGGCGCGTCCGGGCTGGCTTCGCGCACATTCGAGGAGGAGCGCGAATTGCGCCCTACGGTTCAGGTTGGCAATCCATTCATGGAGAAATCGCTGATTGAGGCCTGTCTTGAGGTCGCTCAGACAGACCACATCATCGGACTGCAGGACCTGGGCGCTGCGGGGCTGACAAGCGCGTCTGTCGAGTCAGCGTCGAATGGTGAGAGCGGCATCGAGATTGACGTGTCGCTGGTGCCGCGGCGCGAGACCGAGATGACGCCTTACGAGGTGATGCTATCCGAGTCGCAGGAGCGGATGCTGGTTATCGTGAAGCCGGGCCATGAGGATGCGATCAAGGCGGTATTCGACAAGTGGGACTTGCAGTCGACAGTGATTGGCAGGTCCACCGATGATGGACTGGCTCGAATCTTCGATCAGGGAGAAGTCAAGGGCGCGCCGCCAGTCGGCACGTTGACCGACGCGCCGCAATACCGGCTGAATGGGGTGAAGGCGCAATGGCTGACGGAACTGCAAGAGCAGGACCTTTCGGCGTTGCCCTTGCCGGATGAGTCGCCCTCGGATGTGTTGCTGAAATTGCTCGCGTCGCCGAATATTGCCAGCAAGGAGTGGGTGTACCGGCAGTACGACCACCAAGTGCAGACGAACACGGTTGCTGCTCCGGGCGCTGATGCGGCGGTGCTGCGCGTGAAGGGCGCCAAGAAGGGACTGGCGCTTTCAACGGACGGAAACGGGCGGCTCTGCTACCTCGACCCGTACATCGGTGGGATGATTGCTGTGGCGGAAGCATGCCGCAATGTGTCCTGCGCTGGCGCAGAACCTATCGCGCTGACCGACTGCCTGAACTTTGGGAACCCGGAGAAGCCGGAGACCTACTACCAGCTTGAGCAGTGCATTTTGGGAATGGCAGAGGCATGCCGGGCGCTGAACGTTCCGGTCATAAGCGGTAATGTCAGCCTGTACAACGAGACGCAGGGCGAAGGAATCTACCCGACACCGATAATCGGCTGTCTTGGCCTGCTCGAAGACGTTCGCGCCAATGTAGGTGTCGGCTTTCAGCAGAAGGGCGATCTGATTGTGCTGCTTGGCGAGTCAGAGCCGAGCGAAGACGCTTCTTCGCTTGCCGGCGGTGAGTATCTGGAACTTGTGCATGGGATGGTCGCGGGACAGCCGGCATTGGACATAGAAGCTGAAGCTGCACTGCAGAGGGCTTGCCGGCGACTCGTAGAGGAAGGCATCATCAGCTCGGCGCATGACTGCTCGGATGGGGGGCTGGCTGTCACGCTTGCCGAGTCGTGCATTGCCGGCGGCATTGGGGCAGACTGCGGACCGGATACGGCTCTCGGGCATCGGCTTGCCGGAAATCCGGGCCGTTGGGATGCGGTCCTGTTCGGAGAGGCACAGTCCCGAATCGTGGTGTCGCTGTCGCCCAACAAGTTGAATGCACTGGAGCAGGTCTGCGCTGAGAACGGCGTGGAGTGGTGCCAGATTGGGGTTGTTTCAGAATCAATGCTGGCTCTCGGAAGCATGATTGCTCTGCCGCTATCGGAGATTGAGGATGCGTGGCGTAACGGGCTGGAGAAACGACTATAATCCCGACGATGCCAGCATCAGTTTTGGGGCATACATCAGCGCGATTCTATTTGACACTAAATCGGCGCAGTGCTACATTAGTAATGCTGGCAGTTGCGGCTTGCTTCTGCTAACCCTGCTATCAGATGGGAGTGTCTATATTGCCTGCATACGACTACAAGTGCAACGGTTGCGGTCATCGCTTCGAGGAGCGCCAAAGTTTCTACGACGACCCCGTTGCGACATGTCCAGAATGCCAGAGTGATGCAAGCCGCCAGTTCGTAGCCGTGCCCATAGTCTTCAAGGGCAGCGGCTTTTATGTGAACGACTACGGCAAGAGCAGCAGCTATACCAGCACTAAGTCGGAGACTAACGGCGCATCTTCCGATTCAGGCAAGAGCGAAGAGTCATCTTCGAAGCCGAAGGCGAAAGCCACCTCATCAGGCTCGGACGAGTAAGGACTTGCGCGCCCTCGTTCAGCGCGTATCGGGCGCTTCCGTCACCGTCGAAGGAGAAGTCGTCGGAAGCATCGACGAGGGGCTGGTCGTATTCGTCGGCATCCACCAGGACGACGACGAAGAGGACACCGTCTACATCGTCAACAAGACCGTCAATCTCCGCATCTTTAGTGACCAGGATGGAAGGTTCGACCTTTCGGCGCTGGACACCGACGCGAAACTCCTGGTTATAAGCCAGTTCACGCTTTACGGCGACACACGCCGCGGAAGACGGCCCAGCTTCAGTCACGCTATGGCGCCCGAACTCGCAACCGCCCTCTTCGACCAGACGCTTCGCCTCTTCGAGCAGACAGGTCTCAAGGTTCAGACGGGACGATTCCAGGCTCACATGCTCGTCTCCATCCACAACGATGGGCCGGTTACCGTTATGATAGACTCCTCAGACAGGCGACAGCCTAGAAGAGGTTGAGGTGAAGGTATGAAGCAGTTCAAGGTGATAATCGAGAAGCATACGGACGGGTATGTGGGCTATCCCCTGGGATTGAAAGGCGTAGTGGTGGGTCAAGGTGATACCTACGACGAAGCATTAGCCGATGTGAAATCAGCCATTCAGTTTCATTTGGAGACTTTTGGGGATGATGAAGAATATATTACCGCGGCGACCAGAAGCCCATGATGCCTTCGGCGATAACGTGCGCCTCTGCCACCGGCTCCACATCTACCACAACGATGTGGAATGACGAGTGACCGGGGTGACCGCTTAGGGAAGCCGTGACGGAATCGGTTAGCAGGTCGCCTGCGAACACTATGCTGGAACTGTCGGGAGACCAGACTGAGTGAGAATAAGCGTACTGGTCAAAGAACTGGAACACTGTCAACTGCTCAGCCGACGGAGAAAAGTCAACGAGCCGCATCCGCTCGTCGCTCTCAATGTCGTATAGCGCCCACGCCAGCGCGCCCTGCTTGTCGGACAGGGTAACAAGTGCGATCTTTGTGCCATCCGGCGACCAGAAGAATGCCAGCACTGGCAGGTCAAGTTCAATAACGCTCTGAGACGTGCCCAGAGGCACCACCGCGATGCCACTGTAAACAGGGAGAGCGGTATCCCTATACATGAGATACTGGGACGCTTCCACGATTGCCACATGTCTGCCGGTGGACGCCCAGAGGAACGCCGCTTCCCCATCCACGCTACGGAGTGGAGTTATTGACTGCACCTTTGAGCCGTCCAACCGTACGCTGGAAACACTCGCCCTCAACGCCGCCGGCTGCGATCTCAATGTCAGGGACCCATCGAGAGGATGCAGCGCAGGGACACGATAACCTATCTCCCTGATTTCCAGGGGCTGGACTTCGAGTTCGCCGCCGGAGACTACAAAATGCTCGGGACCTCGATGGATGGCGAGAAATGAAGAGTCGTGAGCCCAAGACATCCACAGTGGGCCGTCATCGAGCAGATGCTGCGCCGCAGGATCGTCACGCAGGTCGTCCATGAACAGGCTCAACTGACCGCCGGCGGTCGCGATGAACGCGAGGTGATCCCCATCGGGCGACCAGAGGGGATAGTGAACGACACCCTGCGCGAGCAGTCCTACCTCGCCAGGTTCGCTGGCGTAAATGACACGGTTCGCGCCGCCGGAAGTTTTCGAGGCGTACAGGTTGAGCTGGAGTGTATCGCCCTCATCCACGACACCGGAGTACACAATGGTGTTCGCGTCCGGGGACCAGGTGGGCCAGGTGAAGAAACCGTCAACCTCCGGGCTGACCTGATTGACCTGCAGGCCGTCGGGCCTCATTGTCATCACGTCGCCGTCCGCATCCACGAAGGCGATGAGGTTGACGCCGGGGTCTTGTGTCGGTCGCAGCTGAGGAATGATGGCAGCGCACATCAGAAGGAGGAGCAGCACCGCGAAACCAATGAATAATCTAGCCAAGTTCAGACGCTCACGAGGTGAAGTCTAGGCTGATGTCGAGGTCTTTGGAGGAGTGCGTAAGCGCGCCGACGGATATAAGGTCGACGCCCGACGCCGCTGCCGCCCTCACCGTTCGCAGCGTGATGTTTCCCGATGCCTCGGTTACTGCCTTGCCTTCCGCCATGCGGACGGCGATTGCCATGTCCTCCGGCTCCATGTTGTCGAGCAGAAGTATCTTCGCTCCGGCGTCAAGGGCCTCCTCCACCTGCGAGAGGTCCTCAACTTCGACTTCAACGTTTATAGTATGTGATTTCTCCCGGTTGGCTTTGCGAACTACGTCGCCAAGGCTCATCCCCTGGTTTCGCAGCGTCTCTATGTGGTTGTCTTTTATCAATATACCGTCGCCGAGATTCTGGCGATGATTGTAGCCGCCCCCTACCCTGACGGCATACTTTTCGAGGGCACGCAGGCCCGGTGTCGTCTTGCGAGTGTCAACGATGCGGACCTCGTAGCCCTCAACCTCGCGCACGTAGGCGGCGGTCTCACTCGCGATGCCCGACATCTTCCGAATAAAGTTGAGCGCAGTGCGTTCCGCCTTGAGCATGGGGTTCATTCTGCCACTGACGGTTGCGATTGCGTCACCGGAGGCAAGGCGATGCCCGTCCTGCACAAGCACTTCTGCCTCAAGCGATCTATCGAAGCGCTGGAACACTGCCAGGGCAACATCAAGCCCCGCGAGAATGCCTTCCTCCTTAGCAACAAAGGAAGCGTGGCCGTTCAAGTCCGGAGGTATTAGGATATCGGTGGTTGGATCGCCTATGGAAAGGTCTTCGGAGAGTGCCCTGTCGATGAGAGCCTCCGTCTCCAATGTCATCTGAAACAATACTCGGCCCCTGTCCATTGTACTTGTGATTACAGATAGACCCATCTTGGCAGACCGATGCGAATCCCAAGATGGGTCAAGTTAGTGATTGCTTTCCTCTGCGCGGGCTAGACGACGGCGAGCATCCTGTCGAGCGAGATACGCGCCTGCTCCGCCGTGTCTTCGTCAACGGTGATACGGTTTACTACGACGCCTTCGTTCAGGCCGTCGAGTACCCAGTTGAGGTACGCCGGATGTATGCGGTACATCGTGGAGCAGGGACAGACAACGGAGTCGAGGCAAAATATGGTTTTGTCGGTGTTCTCGGCGGCAAGGCGCTTTACCATACTTATTTCGGTGCCCACCGCGATAACACTCCCGGCTTCCGCATCCGCAACTACGCGCTTTATGTACTCGGTTGAGCCGTTGGAGTCCGCCGCCTGCACAACATCCATCGTACATTCGGGATGAACTACGACGTGGACATCAGGATGCAGGGTACGCGCCTGCTCGATCTGCTGCACCGTGAAGCGCGTGTGGACTGAGCAGTGACCCTGCCAGAGAATGAGCCGGGCATTTCGCAACTCTTCTTCGGTGTTGCCTCCGAGCGGCTTGAATGGGTTCCAGACGACCATCTCATCAAGACCTATGCCCATCTTCAGGCCGGTGTTCCTGCCGAGATGCTGGTCAGGAAGGAACAGGATCCTGCTCCCACGCTCCAATGCCCACTCGAAAGTGGCAGGGGCGTTGGAAGAGGTGCAGACGATTCCACCGTTGCGCCCACAGTGTGCCTTGATTGCAGCGGTGGAGTTCATGTAGGTAATCGGGATGATCGCGCCACCGTCGCCCAGCGCATCCTGCAGGTCGTCCCAACAGTCGAGAACGTCATCAATACGCGCCATGTCAGCCATTGAGCAGCCTGCCGTAAGATTCGGCAGAATCACTCTCTGGTAGGGGGCACTGAGGATGTCAGCCGTCTCCGCCATGAAGTGAACGCCGCAGAAGATTATATTCTCTGCGTCCTTCTGTGAGGCTGCGAACTGCGAGAGGTTAAAGGAGTCGCCTCTGTAGTCGGCGTACTCGATAATCTCGTCGCGCTGGTAGTGGTGTCCGAGAATCACCGTGCTGTTGCCTAGTTTCGCCTTGGTAACTGCGATGCGTTCGTCGAGTTCCTCGGGCGACATTCGCATGTAGCTTACGGGAAGCTTCTGCCAGCGCACGCCAGCGCTGAATTCATCCTCAAGCGATTTAGCCCGCAGTTCGTCGTCGGTCTGACAGAATGCAGACTGCTCAATTTCGGTGATAGGTATAGTCGGAATTCGCTGCTCGACAACCATAACGATATTCCCTCCAGACGCGCCTGTTCGCAATGAATTGCATCAGGACGCTATCGTCCCCTGCAATGACCAGGGAGCTGTCTTCTCTACATTCACCTTAACCATCTTGCCGGCCAGATTAGCATCCGGGGCGCTGTCGTTGATAAATACAAGCTTGTCGTTGCGATTGCGTCCGAACCA
Organism: Dehalococcoidia bacterium; assembly: GCA_965203955.1. Lineage (GTDB taxonomy): Bacteria > Chloroflexota > Dehalococcoidia > Lucifugimonadales > JADFKI01 > Bin90. Next base: position 2,759,979 of record OZ241923.1, on the reverse strand, counting down.
CTTGCCGCGCTTTCGTCCTTCCACGAGCACATCAAAGGTGCGGCCAAGCAGCTGTGAGTTGATTTCGGTAGCTATTCGTTCCTGTAGGATCTCGATAGCCTTCAGGCGGAGCTTCTTTTCATCCTGCGGCACATCGTCTATGAGCTTCCGCTCGGCGATGGTGCCGGGCCTGTTCGAGTATGCGGCGGCGTGAACCTTGTCGAACTTGATGTCTTCGATGAGTGAAAGGGTCTCTTCAAACTGGGCATCACTCTCGCCGCAGAAGCCCACGATTACATCGGTGCTCAGGGACACATTGGGAATGCGCTCACGAATCTTGTCGATCAGGCGGCGGTACTCGTCGTTGGTGTAGCCGCGGTGCATGTCCGCGAGTACTTTGTCGTCACCTGCCTGAAATGGGAGATTGATGTGTTCGCATACCTTATCGAGTTCGGCGACAGAGTCTATGATATGGTCGCTCATGTCGTTGGGGTGCGATGTCAGGAAGCGCACTCTCTCAAGGCCGGACACATCGTTGACGGCGGCAAGCAGGTCTCCGAGATCATGGTCCTCGGGCAGATCATGGCCGTAGGAATCCACATTCTGCCCGAGCAGGGTGACTTCCTTGACGCCGCGCTTCACGAGCATTTCTGCCTCGCGCGCAATTTCGGCGACGGGCCGGCTTACTTCCCTGCCGCGCCTGTACGGAATTATGCAGAAGGTGCAGAACTTGTCGCAGCCGTGGATGATGGGGATGTAGGTTGCCACGTCAGGGCGAGCAACCAACGGACCGATGCAGCCCTCAGTGTCGATGTCCATTCGCTCGCCGAGCAGGTCAATCAGGGGCTGGTACTGCTGCGGCTGCATGAAGACATCTACATAGGGGAAGCGCTTCTGCAGCTCATCGGTGCGCGGGCCAACCATACAGCCCATCAGGGCCAGAACCTTATCCTCGTTGCGCTGCTTGAGGGGCTTGAGGCTGGTCATCATGCCAACGACCCGATCTTCGGCGCTCTGCCGAACGACGCAGCTGTTGAGGACTATGACATCGGCTTCCTTCGGCGAAGTTCTGGGCTCGAAGCCCAGTTGCCCCAATGCACTCTCGAGGCGCTCGGAGTCTGCCTTGTTCATTTGGCAGCCGACAGTCCAGATGTAGTATCCATCCATTTGTGAAAGATTTCTCAATATAGTGGTAAAAAAATAAATAAATGGCGGAGGGAATGGGATTCGAACCCATGAGGGCCTTTTCAACCCTAACCGCTTAGCAGGCGGCCGCACTAGACCTCTATGCGATCCCTCCTTGCCAATTGATGAACTAATATAACAGAGGTTGGACAGTATTGGCAACCATGATGATTGTGATTTTGGTAACAATCACCACGCCGATGACACGATTTCGCAAGGATTTTCAACGATGCGTCGGTTGCCGTACATCTCAGCGGCCAAGACTGCGGGACTTCGCAATTCCGACTCAAGTAAGTGCGGAATCGTGCCGGACCGGGTGTTTATCCCGCTATGAGCCACTGAGAGCGACCGCGCTCGCCTGCTTGGCGCAATCGTCCTCCTGGCTGCCTACCCACACCTCACCGCCCTCGAAGAATTCCTTCTTCCAGATGGGCACGATCTGCTTGATGCGATCAATGGCATAGGCACTTGCCTCGAACGCCGCCTTGCGGTGCGGCGATGCGATGGCGACAACCAGGCTGATATCTCCGATCTCCAACCTGCCAAGACGGTGCGCGATGGCGACATCCGCGATGCCCCATTTCTCCCGAATCTCGTCGGCGATGCGCGTGAGCTGGTTGTCTGCCATTGGCCTGTATGCCTCGTATTCGAGGTACAGCACCTTGCGGTCGCCCGTGGAATCGCGGGTTGAGCCGAGAAACGTAACTACGGCGCCATTGCCGTCCTGCTGCACGCTTTCCGTGATGGCTTCGGGGCAGAGTTCTTCGTGGGTTATCTTAATCATGTCCTCACTCAAGAGCTTACATCGATGGACAGGATGGGGAGGATAGTTTTATCCGCCGCTGACGGGCGGGATGAAGGCAACTTCATCATAGTCGCTCAGCGGGTAGTCGTGCTCCTGGTATTCTTCGTTGACGGCAATCATAAGGCGTGAGGGGTCTCCGGCGACTGACGGGTGCAGGCGCAGGAGTTCGCTGGCGGCATCCGCAACCGTCGCGCCAAGTGGCAGGCTCAACTCGATGTCGGATGTGCCCGCTTTCTCCTTGTAGCTGGCGAACAGCTTGACCCTGACTAGCAGCCGAAAACCTCCTCAATCAGCGGATTGCCCTGATTATATCACGACGGTATGCGGGGAAAATCAGTAGGCGAGAGCGCCGCCGTTGACGTGAAAGGTCTGGCCAGTGATGAAAGATGCGTCGTCAGAGGCGAGGAAGGCGCATGTCGTGGCGATTTCCTGGGGGAAGCCCAGCCTCCCGATGGGTATGCCAGCGGCGCGTGTGGCAGGTGGACCCGCGAAGGGATTGGCATTTCCCGGAGGTGGTGTAGTGTCAAATGCGCCCGGGACGATATGGTTCACAAGGATGTTGTGCTCAGCGAGTTCGGCGGCGAGAGCGCGTGTGAGGCCAAGGGCGCCCATCTTAGAAGCACAGACATGCGCCCAGTGCTCCCTGCCCTTGAAGGCATTCAGCCCCGACACGTTGATGATGCGTCCCCAGCCTCGTTCGATCATGCCCGGTATAACCGCCTGCGAGCAGAAGAAGGGTCCGTCGAGATTGACGGCGAGCACTGCCCGCCACTGCTCCAGGGACAAGTCGGCAATTGGGTCAGCAGCACGCAGACCGGCATTGTTGATGAGGATGTCAACTCGCCCAAAGGTCGCCAAGGCATCGGATACCATTGCGTCAACCTGCTCCTGCACGCCAACGTCCGCAATTGTGGCAATTGCCGAGCCGCCGAGCGCCTGGATCTCGCCGACGACCGAGTTTACCTCTGCGTGATTGGTGCGCGCATTCACCACAACGCTTGCGCCACGGCGCGCGAGCTCCAGAGCGGTCGCACGTCCGATGTTTCTGCCGGAACCGGTTACTAATGCTACTTTTCCGTCGAGAGTCATTGCACTTTCTCCTGAATTAACTTCTCACCCTGCCTCAATGTGTGGAGGACTGCCAGCGAAATTGTAACAGACGGGCATCACTTGAATTGCATATCTCATCAGCAGTCAATGGATAGATGACGATGCTTTGAACGGCGGTTTTATAGTTTGAGTCTCAGCCAGCGTGATACAATACGCGCCATCATGAAAAGAGCCATACTGCCCCTTCTTTTGTTGCCGATTCTGGCGGTCGCCTGCCTTGAGCTTACCCCTAATATTTCCACCGATTTTTCCGAGATCGAGGCGCGCGCCGTCTTCGAGTCGAAGGTGCGGAGTATGTGCGATCACAAGAAGTCTCGCATACCTGCGATCCTTCGCAGCATCGAAGACTCAGAGGCCATGCCCACTATCGACCACTGGATTTTCACTCTCGAAGAAATGGAAGCGCAGGTGTTTGCCTCGGGTCTCATTACAGGTGAATACCATCGTCACATCCAGGAATCTCTCTGTCGATGAAGCGGGAGCTAACAGGATGGGTGATTGGGCTAGAAGATGTCTCCGGTTAGCGGGTCCATCACGAGGACTATCTGGTTGACCTGCAGTCCAAGTGAGTCGCGGACGCCAATTAGCGCTTCGAGCGCCTGCTCCCGGGTCCCCCAGCCAACATCGTTCACTATCGCGGTCATTTCTTCGCCGAGCCGTGCAACCTGAGGGCTGCGCTCCCTGAAAACGGTTTCCAGCGCAGTCCACTCGTCCGCGTTCAGTATGATCTGCAGCTCACAGTAGCGTATCGCCCATGTGGTAAACCAAGGAGTGCCATACTCCGGCACCGGGCTGGTGGCGACTCCGTTCAATGCGCCAATCAGCATACGGCTTCGAATAAAGTCGTTGGTGAAGCCCATCTCCCCACGGAGCAGTTCTTCTAGCGGCGGGTGCAGGATCATCTCCTCCAGGTCGGCGCCAATCCGGGCTTCAACGGAATCTGCGGCATAATGGCTGCCCCTTACGGTCTTAGGATAGCCGCGCTGCCTCTGCACGATGTGGTAAAGCTCATGCGCGGCGTGATAGGCGAGATCGTCGTCCGGCAGTCCTGCCCACTCCGGCAATTCGGGAGCACTGAGATCATATCCTTTGTCGCCGAATACGACGCTATTCCCCGATTCGATGTGCTCGACCGCCACTAGGATTTCCGCTTGAAATTGGTCCCAGAACTCATCGAATGGGTGTAGTAGCTCGCGTCCAAGAACTTTCATCTCGTCTTTCCGGTGTTGGCTAATCTGCCGCTTGCGGCGCGGGCGTGGGATTTGCCTCTTGCACCTGTGGGCGTTTCACGGTGAGCATGAGGAACGCGCCGAGTACGTTCAGGAGTCCGAAGAAGGCAAACGGTATGAAGTATGTGCCGGTGGTATCGAACATGAAGCCGGCGAACAGGGGCGCAAATATCATGCAGATATTATTCGGAACTTGCGACAGCCCCATTATCGTTGCGAACGCCTTGCGCCCGAAGTATTCTCCGCGAATGGATGTCAGCAGGGGTATGCGCCCGCCGAACCCGATGCCGTACAGCAGCGCGAATACGAGCGCCAGATATATCTGGTCCATCACCGCCACTATTGAGATCGCGATACCCTGGAGCAATATGAACAGGAATATCAGTGGGGGCTTCGGCACGCGGTCTGCCAACCAGCCCGCAACGAACTGAGCAGGGAGCGCGATTATAGTGTACAGGAGCACGATTGTCCCTGCGCCGCTGAGCGACATTCCCATGTCAGTCAGCTTCGGCGCGAGGTGCAGCGCAAGCGTGACGATAGACACACTTGATGACATGTGGACGATGGTAAGAATCCAGAAGGCGCGCGTCCTGAGCGCCTGCATCGCGGTGAACTCCGGCTCGTCGTCATCGTCAGATACGCTTTGTCCCGCACCTCGCTCAGCCCTCTGCCTCGCGCCGGGCCTCGCGCCGTCGGGATGCAGTCCAATGTCCTCCGGTCTGTCGCGCAGCATGGTGAATACCGGCAGAATCAGCAGAGTGAGAAAGATGGCAATGCCGAATGTGGTCAAGCGGAAGCCGTACAGCTCGATAGCGAATGCCAGCACGGGCACCAGCAAGCCTCCGAAGTGGATCCCGGACATTGAAGTCGCTATCGCCAGTGACCGATGGCGCACGAACCAGTTGTTCAGCATCGCCATTATCGCCAGCCAGCCGCCTACACCCGATCCCAAGCTTATGGTGATGAACGCGATGTAGAACTGCAAGACGCCGCTCTTGATTCCAATTGGGCCGACGCTCCAGAAGGCATTGTTGCCGACCTGCGAGAACATCAGGAAGCCAAACGCCATCAGCAAGTAGCCGAAGAGGATCATGCGCCGGTTGCCCACTTTGTCGATGAGCCAGCCCTCGATGGGACCGATGACCGCGCCCTGCGCGCGCGACAGCGAGAATGCGCCGGAGAGGACTGTGCGGCTCCAGCCGAACTCCCTCTGCAAGGCAACGAGGAATGTGCCAAGCCCCTGAAACACCGACAGCGCCATCAGCGTCAGCAGCACCACGGCGATGCCGACGAGCCACCAGCCATAGAAGACGCCGCGCACCATGCCCACGACATCGGCGGGGGAGCGTAAGGTGTCCACGGAAATTCGCATGGCGCAAGTGTACCGACTTTAGGCGTGCAGGTACAGGCGTACATTGATGGTGACAGGCGTTTTGCCCGGCAGGAATACGCCAGTCGTCAGTTGATTAGCACGCCGCGCCCGACTCCATGCCGTATGCGTCCGTATTCCGAACTCAGCTCCGCTCCGAGAATGAGAATGAGTCCACTCAGATATGTCCAGAGCAGGAGCGCCACGACAGGAGCCAGTGCGCCGTACACGTTCGCAAAGTTCGTGAATGTGTTCAGGTAGATAATGAACAGGTTCTTAGTAGTCTCAAAGAGAATCGCCGCCACGAGCGCGCCGAGCCAGATGTAACGCCAGTATGTCCTGGTGTTTGGCATATACTTGTACAGCATGAGAAATACGGTGAGAACCAGCACGAACGAGCTGGCATGCAAGATAACAAGGCTCGTGGTACTGACAAGCATATCGCCGACGAGCATATCGCCGAAAGGCGTGTTGATCTCCGCGAAGCGCTCGTAAACCCTGAGAAAGGTCGTAATGCTGGTGGAAAACAGGAACAGCAGGCCTGTCAACGCCGCCATCACGAGTTGGCGCGCCTTGCTGAGGTAGAGGGGCCGGTCAGTATGCACATCCCAAGCGCGATTGATGGAGCGCGTGATGCCGCCGAAGATCGCGCTTCCTGTCCAGAAAAGCCCTACAAGGGCGAACAGTCCGATCGTTCCGCGCACCGCGAGCACGGACTCAATTTCCACCTTGACCAGTTTCTCCGACCCGGGCAGGAAACTTGCGACCCAGCTTGTGATGGTGTCGGGTGAGGGCGCGTCCTGAACGAAGGACATAATCGCTATGAGACCAAGAGTGAGGGGGAATAGCGACAAAAGAGCATAGTATGATATGGCGGCTGCCATGTGAGTAGCGTCGTCGTCGGACATTTCCTGAAGCGTCCGAATGATCAGCATTATGGCCATGCGCCGCCTCACCCGCTGCATAATGGCGCGGAGGTGGTAGCGGGCGATTATCCTGCCCCGCCGAATTAGGGCATTGCCTTGAATCAGATTAGTCATTTCTGCGATTCACTATTATATCAAACTGAGACTTGGGCCAGCGATGCGAAGGTTCCATCACATCGCAATTCGTTGACAGCCCGGTTCGCCGCATCTAGCATCTCATCAGCGGGCGATCGCATATCATTTTCTCATCGACGAGGTAACCCAACTTGTCCCATATAAATCTCAGGTGCTTTGAATGTGGCGCGCTTCACGACGCCGATATGACAACGCTCCACTGCTCCCGGTGCGGCGGCGTTCTTGATGTATCGTACACCTCCGGCGAACACGGAAAGGACCGGAGCACTTCACCCACGCCATTACACCAGCCAGCAAATGCGATTTCGATGGGAGAGGGGGGCACTCCGACCGTTGCTATTCAGAATATCGCAGAACGACGGAGCGCAGAGCGCCTGTACGCGAAGCTGGAGACGATGAACCCCACAGGCTCGTTCAAGGATCGGGGGACGGCGGTGCTGATGAGCATTGCCGCGGAAGCGGGGGTTAAGGAAGTAGTCGAGGATTCATCCGGCAATGCGGGAGCATCGGTTGCCGCATACGCGGCGCGGGCCGGAATCAGTGCACATGTATTCGCACCGGCAAGCGCGCCTGCAGCAAAGCTCGACCAGATTTCGGTTTATGGCGCGACCACGCATCTCATCGAAGGCAACCGCCAAGACGTTACGGACGCTGCGATGGCTTTCGCCGAGTGCAACTCGATGGTCTATGCGTCTCACAACCTCAGCCCCTATTTCACAGAGGGAACCAAGAGCTTCGCATACGAGATTAACGACCAGTTCGATGGTGAGTTACCACGCCACATCGTAATTCCTGTGGGCAATGGCTCGCTGTTGATAGGGGCGCACATAGGGTTTCGAGAGTTGCAGCGCGCAGGACGCATTACCACAGTACCAAGACTACACGCGATACAGGCGCGTGCAGTCATGCCACTTGCCGCTGCCTTCGATGACGATAGCCGGCCTGCCCCACCTGCAAGAAGCACCATTGCGGGCGGAATCGCAGTTGTGAATCCGCCGAGGCTTCGCCAGTGCCTTCACGCACTGCGCGATACGGGAGGCTCGGCCCTCGCGGTCGAAGATTCGGACATTATTCGCTGGCAGCGGATGCTTGCGAAGGAAGAGGGAATATTCGTGGAGCCAACGTCTGCGGCGGCGTTTGCCGGAGTGGAGAGTCTGCTCGAAAACGGCACGATTCAGCGCAGCGAGTCAGTAGTCGCCGTCGCTACGGGATTTGGACTGAAGGACGCGATACCGGCGCCAGATGCCTAGCGGTAGGGACGTATCGCCGCCTCGAAGCCGGGCAGCGAGCCTTCCAGTGTTGCGTCATCGAGGCAGTATGAGATGCGGAAGTAGCCGGGCAGGCCAAATCCCCTGCCGGGAACGACCAGAACCTTGTGCTCCTGTAGTTCTGCGACGAAGTCTACGTCGTCGGGGTTTGGCGATGCCGGGAACATATAGAATGCGCCCTGTGGCTTGACAAGGCTGTAGCCTATTTCGGTGAGGCTGTCGTACAGGAAGTCTCGCTTCCTCTGATACTCGGCAATGTCAACCGTCGCCGATTGCAACGCCCTGACGATGTGCTGCATCAGAGCAGGAGCGTTCACGAAACCGAGCGTCCTGTTGCAGAAGACCAACCCGTCCATCAACTCCGCTTTGTCCTCGTAGTTCGGGTGCACGGCGATGTAGCCTATGCGCTCGCCGGGCAGTGCCAAGTCCTTGGAGTGGGACGTGGCGACGATGCTGCGTTCGTGGTGATGGAAGATGTGCGGGTATTCCAAGCCGTCAAACAGCAGCCTGCGATATGGCTCGTCGCTGACCAGAAAGATCTCACGTCCGTGCTCTGACTCGGCCTCCCTGATCACCTCGCACACCTCCGCAAGAAGCCTAGAAGAATACAGTACGCCCGTAGGGTTATTTGGCGAGTTTATGAGCACCGCCTTCGTCCGCTCGTTAAAAGCATCCCTCAGTGCGTCCATGTCCGGCAGGAAATTTTCATCGGGTGGAACTACGCGGCACGAGCCGCCGTGATTATCCGCGTAGAAGTGGTACTCGACGAAGAACGGCGCAAAGATGATGACTTCATCACCGGGATCAAGCAGTGTCTTCAGCACGACATTCAGCGCACCGCCAGCCCCGCAGGTCATCACCACATCGTCGGCGCCGAAATCAAGGCTTGTCTCACTGGATAGCTGTGAGGCTACAGCGGCTCGCGTCTCCTCATATCCGGCATTGGGCATGTAGCGGTGGATTCCAGGCGCGGGGTCGTTGGCGATGCGTCTCAACTCCTCAAAGAACTCCGGCGGGGGCTGCATAACGGGGTTGCCAAGCGACAGGTCGAAGACATTCTCTTCGCCGAACTGCTGCTTGAGCTGGATGCCCTCTTCAAACATCCTTCGTATCCAAGAGCCCTGCTCCATGAAGTTGCGTATTTTCTGCGAAACTGCCATAGCCCAACTTTCCTACTGAGAATAGGCGATCCACCGCCAAAGAACGCTTGGATTTTGCCGCAATGCTTGGACGGTGTCAATTCTACAAAGTACGGACTCCGGGTACGACCTTGTTATCCCCAAGCCGACACGACTTACCGTGGACTGCGAGATTCAGGTCACAGAACAGGTATTAGTTCAGGCGTCCTCTCAGCCTCGGATCCAGATGGTCGCGCAGCCCATCGCCGAAGATGTTGAACGCAAGAATCGTGAACGTGATTGTCATGCCCGGGTAGAAGACGAGCCACCACGGTGGCTTGAAGGCGTCACCGAGCACTCCGCCGAGCATGTTGCCGAGGCTTGGATTGGGCGGCGGGATTCCTAGTCCGAGGAAGCTCAGCGCAGCCTCAGCGAAGATCGCGCCGCCGAGACTGACGCTGGCAATGACCATTAGCGGCGCAATGCACTGGGGAGTTATATGGACGAACATTATTCGCAAGGGGGATGCGCCAAGCGCGCGAGCCGCCTCGACATATTCCATCTCGCGCACCGAGAGGGTTACAGAGCGAATCACCCGTGTAGTGCCCGCTACGCCGGTAATTGCGATGGCGGCGATAACCGTGTAGAGACCGGAGCCTACACCTACGAGCAGAAGCATAGCGAGAATGATGCCCGGGAACGACATGAGAATGTCCAAGAATCTCTGGCTTATCAGGTCAAACTTGCCACCGACATATCCGGTCAAGATGCCCCATGAGAAGCCGATCAGCTTGCTGATCGTTACCGCCAGGATGGCGACATACAGAGAAGTGCGTGCACCCACCATCACGCGGCTCAAGACATCCCTGCCAAGATGGTCATTGCCCATAGGTCTTTCCAGCGAGGGGCCCTTTCTGAAGAACGACGGGAATGTCTCTAGTGGATCATTGGGTGCGATTACATTGGCAAAGATGGCGACGAGCACGAGGAGAACAAGAAACACCGCCGCCACAGCTCCTATCGGCGAGGTGCGGCAAAAGCGCGAGAAGATGCCGAAAGCGGAGCGAAACCAACCCTGTGGAGCGCTGCCTTCAGGGGGCTGTCCAGGTATGCTTCCGACTTCTCTCATTCACCTGCCTCTATTCTTCGGCGCTACTGATAGCGAATGCGCGGGTCGAGCATGCCGTAGAGCAGATCTACGCCAAGGTTGATTATGACAAAGGAAATACCGTATAGGAGAACGACGTTCTGAATTATCATCCAGTCGCGCTCCGCGATGCCGTTGACCAAAGTGGTCCCAAGCCCCGGCACGGCGAATGCGCGCTCCACGGCGACCGAGCCGCCAAGCAGGAACGCCAACTGAATGCCGGATATGGTTACGACCGGCAGGAGCGCGTTTCGCAGCGCGTGGCGGGCTATAACAAGCTGTTCCCTTAGTCCTTTCGCTCTTGCGGTGCGCACGTAGTCTTCCCTGAATACTTCCAGCAACGTCGCGCGGCTCATCCGGGCAAGTTCCGCGCCAAGATTTATAGCCATTACGAGCGCGGGACCTATCACGATTGTCAGGTTACCCCAAGGGTCGTCCCACAAGTGAATAATGGTTAAGGGCGGCCTCCATTGCCAAATGAGGACTGTAGCCAAGATCAGTGTAAGACCCAGCCAGAAACTCGGTACTGCCATGAAGAACGTAACGATTACGCGAACAATATAGTCGATCCATGTGTTGCGCCACGCGGCGGCTATCAGACCCACCGGCAGCCCAATCAGCCACGAGAGTGCGACCGCGATGATCGCTATCTCCACGGTAATCGGACCGCGCCGGAGAATCGTGTCCCTGATGGGCTTATCCTGCCAGAACGACCTGCCGAAGTCGCCCTTGAGCACGTCGCCAATCCAGGTCAGGTACTGGAGGTAGAGCGGCTTGTCTAGTCCGAGGCTCTTGCGGGCACCCTCAAGCTCTTCCTCCGTGAGGATGTGCAGCCCCTCTCCTTCGCCGTAAATCGCCTGAAGCGGGTCACCAGGCAGCACCCGCATCGCAATAAATATGAGCGCAGTCACGCCGAACAGCGTTGGAATAGCCAGCAGGAGGCGCTGATATAGATACTTTCTCATCGATTGAGTCGTTTCGCTCGACCTTCCTGCTGGGTGACTTCTGCTAGGGCAAACTTCAGGCTTGAACGCCAAATATCGAGCAACTGTGCTGTACGCGCAATTGTGCTCAGGACTAAGGGGTTAATCGGGGAATTGCCCCCTCTCATAAGAGTCAGAGAGGGGGGAACTAAATTCAATTTCTGACGTCTGGGATTTATCTGTCCAGCCAGACGGTGTCGAGGCGCTCCCAGAGCACATGTAGCCTTGTCTCCATAGACATGCCCTTCACATCCTTGCTCCATGCCGGCGAGTGGCCGCAGAATCCGATGTGGTAGAAGGGCGGGTTTGCGTCCAAGATGTCCATGCCCTCATTGAAGAGTTCGGCGCGGGCGAACGGGTCAAGCTCTCCGGCGAGCCGGTCGAGAACCGCGTCGAATTCGGGGTTGGCGTAGCGGGACCAGTTCTGCGAGCCGCCGGTCCTCAGATAGATATTCCACATAGGGAACGGGTCGAGAATCTGCCCGGCGTAGTCGCCATTCCTGAACATGTCAAAGTTGCCGTCGTGCAATATCTCGCTCTGAAGGGCTCGCTCTACCAGCTTGATGTCCGCCTGGATGTTCAGCGTCTTCCTCAACTCGTCCACGAACAGCGGAACGGCAACCTCGGCGGTTGTCGGCAGGTTCCATGTTGTGATCGTCATCTCGAACCCGTCCGGGTAGCCGGCTTCTGCCAGAAGGCGTTTGGCCTCGGCGATGTCCTCTTCCTTTTCGGCGCGGTAGCCGGGCATCTGGAGTATCGCGTTGGGGTCGGTGGAGAACGGGCTTGGCTTGGGAATCCAGCGTGTCACGAACGTAGGCTCCCAGACCGGCGTGTAGCCGTCGATCTGCGTCTGACGGCTGACCGCCAGGTGTATCGCTCGCCGTACTCTGGGGTCATCGAACGGCGCCCGCTCGTTGTTTATGGCGAAGTTGTGCGAGTTCAGGCAGTCATAAGTTACCGCGCCGATGTCCTGTCTGCGCTTCGCCTCTGCGTGGGTGTCAGGCGAGATGTTCCAGGAGAAGTCGGCCTGTCCGGTTAGCACCGCGGCACCCCTGTCAGGCCAAGTCGGTACATGGAGCATTGTCAGCCCATCAAGGTATGGCAGTTCGGGATTCCAGTAGTCGGGATTTGCCTCGAACTCCCACTTCTCGCCGGGGATATGGTCCACGAACCTGAAGACTCCCGTGCCCGGCGCTACTTCTATCTTGCGCAGGTCGTAGTTGTTCTCTTCTAGCGACTTCTTGGAGTACACCAGCAACGGAGAACTCGTCAGCAGCTCCACGAAATAGGGAGTGGGAGCGTTCAAGTTGAACGTAGCCGTGTAGTCGTCAACCTTCTCCACCGAATCTATCATCGGCAGCAGGTCCTTGCTCCTGCTGGAAACGCCGGCTGGAGGATCGATGATGCGGGTGAAGTTAGCGACCACATCGTCTGCGCTGAACGGAGTGCCATCACTGTAAGTGACACCGTCTCTCAGGTTAAACGTATAACCCATCCCGTCGGGAGCAGCCTCCCACGATACTGCGAGGTCAGGCGCTATGGTGCGGAGTCCGTCTGCGAGATTCTTAGTGACGACCTTGTTGTACAGGTGCCCAAGAACATGCGCGCCTGCGCCCTGCTGCACATCGAAGTTGGTCATGGTTACGCCGAAGGCGGTTTTCATGTTGCCGCCGCGCTTCGGGTTTGGCTCCGGCGCGCGCATGACATAGGTTGCTTCTCTCGCCGCTCGTACCGGAGTGGCTACGACCACGACCTCTTTGACGACTTCCACCGGCGCGGCCGTCGGGATTGCCCTGATGGCTTCAGAGACAATCTTCTCCACTTCCGTAGCTGATACACCCGGCTGGCTGGCTGCCGCAGCGTCGCTGACAGCCCTGGTGACAAGGCTCTCGACATCTTCTTTAGAGACGCCGGGCTGCGCCGATGCCTGTACAGCTTGCTGCACCATCGCGCTGATTTCCTCGGGGCTTGCGCCCTCGGGAGCCGCAGCCATTACCGCAGCCTCGACCATGCTCTGGATCTCTTGTGCCGATACGGGCGCGGGTGCCGCCTGCTGCTCGGGGACGGACTGCTTCACCGCGTCCTGCACGAGCTTGCTGAGTTCTGCGGGGTTGATAGCGGGCTGTGCAGGCGCGGGAGCTGGCGCAGCAGGCGCGGGTGAACCGCCACACGCGAGTGCCATACTGGTGAGGATAAAGATGAGAACAATAAAATACACCGGAAGTCGTTTCATTTGTTCCTCCCTTAAGGGCCACTGAGTGCATCCGTGCTTTTCTTATAGGCCGTTGGTTTGCTCGTTCCGCAAACCTGCGGGGATAGTACAATGGGCACGAAGTTATGTCAATAAAGCTGTTGTCTAATTGCAGAATGGGAATCTGTTGACGAAATAGTCGGACGGCAATATCTTGCGGAACAGCAATCCACTTTAGCGACGGCGTGAAGTGAAAGCAGCTGATGAGATTTGAGATACCTGAACCCAGCATAGGTAAAGGAAGTAGAAGACGATGGATTTTGCTCCTTGGGATACCTTCATTCTGTGGGTTCCTAGCGGTGGTGGCCGCGGTAAGCGCATGGAACTACTTCGATGTCTCTCTCAGGCAGGTGCCCCCTTCAACACGTCTAACGGAATCAGCAGGGGAAGCCCTGACACTACAGGCGGCACCCTCCGGCAGGATTGAGTGGAGGTTTCAGGCCGATGAAGCCGTCGCCGCGCCACCCGCCGTAAATGACGGCACCGCCTATATCGTGTCCGGGCGGCGCGCCGAGACGGGCAGAATAATCGCGCTTGACGCCAATACTGGGGAGCCAGCCTGGACATATTGGCTTAACGGGGTGTCGGACTACCGTCCTACCGTGGCCGGTAGCTTTCTCTACGCAGTTACCAGAGACGGACGGACTATCGCCTTGGACCGCCATACCGGGCAGGAGAGATGGATATACAATTCGAACGACATTCTGCTGGGAAGTCCTGTTGTGCAAGGTGGTGTGCTTTATGTCGCCACAGACGGAATCCACTCACTGGACGCCGACACGGGCGAGCTGCTTTGGATCCACGAAACCGAAGGGGGCAGGACGATCAGCCCGCTCACATTCAGCGAGGGCGTAATAGCGGTGTTGAGCGAAGGGGGGCACCTAAACCTCGCTGACGCGGTGAAGGGGAAACGCCGACTCACTGCACGACTCTGGTTCGGGGGAGCGGGCGCACCCGCCATTGTGAGAGACACTGTCGTATTGTCCGGTGACCGAGGCAGAGTTCAGGCCGTGGATCTACATGCCCGCGACATTCCGATGGAGAAGGCGGTGCGCTTCTGGTGGACGAAGCTATGGCTGTACAAGTCGGCGCCACGCCCGCCCGACCCGGTAGGGTACAAGTGGCACCACAGAGGCATCGGAGGGCTGTCGGCACGCATCCTTGCTGCTGACGGGGACAGGCTGTATCTGGTAACGAGAAACGCGGACCAGAGTGGCAGCGTCGTTGCCCTTAACGCCATTTCCGGAGAGACGGACTGGGAGTTTCAATCCCCGATGCCAGTCTCTGAAACTGCCGTGCTCGGAAGGGATAGGCTGGTCGTTGGGAACCAAGCCGGTGCTCTGCTTGGCCTAGACACATCGACCGGGAAAGAGGTATGGGGATTCAATCTTAGTTTTCCAGTGAGTTCAGTGACAGCTGCGAACGATGACGCGCTGCTGGTCTCGTCAGAAGACGGATCGGTCCACCTGATTCGCTAGGCAGTACACGATGATGTCATTACTAAAGGCTGCAATCTCAGAGCGCCTGACGCTGTGTTAAACTCTCACTCAAGTGGTATGCTACTTGGCATTGTTGGTGGAGCATTAGCGGATCGCGCTTAATATACGGTACGGAGGAGTAGGCAGTTGGACAAGGTAAGGATGGCAATTGTGGGCTGTGGGACGATCTCCCAGCTCAACGCGCCGGGCTATCTTATGCACGATCGTTGCGAGATTACCGCGCTATTCGACCCTCAGACTGAGCGAGCAGAGCAGAGAGCACGTCAGTGGGGAATTACGCCAAGGATCCACGAGAGTTATGAAGACCTGCTCAACGACTCAGATGTGGACGCGGTCGAACTGCTCACCCCCACACACCTGCATCCACAGCAGATTGTTGACGGACTAAACGCCGGGAAGCATGTGTCCTGCCAGAAGCCGATCTCCTCAACGGTGGCAGAGATCGACACCATAGAAGCCGCCGTTCGAAGTGCGTCCACGATGTACCGCACGACGGAGAACTTCCTGTACTACCCTCCGATCATGAAGGCGAAGGAACTGCTAGATGCGGGGGTTATAGGCGAACCCTCGATGGTCCGCATCAGAACGGTTCGTGGGAAACTGGCGAACCAGTCTCAGATTGAAACGATGCCAGGCGCATACGTGTGGCGGCGCGATCCCACACTGCACGCTGGCGGCATGCTGTACGACGATGGCTGGCACAAGTACGCTACGGCGATACACTGGATTGGCGAGATAGAGAGCGTACAGAGCATCGTTTCAAGGTCTGACGACTACCTGGATGAGACGCCGAGCGCCGCGATCTGGAAGTTCAAGGACCGCAGATGTCTTGGCGTGCTCGAATACTCGTCTGCACCCGAAATGGAAATCCGCGGCAGGTACTACGCTGCGGACGAGTTCTTCGAGATACAGGGCAGCAAGGGTGCGATATGGGTGACTCGCTGCACTGGAGAGATGCTTGATCTGCCTCCCGTAATGGTCGTCAAGGGGACGGAGACGACCGGCATCCAAGTGCCCATGGACTGGATAGAAAGCTTCAATGGCGCCGCGCGCCAGTTCATAGACTGCATCATTAGCGATGAGCAGCCCGACATGGATATCGGCTTTTCGCGCCACACAATGCAGATGGCGATGGCGGTCTATAAGGCCGGCGATGAGGGACGTCCCGTAGAACCGTCAAGTCTGACATAGGAACTTACAGCGATGCCCAGGATGAACTGTATAGAATGAAGGGGAAAGATGGTAAAGTTTGCTGCGAACTTGACGATGATGTTCAACGAGGTTGATTTCCTCGATAGATTTGCCGCAGCCGCGGATTCCGGCTTCAAGGGCGTCGAGTACCTGTTTCCGTATGACTACGAACCCGCGCAACTTGTGGAGAAACTGGAGCAGCATAGCCTGACGCAGGTTCTTCACAATCTTCCAGCCGGCGACTGGGCGGCGGGCGAGCGCGGCATTGCCTGTCATCCCGACCGAGTGGGCGAGTTCCAAGAGGGAGTCGGCAAGGCAATCGAGTATGCGACCGCGCTCAACTGCCCGCAGGTGAACTGCCTCGCGGGGATTGCGCCAGAGGGCGTGTCACAGGAGGCTATGGAGGATACGCTGGCCGGTAACCTCAGGTTCGCCGCCGAGCAGCTTGGCGCAGCCGGTGTTAGCCTCCTAATCGAGCCGATCAATACGATAGACATTCCCGGTTTTATGCTCAACTATCCTGAGCAGGCGCGGGACTTTATTGAGCGCGTCAGCTCCAATAACCTGTTCCTGCAGCATGACCTTTACCACATGCAGATAATGCAGGGCGATCTCGCCCGCAATATCGAGCGCAACATGGATATTATTCGCCACGTCCAGATTGCTGATAACCCGGGGAGGCACGAACCAGGCACGGGCGAGATTAACTACCCCTACCTGTTCAAATACCTCGATGAAATCGGCTACGATGGATGGGTCGGCTGCGAATACGTGCCCGCCACAGCGACGGAGGACGGACTAGGTTGGATCAGGCCGCTATTGTAGCGACTGGAGCGCATCCCCTGTGCCAGACAACTGATTGCTGAGTGCTGACACCTGATAACTGACTGCGAGGTTAGCGATGGCAACGGCATTTCCAGAACAGACGGACACCTACCAGGACCACGACACGACGCTTAGACAGATTCAGGACCGCGTGCTGTGGCTTGCCATGCAGATGGTCCACTATGCCAACAATGTGCGCCACTCTCCGGACGGCAAAGTTGGGGGTCACCAGGCTTCAAGCGCGTCAGTGGTGACGATAATGACCTCGCTGTACTTCGACTACATGCGAGCGGGCGACCGAATATCAGTCAAGCCACACGCCTCTCCAGTGTTCCACGCAATACAGTATCTGCTGGGAAACCTCGACGGCAAGTACCTCAGGACGCTTCGCGGATTTCACGGGTTGCAGGCGTACCCCAGCCAGACAAAGGACCCCGACTATGTGGACTTTTCGACAGGCTCGGTAGGGTTGGGGCCGGTGGCGCCAAACTTTGCCGCCCTGACCGAAGAGTACCTGCGGACTCACCTGCACTTTTACAACCGCGCACCAAGACGATACATCAGCCTCGTAGGAGACGCGGAACTGGACGAAGGCTCTATATGGGAAGCAATCGCAGAGCCGGAGATGTCAAGCCTCGACAACGTGCTCTGGGTCGTTGACCTCAATCGCCAGAGTCTGGACCGCATCATACCGGGGATACGCGTGCGTAGCTGGCGAGAGATGTTCGCGGCGAACGGCTGGAACTTCCTGGACGTCAAGTACGGTCGGCGCTTGCAGAGCGCCTTCGCTGAGCCAAATGGCGAATTGCTGAGAATGTGCATTGATGAGATGTCGAATGAGGCATACCAGCGCTTGCTGCGCGTCGATTCCGCTACGCTCAGGGAGTGGCTGCCTCGCTCCAGCAGATACCCCAGAGACCTGACGCGGTTCATCAGCAGGTGGGATGACGACGAATTTCGCACCCTGTTCAGCAATCTGGGAGGTCACGACTTCTCGATGCTGAGAGATGCCTTCGCCCGAGCTGACGAACTCTCCGGGCCTACCGTAGTATTCGCTTATACCTTCAAGGGGTGGATGCTGCCGTCAATTGGCGACCCGCGCAACCACTCCAACTTGCTTTCCACGGCACAGATGGAGGAGTTGCGCCAGCACATTGGACTGCCGGAGGAACAAGTCTGGTCCGCCTTCGCGGCCGACTCCGCGGCCGGCAGAGCGTGCAGGAGCACGGCGTCACGGCTTCGTCCGTCCAGGCTTCGCGCTCCCACCGCGCTCACACCGTCCCTTCCCTCCGACCTCGATCACGAATACCAGGGAAGTATTTCGAGTCTTCAGATATATGGCCTAGTGCTCACCGACCTTGCGCGCAACCTTCCCGAAGTCGCAGACCGCATCGTTACGGTCAGCCCTGACGTCGCAAGCTCGACCGGACTAGGCGGGTGGATCAACAGGTCAGGCGTGTGGCAGCGGAGCGAGCCTGAGCAGCTTCCGGAAGAAGCCGCGAGTGTGCTCAGATGGAACGAGTCGTCCCAGGGACAGCACATCGAGCTGGGGATTTCAGAGAACAACCTGTTCATGATGCTCGGTCAGCTTGGGCAATCATTCGAGGCCAATGGGGAATTGCTGTTCCCAATCGGCACGCTGTACGACCCGTTCGTCCGACGAGGACTCGACGCATTCGTGTACAGCATTTATTCGGGCGCGAAATTCATCGTTGTGGGCACGCCGTCAGGCATTACGCTCGCTCCCGAAGGCGGCGCGCACCAGTCGCTCACAACGCCGTCCATCGGCACAGAGATGCCCGAGCTCGATTTCTACGAGCCGTGCTTCGGCAAGGAGGTCGAGTGGGTAATGCTTAATGCCCTAGAACAGGTACGCCAACGCAGCCGGTCAAGCTACCTGCGCCTCACGAGCAAGCGAGTTGACCAAGCCCTGTTCCCCCTGCCAGAGGACCCGGTGGAGCGAGAGCAGCTGCGAATTCGCGTGCTTCAGGGCGCTTATCCACTTGTAAATCGTTCTTCGGAAGAAGACTACCAGCCGGGCGAGAACGTAGTTCATATAATGACTTGCGGCGCGATGATACCCGAAGCAGTGGCTGCGAGCGATGAGTTGCTGCGAGAGGGTGTGTACGCGAATGTCATCAACATAACCGGTCCCGGCCCCCTGTACAGGAATTATCAGGACGGTGTGCGCTCGGCGGTTGGCGGCAATGCCGCTGAGCCATTCATGGCGGACATCATTCCGCCGAATGAACGCACCGCGCCCATCGTGACGGTTGCAGACGCGCATCCCCATTCACTCGCATGGCTGGGGGGCGCGCTCGGCACGAAAACTATCCCACTCGGCGTTACCGACTTCGGGCAGTCGGGGGATCGGAGCGAACTTTACAGGGAATACGGCATCGACGTGGACAGCATTGTCGCGGCCTGCTTTACCGCGCTTGGGATTTAGCAACGATTGGCTGCCATCCAGCAACCTGAAGGTTGCTGGATGTAATAGGACTTCACACCGAGACAAGGAGACGCTCAATAATGACCAAGGTTCTGGTTCTTCACGGGCAGGGTATGGAATTGCGCGGGAAAGTTGACATCGAGATTTTCGGGACGATGACGCTGCCCGAGTATGACGAGCATATTCACAAATATGCCTCGGAAGTGGGTGTAGATGTCGAGATATACCACTCCAACGAGGAATCCGAGGTCATCGCGAAGCTAAAGGCTTCGGATGCCGACGCAGCGCTCATCAATCCCGGAGGATACACCACCGGACACCCGGAGCTTGCGCAAACCATTCGAGATGGATCCATCCCGACTCTTGAAGTTCACATGTCCAATCCTGCCAGCAGGGGGCGCGTGTCGGAGATTGGCCCCGCATGCAGGGGCGTCATCACCGGCATGGGGATAGTAGGCTACCATCTGGGCCTACAAGCGGCCAAGGGACTTGCCGAGCAGTAGCATGCCTGGACTTGAGTCTGTGGGCGTCGTGATGCTCGCCTTCTTACTGGGCAGTATTCCCACCGCGTATCTCATGGGCAGATGGCGGCGGGGAATCGACATTCGAGGGGTGGGCAGCGGCAATCCGGGCGCGACCAATATCGGGCGAGAGGTAGGCATCCTGCCCGGCATACTCGTACTCGCCATCGATGCCGTAAAAGGGGCGGCCGCGATCCTGGTTGGCCAGTGGCTCGGCGTGCCCGTTACCGCCCTATACTTTGCCGCGCTGGCAGCGGTTATCGGGCATAACTTTAGTCCCTTCATTGGTTTCAGAGGCGGCAAGGGCGCGGCAACCGTACTGGGCATTTCAATGCTGATGCTCTGGCAGATCACGGCAATCTCAGGCGCAGCCGGCTTGCTGGTGCTGGCTGCAACACGCCATGTGGTCTGGGCAATGACCGGAGTCTTCATTGTTCTCAATGCACTTACGATTGCCACGGGGCAGCCTGTCGGTCAGATCATCCTATGCATCGTACTGTCCCTACTGGTGGCCGGCACCCACTTCGGCCGTCAGCGCGCGCAACTAATACCTGCCCTCGCAAGTCGAGACTGGCGCAGATTCATGAGCATTGACTGAAAGGTTCTTGGACGACGGAAATGCCAAGTATAGAGTCTCTGGGAATCGTGCTGTTGGGCTACCTGCTTGGCGGCTTTCCCACCGCGTTCCTGGTTAGCAAGTGGCGTCTCGGTAAAGACATTCGCAGCGTGGGCAACCGGAACGCAGGCGCCGGCAACGTCAGCAGAGAGGTAGGCAAGGCGTTTGGCATCCTGGTGTTTGTCGTGGACGCCGCAAAGGGCATTGCCGCAGTCATCGCCGGGCGGGAGTTGGGCGCGACTGAGTACGTCGTGTACGGCGCAGCGTTCGCCGCTGTGCTTGGGCATAACTTCTCGCCGTTCCTGATGCTGCGCGGCGGCAAGGGCGCGGCGACCGCGATTGGCATATCCGCGGTCTTACTGTGGCAACTGACGGCGATTTCCGCAGCAGTCGGAATAATCATGCTCGCGTTGACGCGACACATATTCTGGTCTGCCGGGTTCACCCTATTCGCCTTCAACGTCCTGGCGATCGTCACGGGGCAGCCGTTTGGTCTTATCGCGCTATCCGTCGGAATGACGCTGCTGATAGGTGGCACTAATATCGTTCAGCACTGGTCTTACTTACTCGGCGCTCTTGCGGACCGCGACTGGCGGCGCTTTCTGAATGCGGACTAGCGGTCGCCACGAATGTGTCCGCCTATTCACGCGCGCAATCCTTGACAGTAGGCATTTCAGTTGGTTAGGCTAAATCCACATCGTGCGGGCTTGTAGCTCAGCGGCAGAGCGGTCGGCTCATAACCGATTGGTCCCAGGTTCGATCCCTGGCAAGCCCACCACCAATTTGCTTACGCCTAAAGAAGCACCTCAATTGCGCTTTTCTGCTCCCCACTCACGCAGCATCCACACGAACACCGCGCGGCGTGACGTTCGGCTGTTCGGTCAGATACTCGTTCTGGCTCTCCTGAGCGTAATCACTATGGGTCAAGGTGGCGGCGAGCGCACCAATGTCTTTGACGCGCCCTTGCAACTTCACCGCGGCCCTGCCGGTCCCTACGAAGTCGTCATCACCATTCAGCCGCACAAACCCAAAGTCGGCACCGTGCATTTCGGCGTAACGGTTCTTGACCACGAATCACAGACGGCGGTTGAAGACGCACGCGTCCGCATAGTCGCTTATCCTCCTGAAGAAGGCAAGAGGGCTTTGCAGACGCCCGCGCTGAATGACCCTGCCACACCCATACACTACAAGGGCAACATCATCTTCCGCAGCCCGGGACAGTGGTCTCTGCTCACAGAGATAGAAACCGCAGAGCACGGAAAAGTAACCGCAACCACGCCCATCTACGTCGCCGAAGCCTCCTCAGTGCCAAGACGAGAGGGACTGTTCATGCTGGCGCTGGTGAATCTTGTGCTAATCGGCGGAGCTGCGCTTGTCATCTTCAACATCAGACGAGCACAGCGTTCGAGGGCTACTAGTCAGTGATGCCAGATAGAACCAGCGCATCGCCCTCCCGGTAGAATCTCACTTCGATCGATTGTCCCAGGAGCTTGTGCTCGTTAAGGTGTGAGGGCGTGAAGCCGGGCACGACCTTTCCCCTGCCCTCAAATCGCCAGAGTCTGCCGTCGGAGTCCCGCACTTCCAATGCGGCAAGGGAGATCAGGGACTCGGATTCGACCTGCAAGACCAATCCCCTGACGGTCTCCAGCGGCATCGCATCGCCGACTTCTTCGCCGCTGCCGCCATTTCCACAGGAAGAGAGCGCCAAGACTACCGCGAGAAACATTGTCGCGGCGCTAATCAATCGCAAACTCTTCCCCCGACGGTCTGGACAATTCCACATTGCCAGAGCATGCGTATTGGTCAGAGTTTTGGAAAATTCTGAAACATTGTCGATATTGAGGCCTAAAAAAGGACTAAATTTGCGTTGAAGCAATTTTTTGACTTGTGTAATTCTGACTTGTACGGAGGTGGGAGATGAAAAAAATCTACATCGCATTTGCTATAGCAGCAATACTAATACTTTCGTGGTCGGCAAGCCAGACGGGACTGCTGCGAGCGCAGAACAGCGAACCGCTCGACATAGTTATCGTCGATAGGCACGCCACCGGCATGTCAGAACTCAACCGCGACCTGACAGTCTCGTTTATCGGGCTTCTCTCAGAATTGCGTGAAGACCAGAGCATCGGCTTCCTCACCACTGGAGATGAAGAGGTTATTGGTCCCGCAATCGCCGGAAGTGCTGAGCACAAGAGCACTTACCGTGAGGTAATCGGCCGAATCGAGGATTCGTCATCGGTAGCTGTTGAAGACCTTTCCGCGTCGCTTTCATACGCTCAGGAGCTGATGAGATTCGAGGGGGCGGGCGACGGATCTACAGTGTACGTCATATCCGGCGGTGAGTTGGAAGGCGAAGCGCCATCCGCAGAATATCCGCTCGGCGAAACGATCAGCGCACTGAACAAGGAAGGCTGGCAGGTTGTCAGCGTCGCGCTTCCGGGATCTTCCACATACGCGAAGGACTTTATGCGGACTGTCTCCGGAGGCACGGGGGGCGACATATTGCCGCTGTCCACGCCCCATGAGTTAAAGATAATCGCGGACAAGATACTGAGTGAAGACGCCAAAGGGACGCTCTTCGAGATCGGCCAGGACGAACTGGCTCCTAATGACGTATTCACCGCATCGTTACAGATTCCGCCAAGCACTACCGAATCCTCGCTTGTATTCTTCAAGCAAGGAAGCGCCGGATCGCTGGTCCTGCACAACCCTTCAGGAGTCAAGGCTTCCGAGGGCGACCGGGCCTTGTCCAGCGTCGTGGAGACTCCACATGTGGTTATATGGACGCTGACCGATCCCGTTCCTGGCGAGTGGACGGTCGATGTTCGTGGCGGCGACGGTTTCATTTCGGCGTGGCACTATCCCAAGAACAAGCTGGACCTCCACTTCGTGTCATTCAATACGATTCCGCACGACCAGAGCACCGAATTCGTAGTGTACGTCTCGGACGGTCTAGAACGTGTCGCGGTGCCGGACGCCGAACTTCGCGCAACCATAGTCGCTCCTACCGCACAGATATTTACTTACACACTGAACGATAACGGCGAGTTCGGAGACGCGGTGGCCGGGGACGCTTACTACTCGGCGACAGTACCGCCGCTGCAATATGAAGGCGACTACAAGGTCGAGCTGGAACTGCACTGGCCACAGCACCAGCATACAATCTCGACGCACAGGTCCGTAGCAGCACAGGCATTCCCTGTTCTCGACGTCAACCTGGCGCATACTGAGGCGCTAGTACCCGGAGAGCGCGTGATAATCGGCACTGCGGAGGTGAAGGTCAACGGCCAGCCTTACGCCATTCCGACAAGTCTTCTCTCGGGAGAAATTTCGTCCGAGAGCGGAGCCGGCACGGTCGAGCTGGTCCCGCAGGAACTGCTGAACGCGGCGCATGCCTGGGCATTTGACATCGTATTCACGCCGGAAAACGAAGAGTTCCATACCGTGCTGTTCCACTTGAATATGCAGTACGCAGCGCGCGACTACCTGTTCACGTCAGACTCCGCAGTGGTGTCATCGTACCCGCTGCCACCCGCAAGGCCGCAGCAGCCGGTGATAGTGCAGCAGGCCCCACCACCGCCTGCTCCTGAGCCCGCGCCGGCACCGCCGCCCGCGCCGCCGGTAGTAGAGACACCCGCGCCGGAGGAAAGCTCGGACCTGCCTCTGATAATTGCCATAGTTTCCGTGGTTGGCATAGCGGTCGTAGCCATGTTGGCGGCGATAGTGTACGCGATATACGGGCTGACCCGGTCACGGCCCTTCGGCTATATCTATGACGATGAGGGCGAACTGCTCGCGGATTTCTCGGTAATCGAGCGACCGTTCATGACACTGGTAACTCGCAAGAACCTGTTGCTTGGAGAGGAGCTTGGGATTCCTGAACTGGAAGGCTTGTCGTTCTTCTTCAGCGGCGAAGGAGTTGAGATACGCAGCGCGCAGACCGAGCCGAGCATTCGCGTGAACAACAGGCCTCTGATCAGTGGCGAAGAGCTAACCGCGGGCAACCAGTCCTGGATTGGCACACAGGGTAAGCTGTTCAGCTTGCATCTAGCAAAGCCGGCCGACGATACGGAACCCCACGTCGCGCCCGCAGTGGGTGACGACTAGGCGGACTGTCTCCGACTCATTCCGAGTCGGAGTCGAAATAGAATGAGGCGCTGGCGGAAGATACCGCCAGCGCCTTTATATTTGCCTTTGACCAGCTGTGCCTATGCGTGCTGTTTTGATTGGCCTTGCTAGTCGGCCTCGTCGATTCGTATGGTTTTCATTGCGTCGCCGGGCGCGCGGGAGCGCATCGGGTCACGCACCGCGATCCCATTTACAACGTCCATGCCGGATACGACCTTGCCAAATACTGAGTGTTTGTTGTCGAGGTGCGGAGTGGGCACGAACGTTATGAAGAACTGGCTTCCATTGGTGCCACGCCCGCCCCGAACACCGGCATTCGCCATCGAAAGAACGCCCGGCGAGTCGTGACGGAGGTTCGGATGGAATTCATCGTCGAACTGGTAGCCCGGACCGCCGCTTCCTGAACCTGTCGGATCTCCGCCCTGTGCCATGAAGCCCGGAATGACGCGATGGAAGGTTACGCCATCGTAGTAGCCTTCCCTGGCGAGAAAGACGAAGTTGTTCACCGTAACCGGGGCTTCCGCCGCGAAGAGTTCGATCTCTATCTCGCCGCCCTTCTCCATCTCGATGGTAGCGGTGTATTTCTTGCCCTGGTCTATCGCCATAGCGGGCGGGCCGCTGTACTGATTGCTTGCCACAATTCCTCCATTCAATCTGCGTAGATTAATTTTCTTCTATTCGAATCGTACTGATAACGTCACCAGGAGTGGTGGCGCTGCCGGGGTCTCGCAGGCTTATGTTCATAACCTCATCCATGCTGGCTTCATCCACCTGTCCGAACACCGAGTGGCAGGATTCAGCCTCGCAGTCCTTTTCGGAGCCGTCCAGGTTGTATCCGTCAAGGAATTGTGTTTCGCGGAATGTTATGAAGAACTGGCTGCCGTTAGTGCCCTGGCCGTTGCGCGTGCCGGCGTTCGCCATTGATAAGACTCCGGGTCCGTCGTGGCGCAGGTCAGGACTCAGCTCGTTGTTGAACCTGTAACCGGGGCCTCCACCACCTGTTCCGGTCGGGTCGCCGGTCTGTGCCATGAAGTTATCCAGAACTCGATGGAACGTTACACCATCATAGAAGCCTTCTCTCGCGAGAAAGACGAAGTTGTTCACGGTGATCGGCGCGCCTTCCTCAAACAGATCTATGGCTATCTCTCCGCCCTTTTCCAGCTCGATGACAGCCTTGTAGTCCTTGCTCGTGTCTATGGTCATCGCAGGGGGAGCGTCCCATTGCTTCATGGCAGGTTCGGCTGCAGGCGGCGGCGCGGCAGTCGCAGGTGGAGCCGGTGCGGCGGCGGGAGTTTTCGGCGCTCCCAGTTCTGGCTCGCTTGAACATGCGGCAATCGCCAGCAGCGCAAGTCCCAGCGCAGCAGCGGACGCGATCTTCTGTGAGTATCTGACTAGCATTATATTCCCAGACCCTCCCTGTAAAGTGTCGCCGCTATCGACGCGTCAACGGCACTATTCTACATACACCACTGGCTAATCGCTACCCTACGCCCAATTACAGCCTGAGTTCTCAGACCGCAAGATTTGCGTAGTGCATTGCCTGGTCAACGATGTCAACGCCGACCATCTCACTGTGGGCGCTGAGCAACTGGCGCGTTACAGGGCCGGGGCATTCCTCGCCTACCATTCGATTGTCAACGCGGCTGACGGGAACAATGCGCGGGCTTGTGCGAGAGAAGAAGAACTCGTCAGCAGTGTAAAGGTCGTATGGCTGCAGGTCTTCCTCGCTGAATGGGATGTCCAGCCGTACTGCAAGTTCAATCAGCACGCCGCGAGAGACGCCCTGAAGGATGCTTCGGTCGGTAGGCGTCTTGAGCACGCCGTCCTTGACGAGGAAGACATTGTAGCCGATGCCCTCCGTCAGGTTGCCTGCATCGTCCAGCAGAATTGGCTGCGCGTCGGGGTCAACATCCGCAACCTCTAACTCAGCCTGCACAAAGTTAAGGCGGCTGTGATGCTTGACTTTGGGATCAATAAACTGGCTGCTGTAGCTTCTGGTGCGCGCTATCACGCCGTGAGCTCCTTGAGTGTAGAAGTGCGCGAAGGAAGCGAACGCGACGGGCTTGATGCCGATGCAAACAGTCGCCGGGCCTGCCTCACCAACGCGTCGTGCCTGCATGCCTCTGGTAACAAAGGGATGAATGGCGAAGTCGCCAACGCTATCGAGATGTTCTTCGTTACGCCGCACTCCCTCTACGCACAGAGTGGTCATTTCCACGGGAGTAAGACCGCAGTCGATCCGAAGAAACTTTAGTGAGCGGTAGAGCCGGTCGATGTGCCGGTCGAGTACGAAGGGCACGCCATTGAATGTGCGCCCGATGTCGAATACCACATCAGCCACCATGAAACCCCTGTCGTCCGGCGAAATGCGGACATCCTTATACGGAATCCATTCGCCGTTGAAGTACGCCGTGTAATCGTCATAAGCAGCCATTCCAGTCCTCCTTAGATCCAATAGCCGAAGCTCTGCCCTAATATATCATTGCAGATTGTACGTGGCACATCATGATTTGCGACCAAGAAGGCTATGAGCTTCGCAGAGGTTGAATTACCAACCTTGTAACGCCTGCAGGATGCCCTGTGTTATAAATGTGTTAAGGGAATCTTACGAATGTCCGTAGATATTTGCTTTTGCAGGAAAAGTCAGCGAGTGATTAGAGAAGCCATACAGTCAGGTTCGGCCAGCGAGCCACGGTGCTGCAACGCCGGAATCGGTTGCGACGCGCGTAAGCCTATTGTGGAGATGCGCGCATTGACAAAGAGTTACGAGGACGAATCCGGCACGCGTTCAGTTATCGAACACGCTGACTGCGTCATATATCAGGGCGAATTCGTGGCGCTGTCGGGGCCGAGTGGCTCAGGAAAGACCACGATTCTGAATCTGGTCAGCGGCATCGATACGCCGACGAGCGGCGAGGTCTTGATAGACTCCACACCTATCACGAAACTTTCTGAAACAGAGCGAACTCTGTTCAGGCGCAGGAATGTTGGCTTCGTCTTCCAGTTCTTCAACCTCATTCCGACACTTAATGTCAGGGAGAACCTGTTGCTGCCGCTGCAACTTAACGGCTATTCGGGCGAAGAATCGCAAAGCAGGGTCGCTGAACTCCTGGAACAGATTGGAATGGAAGACCGCATGGACAGCTATCCTGACAGGCTGTCCGGAGGTGAGCAACAGCGCGTCGCAATCGCACGGGCACTGGCGCACGAGCCAAACCTCGTGCTAGCCGACGAGCCAACTGGCAATCTTGACGCGGTTACGGGCAGTGCTGTTTTGTCTCTTCTCAAGGAGATGTTCCAGGCCAGCGGCAGGACAATGATCATAGTGTCCCACAGCAGCACGGTCACTGATTTGGCGAGCCGCGTCCTTACCATCGAGCGCGGACGACTAACCGAACTTGGGCACTATGAACAGCACCTCGCATCCGGCACAGTTCCCACAGAGTAGCGCAAACCCAACTCAGGAGCGAAAGTCGTGAGCGGCGCGCTCTGGCTATCAAGCGTGCGCTACATGCTCAACCGCCCCTGGCAGACGGCGCTGTCGGTGCTGGGGATAACGTTGGGCGTTGCCATTGTTGTTGCGATCGACCTCGGCAATCAGAGCGCGAAACACGCCTTCAACCTTTCCAGCAACGCAGTCAGCGGGAAGGCGACACACCACATCGTAGGCGGTCCCGGCGGTCTGCCCGAGCGTGTCTATCCCATGCTGAGACTTGAGCTTGGCGTCAGGACATCCGCGCCGGTCGTCGAGGGCTACGCATACCCGGCGGATGGAAGCGAAACTTCCGAGGCGCTGCGAGTCCTGGGGATTGACCCGCTTGCGGATGCACAATTTCGTCCTTACACCGACAGTGGCACGGTGATTGCGAGGGCGAACGCCCCTGTGCAAAGCGCTGCCATTCTGCTGTCGAACCCAAACTCGGTTCTGATGTCGGTGGCTACGGCCGACTCACTCAGAGTACAGGCCGGAGACTCCTTCCCGCTGCGGGTTGCGGGTGTCGAGCATGACGTCGAGGTCGTGGGGCTCATTTCGCCGAGAAACAGCCTGAGCAACGAAACACTCAGGAATCTACTGATTGCGGACATCTCAACGGCACAGGAGCTGATGGGACTAGAGGGCCGCCTGAGTCACATAGATCTCATCCTGCCTGCGGGGGCGCAGGGTGCGGCAATACAGGAACGCATTGCAGCGGCACTACCCTCTGAAGCGTCAATCACAAGCTCACAGAATAGGTCTGGCGCGATTGATGATCTCACTCAGTCCTTTGACGACAACCTGTTCGTTGTGAGCCTGCTGGGGCTGATCGTGGGCGCGTTCCTGATTTACAACGCGATGGCGTTCTCCGTGGTGCAGCGCCGCTCGGTCATTGGAGCGTTGCGCGCGATTGGCGTTACCAGACAGCAGATATTCGCTCTCGTCCTTAGCGAGGCACTACTGATTGGCGCTGTCAGTTCCATAATCGGAGTGCTGCTTGGCATTGTCATTGGGCGCGGCATCCTGAACATCATTACGCAAACAATCACAGACCTTTTCTTCGTCGCGTCAGTTCAGGAGTTGGCGATCCCCTTCACATCCCTACTGAAGGGAGCGCTGCTGGGAGTTTTCGCAACACTGATAGCCGGACTTGTCCCAGCGCTGGAAGCCACGGGGGTTCCAGCCAGCGACACGCTGTCCCGCTCGCACCTGGAGAAACGCTTCCGGGGCATCGCGCCCCTGGCATCTACTGCCGGCGTCATTCTTCTGGGTGTTGGCGCGGCATTGATACTCTTGCCCGCCAGATCACTCACACTGGCTTTCGTTGGAGTTGGAGCGCTGGTTCTCGGCTATGCAATGCTCACGCCGGTCTGGGTAATACTGTTCACCAAAGCCTTGGCTCCTCTGATGTTCCTAATCTTTGGAACTATGGGCGCGATGGCGGCGCGCGGCATCGCAGCATCCATCAGCCGTACCGCTGTCGCTATTGCAGCACTCGCGATCGCCATTTCCATCTCGATTTCCATTGACACGATGGTGCAGAGTTTTCGCGGCACGGTTATCGACTGGCTTGAAAACTCCCTGGGTTCGGACGTCTATATCTCTCCGGTATCGTTCAGCTCGCAGGCGGCGGAGGATGGGCTTTCGCCTGAGATCTCTGAAATGCTCCGTTCCCTGGACTCCGTTAGGAGCGTGCGCACCGTACGCAACGCGCGAGTGAATTCGCCCAGCGGTGATGTTGAACTGCTGGCGATTGACACGAACATCGATAATTTCGCGCGCTTCAACTCATTCAAGGAAGGTGACCCGATTCAGATTTGGGACGATCTGCAGAGTGGCGAGACCATTGCGGTATCAGAACCTTTCTCCTATAACACCGACAAAGCCATCGGCTCGCGAGTAACCCTGAAGACGACGGAAGGTCCGCGCGATTTTCGGGTTGCCGGAATCTACTACGACTACCGAAATTCTGCGAACGGCAAGATAATGATGAGCCGCGAGGCTTACAACCGTTTCTGGAACGACGACAAGGTGACCGGAATTGGCGTAACAGCCGCCAACGGTATCAGCATCGAAGCGCTCAGATCCGAGATTAAGGCTGTCATCGGACACGACTCCGATGTGGAAATCCGCTCGAATGCCGAGCTTAAGGCGGCGGCGCTAGAGGTCTTCGAGCGCAGTTTCGCGATAACCACGGTCGTGCATGCCTTGTCGATTGCGGTGGCGTTTGTGGGGGTGCTGAGCGCTCTGATGGCGATTCAGATGGAGCGCTCCACCGAATTCGGTACGCTCAGGGCAATTGGCTTCACTCCGAAACAGGTCTGGCTGATGTTCACATCACAGACTGGCTTGATGGGACTAGCGGCGGGACTACTGGCGTTACCGCTAGGATTGATTCAGGGCGCGGTGCTTATCTACGTTGTCAACCGCAGGTCATTCGGCTGGTCAATGGACATGGAAGTGTACCCGCTTGTGCTCGCGCAAGCAGTAGTGATTGCCGTCGCCGCGTCACTGTTAGCGTCCGTATATCCTTCACTCAAGATGTCGCGGTCATCGCCTGCCCAGGTGCTGCATGAGGAGTAGCACGAGACGCCTTGCTCTGATGACCGCAACTATTGCTTTCATAGTAGCAGTACTTGGCGGCTCGGTCATAGCCATCACGCGGTCGAACTCCGGGGATGAGGTGGCCGCGAGTCTATCACTATCCGATGCGCTGAATTCTCGCGACGCCGGGTTCAGGAAGGTAACCGGACCGCGCAATTTCTCCTTTCCTGATGACCATGGGCCGCACCCAGAGTACGCCCTGGAGTGGTGGTACTTCACCGGCAATCTTGACACCACGGACGGCAGACACTTCGGGTACGAGTTGACTTTCTTCAGGATCGGACTAACTTCGGACAATGTGGAACGACAATCAGAGTGGGCGGCGCGGCAGATGTATTCGGCGCACTTCGCTCTGACAGACGTTGTAAGCGACGAGTTTTATTTCTTCGAGCGATACAGTCGTGACGCGCTGGGGCTTGCGGGAGCGGAGTCGGAGCCATTCCGAGTCTGGCTGGAGGACTGGTCAGTCGCTTCCACGGGCGACGATGTTTTGCCCGTGCGCCTCCTAGCCGCTCAGGAAGGCATTGAAATCGATCTGGTCCTGGACTCGGATAAGGGCATCGTGCTTCACGGAGAGAATGGATTCAGCCGTAAGGGAGACCGACCCGGCGAGGCGTCGTATTACTACTCGATGACGCGAATGCCCACGCAGGGCACCATCAATCTGAACGGGCAAACTCATACGGCAAGCGGCTTGAGCTGGCTTGACAGGGAATGGAGTTCGACACAGCTTTCGAGCGACCATGTAGGCTGGGATTGGTTCGCAATTCAATTGTCGGACGGGCACGACATCATGTACGGCGTCTTGCGGCCCAGCAAAGAAGGAAGACCATTTGAACTCGGCACGATAGTCGAGTCCGGCGGCGGATACACCAGCATTGAAGAAGGCGATGTCCAGCTTGAAGTCCTCGACCGGTGGCAGAGCCCACTTGGCGGCGCCTACCCTTCCCGCTGGCGACTTCAACTCCCTCGAGAAGGCTTGGATCTCGAAGTTGCGCCCTACATCAGCGACCAGGAACTAGACACCATCGTCCGATACTGGGAAGGGGCAGTGCGAATCGAAGGCACCTCCGCCGGGGAGCCAATCACTGGCAGCGGCTATGTCGAATTGACCGGATACGCCGACTAGCCTTCGTTCAGGAACTGCACGGCGGCATCCGAATCCAGCAGCGGATAGACGTCGAACTCGGCAGGAATCATCTCCGACCATTCGGTCAGGAGACGGTGCAGTTCTTCGTTCGACGACACATCGAAGATTGCTACCGCTCCCCTGCCCGTGCGGGCGTAGAATGCCCGTGCAAGCCCTCTGTCAAGCTTGTCCTGCGCCCAAGGCCAGTACTTCTTCCTAGTCTCTCGCACTTCCGAAGGGCGTGTGGGATGTGGGCTGCTTATAGCTAGAAACAACATTCTTTCATAACCTCCACATGTACCGGCAATGTCTTCATTTCGATCGTTGGCAGCCAATTCTATAACAAAAGGAGCAGGGTCGAATTCACACTGCGCCCACTCCCTCAGAATCAAGGCATTTCACTCGCTAGAGCATTTGCAGTTGTCGGTATTGCTGTGATAGTCTCATACGCGGCTTGGAAGCCGCGTCCGTAAGGAGCAGACAATGAACATCAACTACACTTGCATCGTGCAGGAAGGTATCGTGCCCGACGACCTTCGCGTCAAGCTGGCAAGCGAAATCAGGCGTATCAGCGCCTCAGTCCTTGACATCGCCATAGACGGCATAGACGTGGACTACTACGAAGTCCGGCACGGGTTTGGCTTCCGCGGGGGCGAGATTTCGACGACTTCTACCGTTGGCGGACAGCTTAGCGAGGCGATAGACCAGGAGACGCGCGTCGATCTGATGACACAGATAATGAATATGTGGATGGCCGAGACCGGTTGCGAAGTTGACGAGTTTCTAGTCTCTGTGCGAGACCCGCAGTAATTCAGCAGAATCGGCAGGAAGAAGGCGACTAAGGAATCAAGGAGAAAGGAAAAATATGCCGTATTACAGGTGCATAGTACCCGAAGGTTCAGTGGAGTTCGAGGAAAGAAAAGCCGTAGCCAAGGCGTTCACCGACATCCATTGCGGTAGCACCGGCGCCCCGCGAACATTCGTGCATTGCGAATTCATAGAGTATCCCGAGGGCGGAAGCACGGGCTACGACAGCGACGCGCCCTACTACATGGATGGTCGCAATCGCGCAGGTCGCCCGGAAGAAGTCAAGCAGAAGCTGCTAACCGACCTCACCGCCGCATTCGTGGAGATTACCGGCATCTCGCCCGACGACATCGACGGCAAGATCTACGAGGGCAGGGCATCCCAAACGATGGAGGGCGGGCATGTGCTGCCCGAGCCCGGCGAAGAGGGGCCTGAGTGGTACGAGCACGCCGCTGCCGACTAGCTTTCACGATAAAAGAACGTAATGGTTTTCGATGCGCCCAGAATTCTCTGGGCGCATTTCTCTTGCTTTCCAAATGCAACACGTTAAGACTAGCTGAAGTTTGAAATAACCTCGTCTGCTGTATAACATACCACCACTAAGGCCATTTACTTCGGAGGACCGCCAGATGAAGATTACCGACGTCAAAGTAACGATGTTCAACTGGGAGCAGGAGCCATGGACGACTGGCATAGGCGGCGGTCAGGGCACTAGCTTCGGTGGCGACGTTCTGCTGGGTATTCTGACTATAGAGACTGATGAGGGTATCAGCGGCAACGCCTTCCTAGGCTCATCACACCAGGGCGCGGACGATCTCGTAGCGCCCCTGATGAAGTTCCTCAAGCCAATCGTGATGGGCAGGAACCCGATGGAAAGGGGCGCCATCTGGTGGGAAATTTGGAGGGAGAACCGCAGGGTGACCACCAACGCAATCGGCGCAATTGATGTCGCCCTCTGGGACATTGCGGGAAAAGCTGCGGGCCTGCCTATTCACCAGCTCATCGGCACATGCAGGTACAGCGTCCCCGCTTACTCCAGCACCGCCTGGCACGCCACCGCCGAGGAGTACGCCGAAGAAGCCAAGCACTTCCAGTCCCTCGGCTGGACGGCCCATAAGATTCACCCGCACTCCGATCCTGCCGCCGACATCAAGATTTGCCAGGCCGTTCGAGAGGCAGTCGGCGACGAAATGGTTCTGATGCTCGATTCAATGTGGGCATACGGCTACGAAGACGCTGTGCGGGTTGGACGCGCAATCGAGGAGTTGAACTTCTTCTGGTATGAGGACCCGCTGGTCGAGGAAGACATTTACAGCTACGTCAAGCTTCGCCAGAAGCTCGACATACCCATAATGTCCACCGAATTTGCTCCAGGCAGGCTCTACGGCATGGCACACTGGATTCAGAGCTACGCCACCGACATTTTGCGCGGCGACGTTGCCGTGACGGGCGGCATTTCTCCCTTGATAAAGATTGCCCACATAGCCGAGGGCTTCGGCATGAAGTTCGAGATTCACCACGGAGGAAACTCGCTCAACAACGTCGCGAACCTGCATGTGACAATGGCAATCCGTAACTGTGACTACTACGAGGTCTTCCCCTGCACAGGCGCGAACAAGTACGCGCTGGTCGAAGATATAGAAGTGGACGACAACGGCTTGGTGTATGCTCCCACCGAGCCTGGACTCGGCTACGAAATCGACTGGGACTTGGTAAAGCATAACTTCGTTCAGGAAGTGTCGTAACAGGGCGGACATGGATGTACAGGATGGGGAGTATGAGATGGACTTGGGCAAGAGAATGCAGGAATCTCCGTACCACCGCTGGCTGGGTGTGGAACTCGTCCGCGCCGATGCGGGCGATGTTGAGGTGCGTATGCCCTTCCGCGAAGAGTTCTTAGCATCTGACGACCGTCTCAACGTTCATGGAGGCATCATATCCACGCTTGCCGACCTCACCACCTGCTTCGCGATGATGAGCAGCACGGGTAAGGACGCCCCCAACATGAACCTGCAAGTGGACTATCTCAGAATGGTCGGGCCGGACACCGACCTGATTGCCCGCGGCAAGGCGGTCAAGACGGGCCGCACGGTCGGAGTGGCAGACGTCGAGATTCGCACGACTGGGGGTCGGCTCGTAGCTGTGGGACGCTCCACGCTCGTCAACGCTGCGCCGCCGCGCGAAACTCTTACGGGCAGGAGCTAGATATGCGCTAAACTGATGGGCAGGATGGATGAGATTCTCGTGGGGGCATAACGATGGCTACTCAAAGAGCGCGAATAAAGTTCACTTATGAAGACTACAAGCACACGCCGGAAGACAAGCGATATGAGCTAATTGACGGAGAGTTAATATTGACGGCAGCGCCGCGCAGAGCGCACCAGAAAACAGAAATCAGACTGGCAATTCGGCTTGGGACATTTGTGGAAGACCGAGATCTGGGAGAAGTCTATACGGCACCCTTCGATATTGTGCTGACGGACACAGATGTGGTGCAACCGGACTTGCTGTTCGTGTCAAAAGAGCGTCTGTACATCATAAACGACGACAATGTGCGCGGTGCGCCAGACTTGGTAATCGAAATACTGTCGCCTTCCACTTCCGGGCGCGACAGGACAGTTAAGCGAACGCTCTACGCCGTGCATGGCGTAAGAGAGTATTGGCTGGTGGACACCGAAGCCCTGAACATAACGGTTCTGCTACTGAGCGAAAACGGCTACGAAGTCGCCGGCATCTACGGCGAAGGGCAGACTTTGACTTCGCCAACACTTGAAGACTTCTCCCTGAATCTCGCTGAGATTTTCTAGCCCATTTATCGGGTGTATTCTATATGCGCGCAGTTGTAATTCACGAACACGGTGGGCGTGACAAGCTCATCCTTGAAGAAGTGCCCGATCCTGTTCCGGGGCCAGGCGAAGTCCTGCTGCAGGTCAAGGCGGTGGGGCTGAATTACCTGGACATATTCGTGAGACGCGGCATGCCCGGCCTGCCAATCGAACTGCCGCGCATATCCGGTGGCGACATTGCAGGTAAGGTTGTCGCGCTCGGTGATGGCGTTCAGTCAATCAGTGAGGGACAGCGCCTGCTCATAGACCCCGCAATCACCATGCCGGACGGCACGATGGGCGCGCTCGGCGAAAGCACAACCGGCGGCCTGTCCGAATACTTCACCGTGTCCGCGGCTAACGCCATCCCCTTGCCCCACGATGTAACATACGAGCAGGCTGCCGCCCTTCCCATTGCATACGGGACCGCATGGCGCATGCTCATTACCAGGGGCAGACTGGAGGCGGGCGAAAGCATCCTGATACTCGGCGCGAGCGGCGGTGTGGGTACAGGCGCGGTGCAGATTGCCAAAATGCTTGGATGTGAGGTATTTGCGGCCGCCAGCAGCCCGGCAAAGCTCTCTCAGCTGAAGGAGTTGGGTGCGGACCATCTCGTCAACTACATTGAGCATCCAGAGTTCCACCGCTATGTGCGAAGCATCACCGGCGGCGAAGGTGTGGATGTAGTTGTGAACTATAATGGCGGAGACAGTTGGGTTCGCAGCCTCAAGGCCGTCAAGCACGGCGGGCGCATCCTCACCTGCGGCGCGACGGCCGGCTTCGATCCGCCGACCGACATCCGCTACATCTGGCGCAGGGAGATGGACATTCTCGGTTCCGACGGCTGGCGCAGGCAGGACCTCATTGACCTGCTTGACGCCGTGCGTCAGGGTCGTATCATACCGGTTATAGGCGCGGCCTTGCCGCTGGAAGAGACTGCGGAAGGACATCGCCTTCTGGAAGACAGGGAAATTTTTGGAAAGGTGATTATCAGGCCATGACTGTTGAGAAACATGCATCGAAGAACTTCGGCGAACTCTTCTGGCGTCCGGTCATCCTCCGTCCTGACAAAATTGTGATCGAGCAAGGTGAAGTCTCTCTCACCTACGCGGAGCTGGAGTCGCGCACTCAGCGGGCAGCATCCGCGCTCAGTCGTCTCGGCATCGGCAGGGACGACAAGGTAATGCTCCTGATGACAAACGACTATCGCTTCGCTGAGACGCTATTTGGGATCATCCGTATTGGCGCAGTCGCAGTCCCGGCGAATATCAAGCTCGGCAACGACAACCTCATCTACATCGCCGAGCACAGCGACTCGCGCATTCTGATCGCCCACGAAGACCTATCCAACAAGGCGGAAGCAATTCAGAAAGGCGCGCCAAACATCGAGCACGCCATCCTCGTCGACGGCGACCTCCCAGAAATGCTCGACTACGAGACTCTGATCGGCGCAGAACAGGACGGCTTCACAACTGCCGAAGTCGAAGACGACGATGTTGCCATGATGATGTACACGTCAGGCTCGACCGGCAGACCGAAGGGCTGTCTTCTCAGCCATGCCAGCAAGTGGTGGACCGCTCGCTCCGGCGTGCGCGCAATGATGAACGTGGAATCCGACCGCGCGCTAATCGTGGGCCCCCTCTACCACGCCAACGCCCTCTGGGGCAGCCTGATGCCGATGCTGTATATCGGTGGCTCTACTGCCATCCTGCCGGACTTCGACGCTGTCCCCGTCATCGAGGCTATCGACCGTTACAAGCCCACATTCATGTCCGGCACTCCCTCGATGTACAGCCTCATGCTCTCTGAGCGCGAGGCTTTGCAGGCGAATGACGTAACCTCGTTCGAATACCTGTCCTGCGGTTCCGCGCCTGTCCCCGAAGAGTTGATGCAGGAAATCAATCGTGTCTTCGCCTGCGAAGTGATCGAGAGCTACGGGTTGACCGAGGCTGGCGCTAATGTCCTGTCTCCGCGCTGGGGCATCAAGAAGCTCGGAAGCTGCGGCCTGCCCGTGATGGACGTTGAGGTTCGCGTCGTTGACCCGGAGGACGAGACCCGCGTCTGTGAACCCGGCGAAGTTGGTGAGCTTTGGAGCAAGGGCCCACCCAACCTGATCGGCTACTATAAGCAGCCAGACGTGACCGCCGAAAAGGTGACGCCCGACGGCTTCGTCAAGTCCGGCGACCTTGTGTACACCGATGAGCAGGGCTACATCTACTTCCAGGGTCGTGTGGACGACATGATTAATTGCGGTGGCGAGAACGTGTATCCGAAGGAAGTGGAGACGATCATCCTCCAGCATCCGGCTGTCGCAGACGTGAGTGTGGTGTCGGCGCAGCATCAGGTCAAAGGCGAAGCGCCGGTCGCCTGGGTCGTGCTCCACAAGGGCGAGAACACCGACGAAATGACACTGAAGCGATTCTTTTTCGCCAACGGCCCTGCCTACGCCCACCCACGGCGCGTCTTCTTCCTCGACGAGATACCTGTTTCAGGCACGAATAAGATTGACCGCAAGTGGCTCACCGAAGAAGCAGCCCGCCGCATCCCCGAAGGCATTACGGGTGGAATGGGATAAGAGATATGGCAGAAAGTATTCTTCTGAAGAACGTCCGCATTATTGACGGGAACGGCAGCGAGCCGGCTGACGCTCAGGACGTACTGGTTACAGATGGCCATATCGCCGAGATCGCTCCCACCGAATCGATTGCCGCTCCTGATGGCGCGACGGTCATCGACCTGAGCGGCAAGACCCTGCTGCCGGGCTTCATCGACTGCCATGTGCATATCATGGGCAACCCTGACCCGCGCCTTGCTCCGCGCCCGTCCAATGTCCCAGTCCGCGACGACGCATACATAAAGAGCCGCAGTCTGCTGCAAGCCGTGGGCGCACTACGCAGGACGCTGGATGCAGGATTCACTACAATACGCGACCTGGGCGCCCCAAACGAAATCTTCGCTCTACGGGACAGCATCGCAGCCGGTGAAACGGTCGGACCTCGCGTGCTCGCATCGGGTAAGGGGATCACGCACACCGGCGGTCACGGCACAGAGTACGGCGGAATGGCAATCGTGGCTGACGGACCCGACGAGGTGTTCAAGGCGATTCGCTATCAAGCGGTCGCCGGCGCTGACGTCATCAAGATTATCGGAGGCAGTCGCCCCGCGCTGTCGCCACCGTTCCGTGGACGACCGGGATATACCACAGAGGAGCTGATTCCCGGGGTGGAAGAGGCGCACCGTGCGGGGCTGAAAGTCGCCGCCCACGCACATTCTCACACGGAAGCCATCAAGTATTGCATCCGCGCCGGAGTGGATTCCATAGAGCACGGCTTCCCGCTCGACGAAGTTGCGGCTGATGAGATGGCAGAACGGGGCACATTCCTCTGCCCAACACTCTCGGTAGTGCCGGCCGCCGCGCTTGCCATTGAAGAAGGGCTGTGGACGTATCCTGGCTCCGAGGAGCAGGTCAAGCGGATGGAAAACTATGCCCGCAATACCATAAGGCTGGCAAAGCAGGCGGGCGTGAAAATCGCCCTTGCCACAGATTCGGCGATGCCAATGGTCTTCCACGGGGAGAACGCGCACGAATTTGAGCTGATGGTGGAGTACGGCCTCACTCCAATGGAAGCAATCGTCGCCGGCACGCGCAACGCCGCCGAAAACCTCGGCCTGCTGGACGAAATTGGCACTATCGAAGCGGGCAAGTCCGCCGATCTTGTTGCGGTCGATGCCGACCCGCTGAACGACATCAGCACTCTTCGCGACCCTGCCAACATCGCTCTCGCCATGAAGGAAGGCATGGTGGTGAAGAGCAGTTCAACTACGGGCTAGAGCTGGTCTTCAGTTGCCCACGCCTTGATCAGGTGATGCGCTATCGCAAGGGGCTGCGGCACAGTCAGCAGTTCGCTCTTGCCTTCCAGTGCAAGCAGCACCTCGGAGCGGCTGAACCACTGCACATCCGTCATCTCCTCTGCGTCCATGTTGATGTCCGTGGTTGCGGCTTCCGCGATGCAGCCAATCATCAGTGACGACGGGAACGGCCACGGCTGCGAGGAGTGGTAGCGCACGTTCTTCACCTGAATACCCGCTTCTTCCATGATCTCGCGCGCAACCGCCTCCTCGATCGCCTCTCCCTGGTCCATAAACCCGGCGAGCGCGGAATACATACGCATACGCTGAAGCCTGCCACGCGACTGCCCCAGCAGACAGCGGTCGCCCTCCTTATCCTCGACGACCGTAATGACAACGGGGTCGGTTCGCGGGAAGTGCTGTGCCTTGCAAGACGGGCAGAAACGCATCTGGCCGCCGCGCCGCTTCTCTGACGGCTCTCCACAGACGGAGCAGAAGCGGTGCCTCTTGTGCCAGTCGAGCTGGGCGCGTGCTTGAGCAACTATGCCGCCGTCAGGGCCGGGCAAAATCTCGCCTGCCCTTCTGCAATCCTCAAACTGCATTCCTGACCAGTCCTCGATGAACGCGGCGGCGTCTTCGTTCACCTCAATGGCAAAGTGCGTCGCCCCGTCCATCATACCGAGCATGGTCGGTGTGCTAGTCGTCCCGTCCGACGGAATGCCATCCGGCGACAGCCATCCCAGCGTGGGCGCGGGATCGTCACCGAGCAGCACGTTGAGATTGCTGAACGGCAGGTACTGGCTCTTTGGGTCTTGTGCCTGCGCCTCAATCCACTCCTCGTCTCGTCGCTCCGCCTCTCCCCTGTCGAGAGGATTTGCTGCAAATGTATGTGGGGGATACAACTAGGCGCTCCTTGTTAGTCAGTCAGTCTTTCAGTCGGTCAGTTCGTCAGTCAGGGGGATTATACAGAACCGACGCAGGCTCATGCTATAAT
The DNA here is from genome assembly GCA_965203955.1 of Dehalococcoidia bacterium. Lineage (GTDB taxonomy): Bacteria > Chloroflexota > Dehalococcoidia > Lucifugimonadales > JADFKI01 > Bin90. Next base: position 2,719,562 of record OZ241923.1, on the reverse strand, counting down.
CCGCCCAACCAACGGCGAAAGGAAACGCGGTTATGCGCCCAGACAGCCTACTCTCGCTTGTACAGACCATGCGTGAACGAATTAGTGAACATCGCTCCGCTCTCAGCAGTAATGAGATGCTTACACGATACGCATTGGTTGACCCATTACTGTACGAACTTGGTTGGGACACAGCAGACCCTGCGACAGTTGTTCCAGAGGATACATCTGGGCTTGGACGCGGACGTCCCGACTATGTGCTGCAAGACAATGGACAGCCCGCGATGGTGATAGAGGCAAAAAAGTTGGGCAGTGGCTTGCAAAACGGAGCAAGGCAAGCCATCGACTACGCGATGGACGCCAATCGGCAAGCGCGTTACTTCGCAATAACCGACGGGCAACATTGGGAGATTTACGACACAAACAGACCTGCCAGCAATATGAGGGTTGCATCCTTCGACATCATGGCGTCATCGCCTGCTGAAGTATGCTTGCAGGCGTTGGCGTTGTGGCGTCCCAGCGCTGTTGACGGCAAAGTCAGTGCTGGACAAGCACCCATTATAAGAGTCGCAGCAGCAGAAACGACGGGTTATCCAGCTGACAGCACTGTGCAGGACGGTACGAACACTTCAAATTGGGTTCCACTATCGGACTTGAGTCCGCAGGGTGGCGACGACCCACCTGCTGAGATTCAATTCCCAGACAATAGCAGGGTCGCACTCGGGAGGTGGAATCGCGTGGTAGTCGAAACAGTTCGCTGGCTGTTGACGAACAATTACTTGCATTCAAGTAATTGGCGTATCCAGCGTTCTACAAGATATATCGTATCCGATACCCCGATTCATCCAAATGGGAAAGAATTCACGATGCCAAGCAACGTAGAGCCATTGTATGTAGAAATAAACTACAGTGGATTGAACCTTGTCAAGAACACACAGATAATCATCAGCCATGTCGGCCAAAACCCTGCCCAATTCAAAGCTCGCCTACGCTAATCTAAAATCCTCCCCATCCTATCCACCGATTTAATTTGACGCACAGGAGCGCACCACTATGACGCAATTCCGCGGCAGCCACACCGTCCTAGCCACGCCATTCACTCCCGGCGGACGCGGCATCGACACCGACGCCCTACGCCGCCTCGTTGACTGGCAAATTGAGAGCGGGTCACACGGTCTGATACCGTTAGGAAGCACGGGCGAGTTCCTGTCGGTCAGCGACGATGAGCGTAGGCAGATCGTGGAGACTGTCGTGGAAGCCGCGGGTGGACGTGTTCCGGTACTCATTGGGACCGCTAACGAGTGGACGGACAAGGCTGTGCGGTATTCGGTGGAAGCGCAGACGATGGGCGCGGATGGTCTGATGATAATCTCGCCCTACTACTCCAGTCCAACAGAGGACGAGTTATTCGAGTATTTCCGACGAATCAGCGACGCCGTCAACATACCTATCATGGTCTATAACAACCCGAACACCGCCAATGTGGACTTGCGTCCGGAGTTCGTGGCACGTCTCGGCACTCTGGAGAATGTGCTCTATATCAAGGAGTCCAGCGGAGACATCTCCCGCGTCCGTGAGATTCACCGCATCAGCGACAAGGTTTCGGTCTTCGCGGGCTATCATCCATTCGAGTCGCTGGCGGCTGGCGCGAAGGGCTATGTCTCGGTCATCGGCAACTTCCTGCCAGCGGAGTCAGCGGCTGTGTGCGATCTGATGGATGAGGGCAGGCATGAAGAGGCTCTGAGGCTTTACAACCGAATGATACCGCTGCTGAACGCCATCGCTGGGGACAAGTATGTCTCAGCAGCCAAGTGCGCGATGGCTGCGGTCGGCATGCCTATCGGCGACCCGCGCCCTCCGAGACTCGCCCTGCCCGAAGAGGACGCAGCAAAACTCCACGGCTTAATCGCGGAGTTCAAGGCGGAAGTACTGTTGCCAGAAGCGGTTGAGGCGGCGGATTAAACCAGCCCGTCCGGTAGATTCACGGTCATCAAGCCTGCCTCCAGGTCAACGTCCAGCACCACATCGGGAAGTGCGGGAATCAGGATGTCGCGCCTTCCATCCTCGTGGACGACGTACACGTCATTTCCACCCGTGACGATTATCTCGCTGACTGCGCCCAGGCGCTCGCCTGTTTCTGACCGCACGCGCAGGTCGAGAATCTGGAAGTGGTAATACATGCCGTCAGGCAGCATTTCGACCTGCTCAGGAAACACCGTCAGGTCTTCGCCTCGAAGAGCCTCGGCTTGCGTGCGGTCATTTACGGTGTCCAACTTGACGAGGAGGCCACGCTTGCCCTTGCGTGAATGTTCAACGCGCGTCGGCTCACCTTTGAGGCGCAGCACACTGCCGGGCGCAAAACGGTGGGGCGCGTCAGACAGGACATCTACGCTGACATCGCCGCGCAGCCCCCATGCTGAGCGTATCCTACCGACTATGACTGGCGCTTCCCGGGTGGCTGACATGGCGAGGCTGGATGAAAGAGGACTAATCTATCTTCAGGATGACTCTTGTGCCGTCTTTGACAGCGGCAACCCGAAGCAATGAGCGCATAGATTGCGCCACTCTGCCCTGCCGCCCGATGACTTTACCCTTGTCGGACGGGGCGACTTCAAGCCGAAGAATGATCAGACCGTCGTCTTCCTCTTCCTCTGTGACAACCACTTCGTCTGGGTGTGAGACGATTGCCTTGGCGATGTACTCGACTATGTCTTTCATTCGGCGCTGGCTGTCTCCGTCTCGTCGGCAGCATCGGCATCTTCCGTGTCGCCGGACGCCGCTGCGGGCTCACTTTCCGGTGCCAATTCAGCTTCTGGAGCCTCTGCGGGCTCGCCCATCTTATCTATGATTCGCTGCACAGCCTCAGAAGGCTTCGCGCCGACGCTGAGCCACTTGCGCGCCTTCTCTTCGTCAATGACGACGGTGGGCGGCTCCGTGCGCGGGTTGTAGTGTCCGAGGTAGTCCACGAAGGCGCCGTCTCGTGCCGCTCTTGAATCGGCGACAACTATGCGGTAGCTCGGCTGGTTCTTCGCGCCGACCCTTCTCAATCTCATCCTGAGCATTGTATTGAAATTCCTTCCATATCGCGCAGTCGGGTTAACTCGCGCTCCTTGCCTTTTGCAGCGCCTTCATAATCCGCGACTTGCGACGCGACGCGTTATTTGCATGCAACGCGCCTTTTTGCGCCGCCTTGTCCAACGCCACAAATGCCGACTGAACGGCTTTCTCCGCCGCATCAATGTCGTTGGCATCGATCAGCGCGCGCGCTTTCCTGATCTCCGACTTGGCCCTTGTGCGCAGAGGCAGATTGCGGCTGCGCTTCCGGACCGATACTCGTGCTGACTTTGCACTTGGCACTTCTCTTGCCCTCCTGAAATGGGACCGGCGACTTCCAACTGGAACTGTCGCTAGACCCTGGTCCTGCTTACTCCAATCACACCGCGCACGCTCTCCATCTTAGAGAACAGGCGATTCAACTGGCTGATACCGTCCACATAAACTGTCAGAGAAACTACGCTAATGTCCTTCTCTTCCTCCGACACACATGAGGCTATGTTAACACCTTCCTCGGAAACAAGGGAAGTAATATCACGCAGGAGGCCGACGCGGTCCTGTGCCTCAAGTCGAACGCGCACGGGGTATAGCTCGTGAGCCTGGCTCCATGCAACCGGAATCAGGCGCTCCCTCTCGCGCTCGGCAATGATGTTGGAGCAGTTCCTTCGATGCACGGTGACGCCCCTGGTGCGCGTGATGTAGCCGATGATGTCATCCCCAAGGATCGGGGTGCAGCAGTTCGCCATTCGCGTTAGCAAGTCACCAACGCCCAGCACTTCGATGCCGGAAGCTGGGCTGCTGGCTGGTACGCTGTAAATCTTCTCGAAGTCGGAGTCGGGAGGCAGTTCCTGACTTGCGATGCGTTCTACTACCTGCTCGACAGTTACTTCCCCGCCGCCCAGCGCGACCATGAACTCGTCTGTGCTGCTGAAGTTCAGAATCTTCGCAAGTTCTTCGTCCGTCATCGCCATGTTCAAGCGGCGCAGCTGCCTGCGGAAGATGTCCTTACCTCGCTCGATATTCGCTCGGCGCTCCTGGCGATTGAACCACTGCCTTACTTTTGTGCGCGCGGAGTTCGTGCTGAGATAGCCGAGGCTCGGATTGAGCCAGTCTAGGCTGGGACCTCTGACCGTCTTGCTCGTCATTATTTCCACGGTGTCGCCGTTCTGGAGCTGATAGGTGAGCGCGACCAGCTTGCCGTTGACCTTGGCGCCGATGCACCTGTGACCCACATCCGTGTGAATTCGGAAGGCGAAGTCCAGCGGAGTCGCGCCGGCCGGCAATTCCTTCAGGTCACCCTTTGGTGTATAGACAAACACCTGGTTCTGGAATATGTCAGTCTTGAATGACTCGACATACTCCTGGGGATTACTGACGTCGCGCTGCCATTCGAGAAGCTGGCGCAGCCATGTCATCTTCTCATCGAATTCGGCGTCGGATGTCTTGCCCTCTTTGTAGAGCCAGTGGGCGGCGACTCCATACTCGGCGAGATGGTGCATTTCATTCGTGCGTATCTGCACCTCGACCGGATGCGCATCGATGCAAAGCACCGTGGTATGTAGCGACTTGTAGAGGTTGTCCTTTGGATTGGCAATGTAGTCATCGAACTGCCCGGGTAGTGGTCGCCAGTTGGAATGCACTACACCAAGCGCCAGGTAGCAGTCCTTCTCCGAGTCCACAAGAATCCGTAGCGCAAACAGGTCGTGGATGTCGTCCACGCCGAGGTTCTGCCTGCGGTACTTTTCAGTTTTCTTGTGAATGCTATAGATATGCTTCGGTCGGCCAGTGACCTCCGCCGATATGCCTTCTTTGTCAAGTTCAGCCTGAAGGAGGGAGCGCACACTTTCTATGTATTCCTCGCGCTCCTGCCTCTTGGAGTTCAGCATACTGGAGATTTCCTGGTACGCCACATTGTTCAGGTGTTGGAACGCCAGGTCTTCCAGTCGCCACTTAATCTCCCAAATGCCGAGACGATGCGCCAGCGGAGCGAAAATCTCCAGGGTTTCCTTTGCAATCGCGCGGCGCCTCCTTGGGGAAAGCGCGTCGAGGGTTCGCATGTTGTGCAGCCTGTCCGCCAGCTTGATCAGCACAACACGGATGTCCTCCGCCATAGTCACAAGCATCTTACGGAGGCTGGCCGCCTGCTCCAGGTCCACCTCGGAGCCGTTCAACAGGAAGCGATTCCTGCCCTCTTCCGCGTCCACTTCTGCCTTGGTCAGCTTGGTTACGCCATCAACCATCCCCGCGATTTCCCTGCCGAACTCGTCCTCTATCTCTTCAAGGCACACGTCACAGTCTTCGACAACGTCGTGCAGCAGAGCGGCTGCAAGGGCATTGGCGTCCAGCCTCAGATCGGCGAGGTAGAGCGCGGTTTGCAAAGGATGAATTATGAAGGGCTCGCCGGAGCGGCGTACCTGTCCCTCGTGCGCGTCCGCAGCATAGTCGTAGGCATGTGAAATGAGATCAAGTCTATCCGGAGGAAGATAATCCTTCGCCTTTTCGAGAAGTGCGTCAACCATAGTTCCTCACGTCGATGATTGGTGTCCAGTGGACATAATACCGCCACTAATATTATATCCCAGCGCACACTGTCTCACAATCGGCAGAATGCGCATGGCAAGACAGCAATTCATTGCTTGCCCACTGCACTGAACCTTCTTCAGGCACCACTGCGACTGGCTTTTCTAGCAGTCGTGTACGACTCCCAGCTGTATGCCAGAGCGCCCACACAGAGTAGCGCGACACCGGCGATAAGTCCTCGTCCCGGGTGTTCTCCAAGAATAAGCCAGGCGAGTATGACGCCGGCAACGGGCTGCACGAAATAGAAGAAGGCAATTGAGGAAGGCAGATACCGCTTGACCAACCAGGCATTTGCTAAGAACCCGAATCCGGCTATGACAAACCCCTGATATGCGAGCGCGATCCAGAAGCCACCATTCGCTGTGTATGTGGGGGCTTCGAAGATGTAGCTTCCCGCAAGCAGCACGACCGTGCCGATAGCGAGTTGCCCGAGCATCAGCTTGCCTTCGGAGACGCTCTGAGCGAAGTTGGAGAGCATGATGAGCCTGAAACCGAGCAGCCCTGCTGCGATAAAGCTCAGGACGTCGCCAAGCACGGTGACTCCTGTCTGATCGATGCCCGTGTCGCCGAACACTACGACTAGCACACCCGCGTAGGATATGAGCAGGGCAAAGGCCTTCCACAACGTCAAACGGTCCGTTGGAATGAAAAATCTTGCCAGCGTAGCAGTCCATATGGGGAGGGTAGAGTTAAGCGCCACACCGTGTCCCGCAGACGTGAGATCCTGCCCCACATTCATGATGATGAGCTGGACCGAGAAGAGAACGCCGAGGGCCAGGAGGGGCTTGACTTCATGCCTGGCTATCGCCAGCGACTCGCCCCTCGCCACCATGTAAGCCAGCGTAACGATACCGCCTAGGATGAACCGCATCCACCCAACCTGCATCGGCTCGCCATGGCCGAGTGACGCCTTCAAGCTGACGTTGTTGCCGCCCCACAAAGTAGCGACGAATAACGCAAACCCGCTGGGAATGAGGCCCGCGGGCCTGCGAACTTCACCTTCGGGAGTGCTCACTTAGGTATATGACCTTTCATCGCGGGACCTCCTGTGTATTGCGTAAACGTGCAACTCCTGTGGAACGTAGTCAGCAGGTGTTCTCGGTGGCCGAAATCAGTGGCAGAGTGCGACCTTATACGCGTAACATAGAAAAATGAAACGCTAGAAATCGGTCGTTTGGATTTTCGTGAGAGATTCTACCATACCGGTCTGGCCCTTCTCTCCACTAATGTCCAGTAAATACCATACGAGTTAGAATAAGCGCAAGTAACTCGTAATGACCATAGATAGCCGTACTCAATAAGGGGGTATCTGCTTTCGGTGAAGCATATATCTCCTGAGGGTGCGCTGAGAATGTGCCCGACTCACGCCCGCAATCACTTGCAGTCATTCGCAGCAAAATTCAGGCGGATAATTTCCGCGATCGTCTTACTTGTGCTGATCCTGTCGCTCGCCTTCTGGTCCAATTTCGCCAGCCTCGCCGGCGGCAGGGATGCCCACGCGAACGTGTCGCTCCCTGGGGGCTTGCAGCAATTACAGGCCGACGACAGAGTGTCCGGCCTTGACAATCACCCGATAGTGACACTGAAGCCGCCTCGCCCATCCTGTGTTGCTCGGGAAGGACATGTGACGATTGAAGTCGAGATCAGTGGGTGGATGCCTCAAAACATTAGTGAAACAATAGACGGCGGAGTCTTGGTGTACGATCCATCGGATGCAGAATTCCCTGACCTCCTCGCCTTCAGATTTCGTAACGGCAATAGCACCGCATCTGCCGCAGGCTATTCTGTGGCTTCCGATGGAGCGAAAGAAGTTCCCAGAGCAATCAGTGTCAAGATTAACCCAGTGTTTCCAGGCTACAGAGTAGGCAATCCATCGGAGAGAACAATTCGGGTGCAGGAGAGTTGTGACGGGAGTCCACCCCCGCCTACGTCAACGTTTACCCCTTTGCCGCCTACGCCTTCATTTACACCTGCTCCAACAGCGACGGAGACCACAACAGCGACTGTAACCGGAACCTCAACTAGCACGCCGACAGCCACCTCTACTGTCATTGCAACCTCGACTTACACGCCAACACGCACGTCTATACCCACCTCCACATCGACCTCAACCCCATTGGCAACATCGACTCCTACCCCAATCCCGACATCGACCTCAACCCCATCGGCAACATCGACCCCTACCCCAATCCCGACATCGACTTCAACCCCATCGGCAACATCGACTTCTACCCCAATCTCGACATCGACCTCAACCCCATCGGCAACATCGACTTCTACCCCAATCCCGACATCGACGCCCACTGTACCACCGACGTCAACGTTCACGCCTTTGCCAACCGAAACCCCCACTCAGACGGCAACCGACACGCCAACTTTGACGCCCACGTCGACGCTCACCTCAACACCGACTTCGGAGCCGACATCTTCGTCAAGGAGAAGGAGAAACACATCGACACCACGACCAACAGCAACGCCCGAGCCGACTGCGACGGCGATTCCCACACCGACTCCCGTTCCAACGGCCACGATAGTGCCAACGGTCACAGTAGCGCCGACAGCCACGGAGACGCCTAGACCGGGGCCCACGAATACGCCGCAACCGCCACGCCCACCTAGGAGAAGAGACACAGCCACGCCCACGCTGATCCCGACGGATACGCCTACTGCGACTGCGACTCACACAGCTACGCAGGAACCGACCGCAACGTCAACCCAGACTGTAACGCCCTCACCCACCGCAACCCACACTGCGACAGCCACGAGCACTGCGACACATACTCCAGTCCCCACGCCAACTCAGACGGTGACACCGACTGCGACACCTCTCCCCACCTCCACGCCGACGGCTGCACCAACCGATACACCCCAGCCGTCTCCGACTGCCACTACCGTGCCAGCGGGCGCATTGGGCTTACTGCAGCAACCAAACCTTCCCATAATCGGCAACGCAGCTCCTCGCATTAGAAACACTCTGGATACCATATCGAGCGCGCCGCGCCAACGGATCACTCTGGTTGCGATTCTGGCAATTACGAGCGTCCTAGCGCTGTCAATCTTCGCTTACCTGCTGCTACGCAGAAGATAGACATTCGCAGCGGCGGCGTTGGCTGAGATAACTGACTCCGATGGTCCTACACTGAGTAAGCCGGTTCAGGTGCGGTTGCGGGGATGCTCATCGTGAACTCCGTGAACTCGCCGAATGCAGTATCTACGGTGATATGACCACCTAGCCTTCTTGCGACATCTGCTGCTATTGGCAGACCTAGTCCTGCGCCGAGTGCTCCGTCCCGCGTTGAGAAGAACGGGTTGAAGATGTGGTCAACGACGTCTTCGGCAATGCCTGTGCCGTTATCCCGCACCAGCACCTCAACCTGGTTATCGTCACCCAGCAGACGGCTGGTTATCTGCAGCATCGGCTGATAGTCCTCACCTACCTCTTCCTTCTTCATCAGCATTGCGTAGCAGGCATTCGACACCAGATTGACGACGGCCTCGCCAAAGTCGTGCTCGGCGAGGGGAACTTCGCCGATTGCCGGATCAAGATCAAATTCCCGTTCTACAGAGAAGCCTCTCCACTGTGCCTCGAAAGCCTCACATCCGGTGTTCACGATCTGGGGCAGCATTGAGTTCATTTCCATCGGTACGGGTTCGCCGCCTTCAACACCCATCGCGCGCATCCGCTCAACTATCGCGAGCGCACGCCCGCCGTTTATGCAGACACGATTCAGACTGTCGGAAATCTCCTCACTGATTTCGTCCAGAAGACCCACATCTTCCTCAGACATTTCATCCTTGTACGTCTCCAGCATCTCGGACAGTTCGTCGTAGAGTTCCAACGAACCCTCGGAGAAGTTCGTGACGAAGTTAAGAGGGTTGCTGATTTCGTGCGCGACGCCTGACACCAGTTCGCCCAACGCTGCAAGCTTTTCCTGGGCGACGAGGCGCGCCTGCATCTGTTTCAGCTCCTCGTTCGCTATTCGGAGCTCTCCATATAGCTTTTCCACGAGATTCAGCCGCTGCACCTCCAACGCCTGTTGCCGAAAGACTTCAAGCGCGTTTGCCAGTTCTCCAATTTCATCCTCGCCTACTTCGGGGACAGGCGTCTCGAGGTCTCCCCCTGCCATATTTCGCATCCGCTCCGACATTCTGGATAAGCGTCTTACCATTCCGTTTCCCACCCAGATCCACGACGCCAGAGTCGCCGCTACAACGCTGACGATGCTGATCAGCGTCAGGATCAGCCGCCCCTGGTCGAAGGTGTTGACGGCTGATCCAAGTGCGGTTGCGGACTGCGCGCCGGCACTCGAGAGCAATGCTGAAACCGAATCTTCCAGTGACGCGCTCACATCGTCAAACGAAACGGACAACTCAGCCGCTCTTTCCAGGAGTGCAAGCTGCTGTCCGCGAACGGCAAACACACCCTGACCATCTACCAATGATGCAACCGAGGGGTCGATTCCGGCAGCGTACAGAGTGGCAAATTCGTCCCAGAGTCGTTGTAGATCGGCTTCATCATCGGCATTAAGCGCTCTATTCAGAATAGACAAGGCGGTCAGAGAAGTGATGTCGTCAGCAGTTGTAGAGTCAAGCCGCCCACGAAGTTCAGTTGCATCCGCGTTTGCTCGCGTCATCGCTTCCTGGTTCACTGCCAGATTGTCGATCACTCCGGTCAGCGAGTATGCCGCATCCTGTACCGCCTGCGCGTCTCCTGCGAGGTGCGACACACCCGCAGCCGTACCCAAGGCATTCTCGAGCCTGCTCAGGGCTGCCGAGGCAGATCCGGCCACAGGAGCGACATCTGCTTCGGTGTTCGAAAGCAACCCCAGGCCTATGGAGCGCAGCCTCTCCGCTTCACGAGCAGCCTCCCATGATGCTTCCAGGGCAGGCACTGATTCGGAACGCACCTGGAAATTGAGGTCGCCGCTCCTCTCAAAGTAGTACACGCCAACCGCGCTTGACACCAGCGTGAGGAACACCGCAAAGCCAAGCGCCAGGTAGAGCTTCGTGCCTATGCGTTGCCATACACTTGCAAGAGCGCCCATACTCGTAAACTCCCTGCATCGGTTCGTCGAATTGCATCTGAACTCTCCGAAAAGTCTATAAAAGAACGGCTGAATGGTAAAGCACAAGTAATGAAACTCCAGACAAGTGGACAGGTGAGGCAGCAGCCCGCTGTGATACAATTCCTACTCGCAGGCCACCGCCGGGCAGCACCAATTCAACAAGGAGCAAAATCGAGGATGTGTGCCGACCGCATTAGCAGAGTAGTCCCATCTCCGATAAGCGGATTCCCGGAATGGACGCCTGCCGAGCGTCTGATCGAACAGCGTATGCTCGACCAGATACGCGCCTCGTTTGAGCTCTTCGGCTTTTCCCCTATCGAGACTCCTGCAGTTGAACGCAACGCCGTTCTCACTGCTAAAGGTGGAGAGGAAACCGAGCGGCAGATATACAGCCTGACCGGGCTACACCCGCAGTCCGGGGGAGACAACCGCGACTATTCGCTCCACTTCGACCTCACGGTCCCGCTTGCTAGGTACGTAGCGCAGCACAATAACGATCTGGTCTTTCCCTTTCGCCGGTACCAGATTCAGAAAGTATGGCGCGGCGAACGTCCACAGCACGGTCGCTTCCGGGAGTTCACCCAATGCGACATCGACATCGTAGGTGACGGCAGGCTCAGCCTTATGGCGGACGCGGAGATCCCCGCTGTGATTTCGAATGTGTTTCGCAGCCTCGATATAGGCGACTTCACCATCAGGATCAGCAACCGCAAGATTCTCACCGGATACCTTGAGCACCTGGGCTTTCAAGATCACGATGCCTCGATAGTTCTGAGAGAGGCAGACAAGATAGACCGGCAGGGACCGGGACCTCTGGTTCAGGCGCTGGAGGAATTGCCGGGCGGTAAGGCTGTAACCGACGACATACTCGGACTGGTGCAGACGAGCGGCAGCCCGGCGGAAGTGTTGGATAGGCTCTCGTCAATTGATGGCGGTGAGCGCTTCGTGCAGGGCGTGGAAGAACTTCGCGCGGTGTTCGAGCACGCATCGGCGTTTGGCATTGAGGAGGAGGACATATCTGCGGACATGGGCATCGTGCGCGGCCTCGACTATTACACGGGCACGATTTACGAGACTCGCCTGGACGACCACCCACAGCTCGGCAGCATTTGCTCCGGCGGTCGTTACGACGACCTGGCGAGCTACTTCATCCGCAAGGAGATGCCGGGCGTCGGCATATCTATCGGCCTGACGCGACTATTCTCCCAGCTGCTGCAGGCGGGGATTGTGAAGGCGGGAGGCGCTTCCGCCGCCCAGCTCCTAGTTACGATTCCCAATGAGAGCCTTACCGAGAGTGCAATTGCAATCGCGAGTTCCCTGCGCGACGCGGATATAAACACTGAGATATTTTTCGAGCAGTCGCGCCTCGGCAGGCAACTAAGATACGCCTCCCGCAAGGGCTTCAAGTTCGCCGTTATTCCGCTGCCGGAAGACCTGGAACGCGAACACATCAAGTATCGTGATATGGACGCGGGCGAGGAGTACACAGTACCGATTACTGACCTCCCACACGCGATAGCAAGTCATCAGGCGTAGCCGACGCCAGACGGCGAATATCGCAGAGACTGAATTAGAGGTAATGCTGAATGATTGGGTTTATTGGCGGGACGGGACCTGAAGGACGCGGGCTTGCGCTCAGGTTTGCCATCGCCGGCGAGGACGTGCTTATCGGTTCCAGGGACGCGGAGCGGGCGCAGGCGGCGGCTGACAGCGTGCGCGAGATTGCGCCTTCAATCTCGATAGGCGGTGGCCTGAACGCGGATGTCGCGGACCGCTCTGATACCATTGTGATTGCCGTGCCTTACTCTGCCCAGAAGCCAACCCTCGAATCTCTGGTGGGTGAACTGAAGGGCAAGCTCATCATTAACGTGGTTGCCCCACTTACGTTCAGCAGGGGCATTGCAAGCGCGATTCGCGTAGAGGCCGGCTCCGCTGCGCTTGAGGCGCGTGAGATAATTCCCGATGCCACACACACTGCCGCTTTCCACAACGTAAGCGCGCAGGAATTGCTTATCCCAGACAGACCCTTGGACACTGATATTGTCGTATTCGGCGATGATGCGGACGCCAAGGGCAGAGTGATTGCCCTTGCAGAAGCGATTAAGGGTGCGCGAGGGGTAGATGGCGGCGGTCTTGAGAACGCGCGATACTGCGAGGACCTGACTGCACTGCTGCTGAACATTAATCGGATATACAAGGCGCATTCGATGATAAAGATCGTCGGGATTTAGGAAGACCGAGAACTACCCTCGGATGTTGTTGTCATTCTAGTGAATCATCGAGCAGGAGAGGCGATGAAACTCAGAGTTCTTGGGGCGCACAACGTTGAAAGCCGGCATACACGGATGGAGAGCCATCTGGTTGACGACGTGCTTGCATTAGACGCCGGGTCACTGACGCGCTCACTGACGCACGAAGAACTGCGTGGAATACGCTCTATCATCCTCTCGCACCGGCACTTCGATCATGTGAAAGACCTGCTCCCGCTGGGAATAGCAGTTCGCAACGAAGGCGTCACCATCGACGTTTACGCCATTCAGGACACGGTTGACGCCATAACCGAGACGCTGATGAACGGCAGGCTCTTTCCCGACTTCCTGAGTTCTCCAAGTGAAGAAGCGCCGACTTTCAGGATGCGCCCCGTAGAGTTCTACGAGCCATTCGATGTACTGGGATATGAGGCGGTGGCAGTGCCGGTGCCGCATTCGGTTCCCGCAGCCGGCTTTCAGATTGCCGACGAGAACGTCAGACTGTTTTACACCGGAGATACCGGGCGAGGACTTGGAGAGGCGTGGGAACACGTTGCGCCTGACGTGCTGCTGACCGAGGTTACATTCGGCAATGAGAACGAGGCGGGCGCAAGGGCGGCGGGCCACCTGACGCCCAAGCTGCTGATGGAAGAGATCGACAGGTTCAGGATGACTCATGGGCGCGTGCCGCAGATTGTAGTATCGCATATCAACCCTGCCTGGGAAGACGCTGTACGCAGTGAACTAGCTCAGATAACCTCAGAGACGGGGCAGGCATTCACTGTCGCGGATGCGGACATGAAGCTGGAGCTTGGACCAGAGCCTTCTGCGCTGGTGGAGAGTTAAGCATGCCCAGGAAAGCTGCGTTCATATACGCTGACGAGCTCTCGCACCACACGCTGAGCGAGACTCATCCGATGAAGCCCGTTCGACTGCGCTACACATACGAGCTGCTGGAAGCCTACGGCGTCTTCGACGCACCCAACGTCTCACTGGTTGCACCGCGAGAAGCCCTTCTCGAAGAGATAATGTGGTACCACTCCGCAGACTACATCGAGGCGGTGCGTCGCCTGGGCGACGGCGATGTGAGCGTGGACCAGCGCAGGTTTAACTTCGGGCCGGGCGACAATCCTGCGTATCCCGGCATATTTGATGCTGCCGTCCTGTCCACCGGGGCAACCATGACGGCAGTTGAGATGCTGCTCTCAGATGAAGCTGACGCGGCGTTCAGCATATCCGGCGGTCTGCACCACGCGATGCCCTCGTATGCCTACGGGTTCTGCGTGTTCAATGACCCTGTCATCGGCATCAAGCGGCTTGTGGCTGATGGTATGAAGGTCGCTTACGTGGACATTGACTGCCATCACGGAGACGGAGTGCAGCACGCATTCTACGACACTGACGAGGTGATGACGATTTCCTTGCACGAGTCAGGCGCGTTCCTGTTTCCGGGAACGGGACACACGCAGGAAATTGGCGCGGGCAGGGGAAGAGGGTACTCCGTGAACATGCCGCTGTACCCCTACACCACGGACGAGGTGTACTTGTGGGCGCTGCGCGAAGTGGCAATGCCACTCCTGCGAAGGTTCAGACCGGATGTACTTGTTACGCAGTTGGGAATCGACTCGCATTTCAGAGACCCTATAACGCATCTTGCGCTGTCAGTGCAGGGTCACGCCGCCGCTGTAGAGGAACTGGCGTCGCTCGGTGTCGGCAAGTGGCTTGCGCTCGGCGGCGGGGGCTACGACCTGCAGGCGGTGGCGCGAGCGTGGGCGCTGGACTTTGCGGTGATGTCCGAGCAGCAGCTCTCAGCCGAAATACCTGTGTCATATGCCGAGAGGTATGGAGTCTCTACACTCCGCGATGTTGATGAGCTACCAATTCAGCCGGATATGATAAGAGACTCGCGAACTTTCGCCGAGGCGGGGGCGCAGTCAGTCCAGCGACTGGTGTTCAGCGTGCTTGGACTGCGGTGAACCAGGGTCAGGCCGGCGACTACTTGTCCAGTATGTCGCGCAATGCTGGCTCTATTTCGTTCCACCTGTAGTTGAAGCCGCTTTGGGTGAGCTTCAAGGGATAGAGCCTCGCGGACCCCAGGGCAAACTGCGCCATCTCTCCCATCGCAATCCTAAGCGCGAATCCGGGAACCCTGAAGAGCGTGGGTCTCGACAGTACGCGACCTAGTGCTTTCGTGAATTCGGCGTTGGTAACCGGGTCAGGCGCTGCCAGGTTGATGGGACCATTCATCGATTCCGTCTTGAGAACGAAGGCGAATGCGCGTGCAACGTCTTCGATGTGGATCCAGCTCATGTATTGCCGTCCGTTTCCAAGCTTGCCTCCCAGCCCGAACTTGAAGGGGGTCAGCATGCTCCGAGGAAGTTCGCCGGTCTCGCTTAGAACAACTCCGATGCGCATATTGCACACGCGAACACCGGCCTCACTGGCAGGGAGAGTGGCATGCTCCCATTCTGCCGTTACCTCCGCAAGAAATCCTTCTCCCTTGGGCGAATTTTCAGTGAGAATCTCGTCGCCCCGGTCCGCGTAATAACCGAGTGCCGAGGCGCACAGGAAGACGTTCGGCTTCGAGTCTGACTGTGCTATTGTCTCACTGATAAGTCGCGTACTCTTGATGCGGCTATCACGTATTTCGCGCTTGTATGCCGCAGTCCATCGCTGCCCCGCTGTGCTCGCGCCCCCCAGATGTATGACAGCCTCGATACCATCTAGTGCTTCAGTGTCCATGCTGTCCGCCGCAGGATCCCACTGCACTTCATCATCGGCTGCTGGCGCGCGACGAACAAGGCGAAGCACCTCATGCCCTTCGTCAAAAAGCAGTCGAACGAGAGCTGTTCCTATCAAACCGGACGAACCCGCCATCATTATCTTCATCACCGCCCCTCCTTACTCAATCCATATCCGCCGCTAGACACTTTCTCGCCGAAGGTTCAAGGCCTCTCTTAATCAAGGTTAAGTTCTGCGCCATCAAGGGTCAAGAATCGCCCACGTGTCTCCGTAACTTCTCCTATGGGGTGATATACGACCATTGGGCGTGGCACATCTAAATCTGCGCCTCTAATGCTTCTGATATACTACAAGGCAATGTAATCACAATCATATTGAGCGAGCGCGACGATTCATGACGATGCAAGAGCGGCTGGAAGCCATCGAAGACCGCTACGGCGAACTCGAAGGCCTAATGGCGGATCCCGAAGTTGCCGCGGACTACACTCACATCCAGAAGCTTGCCAAAGAGCAGGCGACAATCCGCACGATAGTTGAGCTTTCACGCGAATTCCGAAGCTCGCAGACTCAGCTCGATGATGTGCGGACTCTCCTCCGAGAGGAGTCGGATGCCGATATGATCGCCCTTGCGCGTGAAGAGGAAGCAGAATTACTTGCGAACATCGAACGCATCGAGTCAGACCTGCGTATTGAGCTAATCCCGAAGGACCCCAATGACGAAAAGAATGTCATCCTGGAGATACGAGCGGGAACAGGCGGCGACGAAGCGGGTTTATTCGCTTCCGATCTCTATCGTATGTACACGCGATACGCGCAGCGAAACGGCTGGCAGACCGAGGTCATAGACGTCAACCAGACCGGCTTGGGCGCAATCAAGGAGATTGTGTTCGAGCTGAAGGGCAATGGCGCGTATAGCAGGCTCAAGCACGAGAGCGGCGGACATCGCGTGCAGCGGGTGCCGGTTACCGAGTCCAGCGGGCGTATTCACACATCCGCTGCGACTGTCGCGGTATTGCCTGAAGCCGAAGAGGTGGACATCGACATCAAGCCCGACGATCTGGATATCGACATATTTCGCGCGGGCGGTCACGGCGGTCAGAATGTGCAGAAAGTCGAAACTGCCGTCCGCATTACCCATGTTCCCACCGGGATAGTCGCTACTTGTCAGGATGAGCGTTCCCAGCTCAAGAACCGCGAAAAGGCCATGTCCGTACTCCGCTCAAGGCTACTTGCCCGTGAGATCGAGCGCCAGCATGCAGAGATTTCCGAGGCACGCCGCTCGCAGGTGGGCAGCGGAGACCGTTCCCAGCGGGTAAGGACTTATAACTTCCCCCAGAGCCGCGTGACCGACCACCGCATCAACCTCTCCAGTTACAATCTCGAGAGTGTCCTCGATGGAGACCTCGACGAGTTCATCGAAGCCCTCACTCAGCAGGAGCAGGCGGAAGCCCTCGCATTCGGTGGCTGAGGTCCACCTTGCCTGAGACGGTGAAGCAGGTCGCGGCCCGGCTGGCCGAGACGCTTGAGAGTCACGGAATCCCTGAGAGCTTGCTTGAAGCCGAAGTCCTACTGCGTCAAGCGCTTGGCTACGGCCGGGCGCACCTCTACTCCTCTCTGAATGACGCGGTAGATGAAAAATCTCTCAGGCGGGTCGAGATTCTCATTGAACGCCGAATTGGACGCCAGCCTCTTGCTTACATCATCGGACGAAGAGAATTCTATGGCCTCGAGTTCTCTGTCAGCCCTGCTGTCCTGATCCCCCGTCAGGAGACCGAGCTGCTGGTTGACATCGCGCTGGAATTTGCTCGGCAACGTTCTGAGGACGGCATATCGGTCGCGGACATCGGCACCGGAAGCGGCGCAATCGCAGTAGCGCTTGCAGTGAATCTCCCGAACGCTCAGCTGTACGCCACGGACTGCTCCAAAAGCGCGCTGGCGGTGGCAGACCGCAATAGGCGTAAGCACGGTGTCGCCCACCGCGTATGCTTGCTGGAGGGCGACCTGCTCCTTCCGCTCTCTCAGCCGGTAGATCTCATTATTTCCAACCCGCCATACATCGCTACCAATCTCATGCCTGGTCTGGCGCCTGAAGTACGGATGGAACCACGCGTTGCTTTGGATGGCGGCGAAGGAGGCATAGAAGTCATACGCCGCCTCTTTGTGCAAGCGCCATCGAAACTGAAGGCGGGCGGCTGCCTGATAGTGGAAATATCGCCGGAGCAGCTGAATGCGGTGTGTGAAATGGCAAGAGCTCGTTTCCCCGCCGCAGACATCTCATTCGCGAACGACCTTCTGGGCCTGCCCCGCTGCGTAATTGTCTCGACAACGTAAAAGAGGCGACATCTCTGCCGCCTCTTTCATCAAGTCAATCCTGAATATCGATGTCAGTCTCCGCCCGCTACCATGCCCAACTGGTAGTGCTTCCCTTCGGTCTTAATCGACGGCGCAACTACCACCTCGGCCTCATGCATCTCCCGAATCGTCTGCGCTCCGATCATCCCCATGCACACTTGGAGCGCGCCCATCAGGTTCTGCGTCCCATCCGTGACAGAAGTAGGGCCGTACAGGATTTCCTTCAGGCTGCCGTTGATGCCCACCTTTACGCGGGTCCCTCGCGGCAGTGCGGGATGCGGGTTCGCCATTCCCCAGTTGTATCCCTTACCGGGAGCCTCCTCTGACTGAGCCAGCGGCGTTCCGAGCATAACCGCATCAGCGCCGCAAGCAAAGGCCTTGCACAAGTCACCACCTGTCCGAATACCGCCGTCCGTTATTATCGGTACGTAGCGCCCGGTCTGATCATAGTATTCGTCTCTGGCAGCGGCGCAATCCAACGTCGCGCTCACCTGAGGTACGCCAACTCCGGTAACCTCGCGTGTAGTGCATGCAGCGCCCGGCCCCACTCCAACAAGCACTCCGTGAATGCCGGTGTCCATCAGCTCAAGCGCCACGTCGTAACCCACGCAGTTCCCCACGATAACCGGCACATTCAGCATTTCAAGCAGTTCGGGGAACCGTAGCCCGCGCGCGCTGTTGGAGACATGTCTTGCGGTCGTAACCGTGGACTGCACCACGACCATATCCGCGCCGGCTTCAGCCGCTACTGGGGCAAGATCTTTCGTCTTTGCCGGTGTAACGGAAACGGCGCACGCAGCGCCGTTTTTCTTTACTTCTTCCACTCGCTCCCCTACCAGCTCAGGCCTTATGGGAGCGGAATAGAGCTTTTGCAACAGGCCCGTCACTTCGTCCTGCGGCGTGGTGACAATCTGGTTGAGCACCTCGTCAGGGTCGTCATACCGCGCCTGTACACCTTCGAGGTTCATCACTCCCAAACCACCCAGCTCGCTCATATCCCCGGCGAACTTGGGAGAGCCGACAGCGTCCATCGCGGAGGCGAGCACTGGAGTCTTCAGCGTTATGCCGTCAATCGGAAAGTCAGTGCTTACCAACTCCGGGTTGACTGTGACCTCTCCCGGTACGATTGCGACTTCATCGAATCCATATACACGCCGCAGTTCCTTTATGCGAGGCGTTGCCAATATACGACCCCCTCAAAAAATATGGATTATCTGAATATAGCAAAGCAGCGATGCCGAAATCAAGAACTTTCGGCCCTTCTCACAATACGAAAGGCAGGACGACCAGTCTGGCAAGTTGCATGTTAGGCGTGATGTTATAATGCTGCGACAAAGGCGGTCAATATAAACTCGCTGATGAGTTGTATTCCTATCTGGCATACTTGGCTACCAAATCCCATCACAAAAGGCAATAATTTGCAGGCAGCAGAAGTTGCCCTGAAAGAGAACATCATCCAACTCGGCATCGAGTCCGGCTTCGACATTGTGCGGGTCACCTCTGCGGATGCCTTCCGCCGCGACGAAGTGGCTGCATTGAAGCGCATCCGAGACGGTCACATGGACGGCTATTCCTGGTACACGGAGGAGCGCGTGCGCCGTTCCAACCGTCCACAGGAGCTTCTGGAAGGCGCTCGATCCGTCATATCCCTTGCCCTCAGCTACAACACAGGTCAACCCGAACCGCCTGATGGATTGCCACGCGGCGGGCCCCAAGGGAAGATCGCCCGCTACGCCTGGGGCGACGACTACCACGACGTTATCAAGCGACGGCTCCGAGAGTTCGCTGCCAAGTTGCCGGAGATAGCAGGACGGACCGTGAACACCCGCATATTCGTTGATGACGGCCCGATGAACGACCGAGCCGCGGCTGCCCGCGCGGGCATCGGCTGGTTCGGCAAGAACACGAACATTCTCACTCAGACGCACGGCTCCTGGGTATTTCTGGCGCAGGTCATCACCGACATTTCACTTGAACCTGACTCGCCACTGAAAAAGACCTGCGGCGAATGCGTAATGTGCATAGACGCCTGCCCGACAGGAGCAATAGTCGCCCCCTATGTAATTGACAATAAGCGCTGCATATCCTACCTCACTATCGAACTTCGGGAGAGTATTCCCCGCGAATTGCGCCCGCTCGTCGGCGACTGGGTATTCGGCTGCGACATCTGCCAGGATGTCTGCCCGGTCAATCGCAAGGCAATCGGCAGCCTCGAACCCGCCTTTCAGCAGCGACACGACTTCGCCGCGCCAGCCCTCATGCCCCTTCTCGAACTTGACCAGCCGGCATTCAGCGAGCGATTCCGACGCAGCCCCATCAAGCGCGCCAAGCTCGCCGGGCTCCAGCGCAACGTATGCGTCGCCCTCGGCAACATCGGCGACCCGGTGGCGATACCATCGCTCTCAGGCGCGCTCCGCAGCAACAGCAGCCTTGTTCGCCAGCACGCGGCATGGGCACTCGGACGCATTGGCGGAGATGATGCATACGACGCCCTTCAATCGGCCCTCGAAGACGAGCCGGACGAGGATGTAATCGAAGAGATTGAGCTCGCTTTGAGCGAGTCGGAGGCATCGTGATTGAAGGATGGGCAGAATTCTCCGACGACAGAACTTATCGCTACCTGCTTGGCAGGCGGGTCAGCGACTCACCTGGTCGTCTATTATTCATTATGTTGAACCCGTCAAAGGCGAATGCGACAAAACCAGACCCTACCATCAGTAAATGTATAGAAATCGCAAGGGCGTCAGGCTTTGGCGAGCTTGAAGTCGTCAATCTCTACGCTTTCAGGTCTCCAAAACAAACATGCCTGTGGAAGCAGAAAAGACCCAAAGGGAAAGACAACGACAGATATATCAGAAAGTCAATTGAGAAAGCCGACCGAGTCATATTTGCCTGGGGATCTAGCATTGGTCAATCCAAGAAGCGCAAGAAGCGGGCTGGCAAGGTAATGAGAATGGTGATTGAAGCCGCTCGCAAGCGTCCTTACCACCTAGGACTTAATCAAAATGGAGAACCAAAGCATCCGAAGCAGCGTGTGGCATACGACCCTACACCCAAAAGATGGACAAAATCCCAAATTGCCGAATACTCACGAACTCATTCCTGACAACTGAAGACTTACAACTGAAAACTAGGACACACCATGCCCGACGAAAAGATTTACATCACCCGCAGCCACATCATCCCGGAGGCGATTGCCTACCTCGACGGCATATATGACATCGAGGTCTGGCAGCAGAACTCGCCCCCTCCACGCGAACTACTGCTGGAAAAGGCGCGGCAGTCCGATGCCCTGCTTACGGAGGTCACGGACATCGTTGACGCCGAACTGCTCGACCAAGCCTCCAACCTCAAGGTTGTTGCGAACCGCGCCGTTGGGCTGGACAACATCGACATTCCCGCCGCCACTCGGAACGGCATTCTCATCGGGAATACTCCCGGCGTGCTGCACGAGTCCTGCGCTGACTTCACATTCGGGCTGATACTGTCCCTTGCGCGGAATATAGCCTACGGCGAACGCAGAATTCGCGCAGGCGAGTGGAAGGTCTTCGACCAGATACCCTACCTGGGCACCGATGTACATGGCGCAACGCTCGGAATCATTGGCATGGGGCTGATAGGCACGGCGGTGGCGCGCAGGGCGCGGGCATTCGACATGCGAATCGTCTATTTCTCCCGCACGCGCAAGCCTGATGTCGAGACCGAGCTTGACGCGGAGTGGCGCGACGACATGAACTCAGTGCTGGCTGAAGCCGATTATGTAAGCCTTCACATGCCGCTCACAGCGGAGACCGAATATATGATAGGAGCCCGCGAACTGGCGTTGATGCAGTCCACCGCATTTCTCATCAATACCACGCGTGGACGCACAGTTGACCCGCGCTCTCTCTACGACGCTCTTGCGGGCAACGCTATAGCCGGGGCAGCGATAGACGTAACGGACCCGGAACCCATCCCATTCGATGACCCGCTTCTTACGCTCGACAACCTTCTGATTACGCCGCATATTGCAAGCGCCAGCCGCCAGACCGTGCGCCGCATGGGACAGATGTCCGCCGACAACATCATCGCTGCTCTGAATGGCGAGGCGATGCCGGGCTGCGTGAATCCGGGGGCTCTGGACAGAGATTAATTTGCCGAAAACACCTAGTCTTCTTTGAAAGCGTTTGCGCCGGTCACCAGCGCCGGAAGCCCTCCCATCCAGTAGGCGACCCGTACCGTTTCCGCGATCTCCTCTTCGGTCGCGCCCATGCCACGCGCTCTGTCCGCAATGACCTTCACGCCATTCTCGTGAGCTAAGAGCGCGTCGCAAAGCATCGTCATCAGCGTCTTCACCTTCGCCGAGAGCGCGCCGTCCTGTATCACGAATTCCCTGTTCGACGTCAGAATCTCCGCCAGTTCCGGGTCGTTGGCGAGAAGTGCCGCCATATACGGTGGTGCCTGTTGCTGCATATCAATCACTCCAAGTTCTGTATCCTGTGGTTCTTATTCGGTCTCGTCCCTAGGCCGCCCCGGCCTCAGCCGATGTGTCTCTCTGGAAGGTAGGCCTGATAATCAACTCCGGAATACAAGCCCTCTGCGGAAGGTTCGCTATCAGGAAAATCGCTTCGGCTGCGTCTTCAGATGTAACCATCGTGTCCCTTGCCTCACCCGACGGCACGATTGGCCTGTTATCCAGTATCGGCGTATCCACCTCTCCCGGAATGACGACGCTCGACCGTATTCCGGTGTTCTTGTATTCATTGTTCAGGAACGCCGTGAAATTGATGACCGCTGCCTTTGCCGCGCTGTATGCCATTCCCGCAAGCAGGCTCCCTGTCAAGCCCGCCATTGACGACACGTTGATTATCGTCCCTTCACCGCGCTCCTGCATGTGCGGCACGACCGCCTGCGAGCAATAGACGCTGCCCGCCACATTTGAGTCCATCACGGCGCGCAACTCCTCCGGCGTGGTCGTCATCAGACGACGGTGATGCGAGCTGTGCCCGGCGTTGTTCACCAGCACGTCGATTCGCCCGTATGCGTCGAGAACATCCTTCGCCATCCGCATCACGCCATCGTAGTCACCCACGTCAAGGCTCATCGCCATCGCGGTGCCGCCCGATGCCTCAATCTCGTCTCTGACTTCCTCGACCTTCGACGCCGTCCTGCCTATCAGTACGACCTTTGCGCCCGCCTCCGCCATCATCAGCGCCGCGCTTCGCCCAATGCCGCTTCCGCCGCCCGTAATTATGCACACCTTGTCCTTGAGTCCCATTGTTCACCTCGTCTGTCATGCCTTCTTGAGGCTGTGGATTGTGCTGTAAATCGCCGCGTCCGAGTATATCACGAGGCGATTGCTAGCACGAAAAGGCCGGACAGCGCAACGCCTAGCCCCATCCACTGGCTCAAAGCGAGCCGCTCGCCGAACACGACAATCCCTCCGAGCATCGGAATCAGTGGGTAGGCAATCGACGCAGCGGCAACGATGGATATAATCCCGACCTCTGTGCCTCTGGCATAGGCGAACATCCCGCCCATTTCAACAATACCAGCCACCGCAACACCGAGTGCAAGTGGAATAGTCAGTCCTCTTAGTGTCCACTGACGCAAGGCAACCGAAAGGGGGATAAACAGGCCGAGGGTCATGGTGCGGCTGATGTACACGGGCAGGAACCACCCAAGTTCTCTCGACAGCAGCCCGATAACATAACTCAGAAGGCCAATACTCAGCATCGTGACGACTGCAAGCCCCACGCCCAGTCCGATAATTCTGCCTCCCGACAGCCGCCTCCGCGGGTCGAACGACGCAAGCGCGACACCACCTATGCTGCACATCGCGCCAAGTGCCTGCCAGCCGCTCAGCCGCTCCCCCGAAAAGGCCATCGCAAGCACAATCACCACAATCGCGTAGCAGGAAACGATGGGACTGACGACGGCGACCGGCCCCTCTCTGAGCGCGCGATAGAAGCACAGATAGACCAGTACGGCCAGTACGGATACGCTGACGAGCGCTGCCCAGTGTGCCCAGCTAAGCAGTCCCGGCTCGAAGACGATGACAAAGTAGCCCGCAACGGCTATTGAGGAAGAAATGTGCACCCCGGTGGCGGTCCGAAGCACGCCAATCCGCTTGGACGCAGCCGCAGCCACGAAGTCTGCGACTCCCCACCCTATGGCGGCGATCACACCGTACAGGACGCTGAGGGCGATGACACTCATTCTGTCCTGCGCTCAAGTCTGCCGCGCCCGCAATTCGCAGAGTCGCCCAGGACGGCCCACATCTCTATGCCAATTCCAAGAGCCTGGTGCGTATGTCCTTGAGACGGTCGATGTTCGGCTTGTCCGGGCCCTTCTTGTCTGTGCCGGGCACTTCCAGCAGGAAAGGTACATCCACGAATGCGGCATGCCCCATTATCGTCTCGAAGCCTTCAATGCCTATGTAGCCCTCACCGATGTTCTCGTGTCGGTCAACACCGGACGCGAATTCCACCTTGGCATCGTTAGCGTGTACAACGACCAGCCTCTCCAGCCCGATCTCCTCATCAAACTCCGCCATCGCCTTTTCTATGCCGTGGTGGTCGGCGATATTGTAGCCGGCGGCGAAGGCGTGTTCCGTGTCGAGGCATATCATCAGCCGGTCGGAATCAACCGCCTTTATCATCCTGCCAAGCTCCGCGAAGGAAGTGCCTATCTGAGCGCCCATCCCAGCGCAGTTCTCGATTATCAGCTGCACGCTGTCGTCCGTTGCCTCCAGCACCTGCGTCAGCGCACCCGTAGCTTGCCCTAACACGGCATCAAAGCCCACACCCTTATGACTTCCTGAGTGAAAGATTACGCCTCTCGCTCCAATTTGCGCCGCGGCATTCATGTGATTGATAAGCGAGTCTATCGACTTCTCCACCAGGTCCGGCTTGCCGCCTATATTCACAAGGTAAGACCCATGCAGAAAGGTCGAGCCTATCCCGTCCGCTTCAGCCTTCTCGCGGTACGCCTGAGCCTTGTCATCCGGTATCGGCCTGAACTTCCAGCCGCGCGGCGACGACGCAAATAGCTGAATCGCCTCAGCCCCTATGCCCACGGCACGCCCGACCGCCTTATCCACTCCGCCCGCGGCAGACACATGCGCCCCAATTTCCATCCTTTACCTCCCTGACAGTCTAAGGCAATTTCAAAACCCTTCCCCCTCGATGGGGGAAGGTTAGGATGGGGGTGAAATGTGCGTCCACCCTCCCTTTTGCAAATGTCTCCACAGACTGACAGTGACATTGCAGTTTCGCGCCATCGACTATCATAGCAAGGCTGTGCAGGTGCGCTGCAAGCGGAATTCGGGCCTTATGCGCGGGTCAAATCCGAACTCAGCGCCCTTCCCTGATGAAATCCGCGACCTTCTCGCCGATCATTATCGTTGTCGCGTTCGTGTTCGCCCGAATGCAGTCGGGCATAATCGAGGCGTCGGCCACTCTTAGTCCCTCAACACCCTTGACCTTCAGGTATTGATCAACGACCGTCATGGGGTCCGAGTCAGGCCCCATCTTGCAAGTTCCCGACACATGGTGAGAAGTGCCCGAGTTCTTCCTCAGCCAATCATCCAGCATCTCATCCGACTGTAATTCCTCGTCGGAGGGCATTATTCGGTCAAGCAGAAGATCCGAAAAGCTCGAGTTCTCCGCGATGCGTACTCCGAGCCGTATCGCCTCCCTCATCCGCCGCAGGTCCTCGCCACCTTCGTCCTGGTAGTAGTTGTAATTCAGGTTTGGCTGCACATGAGGGTCCGTGGACTGCAAAGTCAGCTCACCCATGCCAAGCGCCAGTTGAAGGCTTGCGCTTAAACCAATGTAGTTGAGGTCCTCGTCAATTTCCACGTGCGCCGGACGATGCTCGCTCGTCATCAGCATCGGGCTAAGCTGCATGTCATTTCGCAAGTCCGACCCTTCCACCGTGTACCGCAGCCCGACCTGTATGGTAGGCGCCTGCACGTCAGGCGGATCGCCAACGGCGTGATAGAGCGCGGCGGCGGCCGGATGGTCGCGCAGGTTCTGCCCTACGCCCGGCAGTTCATGCACAACTTCGATCCCGAAGCTCTCCAGGTGTTCCCTCGGGCCAACCCCCGACAGCATCAGGAGCTGAGGCGATGCGATTGCGCCGCTGCTCACGATGATCTCATTCCCTTCAACAGAGAAGACTTCGCCGCCGCTCTCCGCCTCAATACCAACAGCGCGCTTGCCCTCGAACAGGATTCGCCTCGCCGTAACACTGCCCCGGATGGTCAGGTTGAGCCGGTGCCGGGCCATGTTCAGATAGTTGAGGGCGTTGCTCATCCGTATGCCGTCGATGTTGTTGCGGGCGCGCGGCGAAACGCCCGTCGATTCGGGATGGTTCTGGTCTTCGTCAACGGGAAATCCCTCATCCACGCACGCCTTCTCAAAGGCGACGGCATGCGCCATCCACTCACTGCGTGGAGGGCGACGTACCGGCACAGGCCCATTCGACCCGTGGAAGTCGTCGCCTCCGAAGTCCAGGTCCGTCTCCAGCTTGTTGAAGTACGGCAGCACCTGCGTGAAACCCCACTCGTCGTTGCCCCATTCGGCCCAGCGATCATAGTCCTCAGGTATCCCTCGAAACAGCACCTGCCCGTTCACCGCGCTCGACCCGCCCGTAGCCTTGCCTCTCGGAATCTCCAGGTCGTCCTGCTCCTCAGTGAGTCTCGCCCTGTATGCCCAGCTATGAGGACCATAAGCCGATAACCATACATTGTTTCCCAGTTTCAGGTCGTCGGGCAGCTGCTCGAAGTCAGGATAGTCCGGTCCGGCTTCCAGCAGCAGCACGGACTTCTCAGAGTCTTCGGACAGCCTCGTGGCTATGGCACAGCCCGCTGACCCGCCGCCAACAACAATATAGTCGTACTTCATGGCTTGCCTCCTCTAGCAAAGACCTGACCGACAATTTACACTGCATCGTCCAATGCATTCGATGCACTGGTCGGATGCACGAACTATATTCTGTATTTCTGATGGGCGCAACCGCGTAATTGCTGCTTCGGGAATGATCTTTACCGTTCCATTTGCGGTCGAAGTTCCGGGCTATAGAACCCACTTCCCAAATCCTCGTATTATGGCAGGATGCTAACGCACGATGTCTGAAAACCCCTTACGGATGTGCCTAATCCAATCTATAATACATAAACAACACATTACTGTTTGCATTTTTATATAAGTATGTGATAATACATAAGTGAGTAAGCCATTCTTCTGACCAATCGGTTTCAGGTTGTTAAGTGTCAATCAAGCAAATAGTGCAGGAACCTGAGTTGCAAAGCACGAAACTCACGGGAAGATTCCTGTTTAAGCAGGCAAATGGTCTGCCCAAACTGGTTATCATACCTATCCTAGCGATGCTGGTTATCGCCGGGCTCGCCTGCGGCAGCGATGACAGCCGCAATCCACCGCTGCCTGTCGGTCCTGCGACTGTGCAGCCTGCCGCAACAACTCCGGCTGCAACCGCACCTGCGGCTATACCTGATACTGTCCCGACCGTAGCTCCGACTGCCACGCCTGTGCCCTCAGCGACGCCCACACCAAGCCCCACTCCCATTCCGGCGCCGACGACAGCAACTGCTCCGGAAATCAAAGATGCTGTGGAGGACGATGCCGACAATACCGAAGTCGCTTCAAGTCCAGAACTGCCGGACGAGTGCCTTACCGACGGCTCTATGACGGACTCTAAGCTGATAGCAACCTGTAGCTTTACCGCAATGGGACTCCTAAAGAGCGTGAGAGCCGAGGTGGATTTCGATCTAGGGGGATTGATGCCGGGTGGACCGACTCCCGGCTCTGAAGTCCCAAGCATCAAAATGCAGGTTGACAGGGTCTTGCCTGAAGATTTCAGAGTCGCCATGACCGGCCCAGGAGGCGAGGCGTTTGAGTTCATATTCGTCAACGGCGAATCCTACATCAACGACCCAGCCTCCGGCGAATGGTTCAAAATACCCCAGACGCCGGACGAGACAGCGGCGATGCTCATGTCGCTGAACATGGTTGAGCAGCAGTCAAGTGAGCTGGATAACCAGGACATCGTATGGGGAGAGACCGAAGTCAGTGAAGACGGTTCTCACTATGTTGTTTCGTACAGGCCTCCGCCTGAGCAGGCAGGCCCGGGCGCGCCGCCCATGGTGTTACAGCTCAATGTCGATGCCCAGACTTTTCTGCAGAACTCGGTGTTGCTCCAGTTAGTTGGCGAGGCGGGTATGGGCTTGAGTATTGCCGAGTTCAGGTATAGCGACCACAACGCCCCGTTCACCATCGAGGCACCGGAGTCCTTCCTCGAACCTGACCCTTCCCTGATGCAGCCGGGTTCCGAGAGTTTTGGTCCGAGTGAGGGTCCTTCAGTGACTGCGCTATCCAAGAACGACGATGGCAACGTTGAAGTAACATTTAGCGAGCCGGTCAACCTGGTCGGGGAAGTTGGTCTTTACGTTCTGGAGCCTTCAATCGGTGGATATAGCCTGCCATACATTGAGGGAAGTGGCACTGACACTCTGACATTCGCCGCGGACGTCCCAGGCAATCCTTCGCTCATTCCGGGTGAGAGCATAATACTTGGGTTTACGTTCGACTCACCGGAATCGGACCTCGTTGGCGAAGACGGTCGGCGCGCCGACTCCACATTTGACGAATGGCTTTACCCGGAATAACCATAGCCAAGCCATTTCTGCTGAAACTATGTGCGGAAGAGTCCTTTTCTGAATTCATTCTAGGACAAGTGCGGGCATATCTGGTATTCTTCATTTTAGAAAATCAATGGGCATTAATCTTGGTCTTTGCCCAGGCAGTAAGGAGCGTTATTGATGTCCGTCCACACGATAGCTATTCTCAGCCCGGGAGATATGGGGTCAGGCGTAGGATACGCCCTAGCGCAGTGTGAGTTCGATATCATCACCTGCCTGCGAGGCAGAAGCAACCGGACACGGCAGCTTGCCGCCGATGCCCATTTCCGGGATATTCCCACTCTGGGGCTGCTCGTGGAGCAGGCGGACCTGATTCTCTCAATTCTCGTTCCCGACCAGGCAGTTTCCGTGGCGAATCAGGTAGCCTCAGCCATGCGTCTGACAGGGAAGCATTCGGTGTACGCCGATTGCAACGCCGTATCTCCGCAAACGACTCGGCAGATGGAAGCCATTATCACGGAAGCGGGCGGTCAGTATGTGGACGGAGGCATAATTGGTGGTTCGCCGACACGCGGGACCCCACCTCGCTTCTACGTCTCCGGCGAACAGGCCCATGTAGTCGCTGAACTGGACGGCAAAGGCATCACGGTCAAGCCGCTGGGCGACGAGATCGGACGGGGTTCGGGCATCAAGATGTGCTACGCGGCTCTCACCAAGGGAACATCAACCCTGCAAACTGCACTCCTTACGGCAGCGGAATCAATGAATCTCACCGACGAGCTCATAGCAGAGTTCGAGTTCAGCCAGCCGGCCGCCCTCAAGCAAATGAGCCACGGCATATCGCGGCTCCCGCCCAACGCCCACCGCTGGATTGGCGAGATGGAGGAGATAGCCGCGACTTTTGAATACCTGGGCGTGACGCCTTCCTTCCACAAGGGGGCAGCTGATATGTACCGCCTGCTCTCAAGGACACCATACGCATCGGAAACGCCTGAGAACGCAGACAGGGACCGGCCGACCGGCGACACCATACGCGCGGTCGTCGATCTTCTGCAGTCCGACGTTGCTGCCGATGGACAGGCGGCTGACTAGCGGCAGGTATCCATTATTTCGACACGCGCGCCGGCGGCAGTGAGCGCCGAATGGCAACCATGAAGGCTCTTGTCCTAAATTCAGGCAGCGACTCGCCGCGCATGCAGTTGCGAGACATTCCTGTCCCCGCTTGCGGAGCCCACGATGTGCTCGTGCGAGTGGCAGCTTGCGGCATGTGTTACCACGATGTTGCCGTTGTAGAAGGTACCCTGCGTCGAGGCGTCAAATCTGAAGTCGTTCTTGGACACGAGGTTTCCGGCGTTGTTGAAGCGGTTGGTGAATCAGTAACGACGGTTGCGCCCGGAGACAGGGTTGTAACGACGCTCACCACGTTCTGCGGCGAGTGCGGGCGTTGCAGTGAAGGGAATGAGTATCGCTGCCTGCGCGGGCAGGGCTTCGGGCACGCCCTCGATGGCGGTTTCGCTCAGTTCATGGGCGTGCCGGAATCCTGCGCCATCCCATTACCCGACTCGGTTGATTCAGTCCAGGCTGCTGTGCTCGCATGCCCCATCGGTGTCGCACTCAGCGCCATCGAGGACGCCGCAGAACTCCAGCAAAACGAAACCGCAGTGGTTGTTGGCGCGGGTGGTGGCCTCGGCGTTCACCTGGCACAGGCGGCGGCCTCGACTGGCGCCCGGGTCTTTGCAGTGACGACTTCACCCGAGAAGCTGGATGACATTGAGTCACTGGCGGGGATGGAAACCGTTCTGGCTGATAGCGAGCTAGATTTCTCAGAGATTGTAATGGCGCTCACGGACGACAAAGGCGCTGACGTGGCTTTCAATCCCGTCGGCTCGGCGCTCCTCAACTCGTGCCTCGCAAGTATGGCGCAGTTCGGCAGGTTGGTTGTGCTAGGCGAGATCACTGGGAGAGCGGCGCGCCTGAATCTCGCGGAGTTGCTGTTCCGGGACGCCAGAATCATTGGCTCAACCGGGGCGTCGCCACGCCACATAAGAAAGGCAATCGAGCTGGTTTCATTTGGCGCTATTCAGCCCATAGTCTCCCAGCGATACACATTTGAAGGCGCGGCTGAAGCCATAGAGCAAATGCGAGCCGGGAACACTTACGGGCGCGTCGCCCTCGTTCCACCACCCTAATAGACGGGCGCCTGCCGCAGCATTATTGTGCCGTGCCGTAAGTCTAAGCAGCGGCGGAGCGGCGGAACGGCAGGAGCCTGCCAAAATCTCCGTTCTCCCACGCCACCAGGACCTGGCTTGCAACCGCAATAGAACTGTAGGTTCCGGCTACGACGCCGATTATCAGCACCAGCAGGAAAGTCCTTATTGTTGCGCCACCGAAAAGCAGCAGCGCAAGCAACACTATCAACACCGTCAGGCTGGTGTTCAAAGAGCGCCCAATCGTCTCCGAAATGCTCACATTTACGTTCTGAGAGAAGCCGCGGTTGCCGTAGTTGATAACGTTTTCCCGCAATCTGTCGAACACGACGATTGTGTCGTTGACGCTGTACCCGATGACCGTCAGCACGGCCACCAGGAACATCGTGTTTACCTCAAGTCCCATCAGATTGCCTAGAATCGCGAATATTCCGACAACAATAGCCAGGTCGTGAATCAGTGCGACGATTGCGGCCAATCCGTAGCGGAATGGACGAGGGACACTGCGGAACGCCCACCAGAGATAGATGAATATCCCCACCGCCGCCGCGATGACGGCGTATGCGCCATTCAGTATCGTTTCCCTTGCCACAACCGGCGAAACAAGGTCGGATGAAAGCACCTCAACTCCATCTTGCGAAAGGGTCGCCTCAAGAGAGTTCAGTATGCTTTCCTTTTCGGTTTCCGACAACTGGCGCGTCCGCAAGAAATAAGTGTTGTCTCCGAAATTCTGCACTGTCGCATCGACTTCGCCCAGTGTCGCCAGGTGCGTGCGCACCTCCTCCTGTGTAACAGGGTTGGAGAAGGCAACGGTCATCGTGGAACCACCCCTGAAATCAATGCCCGCGCGCAGGCCCGGGTTGATTATCAGGAATACCACCCCCGGCAGAATTACTATGAACGAAAACAGGAAGAACCAGTTTCTCTTTGCTACGAAGTCCAATTTGTTGCTCCTGACGGACAGTGACGATCTATTTCAATTCTGATTGATTGCCGCGTAACCCCATACTGGACGGCAATCAGCTTCTTTGCGCGGCAGCCTGCGCGGGCTGCTGCGGCAGTTCGGACGCACCCGTCGGCACAAAGGCCCCCAACAGCCTCGAGAGACCTGTTGTGGCGATCACACGAAGAATCGTCCTGCTCACAACAATCGCCGAGAACATGCTAATCATCACGCCGATTGCCAGAGTAGCCGCGAAGCCCTGCACTATCGTCGTTCCCAACTGGTTGGAGAAGTAGTACAGGATCGCGCATGTAATCAGAGTGGACACATTGCTGTCGCGGATGGCGGGCCAAGCCCTGTTGAAGCCGATGTTGATTGCGCTGATGAGCGTGCGCCCGTTCCGTAGCTCGTCCTTCATACGCTCGAATATCAGCACATTCGCGTCAACCGCCATTCCCACTGATAGAATTGTAGCGGCAACGCCGGACAGGGTGAGCGTCACTGGCATCAGCTTGAATATGGCAAGCACAAGCGCCGTATAAATCAGCAGCGCGACTGAAGCCACAAGCCCTGGCACCCGATAGTACAGAGTCATGAACAGGAACACCAGCGCCAGCCCCACGGCTCCCGCCACCACGCTCTTGGCAAGCGAGTCCGCTCCCAGTATCGCGTCCACGCTCCTTCGCTGAAGCAGCGTAATCGGGAACGGCAGACGACCGCCCTCCAGCAGCAGCGATATGTCCTGCGCCCGTTCCAGAGTAAAGCCGCCCTCGATGATTGCCGTGCCGGTCGTAATCGGCTGCCTCACCACGGGCGCTATCAGCTCCTCGCCATCAAGGAAGATAGCGATGGAATCCGTAGGACTTCCGGCAATCTGCGTCGTCTTTTCGCCGAACAGCCGCGTCCCCAGCGAGTCGAACTCCAGGTTGATGATGGGCTGGTCGCTCGTCGCGTGCAGGCTAGCGTATGCTCTCGACAGGTTGTCGCCGCCAAGCCCGAAGTCCTCGTCAATCCGCCCGGGATGCTCTATAAATGTAACCGTTGCGCTGTCGCCAATCTTGTTTTGCGCCGCCGCGAGGTCATCCGGCTGCACTTGAACCGGCGGCACACCCGACTGCGGAGGAGCGGGAGGCTGTGGCTGCGGATACGGAAATACATATCTGTTTGTGCCTTGGAGCTTGCTTATGCCAGGCGGCGGCACAACGTCTGAAATCAGCTCATTGCCGTTAACCGTGACATTCAAACTCGGTATGAACCCGCTTTGAAGCTGATTCTGAAATGTGAATATGTTCGCCGTGGCAGCAACCACCTGAAAGCCGGCATCCAGTCTCCCCAACACCTCGTCGAACTTCACAGCGCCATCTGGCGTAAACTCCACGATTATCACCGGCGGTGGAGGCTGTTCCGCCTGCGCTTCTGCAGACGATCCTGCTTGCGGAGTTCCTGTCGCCCCTCCGCTCTCGTCGGTCGGCGTGCTTTGTGGCAGCAGCTCATCAGGCATCGGCTCTGCCGTCACGCTCACGATATCGGCATCGGTGATAATTCCCTCAGTGGCGAGGTTGCGCGGCGCCCTGACTCTGCGATGCTTGAACTCGAGGCGCGCCGTTTCGCCGATGATGCTCTCCGCTCTCGTCGGATCGCCAACACCCGGCAGCTGAATCAGCAGCCTGTCCTCGCCCAGAATCTGGATGATTGGCTCGCCCAGACCGGAAGCGTTCACCCTTCTCTCGATGATGCGCTTCAGGCTTTCCATATCGTCGATACTGGGGGGCTGGGGCTGACCGCCGGCCTCCGATACTGGCTCAGCCTGATATACGAGATGGCTGCCCCCCTGCAAGTCTAGCCCAAGGCTCAACCCCAGAAAAGTAGGGCCTCCTCGCACAAAGGGACCAATCTCCACTCGCTGAAAGCCGAGAAACAGCCCTGCTGCAACTACTAGCAGCAGAACCACTATCAACGCTCTTGCGTTCCTACGCACCTTCACCTCCACGCTCGATGCTGGACTTCACCAGCTCCAGCGCCTGCTCTCTCGTTTTGACTTCGCCGCTCGCCTGCGCTTCTCGAACTTCTTCCAGAAGAGTTCCGATCTTTCGCCCCGGCTCAAGCGCGAACCTATCCATTATATCGTATCCACTGACCAACTTAGGAAGGGTTTTTAACGAATCTCCGGATTCTTCGCTGCGCGAGGCACCGCCCTGGTCAAGAATATGCCGAACCAGTAGGCAATGTTCTCGCCAGTCGTCCGCTTCCAGCATTGGCCCTCTGGCAGCAAGATAGTCCGCCGTATTCAGGTATAGAGTGTCGAGCGAGACATCGCCGACATTTCGGTAGTACCTGTACAGCGCTCTCCTGGACGGCATCTTGCCTTTTTCGGACATCAACCTGGGCCGAAGGTGCTGGCGCACCATTTCAGAGACGTGATCCGCCGCCCTTCTGCTGAATCGCAGCCTGTTCAGGATGCCGCGGGAAACCTCCGCTCCCTCAGTGTGATGCCCGAAGAATCTTATCCTCCCTGATTCCTCAACCGTTTTGGTAGAGGGTTTCGAGACGTCATGGAGCAGCGCGGTGAGTTTCAGGAATGTCCGCCTGTCGAAGCCATCGCTCATGTGACCGTCAAAGTATTCGTTCATGCCTTCGAATATCGGTAACTCATTAAGAGGAAATTCGTTTTGGATTTCGGCATCGAACATTGCATCCACCCATCCAACCGTCTCCACGAGATGACCGAATACATCCCAGTAATGTTCCCTCGGCTGTGTCACACCCTTCGCCTGCTCCAGTTCAGGAATTATGG
Source organism: Dehalococcoidia bacterium (assembly GCA_965203955.1). Classification (GTDB taxonomy): domain Bacteria; phylum Chloroflexota; class Dehalococcoidia; order Lucifugimonadales; family JADFKI01; genus Bin90. The sequence goes on along the minus strand of OZ241923.1, from coordinate 2,684,954 downwards.
CGCACAGCAGCCCCAGATCATCCAGCAGGCGCACGCCGTAGCACGCGTTGTCTGCCTGCAGCAGGCGCATTAGTTCGTCCCGAACTCTCTCGGGAGGAGCATCGCAGATTGTAAGCGCGCGCGCCCTGATCGCGCCAGCCGTATCGGGTTCCACCGAAAGACCGGATTGCGCCGCAAGCCTGGCGCCGCGCATCATGCGCACGGGATCCTCATCCAGCGCGTCTGCGGACACCATCCGCAGAACGCCATCCTCAAGGTCGCGCTGCCCGCCGAACGGGTCCACGACCTCGTCGGCCGACATACATCCTGACATAGATTTCAGTGGAATCGCCATTGCATTGATGCTGAAATCTCTCTTGTGCAGGTCACAATCTATGCTGATGCCTCGCATCGCGGCAACGTCGATGTAGCCGGACCAATCTGCATCGTCGAGCGCGACGCGCGCTACTTGCAGGTCGTCGTTCAAATGTGCCAGGTAACCGCCAAGAGCATCAGCGATCATCTGGCCGGCTGGCCCTGCATCAGCATGCACCGTGATGTCAATGTCTTCGGCGTCCTTGCCCACGAGTGCGTCCCGGACCGCGCCGCCCACGAGATAGCCTTCGACATTCCTCTCCGAAAGCAGTGAGACGAGCTTTGTCGCTATCGTCGGCAGGTGCATGGGGTTGGGCGAGCCAATGTGTCGAGAAAATGGGGGTTCTTCGTTCATATCATTGATTCCGGCTGAAGATCTGGCCGCGCCAAATATACGAGGCGCCGGGTCATGAATCTGCGGCGAAAGTCCAGCTTACGGCTACTTCAGCTTCCCGGCTACTTCAGCTTCCCGGCTACCTCAGCTTCAATGTCGCGGGCGTGTTACGCGAGTCCTGCTCAGGCAGCCAAAGACCGGTTTCCGAATCGTGAGACGCGGTAGGTTCATCCGCGGCAGGGTCGCTGTTTTCTTCAGTGTCGCCCTCAGCGTCAGTGGTGCTCTCGGTCTCTGGCTCTACCTTCACGAGCTTCTCGTGCGCTTCCATGTGGTCCGTGTACAAGATGCCATTTAGATGGTCCACTTCATGTTCAAGCGCTTGCGAAAGGACATCCTCAGCTCTCAGCTTCACAGTCTTTGCGGTATGGTCGAGTGCGCGGAATCTAACCCACATCGAGCGCGTAACCATTCCCTTATATCCTGCTATGCTCAGGCAGCCCTCCTCAACCCGTCGCTCACCTTCCCTCAGGGTAATCTCAGGATTAATGTATATGCGCGCTTCATCTTCCTCCGGCAACTGGATGACGATGACCCGCCTGAGTTCGCCGACCTGGTTTGCCGCGAGCCCGATTCCGTTGGCATCGCGCATCGTCTCAACCATGTCGTACGCGAGTCGAAGCACGTCGTCATCTATTGAGCGCACTCGCCTCGCCCTCTGCCTCAGCAGAGGATGCGGTATCTGAAGAATCTCTCGGATCGCCATTTCCAGCCTCGCGGCTCGTCCTTTATCGAGAAAGAATTGCCTCGCAGCCCTAACCACGCAAGGGCATGCATCAATTGGTTCAACTCCTGATTATAGACTTACCGCTGCCCCAGTGCAAAGTTAGTAGCAGTGTGCTACAAGGTCTTTCGGTTGTCGCATGATGTGCCTTTTCCGTTCGCCCTGAGCCTGGCCTGAGCTTGCCGAATGGGCCTGCCGAAAGGCACTGACAGACTGACCAACTGAAAGACCGACCGACTCCCACCCCTTGACAACCCAAACATCTGTCCGTATCATAGAAAAAACATGAAGAACATACTATCTACATACCCTACCCATCAACAACTTGTTCCCTCTCCCCGCGCGAAAGGGTGAGGGTGAGGGGAAGGGATACTTCCAGCCCATTCTGTGCCCCTTGTGGCTATCAGACTCAAAACTCAGAACTATGAACCCACAACTCAAAACTCAAGCCCCCGACTTCACCGAATCGGTCCAAGCCGTCATCGTCGAACTGACCGGCAACGGCAGGACCATCGTCGAGTTCCTCATCTCCGCAGTCAACGGAGAGTTCCCCGACTTCCAGCCCTGCCACAAGCTCGAAGCAGCAAGACTGCTCGAAAAGTTCGGCTACGGCCGGCTCCCTCAATCCGTGGGCGCGCTCACCAGCAACATCAACCTGCCACAACCCACAAGACGAGAGCGCAGAGACTCCCGCAGAGCGGACAGGCGCATACACTCCGAACTCGCCCAGATTGTCAAGGAACAGACCGCCAACGGCAGAACCATCGTAACCTTCCTCGTGCAGGCTATGGAAGGCGAACTCACGGACTTCAAGCCCTGCCACAGAATGTCAGCCGCAAAGGAACTGCTGAACAGAGGCTCCCAGCGCGCCATCGCCGAGGAAGAGCCTGAGCCTGAAGAGTCGGAGTCTGAACGGGAAGAGCGCGAAGAGCGCGAGCGACGAGAGCGGGAGCGCGAAGAGCACATCGAGTACAGCCTGCACGGTCCGGTGTACTACGAAACATACCCCTGGCCCTGCGTCTGCGAGTACAGAGAGCGCGACTGCGAGGGCAGCGAGCTGAGCGGCGAGAAGCTGGAAGAAGCCCTGACCAAGCCTCCTGCGAGAAGGCTGCTCATACGCTACGACGACACGCTCGAAGCCTTCAAGGAGCGCTACCGCGACTACCTTGCCCGTCGCAATGCCCGCTTCCCGGACGACCCCGTGAAGTTCGACCGCATCCGCTGGAAAAGACGCAACCGCGACCCCTAACCCAACCAGTCCCTGCCAATAAGTCCCTTCCAATAAGTCCCCTCTCCCCGCGGGAGAGGGTTAGGGTGAGGGGACTCAAAAATCCCTTCCCCCTTGACGGGGGAAGGTTAGGATGGGGGTGAAAGTCCCCCTCTTAACAAATCGTCATTCCTGCGGAGCATGTCCCCGACCCCGATCGGGGAGCAGGAATCCAGTGGGGCAGGGGGTGAGGGCAAGTCCCGTCCGTCCCTCCGTAGGGGCGACCGGCCGGTCGCCCCTGTGCCCGACAACTATATCCTCCCCAGCCTGTCCATCCTGTTAGCCCCCGTTCGCCCTGTTGCACGATTTTCAACCTTTGACTAGAATTGGGGGATACAAACTATAGCCGGAGGGAATAGCAGTATGCCCAAGTTCTCAACTGACAAATTGCGCAACATAGTCCTGCTGTCGCATGGGGGCGCAGGCAAGACTATACTCGCCGAGGCCATGCTGCACACGGCAGGACATACCACACGACTTGGCAGAGTTGAAGACGGCACCACCGTGTCCGATTTCGAGCCTGAAGAGATCCGGCGCCAGTCCAGCTCCCAAATGTCTGTGCTCGCCTGTCCGTGGCGCGACAGCAAGATCAACATCCTGGATACGCCCGGATACGCGGATTTCCGGGGAGAGGTTATTTCCGCCTCGCGCGTTGCCGATGCCGCGATCATACTGGTTTCCGCGGCAGCAGGCGTCGAGGTGGGCACCAACCAGATGTGGGCGCTCGCGAACGAGGGCAACTTACCTCGTATGCTGTTCATCAGTAAGATGGACCGCGAAAACGCCGACTTCGACCGCATAATGGGAGAAATCACGGAGCGATTCGGTCGGGAGTGCGTACCCGTGCAGATTCCAATTGGCGCGGAGTCAGCCTTCTCGGGCGTGGTCAATCTGCTCGATCCTGACGCGGACGTGCCGGACGACATCGCTGACGTCGTAGAGGAAGCGCGTGAGCGCGTCATAGAGGCTGTCGCCGAGGCAGACGACGCCTTGGCTGACAAGTACCTCGAAGGCGAGGAAATCACCCAGTCAGAAATGATCATCGGCCTCAAGCAGGGCATCGCTGACGGCTTGATTATCCCCGTTCTCGTCGGAGCGTCCCCTTCACAGATTGGCACCGGCGAGCTCCTTGACGCCATAGTGGACTTCTTGCCCTCGCCCGCCGACGTCGGAAGTGTGGACGCTGACACAGCCGATGGCTTGGTCTCCCTGAGTCCCGACAGCAGCGGCCCTCTCGCAGCCCTTGTATTCAAGACCTCGGCGGACCCGTTTGTAGGAAAGCTGTCGTACTTCAGGGTTTACAGCGGCACATTCGGCAGCGACAGCCAACTATGGAATGTCAATGAGGGCCAGCAGGAGCGCGTCGGACAGGTCTTTGAGGTACGCGGCAAGGAGCAGACGGCAATCCCTGATCTCGCTTGTGGGGACATCGGCGCAACGCCAAAGCTCAACTCCGTTCTTACGGGGCACACCCTATGCATGCGCGACAACCAGTTCACGCTGGAAGGCATGGAATTCCCCAACCCGGTGTACCTGATGGCCGTCTTCCCGAAGTCACAGGCCGACGTTGACAAGATGAGCACCTCACTGTCCCGCATCACGGAAGAAGATCCCAGCCTCACAGTCACTCGCGAGCCGGACACGCTCCAGGTACTGCTCGGCGGACTCGGCGATACCCATGTGGACATCGCGATCGAGAAAATGAGAAATAAGTTCGGTGCGGAGATGATTCTCCAGATACCGAAAGTCGCATACAAGGAGACCATCAGCGGGAGAACCAGGGTCGAGTATCGCCATAAGAAGCAGTCCGGCGGACACGGCCAGTTCGGGCACGTCTGGCTGGAACTCGAACCGCTGCCCAGAGGAGGCGGTTTCGAGTTCGCCGAAACCGTAGTTGGCGGTAATGTGCCTCGTGAGTACATCCCGTCGGTGGAAAAGGGTGTCGCCAAGGCTATGGATGGCGGCGCTATCGCCGGATACCCCATCGTGGACATAAAGGCTACGCTCTTTGATGGCAGCTACCACACCGTGGACTCATCCGGCATCTGCTTCGAGATTGCCGGCGGGCAGGCGCTCACGAAAGGCGTGCAGTTGGCGTCGCCCACTCTGCTTGAGCCGATAATGCGCGTCCAGATAACCGTTCCCGACGACTACACCGGCGACATCATCGGCGACATGAACTCCAAGCGTGGCAGAATCCACGGCATGGTCCCGCGGGGTAACGGCAGCACCACGATTGAGGGCGAGACGCCGCAGGCGGAAATGCTGCGATATGCTACCGAGCTTCGCTCCATGACACAAGGTCAGGGTGGGTTCACCATCGAATTCGACCATTACGAGGAAGTGCCGGCACACCTGGTTGACCGGCTCGTAGAACAACTCCGGGAGCAGGAAGAAGCACGCGCCTAGCAAGCAGATCAGATCGAAAGCAAGAGGGACGGCTCATTCGATAACCGTCCCTCTTTTTGCGATGCTGCGACTTCAGGTTTCAAGCCAGATCGTAAGCAACGTGATCTGTGATTTTCCGCTTCTTGCTACACTTCCGCCGACCATATCGTATGGTAGTTCTTGCCTAGGATGGCGTTTACGTGCTCCTCTCTCTCCATTTCCCTCAGCTCGATCAGCGCTCGGTCGAACTCCTCCAGCGCTTCGCTGTCACCCGAGTCCTCCAATCGCTGCACGATCTTGTCGGACAGCCCTAGCCTAACCAGACTGTCCACGTAGCGGGTCCACGGAATCACGGCCAGATTCCTGACCCTCGGAAGTCCGGGGCGTTGGCGACGTATCAGACGAAGCCTCTCTTGCGGCGATGCGGCCATTGCCGATATCTGCACCATTGCGCTGTGCCTGTCATTGCTGCGCGGGTCCACCACAAGCGCTTTGCGAAATGACGGAAAGAAAATGGATATCACATCCGCTGTATCGATCGACTTCAGCATTCCGTCTATATCAAACATGAAATCGCTGTTCATTTTGACGACTCCTTGCTCACCATGCCCAAAGGTGGTGTCAACTATGAAAAAGCCCCAACTTGAACTGCTAGTTTATTGGTTCGATCCAAACCCTCGAATTGTCCCTTGGAGTCAATCTTCTCTATCTAAGAGTCCACCAACTCGCGCACCGTCTCGATGAAAGAGGGCAGCACGTTTTTCCAGTCACCAACAACGCCGAAGCTGGCGCTCTTGAAGATATTGGCATCCGCATCCCTATTGATTGCAACGATGTTCTTCGACGCCGAGCAGCCTGCCATGTGCTGGCTCGCCCCGGAAATCCCTACAGTGATGTAAAGATCGGGGGTGATGGTCTTGCCGGTCAGTCCAACTTGATAGCTGTGATCAAGCCAACCCGCGTCGCACACGGCGCGGGACGCACCCACTGCGCCGCCCAGCAACTTCGCAAGGTCTTCAAGCTGGTCGAAAGGCTCCGGTCCCCCCAGTCCCCTGCCACCGCCAACGACTATGCCTGCATCTTCAAGCCTCACACCTTCAGATTCCTGAGTCACAGTCTCGACAAGCCGCGCCTTAACTACGGACGCGTCAAGGCCCGGGTTGATCACAACGACCTCGCCGCTGCGAGAGTCGTCCGACTCCAGCGGCTCATAGGCTTTCGCCCGCAGCACTACCATCTGAGGGCTGGCATCCGGGAATGTAACCTTTGCCAGGGCGTTGCCTCCGTACACGGGCCGCACGGCCGTGATTCTGCCGCTCGTGCCGTCCGCCTCAACCTGAAGGCAGTCCTGTGCGAGTCCAACGCCCAGTCTGAAGGCAAGCCTCGGCCCCACGTCCCTACCGGATAGCGTGCGCCCTACGAGCACCGTCGCTGGCCGTACCTCGATACACACCTTCTCCAGCGCCGCGATCTGTGCGTCCAGCTGCATATCGGTCAGAACTTCATCCTGCACCAGATACGCGGTGTCCGCCCCCTGCGCTATCGCCGCCTGTCCAGCGACATCACTGGCGTTCAGCAGCGCTACTCCCACCTCTTCGCCTGTAGCGTCGCCGATGCCGCGTCCTGCAGCCAGCAACTCTCCGGTGATGCTATGCAGCTCTTCGCCGCTCAATTCCCCTACAACAAGAACCCCAGCCATTTTCAATTCTCCGCAACTCAGTTTGTTAGTCTCTCAGTCGTTCAGTGCATTCTTGACAGTCAATATCCGCTGGCTCTGAGCTTCTCAAATGACACTCAGAAACCGGCAGGCAACGTTCTGATCAGTCGCTTTGCTGACAGACTGACTAACTGATCGACTCTATATCAATTTCTCTTCGCGCAGCCTCAGCGCAAGCAGACGGCCCGAATCTGCGTCATCCTCGCCCTCGATGACCTCGACCTGATTGTCGCTGACCGGTATGTAAAGATCAGTAAGCGTTAGCTTTGGTTCAAGCGCGCTTGCATCCAACCCCACATCGGCGGTGTTCCAGTTCGTCGGCTGCTTGCGGCTGGCTTGCATAATACCCCTCAGAGTGGGATAGCGTGGCTCGCCCAGCTCGTTCGTGACTGTAACCAGCGCGGGCAGAGGCGCCTCAACTACTTCGTAGCCGTCTGTAAGCGCGCGCTGCACGATGATGCCGTCGCTCGCGATTTCAATGTTCTGCGCCAGAGTTACGCACGGCAAGCCCAGCATCTCCGCGATTCCAAGCGGGACATGTGCCTGGTCCCAGTCAGACGCCTGCCTGCCGCACAGTACCAGATCGTACCCACCGACCTTCTTAATCGCCTCGGTCAGCACCGTCGCAGTCGCGAATGCATCAAGGTCACTCGCAGCCTCGTCGTCGATAAGGATCAGTTCATCCGCCCCCATCGACAGCGGCTTCTTCATTACATCCATCACGAAACCGCTGCCCATCGAAATAACCGTTACCTTCGCCGCATCCCCGTTGTCCTTCAGACGCAGCGCGGCCTCAACTGCATTCTCGTCGAAGCCGTTCACAACCGGAGGTATGCCCGGAGCCGGCACGACCCTCTTGGCATCTGAATCGATATTGAAGGCGGACGCTGGCGTTTCAGGGTCCATCACCTGCTTCACGCATACTACTATGTTGATTGCCATACTATCTCTCTATTCTGCAGATTCGCGTTGTCAAGTGCTAAGCGGGTTATAGTCTGGACTCAAGCCGCGGCTTGAGCACATGGTCCAAGACACCTATTCTCACGCCTGAATTTATCAAATATTGATGAACCTCTTTCGCCACCTCAAGGTTGTCTGAGATGGCATCGTGATCCTGGCGAAAGGCGCCCGCGGTAATCCATATGTTCATGCGATATGCCTTAATCGAAAATGCGTGCGGCCCCGCGTGTTCTGAAAAATGTCTGTCAGAGAACGATGCGCGGCGCGTTCCCATGCAAATGTTATTAGCCTGTATGTTGGGTGTCAAATAAAACTGTGCATTCAGCAACCTGGCGTCAGGACGATGCCGGAGCCGTTTCTCGCTCGAGGATCGACCACGCAGCAGTGATGTACCTGCAACCACGAGATTGTCAACTTCTCGCTCTTAGAATCATCCTTTATTGAAACGAATTTCACGTCTTATAAAGCATTAAATCTGTTTATGCAGTACAGTAACCTCATTAAGGAAGCTGCGTAGATTGAATGTGCGAATGCGTTGTGAAATTCGTCGCAATTAAGCTGAAATTGGGACTGGAAATCCGGCATTATGTCGCCGAGAGTCAGCCTAATTCCAGATTCCAAGCAATAACGGCTCAGTCTCAATAACCCAATTTGGGCGCTCTCGGTCTGGACGCCTGTATTCTCTTATGAAATGCCATGCAGCCCGATTTACAGGTGCGTAGAAATCTGCAACAAATTCACTTAAAAGTTGGTGATTTCACCTTGACAGTATATTTTAGAGAGTTTTAGTCTTTGTTTAAGACACTTCCAATAGAAATTTCAGTTGCTGTGTGGATATGTGAGATTTATGCCAATAGGATAAACGTTGCGACGGTTGTGACGCGGGTTTACAAGGCATCTCTCACTTGAAGTTAAGGGACTTTTAGCCACAGGCCGAAAGCCGAGTTGCCGGCTGTTTTCTAGTAGGTGCGGGCTTGCCGGAGGGGCGAGCGAAATTTTCAAGATGGCATCTTGCTAGGGGGACTTTTGCGCCAAATTTCAGGCAAGTAGCGAGTGAAGGCCCCTGCGAAATGCAGAGTAAGTCGTTCAGGCGGAATGAGGAGGATGTGATGGTCGTACAGGCTCATGAGTTTAATAATATCAACCCGGAAGTTTCAACGCAGGTTTCCGGAAAGCCACTAGTCGTGGAGGTCGTTCCTCCCGGACGGGAGCTGATCTGCCCAAGATGCGAGTCCCAACTTCGCATAAATTACGATGAACCACAGTGCCTGCAGTGTGGCTATGTTGACTACACCTACATACCGCCCAACGCACACAAGCGAAAGAGGAGCCTGATGAGCAAAGGCACTCAATACGTCCTGCGATATACGGGCGCGTCCGAGATCCTGTCAGACACGCTCACGCATGTGCAGCTGCGGCGCTTCCGCAACCGAGCCATATACCTGGTTAGCTGCCCGTTCTGCCATCAGGAGATGACGCAGTCGTCTCTTTCAGGGAAGCGACGGGAAGTGAGGGAAGAGCGGTACAAGTGTGACGCGGGTCATCGAATCTCCCTGATTCCCTCTAGGAACGGCTCACTAGGCTGGAAATAATCCCCTAACTCCCTTAGCACCGGATTGCCTGCGGCACAATGGAGAATCTCTTCAGGACCGTCGGCAATCCGCTCTCGACTCAGACAGCCTGTAGCGAGATTCCCTGGGACCTCGGGAAATGACCAAGATTGTCGATATACACGACACTGGCGGCGACCTCATCTTCATTTGCGATTTCTCCCCGCCAAGGGGCCGCGAATACAATGATCTCGAACTCGCCCAAAGGCTTGGTGCCCACTGTCTGTCCGTCCCATACAGCCCGGGTAAGTCCGTGTACGCTAACTCAGCTTTGGCGGCGCACTCACTCCGAAGCGGAACGGGACAGGAAGTCGCATTTACGATCGCCACGAGGGATATGAACATCCTCGCCGCTCAGAGCCTGATAGTTGGCGCGTCGCTGCTCGGATTGGAGAATGTCATCGTGGTTCGCGGTGATGACTTCTCCCCTGCTGAGCTTCACCACACCAAGTCTGTTCACGACCGCACTTCAACCGCACTCATTCGGTCAATTGCCGCGTTGAACGAGGGCATAGACTTCAGAGGACGCGCGCTAAGCACCCCTACCGATATGTGCATCGGCGCGGTCATAGATACCGGCCGACCTGTAGAATCAGAGGTTGCGCTAACTCGACGCAAGATCGACGCGGGCGCTCACTTCTTCGTAACGCAGCCACAGTTTTCCTCCGACGCGTCGTTGCGCTTTCTGCAGGCAGTCGAGCAGTCACAAGGCTTGCGCCCACCTGTGCCTATCTTCTTCGGTATCCAGATTGTTGCCGTTGGCGGACGCGCCTTTGTGCCAATACCCCGGGATGTGCGGCACAAGCTGGAGGCGGGAGCAGAACCAGCGGACCTGGCGTCCCAAACTATAAAACACTTCATCGCTGCTGGCGTAAAGACCTTCTACCTCATGCCTCCTATATTCCCCGGAGGACGCCGAGATTACGAATCTGCCCGCCAGGTGTTGGAGCGATTCGGTCGCCCGCCAAGTGAGTAGCGTCTTGAGCTTGTGACGGGTGAATGTCGATCAATAGATAGAGGCGAGGACCAAAGTGTAAGAGCCGCCCATGTAGGCGGCTCATCGAATATCTGATTCTGTCTCTTATACAGACACTAATCGGAGGACGGAAGTTTCCTGGGCTGCTGCACCTCCATTGGCGCGCCATTGTATCGGAGGTCGCACTGCCCCGCCTTGGTGACCAGCACGGTCACACCCTCATCATCCGACTGGTAGCGGCGACCCAAGTTAATGGTCATAGCGTCCGAGCTAGTCGCGGAGCCGTCGAAGCCGTTGCCGGAATCCTTCTCCTGCAGCGGCACTTCGCCATCAGTCAATATGCCGTCTCCGCCCTTGGTTACTACAAGCTCTGCACCGGATGGAGTAACAAATCGTGTTCCCGCCTTAATCATTCCTTTTATACCTCGCATTGGAATAATTTTGGTATTGATGCATCTCTGAAGGGCCAGATGCGCCCGACTACTTACGGTTATCCAGCTATTCTACTCCCATTACAGAGATTCTTCAAATCGCTCCTGATATGGCACCGCACGAACAATTGCTCGCGCAATGCATTTGTAGGTCCTTCCAGTCCTGCCGAATTCGGAGAGAAATGTTGCAGGTGCTTCGCTCCAAGTGTTAGCGTTAGGGTCCTGAAATATCTGGAGATCAGAAGGGCAAAATTATGCCGGCAAAGCCCCCGCGGCAACTGCTATCATTATCGCTCGCCATCGTCGCGTCAACGGTGCTACTCCTGATCCTAATGTTGAGCAGCCGGGATCCTTTCGTGCAGGCGCAGACCGGCGAAACCCCCACCGCGGAGGCATCTCCGGCAGTCGAGGAAGAATTCGGCGTCCAGAACCTGACACCTTTGGAAGGTAGGCTCAACGCACCCAACTATCCCAAGATAGACTCGAACCTGAACGACATTTTGCAGCAGTATGAGAGTGGACAATCCACAGCGCAAGTCGCCGCTGCCAATGCTCCGATTCACAGCGAAGAGTCCGTCGCTGTTACCATCTATATCACCGAGGGATACGCCGACGCTATCGCCGACTACTTGGATGCGAACGGCGCTTCTCCCCGCAATATCGGCGTCGACTACATCGAAGCCTACGTCCCGGTGTCCTTACTGCCAGGGGCGTCCACACAAGAAGGCGTCATAAGCATGAGCGCCATAATCCCGGCGCAGCCTGCACAGGGAGCCGTAGTCAGCGAAGGTGTCGCCGTTCATGGAGCAACAACGTGGCACGATGCGGGCCTCAAGGGGCTAGGCGTCAGAATCGGGATTATTGACCAAGGATTTCAGGGCTTCAGTTCACTAATGGGAACTGAACTACCGTCGAATGTGGAGGCAAGATGCTATACGGCTATTGGAGCACCTACCTTCAATCTGAGTGACTGCGATAATGCTGACGAATCCTATCACGGCACAGCGGTAACTGAAGCGGTTTTCGATGTGGCCCCGGAAGCCACATACTACATTGCCAGTCCGATCTCCGGAGGCGACCTGCTAGCATCTGTTGAGTGGATGATTGACCATGAAGTCGATGTCATCAACATGTCGCTCTCGTGGTCATGGTCAGGGCCCGGAGACGGCACATCTCGTTTCTCCTTCAGCTCACTCAGGGCAGTTGACGCTGCCGTGGAAGCTGGCATCATCTGGGTGAATAGCGCGGGAAATGAAGCTGACAACACATGGTACGGACCGTTCATAGACAAGGATACCGACGATTTCCATGAATTCGTGGGTAGAGACGAGTGCAATAATATGATACTTGAACTGGAAGCGGGTGAAAGGCTTATCGCCCTGCTTCGCTGGGACGATAGCTGGACGGCGCCTTCGTCCGATCTGAACCTATACCTGCTATTGATAGAAGGGGGACAGGCAAGTATCGTTTCCAGCGCCGACACGGACCAGAATGAGACTCTGAAGCCTTTCGAATGGATAAGGGGCGCACCGACAGATGGGGGTGAGTTCTGTCTAGCCGTTTCCCACGAAAGTGGCCCTATCCCCGCTTGGATTCAATTGCAGGCATTCACAGGACAGGACTTGGAATATAGCGTCTCAGAGCGCACCATTGTCGAGCCGGCCGACAGCAACAATCAGGGACTCCTGGCGGTTGGGGCAGCGCCGTGGAGCGACACCCTTACACTCGAGCGATTCAGCAGCCGTGGACCAACGCACGACGGCAGATTCAAGCCTGACGTAGTTGGTGCCGACAGAGGCCAGTCAGTGACACGAATGTCCGAAGACAATCCCAACGGTCGGTGGGGAGGAACAAGCCAGTCCTCAGCGCACGTCTCCGGCCTTGCCGCACTCGTCAGGCAGCAATTTCCCGAATATACGCCGGGGCAAGTCACCACTTACCTCAAGAATCATGCAGAGGCGCGCGGTACAGTCCCCAACAACTTCTGGGGTTACGGATTCGCGCGCCTGCTCGCCTCCGATGCACCACAGCCCACGCCTGACCCATCACCGTCGCCTTCACCCGAGCCCGCCGATCCTTGCATCTATACAGGACTCATCCGAGAGGATTTTGGTGCCAGTCAGGAGTTTAACGACACATGGACAAGCGACTGCGTATCTGTGGATCCGGCGGCAGACGGCAATGGCGACGCCTACGCCCACTTCTACACATTCACCCTCACCGAGTCCGCCAATATCACCGTCACGCTCGAGTCATCCGAAGACACATATCTCAACATCCGACAAGGACTGGGCAAAGACGGTACCGTCCTGCATTTCAACGACGACCACGCAGATGAACGCGACTGCACCGCCAATCTCAGCGGCACTAGCGATTCGTGCATAGCAGAATTGCTGGATGCGGACGACTACACTATCGAGGCAACCACATACAAAGCTGAAACCACCGGCGACTATGACCTCACAGTTGACATCAGCGCGCCCACCGGGCAACCACAGCCAACCCCGTCACCCTCCCCTACACCCGTGCGATTACCACCCGACTACAACATAGAGGATTACGCCTGCAGCGAGGACGATATCTCTCATCTCGGCAACTTTGAACAACTGGAAAATATTGGCCCCAACTCATTCGACGATCCTGGATACTCTGGAATAATGGCGTCATACGAGACAAGGTGGTCCAATCTGCCCGAGAACGCGCTGATAACATGTTCCGCCGTCCGGTTCGACAGCATTGGCAATGCGCGATGGACCGAGCTTGCCTATTCTAAGCACCTCCAGCGAGTCGGCCATGCCGTTAACATCCGAGGTCATGAGTTAGCCTTCATACCGTGGATTGGCGACGACATGCTGGCCTACCAGCTGCACTACCACTCAAACGATAGTTTCCATTCCTCGGCAACGGTCGTCTTCCTGGACGCCTCCACTGTCACGGTTTCGAGAGTAATCTACTTCGCTCTTAACAGTGACGAATACCCGGATATCGCCAAGCCGGAGAGCGTCGCACTGAATATCGCCGCACGCATCTTTGAACCGGGACACGCAGTTCCAGTAGGCCGGAGAGCGGCAAGTCTGCACAGCTTGCTAGAAGCGTACGGTTTGCTTGAGAGGGTTATAGATTGAATTGAAGGAAGGAGGGATGGCAGATCAATTGCCATCCCTCATCTGCACAAAATCCGTCACGGTACTTCAGATCACCCCAACTCCACTAGCCGCGGCATGTTGCTCGTCAGCGTGATACGAACTTCGGACCAGCGGCCCGGACGCTACATGGCGGAAGCCAATCTCCTCTCCCTCGCGTCGCAACTCTTCAAATTCGCCAGGCGTGTACCACCGAGCCAGTGGCACGTGCTTGCTCGAAGGTCGCAAGTACTGGCCGATAGTCAGCAGGTCGCAGTCCACAGCCCGGAGATCCTGCATGGTATCCAGAATCTCGTTCCAGCTCTCCCCAAGTCCGACCATCATGCCTGACTTGGTAACTGCATCTCTGTCCAATCGCTTTGCATTCGAGAGCAGTTCTAGTGACATGTCATAGTCACCCCTTGGGCGCACCCTGCTGAACACGCGCCGCACCGTCTCGATGTTGTGGTTCAGGGTGTCGGGCTTAGCATCCATCACGGTCGCCAGCGCATCGACATCACCCTGAAAGTCTGGTATCAGGACCTCCACCTTACAAGAAGGCAGCCGCTTGCGAATCTGCTTGATGCACTGGGCGAATATGAAGGCGCCACCATCGGGCAGATCGTCCCTGTCAACTGAAGTGATGACCGCGTATTTCAGACCCAATCGCTCTACAGTCTCCGCAAGCCTAGCCGGCTCCTGCAGATCCAGAGTAGTCGGCGTCCCCGTATTAACTGCACAGTAGGAGCATGCGCGCGTGCAAATGTCTCCCAACACCATGAAAGTGGCGGTTCCGCGATCCCAGCACTCCCCTATATTTGGGCAGTGTGCCTCCTCGCAGACAGTGTTCAGTCCTTCCGACTTCACGAGCTGCCTTAGTTCCAAGTAGCCCGCACTTCCGGGCGCCTTAACTTTCAGCCACTTAGGTAACCTTCTCGCGGTAGCCATTTCTCCTCCATGAAGGGGTTGCCGCACGCTATGATACCAGATAGGGGCTTCGTTTAGGCGCGTTTCCGCAGAGCGTTGGAGTGAGGGTGGCACAGCCAAACCGGTGGATCAGTTGAAAAGTCACTGACGGGTGATGTAGGAGGAGTTAGCCATTATCTTTCCGATAACTGAGTGAAGAGTTTCCAACTCTATGGGATCTATTCCGTCAATCAGCCTATCCTCATAGGCGTGCACGCTTTCATGAAGTTCCATCCCCACTTCCCGGCCCTGATCGGTAAGCCTCAGCAGCACTACACGCCGGTCGTTCCTCGGACGGCGTCTGGACAGGAGACCTCTATCCACCAATTTACTAACCATTCGACTTATCGCCGACACCTCAACAGGAAGTACCTGTGCAAGCTCGGTCGCAGTCCACTCCTTATCTGTCAAAAAGAGTCTCACCATAGCGAATTCCATTGAGGTGAGGCCATGCGACGCCAGTTCTCTGTTCACGCCCTTTGCCACGGCATTGAGCAATGCGGCGGCACATTGCCCAAGGCTGTGCAAAGGCATCTGCGCGCCGCTGAGTTGGTTATCATCAGAATTTTCTCGCACGTTTGTCATCTCTATTGGCACCGTCTAATAGTTTTCTTGAACGGCCTATACTGCACATTGCTTGCGCTGGTCGCTCTTCCCATTAAGCCAGCCTGCCGAATGGCTCAACGGACCATCACAAACGAGCGATAACTTTCGTAGTAGACTAAACAGCCTCAAAATTTGAACCATTCATTTATAGTGTATCAGTAAATTTGTGACTTTCACTACAATTTTTCTGGTGTAAATTTAACGAACTGTAAGAGATTCTTGTCATTTATCAGGGTCTTTGAGGCTTTTTGCGCACGAAGAGACGCCAAGGCAGGTTCAATCACCGCAACATAGAATTTCTGTGTCCCCTGACTTCCGGGGGTAAGCGATGTAGTGGAGGATTGTCGTAACTGGCGTTATCATGTGACGAAGCCAAAGAATTGACAGGAGGCATAATCGACTAATGGCAGAATACATTCCCTCACCAGCAGACTGGGTACGCGAGCAAGTCGAGCTTTACGAAGGAAGTGGAGGTACTCAGGGCACCACGCTTCGAGAAACTGGCTTGCCTGTAATCATAGTGACAAATACCGGAAACCGGACCAGCGCAATTCGCAAGACTCCACTGATGAGAGTCAAGGACGGAGACAATTACGTCCTGGTCGGTTCGCGTGGAGGCGCTCCAACAAACCCGCAGTGGGTATACAACCTGCGCTCACACGCGGAGGTAGAGATTCGAGACGAAACCTCAGTGTACGACATGAGAGTTCGCGAAGTCGAGGACGCTGAAGAACGCGCCCGCCTATGGGAGATCTGCGTCGCCGCATTCCCGCCCTATGCGGACTATCAGGAGCGGACATCCCGCACAATCCCCGTCTTTGTCGCCGAGCCAGCCTGATACTGATTCTTCATATAACCTTTTCTGCACCGCGTACAATGCAGCAGCCCCCGCGAGATGATGTTACTCGAGGGGGCTTCCTGCTTTTCCGAATGAGCGTTTAGAACGAATAGTATTTGACGCCTGCTCCGGCCATCCTGAAGAACCAACCGCCATTACTGGTCTCCCTCTTCGTGGGCGCCCGCTCGGACTGTTCCAGCAATGCTTCAATCTCCTGGGCCGCTTTCGAATTGAGCTCCTCGCTCAAGGCGACCTGTTCACGCCGCTCAAGAATCGCTGCTTCTGCCATAGAACCACCTCCTTGAAAGAGTGTACAGTCCGAATTTAACAGTTGATACAAGACGTGTCAACATAGTGCTATTTTTCACATAAACTTTGACACACTTTTCACAATGTCATAATGGCCTTTTGCAAGTCAGCCGGCGCGACGAATTGTATAAGAGCTCCAATCACGCTACGATTGATGCATGGGTAATCAGCCAGCACGGACAACCTCCAGCAACTTCGGCAGCACCTACTTCGACGCCTCCCCGGAAATTGCCACTCTGCGGATCGACGGGTGGGGCGACCTGGGTGACACCATCGCGCAATTCGAGAATGGAGTAATCAATGTATTCGGTGCCATTCCGGGCGAGCTGGTCAAGGCGCGCATTGTTCGCTATCGGCGTAGGCGCCGACAGCACGTGTCGGCCATTGTGATCGAGGTGCTGGATCCCTCGCCACATAGAATCACGGCCCCCTGCGCCTACTTCGGCGCGTGTACCGGCTGCCAGTGGCAACACATCGACTATGTGCATCAACTTCGCCTGAAGCAGGACCGTGTGATTAAGGCACTCGCAGAGTACCTTGAACTTAGCGGTATTGCCGTTGCCCCTACTCTGCCAAGCCCAGAGGTGTTCGGTTATCGCAATCACGCTCGCTTCACAGTTCGCCAATCTGGCATGCTCGGATTCATTAACCGCATTACACGCCGTTTTGTTGAGGTAGAAGGGTGCCTGCTCATGCACCCATGGATAAACAGGGCTCTGCAGAAATTGCAAGGCAAAGCTGGCGAGACCACGCAACTTTCTATACGCTACGGCGCAAATACGGGAGACTGGCTGATCCAACCCACCATGCATAGTCCGGACATTCCTCTGCCAACCGGGCAGACGCACTACTGGGAGCAACTTCATGGCAACCGTCTCCGTATCGCATCACCATCGTTCGCCCAGGTCAACACGCCCCAGGCTGAGTGCCTCGCCGCGCTTGTTGGGGAGCGCCTCCAACTCACCGGCACGGAACTTCTGATTGACGCTTATGCGGGTGTCGGCACTTTCGCAGTGCTCCTGGCTGATTCCGCTCGCCACGTAATAGCTATCGAGGAATCGTCGGCAGCGGTCGATGACGCATCGATAAATGTCGAAGGCATAGAAAATCTGGAATTCGTCTGCAGCAGGACTGAAGACTACCTTGACTCACTTGCAGAGCCGCCCGATGCAGTCATCCTCGACCCGCCGCGAGTGGGTTGCCACCCTGCGACCCTAGACGCTCTGATTCGCCGGAAACCGAAGCGCACTGTTTACGTGTCGTGCGACCCCGACACCCTCGCGCGCGACCTTGCCAAACTCGTAGCCGGAGGGTTTAGCATTGTCACTGTGGAACCAATGGATATGTTCCCTCAGACTTACCACACGGAATGTGTCGTGACTATCGTTCCAGCCGACGAGCCGGAAGCTTGAGCACAATTACCGAAGATTCACTTTCGTGTAAAATAGGCGCATGCCACCGAATAACACTCCACAAGGGAACAGCCAACGCCGTAGAAGGCTGATACTGGCGTCCGGGTCACCGCGCCGCCGCCGCCTCATTAAGGCGATTGATATGCCCATTCGCATTGTGGGAAGTGGCGATGATGAGCCGATGCCCAATGAAAACGAATCGCCTAGGATGTACGTCCAGCGCCTCGCGCTCCTGAAAGCGAAGCAGGCCATTAGCCTTACGAGAAACGACATTGTTCTTGGGGCCGATACCTCAGTGGTTGTTGACAACGACATTCTTGGAAAGCCGGGAGATGCCAAAGTAGCGCTTCGAATGCTGAGGCAACTGCGAGGGCGTCCGCATGAAGTCATCACAGGCATTGCCTTGCTGGACAGCGCAACCGGACTCTGCTCCACTACCGCGAAGGTGAGCAGAGTGTATATGCGCGACTATTCCGATCGGGAAATCATTGCTTACATCGATTCCGGCGAACCCTTTGATAAGGCAGGGGCATACGCAGCCCAGGACAGGGATTTCAGGCCCGCCAAGGGTATAGAAGGCTGCTACCCAAATGTTATTGGCCTGCCGGTGTGCGAAGTGCTCACCCTGCTTGAGCGCATAGGTGAGCCCACAACCTTCAAGAGGGGCTGGAGCATACCGCCTGGGTGCCCCGAATGCGAATACTGGAGCAGCGTAACGGCCGGGCCGAAGGAGGCAAGCCGCGCATGAGCTTCCTCGGTATGGGAACATTCGAGATTCTAATCATCTTGCTAGTCGCCTTCATTTTCCTCGGGCCGGAGAGAATGATCGACGTCGCCAGGACTCTGGGAAAGTGGACGGGCGAACTGCGTCGCATGGGCTCCACCGTGCAGGCTGAAATGGACGACCTTACTAACGTAGGCGCTCCTCTGACTTCTCGGTACGACAAGGCGCAATACGATCGAGGAACAGACAGGAACGCACGGCCGCTCGACCAGGATCATCCCTCGGAAGCATCTGACCTCGCGGGTGCCGGAGAACGGAGAGCTGGCGCCGCTGACAACAATAGCGGCG
The DNA here is from genome assembly GCA_965203955.1 of Dehalococcoidia bacterium. GTDB lineage: Bacteria > Chloroflexota > Dehalococcoidia > Lucifugimonadales > JADFKI01 > Bin90. The sequence goes on along the minus strand of OZ241923.1, from coordinate 2,665,811 downwards.
TCACAAGCAATGTCAGTTCCTCCCCAAGGGATGAAGTCCAGTCCACTCGCAAAGAGGAAGATTCATGAGCTCTGAAGGTGGAATGTCGTTCGGGGAACACATCACCGAGCTTCGCCGCAGATTGACATATTCGGTTGTCGCAGTAATCGTCACAACCGTCATCGCTTTCGTATTCCACGAGCAGATTCTCAGCTTGTTGATGCAACCCGCTCAGGGCTTCACAAACATACCCAGCGGCAAGCCCATATACACCGATCTCACCGAGTTCATCAGTACAGCAATGAAGGCGTCGCTCCTCGTCGGGCTACTCGCCGCAATGCCCTTTATCTTGTACCAGATAGTGATGTTTGTTTCCCCCGGGCTGAACCCCTCGGAACGCCGCTACCTGTACATGCTTATTCCCGCCGTCATCCTCGCCTTCATTCTCGGCGCGGCATTTGGCTACCGCGTCCTATTCCCTCCGGCAGTTCATTTCCTCCTCAGCTTTGGCAGCGACATCGCGACGCCCTACATTCGCATAGGCAATTACGTCAGCCTGATGATGTCGCTGCTCCTGTGGATGGGGGTCGTATTCGAGACGCCGATAGTCCTCTTCTTCCTGTCGCGCATCGGCATCGTTACGCCCCAGCAACTCGGCAGGCAGCGCCGTTACGCCATCGTGGTCGCATTCATTCTGGGGGCGCTTATCACCCCTACGTTTGACCCGGTCAACCAGACTCTCGTCGCCTTGCCGATTATAGTGCTGTACGAAGTTGGAATCTGGTTAGCCAAGCTTGGCGCGAGACAACGCAGTCGACAGCGCGCGAATGAACTCGGACTGGACGCCAACGAAAGTTAATCGCACACAGAATCGGCCAAAGAGAAAGCCTGAGACACTACGCCTCAGGCTCAATTACTAAGATGTAATGCTGGTTTGTCAGCGAAGACGTTATGCGGTCTTTCCCGTCTTGACCTTCTCTTCCTCGCTGGCGTCGCCCTCAAGGCTTGACTCCTGGCTCTTCCGGAATTGGCGGACGGCCTTCCCCATCGCATCGCCAACCTGCGGCAGCTTGCCAACCCCAAATATCAGCATCAGAACAACAATGATTAGAATTAGCTCGACGGGTCCAATTCTGAAGGGCATAGCGCACTCTCCATTTCCGATCTTACTCGCACGGTCTTCGGTTTGCCTCATTCATCATATCCCTGCGTAACTCAACCGTCAACAGAAGTCAGCTCCGCGCGCCGCATTGCCCAGGCTCCGTCGTCGGAAATTCTTCATCCTGTGTTGTACAATGCACTTCGGTGCGCCATCATCAGACAGGAGAACTATACTCAATGACGCGAATTACACAGATCACCGAACGCAGCCAGGTAGATTCGGACAAGCAGCACATCTTCGACTCGATAGCGACGAGCCGCGGCAGAGTCAGCGGACCCTTCTCCGTGCTGCTTAACAGCCCGGAAGTCGCCGGTCGCGCTGCTCACCTTGGCTCATATATCCGCTTCGAGTCCACCCTGACGCCAAGCCAGCGAGAACTGGCAATTATCACCACAGCGCGCGAATTCGATTGCGCTTACGAGTGGGCGGCGCACGCGACACTTGCTCAGGAGGCGGGCGTGAGAGAGGCCGCAATCGAAACAATTGCAAGTAATGGCGATCTCAGTGACCTCACCGAGGATGAGGCGCTCATCGTGTCCTATGGACGCGAGATTCTGCGAGACCATCGGGTTTCAGATGGCACGTTTGCCGCAGCAAAGGCTCAGTTTGGTGAACAGGGAGTCACCGAACTAACCGCCACAATCGGCTATTACGGCATGCTTGCGTGCGCGTTGAACGCTTTTGAGGTCAGGCCCTCGGAGGAGATGCCCCAACTACCGCTATCCTAGTCGTTCTGCGCTCTGACTCTCCTGCGATCAATCAGCGCAATGAGGATTGCCGCGCTAACTGCCAGTATAAGCAGGAAAGGATTTACGGCAGGTATCGGAGTGGGTGTTGGTAATGGTGTTGCAGTGGGCCGTGGACTTGGTGTGGGGGTCGGCAGGTCTAGCCCTACCGATGTCCTATCCACCGGCTCGTGTATGCTGCTTTCATCATAATATACGACGCTCAGCCTGCTCCGATTTCTGACGAACACCTTGCCGTCCCCCGTGCCCTTGCTTGCGGGATCATCGCTAATCTCGACCTCGCCGCGAAATAGATAAGACGCTGCGGCCGGAGATTCGTCAGATTCATTGACAACTTCTCTGATACCGACCCACTCTCCCTGCCTGTCAGAACTGCTGTAAACTCTTGCGCGCTTAGCCTGCGCCGGAAACGCATCCACGACCTCATAGTGAAAATCGACCCTTACCGTGCTGCCTTTAGGCGCTCTCGTGCGTATGGAGACCAGCCCATATTGAGTAGGATTCCCAGTGCGCCCATCCTCAACAGCCGGACTAACTTCTTTGCCATCGACTGAAGCGCTTAAAGGAGCAGCCAATCTCGTGGAACCGTCGTAATCGCATCCCTCGCGCGAAAATACGCTTGGAACAGGACCGCCGGTGACGACATTCCAAGGCATGAATGAATCATCGTTATCAGGGTCAGCGAGGCCGACTTCGTGAGGAATATCTGACCACTTGACTGCACACCCGCCGGTAGTGCCAAGATAGTTATCTCTGATATGGAACACCGCCGTATCTCCACTGTGCCGGGGGGCGTTGGCAAAGGCGACCGAAATCCGTCGTTTCGGAGGACCTGGAGTGTTAGTTGGAGTAGGTCTCACATAGGGGTCGCCGTCAAGCCCGGGAACATTCGTCGGGCTGGGTTTGACCGCTGGCGTCGGAGTTGGAGGCGGTGAAGTATCGGACGTCGCCTTCACTACCCCCTCCTCATCAAGGTAAGTCACCTTAACGCTCCCTCCTACTGGAACCCAGACTGTGCCATCACCTATGCCTCTGACCTCAGGGTTTCTGCTCACCTTCGTCTTTCCCAGGAACAAGCCTGAATTCGCGGATGGCGCGGCATCCATTTCGCTGCTGACCTCTTTCAGGTCAGCCCACTCGCCTTCGGTGTCAGACTTGCTCGTTACACGCACGCGCTTGTCTTCGGAAGAGTAAGAGTCCACGACATGGAAGTAGTAGCGAACCTCGAACCTGCTGCCTGCCTCAATTACATAATCAACCAGGTTAAGAACCTCGGTATCCGCAAAGTTCACAGGCTCGTAACTTATCTGAACCCTAATCCCGTCATCAAAGGCTTCCGGCGCGGGATTTGTGGCCAGTCGGGAGTATTCGTCATAAGCGCAGCCCGAGTTAGTTGTGAACACATCCGACTCAGGCTCCCCTGTACGTATGTTAAAGATGTCTTGGTTGCCAAGTCCACCGTACTCAAAGCGCACACCATCCCACATAGCGACGCAAGAGTGTATCGTGCCCAAGCTCCCGTCCCGCACATGAAATGTAATCTCGCCATCGCCGGAAGACATCGGTCGCGCAAGCCTGACGGTTGCGTTTGCGCCGAGAATTGGTGTAACGGACATAGGCACGCGAGTCGGCATCGGGGTTGGCGTATGCGTCGGTGTATAAGTCGGCGCAACAGTAGGCGTGAAAGTGCTGGTCGGAGCCAGAGTAGCGGTGAACGTCGGCATGAGCGTGCTTGTGTGAGTGTGCGTGGGCGCTGGCGTATTGGTATAAGTCGGCGACGCGGTAAATGTCGGCGTAGGCGTCGGTGTAGGGGTTACTGTAGGCGTTGGCGTGGCGGTAGCGGTTGGGGTTGGCGTATTAGTCGACGTTGGCGTAGCAGTGGCGGTCGGTGTAGGTGTAACAGTGGCAGTCTCCGTTGGCGTAGCTGTGGGCGTAGGGGGCGGCCCATTCGGGCTTGCTACGACTACATTCGATATCACGTAGTCGGTAAGGCTTTTCTCGGTCCAAACCCTTACTTGATACGCCTTGCCATTAACCAGAGGCTTATCGAATGCCTGCGTAATGCTGAATTCGCGCTTGTCCTTTTCCGCGGGTATCGCGAAAGTATTGCGCGGACTGACATAGCGCTCCCAATCGTCGGAGGATTGCTCCCGCCACTGGATCGACATGTTCTTGAACTCGGATATGCCCACGAGTTCCCATTCCGCGTCCAGCCGAACATCACCCGCCGTAACGCTCAATTCAATCGCTGGAACGGGCGTGCTTGCCGCTGTTGGCGTGTGAGTGGGCGTTGGCGTGACGGTGGAAGTGTCCGTGGGAGTCGGAGTGACTGTCGGTGTTCGTGTCTGAGTTGGCGTAGTGGTGACCGTTAATGTTGGAGTCACTGTTGCGGCTGGCGTGAAAGTAGCTGTCGGTGCTGCCGTCCTTGTTGCGGTGGGCGTGGGAGTCATTGTCGAAGTAGGTGTGGCAGTTGGCGTTGGCGTAGCGGTGGCGGTCGGCGTAGATGAAGGCGTCGCTGTCGCAGTTGGTGTAGCGGTCGGCGTTGCCGTCGGCTCAATCGGGCTGGCTTCCAGTACATTTGAAATCGCATAATCGCGCTGTCCTTTCGGTTTGAGCCAGGCTCGAATCTCGTACTCGACGCCGCTCACCAGAGGCTCCCTGATTGGTTCCCGCCCGTCTTCAAACTCCCGCACGATGAAGTCTATGGTGAATCCATCATCATTGGGTTGCACTTGTACGCGCGAATTGACGAACTTGTCCCATTCATCCGACGAAGAACGCTCACGCCATTGAATATACATGAGTTCAATCTCGTTGAGGGCAATCCCAGAAATCTCCCACTCTGTATCGAGCTGCCTGACTCCGACCGTAACGCTCAATTCAATGGCCGGAGTAGGTGTGCTTGTCGCTGTAGATGTGCTCGTAGGAGTGGCAGTTGCCGTAGCGGTTACGGTAGATGTAGGGGCGATAGTGGCTGTGTAGGTAGGCGTTGGGGTAGGTGTCGTCGTAGGGGTATCGGTGGGCGTAGGTGTCGCAGTATGAGTGGCCGTAGGAATTGAAGTAGGAGTCGCCGATGGCATGGGCGTTGCAGTGTAGGTAGGAATGGGCGTGTTGGTAGCAGTCAGGGTCGGCTCTGGCTCTCCCGGGCTGACAACGAACACATTAGATATGACAACGGTTTGATCGCTGAACTCTATCCAGACCCTGACCTGATACTCCGTGCCGTTGGTCAGATCCACAGTAACCCAATCGTTCACACCTTCGTCGTACTTAACATTGAAATTGATGGTGTAATCGCGCTTGTTCTTGTCAGGACAGTTGCCCGGCTGACAGAACGATACACGCGACAAATCATATCGTCCCCAATCTGCCGACGATTCCTCACGCCATTGGATGGACATATAACTGAAGTTGAGGTCCCCCGTGATTCCCCACTCGGCATCAAGCCGCTTGTCCCCCGGCGTAACGCTCAATTCGATAGCGGGAGTGGATATGCCCGTCTGAGGCAAAGGCGTCGCCTCGACCGCGAATTCTGCCCACGCCGCTCGCGCCAAAGCCACGGCGAATACTATTGCTATAATACGCAGTAGGCTTGCCCGCAACTTGATTCCGCCGATGTGATGATTGGTTAGTTAATTCTATTCACAAGCGGCGCAACCTTATAAACTCTCCAATAATGTGTCAAGCTCAATGATTGGCAAGCGCATCGAATGTACGGGCAACTGATGTAAGTCATTCGGAGCATGAATGTAAGAAAGCGTTGGACAAGCAGAGAACAATGATGAGAACGCAGATTAGACCACTGACCGGAGGGGATGCTGAAATCTATCACGCGCTTCGACTTCGCGCGCTCAAGGAACATCCGACAGCGTTCGCGCAACCCTATGAGTCGCAGGCCGCTACGCCAATGAGCGATGTCGTGAAGCGCCTGAAGGAGGCTTCAGAGTCGTCTGATGACTTCATCTTGGGCCTGTTTTCTGGGGACGCGCTAATCGGTATGGTCGGTTTTGGACGAGAGCGCCGCGACAGGGTGCGACACAAGGGCACAATCTGGGGAATGTACATTGCAGTGGAAGTTCAAGGCCAAGGGTTGGGACGGGCGCTGATACAGGAAGCCATCAGCCGCGCATCGAGCATGCCCGGCCTTGAGCAGATAAGTCTCGGCGTCATCAGCGGCAATGCCTACGCGCGAAATCTATATGCCTCCCTCGGATTCGAGAGCTATGGCATGGAGAAACGCGCAATCGTCATAGACGGCAAATACCACGACGATGAACTGATGCAGCTGTTCCTGAGTTCATGCGAGAGCTGACCGCGAACTCAGTCCATCCGCGTGCCGCCGTTGACATTGAGGGACTGCCCTGTGATGTTCAGCGCGTCGTCGGAAGCGAAGAATGCTACTGCCTTTCCGATATCCTCCGGCGTCTGCTCCCGCCCAAGAGGACAGCGCTCCTGAATTGCAGCGTCAAATATCTCCCGTGGCGTCAGGTGGGCCTGGTCGGGGTTATTGCGCTTGGCCCGTACCGCAATGCGCTCCCACATCGGAGTCCATATTGTGCCGGGGCAGACTACGTTGACGTTGACATTATACGGCGCCATGTCCATCGCGTAGGACTGCGTGAGATGGATTACCGCAGCCTTTGACGCGCCGTAGGCGCCACCACCGCCACCTCCTCTGCGACCACCATGAGAGGCGATATTCACAATCTTGCCGAAACGTCGCTCTTTCATGTGTGGAATGACTGCGTCGGAAGCGAGCGCAGTCCCCTTGACATTTACATCGAAAGTAAGGTCCCAGTCCTCCTCGCGCGACCCCGTGGTGTCCTCGAAACCTGGAGCCCCGATCACACCCGCGGCATTGACCAGAATGTCTATGCGCCCAAAATCGGACAAAACGGCGTGCACCACGTCCCGCAATTCCTTCTGGCTCGTTACATCAGCCCTGTACGCCTTTGACCTTCGTCCGCTGCCCTGTATCGTATCTGCCGTCTCGCGCGCACCGTCAAGATCAATATCACACAATGCAGCATCCGCACCCCGCTCGGCCAAAACGATGGCAATACCTTTGCCCAGACCTCTCGCGCCGCCCGTGACCAGTGCCACCATACCGTCAAGTTGCATAGGAACGCCTCCTTCATTCTCACGCACGGTTTGTAAATCAGAACGTCCCAGGTGCAAGCCCTATCCCGCTATTCTCCCCTGCCGAATGTTCTCTGGGGGGTTCCGGGATAGAGAGAAAAGTGAGTGTGTACCGCAAGCCAGACACCGTCGCGGCGTTCGATGGACACGGTCGCCCGCCCGGGCCTGTAGTACGGCTGATGGCTGCCGTCAAAGCCAATCGAAGTCCAGCTAACCACGCCCCACGCCTGATCGCCGGCCCCGCCTGCATGCACGTTATCCAAATCCATCTTGAAGTTGCTTATGTTGCCCCAGATGCTCTCCCATTGCCCTTCACGCAATGCCTTGCGTCCGCGCACGATGTCCATTTTGGTCCCGAACGAGACCACATCCTCAGCAAAAATTTCCTCTGCGCCATCGTAGTCGACGCTGGCGCAAAAGCGCTCCATCAGGCCGAACCATTGACCTACGGCCATCACGGGGTCGCTCGCCACTACGGGAGGGATGACCTCATTTATCATACAGCCTGCTCTCTTTCAAGCATATCGGCGCCTGCTTTGTCCTATTGCTCCTAGCGCATCCAGTCCGCAATCCGCTCCGCAATCATTATCGTGGTGACATTGGTATTTGCCCGTATGACGTCTGGCATAATCGAGGCATCCACAACCCGAATCTTCTGCAGACCGTGCACCTCTCCATACTGATTTACCACAGCCATCTCGTCGGAAGGCGGTCCCATCTTGCAGGTGCCTGAAGAGTGGTGCTGCGTCAGCACATTATGTAGTAGCCAGCGGTCAAGTGCGTCATCTGTTGCAAGGTCGTCATCACTCGGCGAGATGCGCGTCAGACCCACGTCGGCGAACGCATCACTCTCAGACAATTCGGCGCAAAGGCGCAGCGCACCACGGAGTCTTTCCCTGTCAAATGGATCGGTCAAGTAACGGTAATTGACGTGAGGCTGGTCGTGCGGGTTTGCGGAATTCAGTTTCAGTTCACCGGAGGATACCGCCTTCTGCAGCGCGATGCTGAATCCAGTCGGCGTAATTTCGCTGGTTATATCGAAATTGATCGGCATATGTTCGGTTCGAACATGCAGGGGCCGCATCTGCATGTCATTCCGAAACTTCGACCCAGGTGTAGTATAGCGCATCCCGATCTGCAGCGCGGGGGCATCCGCCGGAATCGGCTTTGAACTCTCGTAGAGCATAAACACGGCAGGATGGTCACGCAGATTCTGGCCGACGCCGGGCAGGTGATGCACGAGCTCGATGCCCACATCCGCCAGATGTTCCTGAGCGCCAACACCGGATAGCATCAGTAGCTGCGGAGAGTTTATCGCCCCGCCGCATAGCACCACTTCGTCAGCTTCTATGACGAATGTCTGGCCGCCGCTTTCAACTTCAACGCCCGTAGCCTCATTCCCGTCGAATAGGATCCGCTGGGCAAGCACATCAGCCCTGATGGTCAGGTTAAGACGGTGGCGCGACATTTGAAGATATGTGAGCGCCGTGCTCATCCGAATGCCATCTATGCGGTTCAGCGCATAGTAGCCGACTCCCGTAGATTCCGGGTGGTTCATGTCGTGAGTGAATGGAAAGCCTGCGTCCTGGGTTGCCCTCAGAAAGGCGTTTGGAATTGAAAGTAGCTCGTCATGGTTATACCTGCGAACCGGAATCGGCCCCTCGGAGCCATGAAAGTCGTCCCCCGGAAAGTCGAGGTCGTTCTCCATCTTGCGAAAGTACGGCAGCAGTTTCAGGAAGGACCACTCGTCGTTACCCTCTGTCGCCCAGTCGTCGTAGTCCTCAGGGATCCCCCGGAAGAAGACCTGTCCGTTGATGGCGCTGGAACCGCCCGTGACCTTGCCTCTGGGTAGTCGAAACGACGGCCTGTCTGGAGTCGCCTGCGCTTGATAGCCCCAGGTATGGGCATCGACATCCGCCTGATGATACCACGGCATTGCGCCGTACTTGATATGTTCTGGCAAAAGTTCGAAATCAGGATAATCAGGGCCTGCTTCCAGCAGCAGTACCGAACGGCTCGCGTCCTCGGAAAGCCTGCTGGCGAGAGTGCTGCCTGCGGAACCCGCCCCTACAATCACCGTGTCATAGCGCATAACCGACTCCATTGCGAGTGTCTGGTTCGTTCAGGAACGCATTATACACGCTGCCGAATTTACGTAAAGTTGCCCTTATAATGGCACTCAAGGCTTGACTTGATACCGCAATTCTATTATAAGTATCCTCCATAAGACACACTCGGCAATCGGTGCCGAGTGCAGACCTGACGCCGATGTCAATCCTTACGCCCAATGCATTAGGAGGAGGATTAGGATGAACTGGAAACCAACGGTAATTTTGGGCGCCATTGGGGTGCTCGCATTGTTATTGGCAGCCTGCGGAGGGGCCGCCGCTCCCACTCCTGCTGCACCTGCCGCTCCCGCTGCTGCACCGGCTGCTCCTGCTGCTGCGCCTGCTGCGCCAGCCCCTCAAGCGCCTGCTGCACCAGCCGCTCCGGCTGCACCCGCTGCTGCTGCACCCGCAGCACCTGCTGCTGCGGCAACACAGCCTCCACCGGCAGCTGCTACGGCCGTTCCTGCCGCAACTGCCGCTCCAATTAGGCAAGCGCCCGAACAGGCCGCCCAGCCAACCGGCACCCTCGTTACCGCGACTGTAAGCGTACATACGCCCAGCGGATTTCCAACGGACTGCCTATGGTGCTCAACGCTGACTTACGTCAACAACCAAGAGTCCCTGCTTAAGGCTGTCCGCACCGAAGGCGGCGCGCTCACCGCAGATCCTTGGCTGGCGAGGGCTTGGGAGACCGCTCCCGATCTGTCGTACACCGATTTCGAGTTGAATCAAGGCGTCATGTTCCACAAGGGACATGGCGAAATGACGGCGAAGGACATCGAGTGGACATACAAGGCGTTGCTGCCTTCGTTCACCCCCGAGGCGAGGCATGACACATCAGGCAGTATCGACATCGCCATCGGCGACCTCGAGCCGCTCGATGACTATAATCTGCGTATCACTTGGGATAGCTTCGCCGGCCATACGCTCGCGCAAATTATGACCGATATCAGCGAAGGCACGGGCATCTTCCCGCATGTCGAGACCATCATGGAAGTGAACGGTTTCTCCACAGAAGAAGACGCTCACGAGTGGATGAGGACGAACATCGTTGGCACAGGCCCGTTCGTGATGGACGGCTGGGTCGCGCAGGACGGCATGTACATGAGCGCGGTCGTCGACCATTGGGAGAAGCCTCCCTTCGTGGCGGAAGTGAGAGCAAGGGAAGTGCCTGAGCCGTCCACCCGTCGCGCGCAGCTTGAGAGCGGTCAGGTGCATATCTCAGAACTCGCTCTCAAGGACTGGAAGGCTATGCTGGATACTGGCAACTTCGCCCTCGCGCCTGAAGGCATCGCCAACACCCACGCATTCCCGTTCGGCGGAAACTTCTGGGAGTATTACCACGCGGCGACCGGCGATAAGTTGGAAACGGTGCGCGAGACCAATCTTGCTTGGGTAGGCGACCCGTTTGAGGACGGCGGCGACCAGTTCAACCCAGACACGCCGTCTATGCAGAGGTCGCTCAAAGTCCGCAAGGCACTCAGCATGGCTATCGACCGTGAGGGACTAAACGAGTTTATCCTGGGCGGACTTGGGCAGCCCGCGTATCTCGCTGGGCAGACGCTTAACGACCCCGTTATCCTGGAACACGGCGACAAGTGGGTGCAGCCATACGACGTAGAGGGCGCGAAGGCGCTGCTCGAAGAGGCAGGCTACGGCGACGGCTTTGAGGTTAACTTCTGGGCAGGACTCAGCAACGAAGACGTCGAGCTTGCGAACGCTATCGCGGCAGATTGGCAGCAAAACTTCGGCATCACTTTCGACATCGACCTCCGCACATACAGCACCATCAGGCCGGGTCTCGTAACCCGCACCTTCCCGGTGCTCAGGATGCACCCCTGCTGCGGCGGACCTTCAACATGGCCGCTTGAGCAGATTTGGAGCAGTTGGGGACGCAACGGCTACAATCACGCGATTGAAGTTCCCAAGGCCGCGGAAGTGAACAGAATCAAGAACGAGACCGCAGATCAGGATGCGCTGTATCAAGCGACCGTAGATATGCGGCAGTATTTCCACGACTGGGCGCTCATGCCTGCCATCATCGAAGCTCCGTCCAATGCGCTTTACAATGTGAACACGGTTGACGGTGCGACCTGGGCAATGGGTATGCGCCCGATGCTCCAGTTCCGCAACGGCGGCATCAGCGAGATCGAGTGGATTAAACTAAAGTAAGTAATCCGGCATATAAAACTGGGCTGCGCCGAATTCGGCGCAGCCCAGCATGGTCTAGCTAACTAGGGCAATGTTAAGCGAATACCCTCTCTCGAACAAGTCAAACCCACTGAAAGTCCTTATCAACTCAAAATAGTGATGCCATGGCCGCCTTTATCGTCCGCAGATTCTTCACCTCACTGTTAGCCCTCGTCGGCGCAACGCTCATCATCTTCAGCGTCTCACGCCTGCTGGGCGACCCCCGAGTTCTCTTGCTGCCCGATGACGCATACGGCATAACCGAAGAGACTTGGGAAGAACTGTCACGGCAGCTCAACCTGGATAAGCCTATCCCTTTTCAATACGCTCTCTGGGTTTGGGATCTAATGCGAGGCGACCTCGGTCGGGACCTGACGGATCGACACAAGATTGCCGACAAGATACCTGTCAAGATTGCGCCCACACTTAAGCTCGCCATTGCCGCTTGGATTTTAGCCACGCTTGTCGGTATCCCGATTGGCGTGCTATCGGCCGTCAAGCGTGGCAGCATACCGGACTTCATCGGGCGCGGTTTCGCGTTGTTTGGTCAGACGCTGCCCGTCTTCTGGATAGCTATACTGAGCATTCTCATATTTTCGGTCTGGCTGAACTGGTTGCCCGCTGGCACGATGGGCGAAGGTTTCTCGCTCAAGCACTATGTCCTGCCTACCGCCACGCTTGCGTGGTTCGCAGCGGCCGGTTATGTGCGCTTGGTTCGCTCAGCCATGCTTGAAGTGCTCGACTCCGAGTTCATAAAACTCGCGCGCGCGAAAGGCGTGCGATACAACTCCGTCATCTGGAAGCACGCCTTCAAGAACGCTTCCATCGCCCCATTGACATATTCCGGCGTTCTGTTCGCCGGCTTCATCACGGGATCCATATCGGTCGAAGTGGTGTTCGCGTGGCCCGGGCTTGCCCGATTCGCCGTCGAAGCCGTCTGGACGAACAACTTCACGGTTCTGGCGGTCGTTACCCTGATGTTCACCGCAGCCTTCATTGCGCTGAACTTCCTTGTGGACATCTTGTACGCTTTCATAGACCCTCGTATCCGCTACTCGTAAGGAGAAGTTGAGAGTATGGCGCAGGCGCAGACCCAGCAGGACTTCGAAGTCAGGTTCGATCCCGGTAGCGCAGGATGGATGACCAAATCTATCCAGTTCGTGAGAAATTGGCCCGTCCTTTCGATAGTCATTCTGTCTGTAATGGTCTTCATAGCGGTGATGGCGCCGCTAGTATCGCCGCACGACCCGCTTTTCAGCAGCCTTCGTGCCCGAAACACTCCGCCCATCTGGTACGCAGACGGCACTTGGACATACATACTCGGAGCGGACACCATCGGCCGCGACATGCTCAGCCGCCTATTCTACGGCGCGCGCATCTCTCTGATGGTGATGGCGTTCTCGCTCATCTTTGGCACGATAATCGGCACAGCTCTCGGCTTGATTGCGGGCTACTTCGGCGGCCTAATAGACGAAGTCATTATGCGCCTTGTGGACATCTTCCTCGGATTGCCATTCGTGCTAGTCGCCATGGTGCTTGCGCTGGTGCTCGGCACCAGCCTGACCACCATGATTATCGTGCTTGCCGTGCTCACCTGGGCGGGGTTCGTGAGGAACGTGCGCGGAGAAGTCTTATCGCTTCGGGAGCGTGACTATGTTGCGTTGGCGCGCATCGCCGGGGCATCATTGCCGCGCATTCTGCTCATGCACATCCTGCCCGGCGTCATCAACACGGTGCTTGTAATCGCCACGTTGCGCTCCGGCCAGCTCATTCTGGCAGAGTCGTTCCTCAGCTTCCTGGGCGCTGGCATTCCACCTCCTACACCTACTTGGGGAGCGATGATCGCGGATGGGCGCAACTACTTGAGAGATGCATGGTGGATCTCGTTCTTCCCGGGACTCGCAATATTCTTGACAGTCATGGCACTGAACTTCCTCGGTGACTGGCTGCGCGATAAACTCGACCCGAGGCTGCGACAGCTGTCAAGCTAGGTCAACGATCGGTGCAAAACGACTTGGGTGGGGCGTCTACCTCGATTTAGACGCCCCACTTCTTATTCCGGCTTCCATGGTGCGGCTATTGTTAGGTACTTCTTGACCGAATACTCCGCCTGTCGCTAGAATGTAATCGAACAATCTACTAACTTCACAGGCAGGCATCTCATCTTGGGAACCGCATAATACGCTCATACACGAGCCATCACTTGACTACGCAGCCTCCCGTTGCCGTTTACGCAACGCGGGAGGCTTCTGTTTGCCCTGTGGTACTTGACACATACTGACTACTGCGAAATATCTCGGCTGGGCGAGTCAGCACGACTTGGTGCCATGCGACTCCCGCCGGCAATCACCTGGAGGTTACAGAAAATGGCATTGAAACAGGATTCTGACATCGCCGATCTGCGAGAGCGCATCCGTCACTCGACCGCGCACGTTATGGCGGATGTGGTGACGCAGATGTTCCCCGACATCAAGCTCGCTATCGGACCGCCAACTGAAGACGGCTTCTACTACGACTTTCTCACGCCCGAGCCCTTCCGCGATGAGGACCTGGAAAGAATCGAAAGCCGGATGAAGGAGGTAATCGCAAGGGACCTTACCTTCGAGTACAGCGAATACCCGCGAGACGAAGCTCTCGCACTCAACGCCGATGAGCCGCTGAAGCTGGAAATCATAGGCGAAATACCGGAGGACGAGCCGATCTCGACCTACAGGCACGGCGAGTTCGAGGACCTGTGTGCCGGACCGCACGTCGAGTCCACTGGCAAGATTCCTGCGTTCAAGCTTCTCAGCGTCGCAGGCGCGTACTGGCGCGGTGATGAGAAGCGCGCCATGCTCCAGCGTATTTACGGCACCGCCTTTGAGTCACAGGATGCGCTCGACGAACACCTGCACCGTTTGGAAGAGGCGAGACGGCGCGATCACAGGCTGCTTGGCAGGGAGCTCGACCTGTTCTCAGTTCACGATGAGACGGGCCCCGGACTGATAATCTGGCACCCCAAAGGCTCTCGGCTGCGCGGCATCATCGAGGACTTCTGGAAGCAGGAACACTACAAGGCGGGATACGACCTCGTGTACACGCCGCACATCGGACGCTCAACACTGTGGGAGACGAGCGGCCACCTCGACTTCTACCAGGAGAACATGTACGCCGCGATGGATATGGACGGGCAGGACTACTACCTGAAACCGATGAACTGCCCATTCCACATCATGTACTACCGAACGGCGATGCGAAGCTACCGCGACCTGCCGATGCGTGTCGGCGAACTCGGCTCCGTCTATCGCTACGAGCGTGGAGGAGTGCTGCACGGACTGATGCGTGTGCGCGGTATGACGCAGGACGACGCCCACATCTTCTGCCGACCCGACCAGGTGGTCGAGGAGGTCAACGGCGTACTGGACCTCAACTTTCACCTGCTGGAGACGCTGGGATTCAGCGATTTCGATGTGATGCTATCCACACGCCCGGAGAAAGCTGTCGGCGAGCCTGAGCAGTGGGCACTCGCCACCGATTCGCTGCGGCAGACGCTGGAACAGCGCGGCATACCCTTTGAGGTCGACGAAGGCGGCGGCGCGTTCTACGGCCCCAAGATAGACATTCACATCCGCGACGCTATCGGCAGGCTCTGGCAGTGTACGACCGTGCAGTTCGACTTCAACCTGCCAGAGCGCTTCGGGCTGACATACATAGGGGAGGACGGACAGGAACACCAGCCGTATATGGTCCACCGCGCGCTGCTTGGCTCACTTGAACGCTTCATGGGCACGCTTATCGAGCATTACGGTGGCGCATTCCCCGTGTGGCTCGCTCCGGTGCAGGCAGTGGTCATTCCCATTGCAGACAGGCATGTGGAGTACGCAGACTCCGTGCTGGCAAAATTGGAATCCACCGGCATTCGAGCATTCACCGACGGTCGCAGCGAGCGCATGAACGCCAAGATACGCGAGGCGCAGTTGCAGAAAATACCGTACATGCTCGTCGTGGGTGACCGCGAAGCCAGTGCAGACGCGGTGGCCGTCCGACTTCGCTCCGGCGAGAATCTCGGGGCAGTATCAGTTGAGGACACCATCCGGCGTATATCTCAAGAAGTCATGTCTAGGGAATAGCCCTTCGGTTGGGCATATCTTGCACCACCTGAGGCTTCCCAGAGACGCAAATGCCGACACTGCGACTATTGCTTAGCAATAAACCGTATGCTATATTCTGTTAATACTATGCCTAATCAGGTAATTTTTGAAATCGGGAGGTGAGCAGCATCCCACCGAGAGAGTACCGAGTCAATCATCGCATCCGAGTGCCCGAAGTTCGGCTTGTTGACGAACGGGGCGAACAACTGGGAGTAATGCAAACGCGGGAGGCAATGGAGGTCGCAGACGAGCGAGGCCTGGACCTGGTCGAAGTCGCACCTACGGCAAGACCCCCGGTGTGTCGCATTATGGACTACGGCAAGTTCAAATACGACAACACCCGTAAGGAACGGGAGGCGCGCAAGGCGCGCAAAGCCAAGGCGATGCAGGAGCAGCGGGAAGTCCGAATGAAGACCCGCATCGGACGGCACGACTTGGACGCAAAGACCCGGCTCGTCAAGCGTTTGCTGAACGGAGGAGCGAAGGTCAAAGTTTCCGTCATGTTCAGAGGACGTGAGATCGCGCACCCGGAACTCGGCATGCAATTACTCCGCACAGTTGCAAACGACTTGGTGGATGAGGCGTTACTTGAGCGTCCGCCCGCATTTGAAGGGCGCTTTTTGGCTATGACGCTCGTGCCTAATCCCAACAAGGAAAAAGCTGCAGAAGCCAAACAGGAGAAGGAAGTTGCCCAAACTTAAGACACACAAGGGCGCGCGCGCAAGGTTTCGCGTGACATCGACGGGTAAGCTTGTCCGGATGAAAGGACACCGCAGCCACCTGCGCCGAAAGAAGTCCAACAAGGTTAAGCGCCAGTACACCGGCAAGATAGATGTCAGCCCGGCGGACGCTCCGCGCATCAAGAAGCTGCTCCCCTACGGTGTCGCATAGCTAGCAGTGCGGCCAATTGTGGCATTATGCCACGAATACAGGATATAATTAACGAACCAGGCGACTAAGTAGTTCGCCTGGTTCGTATGTTCAAAGGAGCAAAGCACAAGTGACCAGGATAAAGCGCGGCACCAACAAGCGCCGACGACACAAGAAACTTCTGAAAGCAACCAAGGGCCACCAGGGTGTCAGGCATACACTCTATCGCCGTGCTCACGAATCGTTGATACACGCGCTCGCCTACTCTTACGCTCATCGCAAAGAGAAGAAAGGCGACATGCGTAAACTGTGGAATATCCGCATCAACGCTGCCGCTAGGGCAAACGGCACCACGTACAGCAGGCTCATTCACGGACTCAAGCTTGCTGGCATCGACATAAACCGCAAGATGCTGGCAGACCTTGCCATACGAGACCCGGAAGCATTCGCCAGAATTGCCGAGCAGGCCAAGGCGCAACTAGAGCCGGCATAAGTCTGTACGAAGCACCCCTTCAGGCTAGTGCTTCCCCTACCCGCCTACCAATCTGACGTCATTCATCACATCGTCCGATGCCAGTGGAAGCGTAAATGCCGAGCGCATTTTGCCGTCCGCATCAATGATGTAGATTGGTGCCGAATGAATGATAAGTCCGGTCTGCTCCACAAGGGCATCAACACCCCCACTTGCCGCTTTGAACGATGCCGAAGCCGTGTCCGGGGTTTCGGCTCTGCTGGGACCGTGAATATAAGGGTCTATGTAGTACGCCTTCCACACGTCTTTCAGCGAGGCTTCGTCCCCTGTCAAGTAGGTCCAGTGGTTCGTCATCTGCCAGCGTTCGGAATAATCGAAAACGCTTTCTACTGTATCGCCCTCAGGATCGACGCTTACGATCACGATGGCGACCTGAGATGAGTCTTCTTCAAGCAGCGTGGAGATGTCTCTGAGGTGGTTCGCCACGATTGGGCAGACATCCGGGCAAGCCGTGTACAGGAATGTGAGCACGACAACCCCTCCGGCGAAGTCCTGATGGAGCGACCTAATCCTTCCGAACTGGTCGGTGAGCCTGAAGTCTTGCGCCTCTCTCTCGTCGCTGAACACCGTTCCCCTGAATTCATCCGGTGCCGGAGTGGACGAGCACGAAGAAAGAAGTGGCAGCAGGAACAGAATAGCGAAGAGGAGGGCTGGCTGCAGAGAGGGATTCAGGCGGCGGTCCATATCAGGCACTTGCTGGCGCTCTTGTCGCCTGCGAGGAGGTCAGCATCTTCGCACTTCAGAGCGCGCTGCCAAATCCGGGAGCCAGCGCCGTCTCAGGTTCACTACGTACTTCGATCTGACAACACCGCCAGGGACATGCTGCGCTAGCTCTCCTTCTCCACAGCATTCTGCGCCAGAAAAGCCACAATCGGTACCCCGACAACCAGCACCATGCCGAGAATTACTACGCCCCACGGATTGTGCATCGCATGGTGGACACGGATGAAAGTCACGCCCACCGTGCCCGCATACGCGGCAATCACCACCATCGATAGGAGTGGTACTCCTATTGCCAAAAGAAACCGCTGCATCATCTGTAACTATCCTCCAGGGCGGGGCCGTCCGCCCAGCCGTCGTCTTCTTTCTTGCCGTAATGTTCTTCGGAATCCAACTTCCGAATAGCCTCTTCCTGGTTAAACCACTTGAAGAAGATTATTGTCATCAGCGCGACGAAGTATATGCCGCTGCCAACCTTCATTATTATGCCGCCCAACTGTTGATCCAGCAAAGGCGAGAGGTTCCACAGCCTCGGAGCTTGCACATAGAATTCGTAGATCGGCTCCTCTGCGAAGGTAATTATAGCAAAAACGATTATCTGGGCTATGGACAGGATGAATAGGTAGCCCATCTGGAACGGGTAATCCAGGCGCGGCAATTCCGGCAGGTTGCTGGTCAGCGGCCACCACATCAGGATTGCGGTTGAGACCATCATCACATGCTCGACCGCGTGAACGACTTCGCTGTGGAGCGAAGAATTGTATAGCGCCGGAATGTGCCAGATGGAGAACACCACATTGAAGGCTGCAAATGCGGTCACCGGGTGCGTCAGCACGCGCGCGATACGAAAGGACCAGTTCGGACGCAGCAGGGGCCTTATAAGCCAGTCAGGCGTGCCCAGAATGAGCAGCGGAGGCGCGATCAGCGTCAGCAGGACGTGCTGCGACATGTGCATGCTGAACAGGAAGCGTTCACTAAGTATGTGCAAAGGAGAAGCGAGTGCAAAGAAGATTACCA
The DNA here is from genome assembly GCA_965203955.1 of Dehalococcoidia bacterium. GTDB lineage: Bacteria > Chloroflexota > Dehalococcoidia > Lucifugimonadales > JADFKI01 > Bin90. The sequence goes on along the minus strand of OZ241923.1, from coordinate 2,647,218 downwards.
CCACTCCAGCGCAGAAAGTCGCTATCTGTCGCGGCTCGGCATGTTCGGCAAGCCGGTATCGCTCTCGCAGTGGGCCGACGCCGTAGAGGTATGCGCCCAGAAGTAGCGCCAGGCCCGCCATCGCGTCCCAGTGGGCTTCCCATTGGAGCCAGAGCGAACCCGCAATCTCGTCCAAGCTATGCTCCTAATATGTTCGCAGAAGCTTCCAGTGCATCCTTATGGCTGATGTAAATTCGCTCGTAGAAGATAGTCCATATCGGACCGAAGCGTCTAGACGCCTCCCGTGAAGAAGGCAAACAAAGCCATTAGCGCGAAAACGACGCCCGCAGCTACTATAAGCCCTGCGACGAACATCAGGGAGAATATCGGAACGTCCCTGCCGAATATGGCAATCCCTACCTTGTCGTATCTCAGGTGCATATAGAACATCGCCACCAGAAGGAATTTCGCGGCGGATAGAAAACCCATGATAGGTATGATGGCGTAGCTCAACCATTCCAGATAAAACAGGCCGAACTCAAGCGCCGTAAGCACTGATAGCGTTATGGCTACCTTAAAGTACGTGAAAGGCGTGGGATGTCCGGTATGGACTTCCTCAGAATGTTCTTCTATGACTTGCTGTTGTTGGCTCATTCGCGTTTCCTCTAGGTGGTCAAAACTGTGCTATTAGGACAGCTAGAATCCGGGGAATACTCCGAACAGGTAAATTACGGTGAAAATGACGATCCACACGACGTCAACGAAGTGCCAGTAAAGGGCCGCTAAGTCGAGGTCCAGGTTCCTTTCCGGCGTGACCATACCCTTCTTGAAAGACAGGAAGAATAACGATAGCAGCCAGATTATGCCCAGTGTTACGTGCGCCCCGTGGAAGCCTGTCAGTGTATAGAATGTCGAGCCGAACAGGTTCGTCTTCGGCGTCAGGCCCACGACCTCTTCGACTACTCCGTCGTGCTCAGCCTCTGTGCCGCACTTCATTGCAAGCTGCTGTTTTACAGGGGTCAGCTCGCTGATGTCCCCCACCTCGGCGCAATAGACTTTGTGCTCATAGTTCACGAATGTGTAGAACTCGTACACCTGAAACGCGATGAAGGTCGCTCCCAACATACAGGTTGACGCAAGCCATATGCGGAATGCCTTCATGCTGTTGCGTGTCAGCGCGGCATAAGCCAGCACCATGCTCATACTGCTCATCAGCAGGACGAAAGTGCTGACGGTCGTCACGGGAATGTCGAACACATCCGCCGGCAAGGGTCCAGCGATACTGCGGTTCTTGTACACCAGGTAAGTAGCGATCAGCGAACCGAAGAACATGCAGTCCGAACCAAGGAACGCCCACATGAGCATTTTCCTGTGGTTAAGGCCGGTTGTCGTCGGCTCGTGTTCGCCGTGGTGTGCGGTTGCTTGTGCCACTTAAATCAGCCTCCGGGTTAGTGAGCCGCCTGCTCTTCGCCTTCTTCAGGATCATTCACCGGCTCGAAGGACCACGAATACACTCCGATCAAGCCGATGAGCACGCCGACAATGGCAATCGAATAAAATCCGACCGGATAGACTAGGCCCATCCCTCCAATGAATAAACCGATTGCCACAACGAGCGGCCAGTATGACGGCTGCGGCAGGTGAATATCGTGGTGTTCCTCATCTTCGCCCGACCCGCCGGCGACCGGCACGGCGCGCCTTACCTCGCGGCGCTTGCGTGCCCACCAGTCGTCCCTGTCATACACGGTCGGAATCTCTTCAAAGTTATACTCCGGCGGCGGTGATGGGATCGACCATTCGAGCGTCCTGCCGTCCCAAGGATCTCCTCCCGCGATTTCGCCCTTGCGCCAGCTCTTGACAATATTGTGCATGAAGATCAGGATGCCTATCGCCAGAATAATCACGCCAAACGTTGACACGCCATTCCAGAAGTTCCAGCCCATCGCCGCGTCGTATGTGTAGATGCGGCGGGGCATCCCGTCCAGCCCGAGGAAGTGCTGAGGGAAGAAGGCAATATTGAAGCCAACAAACGTAACCCAGAAGTTGATCTTGCCGAGGGTCTCGTCGTACATTCGTCCGGTAATCTTCGGGAACCAGTAGAATATGCCCGCGAATATGGCAAAAATCGCTCCTCCGAACAGGACGTAGTGGATATGCGCCACGATGAAGTAAGTATCTTGCTGCTGCGCATCCGACGACGCCATCGAGTGCATCACGCCGCTTATGCCGCCGATGGTGAACATCGCGACAAAACCTACGGCATATAACATGGGCGTCTTGAAGTCCATGGCGCCGCCCCACATGGTGCCCATCCAGTTGAACACCTTTATCCCTGTGGGCACCGCAATAGCCATCGTTGTGATCGTGAAGACTGCCACCGGAATCGGGCCAAGGCCAACGGTGAACATGTGATGGCTCCAGACCATCCAGCCCATGAACGCGATGATTGCGCCCGCAAGCACGATCGCCGGGTAGCCGAATAGCGGCTTCTTGGAGAAGGTAGGCAGTATTTCCGAGACGATGCCCATCGCGGGCAGAATGAGAATATACACCTCCGGATGTCCGAACACCCAGAAGAGGTGCTGCCAGAGTACCGGGTCTCCGCCCCGCGCGACGTTGAAGAAGTTCATGCCGAAGCTGCGGTCGAAGTACAATTCGATTAGAGCGACCGTGATGACAGGGAATGCAAGAACAATCAGGATATTGGTGATGAACGTCATCCAGGTGAACAGTGGAAGCCGCATGAAGGACATGCCCGGCGCCCTCATGTTGATGATGGTGACCATGAAATTGAACGACGCGGCCAGGGACGCGATGCCCAACACCTGCAAACTCACGATCCAGTAGTCTATGCCGGTGCCCGGGTTCTGCTGCACGCTGGTGAGAGGTGCGTATCCGAACCAACCTGCATTGGTTGCGCCCCCCGTGAACCAGCTGATCTTGAGGATTATCGCGCCCGCCAGGAAGGTCCAGTAGCTGAAGGCGTTAAGACGCGGGAATGCCACATCCCTCGCGCCAATCTGGAGCGGAATCACGTAGTTGAAGAAAGCGGCGCTCAACGGCATGATCGCCAAGAAGATCATCGTCGTGCCGTGCATCGTGAACAACTGGTTGAAAATCTCGGCACTGATGATGTCTTGCTCAGGACCTGCGAGCTGAATGCGCATCAGCAGCGCCTCGATGCCGCCGGTCAAGAACAGGATGAACGCCGTAACACCATACAGGATGCCTATCTTCTTATGGTCGATAGTCGTTATCCAGTTCCATATGCCCGTCGGGTGAGTTGGCCTGGGTATCGGGAATGCTAATGTCGTCATTCCTTGCCTCCCGTGTAATTCCATCTATAGGCGCGGCATCCCTGCCACTATGCTGCTCTTATTGTATCCGCAATTCCTACTTTAGTGTCAGCAGATACGCAACGAGCGCATCGATCTCCTGCTCAGTCAGCTGGTTCGCCGGATCAATGTATGGTTCGCCGTCTCTAGCCATGATGTTGCCCGGCTTCAGCGCTTCAGGATCCGTTATCCAAACCTTAAGGTTGTTTTGAAGCATTGATTCGTTGACGAACGGACGCCCGGTGTTAATGTTCGTCGGTATTCCGGCAGAATTCACGTAGAGCTGCCGGGAGCCGGTCGCGTCTTCAAATTCTTCCTCGGCATTTCGGTAGATGCCAAGATGGTTCAGCCGAGAAGCGACATGATTGAGAATTGGGCCCTCTCTGCCGGGTATCTTACCGCCGTCTTCGCGCAGCTTGATAATACTGCTGCTATCCGCGTGGCAGCCGGAGCATCCCGCATCTCGGAACAGCTTCTTTCCTTGCGCCGCAAGTGCGTCGGAAGGCTCCAGCGCGGGGTTAGCTTGGTGCAGCAGCCAGGCATCGAACTCTTCTCTCGGAACGGCAAGCACCTTGAATCTCATATTCGCGTGGGAAACCCCGCAGAACTCCGCACACTGGCCAAAGTACTCGCCGGGCACATAAGCCTCGAACCACATCTTATTGTCGTTATTGGGGATCATGTCCACTTTGCCCGCGAGCTTCGGCACCCAGAAGCTATGGATCACGTCCGTGGAGTCCAGCAGAAATACAACAGGCTCGCCGACTGGAACGTACATCTCGTTGGCGACGGCAATCTGCTCGCCAGGATTGTTCGGGTGGGGATAGCGGAACTCGAACCACCACTGGTGGCCTATGACATCAACCTGCAATTCCTCTGATGCGCCGTTGGAGTCGATGAATCTTCCTGCGTCGGCGTAGAAAATGCCCTGAATCGTCGGAACCGCCGCCACAATCAGCACGATAACCGGGGCTATCGTCCAGGTAATCTCAAGGCGGGTATTGCCATGCGTTTGCACAGGGTCCCGGTCGTCCCTGCGCTTGAACTTGAACACCATATAGAGCAGGGCGCCTTCGACAGCGATGAAGACCACCAGTCCGGCCCAGAATATGACCCAGAATATGAAGAGCTGGTTCTCTGCGACCGGGCCCAAGGTGTCGAAAGTGGATTGAGAATGGTCGGGCGTAACTACATTACAGCCCGTAAGCAGGGCAGCCAGCGCACCCATAAGTGCCACGCCCATCAGTCTTTTCAAGCTCACTACGCCTTTCAGCATATCGTTACTTGTGCCCTCTCGTTAGTTGCCTCGTTGAGCTTCCCGCGCCATCCTGATTGCAACGCGCAGGCGGCTGCTTCCCACGACAAATCTCGTGCACAAATCCGCCGACGGCTCATCAGCGCGCCGAGTAAGAAATCTATCAGAGCAGCCAAAGTCAGTCAAGATTATCTGCGCACAATCCTATACATAGTCTATATCCAGCTATACCACCCTACCCTGAAGATGCTGTCAGCGATAATAGCCAGGAATAGTACCGCCAGATACAGCAGCGAATACAGGTACAGTGGTTTGGCGCCTTCTATACCCGGGCGTCGGAGTAGTCGCCACGCATAGTAGATGAATAACGCACCGAGCAAGACCGAACTCGCCAGATAGATCATCCCGACTGCCCCAGTCAACGCGAACATAGTCGTCAGTGCGAGCATCAGAATCGTGTATAGCAGTATCGACTTCTTGGTTACGTCAACACCTGCCACGACCGGAAGCATAGGCACGTTTGCGCTTGCATAGTCGTCTTTCAGCAGGAGCGACAGCGCCCAGAAGTGCGGGGGCGTCCAGAAAAACACGATGGCGAACAGGTATATGGCGGGCAGGTCGAGCGACCCGGTAACAGCGACCCATCCGACTGCAGGTGGTATCGCGCCTGCCGCGCCGCCAATCACGATGTTCTGTGTAGAAGTCCGCTTCAACGCCATCGTGTACACCAGCACGTAGAACAGGGTGGCGCACAGGGTCAATACTGCGCTCAAAAGGTTGACCATCGATGTCAGCATCGCAAAGGCGATAGCATTGGTAACAATGCCGAAGGCGATGGCGTGGCTGTTCGGTATCGTGCCGACAACCACGGGGCGCTTGCGGGTGCGGCTCATCGCCTCGTCTATGTCCTTGTCAAACCACTGGTTGAGTGCATTCGCTCCAGCGGACGCAAGAGTACCCGCCATTAGAACGACAAGCAAAGTCACAATGTCCGGCGCACCCTGAGCCGCAAGGAACATCCCGCCAAGCGCGGTAAAGAGGAGCAGCACTATGATGCGTGGCTTCGTCAGCGCCACATAAGCCTTGAAAAGGCTCTGCGTCGGGGTAGCAACCTGCCGCGTTGTATGCGTAGTCAAAGGCTTTAAGCCCTTTCCATTAGACTTTCCGAGGATGCAACCTCATCCACGTTGGTTTCGGTCGTCATATCCGCGAAATACCTCGGCGCGTAGGCAAGTGTTGCCACGAATGCCAGCGCGATCCATACTAGTGTCGCCATGCTTAGGTGTATCGCCTTTATTTCAGGTGTGAAACCCAGCCAAACGGTTAGCGCGCCAACGAGAATCTGCACAGCGAAGGCAACAAAGAGCAGCACGCCGCTCCAGCCCACGCTTGGCAGGCGGAACCTGTTCTGCCAAGCCTTGTATGCTACTGTCAGCACAAGCAAACCTATGATCGCCGCAAAGTACCGGTGCCCCATGTGTTCGATATAAGCCCTGCCTTCCGGGAACAGGCTGCCCCTGCACAGAGGCCACGTCCCGCAGGACGAGCCATACCCCGCGCCGACGATATACGAGCCAGACAGAATAAGAAGAAACACCCCAACCAGTGCCGCGATCATCAACTTGTTTGTTCCCGCATCAACACGAAAGTCCGAATTTCCCTGACTAGCAACGCCGACGCGCCAACTGACCACCACTGCGACTACCAGCGCAGCGACGACCCACTCCGCAACACCAAGATGGATCAGGCGCAGCCACCATGCCAACTCCGTCAACACAGTTGCGCCGCCGAATCCGGCGGCCACTATCGTCAATGTCAGGGCGGTAAGTGTGGCAGCCATGCCCCACCAGTTGCGTCGATAGCGAAGTAGAACCACTATCGTCGTTGCCAGAACCAACAAACCCAGCACAGACGCCGAAAGCCTGTGACTGTACTCAAGGAGTGTCGCGAATTCGAAAGGCGGAATTATCTGCCCGTGGCACAACGGCCAGTCGGGACATCCAAGTCCGGATCCGGTTACCCTCACGATACCGCCCAGCGTAACCTGCGCGAACGCGGAAATCAGGGCGGCAACTGCCAGCACACGAAATAAGATGTCGGGCCTGTCGCCGGAAGTTCGAGACTGGACCATTGGCGTTAGTTCGCCTCGCCCGAGCGCATTTTCTCTCAGGCAAATGCGCCTCAAAGCCTACATAGAGTCAGTGCACAAGAATGTGCATCTTTTCACGAATGCCACTCACGAATGAATATAGCACACGCCCTGTTCATCGTCAATTGACCTTGACGCCCTTCAATTCGCAGGGCTAGAATAAATTAGTGGTACGATACTGAAGCGATGTGCAGGCGTGCCGCTTTCATTTCCCGGCGTGGCTCGCTAGCTCAATTTGGCAGAGCAACTGACTCTTAATCAGTAGGTTCTCGGTTCGAGTCCGAGGCGAGTCACCACTTCCCCTCTTCAGCGCCCTTCGCGACGAATTCTGGCATTTCTCGCCATTTCTTGGCGCCCCTCTTGTCATATCGGCACAATGCGCCTAGTCTTACGGGGCAAACTTGTCTCTGATACCGTGGCGCTCGATGCACAATCAGTTATTGCGCCAGTCGGCGAAACCTCTAGGAGGTGCAACGATGTTCCTGATGCGATTCACAGAGCGCGCCTACTTCCATTACACAGAGGAAGACGTGCGTAATAGCTACCGCAGTGCCGTCAGGCTTACCTTTCCCAACTCGCACTTTGACACGGCCAAAGCCTCCCACATGTACAACTATTACCTCGATGAGTACGAATACTCGGAAGAGGTAGGTTTTGACGGCCTGATGCTCAACGAGCACCACAACACTCCCACCTGTATGGGCGCGGCCATGAACCTCGAAGCCGCAATCCTTGCCCGAACAACGAGGAAACCCAAGATCGTTCTGCTAGGCAACCCACTTCCAATCCAGGAAAACCCGATCAGGATGGCCGAAGAGCTGGCGGAGATTGACCTGATTTCACGCGGAAGGCTTGTCTCCGGTTTTGTGCGCGGCACTGGTGTCGAGTCCTGGGCGACCAACACAAATCCAGTCCACAACCGAGACCGCTTTCAAGAGGCGCATGACCTCATCATAAAGACTTGGACTACGCCGGGACCGTTCCGCTGGGACGGCAAGCACTACGAGTTCCGCGTGGTCAATCCCTTCGTCCGCCCTCTGCAGGAGCCGCACCCACCCGTATGGGTGCCGGGCAGCGCAAGCCCCGAGACAATGATCTGGGCTGCGCAGCGCCACTATCCGTATGTCTTCCTCGAGGCCGACCCCGACGTAGTCGGCGACGCCAAGCGCATCTACGCGGACGCGGCAAATGAGGTCGGATACGAGCCTGGACCTCAGAACTTCGGTTACCTGTTCCGAGTGCACGTGCAGGACACGGACGAAAAAGCATACGAGGTCGGCAAGGGCTTCCTCTCGGGCAACGCGGGAGTCGGGCGCGTGCCGATGCCGCCTGAGTACATGAACCCACCGGGATACAGCTCCATCGAAGGACGCCGCAGGCTTGCCAACATCAACCTGCGCCCCGACAGGCTGGTCGGCGGCGTGGACTCGGCAGGCTACGACCGCGTTGTGCAGCTCAACCGCATCGTGGTCGGAAACCCGGACACCGTAATCAAAAAGCTGCGTGAGGTTCTCTCCGTCGTCCGCCCCGGCATTCTGGCAGTCTGGACGAATGACGGCAGCATCAGTCACGAGGACACCATGCGCTGCCTCCGCCTGATGAAGGACGAAGTGCTGCCTGCTGTCCGCGAACTAGGCAAGGAACTGGAGCTGCCAGGACCGTTCGAGGTCGCTCCGTAGAGTTGATGTTTCGGCGTAGAATTGGTATATGCGGGCAAAAGAGGACGGCATGACAGACAACAACCACTCAGAAGATTATGTCAAGATTGCAGGCGCAAATATTCATTTGCCGAGTCGTGGAGAGGGCGTGCCAATCCTGTCCCTGCACAGCATCGAAGGCAATCTTGGCTGGCTGCCATATTTGGACGCTATCTCGCAGTACGCATCCGTTTACGCGCCAACTCATCCGGGCTTTGGCACATCCGAACGCCCTGAATGGCTCGAAACAGTCCCGGACCTGGCACGCTTTTACCTGTGGATGCTGCAGGAACTTGACATTGAGAGCGTGCATCTCATGGGCGGCTTTGTGGGAGGCTGGATTGCGGCTGAGATGGCAGTAATGTGTCCCCAGGCGCTGAAAAGTCTGACCCTCATCGGCACGGCAGGCGTGCGCCCTGTTGAGGGCGAGATTGCCGACATCTTCCTGCTAGGCGAAGAAGGCGTCCTGGAACTGGCCATATGCGATCCCAGTCCGATTCTTGAAGCCGTTGAATCGGAAGAGCGCGACAGCAGAATTCGCGGACGCGAGATGACCACCCGCCTATGCTGGAAGCCATACATGCACAGCCCAAGTCTCATTTATCTGTTGCCTCGCGTGAATGTGCCGACACTTGTGGTCTGGGGTGAGGACGACCGCATCGTGCCCGTAGGCGTGGGCGAACGAATCTCATCTACTATGCCAGACGCACGCCTCGAAGTCGTCGCAGGCGCTGGCCACCTGCCGCACATTGAGAAGCCGAACGAAGTAGTCCCCCTGTTGCGGCAGCACTTGGGAATATCGGAATAGACATTACGACCTCAAAGTTAGGAGAACTCACATGGCAGTCAATTCGGCAAAGCGAAAGATGCTTGCGGGCGAGCCGGCATTCGGTGCAGAAGTCAACCTGGGCTCCTATCTGTCCGCCGAGCTTCTGTCACCGCTTGGCTTCGACTTCATTCTTGTGGACAACCAGCACGGCGCATGGGACGACACCACCTCCATGGGCGCATTCCGCAGCATCGGGCTCGGCTCTGCAATGCCTATGGCGCGCGTTCGCCGCAACGAGTTTGGCGCAATCGGCAGGCTGCTCGACCGTGGCGCAATGGGCATCGTGGTGCCGATGGTCAATTCGGTCGAGGAAGCGGAGGCAGCTGCGGAAGCAGTGCGCTATCTGCCGATTGGCGGGCGCTCAGCCGGCGCATTCGGCACCGGCTTCCTCGGCGGGAACTATATGGAGTGGGCAAACGACGAAATCTTCCTCGCAGTGCAGATCGAATCGGTCAGGGCTGCAGAGAACGCTGAAGCCATCTTATCCGTAGAGGGAATTGACGCCTGCTGGATCGGCCCCGGCGACCTCATGTACTCAATGGGGGTTGACCTGTCGGATCCGGAGGGATGGAAGGCGCATGATGACCTCATCGTGCAGGTATTCGAGGCTACCAAGCGCGCCGGCAAGATACCCGGCATTTACACTCCCAGCGCATCGGAGGCGCTGCGCCGAGCCGAGCAGGGCGGCCTCTTCCTGACGGCAGGCGGCGACGGTCCTTGGGTCGTCGAAGGCGCACTCAACACCTTGAAAGAACTTGGCCGAGTCTAGCAGGATGTACAGCGCAGGTGTGATGCTATAGACTCTCTTACCGATAGTCTGAAGTTCTGAAGGAATCTCAACCGAGGTGCAATATGAAGATAACCGACATTAAGGTCAACCAACTACGCAGTTTCTTAACGGCTGATGAGACTTCATTCGTGGGACAGGGCGGTCGCCTGATCGTTCGCGTCTATACCGATGAAGGGATCACTGGCATCGCCGAGGGCTCACGCGGGCTTGATGTCTTCCGCGCATACAACGAAAGCATGATCAAGCCCCTGCTCATTGGCGAGAACCCTTTGCAGCCTCGCCAGATATGGGAGAAGCTCGCGCTGGGCGATGGACAACAGGCAACCCGCATCCCACCTCAGATTGCCGGCGCAATCGACATCTGCTGCTGGGACATCATGGGCAAGGCTGCCGGTCTTCCTGTGTATGCAATGCTCGGCGGCGCGCGCCGCACCGAGATTCCTCTGTACTGGAGCCGTGGCAATGGCTGGCGCAAGTCCCCCGGCGAAATGCTCGAAGAAGTGCAGGAAGGCTATGAGAAGGGCTTCCGCGCCTTCAAGGTGCGTATGGACTGGCGCGACTACCGGCAGGACGGCAACCCCAGAAACGACTTCGAGATATTCAAGGCCGTCAAGGAGTGGCTGCCGGACGACATACCCGTCGGCTTCGACGCGAACAACGGCTATTCAGTGCCCACCGCGATTCAGCAAGGCAGGAAGCTCGAAGAAGTAGGCGTGGCGCATTTCGAAGAGCCGCTACCCCAGTACGACCTGCGCGGACTGCGACAAGTCGTTGACGCCCTCGACTGCGCCGTATCAACGGGCGAGCAGGAGACGTCGGCTTGGCGCTTCCGCGACCTGATTGACTTGTCCAACCCAGACATCCTTCAGCCGGACATCCTCAACGTCGGCGGACTGTCAGAGATAGTCAGGGTCTATGAAATGGCAGTCTCGGACAACAAGGTCATCATGCCGCACAGCCCTAGCGTCGGCGTCAACTCCGTCGCTAGCCTGCACGCATACAGCACCGTAACAAACGCCGTGCGCCCCCACGAGTTCTCAGAGGAGTTCACGGGCCCTGCCGAGCGCGTAGCATCGCTCTTCGTTGACCCCATCATCCCGGAGAACGGCATAATCAAGTTGCCCGACCGCCCCGGATTCGGTCTCGAATTCGACGAAGCCGAACTCGAAAAGGCAATCATCGCCTAACCGCTGGTTCAGTCCCTTCCCCCTTGATGGGGGAAGGTTAGGATGGGGGTGATGAGTTCATCCCCTCCATCCTGTCCACCGATGTAAATCCCTAGCGCACCAACCGGATGCGGTGGTTCTCGCTGTCCGCGATATACATCGCCCCGTCGCCATCAACGACCACACCATGCGGACGTGCAAGTCCGGCTCCGACCGCAGGCCCCCCGTCACCATCTGGCCCCTCATGCCCTCCCGCAACCGTCGTTATGATCCCGCTATTGGTATGATACTTGCGTATCGCATGGTTCTCTGTGTCCACGATGAGCACATTGTCGTCAGCATCGCAGCGTATCGCTTTCGGCCCATTGAACTCACACTCGATTGCAGGTCCCCCGTCGCCTGAGTAACCCTGCGCTCCCGTGCCCGCAACCGTCGTGATTATGCCGTCAGCGTCTATGCGTCGGAGTGTGTTGCCCTCGCGCTCACAAACGTAGGTGTTGCCACTGCCGTCCACGCAAATCGCTCTTGCGCCGAATATGCCTGCCTCGCTTGCCTTTCCTCCGTCGCCGGTATGCTCCTTTTCCCCCGTCCCGGCGAATGTGCTCATTATCCCGCTCGCGATGTCCAGCCGCCGTATGCGCTGGTCTTGCACATCCGCAATCAGCAGTCCGCCCTTGCCATCCAGTATGCAGTCGTTCGGCTCACGCATCTGTGCCTGCGTCGCGGGACCGCCGTCTCCGCTGAATCCTACCGTGGCATCGCCTGCCACCGTGGAAATAGTGCCCGTCGCAACGTCAATCTTGCGTATGGAAGGGTTAAACCGCTGCAAGATGTGCACGTCTCCGTTTCCATCAATCTGTATCGCGTAAATCTCGTCAATCTTAGCTTCGGTAGCAGGCCCGCCGTCACCAGTGTGTCCCGCTTCGCCCGTGCCGGCGAAAGTCGTCACCTCGCCGGACTGCATATCCAGCCTGCGGATCGAATAGTTGAAGCAATCGGCGATGTACAGCCAACGATAAGCGGGGTCGAACTCCACATGGAAGGGATTGTCCATCGTGGCAAGTGTCGCCGGTCCGCCGTCGCCAGAGTATCCCTGTTCACCGTTGCCGACGATGCTCGTCATGGTAGTCATAGTAAGTAAGTCTCCTTATCGCCGTCAGGTTCTAAAGCTGGTGCGCCCACCATGGCTTTCGCCGTGTCCTGAACATTGCATCGGCGAGCTGTACCGCTTCCGGCGAAGCGGCTTCCACACGCGAGGCATGTTCGAGCGTACTGAACGCTACGCCATCCAGGTATGTTGCGCCAAGGTCCGCAACCGAAAGCGTTATGTCCGGCGATTCAGTCGTGGGCTTGCACTGAGCACTCTCAGCCCCGCCTTCCAACTCATAGCGTCCGTCGTTCCATGGGCAGAATTCGTCTCGAACTTCAAAGACTAGGCGTCCCTCCCGCGCGTAGGTGCGCGCTTCCAATGCTTTCTGCACATCCAGAATTCGCAGCCACATGCCGTCCCGCGGCGCTCGCTGCAACCTGCGGGGGTCCGCCAGCATCCACGGAAGAGGGTCATCGACCGGGCGGTCTTCACACTCGATGGTTGTTCTCAGGTCAATACCGAAGCAGAACCGCCACAACGCCGCATGCGCCGCGTCTGTGCCCGCCATCAGGTCGATTACCCGGACAGTCCTGCCATCCAGCCGGTATATCACATAGCCGTCAATCTCGCCTTCCTCCTCATAAGTGACGAAGTGGAAAGCGCTTGATCCTCTTCGCTCGCTCTCAAAGTCGGCGAGAAACTCTGCCCAGTGGTCGGAATGTAGCGGGACAAACCCCGGCCTGTCGGCGCAAACGCGCACGGCAACCGATGGCAGCAACTCCGCCGCATCGTCCTTGTCTATGAATCGCAATCGTCCGGGTGATTCAGGCGCGTATGCAAGGTCCGTGTGCCGCCTGTCTATGCTCCATCTCTCGATAATCGAGGCGATTCCATACCCATACCGGCCATAGATAATGCTCTCCGACGCGCCCAGCATCGCAAAAATCTCTCCGCTGCCATGCGCCTCGCGCAGATGCGTATCCATCATCCGGTTCAATATGCCCCGCCTTCGATGTGTGGGCAGCACCGTCACGCCCGCCACTACCGCTGTGGGCGCGCTTCTGCCTTCGGGTATGTTCATCTGCATTGGATAGACTACAGCGGTGCCAACAATCTCGTCGCCGTCCAGAGCGGCAAGCGACCGCGCAATCCTCAGAGGGCGTGTGCTAACCTTCATGTCTTCATCGGTCATCGTGGAGCCGAATCCAACCGCCATCGTTCTCAGGAAAGCCGGCCGCTCAATCTCTCCGATAAACCGCAACTCTATATCAGCCATGGCTCTACTCCATGTGCCTCTATTCCCATCCTATCCATCCTGTTAGCCCCTGTCCTACTGGTCAACTACCGAGCCGTCACGGTGCAGCCGCACGTTTATCTGCCCGTAGGTCTTCGGGGGTGCCTTCTCCTGCGCGTCATCCGCAATCTCGATCCCGATGCCCGGCGCGTCCGGAATAATCAGGAATCCGTCCTCCACCTCAATCGGCTCCTTCACCATCACATTCTTGGGGAATTCGTGCTCCCCGATGGGGTACTCCTGGATGGCGAAGTTCGGCACGCACGCCGCGATCTGCAGGCACGCCGCCGTGCTGATTGGCCCCAGCGGGTTATGCGGCACGACGCCCACATAGCTCGCCTCAGCCAGCGCCGCAATCTTCTTCGTGTGCGTGATGCCGCCCGCAAGGCACACATCCGGCCGGATGTACTGCACCGCGCCGCGCTTCAGCAGCATGTCGAACTCATGCATGGTCTGGAACCGCTCTCCCGTTGCGATGGGCACGGTAATCTGGTTCGCCACAAGCCCCATCGCGTCATAATGCTCCGGCAGGATGGGGTCTTCGTAGAACATCGGGTGGAACTCCGCGATGCCCTGTGCCAGAACAACCGCCTCTGCGGCGTAAGCCTGCGGTGAATTTCGATGCACAGGTCAACCTCGCTGCCAGCCGCCTCACGGTACATCCGCACCGCATCTATGGCATCCGCCATCTTGTCCGAGTGCGACTTGTAGTACGGCACTGAGCGGTCTTCGTCCAAGAATGGCGTCAGGTGCCCGACTGCCGTGAATCCCGCCTCCTTCGCGGCTTTCACACCTGTAACGAGTTCCTCGCGCGTGGAGCCGAACACATGGTAATACACGCGCGCCTTGTCTCGTACCTTGCCGCCAAGCAGCTGATATACCGGTACGCCGAAATGCTTGCCCGCGATGTCCCACAGCGCAATATCAAGCGCGCTTATGCCCGCCATTATCGCGGCGCCGCGGAAGTGTCCGGTGCGGTACATCGTCTGCCAGTGATGCTCGATGAGAAGCGGGTCCTTCCCAACAAGGTAAGGTCCGAATTTCAGCCGAATCGCGGCCTCCGTCGCTTCATTGTGTCCCCACGCGCCCGCCTCGCCATAGCCGGTAATTCCCTCGTCCGTATGCACCTTCACGAACAGATACCTGTCCACGGGATAGGTTTCAACCGATGTTATTTTCATAATGTCTCCTCACAGAATTGATTGCGTTATGCTATCACACGCCAGCAGGGCACTCTCAACCGAACAACACGCAAGCTGTTCGGGCTAACTGCCACGCAAGACCTTCAAAACTTCCGGCACGAGGACTGCCATGCTCGAAAGCCCGATAATGCACAGTACGACGTAACGAAATATCTGCTCATTCATGCGCTGAATCAGCAGCCCGCCCAATGCGAATCCGACAAAGGATGGAATAAGCACTAATGCGACGAGAGTCAGTCGCTCGGCGTTGTAGAGTCCGGTGGATGCATATGCGATCACTCCAATCCCCGCAATCACAAGGAGAAAAAGCGCCATCGCCCCTCGCACCGACCGACGCCCCAGCCTCCTCGCCAGCAGGAAGAGAACGATTAGCGGACCGCCCACGGCAAACGCGGTCAGCGTCGCGCCTACGATAAAGCCCGCAGCAACTCCCAGCACACCCGCGTAAGGAATCTCCCCCTCAAACTCCTTCAGCGACAGGGCTGCAAGCGCCAGAATCAGCACGACTATGCCAACGCGAATCACGGTCGGATCCGCAAACTTCAGGATCGCCACCCCAAACGGAACTCCGAAAACACCCGCAACAACAATCGGCACTGCCTCCCTATATGGAATGTCCTTCCTAGCCTGGATGGCTATCAGTATCCCAGCGCTTACGCCTCCCGTGTTCACAACGACCACGGCCGTCTGAGGGTCACCGATAGCGAGTAGCGATATAGGCATAGCAGTCATCGCAATGCCGAATCCGGTTGCGCTGTACACCGTGCAGCCCAGGAATAGCGCCAGCGCCAGAATAGCAACGCCCGTCAGCCCCAGTGTCAGTTCCATCAGATTTTCACCACTTCCTGGGCAATGGCGACGACGCTGGAAAAGATGATGATGCCGATTACGGCGTAATGGAATGCGCGCTCGTTAATGCGCCTGATAATCAGCGCGCCTAGTGCCAAGCCTATCAGCGCAGGTATTGCCGCAATGCCTATCAGCATCAGCCGCTCCTGCGTGTACAGCCCGGCAAGCGCAAACTGCACAACCGCAACCGAAGTCAGCACCATCAGGAAGAATGCCATCGCGCCCCTGACGGTCTGACGTTCCCAGTTCTTCGTCATCAGGTACAGCATCACCAAAGATCCGGCGACCCCGGTTGTTGGCAGCAGCACACCCACAACGAAGCCCGCCAGTATCCCAAGCGGCGTCGAGTATGGCAGTTCCCTATCCAACTTGAAGAACGATCCGATAGCGAAGAGAATGATGAACGCGGCGATGACTATGCTGAGCACGCTTGCATTTGCGTTGCTGAGTATGTAAACACCGATAGGCGAACCAACCACCGAAGCAAGTGATATCGGGATTATCTGCCTGAAAGGCACATCCCTCCACGACTTCCAGATTATCCAGACGGCCACACCCATGCCCAGAGTTCCCGGCACGATTATGGCAGACTGTGGCCCGTGGGCAAGCAGCAGTATGGGAGTGGAGACCATTCCTATCCCAAACCCTGTCGCGCTGAACACCGTACATCCCAGAAACAGCGCGACGATTGCCACAGTCGCTTCCAGCCAACCCAATTCCATCAGATGCTTACCACCTCCCTAACCAGCACCATCACGCTGGACAGGATTATTATCGTCACCACCGCATAGCGGAACACGCGCTCGCTCATCACTCGGAGAATCACCGCCCCCAAACCCAGTCCCAGGAGCATTGGAATCACCATAATCGCAATTAGCAAGAGCCTCTCATCCGTGTAAAGACCCGCGACAGCGTACCCTGATATACCGAATACGTCCAGTGCAAACAGGTAGAATGCCATTGCCGCCCTTATAGACTGCCTTCCCCAATTCCGCGTCAGTAAGTATAGGGTAACCAGCGGCCCGCCAACTCCAAAGGCTGGCAGCACAACTCCCACAGCGAACCCCGCCAGAATTCCTACCGGCTTCGAAAAGGGGAAGTCTCTCTGGAAATTAACGGCGGCCGTGGCTGCGAATATTATGATCAGCAGCGAAATGCCGACTCGCATCACACTCGCGTCGGCGAACTTCAGGATGTACACAGCGAACGGGACCCCGAGCGCGCCTGCCGCAGCGATCGGCAAAACTTCCCGAAACGGTATCTCCTTGCGTGCCTGTACGACTATCCACCCTTCGACCGTGATAGCCACCGTATTCAGCACAACCACCGCAGTCTGGGGTTCCAGAACAAATAGCAGGCCGGGCATCGCCACCATTCCGATCCCGAATCCCGTTGCGCTTAAGGCAGTGCAGCCCAGAAACATCATTAGCGCAGCTATGCCAATCTGAAACGCGCTCACTACAAGCTTATGACCTCCCTCACCAGCACCATTAAGCTCGTTGCCACTATCGCAATGATGACGAGTCTCCGGAACATCACTTCGTCAATCCGCCGCAGTATTATCATCGCTGCGAAGAAGCCCAGCACCACCGGCACCGTACCAACACCAATCAGCAGCAGTCTATCGGGTGTCAGCATCCCGGCCACGCCGTATCCCATGACCCCCACTCCCTCAACCGCGAGAAAGTACAGCGACAGCGAGCCGCGCAGCGCATGGCTGGTCATCCTATGGGAAAGCCACGCGAGGACCATGAGCGCGCCGCCCACGCCAAACGCGTTCAGCATCACGCTCACGACGAAGCCTGTCCCCAGTCCTATTGGCATCGACCTTGGGAGAGTCCATCGAGTATTGAACGCAGCAAGCAGCGTCAACGCGAGAATAAGCCCCGCTATTGCAACACGAAGAAAGACAGTATCCGCATCCCTCAGTATGAATATGCCCACGGGAACTCCCACCATTCCCGCTGCGGCAATCGGAACCACCTGACGCACAGGGATGTGCTGCCGGGTCTGCCAGATCACCAACAGGAACATGGGCAGCGATACCGTGTTGATTACAATGACCGCCGTCTGCGGGTCCAGCAGCAACAGCAGCAAGGGGAAGGATGCTACACCAATGCCGAAGCCCACGGTGCAGAATACCAGCGCACCACCAAGCACGATTGCAGCGACGGCAAGTGTCTGCTCGACCGAAAGCGTATCCAAGCGCCGCGAAAACTACGACGTCCGCGACATCACGGCACCGCCTGTCCGGCAAGTACGCCCGTGCAGCGCTCGCTGTCAACCGCGACCTGCCCGTTCACCAGCACATACGGAATCCCGGTCGGGAACTGACACGGATCGTCGTAAGTCGCATTGTCGTTGATGCGCTCTGCATCGAAGATAACTATATCGGCGAAGGAACCTTTCTCGATGCGGCCCCGCCCCGTCAGCCCAAATCGCTGGGCGGCATTGTCCGTCATGCGCTGCACCATCTCTTCGAGCGTCAGCATGCCGAAACTGCGCCGCAGCCGCCCCAGAAATCGCGGGAAGCAGCCATACGCTCGCGGATGCGGCATGCTGCCAACGTGTATCGAGTCGCTTCCGACCATGTAGTCCGGCCTCGAAAGCAGCTCAACGCAGTCTCGGCTGACCTGCTGCCAAACCCTCACGCTGTCCGGCGGAGCGCCACGATAGCCCACCTGCAGTTCCTCGTCCTCCAAGAGCCACATCATGGTCTCTTCCATTGACTCGCCCCTATCATTGGCGATGTCCCGCACGCTCATACCTTCCAGGTGGTTGTTCTTCGGCAAGTAGGTGAAAACCGCTGAAGACAGATCATTCGGACGGGCCTGCATGTACTCCAGCATGCGTTGTCGCTCACTGGGATCCCTGAGCCGATCGAGCAATCCTTCAGGCCCACCGTCGTTGACCTCGCTGGGCAGGTAGCGTATAGGGTAACTGCTTCCAGTGGGATATGGGTAAAGTTCCAGCGTGCAGTCCACTCCCTCCGCCTTAGCCTCGTCAATGAGCCTTACTCGTTCAGCGACCTGCCCCGCATTATCCGGCTGTGTGCGGTAATGCGAGAAATGAACCTTCACCCCTGACCGCCTGCCGATCTCCAGTGCCTCAGGCACGTCGCCGCCGCCAAAGCCGCGCTCCGTGTTCACATCCCGCAGGTGCGTAACATACACGCCACCATACTCCGCCACAACCTTGCACAGCTCCACAAGTTCGTCCGTGTCGCTCCAAGCATTTGGGAAGTACGACATCCCGGTCGCAAGTCCGACCGCGCCCTGTTCCATTCCCTCGCGAATCATCTGCTTCGCCTTCTCAAGCGCGTCACCGACTAGCGGTCTATCGTAAAATCCAACCGTCTCAAGCCGAATTGCACCGTGCGCGATGCAGTACGCAGTATTGATGGCGGTCTTCTTGTGGTAGTGCGATCGGAACGCCGCCACGCTGCTCATATCAAGGTCTTCCGGCGGCTCCCCCAGGATTCCCGCAAGATAGCGACGGTTCATGCGATAGTTCTCAGGCGACAGGGGCGCATACGACAGGCCGTCCTGCCCCAGAATCTCGGTCGTAATCCCCTGCCTCAGGCCGTCCGCGTGCTGCGGGTCAATCAGCAGTATGCCGTCCGAATGCGCATGCGTGTCAATAAATCCGGGAGAAACCGTCAGGCCAGAAGCATTTATGACTCGCCGCGCCTGAGCCTGCGACAAGCCGCCGATTTCCGCAATCTCCTCGCCCCTGACACCGACATCGGCGCGATAGGAAGGCGCGCCCGTTCCATCGACAACGGTCCCGCCAACAATCAGAACATCAAGCATTAAATTTCGCCTCCCCTGAATCGAATGCCAACAGCGCGCAGTATATCACAGCCAATGGGATTTACAGGGCTGCGCTGCTTCCGTGAAGCACGCCACATTCGTTCATCCATTCGACGAACCTCAGCTGGGACTCGCAGCCCTCGCCGTAAATCCTATTCCACTTCCCGGAACATATACTCGGTCGCTGGCGATAGATATTCAGGGGCGATCCGCATCTCCGGCTCTCCCGGGCGTGTCCACAGCACCTCGAATCTCGGCGAACCAGCGCTCGTCAGATATTCCAGACGGATACGGTGCCTGCCGGCAAAGAGTTCGGTCTCCGCCTCTCGCTCTCCGCGAGTCTCAATCAGAGCATCTCCGTTAAGGATCAACTTAATCTCGCCATGCACTTCACCGAATCTGAACCGATAAGCGCCTGTCTCAGGCACACTCAGAGTGCCGTCCCACACCGCAAGATGCGGCCCTTCGACAACGGAGTCATACCAGAAAGCTCCGCCGAATCCGGGAGTGATCTGCATGGCGTCCGGTACGCTATCGCCGATTTGCCCCGCATCTTTCAATCCCCCGAAATACCTTCCTGCGAGACCAACGGGACGAACATCTCCGTGATACAGATTGCCGGATGATATGGGCTTCAACTGCTGACCACGCCCACCATTGTCTTGCATCTCACCGGCATCATCCTCAGATGAGACAGACGGTGGTCGCCATAGCAGCCTCAGCACGCCATCCGTGTTACTAACGGTGGACTGTACTTTAAGGGCATGTAGGCCAACCGATGACTCTATCTTCACCTCTGTCCTGTTGCTGGACAGGATGACGACGTCATTCAGGAGCACCGTCGCGGGTGAATCGCTATCCAGTGCAAAGATGTACTCTCCCGGCTGCCTTATGTGAAGTGCCCCTTCCCATTCCACATCGAACGCGCCTTCCCCTTCGGCGTCTTCCAATGCCCATACGCTCTCCGCACTCCTCTTTATGTCCTCGATGACCCTCCCATCGGCCACGGTGCGCCGCGATTCAAGCCCTTGTGCCGCCTCAAGGTCCTTCCTGCTGATATAGACTGCGTAGTACAGGACGTCACCGCCATTTGGCGGCCTGATTTCCCGAAAGTTGGCAGACGGATAATACGCCCTCAGCGCGTCGTAGAATCCCGATTCACGCGGTTCCAGGTAAATCGCCGCGCCCCGCCATACCGCCTGCGGGTCCAGCGGAATGTTCGTGGGCGCGGCAATAGTTTGCCGCGGATATCTGTGACCGAATAAGCTCGCAACGAGGCTGTGCCTGAACTGCCGCGACACCATCGGACTGTATCCCTTCGCCGCCTGCTCAGCCATATCCCGGGCTATCAGCGTGTCGTCGGTCGAATACGCGGCATACACTTCGGGATTGTTCGCCTGCTCACCGAAGTAGGCATTCACATTTGCATATCCGATTCCCGCCAGCAGTATTACAATCACCACTATTGTGCCCACTCGCACAGCGGGCAGGCTCACGGATCTTCCCAACCTCCAGATGAAGGCAACGCCAAGCGTGATCAGAGCTATGATCGCCGGTATGACCGTAATCGTCCTGAGCGACTGTGGTGCCTCCCAGGGTATGGTCAGCACTCCCGGCATAATCATCACAAGAATCCACACGGGCAGCGCCAGGTATGCGACATTTCGCCATCTAGACAGGGCAACCGCCAGCCCGACTAGCATCAACAACCCTGAGAGAGGATCAAGCATCGGCGCGCCGGGTATGTTGTGCCTTCCGTTAGGATCGCCCTCAAAGTGGAACATCCCGAGATGCTTCCAGAAATTCTCAAGCAACGCGTCTGTCTCATCACCGGTATCGACGTGCTCGAACAAAGAAGTACTCTGTGTCCTTTCAAAGAACTCTTCCGGGTTTACCGCGGCGAACTGCGCGATGGGCAGAGCTACGAATACGGAGAACAGCGCCATAACTCCTATGCCCGCCAGAGTTCGCCTTCGTTCGGTTTTCCCCAGCACTAAGGCGTGCAGAAGCACGAACGCAATCACGAATGGGAATAGGCGAAATGCTGAATAGAACCACATTCCCAGCCCCAGCATCGCCCCCGCAAAGGCAAAGTCCATTAGGCGGCCTCTGTTCAGCGCGCGGAATGTAAGCCACGCCGTGAGTGCCGCGAAGAACGGCGCCGTAATCCCGTGCATGCCTATGCGGCTCCATACGATGTCCCATCGCATCACTGCCGTCAGGAATGCAGCGACTAGTCCCATAGCCGTCCCCGACATGTGCCGCACGAGGAAGAACATTGCCGCAACTCCCGCCACCCCGAATGCCACTGCGACCAGCCTTCCGGTCACTATCGAGATGCCCGCATATTTGACTATTACGGCTATGGGCAGCAGAAACAGGCTCGGCAGATTGTTGGATGGCACATAGAGCGGCGCCAAACCGGGATCTTCGGCAATCATCTTCGCCTGATCGATGTTGTCCGCCTCGTCGAACCACAGGCCCGGCGGGAAGACATCCAGGTTGTACAGGCGAATCATCGCAGCCAGCAAAAGGATGACACCCAGTCCAAGCCACGGCAGCATCGCGCGAGGCTCGAACGATACCTGATACCCGCGCCGAAACTTAGCAACTAAAGAGGACCACCCGCCCTCAAAAGCGGGAACCGCGCCAATTACCAGTGCCAGCGACAGCCCGTAGCTCCACCACGCCGCACTATACGGCGGGCCCTTGGGAAACGTGTACAAGCTGATCGCTGCCATCAGCAGCCCCGCTGCAAGCGCCGCCGCTCCGAGCTGCTTCTCCGTCAAACCCAATAAGGATAAGTCAGTGGCAGGAACGAGCGCAGTGTGTCGCTCGTTTCGGACAACCTCAGCCTCTCGTTCATTCTGTAATGACGCATCTGTTGCCAATCGAGCCGCCGATCGAGAGGCAACACTCTGCGCGGACCGCGATTCCATCCCTCGTTCAAATAGAACCCGCTCTTGTGCTGAAGGACCCGTGCCAACCAGGATAGTCCGCAGGTCCGACAGGAACAGTGACAGTGAACTCCTCGACAGCCTTCCAGGCGCCACAGCGAGCGACGCTGCCCCTACAACTGCAGGGGCTATGGCCCATTGAAGTCCGATCAGAGCGTAGACGAGCAGTGCAATCGCGAGCAACAACAGTCCGAACGACAGCAATACAAGACGCAGCTCAACCCTGTTCGAGAATTCGCCTTCGTAAAGCATCCGGCGGGGAGGAGCGGCGCTAGGTTCCTGTGCCGGCGGCTCAACTCCAATCTGAAGCGAGCTTCCACAATTCTCACAGAAACTATAGCCCGCGGGGTTCTGAGCGCCGCAACTCATGCAGGCAGTATCGGGAAGGCCGTCGTTGGAAACGAGGCCCGATGTCGTGGCGACCTCGTGCAAGGCGTTCCCGCAAGCAACGCAGGAACTGTGGCTGCGGGGATTCAGCACTCCGCACTCGCCGCACGCAACAGGATTAGAGTCGGACACGCTGCTCATCACCGCTGAGAGGTTACGCTTCGGGCGGCTCTTCGGTTGTGAGCACGCCCTTCTCGTAAAGCCCGTCTATCTCGGATGGCGTGTATCCCAGTTCGGCGAGCTTTTCACGGTTGTGCTCGCCCAGCAATGGCGTCTGCCTGCTGTTGATGGGGCGAGTCTCGCCGAATACAATGCAATTGGCGCAGTAGTGCATCTTTCCATAAGTGGCATGCTCATGCTCGACGACCATACCGCTGGCCTTGACGTGGTCATCCTCAAAGTAACCCACATTGTACTGTTCGGTAACCTCAGCACACCGCACATCCGCATCCCTTAGTCGCCCTATCAGATCAGAAGCCGTCTCCTGCGCGAACCTGTTTGTAAGTATTTCCCAGAGTGCGTCATCGTGCTTAGTTCGATATGACTCTGATACAAAACGCTCATCCGCCAGCAGGTCATGAAGCCCCAGCACAGAGCAGAGACCCTCCCACTCTCCTTGACTCTCCGCAATGAGGTACAGCCAGCCCCGCTTCGTCTCGAACAGCCTGTGCAACGCGCTCAGGCCATATTGCCCGCCGTCCGCGATGGCTGGCGATACCTTGCCGTCATAGCGCAGGAAATCGTCCTCCCGCAGAACGGCGCCAGCGTTAAGCAGATTGCAGTCAACCTTCTGCGCGATTCCAGTGCGCTCTCTTGCGAAAAGCGCCATTATCGCCCCCAACGCGACCATCCCGCCGGACGAAAAGTCTGTCGGTGCGAGTTGCGCGAGAAACACCGGCGGATTGCCGCGACCGCCCTGTGCAAACTGCAAGCCCATCCACGCCTGCGCCAGCGGGTCAACTCCCGGGCGGTGAGCATACGGCCCCGCCCATCCGAAAGCGGTAGTGTGCGCCTCGATAAGCCCCGGATTGATCGATTCCAATTCCTTCGCGCTGAGACCCATTCGGTCGGTAGCGCCGGGCCGCATATTCGCCAGCATGATGTCTGCCTCGGCCGCAATCCTCTGTGCTACATCCTGGCCCTCGGCGGTCTTCGTATTCGCTGACACCGACCGCTTGTTGGAGTTCAGATACAGGAAATACTGCATCCCGGCAGGCCGCGAAATGTCTCCATATGGCGGCTCGAATTTGATGATGTCCGCCCCAAGGTCGCCAAGGCACTTTCCAGCGGCAGGCCCCGCGATGACATTCGTCATTTCCATCACCCGCACGCCATCGAGCGGCGGCGCGTCAACACGCGGTCCCACCTCGCATGGTTCGGGCAACTCCACGTCGGAAATCTCGGCAAGCACTTTCTCAGTATCCTGCCCGCGCATCGGCCTTGGCTCGCGAATCACCCCTGGCGTCTCGGCGAACTTGATCGGATTTCCCATAAGCGTTACGTCGCCCACTATCGGGTCGCGCAACCTCAGGAGCATATCGTTGGCAATCACCTGCGGATTGTCCATCGATTCATGCGTCGTGCTGGCTCGCGCATACGGCACGTCCGCATCCTCGAATATTCTCTCCCACTCGGCACAAGGCTTGGTTTTCAGTACGCTAGCCACGATGTCGAACAACTCTGCCCGCGCCTCTTCGCTCTCCGGGCGTCTCCCATCACCGTAGCGCGGGTTCGCAAGCAGGTCCGCGATTCCCATAACCGTCGCGGCTATGTCAACGAAGCCGCCATGAATGCACCCGATCTGTATCCACTGCCCATCCGCGCACTCGAACACGCTGTAGAATGGTCCCCCGCCGGCAGTCGTGAGCTGGAACGGGCGCTGCTCTAGCCTCTCCCCTATGACCTTGGGCGCAAACAGCATCGCGCCCGCCATTACGGATGTATCTACCTTCCGTCCGTGTCCTGTCTTTTCGCGCGCATACAGGGACGCCGTGATGCCCTGCGCCGCCAGAACGGCAGTGCCGAGGTTCACCACCGGATGCACCACATGCACAGGCCCCTCTCTGAATCCCGGCTGCGACGCCAGTATTCCCATCCTCGCCTTAACAAGATGCTCGTCACCCGGTTCGTCCCGCATCGGGCCTTTCTTGCCGTAAGGGGTTATAGAGCAGTGAACCAGGCGCGGGTTGATTCGCCGCAATTCACCATAGTCAATAATTGGCTGGTATGGCGAGCCAGGCGCGAAATCTTCAATCAGCACATCACTGTTAAGTGCCAGTCTCTTGAACGCCTCCCGCTCCGCCGATATGTCGAGAGAGACACTCTGCTTCCCCCGGTCCCACACCATATAAATGGGCTGCGTGCGGTCATTTTCATCGTCAGGCAGTTCAAGGCGGATCACGCGAGCGCCGTTGTCGCAGAGGAACATGCCCGCCAACGCGCCGGGCCTGTCCCTCGTCAAATCTAGTACTGTGATTCCGTCAAGCGCTCCGGGCATTGCCTTCAGTCCCATCGCTATAGCTCGCTCGATGCGGCGGCAGATCAGCGGCACGGCGAGCTTCATTCATGTCAAAAGATGGCGCAAATTGTAACATGTACGCGGTCAGAATACAGGGAATTTTGATATGCATCCGGCGCTGCCCCAACCATGCGCACAACTTCTGCGACATATGGGTCAGGAGGAACAGCTGCCCCAAAATCACTCAAGCGTCCCCACTCGATGCGCCTTGATCCAGTCACAGTCCAATTCCAAGCCAAGCCCGGGCGCAGTCGGCGCCTCCAATACTCCACGCTCATTCAGCGAGATGTCCTCGACCAGCCCGAACTGGTGCGCCTCTGTGGGCAGCCAGTATTCGTAGTAGGCGCAGTTCTGCACCGAGCATATCACGTGAACGTTCGCGATATTCAGCAGCGAGTTCCCCGCCGTCCCAATCTCACAGTTCATCCCGAACCCTTCCGCCATCGAGCACAACTTCTTCAACCCCGTTATGCCCAGCTTTCTCGCGGTCCCGCGCACGAGCCTCAGCGCCTTCAGCCGGATGTACTGGTAACCCGCCTGAAACTGGTTCTCCGGCTTGTCGCTCATGCAGATTGGGGTAAGTAGGCGCCTGCTGAGTTCAGCAATGTTGTCGTACTCGTGCGCCGGTATCGGGTCCTCGAACCAGTAAAATCCGAGATCGTCCGCCGCGCTCCCCACATCCAGCGCCTTCCGAAAGTCGTACCCATTATTCGGGTCAAGCATCAGTTCCACTTCGTCGCCCACTATGTCCCTTACGCCCGCCATCATCTCGAACACGTCCGAAGTTCCCATCACACCCGGATGAATCTTGTAAGCCCGGAATCCTGCCTCCATCAGTTGCTGCGCCTCCCCGAAATAGCCATCCGGTGTCTCATGGCGCGGAGGATAGGTCGCATACACCTCGGTCTCATCCCGGCTCGCCCCCAGCAGCTTGTACACCGGCACGCCCGCCGCCTTCCCAGCTATGTCCCACAGTGCAACGTCCACCGGCGCCCAAGCGTTCATGTTCAGCCCACGTCGACCGCTCAGAATTGGCAGGCGATTCCACAGCCGTTCTCGTCCGAATGCGTCCTGCCCCATGATTTCCGGCTTCAGCACATTCAAAATCGGCCCGAACTGCCCGTGCCCGCCTCCTCTGAAGTCTCCCACGAAGCAATTGCCCTCAACTCCCTCGTCGGTCAGGATTCGCAATACACCCTGCTCCACTTCTCCGCGGAAGCGTCCCAGGTCTGAGTCCAGTCCTGTATCTGGCAGTGCGCGCCGCACAACCTCTATCTTCACATCGGTAATTTTCATGTCGTGTCTCCAGATCAATGTAGGGCTGTCCGCCTTTGGACAGGACAACCATCAATTTTCTTGAAAGCGCGCATATTGTAGCAGACGGGACTTTGCAACTCCCACGCGCGCTCATTGCCTGTTATCATCCACAACTGATGACAACCCTCGCTCGGAAAGGAAGATGACAATGCTCGACATTCTGATTACGGACGGTCAGGTAGTGGATGGCACGGGAAGCGCAGGCTACTACGCCGCAGTAGGTGTTCAGGGCGACACCGTCTCAATTCACAGGGGAGATGCGTCCCGAATCGAAGCAGCAAGAACAATCGACGCCACTGGCAAGGTAGTATGCCCCGGATTCATCGACCTGCACTCCCACGCCGGCCTGACGATGCTGGGCGCACCTCACCACGACCCGAAGGTGCGGCAGGGCGTAACCACCGAGCTTGTCGGCATCGACGGCATCTCCCATGCGCCCTTCAAGACACAGGACGAACTTCACCGCTACATCTGGCTGGATTCCGGGCTCAATGGCTATCCACCCATGCCCGCAGACTGGCTCTCCGTCGCCGACTACCTCGGCAAGTTCGACAACACCGTCGCTATCAACGTCGCCTACATTCTCGGCAACTCTCCCGTCCGAATATGGTCGGTTGGCTGGAACGACAGACCGTCCACCGACGCAGAGATGGCGGACATGAAGGCGGTAACACGCGAAGCAATGGAGGAGGGCGCCTGGGGACTCTCAACCGGTCTCGACTATCCGCCCGGCGCTTATGCATCCACCGACGAGCTTGTCGAGTTGTCCGAAACAGTGGCAAGTCTCGGCGGCTTCTACCATACGCACACCCGGGCCAGCCTGCGCTCTCAGGGACTGCTCGCGCCCTGGGAGGAGGCTATCGAGATCGGACGACGCTCCGGCATCCCCATTCACCTGACCCACTATCGCCAGAGCGAGCAGGGCGCAGGCAGTCACCTCGACTATCTCGGCCTTGTCGAGCACGCACGCGCCGATGGCATGGACGTCACATTCGACTGCTACACCTACCCATATTCCGGCACGACCATCACCATAGGTCTCCCCCACTGGGCGAAGGATGGCGGCCCAGAACGGCTGATGGCAGCCCTGCGCGACCCGGATGAACGCAAGCGCATGGCCACCGAAGTCTCACCCGACAGGCTGCAGAACAACTGGCTCACGAACTTTACGCAGCCTCAGAACAAGCAATACGAAGGCAAACTGATTACAGACATCGCCGAGATGCGTGAACAGGAACCTGCTGAAGCCCTGTTCGATCTGCTCTTGGAGGAAAACCTTGGAATCTCCACCGTCGGGCTTGGCACCAACCCGCACACGCTGCACGCCTTCGTCTCCCACCCGGCAGGCATGATTGCCTCAGACGCCATCCTCTTCGGAGAATACCCCAATCCGCGCACTTACGGCTGCTTCCCCATCGTGCTCGCGGAGTTCGTCCGCGCCGAAAAGCACCTGCGCCTCCCGGAAGCCATCCGCAAGATGACATCCTTCCCGGCCCAGCGTCTCGGTTTGCCCGACCGCGGCATCCTGCGCGACGGTTTCAGGGCAGACATCGTCGTATTCGACCCTGCCACCGTCAAGACGCACGCCACGTGTGAAGACCCGCACCAATACCCGGTCGGTATCGACTATGTAATCGTCAACGGCAAGGTCGTCATCGACAACGGCGACAACACTGGCGCACTCCCAGGCCGTGCCCTGCGCCGAGGTCACGCTGCAACTTAGTACAGTCCATTCCTGCATGCTCCAGTGGTGTATCAGTTTGAAATGTGGAGCAGTCTAAATGGCGGTACATAGTTCAATGTGACACACTAAACATGCTCCAAAGCAAGTGACATACGCGGGGATCGCGGATATACTAAGCCGCGAACCAATTGAGACTGCGCTTTCTGGCGGAGGCAGTCATCCTCAGGCTTTTAGCCGCCCGGAATAGGAGAATACTCATGCCCGCACAGATACCCACCGAAGCTGAAGTTCTGACCTACTTCGACACCCTATCCAACTGGGGACGCTGGGGCGAAGACGATCAGCACGGCACCTTGAACCTGCTATCAAAGGAGAAGACCCTGCGGGCGCTCTCACTTGTCGAGGAAGGGACCACCGTGTCCTGCTCCCGCACCGTTACTTGGACTCCCGAAGCCGACCACATGTCCACTCCCATACACTTCATGCTGGAGAGCGGTGAAGGCTGGGCGAGCGGCGACAAGGTGACGAACCGGCCCAGCCAGGCGTCCACAGACTTCTTCGGCATGGCATTCCATGGCTACCACATCACGCACATGGACAGCCTCGCCCACTTCTTCTGGCAGGGCAAGATGTACAACGGACGCCCGCCGCACCTGGTTTCCACAGGACTCGGGGCGACCGTAGAGTCTATCGAACTCGCCGGCAACGGTATCGCAACGCGCGGCGTCCTCGTTGACGCTCCCATGATTCGCGGCGTGGACTGGATCGAGCGCGGCGAAGGCGTCATGCCCGAAGACATACTCGCAGCCGAGGAGCAGTGTGGCTTCACCATCGAAGAGGGCGACGTGCTCCTCGTCCGCACCGGCAACCTGCACCGCCGTAATGTGGAAGGTCCCGTCAATCCGCGTGAGGCCGGCTCACCCGCATGTCAGGCAGCCTGCCTGCCCCTATTCCACGAGCGCGGCATCGCAGTCCTCGGCAGCGACACAGGCAACGACGTCATGCCTAGCCAGTACGAGAGCATGTCGAATCCGATACATCAGGTCGGCATCGTCGCAATGGGCATGTGGATTCTCGACAATCCCAACCTCGAGGACCTGGCAGCAGCGTGTAAGGAGCGCAACAGGTGGGAGTTCATGATCACCATCAACCCACTCCGCCTCTCCAATACCACCGGATCACCGGTCAACCCAATCGCGATCTTCTAGCCCCGCCCGCGTTTTTCAGCTGAGTTCCTCAGCCAATCGCAGCATCGAATCGGCTGAGGAACGCGGCAACTTCAGGCACGCCGTTCAGGCTGAAGTCTGCGTTCTCGAGAACGGAATCCGGCGTGCCATCCTGGATGACCGCTATTCCGATACAATCGACATTGCCCAACGTCCTCCGCTCTCTCAGCACTCGCAGCGCGTCCGCATCTGTCGTATCGTCACCAAGAAATATCACGCAAGTCGGACGCGATTCGTCTATCAGCCTGCCGAGCGCAACGCCCTTGTCGACGCTGTGCTTGCGCCTGATCTCCAGAATCTTGTTGCCCCAGAAAAACTCGAAGTCTCCGTCGTCCGGCATCGCTCTTATGGCCGCCCGCAGCCGTTCAACCACTCCGGCTTCGTCCGCCGCCGCACGGTAGTGTAACGACGCGCTGTACTTCTTGTTTTCAAGCACCAATCCAGGGGCGTCGGCAGACACCGCAAGTCCTTCGAGCAATTCCTGCAGGTGTGCTTCTGCCGCCTCCATTCCTTCAGCAGCGCTCAGCGTCCCATCCACGATCCATTCTGCACCGTGATTGCCGACATACACTACGCCATCGATCCCAACGCGCCGCTCCACATCACGAGCTGCCCTTCCGGACATCACGGCAGTGAGGGACAGCTTACCGGAAAGGTGGCAGAGCGACGGAAGCACGTCAGGATGGATGACCGCATTTTCGAGAACCGGCACAAATTCCGATAGCGTACCATCAAAATCCGAAACCAGCGCCATGCCGTCGCCGGGCATTTCGCGGATGGCGTTCTCAAGGTTCTCTAGCAGGTTGGGAGGGAGCTCAACTACGCGGCTCACTGCTATGCACCTTTCGGTGTCGATTTGTGCAGTAACATCCTCACGGCGCGCGCAACCAGTCCCGAGGTAAGCCGCACCTTGTAGCCATTGTCCGCAAGCGGCGCCGCGCCCTGAACTGCGATACGCCCAACCTCTCCCGCATCGACGTCGTCCACGCGCTCGCCGGTCAGCGCATCTTCGGCATCAGTTACCCGTAATGGAACTGGTGCCACACCACCCAACACCAGACGCGCCACGGAGATCATATCGTTCTCCACACTCACGGACAGCGCTACGCTCGCCAGAGCGAAGTCCATCGCTTGTCGCTCCTTGGCCTTCAGGAATACGCTGCGGCTCGCCCCTCTAGGAGATGGTATGACCACCTCGGCCAGAATCTCTCCAGGTTGAAGGATATTTTCCTTCGACACATCGACACTCGGTGATGTGAAGAACTCCTCGACGTGCATCATCCGTGCGCCGTCCCCGGATATCAGCAGCGCCCGGGCATCTAGGGCAGTCAGTGCAACCGCGGTATCAGACGGATGCACCGCAGGACAGCTACCCGTATCGAAGATCGCGTGGAACTTGTTCGCGCCCTCCAACGCAAAGCACGAATCCCCGCCCTTCTTCAGGCAGTCAAAGTGCGCATTTCGGTAGTACCAGCAGCGCGGCCTTTGGCACAGGTTGCCACCGATGGTCCCCACGTTCCGAATTTGAGGCGTCGCCACCGAATCACACGCCTCTGCTAGTGCGGCGTATTGCAGCCTGACAACCTCATCGCCGGCAACCTCCGCGAGCGTGGTCATCGCGCCGACCAACGCGCCCTCATCGTAGATTCTGACGCCCTTTAGCTCGCTAATGTCTTGCAGGCTCACTAGCCTTGCCGGTCGAATCGTTCCCTGCTTGATCTCGCCAAGCAGGTCGGTCCCCCCCGCAACGACGCTTACGGCGGGCCCATCCCCGGTCAATAGTTCGCTGGCGTCCTCAACGCTCGGCGCGCTTACAAACTCGAAACCATACATCCCCACTACACCTCATCCATCTCGTTCAGCGCATTCAGTACCTTGTCGGGAGTAACCGGCAAGTCGGTAATCCTCACTCCGACCGCGTCGTAAATCGCATTCACGACAGCCGGTGCAGGCCCCACGCTCGGCGGCTCACCGAGCGCCTTAGCGCCAAATGGCCCTATCGGGTCCGGCTCATCCGTGAATATCACCTCAATCGGCGGATATTCCTGGATCGTCGGGCTCTTGTGTTCCAGGAAGCTCGCGTTCAGAGTAACTCCGCTCTGCGGGTCGGTCAGCATCTCCTCCGAAAATGTGAATCCAAGCATCTGCGACACGCCGCCCTCCACTTGGTTGGTCGCTAGTTGCGGGTTCAAAATTCGCCCGGAATCGTGCGCCGCCACATATCGTAGCACTCGCACATTGCCCGTCTCGGTATCTACTTCAACCTCCGCGAAGTGAGCGCCGAACGAGTTCACGATATAGTCCCGGCTCCCCGGCATCACCGATGCCTCCGCCTCAAGCGCCTGTTCTCCGACCAGCGCGACGACATCAGACAGTTGAAGACGAACATTGCCGTCCTCAGAGACCACGGCTCCGTCCACAATATCGAGCATGCTGACATCATCGTCCAGGTGACTAGCAACAATGCCGAGAATCTTGGATTTCAGCTCCTCACCGGCCTGCTTCGCCGCAGTTCCCGTGGAGAATGTCGCCGTAGAGCCGGCCGTAATCGGCGCCTCGGGCGTATCGGCAGTATCTCCGAATGTAACCCTCACCCTGTCATACGGGACGCCGACTGCCTCAGCCGCAATCTGCGCTATCACAGTCGTGCTGCCCTCTCCCACATCCATTAGACCCGCGATCACCTGCACACTGCCATCCGCGTTAAGCCTGACCCGGGCCGACGACCTGCCACCCGGCCCACCCCTGTAGATGAGCATGCTCATTCCACTGCCTGTTCTTAGGTGCCCCTCAGTCTGCCCGTCAGACGCCCGACTCTCACTCCATCCGAACGCCGCCGCGCCCCTCTCCAGGCACTCATGCAGCCCATTCGACGAGAACGGTATCCCACCCTCGACCGGCTGCGTATCTATAATCTCGTTGGCTGGCGTAACCCTCTCACCCGCTTGCCCCTCGACTCCCACATGGTTCCGAAGTCGGAACTCCAGAGGATCTATGCCAAGCTCGTCCGCGATATGGTTCATCAGCACTTCGAGCGCGAAGTGCCCTTGCGGAGCTCCCAGCGCCCGATACGAAGCAGCCGAGGGCTGGTTCGTATAGACAAGACGACCGTCGTAGCGCACGTTCGAGCAACGATAAAGGTACAGCGCCGCCTGTCCGGCACGGCGCACAACACCGGGACCCGAAGCAAGGTACGCGCCGGTATCCATCAAAGTCGTCTGATGGATCGCAGTTACCGTGCCGTCATCCTTCACGCCCACCTTCACTGTCGTCTCCGTCGAGTGTCGCTTCCTACCCGCAACGAACTCCTCCTCGCGGGTAGCCTCGATCTTCACGGGCTTCCCCGCTCTTCGCGCAAGCTCCGCTGCGATGACGGACAGGCGCGATTCGTCCTTCCCTCCGAACCCTGCTCCCAGAGTCGCTCCAATCACGCGCACGTCTTCACGCCGGACTCCCAGCGCGGATGCAAGGCTCATCCTGTCCGCGTGCACGCCGCGGGTAGTCTTCCACACCGTCAGCTTGCCGTCCTCCCACTTAGTCACCGCCGCTCTCGGCTCCAGAGGCGCAGGCGAGTGCGCGGGCGTGCTGAAAGACATGCTGAAAATGCGGTCCGCCTCCGAGAATCCTTCGTCAACGTCTCCTCTCGTCAGGGCAAGCGGTTCGCCCCCAACGAGATTGCCTCCCTCGTGTATATGCGGCGCGTCTTCGGCAATTGCATCCCGCGCATTCACGACAAACGGCAAGACGTCGTACTCTACTTTGATCAGGCTCGCAGCGTACTCCGCCAGGTCCTCATCGTCCGCTGCGACCGCAGCCACCTCATCGCCCACATAGCGCACTGCCGTATCCAAAATCGCAACGTCGGGCGCGAGTCTTCCTAGCGGCGCATCGAATGGCGTCAGAACGGCATGTACTCCGTCCAGGCTCTCAGCGGCCGAAGTGTCGATGGCGACTATGCGCGCATGCGCGTGCGGACTGCGAACGACCTTGCCGTGCAGCATCTCCGGCAGGTGAACGTCGCTCGCATACTTCGCTTCGCCGGTGAGCTTGCCCGGCAAGTCATGCCGCGGAACCGAGGTGCCTATCACAGAATTAGCCGTCACCGCTTCACCGCCGCCTGCTTCACCGATTCGATGATGCGTCCATACGCGTTGCACCTGCACAGGTTGCCCGACAGCGCCTGCCGAATCTGAGCCTCCGAAGGGGCGGGCGTGTCATCCAGAAGAGCCTTCGCGCTGAGCAGGAATCCCGGTGTGCAGTACCCGCATTGCGCGCCGTCGTTGTCGAGGAATGCTTGCTGAATCACATGCAGATTATCGCTGTTCCCCAGCGCCTCCACAGTCGTGATACTTCGACCAACGGCCTGCAGCGCCAGCATTTGGCACGAATACACCGGCTTGCCGTCCAGCAGCACTGTGCACGCCCCGCACTCTCCCCTGTCGCAGCCGCGCTTGGTTCCGGTCAGCCCGAGAACATCCCGCAGCACACGCAGCAGCGTCCAGTGATGCCGCGCCTCGACTGAGCGTATGCCGCCGTTAACATCCAGGTCTATCTGTTCCCTAAAGTCTAGCAATCGCCACCCCGCATCTGTTACTGCGCCGTAACTCCACCGTCTATCACGAGTTCCGACCCCGTCATGAATGAAGCCTCATCAGACGCCAGGAATAACGCGCCATAAGCCACGTCGTCCACCGTGCCAATCCTCTTCAGCGGCACCCGCTCCAGCGAAGCCGCCAGACCCTCGGGCGTCCCGATGTTGTCCCTGATCATATCGGTGTCAATAGGACCCGGATGGATCGAGTTCGCCCGAATGCCGTCGGGAGCCAGCTGAATCGCTGTGTTCTTCGTGAACAGCCTCACGCCGCCCTTCGAAGCCGTGTACGCGCCTCCCCTGGGGCTGCCCACCAGGCCCGCCGTGGACGATATATTGATAATCGAGCCGCCGCCCGCATCTCGCATCGCCGCGATCGAATGCTTCGTGCCCAGAAACACGCCCTTGAGGTTGATGTCGATTATGCTGTCCCACTCTTCCTCTGAGGCATGCTCGATAGGCGTCCGGCTGTATATCGCCGCATTGTTCACCAGTATGTCCAGCTTGCCGAATGTCTCCACAGTCTGTTCAACAGCCGACTGCCAGTCATCCGAGCTTGTAACGTCGAGATCCACGAACAGCGCCCTGCCGCCGCCCTCGTTTATCTCCGCTTCAATCTGCCGGCCCTCATCCTGAAGAACGTCCGCGATGACGACTGCCGCGCCTTCCTGGGCGAATAGCTTTGCTTCAGTCGCGCCCTGCCCACGCGCGCCTCCCGTTATCAGCGCCACCTTGCCTTCAAGTCTCATAGCTATGCCTCTCCTGAATCTTTAGGACACTCAGAATTTGAAACACTCTCCGCCTCCACCCCACAGCATTGCCTATCCATTTCAGCAGGATTCTATCACTTATGCTAATCCAAGACAAAATAAAATTATCAGTCGAAAGCATTTCTGGCAGAACACGACAGACCTAGTTCAGCCACGCCGGAACAGCATTTCGCGAAGATCTGTCAAGCGCGTCAGCCACCTCAAATCAAGACCACTCTCAATGAATTCCGGGATTCCAAAGAAATGGTGTTGACAGGAACGCTCGTTCTGTTCTATTATGTTCTATGAGAGAAATGTTCTAGTGGAGAGCGCGGAGGCTGAACATGGCACACAACACGGGCGAGCAGGCAAATATCCATCAGCTTCGACTGCCTGGAATGCAGTCACAGGCCGGTGCACCGAAGTCGGCGACCTGCTGCAGCGTTCACGTCGGTCAGCAGGTCGTCTATCTTGGCAGTATCAACGGCGGTCCCAAGTTCGGCAGCAGCGGTGTCGTAACTGAGGCGCTCCGCCGAAAGGCAGTAGTTGACATGGGAAAGTCCGGCGTATGGAACATCCCGTACCACTTCCTGACCTCTCCTCAAGCGGCATAGCGCCAACAGGCATATTCACAAGGCAGTAACCCACTCCAGAATTCTCCACGAACGAGGTCAATCAAATGTTGCAAGACATCATCAAGGCACTAAACTTCGGCGCCGCTTCTCAGGAAAGCCACAGCGCTCACCACCTTCCCTCCGACATCAAGGTGAAGATCGTTGGTGTAGGCGGCGCAGGCGGAAATGCCGTCTCACGCATGATCGGGACCGGGCTCACCCAGGTTGAGTCCCTCGTCCTGAATACAGACATCCAGGCATTGGAAAGT
This sequence comes from Dehalococcoidia bacterium, assembly GCA_965203955.1. GTDB lineage: Bacteria > Chloroflexota > Dehalococcoidia > Lucifugimonadales > JADFKI01 > Bin90. The sequence goes on along the minus strand of OZ241923.1, from coordinate 2,611,459 downwards.
CTGAAATCCATCCCGTCACTTGCCATCGGGCCTCAGACCGTCAAGGGAATGGGATCAGGTGGGCGTCCCGAAGTGGGACGCCGCGCGGTCAAGGAGAGCCGGAAGCACATCACCGACCTTCTTGACGGCTCGGACATGGTGTTCATCACCGCAGGCATGGGTGGCGGCACAGGCACCGGCGCGTCTGCGACGGTTGCGGATATTGCTCGCAAGCAGGGCGCCCTCACGGTTGGCGTAGTCACACTGCCATTCTCCTTCGAAGGCGCGCGACGGCGTGAGGTCGCCGAGCAGGGAATTAGTAGCCTGAGTCAGAAGGTTGATACGCTCATAGTGGTTGAGAATGACCGGCTGTTGCCATCCGTCAAGGGCAAAGTATCGCTCGAACGCGCATTTCAGGCAGCCGACGAAGTCTTGCGGCAGGGTGTCAAGGGCATCTCCGACATCATCACCATTCCCGGGATGATCAACGTTGACTTCGCGGATGTGCGCTCGGTCATGGCAAATGGCGGCGCGGCGTTCATGGCATACGGTGAAGGCAAGGGCAAGTGGGCTGCCCTCGAAGCAGCCCGCTCCGCTCTGGCAAATCCTCTCTTCAACGCCCCTCTGGAGGGCGCGAGCGGCATACTGCTAAACGTAACCGGCGGCAAGGACCTCACTCTGGGTCAGGTTCACGAAGTCGCAGGGATAGTCCGCAAGGCGGCGAAGTCCGATGCTAACGTCATTTTCGGCGTGGTGCAGGAGCGCCAGATGAAAAAGCGCGTCGGCATCACTCTCATCGGCACTGGCATCGGCAGCAAAGCCCAATCTGAAGATTCGAAGGACGGCGAAAGCAGCGTCACGCTGTCGGACGCCGAAATAAACAGGCTGATCAATCCCCCCACCAGGAACGGACACGCCCAGGCTGCGCTCACTCACACCGCGAGGCTGCTATAGCTGCTCGGTGGATGACTTGTAGCTCTGGATGCCTTGGATAAGAGCGGAAAGCGGCAGCAGCGCACACTTGATTCGGACGGGATAGTCCCGCACCCCTGCGAGATTCGTAAGGTCCCCTTCACCGCTCAGCTGCGCTTCGGCATCGGCGTCGCCCTGCATCATCTTGCGGACCAGCGCCACCAGCGCGTCAATCTCGTCCAGCGCCTTGCCCTCTATCGCCTCGGTCAACATCGAGCCTGCTGCCAGGTTGATTGAGCACCCTTCCCCCTGCAAGCCCACACCCATCACGCACAGCCTGTCGTCAAGGTTAATTTGCAGGTGAATCTCGTCGCCGCAGAATGGATTGATCGCATCGCCCACGATGTCAGGCGCAATTATCGTCTCGTGATTGCGTGGATTGCGCCGGTGGTCGAGTATCGCCTCTCGGTACAGGTCGTCAAGCCTATTAAGCGCCATTTGCTGCCTTGCTCAAAGCGTCGCTCTTGCGCCGGAGATCAAAGTCGTCCCATCCGCAAGCGCGCTTCTCTTACGCCCGAAAATACCTCAGCGCCTCCTTCAGCGCGTCCACGAGAGAATCAACCTCATCTTCCGTGTTGTACAGGTACATGCTCGCCCTCGCAGTAGCAGCTACTCCGAGGCTGCGCACCATCGGCATCGCGCAGTGATGCCCCGTCCGAATCGCGATGCCGCGCCTGTCCAGCACCGTTCCCAGGTCATGTGGATGCACGTCCGGATGATGGAACGAAACGATTCCGCCGGTCTTTGTCGAGTCCTTCGGCCCGTACACATCGAGCTCTTCCTCAAGCTCCTTGAAGGCGTCCAGGGCATACTTCGTCAATGCGACCTCGTGCTCGCGAACATTCTCCATGCCCACCGCCTGCAAGTAGTCCACAGCTGCAGCAAGCCCAATTGCGTCCGCGATGTTCGGCGTGCCTGCCTCGAAGCGCATCGGCAGATCGTTCCACGATGCGTCCTCATAAGAAACGGCTAGGACCATCTCGCCCCCTGTCAGGAACGGGTTCATCTGCTCTAGGACGTCTCGCTTCACGTACAGTCCGCCGATTCCCGTTGGCCCAAGCATCTTGTGTCCCGAAAAGGCAAGGAAATCGCAGTCTATATCCTGCACGTCCACCGGCATATGCGGAACGCTCTGCGCCCCATCGACCAGTACGGCGGCTCCGACGGAGCGAGCCTTGGCGGCAAGTTCCTTGACAGGCACGATTGTGCCCACCGCGTTCGACTCCTGTGTCATCGCCAGCAGTCTGGTGCGCGGGCCAATCATGCCGTCTGCGGCATCCATGTCGAGCGTGTGGTCACCGTTGAGCGGTATGATGCGCAGCTGGGCATCATTCTTCCGGGCAAGCTGCTGCCACGGAACTAGGTTGCTGTGATGCTCCAGCGCAGTCACCACAATCTCGTCGCCCGCTTTGATGTTGTCGGTGCCCCAGCTATTGGCAACGATATTGATGCCTTCCGTCGTGTTCCGCGTCCAGATGAGGCTTTCCGCGCTTTCCGCGTTCACGAAAGCGGCGACTTTCGCGCGTGCCTCCTCATACCGCTCCGTGGACTCCATGCTCAGGGCATGCACACCACGATGCACGTTCGCGTTGTAACCTTCGTAGTAGTCCACCAGCGCCTGGATCACCTGGCGCGGCTTCTGGGAGGTCGCCGCCGAATCAAGCCACACCAGCGGCTTGCCGTCATAGACCTTCTTTGACAGCACCGGAAAGTCCTCTCGGATCTTCCTCACATCTAGCATTTTCAAGTCCTTCAGTTTTGAGTTTTGAGTGGTAAGTTCTGAGTCTTCAGTGGGCAAACCCACTACTGACAACTGACTACTTACCACTAAAAACTCATCACTCAAAACTGACTACACATCGACCTCGACGTCATCGCCCTCGACCCGCACGGGGTACGTGTCAACCGGCACAACGGCAGGGAGCTCGGTTGCCGTTCCATCCCTGACATCGAATCGCGCGCCATGCCGCGGGCACTCGATCTCGCAGCCGTCAAGCTCACCCTGCTCGAATGATGCGCCGTCATGAGTGCATACATCCTCGATAGCGTACAGGTCGCCGCTTACGTTGCACACCGCAACAGCCTTATCGCCGACTTCGAACACCTTCGTCACGCCAGGCGGAATGTCGCTAACCGCCGCTACTCTCTGAAATGCCATGCTAATCCTCCCTGATTGATTGGCTTAATCCCTTATGTGCAGCCCTTAGTTTGAAGATTGAACTTACACTGCCGCCTTCAGTCTGATAGGCAGTGCACTCTCCTCGTCTTGGTCCTGTTTAATCGGAGTGCTGTTCACCAGGTCTTCGATAGTCGTCGAGTCAAGAATGTTGAACACCGCCTCCGCCACCGTACGCCAGACCTCTCGCTGTGCGCACGCCGGTGAGTGAATGCAGATCGTGTTGTCTGTCAGGCAAGCCACCGGCGATTCCATTGCTCCCAGGCTGGACATCACACTGCTAAGCCTTATTTCCGAAGGCTCCATCGCCAGAAAATGCCCGCCTCTTGGACCACGCTGACTACCCGTGAACCCGCTCTTGTTCAGCGTATGCAGCACCTGTGCAAGATAAGGCTCAGGAATGACGGTCCGCTTCGCAATCTCGCTGGCTCGCACCGGTCCTTGGTCTCCGTAAAGCGCTAGATCTACCAGCGCACGAACGCCGTAATCCACCTTGATTGGAATATACATTGGCCACTCTCCCGGCCGCGTCGCACCCTGCAGTACAATTGCCGGCGCCCCTATTCGGTAGTAACTGTCTCCCCATCGCTGTCGCCTAGCACGGAATTAAGAGCATGCCACGAGAGCGCTGCGCACTTTATCCTCGCAGGATACCTCGACACACCCTCAAGGAGTTCGGCATCGCCAAGCACGTCAGGATCAAAGTCCTCCTGCGTGATCATGCTGCGAAACTCCTCGAACACCTTTCCTGCATCCTTGAGGGACAGCCCCTTTACGCTCTCAGTCATCATCGACGCCGACGCCTTCGAAATGGCGCACCCAATCGCCTGAAAGCCCACATCCGCAATCTTGTCACCGTCCACCGCGAGATACAGCGTTATCTGGTCGCCGCACAGCGGATTGAATCCCTCAGCCTCTCGGTTCGCGTCGCTCGGCTTACGAAAGTTCCGGGGTCTCCGGTTATGGTCCATTATGACTTCTTGGTACAGGTCGTCCAGATCGTACATTTCAGCCTTAGAATTCGAACTTGTAGCTCGGCAGCGAGTCCAGGAACAACCGCTCCAGGTAGCTCCGAAGGTCGTCGTCCTCGACGGTATCAATAATCTCGCTAGCGAATCCATATATCAGCAGCCGGCTCGCAGTCTCCAGGTCAATGCCGCGACTCCGCATATAGAACACCGTGTCGAGGTCTATGTTGCCCGCTGTCGCGCCATGCCCGCACTTCACGTCGTCCGCCCAGATGAACAGTGACGGCTTGCTGTCAACCTCCGCGTAGGGCGACAGCACTAGGTTCTTGTCCTCCTGGTGCGAGTCCGTCTTGATCGCCCCCGGCTGCACATACACCGTCCCGCCAAACACTGCCCGGGATCTTCCGTCAAGGATACCCTTGTAATACAGGCGGCTTGTCGCATGCGGCTCTGTGTGGTTGATGTTGATGTAGTTGTCCATGTGCTGTCTGCCGGACGTGAAGTACAGACCCTTCAGGTCGCACGACGAGTTTTCTCCGTCAAGACTCGTATACAGGTCGAACCTTCCAAGCCCCACCTGCCGCTCGAACACCTTCGAGTTATAGGCGCTATTCGCACCTTGCTTCACCCGCGTGACGCCCACATGAAAAGCGTCCTCGCTCTCCATCAGAAGCCTGTAATGCTCCAGCGTAGCATCGTCCCCGAGCACTATCTCAGCAACCGAGTTTGTAAGGCAGCGATTGCCTGGCACGCCGACATAGCTCTCCACGATAGTCGCGCTGCTCCCCCGCCCCACAACGACCAGCACTCTGGGATGCGAAACAGTCTGCTCCCCATCCGTCGAAACAAACACGAGATGCAACTGCGACTCAACCGCCACATCGTCGGAGATCTCGATGAACGCGCCATCCCTGATGAACGCAGTATTCAAAGCGATGAAGCCGTCCTCCTCCGCATCGGCATACTGCCCCAAATGCGCGGAGACCGGCCCGTTGCCCGATTCAATCGCATCGGCAAGGCTGCAAACAGTTACACCGTCGCTGGCCCTCTGCCCGTCCGAAAGTTGCTCCGAATAGCGCCCATCTATAAACACCAGCCGCGCGCTGTCACTCTGCGGCGGCGCCATCTCGCCCAGTTCGTCCGCGCCCAGTTCGGCGATGCCCGTGGACGCAAGCGCAAGCTCCGCGTTCGCAATCGGCCCCACATTCGTGTACTTGTAAGGCTCATTGCCACGCCGCGCTGTCGGCAGCCCAACCTCCTGAAAGCGCTCCCACGCCGCCACCCGCATCTCACGCAACCACTCAGGCTGCCCCGCGCCGTCCAGCGATTGAAAATCTGATGTGTACTGTTCGTATCGTGTAAGTGTCTGTGTCATCTGTTTCCGTCAGTTGTCAGTGTCTTCAGTCTGTCCGTTCCCATGTCTTCGAGGCGAGCTTCATTCAGAATAACCGCCTGACATCTCGGTAAGTATCTTCGCTGCGTCGTCTCACAGAGCCGATAGTGATCGTTCGCTCTGCATCATCAATCGAATATAGTATCCTGAATCTCCCCACTCTGATTCTGTAAATGTCTCCGCGAATTCTGGCTGAACCGCGAGGTCTGGGATTGTCGCTCAGATCGCGCAACGCCGCCGATATTCTCCGATAATCCGACTCCGGTGTCGCTGCGAACTCTCTTCTAACCCTATTGCTGCGAAATAGAACCCTATACCCTTGCTCTTCGGAGTTGCTCATACTCGTCCAAAGTCATTATCTCTTCTTCTGGAGCCTCCATCGCTTCCTTCATAGTCAGCACATCTTCCAAATCCTCAGGGTTGTCCAGAAGGTCCTTGAAACTGTCGTATTCGGTAATCAGCTCCCAGCGATTTCTGAACCCACACAGAATATCGTATAGAGGCAAACCATACTTTCTTTTGCCCGAATCAAGGTTTAAGCCTCTAACTCCGTTGGATTCTCTAGTCGCATATGCATCGAACACTTTAGACGGCAGAACCCAAGCGTCCCCAAGAACTCTACCCTTCGCTTCGACACACACGATAAAGAAATCTTTGGAGATTTCCAATTTATTAACCTTGAACAGCCTTTGGGGAGCAGTGCCTATGTTGAAACCCCTTGCCTTAATCTGAATTCGGAGTAGTCTTTCGCTATTGACTGAGACAACTGCATCCACACCTTCAACATCAGCCCAAGGCGTGTATGGAATCGCGCCCCGTCTCATGAGTTCACCAAGAACTATGAGCTCAACTTGCTTGCCCTGCATCACTGTGTCATTAGTCATATCAATCGTAGTCTGCTCTACCATTTGCCGAACTTCCTTGCCAGACAAGCAGACAGAACACTCCCGCATATCACTGCGACCTGTATTCCTGGCATTGTTTTTAGCTAACGTTATGTCTTCAAACGGTCCGTGCCATCGTCCATTGAATCTGGATTTCTCTTGACGCATACCAACGCCATTGTTACAGAAGCTACAAGACGCTCGGTGAACAATTGCCTTGTTAGTAGGATGATTCTCATAAACCCAGAAATTCATCGAACTACCCTCATAAATTACTGTGTATCAGCCAGCAAACTGAACGCTGCTCACTGATACCTAAACCGCCACCTCCCGCAGCCACTCGTACCCCTTCTCCTCAAGCTCCAGCGCAAGCTCGCGCCCACCGGACATTGCGATGCTGCCGTCAACCAGCACGTGAACGTAGTCCGGCGTGATGTAGTTAAGTATCCGCTGATAGTGCGTTACCATCACGATGGCACGCTCGTCAGACCTGAACTGGTTTACGCCGTTCGACACGATCCGCAGCGCGTCGATGTCCAGCCCGGAGTCGGTCTCGTCCAGCAGAGCAAGGGTTGGCTCCAAAAGCGCCAGCTGAAGTATCTCGTTGCGCTTCTTCTCGCCGCCGGAGAACCCCTCGTTCACAGACCGCCGCACAAGATCGCCCTCGATTTCCACCGTCTCCATCGCGGCTTCGAGCATCCGGTCGAACTCGCGAACACGCAGCTCCCTCTCGCCCTTGTGTTGCCGAATCGCATCCACAGCGGACTTCAGGAACTGCCACGAGCGCACGCCCGGCAACTCGACAGGATACTGGAACGCGAGGAAAACGCCCTCCCTAGCCCTAGTCTCTGGGTCCATCGCAAGAAGGTCCTCGCCCTTGTAGAGCACCTCGCCGCTATCCACGACATACTCCGGGCGGCCCGCAAGCACATTCGCCAGCGTGCTCTTGCCGGAGCCGTTCGGTCCCATTATCGCGTGCACCTCACCGATGTTCACGGAAAGGCTTATTCCCTTCAGAATCTGCGTATCGTCTATGGACACTTCCAGATTCCGAATCTCCAGAAGCGGTGTATCGTTGCCTTGTGTCATTCCTAACCTACCGTGCCCTCCAGATTGACCCTGAGCAGCTGCGATGCCTCCGCCGCGAACTCAAAGGGTAGCTCCTTGAATATTCCCCTGCAGAAGCCGTTGATGATCATGTAGTTTGCCTCTTCAAGGCCGATGCCACGCTGCTGCAAGTAGAACAGCTGGCTGTCATCAACCTTGGAGGTAGTCGCCTCGTGCCCCATCTGCGCCGTCGGATTCCGCACCTCGATGTAAGGCACCGTGTGCGCCCCGCACTCATCCCCGATCAGTAGCGAGTCGCACTGCGTGAAGTTGCGCGCATTCCGCGCCGAAGGCATGATCTTCACCTGCCCCCTGTACGTGTTCTGCGCCTTCCCCGCCGATATCCCCTTGGCGATGATCGTGCTCCTGGTATTCTTCCCGATGTGGATCATCTTCGTGCCCGTGTCAGCCTGCTGGAAGTTGTTCACCAGCGCCACCGAGTAGAACTCGCCCACAGAGTTGTCGCCCTGCAATATCACGCTCGGATACTTCCAGGTAATCGCCGACCCGGTCTCCACCTGCGTCCACGAAATCTTGGAATTCTTTCCGCGCGCTGCGCCCCGCTTCGTCACGAAGTTATAGACGCCGCCATTGCCTTCCTTGTCGCCCGGATACCAATTCTGCAGCGTCGAGTACTTGATTTCCGCATCGTCCAGAGTTACCAGCTCGACCACGGCGGCATGAAGTTGGTGCGTCTTTCGCATCGGCGCCGTGCAGCCTTCCAGGTAGCTCACGTATGCGCCCTTGTCCGCGATTATTAGCGTCCGCTCGAACTGCCCCGTATCCAGCTCGTTGATGCGGAAGTACGTCATCAGCTCTATAGGACAGCGCACTCCCGGCGGCACATACACGAACGACCCGTCGCTGAAAACCGCCGAGTTGAGCGCAGCGTAGAAGTTGTCAGTGTACGGCACGACCGTGCCCAGGTACTTCTTGACAATCTCCGGGTGCGTCTTCACCGCCTCGCTCACCGAGCAGAAGATCACGCCCGCGTCTTCGAGCATCTTGCGATAAGTAGTCGCCACCGATGCGCTGTCAAGCACCGCATCCACAGCAACGCCCGTCAGCCGCTTCTGTTCCTCCAGGGGAATGCCCAGCTTGTCGAACGCCTCGCGAATCTCCGGGTCAACCTCGTCCAGGCTCTTAGGCGCATCCGCCTGCGACTTCGGCGCCGCATAGTAGATGATGTCCTGGAAGTCGATCGGCGGATACTCGATATTCGCCCACTTCGGCCCCTCATTGTTGAGCGTCAGCCAGTGGCGGTATGCCTTCAGTCGCCACTCTAGCATCCAGTCAGGCTCGCCCTTCTTCGCCGAGATGAGCCTTACAATGTCCTCGCTCAACCCGCGCGGCGCGATGTCCGACTCGATGTCGAACTCGAACCCCCACTTATAGCCCTTGTCTTCCACGCCGGTCTCACGCGAGATGACCTGCTGTGTCGTCATAGTCGCTGCCTTTCAGTCTTAACTGCTGTCTCAGTTTGTTGAGCAATTAAGTCAACAATTGCATGAGCAATATAACAACTCCGCCACGACAGGTCAACAAATTTACTCGCTCGCAAGAGCCGTCATCGCTAACCCCTCAACAACCCCCGCATAACCGCCAGCGCTCCCGCCACATCCACTCCCACCGCCACATCCACGCTCCCACCGCTCTCATAGTCCGCCGTTACCTCGCCAACGCGCTCACCTTCCGTCTCCACCGTCAAGGTGGCGGCGCGCGTCTCTATCAGGTCAGGCCGCAGCGCAGCCATAATCGTCACCGGATCGTGCATGCTGAACCTCTCCCGGTGTTCGGCATCATCCAGCTCAAACCACTTCTCCAGCACCTGCGCCGCAAGGCGTTCTCCCTTCGAATCTCCCGTTAGCCACTCTTGGTCATCCCTGGGAATCGAGGTCTGATGGGAAATATCAAGACCCAGCAGCGTCACCGGCGCCCCTGACCCGAATACCACATTCGCCGCGTAGGGATCGTCCCAGATATTGAACTCCGCGTATGGCGTCACATTCCCCGAACCATCGCCCTGCCCACCCATGATGTACACGCGCTGCAGCGCATCCTTCAGACGCTCCTCCTTGATGAGCGCCCTCGCCACATTCGTAAGCGGCCCCACTGCGAACAGCACCAGTTCCCCCGGCATCGCCATCGCCGTCTCCACGATGAAGTCCACAGCATTCCCGTCCGCGGGTTGCTTATCAGTATCCGGCAGCCGCACCGTCAATCCCTCGTCGCCATGCACTTCGTAGGCGTGGTAAAACTCTCCTTCGAGCGGCGTCGAAGAACCCTCATACACAGGAATCTCCCCGCGCCCCATATAGTCGAGCAGCCTCAGCGCGTTCGCCGTAGTATGCTCCAGCCTCGCGTTCCCCTCCACCGTCGTCAGCGCCAGTATCTTCAGCTCGGAGCTGTTCAGCGCCATTATCAGCGCCAGCACGTCGTCCGCCCCCGGGTCAGTGTCGATTATGCACTTCATTCCAATTCATTCCTTACTCTTGTTCGAAATACAGCCCGTCAATTGTCCTTCACCGCCCCGCGACTTACAAATGCGCTCCAGGCTTCCTCGGAACTCTGCTCGGCTGTGAGCCAATGTTCGCGTTCCAGCTTGTCCCCGCTGACCACCCACGGATATCTGATGAAGTCCAGCCCGCAAGCCCGCGTACTACTCTGCATCCGCAACAGCCACGACAATTCCGTAACCCCATATAGCAGTGGCGCCGGAAATCTCAAGAGCTTGCTACCGGCGACGCGGGCCATCTCGCTCATCCTTATACTTTCGCGTCCGCCCACATTGTAAGTGCCATCAACTCTGTTCAGCAGGCAGTTAGCCATAATCTCGGATGCGTCGTCCTCGTGCAGAAACTGCATCGGCGAGTCGCAGCCCGCAACGCCCACCAGAGCGCGCCTCGCAAGGTTCCGTGCCACGAAGTTGTCGGCATCGGGGCCAAGAACAGGGCAAGCCCTTAGAACGCACACACTTGCATCTCGATGCTGCCTCCCGAACTCCCGCAGCAATTCTTCCACTTCAATTTTCGCTTCAGCATATTGAAATCCGCGCACCGGACGCAGTGGCGCGCACTCGGTCAGCGCTGGTGGATTGTCGGGATGCGCGCCATAGACCGTCGCGCTGCTCATGTACAGCACATGTTCCACATCCGCTGCCGCACAGCCGTCCAGTACATTGGCGGCCCCATAGACGTTTACCCTGCGCGCGCGCTCCTTGTTACGGTCAGGCCGGATCACAAACGCCAGGTGTGCCACGGAATCGACACAGTGTTTGATTAGAAGATCGGAAATATCCCGCGTAATGTCGCGCTTGACGAACTCCACATTTGGCGGCAGTTCTCTACGCATCGGGCGGATGTCGATTGCTAGTATCCGTTCCACTTCCCCGCGCCGCGCGAGTCTGTTCACCAGCAGTCGCCCAAGATAACCCGAAGCCCCCGTCACCGCCACGCGCCGAATAGTCTGCGCCATCCCGCTACCCGACTACATCCGTAAAGTCAAACTTCAGCACGCCTAAGCCCGGCACCTCAAACCCCATCCCGATCGTGTGCGCTCCCGGTGACAGCGCGGTGCCCTCCACCCTCACGATGATCGTCTTGTTCATCGACAGCGTGAATGTGCTGTCCCTGCTGATCGAATCAAACGGTGTCACCACCCCATCGAGTACAAACGCCGCGCTTCCTGGTGCAACCTCACTTCCGTCAACAGTGATAGGCAGCATCCCATGCGCGTAGCCGGAACCCAATCGGTTCGTGAGCAGAAACTCGAAACCCGTCTCCGTGTTCTTCAGGCTTCCCTTCTGATACAGCCTTCTCAGTAGGAAACCGGGTACACTCACCATTCGAATATCGCCTCCGAATACAGTCTGAACAACTACCGGGCCTGGCTCTTTCGCCGCATCTCAAACAGCGCCGTCTCCGCCTCCAGCACTTCTGCAGGCAAGGCTGTCGCCCCACCAAGCGCCGCAGCGTACACCATCACGCGCGCCGCATGCTCCACCAACTCGCACACCCGTAGCGCCTCTTCCAGGTCAGCGCCCACGCCCACTACGCCGTGATTGCGAATCAATGCAGCATTCCGCCCACCCAGGGCCTCGCACACATTTGCCGCAAGTGCGTCACTGCTGGGAAACGCGTACTTCGAGACTTCAACTTCACCACCAACAACCAGAACCATCTCGTCAAGAATAGGCGGTATGTCAACACCCGCCGCTGCCGCCGCAGTCGCATACGGCGAGTGAGTATGCATCACCGCGCCTGCATCACTCCTGCGGCGGTACATCTCAGCATGCAGCAGTGCTTCACTCGAGGGCACTCCATCGCCCTCCACCGGCTCTATATCCAGGTCGGTCACCAGTATATCCTCGGCTTTCAGACTGTCATACTCCGCTCCCGACGGCGTAATCGCCATTAGTTCCCGCCCAAGGGTGTCCTCTCTGATCCGGCTGCTCACATTGCCGCTCGTGCCCACAACAAGTCCAAGCGCCGCCATTTTCTGCGCCACCGCCAGGACCGCTTGACGCTCCTCCTGCCAGTTCAATTTCATCGCGCTCGCTTCACAGATTGATCCTGTCCAGTCGGTCCGCCACGTCCAGCCATCCGGCGTAGAAGTGCTGATACTCCGCGGACTGATGCGGATTCGGCTCAATGACCGTCGTCCTCTCTCTCGCCCATCCCGCTGCCTCGACCGGAGTCGAGAACTCGCCGGAAGCAATCCCCGCGCACAGCCATGCGCCGGTCGCGCTTGCATCTGGCGTCTGCGACAGCCTGACCTTCCTGCCAAGCACATCCGCCAGCATCGTTCCAAGGGTTTTGTTTCGAGTCATGCCGCCCCCCAGTGCGACAAGCGCCGCAGACCGACCACTTGTCGCCTCCAGATGTTCTAGGTTTGCCTTGATGCTATAAGAGACCGACTCAAGCGCCGCGCGCGCGAAATTCCCCATGCCCATCTCACTCAGCGCCAGCGGCACCGGAAATATAAAGCCCCCTGCCCTCATTCCCGGATTGCTGAACCGCGTCCTCGCGCTCCCCAGTATCGCCTGCACGCCCTCGCTCCCCGCAGGAACCTCGCCCGCAGCGGCATCCATCGCCTTGTATCCCTCTTCCGCATCCCCGGTCAGTAGCCTCACCAGCCACGAATAAGCGTTTCCCGCATCGCCCGCGCTGCTCTCGATCACCCACGCGTCACGCGCAGGATAGCACCCCGTCCACGTGCTCGCATCATCTGAGAACAGAGGAGCGTCCGAAATCATCTGTACCGGCACGCTCCACCCGGCCACAATCCCGGCTTCCCCAACCTCGCTCACACCCATCCCCAGTAAGCCGCACTGCGTATCAGCCCCCGCAGCGACTACCGCCGTTCCCTCACTTAGCATCGTGCGCTCTGCGGCTTCGGAATTGACGCGACCAACCACGCACCCCGCGTCAACTAATCTCCCTCTCTCGACCTCAATCCCCAGTTCCGACAGCAGCGAATCACAATACTTGCGACTACCCACATCAAGCAGCCCTGCCTCTCCAGCCAGCGTCCGCTCGCTTGCGATTTCGCCCGTAAGACGATATATCAGCCAGTCGGCAAGTGTCAGCACTTTCGACACGCGATCATGCACCTCTGGTCGGTGCCGCTCAAACCACTTCAATTTTGCAGTCGCAAACAGAAACGAAGGCAGGTGTCCCGTCGTGCGATACACCTTTTCCCTGTAGGACTCGTCTATCTCCGACCCCTCGAAGAACGCTCTCAGGTCCAAATTCGGTCCCGCGTACAGGCAATCGCCCCCAGAATCGAGGAACACCACAGCCTGCCGCTGACTTGTAACTGCAACGGCTCCTATATCTTCAGCAGAAACCTTGCTGGCTTCAACGCACTCGCCCATCAGCTCGCCGATCATTCGCCAGAGCAGATTCGGCTCCCACTCCCGAGACAGCGAGTACGCCTCACCCGATTCTACGAACTCCCATGCCCTGCTGCGCGAGGCAACCTCATTGCCCTCAGAGTCGAACACAAAGCAACGGGCACGGCTCGTCCCGGCATCAAGAACCAGCGTGTAACGACTACGCATGGCGCGAAAGACCTCAGACCCGCAAGTTGGACCATGCTTGCCGGTTGACGATGTTCACCGGCATCTCACCCATTATGAAACGCAGTATATCCGATGTCATCATCTGCGAATGGCGGCGCACCGTCTCCACGGTAGCGCCCCCGATATGCGGGCTGAGAATCATGTTGTCCAGCGTAAGCAGCGGGTTCTGCGGCGACACCGGATGCGACTCGAACACATCCAGCGCAGCGCCCGCAATTCGTCCGTCGCCTAATGCTTCCGCAAGCGCATGCTGATCAAGCACATTAGCGTCCGAAGCGCATACTAAGAACGCCCCGTTGTGCATCAAGCCAATCAACCGCGAGTCCAGCATCCCCTCCGTTTCCGCCGTCAGAGGAGCGTGCACGCAGATGAAGTCCGAAGACGACATCAGGCTATCCAGAGACACGAGACTTACGCCTTCAGGAACCTGCTCCATATACGGGTCATACGCCTGCACACGCATGCCCAGCGCCACGCACGTATCAACCAGCCTCCGACCGACCGCACCCAGTCCAACTATGCCTGCTATGCGATTTCGCAGTTCAACCCCTTGAAACGCAATGTAAGGCTCAGTAGGCGCCTGCCATCCGCCCGTCTTCACATACCGGTGCGCCGCAGGAATCTTCCGCGCCAGCGCAAGCATCAGCCCAAGCGTATGCTCCGCCACGGCATTCGCGTTCCGCCCCGGAGTGTTCACGACAACTATGCCATTCGAAGTGGCAAAGTCCACATCCACCTGATTCACTCCGGCACGGCACACCCCGACAAATCGCAGTCCCGGCGTCAGCTCCATCGTCTCTTGGAACACGAAGTCCGATTCCACCACCAGCGCCGCCACCGAGTCGCGATTGATACGCTCTGCCAGTTCCATTGGATGATGCAGCATTCGCGTTTCAGTCCAACTCTCATGGGTAACGCGAGCTAACCTATGGAGCGCCGCGATGCACTCAGCATCGAACGGGCATAGGATAAGTGTGTGCATCAACCTGAATCCTGTTGCGCGGCTCGCCTACCTTTTCCCAAATGCTCCGGACAGCAGGCTCCCCATCCACAGCCTCGCAAGCAGAGTGAGTTTCGTGCCCGCACTGATCCCGATTCGACGCTCGAACACGTCGTACCCTGCCTGCTCGATGCGCTCAAGGATGCCGCTGTATGTGGCGTGCATCAGTCTCGGGCAAGTACGCGCATCCGCCGAAATCAGCGGAAACAGCGCGCGGCTCCTCTCAAAATAACGGCGTGCTCTCTCAGCTTGGTGCGCCATAAGTGACCTGAATTCATCAGTTATCGCGCCTCCTTCAAGCTCCGCTTCTGTGTACTTGAACTGACTCATCTCATCCTGTGGTATGTATATACGCCCGCGCTCCGCGTCCTCCTTCACATCACGCAGAATGTTGGTCAGCTGCATCGCCAGTCCCATATCAACCGCATAGCCTTCCGCTTTGGGATCTTCGTAGCCGAAAATCCTGATGCACACCAGCCCCACCACCGAAGCCACCTTGTAGCAGTATTCGCGCAGCTCTTCAAAGCTGGCAAAGCGACTCTTCACCATGTCCATCTCCACGCCCTGGAGAATCTCCTCGAAGTAGCTGTATGGTATCTCGAACCTGACAGCAGCATCGTGCAGCGCGCGATACATTGGCGCATCCTCGCCAGACGGTTCGCTCGTCCTCAGATTCCGCCGCACTTCCTCGAAGCCCAGTCGCTTATCCTCGATTGGAAGCTCGCCGTCCGCTATGTCGTCGCAAAGTCGGCAGTAAGCGTACACCGCGTACATCGCGCGCCTCTTCTCAGACGGCATTGGACGAAAGGTGTAATAGAAATTGCGCGCGTTCTCCTTCGTTACGCGCTGACAGTAGCTGTAAGCAAGCTCCAACTCAGTCGCCATAAGCCGCTTCCGTTCGTCCTGAGCCTGTCGAAGAGCCTGCCCTCGGCTCGTTCGGGGGACGAGTACGCAAAACCGTTCCCATCCCCTAGTGCTCCCTAAAAAGCAGAAACTCCACCAGGTTCTCGTACTCGCAGCGCGACCGCTCATCAATCTCGACAGCAGCGAGCGCGTTCACCGCGATTTCACCTTCTTCCACCGCCAGCGCATGCGCATGTTCCCGCACATTCAGCCCATCCATGATGTGAAGGACGTCATCCACATCGGCGTCGCTCAGCGCGTCCCTTCCGTAGATGCTGAGAAGATGTCGCTTGTCTGCGCCCTTCGCCCGCGACATCGCATATACGGCAGGGAACGAGTTCTTCTTGCGCCTTATATCCGCCCCCACGGGCTTCCCTGTGCTCTCCTCGTCGCCCCAGATCCCGAGGATGTCGTCCCGCACTTGGAATATGAACCCCAGCGCCCTGCCGCTCTCGCGAAAAGAGTCCGCCACCTTCGCATCCGGCGACCCTATCTGTGCCCCCATCGTGAACGAGCATCGAATGAGAGCCCCGGTCTTTCGCGCGATCATGTCGAGATACTGCTGAAGCCCGATCTCACTCTGCCCCTCGAATGATATGTCCAGGTACTGCCCCTCGATCATCTCCAGGTATGCCTGCGTCAGTTGGTTTACAACGGCAATGGCGCGAGAAGGCGGCACGCCCTTCGAATGCAGGTCATCCAGCGTGCTGTCCGCCACGATCCGTAGCACATTACCGGCCACCAGAGCCTTTGGTATGCCCCAGATCGCCCACAGCGTCTTGCGGTGATGCCTGGTCTCGTCGCCGTCCTGAATATCGTCATGAATCAGCGAAAAGTTGTGAATCAGCTCCAGCGCGGCTGCGGCAGGGATCGCCTGTTCACGACCGCCTCCAATCGCCTCGCATGAGAAAAGGCACAACGTGGGCCGCAGAAACTTTCCTTCAGTGCCGGCCGTCGGGTTCCCTTCCGTATCAACCCACCCCATGTAGTACCGCAGCAGCGTATAGACGAGGTCGTCGTTGCGGAGCGCATCACGCAGCGCGGCGCCAATGTCGGCACGGTATTCCGTGAACATGGCGGGCAGTTCGGGACGCCGTATTTCGGTGGTATCTGCGGAAGAGGAGTAGGTCATCTGTAACTCCGCGAGAATCGGCGTGCAGAAGGTTATTATGCACTCAACGCCAATGGTGGGTAGCGCGTGTCAGGCAGGACTCAGAGTAGCACCGTAAGTTAGACTGTGTCAAATATAGCCGACCACTTCCATAAGGAACAGCCCACTTTTGTGGACAGACGTCCGCCCCGCCGCAAAAGCCCTTTCCGCTTGCATTCAACTCGCGCGCTATGCTATATTCACCGCGAGAAAGCGAAGGTTTCCCCTAAGCCGAATTATGCTTGACGACTACTTCCGACAATATGGCTACATAGCCATTTTTACCGCGATCGCTGTCGCCGTCCCTGTGGGCATGCTCATGATGTCCTGGGCGCTCTCGCTCTTCAGGATTCGACCGCAGATGCCCAGCGCCATCAAGGAGAGCATCTACGAGTGCGGCTTCGAGACGCTGACCGGAAGGTGGAGCCAGTTCAATTTCAGATTCTACGGCTTCGCTCTGATATTCGTGATATTCGATGTCGAGGTGATTTTTCTATTTCCCTGGGCGGCAAGCTACGGGTTCCTGAGCAGACACTTCGGCGTATTCATCCTGCTGGAAATGCTGGTGTTCATCGCAATTCTTCTGGTCGGCTGGCTATACGCGTGGCGCAAGGGCTCGCTTGAGTGGAGTTAATATGACCGAGAACGACACCCTCCACAGCCACGACCTCACCATTCCCCTGTTCCAGCAGACCTGGGACGTGGACAGAGAAGAGGGTGGCGTAATCAACCATCTGAAGGCAACCCACACCTCTATGTTGACCGAACCTGTCATCGATGTACCGGACGACTTGGAGCGCAACGTAGCGGTAACATCCGTAGACGCGCTCGTCAACTGGGGCAGGAAATCGGCGGTGTGGCCTCTCACATTCGGTCTTGCCTGCTGCGCCTTCGAAATGATTGCCAGTGCCATGTCCCGCTTCGACATCTCCCGCTTCGGCATGGAAGCCTTCAGGCCGTCGCCACGTCAGGCTGACCTCATCATCATCGCCGGAACCGTCACATGGAAGATGGCGCCCGCAATCCAGCGCGTTTACGAGCAGATGGCGGAGCCCAAGTGGGTAATCTCCATGGGCGTCTGCGCCACCAGCGGCGGCCCCTACTACGGCAGCTACAGCGTCGTGCCCGGCGTAAACCACATCATACCCGTTGATGTGTATGTTCCCGGCTGCCCGCCCAGGCCCGATGCCCTGCTCTATGGCATCATGCAGTTGCACGAGAAGATCAAGCGGTACTCAATCGCCCAGCAGAAGTGAGGTCAGATTACCTATGACCAGAACGCTTGCAGGGGTGGACGTCGCAAGGCAGATAAACGCTGAGTTCCCTGGTTCCGTAATTAGATCCTACAACGGCGATGTATTTATCGAACTTGCCTCGATTCAGGACGTTGCGCGCTTCCTCAAGGGCACGGACGGGCTGGAATTTTCATTCCTGTCCTCAATCACCGCAGTTGACTACGTTGAATACTTTGAGCTTGTCTATCATCTGACTTCACTTACGCTCAACCAGAGTGTCGTGCTTAAGGCGCACTGCTACGGCAGGGACGAGCTTACCGCGCCCTCCGTCAGTGGCATCTGGCGCGGCGCGGACTTCCAGGAGCGCGAAATCTGGGACCTCTTCGGCATCAAGTTCGAGGGACACCCCAACCTCAAGCGTATTCTTCTTTGGGAAGGTTTCCCCGGACACCCTCTCCGCAAGGACTACCTCGGACAAGACCCATAAGGAGAAAATCCCTTCCCCCTCGACGGCGGAAGGCTAGGATGGGGGTGAAGTCCACACCCATCACAAAACCCAAGGAAAGACCAAGACCCATGACCCTCAAAACCGAGCCGGTCACCATAAACTTAGGCCCTCAGCATCCGAGCACCCACGGCGTGTTCAGGCTGCGCGTCACCTTCGACGGTGAGGTCATCGTCGATGTCGAACCCGTGCTCGGCTACCTGCACCGCGGCTCGGAAAAGCTCGCTGAGGGACGCACCTACGTCCAGATTGTCACGCTAACCGACCGCATGGACTACATCGCCAGCATGTCCAACAACCTCGCCTATGTCCGCGCGGTCGAGAAGCTCGCAGGCATCGAAGTCCCCGAACGCGCCCAGTACATCCGCGTCATAAGCGCCGAGCTCCAGCGCATCGCAAGCCATCTCATGGCAACCGGCTTCCTGCTCAACGACCTTGGCGCGCTCGCAACACCGCTCATGTACTGCTTCCGCGAGCGCGAGCGCATCCTGGACCTCTTTGAGATGCTCTGCGGAGCGCGCATCACGCTCAGCTATATGCGCCCCGGAGGCGTCTTCCAGGACGCTCCGGACGACTTCTGGCCCGCCCTTGAAGACTTTACCGACATAATGCCCACCTACATCGACGAACTGGAACGCCTCATATCCGGCAACGAGATCGTTCTGACCCGCACGCGGGAAGTCGGCATTCTCAACGACTTGGATGCCGTTGACTACTCCATCTCAGGTCCCATGCTCCGCGCCGCTGGCGTCGAGTGGGACCTCCGCAAGGCAGACCCCTACGAGATTTACGACAGGCTGGAATTTGACATTCCGATCGGCGCACTCGGCGACACCTTCGACCGCTACATTGTCCGCATCCAGGAAATGCGCGAGAGCATCCGAATCATCCGCCAGTGCGTTGATAGCATCCCGGACGGCCCGATTAGGTCGGAAGCCCCGTTCTTCATCAGGCCTCCGGTTGGAGACGCCTACGCAGCTGTCGAGTCACCGAAAGGCGAGCTTGGCTTCTATCTCGTGAGCGACGGCGGCATCTCGCCCTACCGTTGCCATGTACGCGCCCCATCCTTTATAAATATCACGCCCCTGCGCGAAATGCTGATAGGATGGAAGATGAGCGACCTCATCATCATCTTCGGCTCCATAGACATCGTGCTCGGCGAGGTGGACAGATAGAGGCGAGTAGATGATAGACTTCAGCGAAACAGGCATCCTCAGCTTTCACGGCATCTATAGCATCTTCGATGTGTTTCTGCCTGGTTGGCTAGCCTATGCCGCTGCCTGCGGAGTGCTCGCATTCATCGTCATCAACGTGATGGTGCTATCCACCGCTCTCTACGTCTGGTTCGAACGCCGTACCATCGGCAGGTTCCAGGCAAGGCTTGGCCCCAACCGCTGGGGTCCCTTCGGCCTTCTTCAGCCCTTCGCTGACGTCATAAAGCTCATCGTCAAGGAAGACACCACGCCCGCGACCGCCGACAAGATAGTGTTCGCCCTCTCGCCGGTAGTCCTGTTTGCGCCCACCGTCTTGACTATGGCGGTCATTCCCTTCGGTGAAAATACCTTCTTGGGCAAGCTGAACGTCGGCGTTCTGTTCCTCATCGGCGTAACCTCCGTGAACACCGTTGCCGTGCTCGCCGCAGGCTTCGCATCCCGCAATAAGTACGCGATGCTCGGCTCGATGCGCGGCGTCGCCATGCTATGCAGCTACGAAGTGCCAATGGCGCTGGCACTCGTCGGCGTAGTGTTGATCGCCAATTCGCTCTCCCTTTACGAGATCGTGCAAGCCCAGAGCATCCCGTTCCTGCTCGTTCAGCCCCTCGGTTTCCTCGTCTTCATGGCAGCCGCCTCCGCCGAGATGAGCCGCACCCCATTCGACCAGATAGAAGCCGAGTCCGAGCTTGGCTCCGGCTACCACACCGAATACAGTGGCATGAAGTTCGCCATCTTCCAGCTCGCCGAGTTTATGGCGCCTATCGTCGTAAGCATCATCGCAGTAGTGCTCTTCTTCGGCGGCACGCGCGGATTCGACCCGATTCCCGGACAGATCTGGTTCGTCATCAAGGTCGTAATCGTCCTCTTCGGACTCCTCTGGGTTCGCGCCACCTGGCCCCGCCTCCGGATCGACCAGATTATGGCATTCGCATGGAAGGGCTTGTTCGCTCTGGCAATCTTGAATATATTCGTCGTTGCAATCGAAGTAATGCTCTTCCAGAACGGCGAAGGACAGATATCGGCTCGCGGAATGTGGACAATGACTGCGGTCAACTGGGTCATAGCCGTCGCCGCCATCGTCGTGATGGTCAACGTGCTTGGCGGCAAAAAGCTCGAACGTCCCGTGCCGCAGCCCTCACCCCTTGCAAACATGTATGCGGAGGCAGACTAGATATGTATGGAACTGGACTGCTCAAGGGCCTCGGCATCACCATGAAGAATCTGGTCATGCCCAGCCGCATGTTCACGCTCAACCAGTATCCTGACCGCAAGGTGAGCCTGGTCGAGCTGGCAAGAATGCGTAACACCAGTGCCTTCTCCCTTGCCCTGAAAGAGCCGGGCACCGCAATCAAGACCCTCGTCGGCATGGTCAGCGTGCCCGACAGGATGCCTCAGCACGGTCGCTTCCGCGGCGAGGAGTTCAGCTGGTACGAGCAGCGCTGCACCGGCTGTGCGAGTTGCGCCAAGTATTGCCCGCTCGGAATCATCCGCATCGTAACCCACCCCAGCGGGGCGGAAGAGCAGGTGCCGGAGGGCGACAAGTATTTCATCGACGTGTTCGACATCGACATCGGCAGGTGCATGTTCTGCGGTCTCTGCGTAGAGGCATGCCCCTACGACGCCCTGCACATGGGCAGCGGCTTTGAAGAAGGCAAGTACAGGCGTCGCGACCTCGTAATCAGCAAGCAAATGCTGAACGAGTCGCCCAAGCGTCCGAGCCTCTGGTTCCGCCCTCAGATCGAGGACAAGGGCTATCACCCGCACAGGCACGACGACATTCCTTGGCAGGAAGCCGGACGCCACGAGCGCCCGACCGTCGAGCAGCAGGAAGAAAGGTGGACTGAACGCTAATGCTGGGTCAGGGCACCGAAGCAAGCCTGCTTGCCGACATCATATTCTGGGTCATAGCCGTTTCAAGCATCGTTGCGGCTCTCGCAGTCGTATTGCTCAGAGACCTGTTCAGGGCGGCTCTTTTTCTGATAGTATCCTTCCTCGGCGTCGCGGGCATGTTCGTCCTGCTCCGCGCCGAGTTTCTCGCCGTCGTGCAGATACTCGTTTACGTCGGCGCGATCTCAGTGCTGATAATCTTCGCGATCCTCATGACGCGGGACGTTGAAGAAGGCAGCCCGGCAAACAGGTTCCGCCTGCCTATGGCGATATTCTCTGCGCTATTCGCTGCTGTGGCAATCTACGTCGCAGTCAGCACTAACTGGAACACACTGGAGGCATCTATTGCCAGCGGCGCAATCACCGGCGACACCCTGGAGCGCGTCAAGGAAGTGTACTCCAACACCATCCCGACGATAGGGCACCTGCTTCTGCGCGACTTCGTGCTGGCATTTGAAGTGGCATCTGTGGTGCTGCTCGCCGCCCTGATTGGCGCTCTCGCCCTGATACGCGAACGCTAGGAGACAATAAACCATTCCATCATTTGAACGGAACCATACCTAATTATGTCATTCTGAACGCAGCGCAGCGGAGTGAAGAATCTAAAATCGTTGCACACACGCCATTCATAGACTTCAGACTCCTCGCTTCACTCAGAACAACATGAAAAATCGAAATAGTCCACAGACTCAACGAATGTACAATCTACGAACAGGCATCTGCACCACCAATCCCGTGAGCAAAAACTAAATGAGCCTCGAAAACTTCCTGATAGTAGCGGCGATAATCTTCGCCATCGGACTCTATGGCGCAATCACCAAGAACAACGCCATCACGGTCCTCATGTCTATCGAGCTGATGTTCAACGCGGTCAACATCAGCGCGGTCGCCATGTCCCGCTACATCGTGCCCGCATCGATCTCACAAGACCCGTCAGCCGCGGACGCTGCAGTCCAGTTCCTGCTGACAGGGCAGGTCTTTACCGTATTCATCATCACCGTCGCGGCGGCTGAAGTCGCGCTCGGACTCGCCATCGTGCTCTCCATATTCAGGCAGCGCACCAGCATATTCGTCTCAGACGCCGCCGAACTCAAAAACTAGCGCCCAAAGTCCCCTCTCCCAAGGGGAGAGGGTTAGGGTGAGGGCAATAAAATGCCCCTGACCAACCGACCGACCGATAAACCGAAATACTGAAATACTGACCGACTGAAAGACTCACCATGTGGACTGATTACAAGAAAGCCTCTAACCTGATGAGCGCCCAGATGTGGAAGGACGTTCTGGAAGGCGACGGCCTCCCCACGAAGATCCTTCCTGACGGCGACATCCAGACATGGAGCGAGCGCTCCACCTTCCGCGTGCTCGTGCCCAAGGGCCGCGAGCACGTTGCAGACGAAATACTGAGGAAGCTTTAGACGATGCCAGAAATAGCCGCTTGGCTGATCCTGTTCCTGCCTCTCGCGTCTTTCGCGCTGATTTCGCTCGTCATCCGTCCGTTCATGGGCACCCAGTCGCAGACGGCAGGACACATCACCATAGCAGCCATCGGGCTGTCATTCGCCCTCTCCCTCTGGGCCCTGGCAAGCACCATTTCCGCACATGGTGAAAACCCCTACGGCGTCCACACATGGATTAGCGCGGGAGAGTTCGACTTCGCCGTCGGCATCCTCATGGACCCCCTCACCGCGATAATGCTCGTCGTGGTCAGCGGCGTAAGCCTGATGGTCCAGATTTACTCCGTCGGATACATGCACGGCGACAGTGGATACGCTCGCTACTTCGCTTACATGTCGCTCTTCACATGCGCCATGCTCGGCCTCGTCCTCGCCAATAACCTCATCCAGATGTTCGTCTTCTGGGAACTCGTCGGCCTCGGCTCCTACCTGCTCATAGGCTTCTGGTTCGACCGTCCCGCGGCAGCGGCAGCAGCTAAGAAAGCGTTCATCATCACCCGCTTCGCCGATTTTGGCTTCCTGCTGGGCATTCTGTATCTGTTCTTCAACGGCGACGCTTTCTCCGCACAGGGCTTGAACGTCTTCGTTGTAACCGACATTTACGAAGGCGTAGGGATGGGACTGCTCGCCGTTGGCGCGGCACAGTGGATAGCCCTCGGCATCTTCGCCGGCGCGATGGGCAAGTCCGCCCAGTTCCCGCTCCACACCTGGCTCCCCGACGCTATGGAAGGCCCCACTCCCGTCAGCGCGCTCATTCACGCCGCAACGATGGTCGCCGCCGGCGTCTTCCTCGTTGCCCGCTTCTTCCCCGTATTCGAGCTGTCGATCGCTGCTATGAACACAGTCGCCATCATCGGCGGAATCACCGCAATCTTCGCGGCATCGATGGGCTTGGTGATGAACGACATCAAGCGCGTCCTCGCCTACTCCACGGTCAGTCAGCTCGGCTACATGATGCTCGCCCTGGGCATAGGCGCTTATGGCCCCGCCATATTCCATCTCTTCACCCACGCCTTCTTCAAGGCGCTCCTTTTCCTCGGCTCCGGCAGCGTCAACCACGCCACCGGCACGTTTGACATGCGCTACATGGGTGGTCTCCGGGTGTCGATGCCAAAGACATACATTACCTTCATAATCGGAAGCCTCAGCCTTGCGGGAATCGTCCCGCTCGCCGGCTTCTGGAGCAAGGACGAAATACTCAGCCACGCCTTCGGCGGCGGCGACCTCGTAAGCTCAATCGTCTTCGCCCTCGCGCTCATTGCGGCATTCATGACCGCGTTCTACATGTTCCGTGCCGTCTTCATGACCTTCCACGGCAACTTCAAGGGCGGCGCCGAGCGAGACCCAGAAGCCCACGCCGAGCACCCAGTTGACGTCCACGAGTCTCCCGGAACTATGGTCTGGCCCCTGATTATCCTCGCGGTTCCGGCGGTTCTCGCGGGCATCATCGCCAACTCTATATTCGATCTGGGCATCATCCCGGCGCACTGGATGTCACACTTCCTAGACTACAACGCGGCAATCCACGTGGAGACCGCGAAGTTTAACGTCCTGATTGCCGCAATCTCGACGATTGTGGCGCTCGCCGGGATAGGACTTGCGTATTTGATGTACATCTCACGTTCGGTCTCTCCCGAAGGAATGGGACGCGCATTCCGCCCCATTCACACCCTGCTATATCGTAAGTATTTCATGGACGAGCTTTACGAGACTATTATCGTCAGGCACGTCTTCTACAGCGGGATTTGCTACGCTCTGGACTGGGTGGACACCTCCATAGTGGACAAGATTGCCAACTTCTGCGGCTGGCTCGGCGCCAACACCGGCACCGCCATCCGGCAGGTGCAGACCGGCCAGCTTCAAGCGTATGGCATGGGCATCTCCGTGGGCATATTGATCATTTTCGCGATCTTCCTGTTCTTAGGCTAAGCGATATTGTCATTCTGATGGAGCGAAACGGACGAAGAATCTAAAATCCTTTCTGGGAGCAATCGCCAATTACGAAGAGGGATGGTTACATTTCAGATTAAGTTCCGACATAACATGACACCGTTCGTCTTGAGCTTGTCGATGGACGGAATTGCTTCACAACCCATAAAGAAACCTTATCGATGTCTGACAACCAGAGGTAAAACTTGGAGTTCACAGGTCTTTTAAGCGCGATAGTCTTCCTGCCCATCGCAGGAGCAATCGTTATCGCCTTATTTCTCAGAAACTACACGCACGCCCGCATCTTCGCGGCGGCAATCGCGGTCGTTGACTTCGTGCTCGCGCTGATCGCCTTCGCCGTCTATGACATCGCCGCAGGCGGAATCCAACTTGTCGATCGCTTCTCAAACTGGATTCCCGGTCTCGGCGATGACGGATTCGCCGTACAATACCTGCTCGGAATAGACGGCCTCAGCGCTCCCCTCGTCTTGCTGACGGGATTGCTCGGCCTCGTAGCCGTCCTGGCATCCTGGCACATTCAGATGCGCGTCCGCGAGTATTTCATCTGGCTCCTCGCACTCCAGACCGGCGTGATGGGCGTCTTTACCTCGCTCGACTTCCTGCTCTTCTTCCTCTTCTGGGAGCTTGAGCTGATTCCTATGTTCTTCCTCATCGCCATCTGGGGCAGCGACCCCAAGAGCAAGCGCGAATACTCGGCGATGAAGTTCCTGATATTCACCATTCTCGGCAGCGCGTTCATGCTGGTCGGTATTTTGGTGCTCTTCTTCTCCACCGGCACCTTCGACATGACCAAGCTCCCCGATGCCATCCGAGGCGCAAACCTTGTGCTGCCCGCAGGAGTCGTGTTCTTCCTGCTGTTCATCGGTTTCGCCGTAAAACTCCCGCTATGGCCTCTCCACACATGGCTCCCCGACGCCCACACCGACGCTCCCACGGCAGGCAGCGTCATCCTTGCGGGCGTCCTGCTAAAGATGGGCGGCTACGGCATGTTCCGCGTCTCGGTCAGCATGTTCCCCGATGTCGCGCAGGACGTGGCTTGGCTATTCGCTGCAACGGGAGTGATAAACGTCATATACGGCGCCATAGTCGTCATGCGCCAGACCGACCTCAAGCGCCTAATCGCCTTCAGCAGCGTCAGTCACATGGGCTTCGTGATGATAGGCTTGGCGTCAGTTGTCGGCATTGGAGGCACAGTCTCTACGCTCGGACTCACCGGCGCAGCAATGCAGATGTTCACGCACGGCACCATCACAGGCTTGCTCTTCCTGCTAGTCGGCATGGTCTATGACAAGGCGCACACGCGCTACATCCCCGACCTCGGCGGACTGGCAAAGCGCATGCCGTTCCTGGCG
Source organism: Dehalococcoidia bacterium (assembly GCA_965203955.1). Classification (GTDB taxonomy): domain Bacteria; phylum Chloroflexota; class Dehalococcoidia; order Lucifugimonadales; family JADFKI01; genus Bin90. Next base: position 2,585,248 of record OZ241923.1, on the reverse strand, counting down.
GTCGCCCTGTTGGTAGCCGGACTCGCCTCGCTGGGTCTGCCCGGCACCAGCGGCTTCGTAGCAGAACTGCTCATATTCCTGGGCGCATTCAAGGTATTCGCTGTTCCCACCGCTATCGCAGTGTTCGGCGTAGTCCTCGCGGCGGCATACATCCTGTGGACAATTCAGCGCGTAATGTTCGGCCCCATCAAGGAGCGCTTCGCCGACATCACTGACGTGTCCGGCGTCCAGTACGTGCCGATCGCCCTGCTGGTAATCGCGATTATCGTAGTGGGAGTCTTCCCGTCAATAATCTCCGACGTATTCTCCAGCGGTGTCGAGCCGATAGCCCAATCGTTGGAACAAGTAGCGCAGGCAAGCCTCCGCTAAGTCAAACTGACAACTCATAACTGATTACTCATAACTCATAACTACGGAGAACCGGATGTCAGTTAATGACCTATACCTACTAGCCCCCGAGCTAAGCCTCGCGGCACTCGCGGCAATTCTGGTGCTGGTGGACCTGGTCGTCAGAAACAAGACCGTGCTGCCCATACTGGCAGTGCTCGGACTCGCCGTGCCTCTGATTTTCAGTCTCATGCTCTGGTTCGACCTGTCTGGCAGCGACTCCATGCAGATGCACGGCATGTTCAACACGCTCGTTGTTGACAAGTTCAGCCTATTCTTCAAGTTCCTCCTCATCGCGGCGGCGGGTGTAGTTATCCTGTCATCAACCGACTACGTGCAGAAGTTCGCCCGCTTCCAGGCCGAATACTACGCTCTGGTGCTGTTCGCAACCACCGGCATGATGCTCCTCGCATCCACCACCGAGCTAATCACCATCTACATCTCGCTAGAGCTAACCGCGCTTCCCATCGCCGCGCTCGCGGCTTTCATGAGAGACGCCCGCTCCACCGAGTCCGGCATGAAGTTCCTCATCCTGAGCGCCATCAGTTCTGCGGTCCTGCTCTACGGCATGGTCATAGTGTACGGCTTCACTGGCAGCACTTCCCTGCCGCAGATCGCACAGCAGATTAGCAGCCTCGACCTCGGCGGCGGCACGCCCTTCGGCAGCAACGCCCTCCTGTTCGGCATCGTCCTGATGATCGCCGGCTTCGGCTTCAAGGTCGCCAGCGTCCCCTTCCAGATGTGGGCGCCCGACGTTTACGAAGGCTCCCCCACGCCCATAACCCAGTTCCTCTCCGTTGCTAGCAAGGCGGCAGGCTTCGCGGTCATCCTCCGCGTCTTCTACATCGCCTTCCCCGCCGACACCCTCAGCCTTGACTGGAGCGCAACTTTCGCCGTTCTCAGCGCCCTCTCGATGACTATTGGCAATCTCGTCGCCATCCGGCAGGACAACATCAAGCGAATGATGGGCTACAGCACCATCGCCCACGCGGGATACATACTCGTCGGACTCGCGGCAGTCGCGGCTCGAACCCCCGGCGCGGAGGGCAGCATTGGTCCCTCCGGCGTCCTCTTCTACCTCGGCGGCTTTGCGGCGACCAACCTCGCCGCATTCTCAGCCATCATAGCCATATCCAACCGCATCAACAGCGACCGGATAGACGACTACGCGGGCATGGCGCGCCGCGCCCCCATACTCGCCGCGGTCCTAACCTTGTCAATGATCTCGCTAACCGGCATCCCGCCCGCCGTCGGATTCTGGGCAAAAATCTACCTCTTCGGCGCGGCGGTCGAGGCAAACCTCGAATGGCTCGTCGTTATCGGCGTCGTCAACAGCGTCGTCTCAGCCTACTACTACCTCCGCGTAGTCAAGGCGATGTTCCTCTCCGAGCCCACATCCGAAGAGCGTGTGGCGTTCGGCCTGCCCATGCAGCTCGCAGTCGCCATCGGCTTCATAGGCACCCTGCTATTCGGCATATACCCTACCCCTCTCCTCAACTTCGCCCGCGCCGCCGCAGGCGTCCTCCTATCGTAACTTCGGTGGTTGCAGCGCAAACCCTTTGATATACTAGCGATGGCAACTACATCGAACGGTTCTGTTCAACCAAGGCGAACCATAACCGCCGGCGGGCGCACCCGCCAACTTACCCTGCATGCCATCGTCAGAATGCGCCAGTATGACATTTCGGAAGCCAATGCCGCGTATGTGCTGAATAACTGGCAGTTGCGAGGCATCGACAACACTCTGGGCAGAGAGGCTAGTTACGTCTATTTTGCCTATATCCCTGAGCATACCAAAGTCTTGAAGGTAGCCGTCTCTTTGGACGATGAAAGGATTGTCACTACGCACTTTGACACAAGGGCAACCAGAGATTTGCGTAGAGGCACACGCAACTACTTCCTCAGAAAGTATCAAGACTTGGAGGAAAGAGATGAAGGTAACATACGAAAAGCAAGATGACCTTTTCGACATTTCAAAAGATGTGCGTATTTACGATGGGGCATCCATAGACGAAGACCCTGGCGTCGTGCTGCACTTCGGAACGGACGGAGGACGTGACATCGTAGCAGTAACCGTCATGGGAGCATCTTACTGGTTCAAAAGGGGCTATGATGAGACATCGGATACCTGGCTACTGGGTGATACAACCTCTGACCCTTCTCTGATAACAAAGGATGGCGACTTCGTGGGCTATTGGAAGCCAGACGAATTCGACCCCGACGAACTTCCTGACCCCATTGGCGTTGAGATTAGGCATGCATCAAAGCATCTGTCAGCGATCCGCCATTACCTCGAAAAGCCGGCAAAAGCCGCTAACCAACCACAATCATAATCCACAAAGGTATATGACACCCACTTTAATCGGCTTCGTGTACAACGCGCAGCACTCTACCGCGCTCCAGATGACTGAGGCCGTCATGCGTTCCCTCGAACTGGGTGAAAACTGCTGGATGAGCGCAGTCGAAGACCTGGACACCATGCGCCACATCCTGCACGACACCCGCTTCATCGTAATCGCCGGCGGCGACGGCACGATCCTGCGAGTAGTCCGCGCCATTACCGAATACGGCGTTCCGCTGGTCGGCATCAACATGGGCAGGGTCGGCTTCATGGCAGAACTGCAGGTCCACGAAGCCGTCGAGCAGCTCCCCGCATACCTCAACGGCAGCGCTCGCCTCGAAGAGCGCATGATGCTCGAAATAAGCGTCCGTCACGGCGACGAGCAGGAGCCTTATCTCACCCTCCACGCCCTCAATGACGTCGTCGTCGGCAGGGGCGGCTCCGCAAGGCTGCTGGACATCGTAGCCACCATAGATGGCGTAATCCTCACCAGCTACCGCGCAGACGCCGTAATCGTCTCCACCGCGACCGGCAGCACCGGATACGCCCTCTCCGCGGGCGGCCCCATCATGTACCCTGAAACCAAGGCGATGCTCATTCAGCCCGTCGCCGCCCACACCGGCCTCCGCAGCGGCCTCATCCTTCCCGACAATACCGATCTCGAGCTTCAGGCAAGCGACAAGCACGAGGCATTGCTCAGCGTAGACGGCTTCAGGGATACCCTGCTGCACGGTGAAGACCGCGTTTCCATCCGCAAAAGCCAGTACGTCACACGCTTCCTGCGCCGACACGCGCCCACCGCGTTCTACGCCGCCCTCACCCGCCGAACCCTCGGCATGGACACCCCGACATATAATCCCACTGACTCAGCGAACTAACCCGCCGGTTGGCTTGGACTCAATCCCGGTAGTTGCCTATATTCGCTGATTCACATACCATTTGTCTGCCGCTCATCCTGTGACCGACAGGCGGACACCCCCAGCATTGATTTAGACCAGAAAGGTATTCCGATGCAGCCCGAAGAGCAGATTGCCTCCCGCGAAATCTACGACGGCAAGATCATCAAGGTCCGCGTTGACGACATCCTCATGCGCAGCGGCAACCAGTCCGTCCGCGAAGTCGTCGACCACGCCAACGCCGTCGTCATCTGCCCCATCGACGCCGAAGGCAACGTCCACCTCGTCCGCCAGTACCGCTACGCCGCAAAGCAGATGCTCCTTGAGTGCCCCGCAGGACTCGTCGAAGAAGGCGAAGACCCCGACGACTGCGCCCAGCGCGAGCTCGCGGAAGAGATAGGCTACGCCTCACGCAACCTACGAATTCTCGGCGGCTTCTGGTCATCCCCCGGCTTCTGCACCGAGTTCATGTACGCCTACCTCGCCAAAGACCTCGTCTCCCGCAGCCTGCAGCCAGACGACGACGAAGACATACAGGTCGAGAAAGTTCCCCTGTCTCGCATTCCGCAGCTCATCCGCCTCGGCGAAATCCAGGACGCCAAGAGCATCGCCGTCCTCCTGATGGCAACCTGCATCTTCAACGCCTAACCGAAAAGTCCCCTCTCCCAGAGGCAGAAGGCTAGGGTGAGGCAAAATCTCTCCCCACCTCATACATCGAAGTAAACTCCGTCTGATAGACTGACACACTGACCGACTGACCACGAATCCGGAGGAATTACAATGCCCACTCTTCAGGAACTATTCGCCCAGGTTGACGAGCAGCGCGACCGGATCATCACCCTTGAGCAGGACCTCGTCCGCATCCCGTCCGTCAACAGCGGCTTCATGCCCACCGGCGACGAGACCCCCGTCTGCGAGTACATACGCGACTGGCTTGCCGAAGACGGCATCCACTCCGAAATACTCGGGCGCACCCCCGAGCGCGGCAACATCATCGCCCGCATCGAGGGTACTAACCCCGAAGCCGGCCTTATGTTCATGTCCCACACCGACGTCGTCCCCGTCGAGGAAGAGGAAAAGTGGCGCTTCCCACCCTTCAGCGCGACCATCGCCGACGGACGCATCTACGGGCGCGGCGCATCCGACTGCAAAGGCCTGCTCACCGCCCAGCTCTACGCCATGCGCCTGCTCGTCCGCAACGGCATCCAGCTTGAGGACAGCCTTATCCTCTGCTCCGGCGCCGACGAAGAGCACGGCGGACGCTACGGCTTCGGCTGGCTCGCGGAACACCACCCCGACAAGATCCGCGCCCCCTTCGCCGTCAACGAAGGCGGCGGCACGCCCATCGACTCCCCAAGCGGCCTGACATATCTCCTCGGCACCGGCGAAAAAGGGCGCCTCCAGGTCGAAATCGAAGTCAAGGGCGTCAGCTCCCACGCCTCCGTCCCCTGGCAGGGCACCAACGCCCTCTACACCCTTCAGCGCGTCCTCCAGCGAATCGAAGCATTCGAGCCGGAGCGCGACACATCCACCAGCCTCTTCGACCACCTTTCCGTCTTCGCCATCGAACACAAGCCATCCGCCGAAAATGTGGACGAAATTATCGCAGAAGTCGAGACGGAAAACCCGCGCTTCGCCTCCATGATGCGCGCCCTCTCCCGCATGACGCTCACACCCACCATGATTTCCGGCGGCATCAAGTCCAACAGCGTCCCTGAATCCATCCGCCTCACCTGCGACGTCCGCACTCTCCCGCACCAGAGCGACGACTACCTGCGCGAACAACTTGACGCCATCCTCGAAGGCATCCCCAACACCACCTACGAAATTGACTACATGGCAGTCCCCAACTCCTCCGACTTCGAGACCGACCTCGGCAGGAGCATCCAGCGCGCGACCGCCGCAGCGCTCGGCATAGACGACATCCAATGGGTCCCCGCCATCAGCACCGGCTTCACCGACTCGCGCTTCACCCGTCCGCTCGGCACCGTAACCTACGGCTTCAACGGCTCACATCCCGACGACGACCCCATGCTCAGCCGTGCACACGGCACCGACGAGTCCATCGGCATCAGCAGCCTAATAAGTGGCACAAAGATAATGCTCGCCCTCGCCATCGACATCCTCAATGGCAAGTAAATCTGCGCCGAAGCGATAGCTGGAGTTTCCTTGTGTCGTACTAAGATGAACGACTTCTACATAATCGGACGGATAGACGAAATCGAAACCATCGCAGCCAGTAGTTCTATCCGCGACAATCGGAGGCTGCGTAGAGCGTATGGACAAGGAAGATGGCGCAAGTTAAAAGGAACTACAACAGCAATTTTGCCAGATGGTACAATACGCTTTGTGGAAGTGCATTGGTACGAAGCTCATGGCATCGGAAGACGCGAGTTCAAAATAAAGCGCACACTTGACTAAGCGGACAGGACTGCACAATGAAAACAAAATACGTCGTCTGCGTCAAAAACCAAGACTATCCCGCATCGCTGGAAGTCGGCAAAATCTATCGAACCTTGCCTGATGCCGCTGCCAAGCACAGCCTGATTCGTGTCATAGACGAATCCGGCGAAGATTACCTATACCCAAACGCCTTCTTCCTTCCCATCGAACTAACCACGGAGATACAGGAAGCCCTTTCCTATTCATAGCGATAGCCGCTTCCTTGTCCGTCATTCGGATCTGCCAGCCAAAGCAAGAACCGTGTACTGCCGAGGCCCTTGGTATGGAAGAAGGGTTAGAAAGATGACAAACCCCGACCGCCGCAACAGCCCCGCATGCCACGAAAACCACCGCATCCAGGCGGTCCCCGGTCAACACTCCCCTAACTGACCTTGGCGAGCTTCGTGAAGCTGCGGAGTTCCTTGGGCGGGTCCATTCGGCTGCCGCGAATGGTATAGGAAACCTCGCCCACGTATATGTTGCCGTGGCTGTCAACTCCCATGCCGTGTGGAGCTATGAACGCGCCGGACTCCTCGCCTTCGTCGTCCGCGCCGAGCAGTGCGAGTCGGCTGCCGCTGTTATCGTAGATAGTCACGCGGTGCCCATGTCGAGGAGGCGTAGGATCGGCCTGGGTCGCTCCGGGTAGTTCACCCACGTATATGTTGTCGTCCGGACCGATGGTCATGCCGTTGGGCATATGTATATTGTTCCAAACGTCCAGCACGTTTCCGTCTCCGTCGAAGACCTGTATCCGGTGCGCCTCGCGGTCCGCGACCAGCACGCGGTCGTCGTTGTCCACCGCGATGTTGTGTGGGCGCAGGAACTCGCCCGGATCGATGCCGGGGCCGCCCCAGCTTTTGACATACTCGCCGTCGCCCGTGTACTTGTGGATGTTGAAGTTGCCGTAGCCGTCGGAAATGTATATGTGGCCCGTCTTCCTGGACACCGCGGCGTGAGTGGGCCTGTTGAACGGCTCTCCCTTCCATATTTCGGAGGACACGCCCGGCGTCCCGATGGTCATTAGCAGTTCGCCCTCGCGGGTGAATTTGGTGATAGTGTGTATGCCGTCGTCCACACAGTAAATGGTGTCCTCGGGACCGACGTATATGCCGTGCGTGCGGTTGCCGAATATGCCCTTCCCGAATCCTCGGACGAAGGAGCCGTCCTGTCCGAATACCATAACCGGGTAGTCCGGATTCCGGCTGAATGCGTAAACATCGTCCTGCGAGTCCACAGCCACGCCCGGCGTCTCGATAAGCCTCGCGCCCTCCGGCATCTTGTGCCAGTCAATTATGTGCTCGTACCTGAAGTCGCCTTCACCGATTATCGCGCCCATGCCAGCGCCTCCTTGTCATGTGGTTAGTGTTCCGGTTGGATGGTACTTCAGGCGCACGGCGCAGTCAAACGGAAAGAACCATCGAGCGCGTCTTTGCTGTAACCGCCATGCAAGCGCACCTATCGCCGCCGCCTCAGCCCGCCACACCCACTGTCATTCTGAACGCAGCGCAGCGGAGTGAAGAATCCAAAATCGTTACGCCCACCGCTTCCAGCTTCAAACAGCGCACAACCTCGAATTCCCCTGGAGGGGACGAACCACAAGAGTTGAAAATGCCAGCCAAAGCATACGCCGTTTGCAACAACTACTACTAATACTCTGCCTCTTTGGAAGTCGGCAAAATCTACCGCACATTACCCGACTTTGAGGCCTCGAAGCATAAGCTAGTTCGCGTAATATACGGATCCGCAGAAAACTACCTCTACCCCGACACATACTTTATCCCTATTGAGTTGACGGCAGAGATAGAAAAAGCGCATTCACACTGACTCGCGCCCACGGTGCCGAGATGTGTTTCACTTCATCCCCAACACCCTACGAAATAGCCCACCACTTCGCCCGTTAAGCCTGCGCCCCAGAAACTCCTCGAGTTCTGGGCGGTTCAACACCGTCCGCCCACCGACACTGGCACTGTCATCTATAAGCGTCGATGGAACATTCTCCCAATCGAATTCGCGACGCCCAAAGGTGTCCGTCTGCTCGATTACGATCACCTTCTCATGTTCCAGTATCCAGCCGGTGGGTTGATCTCCTTCCTTCTTCATTCTCGTGGCGTCCCTCAACAAATGGTCAACCTGAGCCTGAACCCTTTCGTGGCGTTTATCGGCATAGTCGTTCCACGTAATAGGTCTGCACCACTTCGGCGGATCACCGTCCAGAAGGTCGCCTATCAATTCGGACAGGACCGAAGAGGAAAACTCAAGCCAGTCGTCTGGCATGGGTGTCTCATCAAGTCGAGCGAATACCCTTTTCAGGTACTCACGATAGAGATGTGTGGACAGATCCTTCCGCACCCCCTGAATCTTTAGATGCAACTCATGCCGCAGGCTTTCCTTGTAAGAAGGCAACGCCGTAGTCGTATAAATCATCAGGCTGCGCTTGACTATCTGATCGGTAAATGCCTTGAGTTCCTGATTCATTGACAGCACGAAACATGGATACTCTGCGACTACTGTCAACGCCAAGCTGCTTTTGTGCGTTTTCGCCAACTTAGATTTGACCCACCCTCGTCCTTTTACACCTCTACAGGTGTCTCCTCCGATGTTGATGTCATCAGCCGGTGCGATGTAAGCAGACCGGCTTGGCGCTTGTCCTTTAGCCTGTAACTCTCGCCGCGGATGTTGATGACGTGACTGTGGTGCAGCAGCCTGTCGAGGATCGCAGTGGCTATCACGGTGTCCCCCAACAGTTCTCCCCAGTCTGCGAAGCCCTTGTTCGACGTCAGTATGATGCTGCCCTTCTCGTATCTCGCAGACACCAGGCTGAAGAACGCAGTAGCCGACTCCCTGTCGTATGGCCAGATGCCGAACTCGTCCACTATCAGCACCTTGGGCGACAGGTACACGCGCATACGCCGGTCCAGCCTGTGCTCTGCTCTCGCCTTCCTCAGATCCTCCATCAGGTCGTATGCACGGACGAAGTAAGCGCCGTACCCGTTCTCTATCGACTTCAGAGCAAGCGCCACCGCAAGGTGTGTCTTACCCACTCCGGGAGGTCCCAGCAGCAGGAGGTTCGATGCTTCCGCCACGAAGGCGAGTGTGGCGAGCTCCTTCACCTGCCTCTCGTCTATCGAGGGCTGGAAGCCGAAGTCGAACTCCTCCAGAGTGCGCCTGAAGGGCAGATGTGCCAGGCGCGTCCTGGTGGTCATGTAGCGCTCCCTGCGAGCGGTTACCTCCACTCCCAGCAGGTCGGCGAGCATCTCAGGATACGGCAGTTGCTTCCTTGCCGCGTCGTCCAGTCTGCTGTCCAGTACCTCCATAGCCTGTGTCATCCCCAGTGTCTCCAGGTGACTGCGTGCCTGTTCCAGAGCTATCATCGCACACCTCCGTCGGCTAGCAGCTGGTAGATGTCCAGCGATCGACGCTCCACTTGCTGAGCTGACACCTGCACCGCCAGCGCCTCACGCTTGGGGCTCTGGTCCCCGTTCACCAGTCCGTCCCACTGACCGGGCAACGTCAGCCGCTGTCCGCGCCTGTGTGCCCTCGGATGCACCGCCAACCTCTCATCACCGCTCCATATCTCCACCATCCCGGCGCTCACTCCCACCTGCACCGTGCTCCCTGACCAGGACCACGGCACTCCGTAGCGCGATCCGTCCCAGTTAACGTATCCGTCCCTGCCCACCTTGCGGTCCTCGCGTAGGTACACGCCCAGGGTTGAACGCTCCGGCAGCGCACCGAGACTGCTGCGCTCGATGCCGAGCATCGCCTTCGGCACTCGACCGGTCGTGCCGTGTACTCGCTCGTTGGCGATTTCGCCACACCAGGCCAGTGCCTGCCGGTTCAGGTCGGCGTCATCGCCAAAGCGCACCGACGGCCAGAAGTTGCCCTTCACGTACTTCACTCCACTCTCGACCTTGCCCTTGGTCTGCGCCCGGTACGGCTTGCACAGCCTCAGCTCAAAGCTCACCCTGCGCGCGAAGTCCAGCATCCGACTGTTCCACTCGTGGTCGCCCTCCTCGTCACGCTCAATCACCACCACCTTGGCGTTGTCGTACAGGCAACGTCTCGGCTCTCCGCCGAAGTAGTCGAAGGCGTTCAGATGACACCGGATGAACGTCGGAACATCCGCACGACGCACGAACTCCGCGTAGATCGCACGCGAGAAGCCCAGCACCATCACGAACACCCACATACGATGCTTGCGCCCGTCCTCTCCCTCGTAGCTGACCACTCCCCAGTCCACCTGCGCCTGCTCGCCGGGCGCTGTCTCGAACCGTACCGTCGCCTTCGGCTGTCTCGGCCTGCGCCTCGGATGCACGTAGTTCTTCAGTGTCGTGTAGCCACCGTCGTAGCCCAGCGCCTGTATCTCACGCAGCAACACCACGCAGTTCTCAAGCCCTTCCGCCAACCTGACGTCTATGTAGCCGGCGTACGCATCCAGCTTCGATCCACGCTTCGACCGGGCCGTGGGCTTCGGAACCCCCGGTGAGCGCACGTACTTGCGAACCGTGTTCCTCGATATGCCGAGATCGTCTGCTATCCCGTGTATCGACCTCCCCTTGCCCTTCAACTCGTAAAGCTCTCTCACTGTTCTACCCCCTAACATTAGGCCAGGCACCTCCTGTCGGTTGTTCCGACAAAGATGCACTCCGTTTAGGGGTGGGTCAATTCCAACTTGGCGATTTCGCCCATTTTAATCTTGGCGCTAACACTAACGGAGGTGTCTCATCCTTGATTGCATCCTCACCATGATTACGAATCGCGGGCCGGCCAATGTCATCGAACACCGCTGGGAACCGTCTATATGCGTACTGTATGTCCCTTAGTCTGGTCCTGGTGAACTCTCGCTTATCTACGTTGTATGCTCTTCCGAACATAGAGGTCATCAGCGTGTCAATGAGGCTTGACTTGCCGCATGACGGTTTGCCGTACACTATGGCGAATGATGGGAACCTCAAGACGTCTCCCTCGTGACTTGCCAGCGTCCTCATGTCGCACATGAACGGAGAGAAATACAGCCAAGACCAGAGTATGAAGTAGTCTCGCTGGAGCCTCTCTACTCCCATTCCACCCTCAAACGTACCCTCGTAGTTGCCGAAGAAATCGACCAACAACCTCGCGTCCCTTCGCGTAGTCGATGAATCGGCTTCAAGAGAAAACGGTTCGCCGAACAATGCAACCGTCTTTGCTTCCCTATCGATGGACAGTTCACGATGGTCGGCTTCTTCCTCAAACTGTACGACGCGGATACGACTGAACTCCTTCACGATCTCCCGTCTGAGTTCGCGCGTGATCCGCTGCTTTCCGTTACGAGACGACGGAATAATGTTAGATATAACAGGCGGGATGGCCGCCTTTATCCTCTCTATCCGCTCTATCTGAGTGGGAACGTTGATGTGAATGACATTGCCCTGCTTGTTATCGGTCTCTGTGGAGTCAATCACGAGAGTCGAGTGGTCGTTGGCATCCAAGACAGGCACCTGTACAAGACTAATCTCCGCCTGTTCGACCCGCTCTGGCGGCAAGGGAATTTCATCGGAGGCTTGGTCTCTGATGGCTTCATACATGCCAAGATAATAACCCCAGGCGGCAGCGTCATCATCAAAGCACACCAGAGTTTCAGACTGCCTTCCACCAAAGGCAGTCTCTGACAGGTTCGCAGAGCCGATCAAGGCGCGTGTCCTGCCGGTCTCAGTGCTTTCAAGCAGATATAGTTTCGCGTGAGCTATCTGCTTGCGTAGCACCCTAAATCTCGCTTGTCCCTCCCTGACGCGGCTGAGAATGAAGGCATGTCGCTCGTCGCTCAAATTCTTGATGGCTGCCCTAGTGTCACCGATTGCGAGCTGCTGAAACGCTATGATGTCCTTCAGAGTCCGCAGTGTTCCTTCGCACCCAAACACGCACTCGAAGTCTGTGAATCCATGTCTTTCGAGCAGCCGGACAATTGCACTCACGCCCGCTGAGTAAGTGAGGATGCGAATGCGGTCGTAACCATCGAATAGAGACCACGAGAACTTGGAGTCAGACTCGAATCTGGCGCGTGCCACACGAAGGCCCGTCCCATCATCAATGTCGAACTTCAGCTCTTCACCTACATCTGGCCCAAAAAGTGTCATGTCACTCCCTCAATATGCTCCAGAAACCATAGCCGGTTAGGCCGTTGACCCACACTCAATTGGTTGCCATCAGTTAATCGTCGCTAGCGACAGTCACTCAAGACAGCGACCCGCATAATTCGGGGAACTTCAGACAGTTTTAGGCGCGATGCTACTCTGTCCAGTTTGCTTACGGTGAGGAAAATCCCCCATCAAAGTGGGAGATAAGGCAAGATGGGCCTTGGACACTTACTAACTCTCCAAACCCCGCCGCAACTCCACTCGCGCCCGCTCCTCCTGCACCTGCACAATCGCCGACCCGCCCAGATGCCCGATCCCAGCCGCGACCGCCGCCACATACTTCTGGTCCACAGCCGCCGCGATGTCAGCCGGAACGTCCACCTCCCGCGCAAGCTCCGTCGCCAGCCGCACATCCTTAGCGTCCGACCGCACGAACGCATGCCCCGCCGGCTCGAAATTCCGGTCGAACACCGCCTCATACCTCGGCAACTTCGGACTCGACGCAGACCCCGCCGCCATCACCGTCGCCAGCGTCTCCAGTTCCACCCCCGCCTTCAGCCCAATCGTAAGCGCCTCCGCCACCACGCTAAACGTCGTGTGCGCCACAAGGTTGTTGCACAGCTTCACGATTGCCCCCGACCCCACGGGCCCGCAGTGATAGATAAGCTCCGGGTCACCTATCGCCTCCAGCACGGGCATTACCCGCTCGATCACATCCGGGTCTCCTCCCGCCATCACCGTCAGCACACCTCGATCCGCCGAATCCGACCCCGACCCCTTGCTCACAGGCGCGTCAATATATTCGATACCCCTCTCCGCGCATATCCCGTGCAACTTCCGCACCATGCTCGGCGAGTTCGTCGCCAGGTCGATGTACACCGACCCCTCCGCAGCCCCATCCAGCACGCCCTGCTCCCCGCTCACCACCGCCTCCACCTCCAGCGGCCCCGGCAGCGAACCCATAACCACATCGCTCCCCCGCGCAGCATCAGCCGGTGTCTCCGCCCACATCGCGCCTGCCTCCAGCAGGTCCGTCGCCGCCTCCCGCCGAATGTCGTGCACCTTAGTCACATGCCCCGCGCCCACAACATTCAGCGCCATCGGCTTCCCGATATTCCCCAGCCCAATAAACCCAACGTTCATAGCGCTCTCCAGTCAGATATTTACGGCTCCCAATACCGCCCATACCGCTCCACAACCTCCGCATTCAGCACCGCTCCCAGACCCGCGCCCTCCGGCATCCACAGTCTGCCACCCTCCACACGCTCGTATGGCAGCACCACCTCAGCCCGCCAGTCCGCCTCGTACACCGCGTGCTCCAGGTGAATCGCCCCCGGCATCGCAGCCGTCGCATGCCCGCCCCCAAACAGCGACACCGGCCCCGTCGGACTATGCAGCGACACATCGCCCCCAGCCTTCATCGCAGCCAGCCCCGACGCGCGCGCCTCCGCGAGTCCACCGCAATGCTTCACGTCAGGCATCACCACGTTCAGCGCCCCGCACTCCACAATCGACCCGAAGAACTCGCGCCCGTACCCCGACTCGCCGCCCGCCGTAATCATCGAAACCTCGCCAGCAATCTCCGCCAGCCCCTCCGCATCATTCGTCGGCTCCACCGGCTCCTCGAACCACCCGATACTCGACTTCGCAAGCTGCTCCGCCACTAGCGGCGCAGTATGCCGCTCGAACCTGCTGTGGCAGTCCACCAGCACCGTAACATCGTCGCCGACCGCAGCCCTCACAGCAGCCACCCGCTCGATCCCCAGCTCCGCCTCATCCAGAATCTTCTCGCGAGTCGAAGGCGGACCCACCCCGTCGAACGGCGCGCACTTCACGATCCCGAAACCCTGCGACACCGCGTACTCCGCCGCCCTGCCGAACGACGCAGGCGACCTGTCCCGCGTCAGCAAGTGCCGGTTGATATTCGCGTACAGCAGGATGCTCTCCTGCCGCTCGCCCCCAAGCTCCTCCGTCAGCGTCACACCGCGCTCCCGCGCCCTCAGCTCGCTAACCGCAGTCCGCAGCCCGCTCATCGCAGTCGCCAGCGCCATATTCGTCTGCATGTCCGCAGCCGTAAGCCCAAGCATCCCCTCCACATCACCCTCGCTCGCAATCTCGCGCCCCTTCAGCCGCTCCACGAACTCCGCCGTCAGCCGCACTGCCTCCGTCGTATTGCCGCCGCATGTAATCTCCGCAAGCCCAATCACACCATCCGCGTCATAGACCTCCACGAACGTCCACGTCGTAGCCTCCGATACCACCACCTCCGCAAACCGCACCCTGTCAATCTTAATCATCCTGTCCATCCTGTCTATCCATGTAAATTAAACCTCCGCAAGCAGCCGCATCGTCCGCATCCTCGACTCCGCATCATCCCCCACCGTCACGACGCTCCCCAGCACCTCGTCCGCTCCCCACTCCTGCATCTCGCGTATCTTCAGCGCAACCGTCTCCTCGTCCCCCGCCAGCAGCACCGAGTCCACCATCTCATCCGTCCAGCCGCTCTCCTCCGACCCCGGGAACCCGGACGCCGCGAACATTCGCGCATAGAACGGGATATACGGGAAATACCCAAGCTGCTCCCGCACCGCATCCCGCGCGCCCGCGATGTCATCCGTCACGCACACCGCAGCATGCACCACCAGCGGCGGCTTCTCCCCACCCGCGCCCTCCGCGGCAGCACTCATCGCGGGCAGCGCCGTATCCCGCACATAAGGATGCGGGCACACCCAGCTTATCGCGCCAATGCCCTCCGCGCCGCACATCTCGAATGACCGCGGCCTCAGCGCCGACGCCATCACCGCAACCTGTGTAGGCGCGGGCAGAGTCGCCTTGGCAACGATCTGCTCCCCCTGAAAATCAATCTCCCCCGTCTCCAGCAGCCCCTTCAGCACCCTCACATACTCCGTCAGATGTCCCAGCGGAGCTTCGAACCCCGCGCCGAAAGTCTCCTGCATCGCCTGAAGATGCCCCGGCCCCACGCCAAGCCGCAGTCTTCCCGGCGCGACCGCGTCAATCGTCTGCGCCTGCCGCGCCGCCGTTATCGGATGCCGCGACCACGTCTGCATTATCGAAGTCCCCAGCTTGATGCTCTCCGTCTGAGCAGCCGCAACCGCCATAGTCGTCAGCGCATCCCCCGCGTCTCCTCCCGACGTCAGCCACGCAGCCTTCACACCCACGCTCTCCGCCTCCACCACCGACTCAATCACCGACCGCGCATCCGGCGCCGGTATCGCAATCCCCACAATGTTCTCACTCATAACTGCGGCACCCCTCGATCAAATCCTTGCTACAATACCTGTGCATTTCGCGCGCCCGAACGCGCGCCGAAGCGATTATAGCACGCCAAATGTAATGTACATCTCACCCGAACCACAGCCACTTGGACTATACTGACTCAGCACGGTACTTAGACCGCCGAAGCCAATGAAAAAACATAAGGAGGCATTACCGATGACCATTACTCAGTTCGCCGTTACCACTTACCGCAACTCAACGATAGGAGTTTCATCCTTTTGCCTACGCACACACCATCTACAATTGCCACTCTGGGAAGACTTCTACCATACCTGAAGTCCCGTTGGCGCTGGATTGCCGTCGGTCTGGTCGCGTCTCTGAGCGTTTCCCTGCTCTGGCTGCTGCCTCCCTACTTGACCAAGGTGATCATCGACAGCGCTATCCCCACCGGCGACGCCAGCCTGCTTGTGCAGCTGGTTCTCGCGGTAGTCGGTGTGGTCTTGCTGATTTTGCTGCTCGACCTGGCGGAGTCATTCTGTCTCGATCGAGCAGGACACGGTCTCGTGCGGGATCTGAGATTCGACCTGTTCAACTCCGTTCAGTCCCAGTCCTACAGGTTCTTCATCCACAACGACCGTGGAGCGATCAACTCCAGGCTCTGGAACAATGTTGGAGCTCTCCAGTGGGTCTTCAGAACCGCCCTCGTAGAACTCATTGGATCGGTTCTGCTCTTGACCGTGACTCTCGGCTTCATGTTCGTCTGGCACTGGAAACTCACGCTGTTGCTTATGGGCATCTGGCCCGTCATGTTTGCAATCGGGTTCGTCGTTAGCAGATGGCGTGAAAGGAACGGGGAGGCGATAGACCGCTGGTTTGACGACAATGCCTCTTTCGTCCATGACCGCTTGAATATAGATGGCTCCATCCTCCTCAACGGCGTAGGCTACGACCGCGCTGCCGACATCAGCAGATTCTCCGAAGTATCGGCAAAACTTCGTGAACTGTTCGTCCGCGAGAGCCTGTTTAACAGCATCATGGCAAGTCTGGGGGCGGTCCTGGTCACCCTGTCTGCTGCGATAGCGTACTTCTACGGCGGTTTCGGAGTAATGGACGGCGATCTTACGCTCGGCGTCCTCATCGCCTTCGTTGCGCTGTCGGCGCGTCTCGCTGGTCCCGTTGGCAGTTTAGCATCCATTCAGGTTGATCTGGCGGGGTCAGTCGTGCACCTCAGAAGAATCTTTGAGTGGATCGACTTGGAACCGGAAATTCGCGACGCTCCTGACGCAATTGAGCTTCCGACTGTCAACGGCCATGTCTCCGTGACGAACGTCTCGGTGGACTACCGGACAGGCAGACCAATCATTTCTGGTCTGTCTTTCGATTTCCTCCCAGGCAAGATGACTGCCATCGTTGGCAGAAGCGGTGCCGGCAAGACCACGTTGACGCATCTCATTCTGCGGCTTTACGACCCGACAGACGGCAGCGTGAAGTTAGATGGTCACGATATGCGTTCCGTCAAAATAGCGTCCCTCAGGGAGCACCTGAGCCTCGTTCCCCAGGACAGCGCAGTCCATAACACGTCTGTCAGGGAAAATCTGCTCATCTCGAACCCCAACGCTTCCAAATCGGAAATGACAGCAGCTTGCAAAGCCGCCCAGCTTCACGATTTCCTCGTGGCGCTTCCCGACGGATACGACACCATTGTCGGCGAATACGGATACAGGCTCTCCGGCGGCGAAAGGCAGCGACTCGCCATCGCTAGGGTCATCCTCAAGCAACCCCGCATTGTGATTCTGGACGAACCCACTTCATCGCTGGATTCCATCACCGAGCGCGCAATCAAGGACGCCCTCGACAGCACACTGTTCAGGAACGCCACCACAATAGTCATCGCCCATCGCCTCTCCACCGTCCTCAACGCCGACTCCATCATAGTCATGGACGAAGGCAAGCTAATCGACTCCGGCACTCACGAGGAGCTTCTATCAAGGTGCGACCTGTACAAACGTCTCTACGACGAACAGTTCGCCCCACAAGCCACCGCCGAACCGGCAAAGTCTTCCTCTTGACATCCCAAACATACGTGCGTATCATAGATGTCAAGGCATGGAACATACATTCGCCATAGGGCGCAGATCAAGACATTCTGTGCCCTTTGTGTCTTTTGTGGCCATTAAATCGATTGATCAAGACTGTTGACTGAAAACTCATGACTGGAAACTCAAGCCCATGTGCATCAAGAGCAGACTCCAACAACACATCCGCAACCTCACCAACGACGGTGAAGTAGTTGCGCGCTTCCTGGTTGACACCGTGCAGGGCAAAACGCCCGGCGTCAAACCCTGCCACCGGCTAGAAGCCACAAAGCACCTCATACGCTTCGGCTTCTCCAATGAAGAACAATCCCAATTCTGGGGCCTAATCCCCACACCCGAAGAACTCGCAGCCCATCCAACTCGTCATTCCCGCGAAAACGGGAATCCAGCGAGGCAGGGCGGGGACGCTGATAACTCAAAACTGAAAACTGTCAACTCCTTCGACATCCTCAACTACGACATCGCCCATCTCATCAGGCAGGAAACCGCCGACGGCCACACCATCGCAGAGTTCCTGTCAGATGTGATGACCCGGCGCGACAAGCCCTACACCCCCAAGAAACTCCGCATCCGCCACGTTGACCGCATGGCAGCCGCAAGAGAAATCCTGCGCCGAGGCTTCGGACACTTCGGCAGAAAGCGCAAGCTCGTCGTTGACGACAGCGATGACAACAGTCACGACACCAACGACTACGACACCCTGCACACCGACCTAGCCAAGCGAATGCGCGAGTACAGCGAGCACGGCACCGACGCCGTCCGCTTCCTCCTCGACGTCATAGAAGACGCCAATCCTGACGAACCCTACACCTGGGGCCACCGCATGTCAGCAGCACAGGAACTCCTCCGTCGCGGCTGGGACACCAACTACGACGCAATCACCCCCGAGATGCTCCAAGACTACTGGCGAGACCAGCAGTCCACGCGTCTCAGTGTAGCCCAGAAAAAGCATCTAGCCGGCCTCCCCGTTACGCTAGACGACTACGACCAATACGACAACGAAGACTACCAAGCCATAGCCCAATCAATTCGCGAACACGAAGACCTCGAAGCCGAAGACTTTGAAGCAGTCTCCCCCGTCGAAGAAAGTCCCCTCTCCCCGCGGGAGAGGGCTAGGGTGAGGGGAAACACTTCTGCAACAAGCCCATCCCGGAACAGCGAAGCCATCCCCAATCGTCATTCCCGCGCAGGCGGGAATCCAGCGGGGCAGGGCGAGGGGCAATCCTCCCCATCCTGTACATCGATGTCAATTCCCGACGACAAACCCGACTGCTACTACGAACCCTTGGATCCCGTCAAACAAGCAATCTTCGATTACCAGAACTGCATCGAGTCCAGCGAATACGAAGAAGGCGAAATCACAATCAAGCAGCCTACCCCCGAAGACTGGAAGGCACACGAAGCCGCCCTCGCGAGTCTGAAGGAACTCGCCGCAGCCGAAGGCGTCCCCCTGCGACCCAACCCTCTCGCCGGCACCCTCAAAATGCCCACCATCCGCAGCCCCTAGGCCATTTGTGCCCCTTTGTGCCTCTTGTGGCTATCCGCTGATCGCCTCGCCTTCCGTTTGGCACACCCCTGACATTGTTGTAAAATGAAGCCATCCCCGGATAGGACTCTCCCAATGGATGGCCTTATAGAACACGAAGTGCCGCAGGGTAATCTGCCCACGATGCTGGTCGCATTTGCGGGCTGGCCTGACGCCGCCGAAGCCGCAACCAGGGCTATGCGCTTCCTCGTCCGCAAGCTCCGCGCGAAAAAGTTCGCCGAGATCGACCCGGAAGAGTTCTACGACTTCACCCACGTCAGGCCCCACTCCCGCGTCAATCGCCGCGGCGAGCGCGTAACTCGCTGGCCCCAGAACGACTTCTACTACTACTCGCCCGACGACGAGTCCCGCTCCCTTCTCCTATTCGTCGGCACCGAGCCGAACCTCAAGTGGCGCACCTACTCCAACATCCTGACAACCATCGCCGAGCGCCACGAAGTCAAGCTCATCGTCTCCCTCGGCGCTCTGCTCGACGCCGTGCCCCACACCCGCGAACCCCGTGTCACAGGCAGGGCAAGCTCCGTAGAACTCACTCAGAAAGCCGAATGGCTTGGCATCAAGAACTCCGGATATCAGGGGCCCACCGGCATCCACACCGCCTTCGCCGACGGCTGCACGAAGCTTGGACTGGCGCAGGCGAGCATCTGGGGTCACTGCCCCCACTACGTCAACACATCCCCCGACCCAAAGGTCAGCCACGCTCTCCTGACCCGCCTTCGCAGCCTCATAGACATCGACGTGGACCTTGAAGAGTTGTACATCGCCGGCAACGCCTACCAGGAAGAAGTTGACAAGGTTATCGCCAAGCAGCCTGACGTCAGCAGCTACGTCCGCCGCCTCGAACGCCGCTACGACGAAGCCCGCACCGCGACCGAAGAAATTCCCAGCCCGGAAACCATGGTCGAAGAGCTCGAAAACTTCCTCCGAAGCCAGAACCCCGGCGGCGACGAGCCCGACGCATAGCTGCGGGCCGCGCTATTCTTCGATCCACACCCGCTCCCAGTGCGAATACTCCGATCCCGCGAAGTTCGGCTCCAGCCCCTTGACATGCGGCCACCAGGCCCATAGCGAGACCGCAGCCGCCGGCATGAATCGGTATGCCTTCTCCAGGGCAGTTCGCTGCACCCCCAGCACCAGTCGCTGCCGCTCTTCCGGGTCATACTCCCCCGCCTGCGCTAGGATCAGCGCGTCCAGCGCCTCATCTTCATGCCCCGTCGTATTCCACGCTCCCTCGCTGTGCAGCACCGCCAGCATATACGCGTTCGGCGAAGCCACCGGTGCCGTCGGCCCCACGAACATCTGGTATTCGCCCCCCAGCCAGACCTCCTCGCCGAACCTCCTTCTGTCCGCAAACTGCAACTCAGGGTCGAAGCCCACACTCTGCATTTCTCCGGCTATGCGCTCCGCATGCGCCCTGTATTCCTCACCGAAATCCCCCGCCCTGATCACGACAGGCACCGGCAGCGACCCAACCGCTTCGGAGAGCAGTGCCGTCGCTCGCGGAGGATCGCCAAAAAATCCTTCCAGTTGCTCCCCATCCAGTTGCCAGCCCGCACTCGCCAGCGGCACGCCTTGCGTAAGGTACGCCGCCCCTTGCCAGATTTCATCGATGGCGCGGTTCGGCCGCATCGAGAGCATTGCCGCGCGTCTCACATTCAATTCGCCAAACGGCGCTTGAGCGGCATTGAACGCCACCTCCAAGCCAACGCCTATCTCCTTGAATGGCAGCATCGTCGCGTCCGGCTTCTGCTGCCTGAATTCCGCCCACTGCTCAGGCAGAAGTCGGTGCACATCCACATTGTTCACCCTGAATGCCGCGTAAGCAGTCTCCTCATCCGTAATCGTGTGAATGCGTATTCGGTCAAGCAGAGGCGCATCTTGCAGAAAGTAATCTTCATTACGTTGAAGCGTGAATGTCATATCCTCCCGGGTATCCTCAAGCGCCCACGCCCCAGTCCCGATCGTTGGCCCGACGCTTAAGTCGCCATTAATCTCAACCGCCTCCCGCGCCACTATCTTCGAATGCCCATCGGCAAGAGCTACCATAAAATCGGCGTCCGGAGCCAGCAGTGTGATGCGTAGCCTGTCTTCGGCTGATGATTCCACTGCGTCAATCATGTGAAGCAGGATGCCATTGGGCATGCCTTCAGATCGCTGACGTTCGTAGCTGTGAGCAATGTCCGACGCCAAAAGTCTTCTGCCGTTGACAGGGATGAGATTCTGCCACATCACATCACCGCGCAGCCTGAACTCGAAGGTAATGCCGTCGGTCATTTCCCAGCTACTGCATACCTCGCACTGTACTGCGAGACTCGGCAATTCGACATCGCCGCCATCTCTGAATCGCATCATCCTGCTATACACAATTCCAGGACCCCAGGCAGCCAATGCGGAGGACACATCACTGTGCACGTCCAGGTGAGGCACGACTTGACGGCTCACAAGACTTAGCGTGCTCCCCCGCCTGGTATCCTCGGGCTGTGATGTTATGGCAGGCGCAGGTGTAGTGGTGGGGACTGCAGCCTGAGAGGTGGTGGTCGCAGTATCCTCCTCTGTCTTCGAAGGAGCTGCCGTGGCAGTAGGACTTAGGGGACGTGCGGGCTGAGGCTCGATTGGCACAGCGGCAACTTGGAGAGCTGGAGCAGGCGTGCTCTCGGGGGTTGAAGTAGGCTCCGCTGTGGACGGTGGCAGCGTTGAGGAGAGCGGCGGCTCGGCGCTTTCATCCGAGCAGGCAGCCGTCGAGGCGACGAGCAACAGCAGCAGAATCCATATCAGGACACTTAAGTGATATTTCAAACTTCACTCGCATCGGTCGGCAAAAGGGCGTCTCCTTGGGAAAGAGGTTCTGTATAATGCTCTCTGTGAGGCTAACACATTACACGGACAGAAATAAGTGACAATATGCTCATCGACTGCCACGTTCACTTAGATTCTTACACCGACAGCGAAGTTTCGGAAGTGCTGCAGCGAGGTCGGAGCGTCGGAGTTGCGTTCGTAATCTCCGCTGGCACAACCCTCCCTTCATCAGAGCGGTCTATCGAATTGTCATCGAAGTTTGCGGACTTCTTTTCCGGCGTCGGAATACACCCAATGGACATCAGAGAGTCGTTCGACGACGAGACATATGCCCATCTCAACAGGCTTGCGGTTTCAAATGAGAAGGTGCTTGTCATCAGCGAAATCGGGCTGGACTTTATGAAAGGCGCTCCTGACAGATCAATCCAATACACGGCGTTTCGCGAGCAAATCAGGCTCGCCCGTGAATTGGGTTATCCCATTGTCTTCCACAGCCGCGAGGCACACGATGAGGTTTTTCGCTTGCTTCGAGAAGAGCGCGCCTACGAGGTCGGCGGCGTGATGCACTACTTTCAGGGAGACCTCGACACCGCAAAGCGCGCAATCGACCTCGGCTTCTACATATCCCTGGCGCGCCCACTGCTGCGCTTCACTTACTTGCAGGAAGTCGCAGCCGCGGTACCGATTGAACATATCGTCCTCGAAACCGACGCCGCGCCACAGCCGTTCAAGACAAAGCGAGAGAACTGGACCGAGCCGCGCCACACTCGCGTCATCGCCGAGCGACTGGCTCAGTTGCAGGATATGCCAGTCGAAGAAGTGGAGACAGTCACATCGAACAATATCCGCTCTCTGCTTGGTAAGCGATGGGAGATTGTCCAGAAATACATAAGCTCGTGAACCTTGAGGCTACGCGCTCGGCTGTATGGGTAGAAACAGAACCATCAATCCGAATATACTGGCAAGCCAGCCTAGGGCAGCGCATATGAAAGCTCTCACCCAATCGAATTGCTGCGTCTCACGAATGGCTACCATTCCTGCTGGAAACAACCACAATGCCGAAAATGACAAAAAGAATATGCCTACTACCGGAATGCCGGCAAAGACAGCAAGTACCCCGGGACCGAAAGTCAGACCCAAGCTCCTGAGCAATTCGCGAAATCCAGCCTTTCCACCCAGAAGCTTTGTGCCAACTATGAACACGATGCCCGCCCACATAAACCAACCTGCGAGGCGCGTGTATGCAGAAAACAGAACAACCAGCCAGGGAGGAGAACCTTCTAGCGTAATCGGCGGCTGTGTCTGCAGACCCAGACCGAGTGCCAGCCCTGATATCACAACGATTCCAAGCGCATAGAAGATCTCTTGTGGTTCATCGGACAGTTCCCTATACAGGCTACCGTTAAGCAGGGCTGCTCGGAGCGCTCTGTAAAGCATGGTTTACACTCTATTCGTTCAGCAGGAGCTTTCGACAGTCGGCCATCCGCCTAGATCCAAGATGGCCGGCGAAGGAGTTAACGCATTTTATCAGACAGGCAGAACCGTAGCCTCTCCATTGTCTCAGCATTTTGGCGAACTTTATGGTACATTACCTATCGGGTGAATACTTTTATTCCAAAGGCCAGAATTATTAGGATGGGTGGCATAAAATAGAATCGACCTGAATCCTATTTCCTGAGTCTCGGTGCGCTCAGTCTCAATTTCGTGTATAATCGTGTACACAGGGGCTTATAAAAATTATAACCTTTGCCTTATGAATACGACCAACTTTCACCAACTCTTCATTTTCTACATGGTGGCGAGACTGCAAAGCTTCTCAAAAGCAGCGCAGGAACTTTCCATCAGTCAGCCCGCCGTGTCGATTCAGGTGCGTGAGCTTGAAAATTCCCTGGGGACTTCTCTCCTTCACCGAATGAGGCGAGAATTGCGGCTTACGGAAACAGGCGAGGCTGTCTTCAGCTACACGCAGCGCATATTTGCCCTTGCCGATGAGATGCATAGTGTCGTACGGGACATTCAGGGCTTGCACTCCGGCAAACTCACGATTGGCTCGTCAACGACGCCGGGCGAATACATCCTGCCCTGGCTGATAGGTAAGTTTAGGCAGAGGCACACCGGAATACAGGTGTCCTTAACAATCGCGAATACGCAAGCGGTAATCGACCAGATCTATGCCCATGAGCTTGATATGGGAATGGCCGGTTCGCCGGTGAATCTCAAGGGGCTCGCGTCTTTTCCCTATGTGCTGGACAGGATTGTGGTGATTGCGGCTCCGAGCCATCCCCTTGCCCAGCAGGATGAAGTCAACATGAGAGATCTGAGAAAGTACGACTTCATCATGCGGGAGCCTGGGTCCGCTACCCGGAAGACCGCCGAGGACCTCTTTAGCGCACGCAGGGTGGAGCCTCGCGTAACCATGGAACTCGGCAGTAACGAGGCCATAAAGCGCGCTGTCGCTGCCGGCCTTGGACTGGGAATCCTCTCCGAATTCGCAATCACGCCGGACGTTGCCGCAGGACTTATTCAGGTACTCGAGGTGAACCGGTGGGATTGCAATCGGCAACTCTCGGTATTCTATCGTGACGACAAGTATCTATCTGCGGCTCAGAACGCATTCCTTGATTTTCTGCGCACGGACAAATCAACATTCGGTCTAGACTCAGAGCTAGCCGCAATTGTCGCTGATGGCGCCGAAGCCTAAACTGCTGACCTAGATACGCACCTTCTTATCTCAGCCACTCGCGTTGCGCTATAATAGTCCCTCACAATCGGTAACTTCCTAGAGAGGTGCTACTCGAAATGTCCTTGCCAACAACTTCATCGCTCGCGCTGAAAGAGTGGGCGGTCGCGGTAAAAGCCCTGTCCAAAGGAGAGCAGATCCTCATACTGAGAAAGGGAGGGATACACAGGACGGACAAGGAATTCCGCGTTGTACATGCTGAGTTTCTTCTATATCCCACCTACGAGCATCAACGGCGCGAACTTGTCCAGACTACAAGTCACCTCGACCTGGAGCATACTCTGATAGAAAGCGAGAATCCCAAACTTATCGAGTTCAGTTACTGGTGCAAAGTGACGGATAAGTTTGAGGTCAGCGAACAGGATGTGCTGGACAACATCGCACCCTACCACATCTGGACGTCCGACTACGCTAGTAAGCGCCTCAGTTGGCGCCCAAAGCAACCCTTAACTATCGCCCTGCTGCGTATGTACTCGATGGAGCGCCCGCAGCCTCTCCGCGTTCTTGACGAGTATGGCGGCTGCAAGTCGTGGGTGGAATTAGAACGAGAAGTTCAGCTGGGCCAAATGACGCCCGTGCTGGGCGATGAGGAGTATGAGGCGCAGGCCAATGTTATCCGGCGGGCGCTGGATTCAATGGCAGCAGTCACGTAACGTTTTGGAATGGCATTGGCGATGTTTCTGGATCCATCTCGCCAAGTTGAATCCCTATTAACAGAGGCAATTATCGTTGAAATACAGACAGCTTGGAAAAACTGACCTTAACTTATCCGAAGTGGGCTTTGGCGTTTGGACGGTGGGCACAAGTTGGTGGGGCAAGATCGAAGAACCCCAAGGCATCAACTTGCTAAGGCAGGCATACGATCTTGGTGTCAACTTCTTCGATACGGGTGACACCTACGGCGAGGGCTACGGAGAGGAAATCCTTGCGAAGGCCCTGAAGACGGAACGCCACAACGTCGTAATAGGAACCAAATTCGGATATGACTTTTACACTCATGTTGTCCGCGAAGGGCACCAGGAACGGCCGCAGAAGTGGACACCCGGATTTGTGCGCTACGCCTGCGAACAGAGTTTGCGGCGCTTGGATACCGACTACATCGACCTCTATCAGCTCCACAACCCCAAAAGGGATGCCATTGAGGATGATGAGCTTTTCGACACGCTGGATGAGCTTGTGAAAGAAGGCAAGATTCTGCACTATGGGTTTGCCATAGGTCCGGACATCGGTTGGGAAGAGGAAGGTATTGCCGCCATACAATACCGCGAAGCTCAGGCGATGCAGATCATTTACAGCATCCTCGAACAGGATCCTGCGCGTGCATGGTTTCCGCTCGCCGAAGAGCAACACACAGGGCTAATAACGCGAGTGCCCCACGCCTCCGGCATGCTTGATGGGACCTATACAAAGGACACTGTGTTCGACGCAAGCGACCATCGAAGCCATCGCAGGCAAGAGTGGCTGAACTCCTCACTCGCCAAGATTGCCCAGCTGGACTTCCTGACCGAGAACCTCGACGCCACAATTGGACAGATCGCCATCAAGTTTGCGCTATCAGGCGGCATGGTCGCTTCTGTGCTTCCGAACGTAACCAACTTGCCGCAACTAAGGGAATTTGCAGCAGCGTCCGATACGGAAGACGTCCCGCAGGAGTTCCTGGAACGCCTGAGCGAACTCTATGACGAGAATTTCCTCGTTGAACAGCCCGCGGAGTCCATCGCGGACTAGGTGCACGGATTATTCAACTCCTGGTCCGCCGCCTGCTTGTTCAAGCTCAGATGGGACGGTAGCCACATCACCAAGATCTACCACCTCGTCAGGAAGCACACCGGCTGGCGCACCATTGGTTCGGGAATGAGACCTGCGACGACTGTGGCGCCTGCTGTTCTTTGCAATGATGCGCCTCATTTCACCTTCGATGAGACTGAAGTCTTTCTGCGGAATGAGATGCAGGGAGTCGAAGAATGCGAGCGGCCATGTTTCGGGCAGCCAGCGCTTGACATACTCCATCCGAGGCGCAAGCAGCAGTGCGTCTATGTAGTCTTCCTCTCGGAGCACGATCTCCGGCTTGATTCTAACCCGATACGGATAATTCTCGCCGCGCGTTCCAACATTCCAAATAGGTGTCCGATCCTCGAAATATTCCGAGGTGACACTTACCACTCCGGTCCACTTGCGAAGTTGTTTAACGTACAGCAGCATTCGGTCGTCGGGTTGCATTCGCTGTGCTCTGCGGCGGTACTTTGACCCCATTCCGAATATGCTGTATCCCCTATCCTTAGTGACCAGAAAGTCATCCAAGGTTGTCGAGATCATCCAGTAGTTTCTGCCCATAACGACGACAATCTCCGTAGCCTGCGGTGTATGAGTCTATACTAACATGCTTCACAGTATTCCCTCACACCGGACAGCAATGTCACAAGAAGGTCGGCCCAAGTCGGCGCATTCTCTCGTCAGTCAAGTTCCCGCATGATTCTGTAGATGTGCATAAACAGTTTCGCGCCCTCTCTACCAAGTTCAAGGTAGCCGACCCTGGCAGATGGGTCGAGATGCTCGAAGAAGGAAAACTCAGTATAGTGAACGTCCCCGCGAGATCGCACCGCGTCCGTGAGGCGGCGGGATTCCTCTGAAGGTACTAGGTTGTCTTGACGGTCGTGCATGACGAGCAACTTTGCCCGTAGGTCATCGATGTTCGTGCTCGGGGATATTCGACCCAGGGTGTCAAGTGAGTCATGCGGGAGCTGGGCGATCAGTCTTTGCACCTCATCGAGATCAGACGCCTGCAGGATGTCATAGACAAGCTGAGCATCGGATGAGAGGCCATCCGGCAAAGCCACGCTATCCTCGACGGCGATTTCGACCAATTCGCGCTCCTCGATACTAGGCACCGATTCGAGCAGATGAGTCCGAACCACCTCAACGCTGAGCTTGTCCGGCTTCCACGGACTGGATTCTCCATCATAGAATCGGCGCCCCGCGGCGACGGATGCAATCAGATCTTTGGCTTCGTAGTAACCTGCGAATGAGTTAACTACTTTGACATCATCCCTTATGCGTTCGTCCTGCGCCGCCACCGTCGTAAGAGATGCACCGACGCAAAAGCCAGCCATTCCGACCTGTTCGCTATTCACCATGTCGAGCGAGCGAAGATGTTCAAATCCACTTACAAGGTCATCGACTTCCTGTTCAGTGACGCGCCTCTGCGCCATGCGCTCAGACCAGGGAATCATCACGGCTATGCCGGTTCGCGCGACGGCTTTTCCAAGATTCACGACGCGCTCGTCGTCCTTACCTGCAGGGTTGACGCCGAGAAAGAAGAGAATCGCGCTATGCTTACCGCCTCCGGCAGGGACGTACAGGTCGGCGATTCCGGTGCTGCCGTCATCCAGCGGATAGGTTATCTCAATTCGTTCCGGCGTCCCAGTGAACCATTCCGCAGGCTTTATTGGGACCGTCGGGAGTACCTGCGCCACGAAACCAATCGCCCGAGCGGTTGCCCTGACCTGCGGCGTCCATGACAAAATGAAAGCCGTCAATCCAACTGAGAGGATGACTACACACGCCTTGTTAAAGCGAGGAGACTCCTTAAGATTGGGCAGGATAGACTTCATAACATTTGGAGTGCTATTCTTACCGAGTACCTTCCAATACTAGGATACCATCGATGAGCAAAGTCAACGAGGCACTATGTAGCTCCGCAGCCACATCGGTCGGAGCCGTGATTGTCGCGGCGGGTGAGAGCCGCCGGATGCAGGGAATTGACAAGATCTTCCATCCGCTCGATGGCATTCCAATTGTTTGGCATAGCATTTTAGCACTTCAATCCCATCCGTCAGTTGTGGACGTCATATTAGTAACTTCGAGGAGCAACTTTGAGCGCGCGGAAGAGTTGATTGGCACTCAAGGATATCAGGGAAGTGTAAGAGTCTGCGAGGGCGGCGAACGCAGGCAGGACTCGGTACTTCAGGGCTTGAAAACTCTCAAAGAATGCGAGCTCGTTGTGGTTCACGATGGGGCGCGCCCCTTCATTAGCGGCGAACTGGTTGACAGGGGAATAGCGACGGCTCTACGGAGCGGAGCTGCGATCGCTGCCGTACCCGTGAAAGACACGATCAAAGCATCGGACGGCGACGGCGTGGTAACGCGGACGATACCACGCGACAGGTTGTGGGCAATTCAGACTCCTCAGGTATTCAGGACATCCCTGCTGGAAGAGGCGCACCGCCGCGTAACCGAGACGGTCACGGACGACGCCTCTATGGTCGAAGCGATTGGACACGCAGTTCAACTGTTCCTAGGCTCTTACTACAACATCAAGGTGACCACACCTGAAGACCTGACCATCGCTAACGCGATTATCAACCGTATGAATTGCAAGAGTTCGAGCAACATAGAGTGACAACACGGTCGGGAATCGGGTTTGACGTTCATCCCCTGGTCGCAGGACGCCCCCTTGTACTGGGTGGGGTGACCATCCCTTACGAGCGCGGACTCGCGGGGCACAGCGACGGAGATGGGTTGATACACGCCGTTATCGACGCGATGCTGGGGGCGGCCGCGCTGGGAGACATTGGAACCCACTTCCCTCCCGGAGATGACAGACATAAGGGCATCGCGAGCGGAGAATTGCTGTCAGACACCCTCGTCCTTCTCAGGCGCAATCGTTGGCGCGTTACTTTCGTTGATGCTACAATACTCGCCGAGCGCCCAATTCTGAAGCCATACATGAGTTGCATCAGGAATTCACTTTCCAATGGCCTGAACCTCTCCACAGACAGTGTTAATGTCAAGGCGACTACAACGGACGGCTTAGGATTCATAGGGCGCGGCGAAGGAATCGGCACCCTGGCGATAGCAACCATCGAACGGATAGCATGAAACTCTACAATACCCTCTCCGGCCAGAAGGAGGAATTCACAACTCCTGACGGCAAAGTTCGCATGTACGTTTGCGGCATCACACCTTACGCTCCTTCCCACATTGGACACGCTATGATGTCCGTTGTCTTCGATGTGGTAAGACGGTACTTCGAATACAAGGGCTTTTCTGTCACGCACATCCAGAACTTTACTGACGTTGACGACAAGATAATTCAGGCAGCAAACGAGATCGGCATCTCGACGGATGAACTCTCCGAGACCAACATTCGTCAATATCTGGAAGAGATGGATGCTCTCAATGTCCTGCGCGCTCACACTTATCCGAGAGCGACAACCGAGATTTCTGCCATCGTCAAGATGATTGAGTCCCTGGAAAGCCAGGGCTACGCCTACAATGTGAATGGAGATGTCTATTTCCGAGTGAGCCGCAGCGACGACTATGGGAAGCTCAGTCGTCGGAGCGCGGAAGACCTGCTGGCGGGCGCGCGAGTTGAGGTGGACGAGTCGAAAGAAGACCCACGAGACTTTGCGCTGTGGAAGTCGCAGAAGCCGGGGGAGCCGGCATGGGACAGTCCCTGGGGGGCCGGACGGCCTGGCTGGCACATTGAATGCAGCGCGATGTCGATGCGGTATCTCGAAGAAGGCGTTGATATCCACGGTGGCGGGCAGGACCTCGTGTTCCCACACCACGAGAACGAAATCGCCCAGAGCGAGTCCTTCAGCCAGCAGAAGCCGTTCGCGCGATTCTGGCTGCACAACGGACTGCTGAGCATTAACGAAGACAAGATGAGCAAGTCCATCGGCAACGTAATAACGGTTGGCGAGGCTCTCGACCGCTTTTCCCCTCCCGCACTTCGTCTGTTTTTCCTCAGCTCGCACTACCGCAATCCCCTTGTGTTCAGCGACCAGAACATCACGGCACAGGAACGGGCGATAGAACGCATCAGAAACGCGGCTTACTCTGACGGTCAGCAGGCTGGCGGAGAACCCCTGGACGCGTCCAAATTCAAGCGGACATTCGTCGAGGCGATGGACGACGACTTCAACACACCAAGGGCACTGGCAGCCATTTTCGACCTGTCCAGGGAGATCAACCGAGCATCTGAACAGAGCTTGGATGTGTCTGAGGCCCAGGCGACACTGCTGAAACTGGTCGGAGTGCTTGGCATAGACCTCAACCAGCCCGACTCAGACGCGAGCGGAGACATAGGCCCGTTTGTTGACCTCCTCGTTGAGATACGCACAGAGTTGCGCGCTGCAAGGCAGTTTGCACTTGCCGACAAGATACGCGATGAGCTCGCCGAGAGAGGCGTGAGCCTAGAAGACTCCGGCAGCGGCACTGAGTGGCGTTTCAGATCGAATTGACTTGGGTGTTTTGGCATTCTGAATTTGAAAGCGGTTTGCTGTAATTTGGCACTGTAAGTCGTTGCATCCAGGACGCACTTGCACGCCTCACCCCTCTGGATTCCCGCCTTCGCGGGAATGACGAGCTGAATACCCAAAATGTCAACAGAACCTTGTTCCTAGAAAGTGGGCTTGGCGGATTGACGTTGTGCGAGGGGCGACCGGCCGGTCGCCCCTACATTCAAGTGGGAGGAGGTTGCCGGTTGTCGGACGGGAGTTCCGGGCGGGGACGGCTGTACTTTTCGCCGGATTCTTCGCGGCGGTCGCGGTCGAAGAGTTTTCGGGCTTCGTCCCTCATGAACGGCAAGGGAATGTCGTGCAGCCGAGGAGCGTTCGGGTTCTTGTAACGGGCGCGCTCGGCTACAATGCGGCGTATTTCTGCGTCGGTGGGTGGGACATAATCGGGGAAGGCTTCGTCGAATGCGGCGCGCTCTGCCCTGCCCTTGATGTCCTGAGGTTCAAGGTCGATGTGCTTGGATGGGATACCGTAGCAGTCGGTCAGCCTGCTGCGGCAGTCGCAGGTCGGGTTATGGCCTTCGTAGTACACCTTTCTGCCGTCTGCCAGGGTGTAGTATGAATCGTCTTTCATTTCAGAGCCGGGCTGCGGCTCGGTCTGGGTGTCCACTTGTGCGGGAAAGCCCAGCCGCAGCAGTTCCCTGGCTGAGTTGATGCGGTGGCGGGGCTTGAATTCCGGGCGTTCGCCGAGCATGACCTCGACGAGGAAGCGGACGGCGATTCTGCCGTTTTGGGTTTCTTCCGCGATGACGCGGGCAAGATCGGGGTGGAGTTCCTGCTGTGCTTCGGGTTGTAGTCGCGGTCGCATGGCCGCTGCGGGCGGAGGACCCTGGATGCTCATAAACGCGTCGAGGAACGACTGAGCGGGGTCGTAGCCGAACTTGATGAGTTGCCGGGCAGCGTCCAGCCTGTGGCAGGGCTTGAAGTCGTCTATTTCGCCTTGCATTGCGGATACGAGGAACCGGACGACTGTTCTGCCGTGTTGGGTCTCTTCGCGGATGATGTCTGAGATGTCGGGTTGTTCGTCCTGCTCGTCTCGCTCGTCCTGCTCTTGGTTTTCGGACGCGAGTTTCTCTTTCCGCTCGATTATGGGCATGATATACGGGTCGATGGTGAGCGGTAGGTTCAGGAGTTTTCTGGTTGCGTCGTTCATGGGCGATAGCTGCCAGTTCCCGGCTGTTAGGCTTGAGATTCAATCTTATGTTCTATTATGGGCACGAATGTTCGGGCTGTCAAGGGTAGATTGGCGTTGAGGCGACTTCACAAATGCAATTTATTCCTGTCATTTCGAGTGAAGCGAGTAATCTGAAATCCGAAACAGGTTTGCGGGCAAGGATTTTAGATTCTTCACTCCGCTGCGCTGCGTTCAGAATGACAGTAGGTGAGAGTTGCTGCCTTCAGAATGACAGTGGGTGGGAGCTGCTGCCTTCAGAATGACATGGTGGAGGAGCGGCGGCTGTCAGGATGACAGTAGGTGGGGCGCTGCGTTCAGAATTACAGAGACGAGAATGGGAATGACGACGTCAGAGATTTGTGAAATCGTCTTGACATCGGTGGAAATGCAGAGGGGTGTTTTCAGGGCCAGATTGACACCGAATTTCTGGATTCCCCCTTTCGCGGGAATGACGAAGGGACGGCGCGGGAATAATGAATATGGACACCAACATTCGCTGAGAATATCGAGTCGGTCAGTGTTCGCCAGACAGCTCTCACATGGTTCAACAGGCTCATCGCGAACTGCACGGCAGCGCGGGGCGAGCTACGCGGATGCTATTACGTGAACCGAACGCTCAGGATTGACACGGCAATGAAGACAACGACCATGAAGATCGTGAATTGAAAGAGCACCCGCTCGATTCCGCGCCTCGTGCGGAACGAACCTTCCGCCGCTCCGAACAGGCCCGTGCCTTGTCCTCTAACCTGTACGAGGATTATCACGACCAGTATGACTGATATTGCAATCTGTATTATGTTTACTATGCTTAACCAGGCCATTGCGTCCCTTCTTATCCGCTCAGACACGGTAAATACAGGCTTTAACCTTCCCCCATCGAGGGGGAATGGATTTCTGAAGTTGTCTTAATTCATTGCCAGCCTGATGAGCGATTTTGGCTTGTGGCTCTCATGATACACGTCCATAATTGCCCTCGCCAGCCTTTCCGAGTCGTGCCTGACCGGATAGGAAGAATCCGTGAGGTCTTCAAGGTGGAGTCGCGCGCCGTTCACCGGCTCACCGTTGTAGCATACCGGCGTGCCATAGAAGTCGGATCCCAGTTCCCTCAGCCTGTCGTTGGCGATTACGTTGTCCACGATGCCCGCAAACGTGTGTTCGGTCAGCGCGTCGTAATGGTCCGAAACCGAATAGCCTTCGGTTTCACCTTGCTGCGTGGCGATGTTGGAAACATATACCTTTGTCGCCGCAGAGGAGTGAATGGCGTCCGTGATTCCCTCGACCATCAGATTGGGAAGTATGCTTGTGTAGAGGCTACCGGGGCCGATGACAATTAGCTGCGCCTCGCGCAGCGCTTCGACCGCCATAGGGTGAGCAACGGCATCCGGCGGGTCTATCATCAGGCGAGCAATGCCGGCACGCGCCTCGGATACATTCGACTCACCGTGAATAACCTTTCCGTCCCTCAACTCCACGGAAAGGTGAAGGTTAGCCATAGTAGCGGGAACAATCCTGCCATGCACCGCGAGCACCTTGCTTGACTCCACTAGCGCCTCGTCGAAGCTGTCCGTGACTTCGGTCATCGCAGCGATAAACAGATTGCCAAAGCTGTGTCCTCTAAGGCATCCACCCTGTTCGAATCGATACTGAAACAGTTCGCCGACAAGAGATTCGTCATCGGACATGGCGACCAGGCAGTTGCGGAAATCTCCGGGAGGCAACACACCCAGTTCTTCTCTTAGCCGTCCCGAGCTGCCGCCATCGTCTCCCACCGTTACTATTGCGGTCAGGTTGTCGGTGTATGCCTTCAAGCCGCGCAGCAGCACGGACAGTCCGGTGCCACCTCCTATTGCGACGATCCGCGGACCTCGCGCAAGCGAGCGGCGTGTATAGATTGTGCTTGCGATGCTATTGATTGCAGGCGAATCGAAAATAAGCGGCCCGACGGAACGATAGAGTCCGAATAGTGCCAGGTATATGACAATGCCTCCGCCGCAAAGCAGCAACACACCTTCAAGATACATCGGCAGCATGTCGGGAGGACGCAGGGTAACAAGGTCAACGAATACATAAGCTAAACCCAGCAGGCACAGGAGCATACCGAGCGCACCGAGCAGCATCCAGCGTTTCAGTCCGATCCCCGGTGTCGCGAGTCTGAGGATATCTAACCATGCAGCGCCGCTTCGATGCCCATTAGAGGAATAGACACTGCCGTTGCGATGGAATATCCCGTTCATTCGGACTGCCTGATAGAGTCGAGGCGTTCCTTCAGAAGCTGCATTGCGAGCTGAGGATTGGCTTTGCCCCTCGTAATCTTCATAACCTGCCCAACGAGGAATCGGACTGCCTGCTCCTTACCGTCCAGATATTCGGACACCGGCTTTGGGTTGGAAGCAATCGCCTCATCTACCGCATCTCCGAGTTCGTCGGCGTCGCTTATCTGGACCAGGCCACGCTCTTCCGCGATTGCGGCAGGCGACTTCCCGCTGCTGAACATGTCCTCAAAGACAGCCTTAGCCATGTTGTTGCTCAGCGTTCCATCGGAAACCATATCAAGCAGTTCGACAAAGGACTTTGGCTCAATCTTCAGGCTCGTGACTTCGCTATTGGTCTCGTTGAGCAGTCTGCCCAACTCTACGAGAATCCAGTTGCCGACCTGCTTGGCGAAAAGCGCTTCCTCGTCAACCTGCGCTTGCTTGACGCCCACTACGGACTCGAAGTAGTCGGCAGTCGCTTTGCTGACGGTAAGGAGATCAGCGTCGTAATCAGATAGGCCATACTGCGTCCTGAACCTGTGCTTGCGAGCCGAAGGCAGTTCCGGCAGCGCTTGTCTCACCGTCTGCACCCAATCGTCCGAGATCACGAGGGGAGGCAAATCAGGCTCAGGGAAATACCTGTAGTCATGGGCGTATTCCTTCGTGCGCTGCGTAAAGGTCGAAGAGGTCGCTTCGTCCCAACCTCGCGTTTCCTGAACAATCAGTTCGCCCTCTTTCACGGCACGCACCTGGCGCTCGGCTTCGTACTCCAGCGCTCTGTGCACGGCGCGGAAGCTATTCATGTTCTTGATCTCGACTTTGGCGCCGAATTCCGCACTACCTCGTGGGCGAACGCTGATATTAGCGTCACAGCGGAAGTTGCCTTCTTCCATATTGGCGCTGCTGACACCGATGTAGCGCAGGATAGACTGCAACTGTGTGAGATAGCCTCTCGCCTCGTCTGCGCTCCGCATGTCCGGCTCGCTGACTATCTCCATCAGCGGGACGCCGGCGCGATTGATGTCGAGCAGACTGTAGCTGTCGCCGAAATCATCCGTCCTGTGGAATAGCTTTGCGACATCCTCTTCCAGGTGGACGCGGGTTACTCCAATTGGCTTCTCGCCGTCTTCAGTTTCGACTTTCAGGCAGCCACCGTGCGCGACCGGCAGGTCATACTGCGAAATCTGGTAGCCCTTCATCAGATCAGGGTATGGGTAGTTCTTGCGGTCGAATTTCGTGTAGCCAGAGATTTCGCATCCCAGCGCGAGGCCAGTCCGGATCACGTAGTCAACGGCTTGTCGATTCATGACGGGCAGCGCGCCAGGCAGTCCCAAGCACACAGCGCAGACTGTCGTATTTGGAGAGGCTTCCTGATAGGCTGCGCTGCAGGCGCAGAACATCTTACTCTCGGTCAGAAGTTGGGAATGGACTTCCAACCCAATGACGATTTCGTAATCGGTAGATACTTGCGGGGAAATTGCCAACTGCCTGCCTTTGACATAAAACACACTGAAACTGTGTATTAGTATAGAAAATCACAAGCGAAAACTCAACCGACCACGCAATCGCAAGACCACTCGGCCGGTTCCAAGACAAGCAATAGGGGCGTCCCCGTAGGGCAATCTAGCCGAGGGAGAGTTCAGATTCCAACTCCCCTATCGCCTCGTCCAATGCGCTGACGACTTCATCAATGTCGTCGGTGGTAATGCAGAGCGGAGGGCCAAGTGTGACTTTATCGGCGTTGAAGCGCAGGATGATGCCCCTGTCCTGCATTTTCTCAGTCACTCTCCTGCTCACCTGAAGAGAGTCGTCGAAGGGTGTCTTACTGCCTCGGTCGCTCACCAACTCCAGTCCTAGCAGCAGTCCGATACCACGGACGTCGCCTATCGCCTTGTGCCGCTCTTTCAGGTCTTCCAGCTGTTCGAGGAAGTAGGCACCCATACTTGCGGAGTTGTTCACGAGATCATCTCGTTCAATTATTTCGATGTTCTTCAGGGCGACGGCAGCCGTCACCGGATGGCCACCGAAGGTCAGCGCCTGCCGGAAGATGTTGTCCTCGCCTGCGAAGGCGTCCGCTATGTGCGTGCTTGAAATTGTGGCGGCGAGTGGCAGATAGCTGCTCGTGATGCCCTTGGCAACGGTCATGATGTCAGGAACAACGCCGAAGTGTTCCATAGCGAACATCTTGCCAGTTCGACCAAAGCCGGTTACGACCTCATCGGCGATAAGGACCACGCCGTAGCGGTCGCATATTTCGCGCAGCATTTGCCAGTATTCAGGGGCCGGCGCTGCCAAGCCGGATGCGATCGGCTCCCCGATGAACGCGGCAACCGTGTCAGGATTGTGCAAGAGTATCAGGTCCTCAACTGCCGTTGCCGCGCGCTCGGCGCACTCTGACGAGGAGCTGCTTCCGAACTCGCAGCGATAGAAGTTCGGCTGCGGCGCGTACAGCATACCCGGCATTGCAGGCTCGAAGTCGCTCAATCCGGAGCTTGCGCCCATCCACATAACGCCGCCCGTCGCTCCGTGATAGGAGCCACGCCTGCTGATGACCTTGTACCGCCCATTGTCGCCCCGCCTCTTGTGATATGCGCGGGCGATCTTGACTGCCGTTTCGTTTGCCTCAGAGCCGCCGCTAACCGGCCATACTCGCTCAAGACCGTCCGGGGCGAGTTCCCCTAACTTCTCAACGAGGCGAATCAAGGGGACTGTAGTTGTGCCCTGCGGGAAGTAGGTCAATCGCTGCATCTGGTCGAGCATGGCGTCGGCTATCGCGGTGTGTCCATAGCCAGCATTCACGGATGCGTAGCCGCCGTGCGCGTCAATCCAGACATTTCCATCCGCATCGGTTACGCGAACCCCGTCTCCGCTGACCATAATCGGAGGGCCACCCGTCTCCGCCATCGTGGTCCAGTCCGCGTTGTGCATCCACAGGTGATCAAGCGCCAACTGGCGAACGGAATCAATGTCACTTGCGATTGTCATTTCTACCTCTCCACTTGCGGTTAGCTTGCCTAATCCAATATCGGACCTCAATTCGACGTACCAGTTTGTGTGGACATTTGCGTCATTCCCAGCGCAGGGGGAATCTGAAGTCTATGGACGGTGCGCGTGCAACGATTTCAGATTCTTCACTCCGCTGCGCTGCGTTCAGAATGACAAGGCTAAGGGATGCTGCGTTCAGAATGACAGACTAAACATATCCTATTAACTTCAAGACACTTTGTTTCGCAAATGTCCACAGAGCCTAAGTCATGCGCGAAATGCCCATCTCCCCTTCCAGCTCCCAAAGAGAGATGTCTATCGCGTGCACAATCTCATCCACTTCTTCTCGCGTGATGCACAGCGGCGGACCTATATTCAATACGTTGTTATTGATGCGGAAAATCAGGCCGTGCCGCTTGAATTTCTCGTTCAGGCGATCCGGCACACGGGCGTCCGCCGGGAACAGGGCCTTCGTACTGCGGTCGCTGACAAGTTCAACTGCCAGCAACAGTCCTATACCTCTGACGTCTCCGACGAGTGGATGGTCAACGGCAAGTCCTTCCAGCTGCTCTTTGAAGTAGGCTCCTACTTGAGCCGAATTCTCGACGAGGTTTTCGCTCTCAATTATCTCGATGTTCTTCAGGGATGCCGCCGCCGCGACAGGATGCCCCGCGGCGGTGAACACATGCCGCAGGATATTGCGCTCGCCCGCGAAGGCGTCCGCTACTTCTTCCTTGACGACCGCAGCAGCCATCGGCAAATAGCTGCTGACGATTCCCTTTGCAATCGTCATGATGTCCGGCACGACTCCCCAGTGCTCCAACGCGAACATCTTGCCTGTCCTGCCAAAACCACAGATGACTTCATCAGCGATCAGCAGCACGCCGTACTTGTCACATATCTGGCGCAGCATAGGCCAGTATTCGTCTCTCGGCACAACAGCGCCCTGAGGTATGGCAACCGGCTCCGCGATGACGGCTGCGACAGTCTGCGGACCGTGAAACTCAATCAGGCTTTCGATTGCTTCGGCGCAGCGTATGGCGCACTCCGAAGCCGTTTCGCCTCCGCAACTCGGCCGGTAAGGATTTGGCTGAGGCGCATGCACCATACCCGGGTAGATCGGTTCGTAGTCGTGGCGGGGCTGGTACGGGCTGCCCCCAAGCCATAGCACGCCAGCCGTCATACCGTGATATGACCCAATGCGGCTGATGACCTTGTAACGACCCGGTTCGCCTGTGCGCTTGTGGTAGGCGCGCGCTATCTTCAGTGCCGTTTCATTAGCCTCAGAGCCTCCGCTTACGGGAAACACGCGCGACAGACTTCCCGGCGTAATCTCGGCGAGCTTTGCCGCGAGCTGTGCCATCGGAACGGTCGTCGTACCCTGCGGGAAGTAGTGCAGATTGACCATCTGCTCATAGGCGGCTTCGCCAATCTCAGTACGGCCATAGCCGGCATTCACAGAGTTGTACCCGCCATTGACGTCTATCCACGACCTGCCCTCAGAGTCGTTTACGCGCACCCCCTGGCCGCTCTCGATAATCTGCGGCTCGCCCTCCTCTGCCATCTGCGTCCAGTCGCGGTTGTGCATCCATAAGTAGCGCAATGAAGCGCGGCGCAGGCTCTCGCTGTCGGAAATCGCGGTAGTCATTTCGGTCGCTCCTTGCTGAGGTCTGTCAGAATGCCACAAGTGTACTCCGCGCAATGGGGCAAGGCAAGGAGCGAGTGCGATATACTGGACGGGTTGACAACGATAGAAGCGGAGGCATCAATGAGAATCGGTTCGTTTATATTTCCGGTAAGCCACCACCCGCACAATGACGCTGAAGTGATAGACAGCACACTGGAAGAAGTCGAGCTCGCCGAGCACATTGGACTGGACGCGGTCTGGCTCACTGAACACCATTTCGACGGGGCTGTCGCCTACGCTGATCCACTGGTATTCGGCGCTGCGATTGCCGCACGCACCAAGCACGTCAAGATTGGATTTGCGGTCGTTGAACTCGCGCTGCACCATCCAATACGACTTGCGACACAGACTTCAACTCTCGATAACCTGAGCCATGGCAGACTCATCGTGGGTACAGGGCGTGGGTCCGCGTTCAATCATTACGAATACATCGGTTATGGAATAGACATGGAGGACGGCATTGCCCGACTGGATGAGTCCGAGGAACTCCTTGTCAAAGCATGGACGGCGACACACCTGAAGCATAAGGGCGAGCACTGGCAGGTCAGTTTCCCAATGCTGCGCCCGCGCCCGTACCAGAAGCCACACCCGCCCCTGGTGCGGGCATGCATCAGTGAGGCGTCAACGACCGCGATGGCGAAGATCGGCAGGCCCGTGTTGATTGGAATCCAGCCCCTCGAAGCCCTCGCAAGCCGCCTGAACACATTCCGCGACACTATGCTTGCGTCAGGCTTCGACGAGCAGACTACGGAGGTTACTCTCGACCAGTGCTGGGCATCGAGGAATGTGTTTGTGGCGAATAGCTACGAAGAGGCGCGCGAGGCGGCCGAGCGCGGATTCGCCCGCGAGCGCAGGCACTTCGGGGAGGCGCGCAGGCTGTTCAATCCCGGCGGCGGACCGCCACAGCAGGGCAGCGGCACCTCTTCAGCGAGCGAAAATCTTGAGATGTCGTTCGTGATGGGGACGCCGAGGCAGGTCGCCGACCAGCTTGCGGCATTCCAGGACGCGGGCGTGCGGAACCTGATGCTGAAGTTCAACACGGGCGAGATGGACACGCAGAAGGCACAGGCGTCGATGAAGATGTTCGGCGACAAGGTTATGCCGTTGCTCCGAAGAGACTAGCATGGATAAACAGGATGGACAGGATGAATAGCTAACCTATAACCCTGTCCGTCCTGTTAACGCCTGCTCTCTTAAAATACGGCTTCGGCGATGCTTTCAATAGTGGCGAGAGACTCTTCTTCAGGGGCCGTCTCCAGGCGAATCATAACGCGGTCGGCTCCGGCTTCCTGCAACTGCTCAATCAGGTCACGGTCGGCAGGCTGACCGAACACCGACACGCTAATGGACGATGGGTCCCTGCCGGCGGCTTCCGCAAGCTCGTCGATGGTTGCCCTACCTTGCTTGATTTGCTCCGGCGTCACGCGATTGGGCATCCAACCATCGCCGTAGTCAACCACTCTGCGGAAGACGTTGCGCGCCATTCCGCCCAGATAAACCGGCGGGTGAGGACGCTGCACGGGGCGTGGGAAAGAATACACAGGCGGAAAGTCGTAATACTTGCCGTGATACTCGCTCTCTACCTTCGTCCACAGCTCCTTCATAGCGAGAATTGCCTCGCGGGTCTGGGTCCAGCGATGAGCGAAGTCCCCACCCATAATCTCCGTCTCCTCGCGGTGCCAACCTGCGCCGATACCGAACAGGAATCTGCCGCCGGAGTACATGTCGAGGGTCGCCACCTCTTTCGCGAGCAGCAAGGGGTTGCGCTCGGGAACCAAGCAGATGCCCGTGCCGAGCTTAATCGTGCTCGTAACGGCGGACGCCCTGCCGAGCGCAATGAACGGGTCAACTATGTCGGCATAGACTTTCGGTATGACGCCGTCTGCCGAGCCGGGCCACGGGGAGCTTGCGTTGACCGGCAATATAGGATGCTCCGGCACCCAGAACGAGTCGAAGCCCAGTTCCTCGGCACGCTTCGCAATGACCGCCACGTCAACAGAATAGTCGGTGGGAAAGGTAGAGATGCCAATATCCATACGGTACGCCTCCTCAGATTTTCGCCAATTATACGCACATCTAAAGCTGGTATTCCACTAACGGACTCCGCAAACAAGCGCGCATGCGCTAAACTTATGTATAGGGTAACCCGACGGGTCTTTCTCAGGGAGTGGGTCAGTTGGAGATTGTTCCTGGGGTGCATGTCGTACCAGGCACTCATATTTCACGCATCTATCTTATTGAGGACGATGACCTGACGCTCATCGACACAGGTATGCCGTGGAGCGCGGGGCAGGTGCTGAGGTACATTAAGAGCATCGGGAGGCATCCTGAAGAGTTGCGCCGCATACTGATGACGCACAGCCACCCAGACCATGCAGGGGGCGCGCCCGGCATCGTCAGGAAGAGCAGCGCGGAAGTGGTCGCCCATCAACTGGATTCGAGACAGCACGGAGAGGGACCCGCGCTCAACTATCTGGGCATATTCAGCTCGCTGCACGTCGCGGTTCCGTTCCTGAAGTGTGTTCCACTCGACCACGCCGTAGCAGAGGATGAGGTTATTCCCGTTGCCGGAGGAATAAGGGCGATTCATACTCCCGGACACACGGCAGGCAGCGTGTGTTACTTCTTAGAACGTGAGGGGCTGCTATTCAGCGGGGATACCATTTTCAGCGAATTTGGGCGAGTCAGCCGTTCAATGCCTTTTCCGGGCACCGATGTTGCACGCTACAAGCAGTCTCTGGAGCGCCTCAGCGCCCTGGACTTCGACATTCTTTGTGGGGGGCACGGCTCTCCGCTCATCGGCGGCGCTTCGAGAAAGTTTCGCGAGCTATTGGAAAGCAAGCCCGAGTTGCCTACGTGGAGGGAGTTCTTCTTTGAGCGCGTGCCTAACAGATTGCGTCACCACTTGGGCCTAAGGGCAGAAGACTACTAGCGCCCCTGCTGCTGTTCCAACACTTTCAGGAGTTCGTGGATTGCCGCGTAGGCGTATGCTATATATTCGCCCGGCGGCAGATCAAGTTCCGCCATCTCGTCCGTCTGCTCGACGCCGCCCAAATCGAACGGGCCGGGAATCATCCGCAGCACCAGCTCGCGCAACTCACCGTCGGGGCAGACCACAACGCAACCGCTGTCCGGGCTGGAAACACCGGTCGGTTCCACCTCTATCGCCTGAATTGAGCTGACGCCCATAAAATTCGGGAAGGGGTCCAGTTCTGAAGAGAGTTCCACAATGAGCTTATTCAGTTCAATAGACGCGCGCTCCATTACGGCATCGGCAACGGCGCGCTTAATCAGGGGATCAATGTAGGTTTCACTCATGAACGTACACCTGCCTGGCGCAGAATATCTTTGACTGACTGTTGATTTCCCGTATAATGAACACTGCGCTTCGCAATGGATGGCAACGTAGCTCAGGGGCAGAGCGGACGCTTCATAAGCGTTAGGTCGGTGGTTCGAACCCACCCGTTGCCACCATCCCACTCCCCTCAGTCTTATGCGCCGCCTTGTGGCAATATGTCGTCGACTCTCAGCCGGACATCCGGCAGCATTTCGGGCGAGATCGTGTCTCCACGCATAAACCTCTCCATGTTGCCGTAGTTGTCCTGTGTGAGATTGTGGTAACGCTCTACGCAGTCGTCGCGTAGATTGGCTATCCATACCTCGGGCAGTCGGTGCTTGGCGTAAGTTTCCCTCGTCTTCTGTCTGTCCCGTGTGAGGCTGCTGTCCGCTACCTCGACCACCAGCAGGATGTCCTCAGCAGCAGAATACGCATCAGCGTAGAAGTCGTCGCGGGGGCGCAACAGCGCAATGTCGGGCTGAGGTTCAGAGTCGTCACCAAGGCGAATGGAGCCTTGTACGCGCACTATGGCTCGCCCTATCACTGCGTTGACGAATGTATGCGTTAGCCTGTCCACGCAGGACGTGTGTCGGTTGCCTATTGGCGACATCAGTACAATCTCTCCGTCAATCAGTTCTATCCTGTCGTCCTCGGTCAGGATGCCCTCTCTGCCCAAGAGCTGGTAGTCGTCGGCGCTGAAACCGCGCTTCTTTGCGGCGAGCATCTCCGCAATCTCCCGGCGTATCCCCTGCACCATGTTGAACTGATTGTCGCCCTTCGGCCTGTCCAGCCTGTCTGCATCCCCTCGCTCATCAGCAACGACCTGCCTAGTTTCGACTTGCTGCGTCATGCTTTGCCTCCCTTTTCCGCATTCTACTACATACATCCCTGAACCACTGCAATGCCGCCATACTGACATCATTTCTAATCTCGTTCAGCGTGATATACTACGCGGCAATCCACATCGTCACCAACGGGTTCACGGAGGGGATACATTGAGCGAGCATAGATTCACGGTCTATTACATGGGGCGCTGGCAAGCCGAAGACCTTACGGACACGCGCGCAGCACTGGAGCAGGTGGGCGCCAATCTCGAACTGCTCAACTCTATGCACGATGAGGACGAGATAATTTCTCACGTCCGGGATGCGGACGGCATCATCACCTCGGAGTCGCCAATGACGAGAAAGGTGCTGGAATCGCTGACGCAATGCAAAGTTGTTCTGCGAACAGGCGTCGGCTATGACGTCATCGACGTAGAAGCGGCGACTG
The DNA here is from genome assembly GCA_965203955.1 of Dehalococcoidia bacterium. Lineage (GTDB taxonomy): Bacteria > Chloroflexota > Dehalococcoidia > Lucifugimonadales > JADFKI01 > Bin90. The sequence goes on along the minus strand of OZ241923.1, from coordinate 2,541,648 downwards.
AGCAGGGCATTGCCGTCGTCAACATACCGGACTTGTGGACGCGCGAGGTTGCCAATCAGGCAATGTCGCTGCTTCTGGCGCTTAATCGGCGCGTCGTCAATCTGCATTCCGACATTCGCTCCGACTCATGGACACCGCGTCCTCCCTACGCAGTCGGAGCACTCCACGGGGAGACTATCGGCATACTGGGACTTGGGCGCATCGGCAGCGCAATGGCCCAGCGTGCAAAGGGCTTCGAGCTGAATGTGATCGCTTATGACCCATACATTTCCGACGGGGAATTCTCTGAACGGGGTGTCACGCGGGTGACGTTCGAAGAAATGCTGTCGCAGTCCGATTACATATCGCTTCACACGCCGCTCACGGAAGAGACGCGACACATCATCAACGAGAATGCGCTGCGCCTGATGAAACCCAACGCTTATCTGATAAACACGTCGCGCGGGCCGGTCGTAGAGGAAGCCGCGCTCATCAAGGCGCTGCAAGAGGGCTGGATTGCAGGTGCCGGATTGGACGTACTTGAAAAAGAGCCGCCCGACAGCGACAATCCCCTGCTCTCGATGGGCAATGTTGTACTCTCCCCGCATTCGGGGCACACGTCGGTCCTGTCATTGCAACTTCGGACCGGACGCTACGGCGAAGAGGTAGCTGCGGTTCTTGACGGCAGGAAGCCCCGCAACATAGTCAACCCACAAGTTCTGGAGCACTTGCATCTTATATAGGACGGTGAAATCTAATCGTTCCGTATGGGAATGTCGCTCAATTGAGATTTGAAGGAGCGCCGAGATTACAATGACCGAACTCAGCACAATTGCAGCAACAGTCGCCGACCTTCTGAAGCAGCGCGGCGACACTATCGCGGTATCGGAGTCGTCGTGCGCGGGCTTGCTGTCGGCGGCGCTCGTTGCGATTCCCGGCGCGTCGGCGTACTACGTAGGCGGCGCGATAATATACACACGCGTGGCGCAGGCGGGGCTGCTAAACGTTCCCGATTCTGCGATGGAAGGACAGCGCGCCAGCACAGAATACTACGCTTCGCTCAATGCGCGGACAATACGCGAGATACACGGCACCACTTGGGCACTCAGCGAGACCGGAGCGAGCGGGCCTACCGGCAATCGCTACGGTGATGACGCAGGCCATGCCTGCATAGCGGTATCCGGGCATGTCGAGCGATCCATTACCATAGAAACCGCAGACAACGACCGTGAGGGCAACATGTGGGCATTTGCTGAGGCCGCCTTTGCACTGCTCGAAGAGTGCTTGAACGAAGCTAGTTAGTCGGCTCCTAACCTGTTCATTCCGTTAGCCTCCGCCCCGGCATAGCCGGATACCGCACGCTGAAAGTCAGCACTGCCGCCACGACATACGATGCCACCGCCACCGCGAATATCGCTGTGTATTCGCCCTTCGCGTTGACCAAGAGCGCGCCCAGTGTCGGCCCCAGCCCCATAGCAGCCGTGCGGAAGGGGCCAGTCAGCCCTGATACTGCGCCGAACGAGCGCCGCCCGAAGTATTCGCCTATCATCATGCTGCCCACAATAGGGATGCCGCCCGACGCTATTCCCCATACCACGGACACGTAGAACCCGACGCGCGGTACGTCGATGAACGCTAATGCCAAAGTCGGAACACTGGTTGCCAGCATCACGGCCATGGTCAGGCGCCGTATCGTGAACTTGTCCGACAGATGTCCCCACATCGGCACACTCAGCCCGCCCAGAAGCACGCTGACTATAAGTGCGAACGCCGCAGTCCGATGCGGCATGCCGCTATCAGTCAGGAACGGGACGAGTTGGAACGCAACCGCCGCTGTCGTCGTTACCGCCAGAAACTCCGCCCAGACGATGAACCAGAACGACGGCGCGAGCACTACCTCACGCAGACGCCAGTCGAATTCGCGAGCGGGAGCCGCGCCTGCCGTCGCTTGCAGCGCACCAGGCGCGGTATCTCCGTCCGGACGCAGCCCAAGGTCTTCGGGCCTGCGCCGCATTATCAGGAAGATAGGAATACAGAGAGGCAACGCAATTACGCCTAGTGTCCGATACGCCGCACGCCAGCTCAGCGCACCGGCGATAAGCGTGATTATCAGCAGGTTCAGCGACTCCCCACCAATGCGGTTGAGCGCGGTTATGCCGAGTGCCAGATTGCGCTTGCGCCGGAAGAAGTTCACGGCCACGGTGCGCGGCACCAGATTTTGCAGGTTCGGGCCAGCGAAAGAGCGAGAGATGATGTACGCGGTGTAAAATTGCCAGACCGAGTTGACGCCGCTCAGAGCGAAGAAGCAGGCGCTCACTATGAGGGCGGCAACCAGCATCATGTAGCGAGGTCCGTAGCGGTCCACGAGCTTTCCCACGAACGGCATCGTCAGACCTGAAGTCCAGGTAGCCGCCGTTGCCGCAAACGCAATCGTGGAACGGTTCCAGCCCATGTCCTGCGCTATCAGGTCCTGTACGCCACCCAAGACCGTTTGCGCCACTCCCGTCGCAATGAAAGCCCCCAGAGCTGCTGTTCCAAGAACAAGCCAGCCGTAGTAGAACGACGTCTGGGGACGCCAATCTATGATACTGTGAGCGATGCTTCTCACTTCCGCGCCGATCCCTGCCATTTAGGTGTTCGCGCCCTGCGGTAGAGGCTATAATGCAACCTATACGACACGCACATGACGCGCAAGCGTTTGTTTTCACTCACACCGGAGGGACGTCCCGTTGACGCTTACAGATGAATCGGCACCAGACGCCGCAGTCCTTGCCCGCGCACAGGGGTGCATGCTCGGTCAGTTCGCGGGTGAAATGCTTGGAATGCCTGTTGAAACCATATCCGGGGAAGACATCAGAAAACTCTACCCCGACGGACTCACACAGATTTCCGATGGACGAACGCTCCTTCTCCCACTCGGCATACACTATCCACAGCCGGCGCTCGCTCAACTAACCGACGACGGTGAGATGGCTCTCATGCTGGCTCGCTCACTCGCTGCACAGGGTAGGTTTGATGCTGACTCCGTACTGGAAGCCTACAAGTTCTGGTGGGAGTCACCAGCGTTTGGGTTCGGACGCACCACAGAAAGCGCCTTGAGGCACGGCCAACTTGACCCACACAGCCAAGCCAACGGCGCGCTAATGCGCATTAGCCCTCTGGGCATCTTAGGAGCCAACTACAGCGCGGCACAGGTCGCACAGTGGGCGAGGCAGGATTCCAAGCTCACCCACACTCACGTTATCTGTCAGGACTCCAGCGCCGTGTTCGCCGTATCCATAGCGCGCGCCATCCATACGGGCTGCGACGGCACCACATTGCATCGGTGGATCGTCCAGTGGTCGGAAGAGACCGGAATTGGCGACGAGACGGTCAATGTGCTGCGGCGCGCAGCCGACCGCGAGCCGCCGTACCCGACCGACTCAGGTGTAGATCTCTCCAATATGCACACGCGCGTCTGGGTTCTGATCGCGCTGCATAACGCTTTCTGGCAACTGCTTCACGCTGACAGCCTTGAAGCGGCTATTGTGGGTACAGTTATGCAGGGCGGCGACACGGACACAACCGCCGCGATATGCGGAGCGCTCCTGGGCGCGGTTTATGGGCGTGAAGCCATACCAGTTCAGTGGACAGACGCTGTGCTCAACTGTCGTCCATCTGAAGAGAAACCTGACGTATTCAAGCCGCGTCCTGAGGTCTTTTGGCCTGTTGATGCCCTCGAGTTAGCGGAGAGGCTGATTTCAAATCATTCTTCCCATTCAGAGTTTGCCGCGAGCGCACACTAACGCTATATTATGGACGCAATCTCAGGAGGTTTCCGGGCATGACAACTACTGACAGCGACATCGAGGCGCGAGTCGTTTCCACATTGAATGAACTCGGCATCGAGCATGAATTGATTCAAATTGATCCCGATTTCGCGGACACCGCACAGTTTTGCGAGAAGTATGGGTACACGCTTGAAGGCAGCGGCAATACTATCGTCGTTGCGTCTAAGCGTGGCGCGAAGAAATACTGCGCCTGCATAGTGCAGGGCTCGGCTCGGCTGGATGTGAACAAGACGGTCAAGAGGCTGATGGGCGTCTCGCGGGCGTCCTTCGCATCCGCGGACGAGACGAAAGAACTAACGGGCATGATGATAGGCGGTGTGACCGCATTCGCCTTGCCGGAAGAAATGCCGGTCTATGCCGACCAGAAACTGCTGGGGCAGGAGTCAATCATCCTCGGCTCCGGCAGCCGCTCGTCCAAGATAAGGCTTGCGCCACAGGAGATTACGAAGATTCCCGGCGCGCAGTTCATTGACGGTCTCTCGATGTAGAGGACGATAGCTAACAGGATGGACAGGATATGAACGGACTGGACTTTCCGAGCGAGGCGCAAGTCCTCGAATGGATGACCTCACTAAGCAATTGGGGCAGGTGGGGGGATGATGACCAGATGGGATGCTTGAATCTCATCACTCCCTCGAAGCGCAGGCAAGGGGCGTCACTGGTGCAGCTTGGGGAGACCGTGAGTTGCTCGCGTCCCGTGACGACGGACATGGCGCCGGACATACGCTACCAGGTGCAGCGCTTTATGGTGGACAGCGGCGAGGGAAGGGACACCGACCCTCCAGAGCGCAGGGTCTCGCGGCGAGGAGCGGCTGAGTTCATCGGGCTGGTGTTTCACGGTCAGAGCGTTACCCATATTGATGCCATGTCCCATTACTCGTGGGAAGGCAAGATGTACAACGGCGTTCCCGCAAGCGTGGTAACCTCGCGTGAGGGAGCGCAGAGTCACTCCATAGAACCGGCATCCGATGGCATCGTTTCAAGAGGCATCCTGCTCGACATTCCGCAAGTGCGTGGTGTGGAGTGGCTTCAGCCCGACGCACCGGTGACGCCTGAAGACCTGGAGGCGGCAGAAGCACTTCATGGTGTGCAGGTTGAAGAGGGAGACATCCTGCTTGTGCGGACCGGCTACTACCGGCGGCGGCTCGTGGAGGGCGCGCTGCCGGGCGGAGAGCCGACACCGGCGTGCCAGGCCGCGTGCGCGCCGTGGTTCAAGGAGCGGGGAGTAGCTATGCTTGGAACTGATACGTCTAACGATGTGCGGCCAAGCCAGTACCCGAACATCGGCTCGCCGCTGCATACCCTATGCTTAGTGACGCTCGGGTTGTGGCTGATTGACAATGCCAATCTTGAGCAGCTTGCGGACGCTTGCAGCCGCCACAATCGCTACGAATTCATGCTGAGCATGGGGCCGCTCGTCCTGCGCAACGTAACGGGCAGTCCAGTAAATCCGATTGCAATATTCTGATGCTAATCTTCCATCTATCTCAAATTCTGTTTATCCCTGTTAGCCCCAACATTGAGACATTAGCAAAAGGTGATGGTGGACACATCTTTCACCCCCATCCTAACCTTCCCCCATCGAGGGGGAAGGGACTTTTGAAATTGTCTTCAACATTTGACTAACCTCAAGCGCGCGGAATACACTTAACCCGCCAAGTCCGCGTGCGACGGCAAAGGAGTTTGCATGAACTACGACGAAATGGCGATGGAGCTGCATGCCCGTCATCGAGGCAAGCTCGGAGTCCATTCAAAGGTAGAGCTTAATACAATTGACGACATGTCAACCGCATATACGCCGGGCGTAGCAGCGGTGTGCAGAGAAATAGCGCGTGACCGTGATCGAGCTTACGACCTCACAATCAAAGGTAACTCGGTTGCCGTGGTGAGCGACGGCTCGGCAGTTCTGGGACTTGGGAACATCGGCGCGGAAGGGTCGATGCCGGTGATGGAGGGCAAGGCGCTACTGTTCAAGGAGCTCGCCGATATAGACGCCGTGCCTATCTGCATTGACGCGCACGAATCTGATGAAATTATCTCGATAGTTCGAGCCATTTCGCCTACTTTCGGCGGGATAAATCTTGAGGACATCGCGGCACCCAAGTGCTTCGAGGTGGAAGAGGGCCTTCAGGACCTTGGAATACCGGTGTTCCACGACGACCAGCACGGCACCGCTGTTGTCGTTCTTGCGGCGATGGTGAACGCGCTGCGCGTGGTGAACAAGGAGTTTGACGAGGTCAAGGTCGTATTCAGCGGAGCCGGGGCGAGCGGTATAGCGTGCTGTAAGATCTTGCAGGTCATGGGCGTGCAGAACATCATCATGGTAGATACGCGAGGCATCATCTACCAAGGACGCGACAACCTCACGCCTGTCAAGGAGGAGATCGCACTCACCACTAATCCCGAAGGTATCAAGGGCGACATCCACGATGCCCTTAAGGGAGCGGATGTCTTCATCGGACTGTCCATAGCGAATCTGCTCACCGCAGACGATATTCGCACCATGAACAAAGGCTCCGTTGTGCTGCCAATGGCCAACCCGGACCCGGAGATATTGCCTGACGAGGCATTTCGTGGCGGCGCGGCGGTCGTGGGCACGGGGCGAAGTGACCTCCCGAACCAGATCAACAACGTGCTCGCGTTTCCCGGCATACTGCGCGGCGCTCTCGATGTGCGCGCCGAACGCATAACGACACAGATGAAGGTCGCCGCCGGATTCGCAATATCAGACCTCATTTCCGAACCTACTCCTGACGAAATAATTCCATACGCCCTGAACACCGATGTGGTTCCGGCGGTCGCCAAGGCAGTTGGAGACGCCTGGGGACAGGAAGTTTCGCAACAAGGCGAATAGTCCAACACACCAGAGAAGAAAATTTGTCCAATTGAGGAGAACCCAATGGTAAGCACAGCAAGCAGAGTTAGCTACACCGGCGTCGAGGGTGCCGAAGACCTGCTAACGCCGGATTTCCTAGACTATATTGTGGAGGCGTATGACAAGTTCGCCGACCGCGTGCAAGAGGTGCGTGACAAGCGAGAAGCACTGCTTCGCAAGGCGTTAGACGAAGGCGACATGCCCACTTTCCTGCCCGATACCAGGGCCGACGACGACTGGCAGGTGCCGGAAGTGCCGGACGAGCTGCGGCAGCCGGGCATTGAGATTTCGGGTCCCGTGTCGATCACCAATATGGCTATCAACGCGGTCAATCCTGGCCCAGAAGGCGAGCGCGCCGCGGGCTATCTCGACGACGACGAGGATTCCGGCGGCCACCGCCTGGTCGATACGCTCAGCGCAGCACGCAACCGGCTTGGCATCACAGAACGCACGCTGTCTTTCCATAACCCCGCGCGAAACCGCACATATTCAATCGCGGACGGCGACATTCCATTTTTCATGCACAGGGAGCGGGGCCTGCACCTAGACGAAGCGGACTTCAAAGTAGATGGCAAGCCAATACCGGCCACACTACTGGGAATGGCACTCACATTTGCCTATGGTGGCAAGGCGCAGGTCGAGCGCGGGCAGGGCCTCTATTTCTACCTGCCTAAAGTAGAAGTCAGGGAAGAGGCCGCACTCTACCGAGATTTCTTCGACTTCAGTCGAGAGAAACTCGGTTATCCTGACGATGCCGTGATACGAGGCATCTTCCTCGTGGAATCGCTCCCAGCCGTGTACATCATGGAGGATCTGCTGCACGAGCTGGGTCCGTATGCGGCAGGCCTGAACGCCGCACGCTGGGACCTGAAGGCGAGCATCCTCGAGTACATAATGAACGATCCCGACCTAGTATGGCCGGACAGGTTCGGTGTGGACATCAAGACCACTGACTTCATGGCCAACATCTTCCGCCGACTGGTCGCTATCTGCCTAAAGAGGGGCGCAGTACCCATCGGGGGCATGGCGACCGCACTGCCAAGCCGTGACAATGAAGTCAATGAAGTCGCGGCAGCATCTATCCGAGCCGACAAGGTATGGGAGGCACAGCAGGGCTTTTTGCGCGGCTGGGTCGCTCACATCTTCCACATGAAGACCGCAAGCGACCCTTTCAAGGAATACATTACCGACGACTGGCACCCGACGGATGACATGACCGACCCCGACAGTTACCCGGTAAGAATCGAAAAGCCGGAGGGACCCATCACGGCAGAAGGCTCCCGCCGCAACGCAAGAATGATAATCGAGTACGTTGAAGGCTGGCTCACCGGACGGGGCGCGAAAGGCATTGACAGTCTTGAGGGCAAGCCGGGCGTGCATCCTGCCTTGATGGAAGACCTTGCAACAGGCCGCATCTCCGTGGCGCAGATGGGGCAGCGAATCATCCATGGAGCGGTATGCGAGGATACCGAGCAGGCACACGACCTTGCGCTCGCCAAGCAGTTCATGCAGGACGAACTCGCCGATATCTTGAAGCATCGCAAGGCGACCGTTCCGCCGGGCGATGAGGCGGCACATGCTGCCTACCACGAGATGGAGGAGCGCTACAAGAAGGCCTACAAGGTGTCACTGCGCTGGATCAAGAACTACACTGAACTGAACTTCCGCAGCCTCGGCACGTACACACACGCGGACTTCGAGCGAATTGCGGAAGAGGACGACGCGTTCTAGCGCATCGACTCACGAACGACAACGAAAGGGGGCGGGAATGATTATCATAGTCATTCCCGCCCCGTCATTTCCGGTAGCTTCGTGGTTGCAGGCGAAGCGACTGCCCTCACCTATTTGTCGGTTACTCTAGCTTTCCTCCCCAACTACCGCACTATCTGGAAGGGCGGCATCATGTTGGGCAGCTCGACCTCAAGCAGTACGGGGGCGTTCTCAGCGAATGCTCGCCGCAAGGCATCCCCGATTCCGTCCAGCTCCGCTCTCATGCCCACCACTCCAAAGGCTTCGGCTGCTTTCACAAAGTCGGGGTTATTCAGGTCCGTGCCGATAAATCTGCTGCCGTACTGATGAGTCTGGTCCCACATCGAGGCGCCATAGGCGTGGTTGTTGAAGACGACCGCAACCGCGTTGATTCCGTATCGCCCTGCAGTAGAGAGTTCCTGAATGTTGTACATGAAGCCGCCGTCGCCGCATAGAGCTACCACCCGCTTGTCAGGCTTGCCTACCTGTGCGCCAAGCGCCGTAGGATAGGCGTAGCCAAGCGTGCCGAAGTAAGAGGAAGTAATATACGTGCGAGGCACATTCACGGGGAAGGCGACGTGGCTCCAGTAGCCGATATTCGTCATGCCGCTGACCAGAATATCGTCGTCATCCAGTGCGCCGCGAATGTCCTGAATCATCTGTAGCTGGTCGGACGCCATTTCGTTCAGGTCGTCGTCGGCAGCCTTTCTGTAAGCCGCGACTTCCTGGAGGCGAGACTCTTTAGGCGCGCTAATCGCCTTGAGCCGCTCCAGCAGTTGGCGCAAGGATTGCTTCGCGTCTCCCACTATGCCCACTTCGGTTGGCAGGTTCTTGCCTATTTCGGAGGCGTCAGCGTCTATGTGCACGATAGGAGGCACATCGTCGGGCGCAAAGACCCTGAACAGCAGCCGTGTCCCGACGGCAAGCAGGGCATCACATTCGGGCAGAACATTCTTGACAGGTTCGACCATCGCGTAGTTCACGCCTACCAGCAGCTCGTGGTCGTCTGGAATAATCCCCTTGCCCTGCTGCGTGGTCATGACAGCAGCTTGCAGGAACTCGGCTACCTGGCGCAGTTCTTCGGACGCGCCGGAGATGACCGTGCCTCCGCCCGCGATGATGGCTGGTCTTTTCGCGCGAGCGAGAATCTCGGCTGCCCTTTCGATGTCGGAGATGTCAGCCGCAGCGGGCGGATAAATCTCCGGCTCGATGATGTCAGCGTCGCCCATTGCAGCGAGTGTGTCCGGCGGCACTTCAAGCTCAACCGGCCTAGGGCGGCCCGTGTTCAACTGCCTGAACGCCTCATGCACCGCCTCAGGAATCTCGCCCACCTGCGTAACACGGTGATTCCACTTGGTTATGGGCTTGAACACATCCAGCTGATCTTCGACTTCATGGAGTTGCCCCTGCCGCTTGCCCAACGCATTGCTGGCTATCTGCCCGGAGATGAGCAGCACCGGCGATGAACTGGCAAATGCAGTCCCAAGACCCGCAGTCGCGTTGAGAGCGCCAGGGCCGGGCACGACCATGGCCACACCAACCTTGCCGGTAACTTTTGCGTAGCCGTCAGCCATGTAAGTCGTCGCCTGCTCGTGGCGGGTGTGTATCAGCCGGACGTCTTCCTGCACTTCATGCAGGGCGTCAAAGGCGGCCATGATCTGCACGCCGGGCAAGGTGAACACCGTATCCACGCCTTCGGACCGAAGCTGGTACGCCAGCGCCTGCGCGCCGCTCATCTGTGGCATCATTGCCCTCCTTGGGGTTATAGACTACTCCACGGAGTTAAGCGGGTTCACTGTTACCCTGCTCAGAGTAGTGCTGCCCGTGTTGCGGAACTGATGGTTCACATTGGGCGGCACAAGCACCGCGTCACCCTTCTTGATGGGATACTCCTTGCCCTCCACCCAGAGAACGCCCTCGCCCTCGGTAATGAACGCCTGGTGTTCCCACTCGTGGATGTGCCCGGGGCTAGTTCCTCCCGGCGGATGCTGAACATACAGCATCACATAGTTCGGCACACCGTCGTCGGGTCCGAGAATGGGATTGCTCTGGCCTTCATAATTCTTGATGACAGGTTCCATATCTCTTTCGCTCCTCTATCCTCCAATTGATTGTGTGATCACGATCTTGTGGGGCAAGTACCAACCAAGGGAGAGAATAACATCCTCAGTATTCCTGCACTGTGGCAAGCGGCGCATCTCCGTTCCATACCCTCTGCATATTTTCGTATGCGAAAGAGGCGCGGCGGAACCATGTGTCCCAAGTAGTACCCGCCATGTGCGGTGTCACCACTACGTTGTCCATCTTGAGCAACGGATTGTCCGGGGCAACCGGCTCCTGCTCGAACACATCCAAGCCTGCGCCTGCAATTCTTCCTTCTTGCAGCGCCTCGATGAGAGCTGCCTCATCGACGACGGGCCCTCGGCTGGTGTTAATCAGGACGGCAGTCGGCTTCATCAGTGCCAGACGCTCGCGGTTCACTATGTGGCGCGTCTGTGGTGTCAATGGAGTATGGCAAGTCAGTATGTCCGAAGTGCGGAACAGCTCATCCAGCGAAACATGGCTCAAGTCTAATGCGCTCTCTTCTTCTTCGGCGAGCGGGTAAATGTCGAAATACTGTACGCGCGCCTCAAAGCCCTGGACCCTTCTTGCGACCCTGCGACCAATGTTCCCGATTCCAAGTACACCCACCAGCTTATCCGCCATCTCGAAGGTGTTGGTGCCGGTAATCGGAGCGCTCCACTGTCCTCCGCGGGTGGATGTTTCCGTGTGAATCAACTGCTTGTAGAGCGCCAGCATTAGCAGCACGGCATGGTCGGCGACGGCTATAGAATTCGCGCCTCCGTTGTTTGCGCACGGCACATCCAGAGACGCCATCAGGCCTAGATTCATTCTGTCGTATCCTGCCGCCAGAAGCTGAACCAGCCGCGCATTTTCCGACGCTCGCAGAACTTCGTCGTGCAGTGGCGCACCGTACACCATGAGAAAGTCCGCATCATTAACGAGGGTTTTCTGCTCGTCAGGCGATGCGCCTTTGGGTACGACTGTTGTGCTCCAGCCTTCAGGATTGTGCGAAGTTATAACCTCCACAATCTCAGGGGCCAGTCCGTGAATGAACGCTACTTTTGCGCCTGACATATTGTACCTACCCACCGTACATCTTCCGAAGCTGGTCCTTCAACTTTTCCACTGTGAAGTCCTCGGACTGGCAGAGACTTATCATCTCTCGTTCTCTGTCCTCCACACACTTAACGGCGGCGGGAATATCGGCGGCAATGTCATGGGGAATGCTCATCACCCCGTGCTGGTCACCCAGGATGACGTCGCCCATGTTCACCTTCAAGCCACCGATTGTGACCGGCACGCCGACGTCAATGAGATGCACATAGGCGTGCGAAACAAGCACATCAGTGGCGAACGCGTTGAATCCCAGTTCACGCATCTCATCCAAGTCACGCACACCGCCGTCGGTCACCGTGCCCACGCACCCCAGGGCGCCGTGGATATTCGCCTGAACCTCCCCCCAGAATGAACCGATGACGTTGGGATAGTCCAAGTCCTTTAGCACAAGCACACGGGGCTCCGGTACGCTCAGAATAGTATCCACCCAGTCCAGACGGGACACGTTCATGTTGCCGCTAGGCGGCATGTCCGCAGTGATTACGCCAGTGACAGCATAGCCGATCATGTGGCCCATCTCAGGGAATATCGACTTGACCGCAGGCAGCATGAAGCCGTCGGTACGCGGCATCACGTCGAATGTCTCGACGGCGTTGGCGACGGAGCAGGTAGGAATCTGTCTCAGTTCTTCCAGAAGCTCCGGACTCAGATTAGGCACAAGTAACCTCCTGAATTAAAGTTCGATGATAGATTATGCCGCTGTCCGTATTGTTGTATCAGAGTATGGGGTATTCTCAGTATGTGTTGGTGTTGCAATTCTAGGCAGGGTATTAACGGCGTGGATTCCCGTTTTCACGGGAATGACGCAATTTTCCACAAAAGCTAGAGTTGCGGGGCTATTACGACGAGCGTGCCAAAAATCGCCATCAGAGCCGCGCACATCGCTCCCAACATCCAGGCAATCCACTTCTGCCCAACTTGCAGCCTGCCTACTTCCACCATCAAATTTTGGACTTTGGATTCTACCCTTTCGACGTCGGCTCTTGTAGCCCACTCTGTATCTCCGGCAGAGTTGATGTCTGATCCTACTCGCTCTTGCGCCTCAGTCGCCATACCGACACCTCTAGGCCTAAATTCGATGCGCCCAAATCATATCACAGCGCATCAACGAACCGCACAAACCTATTCTTCCACAATGGTGAAACTGCTGTTTATCTCAGCGCGTCCCCCTATAGTCGCGCCGATCGAGCAGTAACGCTCCTCCGACAACTCAATTGCGCGTCGCACTGAAGATTCGCGCAATCCGCGTCCGCGGACGGTATATTCCAGTTTGATGGCAACCCAGGTCCATGGAGCATCCGGTAACTGCTCCCCCATTACGCTGATCTCGATTCCGGTGACATCCTGCCGCTGCCTCCGCAGTATGTTCACCACGTCGATGCCGCTGCAGCTTCCGAGACTCGAAAGGAGCAAGTCTCCCGGCATCATGCCGTCAAAGACGTCACCTTCGTTTTCCGGGGCATCTACCGTCAGCGTGTGTCCGTGCGAGTCTTCAGATTCGAACTTGAAGCCCCCTTGCCATCCAAGCTGCACACTACTTCTCGGTCGTTCTGCCATGTCGCTTTTTCCTTCTCGTATGTCGTCGGGGCCTTACGAACTAGCTTGAAGGCTCACTCCGGCATTCCTGCATCTATCCACCGCTCAATTTCCTGAATCTCCTCTTCACTCAGGAATGGTCCCCCCATCGGCATTTTGGGAATAGACCCCAGTCCGCGCCGCAGGGAAACTACGAGCGCCGTCTCAGACGCCGGGATGCCCGGCTCTATGAACTTCATTCCCATTGCCTCATCCTCTGCTAGTTCCTGCGGAGTATCCCAGTAGTATCCGTGTATGCCCGGCAGCCCTCGACGCTTTTCGCGACGTTCCCACCGCTGCATAATCTCGGCAAGAATTTCCTGTACACGCGGCCATCGCACGATTTCATCGCTCATTCGAGCTCTCCTTTGCTCCGTGAAGTGGGACATATGCCGGGCGCGATGCTACGGATGTTGCCTTGACCGTTTGGAGTCACGGCAATGCCGACACAATCAGCCCCTCCGCTGCACCAGCTCAATCAGCACGTTGTCGGGACCTTCGATGTACGATAGCCGCCCACCGCCGGGAACTTCCGTAATGGGCAGAACAACACGGATTCCCGCAGCATCCATCCGCGCCATATCCGCGTCAATGTCATCGACGACAAAACCGAAGTGTTCCAGCCCTAGACGGTTTAGCCCCGCGACAGCGGGTTCGTCGGGCGTTCCTTCGGGCTTTGAAGATATGTTTAGCCTTACGGGTCCCCCCGCGTCCATGCTGATAGTTATGGTACCGGGCATGACCTCTCGCGCCGACAGCACTTTTGCCTCAAAGTATTCCTCGTACCAGGCGGCCGATGCATGCGGATCCGCCGACCTTATATGCACATGGTTGATAGCGTATGCCATCTCACATCCTCCTGAATCGTGTTGGCTGCGAACCTCAATCCGAGCCTAAGAATACACGACCATTAGAGATTGCGTAAGAGGACGGCGATAAGCGGAGGACAAGGGAGGCAATTTAGAGGGATAGGGGACACGTGAGCAGAGTTAATTTATGGTGCCGAAGGTCGGAGTCGAACCGACACGGGATCGCTCCCAACGGTTTTTGAGACCGTCGCGTCTACCATTCCGCCACTTCGGCACTCTTGGGATGCGCTGGTTCAATTATTGTCCATAGCAAGAGCGAGGTCAACGAAATGACTACATCTCGATCTTCTTTTCTCCTGAGAGGAACGCTTCCGGCTCCTTCTGGAAAGCGCGGTTGCAGCCCGGCCCACAGAAATAGTAGGTTGAGCCATTGTAGTCATACGTACCGCCGTTGGGCTTCTTCATATCGACCTGCATGTCACAGACCGGATCGGTTGCTAAGTCGGGACTTCTATTGAACAGCCTTATTCGCACTTTCTTCTCCTAGCAGTTACTACGATTCCAACCGCTCAGATATTTCCACTAATCGAATTCGGATACATGCGAGTTACCTGAAGCGCCGGAGACGAAGTGAGTTTACGAGCACGGTCACCGAGCTAATTGCCATAGCCCCGGCGGCAAGTATGGGATTAAGGAAGCCGTATTGTCCCAGCACGAGTGACAACGAATCCGGCACACCGCTGCCTGCAAAGAAAGGGTAGAGTACGCCCGCAGCAACGGGGATGAGTGCGACATTGTAAGCAAAAGCCCAAAAGAGGTTTTGCCTTATAGCACGCATCGTGGACCTGCTGAGCCGAAATGCCCTGGGAATGGCATCCAAGTCCGCGCCAACAATCGTGATGTCAGCCGTCTCAGCCGCTACATCCGAGCCTGCGCCAATCGCGAAGCTGACGTCCGCCTGCGCAAGAGCCGGGGCATCGTTAATCCCGTCGCCCACCATAGCGACAATTTTGCCTTCATCTTGAAGCGCCTCGATTGAGGACGCCTTGTCACCCGGAAGCACTTCAGAAATCACCTGGTCGATACCTACCTGCTTTGCCACTTCCTCAGCGGTTCGGCGGTTATCACCTGTTAGCATAACGACGTCAATGCCCTCTCTTCCGATATTGCCGACGGCCCGCTTCGCTTCCGGGCGTATCGCATCGGCGAGGGCTATCAATCCAGCGACTTTGCCGTTGCGGGCAACAAATATCGGCGTGCTGCCTCGCGCAGCCATCTCGTCCGCCCGCGCCTGGTAGCCGTTCAATGCCACGTCATTGGTCTGCATGTGCGAGAGGTTGCCAAGTAAGACCAGCTCACCGTCGAGGGTCACGGACACTCCGAACCCGGGTAATGCCCGAAAATCACTGGCAGCAATTGGCGCCAGATTTCGCTCTTCCGCTGCTTCAGAGATGGCCCGTCCGAGCGGATGCTCCGAACCCTGCTCGGCAGACGCAGCAACGCGCAGGAGTTCATCAGGACCAATATCGTCACTCATAATTTCGACGAGTGACGGCTTGCCTTGTGTAAGAGTACCCGTCTTGTCCAGCGCAACTGCATTAACTTTGTGCGCGCGCTCAAGCGCCTCCGCGCTCCGTATCAGAATTCCGAATTCTGCGCCCTTTCCCGTGCCCACCATAATCGCGGCGGGAGTTGCCAAGCCCAGAGCACACGGGCAGGCTATTATCAGGACGGAAACGGCTGTGAGGATCGCGTGCAAATATGTGGGTTCCGGGCCGAACGCCAGCCAGAACGCGAACGTCAAGGTCGCAACACCGATGACTGCGGGAACGAAATACGCAGCGACGGTGTCCGCAAGGCGCTGCACTGGCGCTCTGGAGGCTTGCGCTTCCTCAACCAACCTCACAATGTGGGACAACACTGTGTCTCTGCCGACTTTGCTTACACGATAGGTGAAGCTGCCTGTCGCATTGACGGTCCCCCCGAATACCTCGCTGCCTTCAGACTTGTCAACAGGAACACTCTCACCAGTAAGCATCGATTCGTCCACAGACGAGAAGCCTTTGAGCACTTCACCATCAACAGGAATGCGCTCACCTGGACGCACGATTACGACGTCCCCCACGCGAATGTCGTCAATAGCAATCTGCTCTTCTGAGCCATCGCGGATAATATTGGCCGTTTGCGGCTGCAAACTCATCAGGTTGCGAATAGCACTGGACGCGCGCTCTTTCGCCCTTGCTTCCAGATACTTCCCGAGCAACACTAGGGCAATGATCGCGGTCGATGTATCGAAGTACGTAGCGACCTCAATGTTGCCTGGAAAGATGCTATCGCCCAGCAATGTCGCGGCTACACTGTAAAAGTACGCGACAGAGGTACCCACCGCAATCAACGTGTTCATATTACTGGTGCGATGCTTGAGAGCGCCCCATGCGCCGTGATAGAACTGCCTGCCCCCCCAGAATTGCACCGGCGTGGCGAGCGCGAGGAGCAGGTAGTCCATTCCAAACTGGAAAATGCTTGCAAGTCCTGGCGCGAACATCAGCGCCATAATGGCCCCAGACAACACAAGGCTCACTACAAGCTTGAGCCGCAGAAGGGAGAGATCGCGAGGTGTTGATACGTCATCCTGATCTCCGACAACACCTATCAGGGAATAACCGGCGTCCTCTACAGCGCGACGCATGTTCGAAATCCCGGCGATGCCCGGGATGTATTCCACCGAGGCCCGCTCGGATGCCAGATTCACGCCGACTTTGAGCACGCCATCCACGCCTGTAAGCGCGCCCTCGATGTGGCTCACGCAGGCGGCGCAGGTCATGCCGCCAATGGCAACACTAAGTTGTTCCGTGGCGACGCCGTACCCAGCATCTTCCAGAGCGCCTAGCAGATCACCCGAATGCACCGGACCGTCGAGTAAATCCACGGTTGCCTTTTCGGCGGCAAGGCTGACACTTACATCGGCGACAGCCGGAACTCGTTCAAGCGCATTCGAGACGTGGCTTACGCACGCCGCACAGGTCATGCCGGTTATCGGCAATGTGATGCGTTCTCGGGTGTCTAGTGCCATAGAACGAACTTCATCGGGCGATATTCGATGCCGGGTAAGAGCCTAACCATCAGTAGGAGCAGGGAAGGACTGAAAGCCAATCGCCGTATCGCAGCTTCAGTCTCTTTCCCTCTCTTAGATTATCGCACCTAAAGCACGTCCGCGCTATACCACCGTCACATGACTCGTCCCGGCGAAACTGCTCCGCAGCTGACCATAGGACTTATTTGAGCGACCTAAAGCAAACATAGCTGGCCTGACCTAAAAGGAGCGAATGACACCGATGACGCGACCGCGAACCCTGACATTTTCCGCGGGCACACGGATGGGATCCATCGTGGTGTTCTCGGGCTGCAGGCGCACTGTGCTGCCTTCCAGGAAGAATCGCTTAAGCGTTACCTCCTCGCTATCACTTAGCTCGGCGGCAACCATATCTCCTGTATTCGGGGCCTCGATCGGCTGCATGATTACCAGGTCGCCGTCCGCAATGAACGCATCAATCATGGAGTCGCCCTTGACACGGAGCCCATAGGCGTTCTCCTTCCCGCTGACCATGGAATAAGGCACGTCGAACGATTCGAACTCGTCGGAGTGGCGCGAGGCTACGGATGGGATGTGAAGCGGCTCGCCGGCGGCTATATTTCCGTATATGGGAATACTGGCAACGTTCGATCGCGCAGCAGCGTGCTCGCCCAGCAACTCGATGCCGCGCGAAACTTCCGGCAGTCGGCGCAGGTACCCATGACGCTGAAGGATGTGAAGGTTGTAGTCAACTACCGAGGTCGAGCTAATCTCGCAGCCCGCCTGAATGTCGCGGACTGTCGGGGGAAACTGATGCTCGCTCATGAACTGCTTGATATACTCAAGTATTCTGCTCTGGCGCTCCGACAATTTCTTGGTTGTGGTCATTTTCGGCCTCCTTCTCCAATTATGTAATGAACATTGAACCAGCTGCGTAAAGTACGCATGTTCGTAGTGTAACCCCTTTAGAACGGTAGTGTCAAGCCCTTTGCGAAAATTCGTTTTGATCCGTCAATTATATTAAGCTTTCTGCACTCTGCCGAGCGACTACTCTACGCCTTCCGCATCCGATGATGCATTGCACTTCTTCCCTTGACACTGCTACTAGGCTTACCTTAAAGTGCACGCAATTCCTTGATCTCGGTGAGGGAAAACGCCATCGATTACCATTGATCACTACGAGACAAGCACTGCATAAGATCTTGGTTAAGCCCATATTTCAGACTCGAAAGGAAGTGTCATGAAGGCAATAGCATTTATCGTAACAGCGGTATTGCTGACGGTTGCTGCATTCGCTTGCAGCTCGGCGCCCGCTCCTGCCGCTGCGCCTGCGCCACAGCAGGCAGCCCCCGCCGCCGCACCTGCTGCAGCCGCTCCCGCGCCAGCACAGCCTGCCCAACAACCGCAGGCACCCGCCGCTCCGGCCCCGGCAGCTCCCGCACAGCCCGCATTCCAGTCACAGGTCGTTCCTGCACCGGCGCAGCCGATCGCGCAGCCAACACAACCCGCGGGTCGCAGCGCACCGGCTACCGCGGCAATGATGGGTTCCGGTGACGTGAGGCGAGGCGGTCACCTGATATGGGCTGTGGGTCCGCGCGCATTCCCGCCGAAATGGGACATGACACAGGCGGGCGTCTGGCACTTCACTGAGCACTTCAACCGGCACTACAGCGGCATTCTACAGTTCAATCCGCGCAACGGCATCGACGTACTGCCAGACTTGGGTGAGAGCTGGGAGTTCGCGCCCAGCGTTGACGAGATAACCGTCGATCTGAATGAAGGAGTGATGTGGCACGACGGCAACCCGCTGACCGTCGAGGACATCGAGTTCACGCTTCACCGCTGGGCAAACCCGCCGGAAGGCATCCCCCAGCCTCGCGTTGGCGGCTTCAAGAATATCGCCGGCACCGAGAAAATTGACGACACCACAGTCAAGGTGAACCTCAAGCAACCGAGCGCCGACTTCCTGCTTGATCTGGCGGATGGCTGGCACATAATGCTGCCCAAGCACATCTTGGAGATGGAGGGCGGCATCAACTCGCCTGAGCGTCTGATTGGCACGGGATCGTTCCGAGTGAAGGACACCGAGCGTGACAGCTTTGTGCTGTCCGAGGCGAATCCTGACTACTTCCGAGACGCTCCCGACGGTTCCCCTTACCCGTACCTCGACCTGGTTACAACGATTCAGTTTACGGACTGGGACACCGAAGCCGCTGCCGTCGCGACCAACCGTGTTGACCTTGCGGCTCCGATGAACCTCGCCAAGGGCTGGGGAGTCAAGGAGTCTCTTGGAGACAAGGTCGAATTCGTGTCGGCGTTCAGCCCTGGCGTGATGTACATTGCGATGAACGGCACGCAACCGCCGTTTGACGATATTCGCGCTCGCAGGGCGCTCTATCTGGCAGTGCACCGCGCGCCCATCCAGGCGACGCTATCTACGCCGATCCCGGAACTGCCCGCCAACTTCATACAGGTCAGTTACTTCGGTTCGGCGGATCCTAACATCGGTGAGGTAACGAGCTACTACGGATATGATCCCGCCACAAGGGAAGACGCGCTCGCCGAGGCGAAGCAGTTGTTCGAAGAGGTGGGCATCACCGAATTTACGGCTCACTCGGGCATTACCGGCGCAAATGCGGACAGCGCGCTCATTATCGCGCAGCAGCTCGAAGACATTGGCGTCAAGATGAACCTTGAGACGTTCGAGACTGCCCCTCTCCGCGCAATGGGACAGGACGGCAACTATACCGTGATGTTTGACAGCCATGCCGTTGCAATGTCGAACCCGGTAAACTTTATCGACCTGTTCTACCTGCCTGGAGCGGGTGCGTTCTACCACAGCGCGCCACCCCCGCAGGAGTTCATGGACAAGGTTGCCGAAATCAAGAAGACATTCCCAGGACCTGAGCGTAACGCACAGTTCAAGGAACTCGACACGATCATGCGAGAGCAGTGGATCCCGAAGGTGCCCACGCTCCGCTTCAACGAGTACAAGCTCCACTGGAGTTATGTGGAGAACTGGGACGCCATACCAGCCATGAAGTTCATCCAGACGAGACTATATGACGTGTGGCTGAGCGAAGGCGCGCCACAAAGGTAAATGGAGGGCGCTTAAAGCAAGAAGCAGGGGCGAATAGAAGAACACGCCCCTGCTTTCGTAATCCATACCGGACTGCCCGAAGGTTTTACTCCAAGAAACGCAGAATCGCGACCGTCAACCCAGCGATAAGCACCATAGAACCGACAAGTTTGAGCAGCAGACGATTTTCCATTGAGTCTATCTTACCCTCAAGTCGGGCGATATCCGCTTTGGTGGCAAGATGTTCGTAAGCACCTTCCAGCCTGCTTACTCGTTCTTCCGTAGTAGTCATAAGAATTTCTTCTATGAATTTCAATTTAGCCGATTGTATCATGCCCTCTGTTTACAGATAAGACCACATGACTAGGTGAGTTCCGTGTGGAAATATACCGTTCGACGGCTGGCCCTTATAATCCCGACGCTTTTCCTGTTGGGAACAATCCTTTTCTTCATGCTGCGAGTGCTGCCCGGAGATGAGGCTCTATTTATCACCTCGGGCGAGGAGTCGGTGGCGTCTATCGAGGATATTGAGGCGCTGAGAGAGGCCTGGGGATTGAATGACCCGCTCTATGTGCAGTACGGACGCTGGGTGTGGGACATTCTCAAGCCGGTCAAGTACGGCGATTGGATTTGGCTGCCCAAATTCGATCTCGGCTATTCGCGTTACGCGGACAGGCCGGTGGTGGACGCGCTCGCCAGCAAGATAGAAGTAACTGCGACCCTGGCGTTACTGTCCGTGGTGGTGGCCCTGGCATGGTCATTGCCGCTGGGGATAATATCTGCGCTTTGGCGCGGCAGCTGGATCGACCAGACAATTCGCGTCATTACTGCCGCGGGCATCGCAATGCCCAACTTCTGGGTGGCGATCCTATTGTTGCTTTTCCTGGTCAAGTTCTTCAACTGGATTCCGCCTGTCCAGCATGTGAGCCTGTTCGAAGAGCCTCTGACGGCGCTCAAGCGCCTGATCTTCCCAGCACTGGTGATCGGGTTCAGATCGGCATCTACAATAAGCAGGATGACGCGCTCGACGATGCTGGAAGTAATCGGCGACGACTACATCCGCACCGCGCGTGCAAAAGGGCTAGGCCCATACGTCGTTACGATGCGACACGCGCTTACCAACGCGATTATACCGGTGCTGACGATGGCGGGGCTCCTTGTAGCAGCACTGATGGACGGAGCGGTCATAATCGAGCGAATATTCACCCTGCCGGGGCTGGGACAGCAGATTGTAGATGCTACCAGCGCAAGAGATTTCGTGATGGTGCAGGGCATCGTCCTGATACTTGCGCTCTTTATGATGGTATGGATACTGGTGATTGATCTCCTGTATGCATGGATCGACCCGCGCATTCGATACGAGTAGAAATAGGAAGAGATTCTTAGTTGCAGCAAGAGCGCCTAACTCCCCAAGGGATCATGGATCGCGGCTCCCTATGGAGCCGAACCGCCCGGACGAAGAGTGCCCTACTGGAATTTGGCCGCAACCATCCGACCGGCGCGGCCGGCGGAGTCGTGCTGTGCTTGATCATCCTGCTTGTGGCACTGGCACCCATTATCTCACCGTTCAGGTTTGACAGAACGGTTGCGCGCCAGTTGCTGCCTCCGATGTCGGAGGCGACGATAGAAGACGGCATGCTCTGGATCGGGAGTGACGAACTGGGGCGGGATTTGGTCAGCCGCCTTTTGTATGGTGGGCGCGTCTCCATGTTCGTCGGTATTATGTCGCCGCTCATCGGCGTGGCGTTCGGCACTGTGCTGGGAATAGCAAGCGCGTACTTCGGCAAAGTATTCGACCTGCTAGTGCAACGGCTTGTTGACACGGTGCTAATCTTACCCGGGATTGTGGTAGCGATGACCATTACCGTCGCGTTCGGATTTACGGTGCCGGTGGTCATCGCTGCGCTCGCGGTGAGTTATAGCGCAAGCTCGGTGCGTGTGGTGCGATCGCGCGCTCTGACCCTGAGCGGCATGCAGTACGTGGAGGCGGCGCGTGCCATAGGAAGCTCCGATACGCGCATCATTTTCAGGCATCTTGTACCAAATTCCCTGCCTGTGTCGATGGTGCTGATAGCGGTCAGCGTGGGAGCGGCAATCACGGCTGAGGCTGCGCTGAGCTTCCTTGGAATAGGGATACAGCCGCCGATCCCATCATGGGGCAACATGCTGACCCGGGCGCAGCAGAGTTTCGACCTTGCGCCGCACATCGCCATTGCGCCCGGATTGGCGATTACACTGGTCGTGCTGGCAATCAACCTCTTCGGCGACTCGCTGCGTGACGTGCTCGATCCCAGACTGCGGAATGTGCGATAGATCAAGATGTTCCTATTCTTGGGACCTGGCAACATCCGATAAAGGAAGCGGAATTTCGCGCAGACGTTAATCTGCCGTATCGTCCTGCCAGAAATGGCGCCTGCCTACACAAGGCGGATTTCACACGGACATCTCAGAGTTTGGAATGAACGCAAGAACAGAATTCGTATATAACTTCCAAACTCTGCGCGGAGACGTCTTTGGGGGCATAACGTCGGCGGTAGTGGGGCTGCCGATTGCGCTTGCGTTCGGCGTAGCTTCAGGATTGGGCGCGCTTGCGGGACTATATGGCGCTATTGGCGTAGGGTTGTTCACCACGATTTTCGGCGGAACCAAGGGGCAGATTTCCGGGCCAACCGGACCGATGTCCGTTGTGGTAGCCGTTATTGTCACAGCGCATGCGGATGACTTCGCTCAAGTATTCACGATTGTCATTATGGCAGGAGTGATTCAGATTCTTCTGGGCGCACTGAGGATAGGGCGCTTCTTATCTTTCACTCCCTACTCGGTGATATCCGGTTTCATGTCGGGAATCGGCGTGATTATCATTTCGGTTCAGATTCTGCCCGCCCTTGGCGCGCCCGTTTCGACGGGGGGACTGACGGGAGTCGTATCCGAAATGCCGGGCGCGATAAGCAACCTGAACTTGAACGCACTCATTATTGCCGTAGTTACCCTAGTGGTAGCCATAGTCTGGCCAGACCGGCTCAGGCGGTACATGCCACCGACATTGGTGACACTTGTCGTGGGGACACTGCTGGGCGTCCTCTGGTTGACCAATACGCCGACAATTGGCGATATACCTGCAGGCCTGCCTCAACTTCTCTTGCCAGATCTTTCTCCCAGCGTATTGATTGGGTCTGTGCAGCCGGCATTGACCATCGCGCTGCTCGGCGCCATAGACAGCTTGCTTACCTCGCTCATAGCGGACTCTATGACTCAATCGCGCCACAATCCCAACCAGGTGATGCTTGGACAAGGCGTGAGTACGGTATTCACAGGGTTAATTGGGGGGTTGCCGGGTGCCGGTTCAACCTTAGACTCCGTGGTCAATATACGAGCGGGCGGCCAAACGCGCGTCGCCGGCTTTCTGCGAACCGCCGTCTTTCTGCTGGTGGTATTGGGCATTGGGGGATACCTTGAGATCATACCCAGCGCAGTGCTCGCCGGCATACTTATGAAGGTAGGCTGGGACATTATAGATTGGCGCTTCATCCGCAGGTTGCACCGGGTGCAGCGGGAGCATCTCTTCGTGATGCTGCTCACTCTCGCACTTGCGATATTCCTTGACATGGTTACCGCCGTAGCGATAGGACTGATAGCCGCGGGCATGGCGAGCGCGAGACAATTCGAGCGCCTCGAGCTGGACAACGTCGTCTCCGTACCGATTTTGGACAGCACATTCTTTGCGAATTATCCAGTGAACCAGGATGACCTGTTCTCCGCACATGTCGGTCTGGTTGCGCTTAGAGGCAGTTTCACTGTCGCCTCCGCTATCAAGCTCGTCAACACAATCAGCGTGGACATACGCGGCCATGATTTGGTTATATTTGACTTTTCGGATACCATTTATGTGGACGACAGCGCCGCGTTGGTCGTGGAGCAGCTGATAGAAAACGCCGCGTCCGAAGATACGGACTGCATCGTCATGGGGCTTAAGGAACAACCTGCACGAACCCTTGATGCGCTCAATGTCTTGGACGCCGTTCCCCAGGAGCAGATTGTGGAAACTATGGACGCGGCGAGGGATGTCGCATGGAAGATACTCGAACGACGTGGCGCCCGAATCACGCAGATTTAAGCTTGGACGAACAGCCGCGCCATTCAGCCACTGAACGAGCGTCGGATAACCGCTTGCCGTGTCGGCAGTCCGGCTGAACCGGGTTCAGCCGGAACATCGGAAGGAGTAAAGAAATGGCAGACAGACCGAATCTTGTTTTCATATTCAGCGACCAGCAGCGCGCGGATACGATGGCGTGCTACGGGAACGACTGGCTGAACGTGCCCAACCTGAACGCGCTGGCGGCGCAGAGTTTCGTATTCCAGAACGCCTATGTTACGCAGCCGGTATGCACGCCTGCGCGGGCTTCCATCATGACGGGGCTGTACCCGCATGCAGCGGGGCCTATCGTGAACCAGCTCGTGCTGCCGCGAGAGACGCCCGTCATCGCGGAGATGCTGCCTGACGAATACTACTGCGGGTACTACGGCAAGTGGCACCTGGGGGACGATGTGATACGGCAGCACGGCTTCGACGAGTGGGTCAGCACCGAGGACGGGCATATACCGGAGTACACACAGCGCGAGTACCGCAATGTGTACAGCACCTACTGGCATCATCTGGTGGACAACGGATACGAGCCGGACTTGGAGCGAGCGCCGGGGAAGTTCATATTCTCGCCGAAACTTCGCTCGCAGCTGCCCGAAGAGCATCAGATGGCTTCGTTCCTCGGAGACCGCGCGGCGGAGTTTATCGAGCGGAACGGCGAGCGCAACAGCGACAGGCCGTTCGTGCTGTATGTGAGCACGTTCGAGCCGCATCCACCCTACCATGGGCCGCTGAACGACATGTACGACCCTGCGCAGATTCCCGTTGGTCCTGCGTTCTTGCAGAGGCCGGAGGACGTGTCCCTATACAACAGGGTGCGCGGCAACTACTACACGCAGTACATGTACGAGGGCGGCGACCCGGCTGAGGACCCGTATATGGCGCACAACCCGGCATCCGGGCAGGACCTGACGACTGAACTGGGCTGGCGCACCCTGCGCGCCCACTACCTCGCCAACATCACGCTTGTTGACCGCATGGTGAAGAAGATTACGGATGCGCTGGAGCGCGCGGGTGTCGCTGATAACACCGTGGTCGTTTTCACGAGCGAGCATGGTGAGATGGCGGGCGACCACGGGATGCTGGAGAAGCGGTCCTTCTATGAGGAAGCGGCGCGCGTGCCTCTGACAATGCGCGTGCCGTGGTTGAGCGGTAAGCAGACGATGCTGGAGGGCAGCGCCGGGCACATAGACCTCGTGCCCACACTGCTGGACCTGCTGGCACAGGAGCCGCCGTCACACTTGCAGGGCAAGAGCCTTGCGCCGGTGCTTCGAGGCGAGACGGACCTGAGCGAGAACGATGTCGTGGTCCAGTGGAACGGCAACAGCGAGGAACTGCCTGATCGCTTCCTTGGAAGCGCCGGAATAAATCGAATGAACGCGCTGCCGAGGCGCTGCATCATCACGCCCGACAGGTGGAAGCTGGCGCTCTGCGCCGGCGATCGGGGTGAGCTGTTCGACCTGAACAACGACCCGCATGAGATGACCAACCTGTTCGACGACCCGGCGCAGCGCGACCGCGTCATAGACATGTCGGCGCGCCTTCGCATGTGGCAGCATGAGACAGGGGATACGGCACCGCTGCCGAGCCTATAACCAAAGATACCCCTACCTAGCGCAAGCACGCCTCCGCAATTTGGGGGCGTGCTTTTGCTCAAGGTTGAAATCGCTTCCAAAAACCAATGGCGCATACGAAGGAGGGAAATCGTATGCGCCATCTCTGGGAAAGGAACTTGCCATTTACTCAGGTTACTGCTTGATCGCATCGCGGTTCGCTGCGTACTCGGCATCGCCAAGCTTGATGTAGCCGACTTCCTGCGCGAGTTCAGCGGCATTATCGAGGTAAAACTCCACGAATGCCTTGACCTCCGTGCGCTCCATGCTCGTGGCGCTCACATAGATAAACAGCGGACGGGAGAGCGGTGAGTAGCTGCCGTTCTCGATGCTCTCGGATGTGGGCAGTACACAGCCGTTACCGGAGTCAACAGCAACCAGCTTCAGCTTGTCCATGTTCTCCTGGTAGTAGGAGTAGCCGAAGTAGCCTAGCGAATACTTGCCGCCGGCGATGCCCTGAACGAGAACGTTGTCGTCCGCGCTGGCGGTGTAGTCGGCGCGGCTCAACTGCGCCTCACCCATGATTTCCTCGGTGAAGTAGTCGAAGGTACCGGAGTCGGTGTCGGGTCCGTAGAGAGCCATATCCTTGTCGGGCCAGCTGGGGTCAACGTCACTCCACTTGGACACGGTGCTGCCCGGCTCCCAGATCATCTTGAGCTGGTCGGTGGTGAGGCACTCCACGAAGTCGTTGTCCGGGCTGACCATAACGGAGAGGCCGTCCATCGCCACACGGAGCGGGTAGTATTGGATGTCGTTCTCTGCCGCAACTGCCGCTTCCGCGTCCTTGATGGGGCGGGAAGCGTCGGAGATGTCGATCTCGCCGACGGTGAAGCGCTTGAAGCCGCCGCCCGTGCCCGACACGCCGACATTGACGCGCACATCGGAGTGCAGCTTGCCGAACTCTTCTGCGACCGCTTCGGAGACAGGGAATACGGTGCTGGAGCCGTCAATCTCGATAGTGCCGCTCAATTCCATTGCCACTGGCGCTGCTGTCCCGGGCTGTGCTGCCGGCGCAGGCGCAGTTGTCTGACCCGAAGGAGCGGGCGCTGTCGGCGTTGGCTCTTCTGCGCCGCCGCATGCGAGGGCAGCGATTACAAGCACAATGCTGAGTATTAGGGCGACGCCAAGAGCGCCGCGCGTCCGTGTAAATAAACTTAAACTAGGCATAGTATTCTGAGTCTTACCTCCTCATTCCTTAATGCCCCTTGCGTGTTTAGTAAAGTCATGAAATCTGACTGCTTCCACGATACGGCGGGCATGTGAACAGAGCATTAACGAGGCGTTAATGTCGTTTTAGGAGGCGATGAACGGACATTGAACCTAACGCGTGCAGCACTGCGTCCGGCTTGAATTGCTTAGAGGATAGAAGTGGTGAGTAGCCAGGAAGAGAAAGGGCGCGTGGAGGCTACTGCGGCTCTGCACCGCCGGCTTCCTTGAATGCCTGGCTGAGTTGAATCATCACGGAGCGCGAGGAGCGGTTCGAGACGATAACGGCCGAGGGCTGATGCCTGGACACCTGGGTGCGGAGGTACGCGCGCTCGGCAGGCCTAATGTCTTCAGCAATCACCAGCGCGTCGAAGTCCGAGTAGCCGGATATGTCCAGAGCCGTGGTAACGCTAGTGGTCGCGGACACGAGGCAGCTGTTGCGCTCAAGTATCCCGGTAAGTTCGTCTGCGCGCATCTGGCTCTGCGCCACAACCAGGACTCGGATGTAGTTGTTCATAGCATTCACGGGGAGTATGTGTTCACTGCCTGCTGAAGTGATGGGCGACTGCGCCCAGGATATTAATAGCCTCTCCAAAGTCAGGTCCAAGTGGAGGACCAAAGCTGAGGTGGGTCGCACCAGCGGCAACCAACGGTTCGAGCCTTTCGATAATCTCGGAGGATTCGCCTACGACGCCGATTTTGAGCATGTCATCAGTTACAAGGTCAATCGCACGGGCTTCGTCTCTTTCCTCGACGAGCGCCCTACTGACCGGCTCGAAGTCTGACCTCGATAGCCCCAAGTCGGCTAGCAGCGTTTCATTCATCGCGCTTCCATAATATGCAACCTTCTGCGCCAAAACCCTGCGCGCGGCGGTCCGGTCCTGGGATGCTGAAACCCAGATACAAGTGGCGAAGTCAAAGTCCGTCTTTGGTTCCTTTCGTGATGCCAGTCCCCTGTCCACCTGCTTTCGCGCTGTGTAGTAGCGCTCCGGTGGAAAGAGCAAGGGTAGCGCTCCATCGCCGACCTCGCCTGCCATCTCAAGCATCCTGGGTCCCATCGCCCCTATGTAGATCGGAACCTGCCGCCGGATGGGGAAGCGCATGTACGCCTCGCTGCCCCATGACAGGAATGCGCCTTCGCACCGGGCGCTCCGGCTGCCGAGAAGCTGTCTGATTGCCACGACTGATTCCCGCGTGGCGGTCAGCGGCTTTCCATGCCGCAAGCCTATCCAGCCGAGGAATTCCGCCGCGCCAGCCGATATACCAAGCAGGAAGCGACCATTCGACACTTCATCAAGTGTCGCGGCCAGCATCGCGATCTCAGCAGCATTCATCGTGTAGGGATTCAATACGCAACTGCCGATCTGAATACGGCTGGTGTTCAGCGCCACTGCGGTGAGAAGTACGCCGCCACTTCGCAGGAAGAGATCGTTGCTCACCCAGAACTGATCGAAACCCAGAGCCTCCGCCCGTTGCGCCAGCTCAATATAGTGCCCGACCGGAAGGTCGTTGTTGAGGCGCAAGCTAAAGCGCATCGTCATCTGAAACCACTGCCTCGGCCTCAATCTCGACTAAAAGGGAGTCGTCAACAAGCCGCGCCTCCACCAGTGTGCAGGCGGGGCGAATGTCGGCAAAGAACTCGCCGTGGACCCTCGCCACGCTTTCCCAGTGGGCAATGTCCTTGACGTATATGCGAGTGCGAACGACCTGAGACAGACTGCCACCGAGGGATTCGATAGCGCCCTTAATGATTTCAAGCACCGCCCTCGTCTGCGCGGCCGGATTATCCAGGCCCATCGCTCCGGCCGCGCCGCTGGCGGTTGTGCCTGACACATAGATCCTGTCGCCGCTGCGCACTGCCCTGCTGTAACCGCCAACCGCCTCCCAGGGTGTGCTTGTTGAGTAACGTAGGGTTGAATTTGCCAAGCCTGTTGAGTCTCCATTCGCCGCCGTAGTTGGGCAATATTCACCGGCTGATCAGAGCCGACGCGACCGCATGATGCGCGATACAGACGCGGCACACGGAAGCGACTGAGATTGTAGCAGGCTACCCAATCGAGTACAACGACTTATCGCCGCGCAGGGTTGCCGCATTTCTTGACTGCAAATACACTCAATGATAAAGTGAAATCGTTCACTAACTGCCTTGAACAAAGCCTTCTCCAAGGGAAATTCGTGAGGAGAAATGGAGCCCGCTGAAGTCGTTCGTAAAGCCAGAGAAGCCGGCGTGCATCTGGTCTCATTCTTCTGGTGCGATAACGGCGGCATCATCCGCGGCAAGTCCACACACATATCCGGTCTGGAAGGGCGGCTTAATTCAGGAATCGGAGTAGCCTACGCGATGCAGGCAATGGGCGACATGGACCAACTGCAAGCCGTAGAAGGAATGGGCCCGGCCGGTGAATTCAGGCTGATACCGGACCCTGAAACATTTACGATCCTGCCCTACGCGCCGAAGAGGGCGCTTATGCTGTCAGACCTGATGACGATGTCGCGCGAACCCTGGGAGGCGTGCCCTCGAGACTTCCTCAAGAGAATGCTCACAAAGGGCGAGTCAATGGGGATGAAATTTCGCGTCGCCATGGAGCCGGAATGGTACTTGACGCGGCCAGAAGGTGATACGTTTCTCCCTTGTGACCAGAGCTTGGATAACTCAAGTGTGGGTATGACATTCGCTCAGGAAGTAGTTGACGACATAATCGAGGCTCTGGAGTCCCAGCGAATCGGTATCGAGCAATATCACACTGAAGTTGGGCACTCGCAGCACGAACTGAGCATTCGACATGCTCCCGCGCTGAGGGCTGCGGACAATCACCTGATTTATCGTGAGACGGTGCGGAATGTAGCATACCGGCATGGGATGTATGCGACCTTCGCGCCTAAGCCATTTCCTGACCAGGCGGGCAATGGCAACCATATTCACTTCAGCGCCTGGGACACCGATGAGCGGATAAATCTGTTCTACGACGCCGAGGACGAGCAGAGTCTGAGCGATCTGGCCTACTATTTCATAGACGGTGTAATGGAACACCTGCCGGCATTAGTTGCCATGACCTGCCCGAGCATGAACAGCTACCGCAGACTATCTCCCGGTTCCTGGAGCACGGCTTTCACCTGCTACGGACCCGATAATCGGGAGGCAGCCCTGCGGATCCCCTCCAACTTCTGGGGAGCGGAGATGGCCTCAACAAACCTGGAGTTCAGGCCGTCTGATTCGAGCGCAAATCCATACATTGCCCTAGGCGGCTTGATTGCCGCGGGGCTTGACGGGATCGAGCGGGAAGTGATGCCCAGCGAGGACCAGAAGGTCGAAGTTGATCCGACAGACTTGACGGAGCAAGAACTCGCTGACAGGGGCATTCACCGTCTTCCGACAACGTTGAAGCAAGCAACTCAGGAACTTGAGCAGGACTCTTTGCTCATAGAAGCCATGGGAGATTTGCTGGCTCGCTCGTATCTTGCCATCAGAAGGGCGGACTGGGACATATTCTCCAGAGAGAACGATGACTTTGAAATTAGGAATCACTTCTATAAGTATTGAGTCAAGTTGAGCAAGAGAACGCCCCATTCCTCATACCACCTACATACTTACCACAGGGTCGTATGATGGCATGGAGTACGAGAGATTGGCAGGAGGCTAAGTTGCAAAAGCGAAATCTATTGGTGCTGGCAAGCGTTTGTGCCATCTTGGTGTTTGGCGTGATTGCCTGCGGGCAGCCCACGCCCGAGCCGCCGCCGCCGACAACGGTACCGCGCATATCACCACCGCCACCGCAAGCTGCGCCGACCGTTGCAGTTCAGACTAACGGCGGTGAGTCCGGACAAGGCGCCGGCGGAGGAACGCCCGTGAGCGTGGCGCTGCAAGACATTGGCGGCAGCGGTGAATATGCGTACAGTCCGTCAGAGATGACTTTCAGCGCCGGGGAGACGGTAACTTTCACTATGACCTCGGAGACCGAGTTCCACACCTTCGAGGTGGATGACCTAGACATATATTGGGAAGTGGATGCGGGTGATACCCAGACACGCACATTCACATTCGACAGTCCCGGCACTTATGAGCTGATTTGCACTCCTCACAACGCCCAGGGGATGATAGGCACGATTACAGTGAATTAGCATCTCATCTGTCGTTGAGCCGATTCGGATGCGCCCTCTACGCGAGATAGGGGGCGCATTTTCGTGCTAAATCGCCGCGCCGCACGTAGAAAGCCCAGCAATTGTTGGGTTAGAATTGTGCGATAAATCCCGAGCGATTGAAACACATTAAGATGGAGGACACGAGGAATGAGGTTATCCTGCCTACAAGAGAATCTTGCGCGCGGCCTCTCAGTCGTGGGGAGAGCCGTCGCAACCCGGTCCACATTGCCAATAACGCAGAATGTCCTTCTCAGCACTGAGCAGTCTATGTTGAAGATCTCGGCGACGGATCTGAACATGGCCATGACCACGTGGATTGGGGCACAAGTCGAAGAAGAGGGTGCAATTACCGTTCCGGCCCGGCTCCTAAGCGACTTCGTAAACTCCCTGCCTCCCGAGCGCATTGATATTGAAGCATCATCCCAGCCCATCGGTCTTAACATCAAGTGCGTGAGCTTCGAGTCCAATATAAGTGGAACTCCGGCTGATGACTTTCCCCCTATCCCGGCTGTAGAGGGAGGGCTGGCGGCAAAGATTGAACCGAATGTGATGCGGGAAGCAATCAATCACGTAGCCTTTGCAGCCGCTACGGAAGATTCGCGTCCTGTCTTGACAGGCGTAAAGACAGAGATAAGCGGCAGCGATTTCAAATTTGCCGCTGCGGACGGATTCAGGCTGGCCGTCTATAGCGGCAAACTCTCGGAGCCGCCGAGCGAGGATATTGAATTCCTCATACCGGCGCGCGTGTTAAACGAGCTCAGTCGCCTGCTGGGAACACAGCAGACGGCAGTTGAGTTTATGGTGACTCCTTCAAGCAACCAAGCTCTCTTTCGTGTTGAGGACGTGGAGATCGTATCCTCGTTAATTGCGGGTAACTTCCCCAACTACAATCAGCTCATTCCGCAGAACTACACGACACGAGTTGTCCTTGAATCCGATGACTTTCTGCGCGCGACTCGGACCGCCGCGATTTTCGCACGCGATGGCAGCGGCATCATCCGTCTGCAGGTGTGGAGCGGTGAAGACGAAGCGCCAGGGCGCTTGACGGTGTCATCGCGCGCCGAAGAGGTGGGCGACAATGAGGGTCAGCTCGGCGCGGCCGTAGAAGGGGAGGACGCCAAGATCGCATTTAACTCCAAGTACCTCACCGATGTGCTGGACGTGCTCAACGGCGAAGTTGCGATGGAAGTGTCATCACCCTCCAGCCCCGGCGTGTTGAAACCTGTACAAGGCGACGACTACGTGCATGTTGTAATGCCGATGTTTGTTCAATGGTAGCGGTGCGTCTAGTTTGCCAAATAGCAGATCCTCCCGCACAGGGAACGCCAACGACACAACGGCTAACACCATAATCAATAAATGAGGTGCACGCCGCGCCAGACCCGCCGGAGTAGCTTGGCAAAGGCCGGCGTACCTGTTGCGTCAGAGAAACTACGCGCCGATGGTACTAGTGGGACTGACGTCGAATTGGCTGCCGACTTCTGTAAGTGGCGACCCGCCAGAGCCACTCGACGGGTCCGAACAGGAAGCGATTCAGCCACGCCTGTGACCACCAGAGCTGCAGGACCCACACCACGAAGACGAACAGCAGGATTGCGGCGCGGTTTACCCAGCCGGCGTCCCCGAGCAGGAGCGTGAGCACCAGCACTCCGAGGACGGTCTGCGTGAGGTAGTTGGTGAGCGCCATCCTGCCAACTGCGCGGAGGCGTCGCTTGAGCCGGCTGTCCGTCCGGTTGTTCCAGAGGATGATGAGGCTCATGTAGCCGAGGGATGCGGGGATTGTGCCGAGAGTGTTGGGAATCTGACCGATGAAGGCGACCTCTCGCGAGTAATCGCTTATCGCGGTAATGATGACGCCTGCTGTTGCCAGCGTTAGCCCAGCAGCCAAGCCAATGACTGCTGTTCCGCGGTATGTGCCAGTGGGCATGCCGCCGTTCATGAAGCCAGTGCGGTACAGACCTGCGCCAATCAGAATCATACCCAGAGCGCGCAAGAAATATCCAAATAGTAGAACAAGCCCCACCAGTGCGCTCTCACTCCCCATTTCACCAGGCGTCCAGATGCCGGCAAGGGACGCGCCGGTCGTGTCGGCAATATACTGAACTAGCAGAGCGCAACCAATGGAGAGAGCGAAAACGAGAACGCCAATGGAGATGAGCGCCTTGTCCGGCAGCTTTCGCAGCGCAACGAGGAAGAACGAGGAGATGGCGTAAATCATTAGCACATCGCCTTCCCAGAGAAAGAAGTGCAGGCTGCCGATTGTGAGCAGCAACACGTTGCGCCACATGTTCAGCAGAACGGCGCGACCTCCCCTCGCAGCGGCGCGGTCGATGAAGAGAATCATGCCCGCGCCGAAGAGCAGCGAGAACAGACCCATGAACTTCTGGTCGATGAAGATTTCGCCGAGGATGCCGACTGTCCAGTCGAGCCAGGTTTCGGACCCGCCTGCGCTCAGGTTAAGGTATTGTGGCAGGTCGAACCTGAACGATACGGCGTTCATCAGGAGGATGCCGAGTACCGCAACACCGCGTATCAGGTCGAGGCTGGTTATGCGCGCGGACTCGCGGACAGGGCTGGTTTCGTATGGCTGCGACGAAGCTACCATTCCAAACGCCTTTAGGGGAAATCTGACGCAGTTTATCAGAATTTCGGCAAGAGAAAGACCCCGGATTATGTCCGAGGTCTTGCTCATACTATTATCTCATCCTGCGTGACTATCTCCGATAGCCGCCTCTGCTGCGGTCACGATCGCGGCCTCGTCCGCCCCTGTCACGGTCACGGTTGCGGTCTCTGCCGCCGCGGTCGTTGCGTCCCCTACCATCGCGCCTGTATCCGCCAGTGCGCTGAGACCTGCCGCCAACCGGGTCTCTGCCGTTGGGGTCAATCTCCTCGTCAACGAGCAGCGCGCGGCGGGACAGGTTGACACGGCCCAAGTCGTCAATCTGGATGACTGCCACAGTGAGTTCCTGTCCGATTTCAACTACGTCACCGACGGAGGGCACGCGCTCTTCGTCGAGTTCGCTGATGTGCACGAGGCCGTCCTTGCCCGGCAGGATTTCGACGAACGCGCCGAAGTCCATTATGCGGGCGACCTTTCCGGTGAAGATGTCGCCGACCTTGACCTCGCGCGTGAGGTCGTCGATCATCTGCATCGCCTTTTCCGCAGCCGCGCCGTCGGCAGAGCCGATGATGACCGTGCCGTCTTCCTGTATGTCGATAGTCGCGCCGGTTTCCTCTGTGATGCCACGAATCGTCTTTCCGCCAGGTCCAATTACCGTGCCAATCTTGTCCACGGGCACGCTGATCTGGAGCATGCGCGGGGCGAACGGGCTGAGGTCTTCGCGAGTGTCGCTTAGGGTCTCTCGCATGTGGTCAAGAATGAAGAGACGAGCTTCCTTCGCCTGGTCGAGCGCGTCTCGGACTACATCGAAGCTGATGCTGTTCACCTTGATGTCGAGCTGAATGGCAGTAATGCCCTCGCGAGTGCCTGCTACCTTGAAGTCCATGTCGCCTACATGGTCTTCCATGCCCTGAATGTCAGTGATGGTGACGTACTCTCCGTCTCCGCCGTCGATGAGGCCGATGGAGATGCCGGCGACAGGCGCCTTAATCGGGACGCCCGCGTCCATCAGCGCCAGCGTGCCGGCGCAGACGCTTGC
This sequence comes from Dehalococcoidia bacterium, assembly GCA_965203955.1. GTDB lineage: Bacteria > Chloroflexota > Dehalococcoidia > Lucifugimonadales > JADFKI01 > Bin90. The sequence goes on along the minus strand of OZ241923.1, from coordinate 2,506,740 downwards.
CATTGATGTGCTGCCGTTCGAGCCAAGCGCCTCGCAGACGACCCGCAGCGTGTACGGAAACTCGTCCTGACTTGGCAGCACAGGGGCGATGGCGCGCTCGGCGAGTGCGCCGTGTCCTACCTCGCGACGGCCCGGCGAACCGATGCGTCGCACTTCTCCAACCGAGTAAGGCGGGAAGTTGTAGTGCAACATGAAACGCTTGGTTTCTTCGGGCGTGAGGGTGTCAAGCCGCTGAGCGTCGCCGACGGAGCCGAGAGTGGCGATTCCAAGAATCTGCGTCTCGCCGCGATTGAAGAGACCGCTGCCGTGCGTGCGGGGCAACAGCCCTACCGCGCTGGAAATCTCGCGTATCTCGCGCCTGACGCGACCGTCGGGCCTCATGCCTCCTGATAGCACATTTTGCTTGAACGCATGCTCAAGCTGCACCTCGAAGGCGTCGCGCAGGTGGTTGGCTTCGTACTCTTCGCCAAGTTCCTCAGAGACCTTGGCGCGCAGTTCGTCGAGCTTCTCATACAGGTCAACTTTGCCGGTGGAACTCGCGAATGCGTCGGTGAGTCCGCTGCCAAGGATTCTGGCAAGTTCGTCGTCAAGCTCCGCAGGGTACGCGAAAGAGCCGTAGCCAGACTTGGGCTTGCCAATAGCGGCTACCATTTCATCTTGGAAGTCTATCAGTCCCAGGTTGACCTCGTGGGCGTACTTTATGGCGTCGAATACCACTTCTTCGGGAAGCTCGCTCGCGCCCGCTTCCATCATAGTGACGCCATCGCGTGAACTGGACACCACCAGGTCAAGCTCACTCTCATCAAGTTGTTCGTATGTCGGGTTTACCACGAAAGCATCATCAATGAAGCCTATGCGCGTGGCGGCGATGGGTCCCTGGAACGGTATATCCGATATGCTGAGCGCCGCCGATGCTGCGGTCATCACCATCGTCTCGAAGGGCGTCTCCATGTCGAGAGAGAGCGGTGTGGCGACAATCTGCACTTCGTTGCGGAAGTCTGACGGGAACAGCGGGCGAAGCTGCCTGTCGGTCAGGCGCGCCATTAGAATGCCGTGTGTGCTTGGGCGGCCTTCGCGCCTGAAGAAGCTGCCGGGAATTTTGCCCCTAGAATATAGGCGTTCTTCCACATCAATGGTCAACGGGAAGAAATCTATGCCCTCGCGGGGCTTGGACATTGTTGCGGTGACGAGCAGGGCGCAGTCACCTTGCTTTACCAGAATAGACCCGTTCGCCTGGAGGGCAAGTTGACCGCTCTCCATTACTAGGGTGCCGGAATCATAGACGTGCTCAAATGAGGCTAACATTAGATAAAACTCCTCTACGGGGAACGCGAGAAAGAAGAAAGGCAGCCCCGCTGCCTAGTTAGTGGGCTACCTTCTCAGACCGAGCTTGGCAATAAGCGCTCTGTAACGGCCTACGTCTTCCCTGTTGAGGTATCGAAGCAGCCTCCGCCGACGGCCAACCATTTTCAACAGGCCGCGGCGTGTGGACTCGTCGTGCTTGTGGATCCTGAGGTGTTCGGTAAGTTGCTGTATGCGGGTGGTCAGAACTGCTACCTGCAGTTCGGTAGAGCCAGAATCGTTCTCGTGGGTGCGATGCTCTGCAATTACGGCTTGCTTTTCAGCCTTATTCAATCCCTTCTCCCGGGAGTTCCCCAATTCTTAAGATGTTCCTTCTTTTCTCACCAGCAAGTTTAGCATAGGGCATTTGCCCGCGCAATGAATTACCAGGGCTGCACAGGCAAGGCTGCACAGGGTCACCCAAGGGAGCGACTACAGCGAGGCTATGAACTCGGTCACAGCGTTCTGGAAACCGGACGGACTATCGCCCATCACGAGATGTCCCGCTCCCTCGATGGTCGCAAGGGTGCTGTTGGGTATTGCCTGAGACATCCTGTCGGCGGTGTCCAGCGCAACGATGTCGCTTGCGCCCCCACGGACAAGAAGCGTAGGACATTGCAGAGTCTCCAAGTATCCCCAGAGCCGCCTTTCAGTATCAGGGTCGCTGCCCATCCGTCTTCCGGGCGTGCGTAGCGCCTTGTCGTACTTCCAGGTCCAGTTGCCGTTGGGCAGTTCCTTCAGGTTGTGGAGAATGCTGCCTCTCACTTGCTGTGGGTCGCGGCGGGGGTTGTACCTTAAAACACGCTCGACGAAGGCGTCAACCGACTCCAGCTCGTCGTCCTGCTGCACGAAGTTGCGGATGTTGTCGGTGCCCTGCCGCATGTTCTGCGGGGCAGCGTCAACTACGACCAGCGCCCGGACCTTGCCGGGGTTGCTGGCGGCATAAGTGAAGGAGTTTCTGCCACCCATGGACAGTCCCATCAGGACAAAGTTGTCCAGTCCCAGCTCATCCACGACGGCCGAAATATCCTTCTGCTGGGTCTCCGGGGAGTAGTCGCCGTCGGGCGCCCAGTCGCTGTCGCCATGCCCACGCTGGTCGAGAACGATGACATGGTAGTCGTCGCTGAAGCCGAGCGCGACGAAGTCCCACGAATGGCAGGTCTGAGCGAAGCCATGAAGCAGTAGCATGGGCGGACTGTCGGGATTGCCCCATTCGAGGTAGTGAAAGCGCAATCCGTTCGCGGAAACGAACTTGTCCTGCGGCTCGTTTTCATTGGCGAAACGGACGTCCATTGCGCGCGCCGCGTCGTATAGCGATAGTCCTTGCGTGCCGGCCTGTGAACTCAACGGTCTATTCCTCCGATTGCCTTACCTAAAACTTATCGGCGATGCTTGATGCAACGCGCCAAATGATACACTACGCGGCAAGTAATTCAAACATTCCGTGAAGCGTTCCGTCCTGTGGTACAATCCCACAAGGAGTCTGAGATGTCGGAATATGCCATATTGCTCACAGCGCTGCTTACTTCAGTCGCCGTGGTCGGCGGTCTAATACTCGGCGCGATATATTTCACTTACAACGCCATCAAGTCTGATATTGCACAGTTAAGAACAGAACTCGTTCGCGTTGAATCAAGGCTTGATGCCAAGACCGATGACATCCGTTCGGAATTGGGCGGCAAAATAGACGCGAACACCGCAAAGTTAGCCGAACTTGCTACCGAAGTGCAGGTTCATCTCCGCACCCACCACCTTATCGGCGAAATTGAGCGTATCAGTACGCCGACCTCGCCCCAGAACGAAGAAGGGGAAACGACGGAAGAGGCGAACCAGCCTTCTTAGGCTAAATCGCCGGACGGCGCGCATGCCATTCGGTCGCCTGCTCGTAGGCGTGCGCGACTTGCAGGGCAAGCGCGTCCTCGAACGGGCGGGCCGCAAGTTGCATGCCGATTGGCAGTCCATCGGAGCTGAAGCCGCAGGGGACAGAAACGGTGGGGATGCCGCAGATGTTGTGCGGGCGTGTAAGGCGCGGCATGAGGGCGAGCTTGTGCTCGCTCTGCCCGTTGACCTCAACGATGTCTTCGCCAATCTTGGGGGCGGGCACGGCGGTACTCGGCGCGAGCAGGATGTCATAGGTCTTCATTGCTTCGGCGATGGCTCGGTTGAACTCGGTCCGCGCCCGCTGCGCGGCGATGTAGGTGACCGCAGGGGTCATTGCGCCCTCTTCGAGACGTCCGCGCACGGCGGGATCGAAGTCGTCCGCGTGCTCGCGCAAGTTATCCAAGTGTATCTCTGCCGCCTCAGTTAGCAGGATGGTGCCGGATATGCTGATGGAGTCGTTGAGCGCCGGGATCGAGCACTCCTCGACATGCGCGCCGAGGTCTTCTAGTTTGAGTGCGGCCTGCTGTACGGCAGCCCGCACCTCGTCGTCAATGATGTCGTAGAAGTAGTCCTGCGGGATGCCGACTCGCAGGCCGGAAATATCCTGGTCCAGCAGACGGGTGAAGTCCTCGTTGGGGCGGTTGGCGGAGGACTGGTCGCGCTCGTCGTAACCGGCGATGGCGTTCATCACGATTGCAGCGTCCCTTACCGTGCGCGTCATGGGGCCGACGGTATCGAGGCTGTTGGAAAGGGGGAATACGCCAATGCGACTGACCCGCCCGAATGTGGGTTTGTGCCCCACGATGCCGCAAGCTGATGCCGGAATACGGACTGAGCCGCCCGTGTCGCTGCCTAGCGTTGCCATGCACTGACCCGCCGCGACCGATGAGCCGGAGCCGCCGCTCGATCCGCCCGTGATGCGCGTCGTGTCCCAGGGGTTGCGCGCGGGCCCGTGGTGAGGGTTCTCGCTGGTCGCTCCCAGGGCAAACTCGTGCATCTGTAGCTTGCCTAGCAGGATTGCGCCCGCGTCCCTGAATCTTTCGGTCACGGCTGCGTCATAATCCGGGATGAAGTCGCCCATAATCTTCGAGCCGACGGTCGTGCGGACGCCCTTTGTGTAGTAGAGGTCCTTCAGGCCGATGGGGATTCCGTGAAGGACACCGCGGTAGCCACCTCCTTGAATCTCGGCCTCCGCACTTTCGGCTGCCTTCTTCGCGTCGTCTGTCAGTAGAGTCACGAACGAATTCAGCCGCCCTTCCGTCTCCTCTATCCTCTCCAGATGTGCGGCGACGAGTTCGACGGGCGAGAGCTGCCCGGATTCAAGCAGTGATGCCACTTCGGTGATGGTGAGGTAGTGCAGGTCGGTGGTGGGCATACTTATGCTCCCGTGCGTCTATCTTGCCGGCAACTTCTATGTGTTTCCCTCTATACCTGGAAATATCCCTTGCGGTGCAGGTCAAGCAGAACATGTTGGACATGCCCATATAGCCCTTCATGCGCTTCCCACATGTCATCCGTGAGTTCTTGTCCTTTCACCGAATTATGCAGGTCAAAATCAGAGTCAAAGAATTTGGTCATGTCGGGAACTTCTTCAAAGGCTTCCAAGATTGCTCGCTCTATGTTAGACAGTTCTTCCTTGTTGGGCATGTTACGCTCCTTGGCTTACGAAACGCATTTAGGTTGTGTGGGCATTTTATCGATAGATCTGGCGTTGTCTATCATTTCGAGCAAAGCGAGAAATCTATATTCGAAAATTGGCTACAACGATTTTTGGATTCCTACTACGTTCGGAATGACAGATTGAAAGAGCCTTACGAAACAGATAGGCATCCCAATTCACATGCTCACAGACCTAACTTAACGTGCGCCGATAATGTCCCCTCCTGATAAACTCGACAAGTCCGAAGTCACGCAGTTTCTGAAGTTGCTCGCTTAACTTCTGTCGGACATGGTGGTTGTTCGGATATTCTGTGGACGCCATTGGTCTGCACACTTCATACAGTTCCTGTATATCGAACTCGCTTTCGCGCATTTCCAGCACACCGCGCAATGTGAGATTAAGCCAGCCTTTGAATCCAGAAAGCAATTCGCTTTCACTGGATATTGAGAATGTCGCGCCAACCGCAGAAGCATCGGAATTATCGTTTGGTGTGCCGCTTTGCAAAGATGTGGGGCGTGTAGATTTGACCACAGATACTTTGATCGCCGGTAACGAATCGTAGAGTGCTTCTAATTCCCTGAGTCTCTTCCTTTGGGGTGGTTTACTCGCGCCCAGCCCACTCAATAGCGAGTTGGCAAGTCGCTCTACCACACGCCTGTCGTTAGTGCCTAGTCCGCATTCCAGATTACGATACATGCCCCCATAAGTGGCATTAGCGGATGTAACCAGCGCGGAACTGTCATCAAAGACATATATCTTGGCATGGAGATTGGCGAGGCTGCGTATGGCTACGCCATCTCTCACCAGAGCGCAGAGGCTGTCCAGATTGGACGCTCCCATAGCGAAGTCGCGCAAGTCAGTTTTTGTAACGAGGGTGCGCGGCACATCTCGATGGACTTTTTGAGTCAGGCTTGTGATTGCATTGTTGACATACGGACAGCCGATTAGCAAGCGCGCTCCGCAACCTTTCGCGCGCTCGGTAAGCCAATCGAGCGTGGGTGTAGTAACAATTTCCAGGTCGCTGCAATCTGTATTCATCAGGCGGTGTTCCCTCAGTCTCCGGCGGGGGCGGTGCGCTGCGGCTGCTGTGGTCTCGCGCTCACGGCTTGCTCAACCTGATTTACGAGGGCGCTTATATTACGCACCTGCTTGTTGAACATTGCGGGGCCAACCGCGAAGCCCGCAACCATAAGCCCGCCTATGAAAACCGCCAGAGGCGCGCCCAGATAGTTGGCTATCCAGCCTGCCTGCATTCCGCCCAGCGGCATTATGCTCCAAGTCATTCCGTAGAAGCCCATTACGCGCCCGCGCATCTGGTTCGGCACCATCATCTGTAGCGAGCTCATTATGGAAATCATATAGATGGAGTTGAAGATGCCGATGAACACCATGATTCCCATCACGAGTAAGTAGGACGGGTATGCCTGTGACACCGTGCCAAAAAGCATCAGCGCCAGTCCGAAAGCGGTCGCGCCTCCGATGAGCATTAGGCCCTTCTGGCGGAAATTGCCGACCGAGCCAAGAATCAACGTAGTGGCGAGAGCCCCCGCGCCACTCACGCCCATGAGTACGCCCTGCCCGTCCGCGCCAACTTTCAGTATGTCCACGGCGAATATCGGCATCATGAAGATGTATGCCATGCCGAAGAAGCTGTTGAAGAAGGTCATGGCTATCAGGAAGGAGAATGCCGAGTTGCCGAGAATGAACTTAAGGCCGTCGAGCATGTCGCGCGCGGGATTGCCACTGCCGCCCCTCTGGATTTCCGGTATCTTGAGTGTCACGGTGACAATAGCCATTGTGACGAAACCCGCACCGGAGATAATGAACGAGAGCGAAGTGCCGAGGTAGGCAATGATGCCGCCTGCTATCGCCGGAGCGACGATGCGCGTTCCCTGCCATACGGCGGCGTTCAGGGAGACGGCGCTCATTATCGCCGAGCGGTCTATGAGGTGCGGGTAGAGCGCCTGGCGCGCGGGCTGGTCGAACGCGTTGACCGCGCCAGCGAAGAAGGCGATCAGCAGGAGGTAGTAGATGTGGAGTATGTCGAACATCGTCATCAGCGCGAGGATGAAGATGAGCAATGCGGTTACGAGCTGACAGGCAATAATGAGGCGGCGCTTGTCGAACATGTCCGCGAACACGCCGCCGAACAAGTTCAGCACAATCGCGGGAATGGCGTTCACGGCGCCGACATAGCCCAAGAATAGCGGCGACCTGGTAAGCTCGAATGTCACCCAGAGGAGGGTAAACGTGAGCATCTGAAAGCCGCTGACCGAGGCGAGCGTTCCGAACCAGTAGGCGCGGTACGCCGGGTAGCGCAGCGCGGGGGGGACGGCACCACGCGCCTTCTGTATGAAGTAGGCAACCGCCTCTACACTCTGTGACTGCTGCGTCAAAGACGGCCTTTCTAACCTGCTCGGTTCAATCTTTAAGGGGTATTCTTCCCCACGTTACAGAGTCCGGGGCTTCCGTCATCTGCTTGTCCCGGATGATATTGCGGATGTTAAGCAAAGTCTCGTTGACCTCGCTTGTCACGTAGATCCAGTCGGGCTCTTCGGGAAACCAGTAAGGCGATGTGATGCGAACCACCTTGTGTTCGGTGGGATTAAGATAAATGCCGAACTTGGAAACATGCGCTAACATCTCAACCTCTGACCATTAGAATTAAACTAGCATAGGAAAATAGCATCTTCAACAGCAATTCAGATCCGCTGCTACGGCAATATGTCGAACTCCGTCCGTGTCATCTATTCGACAGTGACTGACTTCGCCAAGTTACGCGGCTTGTCCACGTCACAGCCACGCTCCACAGCGATGTAGTATGCAAGCAGCTGCATCGGAATGGCGTTGAGAATCGGTGTAATGTTGGCCGATGCCCTGGGAATCCAGATCACATCGTCGGCTTTCTCGTAGATATGCTCGTCGCCTTCGGTCGCAACGGCGATGACGCTCCCCCGCCGCGCCTTAACCTCATTCACATTGCTGAGCATCTTCTCATAAAGGTCTTCTTTCGGCGCGAGGGCGACAACGGGCATCTTCCTGTCTATCAGCGAAATGGGACCGTGCTTCATCTCGCCTGCCGGATAGCCCTCGGCGTGAATGTAGCTTATCTCTTTTAGCTTCAGGGCGCCTTCCATCGCAAGCGGGTAATTCTTGCCCCGACCGAGGAACAAGAAGTTGGCGCGCCGCGCGTACTTGAGCGCCAGTCGCTCATACTGAGATTGTTCGGTAATGAGCTGCCCAAGCATCTCCGGCAGGTGGGCAAGCTCCTGAACGACTCCGGCGAGATGCCCCTGCTCTAGTCTGCCTCGCTTAACGCCGAGGTATGCAGCCAGGGCATATAGAGTTACCAGGGAGCAGACGAAAGTCTTCGTCCCTGCCACGCTGATCTCGAGACCTGCGCGAATCGGGAGCACGGCATCGGCGATGCGTGTGGACTGTGTGCCTTCATAGTTGCACAACGTCACCTGACGCGCACCATGATGCCTTGCTTCGTCCATCGCTCCGAGCGTATCGGCGGTCTCCCCGGATTGCGATATTGAGATGACGAGCGTATTCTCGTCCATTACCGCATCGCGATAGCGGAACTCCGATGAGTTGTCCACTTCGCAAGCAATGCCTGCCATTGATTCTATCCACATGCGCCCGACCATACCGGCGTGGAGACTCGTTCCCATGCCGATGATGACAGCTCTGCTAAATTGTCGGATTTCGTCATCGGAGAAGGCAAATTCCGGTAGATTGATGCCCGGGGGATCGAACTGCACACGACCGCGAAGTGTATCCAGCACCGCGTCGGGCTGCTCATGTATTTCCTTGAGCATGAAATGGTCGTATTCGCCCCTGGTGGCGGTCATGGCTTCGTAGGAAACTCGCACCGTAGCCTTAGCGACAGGCGTGCCATCTATGCGCGTGTAACTTACTTTGTCTCTCGTAACCGTCGCCATTTCCCCGACCGAAAGATAGGCAACATCGCGCACATGCGGCAGTAGGGCGGCAATGTCACTGGCAAGGAGCATCTCCTGCTCGCCGTACCCGATCACGATGCCACCGGCGTTTCCGAGCTTGAATGAGACAATCTTGTCAGGTTCTTTACGACTGAGAACAACGACGGCATTTGCGCCGTCAATGCGACACGCCACCTCGCGCGCCGCTTCTTCCAGAGAGCAGCCATCGCTCATATACGACTCGATGAGATGCGGAATGCACTCTGCGTCCGTTTGCGAATCAAACGTATGACCTTCGGCGGCTAGGTCGCGCTTCAATTCGAGGTAATTCTCGAATATGCCGTTATGCACTACCATCACATCACCGGTGCAATCGGTGTGAGGGTGTGCGTTAAAGTCAGTAGGTCCCCCGTGCGTCGCCCAGCGAGTATGTCCGACCCCGCTGAAACCTGCGGGCAGGCCGTTTCCTAGAATGCTCCTGAGCCTTGAGAGCTTGCCGGCCGACTTGTAAAGCTGCGGCATACCGTCCTCGTCGAGAACGGCGATGCCGGCGCTATCGTAGCCCCGATACTCCAGGGCACCGAGCCCCTCAAGTATGATTGGAGCCGCCGCCCTTTCGCCTATGTATCCAATGATTCCGCACATATATTCACCCGTGACGCGCTGCCCTCTTTATGGCGCTTTCACTGTACACGCCGCGAATCTCGTCCGGGAGTTGCATCGCTACGCGCTGCATTATCATATCGGAAATCGATTCGAGCAGTTCCTTGCTTGGTCTTCCCTCAATCGGTGGTACCGAGAATACCTGCCCGATGTTGACAGTTAATTTGCCCGTCGGATTGAAAACGCGCATCCAAGTCCCGAGACGGTGTGTCCCGACTATGCCAACAGGCAATATTGATGCCTGCGACTGTAACGCTATCTGGGCTATCCCGGGCTTTGCCCTGTTCATGCCATTGCGCGACCGCGTTCCTTCCGGGAATAGCACAACCGGCTTTCCTGCCCTAAGCTGGCTGATAACCCACCTGTAGGCCCGAATGTCCGCGCCATCGCGATCAACTGGAAATGCTCCATAGGAGCGCAGGAACCATGTAATGAGATGCCCCATAAACAGTCCCTTCTTTGCGAGAAAATATACCCTGCGGGGCACACTCGCGCTGAGAAGCGGAGGGTCAAAGTTACTCTGGTGGTTCGCGATGATGATTAGCGCACCCATCGGAGGCACATTCTCGACACCGTTGACCTGCCAGTCCGCGAACAACCGCAGAACGAACCGCTGCAATGGAATGCATAGACGATAGAGCCAGTCTTTCAGCATTGGCGTACCCTAGAGATAATCTCATCTACGACTTCATCAATGGTCATGCGGTCGCTGCAGATAATTAGGGCATCGTCTGCCGGCCGAAGCGGTGAATCGTCACGCTCACTGTCTATCTTGTCGCGCCGAAGCAATTCGACAATCACTTGCTCCTCATCAGCATTCCTAGCTTCACCCATCTCGGCGGCACGTCTCGCAGCACGCACTTCGGGCGATGCCGTCAGAAAGACCTTCACAGGAGCATCCGGGAGTACAACTGTCCCGATATCCCGACCGCACATGACGATGGATCCATCTGCGGCGATAGCGCGCTGCTGTGCTACAAGCGCCCTGCGCACCCCACTCACAGCGGATACTGCGGACACACTCGCCTCAACTTCCGGCAGCCTCAGGATGTCCGTTATGTCTTCGCCTTCAAAGAGCAACCTGTCTCCAGTGGGCATGGCAACAAGCCGCATGTCCGCGCAAGCCGCGAGAGAAGAAAGTTCACACTCCCTGTCCGGTCGAACATCGTGCTGAATGGACGCCCAGGTAACGGCACGATACATTGCACCCGTGTCGAGAAAGCGAATCCCAAGCCTGCGTGCAATCTCCCCACCGACGACGCTCTTGCCGGACGCGGCCGGCCCGTCGATCGCCAGTGTCAGAGTACAGTCGCCGTCCGCTGTCAATTGGATGATGTCCCTTGCGAGGCTATTGGTGTGCGCCTTAGCTGATTATATGACGCACGTGGATACGTGGGCAAGAACTTCCTTCCTGAGACGACTTCTTAGATGCAGTTTTTCTCTGCCGTTTCGAGTGAAGCGAGCAATCTGAAGTCGGAAACTGGTTTGGACGAAACGATTTGAGATTCCTCACTGCACAGCGCCGTGTTCGGAACGACAGGGTTAGGAAGCGCTGCGCTTGGAATGACGATATTGGGGACTTGTGAAATCGTCTCCGGGAAGTGGTCGAAAACTTTCGTAGATATGCGCCTTCTGTTATAATCGCAAATGCTGTGCGCTTTTGGGACGTAGCCCTTTTCGGTCGGGCTGGCGCTCACTTGGCAGAGGGAAGCAGCAGGGCGAAATCATGAGAATCGCCCATAGTGCACGAGCACATTCCGATGTTAGATACAGGAGAAAGAGCATGCCCGCCTACGCAGTTTTGGGCGCTCAATGGGGCGACGAAGGAAAAGGCAAGATTATTGATGTGCTGGCGCGAGACGCCGACATGGTGGCGAGGTTCTCGGGCGGCAACAACGCAGGACATACCGTCGTCAATGAGGATGGGGAGTTCAGCTTCCATATCATCCCGTGCGGTGTGTTCTGGCCTCAAACCATGAATGTAATCGGCAACGGCGTTGTCGTCGATCCCGATGTGCTGTTGGACGAGATAGACAGCCTTCGAGAGCAAGGCATAGACATAGACGACAGGCTGGTGGTCAGCGATCGCGCGCATATCATAATGCCGTATCATGTCGAACTCGATGTGCTCGCCGAGAGGGCGCGCGGAAACAGCGCAATCGGCACGACCGGCAAAGGCATTGGGCCCACTTACGCGGACAAGGCTGCGCGCACCGGAATTCGAGCTGCTGACCTGCTTGATGTTGAGTCGCTGCTGCCACGCCTGGAGCGAATCCTGGAGCATACAAACGCCGTCATCACCAAAGTCTATGGCGGCGAGCCGGTGTCAACAAGAGAAGTCTTCGACAAGTGCAGGCAGTGGTCCGAGCGGATGGCGCCGTTCATCGCGCCCGTGGAGAAGATTGTCCACAACGCGCTTAAAGCCAACAAGAACATCCTGCTCGAGGGCGCCCAGGGCGCGCTGCTCGATCTGGATCATGGCACATACCCGTTTGTCACCTCGTCGAACCCCACCGTCGGCGGAGCGTGTATAGGACTGGGCATGTCGCCGATACATATCGCAGGAATTACCGGCGTATTCAAAGCTTACTCCACGCGTGTCGGCGGAGGACCCCTCCCCACAGAATTGCTGGATGTTACGGGAGAAACTATTCGCAACCTCGCCCAAGAATTTGGCGTAACGACGGGCAGGCCCAGGCGCGTGGGATGGTTCGACGGCGTTGCGGCGCGTTTCAGCGTAGAGGTGAACGGCTATACTTCCGCTATTCTTACGCGGCTCGACGTTCTTGACGGCTTCGACTCCGTAAGAATATGCACCCACTACGAACTGGACGGGAATGTGATAGACGAGTTCCCGGGCGGCGTGGCGGCTCTGGAACGCTGCAGGCCGATATACGAGGAGATGCCCGGCTGGGACAGCCCGACGGCAAGCATCACCAACTTCGAGCAGCTTCCCCTTGAGGCGCGGAACTACGTGAAGCGAATCCAGGAGGTAATCGGCTGCCGGATAGACCTGATCTCCACCGGACCTCATCGCCACGAGACGATCATGGTGCGGCCGGTCATTGATGTGGCGTCGGCGTAGAGTTCTATTTACGAAGCGCCAAAGGCGATCCCAAATCCCAAACTATAGAGAAACCCCGACCGGAAACTCGGTTGGGGTTTCTTTTTGTTGCCATTTCAAGGCAAACCGGTCTTAGTCGTCGCCTCCTACGGGGACTGGCAACTGCAAGTCGATGGTGTAATTCGACACGACCGCGTCTATGGTTGCTGCCGTGCTCTCATCCGGCGGGATGAGCGGGAGGCGCGGCTGGCCGACATTGAAGCCTGCTTTGCCGACGCAGTATTTCACCGGGATCGGGTTGGTGACGACAAATAGTATTTTGAAAAGCTCGAACAAGCGCAGATGCTCTGCGGCTGCGCTCTCGATGTCACCCTCCAGAATCATTCCCATCATAGCTTTGATCTGGCTGCCTACTATGTGCGACGCCACGCTGACAATGCCGTACCCGCCCGCGCACATTATCGGGAAGGTCTCGTCGTCGTTGCCGCTCCACACCTTGAAGTCGTCGTCGGTGTCGCGGATTATCTTCGTAATCTGCACGGGGTCGCTACTAGCTTCCTTCGTGCCGACGATGTTGTCGATCCGGCTGAGGCGCACGGTAGTCGCGTCGGTCATGTTCAGGGCGGTGCGGCTCGGCACATTGTAGAGGACGCACGGGAGACTGACGCTCTCGGCAATTGTCTTGAAGTGCTGGTACAAGCCCTCCTGCGGCGGCTTGTTGTATGACGGGACCGTCATAAGGATGCCGTCAACGCCAAGTGCCTCGGCTTCCTTGCTAAGGGCGACGCCTTCAGCGGTGTTGTAGCCCGTCGTGCCAGCGATAATCGCGGCGCGGTCGCCCACGGCCCGCTTGGTGGCCTCGTACATTCCCAGCTTCTCGTCGAAGGAGAGTGTCGGCGTCTCGCCGGTCGTGCCTGTGATGACCAGGCCGTCACTGCCGGAGTCCACCAACGCGGAGGCAAGGCGTCCCGCCTCGTCATAGTCAACCGCCCCGTCCTCGTCGAAGGGCGTTATCATCGCGGTTATGAGCCTGCCAAGTTCTACCATAGTCGAGCCTCCTTGAATGGGGATTCCGAAACGGTTTCTTGATTCTGTGTGAAGCCTATCAACTTACGGCGGCTTGCCTCGGCAGAAGGTTGCGCTGCAGCACTTCCTCGGCAATCTGCAGGGCGTTGGTCGCCGCGCCCTTGCGGAGATTGTCGGTTACGACCCACATGGCAATGCCATTAGGATGCGACACATCCTGCCGAATGCGCCCGACGAACACCTCGTCGCGCCCCGCCGCCTCGATGGGCATAGGATACACATTTGAGAGCGGGTCGTCCACAACCTTGATGCCGGGGAAATCGACGAGAATCTCACGCACCTCGCCGGGACTCATCGGGTTCTCGAATTCGATGTGCAGCGCCTCGCTGTGGCTGAGCATAACCGGAACGCGCACGCAGGTGGCTGACACCGCGATGTCCGGCGCATGCAGAATCTTGCGCGTCTCGTTCACCATTTTCATCTCTTCGTTGGTGTAGCCGTTTTCGAGGAACGGCTCGATGTGCGGTAGCGCGTTGAAGGCGATCGGATGCGGGTATGCGTCAGGGGTGAGGTCGTCATGCGTAAGGCCGTCATCGTGCGTAAGCTGCTTGGACTGCGCGCGCAACTCCTCAACCGCCGCCGCGCCAGTGCCTGAAACAGACTGGTATGTGTCGGCGATTACGCGCCTAACGGGGTTGATCTCCATCAGGGGCTTCAGAACCATCACAAGCGGAGTGGTGGAGCAGTTGGGTATGGAGATAATGCCGTTGTGGTCTTCGACATCGGCGCCGTTGACCTCCGGCACGACCAGCGGGACATCGGAGTTCATGCGGAACGCGGAGCTATCGTCTATGACGACGGCGCCTTGCTCTGCGGCTACAGGCGCGAGCGCGCGGCTGACGTCGCCACTGGCGGAGATGAATGCGAAGTCAACCTCGCCGAACAGCTCAGGCGTCGCTAATTCGACCGCAATCTCCTGCCCCATGCACTTCAGCTTCCTGCCGACCGAGCGCTCAGAGGCGCACAGCCGGATATCCGATACAGGAAAATTGCGTTCTTCGAGCACGTCCAGAAAGACGCGCCCCACAGCGCCCGTTGCGCCAACCACTGCGATGCTGCAAGCGTCCACTTTGACTTCGACCTCCAGTTAGTGAGTCAGTATTTCAGTCTGTCAGTCCGTCAGTGTTTCGTGATGCTGGGCAGACTAATTTACACAAGAATCTAATGATAATGGTTTTCGGGGTGCAGGGCTAGATTTAATGGGCGGGAGAGCGCATCTAGAGTCCTCTCAGCACTTGCAAGAATTGCCTCATCATGGCGACGCTCGCGTCTTGCATTGCGTTGTCCATTCTCCAAGGACTGCACATACCTTCGACAATGACTGGAGTGTAGTCGCAGTTTCTTGTAGTGGACCTGAATGTGCAGTTTCCTATCTTGGAATCGACAATCATAATCTTGCGCCAAGTTCTGTCGGGAACTTCCACGACGATAAATATCGGGTCGTCGCCCCAAGCACCTTCCTCATTTTCTGCCGTTATGGTGCTAATTTCTCCCTTCTTGATCTCGTAATCGACTTGGAGGTCAAATTGATGGGAGCAGATTACGGTATTGTTATCGCCTCCATGGCGGAACTGACTATCACGGTATCTTTCGTCAAGCATCCCCTCTTCTTCAGCCTCTTCCAGCATGTCCAGTGCGAGTGACGCGGGAATAGTCCAATGTCCATCTTCGTGAGCACGGTAGAAGCGTCTATTTTGATGCGGTGCCGTGGCATATCGGGTTCTCCAAGATATACATGGCCAAGGAGTTGGAGGTACGTCATTCCTTCTGTGCAATCGCAAATAGATAGGCAAGTCCCCATAACGCCGTATCACATCGTCTTTGTCTAATCTCGTGTATTTCTCCAAGTCCACTCCCTCGATTGATTGATGCACCACGCTTTACTAGATTTACAGCCCCATTATCTTGTCCAGCCCTATTGTCAGGCCCTTGCGGCTGACGACCTCGTTGATGGCGAGGGTTACGCCGGGCATGAAGCTCTCCCGGTTGACCGAGTCGTGGCGAATGGTGAGTGTCTGGCCCAGAGCGCCGAACACTAATTCATGGTGCGCCACACGCCCCGGCATGCGTGCACTGTGGACGCTGATGCCGCTGTGTGTTGCGCCGCGCGCGCCAACTATCAGCTCCTTCTCTGATACCGGCGCGATGAAGCCGTCCGGCTTGCCTTCCAATACGGCGTTGGCTATGGCGAGCGCAGTTCCTGACGGCGAGTCTATCTTCGCTTCGTGGTGCATCTCGGTCAGGTCGGCGTAGTCGAAGAAGCGGGACGCCTGCTTTGCCAGCGCAATCATCAGCACGGCGCCCATCGCAAAGTTGGGCGCGATGATGACGCCGACTTCATGCTCATTGGCGAGGCTCTCCGCTTCCTGATAGATGGCGTCGGTGATGCCGGTGGAGCCGATGACGATGTTCACTCCGCGCGGTGTCGCCGTCCGCAGCACTGATGCCGCGCCCTCCGCACTGGTGAAGTCCACCACCACGTCCGCGCCGTCCAGCACATCAGCAAGCGAGCCGGAGATCGGAATTTCACCCAGACCGTCGGGCAGCGCCATTGTCCCCTGGCTTGCCGTGATGTCAGCTGCTCCCACAGGCTGCATGCCCAGCGTGTTAGTTACGGTCTCCAGCACCTGCTGCCCCATCTTGCCCATAACGCCGTGAACGACAACATTGATAGCCATATTGCGAACTCCAGTAGTAAGATTGCACCAATTTATCATAATCCTGTCCATCCTTTCTATCCTGCCTGTTAAGTCAGGGGCGGAGCGGGGATATTCCATGCTCAATAGCAAGGACAGCTATGACGCGGTTGTAGTCGGGTCGGGGCCCAACGGACTTGCAGCGGCGATAAAGGTCGCGCAGGTGGGACACAGCGTGCTTGTGCTGGAAGCCGCCGATACTCCGGGCGGCGGCGCACGCACCTCCGAACTGACACTGCCGGGCTTCAATCATGATGTTTGCTCGGCGCTTCATCCTCTGGCGGTGGGTTCGCCGTTCCTAAGCACGCTTCCGCTTGCAGAGCATGGACTTGAATGGATTCACCCGCGCTACCCGGTGGCGCATCCGCTGGACAACGGTAGCGCAGTAGTGCTAGAGCGTGATGTGGATGCGACTGCTGCCGCTCTCGGAGAAGATGCACGCGCGTATCGCAGGCTGATGTCGCCGCTGGTGCGCGACTGGGAAAAGATTGCACAGGGAGCGATGGGGCCTCTTCGCCCGCCGCGCAACCCAATTGCGATGGGCAGGTTCGGGTTGCGGGCCCTGCGCTCGGCGCGGGGGCTGGCGGATAGATGGCTGCGGACGGAGCGGGCACGGGCGCTGTTCGCGGGCATCGCGGCGCACTCGGTTACACCACTGGAGTTCAAGGGATCGGCTGCTGCCGGACTCGTGCTGCAGATCGCCGGGCACGCGGTGGGATGGCCGATGCCGCGTGGTGGCGCGCAGAGCATCACGGACGCTATGGTGTCATATTTGCAATCGCTGGGCGGTGAAGTCGTTACAGGCACGAAAGTGGCTTCGCTGGATGAACTGCCACAAGCCCGCGCCGTACTGCTGGACGTGGGAGCGCGCGAACTGGCGCGGATAGCGGGCGACAGGCTGCCGTCAGGTTACAGGCGCAGGCTGGACGCATTTCAGTACGGGCCTGGTGTGTTCAAGATGGACTGGGCGCTGGACGGGCCGATTCCATGGACGGCGGCTGAGTGCGCTGGTGCAGGAACTGTGCATCTCGGCGGAACGATTGAGGAGGTTGCGGGTACGGAAGCCGCTGTCTGGCGTGTCGAGCACCCTGAGCGCCCCTTTGTACTGCTGGCACAGCCGACGATATTCGACGGGACACGGGCGCCGGAAGGCAAGCATATCGCGTGGGCGTACTGTCATGTACCCAGTGGGTCGGAGTTCGATATGTCGGGGCGTATAGAGGCGCAGATTGAGCGCTTCGCGCCCGGCTTCAAGGAGCGGATACTTGCTCGGAGCGTGATGTCGCCAACGGACATGGAGGCGTACAACGCTAACTATGTCGGTGGGGACATCGGCGGCGGTGCGAATACGCTGCGCCAACTCTTCACCCGCCCCGTGACGATTCTTTCACCATACAAGACACCGATTGACGGGGTGTACTTGTGCTCGGCTTCGACGCCGCCAGGCGGGGGTATACATGGGATGTGCGGCTACTGGGCGGCGCGGGATGCGTTGAAGCGGATGTGAGTAGGGACATCCACGCTTAGCTCTGGGAGCATCATCTCCGACATAAGCCTTCCCCGTTTGACCTGCTGATAAATACAAACAAAACTCCCTTCCTCAATTATGGAAGGGGTAATTCAAAGCCAGCAGGCAACAGCTCCAAATATCAGTCGGCATCGCCCAAGTTCTCGTGGGTGTGTGTATGCCGCAACAACACGCTGTTCACGCCATTGATGCGTGCCTGGTCCAGTTCTGCTTGCGACACCCTTGTGCCCTGCTCCTGCATCTCCGCTCGCAACTCTCTGCCTTGCTCGTTCATCTCCGCTCGCAATTCTCTGCCCTGAGTATCTATCGCGTCCTGAAGACGGTTGGATTGCCTGTTCATTTGCCACATCAGCCCAAAGATGCCAAGCAGGATAGCGAATACGCCTATAAACATTCCTACGGCTGTTACATCCATGAATACACCTTCAGACAGGTTGATTTACGATCATGACTATGTAGGATTGTAACACACCCGTTCATATTTTGACGGAGCGAAGAGCAAGATGGAAGAGAATCACGGCAGTTCCAGGCCGTGCTTTTCGAGCAGTGGTTCGTCCGACAGGATTTCTTGGGTTGGCGCGTCCGCGACGACCTTGCCGCCGTCCATTATAACGGAGCGCGGGAATATGTCCTTGACCATGTGCATGTCGTGCGTGGTGACGAGGATGGTCTGCTCCAGCCGGTCCAGCAGACGGATCAGACCGCGCCGCGCCCGTGGATCCAGACCGGCAGACGGCTCATCCAGCGCGAGAATCTGGGGGTGCATCGACAGCACAGAAGCGATTGCCGCGCGCTTCTTTTCGCCGCCGCTCAGATGGAACGGCATCCTGTCACCGTAGCCATCCAGACCGACCTGAGAGAGCGCTTCGCTGACGCGCGCCCCGACCTCATCGGTGGATAGACCCATGTAGATTGGGCCAAAAGCGACATCATCCCGGACGCTGGGCGAAAAGAGCTGGTCGTCCGGGTCCTGGAATACCACGCCAACGAGTGCGCGGATCTGCTGCAGGACCTGCTTGTCGTCCTCCCGTACCTCGCGTCCCATAATTTCAACGCTGCCACTCCTGGCGTGCAGCAAGCCGTTGAGATGCAGCAGCAACGTTGATTTGCCCGCGCCGTTCGGGCCGAGTATCGCAACCTTCTCGCCGGGCTTTATCGAAAGCTCGACACCGCGCAGCGCAGCGCGTCCGTCCGGATACGCGAACTCAAGATCATTCACGGATATGGCGGGCACGGATATGGCGGGGTGGTGTCCGTTCGGGCTTGCCATTTACAGTACCGTCCTTGCGGCTACGGCTACGGCGGTGAATATGCACAGCGCCAAGGCAAGGGCAACCATCGCGCCGCGCCTCAGAGGGGTCGCGTCCGCCTGCCGCAGCGTGCCGTCGTAGCCCCTGGCGACCATTGCCATGTATATGCGCTCGCTGCGGTCGAGCGTGCGGATGAATAGCGAGCCTGCCATGCCACCTGCGGACTTGGCGCGCCAAACGAGCGATCCGCCGGACTTCGGCCCTATGGCTGCGCTCCTCGCGGCTCGTGCGCGCATCATGCTCTGCGCCTCTTCCACCAGCACGAACAGGTAGCGGTACATCAGCATGACGATGGCGACCAGCACAGCGGGTACGCGAAGCGAGCGCAACGCACCGAGCAGACGCAGCGGCGGAGTAGTAGCAGTCAGCACGACGGCAGCGGTTACAGATGTCCATGACTTCAGCAGAACGCTTATGAAGAAGTCCAGTCCTTCCCGTGTGCCAGTCAGTGCGAAGATTGCGAGGTCAAGCTCGAACAGGGGCGCGCCGGGCTTGGTGAATACGGTGGGCAGCGCAATCAGAATGAAGGGTATCGCCACCAAGGAGCGGAGGAACACGCGCACTAGTCCCACATGCGACACGCCCGCAGCAATCCACACCAGCACAATCATTGCGGCGAATCCAGTCCATGTGCCCGGTGGAATAGAAGTCGTCGCAAATATGAACCCGAGCACCATTACCAGCTTGATGCGGGCGTCCGATCTGTGAAACCAGCTTCCGCCTTCGAGATAGCGGTCGAGAAATCCGGCGGCAGTCGTCATTTAAGGCTATTCGCTATTCATTGGAAACTTGCGGGAGTGCGATTTGGACAACGATGAGCAGCCACTTTCACCCTCATCCTAACCTTTCCCCATCAAGGGGGGAAGGAACCATTGGAGCCGCCTCCTATTCGTGGGCAAGGGTCGTGCGCCGCCGGTAGAGCGTGTACAAGCCGTACATCGCACCCGCGACCAGTGCATATGTTATCGTCACGCCGATGATGCCTGCGAAGATTGTCGCAACGCCTTCGTTCTGGATGCCCGGCACAACATAGTCGGCGATAATGGTGTATGGCGCGTCTTGCGCGCGCTCGATGAAGCCTTCGTTCTCGGCGACACGCTCCAACCCGTCTGGCGAACCGGATGCGAAGGGGGCAAGGAGTGTAACGGCGACAGCGATAACATAGCCGACAACCCACCAGCGTATGCCCAAGCCCCCGCCACCGGAAGATGCGAGCTGCGAGGCTGGCTCAATCGATGCCGCCGCCCTATCGGGCATCTCCAGCAGCGCAGGGCGCGCCGCGCGGATGAACGACAGCGCGAACACGGTTATCAGCGCCTCACCGATGCCGATGAGCATGTGAACCCCGATCATTGCAGGGAGCGCGAGCGCGAGAGGCGTCGTGCCGCTGATACCAAGCTGAAGAGCGGTAGTAGTGGCGGATGCGACGACCGAAAGCCATGCGGCGATGAAGGCGCCAACCAGCAGGTGCTTGAAGGTCGTGCCCAGCTTGCGGGAGACCCAGTACGCGGCATTGCCCGCGAGGACGCTGACAATCGACATGTTGAGCAGGTTGATGCCGAGCACCACCAGCCCGCCATCCTGGAACAGCAGCGCCTGCAAGCCCACGACCGCCGTCATAACGAGGATTGCCGCCCAGGGGCCGAGCACGATTGCCGCGAGCGCGCCGCCTACGAGGTGGCCCGAAGTGCCGCCGGCGACCGGGAAGTTGAGCATCTGCGCCGCAAAGATGAACGCTGCCATCACGCCCATCATGGGAACGATGCGCTCATTGAGGTCCTTATTCGTCTGCCTTATCGCGATCCCGATGAATAAGGCGGCAAGCACGTACCCCGCGATGGCGACAGGCAGGCTGAAGAAGCCGTCAGGCGCGTGCAGGGGAAGCGGAAGCCTTTCGCCAATCATGAGTGGCAGATTTAGGTTCAATGTCATTTCAAGAGCCTCACTGACGGATGCTGAATCTTGGCGCGAAAATTCTGAATTGATTTTAGTGGCATTCAGTTGCAATTGTCAATTAGTGGCAATAACGAATTGGCGGCATATGCGACAGGAAGCATGAGCGCAGACATCTATGCACAGGATACGCAGGATGAAGTGGTGATACACTCTTGGGCGTCGATATGATGAATAGAGATTCGCGCGAGCAAGAGTCCGATGAAAGCGGCGCTTCGGGACGAAGGCGCGGCTTCTTCTACGGCTGGTGGATCGTCATCGCCGGCGGTTTAGGCATGTCCATCACCGCAGGCATCAACTTCCACGGATTCGGCAACTTCATCATCCCACTGACCAACGAATTTGGCTGGAACCGCACCACCATCTCCGGCGTGTTCTCGCTTGCCCGCATGGAATCAGGTCTGCTTGGCCCGCTTGAGGGCTGGCTGGTTGACCGCGTTGGTCCCCGCCGCTTGATGCTTGTCGGCGTACCGCTCATGGGAATCGGTTACGTAATGATGAGCCGCATAGACTCTCTGCTCGCATTTTTCCTCGTCTATATCTTCGCTATCACGCTAGGCAACAGCCTCGGAATGAGCACTCCAATGGCGGCTTCCGTCGCCAACTGGTTCAACAGGAAACGCGGACTTGCTTTCGGCATCATGTGGTCCGGCGTCGGGCTTGGCGGTTTCTTTGTTCCCGCGATCGGCTGGCTGATTGCCGCCTACGACTGGCGCGCGGCTTCCGTTATCATCGGCGTCTTCACTATTGTGATGGGAGTTCCGATTGCTGCGTTAATGCGCCATAGACCTGAACCTTACGGGTACATGCCCGATGGTGCAGAGCCCGATGATGAACCGGGCGGGACGAGCAGGAGGCGTCAGCCCGACCTTTCACAGGACTTCACGGCTCGCGAAGCTCTGATGACGTCTAGCTTCTGGTATCTTACGCTCTCGATTGCGGCGCGCTCGCTGGTCAGCGGAGGCGTTGGACTGCACCTCGTCCCATATTTCGTGGACCTCGGCGCTTCCGATGTGTTCGCGGCGACATTGGCAGGTTCGGTAGGCGTAATGAGCATACCGGGCAGGTTCGGGCTGAGCGCGGTCAGCGACTATATCAACCGCCGCTATGTGATGGCGGTGTCGCTGTTTCTGATGACCATTGCGATCATGTTCATGGCGCGGGCTACCAGCGTTACGCAGGTCATTCCGTTCCTCATTCTATACTCAGCGGCGCAGGGCGGAATATCCGTCATCCCACAATCGCTGATAGCCGAGTACTTCGGGCGCAGGGCTTATGCGACGATACAGGGCTTTCGCGGCACGATCCAGATGATTGGCATTATCATAGGGCCACTCGTTTCCGGGTATGTCTTCGACACCACGGGCAGCTACGAGTGGGCGTTCCTCGGGTTTGGCGCAGCAACTTTGGTATCGCTCGCGCTAGTGCTGATGATGCGGGCACCGGTGCGACCGCAGAGAGCGGGGCGTCGCGCCTAGTTGCGCGAGAAGGCGAAGTGTCGAACCTCCACCTGCTCAAGCGCCTGCTGCACCAGCTCTTCAACCGGAAGCGAAGCCTCAAGCTGCTCTACGACCTTCTGGCTGCCCTTCGTAACCGGGTGGCGCGGGACGAACAGCGAGCAGCAGTCCTGATCGGGGATAATGGAGACGGGGAACGTACCGATTTCCCGCGCGATGTCAACTATGTCGTTCTTGTTGGAGCCGATGAGCGGGCGAAGAATGGGCATTTGCGCGGCCGAGTCCACGATTGCGATGTTTTCCAGTGTCTGCGACGCCACCTGTGCAAGGCTCTCGCCTGTAACGAGCGCGGCTACGCCTTGCTGACGCGCCAGCGCCTCGGCAATTCGTACCATGAAGCGCCTATAGAGAAGCACCCTGTACGGCGGCGGCACATCCACAATGATGCGCTGTTGCACGCCTGCAAATGGCACGAGGAATAGTTCGGCGTCGTACTGGTAGCGAGTCAGTATCTCGCTCAGTTCCATTGCCTTCTCGATGGAAGAGGAGTCCACAAGCGGGTGGCTGTGGAAGTGCACCAGCTTGACGCGGCTTCCGCGCCGCATCATCTGCCAGGCTGCGACGGGCGAGTCTATTCCGCCCGACATCAGCGCCATCGTCTCGCCGCTTGAATCGACCGGCATGCCCCCGTAGCCTTGTATCGGCTCGAAATAGACGAGCATGCCGTCGTTCACGACATCGATGAAGACTTCCAGAGCAGCGCCGTTCAGCCTTACCTTTGCTCCGGTGAGAGCCTCCACATAGGCGCCCATCTCACGATTTATCTCGCCCGACCTCATGGGAAAGCGCTTGTTGGAGCGGTGCGCCGTGATGCGGAATGTGTCGAACCGCTGAGAGGGCAGTTCGGAGTCCAGAAACTTCTTCACGGCGTCCAGATCGGGCGCGACCCGCGTTGCGAGGTAGAACTTGGCGACGCCCATGCAGTCGGCTACGCGCCGCCGAACCGTATCCCAGTCGGCATCATCGCGCAGCGCGAGGCATATCATCAGGTGTGCCTGCCAGACGCGCTCGACGCCGGTGCCCTTGATTGCGCGGCGCAGGTTGCTGGCGAGACGACGCAGAAACATGGGACGGTTCTTGCCCTTTAGGGCGGGCTCGTGGAACTTTACGACTACGAGGCGTTTCATAAGGGATATTCTATCGTAACGCGGTTGCCCGTGTCAGTGAGTTGATATGGAGCTGAAAAGAAAGCAGAACAAGGAACGGAACCCCTGCCCTGCTGTGTTGCTTGCTCGCGGCGGTCGGCCGCTATCGCTTTTACTCTTGGATACCCTCGTACCAACCCGCGCCGAACAGCAGGTCGCCCCGACGGACCACCCAACTGTGCTTGGGCGCGTCCTCGCGCGTCTGCGGGTGGGTGAAGAGGTAGCTAATCCACTCACCTCCGCCCGCTTCCGTTACAGCGGCTATTGCCTCGCCGTAGTTGAAGCCGTTTGCATCGATTCGCTCGTGCGTCGTTCCCACAATGTCGGGGCGGTTGGAATTCGCTACTGAGTACAGTACACCTTCCCTGTCCTCCAAGACGAAGACATACCATGGGCCGTCGGCGCTTTCAGGCGAGTTGTAGTAGTCAAGCGTTCCCTCACGCCCCAGGTCGTCGTAAAGATTTGTGGCGCGCTGCACGAGGGATTGTACATAAGCGGCAGGGTCCGACTTGGGCGGCCCCTCCTCATACCATCCGGAGCCGAAAATCATCCCGTTATGGCGGGTAACCCACGAATGCTTCGTCTCCACATTGCCGGTCGCGGCGTTCAGGTAGGTATAAGTCGTCCACGCGCCTCCCTCGACTGCGGCGGCGGCGACCTGAGCGCCTGCCGGATAGCCATCAGGACTGATGACATCGTTGAAGTGCTTGCTGATATTGGCGGGAATGGTGGCATGCGCGAGCATCACGTCGTTCTCGTCGCCGATGAAGACGTACCACTGACCATCCACGCTGTCGGGGGAGTTATAGTAGGCAATGGTGCCCTCACGCCCTAGATCGTTGTAGAGGTTTACGGCACGGTCCACAAAGGCTTTCGTGTATGCCGCTGCGTCCGACTTCGGCGGACCCTCTTCATACCATCCGGAGCCGAAGATCATTCCGTCGTGTCGCGTTACCCAGGAATGCTTGGTCTCGACATTGCCTGTGGCGGCATTCAGGTAAGTGTAGGTCGTCCACGCGCCTCCCTCGACTGCGGCGGCGGCGACCTGAGCGCCTGCAGGGTAGCCGTCGGGACTGATTACGTCATCGTATGACAATCCCACATTATCAGGAACAGCGGCATGGGCGATCATCACATCGTTCTCATCGCCTATGAACACATACCACTGACCGTCAACGCTCTCAGGCGAGTTGTAGTAGGCTATCGTCGCGTCGTGCCCGTCCCTTTCGTAGCGAGCGATGGCCTGATCAACCAGCGCCCGTGTGTACGCGGGAGGATCATTTCTTGTTGCGATAACCGGCTCGTACCAGCCTGAACCGAAGACCAGGCCGTCATGCAGGGTTATCCAACTGTGCTTTCTCTGCTCCTCCCCCGTATCGGGATTCAGGAAGACATAGGAAATCCACCCGCCATCTTCGGTTGCGGCGGCGATGTCCTTGCCGTAGTCGTAGCCCGTGGGGTCGATGCGGTTCGGGACGGTGCCCACGAAGTCAGGCCGATTGACATTCGCGACGCTGCGCAGGTCCATGGAGTCCACGACAAAGACATAGTACTCGCCGTCCCTGCTGTCAGGATCGTTGTAGTGCGCGAGCGTGGCATCTCTGCCTCTGGCATCATAGCGGGCGACGGCCTGCTCGACAAGCGCCCTCACCTGCACGGGGGGCGTGCTGTCAAGAGATACGTCCCGTTCATACCAGCCTGAACCGAAAATCAGACCTTCGTGGCGTACAATCCACGAGTGCTTCCGCTCGTAGTTGAAATCGTTGGCGGGATTCAGGTACACATAGTCGACCCACCTGCCTGCTTCATCCACGCCTACGAACTCCGCACCATAATTCTTGCCGGTAATGTCAGTGCCCAATGGCCCCCTGATGTCCATCCCGACATTTGCCGGCACCGTTGGATGGACGATGAGCCTGTAGTTCGCATCCAGGACGAAGAGGTAAAGGTCGCCGCTGACGCTGCCCATCGTATTGTAATAGTCAAGTGTTGCCTGGCGTCCCTGCGTGTTAAACCTGCGAATCGCCTCTTCGACATAGAACTTCGTGTAAGCAGGCCCAAGCGCATTCTCCAGCCATGCCAGCCGTCCCAGCGCCTCATCTATCTCCATCGAGGCGGACTCGTCCCGAAGAGCCATAAGCTCAGAACGCAAAGCACCAAGCTCCGATGCGAGGGTGTCCATCGCACCGTCGTCACCGGACACGGAAGCCTTCAATTCAGTGAGAGTGTCACCGAGTTCCATTAGCTGCGCGTCCAGGCTGTCCAGATGGCCGATGTCAATGCGCCGGTCGTCCTGATTGTCTTCGTCCATCCGATCCTGCAGCTCGGCGATAAGTGTCCGCACTTCGCCGATGTCCGACCTGAGCGCGCTGTCGTCGAACGGCTCCGGCACCATGTTCTGTCCGCTCATCTCCGTGATGGCCGTGCGCAGTTCCGCTACTTCGTCGGATTCCATCTTCTGAGCGTCAGCAATCCCCGCTTGCAGTTCCCCTACCTGGGCGGATAGTGCATCGATCTCCACGCTCTGCGCCGATACATCAGCCACCACCGCGCTTATCGCATCCGCATCGCCGCTGTCGCTGCACGCCGCCATGAGCATCACCAGCGCAAGTGCCGCCGCGGCAATTGCAAATGGACGCAACTTCCAACTCTCTTTCACCATTTTTTCCGTGCCACTCCTGTATGAGTACTAAAAGGCCAATAACTTGTCGCTAATGAGTTTTGTCACTAACATAAACAGAATATCGCATCAGTTGGAAACTTAACAACCAATTAATGCGATATTCTGTAAGGAAAGTTCCTGTTGATATTCTAGTGCGTTGGCTCTCAACGCGACAGGGCATGCCTCGGACTGGGATGGTCGAGCACAGCCGTATTCACGAGGTTGTCCGGCATCTGTCCCTGCAGGACGGAAGCCACTTCCCCTGCTGCCCGCTCCTCTAGTTCAAGCACTGCCTCCTGCGAGAAAAACGCCACATGTGGCGTAACGAGGACATTATCGAGCTTCAGCAGCTTGTAGTCGGGCGACGGGTGGGCGTCCACCAGCACATCAACCCCCGCGCCGCCGATGCTGCCGGATTGCAGGGCATCGTACAGGGCCTCTTCGTCAATCAGGGGACCGCGAGCGCAGTTGATCAGGAAGGCGTCCCCTTTCATCAACGCAAGTTCAGCCGCACCGATGAGGTTCTGTGTGTCCGGCGTCAGTGGCGAGTGAAGCGTCACGAAATCGGACTCCCGCAACAGTGTTTCCATATCAACGGAGCGCGCACCCGCTTCCGCCGCCTGTTCCGCAGAGACGAAGGGATCGTATGCCAGCACCTCGAAGCCGAACGCCAGCGCCTTAGCGCACACCGCCCTGCCTATCCTGCCGAAGCCCACGACGCCCAGCTTCTTTCCGCGCAGCCTCATGATACGCATGGTGAGGGGCACGCTGCCCCAGCCAGCGCCCTTCACCGAGTTGTCGAAGAGCGATATGCGCCGGTTC
This sequence comes from Dehalococcoidia bacterium, assembly GCA_965203955.1. Taxonomy (GTDB): domain Bacteria; phylum Chloroflexota; class Dehalococcoidia; order Lucifugimonadales; family JADFKI01; genus Bin90. The sequence goes on along the minus strand of OZ241923.1, from coordinate 2,479,465 downwards.
CAGTCAAGGAGCAGACCCATAACATGGTCGGACACCTCATCCACGCAGTAGTCGGGAACATAGGTAACGGCAATGCCTAATTCGGTGGCTGTATCAACGGCGATGTTGTCCACCCCTACGCCGTATCGGCCGATGACGATGCACTTCTCCGCAGCGCGCACGACCTTGTCCGTAACCTGTGCGAAACAAGTCAGAATGCCGTCAACGTCCTCCGCAAGGGCGGCAAGAGTATCTTCCTCGCCATCAGGCGCAACCAACAACTCAGCGCCGATCTTAGCCAAGACTGCGCGCTCCGGTTCAACCGAGGGCCACACATAATCGGTTATGAGGACCTTGAATGACATATCTTCCCCCTACTCTGCTATCTCTTCCATGGGATTGAACATGCACCCTTCTACGAAAATGTCGAAGAAGTCCGGCGTTGTCTCAAGTTCAATGTGCTGTATCGTCTGCACCAGTTGCTCTATGCGGGCGCGCAACTTACCCGACAAGAGCATGATCGTCGCACCTTCCAAGGACGCATTGCCCACCTTGACAATGCGCTCCTCTGGAAGACTTGCCACGAAGCCGATGTTCACCGCATTCGCCACGTTTATGTAGTTGGCGAAGCCTCCTGCGAGGTATAACTTCGACACACGATCAATCGGCACACCATAGTTTCGTAGCACGATGTATTGCCCGGAGTAATTCGCGGACTTCGCCTGAGCAAGGGCGCTTATGTCCGCGCGTGATATAGACATCCCCGATTCAGGAACGAACGCGAATTCGCGCTCTCCGCCCTCGAACACCCCTAGTTCGCTCATCTTCCTGGTACGGCGCAGCTCGGCGAGCAGATCAACCAGCCCCGAGCCGCATATCCCCTGCGGGCGTGCATCTCCGATAGTCCGATATATCACGCGGTCGCTGTTCAGCGCCACGCTCTCCACAGCGCCATCATAGCCGGGCATGCCGTAGCGCACCTGCCCACCCTCGAATGCGGGCCCCGCCGGACACGACGCGGACATCAGGCGGTGGCGGTTGCCCAGCACGACTTCCGTGTTCGTCCCGACATCCACCAGCATTACCACTTCTTCTTCCTCGTCCATCGCCACAGCGAGCATGTCGGCGGCGACATCCGCGCCCACATGCGAGCCGATCAAGGGTCCACCGTACACATTAGCCCCGGGAAAGACGCGCAGGCCAAGGTCCGACGCCTTCACGTTCAGCGCGGTCGTGCGCCGCTTGCCCTCGAGCATCTCAAGTTCGGTCAACGACTTGTACGGGCGCTCACCTATCGGCTGCACATCCAGGCCAAAGAAGATGTCGCGCATCGTGGAGTTCCCGACGATCACGACCTCATAAATGCGTCTTCGATGGAATCCATGCCTCCTGCTCAACTCCCCAATTTCGAAGTTGATCGCCGACACCATTACCTGCTGAAGTTCACCCGGAAAATCGCCGCCGTCGTAAGAGATGCGGTGCATGATGTCGCTGCCGCCGAAGCGCTGCGGGTTCTCAAACGACGCCGTACCCAGAATTTCTCCTGTCTCCAAGTCTGCCAGGTTCAGCACGACGGTGGTGGTTCCCACATCTATCGCAGCGCCGTAGAGCTGTCCGCGATAGTCGTCGATGCGCGTGTCGCCGAAGAAAACGCCATCCCCGATCTGTCTAGTCAAGGGGGCTATCTCGATGTCGCGGCGCACCGAACGTGTCAGGATGCGCGGCTGACGGCGCAGCACCGCAAACTCCACATTCGCCTCCGCATCGACTATCGTGGCTTGGCAGGCGAGCCGGTAGTCCTCGCGCAGAAACGCCTCAGAATCCGTCAGCGGAGAAAGCGCGCCCACACCCTCTTTGATCTCCACAATGCACTCGTGGCACTCGCCCGTCCTGCCGCACGAAGTCGGCACGCGCACGCTGAGCGCGTCGGCGTAGTCGAAAATGCTCTTGCCGGCAAGCGAATCAAGTGTTTGTCCATCATAGTGCAGTGGCGACATGCGGATATATTATCACGATACGTTCAGCAGAAGAGACAACTGGAGCAGACGTAGCGAGGCTGCCTGACGATAAGATGATAGACGCGTCGGCAGCATAGTCAGCCGTAGTAAGTATGATTGCTGCCTCGTGGGCGGGGAGGTTGTCTATCAAGGCATCAGATGCTATACTGCTAATCGATAGACTTGTCGAGCCTGTTGTGCGTCGGCATGCGCGGAAAATGTCCTTTTGAGGGAAGTGGGCTTGTCCCACTTTCTTTGTTACAGGGAACATATAGGGGCCAGTACAAAGGAGGTGGCATGTGATGAAGAGCGATTTCATCGTCGCTTTGACACAACTCGCCGCAGAGCGCGGCCTTCCGAAGGAGACTGTGCTTTCCGCGATCGAAGATGCCCTAGTGTCAGCTTACAGGAAGGACACCATCGCGGACGGTCAGAATATCTCCGTAAAGCTTGACCCTGGATCCGGCGATGTGACGGTGCATATTCTCAAGACCGTCGTCGATGATGTGACCAATGACAAGGCGGAGATCACGCTTCCTGACGCTCGCAAGATCGTTAGCACCGCGGAGCTTGGCGAGGTCATAACTACCGAGAGCATGCCGCACATCCCGGGACGCATCGCCGCGCAGACGGCCAAGCAGGTTGTCATGCAGCGTCTGCGAGACGCCGAGCGCGAAGTGGTCTTCAAGCAGTTCGAGGACAAAGAGGGCGAGGTATTCCTCGTCACGCTTCAGAAGATCGAGCCACGCCACATAACGGTTGACCTCGGGCGTTCGGAAGCCATAATGCCCATCAGCGAGCAGGTGCCCACCGAGCGCTACCGCAGCAATACCAAGATGCGCGTACTGCTGAAGTCCGTCGAGCGCACACTGAGGGGACCCGAGCTAATAGTCTCGCGTGCCGACAACCTGCTGCTGAGGCGGCTCTTCGAGATGGAAGTCCCGGAGATCTTCAGCGGGGCGGTCGAAATAGAAGCCATTTCCAGAGAGCCCGGCTCCCGCAGCAAAGTCGCAGTTCGCGCGCGGCAGGACGGCGTGGATCCCGTCGGCTCGTGCGTAGGGCTGCGCGGGGTCCGCATACAGAATATCGTCAACGAACTCCACGGCGAGAAGATCGACGTCGTAGAGTGGAACAAAGAAGTACCGATGTTCATTGCCAATGCCCTAGGCCCGGCACAGGTTATGAAGGTTGAGCTAAATCACGACTATGAGACCGCTATGGCGGTCGTCCCCGAACGGCAGCTCTCCCTTGCCATTGGACGTGAAGGACAGAACGCGCGGCTTGCAGCGAGGCTAACCGGCTGGAAGGTGGACATCAAGAGTGATGTTGAATACCAGGTCGAGTTGCAGGAGCGCGCCCGAATCGCAGCCGAGGAACAGGCAGCAGCCGCAGCCATCGCAGCCGCAGAGGCAGAACTGCAAGCGGCCCAGCAGGCAGAGGAGGCGCTTGCTGCCGAGGAAGCCGTCGCCGACGCCGTTGCTGCCGACGAAGTACAAGTCGAAACCGTTATAGCTCCTGACGCAGTGGAAGAAGGGGAAGTAGAACCTGTACCCATAGCGGCAGAACTCGTCGAAGTGGAGGGTGCCGCTGTAGCCGAGCCGGTCGCAGTTGACGCGGTTGCGGAAGATTCGGAAGTCACAGAACCCGTTGAGCCAACAGAAGTGGTTGAACAGGCTGCCGCGGAACTAGAAGCGATTGATGTTGCTGTCCTTGACGAGCCCGTCGCGGACGAGGTCACTGAAGCAGTCGAAGAGCCTGAGTTAGCAGCAGTCGCGGAAGAAACTGCCGACGCAATCGAGCCAGTGCCCGTTTCAGAACCGCTGGCCCAGGAACCGACATCCGATCCAGTCGCGGAACAGTCCGCTTCGCTGCGCGACCTACCGGAAGATGTGTGGCAGGTGCGACGGCCTCGCGTGCGCAGGCCGATCCGTTCCGATGACGACGCTCCCGGACGCATTCGCTTCGCTGAGGATATCGCTGGATTGCGAGGTGGTGTCACCGCATCGCGGCGCAACCGAAGGCGCCCTGACCAGCAAGGGCCAGGCGGCAACAGGCGGCGCAGGCCACCGAGAAGGCGACGATAGGATATATGGCAACAAGAAGGCGACACATTCCGTTGAGAAGCTGCATTGCCTGTAGCAGCAAGACGGCAAAGCGCGAGCTGCTGCGTATAGTCGCCAAGCCGGACGGGAGTATCGCCTTCGATGCAGGTGGAAAGCTGTCGGGACGAGGCGCTTACTTATGCCCCGACTGCGCGGGCAGCAGCGGGAAAGTCAGGATAGGTCGGCTGGAGCACACGCTGCGTACAGGCATCGCTGACGCCCAGTGGGAAGAGGTGGTGGCTGCAATGAAAGAATATCTAGAAGCGCCCGTTGGCTGACAGGGCGCGCATTGAAACTCAATAGGCCCGTAATGGGGGGTGCCTATGACTAACAGAACTGACGCAGCGGAATGGCAGGACCAGTACAACGGCGCTGCTGATCGTGGCTACGAAGATGAGTATGATGACTACTACGAATACGACGACGACTATGAGCTTGAGCCTCTTGAGGTCCCTCTTGCCATAGCCGTCCATGACCTTGCGGAGCTAATGGAGACTACTCCCGTCGAGGTCATCAAGGAGTTCATGCGCAGCGGATACATGTTCTCCATCAACGAGGTCGTGCAGCATGCCCTGGTCGCTGAGATAGCGCCCTCATTCGGGTTCGAAGTCCTTGCTCTCGAGGACGAGGCCGAAGCAGGTTCAATCGTTCCCTCTACCGACGGCGACGATCCATCCATGCTGGATGATCGCCCGCCAGTCGTTACTATTTTGGGACACGTTGACCACGGCAAGACTACTCTGCTCGACACAATCCGCAAGACCAATGTAGTAGAAGGCGAAGCCGGCGGCATCACGCAACACATCGGCGCCTACCAGGTGAACTACGACGACAGCGTAATCACCTTTCTGGACACACCAGGACACGAAGCCTTCACCGCAATGCGCGCAAGGGGCGCCCAGGTAACTGACATAGCGGTTCTAGTCATTGCTGCCGACGACGGCATTATGCCGCAGACAGAAGAGGCCATCAGCCACGTCAAGGCGGCTGGAGTCCCCATTGTCGTAGCCATAAACAAGGTTGACCGCCCCGAAGCCGACCCCGAGCGCGTGAAACGCCAGCTCGCCGAGCGCGATCTCCTCATCGAGGAATGGGGAGGCGATGTGATTGCCCTACCAGTATCCGCACTCACCGGCGACGGAGTAGATGACCTTCTGGACAACCTTTCCGTTGTCGCGGAAGTCAGCGAGCTGAAGGCGAATGTCCGCAGGCAGGCGAGAGCCGTAGTGGTCGAAGCCCGAATAGACCGCAGCAGAGGCACGGTCGCAACCGTGCTTGTCCAGTCGGGAGTCCTCCATGTCGGCGACAATATCGTCGTGGGCACGCAGCGGGGACGCATTCGCGCAATGCTTACGGATAACGGCACGCCCGTTCAGGAGGCAATGCCTTCGCAGCCAGTCGAAATACTTGGAATCAGCGGCGTGCCTGAAGCCGGGGAAATCCTCGAAGTAGTCGAGGACGACCGGGAGGCGCGTCAGATAGTAGAGGGCCGTCTCAGGCACTCTGAGCGTGAGCGCGCAGTCGGACCCACACTCGAGGATGTTCATACTCGCATCGCCGCCGGCGAGGTCAAGGCCCTTAATCTCATCATCAAGACCGATGTGCAGGGCAGTGTGGAGGCGGTTAAGGGTGCCCTTAACGGTTTGAATACCGACCAGACGAGAGTAAATATCGTCCACATAGCCAGTGGCGCCATCACCGAAAGCGACGTGCTGCTCGGTCTTGCGTCCCAGGCAATTATCATCGGCTTTAACACTGACCCCGGACAGGGAGCGATGGCGCTCGCCAATCAGGAAGGCGTGGAGATTCGCCACTACGACATCATCTACAACCTCCTTGAAGACGTGGAACGCGCTCTCACCGGACTGCTTGAACCCGTGTACAGGGATGTCACCGAGGGACACGCCACAGTCCGCGCAACATTTGGTGTGGGTCGGCGAATGAGAGTCGCGGGCTTCTATGTCAACGATGGCCAGATAAACCGGAGTTCTACGGTTTACGTGCTGCGCGGCGGCCAGAAGCTGTTCGAAGGACCTGTCGCCAGTCTCAAGCACTTCAGGGATGATGTGCGCGAGGTCAACGTGGGCTTCGAGGGCGGCCTGACTCTGGACGGCTTCAACGACTACGAAGAAGGAGACGTCCTTGAGGCGCACCGCTCCGAGCGCGTCCGGTAGCCGAAGCCCATAATCCTTCACTTGCCAGGTGGGCAGTCGGACCGTCGTATACCCTTGCGTCACATCGCCTGACAATGCGCGTCGATTTCTCGCGTATATCCACTGTTGAGGTTGCCAATGAACCGTCGAATGGACCGCGTAAATATGCTCGTGCGCCAGGAAATCAGCCGCATCCTCGCGGTCGAGATGAACGACCCGCGCCTCTCCTCGCTAATCAGCATCACCGAAGTGCGGACATCGCGCGACCTGCGAAGCGCAAAAGTCTATTTCAGCGTGCTCGGCGACGAGAGCACCAAGCGGAGTGTATCCACTGCCCTTGAGAACGCCGGCGGGTTCATTCACCGAACGATGAAGCGCAATCTCAGTCTCAAGTTTGCCCCGTTCCTCACTTTCCAACTGGACGAGTCGATTGAGCAGGGTGCGGAGATGACTGATCTGATCAATCGCAATCCACCCAGGGACGTGGACGACGACGGGAGCTCCTGATGGCAAGACAGAGAGCGCCAAGAATCGACGGCATCCTGAACATCGACAAGCCGTATGGCATGACCTCGATGGATGTGGTGCGCCGCATCAAGCGCGCGTCCGGGCAGCGGCGAGTCGGACACGGCGGCACGCTCGACCCGATCGCCACCGGCGTTATACCTGTGTGCCTCGGCGTGGCCACCCGCCTTATGGAAGACGTGGTTGGCGGATCCAAGTCATACCTTGCGTCTATCGAACTCGGAGTCTCCACCGACACTTATGATGCCCTGGGCGAAGTTACGGAGCGCGGCGATGCCTCCCGGGTATCGCTTGCCGACATCGAGAGAGCGCTGGCTCCATTCGCGGGGGACATCCTGCAGGTCCCGCCGATGTACAGCGCGCTGAAGCGGGACGGCAAGCGGCTGTACGACCTGGCGCGGGCGGGCGTTGAAGTTGAACGCGAGGCGCGCCCCGTCAGTGTCCAGGCCATCACGCTGATAGATTGGAAGCCTCCCGTCCTGACTGTTCAGATCGATTGCGGGAAGGGCTTCTATGTGCGGTCGCTGGCGCACGATGTGGGGGAGGCGCTGGGGTGCGGGGGGCACCTGAAGGCGCTTTCAAGGCTGCGAAGCGGCGCGTTCACGATAGAGGATGCGCTGTCGCTGGATGAAGCGGAGGAGCGCTTCGCGGACGGCGCCTGGCAGGAATCCGTAAATTCTCCTGATGTTGCCCTCGATGACCTGCGCGCCGTCATAGTGGGCAAGCGCACTGAGGAGATGCTGCGAAACGGCCGGTCATTCGACAACGGGGTGTCATCACAAGCGCCGAAGCCGGGGGAGCGCTGCCGGGCGTATTCGACGGACGGGCGCTTTCTGGCGACTGTGACCTATGACGGGGAGCTGCGGCAATGGAAGCCGGAGAAGGTCTTTGCGCTTAGGTATCCGGACGGGGACTAACAGGATGGGGAGGATGGGGTGTCCGTGAAGGGGCGCTGATTTCCTGGATTATTGTGTTCCAGTCGGCGTTTTCGTGGTTTTCACTCCCATCCCAGCCTTCCCCCGTCGAGGAGGAAGGGGCGTTATCAGCTCCCCTCACCCTAGCCCTCTCCCTGAGGGAGAGGGGACTTAATGTACTAATGACGGAAGGGTCCGACTGGCGGGTTGCGCGGAGCTGCCTTTGCTGCTCTATGAACTCTTCCTGGTCTTTGACGCTCATGGCTTCGTAGCAGGCGACTTCGGCGTTGGTGAGGTGGGCGAAGATGCCCGACTCCAGCTGCGGCTCGTCTTCGAGCGATTTGTCTTCGCACGGATTGGCCTGCTTGTCCTGCGCTGCGCGCTCGTTGTCGCGCCACTCCCGCAATCTGATGTCGTGCTCGGTGGGATCGAGGGTGTCCTGCCGTTCGCGGTAGGCGGCGATGTCTTCGGGTGTTATGGCGTCGTAGTTGGTGTCCCAGCCTCGGCGCACCAGCTCGCGGGTCGCCACGACGCGCTGGTGCATAGAGAAGCTTTGTTCCTGTCCTGACGCGACATCGAGCAGGAAGCGGACGGCGTGCAGTCCGTTGTCTGTGCGCTCCCTGATGTAACGGGAGAGGCCGGAGTGGATGATTTCGTGGTCTTCCCGGCTGTCGTAGATGCGACGGTCGCGTGTGTCGCCGAACCTGCCCAAGCCACGATTCATCAGTTCTTTGGCTGCCCTCATGCGGTCTGCGGGGCTGACGGGTCTGCCCTGTCCGGCTGCGCCGCGCATCACTCGCGCCAGGAAGTCTGCGATAAAGTAGCCGTCGCCGGTTTCCCCGCGGATTAGAGCGGCTACTTCGTAGTTGATAATGTCGTGGTCGGTGACGGGAGAGTTTTGAGTATTGAGTTCTGAGTTATCAGCCGGCTGCTCACCCTTGGCGTGTCCTTCGACAGGCCATTCGACAAGCTCAGGACGCGGCTCGGGACGAACGGTTATGTCATCGGTGTGTAGGCCGAGGGTGCGGAGTTGCTTGGCGGCTTCCATTTGGTGGTGGATTTGGGCGTTGGGAGTTCTGCCCTGCATTGTGGCGTGGAAGAAGTCTGCGACGTCTTTGCCGTCGTTGGTGATGTCTAGTATGTATTGTTGCAGGACGTTTTGGATGCACATGGGCTTGAGTTCTGAGTTTTCAGTTGTGAGTTATGGGTTTCCCCGCCCTTCCCTGTGGGTCTGACAGGGTAGATATTATGTTCTTTTTGGTTGGATATATGATACGCACGGGTGTTTGGGTTGTCAAGGGGGAATTGCCACAGAGGGCACAAAAGGCACAGGATTGGAGGGGATGGAGGGTTGGGGATGGCTATCTAAATTGTGCAGCGCAGCAGGTTGCGCTTTCGGCTGTACTCGATGTGCCAGTTGTCGAGGATGTCGCGGCCTAAAAGTGATGGGAGTCCTAAAGTGTCGTCGGAGTATGAGAGGTCGAGGTCTATGTTGTAGGAAATCTCATCTGTGCGTCCGGAGCCGTAGGTGAACGTTACTATTGCCGGCTCCCGATAATATACGGCAGTCCCTCCAATTCCGCCAAGGGAAGACTCGTTGCCCAGGATGCTTTCCGATACCTCCAATCTGAGGGCATCTACCAAGTGCAGGCAACTTGAATCGGCACCGGTGTCCAGCAGAAAATACACATCTGTTGAAACGTCAATTCGTGGAAGAGTTACTGTGCCGTAGATGTATGGACGGCCGATGTCGCTGAAAAAGCCAGTTATCAAAGAATCATCTTCCTGGGGTTGGTTTCGAGATGGTCTATCTGCATATGCTTCGTGCTGATTTTATTTTCCCGGATATGCTGGAGCATTTCGGCGCCGGTATCGCATGCGTGAACGACGCACTCACCGTCCCAAAGTATCCACTGGTCGGGGTACTTCTCCAGCAGCGACGGACGCACCTTGAAGAAGTTTTTCATCATGGCTTCGCCCCGGCGTTGGGACCGGAAGATTTCTTCTTTATTGAGATAGCTAGGGAGTTCGACCTGGGTCATCGCTAACCTCCTTGCTCTGTGGCTGAGTGCATGTTCACGATAGGTGCGGGTGTTCGGGGTGTCAAGGGGGATAGCCACAGATGGCACAGAGTTCACAGGATTGGAGGGATTTGCCCCTCACCCAACCCTCTCCCGCGGGGAGAGGGGTTATTACTGGGGGGTGGGGTTAGATGGTGAGGGTTGCGTTGCGGGGTCTGCGCTTGCCGCCGTGGACGGAGGGTTCGGCGCACCACTTGGCGGCTAGGAGGCGGACGGCCTGGTAGATGTCGTGGTGGAAGCGGAGGAGGTCGCAGAGTACGCGCTTGTCGAGGTGGGCGCGGTTGGGGTCGGCGTCGGCGAGGTAGGCGGGCATGAGGTCGCGGTTGCGGAAGTCGTCGAATATGTCCTTTGCGGTGGCGAGCTGGTCGTCGGTGAGGGTGCGGAGGTCGAGGATGGGTAGGGTTTCGGCTGTGCGTATGGTCATGCGCGCCTTGCTGGACTGCTGTCGGCTGGAGTGCCACCAGTATGAGAGCAAGCCTAGTGTGCTGTTGCTCCAAACGGAGAATGTGTAGTCGTAGCGTTCATCAGCGAATATCACATTCGGCCACGCGCTGCCGCCCAGAGAGTTCTTGTCTGTAACAGCGACTGCAAGCGGTTGAGAACCGAAGGTATATTCTGCGTTCAGATGGGAACGGCTTGCAGATTTCCATGCAACGGCAGCTTTCTGCTCCAGGCCTTGCCTGACCGTCAACTGCGAGTCAGGCTTGCAGGCAATTCGCTTTTCCTTACTGGCGTTGTGATTCCAGAGCGCAGGGTACGTGGCGGTTGGACTGGCTGCTACCTTGTCGAACGGTCCGCGCGGTGCAGGTCCGGTAATGTCACGGTGAACCAGCCCGAGTTTGCCCACAGTTCCAAGCGTAGCGGTTATCAGTTCCATTGCTTTCGCAGCGCCGGGTAGCCAAAGATTTGAGCTTGCAAGCGCGTAAGCAGTCTGTGCCAAGGACGAATCCGACAGCCGCACAGCCGCCCAAGCCGCATCGTCTTTGTCGCGCGGCGCAGTCAGCATCTCGCCCGTCTTTTCATCGCCCACCATAAGCGAAGTGCCGCCATAAGGCCCATCATCAATATCTCGTATCCACTTCGCATCGGTCATTACGCTGGCAATAGCAGCGGCGTGTTCAAACTTCTGAGGACGGCGCGTGAATGATGTGAACTCAATCACGCCTGATGATGATTCATCTTTCCGCAGTTTGCGAGCGACAACAAGACATTCCGCCATGCCCGTGTCCGATGAGAACGCCATATCCCGCCCGTTTGCGGCGATGCTCAACACGCTTATATCGGTGTAGTTCTGCGTCAGCACATCGCGGAAGTTCTGCCACGACAAGCCAACTGCTGCCGACAACGGAAGCACCATCGCCAAGACACCACCCGTCTTTAGCTTGCGATGCCCAAGCGCGGCAAAGGCGGACGCTATACCAGCGTTGCCGTGATACGCGCCACTTCTGCCTAGTTGGTTCAGTCGCCTGCCCATCGCAGTCTGGTCTTCTCGCGTGGCATTGAACGCTGCAAACGCAGGATTAGTGATGTCTGCGTGTGCGCCTTCATGGTTAGTGGCTCTGGTGAAGGGCGGGTTCATTATTACGATGTCAAAGGACTCGTCCTGAACATCGACAATTACGCTGGCGGCGGTTTCTTCGCCGGTGCTGCCGGTTCGCAGGGCGGGGTCGCTGGTGTTGAAGAGGGTCATCACGGATGACGATTGAAGCAGTTCGAGGGAGCCTATTGCTACCGTTCCGTCCTGCTGCCTGCCGTAGGGCATGTTGTAGAGTCGGGAGCCGCCAAAGCCGACGTTTGGCTCCCTGCCGGAGAGTGTGGAGCTGGTGATGTGAATGGCGGAGGGCATGACGTCGCAGCCGTATAGGACGTCTTCCATCATAGCGGTGTGCAGGGCTGCGGGATTGCCGCCTGCCTGCTCGTGGCGGGTGGCTATCTGCTCGTACACGGCGGAGAGGAGGGCGCCGGTGCCGCATGCGAAGTCGCCGATGCGGAGATTGGCGATGGCGGCGGGGTCGGACCAGTCGATGGATAGGTTTGGCATCGATGGGGAGGATGGGGAGGGCTTTTGCCCCTCACCCCAGCCCTCTCCCGCGGGGAGAGGGGGCTTATGGTCGGCGGTCGAGGGAGCTACCTTTTGGAGCTTGTCCACGGCTAGGCGGGCGAGCAGAGCAGCGGACGCGGGGAGTGTGTAGAAGGTTGCCAGATATTTTCTGTCCACGATTAGGCGCTGGAAGACGCGGCCTGTGAGGTCGTGGGCGACGTTGGCGCCGGTGGAGTTGATGCGGTGCGCTGTTGTTCGCAGATGCTCCAGGATGCGCGCTGCGGCGTGAGAGGGCAGCAGGTTCACGATGTCGCGCGCTACGGCGAAGATGGGCCAGTAGTTGATTTGCAGAATGGCGTCCCATGCCTCCGAGACCTTGCCCTGTGGATTGTCGGCGTCGTCTTCCCAAAGCCTGTTGAGCGGCAGGATTTCCTTGTGCATGTGCGCGATGCGGTCGTGAAATACCATGGCGTTCGCCATAATCGCGCAAGCCATGCGGCGGGTCTGGGGCACTTCGGACATGCCGAGAAGGTCGGCAATCTCGCGAGCGGCTACCGGGGACTGGCGCTCCATCTCGTTCAGCACGCCGACCGCGCTGTCTATACCGTTTTCCAGCGCACTTGCCGCGGCGTTGACGGTGCGCTGCGGGACGGATACGAGGCGGGCGAGTTCGGCAACATCGGCGACGGAGCCTTCGAGCCAGCCAGATTCGGGGAAGCGGTCGAAATCTGCGTCGTCTTCATCCGGCGCGGTGAGGACGCAGTAGGAGTGGCGGGAGCGCTTGAGTTCGGCGTCGAGGTCGTAGGCGTCTTCGAGTCCTGCGGGGTAGCGCAGGGCTATGGCAGCCTCTATCTCGCGCCTGCCTCCTATTACTGTGAGTGCCAGCCTTGCGGCTGCATCGTCCTCGACGCTGTACGCGGGCATGAATTCGGCTTCGATGACAACCGGGGCGCGGTCGGAGGCAGTGATGAGGATGTCGGGCTGCAAGCCCTTGTTGCCCGCGATGGTGCGGGTGCTCTCGGAGCGGATGTTGCAGCCGTGCATCATGCGGCGCAGGATGTTGGCGAGTGCGGTGTTTGCGGATGGTTCGGTGTGTCGTGGCATGACCGTAGTCTATCATTCATTGATTTCTGGCGCCTAACTCTTGACCGACTGCCGTTGCGCACATACAATTAGTGTTTGTAACCCAAGAAGCATTTCACCAATACGAACACGCGTGAGAACGATATGTATGCAATTGTGAACACAGGCGGCAAGCAGTACCGGGTTGAACCCGGCGATACGGTGCGCGTAGAGTACCTGCCCGGGGACCAGGGGGACCTGATTGAACTTGAGGATGTCAGGCTGTTCTCCAACGACGACGGCGAGGTGATGATTGGCGCGCCCACGGTTGAGGGGGCGAAGGTTACGGCGGAGGTGGTGCAGCAGGGGCGCGGCAAGAAGGTTATCGTCTTCAAGTACAAGGCGAAGACGCGCTACCGGAGGAAGAACGGGCATCGCCAGAACTTCACAGAGTTGCGCGTAACCGACATTTCGTATAGTGAGTGAGTTTAGAGTTGTCAGTTTAGAGTTATCAGTGTTCAGTTTGCAGACTACTGGAAACTGCGATCATCTGGACTGTGAACTGGCAAACTGTGAATCGGTGAACTGAGAAACTGAGGACTTTACGGGGGTGAGAGAATGGCACATAAGAAGGGCGGCGGCAGCACGCGAAACGGGCGAGACAGCAACGCCAAGAGGCTGGGCGTGAAGTGCTACGACACGGAGTTCGTAACGGCCGGGTCCATCATTGTCAGGCAGCGCGGCACCCGCATACACGCCGGGACCAATGTCGGCGTGGGCAGGGACCATACGCTGTACGCGCTGATTGACGGCAAGGTGAAGTTCGAGCACAAGACGCGGGACAAGAAGCGGGCGAGTGTGTATCCGTAAGTTAGTTTGTCAGTCTGTCAGTGGATTCCCGCTTTCGCGGGAATGACGAGGGAAAGAAAATGAAGCCAGGGATACATCCGACTTATTATCCGGAAGCGACGGCGATATGCTCTTGCGGGTCGGTTTATACTACGGGCTCGACGATGCCTGAGTTCCGGGTGGAGATATGCAACCAGTGCCACCCGTTCTTCACGGGCGAGCAGCGCATCATCGACACAGAGGGGCGCGTGGAGCGGCTGATGCGGCGGTTTAACTTGCAGCAGTAGTAGGTCAATCAGTCTTTCAGTTAGTCAGTTTATCAGTCAGTCAGTCGGATTATTGAGTGTCGGCTGACATGTGTTGGATATAGAACGGGGATGGGTGCGCTCATCTCCGTTTTTCTTTGGGCGAGGAAGAATGAGCAGGGAACAGACGCCTATCTACGGGGGCCAGGCCGTAATCGAAGGCGTAATGATACGGGGGCAGCGGAACATCGCGGTGGCATGCCGGCGTCCGGATGGGACGGTGGCGACGATGCGGCATGCGCTGACTTCGATATACACGGGCAGGCTGCGGCGCATTCCGCTGGCGCGCGGGGTGATAGCGATGGCGGAGACGCTGACGCTGGGAATGCGTGCGCTGAGCTACTCGGCGAATGTGGCGGCGGAGGCGGAGGGCGAGGAGATAAGCAAGGGCTCGATGGCGGGGATGATGGTGGTGTCGCTGAGCCTGGCAATCGGGATATTCTTCCTGATTCCGGTGTTTGCGAGCGACTGGCTGGAGACGCTGCTGGACTCGGAGCTGCTTGCGAACATCGCCGAGGGGATCATACGGCTGCTGCTGTTCCTGGGGTATATCCTGCTGATAAGCCGCATGGACGACATACGGCGGGTGTTCATGTATCACGGGGCGGAGCACATGACTGTGCATGCGCAGGAGCACGGGGACCCGCTGGAAGTCGAGCACATACGCAAGTATCCGACGGCTCACCCGCGCTGCGGAACGGCGTTTCTGCTGGTGGTGATGGTGGTGGCGATACTGGCGTTCATATTCGTGGGGAGGGAGCCGTTCTGGTGGCTGATTACGTCGCGGGTGGTGCTGGTGCCTGCGATCGCGGCGGTGAGCTATGAGGTGATACGGTTCAGCGGACGGCACGCGGGGAATCCGCTGGTGGGGCTGATTACGGGGCCGAGTTTGGCGCTGCAGTCGCTGACGACGCGGCAGCCGGAGGACGACCAGATAGAGATCGCGATACGGGCGATGGAGGAGGCGCAGGCGGCGGATGGGGTTCAGGTGTCAGCGGTGAGCGGCCAGCCGTCAGGGAACGGGGATTAGTGCGCTGCGTCAGGATTCGAGCAGCGGGATGATTTCTTCGCCTGTTCTCAGGAGATGCAGTCTGTCGGCGCTGTGTTCCATGAAGAGGGCGAAGTCGTAGATGATGTCGCGGCCTATGAGGGAGGGCATGTCAGACGGGCCCGGTGGCATATCGACGACATGAATAGGCATCGTGGTCTCGTAGCTGCCGATAACCAGCGTCGCCCTGACTAATCTGGTTTCAGCATAGCCGCCTACACCGCCTATCGGGTTGCCGCGCGGCATCGTGCGAATGTCAAGCCCTAACTGGCTATGGAGACGCCGGGCATCCGAGGGGGACAGCAGGGTATGGTCCGCCCCGGTATCGACCACGAAGGCAAATTTCAAGGTCCGATGGCTCGCGTCAAGAAAAGTTACTTCCACCTCGACATATGGACGGCGATAGGCTCCCTCGGCTACGAAGTATCCGGTCGTCATTGGAGCTAATCCTGCTTGAGCGCGGGCCAGTGAAGGGAGGAGCCGAAGACGCGCGGATAGTCGCTGACATAGACGTAGTGGAAGTAAATATCTCCCACGGGAAGTCCCTTGTCGCTGAGCTCATCCACAAGCGCTATACTGTCGGGCGACGCACCGACTACTTTGCCGTAATAGACTGCGACACACTGGTCAGGGTACTGCGCCTTCAGTTCGGAATAATTATCTCTGAACCACTTACTGTCCTTTTGAAATTGCAGGAACTCGGGGGACGGCGGCCTGTCAACCTTTTTCCATTCCATTGCAAGAGCCTTTCGCCTATGGGTCGTCTGGGACCCAGTGTAGCACTAGCCGGCGCGCTCCCTGAGCACTTCCCACACGTCTTCGGGGCGGGCGCCGGATGCGGAGAGCAGCACGAGGGCGTGGTATAGGAGGTCAGCCATTTCTTCGGCTACCTGCTGGCCGTCGCCTCTTGCGCCCGCTAGCGCCGTCTCGCCTGCTTCTTCGATGACTTTCTGCGCGATGCGGTCCGGGCCGCCCTGGAAGAGGCTGGTCGTGTAGCTGCCCTCCGGCATCTCGCGCTTGCGGTCCTGTATCAGGGCGAAGAGGTCTTCGAGGACGCCGGGGCCGGTCTCGTCGCGGTAGAACTCGGGGAACTCGTCAATGGGCGTGAAGAAGCAGTTGGACTCGCCAGTGTGACAGATGGGACCGTCAGGCTCAACTTGCAGAATCAGCGTGTCGCCGTCGCAGTCCACTGCCGCCGACTTGATGCGCATGTAGTTGCCGGAGACTTCGCCCTTGTGCCAGAGGTCGGAGCGGCTGCGGCTGAAGAACCAGACCTCGCCGCCTTCAAGGGTGCGCTTGAGCGAGCCGGGGTTCATGTAGCCCAGCATCAATACTTCGCCGGTGTTCACATTCTGCGCGATTGCGGGCACGAGGCCCTTTTCGTCCAGCTTAACTTCTGCTGCCATGTTGTTCACCTTTGGGGGTTTCAGTCGGTCAGTCTTTCAGTCGATCAGTGCGTCAGTCGGTCTTATTGGCACGCCCTTGTCAGACAGGAACTCCTTGACTACGGGTATGGGGTATGTGCCGTAGTGGAATATGCTGGCGGCGAGCACGGCGTCGGCTTTGCCCTCGGCGAGGGCGTCGTAGAGGTGCTGCGGCTCGCCTGCGCCGCCGCTGGCAATCAGCGGTATCGTGACGCTCTCCGATATGGCGCGCAGCAGTTCTAGGTCGTAGCCGGTCTGCTGCCCGTCGGTGTCCATACTCGTAACGAGCAGCTCGCCCGCGCCAAGCTCGGCGGCCTTCTGCGCCCATTTCACGGCGTCGATGCCCATGGGAGTGCGCCCGCCATGGACGTACACTTGCCAGCCCGACGACCGGTCAAGCGCAATCTCGGCGGCGATTTCGTCGGTCAGTCCTTTGGCGACGTCAAAGTTCACCTCGCCAAGTTCGTCGTCGGGGGTAACGCGCTTGGCGTCTATTGCGACGACGATGCATTGCGCGCCAAAGAAGTCGGACGCCTCAGCCACCAGCGAAGGATCTGCCACGGCAGCCGTGTTGAGTGAAGCCTTGTCCGCGCCCGCCTCAAGCATTCGCCGAACATCCGCGACATTTCGCAGCCCGCCACCCACCGTGAGCGGGATGAAGACCTGCTCTGACACCTGTCTGACTACTTCGACGATGATGTCGCGGTCGTCGGAGCTCGCGGTGATGTCGAGGAAGACAAGCTCGTCGGCACCCTGCATGTTGTAGAAGCGCGCGAGGTCGGCAGGGTCACCGGCGTCGCGGATGTTCACGAAGCTGATGCCCTTGACCACTCTGCCCTTGTCGATGTCCAGGCATGGGATTATGCGCTTTGTAAGCATGGTTAGTCTTTCAGTGTGTCAGTCGGTCGGTTCGTCAGCATATTTTCGTTCGTGATGAGTGCTTGGGCAAGTTCAGGACGAGCGGATTCTTTCAAGATCGCCTTGTCTTGATTGGTATGAGTCACGTAGTGCTTTGCGGACACGCTCAGGCACATGCTTGGACACGTGCTTGATTTCAAGGCCGATAGGGTCGGGAACGTCATCGGGGGCGTATTCATACGGCTGCCAGTAACCCACGAAGTCGCCATCTGTCGTTACCATGCCAAGGTTGTTAGTTTTGTCTCCGAGTAGCCATGAGTCCTCATCTTCATCATAGTCCTTGCTGAACCAATAACTCGCGCTCATTACCTCGACGCCTTTGATGTCGCGCCCACCATCTGTTCCAAATAGGACGGCGACGCCAACATAGTCGTACAAGGATGCGCCATCATGTTGAATCTGTCCGGTCGAGAGAGCTAGTATGTCATTCTCTTTGTCATAACTCACTTGCATCTCTTTCCTCCAAGTTCTGGTAACGATTAAAGTAGTCTATATTCACACTATTCCAATTTCTGGTTGCAGTTCTGTCAGGAAGTACAGTGGTGATTCTTTCACCATCCATAGAAGCCGCCACTCTAATCAACTTGGCATGTGCAGGGACATAGGCGAAATGAACTATGCTTTGCTGCCGTCGGCTTCGGCGTGGACGCCGCGTAATATCCAATTGTTCAACACATACTCAATCTGCGCCTTAGTAATCCTACGCTCGTTCTTTTGTCTATATGCATGTGCAGTCAATTGTAGTGTGCGCCCACCGGCCGTTATGCTATTACTTGATTCATACGGAGACATAGATGACACGAAGCTTAGACTTGTTCACATTCTAAATTGTTCGAATTGCCAACAATAGCAATCGCCTCGCGCAGGTCTATGTCGCCGGTGTATATCGCCCTGCCGACGATAGCGGCTTCTGCGCCAATTTTGGCGAGTCGCTCAAGGTGCGCCACAGTTGCTATGCCGCCTGCTGCAATGAGGTGGATGTCGCCCTGATTGACCAACGCGCTCACACCGTCGAAGTTCGGTTCGGTGAGCGTGCCGTCGCGGGATATGTCGGTGTACAGGAAGCGCGGCACGCCGAGCGCCGCCATGTCAGCCACAAGGTCGGTTGCGAGCGCACTCGTCCCTTCGGTCCAGCCACGCAGGGCAACCCTGCCGTCTTTGGCGTCAACGGTGACGATGACACTTTCGGCACCAAACTCGTTCAGCAGGGCACTTATGAAATCCGCATCTTCGAACGCCGCCGTGCCGAGCATCATGCGGCTAACACCTGCATCAATCGCCACACGCGCGGTATCCATGTCGCGTATGCCGCCGCCGAGGTGCAGAGGGACATCGACCGCAGAGGCGATGCGCTTGACTACTCCGAGGTTTACGGGGCTGCCATCGCGCGCGCCGTCGAGGTCAATGATGTGCAGACGTGTCGCGCCCATATCCACCCAGCGCTGCGCGGTCTCGGGAGGGTCGTCGGAATAGACTGTCTCCTGCGCGTAGTCGCCCTGGTACAGGCGGACGCACTTGCCGCCGCGCAGGTCTATTGCGGGGATTACTTCCATGCCTTGTTTCTTACCTCCATCCCCCGCTTTCGCGAGGGCAGGCCCTAACCTCTTTCCCCATCAAGGGAGAAGGGATTTTGGCTATGACCCCTTTACCACAGAAAGAAAATTGCTGTATAGGCGCAGTCCAACAGTGCCGCTCTTTTCCGGGTGGAACTGGACGGCTGCGACATTGTCCCACGCCACCGCAGAGCAGAAGTCGATGCCATAGTTCGTCACGCCGGCGACTATATCCTTGTCCTCTGGGTCGGCGTAGTAGCTATGGACGAAATAGAAGTGGGAATTGTCGGGTATTCCCTCGAAGACGGGATGCTGCACCGACAGCGAAACGCTGTTCCATCCCATGTGCGGAATCTTCAGACCGCGATGCTCGGTTCTTTCGGGCGGGAGGCGTTTGGTGCTTCCTTTCAGTATCGCAAGGCAAGGCTCGTCGCCCTCCTCTGATGATTCGAGCAGCAGTTGCAGTCCGAGGCACACACCCAGGAACGGCTTGCCGCTGTCGATCGAACGCCTGATGACATCGAAGAGGCCGCGCTGGCGAATGCTCCGCATTGACGAGTCGCACGCGCCCTGACCCGGAAAGACTACGCCATCGGCGGCGATGATGTCCTCGGGGTCGGCGGTGATTCGCGCAGACGCGCCGCACTCTTCGAGCGCCTTCTGCACACTGCGGATGTTGCCTGCGTCGTAGTCTATGATCGCTATGCCTGGCTGCATCAGACTCTACTCTTCGTCGAGGCGCGTGCCGGTTACGATGTCCATGGGGAGCGCCCTGTCCTCGAAGCGCGCGAGCATGAACAGCAAATCGGCGAGGCGGTTGACGTAGCGCAGCAGCTCGCCATTTGGCAGCAGGTCCTGTTGCTGCAAGCCTACAATGCTGCGCTCGGCGGCTCTCAGCGCGCTGCGCGCGAGATCGAGCGCGCCTGAAGCGGCGGACGCACCCGGAATGATGAACTTGGGCGGCAGTTCCACCTGCGCGCTCAACTCGTCTATGAGCGTTTCCAAGTGGTCCACATTGTCCGCGCTTATGGCGTGGAAGTTGGACTTGTAGTGCTCATAATTGTCCACATCAGTGGCCAGTTCACCGCTCAGCGTGAACATCTCGCGCTGCACCTGAAGCAGAATTTCCTTGACGCGGACGTCCTGTGACAGGGCGCGGGCAAGTCCCATAGCGGAGGTAGCGAAGTCGGCCTCGCCGTAGGCGACACAGCGCGGGTCGTTCTTCGGCACCCGCCCGCCGAACAGCAAGCCCGTCTCGCCCGCGTCACCCGACTTGGTGTATATCTTCATGGTCATGGGAGAATTATATCAGCAAAGGCGGAGCGGGGGCTAACATGGATAGACAGGATGAATAGGATGAACGGGACAGATACAGATAGGGGCAACCCTTTCGGATTGCCCCCAGTTGAACTGATTTTGGGTGATTACACGCCCTTGATTTCCAGGCGTCGCGCTTTCACTGCTTCGACCTTCGGGAAGGTCAGCGTGAGCACGCCGTGCTTGTATTCGGATTCCGCCTTGCCGACGTCGAGAGTGTTCGGCAGGCGCAGCGCGCGGTACAGCTTACCCGCCCTGCGCTCACGGATGATGTACGAAGAGCCGTCATCGCCGGTGGTCTCCGCATTGATAGCCAGCACGCCGTCCTCGATTGTGACGTCAATGTCCTCGGGCGTCACGCCTGGGATTGTCGCACGCAGCACTACGTCGTCACCGTTCTGCGTCAGGTCGATAGGGATCGCCCAGCGCCGTTCGACATGCCCGTCGCCGTCGCCCTGCCAGGCTCGGCTGAGCATCTCGTCCAACTTTTTGAACTCCCGGAACGGATCGATTCTCTGCATTACCATAGTTGAAAGACCTCCTTTGATTGTTGTTTCTTGAAGTAATCTCACTTTGTCACTCCGAGCACGGCGAGGAATCTAAATTCGTAGAGTCCCAGCCGTTCGGCTATCTTAGATTCTTCACTTCGCTGCGCTGCGTTCAGAATGACAGTGGGAGAGGGGACTGTTGCCTACTCTCACCCACCCTGCCTATCCAAGATAGCCTCGCACCTCACGGCGAAGCCTTCTATTGAAGTCCTGGCGGGCCTCGTCGTACCTGGGGACTAACGAGCATCCGGCCTTCTGGACATTCTTTAGGTAGGAATCGAACCCCGTCCTGCGGTTGCGAGTTCCTCGAATGGGATTTGCAAGTCTGTTAGGCATCATAACCTTCTTTCCTTACTTCAAAGCCTAGTCTTCCGCTGTTGTGCGCTGAGCGCTTGCCGCGCTAAACATTAGTCGTAACGACTCAACTCAACTTACTATAGTCATTGTATATATTGTGCGCTATTGTGTCAACAGTATTGCATTTGACGTTTCAACTTTTACTTCAATATTGCTGCAAGTATGTTAAGATACAATCAATGAACTAATTTGTCGGTCAAGGATACACACATGGCAAGAGACTACTACGAAGTGCTCGGAGTACGGCGCGGCGCAGACGAGAAGGAGATTCGCAGCGCGTTCAGGAAGTTGGCGCGTCAGTATCATCCTGACCTGAATCCGGGGGACGAAGTCGCAGAGCGCAAGTTCAAGGAAATCAACGAGGCTAACGAGGTTCTCTCAGACGCCGACAAGCGCGCCAAGTATGACCGCTACGGCGACAACTGGATGCACGCCGACCGCATCGAAGAGCAGTCAAGGGCCGGCGCGAGGTTCGGTGGGGGGGGCGGTGGCGGGTTCGGTGCTGGGACGCGGGTCGAGTACGGCTTTGGGGACATGGGGGATCTGGACGACCTTCTCGGCGGCTTCGGCGATATATTCGCCGGGACTCCGGGGTACAGCAACACGCAGACACGCACGAGGCGACGCAGCCGCCCAGGACGCCCGAACCATCACGACGTCCCGGTAACCGTTACGTTGGAAGAGGCGTTCCGCGGCACAAAGAGAATGGTCAATGTGCCCACTAATGACGGTGGCAACCGACGCATCGAGGTCAGCATTCCGGCGGCTGTTGATGACGGCTCAAGGGTGCACATATCGCTGGATGACGGAATTCAGGTGTTTCTCGTCGTCAGTCTATCGCCGCACACACGCTTCCGACGCGAGGGCGACAACCTGCATGCAGACATCGCCGTTCCCTTCGAGGACGCCCTTCTTGGCGGAGAGGTCGAGTTCACGTCTCTGAAGGGGAGGCTTGCGCTCAAGGTTCCTGCGGGCAGCGGCGAAGGCAGACGCATACGCATACAGGGGCACGGCATGCCGAGGCGGGATTCGCCTTCGGTCTATGGCGACCTGTATGTAAGAGTGCAGCCGCAGTTGCCTACCTCCCTATCTCCCGACGAAGAGGCGGCCATCGAGGAATTCAGGCGACTGCGTATAGCGAACGGCAAGCGCAGCTAACGATAGGAGAGGTATCTTCAATGCAGCAGCACGAACTTCGCCTCGACCATGATGAGCCTGTGTTCATCATCAGTGTCGCAGCCCGCATGCTCGGCGTGCAGACGCAGACTCTGCGCTATTACGAACGGCTGGGACTCATTGAGCCTGCCCGCACGGGAGGCAACCAGCGGGTATTCTCAAGGGCCGACGTCGAACGCGTCCGGCGCATCCGCAGTTTCATGGACGATCTCGGCGTGAATCTTGCCGGCGTGGAGGTCATCCTGCGTCTCCTCGACAGGCTCAACGAGGCAGAGGCGGAGGCGGAGAGGTTGAGCGCCGAGAACGCCCGCCTGCGGAGCATGATTAAGGGGCAGCGCAGCCGATAATACCCCCATCGAAACGAAGTCCGTCAAGTTGAACACCCTATCACCCAGTGCTATAATTCACCAGATTGGAACCAACTGTCAGTCGCAACATCAAACATCATATATGGCCCCGCTTTTGGCGCGACATAGACTCAGGCGCGCTACAAGCCCTAAAGCAGCAGCATGGAGGAACGTCCGCAGATGATACAGACTGAAGAACGAACTCAAGCCCTAACTCCGTACCAGGTGCAGCGCTACAGCAGGCACATAATTATGCCGCAGGTCGGCAGCGCCGGACAGCGCAAGATGCTCAACTCCAAGGTCCTGATCATCGGCGCGGGCGGGCTTGGCTCTCCCATATCCATCTACTTGACCCTTGCGGGCGTGGGCACAATCGGCATCGTCGATTTTGACACCGTGGATGTGACCAACCTCCAGCGCCAGATTCTGCACCAGAACGACGACATTGGCAGGCCCAAGGCAGAATCCGCATACGAGACGCTCAAAGCCTACAACCCGGATGTCAACGTGAGGGTTCATGAGGAACCAATCACATCCGACAATGCGTTCGACATCATTCCCGAATACGACATCATCATCAATGGAGCGGACAATTTCCCTGCCCGCTATCTTGTCAACGACGCCGCATACCTGAGCGGTAAGCCGCTTGTGGATGGGAGCATTCTGCTGTTCGACGGACAGGCGACAACGTATATTCCGGGGCATGGCTGCTACCGCTGCCTGTTCCCAACGCCTCCGCCTCCGGGCGAGGTGCCGAGCTGCGCGGAAGCCGGAGTTCTGGGCATGCTTCCCGGACTCGTAGGCAGTATCCAGGCAGCGGAGACGGCGAAGCTGATCCTCGGCGTGGGCGAGAATCTGACCGGCAGGCTGCTTCTCATTGACGCGCTGGACATGTCCTTCCGCACGGTAAAGATTCGACGCAATCCGAACTGCCCACTTTGCGGCGACGAGCCGTCGATAACCGAACTCATCGACTACGAGGCGTTCTGCGGAGTGCCTGTTCTTACCGCAGGCTAGACTCTGAGGAATGGATGACTGCCGGCGCTCTTTCATTTGCGCCGGCAGTCGCTTATATGCCGAATATCTTAATAGCCGAGGCGGTTGTGTGCCAAAAGTTCGAGAAGCAATACGCCTAGTGGAGCGAGACGGCTGGTATCGCGTAAGAACACGGGGCAGTCACCGGCAATTTCATCACCCGATAAAACGCGGCACGGTAACTATCGCTGGTCATCCGAGTAAGGACTTAGATGATAAAGTTTGGCACAATATCCTCAGACAAGCGGTGCTACGGAGGAGAGACCGATGAGACTGAAATACGCGGTAGTCTTTGGGCAGACTCCCAACAATTACTGCGCTTACTCGCCGGATGTTCCAGGATGCGTAAGCGCAGCGGATACTTGGGAAGAGATACAGGAAATGATGAAAGAGGCGCTCACCTTCCACATAGAGGGCATGCTGGAAGACGGGGACCCGTTGCCATATCCTCAAATGTCCATTGAGGAAGCAATGGCATACCACAACCGGCCTCTCAGCGAGGATGAAAAGCAAGAACTCATGGAATACGGATATACTGAAGAAGACCTCTCCGAGGAAGACTTCCCGCCCAGGTTCCGCATGGTCGAAGTCGAGATAAGCGCGCCGCACTCTACGTTGACCGCTGGATAACCGCCCACACAAACCCAGCCCGATAAATAATAGCGCGAAATGCCCTACAATTGTGGCGTATTTCGCGCTACTGTTATTTATAAGACTTGTTTCCAATTTAACGCAGTCAACATCTTTGCTTCCTAAGACAGGCGTTTGCTTTTCGCGGTAAGTAGCATTATCTTTGCGAAAGAGAATGGTGCAAGGAATTCAAATTGAAAATAGAAATGGAAGGGATATTTTGAGAATACCCTCCGACTATGTTCAAGGGCATGCGAAGGCGCGCATCGTCAATGCTGAATTAGCGGACAATTACGTCGCACACACGATGATCGGCGATCCCGACGCGGACGCGCTCATCAAAGCGCTTGCCCCCTTCGGGCAGCGAGAATCGAGCCGCTTCATCAACGCCGCCATGACGATGAAGGATATGAGCGTGCTATTCGACGCGCCGCCCATCCTGATGGAGTTCTTCGAGAAAGCCGCACGCCCGCCGGAGTGGGTTGACCTCGATGCGTTCGAGGCCGGCATACGCATGTTCCACAGGAATTCGCGCCTGGTTCTGGGAGCGTTCGTGGGCGGCGTGTTGGTCGAGGGTTTCTCTACAAGCATCGGCAAGTCCTTCAATACTACCGGACGGCTGCGCGAACAGGGCGTGAGACGCTTGAGGCAGAACAATCGTCACATGATAGAGATATTCATGCCACACGGTCTGGCGATTGACGGGGACGGCTGGAGGCTGTCGGTGCGCGTGCGCCTGGTGCATGCACAGGTTCGGCATCTACTGAACAAGTCGGATGACTGGAACACCGAGGCTTGGGGCGTGCCCCTCAGTTCCGCACACATGGGATACTCGATCACGGCATTCTCGGCTAGGCTCCTACAGCACATGAAGAGCCTGGGCGCGACTTTCAATGACGAGGAGAAGGAGAGCTTCCTTGCGGTCTGGCGCTACGCTGGACATCTGATGGGCATCCCTGAGGCAATCCTTTTTCAGAATGAGGAGGACGCCCTTGAACTCTATCGGATCGGCAGGATGTGCGAGCCTCCTCCCGACTGGCATTCCATCGCAATGGCGAATGCGTTAATCAACTCGGCGCCGCTGGTCATCGGCATCACCGATCCCGCTGAGCGCCGTCAACTGGCAAAGTATGTATATCATGTATCCCGCGCCATGATCGGCAAGAGGCTTGCCGATGAACTGAAGTATCCTCCGAGTCCGACTTTCGGCGTGCTGCCGTGGTTTCGCTTGCAGAGCCGATATTACCGGTTCATAGAAAGAAATTTTCCGAAGCTCTCGAAGGTCAACAACTTCAGCAACTTCACGGGCCTGCTCGAAGCATCGGCGTTCGACGAGGCGGGCATCAGCTACCGCCTCCCGGACCACGCTCATGCTGAAGAGTCCAGCCAGTATTAGGGCGTGTGGACATTTAGCCTTTCCCCTGTCATTTCGAGCGAAGCGAGAAATCTAAAGTCGGAAACAGGCTTGTCTGCAACGATTTGAGATTCTTCACTCCGCTGCGCTGCGTTCAGAATGACAGAATAGGCGAGTTGCTAAAGTACAATACGCTTTGCATATCAGATGTCAACGCACCCCAGACGGGGCGCCGGCTGAAGTGATTACCGCTCGCGCGAAGCCCGGCGCTTTGGCATACTCACTTCACGGAAATCCGCAATTTCAGGCGGCGGCTCTCCCCTACACCTCGCGGAATTCGATCACGCCCGCGCTTCCGAGCGCGTCCGGGGCGGCGTCGTCCGGGCCCGTCGGCGGACCAATACGGCGTTTGCCGTTCCAATCCTCGATAGTTACCTCTACCAGCGCAGTAACTCCGAGGTCTGCCGGCGGTGGCGTGTTGTAGTCCTCGCCAACCATTCTCCCCGGAAAGTAGCGCTGCACCATAGAATCGAACAGATCAAACTTCTCGTTTTCGTCCGTCACCTCACGCCCACTGCCGAAGAGAACCACGCTGCGGTAGTTCATCGAGTGATTCATCGCCTTACGGGAATACACCAACCCGTCCGTGAGCGTTACTGTAACGCACACAGTCTCGCCGCTCGCGAGAATCTTCATAGCCCGGCTTCGTATAGAGCCATGCAGATAGATGGAATCCGGCGATTCGGCGTCGTAGTGGTACGACAGAGGAATCACATAGGGGATTCCTTCTTCGAGAAATCCCACATGCGCCACGAAGCCCTGCGACAGTATCTCTGCCGCCTGCTCCGGCACCGCACGCTCAGGGTGGTTGCGAATTCTGGTGCGCTCTGTCTGCTGCACGATTGCCCTCCATAAGCGGAGAAGCCCCGACTCAACTAAGCCAAGGCTTCTCTTACGAGTTCATTTCGACTTCAGTGCCAAAGCACGGGACAATCTGATCGCGACAATCCCTAACTTCAAGCTTCCTTCACTATGCCACCGGCTGCTGCACCGCGTCCGCCAGCTTCTCGTGTGCCTCTCGAAGCAGTTCCTCGGTCTCATCCCAGCCGATGCAGGCGTCCGTGACCGATACTCCGTATTCCAGCTCCTCGAGTCCACCGTTGATGGTCTGGCTTCCCGGATTCAGGTTGCTTTCCAGCATGCAACCGATAATATCCGTGTTACCCGCGACTCGCTGCTCGATGATGGAGTTCAGCGCAACGTTCTGAAGGGTGTGGTCTTTGTTGGAATTCCCGTGACTACAGTCCACCAGCAGCTGTGAAGGCACTCCGGCGTTTCTGAGCTGCTCTCCCGCCGCTGCGACAGACTCCGCGTCGTAGTTCGTGCCACTCCTTCCGCCGCGCAGCACCAGGTGTCCGTAGGGGTTTCCGTTCGTATGCACGACGCAGGTCTGACCGAAGTGGTCTATGCCGAGAAAAGCGTGTGGGGACTGCGCCGAAAGCATGGCGTCAACCGCAATCTGGGCGTCACCGTCAGTGCCGTTCTTGAAGCCCACCGGCATGCTCAGACCGCTCGCCATCTGGCGGTGAGTCTGGCTTTCAGTCGTGCGAGCGCCAATGGCCGCCCACGAAATCAGCCCCGCAAGGTACTGCGGCACGATGGGATCGAGAAACTCGGTGGCGGTGTAGATGCCCATCTCGCCGACCTTCAGCAGCAGGCGTCGCGCTCGCCTCAAGCCCTCGTCTATGTCAAAGCTGTCGTCAAGGTATGGGTCGTATATCATGCCCTTCCAGCCGACAGTCGTTCGCGGCTTTTCGAAATAAACACGCATGACCAGGAGTATGCGGTCACTGAGTTCGTCCTGAAGCACCTTCAGCCGTTCCGCGTACTCCAGACACGATGCCTCGTCGTGCACGGAGCATGGACCGGAAATAACCAGGAAGCGCGGGTCCTCGCCTCGCAGCACGTCCTGAATCTGTCGCCTGCCTTCAAGCACCACTGCCTCCACATCCG
Source organism: Dehalococcoidia bacterium (assembly GCA_965203955.1). GTDB lineage: Bacteria > Chloroflexota > Dehalococcoidia > Lucifugimonadales > JADFKI01 > Bin90. Next base: position 2,451,737 of record OZ241923.1, on the reverse strand, counting down.
GAGTCAGTGGAAGTTCTTCGACTAGCCCCACCGGGCTTATAAGGGGTTCTGTGCTTGCCACGTTCACATCCCTCGCTGGTGACGGTTGCATATTGGTCGCCTCTCCTTCATTTTGCTCATGCCCTATATTCAGCCAAATCTATTATTCCAATCCGATTGATTCAAAGTATGCCGCACTCCCTTTATGGATACGCAGTTCATTCCAGCAAAACAAAAACCCCAGTCCGCTGTCGGCTGGGGTTCGGGTGTACTGGAAGTTCTACCGCTCTGCGCCAAGTTAATTTAAGACGCGTCACCTCTGCCGACTTCATTTGCGTCGGTAAAGTAATAATAAGCGTAGAACCAAAGGGTGTTTGCGTTAATCATCCAAGCGAGTATCACATATAGTCTGTCGGCGTGTCAATGGTTTCAATCCAAATTCAACATTACCATTCTGCCAGCAGATAATGTCGGTCAATGCCATCCCGAACATGGACTCGTCTATTCGACAAGATGGCTCTTCAGTACATCTTCGTCTAGCTCGATTCCGAGACCCGGGCCTGTGGGTGGAATGATCGCGCCGTTCTCGAACACAATCGGCTCCTTGAAGATGATTTTGTGCAGCGGTCCCTGATTCGCCTCCTGTATGAGGAAGTTGGGCGAGCAGGTGTCTATCTGCACCGCAGCAGCAGCAGCAATAGGCCCGCAGTACATGTGGGGCGCGATCATCGCGTAGTGCGCCTCCGCAATTGCCGCTATCTTCTTCGCCTCCAGTATGCCACCGCACTGCCCAACATCCAGCTGGATTATCTGCGCCGCCTTCTTCTCGATGAGTTGCGAGAACTCGTACTTGGTAACCAGCCGTTCGCCACTGGCGATGGGGATGCTAGTATGCTCCGCCACCCGCGCCATCTCGTCAATGTTCTCCGGCGGCACAGGCTCCTCGAACCAGAATGGGTGGTACGGCTCTAGAATCTTCGCCACGCGGATGGCGCTGTACGTGGTCAGCTGCCCGTGAGTGCCTATACCCACTTCCAGCTTGTTGCCAACCGTGTTGCGTATGCTCTCGAATATCTTCACCGCATGCTCGATCTCCGGCAGCCCTATGTCGCGTGGGATAGGGTACGACGGCATGAACGGGTCTATCTTGCACGCAGAGTTGCCCTCTTCGAGGAGCTGCGCCGCAACCTCACCTGCTGCCTCCGGGTTGTCCTGGAAGGAGCCGCCAGGCATGTATGCGTAGGCGCGCAAGGTGTCGTGATATTTGCCGCCCAGCAGGTTGTAGATGGGCTGGCCAGCCGCCTTGCCCGCGATGTCCCACAACGCCATGTCTATCGCGCTCAGCACGGGCGTCGCGTGCAGGCTCGGATGGCGATAGTCGTGACGTGAGGCGTACATCCTGTCCCAAATCTTCTCAATGTTGAATGGGTTCTCACCGACCACGTACTGCCGCACCATCTCTTCAATCAGGCTGATTTGCGACTTGAGGTCGCCCAGCCGACGCGAGTAGGTGCTGCCCGTGATTCGCTCGCCCAGCCCCGTAATGCCTTCATCCGTTTGCAGCTCCAGCCAAAGCAGATACCTTCCGCCTATATACGGCGGTTCGTTCTCAACGACCATTGTGCGGTAGTCAGTTACCTTCAATCTTATTCTCCTGATGCGCTTAACTCGAAGCAAATTTATGAGCTTATAGATTCATAGAACGGGACTAACCTTAACATAGTCATGCGCGCGCTGAATTTGCACATTCCTCAACGAATCGCCTCGCCATCTCTGGACGGCTCCCCAAATGCACATGGATGTACGATGCCCAAAGGCTCCCCCTGCGGAAGCCTTCGATGCGCCCGTCCTGGCTGCGAACCGCGTAAGTCGCCTGCTCAGCCGATGCCGGGCTGTCTGCCACCGACCAGTGAAACTCGTGGCCCCGCACACGCTCACCCATCGCCAGCAGCACACCGTTTGCCAGCGCCTCCACTTCGCGGTAGCCGAGTGTCAATCTCCCCTTGCTCATTGACGACTTCGCGGGTATCAGTCCGACCATTGGATGCTCCACCCCGTCGAAGTCCGTGAGCGTCTCTCCCAGATACATCAGTCCGCCGCACTCGGCGTATATCTTTCGTCCACTTGCATGAGCATCTTGGATAGACAGTTTCATGCCTTCGTTTGCCGCAAGCTCGCTCGCGAATAGCTCGGGAAAGCCCCCACCGATGTACACGCCGCCAACGCTATCCGGCAGCGCTTCGTCGTCTAATGGACTGAAGGGCACTAGCTCCGCGCCCCACGCCTCAAGCAGGTCCAGCGAGTCCTGGTAATAGAAGTTGAACGCTTTGTCCTGCGCCACCGCGATCCTCGTCCTGCAAGACTGCGGCTCCGAAGGGAACACGGCCGGCGCAATCTCAGGCGTGCCGGCCAGACGCGACAGTTCCAGCAGGCGGTCCAGGTCAATGGTCTGCTCCACCTGTTCCGTCAACCTGTCGAACCACTCTTCGACAACCACGCCCTCGACGGTGGGAATCAGCCCGAGGTGCCGCTCAGGGACGCGCAGGTCGTCGCGGCGAGGCATGTAGCCGAGCACGGGCAACCCCGTGGCATCCCCGATCGGTGGCTTGCAGAACTCCAGATGGCGAGGACTGCCCACGCCGTTAAGGATTACGCCAACGATGTTCACAGAAGGGTCGAACTTCTGGAATCCCAGTACCTCAGCCGCAACGCTTCGAGCAACTCGAGCGGCACTGGCGATAAGCACGACGGGAGCGCGCAGGAGCTTGGCGACCTCAGCAGTGGAGCCCTGCTCGGTCAGATTGGCATGGCCGTCGTACAGTCCCATCACGCCTTCCACGACGGCGACATCGCTCGGCTGAGCCGCCCTGCTATACAACTCCAAGGCGGTATCGTGTGGTAGCAGCCAAGTGTCGATGTTGCGGCTCGGCACGCCGCACGCCATCAGGTGATAGGAAGGATCAATGTAGTCGGGGCCGCACTTGAATGGCTGGACGCGAAGCCCGCGACGCGCGAGCGCGCCCATGATGCCCGCAGCGATGGTCGTCTTGCCCACTCCGCTACGCGTGCCCGCAAGAACAAAGGCAGGAGTCGCCACAGTGCCCTACCCTCGCGAATTCATATATCCACGCGGCGTAATCATCCAGCCGCCATGTATATATGCCGTAGAGTTGCCAATGATCAGCGTCGTGAACATGTCGATTTGATCGAAGTGCTTATCAAGTTCACCGAGTGTCGTAAGTATTGATTTTTCGTCATTGCGGCTGGCGTTGCGCACGATACCAACCGGGGTATCGGCTCTGCGATGCTTCAGGACGATTTCGCGCGCTTCGACAATCTGCTTGCGCCGCCGCCTGCTGCGAGGATTGTATAACGCAATCACGAAGTCGCCATAAGCCGCGGCGTCCAGCCGTCTTCGTATCGTCTCCCACGGCGTCATAAGGTCGCTCAGGCTTATCGCGCAGAAGTCCTGCATTAGAGGGGCACCAAGAACAGAGGCTGCGGCCTGCGCCGCGGAAACCGCCGGCACAACCTCCACTCGAGGATGTTCGCCGTCCCAGCCACTTGCCGCGAGTTGCTCGTACACCGGACCGGCCATGCCGTACACGCCGATGTCGCCTGACGAAATGACGACAACAGATAGCCCTTCGTTCGAGAGTTCGATCGCCTTGGCGGCTCGTTCCATTTCCTTGCCGAGCGGCAACGAGACCACCCGCTTGCCGTTGACAAGATCAGGCACCTGGTCAAGATAGCCGTCGTAACCGACCACGGCGTCGCAGCCCGACAACGCTTCCTGTGCGGCAGGCGTCATCAGGTCGCGATCGCCAGGCCCGAGACCGATGAGGAGTATGTCTCCGGCGCTCAATGGTGAACCCTCAGTATGCTAATCATCAAGCTCACCAGATTCGTATGCAATGGTGCGGGCATCCAATTCCTCGCGCGCTACCATGCCATGCTCAAGCAGCAGATTTTCGAGTGAAGCCAGCCATCGTTCGTAGTACGCCTCACCCTCTTCGTCGGGGGAAGCCGCAGCGATCTCTTCGGCAAGCCTGCGCTGGAATTCTGCCCACCCATACGCGCCACTCTCGTTCAGGGCGACGGCGATTCCGAACGCACGCCCCTCCCAGGGGGCCGCGAACACAAGCTCCCCGTTGCTGCGTGGAAGCGCAAGCTCCCCTTCCATGCCGGCTATCCGACTGTCCGTCTCCGTACTCATGCTTCTTACTTCACCTTGCGGGCGCAGGCGACTTTGCCTTCGATACGCCTACCATGCTGTCTCGCGTCACCAGCGACGTCAGCTCATCTTCGCCCATGCCTTCCGTGCCCTCAGGTCGCTCCGGCAGCACCATGTACCGAATGTCGGAGTTGCTGTCCCACACGCGCACCTCGACCGATTCGCCCAAGACCAGTCCGAACTCCTTCAACACGGCGCGAGGTTCGATGACAACCCGCGCCCTGAAAGCGTCGGACTTGTACCAGCGCGGCGGCAATCCGAGGACGGGCCATGGGTAGCACGAACACAAGGTGCATACAACCACATTATGCACATCAGCCGTGTTTTCCAACACGATTATCTCTGCTCCCTGTGAGCCAAAGAAGCCCATCTCCCCTATAGCCGACGTGCCGTCCTCCAGCAGACGCTTCCGGTACTCTTCGTCCGTCCATGCCCTCGCAACGACTCTTGCTCCGTTGAGCGGCCCGATGTCCTGCTCATACGCCTGGACTCTCGCGTCGATTGCGTCAGTGGATAGAAAGCCCTTTTCGATTAGGAGCGACTCGATCGCCTTAGTGCGCGCCTCCGCGTAGGAGAGCGGGTCTGGATGATGTTCGCCGCCGTGGTCGTGGTTGTCACTCATTGTATCGCCCCGTATGACTATGCTATTCCGTAGGTTCCATCCAGCATTCCCACATGTCGATATAGAGGCGCTGGTTTGGTTCCGCATTCTCGCCCCATAGTTCGCTCGCCTCGAACACAACACTGTACACATGCTGCGGGCTTCCGTCAGCTATCGTCGGCTCGTCCTGAAAGCCCTGCGCGCCGTAGATTCCGACTATCTTCCCCCGCTTCCCCCGCACATATCTCGGCAGGCGCGTATGACCCACAGGATGAATGTTCCGCACTACAATCTCGTCCCCGACAGAAAAGAGAGGCGCGGTCGAAGCCCGCTGCTCCAGAGGCTGCGGCGCGTAAATCCGCCTCCTCACGCGGTCTGCAAGTTCAGGGACAAGCCGCTTCGGAGTTTCGGACGTCGGATCCGCCGCGAACTGCCGCGTCCTGTCATCAAGCTCTTCAGCCGTGAGCAGTCCCTTGTTAACGAGAGCCGCCTGCAGCGCAAGCATCCACCGCTCATAGTAGCTCGACGCGAGATACCGCGCCGGCGGAATGTTCTCGATGTAGTGGCGCGACCCATAGGGTCCATATATGTCATGCTCCTCGCGGATGCTGGTAACCATGCCGTACACGCGACCTTCCCACTCCTCGTGGAACACAGGCTCTCCGGCTTCGATGTCGATTGGGCCGAAGCCGTGCATGCCGCCCATGTCGTGAACGCCGTTCATATCAGCCAACCCTTTCCTTAAGTCCGAATACTATGTTCCCCTTATCACTGAGGGCAGGTCTAACCAAATCGTCGACAAGTAGGTGAGCCAAAGTACGTTCAAGCCTCTTGGGACTCATACGGGTCAAGTTGAGAAGGCGGTCCCTGCTTCTCCACCTGTACTTGTCATGGGAAAGGGCAAGCAGTATCTTCTGCTCTTCGTCGGAGAAGTCGTCAAGTCTCCTCAACCAATACAGATCGTTAAGGTACGGCATGACAATTCACCTACCAAGTGTCCTCTTAAGCCTTTGCAGTTCTTGTTCCAGCGACTCGTCATTTGCCGCTTGACTCACTTCGTCGCCTTCGTCCCCCGGCGCCAAAGCCTCTTCCTCCGTAACATCCTCGTGAGCGTCCACACGAACACTTGATGCCATAGCGCGTATGAGTCCTTTAAGTTCAGGGTCTTCAAATTCCGCCGTCGCGCCGCCAACCGAAATTCGCCGCAGCCTTTCACCCAGGATACCAAAGAGCTGCTCAATCTGCCTGCGGAAGAGCAGAACTAAAATGAGAATGACAATCGGCCAACTTATGATTATAGCCAGTATATCAATGACTGCTTCCACGATTTCTTGCGCGGTCAATCTCCCACCTTGTTCCGGATTGTCCCAGCGATATTGAGAGTATATTTCTGCGATGGGAAATCGTCAAAGGAAAGGATACGGACAACTCATCGCGCTGCCCGGGGAATCATTGTGCACCTTAATCGGCTTTCGCAGTATCGACGCCGCCCGCTTCCGCAGCCGGTCTCTTCGGCGGCGGAGTAATCAGCGCCAGAAGCGCCGAGCAAACCATCAGCCCCACCCCCACCCACCACACTTCGGTGTAGCTGCCTGTGTAGTCATACACATAGCCGGCGATTGGCGCTCCGGCGGCGCCGAGTATCAGGTTTATCGGCATGGCAAACCCGCGTATCGCGCCCACGTACTCGCGTCCGAAGTAATCCGCCCAGATGAAGTTCTGCAGGAACATCATTCCGCCGATGCCCAAGCCGAATACCGACATTGAGGTGAACATCGTGAAATCGTCCGCCGCGTATATCGTCATCACGCTGGCTATCGCCAAGAACGAAAAACCCAGCGCGCCCAGCAGTCGCCCGGGGACACGGCTGACCAGTATGCCGAAAGTGAAAGAAGCTGCCCCTGCACACACTGCGTCAACCGAGGTGGCCCATGCAATCAGAGTGGTATCGAAGCCTCTGTCCGCGAAGTCGGGAATGCGATGCAGCGCGACCGTGCCGGTTGCCAGCGAGACCATGCTAAACATTGCCACAAGGCTCCAGAAAACGGGCGTGCGGGTCGCCTCCCGCACCGTCCACGAGACCTCATCTGCGACCTGTGGTTCGGGGTTATCTTCATCCTGTATGGCATTTTCAGAATCACGGAGTTCGTCAGGGAAGTCACCGTCAGGCAGAAGCCCCATATCTTCAGGCTGCCGCCTCACGAATACCGCCGCAAGCGGCACGATTACGCCCATGCCAATCGCCGCCAACACAATCCACGCCGTCTCCCATCCCCACCAGTCGATGAACATCTGGGTCAGCGGCACGAAAATCATCGCGCCAATGGGGATCCCCAGAGCCATGAACGATATTGCCTTGCCTCGCCCGCGCACGAACCACTTGAGCACAGGCACGGACGTAACAAGCGCGCCGGGCCCGCTCATGCCCACCAAGCCCATAGCCGCGAAAAGCGCGACCATAATCAACGCCTGCCTGCCGTCGCTCAGGAAGGACAGCCCAATCATAGCGCAGCCCGTTACCAACGCAGCCACAGGCAGCATCACGCGAGAGCCATAACGGTCTATCAGCAAGCCCACTGCCGGGCTTGTGAATGCGCTGGCAACCTGACGAATCGTCTGCGCCCAGCCGAACCATGCCCTCCCTATCCCAAGCGAGTCGCCCATCGGCTTGATGAATAATCCAAAGTTCAGCGAGCCCATCGCCATGCTGACGGCACCGGCGGTCGCCATCACGAACACGATTACCCAGCCGTAGTAGAGTCCTTTTTTTCTTGCAGCGTCGGCTATATTTGCGATACTTGGAACCCCCACTGAGACTGTACTGCCACACTTTACTGGCAGTATCGTTGTGATATAATCGCGCCAACCTGAGCAGGCGAAGATTTGCCGTTATAGACTTGCTCCGACAGGACGACGATATTCTTAATCACAGTAGCATAGAATTGCTGACATTGGCACAATAATCACAAGAGGAGGCGTTCCCTATGGCCGTAGAAACTAAGAAAGACCTCGAACTGCTGGCACACCTGATGCGACGGGCCGGGTTCGGCGCAACCCGCACCCAGCTTGAGGCGCTTGAATCCAAGGGATACGACTTCGTGGTTGACGAACTGCTCGATGCCCCCGAAGACGCTCCCTGGTTGGGTGACTACATGGTGCGCCGCTTCCACCATGAGCAGTCGGGAATGATGGGCCCCCGCGCTTCCGGTGAAAACTGGCTCTACCGTATGGTGACCTCTGAAGCGCAGCTTCAGGAGAAGATGTGCCTCTTCTGGCACGGCATCTTCGCCACCGGCTACCCGAAGGTCATCCACGGCAAGGTCCTGTGGAACCAGATTCGCATGTTCCGCAGACACGGCTTGGGCAACTTCAAGGACATGCTGGTTGAGCTGTCGAAAGACCCTGCGATGATTGTCTGGCTGGACAACTATGACAATCACAACGGAGCGATCAACGAGAATTACGGACGCGAACTGCTCGAACTCTTCAGCATGGGCGTGGGCCACTACTCTGAGGAAGACATTCAGGAAGCCTCCCGCGCCTTCACCGGCTGGACTATCGGCAACACCGAGTACATGGTGCTCCGCTCGGAGCGCGACTCAGACTGGCCCTATGGCAGAATCTCGTGGCACTTCGACTACAAGCCCGAGGATCACGACGAAGGCGAGAAGACCTTCCTAGGGCAGACCGGCAATTTCAATGGCGAGGACATCGTTGAGATAATCTGCCAGCAGGAAGCGACCGCGCAGTTCATCGCGCGCCACATGTATCACTTCTTCGTTGCCGACGAGCCTCCCGTACCCGCCTGGCCGTACACGCCGCCGCGCGACCCCGAGGCGATTGACACGCTGGTGCAAGCGTACTTCGACAGCGGCTACGACATCAGGGAAATGCTGCGGACGCTGTTTACCTCCGACTTCTTCAAGGACGAGAGCATCCGATATGAGAAGATAAAGAGTCCCGCCGAGCTTGTGGCAGGTGTGCTGCGACTCACAGGCGAGTTCGACAGGCCCCGCCGTGAGATTATGGACAGGGCGCTGCAAATGAACTTCATGGGGCAGATGCTCAACAACCCACCCAGCGTCGAAGGCTGGCACCAAGGCATGGAGTGGGTGGACACCGGCACACTTGTGGAGCGAATCAACTTCGCCTCCGAGCAGATAGGAGATTCGAGCAGGCCCGGCATCCGAGCAATGATCGATGGTGTGATGGCGGACGACTACGCCACCTCGCCTGCCCGTCTAGTGGAAGCATGCCTTGAGCAGCTTGGCGTTATCGAAGTCTCAGAGGAGACGCGCGATGTGCTTGAACGCTTCGCCGAGCAGACCGGCGAGGAGCGAACCCGCGATAAGGTCGGCAACATCCTGCGCCTAGCCACCGCCACTCACGAGTTCCAGCGAAGTTAGTCAATAGCCCGGGCATCCGTTCACCCTGATCTTGTCGAAGGGCAGATTTGCAAGCGCGACTCTGCCCTTCACCTATTTCCGGCAGCATGCTGATAGCAACAGAGGTTTCACCATGACCACATCGACCACTCAACTACTCAGCTACGACCGCACGCTTGGCCTTTCCGTTATGGAAGGTCGCGGCTTTTACTACCCCGCCGATATCGTTATCGGCGACAACGGCCGCCTTTACGTCGTCAACCGTTCGCTTGAAAGCGTGGACAGGGGCGTTCGGGTCACCGTCTGTGACTTGGAAAGCGAGTACTACGGCACGTTCGGCGCGTATGGCGAGGGTGACGGGCAGTTCATCTGGCTGACATCCGGCGCGAAGAACAGCCGGGGGGACATCTACCTGACCGACGAGTACCTGCACCGCGTGACCGCATTCGATGCGGACGGAAACTTCCTGCAGGTATGGGGAACGCACGGCAGCGGCGAAGGCGAGCTCGATGGACCCTGCGGCATCGCTTTCGACGCGGACGACAACATGTATATCAGCGACACATACAACAACCGCGTGCAGAAGTTCACGGCGGGCGGCGTCCATCTTGAGACAATAGGAGCAGGCGCGCTGTCAATGCCCTGGGGAGTAAGCGTCGCTCCGAGCGGTGACATCTATGTCGCCGACTGGGGCAACGACCGCATCGCGCGCTTCAGGGCTGACGGGGAGTTCGTTGCGTCCTATGGCGAGCCGGGACGCGGCGAAGGGCAACTCGTCAGGCCGGCGAGCGTCGCTGTGGATGAGGACGGTAACGTCTATGTCGCCGACTGGGGCAACGAGCGAGTGCAGGCATTCGACGAGGATGGCAACTTCGTGCAGCTTCTGCGCGGCGAGGCGACCCTCTCGCCCTGGGCAACGAACTTCCTGAATATCAACCGCGAAGAAGGCGAGGCGCGCTCAAGGGCAGACCTCGAACGAGACATAGACTTCTTCGACCACGATGATCCGCACGAGGTATCCTCGCACATCGAGAAATACTTCTGGGCGCCGATGTCGGTCAAGCTGGACGGCAAGGGCAGGCTGTTCGTGACGGAGAGCAACCGGCATCGGGTTCAGGTGTATCAGGTAATATAGATACAAGGCGGCGGTGTAGCGAGGCGGTTGACCGGAAGCGCAATGATTGACGACAGAGAGAGTTTGCTGACCACGCTAAGGTCGAGGCGCAGACTATACCTGTGGTTCTACTTCATACAGATTGCCGCTTGGCTGGCGGTTGTGGTCATCTATGAGATGAGATACGCGCAGCCGGCGCCCACCATAAAGCACGCAATAGACATAGCGGTTACAATGTCGTTTATTGCGCCAGGCGTGTTTGTTTCCACTATGTTCTTAGTGGATGTGGTATTGGACAGCATAAAGAAAGGATGGGGATTAATGGGACTGCTATTCACTCCCAAGAGCGCAAAGGAAATCTTGCTGGAGCGCGGCGAGAAGCGCGCCAAAGCCGAGTCCGCAGAGTGGTACGCACGCATGAAGCAAGCCGAGAAGGATGGAAGAGAGTTCAACGAGCCGCCGCCGTTCCTGGACGACAACGCTGACGAGAAGTAATCGACTTTCGCAAAGAGGACAGACACTAACATGGAACTGACCGAACTCATCGAACGCGCTCCGTGGCGCGAAGCCAAGACTTACCGCGACACCTGGCCCCACGAGTATGTTGTCATCAAGAAGGACAATCAGCGTGAACTGCTAGACGCCGTGTGCAAGCGGTTCTGCGCCGGCGAGGGCGTTGACGGTAGGTTCTTCCGCATGGAGAACAAGTACCTTTTCATAGGCGATTACAAGTATTGGCTGATGACGCCCTGCGACAAGATTGACCTCAAGAAAGACGACTACGTGCTGAACCGCGCTCTCATCTACCGCGACCGCCGGGATTTCTTCATAAAGGACGGCGATGATGGTAGGCGGAATGGGGAGATTGATAGAACTCTCGACATCACCCCTAGCAAATACTACACGGGAGACTAACCTAGATGCCTACCGAATCGACGCTACTTGCCCACCTCACTCCGATGCTCACCGACCGCGTTGAAGACACTGCGGTCGAGGCGCTTGGATATATTTTGTCCAAGTCCCCATCATCCACAAGTGCCTTAAACCGTGTACTTCAGAGCAGTGCGACGGGAATCAATTCTGTCGAACGAGTGCAGACTCAGGTGACCGGAGACACCGGAGCTCGCCCCGACCTAGTCGGCTTTGATGAGCACGACAAAGAGCGTGTGCTTATCGAAGCAAAATTCTGGGCGGGACTCACCGAAAATCAGCCAAACGGCTACCTTGAAAGACTTCCTGGCGACGGGCCATCGGTGTTGCTGTTCGTAGCGCCGGAAGCTAGACGCGACACCCTTTGGGCTGAGTTGCGACGGAGAACCACAGCCAAACTGGGTGAGAGTTCTGAAGACAATGGATTGCGCAGCGCAATGGTCACTGGAAGTCAGCGATATCTCATGCTGACAAGTTGGAGGTCTTTACTTAGTCAGATGGCAAATCTATCAAGCGAAGCAGGCGAATCGTCCGCTCAGATCGATATTCGCCAACTTCAAGGCCTTACTGAGAGGATGGACGAAGAAGCCTTCCTACCGCTGCAATCGATGGAACTTGCTCCCTCCTTTGCTCGTCGAATGCTTGGCTTGAATCGTCTGATTGATGATGCGACCCAGCGTGGGATCCGAGACAAATGGATAAGTACGAAGGGTCTAGCTGTAGCGGCTCATACAACTGGGTATGGGAGATGGATAAGGCTATACGGCGAAACAGCATGGTTTGGTGTCAATGTATGGAGCTGGGCACAGAAAGCAGAAACACCAATATGGGTTGAATTTTCTAGGAAGAAGATGCCAGACGGGGAGAGTAATATTCCTGTCCGGCTGCGTGTGGGCGTCGAGTATGAGGCCGTGCTTGACGAAGTGGTAGAAGAATTGAAGAACATCGGACAGAGAATTAACCCTGAATACGAACTTTCAAACGGCTAAACGACAGAAAATCGGCAAGATTTCGAACTGCATGTCTTGACGAATGCCGAAAAGTAGGCGATTATACGAGCAGTGAAAAAGAGCAGGGCATCAAGTACCTAATAGGAGAAGAGACATGGGGACTAACGGCAACGGCCATCACGATAAGACGGTGGTAGTCTTGCAGCTTTCGGGCGGCAACGATGCCCTGAACACGGTCATTCCGTATAACGACGGGCAATACTACGACAACCGACCCTTCGTCAACATCCCGCAGGACAAGGTGCTGAAGCTAGACGATAAGCTCGGCTTGAACCCCGCGCTCGCGCCCATCAAGGCGCTCTGGGACGAGGGCAAGGTCGCGCTCATCAACGGCGTCGGCTACCCGAATCCCAATCGCTCGCACTTCCGCTCGATGGACGTGTGGCACACCGCAGAGAGCGAAGAGGTCGGCGAGGACGGCTGGCTCGGCAGGGCTATCCGCGAGCTGGACCCGCAGGCAGAGAACGTGCTTACAGGCGTCAACTTCGGTCGAGGCCTACCGCGCGCACTGTACGCCAAGGGCGTCCCGGTCGCATCGGTGGGCAACCTCGAAACCTATGGGCTGTTCCCGGACATCAAGGACGAGGCGGCGCGCAACCTCGCGCTGGAAGCTTTCACCCAGATGTACGGCGGCAGCGGGCGCGATGTTATCGCCAACTTTATCTCGCAGACAGGCACGGACGCACTGAAGGGCGCGGACATCCTGCGAGTCGCCCCACGGCAATACTCCTCCAGCGTGGAGTACGCCGACAACCCCATCGCCGACAATATGAAGTCCATCGCGCAGGTGATGACGGCAGGTCTCGGCACACGAGTGTATTACACGCAGCACGGCAGCTTCGACACCCACGCATCCGAACTCACCAGCCATGCAAAGCTGTGGGAGGATGTGTCCGGCGCGGTCGGCGACTTCATGGACGACATGAAGGAACATGACATGGACAAGGATGTCGTAGTCCTGCTCTTCTCAGAGTTCGGCAGGCGCATCAAGGACAACGGCGCTGGCACAGACCACGGCTCAGGCGGCGTTGCCTTCGTAATCGGCGGCGATGTCAACGGCGGCATGTACGGCGACTTCCCGTCGCTGGACGATGACAAGCAGTTGGAAGGCGACTTGCACTTCAGTAACGACTTCCGCAGCACATACTCCACCATCGCCGAGCGCTGGCTGGGCATCGACCCACAGGTCACAACGAACGGCCAGTACGACCAGTTCGACTTCATCTCGAAGTAACGGCTTTTCGACATAGCAAGAATTGGGGCTGCCTGCTTTACTAGCAGGCAGCCCCTTCTCTTTGCGTTCAACAACCGCTTGAGGCGGTCACTAACCTACGACACCGCCGGCCTCTTGTCCGCCCAGGGCATCGCGCGCTCGAACGCTGCTGATGCTGCCAGTACCGTCTCTTCGTCGCCCTTGCGCCCGACTATGTGCAGGCCAATGGGCAAGCCGTCCGCCGAATAACCGCAGGGCACGGTCGCAGCTGGGTGTCCTATCATGTTGATGGGATGCGTGAACGGCAGGAAGCTCCAGCCCTTAACGTGGGCGTTGCGCTTGCCCGCGATTTCCTCAGGATACTCGCCTACAGGGAATGCTGTCGTCGCCATCGTGGGCGACAGCAGCAGGTCGTACTTCTCAAACACGTCGGCGAACTGGTTGATCATGCGGTCTCTGCGACCAAGCGCCTTCACGTAGTCGGGTGCCGTGAACTCCTTGCCGTCCTCGATGAGCATCCTGCCATACCATGTAAGCGGGTCCGAGGGATCATCAAGCAGGTGGCCCTGAGTGATGTAAGAGGTCAACCCTGATATCACCCACCAGATTTCAAACGGGGCATCCAACGTAAGGTCACTCTCGTCAACGGAGCATCCCAAGTCCTCGAATACCCTCGCGCCTGCGGCGCACACCTCCACCACCTCCGCATCAACTCCGGCATAGCCGAAGTCCGCACTCCACCCCATTCGCAGCCCACTGATGTCCCTGTCCACGGCGGCCACGAAGTCGGGCACCGGCGCGTGCAGAGATGAGGCGTCACGAGGATCGTATCCTGACAGCGCCTTCAATAGTATCGCCGAGTCCCTGACGGTGCGAGTCATCGGCCCATTCTGACCGAGCAGGTTCACGAGCGGAACGTCCTGTGGCACACCGCTGAAGCCGGAGACACGCCCCTGAGTCGGCTTGATGCCGTAAATGCCGCAGTAGCTCGCGGGAATGCGTATCGAACCGCCTCCGTCGCTGCCCGTACCGAGTGAGCACAGTCCTGCCGCAACCGCCGCGCCCGCTCCACCGCTTGACGCGCCCGACGTTCGCTCCGTATTCCACGGGTTACGGCAGTCGTCGCCCAGACGGTTCTCATTCGCCCCAAGCGATCCGAACTCCGGCGTGTTTGTCTTGCCCAGCAGGATTGCCCCGCTCGCCTTCACCCGCTCGGCAACGGCGGAGTCCGCGGCAGGCACATGATCCTTGTAGGCGAGCGAGCCCGATGTAGTGCGAACGCCCTTCGTCATCACCAGGTCCTTTATCGAAATCGGGACGCCGTGCAACGGGGCAAGCTCATCCCCGCGCATCACAGCATCCCCAGCAGCCTTCGCAGACTCCAACGCCATGTCAGCGGTCACCGTAAGGTATGAATTGAGCTGCGAATCAAGCCGTTCAATCCGGTCAAAATACAGCTGCGTTATCTCGACCGGCGACACCTGTTTGTCCGCAATCAGTGCGGCAAGTTCATGAGATGGTGCGAAAGCGAGATTCTCATCAATGTTCGGCATGGGACAAATTCCTTTCCATCCTGTCTATCCTGTGCATCGATGTCAGGTTAGCTCACCGTCGGCCTCTTTTCTGCCCAGGGCATAGCTCGCTCGAACGCCGCGGACGCCGCTATCACGGTCTCTTCATCGCCCTTGCGCCCCACGATATGCAGTCCTACGGGCATGCCATCCGATGAGAAGCCACAAGGAACGCTCGCCGCTGGATGCCCAATCGTGTTGATGGGATGCGTGAAGGGCACGAAGCTCCAGCCCTTCCTGTTGGCGTTCTCCTTGCCGCCTATAACGTGAGGATATTCCTGCACCGGGAACGCTGTCGTGGGCATCGTCGGAGACAGAAGCAGGTCATATTCATCGAACACGTCCGCGAACTGGTTTATCATGCGGTCGCGCCCACCCATTGCCTTGATGAAATCACCCGCGCTGAACTTGCTACCATCCTCGATAGCCATACGTCCGTACCACGACAAAGGGTCTGAAGGATCGTCAAGCAAGTGCCCCTGCGTCACAAACACATTCGAGGCGAAGAAGACCCACCAGGTACCGAACGGGTCATCCAATGCCAAGTCGCTCTCATCCACCGTGCAGCCTAGTCCCTCGAAAACACGCGCTGCCCCTGCGCTGACCTCTACGACTTCCGCGTCAACCCCGGCATATCCGTAGTCCGGGCTCCACGCTATCCGCAACCCACTAACGTCTTTGTCCACCGCTCCAACGAAGTCCGGCACCGGCTCTCGCAAGGACGCCGAATCGCGCGGATCATAGCCTGCTAACGCCTGAAGCAGTATCGCCGAGTCCTTAACGGTGCGTGACATTGGCCCCTGCTGGCTGGTGATATTCAGGAGAGGCGCCGCCGGAGGAACACCGCTGAAGCTGGAGACGCGGCCCTGCGTCGGCTTTATGCCGTAGATGCCGCAGAAGCTGGCGGGAATACGGATCGAGCCTCCGCCGTCGCCGCCCGTGCCAAGCGAGCATAGACCCGCCGCAACTGCCGCGCCCGCGCCGCCGCTGGACGCGCCCGAAGTGCGCTCCGTGTTCCACGGATTGCGGCAGTCGTCACCCAATCTGTTCTCATTAGCTCCCAGCAATCCGAACTCCGGCGTGTTCGTCTTGCCCAGTATCACCGCGCCTGTCGCCTTGACGCGCTCCACCACTGCCGAATCCGCTTCGGGCACGTTGTCCTTGTAGGCGAGCGAGCCCAGCGTCGTGCGCACACCGGCCGTCATCTGCAAGTCCTTAATGGATATTGGCACGCCGTGCAGCGGACCGAGCGCGTCGCCCCGCATAACGGCTTCTTCCGCAGACCGTGCCGATTCCATCGCCATGTCTTGCGTGAGCGTCAAATAGGAGTTGAGCTGCGAGTCCAGTCGTTCTATTCGGTCGTAGTAGAGTTGCGCTATCTCGACCGGTGACACTTGCTTGTCCGCTATCAGCGAAGCTAATTCATGTGATGGCGCAAACGCGAGATTCTCATCGATGTTAGGCATAAGACAACTCCTTAATTCCAGTTGGTGGAATCTCTCGCGCTATCTTACCCCATTAAGCAGCTTCGGTTAAGACACCGGCGGGCGCTTGTCCGCCCAAGGCATTGCGCGCTCGAAAGCTGCCGATGCTGCCAGCACCGTCTCCTCATCACCATGACGCCCGACGATGTGCAATCCGATGGGCATTCCGTCTGACGAGAATCCGCACGGGATGCTGGAAGCCGTATGGCCGATGGCGTTTATGGGGTATGTGAAGGGCAGGTAGCCGAAGAATGGATCAACCTCTTGTCCGCCGACGGTTGCCGGGTGTTGCTCTATCTCGAATGCGGGAACCGCCATCGTGGGGGACAAAAGCAGATCGTAGTTGTCGAAGTACTCGTCGAACCGCGTCTTCACGATATCAAGCTCGCCTATGGCTTTGGCGTAGTCGGCAGCGGTCAGGCTCGCCGCATACTCCATGTTCGCGCGAAAGTAGTCAGTCAGATCGTCGCCATGCTCGTGGAGCAGGTAGCCAGACGATGCGTAGGTGTTCACGGCGAAGAGCACGCGGAACGCCTCTTGCGGCGAGTCAATGGCGAATCCGCTGTCACTGACCTCGCATCCCATCTCTCCGAATGCCTGCGCCGCCCTACTGCACACATCCACGACTTCGGGATCAACCGCCGCGTACCCGAAGTCGGCGCTCCATCCGATTCGCATCCCGCTTATGTCGCGGTCAAGCGCCGCCAGATAGTCACCCGGAGTATCCCGCAGTGAACCGGCGTCCCGCACATCAGGGCCCGCGAGCGCCTGCAGCAGGATCGCGGAATCGCGTACAGTGCGTGTGATCGGGCCCGACTGACTAAGCTGGTTGGTGACGGCGGGCACGGCTCGTCCTCCGTAGCGGGGAACGCGTCCCTGCGTAGGCTTGATGCCGTACAACCCGCAGAAACTTGCCGGTATGCGGACGGAGCCACCCCCATCGCTCCCGGTAGATATGGCGCAAAGCCCGGCAGCAAGAGCAGCCGCCGCGCCCCCGCTGGAACCTCCGGGGGTTCGCTCCGTATTCCACGGATTGCGACAGGGTTCTCCCAGCAGATTCTCTGTTGTGCCCCTGTGGCCGAACTCCGGCGTATTCGTCTTGCCAAGAATAATCGCGCCCGAAGCTTTCACGCGCTCGACGACGATGGAGTCCTCGTCCGGTATCCTGTCCTTGAACACCAGACAGCCGCTGGTCGTGCGCGTGCCCTTCGTCAGTTCCAGGTCCTTGATGGATATGGGAACGCCATGCAGCGGGCCGAGCGCTTCACCACGCATCACCGCGCTCTCCGCATCCCTCGCAGCCTGTATCGCCTCATCTTGCACTAGCGTCAGGTATGAGTTCAGCTGCGAGTCCAATCTGTCGATGCGGTCGAAGTACAGTTGCGTCAGCTCAACAGGCGACACTTGCCTATCGGCGATAAGCGCGGCAAGTTCGGACGCCGGCGTGAATGCGAGGTTTTCATCGATGTTGGGCATATCTTCGCTCTCCCTTTAGTGTTTCGCCAAAGTTTCGGCTAAATATACCACCATCGAATCAGTAGTGCTGGTCGAGAAGTATCACGTTGCCGTCGGGGTCCTTCAGAGAAGCGCTGCACGGACCGGACGTCGTCATGTCCGCCTCGTAGTCAAACTCGAGGTTATGCTCCTTCAATGCGGCCTGAATCGGGCGCAGGTCTGTTGGATTGAATGTAAGGATGTTCATGTCGAACATCCCCTGAAACAGACCGATGACCGCTTTGCCATTCTGAAGGATTCGCCATTTCTCCGTCTCAGTGTCGGCATATTCTTCATTTTGATGACCGCCGTCTATAACCTCAAAGCCAAACTTCCGGTAAAAGTCCAGCGACTTGTCCATGTCCTTCACTCCAAGGCTGATAGAAAAGTTCCCCAGGTTCAATTGTCTATCCTTCCTCATTCCACTTGTGCAGCCCGATGACATTGTTATCTGGATCCATGAAAACGGCGATCTGCCCATTGCCTCCGGGAATGTCCGTAGGGGGTACGACTGCCTGTCCTCCTAGACTCGTCGCTTTGTCCAGCGTGGCCTGCAAATCGTCTGCCTGCACATAGAACATCACGTAGCTCGGAGGCATGTTTTCGTTCGTCTCGATGATTCCGCCGGGTATGCCGCCATCCTCGCCCTGAATGAACCAGTACGGGCTGCCCGCCGCCGATGCCACCCCCATTTCTTCTATTTTCCAGCCAAACAGTTCGCTGTAAAACTTACCAAGCCCCTTTGCGTCCCTTCCACCGATTTCAAAGTAAGCAACGGGATTTGCCATTCAACGCTCCTTTTCTCAAGAAAGATGCACACATCCTATCCTCAGGCGACTTCCCCATCCAAGCATGTTGGCACCTCTGTTTTGTGGTATTATCCGCGCTGAATTCAACCCCAAGGAGAGAGGACGCAAAGGAATGAAAATCACCAACATAGAGACTTTCATAGTGGACGCGGGATGGCGTCCTTGGATGTTCGTCAAGGTCGAGACCGACGAGGGTATCACCGGCTGGGGCGAGTGCAGCGACGGACGCTCGCCGCATGGCATCGAGGGCACGATACGGGACATGAAGCCCCTGCTCATCGGCAAGGACCCGCGCGCCTTCGAGATGCGCTTCCAGGACATGTACCGCATCACGCGGCAGAGTCCGGGCGGAATCGCGGCGAAGGCAATAGCGGGCTTGGACTGCGCTTTCATCGACATCAAGGCGAAGGCGCTTGGCATATCTGTGACGGAGCTGTTCGGCGGTCCCACCCGCGAGAAGGTGCGCGTTTACTGGTCCCACTGCGGCAGCTCGCGCGTGCGCCATCACGACATCCTCGGCGTGCCGCCGATTGATTCGTGGCAGTCCATCACGGACCTGGGCCATGAGGTCAAGGATCGCGGCTTCACGGCGCTGAAGACGAACATCATCCTACCCGGTCAGAACGCGACCTTCGGCGGCGGATTCAGCGGAGGCACCGGCTCCACGGACCAGGTTGCCCCCAAGTGGCTTATGCCCCATATCGAGAAGCTGATCGGCACGTTCCGCGATGCCGTCGGCGACGACATAGATATCAACCTCGACCTGAACTTCCACTTCAAGACCGAAGGCGCACTGCGAATCGCCAAGGTGCTGGAGCAGTTCGACATGCTCTGGCTCGAAATCGACATGTACGAGCCGACTAGCCTGCGCCAGATTAAGGACTCCACGACCACGCGCATCTGCACCGGGGAGAACCTGTTCTATATGCGGGACTTCATCCCTTACTTCGAGAACCACTCGGCGGACATGTTCATGATTGACGTGCCGTGGAACGGCTTCAGCCAGTCCAAGAAGGTCGGCGACCTCGCCGAGGTTTATCAGCACAACGTCGCACCGCACAACTACTACAGCCACCTGTCCAGCTTCATCAGCGCGAGCCTATGCGCCACCCTGCCGAACGTGCGGATCATGGAAATCGACATCGACGACATCCCGTGGAAGGACGAGCTAACCACCACCGTCCCCGAAATTATCGACGGCTACATGACCGTACCGACGGGACCCGGCTGGGGCGCTGACATCAACGAGGAGGTTGCTCGGGCGCATCCTTGGGACGAGAGCAGCCTGTCGGAGGTGCAGACGCAGGGGTACAAGGTGCCGGTGCGGTAGAATATGTGAACACATTCACAACCAGCATGAGAAACAAAAGTGGAAGGGCGTCTGTGATGGCTACCTAATAAGTCCTGCCACCATATCAAAACACTTTCCACAAGACTCCTGACACTACTGCTATCACCACAAGGATTACAGCACCATAGAACCTATGAGTTAGGCGGGATTCCATATCACTTAAATCCGACTTCCCAGCCAGATGTGGAATCTCCCCTTCGATCTTCGACACACGCTCTTTAATCCTTGACATGCACTGCTCCTAAAGAATGTTGAACTGACACCCATGATGCGACCTCGATTTTACCTGCAAAACTATACCTTAAATGCAGTTTCGCATAATTACCGAGGCTTGTCAAGCGGTATTTAATACTATTCTGCACAGACAACAATTCACGCACTTATCAATCGCACTTACATTTTCCAAGGGCAGTGGCTCGTGTGAATCTCTGGTTAGCATTGCCTTAACCCCCACACGCATGAACTTCCAGAATCGACCGATAATAGGCTGAAAAGTGCAATGCATAGAAATTGCACGTGGGGCGCACACTGAATAAGTTCAAGTGTAGTACTCCTAGCACTTGCTTAATTTGCAGTTGCACTGTTACATGATGCGCTATGCTGAAGTCTAATGTTGACAAACATATATTAAGATGTTAAATTATCAATAACTAATCTGCTAATGGAGGTGTTTTATGACATTGACGGTTCCCAGCATTGAGGGGCAATATAGTTTGCGCACTCCGGCGCACAGATTTCTCCAAGGGGGTAGGGAGGTGTACTCATTTACTCTTAACTTAGCGACGCTCGACGGGCTGCTTCCGGATCGGGTTGAAGAGGAAATCGTCAAAGATGCCAATCGACGCCTTACCCCTAGGCATGCGAAGAACATTCAGCAGTATCTACTGAATGAACCGTCCAAATGGGTATTAGGAGCAATGTTGCTCGGTATCGCACCCGATGCCTTAGAGTTCGTCCCATATACCGACGAAAATGATGAATCCACCGAAAGTATAGGTGAGCTACGGATCATCAGCGAGCGGAAAAATACAATGAGAATCTTTGACGGACAGCATCGCCGAAGAGCTATTGCTGACGCTCTCACTGACCTGCAAGGTGATGTAGGCCGCGCAAGCGATTTGCTTGCCCTGCAAAATGCTTCATTACCCGTAGTTTTGTATGCGGAGAATGATATTGGCGAACTACGACAGATGTTCGCTGATGCCTCCAAAACCAAGCCAATCGAAAGCAACACCGTTACTAGATTCGATGCTCGCGACGCCTTTAATTTGGCAGCAATGTGGCTCTCAGAGAACAGTAATCTATTCGCCGGCCGAGTGGAAATGGAACGAACCACTGTTAGAAGAACAAGCGAGTATCTGATAACAATCAACCAGCTTTCAAAAGCCCTGAAAACGTTGGCTGTTGGCTATAGTGGGCGTGTTAGTAGGGAACTCAACAATGAGCACATGTTGGGTCTGGAGGCATTACAAATGCGCTGCCAGAGCTGGGCAGACGAATTCTTGGTTGATGCTCGAGGAGAATACAGCGATCTCGTTTCAGGGAATTCTCACAATTCAGATATCCCCATGTTGCGCCTTACCACTTTCGCCTTCAACGCTTCAATTTTTCGTATTTTTGCAGGCTGTTACTATGAGTGGGGTAAATTCAGCAACGACTGGAAGGCTTTGACTGAATTTATTCATGACGCTTCTTTGACACCAGGGGAGGGAGAGGGCTCCTTGCTCGTAGATGCTGGGGTAGTCATTGCAGGCGGCACAACCCCAATTCCCCGCGCTCAGGAAATGTCAAGGGCAATCAATTACATCGTCGAGCAAGCATCGAATAATGTCTGATCGAATAATGTCCGAGTATGTCAGGAGAATTTAGATTCTCCTGACATACCGCACGCCCGCATCACTCTTCAGGCCACACCTACCCCGTCCACGCGTACTTCTTAGCCATATCCTCCCGCAGGTCGGTGCCCCAGCCGGGACCGGTCGGTATCTTCATCATGCCGTTGTTGACTTCCGGCAGCACGGTGAACAGCTCCTCTCGCCACGGCGCCTGCACGGGGTCGCTCTCGCTGATGCGCACGTTGTTTACGGAGGCACACAGATTCATCGTCTGGAAGTTCGACAGGTGGGTGTTGTAGTTGTGCGGCGCGACATTGATGTCGAACAACTCTGCCATGTTCGCGGCCCGGCGCGCCGGTATGAATCCCTGCCACTGCACGTCCAGCTTCATGAAGTCCATCGAGCGGTTCTGCAAAAGTTCGAGGTAGTTCAGCGGTCCCAACTTCTGCTCGCCGGAGCATATCGGCGTGCGCGTGGCGTCCTTCACCATCCGCAGGCTTTCGGCGTCGAGGTTGTCAATCTCCATCCACATGAGGTCATACGGTTCCAGCGCCTGCCCTAGCCGTATCTGCGCTTCTGCCTTGAAGTTCACATTCACGTCGAGGCAGATGCTGGCGTCCGGTCCTGCCTCTTCGCGCATCGCCGCAATCTGCGTTACAGCCGCCTTCCGCAGTGCGCGCTCCATTACCTGGTCGTGTGGTCCCGCCGTGCCCTGGCTAATGGTGCGGAACGGCTCGCCGGGAATCTGGATGTTCGTCTTAATCGTGTCGTAGCCTGCGTCGAGAGCCATCCGCATCAGAGCCTTGATGTCATCGTAGTTGCGAAGCGGCTCCCTACCCAGCGCCTTGTAGTTCGTTGACTGGAAGGACACGAGGTGTGACCAATAGACCTTCTGCTCCGTGCGCGTGGGTCCGCCGACCAGTTCATGCACGGGCACTCCCATTGCCTTGCCCTTCACATCCCACAGCGCAAGCTCGATGCCCGCGATTGCCATCCATGTGGCGCCACCATAAGCAGAGCGCGATGAACGCACCATGTTCGTATAGTGCTGCTCCACGCTGCGCGGATCCCTGCCGATGATATGGCGCGACAGGTCTTCGACAAGCCCGGTCAAGCCCTTTACGAGATCGCCCGTGCCAAACTCCGAATAGCCCGTGATCCCCTCATCCGTTCGGACCGCGCAGTACAGCCAGGGCCTGCCCAACGACTTCACGGGAAAAACTTCGATAGCGGTAACTTTCAACTTTCTCTCCTTTAGGAAACTAACAGGATGTACAGGATAGATAGGATAAGATGATGAGTTTATAGACTTGGGGGCAACTCGCGGCCAGCGGCGAACTCTCGGACGGCGTACGCGATTGCGTCAGGCCGCTCCATGTACATATTATGCCCCGTATTCTCGATTGTCAGCCGGTGGAAGTCTGGTATTCCATCCTGCACTTCGTTCAGTTCTTTGATGCGTGTTTGATCGCTGCTGCTCCGAATGAACAGGATGGGCAGTCCAAGTCGTGCGAACACCGGCTTGAGGTCGACGTTGTCGCCGTCTCGTTCGCTCCAGTTGAACGTGTACGACGACCACTTCATGTCGTACAAGCCATCGTCACGCCGGTACGCTTCGTGCGCCACCACATCCCGCATCACGTCGGGGTGCCAGCTCGATGTCGCCGGATGCTGCTTCAGGTATCGGTGCAGTTCCTCACGGCTATCCCAAGTGCTGCGCTCCGCATGCTCTCTACCGGAGACCATCTTGTGGAAGCGCTCATCAACAACGACCATCGGCTCCAGGAGCGCCAATCGCGAGAACAGCCCGGGTCTTCTCCGAGAGCAGAGTGACATCACCACGCCGCCGGTGGAATGGCCCACACCATAGACATCTTGCAAGTCCAGTTCCGCGCAGAACGCAGCCAGATCGCCGACACGCGCGGCGAACCTGTAGCCTCGCGGCGTCCAATCGCTGTCGCCGTGACCACGGGCGTCAAGAGCGATGACATGGTACTCTGCCGAGAGTCCGCGAGCTACGGCATCCCAGCTTCGACTGGTACGCATATCGCCGTGCAGCAGCAGTAGCACAGGCCCGTTTCCGCCCCAGTCCACATATCGCAGACGTGCGCCACGAACATTCAAGTATTGGCTTGTCGGCTCTTGCACTTCGCGTCCCCTGGAATCTGCTGGATTGCCTGCTAAGTCTTGCTTGGCTCCACAGCGTAGCATTGTACTATCCCAGTCCGATCTCTTCGAGAATCGCCGGGATTCCTTCCTTCTCGTCTTCGGTCAGTGGGCGCAACGGACGCGACACGGTGTCGTCGTCGATGACGCGCATGTGCTTTAGGGCAGACTTCATGCCCGCAAAGCTAGCGGCGTTCGCGCCACCGCCCTTTGCCAGACCTGCAATCTTGCCGGCTGCCATGATGGTGGCGTTGCTCTTGCGAACGGTGTCGGCGTCACCGGCTTCACCGGCCTCCCAGCCCGCCGATGCCGCCGCCGGGATGAGGTTGGCTATACCGGGAATGACACCCTGCACGCCGACCGAACCTGCCGTCGTGATGCGGAACGCCGTGCCGAGGAATCGCAGCAGGGATATTTCGCCCTGCTCGCAGAGGACGT
Organism: Dehalococcoidia bacterium; assembly: GCA_965203955.1. Taxonomy (GTDB): domain Bacteria; phylum Chloroflexota; class Dehalococcoidia; order Lucifugimonadales; family JADFKI01; genus Bin90. The sequence goes on along the minus strand of OZ241923.1, from coordinate 2,427,123 downwards.
TGAGCTGGGCAAGCAACTCGCCTGCGCCTGAGCTGTCCTTGACGCCCACGACAGCACCTTCTCCTGCGAGTGTGGCGATTGTGCCCGGAGCAACGGCTGTCTTCACCGTCTGGGGGATGTTGTACACCCAAAGCGGCGTGCCCACGCGCGCGCTGATGTGCCGGTAGTGATCGAGAATCTCATCCTGTGCGTTCGGATAGTAGTACGGCGGCGTGACAGCAACGCCGTCCATGCCCATCTCCTGCACTTCCAGCGCCATATTTATGGAAAGCTGAGTGCTTGCGCCCGACACGTTGCCGATGATCGGCACGCGCCCGTTCACCTCATCGACCACAGCGTCCATGCTCACCAGACGCTCCCTGTCTGAGAGGTTGGCGAACTCCCCCGTTGTGCCAGACACCCAGATGCCATGCACACCGTTGTCTATTAGGTAGTTCACCAGCCGCCGCAGCGATGCCACATCGACTGTCTCGTCCGACTTGAGCGGCGTAAGTATGGGCACTATCACGCCCTTGATTTCCTTGTCTGCCATTTCTCCAAAACTCCTTCTGTGAGACTATTCCAATGAATGACGATTTCCCCGGAGCAGAGATTAAATCAACAGCAACGGAGGAAACACTTCTTCGTCTTCTGGGACTTTCTCCAATTTCTCGGTAACAGGGTTCACCCTCATCCGAAGATGCTGCAGCAATTCGTAGCCGATGATGGGGACGGGAGAAACTATCACGAGAGCAGGAGCACGGTCTTCGCCAATCCGCACCTGAGCAGCGTAGCTGTCACTTTCCATGATACCCATCCCTGTCATTAGCCTTAACTTGTCGCCCGGAAACTTGTACAGGCCCAGCGCTTCGATGTCCTCCAGTGGCAAACCCATGTAGGAAGAACCCGTATCTACCAAGAAATCGAATCGTCTGATGCCGCTCTCCCCCGTCACAAACGCTTCCACTGTCGTTCGCCCCATAAATTGTCCTCCATCCCTTGAAAGCTTTGTCCCGTGCTTATGCCACAGAGCCGTCTGTTCCTTCACTCATTACAATATACCACCCAACAAGCAAGCAGAACGGGCCGACGCACCATATATCGGTGTCATCGGCCCGTCCGTTACTGCATAGACTACTGACAGCGGGGCTGCCTATGCACCGCCTCCGATGGCGGGCAGGAAATGCACCTCGCTGTCCTCATTCACTCTCTCGATCATCCCTAAAGGCGTAACCTCACCGTCAACCGCAACAGAAATGTTCGGCTTCACGCGGTCGTCTTCGACAAGCCGCTCCTTGAAGCCCGGATACATTCCGTCGAGGTTGTTGATGATCTGGCGCACAGTGGATCCTTCCACACGCACCTGCTTTTCCCCGTCGGTCAGGCTCTGCATCAGAGAGGGTATGAATACTGTTGCCATGATTCTAATGCCCCCTTCCTGACCTTCCCCCATATAGGGGGAAGGGATATAGAATGGTTAGCTCTGCTTCCAGGACTCCTCCATAATCGCAACCGGGCTCATCGGAAGCCGGTCCATTCGGATGCCCGTCGCGTTCTGGATTGCGTTGGCTATCGCCGGGGTCGGCGGCACGATGTTCGCCTCGCCCACACCGCGCACTCCGAAGGGATGGTCGCTCGGCACTTCCACGATAACCGTGTCGATCATCGGCAGGTCGAGACTGGTGGGCATGCGATAGTCCAGCAGCGTCGAGTTCGCCATTATGCCGTCATCGTTCATGTAATACTCTTCGTTCAGCGCCCAGCCAATGCCCTGCACGCTGCCACCCTGCATCTGTCCTTCGACATAGCTCGGGTGGATCGCCTTGCCAGCGTCCTGCACGCAGGTGAAGCGCGTAACGTCAGTCTTGCCCGTCTGAGGGTCAACCTTCACGTCCACAATGTTCCCCGCGAACGAGCCGCCGCCCACACCCATGCCGCCAGCATTGCGGCTTGCCGTGCCGACGATGGGGCCGCCCGTTCCTGCGAGCTGACCGGCGAGGTCTTTGAAGCTCATATTCAGTTCGGGGTCAGACGAAGACTGGAATACGCCATCTTTCAGTTCTACCGAGTCGGGGTCAACATCCCAGATCGTCGCTGCGCGCGCGATCATCTTCGCCTTGACATCCTGCGCCGCGTCATAAGCGGCCCAGCCTGTGGCGTAGGTCGTGCGGCTTCCGCCGGTCACGGCTGTAAAGCCTACCGAATCGGTGTCAACGACTGAAGGACGCACACTCTCAGCGGAAATACCGAGCACTTCCGCAGCCTGCATAGCGATGGACGCGCGGCTTCCGCCAATATCGGTGGAACCTTCGACCAGGGTAATCGTGCCGTCCCCATTGACTGCGATGTTCACTGCGGACTCGAAGCCCACATTGAACCAGTAACCGATCGCTATGCCGCGGCCCTCGTTCTCGCCAAGGGGTGCGCTGTAGTGCGGGTGCTCTCTCATCGCTTCGAGGACTTCAACGCAACCGATGCGCGGGAAGACCGTGCCGTCCGGCCTGCGTGTGCCCTCTGTGGAAGCGTTCTTCAGGCGGAATTCTATCGGGTCCATCCCGATCGCCTGCGCTACCTCATCGACCACCTGCTCGGCGGCGAATGCAGCGTTCGGCGCGCCCGGAGCGCGGTATGCAGCCGTCTTCGGCTTATTCACGACCACATCGTAGCCGTCAACCACCGCGTTCTCCACATCGTAGGCGGCGAACACGCACATCGCGCCAGCGCCCACCGGAGAGCCGGCATACGCGCCAGCTTCAAAGGCAAGGTATGCCTGCATCGCGGTAATGGTGCCATCGTTTTTCGCGCCGACCTTGACGTTCATATTGCAGCCGCAGGTTGGGCCCGAAGCCTCGAACACATCCGCACGGCTCATTACCAGCTTGACCGCTCTGCCGCTCTTCCTGGAGAGCATAGCGGCGACCGGCTCAAGGTAAATGGGAATCTTGCCGCCGAAGCCGCCGCCAATTTCCATCGGCGTAACGCGCACCTGCGACACAGGCAACCGAAGCACCTCAGCCGTGGCATCCCGCGCAGGGAACGCTCCCTGCGTGCTGCACCAGATATGCAGCCTTCCGTCAGGATTCCAGACAGCGCTCGCTGCGTGCGGCTCTATGTAGCCCTGGTGAACGGTTACCGTGTTGAATTCGCGCTCAACTACCACGTCCGCGTCGGCGAAGCCCTTTTCTATGTCGCCCTTGACATGCTGGAAGTGGTCGGCAACATTTGTCAGCTTGTCGTCTATCGTCGTGCCAAGCTCGCTAGTCCGCATGCTCTCGTGCAGGATAGGCGCGCCGTCAGCCATCGCATCTTGCACCGTCATCACCGACGGAAGCACTTCGTACTCCACCTCGATGAGCTTCACGGCTTCCTCGGCTATGTGCGCGTTGGTCGCCGCGACTGCCGCCACCGCATGGCCCTTGTAAAGGACCTTGTGTCGTGCCAGTATGTTCGACTGCAAGTCGTGAACGGTCGTAACCTCTTCGCCAAAGTCCACAGCGGCATCCGATACCTGGGGAAAGTCCGCAAATGTCACGACGGCGAGTACGCCCGCAAGCGCCTCTGCCTTGCTCGTGTCTATGGATACGATATTGGCGTGCGCGTGCGGGCTTCGCAGCACCTTGCCGTGAAGCAGTCCCGCCGTGTCGAAGTCCGCGCCGTAGAGAGCGCGTCCTGTTACCTTGTCCGCGCCATCGTGTCGAACAGGTCGGGTGCCGACCACATTGTATTCAACACTCGACAGAATTACGTTGCTTTCGTATTCGGTAGTCGTCATGCGCTCACCTCCTGCATCCGGGCTGCCGCATCCTGCACTGCGCGAACAATCTTGTCGTAGCCTGTGCAGCGGCACAGGTTGTTCGCCAGCCAGAAGCGTATCTCGTATTCAGTCGGGTCAGGGTTATGGTCGAGCAGGGCCTTCGTCGCCACAATGAATCCGGGAGTGCAGATGCCGCATTGCAATGCGGCATTTTCCAGGAATGCCTGCTGCACGGGGTGAAGCTCGCTGCCCTCAGCAATGCCCTCGATGGTGGTAATGTCACTGCCCTCTGCCTCTACGCCAAGCACCAGGCAGGATGTGACAATTCTGCCGTCCATCTCAACTGTGCAGGCGCCGCAGTTGCCGTCATTGCAGCCTTCCTTTGATCCGGTAAGGCCAATGACATCACGCAGGCATTCGAGCAGGCTCTGACGTGGCTCCGCGAGGAAGTCCACATGCTCGCCGTTGATTCTGGTCTGTACATAAGTCTTTCCGGGCATTAAGCATTCTCCTTAGCTCGGTCAATTGCAATCTGGAGCGAGCGCCTGGTGAGCACATCGCACAGGTGCTTTCTGTATTCGACAGTGCCGCGCATGTCTGTAATCGGACGCGCCGCGTCTCTAGCCATCTGTCCTGCCTCAGCGAGCGTATCTTCGTTGGCGGGCTTGCCGGCGATGGCGTCGCCGATTTCTGACACATACAGCGGTGTGGGCGCAACGGCGGCAAGGGCGACGCGCGCCGACTTGATGTTGCCGTTCTCCAGCACTACGGAAGTGCCCGCGCCCGCGACAGCGATGTCCATCTCGTTGCGAGGGATGAAGCGCATGTAATTAGCACCAAAGCCGCTCGAAGGTGCGGGGAAGCTGATGGAAACCAGCATCTCTCCGCGACCCAGCACGTTGCTGCCAGGGCCTGTGCAGAAGTCTTCCACTGCTACGTGCCGATGTCCGTCAGGACCCTCTATGTGGGCGGTGGCGCTGTGCGCGATCATCGCCGGGATGGAGTCACCGCTAGGCGTGGAATTGCAGAGGTTCCCGCCGAAGGATGCCCTGCCCTGAATCTGTGTGCCGCCGATGAGCGACGCTGCGTCAATGAGGCCGGGATACGCGCGCGATATCGCCGCGTTGCCGTACATTCGATAACAGGGGACGGCCGCCCCTATTGTAAGACCCCCCTCCGGGTCATAGGTTATTTCGTTCAGTTCAGGGATGTTCTTACCGTCAACGACCAGGTTCACATTGTCGAACCTGCCCCCCCTAAGCTGTACCAACAGGTCGGTTCCCCCTGCCAAAACTCGCGCACTTCCGTTCGCCTCATTTAGCAGTTCAACCGCTTCTCTAACCGAGTGGGGACTGGCAAAATCTATCCAGTGCAATAGCCCACCTCCTTTCTCATGTTTTTGCTCGAAATCCTAGTGTTTCTCGCTATTTTTGGGCGTTCTCCCACAAACGCGGTAAGTATATCAGACCTTTTTTTGTTGAACAACAATCAAGGTCTCTCGCGGCGGCTATCATCGCCCGCGCATCCCCAAGCACATCCAGCCTTTCCCCAACTCAACAGGTCAAAGTCGGACAGTCAGACGACCACTCTTGGGAAGTCGGCAGCAACAACCCTGTCGCGCCCCACGCTGAACAATCCCCGCTCAAGGACATATCGCCTCGCTCATGCTAGAATTAGACTTGATTTACTCTGGATTGCAGCGAGCAAAGAGGGAGGTGCTCAATGAGCAATGGCGGCATGGTCGGCGCAGGTGTTTTGCTCATAGTGATCGGACTGCTCTTGCTGACTGGTATCGTACAAGCATTGATAACCGTCGTCGGCTGGATAGGCATTATTGCTGGCGTAGTCGTAGGCGTCATCGGCCTCGTCGGAATGATTAGAGGCAAAGGGTCATCAGCCTACTAATTGACTGAAGTGTTGAGAGAATATCGAAAAGAGGGCTTGAGGTAGGACATGGGCATACTATCGAGAATGTCAACAGTAGTAAAATCCAAGATGAACCGCATCCTCGACAATGCGGAAGACCCCAACGAAACCCTAGACTACGCATACGAGAAGCAGATGGATACTCTTCGCGATGTTAAGCGGGGCGTCGTCGAAATGGTCACCGCCAAGCGCCGACTCGAGCTTCAGGCGTCGAAGGTCAAGGACAGCATCGTCAAGCTTGACGGTCAGGCGCGCCAGGCGATGGCAGCCGGAAGAGAGGACCTCGCCCGCCTTGCCCTCCAGCGCAAGCAGGCATCGCTTATGGAGTTAGAAGGCCTCGATCAACAAATCGCGGATCTCGAAATGGAACAGGAAAAGCTCACTCAGGCCGAGCAGCGTTTGCAGGCGAAGGTTGCAGCTTTTCGCACCCGCAAGGAGATCGTCAAGGCACAGTACAATGCCGCACAGGCTCAAGTCCGAATCGGCTCGGCCCTCTCCGGTGTCTCGGAAGAGATGGGCGACGTTTCCCGCGCGATCGAGCGAGCAGAGCACAAGACCGAGACGATGCGCGCCCGAGCGGGCGCAATCGACGAACTTGCCGAAATGGGCGTGCTCGAAGACTTCACCGGCGCTGACAACGACCCGCTAAGCAGGGAGTTGTCGCAACTCATGGCCGCGCAGAACGTCGAAGACGAACTCGCCGCACTCAAGGGAGAGCTGCCCTCCGGCGAGAGGCAGGCTCTTCCTGAAAGTTCGGGGACATCCGCAGTCGATGACGAACTTGCCGAATTGCGTCAGCAGAGGAATATGAGCTAAATGATTGTTCGAATACTCACCGAAGGGCAGTATGACTTGCCCGGCGCCTACATTGACGACCTGAACGCCATAGACAACGAGCTTGTGGATGTGGTGGCGGACGAAGACGAGGAAGCCTTCGCCGCCGTACTGAAGAGAATGCTCGACCTCGTCCGCGAAAAGGGCACGCCCGTGCCCATTGACGAACTGGTCGAATCAGATCTCGTCCTGCCCGAACCCGACATCACACTCCTTGAAGCAGAGGAGATGTTCGTCGGCGAAGGTCTTGTGCCGGGCTAGCTGCCAGCTGAAGACTACTTAAAACGGAATCCCCCAGAGCGCGTACCAGTTCTCCAAGCTGCGCTCGACGGGGATTTTTTCCTCTTCCATGACGGCGCTCAACCGCATCTCCGCCGCGTTGTCTCGCGTCTGCGGCGCGGTCAGCACCATCGGGTAGAAGTTTCCGCGCTTGTAGTTGTAAATCCAGTACGCCTGCCTGCCTTCGTACTGCACGCCAAACACGGCAGCAAGCAGCCGCTCAGCGAAGCCGTGTTCAATCACCGTCTCACTTATGAGATGTATCGTCGACACCAGGTCCTCGAAGTCCCTGTCCTCCAGTGAAGCCCAGCGCGTGCCATAAGTATCGTCTATCACTCGGAAACTCGTTCCTGTGGACGTTTCACTCACAGCAAGAAGCGACCTAATCTCGTCGTCCAGGTTCTCGAAGAAAGATGACTCCACCGGGTTGAACACGATGCCCGCCTTGTGCGTGCTGTGAAGGTCCATCCTGCTGCTCAGGGCAACCTCCGCCGTGATTACGGAGAAAAACTTCTCTCGCTCCGGCCGCTTGAGCTTGTTACGCCCGAACAGCATGCTTAATAGACCCAAGACGACGCCTCCAGTTCATGTCATCCCTTCTCTGTCGGAAGGGAGCGTTGAGATGGGATGAAAATAACGTAGTCGTTTCCGCGCTCTTTACCGGCTGCGCTCCATGCTGCGCTGCATATTCTGCAGCCGCTCGATGCGGTCTTCAACGGCCGGGTGGCTGGAGAACAGCGTTGCGATAGTGTTGCCCTTAAGCGCCGGTATGATGAAGAACGCGCTCGCGTGCTCCACCTGCCGCAGGTCCTTCTCCGGTATGCGGTACATGTCGTTGCTGATCTTCTGCAGCGCGGACGCAAGCTGCAGCGGCGCGCCGGTGATGACCGCGCCGCCCCTGTCCGCCGCGAACTCCCTGTAACGCGACAGGGTCATTATCAGCATCTGGCTTACGAAATATATGATGATCGTGCCCACATAGACAGCGAGCATGACAATCATCAGCTGGCCGGCGTCGCGCCGATCTCCACCCATGCCTCCGCCGAACCCACCGAACAGGCTCAGCCAGAATAGCATCTGAAGCAGAAAGCCCGCCGCAATCACGATTATGCTCGCCCATGTCAGCACCATGACGTCTCGGTTCTTCACATGCGCCAACTCATGGCCCAGCACAGCCTCCAACTCGCGCTCGTTGAGCCGATTCATCAGCCCCCGCGTGACGGCGATGACCGCGTTCTTCGGATTTCGCCCTGTAGCGAAAGCGTTGGGCACATGCGTCTCCATGATCGCGATCTTCTTCGGCTTGGGCATGTCGGCAATCGCCGCGAGCCGCTCGATTATTCCATGCAGCCGGGGTTCTTCCTCCGCAGTGACCTCTTTCGCCCCAGTTGTAGCAAGCACCAGCTTGTCCGACAGGAAATACTGGAAGAACGCCATACCGATGGCAATGATCAGCACCATCTCCCACGGTATTCCTGCGAACATCAACAGCCCGAGAAACAGCACATACACCACCGCGAGCATCATCATCGTGAAGCCCATGCGGAACGTCAGCTCAAAGTCTCGCCCGTAGTCCCTTTGTCTCATCTCATCCTCCTGAGGGGGATCCTGAGTACATTATACATAAAGGCTTATCTCGCGTGGCGCACACCTGCTACCATGACTTCTGCGAGCTAGACGAGAGACAATCGGCAAAGAGAATGAACCGACGCTGGCATACGATAGGACACGACAAGGCAATCTCCACGCTCTCGCGCAGCATGCGGACCGGCAGGATGGCGCACGCCTGGCTGCTAGCGGGGCCTCCTCATGTGGGCAAGATGACGCTCGCATTCGACATAGCACGCCTCGTGAACTGCACCGCAGCCGACTCTGCCGAAAAGCCCTGCGCCGAATGCCGCCAGTGCCGCCGCATCACCGATTCTCTCCACGCCGATGTGCGCGTAATCTCTCAGGGCGGCGCAAGTAGAGGATTGACGAGGCGCACCGCCATTAGCGTCGAGCAGATTCGCGATCTGCAGCGCGAAGCGGTGCTGAAGCCTTACGAGGGACGCTACCGCGTATTCATCATCGAGGATTCCGAGAACTTCACCCAGGAAGCTGCCAACGCCCTGCTGAAGATGCTCGAAGAACCACCGGAAGATGTGATATTTGTGCTTCTGGCATCTGAGGTGCGAGAGAACACCGTGGATGAGTCAGCGGGCTACATAGCGTATTCGTCTGAGCACGAACAGGACCGCATAGCCGCCCTGCTGGAAGCGGTCCCGCAAGTTGGCGGCATCCTGCCCACCATTCTGTCCCGTTGCCAGGTATTGGAACTGCGACCGCTGCCGGTGCCCAAAGTACATGCGGAACTTGAAAGCCGCTTCGATCTGTCACCTGACGACACCACCGAAATCGCTCGATTGTCAGGGGGCAGGCTGGGCTGGGCGATAGAAGTCGCATCCGACCCGGAGGCGCTTGCCCGCCGCGGCGAGCGTCTCAGCGAAATCGAAGCAGTCCTGGTCGGTGCCCTCGATGAGAAATTCGCCTACGCCGAAAGGATCGCGGCTATATTCGGACGCAGCCGCAATGCCGTTTACGAAGAACTGCAGCTCTGGCTCGGCTGGTGGCGCGACGTTCTTGTCGTTCACGAGGATAACGACGAGCTCGCCGTCAACATCTCGCGCATCGATACGCTGCGGGTTGCATCAGGCCATTGCACATCCGCGCAGGTGATCGAAGCAATTCGCGCCATCCAGCAGACAACCTCAATGCTGGAGAGCAACGTAAATCCCCGACTGTGCATCGAGGGAATGTTGCTCCGCATGCCCCAGTTGCAGGCACAGCAATCAAGCACGTAGTTAGGAGAGGAAAATGCCCGCCTTGACCGGAGTGCAATTCCGACCATCCGACAAGGTCCAATACTTTGACGCAAACGGCATCAGTCTCAAAGTCGGCGACCGTGTAATCGTAGAAACCTGTAAAGGAGAAAGAGAGGCTGTTGTCGTAATCGCCCCCGATCAGGTGCTGCGCTCCGACCTGCGCGGGCCCCTGAACCCTGTCCTCCGCAAGACATCAGCGGCATAAGGCAAACAGCCCCCTAGCGCGATCAGTCTCTTTGCCATCGTGCAGGGGGCTGGTCGTGCTGCTTCCTAATTTCGGCGCTCTGTCCTGTTACTTGCCGCCATCTTGCTCCATATCGTCTAGCGGAAGCTGATGATTAGCGCCCTGCTCCTTATCATCAACTTTGACGGTTCCATTCTTCGGCACATCAACAGACTTGTTTTTGGGCTTGGTGGCGGCCTTCGATGCGGAAGCCTTGCCATTTCCCGTTGCGCTCGCGCCGTTCGTGTTCAGGTCACTCACGCACGCGATTGACGCCACCGCGTCTCCCTTATCCAGCCTGAATATCGTAACGCCCTTGGTCTTCCTACCAATGGTGGTCGTAATCTCAGAGAGGTTCGTACGCAGCACCTGCGCTTGCTCGGACACTAGGTACAGTTCCTTGCTATCGTCCACAACTTCGGCAACCGCAACCGTACCCGTCTTGCGTGGCTGAATGTCGAATGTCGCCAGACCGAATCCGCCAGTGTTCTGTCGCCTATACTCGCTGACCGGAGTGAGCTTCCCAAATCCCTTCTCGCTGATGACCAGCAGCCTGCTGTCGCTTTCCTCGGGAATGACTGACATAGCAATCACGCGGTCATCTTTGGTTAGACGCTTCTTGCCCGGAGTGAGATCGCCCTTCTTCCGCAGTCTCATTCCCCTCACGCCCCCGGCATTTCGCAGGCGGGGCCGAACGCCGCCGACGGAAAAGCGGATGGACATTCCCTGTTCTGAGACCATTACCACATCGTCCTCAGCTCTGGCGAGGCGGGCACCCACCAGTTCGTCCGCAGGCCCCGAGTTCATGTTCATGATGATCAAGCCGGACGGACGGATGTTGCCGATGTTGCTCAGCGCGATGCGCTTTATCTTTCCGTTCTGCGTGCCCAGCATGAGGAAAGTGTCGTCGTGGTCGAGGCTGTCCACCGCAACCACAGCGCTCACTGTCTCGTCCGCGCCAAGCTGGATGACATTCACAACAGGCACGCCTCGCGTGTTGCGTGAAGTGTCGGGCCTCAGCTCGAACACGGTCAGCTTCAGCACGCGCCCCCGGTTCGTGAAGAACAGAAGCGTATCGTGCGTATCGGCCACAATCAGGTGCTTGACCGGATCGTCCTCACGAGTGGTCATGCTCACCACGCCCTTGCCGCCTCGGTGCTGGTTCCGGTACGTGTTTGCCGGGATCCGCTTGATGTACCCACCCTGGCTCAGGGTGACCACCACCTGCTCGTGCGCCTCTAGTTCCGCCCTGCTGATGTCGTGCGCGTCCAGGCTGATGTCCGTCTTCCTGTCCTCGCCAAACTTCTTCCTGACTGCCCGCGTCTCCTTCTTGATCTCAAGCAGAATCTTCTTCTCGTCGCCGAGCAGCTCCTCAAGACCACGTATCGTCTCCTGGATCTGCGCGTACTCCTCTTCGAGCCTCTCTCGCTCAAGCGCGGAAATGCGCCGCAGCTGCATGTCCAGTATCGCCTGCGCCTGCGGCTCATCGAGGCTGAAGCGCGTCATCAGCGCGTCTCGCGCCGCTGCCGTATCCGCCGCGCCCCTGATCAGAGCAATCACCTCGTCAAGGTTACCCACAGCAATTCGCAGTCCCGCCAGTATGTGGGCGCGCTGCCTTGCCTTCTCGAGCTGGAACTCCGCGCGCCTCCGCACTACTTCACGCCGGAAGTCGATAAAGGCTTGGAGAGCCACCTTCAGGGTAATCACGCGCGGCATGCCCTCGACCAGCGCCAACATGTTCGCCGAGAACGAACTCTGCATCGCGGTCAGCTTGTACAGGTTGTTCAGCACGACCATCGGCTGCGTGCCAGTCCGAAGCTCGATAACGACCCGCATTCCCTCACGGTCTGACTCGTCTCGAACTTCCGAAATGCCTTGAAGCCGCTTGTCCTTCGTCAGGCTTGCAATCTTCTCAACCAGCGCAGCCTTGTTCACCTGATAAGGCAGTTCGGACACGATAATCTGCATGCGATTGGAGCGGCGCATCGGCTGGATCTCCGCCTTCGCCCTGACGATTATCTGTCCTCGCCCCGTCGTGTAGGCATTGCGGATGCCGTCGCGTCCCATTATCGTCGCGCCGGTCGGGAAATCGGGGCCCGTCACATGCTTCATCAGGTCTTCCACAGTCGCATTCGGGTGATCGACGAGATGAATGACCGCGTTGCAGATTTCAGTCGGATTATGCGGCGGTATGTTAGTCGCCATGCCTACGGCAATGCCGGAAGCGCCATTTATCATCAGGTTCGGCAGACGTGAGGGCAGCACAACAGGCTCCCGCAACGTTCCGTCGAAGTTGTCAATGAAGTCAACCGTATTCTCGTCTATGTTGACCAGCATCTCTTCAGCGACAGCCCGCAGACGCGCCTCGGTGTAGCGCATCGCAGCGGGCGGATCGTTGTCCACGCTGCCGAAGTTTCCCTGCCCATCGACCAGCGGCAGGCGCATCGTGAAGTCCTGCGCCATCCGCACCATAGCTTCGTACACCGAATCGTTGTTGTGCGGATGGTACTTGCCCAGCACCTCACCAACGAGCCGCGCACTCTTCTTATACGGCTGAGTAGGGCGCATCCCCAGTTCGTCCATCGCGTACAGAATGCGCCTTTGCACCGGCTTCAGCCCGTCCCGAACATCCGGCAGCGCCCTCGCCACGATTACGCTCATGGCGTAGTCGAGGTACGACGTCCGCATCTCCTCTTCGATCTGCGTGGGCTTGATAAAGCCGTAATCCGTCTTCAGCGTTGTCATGTAAATCTCCTAGTGGTTCGACACATCACTCGCAGTGGACGCCGAAAGTCGAAACGGAATTGTCCCCGGGCAGCGAGCATTTGAAACGGTAGGGAGGCAAGATAGGAGGGACCTATGACCAACCTAATCTTAACAGCAATTATTGTACATATTATAACACGAGAAGCAGCGCTCTAATGCGAAATTTCTGCCCTGTTCATGCGCTCCATGGCTCTTTCGAGCAGCGACTGGAAGAGGCGGTCAAAGTGCGGCGGCACTTCCATTCGTTGCTCAGGTCGGAACTGCACCCCAATCACCCAGCGATGCCGCGAGCTTTCCAGCGCTTCTATGATGCCATCTTCCAGCGAATACGCCGAAGCCAGGAGCCATGGCGACTTTTGCGCCTCGCGTATCCCCCTGCTGTGGCAGCTGTTCACACGCACGAAACCGCCCGAACCCACGACCGCCGCAAGTCTGCTTCCCGGCGCGATATAGATATGATGAAATGCCGACTCCCCATCCTCACCGTCACCACTATGCTCGGCAACAGCTTCGGCAGGCTTGCCGCCGAATGCCGCATTCAGAAGGTGCATCCCCTCACCAAGCGCATAGATGGGCATGTCATCATCGAGCGAGGCTCGCACCAGCTCAATCGCCGATTGACCTCCACCGGCATCATCGCAGCAGACTAGCGCGTCAATCAGGCCCAAGAGAACGTCAGGATTCTCACCCTCATCGCCGTCCACTCGCAGCGCCCGGCCACCAAGCCTCTGAATTGAAGCCGCACACACGCGAGCATTGTCGTCAGCCAGTGCCAGTATGCCTATCGTCGGTGAGTCAGTTGCCAAGTCGTTACTACCGCAGGAAGCGCCGCAGGCGGTTCTTCATCCTGTTGGCGCCACTCCATCTGATGTTTCGTCGGATGCGATTCTTTAACCTGTTCGCGCTCTGCATCACGCTACCCGGCTGCGCGCTCCTCCACTCTTCGTACCGCTCACGCTTTTCGTGCTCATGCTCCCTGTGCATGGCTGCAATCACGACAGTTCGGTCATACTCGGCACGCCTGTCCGGTGCAGAAAGCACGCGATTGGCCTCGTTAATTTCCTTGAAGCGCGTACCGGCTCCGGGGCCCCCGTTCACATCGGGATGATATGATTTTGCCAGCCTCCGATACGCCTTCTTGATGTCGTCCTGGCTGGCGCGCGGTTCTATCCCAAGCACGTCATAGTAGCTGCGTTTACCCTCAGCCATCCTCAGTCCGCCGCCTGCCCATGGAACTTAGGCTCCCGCCGCTCCCGGAACGCCGTCAGCGCTTCCTGGTGTTCAGGTGTGAAGCGCGACTCCCGCAGCGTCTCCGACTCTCGCCGCAGCACAAGCGACAGGTCCTTCTCCATGTAGTTCTCGTGGATAAGCCGCTTCACCTTCGCTAGGTGCCACGCAGGGTTGTCGGCAATCTCCTGCGCCAGCGCCACCGCGTCGTCCACAAGCGTTTCGGCAGGGCAGACACGGTTCACGAACCCTGCATCCTTCGCCTCCTGAGCGGTGATAAATCTGCCGGTCAGCATGTACTCCAGCGCCCGCCCAAGACCCACAAGGTTGACGAGGAAATGCGTACTGCCGTATTCGGGCGTAACCCCGATCCTTAAGAATCGGAACGATATGCGCGCATCCTCCGCCGCAAGACGCACATCGCAAGACAACGGCAGTGTTATGCCAAGTCCAACGGCCACCCCATTCAGCGCACACACAATGGGTTTCGACTCGCGCGCAAGGTCAACCCAGCTTATATCCGCCGGCCTCGCCGGAGCATCCCGCCGCTCGCCGCTTACAAAGTCCTCGAAACCGCCAACATCCGCGCCCGCCGAAAACGCCCGACCCGCGCCAGTTAGCACCATCGCGCCGATCCCATCATCGGCGTTCCACTCGCTCACCTGAGACTGGATCTCCCCTTGCATCACGCCAGTGAACGCATTAAGCCTTTCCGGCCTGTTCAGCGTGATGATGCCGACGCGCCCGCGCGTCTCCGTCAGTATCAGCTCATGCGCCATCCGAACGCCCTCCTGAAGTTCATGCAAAGCGCCCCTATGATAACATAGCGCCCAGCTATCCCACGGCTCCAATTTAACCGCTGAAAGGTCCGAGAAGTGAAAATAACCGATGTCAAAGCCGTCTATCCGAAGTACAAGCACCTGGCCCCGTCCTGGCGCACTCACTTCTGGCAGATTGTCGTGCGCGTGGACACCGACACGGGCGTAACCGGCTACGGCTATGGCGGCGGCGGAGTCGCCGGAGTCGCCGTCGTAAACGGCCATCTCCGCGACCACCTCATCGGCCGTGAAATTGAAAGCGTCGCCGACATTCAGGCGACCTACGACATACTGTACATGGAGTCTCTACCTTACGGGCGCAAGGGTCTGGGTGTCATGGCGCTCTCCGGCATAGACCTGGCCCTCTATGACATGCTGGGCAAGGCGCGCGACGTCCCTGTCTGTGCCCTGCTGTCTGACGAACCAAAGAAAAACATCCGCGCCTACGCTACCGGCGAGGACGCATTGCGATACCGTGATCTGGGCTACACTGCGAACAAGTTCGGCCACCGCTGGACAGGCAGGGACTCCGACTACGATACCGCCGTCCGATCAGCAGAGCACGCGCGAGAAGTCTTCGGCGACGACGCGCTTGTCATGGTCGATGTGTACATGTCCTGGAACGCCGAGGTTACCCTTGAGATGTCCCGCCGCCTCGCCGACTACAACCTGTACTGGTTCGAGGACATCCTCACCCCGGACGACCTGGATGGACAGGCGGCGCTAGTGGACGAAGTGAAGCCAACGCTAATTGCGGGCGGCGAGCACGAGTTCACCCGACACGGTTTCGACGCCATTGCCCGCGCGGGCGCGATGGACCTCTGGCAGCCCGACATTACCTGGTGCGGCGGCATCACAGAGGGAATCAGGATCGTGGAGATAGCGGAGCAGCACGGCATTCCCGTCGCGCCGCACAGGGGAGGAGAAGTCTGGGGCCTCCACCTGATCGCCGGTTCAGGCTGCGCCGATCTTGCCGAGTACCACTCCGACCATATCCGCGACGAGCGAGACATCCTATGGTTCAACGAGCCCGCACCCATCGACGGCTACATATCCCCATCCGACAGGCCTGGTTTCGGCGTCACACTCAATGAAGCATTGCTATGACACCTGAGGGTACTACAATCGCAAAAGTATAGTCAGCCCAACGCCAATAATGACCACCAACAGGCCGAAAACAACATTGAACCGAAAGTTCATATCAGATCGGAGATCGTCAAGCCGTGCGCTCATCCCCGACTGCTCGCCTTCCAGCCTGCTAACTCTCTCTTCCACGACCATACCTGCCCCTTAGTGTAAGTGTTACGTTCTAGTGACTATTCAAATCCTATAGAATGAAACACATATGTGCAAGTTCAGCGCAGTTCTCCATCCTTCATCAACTCCCGCATCACACTGGTGGCATACGCCCCCTTGGGTAGCGTAAATGCCACCACATAGCCTCCGTCGGCAGCCTCAATTGCCGCGTCATCAAGCCGTATCCTGCTGATTCGCCGCGTCCCCGGAATCCCACGGAACTGATCGTACTCAAGCCCGAATTCCGACAGGACGCGCTCCTCCAGCACGCCGGCATCCCCGCCACTGACGCGTACCTTGCGCCCGAATAGTGGCAGCGCGGCGCTGATCTCCATCTGTCTGGCCCGCTCCGATTCGCGCTCGCCATCGTCAACGACAAACATCCCGCCACTGTCGTGCCTCTGCGCCCTCTCTCCGGCCAGCACCGAATCATAGAGGCCGCGTTCCATCCGTATCTTCAGCAGTTGGTTGAACAGGTGCGACTGCAGCGCGGACTGATAGAAGCGCCGCATCCTGCGATCCACACGCATCCTCTCGCCTCTGACAAGCCGCAGCCCGTCCGCAATGTTCGTGTTGAAAGTCCCGAACCGCTGCGGCCCGAAGTAGTTCGGCACGCCCACACAACCCAGATGCTCCAGCAGATTTCTGGCGAGCGGCTCCCAGTCTTCGCGTGTTTCACGCACTCGCACGCTGAAACGATTCCCCCTGAGATGTCCCAAACCCAGCTTGTTGCGGTGCATTGAAGTCTCCAGAACCCTCACGCCTTCGACATCATCCAGGGATTTCAGTGCCGCTTCATGCTCGGCAGGAACACTGATCCACTGCCGCGCCACCGCGTACTTGTCCTTCTGCCCGGCGAACCCCACAGCTCCGCGTGGCGTCCCTGCCTCCACGATTGCGTCGACTACATCCCGCGTAGTAAGCCTGCGCTTCTCGACAAAGGCATAGGCATGCACTCCGGCACCACTTGGCAGGTAACTCGGTATCTCCTCGACCTCGAAATCCTCGACCCGGGTACGCAGCACGCCGTCCGTACCCGGCAGGTGTGCGCTCGCCGCAGGCAAGTCGTCCCATGAGAAGCGCAGCCGCTCATCGTCGTAATCCGGACCGGCAGCAGCCTCAAACGCCCGATCGCTCATCAGGTGGTTACCTTGTACACCCAGACCTGGAAGAATACGTCCGGCTCACCCTTCGGCATCCCCCGAAATTCGTCCGTAACTTCCATAAGTTCCCACTTCCCTTCCGCTGCCAATTCCTCCTGTTTCTCACGAAAGCCGTTCTGCTGGTACACATCCGGGCGCAGCGTAAACGCTATCACGCCGCCGGGCTTGGTGACCCGCACCAACTCGTCCAGCGAACTCGCCGGCGCGTGCCCCAGCGTGAGCACGCCAACACCAATCGCCGCATCGTAGCTATCCGTCTGGAAGCCTAGCGGCTCACCCATCACCTTCTGGTGCAGCGCGCCATATACATTCTTCGATCCCGCCACTTCCAGCATCCCACGCGATATGTCCATCGCCTCCAAGTCGCTATAGCCAAGCCGATTCAGTTCTACGCCTACCAGCCCGGTCCCCGCTCCGGCGTCCAGCACCCGCGCGTCCTTGCCAACGAAGCGTTCAAAGACTTCCGCAGCCATGCGCGGCATCACATACCCGAAGTCGTCCGCCAGGTCCTCGTCGTAATCACTCGCCCACTGGTCGTATCGCTCTTTGACCTGCTCGTTGTTCTCGGATGCATAGACCCACTGCACCCGTTCTTCACTGCTCACGCCTTCGTCGCTCATATTAGCTCAAACCTCCCGATTACAGTTTTATTTTCACTCGGAACATACTAACACGATGGGCAGTTTCCAATACGGCGGGATGGACAATTGAGACCTTTCTTGGTTATACTCACGCGGTTAAGAGCCGCGAAACTCGGACGCGACATATCACCTTGGAGGGATCGACCTTGGAGCAAGGAAATATAGCATGGATGCTGGTGTCCTCCGCGCTGGTGTTGTTCATGACACCTGGACTCGCGCTATTTTATGCGGGACTGGCACGGAGCAAGAACGCATCCGCCACTATCATGCACAGCCTCATGAGCATGGGGATCATCGGAGTGGTATGGGTCTTGTGGGGCTACTCAATCGCATTTGGGCCATCAGTCGGGGGACTGTTTGGGGACCTCAGTCTATTCGGACTTAGCGGGGTGAGCGCGGAGATCGGACCTGACGGCGGCATCCCGCCGCTGCTGTTTATGATGTTCCAGGGCATGTTCGCAATCATCGCGCCGGCGATACTCACCGGAGCATTTGCCGAGCGTATGAAGTTCAGCGCCTACGTGCTCTTCATGATCCTCTGGGTGACACTCGTTTACGCGCCCGTCGCTCACTGGGTATGGGCAGAAGGGGGCTGGATTCTCGAACTTGGCGCACTTGACTTCGCCGGCGGCAACGTCGTCCACATCACATCGGGCGTTGGCGCGCTCGCCGCTGCGCTCATAGTAGGCAGGCGCATGGGCTTTGGCACTGAGCCGATGGAGTCCCACAATGTCCCTATGGTCGTGCTCGGCACGGGCATGCTCTGGTTCGGATGGTTCGGCTTCAACGCAGGCTCCGCGCTCGCCGCGGACAGCACGGCAGTCAACGCCTTCGTAGTAACCAACACGGCGGCAGCGGCAGGCGCAATCGGATGGGCAGGATTCACGTGGCTCAAAGACGGCAAGCCATCCGTCATCGGTGCGGCTTCCGGCGCAGTCGCAGGACTTGTCGCCATAACACCCGCCGCAGGCTTTGTGGGGCCGATGCCCGCCGTCATCATCGGGATTGTAGGCGGTGTCCTCTGCGCCATCGCCGCGCGCTTCCTCGTCAAACTCAACCTGGACGACGCGCTGTCCGTATGGGGGGTGCACGGAATCGGTGGCACATGGGGAGGCATCGCAACCGGCTTGTTCGTGGGCATTGGCTTTGGGGCATTGGACATACCCCGTATCCAGCAGATTGGCATCCAGCTTATCTCCATCGTTGCAAGCTGGGGGTGGGCGTTCGCGGTTACGGCAATCATCCTGCTCGCGCTGAAATACACCATAGGCTTGCGCGTATCCGAGAACAGCGAGGCGATTGGTCTCGACCTCGCAGAGCACGAAGAACCCGCTTACAGGTTCTAGCGTTTCCTGTTTGACAGGAACATTCCTTCCTCCTCTTTGATGGGGGAGGTCAGGATGGGGGGTGATGAATCCCCTCACAAGATACTCTTACCCTCTTGGCATAGGGAGGTGAGCCATGAAGAAAATTGAGGCAATCGTAAGACCTGAGAAGCTCACCATCGTGAAGGATTCGTTGGGCGACGCAGGCTTCTACGGGCTGAATACCACGCAGGTTACGGGACGCGGCGGGCAGCGCGGCATCGTGCATACGGGCCGCGCCGGGCAGCCAATCGTAGTCGATATGCTGCCGAAAATTAAGCTGGAGATGGTGGTGAAGGACTCGGATGTGGAAACGGTCATCGAAATCATCATCGAAGCCGCACGTACGGGTGAGATTGGCGACGGCAAGATATTCATACACCCCATCGAAGACACCATTCGAGTCCGCACAGGCGAGCGCGGAGACGAAGCCGTTTAATCCTATCCATCCTGTACATCGATGTTTGTTCCCGTTCGGAGATAACCGACATGAAAATTACCGATGTCGAATGCCTGATTCTCGACCGCAGTTTCCCATTCGTCCGCGTTTACACCGATGAGGGTATCGTTGGTATTGGCGAGTGCTTCCGCCGCCAACCCACGGTCATCAGGACGCTGGTTGAAGACCTGCTCAAGCCCGCCATCGTCGGCAAAGACCCGACTGAGACGTCCCTTCGCTTTGACGATATGGAACGAGCCGCGAACGGCTACGAGCTGGGAGGCACGGTCTGGTGCGCTATCGCCGGCCTGGACATCGCACTCTGGGACATCAAGGGAAAGGCGCTCGGTCAGCCCATAGCCAATCTTCTCGGCGGAACGAAGCGCGACAAGATTCGCATGTACGCAAGCTCAATGCGCCGCGACATGACGCCGCTGGAAGAAGGCCGCCGGGCAGCGTCTTTCGTCGAACAGGGCTACTCCGGCTACAAGCTCCACAGCGCGATACCCGGCGCGATGGACGATGTCAGAGACTACACCATCGCCACGGTAACGGAGGTTCGCGCGGCTGTCGGCGACGATATTGACATCCTCGTCGATGTCAACGGGGCGTACTCGGTGCATCACGCCATGGAAATCGGCAAGGCGCTCGAATCACTCGGGGTCTTCCACTTTGAGGAGCCGCGCCCCCACTACGACCTCGAGGGTCTCGCCACCATCGCCGACGCGCTAGACATCCCCATCGCGGCGGGCGAGATGATCTACACTCAGTACGAGTACCGCGACCTAATCCTTAGAGGCAAGGTGGACATCATCCAGCCCGACATCGTGAAGGCTCCCGGATTCACCGAGTTTGAGAAGATTGCCGCTCTCTGCAAGGCGTTCGGCAAGCCCATAACCGTGCACAACACGCAGCCGATACTGAGCACCGTAGCGCATCTGCACTTCTGCGCCGCGCACGCCGACATCGTGCCCTATTCGCAGGAATACAACATCGAGCCTATATCAATCCGCGACGAGATTTCAGTGCTCAAAGAGCCGCTTCAAGTCATAGACGGCTACCTCGATGTTCCCACCGGCCCCGGTCTTGGCGTCGAGTTCGACGAAGAAGCAGTAAAGCAACTGGCAGCGAGATAGCCCTTACAGCGCCGGCGACCCGTACTTCCCGCGAAAGTCCGTCGCCTGCTCGTAGGCATACGCGATACGCAGCAGGGTCTCCTCGCTCAGCGTCGGCCCCATAATCTGCAAGCCCACCGGCAACCCACCTGACAGGCCCGCAGGCACAGACATTCCAGGAATCCCCGCGATATTCGTAGGAATAGTGAGGATGTCGTTAAGGTACATCTGCAACGGATTAGCAGTCTTCTCGCCCAGCTTGAACGCTACCGTGGGCGACGTCGGCATCACCACTGCGTCGAATCGCGTGAACACATCCTCGAACTCGCGCCGAATCAGCGTCCTGACCCGCTGCGCCTGCAGGTAGTACGCGTCGTAGTACCCCGCCGACAGCGCATAGGTCCCGAGCATTATCCGCCGCTTCACCTCTGGCCCGAACCCGTGCTGCCGCGTCTTCTCCAACGCATCCCAAACGCCGTCCGCGTCCTGCACCGAAAAGCCGTACTTCACGCCGTCATAGCGCGCCAGGTTCGCCGATGCCTCCGACGGGGCGATTATGTAGTACACCGCCAGCGCGTGCGGTGTGCTCGGCAACGATGTCTCCCCCACTTCTGCCCCCAGCGAGCGCATCACGTCTATCGCATCGCGCACCGCCCTCTCAACACCCGGCTCCAGCCCTTCGCCGAAGTACTCCACCGGCACCCCAATTCTCAGCCCTTTCAAGTCCTCCACGAGCGCCTGCGTGTAGTCCGGCACTTCCAGGCTTAGCGATGTCGAATCATTCGGGTCGTTCCCCGCAATCGCGTTCAGCGTGATCGCGCAGTCCCGCACATCCTTCGTCAGAGGCCCTATCTGGTCCAGCGAGCTTGCGAACGCCACCAAACCGAACCTGCTGACCAGCCCATAAGTCGGCTTCATCCCCACGATGCCGCATAGCGCGGCAGGTTGTCGTATGCTCCCCCCTGTATCCGATCCCAGAGCGAACAGGCACTCATCAGCGGCGACCGCAGCAGCAGGTCCGCCGCTGCTTCCACCTGGAACGCGGTCCAGCGCCCACGGGTTGTGAGTCGGGTGGAACGCCGAGTTCTCGTTCGACGATCCCATGGCAAACTCATCAAGGTTGCCCTTACCAACCAGCACTGTGCCCTGCCTGTACAGCTTTTCCGTGACCGTGGCATCGTAAGGAGGCACGAAATTCTCCAGCATCCGAGAAGAACAGGTAGTCCGCACGCCCTTGGTGATCATATTGTCCTTGAGCACCATGGGCACGCCCGTGAGCGGCTCGACGTCCCCGGCGGCAATTCGGGCGTCGGCGGCTTCCGCTTGCTGCAACGCAATATCTTCCGTCACGGTCACGAACGCCTTTACGCTCCCCTCAACCTGCCCGATGCGCTCCAGCACCGCAGTCGTAAGTTCGACCGAAGTGATCTCGCCCGCATCCAGAATTCTCCGCGCCTCGTGCGCCGTAAGCCTCGCCAGTTCCATCCTATCCATCCTGCGTATCCTGTTAGTTTCCGCTACTCCAGCACAGCCTTCACTCGCACCAGGTCTCCCTCGCGGTTCGGCGCATTTGCGAGCGTATCCTCTCTATCGAGCGACGATCGGGACACGTCCTCACGCATTACTGAGAGCAGATCGACCGAGTGTCCCGTCGGCTCCAGGTCACCCGTATCCACCCGGCTCAGCGCCTCGAACTGCTCCAGAATGTCCGAAAGATGGTCACGCATCAGTTCCACTTCATGGTCCGTCATACCAACCCGCGCCAGCAGCGCGATATGCCGCACCTCTTCAGTCGTAAGCCGCATGCTCTCTGCCATCAGCCTGAAACCTCTTCTTCAAGACATTCGTCCTAGCCATCCACTCGAAAAACGCCATCCGCAAGTGTAACAAAGCCATTATCGCCCCCACAACAGAAAAGGCAGGACGGGACCCAAATGAAAGCCCCTTCCTACCTTAGCCCTTAGCCACCTAATTTTTTGCCACTGCAACTTGTCGAGTCGCTTCAGCCTACCGGCTATACCCCGAAGCCTGCCTCGGAATGTCCTGCGCGATGTGCTCCATCAGGAACAAGAAGTCACGGTACGCCGCAAGCTCTCCGATGTGTCTGTCCAGTGCCCGTATATCATCCTTCAACACGGACAGTTCGTCCTGCACATCATACGGCGCATCCGGGTACGGCAAGCTGCTGTACCTGTCCGACGCCAGCGCCACCAGCGTGCCCAATCGCAGCAAAGCGCCGTCCCTGTTACTTGGAGCCTCGTCGTATTTCGCCAGTATCTGCACGTGCTGCCGGTTCGACTCGTTGCTCACAGGCGTAACCCAGCGAACCTCCACATCGCCCAGCTCCAGAACCTCGCCCCGAGCCGCGTAGTCCACTAGCTCCAATTCATAGAATACTGTCGTGGCGGTGCCTGACGGTATCTCTGCGAACTCCTTGCGCGCCTGCGTATAGTTTTCATCTGCCGTAATGCGGTTCTCGTATCCGACGATCCGCCATGACTCGACCACCTCGGGATTCCACGTAACCTGCGCGCGGGTCTGGTCCGCGAACGGTATCGATAGCGCCAGCCAGTTCTCGCGGCTGAAGGTCGCCTGTGCCTGCCTAGTATCGTTCAGGTAGCGGTACCAGCCATTGCCGTGCTGCGCCAGTTGCTCCAGCAGGTAGTCGTTGTAGTTCTGGATGCCAACGCCGATAGTGATGAGCCGCAGCGGATTGCTGTTGTCATAGTCCCCCACTGACTCCAGAATTGCGAACGGATTGGTTGCATCTACATTTGCCACCCCGTCCGACATCAGGATGATGTAATTGTAGGAGTCCGGACGTTCCCACCGCGCTTCGTGCGCTAGTCTTACGCCGAGGTCCAGCCCCGCCTGCACGTTCGTCGAGCCATGCGGCTCCAGCCTGTCGATCGACCTCCGCACCTTCCTGTTGTCCGGCCTCTCGTGCTCTACTGTGAGATTTTCGATAACCCCGTCCGTGAAGTGAACCACCGCTATGCGGTCATCCCTTCGCAGGCTCTTGCGAATCGACTCCGCCGCCGTGCGTGCGATGTCAATTCTGTCGCCGTCCGCCATCGACCCAGACGCGTCCAGCACCAACGTTACGTTCAGCGGTCTGCCGTCATCGCGAAGTTCCGGCGCCTGGAATGCAATCCGCGCAAGCGCCAGGCCATCGTCCAGCGGATGCGGCATTACGGCCGTATGCACCGCGAAGCTGTCGTGCCTGGAGGGCTGGGCGTAGTTGTAGTTGAAAGCGTTTATCCATTCCTCCGCGCGCACCGAGTCCGGCTCTACGTCGTACCCTGACCGCGCCCAGTTGAGCGCGAGGTGATACGAAGTGCGGTCGGTGTCAAGGCTGAACGTCGATATCCTGTCCTCAGCGGTATGCTCAAACCCGATCCGCTCATAGTCCTCGAATGTCGTCGCCCCTGGCTGACCTCCTCGGGGGCCCGCGGCCGACTGCGACTGCGCCACCTGTCCCCCAGAACTCTTGCTTGAATCCAACGACGCTGTTTTCATGACTTCAACCGGAGTCGGCGCAGCAGGACCTGAGGCCGGAGCCGGCGCTGGCGCGGCGGGTGCTCGCGCAGGCTGCTGGCTCTGTTCCGTCATTGCGGCGGGGGCGGCAGTAGCTGCTGCGGCTGGCTTATACTGCGAAGTGGTCGAAGGCTGTGCCTGCATCGCCTGTCCGCGCGCAGGACTTGCCGCTGACGGGGCAGAGGGCGCTGGTATGGCTGGTGCGGCGGGCGCAGGCGCGGCAGGCGCAGCCGGTGCCTCCGCAGCCGACCCACCACAAGCAATAACCGTCAATCCCAGCGCCAGTGCCAACCCGATAGTCGACAATTTTCGTATCTTCGTGCCCATTTCAAGTGACCTCCGGGTAAGAGTTCTTGGCAGGCAACTTCCTGCCGATATACTCCTAGAACGCCGCAGGTATTCCCTTTGTTCCACGATTTCGAGGCAATTTTCACGCAATTTCGGAAATCTCATACAAATCCGACGCCATCCCACAGTCCCGTTCATTCCTCTCTTTGACACCGCGCACCCTTCCCCTCTAACATCTGCCAGAGTGAACGAGAGAATGGAAATCGAGGAGGAATTGAGATGCAAGTCGAACAGATCGCGGAACTTCTGACAGCCCAGGACAAGCGCGTATCCGTCGCTGAAGCCGACACATGTGGCCTTATGGGTTACTTGCTCAGCACCGTGCCCGGAAGCTCACGATGGTTCCCCGGTGGCGTAATCGCCTACACGGGTGGCCTGAAGCAGTCGGTCCTCGGCGTCCCCGACGACGTGTATGAGAACAAGGGCAGCGTCAGCCAAGAGGTTGCCATCGCAATGGCAGTCGGCGCGCGCGACCTCACTTCAACCGACTACGCAATTTCGGTAACCGGCGTGGCGGGACCAACCGGCGGGCGCCCAGGGATACCCATTGGCACGTTCTATGTGGGACTTGCAGGTCCCGAGGGACTTGAGGTAGCCGAGCGTGTCGAAACCGGCATAACGGACCGAGACGAAAACAAGCGGGCAGCGGCGCAGGCGGCATTCAACCTGCTGGGCAGGCACCTTCAGGGGTAAGAATCCCGTCTTCCCGGTGAGAGATCAAGGGTAAGAAGATAACAGATATGTGGGTTCGGAGGAGTCCGCTGACGATCGATTAATCATCGGCGGACCGGCAATCGGTCATGCCTCTATGACATAGCCGTTATTGAGTTCCAGCATTGCCCGCATCCTGTTCACGAACAGGAACTTCTTGCAGTCAATCTCGATGTTCTCGACATGGGGAGCCAGCGCGTCCGATACCAGGACCTCGACGCCCTCTTGAATGAGGCTGCTGTATCGCGCGGTGTTTCGCCTGCCGATATAGGTGTCAACTGACACCTCCATATACCGCGCCGATCAGGTGGAGACGCAAACTAGATCAACGGCGACACGCCCGCCCTTATTGACGATATGCGCTTGAGCCTGTTCAGTTAATGAGAGTTTCACCGCGTATCGCCTTTCTCACATTTCCGGCATTTGCCGGTGAGGGCACAAAGCTAAGTCGTGTATGCCTATGATGATATAATCAGGCACAATTGGCGTCAATCAACTGCGAAGCTGCCTAAATGACGATAACCTAACTCCTTTAGCGAATCCGGAGCACACTCAATGGTTTCAATCTCCTACGAAAAGTTCACCTTACCCAACGGCCTTGACGTCATCCTGCATGAGGACCACTCGCTGCCCGTCACGGCAGTGAACGTCTGGTATCACGTTGGCTCCAAGAACGAGGAACCGGGCCGCACTGGTTTCGCCCATCTCTTCGAGCATGTGATGTTCGAGGGTTCCAAGCACCACAAGGGCAGCTTCTTCGACCCGCTGCAAAAGGTCGGCGCGAACCTCAACGGCTCCACAACACCGGACAGGACGAACTACTGGGAGAACGTGCCCTCCAACTACCTCGAACTCGCCCTATGGCTCGAATCTGACAGGATGGGCTTTCTACTGGACGCCCTCGACCAGAAGGCATTCGACATCCAGCGCGATGTAGTCAAGAACGAGCGACGGCAAAGCTACGAGAACCGTCCTTACGGCATGGCGTACCTGACCCTTCAGCCAACCGTCTTTCCCGCGCCGCACCCCTATAACTGGCCCACCATCGGGTCGCAGGCAGACCTAGACGCCGCCGAACTGGACGATGTGAAGGATTTCTTTCGCAGGTTCTATGCCCCGTCCAATGCCAGCATCGCAGTCGCGGGCGACATAGACCCAGAGGGAACGCGTAAGCTGATTGAACGGTATTTCGGCGACCTGCCGCCCGGCCCGCCAATCAACCGCATACGCCGAATGGACTCCGAGTTGAAGGGCACGGCATCGCTCGTGCTGCGCGACCGCGTTCAGCTTCCGAGACTCTACCTCGTCTGGCCCACAGCGCCCGCGTTTGACGACGAGCAGCCTGCGCTCGAAGTCCTTTCCGCTATCCTCGGCGACGGCAAGAGCAGCAGGTTGTACCGCAGCCTTGTCTATGAGCGCCAGATTGCGCGCGATGTGAGTGTCTATCACTACGGACAGGAAATCGCCGGAGAGTTTTTTGTTCAAGTTACGGCGAACGCAGGCAAGAGCCTGGAAGAGATAGAAGAACTTGTTCGGCAGGAACTCGATACCCTACGCCTATCATGTCCCACTGACCACGAGTTGCAGCGCGCCAAAAACCGCATCGAAAGCCAGCATGTGCGCCAGCTTGAACGAGTCGGAGGCTTCGGCGGCAGAGCGGATCAGCTCAACTACTACAACACATACACAGGCGACCCGTCCGGCATCAATACCGACCTGGACCGCTATCTTGGGGTGACGGCTGACGATGTTCGACGCGCCGCGAAGACCGCGCTCGGCGAGAACATGGTGCGCCTCACGATTCTCCCCGAACAGCAGCTCTCGGCAGCATCCGCCGCGCTTGATCGCACCGCGATGCCCGACGCCGCGCCCTCTCCGTCATTCAGTCCGCCCGTCCCAACGCGCGCCACGCTCTCCAACGGCATGCAAGTCGTCGTCGTGGAAAAGCCGGGACTGCCCGTCGTCGCGCAGGGTCTTCTGCTGCGAGCCGGCGGCATCACGGACCCCGCCGACAAGCCCGGCATCGCAAGCCTGACCGCCACGATGCTCGCTGAGGGCACGGCTACACGCACGAGCCGGCAAATCTCCGACGAGATGGAGTTCCTCGGGTCGCAGCTTCGCGCCAGCGCCTCACGCGAGTTCGCCACCCTATCCACGGAGACGCTCACCTCGCACTGGCAGCACGCCCTCGAAATCCTAGCAGATGTCGTGCAGAATGCCACCTTCCCGGAGAATGAGTTCGACCGCGTTCGCAGCGAGCGTCTCACTGACCTCAGTCGCATTCCCGACAGCCCGCAGGCAATCGCAGGTCGGGCTTCCCAAGCGCTGCTATTCGGCGCTGGCACTCGATACGGCCACCCGGTATCGGGCACCGAATCGGCGGTAAAGTCATTCACCCGCGACGACCTCGCATCCCATCACGCCGCTCGGTACTCGCCCGAAGGCGCGACCCTCGTTCTGGTCGGCGACGTCAGCCGAGACGAAGCTGTCGAGCAGGCAGAAGCTGCATTCGGCGGCTGGAAGTCCGACGATGCTTCAACGACCGAATCATCCGCAGAAGAGACGCCCGCCGACGGAGCGACTACCATATATCTCGCCGACAAGCCCGGCGCGCCGCAGTCCGTAATCCGTTCAGGTTATCTCACCGTTCCGCGCCACCACCCCGACTACCTCGCGCTCAACCTGCTGAACTACATCCTCGGCGGTCAGTTCTCCGCGCGCCTCAACATGAACCTGCGCCAGGACAAGGGCTACAGCTACGGCTACATGTCCAGCATCGACTGGCTCACAGGCCCTTCCGCACTCACGGCAGGTGGCTCAGTGCAGACGGAAGTGACCAGGGAGTCCGTCGCCGAGACCATCAAGGAGTTTGAGGAAATCCGCAGTGCGCGCCCGGTAACTCAGGAAGAGTTCGACGACGCCGTAAACGGCATCCTGCGAGGCTTGCCCAACCAGTTCGAGACGCACGGGCAGGTGCTCAACCAACTAGTTCGTCTCGTCGCTTTCGACCTTCCCGACGACTATTTCAGCGCCTACGCCGACGAAGTCGCCAAGCTCACACTTGCGGACATTCATAGAGTCGCGGAAGAGCATATCAAGGCTGGCGCTCTCAAGATCGTGGTTGCGGGTGACGCCGCCACGGTTGGCCCCGCCCTGAATGAACTCGACATTCCCGTCGTCCCAATTGACAATGAAGGCGCCCAGTTGAATAAGTAGAACGTGGGCACGTAAATGAGGACCGCATCTTGCTAATAGAGGTGTCACATAAGCATGCAGAATTCTGGACGACCCCACCGCCTACGGCTCATGGACACCTACCGCAACCTCTTTTACACGCCCATCTACACGGCGGTCGCGGGGGGCTTCTTCTACGCTGAGGGCTTGGATGTCATGTTCGGCACCGTCCCCACAGGACGACCTCCCCTCGACATGCTGCGACAAGACGAAGTTGACATCATCCAGACCGGCATCAGCCGCAGCCTTATGGCGCTAGACGATGGGGACGAGGACGCTCCTCTGCACATCGCCGAGATCAACCAGCGCGACGGCTTCTTCCTGGTTGGCAGCGTCCCCACCGACGACTGGCAGTGGAGTGACCTCGAAGGCTCCACGCTCATCCCCATAGGCTTCACACCCGTCCCGCTCACCTCCCTTACCTCAGCCCTCCGCAAGCACGCCGTTGACATCGACAGCATCACAATGCTCAAGGGCCTCTCTGCCAATGACGCCCTCGCAGCATTCCGCAACGGCGACGCCGACTACATCCACATGCCCAACCCACAGGCGCAGGCACTGATCGAGGATGGCGCAGGCTACCTAGCAGCTGAATTGGGACAAGAACACCGATACCTCTGCTATAGCTCATTCGCCGCAACGCCCGCCTTCATCGACGAGCAGCCCGACATCATCCATCGATTCGTGCGCGGCTTCTACAAGGCGCAGCAGTGGCTCGCTGCAGCCGACGCCGCAACCGTCGCCGAGCGCGTCAAGCCCTTCTTCATCGGCGTTTCTGACTCCGTGCTGCAAGCCTCCATCGCCCGCTACAAGTCTCTCGAAATCTGGCCTGACTCCCCCGACATCGGCATCGACGGCTACGACGCAATGCGCCAAGTCCTCATAGATGGCGGCCTCGTCAATGCTCAGCACCCTTACGAGCGCCTTGTGCGTCCCGAGTTCGCAGCACAGGCGATGAGCGCATGAGAATCCCTGTCAGGATAGCCGACATTCAGCAGATTTCACCGACGGTCAAGTCCTTTAGCCTCGCGCTCGACGGGCAGCCTTTCACGTTTCTTCCGGGCCAGTGGATAGACTGCTTTGTTGATATAGACGGACGCACCGAAGTCGCGGGCTATTCTATGACTTCATCGCCCACCGAAGACCGCTGGTTCTCCATTGCCGTAAAGCTCGTCGGCGACAACGCTGTGACCGACTACCTGCACGACTGCGCCAAGGTCGGCGACTCTATCATCGTGGAAGGTGGGTCAGGCGACTTCCACTACACCGGCAACGAAGCCCACCCCCTTGCCCTCATCGCGGGCGGTATCGGAATCACACCTATCGCCAGCATCATCCGTTACATCGATAAGTCAGGGCTACAAGTCCCCACAACGCTCGTGTACAGCGCAAGCGCTCCGTCCGAACTGCTACTCCGCGAAGAGTTCGAGGATATAACCGCCCGCAACCCTAACTTCCGCACCCACTTCACTGTAACGCGCTCCCATAGCGAACAATGGAATGGCAATATAGGAAGAATCGACGCCTCCACTCTTAGAGACGCGGGTATAGACTCCAATCACCTCTGCTACATCTGCGGTCCGCCCGAAATGATCAGGGCAATGCTGTCCACCCTCAAAGAAATAGGCGTCCCGGAGGAACGCCTACATTACGAGCAGTGGTGGTAAGGAGAAATTAGACCTCCCACGCGCTCCGGTAGTCCAACTTGTCGTCTCCAGTGCAGACATACAGCTCACCCACAGGCACGGTACGGTCCTGATTGCGGCAACCGAACTTCGCCGTGCATCGGTCCTGCGCGTTCTTGTACGGGCAGCGCCACTGCGACACTTCCGTCACCGTGTCTGACATGCCGCGGAATATCGCGTCCAGCCGCGACATGCTTGCCCGGTAACGCGCCTTATCGACAGGCTGCTGCTCTTGTGCCATAGCGTACCTAATCCGACCCCGCCACAGGCACCGACTCTACCTCTTCAGCCTCTCCCACGCCCATGAACCGCTTGGCGAGATCAACACACGCCATCGCGTTCTCGCCGTACCCGTCCGCGCCCATGTCATCCGCGAACTCCTGACGCACCGGCGCGCCGCCCACCATGATGTTCACCGTGTCGCGCAGCCCGTACTCCTCGAACGCCTCGATCGTCCTGCCCATATTCGGCATGGTCGTCGTCAGCAGCGCAGACATTCCGAGCACCTGCGCCTCGTGCTCCATAACGGCGTCAATGAACTCGTCCGGCTTCGTGTCCACGCCCAGATCGTGAACGATGAACCCCGCACCACGCAGCATCATAATGCACAGGTTCTTACCGATGTCGTGCAGGTCGCCCTTCACTGTGCCCATAATCACCGTGCCGATTGGCTCAATTCCCGACGCCGACAGGATAGGCTCGATATATACCATACCCGCCTTCATTGCACGCGCGGCCACCAGCACCTCCGGCACGAAGATGATGTTGTCGCGGAACTTGATACCCACGACCGCCATGCCGGATATAAGCCCGTCATCCAGCACATCATTCGCCGAATACCCCTCGGCAAGCGCCTGCTGGACCAGCCTATCAACCTCGAAGTGCGCTCCGACAATCAGGTTGTGCGCGATGTCGTGCATCAACGGAGTCGTCTCCTCGAACAGCCCCCGTATGTGCTTCACCTCGAACGGCTTGGTAACCCATTGCAGTTCCTGTTCCAAGCCTTCGTTATGTATGGGCATCGCTCAACACCTTTCAGTTCGTCAGTGTTTCAGTCTATCAGTCGGTCAGCCGCGCTTGGATGATTTTATCAGGTGGGGATTGTAGCTGCCAATCGAACAAATCCTATCCATCCCCGTAAATCCAATTAGACCCCGTCAGTTCCTCTCCTCATGCCACTCCTTTACCGCGCGGGGAATCTCCATGAGGTTCTCCAGCTTCGTCGCCAGCGGTATCGCACACTCCGGCGCGACCAACTGCACCCCCGCATCAAGGCATCTCCGCACCTCTTCGCGCACCTCAGCAGGGCCACGCGCGTACAGCGTTTCAGGATTGTTGATATTCCCTACCAGATTGATGCCGCCGTCCACGGCGTCCACCGCCGCCTGTGGGTCGTTCTTCGAGTCGAAGTGGAACGCCGCCATGCCCGTCTGAGCGATGTACGGCATCCTGTCCAGCGTATTCCCGCAGATGTGCAGAATCAGCGGCACATCCAGCCGTTCCTCCATTTCCTTGTGGATTTCCAGCAGGAAGCGCCGGTAGTATTCGCCGCTCACTAGGTCGCCAGTCGCGTGGTCCGGGAAGGTCAGAGCATCCGCACCCGCGTCTATCTGCGCCTGACCGAACAGTACGGAGATTTCCTTCAGCCTGTCGAGGCAGCGCATCGTCATATCGGGGTCGTCAACCGTCATCAGCAGGAAGGTCTCCACGCCGAACACATGGTACGCCAGCGTCCACGGCCCCATCGTCTTGCCGATGATTGCCACGTCGTTGCCGAATTCTTCCTTCAGCAGACTGATAGAGCGCGTGATGGTGATATTGTCGGGATGCTCCAGGAAGCCGGACGGAATGTGAATGTCATCCTCAGTCTTCCAGATTGGGTTAGCCATCCGCACCGTGGGCCAGTTGTCCTTCTCCTCCCACTGCATCTCGCAGCCGAGCGCCGACGACTCCTGGATGATGGTAAAGTACGGCATAATCGCGTCGAAGCCCAACTCCGTATGCCCCGTAGCCGCCAGCCGCGCCGCAAGCTCAGGGTCGCGGCAAGCCTCCGGAAACGGCGCGTCCACCATATCCATAAGCTCCACCGTCGCCACATTAGTCGGATTCGCAACGGGCGTGCGGTCAACGGGCTTGCCTGCGAGTGCGTTCATCACGCGCTCGCGAGGTGTCATAGTTTCAACCAGTGTCATGGTGAGGCCTCCTTTGCGTCGCAACCGTTAAAGTTGCTCTCTTGGCCGGATACTGTAGAAATTACCGCGTTCAATAGTGTGCAAGCGTTCAAATATCTGAGGCACGAGGGATCTCAGCACATTTATGTCGTCAGTTCCCGCTCGAAGAACAATCACAGCTACATCCCCCGCAGTTAAGTTCTGTTGACATTCCATGTCCTGGTCAAGAGTGATAAGCACATCGAATTCGTCCTGCGCCAGCGCCAGAAGTTCGCCATTCACTTTACCTAACCAACCCATGTATCGTACTGATCGCACATCGTGTTCAGCGGAGAGATAGTGACGGAAACGCGGGTTCATGTTTTCATCCAGCAGCAGCTTCATCAACGTCCTTCAACACTGCCGTTTTCGTCGCCGCAGTCTCATAAGCGTAGGTCTCCAGAAGCCTACCCGCCATTTCCAGCGCAGAAATCGCCTGTTCGCGTTCCACGGACGGAAAAGCTTCGAGAAATTCATCGAGCGGATACCCGTATGACATATAGTTGAACAGCGTCCTGACGGGCACGCGTGATCCCCTAAACACCGGCGTCCCGCTCACCCTTTCCCTTTCGCTGTGAATAATGTCGTCGGCGTTGATGCGCTCCCTAATCCTAATCGCCGCAATGGCCTGCTCTATGCACACGGATGGGAAATACTTCAAGAAAGTGTACAGGTTATACCCTTCGTCCAAGTACGCGAAGAGATACCCCACCGGCACATCAGTCCCCTCGAAAAGAGGCCCGTCCTTCGGCGCATCGTCGAGGTCAACAGGAGGACGACGTGACTTCCCGGCGTCGATTGTCTCTTGCCTCATCTTATCGCTTGTCACCTGCGTCATAACGCCCTCACTTTCCCTCAATCCACCAACTCCGCCAGCCTAGGCCCAAACACTTCCCTAAACTTCAACAGCCGCTCAACCATCCAATCCTGCAACTCTTCCTTCGTTTCGGGAGCATCAAAGGCTCCGCTGTATTGGCGCTCCAAGATTATGGCAGAATTGTTAAAATGCTCAATCCTCCACGAAAGGGGAGCTTCAAGCGCCGATTCAATTTCATCTTTATGCTTTTCCAATCGGCTGAACAACTCTTTTCTGCCCTCGCCTCTGATAATAAGTTCAGCCCAAGCCGTGTCTCTTCCAGGCAAACTTGCTGTGTAACTGCCTATCTGTCCAACCGACGCTATATTACAGAAGTGTCTTGTGCCTATTCTGTCAATTGGCACATCGGCGAATCCACAACGACTCGCATTAAGACGCTCTACAAGTTCCCTGTAGAATGCCCTGTGTCTCTCGCTCCGACCTCCACCAACTCTTTGCTTCGGGTTACGCCACTTTCTCGGAATCGCCACAAGCTTGAAGTTGACGCTAGGACGCGAATTGTCAATCTTCAACACTTCGGCTTCCACACCAAAGAACTGCGTGTCTTCATCTGTTCTTTGGTTGAGCAAGTCCAGTGCTTCCCTATGTTCGTCTCTGAACTCTCCGGCAATCCAGACCATCGTATTGGCATTGAATCCGGCCGCGTACGTGAGCAGCTTGCCAAGATGATCATGGTCAGTTACTCCCAACTGGTTCTCTATAACAACCGGACTGTCATTCTCTCGGTCATGAGCGAGAATATCCAACCAATAGATTCCAACAGCCGTTTCCTGCGCTCGCACTTCGAGGTCTAGGCCCAGCGCACCGCCAAGCAAGGATATGTTCGCCGCGAGCCAAGGCGTGAAGTTCTTGTCCTCGTACTTCCAAACATCGCGGAGTCGAATCCTCTCGATTGTCCCCAGTTCCTGCGCCGTTGCCATTCCAGGTTCCCCAATTCCACTCTATCCTGTCTATCCTGTTAGTCCCCGTCACCCTACGTCGGCGGTGTGAACCCCAGCGTCCCCGTCGTCATCTGCCCGCGCAGTGCTTCTGCTGCCATCATCCCCTCCACGCTCGATATGTTCCGCGAGTATGGCATCAGGAGCCTCATCAGCGCGTCATGTCGCTGCGCGCACGGGAATGCCACCTCAGTGTCGCCGACTTTGTTCATCTCGCCGTAGCGCAGGAAGCCGGCGACAACCATGCGGAGGCGCACTGCCGGATTCGGAGCTTCGCCTTCCACCGACACGATGTACACATAGGCGTCGTCTCGCTGGCTCCCCGTCACTTTTATCGTCAGTGGTGAGCGCGAGTCTTTGATGGACATTTCTCCCTGCGGCGGCGCGAAGTCCGGCGCCTTGCCCACAGCCTGGCTCATCAGGAACTTGATTGCCCGCTCGTGCAACTCCCCGCACGCAAAGCGCACCTGGTTCGTCGTCCCCCCGACCGCCTCCATGCCGCCAAGCACCACAAGCTGGTCGCGTATCTGCTCGATGCGCTGCTCAACCCCGGGCTTACGGCTGAAAGTCCAGATGGTACACACGCCATCCTTCACATACAGCCCCACGCTGATGTTCTCGAAGTTTGGGTCCATCGGCACAAGCTCTAGGCATTGGCCGTACGTTTCTAGCACTTCAACAGGGCGCATAGGAATTGCGGTTGTGGTCATGGCATCACCTCTTCATTACAAAGGGGACTAACATCGATATACAGAATGGACGGGATTAGGAATTACTTGACGGCGCTGACTAGGGCGCGGATGTGGTCGGGCGTTGTGCCGCAGCAACCGCCGATGATGTTCACGCCGACATCGTGCGCCATCACCTTGAATCGTTCCGCCATGTACTCCGGTGTCTCCGGGTACACTATCTCGCCCGCGACCGGTGCGGGAATCCCCGCGTTCGAGTGAATCAGCAGGTAGCCGTCTGTCGCCGCGCGCAGTTCGCGGGCGAGTTCGAGCATGACGTCGATGCCGTTCCCGCAGTTCGCGCCAACGATGTCAGCGCCTGCCTCGTGCAGCCTGCTCACCGCTTCAGCCGGCGGCGTGCCCATCATCGTGAAGAACCCGCGCGGGCCCTTGTCGAAGAACATCGTCGACATCACCGTCAGGTCGGTGTTCTCCTTTGCCGCACGCACCGCGATTACCGCCTCGTTGATGTCTATCATCGTCTCGATGTCAACTGCATCAACGCCACCCTCGGCAAGCGCAATTATCTGCTCGGCGAAGGCGTCATAAGCCTGCTCCTCGGTCAGCGGGTTATCGCGCAACGGGTCGTTCAGAACTTCTCCCGTCGGTCCCACGGACCCAACTACGAAGCAACCATCGGGCGCCTGACTGCGAGCATGTTCGGCAGCAAGCCTGTTGAACTTCGCTGCCCTGTCCTGAAAGCCGTAGTGCTTCTGCCGCAGGCTCGTACCGCCGAAGGTATTCGTCAGCACCATCTGCGAACCCGCGTCGAAGTACGCCTTCGCCATCCCCTGCACAACCTCCGGATGGCTCACGTTCCACTCTTCCGGGTCGCCGTCGCCCAGCCCGTTCGCCTGAAGGTAACTCCCAGTCGCGCCGTCCGAGATAATCAGCTCGCCACGCGCCAGCCTCTCAAGTATCGTAGGTGTTTCCATATTCGTAAGTGTCCTTGCCTTCGCTGGTTTGTCGCTAGTTAATCCTCGTCAATCCAGTGATTCACCGCGCCGGGTGTCGCGTCCCGCTCACCCGCGCTCTCCATATGCCGTATTCGAGACACGAAGTCCGCCGGGAACCCCTCGTTGAACCTCGCCGCCACAGCCTCCGCTGCCGATTGCGCTGTCCCCTCGACTTCGCCGTAATCGTGCCATTCCCATGCCATCAGGTAATCGTCGCTCCCCATGCTCCCGTCGGACATTGCAATAGCATCCACGCCCTGCTGGAAGCGCGCATCCAGCGGCACACCAATAGGGCGCGCGCCCTCATCCAGTGCTTGAACCTGCACCGGAATCTCCTTCCAGTACATCACCCTCACCTTAGCCAACTTCGCATGCCTCAATCAAGAGTTAATTTACATCGATGGACAGGACGGACAGGATAAAAGTATTCTAGAACAGCCCGTCCCGTCCCGGATCCATTCCCATGAAGAATCGACCTGCGGTGTCGTAGTGCGTCAGCCGTCCCTGCACCTGCTGGTTAATGACATGCACATCCTGGAACCTCCGCTGCACCGGATTGCTCTCGAATATCGCGGACGACCCGCACAGCGTGTACGCGATGTCCACGACGTCCGTAGCCTTCCGGTTGGCATGCGTGCTCGCAAGACGCATGTGTATGCGCTGGCTCATGGTCAACGGCTTGCCCGCCGCGACCGTCTTCCAAACTGCGCCCGAGGCTTCGCGGAGGAACGCCCGCGCCGAATGCCAGATAGCTTCTGCCTCACCCACCTGCCGCTGAGTCGTGGACCAGTCGCGCAGCGTAGGCGTGTTCGGGTCCATATTCCCCGGCACCTTTCGATTTGCCAATTCTTTCGCCGCATCCAGAGCGGCACGCGCAGCGCCCATAGCCACCGTCCCGAATCCCGAAGCGAACAGCAGCGAAGTCGGTATGCGATACGCGGCGCCATCCTCGCGGGACGCGGCAGCAGGATCATAAGTCCGGTGCTTCGGCACGAACAGCCCTTCAGCCTCAAACCCCCAACTCGCCGTTCCGCGCAGCCCGTTTACCTGCCAGTTGTTCACCATCTCCACCTCATCCTTCGGAATCAGCAGAATTCGCATCGTATCCCTCTGGATGACGTTTCGGGTGTCGTTTCCTCCCATCGGATTCGACCGTGATGATGGCGCAACATCACCCAGACTCGCCCCGTCGTCCGCGCTCACAATAGGTGTCAGAGCCGCGATCCAGGTTGCGTGGTCGCTCCCGCTGCTGAAGTTCCAGCGCCCGCTGAGGCTGTACCCGCCGTCGACCTCGATCGCCCTCGACCGCGACATTGGCGGTCCGTTCGTAATCACCGCGCGCGGATTCGTGTATATCTCTTCGCGGGTCTTGTCGTTCATCCGGGTCGAGTTCGTCGCAAAGACATTATTCTGGTTCATCGACCAGCCCACGCTTCCGTCAGCCTCCGCGAATATCTGCACAATCCTCAGGAAATCGGGATGATCGAGCTGTGCTCCTCCAAGATTGCGTGGCATCAACAGGCGGAAGAAGCCAGCATCCGCTATCTCGTTCGAGACGTCCGTCGGTATCTTGCGCTGCTCGTTTATGCGGTCCGTATTCTCCGCCACCAGCGCCGCAAGCTCACGCGCCTTATTGATGTAATACTCGGTGTCTCGCTCTTTCGCAATCATCCTATCCATCCATCCTGTGCATCCTGTCCATCGATGTCAGCCCCCGCCTCTAAATCCCCAGCAGTTTCTCAATGTTCTTGTAGAGAATGGCTTCCTTCTCGTCCTGCGTCAGGCTCTCCAGTCCCATCAGCCACGACACCGGCCAGTCTATTGCCATGTCGAAGGGCCAGTCCGTGCCGAATAGCACACGCTCAACACCAACGAGGTCTATCAGCATCCGCAGCGCCGGCTCGTCGTGCGTCAGGCAGTCGTAATAGAAGCTGCCCAAGTACTCGCTGGGTGGCTTGTGGATATGCTCCCGCGCCTCCGACCGCACCTGCCAGCCCCTGTCCATCCTGCCGATGCCATAGCACACATACCCGCCCGCATGCGACAGACATATCCGCAGGTCAGGATGTCTATCCATCACGCCCCCGAACACGAACGCCGCGAACGTAACCGTCCTGTCCGCGAGATTGCCGATAGTATTCGGCAGGTGATATTTCGAAGAGCGCGGGCTGACGACAGTGGGTCCCCCTTGGTGTATCAGCAGCACAGCACCGAGCTGCTCTGCTGCTGCCCACAACGGCGCGAATTCGGGATCGTCATAGGTCTTGCCGTTCACATGGTCGCCAATCATCGCGCCCTTCAGCCCAAGCTGCGTGACCGATCGTTCCAGCTCCGCCACCGACGCCTTCACATCCTGCATCGGCAGATTCGCCAGTCCCGCGAACCGTGTAGGGTAGTCTTTCGTCAGCTGCGAGACGTAGTCGTTCGCCTCACGCGACATCTTCGTGACGGTCTCGGCGTCCTTGTCGTAGTTGTAGAAGTACGCATTAGTGGAGAGCACATGTACGTCGACACCTATTGAATCCATGTCCTTGAGCCGCTCCTCTGGCGACCAGGCCGTCTTAGGATTGTAATTGACCATGCCAGAAGCATCCGCCATCGTTCCGTACCAGTCCTCACCTCTCTTCGCGGCGCGGATAAACCCTTCCGGCGAAATATGCGCGTGAATGTCTATGCTTTTCACCACTTCAACGATCTCCTCGGCATTTCGTTTACGCCGCATCGTGATTGCGGACGATATAGTTCCTTTAGTAAGGGCCAGTTACCGCAAATATAGCGACCACCGCCCCTTCATTCATCAAGGGCATCACGAACGACGTGCATTACTACTAGCGATCCAAAAGCGCCGGCTTCAGGTACTCTTCCCACGGGTCCCTAGACCCGCCGCCTCTGATGCCATCTATCACGTCGGCGATTCCCCGGCCGTACCGTTTTTCTATCCATTCCGCTTCCGCATCGCCGGACAGGATAGAAATCACCTCCCGGAGCATCCCTACGTACTCGATCGTCTCTTGGATAGAGCCTTCACGGTCTTGCCGCGCCTTCATGTTTTCAAGCCGTTCCAGCCATTCGATTCCTCGTTCTACATCTTCGAAAGGGTCTTCGTTTCCTATTGAAGTAGTCATGTCTGGGCATCCTTCCCGGTTGCTGTCAGAGAGCCTCTTATCTACATTGTCGGCGAATTGTATCACACGAAGCTCCCTACTCCCTTTCCCCTTACACGCCTCCGCCGGCAAGTCAGATACTGCACTTTCTTACCTGCCAGTCGTGCGTCGCCTCGCCTGCAACAAGATACCTGCAAGTGGTCACTTGCAGAATCTGCGGTGTCCTGCATGACAGCGGGAACCAGTCGCTGTACCACTCCCAGAGTGCTAACCGTATTAGACGGCTTGGACTCATGACTGTCGGACGGTCGCTGTCGCGCAGTTCATCTTGACTTTAGACAGAGCCAGTGTCAGACTAATGCAAAGGTTTACGAACTGACACCGCCATACTTTGCGGAATATCTTGTCCCCCACCACAGACGCCTCAGCACAGATGATAATTGACATTCACACCCATACTTACCCGACGTCAGACGATAGTACCCTCACCCCAGAAGAACTGATTGCTAAGGCAAAGCGCATCGGACTGGATGGAGTGTGCATCACAGATCATGACCGCTTCTGGGACCCCAAAGACATCCATGCACTTTCGCGAAAGCATGACTACCTCGTGTTGCCGGGCTGCGAAGTAACTACCGAGGAGGGTCATCTGCTTGTCTATGGACTACAAGAGTACATCTTCGGAATGCACAAGGCATCCTATGTCAGGGATCTAGTGGAAGACGCCGGAGGCGCGATGGTTGTCGCACACCCATACCGTCGCTTCTACCGCAAGCAGGCTCACACCAGTGAGGAAGCCTATCAGGAAATGCTCAACAGGGCATGCCGCAACAAGGTATTCGGATTCATCGACGCAGTAGAAATATTCAACGGTCGCGGCTCGGACGAGGAGAATCACTTCGCGGGCGACATCGCAGAACGGTTTGGCCTTAGCGCCACCGGCGCAAGCGACGCGCACAGTATTGAACAGGTCGGCACCTACGCAACCCGATTCCAGCAGACTGTGCGAGACCTCGACGACTTCATCGCGGAACTGAAGGCAGGCAGGTTCAGCCCCTTCTCACTTCGTAGTCCCGTGCCAGCACTCGCTCGAACATAAGCGAGCACTGGCGCCACCGGATCTTCAGCCATGCCAGCCCCTCTGCTTGAAATAAATGACTTGCACACCTACTTCGTAACGAAGGAAGGCGTCAACAAGGCCGTCAACGGCGTTTCCCTCACACTTGAGGAAGATTCCATTCTCGGTGTTGTAGGCGAAAGCGGCTCCGGCAAGACAGTCACAGCTCTCTCTGTTCTCCAGCTTGTGCCCTTCCCAGGTGAAATCGTTAAAGGCAGTATCAGCTACAACGGGCAGGAATTGTTGACGCTTACCGCCGATGAGATCCGGCATATTCGCGGCAAGGAGATCTCGCTTATCTTCCAGGACGCAGGAGCGGCGCTCAATCCTGTAATTCCCATCGGAAAGCAGGTCGAAGAGATAGTCCTGGAACACACCGATATGAGCCGGCGGCGCGCTCGCGCGCTCGCAATAGACCTGCTCAGTCAGATGGGCATACCGGACGCCAAGAACATGCTCAATCGCTACCCGTTCCAGCTTAGCGGAGGAATGGCGCAGCGCGTCCTAATGGCGATCGGCGTAGCTCTGAAGCCCAAAGTGCTCATTGCCGACGAGCCTACGTCTAACCTCGATGTAACGCTGCAGGCCGAGATTCTCCACCGGCTTAGCCAGCTCCGCGAGGAAAACGGCTCTGCGATCATGCTAATCACGCACGACCTGGGGGTAGTTGCCCAGATGACCCAGTCGGTTGCGGTGATGTATGGCGGCTCGATAGTGGAGTACACCGACACCAAGTCGCTGTTCGCGAAGCCGCTGCATCCCTACACCTGGGGGCTATTCCAGGCGATACCCCGACTCGATACTGGTCAACAGTCGCTAAGCCCGATCCGCGGCGCACCGCCCAAGATGATTGATGCTCCGGACAGGTGCCCATTCCTAGAGCGGTGCAGCAAAGCCACGAACCATTGCCGCACAATGCCCGTACCCCCGCTGGTGGAAGTAGAACCGAACCACCACCTCGCCTGCTACAACCCAGTCGTGTACAGCTAACACGCGGTGCTCGCTCCCAGCGCGTACAGCGTCGGCTCTCCATCAGGGAATGCCGGATTAGGAATTAGTCGCCCTTCTTTCGGCGAAATGTGCCAGTCCATCCCTTCAAGCGGAAACGCGCCGAGGAGGACGCGAGCCCCCTGGGGCAGTTCAACGGCCTGCACTCTGGAGGACCGCCTCTGTACCTCCACTTCAACCATGCCTACAAGGCGATAGAAGTGCCGTCCACCATCCGCAGTCTGAACTCTCATGCGCCCGACTTCAACCAGGTTCAGCCTTTCCACTATCTCTGCCGGAAGGCACAGTTCGGACGCGCCTGTGTCAACCATCGCCTCGCAGACTACATCTTGAGCACGTTCCCCTTCCGGGATAAATCGGTTCTGCCAGTTTCGGAGGGTCACTTCCACACTGAATACGCCCACATTCTCACTCCAGCCACGGCAGGAACTGCCGCCACTCATCCTGGATATGCCGGTGGTGGAAGATGTAATAGGGATTTGGGCGAGGAGCAGCCGGCTTAGTCAGCAGCCTCATATTGGCTTCGCGCGGGGTGAAGCCCGCCTTGCGATGGTTGCACGGGATGCATGCACTGACCACGTTCTCCCATACGTGAGCTCCCTTCCTCGATCGAGGGATGATGTGGTCCAGCGTAAGGTTCTTCGACTCCAGTCCGCAGTACTGGCAGCGGAATCCGTCGCGGTAGAAGACTGCCCGACGCGACAGACGACGGCGCACCACGGGCCGCTTGACCATATATATGAGCCGAATGACGGAAGGAATAGGCACGCGCCGCGATACGGTGGCAATGTGCTCGTCCGCGTCAATGAGGGTCTCTGCCTTGCCGCGCCCAAGCAGCACTATCGCTCGCCGTGCGTTGCACACATTCAGAGGTTGGTAATTCTGGTTCAGCACCAGAACAGGCTTATTTATCGACATTCTCAGCCCTGCTCCGAATTCGTGATCTTATATCGTCCGCTCGCCCTTAGGTCCTTCTCCCTATCATTTCCAAAGATTCCGCGAAGCCCGGTGAAACAAACCCAAATGAGTTGAGTGGCAGACCATCGGTCTGCTTAATAAAGGTTCTCACGACCGCCGACTCGGAAAGTGCGTCTTCCAGACCTTCGCGCACATCTCCACTGGAGCTGGTCACCCTAGAACTTTCCAGAGGCATATCGTAAGTGAGCCTGGCCAGCGTCAAAACCAACACCCCTGCCAATACTCCGCCAAGAACGATACCCAACACCAAGCCGCCTAAACGGTCGATCAACGACGACGCCCCAAGCGTTACAATGCCGAGCGACCTTCTTATTATTCCCCACGCGAACTGGACGACAGCTACAGTAAGCGCAATCACTATCACATAAACAGCGACTATGATGCTCGTGTTGCTCCACTCGACGATTCCGCCAACCAGCCCAAGGGCATAAGCGGCTTGGCTCGCCAAAAGCCAGCCCAAGATCAGCGCCAAGGCATTGAAGGCGGCTCCAAGAAGGCCAATGCGAAAACCACGCAGCGCGCCGACAGTCACAAGCCCGATCAGCACTATATCTAGCCAGTTCATCGCTCACGATTTTAGCATAGGAGAGCGCGTGCTGTTACCTAGAGACTTGTCGATTTCATCCTATTTCGCTTATAACCAGAACGGGAGCACCGACTGACCGCTGCTCCCGTTGTAGTGCCCTTTTAGCCTTTTTCTATTGGCGAGGTGGCTGTGGAGGGACCGGATTCACCAGTCCATTTCCTAGTGAAATCGGAAGCAGTTCGTCAAGTTCGTCGAGTGTCCAGCGATCGTTCTTGTGGATGCTGCGTATGACATGCCGCGGGGAGTACAGCGTTGCGGGCCATCCGCTAGTTCCGATGACTTGCCCCGTTATCTGGCAGTTCTCCGACGACAGGTACACTGCCTTGGGAGCGTTGTTCTCCGCTGCGCGAGCCTCCGGGGGACCCATGATCGGCGCGCCCTGCGTAGTTTGCGTAGCGCCTACTGCGGCCGCAGCCGCCTGCCGCTGAGTCTGCCTGAGCTGCTGCGTGCTTTCAGGAATGGTCTCGGTCATTCGTGTCGCACCGCCGGGATATACCGCGTTCACCAGGATGCCGTGCTCATGCAGTTCGCGTGAAAGCGCCCGCGCGAAGCCGACCATTCCCTCTTTTGCCGCGGCGTAGTTCGCCTGCCCTGACGCTCCCATGCCGGAGCCGGACGAGAACAGAACTATCCTGCCGTATCCCTGGTCAATCATGTGCGGGACGGCATGTCGGACCATGTTGTAAGCGCCGTAGAGGTGGACCTGCAGTACGCCGTCCCATTCCTCCTCCGTCATGTTGAACACCATGCGATCGCGCAGAATGCCTGCCACATGGTTTACAACATCGAGGCGACCAAAGTTGTCAATCGCCGTCTGAATTATCTTGCCTGCAGATTCGTAATCTGCTACGGAGTCGAAATTGGCGACCGCTGTGCCACCGCGAGCCTCGATTTCCGCCACAACCTGCGCCGCCGGTGCATCCGAGCCACCCACGCCGTCAACGCCTCCGCCGAGATCGTTCACTACGACTGAAGCGCCCTCATCCGCCAGCAGCATTGCGACGCCCCTGCCGATGCCCCGGCCTGCGCCAGTAACAATTGCTACTCGCCCTTCCAGTCTATTTCCCATTCTTGTTTCCTTTCTGTGGTTGCAGTAATGGTATGCCAGAGTCGCGGATTAGAGGCCCTTGCCGAAAATCTTCGGGAACAGCTCATCCATCTCATCCATCGTGAAGGTGCCCCACTTATGGATGGCGTTCGCAATTTCCGGGTTGGAGTACAGGTAAATGCTGCCGCCCCGAACGCCGAACACATTGCAGTTCACATTCGGCGCAGCATAGGTGGCGAGATAAACGGCAAGCGGCGCGACATTTGCGGGGTCGTCCTCGCTTCCCTCGCCTTCCCAATCAGAAACTGGCGGAGACTGGCCGATGCCGGCGCGCTCGGCCGGAGACGGA
This sequence comes from Dehalococcoidia bacterium, assembly GCA_965203955.1. Taxonomy (GTDB): domain Bacteria; phylum Chloroflexota; class Dehalococcoidia; order Lucifugimonadales; family JADFKI01; genus Bin90. The sequence continues at coordinate 2,383,021 of OZ241923.1, read as the reverse complement.
GATGGACCCTGTGCCACACGGAATTCTTCGACAGAACCGGGGAAGAGCCGGGTTTCCACCAGTGGGGATATCGCGTTGCACGTTACGCCATAGCGGCCCAAGTCCCGTCCGACTGTGCGGGAGAAACCGATGATGGCTTCCGATGCCGCCGCGTAATTTGAGCGTCCGATGTCGCCGAGTCCGGCGTCGGAAGTGAAGTTGACCACGCGCCCGCTTCGCTGCTGCCTGAAGAGTATCGCCGCGAACTTTGTCGGCGCGAATGTGCCCTTCACGTTGTATTGGATAACGCGGTCCCAATCCTCGGGACTCATGCGATATATCATGCGGTCCTGTAGAATGCCCACGCAGTTGATGAGCACATCTACCTGCCCGAAGTTGTCAACCGCTGCGCGGATGACGGCTTCTCCGCCATCCATGGTCGAAACATCGTCGTAGTTGGCGACGGCGTTGCCGCCCGCCGCCTTGATTGCCTCAACCGTGCCGTTTGCGGGATCTTGCGACGAGCCGCTGCCGTCAACATCGCAGCCAAGGTCGTTGACCACAACGGACGCGCCTTCTTCAGCAAGCAGCAATGCGGTTGCCCTGCCAATGCCGCGGCCTGCTCCGGTAACAACCGCCGTCTTACCTTCTAAGCGGTTTCCCATGAATTCCACCTCCGTATCAGTTGGGTTCTGGTTTTCTCTTGGGTCAATTTCAGCCGAGGGAATGGCATGCGAGTTCAAGTTAGACGCGCATCGAATACAGGCGTCTTTAACCTACCGTTAACTCAGCTTAATCATTTGTTGCAGTTTGAACTGCGCGCCACATGATACCTTATCGGCGAAAGTTTGAAAAGTTTCTCACAATCAGTGAAAACGCAGTCCGTAGAGACGAAAATCACCAAATCTATCGCCGCCCTTTTTTAGGAGGAATGCAAGCGTGATTCACCAGAACTTCGAGTGTGAACTCTACTTGATTCGGCACGGGCAGTCAGAGTCCAACGCCGATGTGGAATATATGCAGGGAAGCATCGACTGTCCGCTGACTTCGAAGGGATTCGAGCAGGCGCATCTTCTGGGCGCGAGGCTCAAGGAAGATGGCATGACATTCGACCGCGTTTACAGTTCCAGCCTGCTCCGCACAATACAGACGACTGAGACGATGCTGGATGCAATGGGGGAGCCAGAGCGTGAATTCCCACTCATCGACGCCATTGTCGAGCAGAAGGCAGACGGATGGACGGGTATGCGCGTGACGGACGTGATGACGCCTGAACTGCTGACCTACATGCGAACAAAAGCGGCGCAGTTCGTGCCGCCCGGTGGGGAGTCGTTCAATATGGTGCAGCGGCGCGTCTCCAACTGGGTCGAAGATGAAATTCTGTGCAACGCCGACCTCATAAGGTCAGACCGGCCAATTCGCATCGCTGTCGTCGGACACGGCATAGCAACCAAGTGCCTGATGCGCTATATTCTGGGATTCGACGAGCAGTACATCTGGAAGATGACACTGGAGAACACTTCCATTTCACGCTTTCGCTTTAATCGCACAGGGTGGATTCCCGTCTGCATCAACGACACGGCGCACCTGCGTACAATGAATAGAGGCACCTGCCCACTCCTCGAAGTGTCAGAAGTCTCTGCATAGCGTTACCTGCGCGCAAATTCCCCCATCTACTGTGCAGACCATGACGTCGACAGTCACAGGCTGACGCAGATGTTCCGTGCATTGGGGGGTAAGGCAGGGAAAATGGAGCGGAAGACGGGGTTCGAACCCGCGACCTCATCCTTGGCAAGGATGTGCTCTGCCAACCTGAGCTACTTCCGCCCACACTGTGGTGCCGAGGGTCAGAATCGAACTGACGACACCAGCATTTTCAGTGCTGTGCTCTACCTACTGAGCTACCTCGGCGCGTCCATCCATGTTAATGACGGCACTACACAGTGTCAAGTTGAACCAGCGCCTGCGAGCCCAAAGATTTTCGGTCGTTTTGCTGGCACATCAGCGCCCCAATGAACCGCACTTTTGCAGCAAACGGACGAGCTGCGCCGGGTTCATACTGCCAATAGACAGGCGCTTTATTGAAGCGTCGCGGATAGTGTAGAATAAGCACTTGACAGAATTTGGAGTTTCTTACTGGTCGCTATAGACTATTCCGGCAGGGCGGCGAGGCTCCATCTTGAGGTGTGTGATTGGCAGACTATGATGTGGTAGTAATCGGCGCGGGGCCCGGCGGATACGTCGCAGCTATCCGCGCTGCACAACTCGGAATGAGCACAGCCGTAATCGAGGACGACAACTTAGGTGGTGTCTGCCTCAATTGGGGCTGCATTCCCAGCAAGTCTCTGCTGCGAAACGCCGAAGTGCTTGAACTCGTGAAGAACGCCGATGAGTATGGTATCAGCGTTGGCGAAGTCAACTACGACTACGGCAAGGCAATTGACCGCAGCCGGCAGGTAGTCAGACGGCTCACCGGCGGCGTGGGGTCACTCCTGCGAAAGAACGGTGTGGAGCACATAAGCGGATACGGCACTCTCCGCAGCGCTAATTCAATTGCAATCGACGGTGCCGAGCGCGCCATCAGCGCTGAAAACATCATCATCGCGACGGGCGCTCGGGCGAGACAGATTCCAGGCATTCCGGTAGATGGCGAGACAGTGCTCACCTCACGCGAGGCAATAGTTCTGCGTGAGGTACCACAGCGCGTGGTTATAGTGGGCGGCGGCGCGATCGGCGTGGAGTTCGCCGACATCTACCATTCCTACGGCTCCGAGGTTATGATAATCGAGATGCTGCCACGACTTGTTCCCCTGGAGGACGAGGAGATCAGCCAGAACCTTGAGCGAGTCTTCCGTCGGCGCGGCATCCAGTATAAGACCGGTGCAATGGTCGGCGGAGTTGCCGTAACCGATGGCGTCGCTACTGTTACCGTCACAGACGCCGACGGTAGCGAGAGCGAGATAGAGTGCGACAAGGTGCTGGTTGCAATCGGGGTGCAAGGCAACTCTGACGGCGTAGGTCTGGAGGATGCAGGCGTCAGCACTGAGCGTGGGTTCATTCTCGTGGACGACGAGATGCGCACCAACGTACAAGGGATATATGCTATCGGCGATGTCACCGGAAAACTCCCGCTTGCCCATGTGGCTTCGGCGCAGGGCGTTACGGCGGCGGAAGCGATTGCGGGCATGAACCCGATGCCTCTCGACTATACGCTCATGCCACGAGCGACATATTGCAGACCCCAGATTGCCAGCTTCGGTTTGACTGAACAGCAAGCCGCTGACGCCGGGTATTCCTACAAGGTGGGAAGGTTCCCTATGGCAGCGAGCGGCAAGGCGCTGGCAATGGGGGAGGCGAACGGTATGGTGAAGCTGGTGGTAGATACGGAGGTCGGCGAATTGCTCGGCGCGCATATGATAGGCCCGGAGGCAACTGAATTGCTGGGCGAGGTCGGCCTGTCTCGGCTACTAGAGGGCACGACTACTGAACTCGGCTGGCTGGTGCATCCGCATCCGACCATATCCGAGACTATCAAGGAAGCAGCGTTGGCGGTCGAAGGCGAAGCAATTCACATATAGAGTGATTCGCTGCTCCAACAAGCCAAGAGGTGAAATGCCAAAGTGGAATCGACACTGAATAAGCAGCAGTTAGCCGAGTTTTACAGGCAGATGTTGCTGATTAGACGATTCGAGGAAGCCTGCGGTCGTCTCTACATGCAGGGAAAGATTCGCGGCTTCCTGCACCTCTATATCGGAGAAGAAGCCATCGCCGTCGGCACAATGGCGGCGCTCCGCCCCGACGACTATGTCATCGGACATTACCGCGACCACGGCCACGCAATTGCCAAGGGCATGGACCCGAAGATTGCAATGGCGGAACTGTGCGGCAAGGCAACCGGCAGCAGTGGCGGCAAGGGCGGTTCGATGCACCTGTTCGATGCTGAAAAGCACTTTATGGGAGGTCACGCCATTGTCGGAGGGCAGATGCCCATTGCGGCGGGGCTCGCGCTTGCCAGCAAGTACAGGAAAGAAGACCGCGTTACGGTTTGCTTCTTTGGAGACGGCGCCGTGAACCAGGGCGAGTTCCACGAGACGCTGAACCTGGCGTCAGTGTGGAAGCTGCCGGTTCTGTTCCTCCTTGAGAACAACCTTTACGGCATGGGCACGCACGTTGACCGCTCACGAGCAGGTGGCAGGCACATTTATGAAGCCGCGAGCGCATACGACATCCAGGGCGTCCAGACCGACGGAATGGATGTCGTGAGCGTCAATGAGTGCGTTTCGGAAGCTGTGAAATCCATCAGAAAAGAGGGTGGACCGCGATTTATCGAGGCGATGTGCTATAGGTATCGAGGACACTCTATGGCCGATCCTACGATGTACCGGGAACGAGACGAGGCTGAGGAACTTGGCATCAAGGATCCCATCGAGAGCCTCAAGAATTTCATGATTCAGTTCGAAGTTTCTGACGAAGGGGAACTTGCCAGCATCGCCACCAAAGTTGACGAGGAGGTCAGCGAGGCTGTTCAGTTTGCTGAAGACAGCCCTGCACCCGACTTGGACGCGATGTACAGCAACGTTTACGTATAGGTCTGGAGAGGGATATGGCTGAGATGATTCTCAGAGAGGCCGTAGCGAAAGGGCTGCGCGAGGCCCTGGAGGACGACCGCGTGTTCATCATGGGCGAGGACATCGGCGCCTACGGCGGCGCATACGCCGTAACGCGCGGCTTTCTTGACGAGTACGGGCCTGAGCGAATAATGGACACACCCATATCCGAATCTGTGATTGTCGGTGCGGGAGTAGGCTCTGCACTAGCCGGTTTGAAGCCAATTGTCGAGCTTATGACCATCAACTTCAGCCTCGTCGCTATCGACCAGATTGTGAATCACGCGGCAAAGCTTCGCTACATGTCCGATGGGCAGTTCACGGTTCCACTCGTCATTCGGACGGTGACCGGCGGTGGCGGACAGCTTGCGGCTACCCACTCGCAGAGCTTCGAGAACTGGTACGCATCCGTGCCCGGCCTGAAAGTAGTGGTGCCGGCGACGCCATACGACGCTCTTGGTCTGTTCCGCACGGCTATGAAGGACGAAAACCCGATAATGTTCGCCGAGCATTCACTGCTCTACGGCACTCGCGGGGATGTGCCTGATGACTGGTACGAGATACCTTTCGGCAAGGCTGACATCAAGCGCGAGGGCGATGATGTGACGATCGTTGCGTATTCGCGAATGACGCACGTCGCATTGCAGGCGGCCGATATGCTCGAAGAAAGGGGCAGGCAGACGGAGGTCGTAGATCTCCGAACGCTGAGACCATGGGACAAGGAGACGGTGCTGCAGTCGGTCCGCAAGACGAACAGGATCGTTGTAGTCGAGGAGACCTGGAAGACGGGCGGATTCGGCGGCGAGATTGCCAGCACCATCCAGGAAGAGGCGTTCGACGACCTTGACGGGCCCGTGGCGCGTGTCGGAGGCGTGGATGTTCCTGCTCCCTACAACGGTACGCTTGAAGCGGCGACCATCCCAACTGCTGAAAGGGTCGTTAAGGCGCTAGAGGATAATTACGGCATTTAGGCGTCAGGAAAGCGTGACTCAGTAACCGGGCTGCCCACTCCTGGCTGCGTCCCGCGTTCTATGCAATCCCACTAAGCCTGCCAGCGAATCCAAGAATCTTGCCGAAGAGCGGGACTCTGATTTACCTTGCGACAATTCCCTTCACACGCTTTAATTTTGAAATCGTGAGTTTCTTCCAAACAGGGGGTATCGATTGGCAACCGAACTGACTATGCCGCAGATGGGCTACGACATGCAGGAAGGCACAGTCCTGCGGTGGCTGAAGGGCGAGGGTGATGAAGTGGCGAACGGCGAGCCTATCGCCGAGATTGAGACTGACAAGGCGGTCGTCGAGTTCGAGTCATACGCCGACGGCGTGCTCCACCGCATCATCGTCCCTGCTGGAACGACTGTGCCGGTCGGCGAGCCCATCGCTGTCGTGGGTGCGCAGGGCGAATTTGTCGTGACCGCAGACGATCTCGAAGATGACGCCGCAGAGGTGGAACCCGAGGCCGAGCTTGAGAGCGCAGCGACCGCCGAGGCGCAGGAGGCTGCTGAGAGTGCCGCAATTCCCATGCCTCCCGCAAGTGCGGAAGCTCGAATTGAAGCCACTCCTGAGCCTGAACCCGAAGAGCCTGCCGCACCGCCTGTGCCACTGCGAGCATCGCCTATTGCGCGGCGCATAGCAGACGAGCGCGGCATAGACATAAGCAAGGTGCAGGGAACGGGGCCGGGCGGTCGCATCGTCAAGGACGACGTTCTCTCCTACGAAGAACCGGAGCCGGAGCCTGAACCCGAAGAGCCTGAGATTGTTGAGGAGCCGGAAGCCGAAGTTGAAGAAGCGGTTGTAGAGGTCGAGGCTGCCGTCGAAGTGCCTGATGAAGAGGCAGGGGAAGTAGAACCTGAAGTCGTCGTGGAGGAGGCCGCTGCCGAAGTGGATCTTGAGCCGGTAGCCGCGCCTGAGCCGGCGATGGCTGCCGAAGACGGCATGCCCCTGTCGCGCATGCGGCAACAGATTGCCAGGGTTACCGTCCGCAGCAAGCAGGAAAAGCCACACTTCTATGTAACATCCGAAGTCGATATGACAGCCGCGATGAGCCTGCGGCAGCAGATTAACAGCGCGCTCGAAAGCGAGGGCGTTCGCGTTACCGTCAATGATCTCATTATCAAGGCGTGCGCAGACTCTCTGAAAAAACACCCGAAGTTCAACGCCTTCCTTGACGGCGATGTGATACAGCCAAACGGCAGCATCAACATCGGAATTGCTATGGCGGTTGAAGAAGGCCTGTTGATGCCCGCGATCATGGGCTGCGAGCAGATGTCGCTGAAGACGCTGGCGCTGGCAAGCAAGGACCTGGCGGACCGGGCGCAGAACGGCACGCTCAGGCCGGACGAGTACACGGGCGGCACATTCGGCATCAGCAACTTGGGGATGTTCGATGTGAGCACATTCGTCGCCATAATACAGCCCCCACAGACGGCAATACTGGCGGTGGGCACGGTCGCCAAGCGGCCCGTCGTGAGAGATGACGAGATCGTGATTCGGCAGACGATGAACGCGACCATTTCCGCAGACCATCGCGTCGTGGACGGCGCGGAAGGCGCACAATTCCTCATCGAGGTGAAGCAGGCGCTGGAGAATCCGCTGAGCCTGATCCTCTAACGCCCAAATCCAACATCTTCGAAAAAGCCGACTGACGGACGCTACCATCAGTCGGCTTTTTTATCGCATTTTGACCTTCGATATGCTTTTGCGAAGACTAAGCTGCCCGCTATCATTCATCTATCTCTGCCTACTGAAGGAAAATGAACAAATTGAGCGGCATCATCACGGAGCCCAACGTTTACTTAGTTACTAGACCATCCGTTGACTGGGAACAAGTCGCGGCGTTCCTCGACGACGAAAGCGTACCGGGCATTCCAGACAGCATCCGCGCTGGCGAGGACGAGTCTGCGGCGATTGCCGAGATTTCTGCGCGGCTGTGCTACATGAGCTATGGCAGGGGCAGGCGCGACATCGCGGACTTCATCAACAACCTGCTACACCATAAAGACGGCAGCGTGTTCGAGCACATCAACTACGGGTTCGTGTTCACTGGCGTGTCGCGCTCCCTGACGCATGAGCTGGTGCGCCATCGCGCGGGATTCGCATACAGCCAGCGCAGCCAGCGGTATGTTGATGAGAGCTCCGGCAGATTTGTGGCACCGCCTGCACTCGCCGATGTTGAAGGCAGCGAAGCAGAGACGGCATTTGAGGCTGCGATCGAGAGCGCAGCCGAGAGCTACGCCGCGCTGGTGGAGGCGCTGCAGTCCGCTATTCCACGCGAGCAGTTCGAATACGCGACTGATCACCGCAAGGCGATTAGGCAGGCTGCACGCGCGGTACTGCCGAACGCCACCGAGACGAAGATTTTCGTTACGGCCAACGTGCGCGCATGGCGGCACTTCATCGAGATGCGGGGCAGCGCCTTCGCGGATGTCGAGATACGCAGAATTGCTATAATGGTTCTAGAAGCGTTGCAAGTCGAGGCGCCGCTGCTCTTCGGTGACTTTACGATTGAAACCCTGCCCGACGGCTCCAAGACGGCGACGCCGAAGTATTCCAAGGTATAAAGGGCAGCTATCATAGGTTGGGTATAGCAGGTGGGAGGTGTGGATGTTTACTCGTAAGCGCATAATCATCGCCGTTATTGTTATCGTAGGTATTCCCGCGCTGGCGCTGGCTTGGTGGCTGTTGTCACCGCTTTTCATCAGTACGACGGTCAATGAAGAGTTCCCGCTGGCGTCAAACGCCGTCATTCCGGCTGATATGACGATGGCTGAAGCCGAGCAGGTAATGGTGGAGGCGGCAAGCGAATTCAACACGTACAACGAACAGGTGCCGTCCGAAATGGCGATGGCCGATGACCCTATGATGATGGATTCGTCCGTCGTCAAGGTGAGGACAGGCAATTTCAGGGACGCGGACAGTTTCCACAAGGGTAGCGGAACGGCCACTATATACCGAAGCGCGGATGGCGAGAGCGTTCTGCGGCTCGAAGACTTCAGGGTAACTAATGGCCCGGAGTTGCATGTGCTGCTGGTGCCGAACCCGGACCCGCAGGGACGCGGTGATGTGGAAGGCTACATAGGACTGGGCAAGCTGAAGGGCAACATGGGCAACCAGAACTATTTCCTGCCTGAAGGTGAAGACGGTTCAGGTTTCGGCAGCGTGGTTATCTATTGCAGGCCGTTCCATGTGGTGTTCAGCGTAGCGACACTGAATTAAGTCAGCGTCACTCTAGGTCACTCCCAACAAGGAGTCTCGCCCGCCGCCGGGCTATTCGCCGCGCCGCGCCCATGTCCCGGTCTCGACCGCAATCAGGAAGTCCTGAACGCTTCGGTTGAAGAGGTCTGGCTCTTCGAGATTGATGGCGTGGCCTGACTGGGGAAACACGACAAGCCCCGATGTGGAGATGCAGCGCTTCATGAATATGCTCGGCTCGATGCAAGGGTCGTCCTCGTCGCCGAGCATAATGAGCGTAGGTAGCGTAAGAGCTTGCATCTCTGCTTCCAATGCAAAGACGGGTGGGCGCTTGCCCTGCACGCCGCGAAACGTGAGCGCGGACCCCAGACCGGAGTGCGACAGAAACTGGTCGGAAAACTCGCGGTAGCCCCGAGGGTCCTTGCGGAGAAGCTGAACGCGAGCCTCACCGCGCGAGTAGCCGTCCATATATGCCATTCCCTGTTCTTCCATGCCGCGCGAGCTTGCGACCACGTTTTCGCGCCAGGCGTCCAAGTCGGTAGAGCCTGAACCCGCAGCTGCGATAATGAGTGACTGCGCCCTGTCCGGGTACGTGATGCCGAAATTCAGGGCGAGCGTGCCTCCCATAGACAGTCCGCATATATGCGCCTTTTCGATCCCGAGATGGTCCAGCAGACCGCGCAAGTCTTCGACCGCGATCTCCTGCGAGTAGGCGCTTTCGTCGGTCAGCACGTCCGAAGGTGGATATCCCCTCGCGTTGTAGGTAATGACGCGGTACCGACGTGAGAAGTACCGCACTTGCGGCTCCCATGATCGGAAGTCGCCGGCGAATTCGTGCGCCAGAACTAAGGGGAAACCCTCGCCGGTGCACTCGTAATAAATCTGAATCCCGTTGATATGCGCTCTTGGCATCAAAACACTCCTTATCATCATAGTAATGCGCGCAAGTATAATTGGCGCTCGCTGGGACGGGCAAGTGCGAGGCACACGAAGTCGCTGCGGGAAAATCCCCCTTTTCCAGCACGGAATAAGCGGGTTATGAGGATAGGATGCCGCAATAATTCTTCGGCTGTTCCTTGCGATATAATGTCGAAAGTCTGAGACAGGTGCACGATGAATCGGAGACGCAGACGACGAGCGCAGCGCAGGACGCGGGATCGCCCGAGTGGTAGCGTACCGTGGTGGGTGATTGCGATTGCCTCGGGAATTGTGCTGCTAGTTGTGGTGAGTCGTATCCTGTAATCTGCTCGATCATTTGATGTTGAAACTAAAGGGAAATTATTTCGGAGAGGAGAACGCTATGGCTGACAGCAACGACACCAAGGAAATGATCAAAGCTCTGGACGCGGAACGAATGGACGCGATGGTAGCAGGAGACCTTGAGACTCTGGGACGAATTCTCGCTGACGACATGAGCTACGTTCATACGAGCGCGGCGATTGATACCAAGTCGAGCATCATGGAGTCGATCGGCAATGGCAGGCTGAACTACCAGAAGATGGCGGCGCGCAATGTTGAGGTGCGTGACTACGGGGACGCCGCAGTGGTGAGAGGCGAGGCTGACGTTGAAGTCACCTCAGGCGGAAGCGACCTGACATTCTCGTTGGAATTCACCGAGGTGTATGTGAATGGCGATGCGGGCTGGCAGATGGTAGCCTGGCAGTCAACCAGGCTTCCGGAGTAGGACGCATCCGCCGGCACAAACAGAACGGCTAGGGTTTCTCGACTTCACCCAACCCTCGCCTTAAGGGACAGGGATTTACGCAAGGGCTAATTGGAGTAGATTTCAGTCTGGGGATTCCAGTCGCTCCAAGCGAACCAGAAGGACAGGTGAGACGGCAGACGCTCAAGCCTGCTGCCTTTGAGTTCGCCTTCGATTGCGCTGCCTGTGAAGGCCGTCCATCTGCTGCCGGTCTCCCGGTCGACGAGAATCGTGCGTACTCCGTCAGGTTCGCCCTCGATGCTGAATGTAAGTAGCCTGTCGCCGGGACTACGGTCGAACGCGAGGGCAGTGCCGGTAGAAGAGTCGAAGTAGATCAGCACATCCTCGCCTGCGATTGTATCGTTTACGACCTGTTCTTGGGTCAGCAGACTGAAAGGGTAAGCCTTCGGACTGTCGTCCAGGTTGACGCCGAGCACGAGTTCCTTTGCATAGAGGCGTTCGTCCGGGTTGAACTGCCCGTGCACGCCTGCTCTGCCGCTTTCGTAGTAGTTGACGTACGAGTCAGTGCTGACACTGCTGGCCTTCCTGAGCACCTTGGTATCGGGGTGCAGTTCCTGCCACGCCTGCCATGTGGTCTGGGTCGCAGGAACAACTTCCAGGTTCGTGTCCTTGAGAGGTCCCTCAACGCCCTTGCTCAAGAACTGGCTCCAGAGGGTGTCGGTCTGGTGGTCGTACATCACGAGGGCATTCATGATGAGCTTGCCTGACACGCCGAATGTGTGTTCGGTGCCGTCGATTTCGCGGCCATAAACTATGGCCGAAAAGCAGAGCGGTCACCATGTCACGGCGACAGGCTTGCCTCCAACTGTATCGTTGACGATCTCGTGGCGACTGAGAAGGGGTATGGAGTACGCGCGGTGGTCGCCGTTTATGGACAGGCCGATGACCTGCTCGCTAGGCGCCATCCATTCTTCTGATTCCGTGACACTCGCGAATTCAGGGTCAAGGATTGCCGGTATCGCGTCATAGCCGAGCACCGTCATGATGTCGTAGCGCGGCTCGGTGATCTCGGGCTTCCAGTCGTCGTCGCCGTTGATCGCCACTGCCTCTTCCGGTGGGTTTCCGCCTAGTCGGGGGACAACCTGTTCCTCGAAAAAGGGTGCGAGCAGAGGAGCCAACAGACTGACAACGAGCAGAATTGCGACGAAGAAGACTCCAATTTTGGCAAGCAATGACATTGCGAGTCACCTGTTTATTCGATGGATACAGCGGGTACCGTTGCCGACTGTATATTATTTGGATGCAGGACTTTCACTAACGGTCGCACCGCCAGAGTCATAAGACCGCTCGTTCCGCCCGGCCCCAACGTTGGCTGTGAGATTCCGTGAGGCGCTCGAACTCCTCGCGGTAAGACTGGCTGCGAATGCCGTTTACGGTCATAATGAGCGCGTCTTCGCGGTTGTCTGAATAGTACCCCTTTCGCACACCCATCGCCTCAAAGCCGTACTTCTTGTAGAGATTCTGCGCGATGTGATTCGAGACACGCACTTCGAGGGTAACCGCGGGCATCCTGCGATTCTGCGCCTGCTCGATAGCGCCAATAAGCAGAAGTTCGCCAACACCATAACCACGGTAGCCGGTGCGAACGCCGACAGATACGATGTGCGCTGCGTCGGGCATGTACCATGTACCCAGAAATCCGACGATGTACTGCTGTCCGGGCCGCCAGGCAGAGGGTCGTCCCCGCAAAAGGCTTGCGGCGCGGTGGAGTACACGACGACTGACGCTCGATGGGCGAGACTCATGCTGCGCCGCCAGTTCGGGCGGGACTTCGCTTCGTGATGCGACGAGGTAACGGGCGAGGCGGTTCTTGAGCTCTCTACGAAACGACGTGGGTGGGAATAGCGTGGGAAATGCGTCGCGCTCGATCTCAGACGCTTGATCGAGGTCGTGCTCCTGCATCGGTCGCAGAGCGTATGGCATCCTACTGGTATTGGATGGTGTGTGGGTTGCAGCCACATTGTCTCCTTGAGATTGGGCAATCTTACCATAAAGTCAAGCGGGCAAAATTCCTCTTGACATCAACAAAAAGTTATGTAATATTTGGTTTCATTAACACTACTAAATCTTAGTTTAGGGTGTTGGCACGGCCGCTAACCTGAATTTGAAACGCGCGTTATAATGGTTAGCGAAATGCATTCTGCGCGAGAAGAAGGGTGGACATGCAGGCGGAAGTTCAGAGTCAGACGGATGTTTCTGCGCTGGTAAGAGAAGCGCAGCAAGGTGGCACTGCGGCGTTTTCGGCGCTGTACGAGCACTACTATGACTCCATTTTTCGCTATGTATCATTCCGCACCGGAAACACGACCGAGGCGGAGGACATCACGGCAGAGGTGTTCGTGCGGATGATCGAATCCATTCATCGCTTCAAATGGAAGGGATACCCGTTCAGCTCATGGCTGTTTCGGATCGCACATAACCTTGTGGTCGATTTCTACCGCAAGAAGGGAAGACGGAGGATGGTGTCGCTGGAAAACGCGCCTCCGATCATGGAAGAGGGAGTCGTCGATGCGGACGCGAGAATGGACCTGGAACTGACGATGGGAGATGTACGCAAGGCGATGGAAGACCTGACGGACTTGCAGCGAGAGGCGATCACGCTGAGATTCGCGGCGGGGCTGTCGGTAGCTGAGACGGCGAAGGCCATGGGAAAGAAGGATAACGCCGTGAAGGCGTTACAGCATGCGGGCCTGAAGAAATTGCGACGCGCGCTGTGTTCCGGAACTGAAAGCCGTCCTGCAGTGGCATTGTGGTGCTCTGAGGGCTAACAGCAGGTCTAATGAGAATGAAAAAGGTTCAAATTGCTTGGGAAGTCAGAGGGCCGAGATGAGCGACTCTAACTTTGACAACGCACTGAACGACTGCCTGGAGCGAATGGCTGCGGGCGAATCACTTGCCGAGTGTCTGGCCCGCCACCCGGAGCATGCGGACGAACTGGCGCCCCTGCTAAGAATGGGACAGGCTACGATGCGATTGTGCCAAGGTGCTGAGCCGAGCGCCGCCGGTCGTGCCCGGGGCATGGCCCGCCTTCAGAGTGCCCTGTCAGATAACAGCCACCGGAAGAGGCGCTGGTGGCACTTGCCCAGAATATACTGGCGTCCAATCAGCACGCCTGTGGCGGCCGCGTTTGCTGTGGTGTTCCTGACGATTGTCGCTGCGGGCGGCACTACGGTCGCATCTGCGGACAGCCTTCCCGGGGAGCCGCTGTACCCGGTGAAGAGCATGCGTGAGAGCGTGGAGGAACGCATTGCGCGCTCGGATGAGCATAAGGCGCAGCTCCACGCAAAGCTGGCGCGTGAGCGAGGCCGGGAGATGCATGAACTGATCGTGAGAGGGCGCATCTACGAGGCCGAGGTGGTGGCGTTTCGACTTCATCAACACCTGAACGAGTCGGCGAACCGCATTGGCGTGGTGGTGCCGTCGCACTTCATAGAAATGCCGGGAATCAAGGCACACCACAGGCACAACAAGAGCGCGGTCGCTCTAAGGCAGCGATTGAGCCACGATGAGAAGTATGTGAAGGGTCAGTTGACGGCGGTGGTTAAGCAAGTGCCTGAGCCGCACAAAAAGCGAGTGTGGCGGCTGATGCACCAGTCGGACCTGGGTTATCGTGTGGTGCTGGTAGCGCTGGACGGCGAGGGGCAACCGACGGTGATGGGGTACTACAGGGTCGTACCCGCCAACCATGGAGCAAGCGGGAAGTAGCGTAGTAAGCCTTCCGAACTCCAGGTTACCTAGGACTGGACCACCGGCGGACAAGAAGCGCTCAGGTTCGAGGCGTTGGGTGTTTGTAAATCCCGCCCATTCTGACACTCCCTGCACAGTGCAGGCTTGTCAGAGCATCTACTGGTGACGCGATCTGGGTCGGTTTCCAACAACAGTACGTGCGGCGGCGTCTGCCAAGTTAGGTATGCACTCAGACAGAACCCGCCACCCATTTCCCATCCAACGTCAGAAGACAGCAATTGAAGTGCAACCGCCAGCCAATATTGTGCGTGCCGGTTTCTCTCTCGGCAGTTAATGTGAAACAGGCGTATGATGCTTAGTCCTACGCCTGCTTCTCTTTTCATGGGCTGGGCGTCAGCGCGTGCCAACACCCAGCATACTTCCTTTACGGGACGTCGAAGCTGCCCCAACAGATCACGGCGCCATCGTCGCGCAGCGCGCAGGTGTGGTTGTCCCCGCTGCTGATCTGCGTAAAGCGACCGCTCGCCGGCCGCTCTGAGACCTGACCGTAATCGTCATTGCCCCAGCACATTATCGAACCGTCGGTCGCTATCGCGCAGACATGGTTCGCGCCACTGCTGATGGCGATGTACGTCACGTCCGGCGGAGGCGGCTCAACCACCCCGTCTATGTCCACGACGAGTGTGAAGTCGCCAGTTGTCTGTGCCTCGTAAGTGGTCGCCTCGATTGTGTATGTCCCCGCTTCCAGTGGCTTGGCGAGTAACCGCGAGTCGGTGTTGCCGGACGAAATATCGTCGCTGCTGTCCACTTCGACGCCGCTCTTGCCGTCGCCCCTGATCAGGTAGAGATATGTGTCCACCTTCGGGTCGTCGTCGGATGTCAGGGTTATGGATACGGTCGCGTCTTCGCCCAGAGTGAATGTGTAGAAGCGCGCGTACCGGTCACCTGAGCCACGCTCGGCAAGCCTGTCGGAAACGCAGGTTTCGTCCCATGCACCCGTGTAGGTGCCTGCGCCGTCAATAGGTATGAAGCACGGATCGGGCGGCATCGGCGGGGGCTCATCGCCATAGTAGCCGGAGCCGAAGATGATGCCGCGGAATCTCGTCACATAGGTGTGCTTTTGCTCTTCCTGCCCGGTTGCCGGATTTTGCCACATGTGGCTGATCCAGAGCTCTTCGCCTTCTTGCACTGCCGCTATCTTCTGACCGAGATCGGGGACATCACTTGCCTGCAAGTCGGCTATATTGGTCCCTCTGAGGTTGGGCATTGTGGCATCTGCGACAATGATACCGTTGGGCGCGACCAGGAAGACATACCGCTCGCCGTCTATGCTCGCGGGAGTGTTGTAATACCGCACCAGTTGTCCGAATGCCTGCGGAGTGCCTCCGAATGCCAGCAGGCGCGCGCCTGCCTTGTAAATTGCAGCGATAACGTCCTGATGTGGCTCCAGAGTGGATTCCACATCCTCTGTCTTGTCCCAGGATCCGGCGGCGAATATCAAGCCGTCAGCTTTTATCGCCCAGGTATGCTTTCTGTACAGCGTATAGTCATGAAGCGGGTCGGGGATGAGGTAGTCCACGAAAGTGCCATTTTCGTCCGCCGCCGCCAATTCTTTTCCGAATTCCTTGCCAATTGCGTCTATGCCTATGCGACTGGTGATGTCGTCTCCAACTACACCAGAAAAGCCGCCATTGACTATAATTTCTGTTCCTTCGAGTAGAATCAGGTACAGGTCGGTTTCTCTGTCAACGCTTGCCTCAGACTGGTAGTATGCCTTTGCCGCTTCGGGGTCTTCGCGGTATGCCCGAATTGCTTCCTCGACATACGCCTTCGCAGCCGCTCTAGGATCGACGACGGGCGGCGCTTCGCCGTAGTAGCCTGAGAAGATATAGAGGCCGAAGAACCTGGTTACATAGGTATGCCTCAGTTCTTCCTGCCCCGTCTCGGGGTTGGGCCACATGTGGGTGAACCACTCGCCTTCAGCGCTGTCCACCGCCACTATCTTCTGTCCAAGCTCGGGGTCGTCGCTCGCTTCAATGTCCTTTATGTTCGTGCCCAGAGTCAAGTGCCCAGTGGCATCGGCGATAATGTTGCCATTCTCGCGTGCCAATATGGCGTAATACTCGCCGTCTCTGCTTTCAGGCTTCTTGTAATGTTCGATTGTCGCAACCAGTCCTACTGACTGCAGGCGCCCTCTGGCTTCAATGACGGTTCCGATGGCTTTCTCCCTTGGAGTCAGCCCTGATTCCACATCCGTTTCCCTGTCTATCCAACCGGCTGAGAATACCAGTCCGTCAGCTTGGATTGCCCAAGCCGTCTTTTTGCGGAATGTGAAGTTGTCGCTACGGACTGGTATGAGGTACTCGACTACCAGTCCGTCTTCGTCCGCCTCGGCGAGCGCCTTGCCATACGCCCGCTCCAGAGGATCTGTGCGCCAAGTGACACTGGTGTTTACCGAGGCGGGGAATGCGGGATTGACGAGAATCACGCCGTCTCTCAGCAATAGCAGATACAGACCGAGTTCCTCGTCGATGCTTTCCCTTGAACTATAGTATGCCCTCGCTCCTCTGGAGTCATCGCGGTAATGTTCGATGGCTTTATTCACGTATGCCTTGGCCGCATCCAGCGGGTCAATCTCCGGTGGCGGTGTAGGATCAGATGTATCTTCATAGTACCCGGAAATGAGATAGATGCCGACGGAGAGCCTGACCGCATAGGTATGCCTCCGCTCTTCGCGTCCTTCCTTCGCCGGGTTAGGCCACAGGTGGGTTGTCTCCAGGCGGTCACCTTTTTCCAGCGCAAATATCTTCTGTCCAAGTTCGGGGTCGTCGCTCGCTTCAATGTCCCTTAAGTTCGTGCCCAGAGTCAAGTGCCCAGTGGCATCGGCGACGATGGGACCCAGCGGGTTTGCCATTATGATGTAAAACTCGCCGTCTATGCTATCAGGCGTCTTATAATATTCGACCGTCGGACGAACTCCACGCGCAGCTATACGATCTCTGGCTTCCATGACGGTTGCGGTGGCTTTCTCCGTTTTGGACAGAGTGGATTCCACATCCGTATCCCTGTCTATCCAACCGGCGGAGAACACCAGACCGTCAGCGAGTATTGCCCAATCCATCTTATTGCGGAATGTGAAGTTGTCGTTAAGATTGGTGGGGTCGGTTGCGAGATACTTGACCTCTACGCCGTCTTCGTCCGCCCCGGCGAGCGCCTTGCCATACTCATTCCCTTTAGGGTCGGTGACCCCTTCGATGTTGATCCCCTCATAATTGCGTGATACAGGATTGAGGACAATCACCCCATCATTCAGCAAAAGGAGATACATACCGAGTTCCCTGTTGATGCTCTCCTCCGATCGATAGTATGCCAGAGCCTCTTCAGGGTCTGCTCGGTATGCAGCGATGGCGTCATTTACGTAGGCTTTGGTCGCTTCGAGCGCATCAACCTGGGTTGGTGGCGTTACGCCTTCCACGTCGTCGGGGAGCATTGCGAATCCGTGTCCCCACGTGTTATTCGGGTCAGCGTTCGAGCCGAGAAGTGGGTCTGTTGTAGGCCGTGCTTCGGCGTTGTCTCGAAGGTAATCGGCGACCTGTTCGGGCGTGTAGTCGGGATAGCGCTGCTTGACAAGCGCGGCGAGTCCGGTGACGTGAGCCGCGGCAAGGCCAGTGCTTTCCCAAGCTCTTCCGAGAATCGCCGAGTGTGTGTCATCCGCGCCCACCAAGTCGGGCTTGATGTCACGGGAGTTCAAGGGGCCGCGCCCACTGAATGGCTGGATTTGGCCTGAGTTGCCAACCGGTGCGGCACCGACTGTGAGCGCACCATCATTACGGTTCTCACCCGGGCTCGTGATGCTGCCGTACAACGATGGATACGAGAGACCATGCCTGCCGTAGGACTGAAGGTTCACGACGATCCGCGAATCGGTCGGAGTCATCAGTTGCAGACGCAGGCAGTATGAGGCTTGGGTGTCGGGCGTAGTGAAGTCAAGCAGTTCGTTCGGGTCATTTGGAGCGAAATGTGCCTTTTGGCTGGTCGCGACGACCTGTCCGGTACCCTTATCGACGAGCGTCAAGTCGAAGTCTGTCGCCGCAGCCCCCCACACATCAGTCCATCTCAGTTGAACTCTATAAGGGTGTGCAGTTTCCGAAAGGTCAACATCGTTACATTCGATGCCTGGCGCGAATGAATGAAAACCGTCATTACCCGAGGGTGTGAAGAAACCGGACCAAGTGTCTCTCGCGCGATCTCCCGCAGGGCTTATCCATGTGATGCCGTTGGCCACGGCTTTGTTCAGTGTGTTGAGTTCACTAGTGGGATAAGATGAGGTTCCGTCGCCGGGACCCGACCACGCGCCGACATGGGAGAAGGCGATGACGTCTACTTCTTCGTCAATCATCCAGTCCACGGCATCCTTCAGATCGCTGTGATAGAAGCTGAATTGCGAGACTGCCGCAATGTAATAATCGGCGTCCGGGGCTATGTCGTACACGGCTTCTAGCACGGACGCGCCATGAAGGCGGCTGAAGTGCAGGTTGGTGTGGTCGCAGTCCGCGATGTCAGCGGTAAAGCTCGGCGGAGCCGTAGGGTCAAGGTTAAAGCTGTAACAGCGCACGCCTTTTGGATTCGGCGCTTCTGTCCCGATAAAATCTTCAAAACCGCCAAAACCGAAGTCGATGACGCCGATCTTGACGCCTGCACCAGTGAATCCGGCTTCGTGCCAAGGCTCAACACCGTGCGCGGAGATTGCGCCGGAAGTGGCTTGCTGGTTTGCTATGAGGTTGGCGGAGTAAGTTTGCCCTTCGTGGCTGCTCGCTTCAACGTTTGCTATGCTGGTAACTACGGAGTTGCCTAGTGGCAAGATTCCCGCAAGTGCGGCGAGTACGAACGCGCCGAGCAGGGTAAGGGTTGTTACACCAATCTTTCGTCTCATCGCTTGCCGTTCCTCCTTCAATTGATATAAATGATACTTAACTTTAACGATGAGTATTATATCAGTTACAAGCAAAAACATGCCAAGGATGAATTTGCGGAGCAGGATGCTAGAGGAGCGGAAATTTATGGCGTCAGCACAGTCTCCTTGACAGCATGGTGTAAATTAGGTGGATAGGATTTCACTCGGAAAGAGCAAGAATGTCACCGTTCGCTGAGTTAAGGGCGAGTCCCTTCAAGCAGTTCGTGTACATGTTCGCGGCGACTGTGATGATACAGGCGCTGCACATGGTCGAGCACGTCGCGCAGGTTGTGCAGAAGTTCATTCTGGACTACTCCTACGCTCATGGGCTGATCGGCTCGCTGGACCTTGAGCAGGTGCATTTCACATTCAACCTCCTGTACCTGGGAGCGTTGATATATGTAACTCTTGGTTGGCTCAGCTTCGGCAGACGGGTATGCAAGCACGAGAAGATGCTTGGCGCAATGCTGATTGCGACTGTGGTTGTGCAGGGCTACCACATGGTCGAGCACTCGGCGAGGCTAATTCAGTTTCTGAACACGGGTCTGCAGGGAACGCCGGGCCTGCTGGGGGCGAACTTCGATGGCGTAGTCTTCCATGCCGCGATGAATACCCTGGTATTCCTGCCCGCGGTCGTGGTGTACCTCTGCTCCGGGATGCATAAGCAGCTGTTCAAGCGAGACTACAGCGCAATATATGGAGGAGGATGAGCCGGACTATCCGCGCTCGGATTTGACGGTGCCCCGCTTCTTCCCTCCCTTTCCAGTACACTGCGCCAAGACACCCGATTGTGCTTAAGGCAATGATTGGACAAGCACGCCACATCCGTCTCGATATGCCTCAGCCGGCGTTCCGGTTGAGGCTTTTTCATCGTCTGACAGGCACCAGGTTACTTTCACGGACGGAGATAGGAGCGCATTTTAGTTACCATAATTGGCGCAATTAGTGGTACAATGTCTAGTCGAGGGGTTGGAAGCGGTTATAGCGGGGATATTCCGCTCGTCGAAGCGGACATAACGTGAACCAGAGGAGGGACTGGAGCGTATATGGAAGTAATCTGGCGAATCGTAAAGATGGCTTTCACTCGCAAGCGGGAGATGGCCGCCGCGTATATAGCGATGATAGGAGCCACAACTGCCTACCTTTTTCTGCCACACCTGTTCGGACAGGCAATAGACCAAATAAAGGTGATGCTTGAGGGTGGAAACATTGCCCTACAGAGCCTGCTGGTGATAGTCGGGGTCATAATCGGCCTCAGCATATTGCGAGGCGGGCTTTCGTATTTCCAGAACTACTTTGGCGAGGCAATTTCGCAGTATGTGTCATACGATCTTCGCAACAAATTGTATGACCATGTGCAGCACCTGAGCTTCGGCTTTCACGACAGAAACCACACGGGACAGGTGATGTCACGCGCGATAACGGATGTGGAGAACATCCGCATGTTCGTGAACATGGGAATCGTGCGGACTCCTTACTTCATGTCGCTATTCGTAGTGGTATCTATCATTCTCGTCAGGATGGACTGGCAACTCGGTCTCGCGAGTATCGGATTCGTGCCGGTGGTGCTGGTAGTGTCCGGCATCGTCCGGCTTCGGCTCAGGGAGGCGTGGCTGAAGATACAGGACATGATGGCGGACCTGAACACCATCCTGCAGGAGAACCTGACGGGGCAGCGGGTGGTCAAGGCTTTCGCATCGGAAGACTTCGAGAACCAGAAGTACAACGACAAGAGCCAGGAAGTGTCGGATGCGTTCATCGAGGCGGAGAGGCTTCGCGCGGCGAACAACGCTTTCACACTCTTCTCGTTCCAGATGGGACTGGCGATAATCATCCTGTTCGGCGGCTGGCGAGTCATCAGCACCGACCTGACGATCGGCCAGCTGGCGTCGTTCGTGTTCTACATGCAGATACTAGCGATGCCTGTGCGGATGTCGGGCTTCCTCGTAAATGCATACGCAAGGGCTGCATCGGGCGGACAGAGACTGTTCGAGATATTGGACACCAAGTCGGATGTGTTGGAGAGAGCCGACGCGACGGAGCTGGGGCGCGTTGAAGGGCATGTGCGCTTCGAGAATGTGAGCTTCAGCTACGAAGAAGACAAGCCAGTGCTGAATGGCATCAGCTTCGAGGCAGAGCCGGGCAAGGTGGTGGCGCTGCTGGGTCCGCCCGGGAGCGGGAAGAGTTCGGTGGCGAACCTGCTCCCACGCTTCTACGATGTGGGAGCAGGGCGAATCACGATTGACGGCATCGACATCAGGGATGTGACGCTGAAGTCACTGCGGCACAACATAGGAATCGTGCAGCAGGATGTGTTCCTGTTCGGCGCGGGTCTGCGAGAGAACATCGCTTACGGCAGAGAGGACGCGCCAATTGAAGATGTAATGAACGCCGCCAAAATAGCGCAGATGCACGACTTCATCTCGTCACTCGACGGCGCGTATGACACGGAGGTCGGCGAGCGGGGCGTGAACCTGTCGGGAGGCCAGAGACAGAGAATGTCGATAGCGCGCGCGGTCCTTCTGGACCCGCCTATCCTGGTGCTCGACGACTCGACTTCCAGCGTGGACGCGAATACCGAGGACCTGATACGGCAGGCGATGGAAGATGTGATGAAGGGGCGGACGACGCTGATAATCGCGCACAGGTTAAGCACGGTGCACCGGGCTGATGAGATCATGGTTATGGACAAGGGCGAGATCGTTGAGCGGGGGACACACCAGGAGCTTCTCGCGCTAGGTGGCAAGTACAGGGAGATATACGAGCTGCAGCTTCGCCCGCAGGAGGACGTAATGCGGGATATTGATGTGGGCGACGAGTTCCAGCCCGCCAGCGCAAAGGAGGCTGTAACACTATGATGATGGGAGGAAGCGCCTTCAGCGGCAGAAGCAGGGGCGGAGATGTTGATGGTGACACCTTCGGACGCGTCTATGACAAGCGCGTGGTGCTGCGGCTGCTGCCTTACGTGCGCCCGTATAAGGCATTCGCCTTGCTGGCGTTCTTCGCGATGCTTGTCTATGTCGGGTCGCAGGTGGCGATACCGTTTCTGCTTAAGCTTGGCATTGACGGGTACATCGAGAAGGGCGACTTCAGCGGGCTGATGGTAGTTGCGGGCATATTCATCGCGGTCGCGCTTGGCGGGCTCGCGGCGAACTACCTGCAGCAGCTATTCATGGCGCGTGTCGGCCTGGGCATGCTGTATGACCTTCGGCGCGCGATGTTCGCTCACCTGCAGAAGCTATCGCTCTCGTACTACGACAAGACGGAAGTGGGCCGCATCATGTCCCGCGTGCAGGGCGACGTGTGGCAACTGCAGGAACTGATGACGGTAATCATCATGACTGCCGCCGACCTGCTGAGCCTTTCCGGCATCATCATAATGCTGCTGATGCTGAACCTGAAGCTCGGCCTGATTACTCTGATCGTATTGCCAGTTCTCGCGCTGTCGATGGCGATATGGCAGCCATTCGCGGTCAAGGCTTTCCTGCGCGTGCGAACTGCAATATCCATAGTGAACGGCGCACTGAATGAGAATCTGACTGGCGTGCGCGTGGTGCAGTCCCTCAACAGGCAGGAGCGCAACCTGGAGCAGTTCGACGAGAAGAACACAGAGCATCTGAGCGCGAACCTGTGGGCAGGCAAGCTGTCGTCGAGCCTGCTGCCGGTGGTGGACATCCTGACAGCGGTGGCAATCGTGCTGGCGATATACTTCGGTTCCGGCATGGTGCAGGGTAACGAGATCGAAATCGGTGTGCTCATCGCGTTCATCATGTACATCCAACGCTTCTTCGACCCGATTCGCAACCTGACGATGCAGTACACGCAGCTGCAACGCTCGATGGCGTCCGGGGCGCGCATATTCGAGCTGCTGGATGTCGAGCCTGATCTTGTGGACAACCCGAACGCGGGCAACCTGCCGAGGCTGAAGGGCGACGTCGAGTTGAAGGACCTGAGTTTCAGCTACGCCGCCAGCGCAGAAATAGTGGGCTTGGATAGGGAAGACGGCGCAAGGAATGGCAGAAACGGAGTCGCCAGCGCTGCGAGCGAAGTGCCGGATGTGCTGAAGCACATGTCGCTCCACATCAACCCGGGCGAGACCGTCGCGGTGGTTGGTCCCACGGGCGCGGGGAAGACGACCTTGGTATCGCTCATATCGAGGTTCTACGATGTGCCGCGCGAAAAGGGCGCGATACTGGTGGACGGATACGACATCAGAGATGTGACGCGCAGCTCTCTTGCCGGACAGATGAGCATGGTCTTGCAGGAGCCGTTCCTGTTCTCGGGCACGGTGCGAGACAACATCAAGTACAACCATCCGGGCGCGAGCGACGAGCACATGATAGAGGCGGCGAAAGCCGTGGGTGTCCATGACATCATCATGCAGCTTGACGATGGGTACGACACTTACCTGGCCGAGCGAGGCGTGAACCTGAGCCTAGGACAGCGCCAGCTGCTCAGTTTCGCGCGCGCAATCGTTGCCGATCCGCGCATCCTAATCCTTGACGAGGCGACGGCAAACATCGACAGCTACACGGAGATGCTGATTCAGCAGGCCCTGCAGCGGTTGCTGAAGGGACGCACAGCTATCGTGATAGCACACAGGCTATCCACGATACGCGGCGCGGACAAGATCGTCGTGCTGAATCAGGGCGAGATCGTCGAGGTTGGAACGCACGACTCTCTGATGGGACAGGACGGACTTTACGCCCACCTGTACATGATGAACTACGCGGCGATGGAGGAAGATGAAGAAGGGGAAGCTGCGGAAGCGCAGGGCGTCAGTAATACGTGACGGACTGCACGGCAGCGATGAAATAGAGTTTAAAGGGGGCGGTCTTCGGACCGCCCTACTTGTTTCTTATCAGAAACCCGGTAATCTATCAGGTGCTATCGGAGGATAGAATAATCCTACGATGATCCAACTATCTGGATGTTGGTGTACCGTTCCAACGTAGAAATACAAGTCTTTCTTGAGGATCATCTCAAGTTCATATTTGTTTCGAAAGACCTTCTGCCAATCGTCGCCGTGTTGGGCGCGCCAAGAGCGGTATGATTGACCTAACTCCCAATCTGTGCAGGACAAATTATGTCCGTTGCACTGTGCGTCTGAACAGCGGAATCCATAGCGGAACTTGAACGGTATCTTTTCTAATATTTTAGAGGGGTTTCTGTCGAAAAACGACGACTGGCTGAGTTTCGCCAATTCGATTTCTGTCCAAGTGGCGTTCTCTTCAGGCTCAATGCCAAAGGTTACCTCCCTTGGCTTAAAGAAACCTAAAGTAGGATGGCCGTTGTCTTTCTGTTGCCGTTGCAATTCGCACAGGGAGGACGACTTTAGTGGAAACACATAGTCTTTTCGCGCCTGCCAGTAACTCTCAGAGGTCAATGGTTTCTTCAACACCCGTATTGAGTCAACATTTATCCGATAACTTTCGGGGCGAAAATCGGACGCGCGCGTAACGTCGACTTCTATCAGTTGATATTTCTTGAACTGTCTGTCGTCTTCAAGGAACCTAGTTGGTATTGGGAACAGTCGAATCCATTCGCCATCCTCGGTTATTCCAGCCGTGCAGGAGACTTCCACATCCCGTCTGGATGGCGCGGGATATGTGCGTACTACAACTAGGATTTTCTTTGTTATCCAGCCGTCAAGGGAAGTCATCGTAAGTAGTGTCCTCATTGGCCACAGTTAGAGGTCTTGCCCTTTTAACCCGGCAGCTTCAAGCTCAAGAAATATCAGGTGTCTGTGGCAAGATTCAGGATCAATTTCCGTGCACATGAACGCCACTGTGCCACCTTGGTCAGTGATTGTGGTCAGTTCATCATCATTTAGATTGCTGATGACGTTATCTTGATACCACTTCCAAATCTCTCCTCTGTCGCCTAACTCAGCTGCTTGCTGCCTTACATCACGAGGGACTCCTAGATTTGGTAGATGGTCGTACTTGACCCCGTGTTCATGAAGATGATTTCGGAGATTGTCCTTGCTGAAATCGGGCTTATATTGGCTTACTGGCATACTACGTACATCGACGACAGTAGAAACTTCCGCAGTCTCTAGCAACTTAATGAAACGTTCAATGTCGCGTCCGGAGTAGCCAATCGTGTAGAAGTTGGCTTTCTCAGCACTCACCCCGTGATTGAGATTCCACAGAACCCTATTATCATTCTGAACTACAACAGGATCTTGAGGCAGTTCAACCCCTCTATACCTAGAGGGCTTCGCTACAATTCCAGTTTCGCTTTCGTTATTCGCCACCTCATTCCAAAGGAGTGTTCCTTGTCTGTCGGTGGTGGGTCCTACCGACTCAGGTTCGGAAGCGATTTGGTCGTCAGGTATGGACGGTTGAGAGATTGAAGGCGGCGCTTCGCGCTGAACCTCAACCAATTGAGGAATCATGTCAGTCCAGTCTCTCGCGCCCTGCTCTTCGGCCATCTCCTGAAGTTGTCTTGCTGTGTCAGCAGGCAGTGTGATCTCCCTCTGAACGGTGGATAGTGTCATAGACTCTATCTCTGATGTAGGTCTGTCGGGAAACATCTTGAAGTTATCAAGAAGTCGCCTTGCCCTGTCTTGGTCCAAGGGAGCTATCGCTTTGGCAAGTTCCGCGTAAGTTTCATCAATTTTTTCTTCGGGGATTATTCCCCTTACAGCAGACATAGCCTGTTCCAGCAGCGTGGCATGACGTTCTGGTATCGCTTCGCCGCTTCTGCGCTGCGGAGTTGAGGGAGGCAAACGGCTAACTACATCAACACCCCTAGGACGAAGTATGGTCATCGCTTCATACGCGTCGAAATCCCTCTCAATTCTATTTCGCCGTATTCCGACAGTTCTTGCCAATTCCCCTCTGTCCGTAATCCTGTCATCTACTTGTTCAATGAGCTTGTATGCTTCGACACGCTCATCAAGGGATAGTTCACCCCGTTGCAGATTCTCCACAAGGGATCGTATTACGGCTTCCGCATCGGTAATCCGCTGAACTACGACAGGAACAACTTCCATTCCAAGTTCAGATGCCGCCGCCAATCTGCGAGAGCCTATGATGACCTCATAGTTGTCGTCAGAAGTAGGACGCACGATAAGGGGTTCCAGTATGCCCTGTTCTCGAATTGAGTCTGCCAATTCGGAAATGTCGCCAACATTTCTGCGTACGTTTATTGGTGACACCGCAAGTTGGCTCGTAGGAACTTCTAACGCCTCGAATTGCTGTGTTGTCATTAACTGATTGTCTCCTAGTTCAATTTCCACAAAATGCGATTGCCGGTTCTTTCCCTGACTAACCCAATATCTTGCTCCATTCTATGAACCCACTGATTGTTAGGAACTTTCTGCGGCAAGTCAGCTTCGACCTTGATATCTGTCCAAGTCAAAGGTTGGCCCGCATTTTGGAGCACTTCGTGGATAACGTTTTTGAAAGCTTCGTAGTCTGCCATATTATACACCTCGCTGGAATCCAGTGTTAGTTAATGCCAAAGTAGTTTTCCGCCTTAAACGTATCGCTCCAGATGTGCGATTATGTACGTCGCATAGCCGCCGCCACCAACGTTGCGATGGCGGAAGGGAGATAGAAGGCGCCAATTGAGAGGATACTGACCGCGCAGAAAAAGAGAAGTAGGACGCAGGTTGCCCAGCGAAGGGTAAGCATGAGGCGGGGACGAGGCGCGTTGGGGAGCGACGCAATCAGGGTGACTGCGGTTAGGGCTACCGGAATGACCAGAAGCAGCGCCGCCCAAAGTCCGTTGACTTCGACGAGTGTGGCCGTGTCGCCTGTGTTGCCGCTATAAGCGGGACCGAACAGAAAGAATATGGTAGCTGCCCAAGCGAGGATATGAGCGACTGCCGCGGCGGTGAGGGAGACTTTTGTCCTCTCCAAGGATAATCCTCGCGTCGCTCTTTTCTCACTGAATCTTATCGGGAGCTTCCGCCTGAGGGAATAGGGTTGGCTGCGCGGAATTGGGTATGTCTTTCGTATATGGCTTTCCGAAGTGTTGATAGGCGCGGCGGGTGGCTACCCGGCCTCGTGGGGTCTTGTCCAAGAAGCCGAGTTGCAGGAGGTATGGCTCGTACACGTCCTCTATGGTGTCGGAGTCTTCGCTGATGGACGCGGCGATGGTGTCCAGTCCGACGGGTCCGCCGTCGAATTTTTCGATGATTGACTTCAGCATGCGGGCGTCGGTGCCGTCTAGTCCACGCTCATCGACTTCCAGTTGCTTAAGCGCAGTTCTCGCAAGCTCGCCGGTGATGATGCCGTCGCCGATGACCTGCGCGTAGTCGCGGACGCGACGCAGCAGGCGGTTTGCTATGCGCGGTGTGCCTCTCGCACGGCGCGCGACTTCAGATATTCCCTGCTCTTCGGTGTCTATTTCGAGAATGCGCGCCGAGCGTTCGACAATTGTTGCCATCGCCTCCTCGTCGTAGAAGTCGAGGCGGTGGATGTTGCCGAATCGGTCACGCAGGGGCGGGCTTAGCATGCCGTAGCGGGTAGTCGCGCCGATTAGCGTGAACGGCTTGATGGACAGGTTCATGCTGCGCGCCTTGAGCCCCTTGTCAATGACCCATGACACGAAGTAGTCCTCCATCGCGGGATACAGCACCTCCTCAACGACGCGGCCAAGCCGGTGAATCTCGTCAATGAACAAGATGTCACCTTCCTGCATCTGCGTGAGTGTTGCCACCATGTCGCCGGGACGCTCGATTGCGGGGCCCGATGTAGTCTTGATATTGACACCCATCTCGAAGGCCATGATGTTGGCGAGGGTGGTCTTTCCGAGACCGGGAGGACCGTAGAGCAGCACATGGTCGAGCGGCTCGCCGCGCTGCTGCGCCGCCTGGATGCTGATTGCAAGCAGGCCCTTGACCGAGTCCTGACCAATGTAGTCCACAATGCGACGGGGACGAAGGCTGGTGTCCAGCGAGTGGTCGAATTCGTGGGGCGCGCCGGAGACGATGCGTTGGGTCATAACTTCATCTGACAGGATGCACAGGATAGAAAGGATATTGCATTTTATCAATCTACCATGTCAGGTGAGTTGGCGCAGGCGGATTTCAGCCGCTTGCGCGTAGGATTCATCAATGTCGCAGCCGGCGAATAACCTTTCCTCCTGCAACGCAGCGACCGCCGTGGTGCCGCCGCCGAGGAAGGGATCAATTATCAGGTCGCCGGGACTGCTGTGCTTTCGGACGAGTTCGCGGAATAGATCTAGCGGCTTCTGAGTGGGATGGATGCGCTTCCCACCATGCCTTGGTATAGGGTACGAGTAGTTACCGCTGTCGTATGCGCCGTTAAAGGTAGGGCTCCCACCCTTGACTCCCACAACGGCCATTTCCCTGCTGTTGGACAGGTAGGTGCATCTGCTGTTCAAAGGCACGGGGTTCGTCTTATTCCAGACGATGAGGCGCAGCATCTTGAAGCCGGCACCTGCGAGCGCGTCATACACATGGCTGATCTTCCATAGGTCGTACCAGACGATTACAGTTCCGCCACGCCTCATTACTCGGTAGGTCTCATCGGCAAATGCCACGAGGTCTATCTGCTGATGGTCCCACTCCCCGAAGTCCATTGAGACGGCGAAGCGCTGCACGCCGTTCTTTACGCTGGAAAAGCCGGTCTTTCTGCTGACGGCGTAGGGCGGGTCGGTGAGCACGAGATCAACTGAGTTTCTGTCGAGCGATCGCAGGAAATCACGGTAGTCGCTGCACTGAATCTGAGAATATGTTGAAACTAGCATCAATGTCACAATATGGATGTTCAGATAGACATTGCATAGAACTTGTGTTCATTCTAATGAGCGAGGACATGATATGTCAAGCATAGGTTACAGAATTATGCCCTGGCATAATTCTGTCATCTCCCCTCACTCATTCGGCAGGCTCAGGACTGGCTCTAACCCTCTGGCTCTAACCCTCTCCCTCTGGGAGAGGGGCAGGGTTGTGGCAATTATGCCCATCCTTGTGGGATAGGGGTTGCTGGGCTAGGGGTCGCGGTTGCGTCTTTTCCAGCGGATGCGGTCGAACTTCACGGGGTCGTCCGGGAAGCGGGCATTGCGACGGGCAAGGTAGTCGCGGTAGCGCTCCTTGAAGGCTTCGAGCGTGTCGTCGTAGCGTATGAGCAGCCTTCTCGCGGGGGGCTTGGTCAGGGCTTCTTCCAGCTTCTCGCCGCTCAGATCGTTGCCATCACAGTCGCGCTCCCTGTACTCGCAGACGCAGGGCCAGGGGTATGTCTCGTAGTACACCGGACCGTGCAGGCTGAACTCGATGTGCTCTTCGCGCTCCCGCTCTCGTCGCTCCCGCTCTTCGCGCTCTTCCCGTTCAGACTCCGACTCTTCAGGCTCCTGCTCTTCCTCGACGATGGCGCGCTGGGAGCCTCTGTCGAGGAGTTCCTTTGCGGCTGACATTCTGTGGCAGGGCTTGAAGTCCGTGAGTTCGCCTTCCATAGCTTGCACGAGGAAGGTTACGATGGTTCTGCCGTTGGCGGTCTGTTCGGAGACTATCTGGGCGAGTTCGGAGTGTATGCGCCTGTCGGCTCTGCGGGAGTCTCTGCGCTCTCGTCTTGTGGGTTCTGGCAGGTTGAGGTTGTTGGTGAGCGCGCCCACGGATTGAGGGAGCCGGCCGTAGCCGAACTTTTCGAGCAGTCTTGCGGCTTCGAGCTTGTGGCAGGGCTGGAAGTCGGGGAACTCTCCGTTCACTGCGGAGATGAGGAATTCGACGATGGTTCTGCCGTTGTCGGTCTGTTCGACGATGACGGCCTGGACCGATTCGGTGAAGTCGGGTTGTTCAGTTGTGGGTTGTGAGTTCATGGTTTTGAGTTCTGGGTTTTGAGTCTGATAGCCACAAGAGGCACAGAATGGGCTGGAAGTATCCCTTCCCCTCACCCTAACCCTTTCGCGCGGGGAGAGGGGACTGTCATAGCGAATGTTTGTGCTAAATGACTTCTATGATACGCACGAATGTTTGGTTTGTCAAGGGGTGGAGTCGGCCAGTCTTTCAGTTGGTCAGCGCCTTTCGACAGGCCCATTCGGCAAGCTCAGGCCAGGCTCAGGCCAGGCTCAGGGCGAACGGGGTTGGGCTAACAGGGTTTACAGTACGGGGAGGGGGCAGGGTTGCGGCGATTATCCCACCCTTAACAGAATGCGCGGGATAGGATGCGTTGCAGTATAATTCGGGGACGGAGGCAGACATGGTTGACTTTGCGTCGCTGGAACAAGAGACGGTCGATATATGGGAACAGAACGCCGATTTCTGGAACGAGCGGATGGGCGAGGGCAATGAGTTCCATAAGTTCCTGATCGAGCCTACGCAACTGGGGCTGCTGTCATTGAGTGCGGGAGAGCGCGTGCTGGACATTGCTTGCGGCAACGGACAGTTCGCGCGGAAGATGGCTTCGCTGGGCTGCGAGGTCGCTGCAGTGGACGCCGCGCCGCGAATGATCGAGAACGCGCGGCAACGGACGCCTGCGAATGCCGAGTATGCTGAACGGCTACGCTATGGTGTGGTTGACGCGACCGACGGGGCGGCGATGCTCGCGCTTGGAGAGTCCGGGTTTAATGCCGTGGTATGCACTATGGCGCTGATGGACATCGCCAGTATTGAACCGATTGCGAGAGCGGTTAGGCGACTACTGAAACCTGACGGTCGCTTCGTGTTTTCGGTCATGCACCCGTGCTTCAACTCGACTGAGGGATTCAGGCAAACGATGGAGCAGGAGGATAGAGACGGCGAGATTGTCGAGCGGTGGTCGGTGAGCGTCACGCGGTACATCGAGCCGCATAGACACAAGGGGCTGGCGATGCGTGGGCAGCCGTTGGCGCAAAACTATTTCCACAGGCCGTTGAGCGCGCTGCTTGGGGTTTTCTTCAAGGTCGGGTTCGTCGTGGACGCGCTGGAAGAGCCGGTGTTTCCAGAGGATATGCCGGAGAGGAACAGGTTCGGCTGGCTGATGTTCAATGATATTCCGCCGGTGCTGTCGGTGCGGCTCAGAACGAAAACTCACATCGATAGACAGGATGGACAGGATGAATAATTGGGGTGAGGAAGACTCGGCGGTGTATAGGGCGCTGGCAGAGGTTGCCGTGCCGAGGCGGGAAGAGCAGCTGGCGACATTGCTTTGCCTGCTGCCGTTCGGCAAGGATGATGCCTTTCGCATTGTGGATCTGGGATGCGGGGAGGGAGTGCTGGAGTATGCTGCGCTAACCGCGTTTCCGAATGCTAAGGCGCTGGCGCTGGACGGATCCGACTCGATGCGGAAACACGCGGGAGCACTGCTGAAGCCGTTCGGCAGCCGCGTGGATGTGCGTCCATTCGCGCTCGAGTCGGATGAGTGGCGTGGTGAACTGGACGGCGCGGACTGCGTGGTGTCATCGCTGGTCGTGCATCACCTGACGGACGACGGCAAGCAAGCACTATTCCGTGAAGCATACAGCCGGTTGAGTGATGGTGGCGCCCTGATGCTGATAGACTGTGTGCAGCCGATGCGTATCGAGGGTGTCAGCCTGTTCGCAGACACCTACGACAGCATAAGCAGGCAGCAGTCAATGGACCGCACAGGCAGTACCTCACTGTTCGACAGATTCGTCGAAGAGAAATGGAACATTTTCAGGCACCCCGAACCCAGCGAGATGCTTGCTCCTCTACCGCATCAGCTTGTGTGGCTTGCGGATGCGGGTTTTGAGGGCGTGGATTGCTTCTGGCTGCAAGCGGGGTACGCCGTGTATGGCGGCTACAAGGGCGGTGGCACGGCGCAGATTGGCCTGAAGTACGGCGATGCAATAGACGCGGTGCGAAAGGCAATTGATACGAACCTGAAACTCAACTGACGTCGATGTAGAACCATGATGGGCTTAGAAAGATAGAGGTAGGCAAATGTCGGGTTACATTCTGGGTGAGGATGAACTGCTGCTGAAGAACACGGTGCGGGATTTTGCGGACAGCGAGATCGCGCCGCGCGCCGCAAGATACGACGAGAGCGGAGATTTTCCGCACGACAACTTCAGTGGACTGGCCGGTCTTGGGCTGCTCGGAATGACGATTGATGAGGAGTATGGCGGCAGCGGCGGCACGTTCCGGCAGCTTGCGATTGCGGTGGAGGAGATCGCGCGGGCGTGCGCGGCGACTAGCACGTCGTATATCGCGCATCTTTCGTTGTGCGCGCAGTTCATCAACATGTGGGGCACCGAGGGCCAGAAGCGTCAATTCCTGCCGAAGCTGTCCAGTGGTGAGCATATTGGGGCATTCGCGCTAACCGAGCCCGGCTCCGGCAGCGATGCGGGAGCGATGCGCACACTGGCGAAGCGGTCTAACGGAAGCTACCTGCTGAACGGCAGCAAGACTTTTATCACGAATGCGCCTGAAGCATCGGTATTCGTGGTGCTGGCTTCTCACGATCTCAGCCTGAAAACACGAGGCATCAACGCGCTGATACTTGAGGGCGACAGCGAAGGTCTGAGCACCAATCCACTGAAGGGCAAGATGGGGATGCGCGCCTCATCCATTGCGGAGGTGGTGTTCGAGGACTGCGCGGTGTCCGAGGAGAACCGCATGGGCGCGGAGGGCGAGGGATTCCGCGAGACGATGCATGTGCTTAACTCCAGCCGCATATCCATCGCGGCGCAGTGCGTGGGAATAGCACAGGCAGCATACGAGGCTGCAGTCAGCCACGTAAAGCAGCGAGAGGCATTCGGCGGGAAGCTTGCGGAGCTGCAGGCGATCCAGTGGATGATTGCGGACATGGCGACGCAGATAGATGCGGCGCGCCTGCTGGTAATGCGTGTGGCGACATTGAGAGACGAAGGGCTTCCAATCGTGAAGGAGGCGTCGATGGCGAAGCTGTTCGCATCGCGCGTGGCGGTGGAGGCTGCGGACAAGTCAGTGCAGATGCACGGCGGATCGGGATACCTCGCGCCAACGCCTGCGGAGCGATACTATCGTGACGCTAAGGTCACCGAGATATACGAGGGGACATCCGAGATACAGCGGCTGGTGATTGCGCGGAGCATACTGAGAGACGGGCTGATCTAGTTGAAAGCGCGGCAAGGCGTCTATATGATTGTGCTGCTTGGTTTCCCCACATTTAGATAAAGGACGGAAGATGTCAGACAAATTCAGCAGGATGTTCGCGGAGTACTCTGAAGGACTGCGTTATGAGGATGTGCCGCCGGAGTCGGTGCATGAGGTGAAGCGGCGCATCCTGGACAGCATCGGGGTCAGCATGGCAGCGTTTTCGGAGGATGCTCCGAAGGCGGCGCGCACGTATGCGTATGACTTCGAGCAGGCGCGCGGGGCGACTGTGTGGGGGGCGCCGGTGCGGGTTACGCCGGAGGCAGCGACCTTCGCTAACGGGCTGATGACGCGGTATCTCGACTTCAATGACACGTACCTGTCGCTGGAGCCGCTGCATCCGAGCGACATGATTCCCGGGATTATGGCGCTGTGCGAGTGGGGTGGTAAGCCAGTTCGGGACATCTTCACAGCGACCGCGGCCGCATACGAAGTTTCGGTGAACCTGTGCGACGCTGCGAGCGTGCGCGCTCACCAGTGGGACCATGTGGTTTATACGGGCATCGGCGCGGCGTGCGGCGCGGGCAGGCTGCTGGGGCAGTCGGCGGAGCAGATCGAGCACACGATTTCGATTGCAAGCGTGCCGCATGCGTCGATGCGCCAGACCCGGGCGGGCGAGCTTTCCATGTGGAAGGGGGCGGCTGCGGCGAACTCGGTGCGTAACGCGGTGTTCGCTAGCCTGGTGTCGCAGAGGGGGCTGACGGGGCCATACCAGCCATTCGCAGGCGAGATGGGTTTCTTTGCCCAACTATTAGGGGGACAGCCGTTCGACGAGGCGGCATTGAAGTCTGTCACCGACGGCGCGGCACCCACGCGCATTCAGGACACCTACATCAAGAAGTGGCCCGTTGAGTACCACGCTCAGAGCGCGGTCGATGCGGCAGTTGAACTACGAGACGAACTTGGCGGCGACATCAATCTCATAGACTCGATTCACCTGGACACATTCAAGGTGTCTTATGAGATTATCGCCAAGGACCCGGAGAAGTGGGCGCCCAAGACACGGGAGACCGCCGACCACTCGCTGATGTATATCGTGGCGGCGGCGCTGCTGGACGGCACGGTAACGAAGCACTCGTTCTCGCAGCAGATGCTGGACAGCGCAGACATCAAGTCGCTGCTGGGCAAGACGACGCTGGAGGAGGACGACGACCTGACGGCAGGGTATCCTGAGGGTATCCCGAACCGCATCACCATCAAGACCAAGGACGGAGGAACACTGTCGCGCGAGGTAAGCTTCCCGCGCGGACATGCGATGAACAAGATGAGCGACGCTGAAGTCGAGCAGAAGTTCTTGCTGAATGTGGAGGATGTGTGGACCGATGAGCAGGCTCAGCGTGTGATCGATCTTGTGTGGCATATCGACGAGCAGCCGAGTCTGTCCGAGCTTATGGAGGCGATGCGAATATGACTTGGATGCTGGAGCCGGCATCGGAGCAGAGCCCCGCTGTAAGGCTGCGGGAACTGCTGGACTCGGGCGAGCCGCTGAGCGTGCCGGGCGTGTTCAATCCAATGACGGCGATGATAGCTCGCAAAGTGGGCTTCGATGCGCTGTACTTCTCCGGCGCCGCGTTTTCGGCGAGCCTTGGGATACCGGACATCGGCCTGTTCACTCTTGATGAGCTTACGGACGCGGTGCGCTGGATGGTGCGGGCTTCAGATCTTCCGTTCATCGTGGACGCCGATACAGGTTTCGGCGAGGCTATCAACGTCATTCGCACGGTGAGGGAGCTTGAGACTGCGGGCGCGGCGGCGATACAGATAGAGGACCAGGTGCTGCCGAAGCGGTGCGGTCATCTGGACGGCAAGACGGTCGTTTCGACTGACGCTTTCGTGGAGAAGATAGCGGCGGCGGCGCAGGCGCGCAAGGACATGCTGATTATCGCGCGCACCGATGTGCGCGCAATCGAAGGTATGGAGGCTGCCATCGAGCGCGGGCGGCTGTGCAAGGAGGCTGGCGCGGACATCATCTTCCCGGAGGCGATGCAATCGCTCGACGAGTTCAGGATGTACGCGGACGCCGTGGGCGGCGACTTATTGGCGAACATGACGGAGTTCGGCAAGTCTCCGTATCTGACGGTGGACGAATTCGCGGAACTTGGATACAACATCGTGATATTCCCGGTGAGCACGCTGCGGGCAGCCGCCAAGACGACCGAGGATCTGCTGACGGATCTCAAGCGCTCCGGCACACAGAAGGCATGGCTGCCGAGGATGCAGACGAGGGCGGAGTTGTACGAACTCATTGATTACGATGCCTATGCGGATGTTGACAGCGCATTGGCGCTTAGTGGTGACAGGGCGTACATGGATAGGCAGAACTAGCAATAATTGACAGGAGAACGACAATGACGACACCCGATTACAGCCCTGGACTTGAGGGCGTGATTGCTACGGAGACTTCAGTTTCATACCTTGATGTGGACATCGAGCAGATTCTTGTGCGCGGCTATGATCTGATCGAGCTGGCGCAGAATCTTTGCTATACAGATGTGGCGTATCTCGTGATTTACGGTGAACTGCCGACGCCGGAGCGGGCGAAAGCGTTCTGCGACAGGCTTGTGGCTGAGGCAGAGGTGCCGGAAGAGCTTTATCGCCTGTTCGAGCTTATGCCGAAATCGACAGTGGCGATGGACGCGCTGCGGACGGGACTTTCGTTCCTGGCCGGCTATGAGGACCCGGATCTGCTGCACGACAACTCGCACGAGGCAAACCTTGAGAAGGGCATAAAGCTGCTGGCGCAGACGCCGACCCTGGTGGTCAATTCGTACCGCGCCTTGAACGACATGCCTATCGTGCGTCCCAATCCCGACCTTCCTTACATGGAGAACTTCCTGTACATGCTGCGCGGAGAGAAGCCGGATGCGGAGTCGCTGGATGCTTTCGACCGCATTCACATGTGCTACATCGAGCACGAGATGCCGAACTCGACATTCGCCGCGCGGGTGATCGCATCTACGCTGTCCGATATGTATGGCGCAATGGTCGGCGCGGTGGCGTCGCTGAAGGGGCCACTGCACGGCGGCGCGAACGAAGCGGCAATCGAGTTCCTGATGGACATCAACGGCACAGGCGGGCCCGGCCACGCCGAGGACTACACGATGGGCAAGCTGGAGCGGCGCGAGCGCATCATGGGATTCGGTCACCGTGTCTATATGCGGAAGTACGACCCCCGCGCACGCTTCCTTATGGACTACATACCGAAGCTGGCAAGCAGGATTCCTGAAGGTGAATCTCTGGCTTCGATCTACTCGACCGTTGAAAATGTGATGTACAGAGAGAAGGGGTTGTATCCCAATACTGACTATCCTATCGGTCTGCTTTACTACCTGCTGGGGATACCGATTCCGCTGTACACACCGATATTTCTCGCGTCTCGAACGGCGGGGAATGTGGCGCATGTGCTGGAGCAGCACGACGACAACCGACTGTTCAGGCCGCGCGTGATATACGGCGGCGGGCGCGGGCTGACGCCACCGGCGAGTCCGATTTCGCCGCTGTAACTGACATCGATAGACAGGATGGATAGGATGTTGGTGGCGGGTCTTAGGGAATCGGCGGCTCTATAACAACGGGCTGGTTGAAGTTGGTGTAGGTGATGGTCATGATGAACTCGGCTTCGCCGCCGATGTCGAGTACGCCGGCCGCCAGTCCTGCCGTGTCCTCTTCCTCGACCTCGGCCTTTCCAGATACGGACAGGCGGCGCAGAAGACCGTCCTCCTTACCTATCCACATGTCAGTGAATAGGCCTGCGTAGGAACTGCCCAGCACGGTGGCCCGCAATAGCCCCCTGATGTGCTGCGTCTGCACACCATCGATGGTCTGCTCCTTGACCATTTCAAAGTCGCTGTATCGTGAGGTGTCAGCGGGAGGCAGCACAAGGTCGTAGGGGTCGGGCAGACCGGTCAGGAACAGGGGGTACTGCTCCCACACGCCGGTCTCAGGGTTGGTGATATAAGCCTGCTCGCCAATCGTTACGATATCCAGTTCCAGCAGCGCCAGCCCCAGCGCGAATTGCAGCTTCCCGTCTGCCCGGTCGGGCAATAGGAAGTTGCCGCTGAAACGGATCGGGAACTCCGTGCCGAAGGTCTCTTCGTCCATCTTGAAGCTCGCCTCTGTCTGCACGACCTTGAAGGCGGCGTCCACCTCAGCGTGAAAAGACTCGGCTTGCCTCATTGCTGCGATTGCTTGAGCTACAAGTGCGACTGCTTCAGGCTCAGCCGGTTCGCTCTTCCCCGGCTCGCGCTCCGAGACATCGGCAGGACTGGTGCGAGTCGCCATGGCGGTCGAAGTAGGACTTGGCGCCGGTGTATAAGTCGGACGTGGCAATGGAGTCGCAGTCGGCAGTGGCGCAGGTGTGGGCAAAGGCGTGGATGTGGGCGTCGGCGTAGGAGTTTGTTCGGCCTCGGGTCCACAGGCAGTCGCCAGCAAGAACAGAGTCACGAGCGCGGCAATCAGAGTAATTCGCATGGACATATCATAAACGGAAGTGGGAATTTCTGTGAATGCTGGGACAACGGCGCAGACATCTAAAGGAATGCCAGTTAAGCCAGCATTAATATCCTTTGCGAATACCTACTATTCGTGAAATCTAATGCCTTCCCTAGAATAGCATTCAGAGTGCTTGAGAACCCGCATTCTAGCTTAACAAAGGTTGACATGAGTTCAAGGTGGAATGTAAAATACCCGTTTGTACGACCTTTTTGTTCGTGCTGATTTTGCGTTGTGCATTTCCACTCAGAATGTAGTGATTGGGGAAAACTATGCCCACTGTGAACCAGTTGGTACGAAAGGGACGAAAGGCTAAGCGAAAGAAGGACAAGGCTCCCGCGCTGAGGTTTTCGTTCAACTCACTTAGGAATAGGGGAAGGCGTGACTCGGGGTCGCCCCAGAAGCGGGGCGTATGCACCCAGGTGCGTACACAGACGCCAAAGAAGCCCAACTCGGCGCTTCGCAAGGTTGCGAGGGTACGCCTGACGAACGGGATGGAAGTTACGGCGTACATTCCGGGTGAGGGACACAATCTGCAAGAGCACTCGGTGGTGCTCATCCGCGGCGGTCGTGTGAAGGATCTCCCGGGTGTTCGCTACCACATCGTGCGCGGGGCGCTGGACACATCCGGCGTTGACGGGCGCAAGCGTGGTCGCAGCAAGTACGGCAGCAAGAGGAACTAAGTTCCACGTTTCGATTCTGAGCAAACTTCGATCAATGGGATGGACAGGGTAAGAGAGATTTAGATATGGCGCGTCGCAGAAGGGCCGAGGTACGAACTCCACCGCCTGACATCAAGTATGGCAGTGTGGAACTGAGCCAGTTCATCAACAGAGTAATGTGGAGCGGGAAGAAGACCGTTGCGCAGCGCATCGTGTATAACGCGCTTGACCTCGTGGAGCAGGAAGCGAACCGACCGGGGCTGGAGGTGTTCGAGCAGGCAATTCGAAATACGATGCCAATGCTCGAGGTGAAGTCGCGCCGAGTCGGTGGCGCGACCTACCAGGTCCCGACAGAAGTTCGACCATCCCGGCGCATGGCACTTGCCATGCGCTGGATTATTACGGCGGCGCGCGCACGCGGCAGCAGGCCGATGCATGAGAGCCTCGCAGGACAGTTGCTGGAGGCGGCACGCAATCAGGGGCCCGCAGTTCGTCGCAGGGAAGAAGCGCACAGGATGGCGGAGGCGAATCGAGCCTTCGCCCATTACAGGTGGTAAGACCGAAAATCAGGTTTACCGGAATGGCGGTCGTGCTTCGACAAGCTCACGCGGAACGAGTTCTCCGAAAGGGCTTTCATAAGCGAAGGGCGATGGGCCAAGCCCGACAGGGCAACTAGGAAAAGATAGAGCATGCCTGCAACTTTGCAGAGTCTCGAAAAGACAAGAAACATAGGGTTCATAGCCCACATTGATGCCGGCAAGACGACGGTGACGGAGCGCGTACTGTACTTCACGGGGCGCATTCGCAAGATCGGCGGCGTGGATGACGGCACCACAGCGATGGACTGGATGGCGCAGGAACGCGAGCGCGGCATCACCATCACGTCCGCTGCCACCACTACGGAATGGGGCGACCATACCATCAACATCATCGACACGCCCGGGCATGTGGACTTCACCGCAGAGGTGGAGCGCAGCCTGCGTATCCTGGACGGCGGCGTAGTAGTATTCGACGCAGTCGCGGGAGTTCAGCCTCAATCGGAGACGGTCTGGCGGCAGGCTGACAAGTACAATGTGCCGCGCATCTGCTTCGTGAACAAGATGGACCGCGTAGGCGCCGACTTCAACCGTACCATTGATTCCATATCCCACAGGTTGCAGGCGAATCCGATCGCTGTGCAGATTCCCATAGGACAAGAGGACGATTTCGTGGGCGTTATCGACCTCATCGAGGGTAAATCTTGGACTTGGGCGGAAGAAGGCGTGGAAATACCGAAGGAAGGCCCTGTACCCGAAGAGTTTATCGAAGATTATCTGAACTATCGCGGCATGATGATAGAGAAGATAGCCGAAACCGACGATGATCTTCTTTTCAAGTACCTTGAAGAGGAAGAGATAACCAACCAGGAAATTAAGGATGCGCTGCGAAAGGCAACTATCGGATATAGTATTGTGCCTGTATTCTGTGGCACAGCTCTCCGAACGAAGGGCATCCAACCCCTCATAGACGCAATCTGCGAATACCTCCCCTCCCCTCTCGACGTTCCCCCAGTAACCGGCACAGCCATCGCCTCAGACGAAGAGGTTGTGCGTTGTCCCGATCCCCATGAGCCGTTCTCTGCGCTGGCGTTCAAAACGGTTTCCGATCCTTATATCGGGCGCCTGGTGTATTTCAGGGTCTATTCCGGTACTGCCGCCTCGGGTTCCTCGGTGTACAATTCGACGAACCGCAGGCGCGAACGGCTGGGCCGTATCGTCCAGATGCACGCGCAGCACCGCGAGGACATGGAAGAGGTGCATGCCGGGCAGATTGCGGCAGCAGTGGGCCTGAAGTTCACGGCGACGGGCGACACGATCTGCACACAGGACGATCCTATTGTGCTGGAAACGATCAGCTTCCCGGAGCCAGTCATCTCGGTCGCAATCGAGCCTCGTTCCCGCGCCGACCAGGATAAGCTGTCGGACGCGCTGGTCAAGCTGTCGGACGAGGATCCTACATTCAAGATTAACTACGATGACGAGACCGGTCAGACGATTATGTCCGGCATGGGCGAGCTTCACCTGGAGATATTGGTTGACAGGATGAAGCGCGAGTTCAATGTGGACGGCAATATTGGTCAGCCTCGCGTGGCTTATCGTGAGACGATCAGAAGGGCTGCTGGCGGCGTCGGGCGATTCGTCAGGCAGACTGGCGGCCACGGTCAGTTCGGTCACGTAGTCGTAGAGATGGAACCCGGCGAGAGTGGGTCCGGCATCGTGGTCGAGGACAAGATCACTGGCGGGGCGATTCCACGTGAGTTCATCCCCTCAGCAGAATCTGGGATTCGAGAGGCCCTTAAAACGGGTCCTCTGTCGGGGTTCCAGATGATCGACATAAAGGTGTCGATGGTTGACGGCAGTTCGCACGAGGTTGACTCGTCTCAAGTCGCCTTCCAGATTGCCGGTTCGATGGCGGCGAAGGATGCGGTCAGCAAGGCGCGTCCTCTGCTACTGGAACCCATCATGAGCCTGGAGGTAGTTACTCCGGGCGAATTTTTGGGTGAAGTTCTGGGCGACCTCGGACGCCGACGCGCCGCCATACGCAACATCGAAGGTCAGGGTGAGATTCAGGTGGTCAAAGCCGCAATCCCTCTGGGCGAGAGCTTTGGCTACGCAAACGCGATACGCTCCCTCACTCAGGGGCGCGCAAGCTACAACATGGAGTTCGAGAATTACGAACCCGCACCGGAAGGAATGCTGACCGTATAAGAGCCAGCAGGTCTTCCACATCACAGGTTCCAGCGGCATAGATAACACGGGAGTTGGTAGAAGCGAAATATGGTTACAGCCAACAGCCAAAAGATACGCATCATTCTGAAGGCCTTCGACCACAGGCTGCTTGACCAGTCTGCGGGACAGATAGTTGAGGCTGCCGAGCGCACCGGAGCGCGAGTTTCCGGCCCCGTGCCTCTACCGACTGCTATCAAGCGGTTCTGCGTCATACGAGGGCCGCACATAGACAAGAACTCCAGGGAACATTTCGAGCTGCGCACGCACAACAGGCTCATTGACATACTCGAACCGACCTCGAAGACTATCGACTCGCTGACGCGACTGAATGTGCCGGCGGGCGTTGATATTTCAATCAAACTCTAACCAGCAACAACAAGAACAGACAGAGCGGGCAAGAATCCTGGCCCAGCTGAAGAGAACGACTATGACGGTTCATGCGCTGATAGGCAAGAAGATAGGCACCACGCAGGTCTTTCACGAGGATGGGCGCGCCGATTGCGTTACCGCCCTTGAAGTGGGGCCCTGCACGGTTACTCAGGTAAAGACAATTGACAACGACGGCTATGAGAGTGTTCAGCTCGGCTTCGAGCCGGTGAAGCGCTTGAACAAGCCGCGCGCCGGACACCTGAAGCGAAGCGGACAGCAGTTGTTCCGCCACCTTCGAGAGGTGGGTGTGGACGATGTTACGGAAGTAGAACTTGGCGAGACTCTGGATGCAAGCATCTTTGAGGCGGGCGAAGCCATAGAAGTAACAGGCAAGTCGAAGGGACGCGGATTCGCCGGTGGGGTACGAAGGTACAACTTCCGGGGTGGTCCCAAGACGCACGGCCAGTCGGACCGCCACAGGGCACCCGGCTCGGTCGGCGCGGGAAGCACGCCCGGGCGCGTCATTAAGGGCCTGCGAATGGCAGGGCACATGGGCGACGAAAGGGTGACATCTCGCGGGCTGGAGGTCGTTATGGCGGATGCCGAGCGCAACCTGCTGCTGGTCCGTGGCACAGTGCCCGGAGCGCGCAACGGACTTGTTGTGGTCAGAAAAGCTGGCAAAAGGTAACTTTTGCCTCCAAGCCATCTTCGCTTATGGAAATCAAACGGCAATGGTTTTGAAAAGAACACTATCGACACAAGAGAGAAAATCGTGAAGCTAGACGTAAGGAACATGAGCGGCACCGTCGTGGACAGCGTCGAGGTGTTAGACGATGTGTTCGACGCACCGCTGAATGCCGCGCTGCTCCATCAGGTGATGGTGGGCCAGCTGGCGAACAAGCGCCAGGGCACCGCCAAGGTGAAGACACGCTCAGAAGTAGCGGGAGGCGGCGCCAAGCCGAGACCGCAGAAGTACACCGGACGCGCGCGACAAGGCTCTATCCGGTCTCCGCAATGGCGCGGCGGCGGCGTTGTCTTCGGGCCTACGCCACGAAGTTACAGGCAGCGAACTCCGAAGCGCATGAAGCGCCAGGCGATCAAGATAGTTCTCTCTGACAAGGCAAGGGAGGAGCAGCTCGTCGTAGTGGACGAGTTCCAATTGGCAGACGGCAAAACTAAGCAGCTGGTGCAGGCGTTGAATGCCCTGGAAGTCGATTCTTCAGTACTGCTGGTCGGCGCCGAGATGGACCAAGCCGTTGTGCGCGCGGCGCGTAACATCCCGAGGGTGAGAACTCTGCCAGTGGAACTACTGAACGTAGTGGATGTGCTCAACGCAAAGAGAGTTGTAATGACTGTTGACGCGGTGAGGAAGGCTGAAGAGCTTTGGGGCGGCTACTTCGTCCGCATAAAGCGCGAGGCTGCTATGGTCCTGGCGGATGAATGGGAGGAAGAGTAATGGACTTGCATCCCTATGAGATTCTAAGGAAGCCTGTAATCACAGAAAAGAGCACTGACCTCCAGGAAGAAGGGCGGTACGTGTTCGAGGTGCACCGGTCAGCGACCAAGCACCAGATTAAGTGGGCTGTGCAGGAAGCCTTCGGCGTTACGGTTACGAAGGTGAATACGATGAACAGAAAGGGCAAGACGAAGCGTTACGGGCCGCGCCTTTCACAGAAGAAGGCGATAAAGAAGGCAATCGTAACGCTCGCGCCCGGCGACACAATAACGATATTTGAAGGCGTATAGGCGAGGGCGTGTAAGATGCCATTAAGAGCACTGAAACCACGAACCCCAGGGCAGCGCGGCGCGGTGTTGTCCACTTCGGATGACATAACCACACGCAAGCCCAAGAAGTCGCTTGTGCGTCCTATGAAGAAGAATGCAGGGCGCAATTCTGCGGGGCGCATAACCGTGCGGCACCGTGGCGGCGGGCATAAGCGCCGGTATCGTGTTATCGACTTCAAGCGAGACAAGCACGGCATACCGGGCGAGGTAACCTCCATCGAGTATGACCCGAATCGCTCCGCTCGCATAGCGCTTATCAAGTATCCGGACGGCGAATGGCGCTACATACTAGCGCCGGACGGCCTTACTGTTGGAGACAAGGTTGAGTCGGGCGAGAACGCCGAACAGCGAGTGGGGAATGCGCTACCGCTGCGCGCCATCCGTGAAGGTACGCAGGTCCACAACATCGAGATGAAGGTGGGCAGAGGCGGCCAGATGGTGCGAAGCGCAGGCGGCTCGGCGCAGCTCCTCGCGAAGGAAGGGAGATACGCGCTGCTTCGACTGCCGTCGGGGGAGATGCGGAATGTGCTCAGCGAGTGCATGGCCACCGTCGGACAGGTCAGCAACCTCGACCACAAGAACGTGAAGTTGGGCAAGGCCGGACGCAAGCGCAATATGGGCTGGCGTCCAGAGGTGCGAGGTTCCGTTATGTCGCCGCGCGACCATCCGCACGGCGGAGGAGAGGGGCGCTCACCCATCGGGATGCCGGGGCCGAAGACCCCTTGGGGCAAGCCCGCTCTGGGTTATCGCACGCGCAAGCGAAAGAAGCCGTCCGACAAGTTCATCGTGCGGCGCAGGGGACAGAGGTAATAGTTAGTTCGTCAGTGTTTCGGTGTGTCAGTTTAGTCAGTCCAAAATGGCACTCACCACGACAACGGGCTGACTTCAATCAATGGATAGCAAGAGGAAAAAGAATGTCCAGGTCAACGAAGAAGGGGCCGTATGTT
The DNA here is from genome assembly GCA_965203955.1 of Dehalococcoidia bacterium. Lineage (GTDB taxonomy): Bacteria > Chloroflexota > Dehalococcoidia > Lucifugimonadales > JADFKI01 > Bin90. Next base: position 2,338,805 of record OZ241923.1, on the reverse strand, counting down.
CATCCCAAGCTGGCGAAGAAGGTCACGGCGGCTCAGAACAGCCGCAGCCGGACCGTTATTCGCACATGGTCAAGGGCGTCAACCATCATGCCCGACATGCTGGGACTGACGATTGCCGTGCATGACGGCCGCCGACATGTGCCGCTGTTCATAACGGAGAATATGGTCGGGCATAAGCTTGGCGAGTTTGCGCCGACACGAACATTCAGGGGGCATATCTCCCGGTCGGAGCGGACGACGCGGGCGCGTTAGGGAATTTACGTAGATGGACAGGATGGGAAGGATTTTCAGCCCATCCTAACCTTCCGCCATCAAGGGGGAAGGGACTAGAAAAAGAATGATAGCGAGTCTGAGAAATGCCGGCTAGCGCAGTAGCAAAGAATACGGGCTATTCCGTTAAGAAGATAAAGCCCATAATTGACATGATACGCGGCATGAACGTGGAAGAGGCGCTGAACGCGCTGCGCTTCCTGCCGTCGCCGATCGCGGCAAGGGTTGCCAAGGTAGTGCAGTCCGCAGCCGCGAACGCGGAGAATGAACTGATGGCAGGGGCTTCGGACCTCCGCATAACCGAAATCTATGCGAATGAGGGACCACGCACCAAGCGCTTCAGGGCGCGCGCCAGGGGCCGCATTACTCGCATCATTCGGCGTAACAGCCACATCACCGTTGTAGTTGACGAGGAGGTCTCCTAAGTTGGGTCAGAAGACGCATCCCATAGGGTTCAGACTGGGCATCAGCAAGGACTGGCAGTCTCGCTGGTTCGCGTCGAAGCCCGAAGAGTACCGCGACCTCGTCAGGCAGGATGTAGAGGTGCGAGACGTCATTATGTCTCGCTATCCGGACGCTGGCATTTCCAGAGTGGAGATCGAACGCGGCAACGACGTGATAATAACGATCCATACGGCGCGCCCCGGCATCGTCATCGGACGTGGCGGGCAGCGCGTTGAAGAACTCCGAAAGGAGTTGGAGCAGAGATCGGCAAGGCGGGCTCGCCTCAACGTTCAGGAGATTCGGCAGCCTGAACTGGACGCCTATCTAGTCGGGCGCAACATCGCGGAGCAGCTGGAGCGCCGTGTGGCATTCCGGCGAGCGATTCGGCAAACCGTACTGAGAACGATGCAAGCGGGTGCGCTTGGCATCAAGGTGCTTATATCCGGCAGGCTCGGAGGCGCCGACATAGCCCGCCGTGAGAAGGCGATGGAAGGGCGCGTTCCGCTTCACACACTGCGGGCGGACATAGACTATGCAATAGCCGAGGCCGCGACCGAATTCGGGGTCATCGGGATCAAGGTGTGGATTTACAAGGGCGACATCATACCCGAGCCGCGTCAGGCTCCACAGGAAGAGGCCACTCCGGCCGACATAGCGCCTATCGAGGTCAGAGTCACGGGGTCGCCGGAAGCGGAGGCGCAAGCCCCTGTGCCGGAGGCACCCGGGGCTGCGGCAGCGCCCGCGGCGCCTGAACCCGCCGCTGAACCTACAGAAGAGGTTTCAAATGCTTCAACCGAAGAGAGTTAAATATCGCAATCATCACAGAGGACGGCGCAAGGGTCTTGCGGTCTCTGGAAGCACCATGAACTATGGCGAGTTCGGTATCAAGTCAACCGAAGCGGCATGGGTCACCTCCCGACAGATCGAAGCTGCCAGGCGAGCGATGACACGCTACGCGCGCAGGGGCGGCAAGATATGGATCCGCATATTCCCCGATAAGTCGGTCACGGCTCGCGCGGCAGAGACGCGCATGGGGAGCGGCAAGGGTGCGGTCGATCACTGGGTCGCGGTAGTGAAGCCGGGCAGAGTGCTGTTCGAGATCGCAGGCGTGCCGGAGGACACGGCGAAGGAAGCTCTGCGACTTGCGTCCTCGAAGTTGCCTATGGGTACGACGATTGTCAGCAGGCAGGGCTTTTAGTGAGTGGAAGTTAACACCCTTTCATCGAGCGAAGGCCTGGATGGAGGAGAGCCTCCTTCACAGTTACGGAGTAGCAGGGAATGGCAGAGATAGACGACATCAGGGCGCTGTCTGACGATGAGCTTGAAGACGAGCTTGAAGACACGCACAGGGCGCTCATGAACTTGAGATTTCGTGCCGCGACGATGCAGTTGGCGGACATGAACGAAGTCGGCAGGGCAAAGAGGCGCATCGCGCGCATTAAGACGGTGATACGAGAAAGGGAGCTTGCCGCAGGCGCAGTATGAGTTACGACAGACGCAAGGTAAGAATCGGCAGGGTAGTAAGCGACAAGATGGACAAGACCGTTGTTGTCGCCGTGGAGTGGCGCAGCCCACACCGGGTTTACAAGAAGCCGGTCAGACGCGAGACGCGCTTCGTAGCGCATGACCCTGAGAATAACTGCAAGTTGGGCGATACCGTGCGAATCCGTGAAGGTCGCCCGCTATCCAAGACCAAGCGCTGGCGCGTAGTTGACATCCTGCAGCGGGAGGACATCGCCGAAGTGCAGCCGGAAGAACTCACGGCTCACGACGAGAGCGACATCATTGCGGAGGCGCAGGCGGTAGCAGAACCTGTCCCGGCAGATGTGAGCGCGAAAGTCGCATACGAAAACGATTCCGCAAGCGACGAAGCGGAGGCAGAACAGCAATGATTCAGCAGTATTCACGCCTGCGAGTTGCCGACAACTCGGGGGCGAAGACGATAAGCTGCATCGGCGTTCCCGGTGGCAGCGGCAGAAAGTACGCATGGCTTGGCGACATCATCGTCGCTTCCGTGAAGGAAGCCGCCCCGGCGTCGAACGTGCGAAAGGGCGAGGTAGTCAGGGCGGTCATCGTCCGCACGGCAAAGAGTCATCGGCGGCCCGACGGTTCGCACATTAAGTTCGACGACAACGCTGCGGTGCTGGTGAACGACGACCAGATGCCCCGGGGAACACGCATCTTCGGACCTGTCGCGCGCGAACTGAGAGACAAGAACTTCATGCGCATCGTATCCCTCGCGCCGGAGGTGCTTTGATTATGAAAACCGCGCGACTGCGACCCGATGATACGGTAATTGTCAAGAAGGGGCGGGACCGCGGAAAGACCGGTCGCGTCCAGCAGGTCTTTCCGAAAAACGGAACGGTGCTTGTCGAGGGCGTGAACGTTGTCTTACGACACACAAAGCCCACTCAAGGGGTTCGACAAGGCGGCATAATCCAGAAGGAAATGCCGGTGAAGATCAACAACGTGATGCTGATCTGCCCGTCCACCAACGAACCCACGCGGGTAGGCTACACACGCCTGGCGGACGGAACCAAGGCGAGGGTCTCCAAGAAGAGTGGAGAAATTATCGAGTAAGAGGTACGGCGAGTGAGTACGCAGAACGAAAACGGGGCAGCTTCGCCTCAGGCACCGCCCCGAATGCTAGAGAAAATACGCAGCGACATCAGTCCTGTGATGATTCAGGAGTTCGGCTACACCAGCCCTATGCAGGTGCCGCGCCTGAGCAAGGTCAACCTGAACATCGGACTGGGCGAGGCGCTGACGAATGCTCGCGCGCTGGAGAATGCCACGCGCGACCTGACTGCCATATCCGGGCAGAAGCCGGTTACGACTCGCGCAAAGAAGTCGATCGCAGGCTTCAAGATACGCGAGGGAATGCCGATCGGCGTGAGCGTTACACTGCGCGGACGTCGCATGTACGAGTTCGTTGACAGGCTGATCAGTTCCTCACTGCCGAGGATACGCGACTTCCAGGGCGTTTCGCGCAATGCCTTCGACGGCAGGGGCAACTACTCTCTGGGCATTCGCGAACAGGTGATATTCCCTGAAATAGACTACAACTCGATTGACCGCATTCGCGGGCTTCAGGTCGTAATCGTGACCACAGCGCCATCGGACGCCGAGGGGCTGCGGCTTCTCGAACTGATGGGCATGCCTTTCGTGCGCCCCGAGTCGCGGCAGATGGTGGCATAGTTTTCGACGGACTGCCCTTTTCGCGGGCATGACTAGGCAAAGGCAGGAGCAAAGTGGCTAAGGAATCTTCAAAAGCCAAGAACGAGCGGCGAAAGTTGACCGTTGCACGGTACGCGGCAAAGCGCGCGGAATTGCGGGCAATAGCAAGCGACATGAGCAGACCGCAGCAGGAGCGCGCGCAGGCAAGGGACGAACTTGCGCTGCTGCCCCGGGACGCCAATCCGAACCGTGTGCGCAACCGCGACCTGACCACTGGCAGGCCTCGCGGCTACATCAGGCACTTTGGGCTATCTCGCATTACATTCCGCGAGATGGCGCTCAAGGGTCTGCTTCCGGGCGTTCGAAAGGCAAGTTGGTAATTTAGAAGGACGAAAGATGCCAGTAACGGATCCAATATCGGATATGCTGACCCGTATCCGAAACGCGATTATGGCGGGGCACGATTCGGTGCCGGTGCCGCTCTCAAAGATGAAAGAATCGCTCGCTGAAATCCTGAAGGACGAGGGTTTTATCGAGGGATACAGCGTTCATCGGCGCGGCACTCCACAGGCCAACATTCGCATTTACCTGCATTACCGCGACAGAGAGGAGCCCGCTATCAGCGGTCTCAAGAGGGTCAGCAAGCCGGGCCTGCGAGTGTACGTGAAAAAAGGCGAGATCCCCCGTCCCTACGGAGGGTTGGGCGTTGCCATTCTGTCCACTTCCAATGGCGTGATGACGGGACGGCAAGCATGGAAGGAGAACATTGGCGGAGAGCTTCTCTGCTATGTCTGGTAAGGAGCTGAAATGTCCAGGATAGGCAACATGCCCGTCACGCTGCCATCCGGCGTTGACGTAGATATAAAAGGGACTGACGTTACTGTCAAGGGCGCGCAAGGCGTGCTGAACTACACATTTCATCCCGACATGGCGATAGAGCGCAGCAACGGCTCGGTCGTTGTCAGGCGACCGTCTGACGAGGGGCATCACCGCGCGCTTCACGGGCTGACCCGCAGCCTGCTCGCCAATATGGTAACCGGCGTGAGCGAGGGCTTCGGCAAGAGCCTGGAGCTTGTTGGCGTGGGTTACAGAGTGCAGCAGAATGGCAAGGGCATCACGCTGAACGTGATGTACAGCCATCCGGTAGAGATACAGCCGCCGGACGGAATCACCATCGAGGTGGAAGGCAACAACCGCATTCATGTGCGCGGCATCGACAAGCAACAAGTCGGACAGTTGGCGGCGCAGATTCGCAAGGTGCGCCCGCCCAACGTCTATACGGGCAAGGGAATCCGCTATCTTGGGGAGCAGGTGCGCCTGAAGCCCGGCAAGAGCGCCAGGAGGGCGTAGCTGACAATGGCAAAGATTCGCACGAACAAGGCTAGAAGGGTAATGCGACATGCCCGCGTGCGCCGCAAGATCGGCGGCACGGCGGAGCGACCCAGGCTTTCCGTATATCGTAGCCTGAACCATGTGTATGCCCAGGTAATCGATGATTCAAAGGGAGAAACCATCGCGTCGGCATCCAGTCTGGATAGCGCGATAAAGTCCCAGATGTACGAGAAGCGTAAAGTGGATGTCGCCGAACTCGTCGGTGAACTGGTCTGCGAGCGCGCGAAAGAAAAAGGCATCAGCCAGGTTGTCTTCGACAGGGGCGGCTACAAATATCATGGCCGCATCAAGGCACTGGCCGACGCAGCCCGCAAGGGAGGACTGGTGTTTTAGATGGCAATGCAGCAGATGCAGCGAGACAGAGACAGAGACCGGGGCAGAGGAAGGGACGCGGATGGCGAGGAGGACGAATTTCCTCTGACCGAAAGGGTTGTCAGGATTTCCAGAGTCGCCAAGGTGGTCAAGGGCGGAAGGCACTTGAGCTTTAACGCCGTAGTCGTGGTTGGCGACATGGACGGGCATGTGGGCATAGGCATGGGCAAGGCGGACGCCGTTCCCGATGCCGTGCGGAAGGGCGCAACCGCCGCTCGCAAGAACATCATCGAGGTGCCGCGCCAGGGAAGCACCATTCCACACGAGGTTCTCTCCAAGTACATCGGCTCGATTGTCATGCTCAAGCCGGCCCAGCCGGGCACGGGCGTAATCGCGGGCGCTTCGGTGCGTGCGGTCGTCGAGCTCGCGGGCATCCAGGACATCATGACCAAGGTCCGGCGCAGCACCAATCCGGTGAATGTGGTCAAGGCGACCTTCAACGGATTGCAGCAACTGAAGAACCCCGAGCAGGAGTTCGCCAATCGCAGAAATCTGTACGAGTATGGCAGGCAGCGTGAGCGTGAGCGTGCGGAGCGACAAAGGCAGAGGCAAGCTCGACGAGCTGCCCAGCAAGCCGCAGCCGCCGAGAGGCAGGCCGCGGCCGCAGCGTCCCCCGTCGCAGCACCCCCTGCAGCGCCATCCGCTTAACATTTCTCCGAAAGAAGTTTCCAATGGCAAATAAACTATCGGTAACGTGGAAAGTCAGCGGGATAGGCTACAAGCGAGACCAGCGCCGCACGATCGAGGCTCTGGGTCTTCGCAAGCTCAATCAGACCGTTGTGCACGATGACACGCCTTCCATACGGGGAATGCTGTTCAAAGTGCGCCACCTTGTAGAAGTCGACGAGATTTAAGGATTACCACCTGGGCAGAACCGTCCACTTGCATTCGCAGGCTTGACGACTCTGACGATCAGGAACTTACCAAGCAGGACTGAAGATGCAACAGCAAGACCTGAAACCACCAGCAGGCGCAAAGAAGGCACGGCGACGACGTGGGCGCGGCGATAGCAGCGGCTACGGCAGTTTCGCCGGGCGCGGCATGAAGGGCCAAAACTCCAGGAGCGGCGGCGGCGTTCGTCCAAACTTCGAGGGCGGCCAGCTTCCGCTCTCCAAGAAGCTGCCGTTCATTCGCGGCTTCACGAATATTTTCCGCGTCGAATACAACGTTGTTAATGTTGATAAGCTCGCCGAGTTCGAGCCGCACAGCGAGGTCAGCCCGGAGGTACTGCGCGACAACGGCATCCTCCGAACGCTGAACAAGCCGGTCAAAATACTCGGGCGTGGGGAAATTGGCGTTCCCCTGAATGTAACCGCGCACAAGTTCTCCGCGTCTGCACGGCAGAAGATTGAGGCTGCCGGAGGAAGCGTCAGGGAGACAGGCTGATGATGCGCCAACCGGCTGCGTCGATGAGACAGCAAGAGGTTTCAAGGCCGCAGCTAATCCAATCGATGATCGATGCCATGCGGGTACCGGACCTGCGCGGCAAGATTCTGTTCACGCTGGCGATGCTAGTCGTTTTCCGCTTCGTTGCCCATGTGCCTGTTCCCGGCGTGGATCCGCAGGCGCTCTCCCAGGCGTTCGAGTCACAGGCGCTCCTGGGCTTCCTGAACCTGTTCAGCGGAGGCGCGCTCGCAAACCTCAGCGTCGCTGCGCTCGGCGTGTACCCGTACATCACCTCTTCGATCGTGATGCAGATACTGGTTCCGGTCATTCCCAACCTGAAAGCCCTTTCGCAGGAAGGCGAGTACGGTCGGCAGAAGATCAACCAGTTCACGCATTACCTCGCGGTACCAATAGCGGCTCTTCAGGCTTGGGGCCAGCTCACTCTGCTGAGACAGGCGGGGGTGCTGCCCTTCATAGATTTCGGCCTCAATCTGCCGACTATGGCGATGGTCGCGTCCATGATCGCTGGCACTATGTTCCTGGTGTGGCTGGGCGAGCTGATCACCGAGCGAGGCTTGGGCAACGGCGTGTCGCTGATTATATTCGGCGGCATCGTGGCGAGCTTCCCGCAGGTAGTCGGTCAGGGCTTGCTGGAGAGCCAGCAGGGCGCGGGCCTGCTCCTGCTGGCGGTTTTCACTTTCATCGTGATTTACGCCATAGTGCTGTTCACCGAGGCACAGAGGCGCGTGCCCGTGCAGTACGGTCGCAGCGTCTTCCGGGGCGGCAGAATGCAAAGGCAGTCCGGCTCCACATTCCTGCCCCTGCGCGTGAACTCCGCGGGCATGATTCCGCTTATCTTCGCGTTCTCCATCGTCATCTTGCCCGGCACGATTGCAAGCTACTTCAGAAATCCGCTCAGCGACAATTTCGGTTCGAGGATCGCACAGTTCTTCGCGGACAGTCTGGACCCGTCCGCCTTACCATACTGGGCGCTTGTCTTCGTTCTGGTGGTGATATTCACCTTCTTCTACACGCTCGTCACATTCCAGCAGCAGGACCTGGCAGGCAACCTGCAGCGCAACGGCGGCTTCATACCGGGTATCCGCCCGGGCCAACCCACGCAGGAATACCTGACGCGCGTCCTCGTGCGGATCACCTGGGGCGGCGCGCTGTTCCTTGGCATCGTCGCTATCCTGCCGTTCTTCGTGACTTACGCTACGGATGTGCGCTCGCTGACGCTCAGCAGCACCAGCCTGCTCATCATGGTAGGCGTTGCCTTGGACACGATGCGGCAACTGGAGGCGCAACTGTTGATGCGTAATTACGAAGGGTTCATCAGATAGGCTTGAGGCAAGGACTAAGGCATAAGTGAAAGTCATACTCTTGGGACCACCGGGCGCTGGAAAGGGAACGCAGGCGGCGCGCATCGCCGGCGAACTCGGTGTCACGCGCGCTGCGTCGGGCGACCTGTTCCGCGAGAACATCCGCAACGAGACCGAACTGGGCTTGCAGGTAAAATCCTATCTGGACAGAGGCGTATTAGTGCCGGACGAGCTCACCATACAATTGATGATGTCTTGGATTTCCGCCCCGGAGCAAGGCGACGGCTTCGTGCTCGACGGCTTTCCCCGTACGCTTCCACAGGCTGAGGCGCTTGATAGCGCGATTGAGCCGAGTGGCGGCCTCGACCGTGTTCTGTATGTGAATGTGCCTGAAGGCGAGCTGGTGCGGCGGCTTGCCGGCCGGTTCATCTGCAGGAATTGCCAGGCGCCTTATCACCAGATTTCATCGCCGCCACAGGTTGAGGGCAAGTGTGACTCGTGCGACGGTGAACTGTACCAGCGCGACGATGACAAGGCTGAGGTTGTCAAGAACAGGTTGCAGGTTTATTTCCAGGAGACCGAGCCGCTTGTTGGGCACTATCGTAAGTCAGGCGTATTGCGCGAGATTGACGGCGAGGGCACTGTTGACTCCGTGGGAGACCTGCTTGTAGAAGCGCTGAGCTGAAGCAAAATCAGTTAATCGCGTCAATTTAATTTGGTATAATAAATGTTCTGACTCAACATCACGCGGGAAGATGACAACTTTGCGGAGAAGAACAGGCGGCATCACAATAAAGTCCGAACGTGAGCTTGCGCTGATGCGTCAGGCCGGAAAGGTTGTCGCCGAGGCGAAAGTCCACGTTATGGAGGCAGTCAAGCCCGGAGTAACAACGGGAGAGTTGGACAGAATAGCCGAAGATGTCATCCGCAAGATGGGAGCCGTCCCCTCATTCAAGGGTTATGCGGCGGGAGGTCCGATCCCATTTACGGGAACCATCTGCGCCTCGATAAACGAAGAAATAGTGCATGGCATCCCGGGAAAGAGAAAACTGAAAGAAGGGGACATTTTCAGCGTCGATGTGGGCGCGATCGTTAAGGGTTTTCATGGAGACAGCGCTTTCACAGTTGGAGTGGGCGACGTTTCCGACGAGGCCCAACGACTGATTGACACCACAAGGGAGTCTCTGCGGCAAGGCATAGCGCACGCGACGGCCGGAGCGCGAATTGGCGACATCGGACACGCGGTGCAGAAATACGCTGAGTCGCAAGGCTACTCTGTGGTGAGAAAGTACGTAGGACACGGCATAGGGCGTGCGCTGCACGAGGATCCGCAAGTACCGAACTACGGAACGCCAGGGCGCGGAGTGCTCATCAAGAAAGGCATGGCGTTGGCAATAGAGCCTATGCTGAACATTGGCACACATGAAACTGTACAACTCGAAGACGGTTGGACTGTGGTGACTGCCGACAACGAACTTTCGGCACATTTCGAGGACACCATCGCGATAACGCCGGACGGTGCAGAGGTCTTTACCACGCCGAGTGGCTACTATTTTTAGGTCTTCCCACACTTCTTCGTAGCGTAGGAAGAGCGAAATCACGGGAGAGCGGCGAAAATTTCGCCATAAGAAGAACACACTCAAGGAGAGTGAATGGCAAAGAGGGAAACCATCGAGGTCGAGGGCACAGTAACCGAGTCGCTGCCTAACGCCAGCTTCAAGGTGGAGTTGGCAAACGGCCATGAAGTGATGGCTTATGTGTCCGGCAAGATACGCATCAACTTCATCCGAGTTCTGCCGGGCGACAAGGTTCTTGTTGAACTGTCACCCTACGATCTCGCAAGGGGCAGGATAACCTACCGCTTCAAATAATCACTGCCGGGTAGAGATATGCCCAGTTGGCCATGCACACCGCATGGTAGGGTGCTTTCACTGTTTCGGCGTAGGAGAACTCCCCAAAATCGGCGCTCAGCAGCCGCAGTTCTATCGTGCAGATGAAAGTGACTTCGGCGTCGGGACGGCGGCAGGAAAGGCAATCAAGATGAAAGTTTCAGCATCGGTTAAGGTCAGATGCGCCAAGTGCCGCGTGATCAGGCGTCACGGCAGGGTCATGGTCATTTGCGAAAATCCAAAGCACAAGCAGCGTCAAGGCTAGGAGGGAACCATGGCGATTGTATCCGGCGTAAACATTCCCGACAACAAGCGAGTGGAGATTTCCCTTCGCAGCATATACGGCATAGGCCCATATCAGGCGAAGGACATCATCGACAAGGCCGGCATCGTTGGGAATCCGCGAGTGCGCGAGCTTGACGAGAGTGATCTGACCCGCATCAGGGAGATTGTTGACCGCGAGAAGATAGTCGAAGGCGACCTGCGACGCGAGGTGGATATGAACATACGCCGCCTCATGGATGTCGGCACGTATCGAGGGCTTCGCCATCGAAGAGGACTGCCTTCACGCGGCCAGCGAACACGCACCAATGCCCGCACAAAGCGCGGCAGACGACAGACCGTTGCCGGACGCGGGCAGAGATCCAGCACCAAGTAGAGCACGCCCGCTTTAAACGAAGCTCAAGGGCTGACGTGGGTAATCAGTTAAAACCCGCGCCTGATTTGAAAACCGAGAGGACGGAAAGGCAGAAAGAATGCCGCGAAGACCGCGAACAAGGCGCAGAGAGCGCAGGTCCATCCCTGTGGGGAAGGCATATATACAGTCAACATTTAACAACACAATAATCACGCTGGTGGATCCGGAAGGCAACGTCATCTGCTGGGGCAGCTCCGGCACGGCGGGCTTCAGGGGATCGCGCAAGTCAACGGCATTCGCCGCGCAGCGCGCCGCCGAAGATGCCGCCCGCAAGGCAAGGGACAACGGACTTCGACAGATCGACGTCTTCGTCCGGGGACCGGGAGCCGGCAGGGAGGCAGCCATCCGAACGCTGCAGGCGCAGGGGCTGTTGGTGACGAGCATTCGCGACGTCACCCCCATACCTCACAACGGCGCGCGGCCGCGCAAGCGACGGAGAGTATAGCTGCAATGTTGGCGCGGCTTTCGAGGTGATGCCGGTGGAGCAGCAGCCAAGGCGGACTTTCAGACGAAGCCCATTTGAGATTATCGGGGAGTGCTTCAGCATATACGGCAGGCACATTCGGCCGTTCCTGCTGATTGCGTTGATTATCCACATCGTTATCGGCGTTGTCGGGTTCGTAAGCCTACCGAGCGATGAGGAATTGCAGACGCTGCTGCAATTCGGCGCAGCGGGCGAGCAGAATGCGGATTCGCCGCAGTTCCCGCCATTCGGCGAGATAGCGGATCTGTTATTGCCTGTCAGCGTATATGTACTGATAACGACCGTGTTACAGACATTCCTGGGCGGAGCGATAACCTATGCAGTGGGGATGCAGTACGCGACCGGCGCGGTGGATGTGGGCACAAGTTACAGCAGGGCGTTCTGGCGGGTCCTGACGCTGTTAGTTATCGGGTTGCTATCGTTTGGCTTGATCGTGCTGATGGTCGTGGGTCTTGCGCTACTGATATTGCCAGGAATCATAGTGCTGACGCTGATAATCTACTGGTCACTTGCCACTCAGGCGGTCGTAATGGAGGGATATAAACCGCTGTCGGCATTGAAGCGCAGCTTCGGATTGGTTCGCGGCAACTGGTGGAGAACATTCGCAGCATGGGCGCTGATTATTCTGGTAACAATCGGCCTGTCGCTAATTCTCGGACTGCCGCTAGGGGCGCTGACAGGATTTATCGCACCTGATGGCGCAGCAGGAAAGGCAATAGAAACTCTGGCCAACACGTTCGCAGGGGCGATAATCGCGCCTATACCGGGAATCGCAGGAGCGTTGATATATTTCGATCTGCGATCGGAAAAAGAAGATTACAACCTGGATACACTTGCCGAGCAATTGGGAGTGAAACCCCGCTCGGATGATTACGGACTGGACGCACAATAGACAGACGGAGAGTAGTCAGCATATCCGACTGCTTGCCTTATCTAAAGGAATTGACAAGGTTCCCGCTTCAGCGGGACAACGGTGAACAGCGGAGGATAAGAGACAGGAAATATGGCAAGATACACTGATGCAGTATGCCGACAGTGCCGCCGAATTGGGGAGAAGCTGTTCCTCAAGGGCGAGCGCTGCTATACGCCCCGTTGCGCGGTCGAGCGGCGCAGAAAGCCGCCGGGTGACAGCATTCCCCGCCGCAGGCGTTCTTCCGACTGGGCGCTCCAGCTAAGGGAGAAGCAGAAGGCACGCTTCACCTATGGCGTGCTGGAAAAGCAATTCAGGAAGTACTTCGAGATGGCGCGGGACAATCCCGGCGTCACAGGCGACACACTGTTGCAATTGCTTGAGACACGGCTCGACAACGTCGTTTTCAGGCTCTCCTTTGCCGAGTCGCGACAGCACGCGAGGCAGCTCGTCAACCACAGCCACTTCACGGTGAACGGCAGGCGAATGGACATCCCGTCCTACTTGGTGAAGCCGGGCGATGTGGTTGCATGGAAAAGGGGTGGCGAAAACGGCAGCGTCCCTGATTTCATCAAGGAGCTGACCGACGGCCCGCCGAAGCGCACGGTTCCAATCTGGCTCAGATTGGACTCTTCAAGGCGCGCCGGTGAGATGGTCGCGTTACCTGACCCGTCTGAAATCGACTCTAACATCGATGTTCGCCTCGTTGTGGAGTTTTACTCGAAGTAGCGCCGCCTTTCTGTACACATACATAGAACAAGCCGCAATGGGCGATGGCCTGGGGTGCGGGCAGGAGATGCGCAATATGGTCTTGGATTATCAGGCATTCACTCTTACCGACATCGAAGAAGAAGAAGAGATTGAAATCAATCCAGAGATAACTCAGCTCGAGCAGGCGGACAGGTACGGAAAGTTCGCAATCGAGCCGCTGGAGCCTGGCTACGGCATGACGCTGGGTAATCCGCTTCGCCGCGTGCTTTACGGCTCCCTGATAGGCACGGCAGTGACCTGGATTAAGGTGGAAGGTGTGCTTCACGAGTACGCCACCATAGAGCACATGAAGGAAGAGGTGTCGGAATTTCTGCTCAATGTGAAGGGCATACGCCTGCGCTCCGAGACTGACAGGCCCGGCAAGTTGCGCCTTGAGGTGGCGGGCGAGGGTGAAGTTTGCGCCGCCGACATTATGGCTTCGTCGAACTTCGAGGTAGTCAACCCTGAATTGCATCTGGCGACCCTAGACGCGCCGGAAGCCAAGCTCGCGGTCGAGTTCAACGTGGAACAGGGCGTGGGCTACCAGGAAGCCGCCAGCGGAAACGACCAGGCGATCGGCACGCTTCCAGTAGATGCGGTCTTCACGCCAATCCGCAAGGTCAACTACCGCGTTGAGCCTACGCGTGTTGGTCAGCGCACCGACTATGAACGTCTGGTCATCGAGATTTGGACTGACGGCACGGTAGAGCCGATCGAGGCGCTCCGACAGTCCGGCGAAATACTGATGAACAAGTTCTTCCTGTTCGCCAAGGTGCAGTTGGACACGTCCGAGGCGGGCAGCCCTGTGCTGATTCCGAGCATCTCGCCAGAGAAGTACAACATCGTCGTAGAGAAGCTCGACCTCTCTTCGAGGACTTTGAACTGCCTCAAGCGAGCCGGCATCGACAAGGTAGGCGAAGTGCTGGAGAAGAGCAAAGAAGAGCTGATTGCCATCCGCAATTTCGGCGAGAAGTCCTACACGGAACTATTTGACCAGCTTCGCGCGATGGACCTGCTCCCGCCAAACCTTGACCCGAAGAATACCGAGGGCGCGGAAAGCGCCGTAGCAACTATAGACGAATAAATGGCGAGGAGTAGAGAGGACGACAATGAGACACCGCCTCTCAGGAAGAAAATTGAACCGCCCCACCGCGCACCGCATGCTGATGCTGCGCGGGATGGTGACGGACCTGCTCAGGTACGAGACCATCAGGACGACGGAAGCGAAGGCGCGCGAGGTGCGTCCGCTCGCAGAGAAGGTAATCACGCGAGGCAAGCACGGCTCGCTGCACGACCGCAGGAAGGCTGCCGCCTTCCTGACAGATGGCGATGTGCTGCGAAAAGTGTTCGACGAGCTTGCGGAACGGTACGAGGACAGGCCCGGCGGCTACACGAGGCTCACGAAGCTTGGCCCGCGCAAGGGCGACGCCGCGCCCATGGCAGTCCTCGAACTGATGCCGTAATAAGCTTGTCGGTCACACGGATTATCATTAACCCAGAAGTTCGGCAGGCCGCTGAATGCGACTTGCGTTAACAATAGAATATGAAGGCACACGATATCGCGGCTTCCAGTATCAGGTGAACGCGCCGTCGATACAATCCGAGCTTGAACAGGCGATAAATCGGCTGACAGGCGAGCGAGTGCGCGTCAAGGGCGCAGGCCGCACGGATGCCGGCGTACATGCTCAAGGGCAGGTAATCGCATTCGATACGAAGTCTGCCCACTCGACCGCGACATTCGTCAGCGCGATGAACCACTACCTGCCGCAGGACATCGCGGTCAGGGATGCGCGCATCGTGGACCCGTCTTTCGACCCGCGAAGGCATGCGCGAAGCCGCACCTATCGCTACAGCATCCTGAACAGCAGGACACCGTCGCCGCTGGCTAGGAGGTTCACCTGCCACATCCGCGAAACTCTGGATGTCGGGCGGATGCAGGACGCGGTAAGCCTGTTCATCGGCGAGCACGACTTTCGCAATTTCGCGGCACCTCTGCCCGAGGGCAAGACGAGCAGTGTTCGCGCCGTTCATGATGCGTCGGTGTCACAGTCCGGCAGCGCCATTGAAATCTGGGTAACAGGCAACGCATTCCTGCAGCACCAGGTGAGGCGCATGGCAGGCGCGCTCGTGGATGTCGGACGAGGCAGATTTTCGGCGAGCGACCTGCAGGCAATGATTGAAAACAAAGAGACCGACAAGGTGGCTAACTCGCTGCCGGCTCAGGGGCTGTGCCTTGTGAGTGTTGAGTATGCGGATTATCCACCGCAACCGGACAGTACGACATAAGAGATGGATGGACAGGAATCTCGATTCCAGTCCCAGTCCTTCCCCAGAGAGGGAAGGAAAATTATTGGAAATACAAGATGAAAGTGGTGAACCGAAATGCCTAGAGGCAACAGGCCGTACCAGACGACGGCGGCTGAACTTAAACCGGAGTGGCACGTAGTTGACGCTGCCGACAAGACACTTGGCAGGCTGTCATCGGAAATATCCGTGCTTCTCATGGGCAAGCACAAGCCCATCTATGTGCCTCACCTGAACACGGGCGACTACGTGGTCGTGGTGAACGCCGAGAAGATTCGCGTAACCGGCAACAAGTTGGAACAGAAGATGTACTACCGGCACAGCGGCTATCACGGCGGCTTGACGGAGCGCACGCTCGCGCAGATGCTGGAGAAGACGCCGACTCGCGTCATCACGCAGTCGGTCAAGGGCATGCTGCCCAAGAATGCACTGGGCAGGCACATGCTCGCCCGGATGAAAGTCTATGCCGGGCCCGACCATCCGCACCAGGCACAGCTGGCTTCAAGCGCAGCCGCCGCCACGAACCAGGGGGAGGATTCCTAAGTGACTACGATGCAGCAGCAGTATTACTACGCCACGGGCAGGCGCAAGTCGGCCATCGCGCAGGTCCGCCTGTACATGGAGAACGGGCCTGTCATCGTCAACGGCAAGCCTATCGAAGAGGCTTTCCCCTGGGACAACTGGCGGCGCGAGATAATGGAGCCGTTCAGAATTACGCACTCCGGCGGTCAGTTCCGCGTAGTGGCCAAGGTCACCGGCGGCGGCGTTACGGGTCAGGCGGGCGCCCTGCGTCACGGCATTTCGCGCGCTCTCATCGAGGCCGACCCCTCACTTCGCACCCCGCTCAAGCGCGCGGGCATGCTCACCCGCGACCCGCGCGTCAAGGAGCGCCGCAAGTACGGCCTCAAGAAGGCGCGCAAGGCGCAACAGTACACCAAGCGGTAACACCCTTAGCGAGAACGCTGGATAAAATGGATAGAATGGCGCAGATTGCCATCCTATCCATTTTGTTGTATTGTCCTGGCTGCTACACCATCGCCCGCAGCGGCTCTATGTTGGACTCGTCGTAGGGCATGTCTCCGCGCTCCACACGCCGCACGATGTCCACGATGCCGTCGCAGAACGGGGTCTCGATCCCTACTATGTCACCCCGCGAAGCCACGAATCCGTTCAGGTAGTCGATCTCGGTCTTGCGCCCCTTCATCACGTCCTGAAGCATAGATGGTCTGCCCGCGCCAAGCTGACCGGCGCCCTCCGCAAGCCGTGACTTCAAGTCTTCCATCGCTTCGGCGTTGTCGGTGGGCAGGTAGTCGTCCGCGGGTATCCCGCTAATCGGCTCGACCTGAATACCAAGCGCCTGCGCCACCATGACTACCTCAGCCGCGATGTTCACCGACACATCATTCACGCCGGGCGTGCTTCTGACCGCCGCCGACCCAAGTCCGGTCGATGCTGCGATTGGGTTCGCCATGCTGTTCACGGCAAGCTTCGCCCAGCGTTCGCCCCAGATATTTCGGCTGACCTTCGTCTGCCCAATGTCGTTCATCACTTCGGCAAGGGCATTCACCCGATCTGTGGGAAGGCCATTCAGTTCTCCCAGCGTGAAAGACAGCTTGTGTGGGTCGCCGGTGTGAATCGCCTTCGCAGGCTCGTACAGTCCCGCGCCCAGCGTTATCACGCAGGCAATTTCGCGAGAGTAGCCGACTATTGGCGCGATCACCTCGTCATTGATGCCGTTCTGCGCCGAGATGATGATGCCAGTCGGCTTGAGGTAGCGCATTGCGAAGTGCGTCGCCCACACCGTATCGTATGACTTGACGGCGAGGAATATCGCATCAAACGGCTCTATGACCGAGTTCACGTCGCCGAGGTGCATGGCGTTGACGCTCGTCGTGAACTCGCCGTTCTCGGCGGCAACGTGCAGGCCGTCCGCGTTCATCGTGTCAACATGGTCAGCCCAGGTGTCTATCAGCGTTACGTCCCTGCCCGCCCTCGACAGGTAGCCGCCTATTACGCTGCCGATTGCCCCTGTGCCAACGATTGCAAGTCTCTCGAACATTCTCGTCCTCCATTGTGCTCAGATTTCAGTGGTCAGTATATCAGCCGGCCCGTTCACCTGTCGGCTTTCGTTCACAGCAGTATCGTCAGAGCATCAGCCAGCCGGAATCGGGCTTGAAGATATCAACTGATGCCTTCCCGGAGGGACTGCTGAATGCAGTGAAGCGTCCCTCCGGGAATCGCGCAGACAGTTCCTGCCTGAAAGCCTGTATGTCTGCATCTTCCGGGTTGAGGAAGATGATGCATCGCGCAGGCTTTGATGGCAGCAACCCACCCGTGTTGACATCCGAGTGATCCAGCAGGCGAGGTAAGGCGCCGCCGGGGTTGTATGACTCCAGCGCCGGTTTCAGCAGTGGCACCGTAGTCCTGCCAATGATTATCAGGCCGTCAGGCTCGCCCTCGCACGCATCTGACCGCATAGCGCCTATGGCAACGGCCTCCTGCGTATGGTGAAAAACCCTTGGCGTCGCGTACCAGAATTGCAATGCGTTCAGTGCCAGAACTACCAATGCCAGCGCCCCTAGAACGGTCACCGCGACCATGCCATGCGGGCTCCGATTATCGCCGGTCTGCGGGAAGACCCCTCCCTTGAATAGAAAAGCAGCCGCTGATCCCGCCATCAGCGCGAGCGGGATGACCATGCTGGACATGCGCGTGATGGGCACATACGGGTACGGGGACAGCAAAGCGGTGCCCGCAGCTAGGACGGCAAACAGAACGAGCAGCAGCCTGGATGACGCCCCGTGTGCCGTTCCCAGGCAGTACGCCAGCCCCAGCAAAGCCAGAACCGCGCTTATAGGGTCCAGCAACGCCCCCGAAACGTAGTGGCTTGTGTGCGGATTGTAGCTGAACGCCATGAGGTTCTGAATTGCGTTGGCCGTCACCTGGCTGATAATGCCCTCGTACTCCGTAGCGTGCTGTGAACCCGGCCCCACAATCTTCACCAGCGCAGTTGAAAGCACTTCACTGCCGTTGACCAGAAGTAGAGGCACGACAACAAGCGACACGCCAACTGCCCACGGCCAGAGACTGACCAGGCGCCTGCGAATATCCGAATGGCTCAGTGCGTAGAGAATGACTATCGGGATAGCAGCGCGAGCCACGATGTTGAATAACAGACCAAGCCCTGCCAGGAATCCTGATGCGTAAATCAGGAATGGATTCCCCCGTCTTACCCCCACTGCGAATAGAGCAATCGACCATACGATAATCGGCAGCACGTCGGTGTTAGGGTAGCCGGTGTGCATGAATGCGAAGATGTAGTGGCTGAACGCCACCGTAGCGGCGGATACGAAGGCGGCAAATCTTCCGGATATGAGGTGCCCCAGTATGTACACCCCGGGTATAGTCAAGGCTACGCTGATAATCAGGCTGAACTTCCAGCCAAAGTTATCCACGCCCACCAGCCGCATCACCAGTGCCGGATAGACGGACGCCATTACGGGGTTGATCTCGCTGTACACGCCGTCGAGGTCAAACGGACGCTTCAAGCCGTCTTCCGCCAGCTCACGCGCAAAGTTGTAGTGCGCGTACTCATCGCCGATGGCGGAGTAGTACCAGTCTGTCAGATCGTGCGAGTTCAGCGCAACGAAAATCCCCACCAGCGCTGCCACCATGAGTATGTCGGGCGTGCGCTCTCTTATCGCCGTCACGCTCGCCTGAGATAGATACGGTCGGCGAATGAAGGGGATGGCCAGCGCAGAAAGAGCCATCAGCCACAGCAGCATGTCCCAACCCGATTCAGAGCTACTCAGCAGGCGGAAGACGAGAACTGCCATCAGCCCCCCACCTAGGCTCACCGCTAAGACTTGCGAAGGCGAAAACTTACCGATTCCTGAAGGGAAAGCGGCGATTCCGGCACTGCTTAGAGAATCCGCCGCGTCATCGCTTGCGCTTCTGCCGAATGCTCCAAGCGCGAACAGCACGAATCCAATAGCGAGGAAAATCACGCCGAAGTTCGGCGCTGCCCGGCCCGGCTCGTAGGCAAGAGTCAGATACGCCTGCCCGAACGCGGCAACCAGCGCACCCCCAGCCAGCAATGCAACTGAAACGGGCGACAGGACTCTTTTCGGGTGGGAAAGGGACGCTTGCAGCCAGCTAAGTACCGAGACGCCGGGAATGTCCACACGCGGGGTAGGACCGGATAGAGTGGAACGCTCTCCCACCCTTTCGGCAGAGGGCATCGCGCTTATGCTGGTGCCACACATGCCGCAGAAATTTGCGCGCGCGCGGTTCGCAAAGCCACACGCGGCGCACTGAAGGTCGTTCGTACTCGCCATTCTACGTCTTCAGCATTGGTGTAATATCTCGGTAGCTAACCGAGCAGTTCGCGACGCACTTCGTCCAGGCGCGCCCGCTGCTTCTCGTCCACGTCAGAGTACGGCTCGCCCTTCTGTCGGATGCTGCCGGTGAAT
Organism: Dehalococcoidia bacterium; assembly: GCA_965203955.1. Taxonomy (GTDB): domain Bacteria; phylum Chloroflexota; class Dehalococcoidia; order Lucifugimonadales; family JADFKI01; genus Bin90. The sequence goes on along the minus strand of OZ241923.1, from coordinate 2,318,936 downwards.
TCGGGAGGGCGTTTTTCGATAAATGCCTGCCTGCCCTCATCTCCGTCCGCGCTCAACTGTGTGAGCAGCGTGTTCATGAGCGTTTGCACGCGCCACGCCTCGGTCACGGGCGTATCGCGGAATCTGATCACGAACTCCTTCATCATCCGCACCGCGAGCGGCGGCAAGCCCGCGATGTGGTCGGCAATCTCCTCGGCGCGGGTCATCAGCTTGTCGTGTGGCACGACCTCGTTGATGAGATTCATCCGCAGTGCCTCGCTAGCGTCGAAAGGCTCGTCGGTGAGCAAGATGCGCATGACGTCGGCGTAGGCAATCTGCTTCATAAGGTAGGTTGCGCCCGGACCATTCCCGACCCATCCCTGGCTGAGCAGCGCGAACTTGAAGCGTGCATTCTCCGCGCTGGCGATGCGAATGTCCGTTGACGTGAGCATCAGGTAGAATCCTGCGCCTGCTGCCCACCCGTTGATTGCGCCAACGACAGGCTTCCATATCTGAGGATAGTGATCTCCTAGCCGTCCGTCCGCGCCAATCTTGGCAGCGCCGTTCACTGTGCCGGATGGAGGCCAGAATACGGCTTCGCTACGGATGCGCTCACGCTCTTCAGGAGTGATGTCGGGGCGGGTAGCCAAGTTGTGTCCTGCACAGAAGTGGCGGTCGCCCTTGCCCGTCAGGATAGTCACTCGCACATCCCAGTCCTCCCAGATCTCCTTCCAGACCTCAGCGATCGCGTCCGACGTCGGGCGGTCGAGAATATTCGCCTTCTGAGGATTGTCGATGGTCACATAGGCTATAGCGCCGTTCTTCTCATATTGCACTGCCATAGTTCATACCTCGCTTGTGGAACAGGCTCAGGCTTGGGGGGTTATCGTCGCTCTCGTCCTAGTAGATTATATGCTCGTCAACCAGTTGCGCCACTTCATCAGAAGAAAGGCCCAGAAGTTCACCGTACACGTAGTCGTTGTGCTGACCGAGCACGGGCGCCGCGGTAATTCGCGGCGCCGGTCCGCCATCGAACCGCCAGCCGAGCGCCGGAAGGTCGCGCTCCTTGCCGTCGCTCGCGGTGCGTGTCGTGAAGAAGCCGCCCTCGCGCAGTTGCGGGTCGGTGAAGACTCGCTCCGGGCTCAGATAAGGAGCGGCAGGCACTCCGGCGTTCTGCAGAATGTGCATCGCCTCGTAGTCTTCGCGCTGCTCCGTCCACTCGCTGACTGCGCCATCAATCCTGCTTTGCTGCTTGCGTCTCCCATTCGGGTCTGACAAGGAAACGTCCTCGGACAGGTCGCGCCTGCCGATAACAGCGCAAAGCGCGCGCCACTCCGCGTCATCTCTAACGGCAATCGCAATCCAGCGGTCGCTGCCCATGCAGCGAAAGACATTGTGAGGGCAGTGCTGGCTGTCAGCATTCCCCATCGGTTCCGGCACTCGGTCGTTCATTTGGTAATCGAGCAGCGCCTCCGGGATGCTGGCGGTAAGCGCCTCTGCCATCGAGAAGTCCACGTAATTACCCTCTCCCGAGACTGCGCGGTGGTTGAGCGCCGCGGCTGCGACCATTGCAAGTTCCATGCCGACCCACGGGTCAGCCCACAGGCCACCCTTGATCGGTTCGGAGTCGGGATAGCCGGAAATGGCGTTCCAGCCGGTGTAGTATTGCAGCAGGCTGCCGTATGCCACATAATCCTTGTCCGGCCCGGAGTGGCCCGTGCCCGACGACGAGAGCATGACGATGTCGGGTTTTGCCCGCCTGAGAGCGTCGTATCCCAGCCCAAGCCGTTCGATGACCCCCGCAGCAAAGTTCTCGACGACAACGTCCGAGACCGCTACAAGCCGCAACGCAAGTTCCAGCCCTTCGGGACGAGAAATGTTCAGTGCTGCGTAGATCTTGGACTGGTTATACGCCTGAAATGGCGCGCCGCGTGTGGACGGATCCGGGCGTCGCGCGCTACCCACCTTGATGACTTCCGCGCCCATCATCGCGAGAAATCGTGTCGCGGTTGGCCCTGCAATTATCCAGCTCAGATCGAGCACTCGCACGCCCTCAAGGGGCAGGCCCATAGTTTCTTTGCCCATTACTGGTTGCCCTCGCGCAGGTAGATGTCGTTGTGCTGACCGAGTAAGGGCGCCGGTCGCTCCGCAAGAGGAAGCGGAGTGCTCGACAAGCGGTACGGCACGCCGGGGTACTGGAGCATACCTGCTACTGGATGCTCGATGCCCGCGAAGAAATCGCGCTCCTTCAGATGCAAGTCGTTGAACAGGTCGTGCACGGTGTTCACGGGAAAGCAGGGTATGCGTCGTTCCTGCCCCATACGCGCGATGTCGTGCTTGGACCTCAGACGTGTCCATTCGCCCACCAATTCCCACAACTCGGTAAAGTTACTCTCCCTGCCGTCCCTAGTCACGAAGCGATCTTCACTCGCCCAAGCCGGACTGCCCATAAGCTCCACCCAGCGTTCCCACTGTGCATCCTCGCGAGGCGAAATTGCTACGTAGCCGTCATTACAGGGCAGGATTCCTCCGACCGCGGACACTACGCCGCCGGTCGCGGCTTCTTGCACCTCCGACAGCGACCGCGAAGGTGGCGGGCGGTCAAAGGCACAGCTTGCGAGCGCGCTCACCAGTTGTGTCGCCATAGCTTCATACGCCGACGCCTCGATGTGGCAACCCTCGCCGGTGATGCGCCTGCGGTAGAGCGCCATCAGAGTCGCTGTGGCAGCGGCCATTCCCGCCACGAGTTCCGCCTGATAACCACCAGCACGTATTGGAGGCTCGCTATCAGGGTCTTGCACCGGACCGAGTAGACTGTGCGCCTGCCCACTCATCTGAAACAGCGTCAGGTCGGTCAGCTTATAGCCTGCGTAGGGTCCCCATGTGCCGAACGGCAACAGCGACGTCATAATGAGGGCAGGATTTTCCCCAGACAGGGTCTCATATCCGAGATCCCAGTCATCGAGCCAGCCGAGCGGCATGCTCTCAATGACGATGTCTGATGTGCACGCAAGTCGGCGAAATGCTTCCGCGCCTTCGGCTGATTCAACGTCCAGCGCGACCCCGTGCTTGTTGATGTTCAGAGCGAGGAACACTCCGCTCTTTTCCGAATGCGGCTCATCGCCTGGGAACGGTCCCATCCGGCGCGCGACATCGCCCTGAGGAGGTTCCACCTTGATGACCTCGGCGCCCAAGCCCGCCAGTATCTTGCCGCAGTAGGGCGCAGACACGCCCTCGCCAAGTTCAAGCACCCTTACGCCGGAAAGCAGTCCTTCTGTCATGTTATCCATCATGAAGTTCAAGCATCGTTCTTCCGCACAGAACTATAGCATAGCGCGGATTGGCAGACAGTATGCGGCTGCCCTTCAGCGTGAAGAATTGCTTTGCGTCATTCCTGCACATCTATGTTAATATCTGCAAGTGGAGGTCAGAAATGGATGTGAAGCAAGCGGTGAAGGCAGCTAAGGATTATGTAGCAAGTCTTTATGCGGAAGAGGATATCTCAAATATCGGGCTTGAAGAGGTGGAACTCGATCCAATCTCAGGAGATTGGAAGGTGACAATTGGTTTTTCGCGACCATGGGACCGTGTGAAGTCCACACATATTCCACTTTCTGATGAACGGCGCCCACGATCTTACAAATTGGTCCGCATAAATGACGATAGCGGGCAAATTCTGACTCTCAGCGACCGCATTCTATTCCGCTCTAATTGAGATTATGCATTCATCTGGTTATTTCGTCGATGCGAATTTGCTTGTCTTGCTAGTGGTTGGCAGGACAGGACGCGATATAATTGGTAAGCATCGGCGGCTCCAAGGGTACACAGTTGAAGATTACGATTTGCTTCTCGCCGTAGTGGAACAAGCGGAAAGCATCGTAGTAACTCCGAATACACTCACGGAGGCGTCCAATTTACTGGGGCAGCATGCGGAGCCTGAGCGTTCGTCCTTGTTTGAGACGCTTCGGACCCTGATCGAGAACGCCGATGAGATAGTAGTCTCCAGCGAAATCGCCTCGGCGAACGCGAATTTCCTGCGGCTTGGTCTTACTGATGCTGCACTTATTGAGGCAGCCACGGAAGACACTCCCCTGATCACAGTTGATTTGCAACTATATCTTGCAGCGTTGTCACATAATGCTCAGGCAACCGTCGCAGTCAACTTCAGCCATCTCCGTGACACACACACGTTATTTCGTGAAACACCAATCCAACATATCCAAAGCGAGGACTATCATGGAACTCGGTCTCTTCCTGATGCCACTTCACTACCCGCACCGGCCTCATTACGAGACCTATGATGAAGACCTTGAGCTGATGGCTCACGCCGACAAGCTCGGCTTCAGCGAGGCGTGGGTTGGGGAGCACTTCACGCTTCCGTGGGAGAACATGCCCTCGCCGGAGCTGTTCATCGCACGGGCGCTGGGCGTAACCGAGCAGATGAAGTTCGGCACGGGCGTGTCCCTGCTGCACTATCACCACCCGGCGCATGTGGCGCACCGCATAGCGATGCTCGATCACATGGCGAAGGGACGCATATACCTGGGCATCGGTTCCGGGGGACCTTCGACCGATACGGAGCTGTTCGGGTTGGACACCGAATTGGGGGAGCCGCGAGAGAGGCTGTACGAAGCTGTCGATCTTATTCTGAAGATATGGGAAGGTGAGCCGTTCGAGTACGAGAGCAGGTTCTACGAAGGAAGGCTGCCGGATGCCGTACCCGAGCGCAGGCTGGGCTTCCACATGCTGCCTTATCAGAAGCCGCATCCGCCAATCGCGGTCGCAGGAAGCAGCCCGTTTTCAGGCACGCTGGAGATAGTAGGCGAACGCGGTTGGATGCCACTGAGCACATGCTTCCTGCACGACGCTTTCCTGCCGAGTCACTGGCAGGTCGTTACCAAGGGTGCTGCGAAAAGCAACATCAAGGCGTCTCGCAACGAGTGGCGAATCTCCCGCGAAGTGCACGTCGCGGAAGACGGCGACAAAGCTCGCGAAGAGGCGCTTCACACATTCGGTCGCTTCTTTGAGGACTACTGGATCCCCCTGCTCGGAAGCGGCAGAGGACTGGACGGCCTCAAGACGGACCCCGAAATGGCGGACGACGACCTGACCCCGGAGTATATGTTGGAGAACCTGTGGGTTGTGGGCGACCCGGACGAAGTTACCCAGCAGCTAAAGAAGTTGCACGACGACGTCGGTGGCTTTGGGACGTTGCTCATGCTATGCCACGACTGGGAGGATGACCGGCAGAAGTGGCTGGACTCGATGACGCTGATGAGCGAAGAGGTCCTACCGAATCTCCCGTAACCGTCGAAGGTTGCCTCAACAGTGGCTCACCCTACCCCAAGAAGCTGGGCGGGATTGCGCTTAACCACCGTAGTTACTTCATCGGAGGTCAAGCCGGCATCAAGAAGCGCAGCAATTGCCATCCGCATGCCCTCGGCGGGCGGTGGATTCTGCCATTGACCGAAACCGGTCGTCACGACGCAATTGCCGACGCCAAGGTTGCGAACTGTTGTTGAGAGCTGCTGCGGAGTCATACGAGCCCGTGCCGGCATACAGGCAAGGAATGTGTATTCAGGGTGAGCGCCAAGCGCGATCATGCGGCGCTGCTCTTCCACCGTAGCAACGCCGTCCGCGTGAGTGGCAACCATGTGGCGGACACCCTTCGTTCGGGCCGCCGTGAATAGCGCGATTGCTTCTTCTGGCGATGTGTTGCCCGATGCTAGTATCATCTCATTGGCGGCAACGATTTCCAGCACTTCGTGAACCTCATCGCCCAATGTGCCATTCTCGTTGGTCAGGCGGATACCCCCGCCGTCCTGCTCCCGCTGCCGAAAGTCGGCGCGGTTCGTGGGCATCCGGACCACCTTCGCTCCCAGGTCGGCGGCGACCTGTACCGCATCCGGATTGATGCCGCCGACAGATCGGTTGAGGGTGATCGAGCCAATCACGTTCAGACCCGGGTACATCTGGTTGAGGGCGTATGTCAACGGCGCGGTGTTGTAGTCGTGCGACTTCAGCACGAAGCCGCCCATCTCAGCTTCGTATGCGCAGCGCGCGACTTCCAGCGCGTCCATACGTCTCTCTTGGCTACCATCGGGCGAGGCATGCACATGCAGGTCATACGAGCCGCGCAGTATCTCTTCAATCTGCTCGTTCAATGTTGCTCCTCAGGCTGGCAGAATGCGCCCTTGGAATCGGAATTCTGCCCTCGGAAATTAGTGTACACTATGTTGCGATGCGCGGAAGAAAAGCCGGACTCGCACCTCAATCTCCAAACAGCGCATCTTATTATATGAACGATACTTTACTGTGGAGGACAGGGTATGCTGAAAAAGTTGGGACGAATCAACCGCAGGCGAATGCCTACCTATGAGCAGGACGCGCCGCCGGGACAGTTCGTTACGGAAAAGTTCCCCATTCTGACTTACGGGGCCACCCCTAGGATTAGTCTCGACTCGTGGCGTTTCAGAGTATTCGGGAATGTGGAGGATGAGATCGAACTGAACTGGGAGGAGTTCACCGCCCTGCCGAAGATCAAGCTGGACGCGGAGTTTCACTGCGTAACCCAGTGGAGCAAGCTGCAGAACACATGGGAGGGCGTCGCATTCAACGAAGTAATGAAGCTTGTCAAGCCTAGCGCCGATGTCACGCATGTGATGGCACACTGCTACGGCGGCTACTCCACGAATCTCGCGCTCGATGTGATCACCGACGACGACGTGCTGTTCGCCTGGGCTCACGACGGCGCGCCGCTTGCCGAGGCACACGGCGGTCCGCTGCGTCTTGTCGTGCCGAAGCGATATGGCTGGAAGAGCGCGAAGTGGGTGAACGGGTTGGAGTTCATGACCGAGGACCGCCCCGGCTTTTGGGAGGTACGCGGTTACCACATGGAAGGCGATCCCTGGAAGGAGCAACGCTTCTGGGACGAGCTGATGTAGAGAGGGTTTGTCAGTATTTCAGTATTTCGGTGCGCGAGTAAGATGGTGGATGCTGGAGACAGTTCCGTTGCGGAATTTGGTATCATGCGGGAAAGTGGAGGACTAGATATGCAGACAGCGCCAAAATTCGACAGCGCAAGCACGGATAAGGAGCCGAGGGACAATCGCCGTCTTGGCACCCCGAATCGTCCGGTCGCTATCACCACTTTCGTGTTCAATACATTCAAGGAAGCGCTTCTGCATCCGACGGTCACCAGCACCTTGGATATGCGGACAGGCAGGTGATTGCACGCGACGGGAAGAAGATGCCAAGTTAACAGTGAGTGATGACTAGCATGGAAAATGACCATGGAAGTTCATTCAAGTTGGCTCTCAGCGTTTCCGTGCTAGTGTTTCTGGTGTTATTGGGAACTTTGGTGTGGATGTCTCTGACTTTCACGAGTGAACTTACCCAGTTCCAGGTTACTTTGAATACGACGATAGATTCGCTGCTAAAGGCATCGGCTGGCGTTATCTTCGGTCTTGTCAGCGGCAAAAGTTTGCCGTAGGGTGTAAGCGGTGAATCGAGAATAAAGCCCCTCTCGAATTTGAAAGGGGCTTCTTTCATTTTCAGCACATTCCGGCAATCGCCGGCGCAGCGACTACGCTGCCCTCTTCTTCGAGCCGTCAGCGCCAACCTCCAGCGAGAAAAGGCTTGATGCCTTCGGGATGTCAACCATGTTGCCGCACTGCATGCAGATGCGATACTCACCATAGATGTCGCGGTTCGAGTTCATGTCCCCGCCGCAGCGGTTGCAGGACTTCAGATGTACACTCATTTTCCACCTCCCCTGTAACGCAGCTCAGGATCGCTGCTTTCAATCTTCCTATTCCCTTTTAATCTGATGCGCGTGGGCCGGACTGGTTACCGCCGCGCCTGCACATCTATGGTCATCCCTTATTCCCAATACCAGTATGTTACATAGTTGACACGGTATATGTCAAATCTTAAAATATGAATTGAGTAGTCAAGCCATATCCAGCATGTTTAATGCCTTGTAGCAGTTTCGTCTCAGGCTTTCAAGAAAATATCTGCAATTTGCCGTAGGCGTTGCGTATAATATAACGAGTGATATGGCAGCAGGTTAGCATTAACAGTGCGCCTGTGCGAGCGGCGTTCAGTCGTCCGGAGGGAACATGAACAGACACATGCAAGGCAGAGAACAAGTGGATGGCCTCTACATTATCAGTGTGGCCGCGCGCATCCTTGAGATGCACCCGCAGACGCTTCGCAAGTACGAACGCATCGGCCTTGTGCGCCCCTCCCGAACCCTGGGTATGCTGCGCCTTTATTCCGACGAAGATGTGGCTCGGCTCAGGCTGATCAAGCATCTGGTCGGCGAAATGGGCTTGAATCTGGCCGGTGTGCAACTCGCGCTCCGGCTCTTCAACAGCCTCTGGAGAATGAAGAGCCAACTGAGAGACCTCGAAGGCGATGAATTGCGGCAGGCACTGGAGGAAAGCGTAGATGAGATGCTCGCGATTCTCCACGCGCGACCGAACTAACTGCTATCAGATAATAGAGGCGGAGGAAATCAAGTGGTCAGCGAAGACAAGAACGACAACGACAATGAAGAAGCTCCTGCGTCAAGTGAGGGTGACGAACTGTTGCGGCAGGCGCTCTCTGAGATAGAGCCGCTGCCGGATCCGGTGGAGGAAATCGAACGGGACCGCGATCAATTCAAGGCGCTCGCTCAGCGCGCGCAGGCAGACCTTGTGAACTACAGGCGTCGCGTGGACGATGAGCGACAGGAGTTGCAGCGCAACGCAAATGCCAGCCTGCTAACCAAGTTCCTGGGCGTCGTGGACGACTTCGAGCGTGCAATCGACATGCTACCCGGCGACGCCGCATCGGCAGGCTGGGAGGAAGGGCTATTGCTAGTCAAGCGCAATCTCGAAAGCCTGCTGGAATCCGAGGGTGTCAGCAAGATCGACACTGCGGGCAAGCTTTTCGACCCCTGGGAGCATGAAGCCGTTCACTACATCGAATCGACGGACAACGAGGACGGCGCCATCGTCCAGGTCTTCCGAGACGGCTACCGTCTTCACGACAGGGTACTGAGGGCGTCTCAGGTCATCGTAGCGAAGGCCCCCGACATAGAGCCGCCTGACGCAGAAACACAACACAACCAGTAAGACAATTCTAACCCCACATGGGAACTTAAGAACAATCACAGGAGATAAGTCAATGGCAAGCATACTTGGGATCGATCTAGGAACTACGAACTCATGCATGGCAGTGATTGAAGCGGGGGAGCCGCGTGTAATAGAGAACGCCGAGGGCGGTCGCACTACGCCGTCCGTGGTCGGTCTGAACACGCGCTCCAATGAACGATACGTCGGCACCACCGCCAAGCGCCAGGCAGTTACCAATCCTGAAAACACCATCTACTCGGTCAAGCGCCTGATGGGACGCCGCTTCGAGGACGACAGCGTGCAGCAAGACCTGGATCTGCTTCCGTACAAGGTGGTGAAGCACTCCAACAACGACGCCTATGTGATCATGGGCGGCAAGAACCACGCCCCGCCCGAGATTTCGGCGATGGTCCTGCAGAAACTGAAGCAGGACGCGGAGTCAAAGCTGGGCGAGACCATCAATCAGGCCGTCATCACCGTGCCCGCATACTTCAACGACAGCCAGCGCAACGCCACGAAGGACGCCGGACGGATCGCTGGGCTGGAGGTGCTTCGCATCATCAACGAGCCGACCGCCGCGTCGCTCGCCTACGGTCTGGACAAGAAAACAGACGAGACTATAGCGGTCTATGACCTCGGTGGCGGCACATTCGACATCACCGTGTTGCAGATTGGCGAGGGCGTGTTCGAGGTCAAGGCGACGAATGGCGATACGCACCTCGGCGGCGACGACTTCGACGAGCGCATCGTTGACTGGATTGTGGACGAGTTCAGGCGCGAGCAGGGAATCGACCTGAAGCAGGACGGCATGGCGTTGCAGCGGCTGCGCGAGGCCGCGGAGCGCGCGAAGATCGAGCTTTCCACGCTGATGCAGTCCGAGATCAATCTGCCGTTCATCACGGCGGACACGTCGGGACCCAAGCATCTGGTCATGAGCCTGTCCCGCTCCAAGCTTGAGCAGCTGGTCGCCGACCTCGTGCAGCGAACGATTGACCCTTGCAAGAAGGCGATCTCAGACGCAGGAGTAAGCGTCAACGACATAGACGAAGTCATTCTGGTTGGCGGCATGACACGCATGCCCGCAGTTCAGAAGATCGTAACCGACCTGTTCGGCAAGGAACCGCACCAGGGCGTGAACCCTGACGAGGTAGTGGCGATCGGCGCTGCCATCCAGGCAGGCGTGCTTCAGGGAGAGGTGCAGGACATCCTGCTGCTTGACGTAACGCCGCTGAGCCTGGGCATAGAGACCCTCGGCGGTGTGGCAACCAACCTGATCTCCCGTAATACAACGATTCCTACAGCGAAGAGCGAGACGTTCACGACCGCGGCAGACAATCAGCCCAGCGTCGAGGTACATGTCGTGCAGGGTGAGCGCAGCATGGCTTCCGAGAACAAGAGCATCGGAAGGTTCATCCTTGACGGCATCCTGCCAGCGCCGAGAGGTATTCCGCAGATCGAAGTAACTTTCGATATTGACGCGAACGGCATCCTGAACGTCTCGGCGATGGACAAGGGCACAGGCAAGGAGCAGCGAATCACCATCACGGCAAGCAGCGGACTCGCGCAGGACGAGATCGACCGCATGGTGCGCGACGCCGAGATGCACGCGGAGGAGGACGAACGCCGACGCGAGGAAACTAACGCCCGCAACAACGCGGAGAACATGGCTTACAGTGCCGAGAAGCTGATTCAGGACAACGCCGACAAGATTGACGAAAGCCTGAAGACGGAAGTAGAGAGCAAGATTGCCGCTGTGCGCTCAGCGCTTCAGGGCGGCGACATCGCGTCCATAACCGCAGCCTCCAACGACCTGCAAACCGCAATACAGCAGGTCGGGCAGGCTGTGTACGCTCAGGCGGGTGCTCCCGGTCAGCCCGGCGCGGCCCCCGGCGACATGCCGCCGGACGACGGCACCGTTGAGGGCGAGTACCGCGAGGTTGACCCTGACGAACGGAATTAGCTGAATAACGCCTTCACCGAAAGATAACCAAAGGGGGCAGTTCTGACGGACTGCCCCTGCTCTTTGTGTCAGCGTCGTAATCTAAATTTCTATTTTTGCTGTGACCGCTGCACCCGCGCCCAGGTGTCTCGCAACGTAGTCGTACGATTGAAGACGACTCTCTCTGGTGTGGAGTCCTTCGTATCCACACAGAAATATCCCTGCCGCTCGAACTGGCAGCGGTAGCCTGGAGCGGCTTCCGCGAGGCTCGGTTCGAGCTTGGCGTCAACGACCACAAGCGATTCCGGGTTCAGGAAGGACAGCCAGTCCGCGCCGTCCTCGTCGTCTTCGTCTGGATTCCACCTGGTGAACAGATGGTCGTAGAGGCGTACTTCGGCGTCTATCGCATGCGCCGCCGATACCCAGTGGAGCGTGGCGCGCACCCTGCGACCGTCCGGTGCGCTGCCGCCGCGTGTCTCCGGGTCGTATGTGCAGCGCAACTCCACCACATCTCCGCTTTCGTCCTTGACGACTTCCTCGCACTTGATGAAGTAGCCGTAGCGCAGCCGCACCTCGCGTCCGGGCGCGAGGCGGTAGAACCTGCGTGGCGGGTCTTCCATGAAGTCTTCGCGCTCGATGTACAATTCTCGTGAGAAAGGCACCTTTCGCGTGCCTGCGGACTCGTCCTCCGGGTTGTTCACCGCATCAAGCCAGTCGGTCTCACCCTCAGGGTAGTTCGATATGACAACCTTCAGCGGGCGCATCACGGCCATCGCGCGTGGTGCAGTCATGTTGAGGTGCTCGCGCAAGCTGTGCTCCAGCAGCGCTATGTCGATTATCGCAGCATTCTTCGCCACGCCTACCCTGTCGCAGAAGTCTCGGATCGCCTCCGGGGTGTATCCTCGCCTGCGGAAGCCCGCAATCGTGGGCATGCGTGGATCGTCCCAACCGTTTACATAGCTTCCCTCGACGAGGCGCAGAAGCCGTCGCTTACTGAGTACGGTGTGGCTTAGATTGAGGCGCGCGAACTCTATCTGGCGGGGCTGGTACAGGCCCAGTTCCTCCAGGAACCAGTCGTACAGCGGGCGATGGTCCTCGTACTCCATCGTGCAGATCGAGTGGGTGATGCCTTCGATGGAGTCGGACTGACCGTGCGCGAAGTCGTACATCGGGTATATGCACCAGTCGCCGCCGGTGCGGTGGTGCTCAGTGTGCAGGATGCGATACATCACCGGATCGCGCATGTTCAGGTTGGGCGACGCCATGTCGATCTTGGCTCGCAACACATGAGAACCATCGGGAAACTCGCCGGCTTTCATCCGCTCGAGAATGTCCAGATTTTCCTCGGCAGAACGATTGCGATATGGGCTTTCCTTGCCGGGCTGGGTCAGCGTGCCCCGATACTCGCGTATCTCGTCCTGGCTGAGGTCGTCCACATAGGCCTTGCCTTCCAGCACAAGCTGTTTGGCGAACTCGTAAAGCTCCCCAAAGTAGTCGGATGCGTAAAGCTCCCTGTCATGCCAGTCAAACCCGAGCCAGCGCACGTCTTCCTTCTGAGACTCGACGTACTCCACACTCTCCTTCGTGGGATTTGTGTCGTCGAAGCGGAGGTTGCACAGTCCACCGAAGTGACGTGCCAGCCCGAAGTTCAGGCATATCGACTTGGCATGCCCGATGTGCAGATAGCCGTTTGGTTCCGGCGGAAAGCGAGTGTGTACTCGCTTGTCAAATCTGCCGGACTCGTTGTCAGCGACGATTGCCTGCTGAATGAAGTTGGATGATACTGCATCTTCGTTTGCGGTCATCAGTTGATTCCTTTTGTGTCAAAGTTGTTTCAGCCTGCTCGTATCCCGTCATCCCGAAAATACCATTTGTGAAAAGAGTAGCACATCCCGACCGCCTTTGCGTCGTGCCAGCGTCGGAATGCGTATGGATGGATAGTTAGTGTCAATAAACACTTAGGCAGCAGACTTCCATAAGTCTGACTATTGCAATTACCTTGCCTATTGGATACTCAGTCCTAATTTGACAGTCCTGGTATATGCAAAGATTAATTGTGGTAATATCATGGCGATCAAGGGTCAATTATCGCGCTGACGTTGCCCTGAGTGGCGCTACTTGTCTGCTTCCTCGCTTCAATTTCAGCAGAAATGGCGCTTGGATATTGGATTGATAAACTTTTTCAGGTAAAATATTTCCTTGAGCCAGAATGTGCCCCCAAAAGGGCATAGGAAGGAACACTGCGATCCGCGCGTTCAACTCCCATATAGGATGCCCAAGCTCCTGAGGAAGTATCCTTGACTTCTCGGGATCTGGTTTCCGTCCCATAGATGTACATGCAGAGCAAGTTGACGCAGCAGGTAGATGGCTCCGATTGCCATGCGAAGAGTTTGACCAAAACGTTGAGGCCGACAGATTGAGTTTGAGTCGTCATAGTTGAAGAAAAAAGAGGACCGTCATAATCCCAGTAAGTGGTGGTTCCGTTTTTCAGTCTGGTCCAGATTGTGAGAGGCATCGTTAGTAAGAAAATTGTCTGCTTGAGTTTCGTTCGAATTTGCTGAAACTGGGTCAGCTACGATTTCGAATTGTGTTTCAATTGGAGGCTCCCCTATTCCGTGTGCGGGCGCCCCACCGAAACCACTGCAGGTCTGGATGGCATAGGAGCTATGGAAGATACAAACAACAAGGAGTTAGCGGAACGCTTCATAGCAGTAGCTGAATTTCTCAATCGCCAGACGCATCTTCACCGTCTGGACGCGTGGGAAGAGTTGGGCATGACAATCCCACAATTGAGAACTCTCGTCCTGCTCGAACAGTTGGGACCCATGCGAATGGGCAGCATATCCACTCACCTCGGCAGGGCGCTTTCGGCGACCACCACCGTTGTGGACCGACTGGTAGAAAAGGGATATGTCGGCAGGTCGTCTGACCCGGACGATAGAAGGGTCGTGCTCTGCGAACTGACCGAGTTGGGACGAAGCACTATAGACCGGTTCTGGCGAATTGGTACCGACCGAATTGATAGGGTTATGCAGGTCCTCGACCCTGAGCAAATGGAGGCGGTAGTGAAAGGGCTGGAACTCATCCAGCAGGCCGCAGAGGAAATCCGCCAGAAGGGTACGCACCCAAGCACATCAGAAAGCTAACGACTCTTATTACATCGCTCCACGCGCCGCTCCGAGAAGTCCGTCTTATTTCCTTCCGCGCCAACAGCCATTTGCGATCAACTAGCCCGTGCGCCCGGTTCGCTTCGAGTGCAGTCTTGGGCAGACGAACCTGCTATTGGAACAATGCAGCAGGACGCTCGACAAGCTGCTGGAGGCGACGGAAGAAACTGGCTGCGATCGCCCCGTCTATGACCTGATGGTCGCCCGTCAAGCTGAGCGTCATCATCTCGCGTACCACGACCTCTCCCCTTCGCGCAACCGGTTTCTGCACGCTGCGCCCCACGCCGAGCAAGGCGTTCTGCGGCGGGTTGAGGATGGGGGTGAAGCCGTCCACCACGCCTAGCACGCTGATTGTAAACGTGCCCCCGCCTACCTCGCTGGATGACAGTTGACCTGATCGAGCCTTCTCCGACAGATCCTGCACGCCCTCGGCTATCTCCGGCACGCTCATATCCTGCACATTTTTCAGCACAGGCACAATAAGGCCGTCATCGAGAGCAACCGCAACTCCCATGTTCACCTCGTCAAAGTACATCACGTTGTCATTGACCAGTATGGAGTTAAGTGCTGGAACTCGCTGAAGCGATTCGGCACACGCCTTCATGAGTACACTCGCCAGGGTGATCCTGACGCCGCTTTCCCTGGATGCCTCGCGCCTCATGCCTTGCGCTTCCGTGACATCGACCTCAAGGAAGTATGATAGCTGAGCCGTTCCCGTCAGGCTGTCGCGCATGTTCTGCGCTATGGCGCGCCTCATCCCGCTCAGCGGCTCTATCCTCGACGGCTCCGGCATGCCCGGCGGGGCCTTCGGCTGCTGCGCCTCGTGGTAAGCGCGCACGTCGGCATCAACTACACGACCACGCGGACCCGTCGGCGTCACCTGCGAAATGTCCACGCCTAGGTTGGCGGCAAGTCGCCTGGCGCCGGGTGTCGAAGGCACCACATCACCCGCCCCACGGCGCGGCGCGCGTCTCTGGGGCGCGGCAGATGGTGCCGCCGCAGCCGCCGCGGCCGGCTGTTGTGGCTGCGGCGGCTCCTCTCCCTCGGCGAGCAGGTAGCCGATAACATCATCCACGCCGACCGTAGCGCCCTCATCGACCGCCTGGTGCAGGATGCCGTCCGAAGTGGCTTCGAGTTCGTAGTTCAGCTTCTCGGACTCGATCTCGGCGATAAGCTCGCCCTGAGATACGACTTCGCCCTGCGATTTCGCCCACCTTGCCACGATTCCCTCCGTCATGAAGTCGCCCAGCCTGGGCATCACAATTTGGACTGCCATGTGCCACCTACTCCCGTTTTTGCCACAGATTCCATCGAGATTGCTACTCCAAAGTCTCCAGCGCAGCCGCCACAACTTGCTCCCTTGTAGGCACAAACAGCGCCTCCAATGGCCGGCTGTAAGGCACAGAAGTATGCGGCGGGGTTACGCGCTTAGGCGGAGCGTCGAGGTAGTCGAATGCTTCCTCAGCGACCAGAGCCGCAATGTCGCCCGCCATGCTGCAACGCGGATAGTCCTCGTCCACTATGACGATGCGGCGCGTCTTTCGCACGGACTCCAGTATGGCTTCGTCGTCCATAGGCGAAAGCGACAGCAGATCAACGACCTCGGCTGAGTAGCCCTGCGCCGCGAGGTCGTCCGCCGCCTGGAGGCAGATCTCCGTCATGTAGCTTATGCCCAGCAGCGTAACATCCGTGCCCTCTCTGGCAACGTCTGCCTTGCCCAAGGGCACTTCGTAGGACTCTTCCGGCACATCCACGTCGAAGCGAATGCCCATGAGCTGTCGATTGTTGCAAATAATCACGGGATCATCGTCGCGTATGGACGCCGCGTACAGCCCCTTGGCATTGTACGGATTCGACGGTGCGACCACTTTCAGGCCCGGATAGTGCGTAAACACCGAATAGACGGTCTCAGAGTGCTGCGCCGCCGAGTTCGTGCCGGCACCCGTGCCCGTCATAATAGTCAGCGGCACCTTCACCTTGCCACCGAACATGTAGTGAATCTTGGCGGCGTTGTTCAGAATCTGGTCGCCACATACCCCCAGGAAACCCACATACATCAGGTCAACCACTGGTCGTAGGCCGGTAGCGGCAGCGCCCACGCCAGCGCCTATGAAGCCCGATTCCGCGATGGGCGTGTCGCGTATGCGGTTTCGACCGAAGTCGCCAACCAGTCCCTTAGTCAGGCGCATTGGGCCACCCCAGGCGTCCTGGAACTGGTCGCGCTCGCCGCCGCCCGCGATGTCCTCGCCCATAATGATGACGTTCTCGTCGCGCTCCAACTCCTGCCGAAGCGCCTCGTTCACCGCCTGTATGTATGACAGTCTTCGTGTCTGTGTCTGTACCATTGTGTTCTCCTCTAGAGGTTCATCGGTTTGTCAGTAGGTCGGTTCGTCAGCAGTCGGCATTACAGTAGAAAATCAGTCGGTTTACCGAAACCCCGACATACTGAAATACCGATTTACCCGTAACTCACATACACATCTGTCGTCAGTTCTGACGGGTCCGGGAATGGGCTTTCGTCGGCGAATGCCGTAGCAGTGGCGACGGCTGTAACTGCACGCTCTTCAATGGTTCCAATTTCGGCTTCGGTGGCGTAGCCTCCATCCGTGATGTGCGCCCTCAGGCTGTTGATGCAGTCTCGCGCCTCGTAGTAGTCCTCTTCCTCCTGCGTGCGGTAGCCGAGCGGGTCGTCCGCGCCGAAGTGCCCCTGGTAGCGGTACGTCTGCGCCTCGATGAGCGTGGGGCCCTCCCCTGCCCTTGCGCGCGCAACGGCTTCCTTGCCCACCTCGAACATATCGAGCGCCGACTGCCCGTCAACCAGCACGCCCGGCATGTCATAGCCTGCCGCGCGGTTGGCGATGGAGCCGCCAGCGACCGCATACTCGAACGGTGTTGACTCCGCGTAGCGGTTATTCTCGCAGACAAAGAGCACCGGAAGCTTCCAGATGCTCGCGATGTTCATTGACTCGTGCAGGCTGCCCTGGCTTGACGCGCCGTCCCCGAAGAAAACCACGCTTACCTGATCGCTCCCGCGCACCTTCGCACTCAGCGCGACGCCGGTTGCAACCGGAATGTTGGAGCCGACGACACCGTTCGCGCCGAGCATTCCCTTGTTGATGTCGGCGATGTGCATAGTACCGCCCTTGCCCTTGTTCGTGCCCGTCGCCTTGCCGAGCAGCTCCGCCATCATCTCGTTCAGGTCAACGCCCTTTGCGATGCAGTGATGGTGGCTGCGGTGCGTGCCAAGCACATAGTCGTCGTCGCGCAGGTGAGCGCAGATGCCTGTCGGCACGGCTTCCTGGCCGATGGACGAGTGCATGCCGCGCAACTTCCCGGCATCCGCCTCGCGCCGCGACTGCTCCTCGAACCGGCGTATGGTCACCATCGTCTCATACATCCATAGCAGCGAGTCCTTGTTGAGGTCCGAATAGGTTGTCATGGGCTTGCCTCCCTCTTGCGTTTCAGGGGATTTGATGAGCATAAGGCGGCGAGAATGCTGGACTCGCCGATTTGCGCTGGATTATACCAGATATGCAGTGTTGGTCTAGTGCGGCGTTACGGCGCGATCACCGTGCTATAATGTGCCGGAATTCAGACTATCTGAGGTATGTGAGGACTTTAATGAAACTGGTGTTGAAGGCAGACCGGCTGATCGACGGAACCGGAGCGAGTGCCGTTGCCAATGGCGCAATCGTTATTGAAGACGGCGGGATCGCGGATGTAACAACGCAGGATGCGCTGGCGTTCCCTTCCGACGAGGATGTGGATGTGATTGATGTGGGCGGTGGAAGCATCATGCCCGGCTTCATTGAAATGCACTCGCACATCCACTGCAGCGCCGAAGAGGACGCTTACGCCCACATCATGACCGAATCGGACGAGGTGTTCCTGATGCGTGCGGTTGGCGCGGTGCGCGCGGCGCTTTCATCAGGCGTCACCACCATGCGCGATCTGGGCGCGCGCAATCAGGTGGCATTCCCCGTCAAGCAGGCAATCGAGGACGGCATCATTCCTGGTCCGCGCCTCATCGTGGCGGGCACGCCCATAACGACCACCGGCGGGCACTGTAACATGTTCGGCACGGAGGCGAATACTGCCGACGAGGTCGTTCAGGCGGTTCGGCAGCAGTTTAAGCTGGGCGCAGGCTATATCAAGATTATGTCCACTGGCGGCGGCTTCACGCCGAACACTAACACGAGAGCGCCGCAGTATCCGGCATCCACGTTGAAGGCGGCGGTGAAGGACGCCGAAAGGCTCGGCCTCCGCATCGCGGCGCACTGCCACGCCACCGCCGGCGTCCGAAACTGCGTCGAGGCGGGCGTGCATAACCTCATACACTGCTCCTGGCTCGCCGAGGACGAGGCGCAGATGTACGACTACGACCCCGACGTTGCGGACATGATTGCGGAAAAGGGGTTGTGGGTGGATCCGACGCTCGCGCTGCACCGGCTGAACAGGCTGCGCGGCAGGTCAACCGGCGGCTCCGCGATGAGTGACCCAAGCCGCAGGTTCGAGATTCTGCGCGACATGTGGGACAGAGGGGTCAAGTTCGTCACCGGCATGGACTCCGGCATGACCAACGCCCGCTTCGACGACTTCGCATACATACCGCAGGTGATGGTTGAGGAAATGGACATTACGCCGATGGAGGCTATAGTCTGCTCCACGCAGACATCCGCGGAGTGTCTCGGGATTGAAGGCGAAACAGGCACTCTGGAAGTCGGCAAAGCAGCAGATGTTGTCATCGTGGACGGCGATCCAACAACCGACATCAAGGCCCTGCACAGCGTAAACACCATCGTCGCGCAAGGGAATGTGGTGAAGCGTGATGGTGAGTTGCTCATTTAGGAGCAGCGGCGGATTGAATTCGACGGTTACGCTCTATTCAGATGCTTCACCCTCGCCGGGTGGCGGTTCATCAAAAGGCAAGCCTTGAGTTTCAGCTTCCTTTCGCCGCCTGTTCCAATCTACCCACTTCTTCCGCTCTTCGGCCCTTGCTTCTTCCCTGATTCTTCGCCGTACTTTGGGCGTTGGCAAGAGTACCACCAGATACCTCCCTATATCTACCAAGATAATTGTCGTAAAGATTGACAGCCCGGACAGCGGTGCCATCTTCAGGCCTATTGCTATAACGCTGCCCAGCCCATTGGCATGCTCGCCCAATGTGACTTCCCACCAAGACACCCCTATGCACCAGGCTATCACCTGAACGATGAACACTGCGAAATATATGGGCCGATACTTCCGAAGGATGCCAAGCAGATCTTCGCGCTCATCTCCACTACCCATGTTTACAATATTACAATCTCATACATGATTTTTCAAAACACTTAATGGAGCCTATCCCTTGCTTATGCTGGCACAGGTTATATAATATCGCCATTCAAGCAAGGAGGAGATGTGTATGAAGGGCAAGGACTTCCTATCGGTCGCGGACCTGTCTTCGGATGGCGTGGCGCAGCTTGTCGAGCGCGCCTACACGATGAAGCGAGGCAAGGGCGACCGACCGTTGGAGGGCAAGGAGTTCGCGCTCTTATTCGAGAAGCCGTCGCTGAGGACGCGCGTCAGCTTCGAGGTCGGTATCCGGCAGCTTGGCGGAACCTGCACATACCTCAGCCAGCAGGACGTCGGGCTTGGAGTCCGCGAACCTGAGGCGGACATTGCGCGTGTGCTTGACCGCTGGGTTGACGGCATCATCGCCCGCGTCTTCTCGCACCGCAGCCTTCAACTGCTCGCCGATTACTGCGACATTCCCGTCGTGAACGCCCTTTCAGATCTGGAGCATCCGTGCCAGGCTATGGGCGACCTGCTCACAATCCAGGAGCACAAGGGTAGGCTGTCCGATCTCGATGTCGCCTTTATCGGGGATGGCAACAACGTCGCCGCCAGTCTTGCGCTCGCCTGCGCGTCTGTCGGCACAAACTTCACGCTGGCATCGCCGGAAGGCTACAAGATACCGTCAATCGTGCTTGAGAAGGCGAAGAGCAGAGCCACCGAAAGGGAGTCTCGCGTGGACTGGGTGCTCAGACCCTCGGAAGCCGCACGAAACGCAGACGTGCTCTACACCGATACCTGGATCAGCATGGGACAGGAAGAGGAAAAGGCGGAGCGCGTAGCCATTTTCGGCGAATACAAGATCGATGAAGACCTGGCGAAAGCCGCCAAGCCTGACTTTCTCTTTATGCACGACATGCCCGCGTACAGGGGACAGGAGCTGTCCGAAGGCATGATCGACCACCCCAATTCCGTCGTATTCGATCAGGCGGAAAACCGCATGCACGCTCAGAAGGCAGTCCTCGCCGCCATATTCGAGTAGCGGCCCATAGCCTTATACACCAAGCCCGTTCGCCCCGAACCTGTCGATGGGCGCGTTCCTCAAGTCCGTGTAGTTCGACAAGCTCACCGCGAACGGATAGGATTCAATGCTCACCACGAACGAATGATTCTGACGAACTGAAACACTCATAGACTGAAGAACTATCATGACCGCCAAACCACTCGTTGCAATTGTTGGACGACCCAATGTGGGCAAGTCCACGCTGTTCAACAGGCTCATCGGCAGGCCCACCGCCATCGTGTCCGACATCGCGGGCACGACGCGCGATCGTGTCATGCTCGAAACAATCTGGGCGGAGCATGCTTTCATCCTTGTGGACACGGGCGGACTTGACCTGTTCCCCGAGACTGACATCTGGCAGCAAGTCAAGGGACAGATCGAGCTCGCCATAAGCGATGCCGACGTCATCATATTCGCCGTCGACGCGACCACAGGAGTGACACCCGCCGACGTGGATGTCGCGGACGCCCTGCGTCGCACCGAAAAGCCAATTGTGCTAGCCGCGAACAAGGCCGACAACGACCGCCTGGCCACGGCGTCCGCCGAGTTCTACGAGCTTGGCATCGGCGAACCTATCGCCGTCAGCGCATTCCACAACCGGGGCGTTGACGACCTTATGAGCGAGGTGGTGGCGAACTTCCCCGGCGCGCCAGCCTTCCTCGAACCGGAAGCCGACCTCAAGCTGGCAATTGTGGGCCGCCCGAATGTCGGCAAGTCAATGCTGCTGAACGCAATTGCCGGCGAGAGGCGCGCCATCGTAAGCGATATACCCGGCACAACGCGCGACTCACTCGACAGCTTGTTGCAGTTCGACGACTGGTCAGTTCTCCTCATCGACACGGCGGGCATACGACGGCGTGGCCGCATCGAAAGAGGCATCGAGCGTTACAGCGTACTGCGTGCCGTGCGAGCCATAGACCGCGCCGACGTCGCCATTCTGCTCATGGACGCCACCGAACTCGCAAGCGCGCAGGATACGCACATCGCAAAGTACATCCTCGACGAATATAAGGGCATCATTCTTGGCGTGAATAAATGGGACCTCGCATCCGAGGCCGGACTTACACAGGCTCAGGCATTGGTGCAGGTGCGTGAAAAGTTCCGCTTCGCCTCATACGCCCCGATTTGCTTCACTTCCGCCCTCACGGGCATGGGCATCGCGAATCTGCTCGACACGGCGAGGCAAGTTTACCAGGAATGGACGAAGGGCGTGCCACGGTACGACCTGCGGCGTCGTGTGATGGGCGCGGTTGCCACTCATCCGCCTGCACTATCCGGCAGGCGCTCGCTGAAGATTTACAGCGTCGCCCAGGACGCCACCGGCCCGCCCAGCTTCACATTCTACGTGAACTACTCTGACATGGTTCACTTCTCCTATAAGCGCTATCTGGAAAACGCTCTCAGAGCCGCGTATGAGTTCCGGGGAAGTCCCCTGCGTATGCGGTTCAGAGGTCGAGGAGACCGGGGGGAATAAAATAAGTGCCATGACGCCATACCTGGTGATGATACCGCTAGGCTACCTCCTGGGTGCGCTGCCCTTCGGACTGATCTTGGGCAAGCTGTTCGGAGGCGTCGATGTGCGCGAGTACGGCAGCGGCAAGACAGGCATGACGAATGTCATGCGCACCGCCGGAATACCCGCCGCCGCCCTCTCCCTGGCGTTGGATATGGGCAAGTCGATGCTGGCGGTCGGAGTAGCGCTGATCTTCTTCCGGGAGACTCCTGGAGCGCATGCGGCGGCGGCAATTGCGGTGCTCATCGGCCACAACTGGTCCGTATTCATCGGCTTCCAGGGCGGCAGGGGAACCGCGCCGGGATGGGGAGGCCTCATCGTCCTGTCGCCCTGGTCCGGGCTTGTCGCAGGGCTGGTCGGCGTGCCCTGCGTGGCAGTTAGCCGGTACGTGTCGCTCGGCTCCATCATGGGAACGCTGTCAGGAGTGCTGACGCTAGCCATCTTGATCGCACTCGGGCGTGCGCCGGTCGAATACCTCGCCTACGTCGTAGTCGGCGCGGCGCTCGTAATCGGCTTGCATAAGGACAACATCCAGCGCCTGCTCAGCGGCACCGAGCGCAAGATAGGCCAGTCCGCGCTGCCCACAGATTGACGGTTCCGATTGGCTCGCCGGGATTTTCCATAATCTTCCTCATTTCACTTAGAGTAATCGCCAGGACAAAAAATGCCGAAAGTCGGCGTTGTCGGTACAACAAGCTGGAGCACCACACTTGGCGTGCTTATCGCGCGGCAGGGCATAGATGTGAGCATCTGGGCGCGCACTGAGACAGAAGCAAGGGCACTTGAATCCGCCCGCGAGAACACCCGCTTCCTCCCCGGCGTCCGCTTCCCCAAGTCACTCTCCGTCTCCTCTTCATCGGATGAAACGCTGGGAGACGCGGACCTCGTTCTTATCGTAGTCCCTTCACGAACATTCAGGGCAAATGTGCAGCGAGTATGCGGCTCGCTTCGTCGCGACACCATCGTCGTAAGCGCAACCAAGGGCCTTGAGACGGACACGGGCAAGCGCATGAGTGAGGTGCTTGCCGATGAATTGCCCACAACGATGCACAGCGGCATCTGCGCCCTTTCGGGCCCCAACCTTTCACGCGAGATCATAGGAGGCAAGCCAGCGTCCACTGTCGTCGCGTCCGCCAATCACGATGCAGCTTGCGCGGCACAGACTATCATCAACTCCAACCTGTTCCGTGTCTATACGAACGAGGACATCGTAGGCGTGGAATTCGGTGGCGCTCTGAAGAACATCATCGCCCTCGCCGCCGGTGTCTGCGACGGGCTGAACTATGGCGACAACGCTAAGGCGACGATCATAACGCGAGGGCTGGCAGAGATTGGGCGGCTTGCGGAGGCAGCAGGCGCGAACCCACTCACCCTAGCGGGACTTGCGGGAATGGGCGACCTCATAGCCACCTGTTCGAGCACGCTCAGCCGCAATCACTACTTCGGCATGCGCCTGGCTTCGGGCGAGTCGCCTGAGGCAATACGCTCCTCTATGGATAATGTCGCCGAAGGAGTGGACACAATTCAGGGTGCCGTCAAGGTTGCCAGCAGGCTGAATGTGGAGTTGCCAATAGCAGAGGCGATGCACAGCGTCATATTCGAGGGCATACCCATCGAAAACGCGGTTAGCGCATTGCTGGAGCGCGCGCCCCGGCCTGAATAGCGGGGTTCACTCAAGCTCGCCCATTTCGTACAGAACAGCCGTCGCCGCAACGATTCCCGCAGTTTCCGCTCGCAGAACTCGCCTGCCCAGCGACACAGGCACGATACCGCAACCAAGAGCGTATCTCACTTCCTCCTCCGTCAAGCCGCCCTCCGATCCGATGACAATGTTGATGGACTGTGCCCGCTCAATGTCCGGCTTATGACGCAGAAGGGTGTCCCTGATGCCGGAGTCGCGCTCAGATTCCCAGCCAATGATTGCGGGTCCTCTGATGGAATCGCATGCTTCGCTGAAGGTCATCGTGTCTCCCAGCGACGGCAGCCTGCACCTGCCCGACTGCTCCGCCGCCTCGCGCATGATCCTGTGCCATCGCTCCAGTCGATTGGGGCTAATGACATTCCGCGCAACGGTGCGCTCGCTGACAATGGGTACGAAGCGCGATATACCCAGTTCCGTACCTTTCTGAAGCACATACTCGAAGCGGTCGGCCTTCATCAAGCCCTGGTAAAGCGTGATAGCTAGCTTCGTCTCGCCTTCCCCGCGATAGCGGTCACAAATGACGCCGGATGCTGACTTTGGACTCACCTTGTCCAGCTTAACGGCGTACTCGTATCCGCTGTCGTCCAGCACAGTGATGCCGTCGCCGGGTCTGGCTCGGAGCACGCGAGTGAGCTGCCGGGAAGCGTCCTCAGTCAAAGTTACGCGCTCCCCTTCGATGTTCGGCGGAGGGATGAAGAAGCGATGCACACCATCACCTTCGGACGCCTGCCACCAGCGTAACCCAGTCGCCGTCCACAAGGGTTTGCTCCAGGTCAGCGCCCGCCTCCGCAAGCGCCTGCACTACGCCATCCTTGTTCTCCAGCAGAATGCCCGACGCTATAACCTTGCCCCCATCGTGGACCGCCCTGACCAGATGCGAGGAAATCTCCGACACGACCTTGGCGGAAATGTTCGCAACCGCGATTCCGTAGGCAGACTGCTTGGCGTCGGGGTGCGGCAGCGTACCCTGCACCACGCGAACCGTGTGCTGAACCTCGTTGTCGCGCACGTTCTGCTTGGCGACATTCACGGCAACCGAATCTATTTCCAGTCCGAAGACATGCCTCGCGCCCAGCCGGGCAGCCGCGATGGACAGCACTCCCGACCCGCAACCCACGTCCAGCACATCCACACCGGGCTTCACGAGCGCATCAAGCTGCTCAAGGCACATGCGGGTTGTCGGATGATGCCCTGTGCCGAATGCCATACCAGGGTCCAGCAATATCACATGTTCCCCGGTCTGCGGTGTGTGCTCACGCCACGTCGGGCATATCGTGATTCGAGGGCTGACCTTCAGCACATGGAAGTGTTCCTTCCAGCTGTTCTGCCACTCCTCCTCCTCGACGACTCGCTCCTGAAGCGGCGATATATCCGACACATGCGCCACGAGCCTCACGCCGACATCTATTCGACCGCGCCGCTCGTCCAGTGACTCGTTCATCGGCAGGTAAGT
This sequence comes from Dehalococcoidia bacterium, assembly GCA_965203955.1. Lineage (GTDB taxonomy): Bacteria > Chloroflexota > Dehalococcoidia > Lucifugimonadales > JADFKI01 > Bin90. The sequence goes on along the minus strand of OZ241923.1, from coordinate 2,293,727 downwards.
GGTGACCATCGCCCACTCATCGCCGGATAGCGCCTCGCCCTCGTCAGGGTTGAATCCGCCGTCCACTTCCACGGCAACACCACCGTGACCGTAGCGATAGAATATCTGTGAAAGCGGTTCCACGAATTCCGGCGGAGTTCTGACGCTCAGTTCTAGCCACTTCAACGCATGTTCCCTTTCAGTGGTGACGATAGATATGAAAGGGACGCACCAAAGTGCGTCCTGATGCATTCCCGTTCACTCGCGTTCATTGCTCGGTGAGGCTACTCGCCAGAAATCGCGTCCTTGAGCTTATCGAAAAAGCCTTTGTCTTCGGCGCTCATTCTTGAGCCATCATCGCCGAAACTGCGAGCAAGCTCCTCAAACAGTATCCGCTGCTCTTCCGTTAGTTTCTTCGGGGTCTGCACATCTACGGTAACAACCTGGTCTCCCTTTCGGCTGCTGCGAATATAGGGAATACCCATGTTCTTCAGCCTGAAGACGGCCCCTGTCTGCGTTCCGGAGGGAATCTCCACTTCGGCTTCCTCTTCGGCGTCTATCGTGGGCACTGTCATCTTCGCGCCAAGTGCCGCCTGCGCCATATTTATGGGAAGCGTGTACAGCACGTCGTTGCCTTCGCGCCGGAATATCTCGTGCGCCCTGACGCGGATGAGCACATACAGGTCTCCGGGCGCGCCTCCGTTGTGTCCGGCTTCACCTTCGCCTCGAAGTCTGATCTGCACGCCGTCTTCGACCCCCGCGGGTATTGCGACTTCAAGGGTGCGCGATCGGCGCTCCCTGCCGCTGCCTCTGCACGTATCGCAGGGATCGGTTATGGTCTGCCCCTCCCCACGGCACACGCCGCAAGGGACAACCTGCACGAAACGACCGAAGAGGCTTTCGTGTGCGCGTCGCACCTCGCCTGACCCGCTGCAGTTCGTGCATACGCTGGGGGAGCTCCCGGGCGCGCAGCGGTTGCCGTTGCATCCGCTGCAAACCTCAATCCGCTCCAAACTGATCTCCTTTTCGATGCCGAACGCGGTGTCCTCAAGATCAACGGTGAGCGCGTACTTCAGGTCTGCGCCGCGGCGTGGCGCGTTGGGGCGCGTCCGCGTGGTAGTGCCGCCAAAGAAGGCGTCGAATATATCTCCGAATCCGGAGAAGTTGTCGAAGCCCTCGAAGCCCCTTGCGCCTCCGTTCCCGGACACGCCCGCATGACCATAGCGATCATAGGCGGAACGCTTCTCGGCGTCAGACAGGACTTGATAGGCTTCGTTGATCTCCTTGAACTTCTCCGCCGCTCCGTCCCGCTTGTTACGGTCGGGATGGTACTCCATAGCAAGCTTGCGGAACGCCTTCTTTATGTCCTCGTCCGAAGCGTTCCGGTGGACACCCAGCAGGTCGTAGTAGTCTTGCTTGCTTGTCGTCATCTTAAGCGGATTAGCTCATCACAAACTTGTTCCGTCTGCGGCACCCTGATTGGCGCACATTCAAACATAGTATAATTCACGACGCGACGCTGGTACAAGCCAAACGCGGCGCAATTCGCTTTCTGCAGGCGCATTACTACGGCTGGCACTCAAATTCCTGGAGCATGCCTAGTGCGACCGCCATATGCGCTCCCATTATCGACGGATCAACCTCTTCCAGCACGTCGTCCGGCGAGTTGATGATCGAGAAGTCATCGCCGAAGAAGAACAGGGCAGGTATGTCCACGGCAAGGAACGAGGCGTGGTCACTGCCGAACCCCTCCGTAACGGGACTCCTGTCCAGTACAATGCCATTCTCTTCCGCGAATTCGACGGCTATGTCTGCGAGGGCGGTGCTGCCTTCCATCGACGCGGCGCCCTTCCCCATAGCGTCGAAGTTGAGCATAGCGCTGATTTCCTCGCGCTCGTCTTCGCTCAGTTCATCAACGTAGTGCCTGCTGCCATACAGTCCGATTTCCTCCACACCGAAGAACACAAGGCGCACCGCGAACGGAAGTGGGGCTCTGTCCGAGTGCGCCTTGGCAAGTTCCTCCGCCATGACAAGCAGCGATACGACGCCGGTGCCGTTGTCGCCCGCCGCCTGGGTATCGGCAACGCCGTCGTAGTGGCCTCCCAGAACTACAACCCCGCACTCATCCACCTGGCCATCCAGCTCGGCTATGACATTCTGCGAATTGAGCAGCACCGTTTCTATCTTGACTCGCGCCTCCAGTCCGGGTTCGCTTTCGAGAAGGCGCAGCACTTCCTCCCCCTGTTCCCGCGAAAGTGATGCCACAGGTATCGGGCCATCCGATTTCAGCGCGCCTCGGAAGTTCCCCCGCTCGCTGTTGTAGATGATCGCCGCCAGTGCACCCGCCGCAGCTGCGCGGTTCACCTTCACCTCGAATGTGATTTCGCCTCGTTCAATCAGGGCAATTGCGCCGTCAAGGCCTTCCTCTGGAAATTCGTCATTGAACGCCTTCCCGACCCACACGAGCGGCCCCGTAACATCTCCCATGCCGGTCATAGACAGCGGGATCGCGCGCAACTCCGGTCTCCCCTCCCCGACGAGCGAAACAAACTCACCTCCCCATGGTATATGCTCCACCTCAACCGGCTGGTACTCGACCCGGTACCCTAGATTCTCCAGGTATTCCCCGATGAACTCCGCCGCGGCGCGCTCTCCGTCAGTGCCGCTCTGCCTCGGACTGTGCTCCTCGGTGAATCTCGCAAGTAGCTCCATTCCCTTTTCGGCCAGCAGCTCCACCTCCTGGTTGGGAGGAAATGGCGTAGGCGTCTCCAAAACCGCAGTGGCTGTGGGCGCGAGTGGCGGTGATGGTTCGGGTACTGCCGTAGGCTGCGGCACAGCAGTCGCCGTCGCAACTGGCGGCGCCGTCGGCAGTGAGGCTACACCTGCATCGTCAGACGCATCACCACATGCCGCAATTGCGAAGAAAATTACGGCGAGAATCGCGCTGCTCAGCACAAGTCGCTTCAGTCGATTACGCATTCGATGAAGTCCTTATCCGGTCCGGTGAAAACAGCTTGTTATGGCCCACATATCAACTCCCCATCGCCGCCAGAAACACGTACCGCGACCGCGTCTGAACGCTATAGAAAAAGGCTCGGGTCTTGTAGTGTACAACGCCCACAGGTGGAATTGGTTGCGTGCTTGGCGTACTGGAGGGCGATCACCGTCGCTGTGGTGTTGCGGCAAGTGACACGATGAGATTGTCCAGCGCCATCTCTTCATCCGCAGCGCCCGTCTTGATGGACAGGTCGGCTTCGAGCAGTCTGCGGTGAATCTCAGTCAGCCTCTCCGCAGTAAATCGCCCCTCCTGCTGCATCGTCTTGGTCAGCGGATAGCCCGAAATTGAAAGCCGTCGCCCTATCTCGTCCTGCGCGAAGCCACGTCCCTTCAGGTCTTTGGCAAGAATAAGGAAGCGCACCTGGCGCGCCAGCATAGTGATCACATACGTCGGCGGCCTTCCTGCTTCCAGAAGTTGGTGAGCCGTGCGTAGAGCGATTCCTGCGCGCCCCTCAAGCGCGGCATCCACGGCGGCGAATATATTTGCCTCTCTCACGTAAGAGACCATCGCCTCCACATCCTGCCGCCGGATTCGACTGCCCGAGCGGTATAGCGCCAGCTTCTGAAGCTCCATGTCAACCAGGCGCGTATCATTGCCGATGGCATCCACCAGCGCTGATATCGCGCTAGGCTCGATCACCGCGCCCATCCTGTCGGCGCGTTGGCGCACCCAACCCGGCATCTCGCGTATCGAAGGAAGGCGAAACTCATGCACTTGGGAGTGCGGTCGCAACTCCCGCAGCATGGGATTCCCTCTGCCGACCGAGGAGTCAACGAAAATCAGCGCGGTGGACTCTGGCACACCGGCAAGTCGCTCCCCGATGCCGGCCCACTCGCCTTCCAGTGTAGGCGAGCGCCCGGAGCCCCGGCCTCTTCCCTGTTCCACGCGCGCCAGCAGGTTGCGGACTATCACTGTGCGCTGGTCTGCCAGAAACGGGATCGTGCTCCACGCCGCTTCAAGCTCAGCCAGGCTCACGGATGCACCGTCCAGCGTGGTTGTGTTGACATCGCCTAGCCCCGCAGCGTCCGCGTCCGGGCGCAACGAGGCCAGCGTTTCCTCGACGGACAGCGAATCGTCCCCATAGATCAGGTATATCACGCTTGCTTACCTTAACGGTGGTGAGGGGTTATAATGAATTGGAACCATTGGAGGGCAGATTATAGTGCTCAGACCGTCCCTGCTTTTGATGCTCGCCCGCTCCGGCATCGGTCGTCTCATACTCCGGTTGATGCTGGATAGGCGCGTGCCCGTCTGGTCGAAGCTGATCATCCCTGGCGGCATTATCTACATGCTGTCGCCCTTTGATATCATACCCGACTTCCTGATCGGTTTGGGCTGGCTCGATGATATTCTCGCAATAGTCGCCACCACCACGCTGTTTCTTCTTTCGATACCGAGCGACATTCTCCGCGAACACCTCCGCGGCGGCAGAAGCCAGCCTCCCAGCAACGACGGAAACGTCATAGACGGCACTGCGCGCGTCGTGAACGACGACGACAAATAGCCCTCCCACTAACCTGAACGAATTAAGCGAGTATTGATCAAATCACTCATGGAAATTACGATTATAGGACTTCCACAGAGCGGCAAGACGACCATATTCAACGCGGCAACAAGGGGCACAGCCCAAGTCGCAACTTTCGCTAATCGGATGAACCTGGGAGCGGCAAAAGTGCCCGACGAGCGTCTTGACGTGCTGGACGGCATTTTCAGCCCCAAGCGCAAGGTCAATGCAGAAGTGACTTACGCCGATCTCCCTGCCGCGCCCGAGGGTCTGGGCAAGACGCAGAGCATCGGCGGCGAGTACCTGAACACCCTTCAGCGAGCAGATGCCATTCTAATGGTCACCCGTGAATTCGAGGACCCTGCGGTGCCACATGTAGCGGACAGCATCGACGCCTTCCGCGACATAGAGACGCTGCTGTTCGAGCTGACCATCTCCGACCTCGACATCCTTGAGCGGCGTCTTGAGCGCGTCGCTGAGAACTTCAAGGGCGCAAAGGCAGCGGAGCGCGACCTGCTCACCAAGGAGCAAGCAACCTTGGAGCGTGTCAGGGACGAACTCGAAGAAGGCGTGCATGTGCGCGACCAGTCTCTGACTGAGGACGAAACGCGCCTGCTGTCCGGCTTTCAGATGCTCACCGCGAAGCCGCTTATCGTCGTCGTAAATGTAGGCGAAGACCAGCTCGACGAAATACCCACTATCGAGTCTCGCCTCGCAAAAGAGGTCCGGACCGATAGAATCCGGACCGCCGCCCTTTGCGGCAAGCTCGAAATGGAGCTCGCTCAGATGGAAGCAGAAGACGAGCAGGAGTTCCGCGAGTCCCTCGGCGTTGTCGGCGAGTCGGGCTTAAGTCGCATGATAAACCTCTGCTACGAGGCGCTCGACCTCATATCGTTCCTGACAGTTGGCGATGTCGAAGTGCGTGCCTGGCCGATCACGCGCGGAACGCCGGCGGTCAAGGCCGCGGGCCAGATACACACCGACATGGAGCGCGGCTTCATTCGCGGAGAAGTCGTAACATACGAGAATATGGTCAGTTGCCGCACGCTCGCCGAGGCGCGCAAGACTGGAGTGCTGCGTCAGGAGGGCAAGAACTACATCGTCCAGGACGGCGACATCATGCATGTCCTGTTCAACGTATAGGCAGGCCAGACATGCCGCCGGCCGAGCCTATCTCCCTCTACATACACATCCCATTCTGCGAGACTAAGTGCCCGTACTGCGACTTCAACACCTACGCCGCCATCGAGCCTCTCATGCCGTCGTACGTCGCCGCATTGCAGTCCGAGATTTCCCTCTGGGGCAGACTTCTTCACAGCCCACAGGTCCATACGGTCTTCTTCGGCGGCGGCACCCCATCCTACCTTCCCGCCACGGAGATTCGCCACATCATGGACACGGTCCGCTCCGCCTTCGATCTTGAGGCGTACGCTGAGACTACGCTGGAGGCTAACCCGGGCGACTTCAGCGACGGAAAGCTCGCCAAGTATCTCGAATGCGGAATCAACCGTCTGAGCATAGGCGTGCAGAGTTTCGACGACGGCCTTCTGCATACTCTCGGCCGTCGCCACTCTGCCCGCGCTGCAGTCCAAGCCTACCATCAGGCTCTCGATGCAGGCTTCGATAATGTCAGCATCGACCTGATGTACGGCCTGCCCTACCAGATCATCGAGCAGTGGCAAGACACGCTCCAACAGGCACTGGAACTCTCACCTCCGCACATATCCATGTACTGCCTGACTCTCGAGGGTGGCACGCCCATGGAGCGGTGGGTGGAACAGGGCAGCATGCCGGAGCCGGACCCCGATCTCGCCGCCGACATGTACCTGATGGCGCAGGACGAGATGCGAGACGGGGGCTATCGCCACTACGAAATCTCGAACTGGGCACTGAATGGCAGGCGAAGCGAGCACAACCTGACATACTGGCGAAACAAGCCGTATCTCGGTGTCGGTCCCGGCGCGCACTCATACCTGAACGACTACCGATTCAATGCCATCAAGCCGCCCCGTGAGTACATCAGCCGGATGCAGCGAGCAGTCGCCGGAATTACTGAAGTGCCGATGGATGTACTCATCCGCAGCGTTTCCATAGTGGACGAAATTGAGCGTATAGACCAGCCCATGGAAATGGCGGAGACGATGATGATGGGACTACGCCTCGACGAGGGCATCAGCATCACCGCATTCACTGAGCGCTTTGGCGTCTCACCACACGGCGTTTACTCCGACACGCTCGAAGAACTCGAACGACTTGAACTCATACACATACAGGACGGTGCGCTCCGACTGACCCATCGCGGACGTATGCTGGGAAACGAGGTGTTCAGCCGCTTCTTTTCCTGACAAAGCAGTTCTGTTGTGGTACAATTATCCGCACCTTAGTTCTGGATTTGAGCATCAATCTTGCAACTCCCCGAAAACACGGACAATGAAGAAGGAAGCATAGGCTTTGTCGAATGGCTTTGGCCCGTCCCAAACGACATTACGGCACTTTACTTTGTTCTCACTTCAGCCTCGATTATAATAGTATTGGTTTGGAGAAGCTGGTACGAACTCTTCGTATCTCAAGACCGGGCAGAGTTGGGTCTCATTGCAATTGAGGTCATAGGCTTCTCGCCGGCGGCTGGCTTCATTTCTATGTTCGTAATGTCCATAGCGGTGGCAGGAGGGATGACAGTGTTGGCAAAAGTATGTACAGGCAGGGTGCCAGAGCGGGTGAGACTCGTGGCTTATCCAGGGCGGCCTCCTGGTATCAGCGCAAGACAGACGCCGAAGCCCGAGGCGAGCCGTTCATCGAACCGCCACCCTGGGAGCGCAACGGGAGCAACCCTCTGGACTACGAACCAAAGTCGAAACCGTAGATGCTCTGCAAATTCCTCTGCTTAATTTCAACAATCCGATTCATCCACCACTGAAAATCGAGAGACTGAGGTCCACTTACAATGAGAGTAGTATTTCTCCAGGACGTTGCCGGAGTAGCGCAGGGCGGCGATGTCAAGGAAGTCAAGAACGGCTTTGCGCGCAACTACCTGATCCCCAAGAATTTCGCCGTGCCCGCCACGCACAACGCGTTGCAGCGCGTCAAGCAGTACGCGGAACAGGCGGAGCGAGCGCGCCTGCGGCTCCTGCAGGACATGCGCGAACTTTCCGAGACGCTCAACGGCACGCGCATAGACGTGGAAATGCGAGCCGGCGCGAGCGGCCAGCTCTACGGCTCTGTCACCAATGCCATCATTGCCGACAAGCTATCGGAGATGGCCGCTCGAGAAATCGACCGGCGCGGTATCGAAATCGGCGAACCCATTCGGCAACTCGGCACCTTCAATGTTAGTGTTCGGCTTCACCCCGAAGTGCAGGCGCAGATAGACGTGCTCGTCTATCCGACAGGCACCACCGCGGAGGCATGGCTTCAGTCCCTCGAAGAGGAAGAAGCAGCCGCAGAAGACGAAGGCGAGTCTGACGAAAGCTCGGGCGACGAAGTCGAATCCGAAGAAGATAACCCTGAGACCGCTTCATAACCCAGCAGGCTACCGAATATCCTTTAAGGCAGCGGGGAAGCACGCAGTTGTTTGCCCCTACTATGTGATTGCCCACGCGCGACGACTACCTGGGGAGTGAGCCGTGTACGTTGACCGCCTGCCACCTCACGACATCAATGCCGAGGAATCGGTTATCGGCTCAATTCTGATCGACGGTGATTCCCTAAACCGCATCACCTCGTTCCTCCGCCCGGCCGACTTCTACGGCGAAAAGAATCGCTGGTGCTTCGACGCGTTCCTTGCCCTCTTCAACCGTGGAGATGCCATCAATCAGGTCACGGTCGCTCACGAGCTTGATCTTCAGGACAGGCTTGAAGAACTCGGCGGCAGCGCATACCTCAGCCATTTGGTGATGGTGGTGCCGACCTCCGTACACATCGAGTACTACGCTCGCATCGTGCAGCGCACGTCCATCATGCGGCAGCTCATCGACGTCGGCGGGCGCATCGCCGAGATTGGCTACCACGAAAGCGACGCCGACACCGACAGGGCGCTCGCAAATGCCGAAGATCTGCTCTTCCGCATTCGGGCCGGACGCGGCTCCGGCGACTTCGTGCACATTCGCGAGGTCCTCGATGCATACATGGAGGACACCACGGCGCTCCACGGCCCCGACGCGACTCACATCGCGCCTGTCCCCACAGGCTTTCAAGGCATAGATAATCTGCTCGGCAACGGAATGCAACGTTCCGACATGATTGTGCTCGCGGCGCGGCCCAGCCTCGGCAAGAGCACGCTCGCCTTCAACATCGCCCGCGCAGCAGCAGACAGCGGCAACCGAGTCGGCATTTTCAGCCTAGAGATGAGCCGCGATCAGATTGGCATTCGCCTCCTGGCTAGCGAGGCGAACGTTGACAGCTATCGCATACGCATAGGCTTGCTCAGCACCGAAGAGGAAACGAGCCTGCTGGACGCCAGCGGCGCTCTCTCCGACCTGCCCATATACATCGACGATACGCCGATACAGACCATCGTCGATATGCGAGGCAAGGCGCGCAGGCTGCAGTCCGAACGCGGCCTCGACCTGCTCATCATCGACTACCTGCAACTGATTGGCGGCGGCGGGCGGATAGACAACCGCGCTCAGGAGATGGGTGAAATATCCCGCTCCATCAAGGGCATGGCGCGCGACCTCGACGTTCCTGTGATCGCCTGCTCCCAGCTCAGCCGCGCCATCGAGCAAAGGCCCAGCCATCGCCCGCTTCTTTCCGACCTGCGTGAAAGCGGCAGTATCGAGCAGGACGCCGACGTGGTTGCCTTCATTCACCGCGAGGACGTCTATGTCACCCGCGAAGACTGGGAGAAGCGCAACCCGACCGACCCGTACCCGCAGAACATCGCGGAAATAATCTTCTCCAAGCACCGCAATGGACCCGTTGGCACGGTCCCGCTCTACTTCCGCAGTGATCTGGTACGCTTCGAGAGTCTGGAGACGACACCTTCGATGGAGTATGTGCCAAGTGAAGCTTGATGTCCATGAAATTTAACGGCTTCCCTGACCGGGTGCGCAGCATCCCTGCGCCCGCTCCACTGTTCGGCACGCTGCTGGAGCAGATAGACGGTCTCGCCGAGCTGAAGTGCCTCTTGCGCGTCCTGTGGCTACTCCAGCAGAAGAAAGGCTACCCTCGCTTCGTATCGCATAGCGAGGCGCTGGCTGATCGTTCACTCGCAATCTCGCTCGGAAGCGAAAACGACGCCATTCCCAACGCCCTCGAAGCCTGCGTGCGGCGCGGCACTCTCGCAATGGCAATTGTCCCGGCCAGCGGGCAGCGTCAGGGCGAGGAGGAACGCCTTTACGCGCTCAACACAGACAGAGACAGGCGCGCCCTCGCCGGTGTTCAGTCAGACGCCTTTGTCGTAGGCAACTCTCTGACGGAGCCGACGCCCGAGCCTTGGGACACCACCGTAGAACAGCCGAACATATTCGCGCTGTACGAAGCCAACATCGGCATGCTCAGTCCGATGATTGCGGACGAACTCAAGGAAGCAGAGGCTCTTTACCCGACAGACTGGATTGAGGACGCCTTCCGCGAGGCAGTCGCGCAGAACGTCCGCAACTGGCGCTATATCGTGCGCATCCTCGAAAGCTGGGAGCGAGAAGGCAGAAGCCGAGGACAAGGCAATGGAGAATCTCGCAGACATCCTCAAAAGGCTAGCCGCTACTAGGCAAGCGTCCAACGGCGCAGGAAATCGAACGGCTGGTGAGCCGCCACCTGCATTGGACGAGCTGGACGGCAACGCCTGCGATGTATGCGGCGGCAAGGGCTGGTACACGCCCGATGTCGTCGTGGGTCATCCCGACTTCGGGCAGGTCATAACCTGCCAGTGCCAGCAGCAGCGTCTCTCCGAAGAGCGGCTGGGCAGACTGCTTAGGTACAGCAATCTGGGCCACCTCACGCGCTTCACATTCGACACGCTCAACCCGGAAGGCATCGCCGAGGACGCAGATAGCCGAGCGATGTTCGCCGAAGCCTGCCGCGCCGCCGCAGAATACGCCGAGAACCCCAACGGCTGGCTTGTGCTGCTCGGTCCGAACGGCACCGGGAAGACCCACCTGGCGGCCGCCATCGCCAACCATTGCATCAAGTCGGAGAAGATCGTCTTCTTCATGCACGTCCCTGACCTGCTAGACCACTTGCGTGCCACCTACGCCCCGTCCAGCGAACTCACGTACAGCGACCTCTACATGCAGGTAGTAGAGGCACCACTGCTCATCCTCGACGGTCTTGGCGCGCACAGCTCCACCCCGTGGGCGGAGGAGAAACTGCAGCAGGTCATCAACCACCGCTTCAATGCGGAATTGCCCACAATCGTAACGACCGCAAGCAACCTTTCGGAGCTCGACCCCTACATTCATAGCCGCCTCGCGACCACTGGTCTTAGCCAGGTCGTCCACACTGGAAGCTATCATCGCCCGAAAGCTCACAATCTTGGCCGCATACCTCCTGAAATGCAGCATCGAATGACCTTCGAGACATTCGATGTGCGTGGCAATAACCCGCGCGCCGGCGAGCAGGCAACCTTGCAGAACGCTGTGCTCACCGCGGTGAGGTACGCCGACAACCCGGAGGGTTGGCTGACGCTCTTCGGCAAAACCGGTGTAGGCAAGACTCATCTGGCTATTGCCATAGCGAATACGCAGACGGACAAGGGCAATCCTGCCTTCTTCGCCTTCGTACCGGAGGTCCTGGACTATTTCCGCTATACGTTCGACCCGCGCAACCGCGTAACGATGGAAAGCATCCTCGAAGAAATCAAGAGCACGCCACTGCTCATTCTTGACGACCTCGGACAGGAACATAACAGCCCCTGGGCCGAAGAGAAGCTGTACCAGATATTCGTGCATCGACACAACAACCGGCTACCCACTGTCATCACGAGCATGGTGGATTTCACGGAACAGACCGGCCCCATTGGGTCCCGTATTCAGGATGCAACACTGGGTCAGATTGTCCGCATCGACGCCCCCGACTACCGCATCAGGGCACCCCGCTAACCCCATGACCACACCCTACTGCGTCTTCTGCGAAATCGTCGCCCGCCGGGAGCCTGCCACAATCCACCACGAGGACGACCGCGTCATCATCTTCGACAACCAGCTCGACTGGGTACCGGTACAGATACTCGTCGTTCCCAGGGCGCACATGACGCAGGCCGAGCTGTGGCGCAGCGGCGATCTGCTGGCGCACATGGGCAATCTCGCGGCACTGACGGGCGAGGAGCATTGCCCCAACGGTTTCCGTATCCTCTCCAACTTTGGGCGTGACGGCATGCAAAGCCAGCCTCACGCGCATCTACATGTGATCGGCGGAGAGTTCCTCGGGCGATACCTGCGCCAGGGCGTCGGGTAATATCCGGTAGCCTGCACAGCGGCGCAGTACAGGGAGCAAGGACGGGCCAAAGTCCTATCGAAATGAGGGGGAGAGTTGGTAGCGCATACGGGATTCGAACCCGTGGTCTCCACCTTGAGAGGGTGGTGTCCTTGGCCGCTAGACGAATGCGCCACGCAACACTTATGCTGGCTGGGGATCGAGGATTCGAACCTCGGCTTACAGATCCAGAGTCTGTCGTCCTACCACTAGACGAATCCCCAACCTGACTTTCCATTTTATCAGGATAACTATCCTATATCAAGATTGGCGTGCGCGAAATGCCGCCTAGACGCCCCTCGAACCTCGCCAAATTCACCACGGTTCAGGAACTCAGCGCTCCTTAACGATACTTCGTATTGATACTTGCTAGTATCATCTTGACTCTGGGCTGAATCACAAGCACCTTATAGTTCGCCGTCATAAACTCTGGGCTATTCGTCCGTCTTCCTTCGCTTTCCTGCGCGATATCTCGTATAGAAAGCCTGTGCCCGCGTTCACAATTAGCGAAACGTTGTATCATTTTATCGACACCTGCTACAGGGTCTCAACTATTGTTGACACTCCATAGTATCACTTATAACATCTCATTGGAGGCATACTGTGCCTTATGCAGCAGATTGGCACTGACACTAAGGAGGAAGGCTTTATGGTAACTGCCCACGAAATTCACGAGTGTGACGACCACGAGCATCACGCTCACATTCACGAGGTTCACGAGTGCGACGACCACGAGCACCACGGCGACGAGCCGGGGCACATGCACGACCCGCACGAGTGTGACGACCACGAGCATCACGCTCATGTGCACGACCCGCACGAGTGCGACGACCATGAGCATCACGGTCATGCGCACGCCGAAGGTCACGACGTTCACGAGTGTGACGACCATGAGCATCACGCTCACGTTCACGACATTCACGAGTGTGACGACCACGAGCATCACGGCGACGAGCCCGGTCACGTTCATGACATTCACGAGTGTGACGAGCATGAGCATCACGCCCATGCGCACGACCCGCACGAGTGCGACGACCACGAGCATCACGCCCACTAAGAGACGCCGCGCACGCGCCGAGTTGTCAAGTCGGTGCGCGTGCACTGAAAACCTAATAGGAAGAGCAGCACCCGGTTCACATCATCACTTTGAGACTGTACCGGGTGCATTGCCGTTCTGAAAGTTGTGTCTCAGTAAAGCAACCGTCTTCAATGTCAAGTTGCATTGGCCTGAGGATCCCAGTGCTGCCCCGACTTCGCCATCGCATTGAGTATTGTCAGCAACTTTCGCATACAGGCCGTCAGCGCCAACTTCTTAGGCTTACCCGCCGACAGCAGTCGTTGGTAGAAGGCTCGTAGCACCGGATTGTACCGACTGGCGACCAGCGCACCCATGTAGAGCACTGCGCGCAACCGGGATCTGCCGCCCCACACGCTGCGCTTGCCCCGACGAGGACCGCTGTCCCTGTTGAAGGGTGCCACGCCGACCAGAGCGGCGATCCGCTTGCGGTTGAGAGTACCCAACTCCGGCAGATACGCCAACAGCGACAGCGAGAGCTGCTCGCCCACACCGGGCACCGAACGCAGCAGGTCGTCCTTCTCACGCCATACGGGACTCTGGTGCAGAGTCTGCCTCAGACCCTCGTCCAGGTCGTTCAGTTCCTGCTCCAGCCAGCTGATGTGGGACTGGATGCTAGGACGCACTGCGTGGGAAGCCCGCCTCAGACGATTCTTCTCCGCAACCAGCATCGTCACCAGCTGATTGCGCCGCGTCGTCAGGGAGTTCAGCTCCTGAGTGTCCTCATCCCGCAGTGGACGCACGGGCGGACGCACGGCCTCGGCGAAGTGGGCAAGCACCTGGGCATCCAGAGCATCGGTCTTGGCAAGCCTACCTGTGGCTCTGGCGAAGTCGCGCACCTGGCGGGGGTTGACCACTATCACCGGCAATGCCGCCGCTGCCAGAGCCGACACCAGAGGCACCTCGAGGCCACCGGTTGCCTCTAGCAGCACCGCAGCGGGTTCGGCATCCTGAAGGTAGGACACAAGCTCTCCCAGGCCCCGCTCGTCGTAGTCGGCATTCCACTTGTCCCCACTCGGACGGATGGCAACATCCACCCGGTCCTTGGCAACTTCGATGCCTACATAGATCTCTTCCTGTTTCATATTCATCCTCTTCTCCGGTGATGGCCCTTACTTGCAAGATACGGGCTTGGTTAGCCCAGGCAACCGTTCGGGCTCTGTTGGGAGTCTGTGCGACGACCCTCGCTTGACCTCGGCCTTTGATGACCTGTCCCCAGTCGGTCTGCCGCACACGGAACCTTCTCTTTCACGGGATTATCTCCTACATGTCAAGATACAAGTCCCTAGATGTGGTGCATAAGATCGCCAACCTATTTGTTCTACTAAGCCGCAGTCGGCTGCGTGAGCCGCACCTCCGGCAGGGCTTCACTGTAAGCCGGTGATGCCGGCGTCAGGTATCTTCTGCCGACTATCCACTCATCGTTCTGCTCGGCCAGCACCGCGCCAACCAGCCGAAGTGCCGCCGATCTGTTCGGGAAGATGCCGACCACATCGGTCCTTCGCCTGATCTCCTTGTTCAGCCTCTCCTGCGGATTGTTCGACCAGATCTTCTTCCAGTGCTCCATCGGGAAGTGCGTGAACGCAAGTATGTCCGCTCCGGCTTCGTCCAGCATCGTCGCAGCCTCAGTGAAGCGCTCAGCAAGCTGCTCGACTACCTTCTCGTGCTGGATGTGTACCTCCTGGACGGACGGCTGCTGGTAGATGCTGCGCACCATCGTCGCCACCCACGGCTGCGTTCGCTTCGGAACTCTCGTCAGCAAGTTCGTCATAAAGTGCGTGCAGCAGCGCTGCCAACTAGCTCCGGCGAACACTGTGGCTATCGCGTCCCTCAACCCCTGGTGCGCGTCCGAGATGACCAGGTCCACACTGGTCAGTCCCCGCGCCACCAGCGAGCGCAGGAAGCTCAACCAGAAGGCTCCGTCCTCCAGAAGGCTACGTCCTCCAGAAGGCTACGTCCTCGCTCGTGCCCACATCCAGACCCATGATCTCCCTCTTGCCCTCTGCGTTCACGGCAGTCCCTGCCACCACGCTCACGTTGACTATCCTGCCCTCTTCTCTCACCTTCTGTGTCAGCGCGTCCAGCCACAGATACGCATACGGTCCACCATCGAGGGGCCGGCTAAGGAACTTCTCCACTACTTCGTCCAGCCCACGGCAGATGCGCGACACCTGGCTCTTTGAAATGCCCTCGCAGCCCAGCGCCTTCACCAAGACCTGCCCCGTACTTGATACGGGGTCGTCAACCCTCCTGGTGGACACTCCCTCCACGTATGCCTGCTGTATCACCGCCAGCAACGCCTTCTCACTCCGCATCCTCGGCTCAAGCGGAGAGGGAAAGTAGCTCCCCTCTCTGAGTTTCAGTATCCGCAACTCCATCGTACTCACCCTGGTGTCCCACTGACGGGACCGATAACCGTTGCGGTACGTCAGCCGATCGGGGCTGCGTTCACCGTGACCCGCACCGATCTTCGCAGACACATCGGCTCCATAACTGCATCCGCAACCACCCTGAGCGCCTCCAGTAGAAAGTCCACGTCTCCATCGAGCCGTCTCTTGCGTAACAACCCCAGAATGTCGATACTGTCTCTTGCCATCGTCGTCCTCCTTGTTTCAGGCTTGCAATTCCTATAAGGATGACGCGATGACTTTACTTCTTCCAGTCCACCTTCTCTCTTACACTACTCTACGGGACACTACTTCGAGGTCAGTAGCGACTGTCACTGGAAGTTGGAAACTTCGGAGTTCTTCTTCGTTCTCGACTGCTCGGGGCAATCCTTCGATTCTATGCTGACCGTCAACGATGCTAAATGGGCAGACCAGTTCCCTTTCGAATTCAAGCGTGTTCGTATCTTGATCGAAAGCAACTGACCTGTCCGTAGCAAGGAATACTGTAGTCGGCAAATGGGCATAGCCTTTCTCGCCGGCTTCGACCAAGTGCATGGAGAGCCTCCGAGCGCGGCGCTCATCTGGGATACGCTGGTATCCTTCTTGAGGGCGTGGCTCAAGGTTATCCACTGTATAGAAATTCCCAGTGAATAGATCGTCAGGGCTGATGTATGTGAGGCAATAAATTTAGGTTCCCTTGCTTAAATTCCACTGCGGGGCGTGAGAATGTTGTCATATACAACTGCCTTATTTAAGATTCAGGCAGCAAATGTTTTAGTAAATACACAGATACTGGTCAAACCTGCGATCCACTTTAGGGTAGTATGGCTTATACTCCACATCTATAAAGCTTGCGAAGGAGCATCTCCACCGATGAAAATCACATCCGTAACCGCCATACCTGCCTCCGCCGCGCCGCGCGGTCAGGCGCGCAACTATATGTTCGTGAAGATTGAGACCGACGAGGGAATCACTGGCTGGGGCGAGGCTACTTCCGGACCGCTCGCGGTCGCCGCAATGGTCGAGGAGTTCGGCGGGGTGCTAGTCGGCAAGGACCCGCACCGCATCGAGGAGCACTGGCAGACGCTCTATCACCACTTCCATGTGCGCGGCGGCGTGGTGCAGATGTCGGCTATCAGCGGCATCGAGATTGCGCTTTGGGACATCAAGGGGCAGGCGCTCGGCGTTCCGGTATATCAGCTTCTCGGTGGCGCGATGCGCGACAAGCTCTGGTGCTACGGCAGGTGGGACGGCCTGACTGTCGAGGACGCCGTGGAGAACGCACTCCGCCACACCGAGCAGGGTCTTACAGCGCTCAAGGGCGATCCCTTCGACCATCGTGGCCTGTTCATCCCAATCGAGGCGGAACGCATTGCCGTCAAGAAGCTTGCAGCAGTGCGAGAGGCTGTCGGTGACGATGTGGAATTGCTGGTGGAAGTGCATGGAAGGCTTGCTCCGGCGGACGCCATCCGAATCGGCAACGCTATGGAGCCGTACCGACCGTTCGTGTATGAAGAGCCGGTGCCGCCACAGAATCTCGATGCCATGCAGCGAGTCGCCGAGCAGGTCAACATCCCGCTTGCGACCGGCGAGCGCCTGTACACAAAGTGGGACTACACCGACCTGCTGCAACGGCAGATAGTGAAGATGATTCAGCCGGACATCGTGCAGGGCGGCGGCATTTCCGAGCTGAAGAAGATTGCGGCGATGGCGGAGGCGCACTATGTCGGCTTCCAGCCGCACAATCCATACGGCCCGCTATGCACTATTGCGTCACTGCATCTCGACGCCTGCGTTCCCAACTTCATGATTCAGGAAGGCGGCATCCACCCGTGGTTCCAGGACGCTTGCACCGGCGACTTCCCCGTGCAGAGGGACGGTTTTCTGCCTCTGCCGACAGGGACCGGACTAGGGGTAGGCATGGATGAAGACTGGCTGAAGGCAAACCCGTGGCGCGATGACGCTGCGGTGTGGCGTCCGGCGGATGGCGCTATTCCCTCCTTGCAGCAGACAAACTGGTCGTGAGGAGTCTGTCAGTCGGTCAGTGTTTCAGTCCGTCAGTAGCAAACTCTTCATGAGCATCCAACCCCTTGCTGATATAATCGTCGTTGAAGTCGCGGAATCTGTCGCCGGCGCATTCTGCGGACGCATGCTGGCGGGATTCGGCGCTCGCGTCATCAAGGTAGAGCGCCCTCCACTCGGCACTTGGACGCGCTATGCCGAGCCGCAGCTGAAGGGATACGACGCTCCAGAAGCTGGCGCGCTTTTCCTGTACGACAACATGGGGAAGGAGAGCGTACTTCTGGACTGGACGAGCGCGGACGGCATGGCGAAGCTGAGGAATATGATCGGCGCCGCCGACGTGCTGATAGACGACTGGCAGCCACAGACGCGCCGCGAACTTGGCATCGATTCCGACACGCTTCAATCTTTGAACCGGCGCTTGGTCAACCTGTCTATGACGCCCTTCGGCCTCAGCGGGCCATACGCCGACTGGCAGTCTTCGCCGTTGGTCAGCCTCGCGCTCGGCGGATACCTCTATCTCAGCGGCGAGGAGGACCGGGAGCCATTGATGCTGCCCGGCTACCAGGCGCAGCGTCTGACCGCTATGAAGGGGTACTCCGGTATAATGCTCGCCCTGCGCGCCCGCGAGAGCTCCGGCAGTGGGCAGCAGGTCGAGGTCTCCGAGATGGAGGCACTCGCCGCGCTACACCAATTTACGTTTGTTTCGCACGAATACGACGGCATCATCCGCAAGCGTGCCGGCGTTCGTCTGGCAACCGGACGGCGCACCGGTGGCTATCCATCACCACACTGCCGTGCAAAGATGGCTATATCACCTTCTCTGCTTCTGCGCCCCACCAGTGGGACTATGTGTGCGCCATGATTGGTCGCGAAGACCTGCTCATTGATCCGCGCTTTTCGGCATTTCAGAGCTTGAAGGATGCCGCCGACGAGATAGACGAGATACTACTGGAGTGGGTCGCGGACAAGACTCGACAGGAGATTGTAGAACTCGCGGCGGGTGTATATTCCGTGCCGGCTTCCCCGGTTTTCAACCTGGGCGAGACATTGCGGGACGACCAGTACGTGGAACGTGGTCTCTTCGCGGAGTTCGATCATCCGGAAGGTGGCTCACTGACCTTCCCCCGCGTGCCGTTTCACATGAGCGTCACGCAACCGAAATTCACGCCTGCGCCGTCGCTTGGGCGGCACAGTGATTTAGCGAACAGCAGTCAGCGATCGGCAGTCAGGTTTCGGAAACCGGTGGTTATCGGAAGGCAATCAAGTGAGAACCGTGGTCTGCTCTCCGGGATTCGCGTGATAGATTTGACTCGCGTGTGGGCAGGTCCGCTTGTTGCCCGTATCCTCGCCGACTTCGGCGCGCATGTAATCAAGGTCTCCGACCCGCGTATCCCTATCGACCGTACTAGGGGCGTTGACAACAAGCACAACCGGAACAAGGACAGCTTCGCCCTCCGCCTGGACCTGCCGGAGGGCAGGGATGCATTCCTTGATCTATCCTCCGTCTCCGACATCGTGATCGAGAGCTTCCGTCCGCATGTGATGCGAAACTTCAGGCTAGACTACGAATCGCTGCGTCAGGCGCGCCCCGACATCATCATGTGCTCCATTTCCGGGTATGGCTCGGAGGGCGCGGCAGCTGAGTTCCCTGCCTACGGCACTTCCGTTGAGTCCATCACAGGCATTCCTAGTCTCATGGGCTACGATGGCGAAATGCCGATGACGTCCGGCATAGCCTATCCCGACCCTGTAACCGGAATGAACGCGCTGGCTGCTATAATGACGGCGCTGCGACATCGGACTGCGACAGGGCAGGGGCAGTTCATAGACATCGCGCTGGCAGAGGGACCCGTATGTCAGATAGGCGAGTTCATTGGCGCTTACGCCCACAACGGCGAACAGCCCGAACGCAAGGGCAATAGCCACTACAGGCACGCGCCGCACGGTGTGTATCGCTGCAAGGGTGATGACAGATGGCTGGCGATTGCCGTAACCTGTGAGGAGCAGTGGCGTGCCCTGTGTGATGTTATGGGCAAGCCGTCGCTGGCGGAAGACAGTCGCTTCAGCGACGAAGCGGCGCGCAAGGAGAATGAAGCGGAACTGGATAGCATCATCACGTCCTGGACGAAAGAATGCGATGCGGTTGAGGCGATGAATGTGTTGCAGGCTGCGGGAGTGCCCGCGGGCGCGGTCCACAGGAGCGTTGACATGCTTGACGACCCGCATCTGCGCGACCGAGACTTTTTCGTGACGCTGGCTGAACCTGATGTGGGGCGCAAGAAATACCCGGGGCAAGCAATCATCACAAATGGGCTGCCCAAGCAACTCTGGAGACCGTCAGCGCCTTTGGGAGCACATAACGAATTCATACTGAACAAACTACTAGGACACATCGAGAAGTCCGGGTAGCAATATCTTATCTGGAAGGTGATAGTGGGTTGGCAGAAGTAGCAGTTGAGTCTCCGATTACCGGAGTGATAGTCGAGATAAGCGTATCAGTAGGTGAGGTGGTGAGTGACGGCGATTTGCTCGTCGTCATCGAGTCCATGAAGATGGAAAATGAAATCCTGTCAGAGTACGACGGAACGGTGAAAGAGATTCTCGTTCGCCCGAACCAGAACATATCGCAAGAAGATCCGATGCTGGTTCTCACAGTGGAATGAGCAGGTCCGTGTTCGACAAAGTTCTCATCGCAAACAGGGGCGAAATAGCCTGCCGCATAATCAAGACCTGCCGCAGACTGGGCATCAGCACGGTTGCTATACATACTTCGGCGGAGGGTAGTCCGCTGCACGCCGAACTTGCCGACGAATCGTATGTACTGCCGGAGAGCGCCACACCTGCGGGGTCGTATCTGGACGCCAAGGCGATAGTTGACATTGCAGCTAAAGCCGGGGCAGGCGCTATTCATCCCGGCTATGGTTTCCTGTCTGAATCACCGGCGCTGGCTGAGCGGTGTGCCGAGCGAGGCATCGCATTTGCGGGGCCTCGCTCCGACGTGGCACGCCTGATGGCAGACAAGTGGCAGGCTCGCAAGAAGATGGCATCGCTGGGCGTTCCCGTGCTGCCGGGCGCTAGCGTGAGGGCAGACGATGAGAAGTCGGTGGCGAGAGCACTAAGGGAGGTGGGGTTGCCCTTGATGGTCAAGGCGACGGACGGTGGGGGCGGAATCGGTATGCAGGTTGTGGAGAGCGAATCGCGCGCTGCACGCGCGATTCGCCGCGCGAGTTCATCCGCCCTTCGGGCGTTCGGAAGTCCAGATGTCTATGTCGAAAGACTCGTCAACCCTGCCCGCCACATCGAAGTGCAGATTATCGCTGACGAACAGGGCAACGCGTGTCATCTCTGGGAGCGAGAGTGCTCAGCTCAGCGCAGGCACCAGAAGGTGATCGAGGAAGCGCCCGCGCCCTGTCTCGCGGATTCCCTGCGAAAGTCACTAGTCCAGTTGTCGGTATTGGCGGCGCGAGAGACCGGATATGTGGGCGCAGGCACGTTCGAGTTCATAGTCGATGAGAGCCAGTCTGCTTACTTCCTCGAAGCCAACACCCGTCTTCAAGTAGAGCACGGCGTAACCGAGATGATTACGGGCATCGACATTGTGGAGCAGCAGCTCCGAGCCGCCGCTGGCCTGCCTATGTCGATCAGTGACGATGTTTCAGTGAAGGGCCACGCGGTCGAATGTCGAATATACGCTGAGGACCCGAAGACGTTCATGCCGTCGCCCGGCACGTTGGACGCCTTCGATCTCCCCGAGATGCCTAATATGCGAATCGACAGCGGCTATCGTAGGGGAGATGCCGTTACACCGTACTTCGATCCGCTTCTTGCGAAGTTCATCGCCTGGGGCGAGAGCAGAGACGAAACGCTCAGACTGATGCAGCATGCGCTCAACGAGACAAAGGTGCGCGGCGTAGCCACAAACATACCAACTCTATGCGCGGCGCTGAGCCATCCCGAATTCATTGCAGGAAGGTACTCTACCGACCTCATCGAAAATCTACCGCAATGAATGCCGTATAGGTCATTCACTGCTTCCACATTGAAAACACAAGCCTGGTACTGGGGGACAAGAATGCCAATAGACAATAAGCGCGACATGTGGAAGCCCGGGATGCCCTGGGAGCAAGCCGTAGATGACATGAAGTATGTGCGAGGGCTTGCTGCCGAGCTGGGCGGGCCGGAGCGGGTCAAGCGGCAGCACAGCGGTGGGCGTTACACCATACGAGAGCGTATCGAGAAGATGGTGGACCCCGGCAGTTTTCTTGAGGCCGGGCCGATGGTGGGCGCGGCCGAGTTCGACGATGAAGGCAACATGATCGAGTTCACCCCCGGCGCCTATGTAATGGGTCTGGCGGAGATTGATGGCCGTCCTGTTGCTATTGGAGGCGACGACTTCACCATTTCCGGCGGCAGCCCGCACAATGTCCGCAAGCACTCGCGCCAGTTCACACAGCCGCTCGCCACGCAATACGGCATTCCTTACATACAGCTGGTCGAAGGCGTTGGGCACAGCGCGAAGGCGGATGAGGCAGCAGGGCACATGGGCTTGCCAGGCGGTGACCTATGGTGGAAGGGAGTCGAACTTCTGCGGCGTGTGCCTGTTGCTGCGGGCATCATGGGTTCGGTTGCCGGAGCGCCCGCTGCCTTTGCGCTGATGTCTCACTTCACCGTGATGATCAAGGACCAATCTCAGATATTCCCGTCCGGTCCGCCTGTTGTTCGTCGCGCCATCGGCGAGCAGATGGACAAGGAAGAGCTTGGGGGCTACAAGCGCCACGTCCATGAGAGCGGGCAAGTGGACAACGAAGCCGAGTCCGAAGAGGATGCCTTCGAGCAGATAAAGACCTTCATATCATACCTGCCGAACACGACCAACGATGTCGCTGCTCGCATGGAGACGGGCGATCCTCCTGACCGCCGGCCCGAAGAGCTGCTGAACATCATTCCGCCCAACCGGCGCCGCGGCTACGACCCGCGAAAGCTAATCAAGCTGGTGGTGGACAATGGAGAGTTCTTCGAGATGCGCCGCCACTGGGCAGGCTCAATCATAACCGGCTTCGCGCGGCTGGACGGTTACAGCGTAGGCGTCATCGGCAGCGACCCGATGAAGCTCGCGGGCGCAATGGACGGCTGGGCAGCGGAGAAGTACGCGCACTTCGTTGACCTGTGCGACGCATTCAACCTGCCCGTCGTCATATTCCTGGACATGCCCGGCTTCATGCTTGGCTCACACGCTGAAAGAATCGCGACTATGCGGCGGGGCGTGCGCGCGCTGATAGCGAGCGCCGAGGCAAAAGTGCCGAAGATCGAGTTCAACGTCCGCAAGGCGTATGGAGTAGCGGCGGACGCGGCGCACAGCCTGGGCCATCCCGATGGCTTGAACCTGCGCTTTGGCTGGCCTGCCGGCGAGTGGGGCGGCATACCAATCGAGGGCGGAGTTGCGGCAGCATACCGCCGAGAAATTGATAATGCACCCGACCCGGAGGCGCATCGCGCGATGATAGAGGAGCGGCTGCTGAAGCTGCGCTCGCCATTCCGCGCTGCCTATCGCGGCGACGTGGTTGACCTGATAGACCCGCGCGAAACGCGCCGGCTGGCCTGCACCTTCGTCAAGTTGGCACAGCCGATGCTGCATAAGTTGGCTCAGAGGGAGAAGCGGGCCGTCAGGCCGTAGCGAGAATCTGAGATCTAGCCGAACGCCTCCGCCATCGCCTTCTTGTCGGTGCCAACGATTAGCCGGCCGTCGACTTGAATCAGCGGGCGGCGGATAAGGCGTGGTTCGTCAAGCATCAGGCGAATCAACTCGTCAGCGGTTACCGTGTCTCGGTCCAGACCAAGTTTTCGCGCCGACGGACTGCGCCACGAGAATACGTCAGCCGGCGGAGTGTCGCCTAGCAGGTCCCGCAGCTCCGCCTCCGTAAATCCGTCCTTGAAGAAGTCTCGCTCGTCAAGCTCCACACCGTCCTGTGAAAGCGACGCCTTCACTCTTCGGCAGGTGCTTCAACGTGCCCATGTGTAGAATTGGACCTCTGCCATTTCGATGCCTCCCTTTGGTGTAAGATGTGCCGTACTGATTCGATGGTTTGCATCCCCATCAATTGGATTGCATCCAATCGGTTAGAGGGACTTATGAAGAAGATGCGTTTTCGATACATACCGATTGGCGTGCTTGCCGTGATTGCGGCTATAGTGGCTGCGTGTGGAGCGGAGCCGCAACCCGTTCCAACTGCCACACTCCCGCCGCCGGTCGCCACGCCTACACCGAGACCGCTAGCCACGATGTCGCCGCAGATAACTGTTGCCGTCACTCCCGAACCTACGACTGAGCCGACACCCATACCCTACGACTCCAACAGAGCAATGTACAAGGTGTTTCCGGGCTTTGGTCGCACCAGCAACCAGACTTACGATGCCCTCGACGAGGTGCGGGCGAACAAGGACAAGTCTATGGTGCCCGTGCTGGTGGAGTCTATGCGCTACCAGTCA
This sequence comes from Dehalococcoidia bacterium, assembly GCA_965203955.1. GTDB lineage: Bacteria > Chloroflexota > Dehalococcoidia > Lucifugimonadales > JADFKI01 > Bin90. Next base: position 2,269,803 of record OZ241923.1, on the reverse strand, counting down.
ACACCGAATGCGCGCGACGCCACGGCTTATGTGCTTGGTGAACTTACGGGCGAGCGTATTGGCGGCGAGGACTGGAAAGGTTGGATGGAATGGCTTGGCAGGCACAGCGACGAGTATCCGCCGCCGCCTGAATATCTGGAGTGGAAGATAAACTTCATGTCCCAGCTTGATCCGCGCTTCGGTTCTTTTCTCTATCCGGCTAGAGACGGCGCAATCACCGTCGATCCGACGGAGATTGTCTGGGGCGGAGTGCTGCCCGACGGGATACCGGACATACGCGATCCCATTATGCTGACGCCAGAAGAAGCGGACTTTCTCGATGAGGACGACCGCGTGTTCGGCGTGTCGATCAACGGAGATAGTCGCGCCTATCCACTTCGCATAATTAACGCCCATGAGATGGTGAACGATACGGTGGGTGGCGAACCGATCTCGCTTGCGTGGTGAACGCTCTGCAATAGCGGCATCGTGTATTCCGCAAAGATCAACGGAGAGCCAACAACATTCGGCACATCTGGCATGCTCTACCGCAGCAACAAGGTGATGTACGACCGCTTGACTGAGACGCTGTGGAGCCAGCTTCGGGGCGAGCCGATTCTCGGAGAACTTGTCGGCAGCGGCATCAAGCTGGAGTATTTCCCGGTCGCGCTCACCACATGGGGCGAGTGGTTGGCCGAGCATCCGGACACTAAAGTGCAATCGCGTGAGACCGGCTACTACGGCGCAAGAAGCTACGTGCGCGAGGACGACCGCCGCGCCATATACTTCGCATACCGCGAAGACCCAGAGACGATGTTCCCCATCTGGAACCGGGACGAGAGCCTTGAACCTAAGCAGCTTGTGCTTGGTATAGTCGCAGAGGGGGCGTACAAGGCATACTCCATAGACGCACTGAACGAGTCGCGTCTCGTCAACGACAGCGTGGGCGGTGTCGATCTGGTGGTAGTGTCGTCATATCTGTCGGCGGACGCGCTCGCCTTCCGCAGCGACGGCATTCAATTCACGCTGCCGGACGATGTACCCGACGGCTTGCCAACCACCCTCTTGGACGAGGACGGCGCGTTGTGGAATGTGGAGCGAGACAGAATCTGGAAGGACGACGATCCCACTCAGACATTGCCTCTGCATCCGGCGAATGTATCGTTCTGGTTCGGCTGGTACATTACCCACCCGGATACGCTATTATACGGGGCGAAGGAGGGCTGACATGGAAACGCAAGAATCAGATGGCAGGGTAGAGCAGATGATGGCGGTCATACGGCAGCGCTACGGCGACCGCCTCGACGAGCACGAGCTTGAGGAAGTCGGTGAGGCAGCGAAGGCAATCGTTCAGGCGTCCGAGGACATGCGCGCGGTAAGGCTGGAGCACGGCGATTCGCCCTTCAGCGTGCCGCCCTATCGTGGCGACTAACAGGATTAAGAGGGTAGTATCGTGACAAATCTGGTGTTCATGCCCATACGCGAACTGAGCGAACTTGTGCGAACGCGACAAGTCTCGCCAGTGGAACTTGCCGAAACATTTCTGGAACGGCTCGAAAGCATAGGTCCCAGATACAACGCAGTGGTGACGGTTACGCACGAACGAGCGATGGAGCAAGCCCATCGCGCGGAAAGTGAGATTGCCGCCGGTGAATATAAGGGACCGCTGCATGGGATACCCTACGGTGCCAAGGACCTGCTGGCGACATCAGGCGGTATTCCGACCACTTGGGGCGCCGCTCCGTTCAGGGAGCAGGTCTTCGACCACGATGCGGCAGTCGTTCGCAAACTAGAGGACGCCGGTGCGCCGCTTGCCGCGAAGCTCGCGATGGTCGAGATTGCCGGCGGCATGGGATACCGGCAGCCCAACGCATCGTTCACGGGTCCGGGGATGACGCCCTGGGGCAAGGACGCCTGGTCGGGTGGGTCGTCGAGCGGGTCTGGTGCTGCGGTGGCTGCCGGGCTCGTGCCATTCGCCATAGGCTCCGAGACATGGGGTTCGATTCTGTCACCGGCGAACAACTGCGGGTTGGCAGGGTTGCGGCCAACTTACGGTCGCGTGAGCAGACAAGGGGCGATGGTGCTGTCTTGGACGCTGGACAAGCTTGGGCCACTCTGCCTGACCGCCGATGACTGCGGCATAGTGCTGGAAGCCATAGCAGGCGAGGACGCCGAGGATCCTTCCACTACTGACAGGCCGTACCGCTACGACATACATGCATCCATAGGGCAGAAGTTCAGGCTGGCGGTGCTGAAGGATGTCACGGAGGGCGCGCAGGCGGAGGTCGCCGCGAACTTCAAGCAGGCTCTGAAGATGCTGGAAGATGTTGCCGACATCGAAGAGATACAGTTCCCGGAGATGCCTTACGAGGCGGCTACGCGCACCATCCTGAATGCGGAATCGGCGAGCGTGTTCGAGGAGTTCATCGAGAGCGGCGAGGTCGCCGGGCTGACCGCGCCGGAGTGCCACCATCCGCACGCCCGTCTGATGATACCGGCGCAGGACTACATCCGGGCACTGAGGATACGCGGCAAAGTAGCGCGCATTGCGGACGAGGTGATGGCAGGGTACGATGCGGTGGTTGGGCCTACGCGCGCGGTTACGGCAACGCCTATCGACCAGGATTTCCGTGGAGTTGTGGCAGGCACTGCGCGCGACACATTGGGCGCGGTCGGTAACAGTGCCGGTCTGCCGGCGATAAGCGTGCCGAGCGGATTCTCCGACGAGGGCCTGCCGACAGGCATCCAGTTCATGGGGCGAGCTTATGACGAGAACCGCATCCTCGCAGTGGCGAGGGCGTACCAGTCGCTCACTGATTGGCACACCCAGCACCCGCCGGGACTATTGACGTAGGACCGACAACTGTTGGTTCTGGGCAATCTGGACGACAGATAGGAAAATAATCGGGACTGCCTGATATTGGCAGCCCCGATTATTGCCGGAAATTGCGTTATTTGTGGTGATTACCAGGTGGGCGCGTAGTCATCGTATGCGTTGTTGGTCAGGCGCTGCTGGTTCTTGCCATCGGCGTCCATCATCACTATCTCGCCATCCCCGTCAAGATATGAAACGAAGGCGATGTGCTTGCCGTCGCGGGACCATACGGGCTGATCGTCGCGGACGCTGTTGCGTGTGAGCCGTTCGATCTCGCCATCTCGGATGTCCACAACATATATCTCAGGGCTACCGTCCCGGTCACTGGCGAAGGCGATTTTCCTGCCATCCGGGGACCAGGAGATGTCATACTCTATGCCTGCTGACTCGGTGATGCGCTTCAGCTCCGTAGCGTCCGAATTCATGACATAGATTTCAGGGTTGCCGTCACGCTCCGAGATGAAGGCAATCTTGTGAGAGTTTGGCGACCAGCACGGATTGTAGTCGGGTTGATCGGTTAGGCGGACCTCGTTCACGCCGTCAGGGTTGCGGACGTATATGCCCTGTCCTGGACCTTCCCGCACAGTGAATACGACGCTGGAACCGTCGTATGACCATCCACCGACCTCATGAGCGACTATTGTGGTGAGTTCCATTGAGGCGGAGCCATCGTAGCCCGCAACGTGCGTTGAGGGATCGCCGCCGTTCTGCACCAGATATGCAAGGCGCTCTCCGGTTGGAGACCACCTGTGGTCGCGGTGGATGCCGTCAATCCTACTCACCGCAGTGCGGCCGGAGGTCTCTTCGGAAAGAGATATTACCTCAAGGACATTATGCTCGTCGTCGCCGGCGAGGAACGCAATGTGCGAGCCGTCCGGGGAGAGGGACGGTGCGTACTCGCTGCCGGCGCTCTTGGTGAGATTGACAAGCTCAGCCTTCTCAGGATCTAGGGAGAATATCTCGCGATTGCCGTCTATATCTGACGTGAACACGATGGGATTACCTGCGGATGAGCAAGCTAAAGATGCCAATACCAACGCCATAATAGGAATAATGAGTAGTCGCATGACCGAGCTCCTTCCACTAGTTCTTTATTTCTTGCATTTAGCACAACATAACGTTGGGAACTACATCAAGCATAGTTTGGTTCTTTTGTTGAATTTTGTATGAGGCTTGAATCGACTCGTTGGACAATGAAACGTTCTTAGTTCTGATATATGTGACAGTGGCCGCGGTTACCGTTCAGAGGATGGCTGTCTCTCGGCAATGACTGTCTTGTGGGTCTGTGTTCAGTGCAGCCCGCGAGGACTCACAGCGAAGGCAGAATCTGTCGAATCGCTTGACGCTTTGGGGTGTCTAGCCTAGTATTCTGGTGATGTTTATAGACCTTCATACACACTCGGTTTCCTCGGACGACTCGCGCGCCACGGTGGAGCAATATGTGAAATGGGTGGGCGTGCTGCGCCGCAAGGGCTACCGCATGGACGGATTCGTGCTGACAGAGCATCGCAAGTTCGACTCCGACAAGGACTACAATGCGCTCGCTGCAGAGAACGATGTGCTTGTTTTGAAGGGGTCGGAGCTGGACACGAATTGCGGACACTTCCTTGTGTACGGAGTCACGGAAGAACTGACGAGCCGAATCGACTTTGGAAATGTGCAAATGGACGCGGCAGAACTGGTGCGGACCGCCGAGAAGTGTGGCGCCATCGCCGTTCCCGCGCATCCAGGCAGGTTCGGAATCGGGTTCTGCGAGTACGTGGGCGAGGTTGGAGGATTCGACGGCGTACAGGTCGTAGAACGGCTGAACGGGAGTAACCGACCCGGTGAGCAGGAGCGCGCGGATGCGCTTATCGGCGAGCGAGGCTACCTTGGTACGGGAGGCAGCGACGCACATGTGGTGAGTGCGATCGGGAGCTGCCTGACCGAGTTCGACGGCGAAGTGCGAAGCGAATCAGATCTGGTTGAACTGCTGCGCGCCGGTGCCTTCCGCGCGGTGCGGCTGGATGAAACCAAGGGATAAACGCTGGGACTAAAGGAATTTGCGGAAAATTCGGGCAGGAGCAAGAAGATGACTACCGACGAGGGGATCAACTACGACAGGAGCTTTCTCGGCAAGGAGTTTCCAATCGGCACATTCGAGATTAGCCGCGAGATGATATTGGAGTTCTCCCAAGCGTCGGGCGAAGTCAATCCGATATATCTCGATGAGGCGCGTGCCAGGGAATCGGAATACGGAGACATCGTTGCACCGCCCACATTCTGCAACCTGTTCGTCAATGGCGGGGAGAAGCCGGACATCAAGCTGGAATTTGGCGACATCGGGTTTTTCGCGGGGCAGGCTATAGAGAGTCTCGCGCCAATTCGCCCCGGTGACACGGTTGAAGTCACTTCGCGGCTGAAAGAGGTGTACGCGAAGACGGGACGATCTGGGAAGATGGTATTCGCCGTGTGGGAGACTAAGTTCGACAACCAGAATGGTGAGACGGTTGCTCTGGTTGACGAGTCGTATGTGAGACGGAACAGCAGGCAGAGTTAACATCCAGGGACAAGATTGACAGGATGTGAGATAGGGATGAAGGAACTTTATTACGAAGATGTGGACTTTGGTGACGATATAGGGCCTGTTGAGCGCGTGGTTGATGTACAGCAGGTGAGGCGGTTTCTGAGTGTGCGCGGCGGAACGCCGGGGCCTAGCAGGTTCACCAGCGACGAGCATGCCAAGAGCGAGGGGCTTGCAGGCGCGATTGTTCCCGGCGCGATGAACATCACCATCCTGTCGCAATTGCTGACCGGTTGGGCTGACACCGTTCGTTTGCGAAAACTGGATGTGGTATTCCGTGGGATGGTGCCGCACAACCAGCCGCTAACGTTGAGCGGCATCATCACGGACAAGGATGTGGTTGACGGTGAGCCGCGCCTTGAGTGCGACGTGTTCCTGCAGAACGAGGAGGGTACGCGGCTAGTTATCGGCAACGCGATTGTACTGCTGCCGATGCGCGGTGACTAACGCCTCTCCATCTTCCCGGTTCTGAACTCGCCTAGTGCACCATTGTCCCGCCGCCGTCCATGTTGATGGACTGGCCATGTACCCACGATGCGGCTGGAGTGCATAGGTAAGCGACGAATGCGCCTACTTCGTCGTCCGTCCCCGTTCTTCGTATGGGCAGGTTGTCCGCTATTGCCTGCCACGCTTCGCCTCTACCCACATCGTCCACTCGGGAAGTATCCACCGCTCCGGGGCAGATACAGTTGACGTTGATGTTGTAAGGTCCCAGCTCATGTGCCAGTGATTGCGTCATGCCAACCTGCGCGAAGCAAGCGGCGCAGTACGCCAGATTGTTCGCGCTGCCCGTCTTTCCGGAACCGGACGAAATGTTGACTATCTTGCCGCCGCCCTGCTTGATCATGTGTGGCACGACTGCCTTCACACAGAGATAGGTGCCCGTGATCTTCACGTCAAGAACTCTCTGGAAGACATGCTGCGGGACTTCCGTGATGGGCACGCGGTCGGGTCCGCGCGCGTACGCTGCATTGTTTACGAGGATGTCGATTCTGCCGAACTCATCTAAAGTGCGCTCGACCATGTGTTGCACGCTCGCCGCGTCCGCGACATCCACGACCAAGGGGAGGGCGCGCGTGCCCTCGGCGCGCACCTGCTCGGCAGTGCTCTCGATGTCGCGCCAGCCGACTGCTTTTTCATCCGGCGGGTAGCGGTCAGGGCTTCTGCCAGTACCGGTTACCACAACATCTGCGCCCAGCCGCGCGAAGGCGACCGCCGCTCCCCTGCCGATGCCGCGCAGCCGACCTGCGCCTGTTACGATTGCTACTTTGCCGTCAAGCTCGGGCATGGTCACTCACTCCGTTCGTTGAGTTGGTCAGTCTATCAGTTCGTCAGTCCGGCTTGTCGCTCACGAACCCTTGTAGATTCTGTGAAGCCCGATGAATATGAGCAGAGTTATCAATAGTGGGATGAAGTCTAGCGCCTGTAACGCTATCCCGAACTTGAATGGGTCAAGAAATATGGCCCTCGGTGGAATTGCCAAGGCGAAGAGTAGAGTTATTAACCACGAGACCAACTTTGCCAAAGAAGCGTAGATGACAAGAAATGTCATCGCATAGGCGCTCCACCTTCGGTATCGTTTCTCGCAGATGTATGCTAGCACCCGCCGCAAACCCGCTTCGCATTCGGCGGCTTCGCGTGTGGGCGACTGTGGGTTGATGACCGGAGGATCGGAGTCGTCAGATGGAGTTGTCATACTATCTGGTTCTTCCCGATGAGGCGGGCGAGTATGCGGAGGGCGGCTTCGTGGTACTCAGCTCCGGCGTGGCTGGCGCAGGCTTCGGAGAGCAGAACAGGACGGATGCCGCTCTCGAAGAGATCAACGGCACAGGCTGAAACGCAGGCGTCGGTATCAATGCCACAAATTGCGACTTCTTCGATGCCCTTACTATGGAGGTCCTCAATGAATGCGGGAGTGACGCATGTGTACACATGCTTGTTGATAACGACGACGCCATCGACCGGCTCAAAGGCGAGCGGCACGTCTTCGGAATCCCTGTAGAAGCGATGCCAGTCGAGCAGCTTTCGATATGGGGAACCCTCGGCATTGATGAAGCGCGTCGCATAGATGTGCGAGTACTGCTTCTGAAGCGCTTCAACTCTCGGCAAGATGTGTCGGGTGGCGTCGTTGACGAAGCCTACCTGCACATCGACGATGAGGAGTGCGCTGCGAGGGTTCTCCACTTTCGAGTCCGGCCTAGTGCTCCATTACGGTGCCGCCATTGATGTTGATGGACTGGCCATGAATCCAGCCGGCGGCGGCGGAGCAGAGGTACGCAACGAATGCGCCCACCTCGTCGTCGGTTCCGTTCCTGCGGATTGGCGTGTTCGCTGCCATCTCGATCCAGCGCACGTCCCGGTCTATGTCGTCCATTCGGTGCGTATCCACGGCGCCCGGGCAGACGCAGTTGACATTGATGCCGTGCGGTCCCAGCTCGTGCGCCATTGACTGGGTCATGCCGACGAGAGCGAAGTTAGAGGCATTGTATGCGAGCGTGTTGGCGCTGCCGCGCTTCCCGGCCGTCGAGGATATGTTGACTATCTTGCCTCCTCCCGCTTCTATCAGGTGGGGTATCGCTGCCTTGGTGCAGAGGTAGGTGCCGGTAATCTTGATATCCACGACGCGCTGGAAGATGTCCTGTGGCAGTTCGAGGATGGGAACGCGGTCCGGTCCGCGGGCGTAAGCAGCGTTGTTGATGAGCACGTCAAGCCTGCCGAACTCCTCAACGGTGCGGTCAATCATCATCTGCACATCATCGGCGCTGGAGACGTCAACCGTGAGCGTTAGGGCTCGGGTGCCCTGCTCGCGGATCTGGGCGGCGGTGCTTTCGACATCACGCCAGCCTACTGCCTTTTCGTCAGGCGGGTATCGGTCGGGGCTGCGCCCGGTGCCGGTTACGACGACATCGGCTCCCATGCAGGCGAGCTCAACGGCTGCTGCCCTGCCAATGCCTCGAAGACGACCTGCGCCTGTAACGATTGCGACTTTTCCGTCAAGGTCACCCATGAATCCAGTCCTTCCTTCCGTAAGTGTTGATTGGCTTCAATAGCGATGCGGCAGCCAAGCGGATACCGTCTCGAACAGAGTATATCGTTGAGTGAGTGGTCTGTAAATGTGGTGCTTAGGCGTCCACGCTCGACTCATTGAGCCTGCCTACAAGCCAGTCTTTGAGCAAGTCGTCGAGTTCTTCCTTGCACTCGGCTAGGCCGTGCTCGGCGTCGGGGAAGATGACGATTTCCTTCGGCTCGTTCGCCCATTCGTATATTTGCTCTGAGCAACTCGGCGGCAAGCGGGTGTCTGCGCCTCCGTGTGCCAGCAGGAGCGGACGTGGGGACACTGCGCCTGCATTGGATGCACCGTAGGTCTGTGAGGACAGGGCGACTACAGCCTTCACCATCGGGCTGAATGGGGCGGCGGCTATGACGACCGCACCGCCGAATGAGTGCCCTACTAGCGCGACTTCCGTGTGCCCGGTGGCACTGAGGAAGGACAATCCCGCCATCGTGTCGAGGACGCACTCGGTTATGACATTGGGAAGACGGTAATCGATGCGAATCGATGTCACCAGGTATTTCAGGTCTTCGGCGAGCCTGCCGTAGATGCCACCTGCGGGCCCGTCGAATCCACCACGCGCACCCCAGACGAAGACTATCGCCTTGCTGGTGCGGTAATCAGGGTCAGGGTTGCTGTGGACGATAGTATGAATATCGCCGCGAGTGGTGTGAAGCAGGATTCCACTACCAGGCTGGTCCTCGTGAGGGGTCCAGCGGCTGACATCTTCTATCTGTATTGATAGTTCGTCGTTGTCTTGAGTCATCTCTTAGTAGTGTTCAAATATCAGGGTCTGTTGAGTACGACGACTTTCGAGGTCTCGCCTCGCCAATGCCGTCAATAGCATGATTAGTCATCTCCTGCGGAGGCCGCCGCGGGCGTTGAAGAGGCTTGAGTCTCGCTGTATGGCTTGTGGAAGAAGGCAATTATACCCCCGGTGAGCATCGTTAGCACGACAAGCATTGCCGCGGTCTTGAAGCCCTCGAGATAGAATGGGCCGACCTGTTCGGCGGTGAGCAGCGCGATTCCGGCGGGTAGCACCATTGCAAGTGCCGTTGCAGAGACAGTAGAGCCGAACGCGTGCCCGAGTTCGCGCGTCGTTTCGAGCATGCCCGACGCGAAGCCCCGATGCCTCAGTGGGAGCGAGCTCATAATCATGGCGTTGTTGACCGGGTTGAAGAATGCCGTGCCGAACGATATGGGCAGCATCAGCAGAGGAATATACCAGATAGGCACGCCGCCACCGATCGTTAAGATGGGGACGTCGAGGCCACCCAGGGACACTCCGCCGAAAGACACTCCTCCTATAAATATGCCCAGTAACAGGAACCCGGAGGCTATGCTGACCATCGCGGCAGGGCGCAGTAATTTTGGCTGGTACTTGTCGTAAATCCAGCCCGCGGTGAATGTCATCACCAGGCCAATGATCTGATTGGGTAGCAGCACCAACGGCACCCAGATCGGGGGCTTATTGTATCCGAGCTCCACGATGATGGGAACGAGTGTCATCGTCGCAAGCATCGAGAAGTGGAATGTCACATTGGATACCAGCGACAGGGAGAAATACTTGTGCTTGAAGTGCTGCAAGTCCACGAGTGGGTTTTTCATGCGGCGCTCGAGAAGAATGAACGCGCCCAGAAGCAGGGCTGAAAGCGCATACATTCCGATGTGATATACGCTGCCTTGCTCGCTTGTATATGACTCTTCGCCACCGTGCAAATGCGCTCCCGCAAGCAGGAAGACGACAGAAGTTACAACGAGCAGCAGGCCACCAGGGATATCTACAGGGTTTGTGTTCGTCCGAGGCTCGTCCTTAAGCATGAGGAGCATCGGCCTTGAGACCGCAATCGCAAGAATACCCATGGGCACGAAAGTAAGGAATACAAGCCGCCAGCTGAGGTATTGCAGGAATAGCGCGAATAGGGCGAGTCCGATGAGCGTTCCGAAGCGCGCGCCCACGATTGGGACCGAGAACGCCCTGCCGCGTTCTTCAGCGGGAAATGCTGCAGCTAGGATGGCGTTGGCATTGCCCATTATGAGGGCAGAACCCAAGCCAGTTAGCCCGCGCCAGATGATGACCTGCAGCAATGATGTGGAGACAGCTATGAGGATGGAGCCGAGAGTGGACAGTACAAGCCCAATGAAAAATATGCGGGCGTGACCGTACCTGTCGCCGAGCCTCGCGCCGAGCATGACGAATGCGCCGAGCGTGAGCAGGTACATCACGACCATCCAGGCGGCATCGTCCACGCCACGGTTGAAGTGCTCGGCAAGTGTGGGGAGGGACAATGCGACAGGAAGGCTGGATAGCTGCACCAGCATGTACGCAGATGAGAGCGCAATGAGAACCGCGCGGCGCTGGGGAGTAGTAAGCAAGGGGGCGAGTGCGCCTAGTTTCATAAATTAAGACCTTCCCCGAGTCCCAGTGAACTTGCCGCCAATTTATTCTATCCCAATCAGGCAACTATATCACTGCATACATGGTTTGCAAAGCGAAAATCGGTATTCTGCGGCTAGGCACAGGGCTGAACGGCAAAGTGTCGGACGCGTCAAAACGGGAGATATGGGCGCGTTGTGCTTGGGATTGAGGTGCGCTAAAATGCGGACATATCAAATGGGCGTTTTCGATACTATTGAGGCTGGAGATACCCTAGACCGCTTGCCCCATGCAGGAATGCAGGGGCAACAAAGAAACGTGAAGGAGCGGCCAATGTCAACTGATGAAACTGCCTTGATCGCGCACCTGATGAGACGTGCCGGTTTTGGGGCACGGTATGACGAGATTGAGGAACTGGCGGGGAAGGGTTATGACGCTACTGTTGACTGGCTGCTGAACCCGGTCGGCGAGCCGGAGACAGATGACGACATCACGATGCGGTTTACGCCAATGCATGTCGAGCCACAGGGTTTCGCTGGGCCGGCAAGCCGCTGGCTGTACCGCATCCTGAACACGCGTCGTCCGCTGGAAGAGAAGATGACGCTGTTCTGGCATTGCGTCTTTGCCACTGGCTTCTCCAAGCTGAACTCCGGGACGGCGATGTGGCGCCAGTACGAGATGCTGCATACGCATGCGATGGGGAACTTCCGTGAGCTGCTCCTTCAGCTGTCCAAAGACCCGGCGATGATCTACTGGCTGGACAACTGCGACAACCACGACGGCACACCGAACGAGAACTATGGCCGCGAACTGATGGAACTGTTCTCCATGGGCATCGGCAACTACACCGAGGATGATGTGAAGATGGCGGCGCGGGCTTTCACGGGCTGGACTTACACGGATCCGCTGCCTCGCGTGCCGTACCTGTTCTACCATCCGAGTTTCGAGTACCGCGACTGGGACCACGACGACAGCGAGAAGACGTTCCTCGGCGAGACGGGTAAGTTCAACGGCGAGGATATCATAGACATCATCGTGAAGCAGCCTGCTACAGGGCAGTTCCTCGGCAGGCACTTGTACAACTTTTTCGTTGCCGACGAGCCGCAAGTTCCTGCCTGGCCCTACACTCCGCCCAACGACCCGGAGGCCGTGAACACGCTTGCACAGGCATACATCGACTCCGACTACGAGATGCGCCCGGTGCTTGAAACACTGTTCAAGTCGGACTTCTTCAAGGAAGCGCGCTTTAAGAAGGTCAAGAGTCCGCTTGAGTTGGTCGCCAACACGGTTCGGATGACGGGTGATTTCAACGTGGAGATGGGCACGTTCCCCAAGCACGGGTTGACCGGACTCGCTGCGACCGTGGGCTTCATGGGGCAGCAGGTGTTCAACCCGCCGAGCGTCGAGGGCTGGCACACTGGCAAAGAGTGGATAGATAGCGGCGCGCTTGTTCAGCGCGTCAACTTCGCGGCAGAACAGGTAGGTAATGCCAAGATGCCGGGTGTAAGGATGATACTCGACAGACTGGCAGACGACGAGGCGAGCACATCTCCGCAGGGCCTTGTGGACGGATGCTTGCGGCTGATGGGCGATATCGAACTTGAGACGGATACGCATGCGGCGTTGGTGCAGCATGTCGAGAGCAATGGGGCGCTGCAAGCGAGCTCAGCAGCAGAACGTAGCAGGTTTGAGGAGCGTGCGGCGGAGATGATGCAGCTAATTGTAGCAACACCAGAATATCAGTCAGAGTAGAGCAGCCGGTCGTCAGATGATAATGGCGACTCACTGACAGACTCAATGAGGAGAGGATATGACGACGAAGAGCAAAGACACGGTTCTGGTGGTGTTGCAGTTGAGCGGCGGGAACGACTTCATGCATACCGTCGTGCCGTACAGCAACCCGTTGTACTACGACTTCCGGCAGACGGTGAATGTGCCGCAGGATAAGGTTCTGCCAATCGATGACGACTTCGGCTTCCACCCGCACCTGGCGGCAATCAAGCCTCTGTGGGACGCAGGCGATATGGCTATCGTGGCGGGCGTGGGCTATCCGAACCCGAACCGCTCGCACTTCCGTTCGATGGACATTTGGCACACATGCGAGCCGGACGAGGTAGCGACTGAGGGCTGGCTCGGCAAGGCGGTCCTGGACTTAGACCCGCACAAAGAGAACGTGCTGACAGCCGTGAACTTCGGCAACGGACTACCGCGCGCGATGGTGAAGCCAGGCGTGCCGGTGACGTCGGTGTCAGACCTGGAGTCTTATGGCTTGCTCAACAGCATGCAGGCGGAATCGCAGCGGAGCGCTGCGCTGGACGTGTTTCAGAAGATTTACGGGCAGGCGATTGGCAGCGGGCCTGTGAACGACTACATCCGACAGACGGGGCTGGATGCGATGAAGGGCGCGGACATCATCAAGGTCGCGCCGGAGCGGTACTCGTCGAGCATCGAATATGCGGATAACTCCATCGCGCAGGCACTGAGGGGCGTGGCGCAGGTGCACCTGGCGGACCTGGGTACGCGGGTGTTCTACACGCAATACGGTGGGTTCGACGTGCATGCGAACGAGGTGGAAACGCAGAACAAGCTGTGGCTGGACGTGTCGGGGGCTATCTCGGACTTCTTCGCGGACCTGCGAGAGCACGACGCATCCGAGAACGTTGTGATGCTTGTGTTCACGGAGTTTGGGCGGCGCGTGCGAGACAACGGCAACGGCACCGATCACGGTTCAGGTGGAGGCTCGTTCCTCATCGGTGACCGGGTGAAGGGTGGCATATACGCGGAGTACCCTTCGCTTGCGCCTGAAGATCAGCTTGACGGCGATCTGCGATTCAACTACGACTACCGGGGGCTATATTCCAGCATCCTCGACCAGTGGATGGGGCTGGATGCCGCGCCGATAGTGGATGGGACTTACGAGCAGATTGATTTTCTGCAACAAGCGTAGGAATGAAACTGTTCGTGAGCAAGGAGTGGATACATGGTAACGGCAACAGAAGAGCGAGTCAGCAGACTGGAAGGAAGCGTTGAAGTCTGGGATAAGCGCTTTGGTGACTTGAACGACAGGCTTGATGAACTCAACCGCAACATGTGGCGAATGTTTCTGACTTTGCTGACACTCCAAGTAGGTGGATTCATCGCGCTGGCGACACTGATTCTGAGGCTGGGCGGATAAGAAAATGACTACATCTGAGAAGGCAAAGCAGCAGGTCTATATACGGGTGGGGCACCACTATGTTAAGACGATAGGGTGCCACGGCGTACTTGGGGGGCGGAGCTTCGAGTGCCCGGTGGATACGGCGTTCAACTCGAAGGGGCTGATCTATGTGGCGGGGCGCGCCGAAACGACGCCGCGCGTGACGATCATTGATATCGACGAGAACTTCCACGGGGAGTTCGGGACGCCTACTATTGGCGGCGATGGGCAGCTGAGGTGGCCGGGCGGCATCGCCATCGACGGCGACGACCGGGTGTACATCACCGAGCAGCATACGCAGAAAATGAACGTCTATGACGAGTCGGGCGAGCTGATCGAGCGGTGGGGCAGGTATGGGAGCGGGCGCGGCGAGTTCAAGGAGCCGACGGGTATCGTGTTCGACGCGGAGGACAACATCTATATGGCGGATGCGGGGAACCACCGAGTGCAGAAGTTCACGAAGGACGGCAAGTATATCGCGATGTGGGGCGGCTTTGGGAGCGGGGAAGGTGAGTTCAATATGCCGTGGGGGATTGCGCTGGACAGAGAGGGGGATGTGTATGTGGCGGACTGGGGGAATAACCGCGTGCAGAAGTTCACGGCGGACGGCGAGTTTGTGATGGCGTTCGGGGAGCGGGGCGATGGCAACGGGGAGTTCCAAAGGCCGTCGGGGGTGGCGGTGGACAGGGGCGGCGATATATATGTCGCGGACTGGGGTAACGACCGGGTGCAGGTGTTCGACCCGAAGGGTGTTTACCAGCTGAAGTTCACGGGGGACGCGTCCCTGTCGAAGTGGGGGCTGGAGATTATCCTGGGCAGCCCGGACTTCGCAAGGGAGCGGCATCGTGCGACGCTTGAGCCGGAGCGGAGCCTGTGGCGTCCGAACTCGGTGCAGGTGGACTCGGAGGACCGCATCTTCATCACGGACACGAGCCGCCACCGGCTTCAGATTTACCAGAAGGAGTCGGTTGCGGTGGACTCGGACTGGCTGGACCTGGAGAACCCGAAGCGGGAGCTGCAGTTCAGGTAGGGCATTAGCGGTTAGGTGTCAGCGGTCAGCCGTCAGGGAGATAGGCACAAAGGACACAGAGGGGAGACAGCTCACCCTCATGCCAGCCTTGTCCCCTTACGAGGGAAGGGACTTATTCGATTCCCCTCACCCAACCCTCTCCCGCTGGGAGAGGGGCTATCAGCTAGGGGCTGCGGATGGGTGGTCGCTTGAAGGTGCCGGCGAGGGGGTTGGGTAGGATGGGGACGCCTTCGGCGGCGGCGATTTCTCTTATCTGCCTGCGGGCGACTTTGAATGCCTTCCATGCTGCCTTTGAGGGTGGAACTATGGAGATTTCGCCTTCCTTAAATTCGCCTGATTCGATTCGTATCTGGTAGTTGAAAGCCGCCTCGTCGTCGGGGTTGAGGGGTTCGTGGTAGCAGTTGGGTTTGTCGTCGGTGTCGGGGGCAACTGACATCGATGTGCTGGATGGGGAGGATATTCTGTCCTGTTCTTTCTCATCGCTCACTTGCGTCGTCGAGGTGGAGGTTGTGTCTTCATTTCCCCTCACCCTAGCCCTCTCCCGCGGGGAGAGGGGATTTTCCTCCCAGCTCCGCTCCTCTGGGTTCCTGTTTTCACGGGAACGACGATTTTTGATGGCTTCTCGGTCTTCGGCGTCGAGGTCTTCTTGTTCGCGGATGGCTTGGGCTATGGCTTGGTAGTCGGTGTTGTCGTATTGGTCGTAGTCATCCAGAGAAACGGGGAGGCCGGCTAGGTGCTTTTTCTGGCCTACGGAGAGGCGGGTGGACTGCTGGTCTCGCCAGTAGTCTTGCAGCATCTCGGGGGTGATTGCGTCGTAGTTGGTGTCCCAGCCTCGACGGAGCAGCTCGTGGGCGGCTGACATACGGTGATGCCAGGTGTATGGCTCGTCGGGGTTGACGTCTTCCATTACGTCGAGGAGGAAGCGGACGGCGTCGGTGCCGTGCTCGCTGTACTCTCGCATTCGCTTGGCGAGGTCTGTGTGCAGGGTGTCGTAGTCGTTGGTGTCGTGATTGTTGTCGTCGTGGTCGTCAGCGACTAGCTTGCGCTTTCTGCCGAAGTGTCCGAAGCCTCGTCGCAGGATTTCTCTTGCGGCTGCCATACGGTCAGTGTGGCGGATGCGGAGTTTCTTGGGGGTGAAGGCTCTGTCTCTGCGTGTCATGACGTCTGACAGGAACTCTGCGATGGTGTGGCCGTCGGCGGTTTCTGTGCGGATGAGGTGTGCGATTTCGTAGTTAAGGATGTCCAGAGAGTTAACAGTTTTCAGTTTTGAGTTTTCAGTGTCCCCGCCCTGCCCCTCTGGATTCCCGCCTGCGTGGGAATGACGAGATTGAGAGGCTGCGAGTTCTTCGGGTGTGGGTAGGAGGCCCCAGAAGTGGGATTTTTCCTCGTGGGACGGCTCTTCCCCTGAGAAGCCGAAGCGGATTAGGTGCTTGATGGCTTCGAGCTTGTGGTGATATTTGGCGTCGGTGTACTTTCCCTCGACGGTGTCGGCGAGGAAGTTGACGATGAGGTCGCCGTTGTTGGTGCGGCGGGCGATATGTCGTTGTAGGGCATTGGTTGTGCACATGTGAGTTATGAGTTAACAGTTCTAAGTTTTCAGTCTGATAGCCACAAGAGGCGCAGGCCAATTACATTTGTGATTCCTGTGCCTCTTGAGAACGTTTGTATTATTTGATTAGGTCTATGATACGCACGGATGTTTGTGTTGTCAAGGGGGAATTGCCACAAAAGCAACTGTCTTTAGAGTCAATAGGTTACGCGGTATCTTGGACGCTCAGATCGCACCAAGTGGAGCGATGTCTGAGCATGGAGTTGAGGATCACGAGCAGCTTTCGCATGCAGGCTGTGAGAGCAAGCTTCTTCGGTTTGCCGGCGGCCAGCAACCGATGGTAGAAGTCCCTGATGACGGGATTATACCGGGCCGCCACCAGCGCTCCCATGTACAGCACGGCACGCACCTTGGCTCGTCCACCCCATACTGTGCGGCGTCCTCGCAGGGTGCCGCTGTCGCGGTTGAAGGGAGCTACGCCGACCAGAGCCGCGATCTGTCGGCGGTCCAGTGTGCCCAACTCCGGCAGGTGGGCCAGGAGTGTGAGCGAGATCTGCTCCCCCACGCCGGGGACGCTGCGCAACAGGTTGTCCTTCTCCCTCCAGACAGGACTCTGCAGCAGAGTCTGCCGCAAGTCAGTGTCCAGGTCATCCAGCTCGCGCTGAAGCCATTCTATGTGGGCCTCGATACTGGAGCGCACGGCTACGGCAATGGCCGCGTTAAGGCGGTTCTTCTCTGAGACCAGCATCGACATCACCTGGTGTCTTCGAGCTACCAGGGAGTTGAGCGTCTGGGTCTCGGCGTCGCGCAGTGGACGCACAGGAGGCTTGACCGCCTCGCCGAAGTGAGCCATGACAGACGCATCGAGGGCGTCGGTCTTGGCTAGCTTCCCAGTCGCCCTGGCGAAGTCGCGCACCTGTCTTGGGTTGACTACGACGACCGGCAACTCCTCGACAGCCAGAGCTGCCACAAGCGGCAGTTCCAGTCCGCCCGATGCCTCAAGCACCACTATCTGCGGCTCCAGGATCTTCAGCCGGGAGACCAACTGCCTGATCCCTGCATCGTCGTTGTCGACTACCCAGCCGTCATCCGTTGGACGGACGGCGACATCCATCTGGGCTTTGGCTACATCTACGCCTACATAGATCGCTTCCTGTTCCATGAGAACCTCCTGCCGGTTACTGGCCCATCCTTGCGAGATACGGGCTTGGCTAGCCCTGGCAACTGTTCGGGCTCTGTCTCCGGGATGGATACGGCGACCCAAGCTTCTGTACGATCTTCAATAATCTAGGCACAATCGGTCTGCCGTACCCCGATCCGTCTAATGAATTGTTACACACAATAACCAAGATACAAGGCACAATCGGTCTGCCGTACCCCGATCCGTCTAATGAATTGTTACACACAATAACCAAGATACAAGGCACAGAAGACACAAGGGTGGGGGATGGGGATTGGCGGGTGGTGTAGAATGATTTACACAGAGACCACTCAAGGAACATGTAGGCCCGAGGCAAATGATATGGCGTTGTCAAGAGTACAACTTAAGAACTTCACAGCATTTGCTGAGTTGGATCTGGAACTTTCTCCGGGGATTAACGTGTTGGTGGGTGCGAATGGGACGGGCAAGACACATCTCATGAAGGTGTGTTATGCCGCATGTGATGTCTCGAGGACAGGAATGTCTTTCACAGACAAGTTAGTTCAAGTTTTTCTGCCATCGCAGCGGAGAGCGAGTCGCTTTGTGCAGCGACAACAAAATGACGTTAATGCGGAAGTAACAATCTTTCAGAACTATTCTCATATCGGCGCGAACTTTGATGATAAATCTGTAGGTTCGAGTCAGACTGGCGGACGAAATAATGCATGGTCGGGTACTCAGATAGAAGGTGTTTATATTCCGGTGAAGGAGATGCTTTCAAATGCCCCGGGGTTTAGGTCCCTATATGCCAAGCGCGAAATTCACTTCGAAGCAGTGTATGCTGATATTCTGGACCGAGCGTACTTACCCGCTTTGCGTGAATTGCCAAGTGACTCATACAAGCGTCTGGTCGATTGCTTGCAAGATGCTATCGGTGGCAGAGTGGCGGCTAGGGACAGCGAAGAATTCTTTCTGGAAAGAGAGGGATTCTCAATAGAATTCACCCTACTCGCAGAGGGAATCCGCAAGATAGCTTTGCTCCTGCTGTTGATAGAAAATGGTAGCTTACAAAAGGGCTCGGTGCTGTTCTGGGACGAACCGGAGACTAACTTGAACCCGAAGTTGTACGCCGTGGTGATGGAAGTGCTGCTGGAGTTGCAGCGTAGCGGGGTTCAGATTTTCATTGCAACTCACGACTATGGGATATTGAAGGAGCTTGACCTTAGTATGGAGAAGGGGGACGAGGTAGCGTTCCATTCTCTGTATCACGACGAAACAGGCGAGATAGCGTGTAATACTGCGCGCAGCTATCTCGGCATCAGCCCGAACGCAATTGCGGAAGCTCTCGATGACTTTTACGACCGTCAGATTGAGCGTAGCCTGGGTAACTTCGGAAGATGACGCTTTTGACCGAGGGCGACCTGCAAGTTTCGTTCGATGATGCCGTCAGCGGTCACAGGTTTGATGGCGCGGAGCATGGGTTGTCCCATTGCATGCGCGCTGTGGATTTCATCGTTGAATTTGATGACAGATACTTGTTCATCGAATTCAAGGATCCACAAACCCAGCAAATACCGGAAGATATAAGAGACGCGGAGATTGAGCGATTCAAGCGTCGCAGTCTCGAAAGTGAACTGACTTACAAGTATCGAGATTCGTTTCTCTATGAATGGGCATCGGGAAATGCGGAAAAGCCAATAGACTATATCGTCTTGATTGCTTTAGACGATTTGCGTTCCGAAGGCTTGAGCGCCAGGTCGGAGGCTCTGCAACGGCAGCTACCCATGAATGGGCCAGACGGGGATACATGGCGTCGTCCTTTCGTAAGTCAATGCGTTGTACTCAACATCGAGTATTGGAACAGGCAGTTTCCAAAGTATCCGATCAGGCGATTGAGTGAAGGTCAATTGTAATGCAGCGTTGCGTGGCGGGTGCAATCTGGTAGAAGTTGTTCCCGTTGGAGCGGGATGGTGAACCTGTTGTTGCTGTTTGGACCGCTGGGTATAAGGGGGTGTTAGATGGCGGAAAAGGGCTGGGCGCTTCGATGTTCAGACTTGCGAATAGCCGAGAGATGAGCCTAGGCGGTGATTTGGAAATGGCGACTTACACGATAACGATGCGAGCGGCGGGTGATGATGCCTGATGGCTCGTGGACGGGGTGGCATCCGTTGAATTTGTTGAATATGTCGGAAGGCCTTGAAGAAGGGCAGCGTTTTCAGCGGCGCCTCAACGGCGAGCCGACGAGTGTGATGATTTTCAGCAACGCCCCTGGTCCGTATCTGGTGGACAAGTCGGTTGAGTTGTCGGCGCTATCCGCCGATTGAGCGGAGTTGCAAAAGACACATAGACGAAGAGCCTCGTTTGGAACACCGACGGGGCTTTTGCTATTTTCCACTGATTGCGTGAGAAGCATAGAGATTGTTGTTTGTAGTAGTTTCGCTGGCTATAATTGAGCGTGAGACTTCACATAAGTCGTAAGAAGAGACAGCAGTTCGCGCGGTGCATTCATGGCTATGACGCAGGCGAACCACTATACGCATACTAGCGACGGGATACTGCCGCATACGGAGGCTCGGCAGTATGATGTGGCTGCGTTCCGGGATGTGAATTACAGGCTTTACCGGGCGGAGTTGCGGGAGTTGCGGCTGCAACTGCTTCAGATGCAGGAGTGGGTGATGCAGGAGGGGCTGCGGGTGGCGGTGGTGCTGGAGGGACGGGATGCGGCTGGCAAGGGGTCCACTGCATCGGGGATTACGCATTATCTGAATCCTAAGTCTGCGAATGTGATCGAGCAGGGGATTCCTACGCCGACGCAGATGCGGAACTGGCTGGGGACTTACCACAGGCTGATGCCGGCGAAGGGGAATATCACGATTTTCGACAGGTCGTGGTACTCAAGGGCGATCATTCAGCCGGCGCTGGGGTTCTGCTCGATGCGGCAGTACAGCTATTTCATGACGCATGTGAATGACTGGGAGCACCGGCTGGTGGATGAGGGGGTGCGGTTGCTGAAGATTTACCTGTCGGTGTCGAAGGAGGCGCAGGACTTGCGCTTTCGGATCCGGCAGGACAGCGACTTGCAGTACTGGAAGTATTCGCCGACGGACCGCAGGGTTGCGGAGCGGTGGCAGTTGCTGACATACTTCAAGGAGCGAATGTTCGCGGTTACTTCGACGGACTATGCGCCGTGGGTGATTATCGACTCGGATAACAAGCACCAGGCGCGGCTGAATACGATACATTACATCCTGAGCAGTTTCGAGTACGAGGGCAAGGACCTGAGCCTGAAGGCGGTGGAGGAGATGGCGAATACTCCGGAGAGGCCGAGGAATATCGTGGTGGATGGGGTGCTTTTCAGGCAGATGACGCCGGAGCAGGTCGCCGTGCTCGAACGGATAATGATACATGTCTAACAATGAACTGCCGCAGATGGCTGCCGCCGGGGGGCTTGTGCTCTGCGGCGGCCATGCACTACTGATTCGCAAGCACGGGGAGTGGGACATCCCGAAGGGGAAGCGCAAGAAGAGGGAGAAGGTGAAGAGGTGCGCGCTGCGGGAGGTGGCGGAGGAGACGGGACTGGACAGGCGGTTGCTGTCGGTCAGGAGCAAGCTCTGCAGGTCAGGGTACATCACCTATTACGGGAGCCAGGCTGTCTATAAGACGGTTGACTGGTTTGTGATGGACTATGCAGGATCGATTGAGGATAGGGTGACGCCGGATATATCGGAGAATATCGACCTGTGCGTGTGGGTGCCGCTGGATGAGCTGGTGGAGCGGATGCGGACGGCGCGGAGGTACTTGCGGGGGGATGTGACGGCGGCGATCGAAGGGACGTTGGTGGCTGCGGCGGTGTGACGATCTGGGCTAACAGGATGTACAGGATAAATGGGATGAAAAATCCTGCACATCCTGTCTATCCTGTTAGTTTCCCCTGATGCTTGCCATCATTTGCTGCCATGCCTGGCGGGCTTCTTCGACGGAGCCTTCTTCTTCGATGGTGGTGATGTCGCCGGGGTCCTGGTCGAGGACGACTGCCTTGAAGACACGGCGCATTATCTTGCCGCTGCGGGTCTTGGGGAGCAGGTCAACGAAGTTGATCTCGCTGATGACGGCGATGGGGCCTAGCTCGCGGCGGACGGCTTGAAGCAGTTCTGCCTTGAGTTCGTCGGAGGGCGAGTAGTCGTTTCGCAGCACGACGAAGGCGGAGATGACCTCGCCGCGCAGTTCGTCGGGGCGTCCGGTTACGCCTGCTTCGGCGACGGCGGGGTGCGTCAGGAATGCGGATTCGACTTCGATTGTGCCGAGGCGATGGGCGGCTATCTTGATGATTTCGTCTGCCCTGCCTGCGAACCAGATGTAGCCGTCTTCATCCATGTGGGCGGAGTCGCCGGTGAAATAGACCTGCTGGTCGGGGACTCTGCCCCAGTAGTCTTCGCCGTAGCGGTCGGGTTCGCCCCAGAGGGTGGGGGTGAGGCTGGGGAAGGGTCGCTTGATGACCAGGATGCCCTTCTCGTTTGTGGCGCATGGCTCCCCTTCGGGGGTCATGACGGCGGCTTCGATGCCGGGCATGGGCATGCCGCTGGAGCCGGGCTTGATGGGGAGCATCGCCAAGCCGTAGGGGTTGCCGACCAGGGGACCGCCGGTCTCGGTCTGCCAGTAGTGGTCGATTACGGGGATGCGGTCCTGGAGCGCTTCGTTCTGCAGCCAGTCCCATGCGGGCGGGTTGAGGACCTCGCCGGCGCAGAAGACGCGCTCCAGCGAGGGTAAATCGGACTTGGGCTTGCCCTCGTCGCCGTAGCGCATGAGGAGGCGGACGGCTGTGGGCGATGTGAACATGCCGGTTACGCCGAACTCGTCGGTAATCTGCCAGATGAGATCAGGGTCGGGGTGGTTGATCGCGCCCTCGAAGGCGATGGTGGTTGCGCCTGCGAGCAGGGGTGCATAGACGATGTAGGAGTGGCCGACTACCCAGCCGATGTCGGAGGTTGACCACCAGACGTCGGTGTCGCGCAGGCCGAAGCACCACTTGCCCATGCTGTGGATGCCGACCTGATAGCCGCCGTGCGCGTGGACGACGAGCTTTGGCTTTGCGGTGGTGCCGGATGTGGCGAGGATGTAGGCGGGTTCGTTGGATTCCATCTCGACGTGGCTGCCATCGTGTCCTGCGCCCTGCGCGAGGAAGTCGTTCCAGTCAACATCGCGGCCTTCGGTCATAGGTGTGTCGGGGTCGCGTCGGAGTACGACGAGATGCTCGACGGACTCGCCGCCGATTTCGAGGGAGGCGTCAACGATGTGCTTGAGGGGGATGTCGCGTCCGGCGCGGTAGGTGATGTCGGTGGCGAAGACGAGGCGAGAGCCGCTTGCCTGTATGCGGTCGCCGAGCGCGCCGGCACCGAAGCCTGCGAAGACTACGCTGTGGATTGCGCCGATGCGGACGGTAGCGAGCATGAGCATGATAGCCTCGGCGCTGATGGGCATGTAGATGGTGATGCGGTCGCCCTTCTCGATGCCCATGCCGCGCAGGGCGGCGGCGATGCGCTCGACCTCGTGCCTGAGCTGGGCGTAGGTGAAGACCTGGCGCTCGCCGCGCTCGTTGGCGTAAATAAGGGCTGCGTG
Source organism: Dehalococcoidia bacterium (assembly GCA_965203955.1). Lineage (GTDB taxonomy): Bacteria > Chloroflexota > Dehalococcoidia > Lucifugimonadales > JADFKI01 > Bin90. The sequence goes on along the minus strand of OZ241923.1, from coordinate 2,246,425 downwards.
GCCGCCCCAGCCGCGGTTGACATGGTGGTCTATGCAGTTGTAGGCGAGGTTGGTCTTCGCGCCGCTGAACCAGCGAAATTCGGGAGGCTGCCAGTCGAATACCTCGTCCCACTTGCGGAACCAAGGGAGGGCTTCGGCGGCGCGCTCCCAGAAGGCTACAGGGTCATCGGTGGCTTCGCGTCGCCAGCGGCTTGCGATAGGGTTGACTGTCTGCATTTTTCTCCTGCCTTCCTACGCTGATAGAGAATCGCACAATCGACCAAAAGTTGAGTGGACTTGTATCCAATCGCCGAATGACAATTTTCCGAGCCGACGCCTGACAAGTCTGTTGTCCAACGTTGCCAGTTTGTGCACCCTTGCAATAGGAAGCGCCAGTCCGGCCGCTTCCCACTCCAAGATCTCAATGTCGAATTCGTCGCGTATAGATTGGCTGGTTACGCGCGCTACGGCAATATCGTCATCACTGTTGTCAAAGATTACAATCGCGGGTCGTAACCTAACTCCCCTTAAGTCAGTAAAGGGAAAAGAGATTAAGATCACTTCTCCATTGTCGAATCTAGCCATAGAGTTTGTCATAGATGGCATCGGCGTCTGAGTAGCCAGACAGGAATTGCTGCGCGGTCAGATTTCCCCACTCCAAGTTCTCTATTTCCTGAGCAGTCAATTCATTAGGGACTACTGTTACATGCACGAGGCAGCCCGGCTGCAGAAGTTCTACCAGATTTTGCGGCAATTCCAGCTTGCCTTCATCTGTAACTTCAATAGAGACCCGATACGTGCCATCTTCCCGCTTTTCCGGTGTATCCATACTGCCTTATCCTCCCACTCTTATCATATCAGTCTCTTGACTCAAGAAGGGCTTCAGATTGCCGATGTGGAGGCCTTCGGCGGGGGTGAATGCTTTGGCTCTCAGGGCTTCGATGAGGTCGGCTTCGGTGCGTATGTCGCCGTCGAATATGGTTACGCACTTGCCGATGCCGTGCGTGGAGTGGGCGTCACTGCCGCCTGTGCCCACAAAGCCTAGATGCCGCCCGACCTCGAGGGTGAAGTGGTTTTCCGGGTCGGTGTTGCTGCCGTTGGCTACTTCCACATCGTCCACAAGCTCGAAAAGGGGATGCTTGGATGCGGCGATGGCGGTTGTTGGACGGTTGCCATTGACGTTCTGGAACAGCAGGTTGACGTTGTATGGCGGGCGGTTGAAGAAGTTGCGAAACGGGTGCGCCGCAATCATCACACCGCCTGCGGCGTCAACGGCCTTGCGGAGTCCGGCGGCAGTGTGCATGCCGTCAACATAGCGGTGGAGGCCGAATACGAGGATGTGCCCCATGTCGGTGCTGACTTCGAGCGCCCTGATTGCGGTGATACCAGAATCGCGGAATGTGTCCGCGAGTTCTCGCTCTTCCCAGCCGCCGGAGTGCTCGGTGAGGCACACGCCGTCGAGTCCGATGCGCTGGGCTTCCGCGATGAGTTGCTCGGGGCTGAGTCCGCTGTCGCTGCTGCCGCGGACGGTGTGGAGGTGTAGGTCGAAGACTGCCAAGTTTTGTCCTTCAGTTGTCAGTAGTGAGTGGTGAATTGTCAGTGGTCAAATGGATTCTAGCCCCGCAGGTGGGGCTTGGTCAATTCGGTCTTGTCATATTAGGGTTGGGCTCGATCAGTCTTTTCCCCTCACCCTAACCCTCTCCCGCGGGGAGAGGGGACAAATTGTGGCAACGATGCCCAGCCCTAGAATCAGGCGGCGAAGTAGGGGAGGAACCAGCCGAAGATTGCGACGAAGACGAGGGTGATGGTGAAGACGCCTACAAGCATGCGGCGGAATAGAATTGCCAGTGGCGCCGCAAGTAGTATTGCGATGCCCAATATGACGAGCGTGTATGCGAGGTTGGGGCTGCCGAGTCCGCCGCCGGGGGCCTGTTCGAGGCACACGCGGTAGAGCAGAGCGAGGATGCCGCCCATGACTGCCCACGTGGGATAGGACACGGCGACCGTGCCCATTGCCAATGTCATGGGCGGGTATTTTTCCATGACGGGCATCATGTGCTCGCGGCGGTTCTTCAAAACGAGGAAGAGGCTGATCATTGTGACGGTGATGAAAATGGATGCCATGAGCATTCCGAGCACTGCGCCGTCAATGAATCTTTCGAGTAGCATTCTGCCTTATCACGATGCGTGGGTTGAGGTTATTCGTGTGAAGTTGTGCAGTAGTGTACCTTGCTGCGCCGGTGCTCGATCCCAGTTCCCTATCATAGCGAAGAGTCTGGAGTCCTGACCGAACAATGGTACAGGAATTTGAGATTCTTCACTCCGCTGCGCTGCGTTCAGAATGACGGCGCTGTGTGGTGGCTGGGTTAGGATTGATGGGCAGGGCGCGATTCATTTCGCGCCCTGCCCATCAAGGGAGAAGGGACTGTTAGTGGGGCTGGACAGCCTGCACGAGGTGGGCGTTGAGGCCGTGCTTGTGGCGCAACAGGAGATGGATGGCCGTGCCAACCTCGCGGCGGGGCATGAGCGCGTAGATCGAGGGGCCGCTGCCGGAGAGGTGAATTTCGCGCGCGCCGAGTTCGGTGAATGTGTTCCAGTACGCTTCGATGCCGGGGTAGCCGTCGAATGCCACATCGTCGAATACGTTGAACAGGAATTGCGCGGGCACATCGCCGCCGCCGCGAATTCGCGCCTCCAGCTTTCGAGTGAGAAATCCCCTGGTGTAGTTGGAAGGCGTGAGCATACCGTATAGGGCGGCTGTTTTGCTCGGAGAACTGCCTGCGTGCCGCACGTCGGGAGTGAGTACGACCATCCACTGTATGTTGGCGGGCGGCAGATGGCGAACACGCTCGCCTCTTCCGAGCGCGATGGCTGTGCCGCCTTTCAGCAGGAAGGGCACGTCTGAGCCGAGTCGCGCCGACAGCGATTCCAGTTCTGAATCGGACATGCCTACTTGCCATAGATCGCTCAGTCCACGAAGGGTTGCCGCGGCGTCGCTGCTGCCTCCGCCGAGTCCGGCCGACACGGGTATCGCCTTTTCGATTGCGATATGGGCGCCGCCTGAATATCCGCTCTCGTCGCGCAGTAGTTGCGCCGCCTTGAACGCGAGATTGTCGGAAGATTGTAAAGTGGTGTCGTCGCAGGTGAGGGTGATGTCGTCGGCGGGAGTGAGGCGGACGGTGTCGTGGAGGTCAACGGTCTGCATGATGGTGGCGACTTCGTGGTAGCCGTCGTCGCGGCGTCCGAGGACCTCGAGTGTGAGGTTAATCTTTGCGTAAGCCTTTAGGGTGAGCATCGGATTCAGGATAGCGCAGCCGCCATGAAGCGTAAAGGCTGTCCCAGTCGTCGAGGCTGAGTGTCTGCGGACGGCGCTTGGGGTCTATGCCTGCCTGTGAAAGTATACTTTCCGCGTCGCGTCGCGAGATGGAAAGCCCTTGCTGCAGGCAGTTGTGGACCTGCTTGCGGGGAGCGGAGAATCCGGCGCGTACCAGTGTGAAGAATGCTTCTATGGAGTCGAGTGCAATGGGAGGTTCGGGAAATACGTCGATGCGGACGATGGCGGATGTGACTTTCGGCGGTGGACGGAATGCGCGGGGTGGCACGCTGGCGACGATCTTCGGCTTGCCGTAGAGCTGGGTGGCTACGGAGAGCAGGGACATGTCGCCCGGGGCGGCGGTCATGTTGCGGGCGACTTCTCGCTGCACCATAACGACCATGAGTGTTGGCTTGCGGCCGGCTTCGAGGAAACGGCGGATGATGGGCTGGGCGGCGTAGTAGGGGAGGTTGGCGATTAGCTTGTAGGGGGCATCGGTCGGAATTGCGGATGCAATATCGAATTCGCGGGCGTCGGCGTGGACGATGCGGACGTGGGGATGCTCGGCGAATTCGGTGGAGAGTGCGGCGGCGAGGTCGTTATCGAGTTCGATGGCGGTAAGACTGGCGGCGCGTTCGGCGAGCGGGCGGGTGAGTATGCCGCGACCGGGGCCGATTTCGAGGATGCTGTCGGTGGGGGTGAGGTCGGCTGCGGCGAGGATGCGGGAGACGACACGGCGGTCAACGAGGAAGTTTTGTCCGAGGGATTTTTTGGCGGGGGTGTAGTGGGACACGAAGTTGAACTTCACAAAAGAATGGATTCGTCAGACATTGAGACTTTACCGTCCCCAGATTATGTTGTCCATAGGCACTAATCTTCTTCTGATTGGGTCAACTACCAGGAAAAGCGTTTCAAGCGCCAATGCGCCTATAAGAGGCTGGGCGCCTTCATCGTTAAACGCTATCTGAGTGGTTGCTTCGCTTCCATCAATCCGAATGCGGACTTCGCCTACATCCATCGGTTTTGATCTGCCGTCCGCAAGGTCAAAGCTCTGGCGTCTGATAGGCGCGACTCCCAGTTCGCGCAACACGGATGCAGGAGCGGAACTTAAAAACGCGCCGGTGTCCACCACTGCGGCTATGGATGTCCAGCGTTCCGCATTCCGATTTCCAATGTCGATTTCCGTTTTGAATGTTCCCATAAGAGTCAATGACCTCAATTGAGTAAAACGCTAATCTGTGCAGAGCCTACTGACAGGTCGTGCACCTCTATTCGATTCCCGTCCGAGAGCGTGGCCACAGCGGCGACTCAAGGCAGGCGACCCTGCGGCACCCGGAAGACACCGCTTACCGCTGCTTCCTTCCGGCCCTGACGGGGTTCACGGCTTTCCGCCGCGCAGGACCCAACTATCAACGCCGACCAACTGGGGCCAGAGGCTCCGAATGGCAAACCTCCAAGAGGAGTTCAGCCTCGCTAGAGCGGATTGCGAGTACAGGGCACCGCTATCTCCCCGCTTAGCACGACCATGGAGTCATGGTAGGCGAGCGGTGGTAGGGTGTCAACGAGAGATAAGTCAGTCAGGTGGTCAGTGTATCAGTCCGTCAGGGGAGGGCGACTAATCATCCCCATCCTAGCCTTTCCCCATCGAAGGGGAAGGGATTTTCCTAGCGGCTGACCTTGAGGATGCTGAGGAAGGCTTCCTGGGGGATTTCGACGCTGCCGACGCGCTTCATGCGCTTTTTGCCCTCTGCCTGCCGCTGGAGGAGCTTGCGCTTGCGGGTGACGTCGCCGCCGTAGCACTTGGCGAGGACGTCCTTACGCAGGGCGCGGATTGTCTCGCGGGCGATGATCTTCCTGCCGATGGCGGCCTGCACGGGCACCTCGAAGAGCTGCCTGGGGATTAGCTCGCGCAGCTTCTTCGTAAGCTCGCGGCCCTGATAGTAGGCGTTGTCGCGGTGCGTGATTATGGAGAGGGCGTCCACGGGTTCGCTGTTGACGAGGATGTCAACCTTTGCGAGGCTTCCAGCACGGTAGCCGGAAACGGAGTAGTCCATGGAGGCGTAGCCCTGTGTGTTTGCCTTGAGGTTGTCGTAGAAGTCTATGAGGACTTCCGCGAGCGGGACGTCGAATTCCATGAGGACGCGCGGGGCGGAGGTTGCGCCGTCGCTTTGCAGGTATTCGAGGCGCTTGTACTCGCCGCGCCGGTTGCGGACGAGGTCCATCACGGGACCGATGTAGTTGGCGGGCGCGATGATGCTGAGGTCGAGCCACGGCTCTTGAATTTCGTCTATGCGGGACGATTCGGGCAGGTGCGCGGGGCTGTCAATCTCCAGTACCTCGCCGTCCGTCGTAAGCACTTGGTAGGCGACGCTTGGGGATGTGGCGAGGAGGTTGAGGTCGTACTCGCGCTCGAGGCGTTCCTGCACGACGTCCATATGGAGGAGGCCGAGGAAGCCGCAGCGGAAGCCGGAGCCAAGCGCGACTGAGTTTTCGGGCTGGAAGGAGAGCGCGGCGTCGTTGAGCTGGAGCTTTTCGAGGGCTACGCGCATTTCGAGGTAGTCTTCGCCGTCGGCGGGATATAAGCCCGCGAAGACCATGGGCTTGAGCGGCTGGTAGCCTTTGAGCGGCTCGGCGGCGGATGCGTTGGCTAACGTAACGGTGTCGCCGACAGGGGCGTCACCGACGCTCTTGAGGCCGGTGGCGATATAGCCGACTTCGCCGACGCCGAGGCGACCGATGCTGGTCGGATCGGGGGTGAACACGCCCACGTCCAGAACCTCGCTAGCGCTGTTGGTGGACATTATCTTGACACGGCTTCCGGAGGGGACCTGGCCGTCCATCACGCGGACGTAGGCTATCGCGCCCTTGTACGGGTCGTACTTGGAGTCGAATATGAGGGCGCGGAGTGGGGAATCAGGATCGCCGGACGGGGGCGGGACTCTATTGACAATTGCTTCGAGGATTTCAGGGATGCCGGTGCCGTCCTTGGCGGAGACGAATACAATCTCGTCGTCGAGGAAGCCGAATGCCTGCTGCACTTCCTGTGCGACGCGCTCCGGCTCGGCGACGTCGAGGTCTATCTTGTTGATGACGGGGATGATTTCGAGGTCGTTATCGAGAGCGAGGTAAACGTTGGCGAGGGTCTGCGCCTGGATGCCCTGCGATGCGTCAACTACCAGGAGCGCGCCTTCACAGGCGGCAAGGCTGCGCGACACCTCGTAGGAGAAGTCCACATGGCCGGGAGTGTCTATCAGGTTGAGCTGGTAGTCCTGGCCATCGTCTGCCTTGTATGCGAGGCGGACGGCTTGCGCCTTGATGGTGATGCCGCGCTCTCGTTCGAGTTCCATGCTGTCGAGGAGCTGGTCGACCATCTCGCGCTCGTCCACCGCGCCAGTCTGTTGCATCAGGCGGTCTGCGAGCGTGGACTTTCCGTGGTCGATGTGAGCGATGATGCAGAAGTTGCGGATGTGCTGAGCGTTCATAGGCTAATAGTAGCACAAGAGGCACGAATGGGGCTAACGTTATGGACAAGCTGAAGAGCATAAGGGTGACACGCCATGAAGGGCGTGATGATGCGATGTATGCGACTTTGTGAAATAATTCATTGACTTTTGCATGGTGCTTTACTAACATTGAAATTGCCGAATATTACTATCACTGTAAGCATTACTATGGCGACATCAACTGATAGACGGTCCAACTGGCCGGAAGCACATTCGGCGTTGATGGTCGCGGGTTCAAAGTTGATGGTCGCGGGTTCAAATTGGAGGGAAACACATGAAGAGTAAGGCCTTTTGGCTATTGGGACTGGTCGCGATAGCGGCTGTGGTTTTGGCGGCTTGCGGCGGCGCCGAAGACACGCCCACCGCGCCTGCGCCAGCGGCGCCCGCGCCTACGGCTCCGGCAGCTGCGGCGCCTGCACCAGCGGCACCCGCAGCGACTGCTGCGCCATCGGGACAGGCGGCTGCTCCGGCAGCGACCGCGGCCCCGGTGCAGCCCACGCCCGCTCCTGCCATACCTACGGAGCAGGCGGCAATTACGATTACAGTGGCGTTCGACAATGTTGGCACGCCTCAGTTCCGCAATGTGAAGGGCACATGGCCCGACGTGCTGTTCCACGGCTTCTTCGGGTTCCAGGAGCCGCTATTGGGCTGGGCGCCTACCTATGACGACCAGGGCAACCCGATCCGCTCGACGGGCGAGGCTTGCCACGCGCCGTTTGTCGCAACCGGCTGGGAGTGGGAGCTTCCCGCGAAGGACGGCGGCACGGTGAAGATGGACGGCAAGGAGTTGGAGAACTTCGACGATGCGGACCTGTCCGATCCGGACAACCAGGGCATTATCAGGGTGTTCATCCAGGAAGGCATCGACTTCTATCGCGCAGAGCCGGACGGACTCGTTAAGATGGGCCCGCTGACTGCTGAGGACGTCGCGTGGTCGTTCAATGACGCGGGTTCGGAGAACACGAACTCGGCGCATTCGAACTCGTCCCAAGCTTATGAATATTACAAGCCCTGGCGGGCAGAGAGCGAGTATGTAGCGGTCGCTGAGAACCGCGCGTTCCGCTCCGACGGCCTGCAGGACGCTTCATCGATCTGCCAGGACGCGATATGGATACAGTCCAAGGCATATAACGACGAGTTGGAAGCCGCGGGTAATGAAGATGGCACATTCGGATTCCCGCATGGCTCCGGTCCGTTCGTGGTGGAAGAGTGGCTTCCCGCCGAGCGCATCAATTCGGTTGCGCGTGTTGACCACTGGAGGCAGTCCGCTCCGTTCCAGAGGCTAATCTTCGTGCAGGCGAACGAGGCGCAGCAGCGCTCCGCAATGCTCCAGACGGGTGCGGCGGACATCGCGATGGCTTCGATCCAGGACGTTGGGCGACTCGAGGACGAGGGCTTCAAGTTCCACGAGGGACTTGACGCAATCAACGGTAATTTCTACTACTTCTCCGGAAACCTCTGGGCATTCAAGTACCCGCCGAACTCGACGCTGGGCGAAGATGACCTGTCGGGCAAGCCGATTTTGCGGAAGGGCTTCCTGCCCTCTGACAAGTATCCGTGGATTGGCGACCCGCGCCTTGAGTGCGTGGGCATAGACCGCAGTGACCCGGCCATTCAGGACACGCCGGGCGCGGGCTGTGATGTTGCCAACTTCAGCGGCATGTACGAATTCGACGGTTTCGATTCGCGGTTTGAAGAGGGCGCTGTAGGCTTCGACTATACTGACACGGACAGGTTCTCCTACGAGACACCGCGCATGCTGAGCGCGAAGAAGTTCCGCCAGGCGCTTGCCTTCGCGATCGACCGCGAGCTTATCGCAGCGTCGGTAACGGGTGGCTACGGTGGCGCAGTCTATGGCGGGGCGTTCCCCGGCCAGACGGTTCACCAGACGCACCCTGAGTACAAGGACCGCTGGAGCTACGCATTCGACCCGGATAAGGCGCAGGCGCTCCTGGCAGAGTCAGGCGTGGCGCCCGGCTTCGAGTTCGAGTTCTTCTGCTCGCAGGGCAACGGCACTTCGCTTGAGGTCTGCGAAGCGGTAGTCGGACAGTGGAAAGAGAACCTTGGGCTTGAGCCTTACATAGACAGCACGCAGTACTCGTCGCGCCGCCCGACAATGCTGGGCCGCGAGATACATGTGCCATGGATGACGCGCTGGGGCCCGACGAGCAAGCACGGCAGGCTCGGTGAGGGTGGAGGCACGCTGCCGGGCGGTGGTCTGTGGCCGCTTCCCGCCGGTGGCTGGAACCCCGGCATCGAGGACAACCGCTGGTGGCAGAACCGCGAGGACACTCGCATCCAGAAGAAGGGTTCGGAAGATAACCTTGCTACCCGCGAAGCCATACTTGACTGGGCATACGACATGACCCTCTCCACCGGCACGGTTGAAGTACCCGTTCTCATCGGGTTCAACCCGGACACGGTCGAGAGCTGGAACCTGGCTCCATACGAGCTGCCGAACTCGTTCGAGACGATCGTGCCGGCAAACAGGAACTAGACGGTCATACGTCGGCAAGAAAATTGACGGCTAAATGAGAAAATAGACGCGGCGTCCTGCTTGATGTATGGTTAGGCGGGACGCCGCAAAGTACGTGTTGACCACCTCCTCACACAGTTGATGTTCCTGGAGCGCGACCCGGATGAAAGTTTTCATTCTGAGGCGATTACTTTTCCTTGTGGTGGCTATAGTAGCTGCCACATTAATCGTGTTTGCACTCTCCCGCCTTCAGGGGGACCCGCGCAACGTGATGCTCAATGTCGGGTATGTGTCGCCGGAGCAGTGGGAGGCGTGGGGCAAGAAGTTCCACCTGGACAAACCCGTCATAGTCCAGTACATGATATGGGCGGGCAAGGGGTTCTTCCAGGGGGATTTCGGAGAATCACTGAAAACGGGCAAGCCCGTGCTGGAAGAGGTTTTTTACTTCGCGCCGGCGAGTTTGCAACTCGGCTTGTCCGCCGTTCTCTTCGTTCTCATTACAGGAATACCGCTCGGCATACTCTCCGCAGTGAAGCGCGGCACAATCTGGGATGTGATAGGCAGGACGTTCGCCGTGTTCGGACAGGCTTTGCCTCCATTCTGGCTCGGCATAATGCTGATTCTGTTATTCTCGGTCACGCTGGACTGGCTGCCGTCGGGCACGCGCGGGCATGACGCCAGCGGCTGGCTGGACCGGCTGCGCTACTATCCGATGCCCGCGGTAACGCTCGGATGGCTGGCGTCCGCAGGGCTTATGCGGCTCGTGCGGTCTTCCATGCTTGAGGTGCTGGACTCGGAATACGTCAAGCTTGCGCGAGCGAAGGGCGTGGCGACCAGTACGGTGATCTGGAAGCACGCTTTCAAGAACGCGCTGATTCCGCCGCTGACATTCGCCGGGCTGATCCTGGTGGGATTCATTGGGGGCACAGTGGTGACGGAGACGGTGTTTGCGTGGCCCGGCCTGGGGCAGATGACTTACAGGTCGATCATAAACAACGACTTTCCGCTGATGACGGGCGCGGTGCTTGTTTTCACTGCGCTGTACGTGTTCGCAATTTTCATCATTGACGTGCTGTACGCTTTCATAGACCCGCGGATACGCTACTCTTAAGGACAGCCACAGTTGACTACACCCGTAGGCCAAGTAACCATAGCGGACCTGGAAGTAGCGAGGAGAGAATCGCCGCTAACGCGAGCGTTCTACGTGTTCCGGCGCTGGCCGCTCATCCCGATGCTGATTCTGGCAGTCCTGGCGATCTGCGCCGTGTTCGCGCCATTGATCGCGCCATACGAGCCGGAGGTTGACCAGCTTCGCGCGGTGCTTGCTTCGCCCGCGTGGTACCCGCCGTGCGAGGAAGGGCAGATCACGAACAAGTTCGAGAGCTGCAACACGAACGGCATTCCGCTGGGGCGCGACGAGAGGGTCTATCACTTCGTACTGGGCGCGGACCAGCTAGGGCGCGACATAGTGAGCAGGATTATATTCGGCGCGCGGCTGTCGCTCAGCCTCGCCGCGATAGCGATAGCGATTGGCACGGTCTTCGGCACGTCGGTGGGGCTGGTCGCGGGCTACTACGGCGGGTTCATCGACGAAGTGATAATGCGCGTGGTGGATGTGTTCAACGCTATCCCGTACATCCTGCTGGCGATAGCGCTGGTGCTGGTGCTTGGGCAGAGCTTCACCGTGGTGGCGTTCGTGCTCGCGCTGGGAGCGTGGACGGGTATCGCAAGGCTCGTGAGAGGGCAGACGCTTCAGGTGCGAAACTTCGACTACATCGCGCTTGCGACCATCGCGGGGGCATCTACATTCCGAATTATGTTCAGGCACCTGCTGCCGGCTGTCGCGAATACCGTTGTGGTTGCCAGCACGCTTCAGGTGGGCAGCACTATCCTGTCCGAGAGCATCCTTTCATTCCTGGGCGCGGGCGTTCCGCCGCCTACGCCGTCGTGGGGCGCGGACATCTCGGTGGGCAGGGAGTTCCTCGGATCGGCGTGGTGGGTAGCGTTCTTCCCGGGAATGGCGATCTTCCTGACAGTGCTGTCGTTCAACTTCATCGGCGACTGGCTGCGGGACCGCTGGGACCCGCGACTGCGGCAGATTTAGGCTGTGCCTGACATTCCCTTGCGCGTATGAGAGTGCTGGAAGCGATATACGCCGTCCGCTATCCGCTGATGTGGGTGTTCTTCATTGGCGGCTCGATTTTCCTTGTGCTGGTAGCTTCGGGAGTGCAGGTGCCCGGACTGGAGCGCAAGTATGCCACTTCGGAGGAGACGCGCGCCGCAGCCGCGACCGCAAACGCTCCGACTATAACCCGCTCCGATGCGATAGAGCGAGTCCGCGAGTTCCTGCGGACTGAGTGCGGCAATGGCGCGGAGTACCTTCGAGGGGACCCGCAGTTCACGGCGGTCTTTCTGAGCAATCCGAGGACGGACGATCATCATGAGCGTGGTGATCGGGAGTGGCAGGTCACGCACGCGCCGACCGACGACTTCTGGCGTCTGTATGAGGACACTGGAGAGATTGTCACCGTGAAGGGCGAGTGTTGAGAAGTCGGTCAGTCCGTCAGCTAGTCGGTTTGTCGGTCGGGTCTTCGGTGGGTGAAGGCGTGTCTTCCGGGGTCTCTTCTTCGATTTCCGCTACATCGGCATCGGGCGCGTAGTCGTCGGGGAGCGCGGATGTGAGCTTCCTCACCGGGTAGTTGATCTCGATGCCTTCGTCCTTGAAGCGGGCGTGCAGTTCCTTTATGATTTCGTGCTTGATGGCAATCATCCCTGCGCGGTCCACGCCCTGGAATATGATGCGGAAGTTGATGTTGGAATCGCCGAACTCCATGTACCGAAATATGGGTTCAAAATCCTTGTGGGCGGCTTCGGCTTCTTCTATCACTTTTCGGGCGACCTCAAGGGAGACTTCCTCAACCTGCTTCAGGTCCGATTCGTAGCTCACTCCGTTCTCTACATTGCCCGTTACTGCCGGGGATGGTGTGGCGTAATTCGTAACGATACTCTCGGTTATGAGGCTATTGGGCACGACTATCACATTGTTGAACCTGCTTCGCAGCACGGTGCTGCGCCAGCCTACGTTCATTACGAAGCCCGCCCTCTCAGAGTCGATTTCAATATAGTCGCCCTCGCTGATATGCCCTTCGGCGACGACATAGGTTCCGGCGATAAAACTGGATATGGTGGGACTGAGGGCGAGGGCGATGGCGAGTCCGCCGATGCCGATGCCGGCGAGCAGGGGAGTTATGGGAATGCCGAGGATGTCGAGGACGACGAGGGCGCCGAGCGCGAAGATGATGATAGAAGAGATGCGTATCAGGATGGGCCAGATGACGGTGTTGAGAGCGGTGCGTGTGTCGGTGGGGACGCGGGCGCTCTGCCAGCGCATCAGCGCCCTTATCAGTCGAGAGATAGCATAGCAGACCAGTGCGGCGACGGCGATGAGCCAAGCGGTGTTGCCGAGCCGGTCAAGGTTGGAGACGAAGCCGAGTGACTGTGTCGATGCCTGCGACAATGAGATGAGCGCAAGCCGCACGCCGAAGAGTATGATAACGAGTGCGGCGGGCACGCGAAGCGCGCCGATTACTCGAATCTCGATTGACCTGAGTGGACTTTCATGACGCCTCACGAGCAGGTTCAGGACCTGGCCGAGAATGAGGTTCGCCAGAAACGCGATCAGGCAGGAGGCGGCGATGACGCCGAGCGCGTACAGGAGCGCCAGCGCCGCGTTATCTGCGAAGGCTTCGGGGAGCATGGGGTTCTTACCCTCACCCTAACCCTCTCCCAGAGGGAGAGGGGATTGTATCTACCTCTGCCAGCCGCAATAGCGGACTAGAGCGCCATTGCGTAGCCGATGGTGTTCTTGGCGGATGCGGCGCCCGCGATGACGCCCTTGTCGGCGTGCCAGCGGATGCCCATGACCTTGCCGTTCGCCCAGTCGCCGGTTAGCTCGATTTCATGGCCGCGCCGTTCGAGTTCACGCTGCACTTCGGAAGGGATGCGCGATTCCGCGACCACGCGGGCGGGGAATGCGGCGCGTGGGTAGAATGACGAGGGGAAGTGGGTGGAATGGACGGTGGGGGCGTCGAGTGCTTCCTGTAGGTTCATGCCGAAGTCTATGTGGTTGAGGAAGAACTGGAGGGTCCACTGCTCCTGTGAGTCGCCGCCGGGGGTGCCGAACGCCATGTACGGCTCGCCGTTTCGGGTGACCATCGTGGGGGTCAGAGTCGCTCGCGGTCGCTTGCGCGGCTGGAGCGCGTTGGGGCGATCCGGGTTGAGGTAAAACATCTGGCCGCGCGTGCCCAGCGGGAAGCCCAAGCCCTTGATTACGGGGGATGTGCCGAGCCAGCCGCCGCTGGGAGTTGCGGCGACCATGTTGCCCTCTGCGTCCATTGCGTCGAGGTGGGTAGTGTCGCCGATGTGGGCGTGTCCGAGGCCGAGGTCGCGGACTTCGCGGGCCGCTACGCCGAGGGCGGCGCGGTTGTCGTCGGGGACGCTGACGGCGGTGTAGTCGGGCGCGCCGCCGCCGAGATCGCCGGGGCGGAGTTCGCGGGACGCGAGAGCGCCAATCTGACCTGCCCGCTTCTGCGCGTAATCCTCGGAGAGAAGCATGTCGATGGGCACTTCGTCGAAGGCGGGGTCGCCGTAGTATGCCTCGCGGTCGGCGAAAGCGAGCTTTGCGGACTCGATCCATGTGTGGAGGTAGTCGGCGGAGTTGTGGCCAAGATCGGTGATGTTCATGGTTTTCAGGATTGCGAGCTGCTGGAGGAAGAGGGGGCCTTGCGTCCAAGACGGGCACTTGTAAACGTCGAGACCGTCGTATTCGAGGGATACGGGCTGCTCGACGGTGGCGTGCCACTCGGCGAGGTCTTCGTATTCGAGCAAGCCCTTGTGCGCCATGCCACTGGCGTCCTCGACGGGGTTGTCGTGGATGAAGCGGATGATCTTTTCCGCAACGCCGCCCTTGTAGTATTCGTCGCAGGCGGCTTCTATGCCGGCGACGCGCCCCTTGCCTTGCGCCTGCTTTTCGGCGTCGCAGAGGGAGCGCAGCATTGCGCCGAAGTCGGGGTTTTGGATGAGTTCGCCGGTCTGGAGCGCGCTGCCGTTGCGGAAATAAATCTCGCCGGTCGTGGGGTAAAGCTCGGTGTACTTGGCGTAGTCGGAGGTCAGGCGCTGGCGGAGGCCGTCGTAAAGAGGGAAGCCGTTTTCGGCGAGGTCAATGGTGGGCTGCGCGATCTCGGCGAAGCTCATGGTGCCCCAGCGGGCGAGCGCGGTCGTCCAAGTGCCGACTACGGCGGGGACGCAGGCGGGGAGGTAACCGTCGCCGGGGATGAGGTCGATGCCGTTCTGGCGGCACCACTCGATGGTGAACGCCTTGGCTGACCAGCCCATGCCTGAGACGGCGTAGGTGCGCTGCTCTTTCGCAATATATACCAGCGTGGGGACCTCGCCGCCGATGCCGCAGGACTGCGGCTCAAGAAGCGTCTCGCAGATACCCATTGCGGCTGCGGCGTCGATGGCGTTGCCGCCGCGCATCAGCATTTGCAAGCCGACGGAGGAGACGAGGTAGTGGCCGGATGTGACGACGCCCCTGGCGCTCATGACGACGGGTCGGGTGGTGAATGCTGGCATTGGTTCCTCCTGGGAAACGGGAATTGACATGGATGGACAGGATGGGAAGGATGATAGCAGAAAAGTCGGGGAAGGTGGTTGGTGACTACATACTGGGGCAGTGGACTTAAGACTTTCTTGCCTCGATGAGGTACTTTGCGGCGTAGAAGTCCAACGGCTTGCCTGATTCCAGTCTATCCTGAAGTGTGAGCAGGTATTGGAGATGCGTTTTCACGGTGAAACCCGGCACCTCCCAGGGGACGGCTTTGAGGTAGTAAACGATCGCGCCCACGTCGGTGAATGACAGGCTGCCTTCCCATTGGTGTAAGTTCACGATGGTCATACCGGCCGCTTCCAGCAGGGGCACGTACTGCGACGGTCTGGCGTCGGGCCACTGAGGCTTTGCGCCGAAGATTGCCTGCAAGTCCCATGCCCACATGCCGTGAACCTGCTGTGTCAGGAATGTGCCACCATACATGAGAACGCGGGCGATCTCGCTGGAATTGAATGCGGCGTGGCGGTTAAGCACGAGATCGAATTCGCCGTCCGCAAAGGGCATCGGGGCGATATTGGAAATGGAGGTGCTGACGACCCTTGCACCAAGGGGCGAGAGGCGTTCGGTGGCGAGCTTGAAGTTGGGGGGATATTCCTCTGTGGCGAGCACCTTCGGGGGCCAGTGTTCGCGGAGGCTCAGGAGCTTTTCGCCGCCACCGGTGTCCAGATCGATCACGGACGAGGAGCGCCGCATGAGTTCGGCGGCGCGGTCGAGATATGACCAAGGGATTTGTCCTTCGGTCATACGACCATCGAGGTAGGAGAAGTCCCAGCCTGTGAAGGGCTGGCGCTCCTCGCGCAGCCACGTTTCGATAAGTTCGGTGCGGTTCATCGGTGTAACGGGGGATTAAGTGGTGGCGAGATGGGGAGGATGGTATCAGATGGGTTCGGGTGGTGTCAGCACCACGAAGGAAGGGGTCTCAAGGCCGCGCCAGAAGCATATCGGACGGACACCGGCGACGCTTGCCACGTACAGGGTCATCACAGTGCCATGAGTTACGATGATTGTGGTGTCGGCGGTGGTGGCTTTTATCGCACGGTTTATGGCGGCGGTGAATCTATGAAGCGCCTGATGCGCCGTCTCTTCGCCCAGCACGAGTTTATCGGGATTGCGAAAGAACTGCGCGATGGCAAGCTCAAACTCATCCTGCGTGGGGAAGAAGGGTACGCTGTTTCTGTGGTGTTCTTCGAGTCCGTCAATCGCCTGCAAGGGGGCATTCAGCATCTCGGCGATTGTCTGAGCGGTCTCTATTGCTTTTGGTTCTCTGCTGCACCAGATTGAGGCAGGGCTGAAGCTGCGGAGTTCCTCTGCCAACTGCTCGGCTCGCTCTCGCCCGCGTTCGCTTAGTCGCCAGGCTGAGGCGGGCTTGCCGGGCTGTATTGCGGGTTCGGAGTGGCGGACGAGAATCAGACTGTGCAAGGCACTACCATTTCAGGGATTGGCATATCAGGGATCGGGTGCGGCGACGGCGCGGGAGAGAGGGAGGACGGCGAATATGATGGCTGCGAGTGCGAAGAGGGCGGCGACGTAAATCATCGTCGCGGAGTAGCCCATCGTGTCGTAGATTGCTCCTGCCGCCAGTGCGGAGGCGGAGGACATGAGAAACGCCACGCAGGTTACGACGCCCAGCCCGGTTGTTGCGACGTCCCTGCCCACGACGTCGAAGACCGTTGCCGTGAGGATGGGCTGGTCGGGATAGAGAAACAGCCCGAGCAGGCCGATGGCAACGGTGAGGGCGATGCCTTGGTCGAACGGCACCAGCGCGAGCGTGGCAATGCACGACCACAGGAGGCCGGGAACCATGACCTGCTTGCGTCCGAAGCGGTCGGATAGGAGACCAGCGAAGGGTCTGGCCAGAGTGCCGACGACGATGAGGAGCGCGATGTGAAAGCCGCGCCATCCCGTGCTGAGGTCGAGTTCGTTGCCGAGGTATAGGGTGAGGACGGTGACCAGGGATACGAGTGCCATCGCCCGCAAGCCGCGTACCACGGTGAGGCCCCACAGAGCATAGTTGGTGAGGAGTCGCCGGGTCATTTGTGCGCGCGTTGCTATGGATGGCGTTGGGTCTTCGGGGGTGTCCTGGTCGGAGACGTCCCGGCCGATGTTGCGGAGCGCCCAGAGCGCAAGAAATCCCAGGAAGAGAGGCGGAACTGCGTAGATGCTCAAGAGGTCGCGCCAGCTGAGGAATGCCAGCAGCGCGCCGGTGGCGAGGGGACCCGCAACATCGCCGATGCCACCACCGGCGCCGTGGATGCCGAGCGCAGTGCCTCGCAGCGCGGGGAAGTGGTGGGACAGCGAGGCTGAGGCTGCGAGATGCCATAGGGAGTGACAGGCAGCGACTACGGCGACACCGACGAGCAGCAGCGCGTAGAAGGGCGACAGGCCTATCGTGAGCGATCCCAGACCGGCAATGCCGAGGCAGAGGGCGAGGAGAAGTCCCCAGAAGCGCTTCAGAATGTCGACGATGATGCCGCCGGGCAGGGCGATCAGGCCTGCAGCGAAGTCGCGAGCGGACATGATGCCTGCCGCGCCGACGCTGCTAAGGCCGAGGGCTGCCTGAATCTCGGGGAGAGCGACTGCGAGGCTCTGCAGAATCCAGTGGAGGGTGGCGTGCCCGGTGGCGAGGAGAACAGGCTGTCCGCCGAGGCTTTTGCTATCGGAGTCCTTCGATGCCATCGCTATCGCTCCGATCCGGGTCATGTTGATGTGATTGCGAAGAGGGAAGTATGCGGAAGTCAGATTGTGGTGGGCCCGCAGGGATTCGAACCCTGGACACTCGGATTAAAAGTCCGATGCTCTGCCAGGCTGAGCTACAGGCCCACGACGGATGAGAAACGCGTAGTACCAATTCTAAGTGGGGTTGAACGGCGATTCAAGGTTAAGCGTCAGCGCATGGGCTTCCTTTCATCCATGTCTGTCCGCTTGCCACTACATATATGCTACAATCCTTTCGTATATTAGACACCTAACACTGCCGAAGGCATACTTATGGACACAGGGCAAGTGGTCACAGCAGTAGGATTTCTTGTAAGCATATTTACCATCTTGTTTGGAATAGTGGCTCTGATGTGGCAGATTAACAGCCAGTCGAGCCGCCTTGAAGCCAAGATAGAAACTTATGGCAAGGAACTGCGACAAGAGATTAAAGAACAGGGTCAACGTCTTGACGCTAAGATAGACGCTCAAGGCAGAGAACTGCGAGCCGAGATCAGAGAGCAAGGCGTCAGAGTATCCCAGGCGGAGCTTGACCAGGCTCGTATTAACGGGGTCAACAGCGTACTCATGCAGCAGACTCACACGCACGAGTCTCTGGGCGACGCGGATTAAAGACCGGCTCACCTGTCCGAGTCAAGACCTTTATGGCACCACAAATGTGGTGCCTAATATTTTTCAGTGTTTGCCTGTGTCGGGGTGGAGAAGGTGTGCTCGGTGGGGAAGATGCGTATCTGGTGAGGGGGCCAGTAGCGCACCCAAGCCCTGCCGACCATGAATTCGAGCGGGACGGTGCCCCAATCGCGTGAGTCGTTGCTGTGCCTGCGATTATCTCCCATGACGAAGTAGGAGTTTGGCGGGACTTCGAGCGCGTCCATCTCGTCGAAGTCGTCAAGCTCGGCGTAGTTTTCCTTGAGTTTCGTGCCGTTGACGAAAGTCTGGCCATCGCGGATCTCGACCGTGTCGCCGGGAATGCCGATTACGCGCTTCACGAAGTCCCGCGACGGGTCGTCGGGGAAGTTGAAGATAACGACCTCGCCGTGCTGGGGCGGATGGAACGGGAAGATAAGCGTGTCCTCGGTGAACTCTCCGTCCCTGACCGCGCCTTCCGCGCCGCCGCCGACGCTGAAGTGGCGATAGACGACCTTGTTGACGAGAAGATATTGTCCCTGCGACAGAGTTGGGCGCATGCTCGCGCCTTCCACCTGGTAGGTCTGCACGGCGAACTGGATGCCGATGAACAGCAGAAGCGACAGGATTATCGTCTCGATTATCTCTCGGATTACGGCGCGCATCTGACCTCGGCGTCCATTATCGTCCGGCGCATAGCATTGAGATAGACATTGGGGAAAGCCTGTGTCCCATGTATTATAGCGCAAGCGCGCGCGGGCAAATATAATTCCGATGGCTAAGATAGATTGACAGGATGGGCAGGTAACACGCCGTGAAGCGGACGACGGTGCGGGCTGAATGAACATAGGCGACCTGGAGCTTATCAGGCGCAGCAAAGAGGGCGATCTGGATGCGTTCAACGAGATTGTCGCGCGCTACCAGAGGCAGGTCTTCAATACTGCCGCACGCATTCTGGGCGGCACATCCTATGCGGACGACGCCACGCAGGAGACCTTCATCTCCGCGTACCGGGCGATAGGCAGCTTCCGGGGAGTGAACCTGGCGCCGTGGCTGCTCAGGATCGCGAAGAACCAGTGCTACGATATGATTCGAGCAATGCGACGACGCCCTGCCGACTCGCTTGAAGAGAACCTGAGGAACCCATCGGTCGCGCGCGCGCAGAGCGGTCGCAGCCCCGAAGAGGAGGCGCTGCGCGGCGAGCTTGCCACAGAGATCCAGCGCGCCATACTGTCGCTGCCTGCGGAGCAACGACTGGTGTTAACGCTCATAGACGTGCAGGGCTTCAGCTACGAAGATGCGGCACAGGCGGCGGAGGTGTCGATCGGGACGGTGAAGTCACGGCTGAGCCGCGGACGGGCGCGCGTCCGTGACCATCTGCGCGGGGTAGGGGAACTTTTGCCGCCGGAATTTCGTCAAACATTATGACGGAGAAGTTATGACCACGTTTTGGCAGAACAGGCGACATGCCAGGGTCCGGGCGCTGCTTTCCTCGTACATAGACGGGGAGGTCAGCGCAGCGGAGGCTCGGCGCGTGGAAGAGCATCTGCCGGGCTGCGATGAGTGTTCCGTCGAGCTTGAGTCGCTGCGGGCGACAACGATGCTGCTCGGGCGGCTGCCACTGCTGGAAACTCCGCGCTCTTACGCGCTGACGGCGGCGGATGTAGTAGAGGCTGCACCACAGCGTCGCCTGCCATCTTTTGCCGGATTCACGGGCGGACTTGCGACTGCCGGGACTGCCGCGCTGGTGGTCGTGCTTGTTGTTGGCGTGGTGTTCCTGGCGCGGTTCGGGCTTTCTGGATCGGCTGCTGCTCCCGCCCCGGCCGCAGCTCCCGCTCCCATGGCTGCCGCGCCCGCACCGGCGGCGCCTGCCGCGCCCGCAGTTCCTCAACCCGCCGCTGTCGCGCCACAGGCACCTGCCGCAGCACCTCCAGCTCCGCGAGTCCCTGCTGCTCCGGCACCAGCACAGCCTGCGGCTGTTGCTGCTATGGCTGCGCCTGCTGCTGCGGCTCCAGCACCGCAAGCCCACACTATGGCAACTGCGGCTCCCGTACCGGCGTCCCAAGAGGCGGTGCCTGCACCTGCAGCGGCAGTACCTGTCGCTCCGGTGCCACAGGCTGCGCCTACGAGCGCGGCTATGATGATGGCTCAAGAAACACCCGCCGCGACGGTTGCGCCTGCTGCTGCGCCTGCCGCGCCTGCTGCTGTATCCACCGCGCCGCCAGCCGCTACTCCGGACCCAAGGGCTGTGCAGGAGATCGTAGAACAGGAGGTGGAAGTGCAGAAAGCGGTTGAAGCGGATGTCGAGGAGGCACCTACAGTAGAGGCGCAGGCAAGCCCGGCAAAGGTTCCCGAACCCACACCGACTTACGTGGTGAAAGCGCAGGTGACAAGTCACGGGGATTACGTTTCGACGCCGGAGAACGAGGCTACTGCCTCGGCAAGGGCGACTTACGAGGCGGCGGCGGCGGGTACGGTGACGGCGGGTACGGTGACGGCGGATGCGAATGAGGTACAGGCGAAGCATGCGACCGCGCTGGCGGAGCACGAGGAAGAGCGAGCTACCGCGCAGGCGCAGTGGGAGACTGATCAGGCGGAACGCGCGGAAGAACAGGCAGAGGAACAGCGCGCGAATGAGGCGACCTACGTGGCGCAGCTTGCCGATTCGTATGCGGCGGCAACTGCGCGGGCGGATGAACTGGTGAGAGAGGCGACAGCGCAGGCGGAATCCGTTGAGACTCAGGCGACTAGGGATTTGCCGCAAGGCGAGCTTACGATTCCGGTGTGGGTGCTAGTGGTTATTGGTGGCGCTGCGCTCGTGGCGGCTGCCGCGATTGCCGCGAGACTAATGCGGAGGCGGACGGAATCCAGCATCAATGAATGATATGGGCAGGAAGGGAACAATTGATGCCCCTTTGTAGTTATATGTCATGAACGAGCAATCGGATGCTCAAAATTATCCAATGTGTCACTTTGAACTATGCACTGCCATTTGGATTGCTCCATATTTCAAACTGATACACTACGCGAGATTATAGGAAAGAAAGGAACAGGAGGAATGCGATGAGTTGGACAAGAAAAACTGTGGGACTGCTGATAGCGGCGGCTGCCGTAGTCGCCACATTCGGAGCGTTGTCACTGGACCGGAGCGAGGCGGCGGCATCGCCGGAGGTGGGGGCGAACACGGTCGAGAGGGCCGCGCCGGCGGCATACGGCAGCGACGGAACGGGTATCTGGGTTAGCGGCGAGGGCACGCTTTCGCTGCCGCCCGACCTTGCAAGCCTGGACTTCGGTGTGGAAGTCAGCGCGCCGACCGTGTCTGAGGCGAACGAGCAGGCGGCGACTGCGATGGATGCCATCATCGAGGTGCTGAAGGAGAGAGGGGTCAAGGACGAGGACATACAGACGAGCCGGTATAGCGTGTATCCGCGCTATAACTATGTGGAGGAAGAGAAGGACGGTATTCGCAGCGGTAAGGAAGTGTTGACGGGCTATCGCGTCAACAACCGAGCGACGGTGAAGTTGCGGGACCTCGACGAGATTGGTGAGGTAATCGACGAGGTGGTCGAGGCGGGCGGCGATGTCGTGCGGATAAGCAATATCAGCTTCACACTTGAGGACCCGAAGCCGAAGATGGCGGAACTGCGCGAGATGGCGGTCGCGGACGCGAAGTCGAAGGCGGGACATCTGGCGGAGCTGTCGGATGTTACCCTGGGACGCCTGATCTACATGAGCGAAGGTGGCGTTTCTCCGTCGGTGAGGGGGTTTGCCAGAGAGAGCCTGGACTTTGGGTATGCCGTTCCTGCGGCGGCTGCGCTTTCGGCGCCTAGCGTGAGCGGAGGCGAGGTTACGCTGTCGCTGAGGGTGCAGGCGGGGTTTGCGATCTACTAGGGCGGAACTAACAGGATGAACGTGATGGGTACTCCTGAGCGCAGGAGTGCCCATCTTTCGCGAATGGCACAGTTTGTCGTCTCAACGTGATGCAATGAACCTATATCTCCATCTCACAAGTTGCTAGAATGTAGCCTCATATTCTGGTAATGGAGTGTGGAAGTCCGCCACGCGATGGAGAGTGCGGGATGACGGTTCTGAGCGACCATACTATCAAGACGCTTCTGGCGGAGGGCAGAATTGTCGTCGATCCGCTGGGCGAGGGGTGCATACAGCCGGCGAGCGTGGACGTGCACCTTGACAGGCATATTCTTGTCTTTCGCAACTCGCGCCGACCATATATCGATGTGCGCGAGGACCTGAGCGACCTGACGGAGATGGAGGAGATCGGCGATCAGCCGTTCATGCTGCATCCCGGGGAGTTCGTGCTAGGCAGCACGCTGGAAACCATCGAGATACCGGACGATCTCGTGGCGCGACTGGAGGGCAAGAGTTCACTGGGGCGCATCGGCCTGCTCATTCACTCGACGGCCGGGTATGTCGATCCGGGCTGGAAGGGGAACCTGACGCTGGAGCTGAGCAACGTGGCGAACCTGCCGATCACGCTTTACCACGGCATGAAGATCGGGCAGCTTTCGTTCCTGCAACTGTCAACGCCAGCGGATGTCCCTTACGGATCGCCTGAACTGGGCAGCAAGTACCAGGGGCAGACGGTGCCCACAGCCAGCCGCGCGTACAGGGATTTCGGGAATGGCAGTGAATAAAGGATGGTCACCCCCATCCTAACCTTCCCCATCAAGGGGGAAGGGACAGTTGGGTGCAGGAATAGCGGTTTCATGGGGCACATGCAGCGCGCTCTGGAGTTGGGATGGGGGGCGTTGGGAACGACCAGCCCCAATCCGGCTGTGGGCTGCGTTATCGCGCGGGACGGCGAGATCGTTGGGGAGGGGTGGACACACCCGCCGGGGCAGCAGCACGCGGAGGCGGCGGCTCTGGCGCAGGCGGGCGATCAGGCAATGGGCGCGACGCTGTACACAACGCTTGAGCCGTGCAACCATTATGGCCGGACACCGCCATGCTCTGAGGCGATAATCGCGGCAGGTGTCGCGGCGGTGCATATCGCGGTGGGCGATCCGAATCCGAATGTCGAGGGCGGCGGAATAGCACGTCTGAATGACGCGGGAGTGTGGACGCATGTCGGGGAGTGCGCTGATGAGGCCGGGCAGCTGATGGAGGCGTTCGCCAAGCACAGCAGGACGGGCCTGCCTTTCGTGACTGCGAAGTACGCGATGAGCCTCGACGGGAAGATTGCGGCGCGGTCGGGTGATTCCAAGTGGATTAGCGGCGAGGAGTCACGAGAGTTCGCGCACTTGCTCAGGGCGCGGTCGGACGCCATCATGGTCGGAATCAACACGGTGCTGGCGGATGACCCGCAACTGACGGCGCGAGACGCAAGCGGCAACGCGAATGAACGACAGCCGCTGCGCGTGGTGCTGGATAGCCACGGCAGGATGCCGGAGGACGCGCAGATGTTGAGCGCGGTGGGCGAGACGCTTGTTGCAGTTGCGGATGATTTCAGGGGAGATACAAGCGGCGCGGCGGAGACGGTCAGAATACCTGCCGGCAAGGGTGGTGTAGATCTGGCCGCGCTACTTGGACTTCTTGGGGAGCGAGACGTTACGAGCGTGCTGGTGGAGGGCGGCGGCGCGACCATTGGCGCGCTTTTCGACCTGAAGCTGGTGGATAAGGTTGTGGCTTTTGTCGCACCCGTTATAATAGGCGGCAACAGGGCAATTTCGCCGGTAGGCGGTATTGGAATTGCCAGAATGGAGGAGGCGCTGCGATTGCGAGATGTGGAAGTGCAGCGATTTGGCGAGGATGTTGCCGTAATTGGATATGTTGACTGATATGTATGCGGTTGCAAAGGAAGAATTGGGGGCTTTGGCTTCACCCCCATCCTAACCTTCCCCCATCGAGGGGGAAGGGACATCGTCCCGCGATTTCGCATACCACCTATTGGAGAGTGATTAAGATGTTCACAGGGATAGTCGAGGAGGTCGGCTCCGTAAGGGCTGTTGGGGAAGGCAGTCTGGTGATAGGCGCGTCCGAGGTGCTTAGCGACGTCAATGTGGGGGACAGCATAGCGGTCAACGGTGCTTGCCTCACGGTTACCACACACGATGAATCCTCATTCAGCGTTGACGTGGTGCCTGAGACTCTGCGCCGGACAAACCTGGGAGAGCTGATGGTCGGCTCGCCTGTCAACCTGGAACGCTCGATGCCTGCATACGGTCGCTTCGGAGGGCACATGGTCCAGGGGCACGTTGACGGGACGGCAACCATCCATTCCATCAGTGACGAAGGAGACGCCTTGATGGTGGCCTTCGATGCGCCGACTTCGTTGATGCGCTACGTGGTTGAAAAGGGCTTCATCGCTGTGGACGGGGCAAGCCTGACCATTGTAAACTGTGATAACTTTTCTTTCAGCGTGACGATAATTCCGCACACGCAGGAGAATACGGTCTTCAAGCACAAGAAAGCCGGAGACAGCGTGAACCTGGAAGTCGATATAATGGCGAAGTATATTGAGCGTCTTGCGATGGCAGGACGCGCGCCGGTGGATACCGCTGATGAACTTTAGCAGGTAACTCCCATCCTAACTTTCCCCCGGAAAGGGAAGGGATACTTATGGAGGCTGAGAATGCCGCTGTCCGATATTGACGAAGCAATAAGGGACATCAGGGCAGGCAAGATAATCATCATCGTGGACGACGAGGACCGCGAGAATGAAGGCGACCTCGCGATGGCCGCGGAGCTGATTACGCCGGAAGCGGTCAACTTCATGGCGACGGAGGGACGCGGACTCATCTGCGTGCCAATGATGTCACAGCGGCTTGACCATCTTCGCATTCCGATGATGGTGTACGAGAATACGGCACGCCTCAGCACAGCCTTCACCGTCTCGGTCGATGTGCTGGACGGGGCGACGACGGGAATTTCTGCACATGACCGCTCGGCGACGATAAAGGCGCTGCTGGACCCGAATACGAGACCTGAAGACCTGGCGCGTCCCGGCCATATCTTTCCGCTGCGGTACATGGAAGGCGGCGTGCTGAAGCGGGCGGGACAGACCGAGGCAGTGGTGGACCTTGCGCGGCTCGCGGGGTTGCAGCCGGCCGGAGTCATCTGCGAGATCATGGCCGACGATGGCTCGATGGCGCGAATGCCTCAGCTGGAGGTCTTTGCCGATAAGCACGACCTGAAGATCGTGAGCGTGGCGGACATCATCTCGTACAGGCGGGAGCATGAGCGGCTCATTGAGCGTGTCGCCGAGGCGCGGGTGCCCACGCCGTATGGGGAGTTCACCGCCGTTTCGTACAGGAGTCTCGTCGATAGGGATGAGCATGTGGCGCTGGTTAAAGGAAACATAAACGCGGAAGAGGCGATTCTCGTGCGCGTGCATAGCGAGTGCCTGACCGGAGACGTATTCGGAAGCATACGCTGTGACTGCGGCGACCAGAGGGATCTCGCACTCAAAGCAATCAGGGAAGAAGAGACCGGCGTTTTTCTCTATATGCGGCAGGAGGGGCGCGGAATCGGCATTCACAACAAGCTGAAGGCTTACGCGCTGCAGGACGAAGGGCTGGACACGGTTGATGCCAATATCAAGCTGGGCTTCGACCCGGACCCGCGTCAGTACGGTGTGGGCGCGCAGATACTTGTTGATCTTGGGGTGAGGAAGATGCGCTTCCTTACGAACAATCCGAAGAAGCGTGTGGGTATCGAGAGTTTCGGACTGGAACTTGTGGAAGAGGTGCCGCTGCTCGCGCCGGTTAACGACGAGAACCGTCGCTACCTGGAGACCAAGGTCAGCCGCATGGGGCACACGCTGGACATTGACTTCGCGGCAGGTGACGACCAATGAGCGTAGAATTGCAGGGCGGCATGAACGGTGAGGGGCTGCGAGTCGCTGTCGTGGTTGCGACTTTCAATGAGTTCATCACGTCAAAGCTGCTGGACGGTGCGCGCGCCGGGCTTTCGCGGCATGGCGTGCGTGATGACGACGTAACGGTGGCGTATGTGCCGGGTTCCTTCGAGTTGCCGGTTGTGGCGAAGAAGCTGGCGGAATCCGGGCAGCACGACGCAGTGATATGCCTGGGCGCGGTGATAAGAGGCGAGACCGATCACTACGAGCACGTTGCGGGCGAGGCTGCAAAGGGAATTGCGAATGCCGGGTTCGGCAGCGGTGTGCCAGTGATATTCGGCGTGCTGACTACGGACACGATGGAGCAGGCGATAAACCGCGCGGGCGGCAAGCAGGGCAATAACGGCTATGGGGCCGGACTCGCGGCAATAGAGATGGCGAACCTGATGAGGGCTCTGGAGACGCAGTAGCGGCAAAGTGGCCGGTTATGAGTTTCGAGTCGCAACCGGCACACTTGGTCAAATGAATGAAACAGGGCAGGCTCTTCCGCCTGCCCTGTCTGTTTCTCAGTTCGGATGGCGGACGGATCGCTGCTAGCGGTTTGATTAGCCACTTCTGGCGGCGCGGCTCTCGAATTCAAGATGCCCGACATGGTGGAACTCAGTACATTCGGCGACTGATCTTTCCAGCTGAATTGTAACGTGCCCGATTCCGTAGCTGTGCACTATTCGCTTTATCTGTTCAAGAGATTCCTGATTGTCCGCGTGGTACGAGGGATCCATCAGCACATGGGCGGTGAATGCCTCGTTGCCCTGGTTGATGGTCCATACGTGGACATCGTGGATCAAGGTCACGCCTTCGACTTCCTCTATCTCGTAGCAAAGCTCGAAGACGTCTATGTGTTCCGGAGTTCCTTCGAGAAGCACGTTGGTCACCCTGACGATCAGGTGCCGGGTGTTCCACAGGATAAGCAGCGCGATGACGACGCTTAGAATCGGGTCGACAATGAATATGTTTCTTCCGAATGAATCTTCCAATGTCAGGATAAGAATTGCTGATATTACGACGGCGACCGATCCCAGCAGGTCCGCGATTACGTGCTGCAGCGCGCCTTCCACATTCAGGCTGTGCTCCGAAGAGCCATGAAGAATCCAAGCGGCGGCTAGGTTAATGAGCAGGCCCCCTGCGCCGACAATCAGCACGGGCAATCCGTCAACATCCGGCACTTCTACGAAGGCGCGGTGGTAGGCTTCGAAGATTATCCACGCAGCGATTATCCATAGAGAGAAAGCGTTCGCGAGGGCGGCGAGGATTTCGGTGCGGTGGTATCCGAAGGTGCGCTCTACCGATGCCGGTCGCTGGGCGATCCACATTGCTATCAGCGCCATGAGTATGGCAGCCGCGTCGGTCAGCATGTGTCCGGCGTCCGCGAGGAGAGCGAGGCTGCCTGACACCAGGCCGCCGATCACCTCTGCGACCATATAGGTCGTTATCAGCGCGAGCGCGATTATCAGGCTGCGGCGGCTGGCGTCCCGAAAGTCGTGGCTATGGCCATGGTGGTCGTGGTCGTCATGTCCGTGATGGTCATGGCCGCTGTGGTCGTCGTGTCCGTGGTCGTCGTGGGAATCATGGTCGTGAGAATCGTGGCTGCCGTGGTCGTGATCATCGTGACCGTGGCTGTCGTGATCACCATGATCGTGAGAATCGTGTCCATGGTCATCATGTTCGTGAGCGTCGTGGTCGTGGCCCTCGTGTGAGTCGTGGTCGTGATGCTCATGCCTGTCATGGTCATCGTGATCGTCATGGTCGTGATCACCATGACGATGGCTGGATGATGTCATAAGATGATGCCGAGCCTTTCGGTTAGTGAAGCCAGTTGAGACTTGTTTGACTCAAATAAGGACGACGCTGACCGGACAGCGCCTGTCAGCCTCAATGGATGGGGGTTTTCTATTGCCTCGAAAGCATATACCTGAAGACGCCCAAAATATATCACGAATTATTAGAATAGACAAAGTATGGACTAGTCATAATTTCAGAGTTCTGAGACCTGCCTACTCGAGCGATGTCCAATTGTCGGGGACTTGTATCTTGACACATGTAGGAGATAATCCTGTGAACGAGAAGAGTCTCTCTCGCCAACCACTCGCATCAACTATACGTCACAGTGGAGAAAGTGGGAGACGTTCGCTAGTGACCGCGGCTATCCTGTCTTTCCTGCAGACCCTGTGCACCTAGCCGACTGGATCACTCAGCGTGCCGCTGATGGCCAAAAGCCCGGAACAATCCGCATGGGATTGGCAGCTGTCGGTTCCGCCCATCGTCAGGCCAACCTTCCTAATCCCACTGAAGACGAAGGTGTTCGAGCGACTATGCGTGGAATTACCAGAGCCGCCGGTAGAGCACAGAAACAGGCCGCCGGTCTGCGCCTCTCGAATCGGGCGTGACGGCTCTAACGAGACTACCGCAACCGCGAAGGCAAGGGGGCTCGTCGTCAATGCGCTAGTACCAAGTCCACTTGATGATGACACGCGCCATTCTATTTATAACTTTGGCTCTGGATAGACCCGGTTGAGTTTCACGCGAGCGTCCTGAGAACTGAACCGCCAGTCTATTGTCGCGCCAACGGAGTTGCGCTCCCGCTCAAGTGCGGCTATGTGCAGTCTGAGCGTCTGTTCGTCACCGATTCGTCCTCTCAGGCACTGCTTACTGAACACGCTCAATTCTATCTCCGCCATATTCAGCCAACTCCCCTGCTTAGGTGTGTAGTGAAACTCCAGCCTCCGCGCTATGCGCCTCGCCTCAACAGGTTCATACGCCTCATACAGCGAACCGAACTTGTGAGTGTTCAGGTTGTCCAGCACAACCCTGACCACCTTGGCGTCGGGATACGCCTCATCCACCAGCCATCTCATCTGCTCAGCGAAGTCCACAGCCGTGCGCCGCTGGGTAACCTCCACATGTCTCCATCCACCTTTTGGCTCGCAGAAGACGAACAGGTTGCGCGTCCCGTTACGCCTGTACTCGTAGTCGTAACGCCGAACTCTCCCCACCTGCGTGCCGATGGCCGCTCTCGTATGTCCGATCAACTGCTTGGATGTCTCATCGAAGCACACCACTGCTTGGATGTCTCATCGAAGCACACCACAGGTCGCGCAGCATCATACTCCTCCTCGTACAGGTCCAACACATCTTCCATCCTTGCAACGAACTCCCCGCTCAGTTCAGGGATGCACCACGCCTTGTTCTTCCACGGCTTGAGTTCGTTTTTTTCAAGCTCTGACGCACCGTCTCGCGCGCTACGCTCTTCACATAGCCCAACTCCACGGCCTTGTCCGCAAGCAACTTCAGCGTCCAGTGGGTATGGCCCTCGGGAGGATCACTGCACGCTATGGCCACAAGATGCGCCTCCGCACGCTCATCCAGCTTGCGCTTCTGTCCGGGACGCGCCAACTCGGTCAGTGATCTCTCGAGTCCCTCCTCGCAGAAGCGCTTGCGTATCCTTACGACCGTGCGCCTGCTGAGCACGACCGTGCGCCTGCTGAGCGACAGCGCTTCGGCTATGCGTCCGTCGGTCTGTCCTTCGTCAGCCTTCAGCAGCGCCAGCGCTCGCTTGACCGTGCGCGCCGGCGATCTGCCTCGGTGGGCCACTTCATTCAGCCGGCGCTTCTGGGACTCGGTCAACTCCACTCTGTACTTTCTTGCGGTCATATTCGGCGACATCCTCATTGTAAGATGCGCCACAATCTAACCCATTTCTTATACTTGTGCCAATATCAGGCGGACTTGGTACTAGTGAGTTCCCGGCAAGCCGATGTCCCACTCTCGGCACCGGTTCAGGTGGCGGACTGTCAACTCCTGAACAGAATGCCCGCCGGTGGCGGATCGACCGCGCCGCCATAAGCGGCATCCGGGGAGAGTCCGGTGAACGAGTCAGGACGCGATGCCTCACAAGAGACACCGCGCCCGTCCTCCGGCTATTCCTATGGTTTGAATTTATATCGCTTGGAGTGAAGTCTCGCCACCTCCTCTGGCGAGACTCGATTGACTTAGCCGCTACCGCGCCGCTCGCCGCTCGCGCCATGCTCCCCGCCGGACTCATTCCCTTCGCCACCGCCTTCACCGCCGCCGACCTCGGCATGCGCTATCCAGCCGGTGAACGCTTCCTGCGTAGCAGGCAGGTTGATCGCGTACATCTCACCCGGAGCCATGTCTATCGGTGTCGTGGGCCCAAGCTCGGTCCCGTTCGACAGATGCACTTCTATCCTCACATTGCTCAGCGTGTTGTTGGTCGTGTTCTCCACGATGCCGTTGAAGGAATTGCTTGCCGCGTCATAGCCCATCACCAGCCGCGCGCCGCCGCGGGTGGCATCGAATATCTCATCTGGCGCCAACATCGCCCCGCTTCCGTCTTCGCTGCCGGATGCGCCGCCCTCGCTGCCGCCCTCCGCTCCCGTGTGTGCCACAGGGCCGGAACCGCCGCAGTCGAACACTTCCATATGCACCACGTACCCGTCGTAGGACACTCCCGCAAGCTCCGGCTCACCGGAGACCGGTAGGCTCGACATCACCGTCTGCCCGGGGTTCAGGTCTCCCAGCTTCTGCGGACCTAGCTCCCCGACCGTCTGCGTTCCAGACTTCAGGTGAGGCTCTGCCTGCACGTAGCAGAGCTGCTGCGATGTCGTGTTCTGCACCGTTGCGTTCACTGACTGCGTTGCCGCGTCGTACTGTGCTGAGATCGCCAGTCCGCCGAGGTTGCCGTTCCAGGTCTGATCCAGCGGGATGATAGGGCTGGACATAGCCGCTTCCCTTGCGGCTTCGCTGCCGCTCTCCGGACCCTCAGGACCGTCCGGGCCGCTCTCGCCGCTGCCCTCATTGGCAGACTCGCTTCCGCTGCCGGATGCGTGCTCACCGCCCGACTCGGCTCCGCTGCCGACCTCTGCGTGCGCTATCCATCCTGTGAACGATGCCTGCGTCGAGGGCAGGTTCACATTCGCCACCTCACCGGGAGCCAGGGCTATGGGAGTCGTGGGCCCAAGCTCAGTTCCGTTGGACAGATGCACCTCTATCCTGACGTTGCTCAGCGCGCTGCCGGTCGTGTTCTCCACGGTGCCTGTGAAGGCGTTGCTCGCGGGGTCGTAGTTCATTATGAGCCGCGCGCCGCCGCGAACCGCATCGAAGGTCGCATCCGGCGCAAGGTTCGCGCCGCTGCCCTCTTCGCTAGCGGATACGGCGGACTCGTTGCCGCGCTCAATGCCGCCGCCGCGCTCACTGCCTCCCTCGCGCACGCTGCCGTGCTCGCCACCGCTCTCGCCTCCTCCACGCTCGGAGATTTCCTGGCTTGTCGTTGTTCGGTTAGACTCTGGCCCCTCTTTGAACCCGGCGTCGATGGTGAACCCTGTGATTACCGCTCCGGAGATCATTGCCCCCAGAGCCGTTCCAACCAATACCTTCTTCGTCAGCAGATTCTTGATCCTCGTCTTCATTTTCTTCACTCCTTTCGCGTGAATGTATTCTTGATACCCCACACGATAAGGGTGAATTGTTGCAGAATTATGTTGCCGTCCTGAGATTTCCGGGACCGGCGGATTCAGATCAGAATACGCACCATCTCCTCTGACCTCTAAAGATGCACACCTGAAGGCCTCCCAGGCACAAGTTGCTTTCGGGGCAAGGCGTCTGGCTCCGTTGCGACATCCTGTCAGCATCGGCAGCCTGTCGCCCCGAACGTCGCCCACAGGGTTACGCGAGACGCGCGGATTCGTTGTGCAGTCCCGGCAGGTGGCGCGCGGTCCCTCGGCGGCAATGTCCCTGTGCAGGCACTTCCCGCAGCGAGCGCAGGGGCGTCCGGAGCTGTCGGGCTTCTCGTGTCCGCAGGTTTGCGCCATCGGTTCACGCCCAGTCCCCGCTTCCCAACTCCTAGTCGAGAGCGCCCGCGGGCCTGTGGGTAACGATTATGTGCTCGTAGTCCTGCTGCTCAAGATGCCGCAGGACTACGAGCGTGAGAATATCGACTCTATCCGGCCCGTCAAGGCGCTCGCACTTCTCTACCAAGTCCGCCAGTCTGCCGGTGGCTTCGTACTTGGCGATCAGATTTACGAACCACTCTCTGGCGCGGGCTATCGCTCCCTCGCGTGTGAATGAGTAGCAGGGCACGCGAAACGGAATCATCGAGGCAACATAGAGGCTGTCGCCTTGTTTTTCTATCTCTACCCCTATCTCAAAGACGGTCTCCGCCATATTCCTCTGCTCGTTTCGTGCAAGTTGTCCGAATGGATTATGCCGGCGGTCGCATCAAGCGTCGTCTGCCTGCCGCGTGCCCGGCTCCACCTGCCTCAGCCTGCCGAGCATCGCGTACACGACCTCCGGCGCCGCAACAGGCAGAATATCCTGGTCGATGTCGCAGCTCATCCCGTCGTCAGCCTCGTATATCAGCCTTCCGTCGAGGGTGTCGGCAAGACGCATCGACTTGGCGCCCATCCAGTCGATGAGACAAGGTTCTTCAACCAGCCGGTCGAGCTGCGTCACGCCGTCTTCGGTCGTGAGGAAGAATGAGAGGTCAACCGTCTCTCCGGACGGCTTGCCGTCCTGCGGTCCGTCCAGGTACACGGCGACGACTGCGACCTCGCTGTCGAGAAAGTCCTTCTGCATGACTACTCATCGTACATCGGCAGTGATGTTCCGTCTGCCGCGCCGCAGCCGTTAGGCTGGGCATTGTTGCCGTTCATATCATCCCTTCCCCCATCAAAGGGGAAGGTTGGAGCCAGCCCTCGCGGGAGCCGGGGGGTGGGGGTGAAATGAAATATGCCCACATCTAATCCAGGCTCGCCCGGCTACGAAACCATCGCCACTGGGATAGTCTTGAAGCTCCTAAAACTAAGGCATGTTGACGTTCAGGCCCCGGGCCAACGCAAGTCACGCCTTACCCTCTTCATGAACTTGGCGTCACGGATGATATAATGGCGGCAGTCGCAATCGCTCAACTCACTTAGTTCCGGAGAGAACCGCGATGACCAGCAGGACGACCACACTCACGAAGGAAGCGGGCAGGCTCGACCGCTTCCCCGAGTTCCCGCCGCGAGAAGACATGCAGAACACGTCCCATCTCCACCTCCACTCGGTCCTGACCGCTCTTGCCATACACATGGGCAATCGGGAGACGACGCTGGTGCATGGAGAGGTTCCGGTGGCCCCCACGCTTGACCCCTGGGGCGCATACAGGATACCTGACCTCATAGTTGTGCCTGACTGCGATGTTGCGCTCGTGTACGAGCAGGGCGGATATGCGATAGACAGACAGGGCAATGCGCCTGACTTCGTGCTTGAGGTGGCGTCACGGAGTACGGGCGAGGTTGACTACACGGACAAACGGGCTGACTACGAGCGGTTCGGCGTCTTGGAGTATTGGCGGTTCGATCCGAGCGGTGGTGAGTACCACGATGCTGCGCTCGCGGGGGCCCGGCTGGTGGACGGGGCGTATGAGCCGATAGAGATAGATGATCTGGGCGAGGGTCGTCTTCGGGGTTACAGCAATGTGCTGGGACTGTACGTGTGCTGGGAGGATGGCAGGCTGCGCTTCTTCGATCCCGTGACCGAGAGTTATCTGTACTCTCACGAAGAGGAGCGAACCGGACGGACGGCGGCGGAGTCGCGCGCCGAGGATGCCGAAGCCCGCGCAGAACGAGAACGAGCTGATCGTCTGGCGGCAGAGTCTCGCGCCGAGGAGGAACGAGCCGAGCGTCTGGCGGCGGAGTCTCGCGCCGCGGAGCTTGAGGCTGAGCTTCGGCGAATCCGGGGAGAGTAGCTTCGCCTGGGCTCACGATGTCTCTGTGTTGGCCGAATGCAACGCTGTTAGTGTCGCCGCGTCGCGCTTTGATGAGCGTATTGTCCGCTCTGACACTCCGAAAACCCCAGTTGGACATTTTGCCGCAAAATGTTCAACTCCCCATGCCCCTCCCTACCTGGACCACTCCCTTAAACCGGACAACCTGGCCCGGACATTAGACAATCGCTCGGAGAAAGTGTTCGACGGCTGAAACTGCAAACACTGTGTCGTATGTGGCGCCTGAGTGCAACTATGGCGGCCTTAACTGCAACTAAGTGTGCATTGGCTGCGCCTTCGCCCACAATAAGTGCAACTTCGAGGTCAGTGTGACGGCAGAGGCCATCACCGCAGTTACCTGCCCCTTTGGTCATCCTCTACGATTTCTCTCGCTGGCGAGTAGATACGCTATGAAGTTCAGGCGGTCCTGCCTGGAAGTGGCGTCGAAGACGCTGATGGCATCTTGCACTTCCCTGATGATGTCCAAAACGTCTTGGCGCGTGTATTTGGAGAAAGGGTCGTAATCGGCATTATGCCGGGCGTCTTGCACCATTACCAGCCGGTTGGCGAAGTCCTGTATGCCGGACGGGAACTGTCGCATCTCTGTGACATTTCTGCACTTGTTCCTGGTCGCGCCGTGTTGCAGGACCCGGTACATGCGCTGCCAAGCCGCTCTTCGTCCCGGTTCAGGCCGTAGAGTTCCGATCATCAGATTGGCGGTCGTTTCGCACAGGTGCAGGAAAAGGGCGTAATATGCCGTGCTGACGGCGCGCTTGAGTTCTTCCCCTGAAGGGGCCTGCCTATACCGGCATTTACGGACCCTTGGGCGCTCACCTCAGCGACTCTGAGGAGGTTAGTCGATTTCATCCCAGAAGTTCCAGTCCTTTATTTCGTCCCACTCCTCCTGGTTGATGAATGACTTGTGCGGAATGTTGTCGATGACGAGTCCTCTGTTTTCCATTTCGTCCATGATGAGACGCGGCATGGTTAGCGTCCACTTGGAGTCCAGGACGTCGTGGTTGCCAGTGTAGAAAATCCTGATGTCGATGTAATCATCGCCGTAGTAGCTGTTTAGGGTTTCGACTTTGATTTCGGTGAAGGTTATATCTTCGGCGGAGAAGCGCTCTTGAAGCATCTCTTCGACGATAGCTTTTACCACCGAGGGTGTGTCTTGATTCATGGTATTCGCGGTGGTCAAGGCTTCCTCCGTTTAGACTAGCGCGACCCTCGTATTTGACTTGAGATTATATCATGCTGTCGTGAACGATCAGGATAGCAGTCCATTCAGGTATGACAGCAGAAATCAATGCCATATCCACCGCACTCAATTTACTGGGGAAGTGAGAGTCAGGCAGAAAGTGCTGCACCTGAAGACCACTGTGCTGCCAGGGGGCAAATCGAAATAGTCGATAGAGAGCTGTCTGTCGGTGAGTCCCTCGATGTCGTCGTGAGCCGTCCGGCGGAACTGGCTCGGCGGTCCGCTGTCGACATCCTCGACAAAGCGCCCGGACACCTGCTCTTCAAGCCTGCTGAGGAAGTGGACTCGTACTTGAGGGAAGAGCGAGCGTCGTGGAACGACTGACTCTTCCGCAGACGGGTCCCATATATCTCGATGTCGCCGCGTTCATTTTCAGGCAGATGGCGAGGGAATTATGAGGTGATGATGAACAAAGAGAACTACACTCCTTGGGACGCTGCCGAGGTTCTCGCCGGCGTCAACGAAGAGGGCATCATCGAGTACCTGATTGGTGCGCTTGAAGAGAACGCCCCGGAATTCTTCGCGCGCGCCGTGGTGCGCGCCAAGGCGATGACCGCCATCGCCCAAGAGACACATCTGGGACGTCCGAGCTTGTACAAGGCGCTGTCAGGAGAGCGCAACCCAAGAATAGGCACTGCGATGACGGTACTTGCCGCGCTCGACATCCAACTGACAGCCGCGCCAAAACGGGCCTGATCATCCGCGAATCTCCTGCACAGAACTGCGGGCAATCTTCCCTTATGACCACGGAAACCCTGCCCGCGGTCACATAATCCGCACCTGCCAAGCGCAACCGCCGTCCCCGCGGCTAGTACCCGTAGAAAGCCGATCAATCGGTTGAAGCGGTCGCCAAAAGACTGCCGGAGTACATCGAGGCCCACGAGGTTAATGCCCTGCTTCGAGTTGCACCCAATCCCAGGGCGCGTTTTCTGATGATGATAGAGTGGCGTGCGGGCCTGCGCGTCTCCGAGGCGCTGGCGCTCGAGGTCAGGGACCTCTCGCTCGACGTGGAGCTGCCGACCATCCGTGTCCGCCAGGGCAAGGGCGGGACGGCGAGGATAGTGCCGGTCCATCCCGAGCTGCACAGTGCGCTCGCAAGCGCGTTGCAGTTCGGAAACGTGGGGACCGAGGACAGGATCGTGAGGGCGGCGCGCTCGACGGCGCACAACTGGGTGCGGCAAGCCGCGGCCCGCGCCCAGCGAGACGGGGCAATCGCTCCCGGTCGAAACATCTCCAATCACACGCTGCGCCACAGCTACGCCCGTCATCTTCTGGCCAACGGCGTCCCCATCAACTACCTGAGCCGGTGGATGGGTCACAGCTCGATCCAGACGACGCTCATCTACCTGGAGCTTGTGCCGGACCCGACGAGCAGCCTGGCGATGGTGCCGTAAAACCGTTCCAAGGACGGTTAGAGTCAATCTCCCCCGAATCCATGACCAGCCCTCATTGAGACTTCGTGATTTACACAAAGGTGATTCCCTCTCGCGACTCGACGATTGCCTTTCAAAACGGCGGCATCTGGCCAATTTCCCTATCTCATTGAATTTGTCCCACCCGACACCCTGACGCCGCAGTTGATTCCGTTTTCTAGTTCGTCGCCCTTAGTGTCATCGCACCCCTCGCATGCACATGCCGCAATATCCCGAATCTCTCTTGTTCAACTCACGCAAGAGAGTGTCGGCCTCCTGCAAGGTGATTGGGCTGTCATGCCACCTGTTGTCCGGGAGGGTTTCCGTTCTTCTTTTGAGGTAGTGGGAACAGTTCACTGTATGTACTCGTGCTCTATTGGTGGGGTCGTCTTCGTAGATCACATAGCGCTGTGTTCTCGCTAACTCTGAATCCAGGCTGCTTGATCGGGGCGGAGGCGGGACATTGCCTTGCGCTGCACTCGGTTCCCGGGTTTCTTCGATGTCGATGTCGGGAACCTGTGGCCCCGCTGCGGCACGAGTCGGTTTCGCGACGGGGGACTGAACGCCTCGATGCTGACGCTGAGCCAATTCAGTTACAAGGTTGTATGCGAACCAGCCGTCACCCATCAGAAAAGACTGTGGCCTGGCGGAAGCAGCCTCCTTCGTCACGCCAATACCGTCCGAGTAGTAGTCGAACGCCACAACTCGGTCATACCGGATTCTGAACCTTTCAGAACTCCCGGCGAAGTACAGGTGCCTGTCCGTGATGCCCAGCAATCCTCTATCGACATACTCTGTTGCCGATTCTTCAACCGACCTGCTTTGGAAGTTGCCGGCCGAGTAATAGACACCGTTGAGCAGCCTGAAAGTCACGCCGCCGTAGCCGCCCCTTCGTTCAGTTCTGACTCTCTCCTCGTAGTAAGGGACGTCCCTGAAGAGCCAGTAAAGAGTTTCGGAGCGCTGGAAGTTGAAAGGGATATACCCCAGCTCCCCACGAATCCTGTCAAGGTCCCCCTGATCAAAGCCTGTAAATGTCCCTTGCTGAAACTCCCTCAGTGCATTTGAATAGGCCATTCGCGTAAAGGGTCCCGACTTCGACATTCCCATGAGTTCGCGGTACGACTCGAAGCTCCCGGAACCGAAGTCGTCTTCAGTGAAGTCATGCCGAAGGGACTGCAAGTTTCTGAGAGTGTGTTCGCATTCTGTGAGGGTCGCTCCTGGGGATGCGCGAAAATCCTCGATCTCTTGAGGATCAAGCTCCATCTTGTCGATGTAGTTGTCGAAAGCCCCGAACTCTTCCCAGTATGCGTCGTAATGTGCTTCTGTCGATGTCTATGCCTTCCCGCTCCCAGAGAAGCTCGCTCAGGTGCGTGTGGTTGACTCCGGTGTAGCGAGTTCGTGCCAGACGCACGACGCCTGTCGATGTCGTCTTCGGTGTAGCGTTGGCCGGTCTGCGACCTCTGTTGCCATGAGCGATTGCGGCTGCTCCCTTCTCCCTGTATGCCGCCAGTATGCGCCTGGTATGGCGTGTGCTCACTCCCATAAGTGTCGCTGCCTGCTCCGTCGTCATATGATCCGCCAATAAGCTGTTGAGTACCTGAAGTCTTGCCTGTTCTTGCTGCGTCAATGTCACATGCTCCATCATGCGGACATTTTCGCTGATCAGTTAGTGTGGACAGAATCCCTGAGCAACGACAGTGGAATGTTCCAGCGCGGGGAGTAGACGTCCCGCATTATCGAGGGGTCGAAGTTGAACTGCTCGGCGAGCGCGTCCAGCTCCGCGAACAGACCGAATCTTCCGCACATGTCCTTCTCCTGATGGCAGTTTCCGGCATTGTATCTGCACGGAAGGGTCCGCTTACAGGAGTTTTCGGGCTGCGTTTGCGCGAAGCGCTCGTCAGCGCCAGCAGTGCGCTTCCAGCATCTTTAGGGCAGTGCGCAGCGTACGACTATCCACCGCTGCTCAGGTGAGCAGGTCAGGAAGGGCGAAGTTTTACCGTATCGCTTCCGGCACAATAGACTCAGGCCGCTTCGCAGCACTCTCTTCGCGAGATGCACGACGGGCAGCCCTCTGATCCGCACTCCGTACACTCGCGACGGCAACTGTCGCAGACCTGGCTGACGCACCACGATACCAGCCCGCAGGTGACTATCGGCATGTCCAGCGCAGCGCCTTCTATCGGCTCATGGCATCCGTCGCACATTGCGGGCGGGTTGTCCATCCACTGCGGCACGAAGAAGAGCATTCCGTCGTCGGCGAGGAACTCCATAAGGTCATCGGCGTAGCGAGACTCCACGACCAGCTCTCCGTTCAGGAAAGTGCTCTCGTCTGAGAGGTTGTCCTGCATCCACTCCCTCGCGCTGTCGGAGAGCGGCTTGAAGTAGCGCAGGCCGCCGTGAGTTTCGTTCACCACCTGAATGTCGGCTTCGCCGCGGTCCAGGGTAGCCCTTATGTTTATCGCCACTGCATCGCTCCTGCGCGCTTCAGTCCTCGCTCATTCGGAAGCGGTCTGTCCGTTCCTTCTTGAGATCGATCAGGGTTGCCCACGTCAATTTTATCACAGGGAGGGTTGGCGAAATTCGAGGTCGGCGCATGTGCCGGATGGATGATTGGGGCAGGGCGCGCTTCAACGAGAAGATGAGAGCAGAGAGCAAA
Organism: Dehalococcoidia bacterium; assembly: GCA_965203955.1. GTDB lineage: Bacteria > Chloroflexota > Dehalococcoidia > Lucifugimonadales > JADFKI01 > Bin90. Next base: position 2,207,180 of record OZ241923.1, on the reverse strand, counting down.
ATCCCAGCTCGAACAGGACGCTACGGAGCATGTCATAGGCCGAACACAGCCTTCCCGAGGGTGTCATTGACTCGCGTCTGCCAGTCCTTGCCGCTGGCGCGGAAATGGGAGGCCAGGTCGGCATCGAGCCTTATCGATTTTAGCTCTTCGGTCGGCGCCTTCCGCGCGGTCGCCGGAACCACTCTACCATCTCGGGATCGACTTCCAGCGCGGGCCGCGCACGCGTCCAGTCATCATCGGTCCATTCGGGAGCGTCAGGAGCCTGCTCGATCTGCCGCTGTATCTCCTCCTCCTCTTCTTCATCCGTCGGAGTATCAATCTCTCTCTCGAACATACCTGTCCCTTTCCTTTCTGCTCGCCGACCGCAGGCTGATGATAAGTCTCCTGTCGCAAGTTTTGTCGCAAGATTGTCACAAGCTCAAGAAGTTTCATCCGTCAATATATATGCCGCGCCCGTCGTCCGTCCTTGACGCCTGATCAGACCCTTTTCTATTAGTGCCCTGATGTCCCGCTGAAGAGTGCGGCGCGACACCTTGGGGAACAGAGACTGGAAATCGGCTATGGTCATTCGGCCATTCTCAAGTATGTAGCCCATAGCCTGCGTCTGCCTGTCCGTAAGAGCGTGCCTCCGATTGAAAACATCCTGCTGGATAGCCGACTCACCCCTTTGCTTGACCTCCTTGAGCTGCGTGGCGAGTCCTACGGTGAAATACTCGATCCAGCCTGTCATATCCATGTTGGAGCGCCTGACTCCCTGAAGCGCTCCGTAGAAGGACAGCCGATCGCGGTCATAGTATTCACTTATGGAGAAGAGCCGCTTGAAGTCGTAGCCCGCCTTGTAGAGCAGAAGCGTAGAGAGCAGCCGCGACGCGCGTCCGTTCCCGTCAAGAAACGGGTGAATATGGACAGGCTGGAACTGGGCGATGGCGCTGACGATCACAGGATGTATATCGGTCGGTCGATTCAGCCAACTGACGAGTTCCTGCATCAGTTCGGGCACGTCTTGAGGCGGCGGCGGTGTGTAAATCGTCCTCCGGTAGCGGAGTTGACGATATAGTTCTGTACGAGGCGGTACTCCCCCGGAGCGGCAGAGCCGCCACGCACGCCGCCAACCAGCCGTCTGTGTATCTCCAGTATGAGACTTTCCGTGACGGGATCGCCGTCGCTCAGGTATTCGCTGACGTACTCGAAAGCGTCACGGTAGTTAAGCAGTTCTCGCGTATCCTCAGGATCAGCGCCCAGCACGGCGCGTCCCGCCAGTATTGCGGCCGCGTCGTCCACCGCGAGCCTGTCCGATTTCGGTTATGGCAGCGGTTACGGTGTTTGTGATGGAAAAGCGTGGCAGGAAAGTCATTGCGCGAAGATCTCTAAGCCGGAGAACATCCGATAGCAGTTCGATTCGTCGGAGGACATAGTCGCAGTCCATGGTAGCATGGCTGGCTCTCGACGATGAACGCGGCAGGCAAACTTAGCGCCAGTTATGCGCCTCCGGCATCCGCACGCCTGAGCGCAGCGCACGCACCTCGGACACTATGGTGTTGGAAGTGCCGTCCCAGCGCGAGATTTCGCCCGCTGTCAGCACCACCTGGCTGCCCAACTCTCTCCTGAAACGCTTATATATGTGCGGCCACAGTATGACCTGCGCGTCGCCGGTCTCGTCCTCGACGGTGACGAATATCGTGCCGTCCCTGCCCTTCGGATGCTGCCGCGCCACGGGCCAGCCTGCGACCAGCACGGGCGCGCCGTCGTCCAGCCTCTCGACCTCGGCGCATGTCAGCACGCCCGGCGCGAGCGTGGGCCGAACGAACTGCATCAGGTGCCCGCGCGGGTATATCCCCATCACCGCGTACTCGGCAGCCATCTTCTCGGCATCGGTGAAGTCGGCGAGTCTCGGCACGCCGGCATCCATCGAGGCGGGCAGCACCGCCTGTCCATTCCTGCCGGGGCGTGGATGCAGATCCGCCTCCCATAGCGCCTGCCTGCGGTTGGGAGTGATGGCGTCGAACGCGCCCGCCATCACCAGCGACTCCACCGCCTGCGGCTTCAGTCCCGTGCGCCTGACGAGATCACCTGCGCCTGCGTACCCGCCGCGTTTTCTTTCCCGGAGGATTCTATCGGCGCCCGCCTCTCCAACATCCTTGATAAATCTCAGCCCCAGCAGCACAGACGCGCCTTTCGGGATGCACTTCTCCTCTGAGCGATTGACACAAGGATTCAGGAAGGGTACTCCAAAGCGCCGGGCGTCCTGCTTCAGCGTCTCCATCGGATAGAAGCCCATCGGCTGGTTGTTCATGAGCACGACGAAGAACTCGGTCGGATGGTATCGCTTGAGCCACGCCGCCTGGTATGCGGTTATAGAGAACGCATGCGAGTGAGACTCAGGGAACATGTAGTGTCCGTTGACCTTGCCGAATATCTTCTTCGCCACCTCGTCGGGCACATCGTTCTTCCGTGCACCCTCAAGGAACCGTTGCCAGTGAGCTGCTATCAGGTGCTCGTTGTTGGGTCTGGCGAACGCGTGGCGCACCTCGTCTGCCTGTGCAGCGCTCATGCCGCCCACGTCCTTCAGAAGCTGCACCACCTGCTCTTGCCACACTATGATACCGCAGCCGCGCTCAAGGGCGCGTTCCTCCAAATGGTGATCGTAGTCCCACTGTACGCCGTGGCGGTAGCGGTCTATGAACTGTGAGACCGCGCTGCCCTGCGTGCCCACGCCGGGCCGTATGAGCGCCACCTGATACGCGAGGTCGCGCAGGTTGCGAGAGCGCAGGCGCTGCGCTATCTTGAGCTGCGCCGGCGATTGCAGAAGAAATACCCCCTTCGAGTTGCCCGCGTTTATCATGTCGTACACGGCATCGTCCCTGGGACTTATCCTGCTCATATCGGGGCGCTCGTCCGTGCGTTGCTCGATAAGGTCAAGCGCCTCCTCTATCTGATCCAATACGGGCAGGGACAAATTTCTATCTTGGCGAATCCGGCGTCCTGCACGCTGTCCTTGTTCCAGTCCAAGATGAATCGCCCGTCCATTGCTCCGGCTCTCACCGGCGTGAGCTCCGGGATGGGCGAACTGCTCAGTATCATTCCGCCGACGTGCTGCCCCAGCGAGCGGGGCGCGCCCATTAGCTGCGGTGCGAGTTCCGCGAGCGTTCTCCAGCCCGGCGCATCCACCTTGTCCTTGAAGTCGGGCATCTGGCGCATCTCTTCGCCCATCGTCCTAGCGTCGCCGGAGAGTCCCTGTTTCGACAGCAGCCTGAGCTGCTCGCGTGGCAGTCCGAGCGCCTTGCCCAGGTCCTGGATGACGCCTTTCAGCCTGTAAGTGCCGATGGCCCCTGCCAGGACCGCATGCTCAGGGTCGAAACGCCGGTGAACGCGCTCAATCAGTGCGTCTCGGATGCTCCTGGGGAAGTCGAGGTCTATGTCGGGAAGCGTTCCCACTTCCTCGGAGATGAATCGCTCAAGGCTGAGATCCCACGCGAGCGGGTCGATGTGGCTGATGCCGATGAGGTAGCCGACGAGCAGCGCGACGGACGAGCCGCGTCCCCTGCCCGGCGGCCTGACTTCAAGCGGCACTTCGGAACTCACCAGCCCCCGCTCCAGCATGATCTCACGCGCTATCAGCGCAATCTCGCGGTACAGCAGCAGAAAGCCTGCCATGCCGTGAAGCTCTATGAGTCTGAATTCTTTGTGTAAGCGACTCTCTACTCGCTCGGTTATCGAACCGAATCGTCGTAATGCCGCCTCGTAGCACAGCCTCTCAAGGTAGGTCTGGGGAGTAAAGCCATCGGGAACATCAGCGTCCGGCAGGCGGTATCCCAGGTCTGTATCGAGGTTGAAATCGCAGCTGTCGGCGATCTTCAGGGTGTTCTCAAGAGCCTCCGGACAGTGGCGAAACAGCTTCTGCATCCGCTCTGCCGACTTCAGATGGAATCTATGGTTGGGCCTAATGTAACGCAGCGCTCGGTCTATGGTGGTGTTGTGCGCGGCTGCGACGAGCGCGTGCTGGAGCCTGTAACGCTCCGGCGTGTGGTATAGCGCGTCGCCGGTTGCGACCACAGGAACGCCGCAGTCGCGGGCAAGGCCGAACATTTGTCTGTTGCGCTTGGTGTCTCCATGCAGGAGATTCTGCTGGAGTTCTAGGTACACGCCATTCGGTCCGTGCCAGTCCATGTACCGCCGTAACTGGTCCGATGCTTCGGCTTGCCGTCCCTGTTTCACAAGATTGGACAAGAGATTGTCGCGCCCGCCCGTGAGCAGCACCGTTCCCCCGGCATGAGCTGGCAGATACGCAGGGTCGAGGCGCGGCTCGCGGCGGTCGTGCCCGTTCGCCAGCGTTAGCAGCCGCGATGTATTGCCGTAGCCCTCGCGTGTCCTGGCGAGCAGCGTCAGCCGGCTTCCATCGGTCAGCGTGAGTTCGCATCCGGTGATGGGTTTTATCCCCAGGCTATTGGCGAGACGGGCGAACTCCAGCGCGCCGCACAGGTTGGCGTCGGTCAGGGCAAGAGCCGGGTAGCCGTACTCGACGGCGCGCGCGAGCAGCTCGTGGACATGAGACGCGCCCTGTCCGAACGAGTAGAAGCTCTTGCAGTGAAGCTCCGCGTATGCTAAAGACATGACAGCGCCGCCTCTAAACCGCCGACAGTGGCTGCCTGTACCAACAGCCCTCATGCTCGTCCCTGAACAGCACAAGGCGTTGTCCCGTATCATCGACTACACAAAAATAGCTGCGGGTGATAGGCTGCGGCAGCCACCACAGGTCGAACTCCCAGCGGTCGTCTATGCCGTCAATCTTCTGCCAGCTTCTCTTGAGAAATACTGCTAGGGGACGATGGTCCCGCCCTTCCCGCACCTCTACCGGAAGTGGTGAATGGAGCGGCGTGAATGTGTCGCCGCTTGCCGAATCAATGGGAATCTTCAGCGCGCGCATCTCCGGCACGGGATGCCAAGGCGCGACCTCCACGACGCGATGGAGCGCGGGAGTGCCGTTCATTCGTATCCGAAGTCTTGCATCCACCTCGAACAGCCTGTGGCGCCTTCTGTCCTTCGCGTCTTCCAGCAGACCGAGCTGCCTGCCAGACTCGGCCCTGATATCATCCACGGTCAGCGTCATGTCCTCTAGGGGAGCATCCGGCGGGTGCGCCTCGATGCGATCTCTGAGCAGCCGTGACGCGCTCTGCCAGTTGCCCACAGGCTCCTTGAAGCGAACCGTCTGCGTCCAGGGGGCATCGCCCAGCACAGTTGAGGTGAGCGTGACCGAGCCCACCAGCCTGCGCCGAAGCTGCGGTCTGGAGTATGCCCTTTGCGGTAGGATGTCAGCAGTCGCCAGCAGCAACTCCAGGGAAGTAGATGAGAACGGCAGGGAGGCATACTCCGTGATTGATGTCGCCGCTCTGACCGGAACCACAGTGCGCGCGTCTATGCCGTTGCAGAAGTCCCAGGCAAGAACGCCCTTATGCCCGAAGCGGTCGGCAAGGATGTCGCGGGAAAGACAAGCTACCTGTCCCATGGTGTGGACGCCGAAGCCGTGTAGCGACCTCTTCAGGTCGGCAGACAGCGGCAGAAGCTCGATGGACAGGGGAGCTAGGAACGCGGCTTCGTCTGCGGGGCAGACAGCAACACTTCGCACATCGGCGGTCCGTGCCGCTATGTACGACGCGAACTTAGAACCGCCCACTCCCACACACGCACTCAGCCAGTCCGGAACGGCGTCAAGCAGCGCAGACGCGGCATTCCCTTCGCCTTCGTACAGAAGCTCCAGCCCGTCAATCCGGGCGTAGGCCGTGCCAAGTTCGGCGGGTTCCACGCGGTCGCCGACCTGAAGCAGCGCCTCTACGACATCCTCGAATACGCGCCGGTAGTATGGCTCGTCCGCATCGAGTATAATGAGGCCGTTGTGGTAGGACATGGCCTGTTCCAGTGTCATTCCCGCCCTTGCGGAGGCCCCTGCGGAGCTGTCAACTACCAGGGGCTTCCCACTTGTCCTGTCCACTACGGCTATTTGGCTGTCTTCCAGGTGTGCGTGTCTTTGTAGTTCCGCCTTGGCTCTCAGATGTGTGATGAGCACGCAGGCAATCCTCATATCGCCTCCGTCGATGTCTCTTCCTGATGATCTCGGACAATCCTAGCGAACACTTGTACGCCTTGTCAACTTGTGATCACGCGAAGAGACAGTTCTAAATCCCAATCCCCTGACGCGTTGTCAGGCTCAGGAAAAGCTCCTCGTGCGCGCCTGGAGCGGATCGACCGCGCCGTCATAAGCTGCATATGCGGAGAATCCGGCGAACGAGTCAGGACGCGGTGCCTTAATACAAGCACCGCGTCCATCTACGGGGTAGCCTTACGGTCGGATTATATCACTCGATATTTCGACATCTCCTTTCTGCCGGCTCCGACTGGCTTAGCCGCCTCCGCGCCTCTCACCACGTCCGCCATGCTCGCCGCCGCCACTACCTTCGCGTCCACCGCCATGCTCACCACCTGACTCCCTGCCGCCGGACTCATTACCTTCGCCGCTGCCGCTTCCATGCTCTCCGCCGCCTTCACCACCGCCAACCTCGGCATGCGCTATCCAGCCGGTGAACGCTTCCTGCGTGGCAGGCATGTTGATCGCGTACATCTCGCCCGGAGCCATGTCCACAGGTGTCGTGGGCCCAAGCTCGGTCCCGTTCGACAGATGGACCTCTATCCTCACATTGCTCAGCGTGCTGTTGGTCGTGTTCTCCACGATGCCGTTGAATGAGTTGCTTGCCGCGTCATAGCCCATCACCAGCCGTGCGCCGCCGCGTATCGCATCGAATATCTCGTCCTTGGCCAGTGTCGCGCCGCTGCCCTCTTCGCTGCCGGATGACCCGGACTCGCCGCCGCTCTCGCTGCCGCCCTCTCCGCCAGGGCCGTGACCCTCTCCGCCTGCTCCCTCGCCGCTGCCGCCTTCCGCTCCCGTGTGCGCAACAGGGCCGGGGCCGCCGCAGTCGAACACTTCCATGTGAACCACATACCCATCAAAGGCGACTCCAGCAAGCTCCGGCTCGGCGGAGACCGGCAGGCTCGACGTCACCGTCTGCCCGGGGTTCAGGTCGCCCAGCTTCTGGGGACCTAGCTCCCCAACCGTCTGGGTTCCAGACTTCAGGTGAGGCTCCGCCTGCACATAGCACAGCTGCTGTGAGGTCGTGTTCTGCACCGTCGCGTTCACTGACTGCGTTGCCGCATCGTACTGCGCTGAGATAACCAGTCCGCCGAGGACTCCGTTCCAGGTCTGGTCGAGAGGCGTGATTGGGCTGGACATAGCCGCTTCCCTTGCGGCTTCGCTGCCGCTCTCAGGACCCTCGGGGCCGCTCTCGCCGCCCTCACTCCCGCTCTCGCCACTGCCCTCGCTGCCCGACTCACTTCCGCTGCCGGATGCGTGCTCGCCGCCCGCCTCGGCACCGCTGCCGACCTCGGCATGCGCTACCCAGCCTGTGAACGGTGCCTGCGTCGAGGGCAGGTTCACATTCGCCACCTCGCCCGGCGCCAGGGCTATGGGAGTCGTGGGCCCAAGCTCGGTCCCGTTGGACAGATGCACCTCTATCCTGACGTTGCTAAGCGCGCTGCCGGTCGTGTTCTCCACAGTGCCTGTGAAGGCGTTGCTCGCGGGGTCGTAGTTCATTATGAGCCGCGCGCCGCCGCGAACCGCATCGAAGGTCGCATCAGGCGCCAATGTCGCGCCGCTGCCCTCTTCGCTCCCGGATGCAGCGCTGCCGGATGCACCGGACTCGTTGCCACTTTCGCCACCGGACTCGCGACCGCTCTCGCCGCCACTGCCGCCATGCTCGCCGCCGCCGCGCTCACTGCCGCCCTCGCGTCCGGAGATTTCCTGGCTTGTCGTGACTCCGCTTGAGTCCCTGCTTTCCATTATTCCGTTGTCGGTGCAGGCGGTCAGTATTCCCACGCCGAGTATCGCTCCCAGGACCGGCCCAACCAGGAGAGGCTTCGTCAGCAGATTCTTGATCCTCGTCTTCATTTCTTCACTCCTTTCGTGTGAATGTATTCTTGATGCACCACACGATAAGGGTGAATTGTTGCGGAATTATGTCGCCGGTATGAGATTTGCGGGACCGAGGGATGAAGACGCGCGTGCCTAATGAAGAGCGGCGACGCGGGCTGAGCAGTGTTCCCGCGCAGACTCGCAGACCGCTTGCCTTATACTTGCTGGCAAGTTGGCGGAATCCGGCAAGGTACATGCACTTTCGGGGGACACCTCGGCGCTGTCAGGGCTATCAGACCTGATAGTCCCGGTTGAATAGTCCTGCAGGCACTTTCACGTCAGATGTGTTCAATCGCGACTGCCTCGGGCGGAAATCGCCGGCACAAGTTAGTCCATGCCGAATGGAAAGGGCGCATGTAGGAGCGACATCTTTCTATGTTCACCTCCATCTGGGGAAAGACCACGCAGCTTCGCGGATCATTCGCTTATGCGCTGCCATCAGCCCTGTTTTTGCTATTCGCGGCGCTGCTGCTGACAGGCACGTTGACCGAAGAGTATCCGGCGCTTGCTGACGAAAGGCTGCCCATGCCCGCTACGTTGCAGGTCACGACTTCGCCTGGATCACTGACTGTTTCGTTAAACTGGAGCGGAGTTACAGGCGCTTCCTACTACTGGATTCGATGGCGGGTTGCAGGACCTGGCAATCAGCTGAACGCAGGGCAAAGGATCAATCCCCCTGAAACTGACACTACCATTACAGTTGACAGCTACGGCGAGTGGGTAGTGCGAGTGGAGGCGTGCGACGCAGGAGACGTCTGCAGTTTACCTCGCGCGGAGAGATTTGCTGTCCAAGCCCAACCTACGGCGACCGTCACGACCACGGCAACCGTCACACCTACCTCAACCGTCACGGCCACTCCTACTGCCTCCGCCACGGCTACTCATACCGCCACCGCCACTCATACTGCCACGGCAACCGTCACACCTACCGCAACCGTCACGGCCACTCCTACTGCCTCCGCCACGGCTACTCATACCGCCACCGCCACTCATACTGCCACGGCAACCGTCACACCTACCGCAACCGTCACGGCCACTCCTACTGCCTCCGCCACGGCTACTCATACCGCCACCGCCACTCCTACCGGAACCCCCACTCCTACCGGAACCCCCACTGCCACACCTACGGCAACCGTCACGGCCACTCCTACCGCAACTGCTACTGCCAGACCTACTGCTACCGCAACTGCCAGGCTCACAGCCACTGCGACAGCTAGGTCCACCGCTACTGCAACTACCAGACCCACCTCCACCTCCACCGTCAGACCTACTGCCACCGCCACTGTCAGGCTCACTACCACTGCGACAGCTAGACCTACCGCCACCGCCATGACGCTCCCAGTCTCGACCTCCACTCAGACACCCACTCCCATCGCCACTCCAACTGCTACGGAAACCGCCACCAAAGTGCCCGTGCCGACGTCGACACTCACTCACACATCCACGCCGATCAAGACTCCTGCCCCTACCGAGACTAGAACGCCAACTCAGACAGCCACGGCAACTGCAACCATTTCCCCGACCGCCCCGTCAACGCCCAGTCCACCTCGTCGAAGGAGAACCTCAACACCGCGCCCGGTGTCTACCCCCCCTCCGATTCCCATTCCCACGGAAACTTCGGCGCCAACAGCGACTCCCATACCAACGGAAACGCCCGTGCCGACAGAGACACCTGTGCCGACGGAAACTCCATTACCAACAGAGACACCATTGCCGACGTTTACGCCTGTCCCCACCGGTACGCTACTGCTTAGTGTGACGCCGACGATCACGCCTACGGCAACCAGAGAGCGGACACGACGCAGAGACGACAATGCGCGAACTCGACCTGCCACCGTAACGCCTCTTCCGACACCGGAAGCAACCGCAACTTCTGTGCCACAAGCCACAGCCACAGCTGTATCCACACCCACAATTACACCGATTCCTACGCCCACATTTACGCGCACGCCAGTCCCCGCACGCACCGCCACACCGACTTCAGTAAGCGTCACCGTTCTTGGACCTACCTCAACCTCGTCACCAATGTCCGAGACTCCCACCTTCACTCCTCAGCCGACTCCGGAAAGCGCACCGGACAGCAGCGTGATACCCCTGGACAGAGTGGGTGACATTGTGAGTCAGCCACTGCTGCGACTTCGACAGTTCACCACCTCCGACGTACCGAATGTGGTTGCGCCGCGTATGCGCAACACCCTCAACGCCGTTGCCGCTACACCGCGTGAACGGTTGACGCTGGTTACCGCTTTAGCGGTAGTTGGGTTGGCGTCCGTTGCGGTATTTGCGTACCTGCTCCGAAGACGACAGTAGGAGACTCCACCGGACACCTTCTCATCCGAGTTATGGGCTGACTCAACTCGGCAACGCCGAGAGGCGGCAAATGAGTAATGACGTTGAAGTGAAGCACGAGTCCGAGGGCGACCTGCAAGGCATTGTAGATTCTGGCGCGTTTCAGGTGCCTTGTTCGTTCTCCTTAAACACCACATCGGTCATCGTTCGCCCATAGAAGGTATATCGGCAAGGGGTGCCGCCCAGCGCGATGGGCGCGCCCGGAATACAAACATGCATCCGACTAGTGCCATTGCCTCAACAAAAACGATGCTTCTATACATGTCAAGCGGCTTTAACGAGTATCTGGCTTGGCTTGCGGATGATCGAGTAGACTTCGCGAGCGACATAGCGTTTAAGACAACGGATGACTTCGACCTTGCTCATTCCTTCTGCGGTTCGTCTACGCAGGTATGCCTGAGTCCTCAGATCGTGGCGTAGCCTGACGACGACGATGCGATACAGCGCCGCATTGGCCTGGCGATCGCCTCCGCGGTTGAGCCGGTGCCTGTTGGTCCTGCCGGATGACGCCGGTACAGGATTCACCCCGCACAGCGATGCGAAGGCAGCTTCTGAGTTGAGACGGTCAGGGTTGCTGCCGGCGGCGATCAGCAGGTCCGCAGCCGTGTCGGGTCCTACGCCAAAGGCTTCGACCAGCGACGGTGCTGCGGCCTGTATGAGTCGTTCAAGTTCGGTCTTCAGGTCATGGATCTCCTCGCTGAGCTGACGGTAACGACAGGCAAGCGAACGAAGTGCGTACTTGGCCGCTGCTGTTGGACTGCCCAGACGACCGGGGCGGAAGCTTCCGCATCGTTTGACAAGAGCGCTGGTGCCCAGGCCATCAAGCTTTTCACGAAGCTCAGCGGGAGCTGTGACAACCAGTGCCTTCATCTGGTTGACAGTCTGGGTGCGGGCCTTTACGGCCGAGTTCTTCGTGCTCTTGAGCATGCGGATCATCTCGACTTCGCCCTCGCCAGACTTTGGAGTGGCAACGGCGACACCGGCGAGCACTGAGCGGGCTGCCATCTCAGCATCAGTGGGGTCGCTCTTACCCTTGCGGTAACGGACAGATCGATCCGGCCTGTTTACCTCGAGGACCGCATACCCATGATCGGCCAGGAAGCGTGCGAGCCCGGCACCGTAGGACCCTGTGCCTTCAACTCCGAACGCGCGGACCTGTCCTAGTACCAAGTCCACTTGATGATGACACGCGCTATTCTATTTGTAACTTTGGCTCTGGATAGACCCGGTTGAGTTTCACGCGAGCGTCCTGAGAACTGAACCGCCAGTCTATTGTCGCGCCAACGGAGTTGCGCTCCCGCTCAAGTGCGGCTATGTGCAGTCTGAGCGTCTGTTCGTCACCGATTCGTCCTCTCAGGCACTGCTTACTGAACACGCTCAATTCTATCTCCGCCATATTCAGCCAACTCCCCTGCTTAGGTGTGTAGTGAAACTCCAGCCTCCGCGCTATGCGCCTCGCCTCAACAGGTTCATACGCCTCATACAGCGAACCGAACTTGTGAGTGTTCAGGTTGTCCAGCACAACCCTGACCACCTTGGCGTCGGGATACGCCTCATCCACCAGCCATCTCATCTGCTCAGCGAAGTCCACCGCAGTGCGCCGCTGGGTAACCTCCACATGTCTCCATCCACCTTTTGGCTCGCAGAAGACGAACAGGTTGCGCGTCCCGTTACGCCTGTACTCGTAGTCGTAACGCCGAACTCTCCCCACCTGCGTGCCGATGGCCGCTCTCGTATGTCCGATCAACTGCTTGGATGTCTCATCGAAGCACACCACAGGTCGCGCAGCATCATACTCCTCCTCGTACAGGTCCAACACTTCTTCCATCCTTGCAACGAACTCCCCGCTCAGTTCAGGGATGCACCACGCCTTGTTCTTCCACGGCTTGAGTTCGTTTTTTTCAAGCTCTGACGCACCGTCTCGCGCGCTACGCTCTTCACATAGCCCAACTCCACGGCCTTGTCCGCAAGCAACTTCAGCGTCCAGTGGGTATGGCCCTCGGGAGGATCACTGCACGCTATGGCCACAAGATGCGCCTCCGCACGCTCATCCAGCTTGCGCTTCTGTCCGGGACGCGCCAACTCGGTCAGTGATCTCTCGAGTCCCTCCTCGCAGAAGCGCTTGCGTATCCTTACGACCGTGCGCCTGCTGAGCGACAGCGCTTCGGCTATGCGTCCGTCGGTCTGTCCTTCGTCAGACTTCAGCAGCGCCAGCGCTCGCTTGACCGTGCGCGCCGGCGATCTGCCTCGGTGGGCCACTTCATTCAGCCGGCGCTTCTGGGACTCGGTCAACTCCACTCTGTACTTTCTTGCGGTCATATTCGGCGACATCCTCATTGTAAGATGCGCCACAATCTAACCCATTTCTTATACTTGTGCCAATATCAGGCGGACTTGGTACTAGGGCACACGACCATCGTTCGAGCTCCTCGTACCCGCAGGTGGCAGCGGGCACGAGCTTCTCGTCAAGTCGGACACCTCGCTCGTCAATGGCTACCGCCACATGCTGGTCCTTATGTGTGTCCACTCCGATGATAACCTGAACGGCATGACTGTCGATGTGACTGACTGCTCCTAGCATCTCTGCCTCCTGTGGGGGTGGTAGGGAGCTAATATCAGATGTTGTGGAAATTGAAAAAGCGTGAGTAAAGGAAAAGGCGTATCCTTCCGGGTGGAACAAACCGTCTATAAGACGAGAAACTGGAGGGACACGCCGTGAAGGAATTATACCAGACCGAAGGGAATGAGAATGTAGTCGAGGACCTGCTGGAATCGATCAGCAGAGAAGGGGCGAGAAGGATGTTGGCTGCCTCACTCGAAGAGGAAGTGAACAAGTTCCTGGGCAGGGGCCGCTACGAGAGAGGCGATGAGTTCCGCGGATACAGGAATGGCTATCATCCAAGCCGCGAGCTTACGGTGGGAGTGTCGGCGGTGGAGGTGAAGGTTCCGAGGGTGAGGGATGTGCCTGCTGAAGTATCGCCGGATGGCTTCGAGTCGAAGATAGTCAGGCGGTACGAGCGCACGAGTCGCCAGACGCAGGACCTGTTTCGGAAGCTGTACCTGGAGGGGTTGTCCACCGGGGACTTCGAGCCGGTGTTTCGGGAGTTGGTGGGAGAGACGGCGGCGCTGAGTCGGAACGCGATCGTGAGGCTGAAGCAGAGGTGGGAGGAGGAGTACAGGGTATGGCGCTCAAGGATGCTTGCTGAGCACAGGTACGCTTACATCTGGGCTGACGGGGTGTATCTGGGGGCAGGAGTGGACAGAGAGAAGACTGCGCTGCTGTGCGTGGTGGGAGCGAGGGAGGACGGAGTGAAGGAGCTGCTCGGTATGGAGTTGGGCTATCGCGAGAGCGCCGAGAGTTGGTCAGGTGTGCTCAGGAGCCTGCGTGAGCGTGGGATGGAAGCGCCGCTGCTGTCGGTTGGCGATGGCGCCCTTGGGTTGTGGTCGGCGCTCGATGAGGTGTTCCCGACAACAGCTCACCAGCGCTGCTGGAACCACCGGGTTCTGAACGTGCAGAGCAGGTTGCCGGAGGCGCTGCACGCCGAGTCGAGACGCCGGTTGAAGGAGATGTCCACTGCGCCCACACGGTCGGAGTGCGAGAGGCTGCGCGACGAGTACGTGGTCGATCTGAACGCAGAAGGTCGCGCGGATGCCGCTGAGACTGTGGCCCGGGACTGGGAGTCGTTCGTGAGCTTCTACGACTTCCCGACCGAGCACTGGGTGCATCTGAGGACTACGAACCCGTTGGAGTCGGTGTTCAGCGCTGTGAGGCTGAGGACGAATGTGACACGACGGATGAAGCGTCGGGACAGCGCGCTATATCTTGTGTTCAAGGTTGCGCTCAGGCTGAGTGAGCGCTGGAGACCGTTGAACGGAGGACGAAACCTGATGGGCTTGCTAGTAGATGGAGCGAGGTTCGAGGACGGCATCTTAACCGAGTTGCCGGCGAGCGTGGAGGAGGCGATCGCCGCATAATCATCTAAGTCACCTGGAAGGAATCTCCACAAGATTTGACACAAGCTCCCCCCAAGGCGGCGGCGGTCATCCACTTCGTCCTCCGGATGTCAGAGTGGAACTCTATTGCGGCGATCCTGACAGCAATTCGGGCCAGAGTCGTCTTGTAGTCAGCACGCGCCTGTCGGCGACGGGGTCAACAGGCATCAGGACCGGAACATATTCTTCCGCACCTCTAACGGCTCTGATCGTAGGCTCGGCGACACTGTCACCTTCGTTCAACCGGGGTTTGGGAAGCTACATAGTGGAGGTACCGAGCGATACTCAGAGAGTCACCCTCAGCGCTACCGGCCTGACGGGTTACCAGGTCGAATATATCAGGAATCCGGGATCCGGCGTCATAGTACTGGGGAGCGGCAGCGACTGCAGTTACTCCTATGGTAACGGCACCACCACCGGAATCGTCTTGCGGGATTCCGATCTGAACGCCTCCGACTTCCAGGTCGACTTGAACAGCGGAGAGAATCTGTTAGGAATCGCGCTGCATAAGGGAGATGAATGTGTAGGTGCAAGCGTCTACCATTTGACGGTGGCCGTCGAAAGCGTTCCAGCCACTGGCAGCCCCACGATAACCGGAACGGCACAGGAGGCGCAGACGTTAACTGCCAGTACGTCCGGCATATCGGACGAAGACGGACTGGACGATGTCAGCTTCTCATACCAATGGATACGTGTGGACGGTTCTACGGACACGAGCATCGACGGCGCCACAAATTCGACATACAGGGTCGCTAAAGCCGATGTCGGCAAGACCATCAAGGTGCGGGTGACATTCACCGATGATGCAGGCAACCAGGAATCACTCACAAGCGCTGCCACAGCCACCGTCACAGAGGAGGAAGCCAAGTCTACTGACGCCACACTAAGCGCGCTCGCGCTGAGTGGAGTGAACTTCGGCACTTTCGCCTCTTCTACAACAACTTACACCGCGCGCGTCTCGAATTCCGTGTCTCAGACGACTGTAACTCCCACCCTCAATGACTCCGCGGCAAGTTATGTCGTTAAGTTAGCCGATGGACTGGACGACGACGGAGTCGTCACGCTGTCCGTCGGAAGCAACGTTATCACTGTCGAGGTCACCGCGGAGGATGGGGAGACTACCAAGACCTACACTGTAACCGTCACCCGCCTGGACTATGAATTGTCAACGGACGCGACGCTCAGCGGACTTGCGCTCAGTGGGATCGACTTCGGGACCTTTGCTTCGGTCACGACTTCCTACACCGCCACTGTCGCCAACAGCGTTTCAGAGACAACCGTTACTCCGACCGTCAACCACTCCGGAGCAAGCTACGTCATCAGGCTGGATGGCGTGACCGATTCCGATGGAACGCTGGCCCTTCAGGTAGGCAGCAACGTAATCACGGTGGTGGTTACGGCGGAGGACGGGGACACTACCAAGACCTATACGGTTACCGTGACGCGGTCTGAACCGCCATCGACTGACGCTACGCTCAAGTTCCTATCGATAAATCACATCGAGTGGCGCAGACCAGGTCTGGCTTACGCTTTTACCTACGGCGTATCATTCGGCAGCGAAGTGACGCAGGCCACGATTCGTGCCGAGGTGAACCATCCGGGTGCCAGTTATGTGCTGAAGGTGAACGGCGTTGAGGATGACGACGGTGTTGTGCCAGTCCAGTGGGTGTCAGCGCCTATCAAGGATAGCATCACCATTGAAGTTACTGCCGAGGACAATGAGACCACCATAACCTATCACCTATTTGCTGTGCGACAGAGCTCGAATGATGCCACCTTAAGCGCCCTTACTCTGAGCGGCGTGAACTTCGGCACCTTCGCTTCCGGCACGATCTCATACACCGCGAGCGTTGCAAACACCGTATCTCAGACCACAGTCACGCCCACCGTCAACGACGATGGCGCGAGCTATGTGATCAAGCTGGGTGGCACGGAGGACAGCGACGGCACGGTTTCCCTTGCTGTGGGCAGCAATAGCATAACCGTCGAGGTAACGGCGGAAGACGACAGCACAACCAGGACCTACACGGTTACAATAACCCGAGCAGAGCCGCCGTCGACCGATGCGACTCTGAGTGGTCTGACCCTGAGTGGAGTGGAAATCGGCACATTCGACTCCTCGACTCTGACCTACACGGCAGGCGTGGCAAACGGCGTCTCCCAGACCACCGTGTCGCCGACCGTAAACGACGTCGGCGCTAGTTACGTCATCAAACTGGGCGGTGTGAAGGATACGGACGGCACGGTCTCGCTTGCAGTTGGAAGTAACGTCATTACGGTCGAGGTCACCGCGGAGGACGGCAGCACAACCAGGACCTACACAGTCACAGTCACCCGCGCAGACCCTCCCTCGACCGACGCCACGCTGAGCGGACTGACTCTCAGCGGCGTGGACATCGGCACCTTCGCATCCGGCACGATCTCATACACGGCGAGCGTGGCGAACAGCGTCTCCCAGACCACCGTGTCTCCGACCGTAAGCGACGACGGCGCTAGCTACGTGATCAAGCTGGGGGGCGCAACTGACGCCGACGGAACCGTGGCGCTCAGCGTGGGCAGCAACGTCATCATGGTCGATGTCACGGCAGAGGACGACTCGACCACCAGGACATACACCGTTACCGTCACCCGGGCGGAACCGGAGACGCCTGAAGAGGAGTCGACCGACGCCACGCTGAGCGGTCTGTCCCTGAGCGGCGTGGACTTCGGCACATTCGACTCGACGACGACCTCGTACACCGCGAGCGTGGCAAACGGCGTCACCCAGACCACGGTGACACCTACCGTGAACGACGACGGAGCTAGCTATGTGATCAAGCTCGACGGCACGGAGGATACGGACGGAACCGTTTCCCTCGGCGTCGGGAGCAACGTCATTACGGTCGAGGTCACGGCGGAGGATGACGAAACTACCCGGACCTACACGGTCACAGTTACCCGGTCGGCGCCGCCGTCGACCGATGCGACTCTGAGTGGGCTTACGCTGAGCGGCGTCAGCTTCGGCACTTTCGCGTCGGGAACGACTTCCTACAGCGCAAGCGTTGCCAACAGCGTGTCGCAGACTACCGTCACCCCCACCGTAAACGACTCGGGGGCGAGCTACGTCATCAAGCTGGACGGCACGACCGACTCGGACGGCACCGTTTTCCTCAGCGTTGGCAGCAACGTGATCACAGTTGAGGTGACCGCAGAAGACGGCAACACGACCAGGACCTACACGGTCACCGTGACCCGCGCTGCGCCGCCGTCGACCGACGCCACACTGAGTGGGCTTACGCTGAGCGGCGTCAGCTTCGGCACTTTCGACTCCTCGACGACGTCCTACAGCGCCAGTGTCCCCAACAGCGTGACGCAGACTGCGGTCACGCCCACAGTCAGCCACTCGGGAGCGAGCTACGTCGTCAAGCTCGGTGGCACGACCGACTCTGAGGGCACGGTCTCGCTTGCAGTTGGAAGTAACGTCATTACGGTCGAGGTCACCGCGGAGGACGGCAGCACAACCAGAACCTACACAGTCACAGTCACACGCGCTGCGCCGACCGACCCGGACCAACCATCCGGCGATGCATCACTTAGGCTGCTTGACAGGTACGACACGAATGACAATGGCACCATCGACGCTGATGAGATCGGGAAAGCTATCGGGGAATACCTTGCCGGAGACCTTCCACCGTCCGATATGAATATTCTCATAGGCCTCTACCTTGGGGGGTAGAGAAAGTAGGGGCAGCGGACGTGCCAGCGGTAAATGTACGATCCCTGTTCGCCCTCCTAAGAGCTATCTCGGAATGTGAGGGCCACCGGAACCTCTCCATGCACCAGCGTCGTCTCCAGATTACCCATGTGTATGGCAAGCGCGGTCAGGACCGAGTAACGATGGAGATGGGACGTGTTCTGCATGTCTTCTCGAGGTAGGAAGTCGGGAAAGCGTTCGAGCCTGTCCGCTTCCTGTGTGAGTGTGGTCGTCCTGCTGGTCATCGCGGTTCTCTCCGGTCAATGTGAGTGGAGCAATTGCCGCGCTTATCGGTGACCATTGCGGCTATTGGCTGCGCTATCTCAATGGTCTTCCAGCGACGGCTGGAGCGGAACCGTGGGTATCCGGCATTCTCACCGGACTTGCAGCGCTTGTAGAAGGCCTGCCTCGCGCGGTCCAGCCTGCGAAGCACTCCGCGACCTAAAACTCTTTAGCTGACCCTAAGCAAGTCCTTTTCCGCCATTTCTTTGTTATTCTGGGGATCGCGGCCCAATCGCCGTCTCTTGATATATGCTCCTCGGAGAACTTAGTCGGAGCAGAAACGTGCCGATCGCATGGCGTCACATTTCACCTCAGACCTCAGGGATTCAGCGGATGTAGGAAATTTACGCAATTTCTTGCAAGGGATGAATGGTGACCGGCTTCGTCGAAGACATCGTGCTCACAAGCGTCCATCTCTACACTCTTATCTCTCTCTGTAATGGTTTGCGGCTGCACGGTAGCATAAACGTCAGCACCCATCTGCAATCCGCTTGCGCCACACACGTCCGCCCAATAGCGATGTATTACTGTAAAATGGCAGATGTCCATGTCTACGGCTTTATGCGTCAAGTAATATAAACTGCGAGTAAACCCTGTGAACTTCAACGATTATGGAGCTTGGGGAATAAGTGCTGTCAACGCCGACTTAACTTAGTGCATTTTCGCCGACTTAGATTTGAGCCACCTACATCCTTTTAGTTAGCCTTCCGTTTGTGTCTCCGCCGCCGTTGATGTCAGCAGCCGACTCGATGTCAGCAGCCCGGACTGCCGCTTGTCCTTTAGCCTGTAGCTCTCGCCGCGGATGTTGATTACGTGGCTGTGGTGCAGCAGCCTGTCGAGGATGGCTGTAGCTATCACGGTGTCGCCCAGCAGCTCTCCCCAGTCGGCGAAGCCCTTGTTCGACGTCAGTATGATGCTGCCCCTCTCGTACCTCGCCGACACCAGGCTGAAGAACGCGGTCGCCGACTCTCTGTCATACGGCCAGATGCCGAACTCGTCCACTATCAGCACCTTGGGAGCAAGGTACACGCGCATGCGCCGGTCCAGCCTGTGCTCAGCTCTCGCCTTCCTCAGGTCCTCCATCAGGTCGTAGGCACGCACGAAGTAGGCTCCATAGCCGTTCTCTATCGACTTCAGAGCAAGCGCCACAGCGAGGTGCGTCTTGACCACTCCGGGAGGTCCTAGCAGAAGAAGGTTAGATGCCTCAGCCACGAAGGCGAGCGTGGCAAGCTCCTTCACCTGCCTCTCGTCTATAGAGGGCTGGAAGCTGAAGTCGAACTCCTCCAGTGTGCGATGGAAGGGCAGCTTCGCCATGCGCGTCCTGGTGGTCATGTAGCGCTCCCTGCGAGCGGACACCTCCACTCCCAGCAGATCGGCGAGCATCTCCGGGTACGGCAGCTGCTTCCTTGCCGCGTCGTCAAGCCTGCTGTCCAGTACCTCCATTGCCTGTGTCATCCCCAGTGTCTCCATGTGACGGCGTGCCTGCTCAAGAGCGATCATCGCACACCTCCACCGGCTATAAGCTCGTAGATGTCCAGCGAGCGTCGCTCCACCTGCTGAGCTGATACCTGCACCGCCAGCGCTTCACGCTTGGGCCTCGTCTCACCGTTCACCAGTCCGTCCCACTGACCGGGCAGCGTCAGCCTCTGTCCGTGCCTGTGCGCCCGAGGATGTACCGCCAGCCTCTCATTGCCAGACCATATCTCCACCATCCCGGCGTTAACGCCAACCTGCACCGTGCTACCCGACCACGACCACGGTACTCCGTAGCGTGATCCGGCCCAGTTCACGTATCCGTCCCTGCCGACCTTGCGGTCCTCGCGCAGGTACACGCTCAGGGTAGAGCGCTCAGGCAACGCGCCGAGACTGCTTCGCTCAGCGCCAAGCATCGCCTTAGGCACTCGACCGGTCGTGCCGTGCACTCGCTCGTTGGCGATTTCGCCGCACCAGGCAAGTGCCTGCCTGTTCAGGTCGGCGTCGTCAGTGAACCGCGCAGAAGGCCAGAAGTTGCCCTTCACGTACTTCACTCCGCTCTCCACCTTCCCCTTCGTCTGCGCCCGATAAGGCTTGCACAGCCTCAGATCGAAGCCCACCCTACGAGCTAGGTCCAGCATCCGACTGTTCCACTCGTGATCGCCTCCCTCTTCGTCACGCTCAAGCACCACCACCTTGGCGTTGTCGTACAGGCAGCGCCTCGGCACTCCGCCGAAGTAGTCGAAGGCGTTCAGGTGACACCGAATGAACGTCGGGACGTCCGCTCGTCGCACGAACTCCACGTAGATCGCTCGCGAGAAGCCCAGCACCATCACGAACACCCACATACGGTGCCTGCGTCCGTCCTCTCCCTTGTAGCTGACCACTCCCCAGTCCACCTGCGCCTGCTCTCCCGGAGCTGTCTCAAAGCGCACTGTCGCCTTCGGCTGCCTCGGCCTGCGCCTCGGATGAACGTAGTCCTTCAGCGTCGTGTAGCCGCCATCGTAGCCCAGTTCCCTGATCTCCCTCAGCAACACCACGCAGTTCTCCAGTCCCTCCAACACTCTGACGTCTATGTACTCCTTGTACGCATCAAGCTTCGATCCGCGCTTCGCTCTCGGCTTGGCCTTCGGCACTTCCGCCGAGTTGACGTACTTGCTGACCGTGTTCCTCGAAACGCCGAGGTCTTCGGCTATCCCCCGCATCGACCTCCCCTTGCCCTTCAACTCGTAGATCTCTTTCACAAGTCCACCTCCTAGCATTGGGCAGCTGCACCTCCTGTCGGATGTTCCGACAATGATGCACCCTGCTTAGGGGTGGCTCAATTCCAAGTCGGCGATTTCGCCCATTTTAACTGCGGCGTCTACATAAACGGCAGAGATAATGGAGGCATCCGGGCACAATAAAGTTGCGCAAAAGTAGACCTCTCAGCCGATGCAACATTCAAGTCCTACCTATGACAGAATCTGAGTCAATAGAGGTTATTCGTGATGAATTCTGAAACCCGACGGACGTTTTTTTGGTTGGTACTAATGTTAGGCGTAGTGATAGCCTTAGTAGCGGTGTTGATAGAATCGAATACTCCTGTCCACGCTAACTCGGCCCCGAACCTACAAGTAGGAACACCGTCAGTGGACGACGCCACCCTCTATACGGGGAACCGATTTACGCTGTCGGTCACGGTTACCAACGCGGGCGACGGGGCCTCAGAGGCCACAACGCTCCGCTACTACCGGTCGACCGACTCGACGATCACGGGTTCGGACACGGCTCAAGGCTCAGAGTCAGTTGGCGCGCTCGCGGCGGCGGGCACCAGCGACCATGATGGTGGGATGACCGCGCCATCCGAGGCGGGCACGTACTACTACGGCGCATGCGTGGACTCGGTAACCGATGAGTCCGATACAACCGACAACTGTTCTTCGTCGGTGACTGTCACCGTGTCCGAACCTGCGCCGGACCTGGCTGTGTTAGGGATAGATGCCAGGGACGGTGTAGAGACGAGTGAAAGTTTCCGGATAGGGGTAACGGTGCAGAACCTAGGCGACGGCCAGTCAGCGGCAACGACTCTGCGTTGGCTACAAGTGACGACCGGGGAATCCGACACAGAGTTGGGCACGGACGCGATTCGCGCCCTTAACCTTTATCAGGCCAACTTCGAGACGATTAGACTTACTGCGCCGTCGACCCCTGGCACGTACACCTACAAGGCGTGCGTGGACTCTGTAGCGGGAGAGTCTGATACCACCAACAACTGTAGGTCGGTGACGGTCGCTGTGGAGAAATCGACGGACGCAACTCTGAGCGGCCTGACGCTAAGCGGCATAGATTTCGGTACATTCTCATCGGAAACGGATTCATACACCGCAGAAATTACCAACAATCCTGCCGAAACAACCGTTGCACCGACCGTCAACCATTCCAGTGCGAGCTATGTTATAAAACTCGGCGGAGTGACCGACTCAGACGGCACCGTGTCATTATCGGAGGGCAGCAACGTCATCACCATAGAGGTCACAGCAGAGGATGGTCAGACTACAAAGAAGTACACAGTCACTGTTACGCGCCTAGTGACCTCGGAGCAAAATCTACCCTCGACGGATGCGACGCTGAGCGCCCTAGCTATAAGTGGTGTGGACTTCGGCACGTTCGCATCCGGCACTACCTCGTACACCGCCAGCGTCGCCAACAGCGTGTCCCAGACGACCGTGACACCAACTGTGAGTCACTCCGGTGCGAGCTACGTCATCAAGCTGCGTGGAGTGACCGATGCCGACGGCACGATAGTACTCGCCGTTGGCAGTAATGTGATCACCGTAGAGGTGACCGCAGAAGACGGGCAGACCTCTAAGACTTATACGATAAGCGTCACGCGCGCCGCGCCGACCGACCCGGGCCAACAATCCGGCGACGCAACGCTTAGGCTGCTTGACAGGTACGATACGAATGGCAACGGCGCCATCGACGCTGATGAACTCAGTACGGCTATTGGGGACTACCTTGAAGAACGCCTTCCAGCGTCCGATTTGAGTATCCTCATAGACCTCTACCTCGGGTAGAAAGAATGACCACAAAGAGTACAGCAGACCCGTTTGCTTCACCTGTGGGCGAGGCACAGAGGAAAGCGCAAGTCTTGTTGGAGATGGTGACTTTTATCTTATGTCACGGTCATCCGGCAGCGTGCCTACCTTCTTATGGGAGAAATCGCGACGGACGCCCCGCCGGTGAACTTCAGGGTAACGTGCTACGACGAGGACGAGGTCAACATGTCGTCGGAGGTCCCGTGCAACCGGGGCATCACCGGCTACGTCCTGGAGCGGCACGACCACGGCGGAGCGGAGTTCACACTCTCGGACTGGAGCCGTAAGCCGATGTGGCAGGCGGAAACAGTGCCACCGCGTCCAGCACTGGCCTTATGGCCGGTTCCCGGTACAGGTACGACCTGTCGCTCAGCGGAGTTACTCTCGACACGGACTTCAGTTCAATCCTCTACCGCTACCGCGGCAGTGCCGCCAACGACGTCTCGCAGACAACGGTGACTGCCACGCTGAGCGACTCCGCTGCGAGCTACACGGTAAGGCTCGGTGGCACGGAAGACTCGGACGGCGTGGTGGATCTCGAAACGGGAAGGAACGTGATCACGGTTCACGTCACAGCGGAGGACGCGGCATATCGTAAGGAGGGAGCAGCCGCACTCGCTCACGGCAACAGAGGTCGCAGACCGGCCAATGCTACACTGAAGCCAACGGCTGATGCAGCTGTGGACCTTGCGCGCACGAGATACGCCGGGGTCAACCACACGCACCTGAGCGAGTTGCTTGGCGAACGGGAGGGTTTCGAGATCGGCAGGCGCACGCTTCATCGCATACTGGTGAAGGCGGGTGTGGGCAGTCCCCGCAGCAGACGGCCACCGAAGCATCGAGTCCGTCGTCAGCGTATGCCTCTTGAGGGGATGCTGATACAGATAGACGGCAGTCATCACAGGTGGCTGGGGAAGGACGGACCGCAGTTCACGCTGCTGATCGCGGTGGACGATGCTACGGGCTGTGTGGTCGGTGCGCCCTTCTGTCAGGAGGAGACCACCCGTGACTACTTCGAGATGCTCGAAGGACTGATACGGCGCTGGGGCATACCGCTGGCGCTCTACTCCGACAGGCACTCCGTCTTCAAGCAGATACCCGGGGCCAGGCGTAAGGTGAGGGAAGCCACGCAGTTCACTCGCGCGATGGACGAGCTTGGCATACAGCTGGTGTTCGCACGCTCGCCACAGGGCAAGGGACGGGTAGAGCGTATGGCGGGAACCTTCCAGGACAGGCTGATCAGCGAGCTTCGCCTCGCCGGTGCGTCCACCATCCCAGAGGCCAGCTCCGTGCTTGCCGACTTCCTGCCTCGCTTCAACCAGCGCTTCAGGGTACCGGCGCAGGAGCCGGGTGCGGCATACCGTCCCTTGGACTCCGGCATCTGCCTCGACCGAATCCTCTGCTACAAGCACTGGCGCAGGGTCGCCAGGGACAATACAGTGAAGTATCGATGGCGTACCCTGCAGCTACTGCCCGATGCGGACCCGGGGACATATGCCGGATCGAAGGTGGAGGTGCTGGAGGGACTGGACGGAACGCTGCGGGTGCAGCACAAGGGGCGCATCATCCCGTCACAGGAGGCTCCGCCCCGTCCGGGAGTCCTGCGTGATACTACTCAGATGCTCGCTCGGGACGTTCATCCCAACGACGCGGACAGCGGGTGGTTGCACAGGTATGCGCAGATCGCGGCGGGTGCAGCCGCTGATGGTGTCAACGGAACACATCAGCCCGTCACCGTGCTGCGCAGGAAGCCCAACAAGCGGCAGAGGGCTTGGTGGAAGGCGATCCATCGGGCCAGGCTTCAGGGATTGTCCAAGTGTTCAATCGCAAAGAACCTGGGCATAAGCAGGAACACCGTCAAGAAATACCTGGCGGCGGAGAGTCCGGAGATGGTGGGCGCCGTCGCAACTCCCAGAATGCGACAATCTGTTACTATGGCGAACTACACGAACGGACAGAATTGCTGAACACTTAGCCGGACATTATCGCTGCACAACGACACCCCACTGGCATGTTTTTGCTCCGCCCTTGTGTCGTTGCTCAGCATAAGCAGGCAGCCAGGCATCACTCCAGCCAGTATTCTGCTATGACCGTGCAACAAGGTGGGTATATTATTGCATCCAACTCACAGGGGACGTGTAAGCGTGAGCCACGTCCACGAATCATACTGCCGCAGCAGACGCGCCACACAGATGCCTCAGCTCTCCGCCAAACGTGTATCCGTATCTTCGTCAGCGCGGAGGGTAGCCTTCCGTCTCAGGGTTGAAGAGCCTCGGCGTCCAGTCCTCCCAACACACATACAGGTCCAACGCCTACGGTACAAAATCAAAGGTCAGCTTCATTCAGCGCAAATCAACAGGCCAGCGTCGTTGTTTGTGAGTTCGCAAGCTATCAATCCAGCTAAATTTAGTGGGACCGTATAGCTCTCTATATGGTTGTTAACCAAATATAGAGCCAAAAGATAAGTGAGGTCTCCCAACTCTGGTGGGATGGAACCTTTCAGTCCGTTTTCACTGAGATTGAGTTTGACTACCCTTCCTGTCCTGTTAGTCTCCACACGACACCAATTGTCTAATGGCCTGTCACTCTTCCAATGGCAATTGCTACGCCAGTTATCCCCTCCCGTGGCATCGTAAAGAGCCTCCAGCACCTTACGGTCAGAATGCGGAGTAGGCACCGGCACTGGCGTGCTAGTCGCGGTAGCCCGTGGTCGAGGCGTCGGGGTCGCCAAGAGTATTAGAACCTGCTGTGTGGCTGTAGCCGTGGGCTTGAGTCTCGCGGTCGGGTAAGGCGTGGCTGTCGGATACGGTGTTAATGTCGGCGCAGGCGTGAGAGTCGGGGCCGGTAAGTTGGGCGAACCGGCTCCTTTACTGCCGCTTCCTGTGCCCTCTGTCTGTGATTCCTCAATAGCCGCCTTCAGTGACTCCAGCTCCTTTCTCAGGGCTTCCACCTCAGAGTCTCCGCCTTCAGCGAGGACTTCGACCTCGACGATCTTTTCAACCACCACCGGTGCGGGTGCTGGGGCCGGAGCCTCATTGTCGCCCTCTGAACAGCCGAGCGGCAGCGCTGCCAGGGCCAAAACGGCAATCAGCAGTGCCTCGAGCCGGATTTGGGTTGAATATGTACGAATACGGTGTGTAGAGATAAGTCGCATTGTTCCTTTCCTTCGTCACAAAGATAGGATTTCGATGTCATAAGCCAGTACTTCAGAGAGTCAGACGCACCTCAAGGTGACTAGGGTGTGTTGACAATTGGTTTATGCTGAGAGTACGTCAACAGTTAAACTAACTCCGGAACAATGGTCAAAGATACTCGGCTATCTGAAAGAAGAGACCAACGTCTATGTCAAGTCTGAGCAGGAGTGCAGAAGGTTCATAGAAGCGGTTCTTTCATAGAAGCGGTTCTATGGATGAGCAGGTCAGGCGCTCCCTGGAGGATGCTTCCGGCAGAATATGGCAAGTGGTACAGCGTGTACAGGCGCTTTGCCAGATGGAACGAGCAGGGGATATGGGAGAAGATGCACCTGCATTTCGCTGATGAGCCGGATATGGAACATCTGATAATAGACAGCACGTCGGTGCGCGCGCATCCGTGTTCGGCGGGTGCGCCGCATAAAAAGGGGGACAATGGTCACAGGCTCTGGGAAGAAGTCGAGGGGGATTCAGCACGAAGGTACACGTGAGTGTTGATGGCTTGGGCAATCCACTGAGATTCGCGCTCACGGGAGGTCAGGAACATGACATCATCCAAGCCTATGGACTGATAGACGGCATCAAGAGCGAATATGTGATAGCTGATCGTGGATATGACTCACGGCAGCTTCGTGAACGAATCGTTGAGACGGGAGCGACGCCTGTAATACCGCCACGCTCCAACAGAAGAGAGCTTCAGCCATACGATGAGCATTTATACGGTGAGCGCCACCTGGTTGAGTGCTACATCAACAAGATGAAGCATTATCGCCATATCTTCAGCCGGTTTGACAAGTTGGCGAAGACCTACCTAGGATTCCTACACTTCGTCGGCACTCTTATATGGCTGAAATGAAATGTCAACACAACCTAGGACATATCATCTTTGCCGAAATCATCAGTAAGTGAGCTTAATTTTCATCCGAGCAGAACTCCAGACCAAGGTCGTAAAAGTCGTGCCGTGGCACGTCCTGCAAACCGGTCGGTATGCAGCCACTCAACTGGTTGCCAGCCAGGAACAGTTCCTCCAGGTCTTCGAGGTCGCCTAGCTCCGAAGGTATCTCGCCGCTCAACTGATTGCCGTTGAGGTATAGCCTCGCGAGACTGGTTAGGCTGCCCAGCTCCGACGGTAATTCGCCGCTCAACTCGTTCATATTGAGCCACAGCGCAGTGACGTTTCCGCTAGTGTTGATGACCACGCGGTCCCAAGCGAGGACCGGCTCGGAACTCCCCCAGTTTTCATTTTCTCCCCAATCCGCACCGCCCGTGGAGTTGTAAAGGGTTGTGAGAATAGCCCTCTCATCGGCGTGTTCAGGGACACCATCGGTTAACTGGTTTCCATAGAGGGCCATGAACATTAGACCAGAAATACCCAACAACTCCGACGGTATCTCGCCGCTCAGGTCGTTGTCGTTTAGCTCTAGAATAGTCAGATTAGAAAGGTTGCCAAGTTCCGCGGGTATCTCGCCGGTCAACAGGTTTTTCCACAAATGTAAACCTGTCAGATTGGCGAGATTGCCCAACTCCGAAGGTATCTCGCCAATCAGTTGGTTACCACCTAGGGCCAGTTCCTCAAGACTGGTCATTCGGCCTAATTCATCAGGAATCTCGCCGCTCAGCTGGTTTCTTGTCAGGTATAGGCCGACTAAGTTGGACAGGTTCCCTAATTCATCAGGAATCTCGCCGCTCAGCTGGTTTGAATAGACAAAGAGCCGTTCCAAGTCAGATAGGTTGCCTAATTCCACCGGAATCGAACCCACCAGATTATTTCCCCATAGATCTATCTGAGTTACGCGCCCATCGTCATCTGTAGTTACGCCATGCCACTCACTCAAGGGCTCGTCGCTTAGCCATTTGTCTTTGTCTGTCCAGTTGGCTCCGTTGGTGGCGTTGTACAGCGCGGCCAGAGCGGCTCTATCCGTCGAAGGCCCAGATACGACAGCAGTAGGCAGACCATCGATAGTCAGTGTGAACTCGCCAGTGTCCCCCGCAGTGTACGTCGTTACCTCAATGGTGTACGTGCCGGAGTCCAAAGACTCTACTATGCACGAGTCAGTAGTGCGTTCGAGATCGGCGGTGCAGTCACTCTCATCCGCGTGGTCGTCGTTGTTCGCCACCTCGGTTCCGTCACGACCGGCATCCTCGCGCAGGAACAGCCAGGTGTCAACGTCGGACTCTGCCGTGATGGTCACATCGGCAGAGTCTGTGAGCGTGAAGGTATAGTAGTTGGCGTAGCTGCCGGACCTGCCCTCCGAAGCGCAGTCGCTGCTCCAATTGCCGGTGATGGCGCCGTTGTCACTTACCACGCTTACGCACTCATCAGCTGATGGTGCGGGTGTCGGCGTGGGCGTGGGTTCCGGGGTGGGAGTAGCGACAGCAGGCAGACCACCGATGGTCAGTGTGAACTCACCCGTCTCTCCCGCGGTGTACGTCGTCACCTCAATGGTGTACGTGCCGGCCTCCAGCGACTCCACTATGCACGAGTCAGTAGTGCGTTCGAGTTCGGCGGTGCAGTCACTCTCATCTGCATGGTCGTCGTTATCCGCCACATCAGTCCCGTCCTGACCATCACCTTCGCGCAGGAACAAGTAGGTGTCCACGCTGGACTCTGCCGTGATGGTCACATCGGCAGACTCTGTAAGCGTGAAGGTGTAGTAGCTGGCGTAGCTGCCGGATCTACCCTCCGAAGCGCAGTCGCTGCTCCAATTGCCGGTGATGGCGCCGTTGCCACTTACCACGCTTACGCACTCGTCGGCAGGCGGCTCAGGTGTGGGCGTAGGTGTAGGCTCCGGTGTCGGCGTAGTGACTGGAGTAATGTTGGGTGATTGTGGCCATCCTTCGGGGAGCTCACCACTGTCCAGGGCATTCTGTATCGCGACACTGGCATCAGTTGTTACCCACTCACTCCAGACGTCACCATTCTCTCGCAGCCACCACAGCGCGGCATCTTCCAGGTTGGCGTCTGGGTTGGCCGATTGCCAACGGACCACGGGCTTATAATTTCCATCGACGTTGAAGTCCCATTCGGTCAGCACATCCACGAAGTCGTCCGCAGACTCAGACAGCCCTGCATTGACCGCGATCAGTATCGTCGCATCCTCATACGCACAGGCCATGGTCGTTGACCAGCATTCGTCACTGTATGCCGGTTCCTCAAGGCGCACCAGGTCAAACAGAAGCGCCGGCTCGTTCGTGCCCCACTGGAATCCAAGCCAGGGCTTCTCATTCTCATAGGCTTCAGTGAGGTCCGCGTCGAGAGCTTCTGCGCTGGCCGGATTCACGATATGCACGTGGTCCGACAGGCCGTAACCTTCGACCTGCTTGGCGTTCACTTCCTCGCATTGCCAGCCGACGACGCAAGACACCAGGCGGGCCTTGCCATCCGTCTCATCGGTGGCAAAGAGCGACCTGTACTGCTCTTCCTTCAGGTCCTCGACGCTGTCCAGATCCGGATACTGCTCCTGCAGGTATTTGGGAATGACGAAGGCCGACTGCCAGTCGGTGCCAAGGCTTCTGCCTGGAGAGGAGACAGCCCCCTCTCTCAGTGCTTCTTCCCAGACCTCTTCCGCGTTGGGCAGCCAGACTTCCATGATCACATCGATGTTGCCCGCGCGCAGCGCCTGGAACAGCGGCCGCGTGGCACCAAACTCCACGCCGGTCGAATAGCCGTAGCCCTTCTCGGCGATGTACTGGGCAATGCGGTTCTGAAGCATCACGCTCGACCAGTTCAGGTCGCCGAAAGTAATGGTTGTTGTTGGCTCAGGCGTCGGCGAAGGAGTTGGTGTGAGCGTAGGTGTGACGGCAGCAGGCAGACCACTGACGGTCAGTGTGAACTCACCGGTCTCTCCTGCGGTGTATGTCGTCACCTCAATGGTGTACGTGCCGGAGTCCAACGACTCCACTATGCACGAGTCAGTAGTGCGTTCGAGCTCGGTAGTGCAGTTACTCTCATCTGCATGGTCGTCGTTCTCCGCCACATCAGTTCCGTCACGACTCGTGCCCTCACGCAGGAACAGCCAGGTGTCAACGTCGGACTCTGCCGTGATGGTCACATCCGCGGACTCTGTGAGGGTGAAGGTGTAGTAGCTTGCGTAGCTTCCGGACCTGCCCTCGGAGTCGCAGTCGCTGTTCCATCTGCCACTTATGGCACCGTTGTCACTCACCACACTTACGCACTCGTCCGCAGGCTCAGGAGTAGGCGTGGGCGTTGGTTCGGGCGTGGGCGTAGTTGTAGGCTCCGGCGTGGGAGTCGGTGCTACATCGGCTGACAGTCCACTGACCGTCAGCGTGAACGTTCCGGTCTCCCCCGCCGTGTACGTCGTGACCTCTATGGTGTAGCTGCCGGCACCAAGGCTTGCAACCAGTCCCGAATCAAATTCGCCCCCAAGAGTTGACTCGATGCTCTGGCACTCGTCGCCGCTGACATCTGAGTCGTAGTCGTCGTTACTGCAAAGCTCAGCTCCGTCGCGCCCGGAACCCTCACGTAGCAGCAGGTAGGTGTCAACGCTGGACTCGGCGGTTATGGTCACATCGGAAGAATTGACAAGAGTGAAGGTGTAGTAGCCCGCATAGCTTCCGGACCTGCCCTCCAATGCGCAGTCGTCGCTCCAGGTGCCGGTGATAGCGCCGTCGCCGCTCAAGGACATTACACAGCTATCGCTCGGCTCCGGAGTGGGAGTGGGCGATGGTTCGAGTGTAGGCACCGGCGTGGGTGTAGGCGTAGAGGTGGGTATAGGAGTAGCTGTAGGCGACGGCTCGGGCGTAGGTGTAGGCGTAGTAGAACTATCACAGAAAGGCAGTCCCAAATCGTCAAAGTCATTGTATTCTACGTCGCGCAGTCCACCCGGCACACACCCGCTTAGTTGATTTCCGGAAAGGAGCAACGAGGTCAGGTTAGACAAGTTACCCAGCGCCGGAGGGATCGCGCCACTCAACTGATTGTCGCTCAGGAAGAGCTTCGTCAGGTTGGATAAATTCTCCACTCCAGCAGGGATGGCGCCACTCAACTGGTTGTCTTGTAGTTGAAGGTCACTAAGGTTCGTAAGGTTACCGATCTGCGACGGTATTTCACCGCTCAATTGGTTGCCGAACAAGTACAGCTTCTCAAGATTTGTGAGGTTGCCCAGTTCTGGAGGGATTGGGCCCGTCAGCCGGTTATGCTCGGAATCTTCAATATCTCGGCATCCACTTTCGGAACAAACCCTAGTCGGATTGCCAAGGAACATGCGCCTCAAGCCAGTGAGCCTACCCAATTCAGAAGGGATCTGGCCGGTCAACGCTTTCCCCTTAGTGTCAACGTTGGCCGTTAGATGCAAGACGTACACACGCGATGGCGATCCAGCAGGAGCGACGCCGTCCCAAGCATTTATCAGGAGATTTGGAGACCAATTTAGGGAGGCAGTACCCGCCAGTGTGTCCCGAGCCGCGAGCAGCGCCTCGCAGTCCGCTACCAGACCGGGATTGTCGTCGGGATCGGGCACGGCAACGCCATTCGAGCAGTCACTCGTTGCCTGTGCCTGCACACGTCCGGCATCGCCTGCAAGCAGCAACGTGGAAAGCAACACCATCGACATTGCTATGGACAGAACCAGTCCAAGAGCCTTTCCAGACATATTGCGATTGGTGATGGAACTCAATTCAAGCCTCCAGTATGTACCTCCCCTGGTGCAGGGCTAACCAAGATGCAACATAGCACGTCACTGTGAATATTCAGTGGAAAAGAAGCCGATTAGCGATGTCAATATGGTGAACTTTTTGTAGGAAAGGTACAATTGATGCGTTCGGGAGTGTGCTACACATGACTCCCTCTGCAGGCCGTTTGTCGTGCTGAGGCAGTTGGCCGCTGATCTGAATTCAAATGAGGTATGTTAATTGAACAAATCCAAGACTTCCTCTCCTGAAACC
The DNA here is from genome assembly GCA_965203955.1 of Dehalococcoidia bacterium. Lineage (GTDB taxonomy): Bacteria > Chloroflexota > Dehalococcoidia > Lucifugimonadales > JADFKI01 > Bin90. Next base: position 2,175,158 of record OZ241923.1, on the reverse strand, counting down.
GAACCTCTCGATGACCGTCTGTCCCGCCTCGCGGCGGCGACGCTGCGAATCAACGACAACCTGGACTACGAGAGCGTTCTTCAGCAGGTCATCGACAGCGCGACCGAACTTACCGGCGCACAATACGGCACGATCACCACACTCTACGAATCAGGACAGCCGGATGCCTTCCTGACTTCCGGGATAACTCCCGATGAGCGCAGGCAGATGGTGGATGCTACGGATATAGACCAGTACTACGGCTATCTGAGCACCCTGACTGAGCCGTTGCGAACCCCGGATTACTACGATTACTCAGAGTCGCTGGGCATGCCAGGGCGACACCCACTGCCGGTGGGAGCCTTTCTTGCAGCGCCCATTCGCCATCAGAGGGTGAGTGTGGGACACATACTTCTGGGCAGGGAAAAGAGTCGCGGGGAGTTCAGCAGGGATGACGAGGACACGCTGGTGATGTTTGCGGCGCAGGCTGCCCTGGTCATCGCCAACGCGCGGCGCTACCGCGAAGAGCAGCGCACGCGAGCCGAACTCGAAACGCTGATAAACACCTCGCCGGTGGGGGTAGCTGTCTTCGACGGCGGGACGGGGGCGCCGGTGTCGTTCAACCGGGAGGCCAGGAGGATGGTCGACGGGCTCACCGACCCGGACCAGCCCCCTGAGCAACTGCTGGAGACCTTGACCGTCCGCTGGAACGACGGCCGGGAGGTGTCGCTGGCCGAACTGCCCATGGCTCAGCTTCTGAGCGCCGGTGAGACACTGCGGGCGGAGGAACTGATCCTCTCCGTGCCCGACGGGAGGTCGATCGCCGTCCTGGTCAACGTTACGCCGATGCTCACGGAGGAAGGCGAGGTGGAGTCGGCGGTCGTGACCCTACAGGACATGACGCCCCTTAAGGAGATGGAGAGGCTGCGAGCCGAGTTTCTGGGGATGGTGAGCCATGAGTTGCGAACCCCACTCACTTCGATCAAGGGATCGGCCGACACCCTGCTGGAGTCCTTCAACTCCCTGGACTCCGCCGAGATGGTGCAGTTCATCCGCATAATCAAGACTCAGACAGAACGGATGCGGGACCTGATCAGCGACCTGCTGGACGTGGCCCGCATCGAGACCGGCACATTGCCAGTGGCTCCGGGACCTGTCGAGGTGGGACCTCTGGTAGAAGAAGCCAGGAACACCTTCCTGACCGGAGGAGGCCGCAGAAGCATCACCATAGATATGGAGTTGAACCTGCCATGGGTGATGGCGGACCGACGGCGCATCGTGCAGGTCTTGTGTAACCTTCTGACAAATGCAGGGAGATACTCTTCCGATTCCTCCACAATTCGCGTCAAAGCTTCGCTGCGGGACGACAGTGTCGCAATATCGGTGACCGATGAGGGCCGTGGAGTGTCGCCGGATGAAATGCCGCTGCTATTCCGGAAGTTCTCCCGGCCCGAAGGCAAAGACCGGGAAGGACAGGCTCCGGACACCGGCCTTGGTCTTGCGATCTGCAAGGGGATCGTGGAGGCTCACGGAGGTCGCATCTGGGCCGAGAGCGACGGTGTGGGACTTGGCGCCACGTTCACCTTTACTCTACCAGTGGCGGGTGGTGCCGGTGTGGCGGCCGAGAGTCCCGAAGCGAGAGGCGTGGTGCAGAATGTGGCCGGAAACCAGGACCGGATACTGGTAGTGGATGACGACCCGGCTACCCTCCAATATGTTCGCGATGCCCTCGCCAGAGCAGGCTACACACCTGTGGTTACGACCGATCCGGACGATGCCCTCCGCATGATCGAGAGCGAACGGCCCCGCCTGGTGCTGCTGGACCTGATACTGCCCGGCAGCGACGGAATCGAGCTGATGAAGAGCATCACCGAGATTGTCGAGGTGCCGGTCGTCTTTATTTCAGCTTATGGGCGAGACGAGACCGTCGCGAAGGCCATAGACGCGGGAGCCTCCGACTATATGGTCAAGCCCTTCTCGCCCACCGAGTTGGTGGCCAGGGTGCGTGGGGCCTTGCGCCGTCGGCTCGCTCCCGCGTTGGACGAGCTGCCGGAACCCTTCGTGCTGGGCGATCTGGTCATAAATTACGCCGAGCGGCAGGTGAGCGTCGCCGGGCATATGGTCCATATGACGCCCACAGAGTACAATCTGCTCTTCGAGCTGTCGGCGAACGCCGGACGCGTGCTGACCTACGAAACGCTGCTGCAACGCGTGTGGGGCCGGGACCACTCCGGTGGAAGGGGCAGTGTCCGGACTTATGTGAAGCGGCTCCGGGGCAAACTCGGCGACAAAGCCGACAACCCAGAGTACATCTTTGCACAGCCCCGTGTCGGCTACCGCATGCCCAGGCCCCGGACCTCTGCAGCGTCGGAGCCAGAAGACGCTTCCTGAAAAATAAGTGGTTCAGCGCGTTGAGAGCAATGCCTGGCGAAGTCTGTACCCCCCACCAGATGCATCCTGGTGGTGTTCAGATAGGAACAGGACATTTGGATACATTATATCCTACACTAATGTCGATGCTCAGTTGATGAACCTGCTATCGTTGATCGCCGAACTCTTCCCATGTCGCTGTTCCGTCACCGTTGATATCCGCCTTAAGCGCCGGATATTGTGTGGGTGTGCCGAAATCCCAGACATCTCCTTCATCGTCCCATGTTGCATAGATGCCGCTATAACCGGTTGATGACTGCAACTCTTCGGTAGTCTTCCCTTCTACAAGCAACGCCCCACTAGGACTTGCGTCATCGATTAGACCTATTCCTGAGCTCTGGCCCGTAGTCAAATAGTCCCAGTAGCTAGCTTCAATTTTTACAACTGTACCCACGAGGAAGCGCCCTGGGGCTAGTTTTCCGATCAGCCCACCTATATTCTCATTCCCTTGCACGCTGCCTGTGGCATAGCTGGTTTCAATACTTGAGATCGCATCCACATTTCCGACGATGCCGATACCCGGGTCGACATTGATCTCTCCTACCAACCCGCCTATATTACTGTCGCCCTCCACGCTGCCAGTGGCGTAACTGGAAATGATTCTGCCATTTTTGGATGGGTCGAACTCCAAGAGGATGTTGTTGAGGATGCCGATATCATTTGTGGCACCAATCAGTCCTCCTATCTCATCACCCCCCTTTACTGCGCCTGTGGCGTAGCTGGTGACTACCCTGCCGTAGCTGTGCCCAACCAGCCCGCCTATCAGATTATTCCCTTCTACGCCTGCGGTGGAGTAACAATCGGCGATTGTGCCGCCAAGGAAAGTTGTCGACCCGCGAAGAGTTACCAATCCGTTAGAACCCGCTAACCCTCCAATATAGTCATTCTTCGCCAGGAATCCACCCGAGCCTTTTACGCTGCCCGTGGAATAACTTGAGGTGATCGTGCCCCAGTTTTGTCCCACCAGTCCGCCAACGTAAGATCCGCCCGTGACGTCCACATCGAGCACTCCTACTCGCTTAATGACACTGGACCCTATGGTTGCTCCGAACAAGCCGATACCGTTTGCACTCCTATTGATGTAGAGATTAGAGATCGTGTGTGTGTTCCCATCGAATATTGCGGAGAATCTGGAGTCAACGCCGTTAATGGGCAGCCATCCGTTTCCTTGTGTCCAGTTCGTATTTATTGATCCGGAGGCATAACTTTCAGGGTCATCAAAGTCCAGGTCACGGCTCAACTCGTATCCCGTACAACCGCTGCTCGGACAGCCCATACCTGTCACTGCATCTGGGAACGCCGCCAGATAAGATTGTGGGTCAGCGATGGAACTGTCCACAATGCCGTCGCCGTCCAGGTCCCAGAGAATTGCGTTAAGCTGCTCCAATACTGAGATTTCGATGAGACCGTCGTTATCGATATCATAATCGCCGTCAGCTGTGGGGTGAGTGACGGACTCGATGCCGTTCACGGTCAGGGTGAACAGTCCCGTGACTCCTGTGCTGTAGGTCGTTGCCTCGATGGTATAGGTGCCTGCCGGCAGCGTTCTTCTCAGGCCGGAGTCCGTGGACGAAGCAAGTGTGAACAAGTTGTCATCATCATCATCGTCCTCACCCAGCTCACGGCCAGTGCTATCAAGCAGGAACAGGTAGGTGTCCACAGACGACTCCAGCGTGATACTTACCTCGGCAGCTTCCGTGAGCGTGAAGTTGTAGTAACGAGCGTAACTGCCGGAGCGGTTCTCCGATGCGCAGTCGCTACTCCAACTGCCGCTCACCACACCGTCAGAGGTGAGTGTCTCCTCACAGGAGACGGCAGGTGGTGTGCGGGCTCCGATGCCGTTCACGGTCAGGATGAACAGTCCCGTGACTCCTGTGCTGTAGGTCGTTGCCTCGATGGTGTAGGTGCCTGCCGACAGCGTCCTTCTCAGGCCGGAGTCCGTGGACGACGTAAGTGTGAACAAGTTGTCATCATCATCGTCGTCCTCATCCAGCACACGGCCAGAGCTATCAAGCAGGAACAGATAGGTGTCCACAGACGACTCCAGCGTGATGCTTACCTCGGCAGCTTCCGTGAGCGTGAAGGTGTAGTAACGAGCGTAACTGCCGGAGCGGTTCTCCGATGTGCAGCCGCTGCTCCATCTGTCGCTCACCGTGGTGTCTCTCGTGAGTATCGACTCACAGGAAACGGCCGGCGGCGGTGGCGTGACAGACCCGATGCCGTTCACGGTCAGGGTGAACAGACCCGTGATTCCTGTGCTGTAGGTCGTAGCTTCGATGGTGTAAGTGCCCGCCGTCAGCGTTCTTCTCAGGCCGGAGTCCGTGGGCGATGCAAGCGTGAACAGATTGTCGTCATCATCGTCGTCCTCATCCAGTACACGGCCAGAGCCATCAAGCAGGAACAGATAGGTGTCCACAGACGACTCCAGAGTGATGCTTACCTCGGCAGCTTGTGTGAGCGTGAAGTTATAGTAACGAGCATTCCTGCCGGATCGGTTCTCTGATGCACAGTCGCTGCTCCAACTGCCGCTCACCACATTGTCACCCGTGAGCGTCTCCTCACAGGAGACGGCCGGCGGCTCAGTCTCAGAGGTCACGACGACCTTTACAGCTGCCGCACCGAAGTGATTGGTCGGCTGTCCCCAGCCGTACTGAGGTGCCCTGACATAGCCGTTGGCAATGGCGAAGTCGAACTGAGCGTCTGACCAGGCCGCAACATCGTCACCGTTATTCCACCTTGGCCGTCCGGAGGGCCAGTGTGTCGCAGACATCACGTATCCACCCGACAATTCCGCCTGTGCGGCGAAGATTATTGCATACGTGCCCGGTGTTGACGGAGCAATCAGAGAGATGCTTGCATCGTCTTGGATTGACCCAAAGGCGGGCGGATGGATGGGTAGCTGCCAGAAGTGTTAGCGCCAAGATTAAAATGGGCGAAATCGCCAAGTTGGAATTGACCCACCCCTAAACGGAGTGCATCTTTGTCGGAACAACCGACAGGAGGTGCCTGGCCTAATGTTAGGGGGTAGAACAGTGAGAGAGCTTTACGAGTTGAAGGGCAAGGGGAGGTCGATACACGGGATAGCAGACGATCTCGGCATATCGAGGAACACGGTTCGCAAGTACGTGCGCTCACCGGGGGTTCCGAAGCCCACGGCCCGGTCGAAGCGTGGATCGAAGCTGGATGCGTACGCCGGCTACATAGACGTCAGGTTGGCGGAAGGGCTTGAGAACTGCGTGGTGTTGCTGCGTGAGATACAGGCGCTGGGCTACGACGGTGGCTACACGACACTGAAGAACTACGTGCATCCGAGGCGCAGGCCGAGACAGCCGAAGGCGACGGTACGGTTCGAGACAGCGCCCGGCGAGCAGGCGCAGGTGGACTGGGGAGTGGTCAGCTACGAGGGAGAGGACGGGCGCAAGCATCGTATGTGGGTGTTCGTGATGGTGCTGGGCTTCTCGCGTGCGATCTACGCGGAGTTCGTGCGTCGTGCGGATGTTCCGACGTTCATCCGGTGTCATCTGAACGCCTTCGACTACTTCGGCGGAGAGCCGAGACGTTGCCTGTACGACAACGCCAAGGTGGTGGTGATTGAGCGTGACGAGGAGGGCGACCACGAGTGGAACAGTCGGATGCTGGACTTCGCGCGCAGGGTGAGCTTTGAGCTGAGGCTGTGCAAGCCGTACCGGGCGCAGACCAAGGGCAAGGTCGAGAGTGGAGTGAAGTACGTGAAGGGCAACTTCTGGCCGTCGGTGCGCTTTGGCGATGACGCCGACCTGAACCGGCAGGCACTGGCCTGGTGTGGCGAAATCGCCAACGAGCGAGTACACGGCACGACCGGTCGAGTGCCGAAGGCGATGCTCGGCATCGAGCGCAGCAGTCTCGGTGCGCTGCCGGAGCGTTCAACCCTGGGCGTGTACCTACGCGAGGACCGCAAGGTGGGCAGGGACGGATACGTTAACTGGGACGGATCGCGCTACGGAGTGCCGTGGTCCTGGTCAGGGAGCACGGTGCAGGTGGGAGTGAGCGCCGGGATGGTGGAGATATGGAGCGGTGATGAGAGGTTGGCGGTGCATCCGAGGGCACACAGGCGCGGACAGCGGCTGACGTTGCCCGGTCAGTGGGACGGACTGGTGAACGGGGACCAGAGCCCCAAGCGTGAGGCGCTGGCGGTGCAGGTGTCAGCTCAGCAAGTGGAGCGTCGATCGCTGGACATCTACCAGCTGCTAGCCGACGGAGGTGTGCGATGATAGCTCTGGAACAGGCACGCAGTCACCTGGAGACACTGGGGATGACACAGGCTATGGAGGTACTGGACAGCAGACTGGACGACGCGGCAAGGAAGCAACTGCCGTATCCTGAGATGCTCGCCGACCTGCTGGGAGTGGAGGTAACCGCTCGCAGGGAGCGCTACATGACCACCAGGACGCGCCTGGCACATCTGCCCTTCAGGCGCACTCTGGAGGAGTTCGACTTCGGCTTCCAGCCCTCGATAGACGAGAGGCAGGTGAAGGAGCTCGCCACACTCGCCTTCGTGGCGGAAGCATCGAACCTCCTGCTGCTGGGACCTCCCGGAGTGGGTAAGACACACCTTGCGGTGGCGCTTGCTCTGAAGTCGATAGAGAACGGGTACGGCGCTTACTTCGTCCGTGCATACGACCTGATGGAGGATCTGAGGAAGGCGAGAGCAGAGCACAGGCTGGACCGGCGTATGCGCGTGTACCTGTCGCCCAAGGTGCTGATAGTGGACGAGTTCGGCATCTGGCCATACGACAGGGAGTCGGCTACTGCGTTCTTCAGCCTGGTGTCTGCGAGATACGAGAAGGGCAGCATCATACTGACGTCGAACAAGGGCTTCGCAGACTGGGGAGAACTGTTGGGGGACACCGTGATAGCCACTGCGATCCTCGACAGGCTGCTGCACCACAGTCACGTCATCAACATCCGCGGCGAGAGTTACAGGCTAAAGGACAAGCGCCAAGCCGGTCTGCTTACATCGCACCGGCTGATGACATCAACATCGGAGGAGACACCTGTAGAGGTGTAAAAGGACGAGGGTGGGTCAAATCTAAGTTGGCGAAAACGCACAAAAGCAGCTTGGCGTTGACAGTGTGGCCGCTCTCGATTGTAAAAGTCCAGATATGCGCCGATTCCCCGCCTCGCTTCACTGCCATTTCGATAAGCTTTCAGATACACCTCCTCGTACTTCACGCTCCGCCACAGACGCTCCACAAAGATGTTGTCTAGGTATCTGCCCTTGCCATCCATGCTGACCCTGATCCCACGCTCCAGCAGCAACCCACTGAAGGCTTCACTGCTGAACTGGCTTCCCTGGTCGGTGTTGAAGATCTCCGGCTGTCCCTTGCTCAAAGCCTCTTTGAGGGCATCGATGCAGAAGTCCACATCCAGAGTATTGGAGAGCCTCCAGGACAGCACGTACCGGCTGTGCCAGTCCATAATGGCCACCAGGTACAGGAAGCCCCGGGACATGGGCAGGTATGTGATGTCCGCCGCCCAGACCTGATTGACCCTGTCGACTACCACTCCCTTCAGCAGGTAAGGGTATATCCTGTGTCCCGGCGCGGGCTTGCCGGTGTTGGGCTTGCGGTAGATCGCCTCCAGGCCCACTGACCGCATCAGCCTCTGCACCCGCTTTCGGTTGACCCAATGTCCCTGGGTCCGAAGCCACGCCGTCATCCTTCGAGAACCGTAGTAGGGAGTCTTCAGGTACTGCCGGTCCATCCCGGCCATCAACTGCCGGTCAGAAGACTTGGTCTGCCTCGTTCGGTAGTACACCGCCGAACGGCTGAGCTGCAACAGACGACACTGTTTCACTACTGAGAGCCCGGGGTGTCCTCGATCCACCATAGCCAGACGCCTGCGCCGGCTCATAGCCCTGACTTCCCCGACAAAAAATCCCGCTCCACCTTGAGTTGCCCTATCTGCTGGTACAGATGCGCGGTCAGCGCTTCCTGCTCCCTATCCGCCTTTGCGCTGCCTTTGCCGAAGACCTCGGGCGCTCCCTCGATCAGGGCCTTCTTCCAAGCATGAATCTGCGTGGGATGAACTTCAAACCGGCTGGCCAGCTGTGCTACGGTCTCTTCTCCCCGGAGGGCGGCCAGCGCCACCTTGGCCTTGAACGCCGGGCTGTGATTCTTCCTGCTCTGCTTCATTTTCCTGCTCCTTTTCTTCCTTCATTCTGGGAGCGGGCATCTCTCTTACCCACCTGTCCGATTTATTGGGTCCACCTCAGACATGGTCAGGACTACTGCAGATCTGACTTTGGACTTCATTGAAGGTAGACTCCTTGTATAATGGAGGCTAAAAGCTCGGACTATAAACTAATCAAGAGGAGATGATGCTATCCGATGAAAAGGCAAGTAGGCTCCCTACGAAAAGATCTACGAGCCGTACGGAAGCCAGTCAACAACAACCCAAAGCACGACACTCCCAACTCAAATCAAACCCATAGTCCGAGTTCTCAGCCTCCATTATCTCTGCCGTTTATTTTCTTTCTGATACTTTTCTCATAAAGTTCTTAGAGTTTCTTTCATAAATTGGTCCCGGAATTACGGTAACGCATGAGTGACACAGGGTGCCGACCGATTACGATTTGGTGTGCGCAGCCTGAAAATAGTACAATTGCTCATACACGGCCTATGACGACTGGCTGGCCAATCGTCCACCGTCATTTTGGAAGAAGTCGTGACAAGGTGATCAATTGACGGAACCAGACATGCGAGATCAGGAGATTCGGGCACTGCGGGATCGTCTCTCGCGATTGAGTGAGGCCAGTCTCCGCATCACGGCAGACCTTGACTTCAACTCCGTACTGCAAGGAGTGCTTGATTCTGCGCGGTCTCTCACTGGTGCCCGTTATGGAGTCATTGCCCTGCACGGTGATGATGGGATTGCGGAAGACTTCCTCTCTTCAGGCATGACCGTAGAGGAGTCGGACAGGCTATGGAACATCCCGAACTGGCCCAAGCATTTCCAGTATCTGAGTAGGCTCCCTGGTCCCCTGCGTATTCCTGATCTACTCACGCACATTCGGTCGTTGGGACTCCCAGAACTGCGCCCTCCTATTGACGTGAGCGAGAAAGTGTCCTTCCTGGCGTTTCCCGTTCTGCACAGGGGCGAACGTGTCGGCAGCATCTATCTGGCCGAGAAGGAACTCGGCCAGGAGTTCACGCACGAGGATGAAGAAATACTGGCGCTCTTCGCCACCCAAGCGGCATTGGCAATCTCGAACGCTCGCCAGCACCGAGAGGAGAGGATGGCCAGAGCCAACTTGGAGACGCTGATTGACACATCTCCTGTCGGGGTAGTGGTCTTCGATGCTACGACTGGGAATCCGAAGTCATTCAATCAGGAAGCCCTGAGGATGGTCGATATCCTCCGAAATCCTGGCCAGACGCCTGAGCAACTCCTAGGAGTAATTAGCTTCAAGCGCGCCGACGGGCGTGAGATTTCCCTTCAAGAGTCCCCGATTGCTGAGCTTCTGCGCATCGGGGAGACTGTCCTAGCGGAAGAAATCGTCATGGAAGTGCCAGACGGACGAAGCATCAGCGTTCTGATCAATGTAACTCCTACAAGGACTGATGACGGCGAGGTGGACTCGGTCATAGTTACGTTACAGGACATGGCGCCCCTGCAGGAAATGGAGCGCATGCGAGCCGAATTTCTTGGAATGGTTAGCCATGAGCTGAGAGCGCCCTTGACCTCGATCAGAGGCTCGGCGACCACGGTATTGGACGCATCGTCAGGACTGGACCCGGCTGAGCTCCGACAATTCCTTCGTATCATAGTTGATCAGTCGGACAACATGCGGGATCTGATCGGAGACCTCCTGGACGTGGCGCGTATTGAAACCGGTACGCTACCTATTAGCGCCGAACCAACCGATGTCGCAGTGTTGGTGGATAGGGCAAGAAACACCTTTTTGAGCGGAGGGGGAAGGAAGAATCTTCACATAGATGTCGCAAGAAGGTTGCCAATGGCGCTGGCAGACAGGCGGCGAATCGTACAGGTCATCAACAATCTGTTGTCGAATGCCGCAAGGAACTCTCCTGATGACTCCGTTATCAGAGTAAGCGCAGTTCAGGATGGCATCCACATCGCAGTCTCGGTTACAGATGAAGGTCGAGGTGTCCCCGAGGAGCAGTTGCCGCATCTGTTCAGGAAGTTCTCGCAGGCCAGGTATGATGGCCAGGGAGGGGATACTGGTCTCGGACTGGCCATCTGCAAGGGAATTGTCGAGGCTCACGGCGGTCGCATCTGGGCTGAGAGCGAGGGAGCAGGTCTTGGGGCGCGGTTTACCTTTACCATTCCTACCGCCGAGGTGACCATAGTTGATATAGATACGCCTTTGACACGGTTCCCCGAAGAATCCAAGGGCCGCGAACCGATTCTCGTGGTGGACGACGATCCTCAAACACTAATGTATATCCGTAGTGCATTGACGGACTCCGGCTATACACCTATCGTTACGGCATCCGCCGAGGAAGCACTCATACTGTTGGTGGCGAATCGACCTCACCTCGTCCTGTTGGACCTCATGCTGCCTGGATCAGACGGAATAGAGCTAATGGGAGAGATGTTAGGAATCGCTGACGTGCCGGTGATCTTCGTCTCCGCCTATGGGCGCGACCAGATAATCGCACAAGCTTTCAGTAGGGGAGCTTCCGACTACATAGTAAAGCCATTCTCTCCCACCGAACTAGTGGCCAGAGTTAGGGCCGCTCTTAGAAGGCGAAATGCAGCAAGTCAGTTGGAGCCCTCGGAACCGTATGTGGTGGGTGATCTGCACATCGACCATGCTGAACGCCGTGTAACCATAGCCGAACGCACGCTGAACTTGACGGCGACAGAGTACAGGATTCTATATGAGCTCTCGGCTAACCGTGGTCGAGTCGTAACTCACGACCACCTCCTTCGCAGAGTATGGCCTCCCCACAAATCGCCTGATGTACGAACACTACGCACGCATATCAGAAGACTCCGCAGGAAGCTTGGCGACGGCGGAAGCAACCCCAAGTACATTCTTGCCGAGCCGCGCGTTGGATACCGTATAGCCAGAAGCAGCGCGAGCGAAGCGAAATAGGGCATTGCGTCAGCCTTTCTCAAAGCTTCCCCTGGCGCTCACTGCGAAGGTACCGGGAGTTCAGCGCTTATGCACAAAGGCGTCTCCGGTGGGCGCGTACCATAGGTTTCGCTGCCATCGAGGTGCTGCGCGAACCAGCGCGCCAGTTAGTAGTTCAGGAGAGCCTAACCCCAGCCGGTGATACCCTCGTCGGTCTCGATCTTCACGAACATATAGTTGCGCGCCTGACCGCGAGGTGCAGCGGACGCGGGTATGGCGGTGACGGATGTGATTTTCATTTTTCTCCCGAAAGTGCGTCAGTCGAGACGCCATTCTTTCTTCAAAGCGTCAATCAGATATTCCTGGCGACGTTCAAGGACTTTCGGCGTCCATTTTTCTTCCGCAACTACTTGTGTGGTGACCGCGAAGGGAGAAACACCGTCCTTGGTCAAGAAATATGTCACTTTCTTGTCGTTGAACTCACGATTGTTCGCTGCTGAGTTTTTCCTACGCGACAACAGAACGAGGTTTGCCAGTCTATGTGTCCACAGATTTCTCAGCTCGTCATCTGGGAACCATTCAATCCATTGCGAACACTTTGGGGGGTTCTGAGGCAATACATGCTCAATAGTTATAATGGGATGTTCGTGAGCCACGCCACCTTCCGTCAGTAGACTGTTAAGTCGCAACAAGAGGGTCCTTCTAACCCGCAATTGGGAATACACATTTCCATTTAAGGCTTGAAGAATGGCTGATTTTTCTTCGGCACGAAGTTGCAGGACTGAATCATCCTCGAATAGTTCTTCGCCATTTTGGATTACCCGCAAAATGTCCGCGTATCGATTTATGCGCTCATTGATGTTCGCGCGCCTGATGAACATTCCATACGCCAGCCGTTCAAGGTCCTGGATGAACTGAACAAGCGCGCCGGGATTGTTTTCGTTGCGTATGAAGTATTCTAATACTGGAGGAATCCAGTCGAAATTGTCCAATCGGTTCAGGTGACTTAGGTATCTGTTGATTCTCTCGTTGTCAGAATCACCCTGCCGTTGGAATGATGATGTGATGATTTCCTCGTACACATCAGAGTATGGTTCGAGCACTTTGTCGATAAACGACTTTGCCTTTGCAGAAGATAATTCTTCTCCCTTCTTCGCCTGTAACACACCTCCCCAGAACTCATCCTGCAAAGCGCTACGCATCTTGTTCTTCAAGTGAATCATACGAATATGGGCGAAAAGCTCCCTAAAGCCGTCACGACCAAGGTCTTCTTCCTCATCTTCCCAAATCTTTGTATATGCAACCGTGCTTTCGTTTTCGATGCTCCCGATTATCTGCGCCTTGAGAATGTCGGTTGGAGACAAATCAAGCCCTCTGTCATTAAGAACAGAGAAGATGCGATAAGCAGATGCTTGATCAGTCGTCGAGACTATCACAAGATAGCAATGTTGGATGATGTAAGCCATAAGGGCATTACGGCTACTCTCATCAATTTTCGAGATTTCATCCCAAAGGAATTTGGCATTCTCAAACATCCTTTGCTGACTCTCAGGCAAGTTCATCTGAGGATGATTTACAAAATCCTTTAGTTTGTCTCTTTCTTGAATGTTGCTTTGAAAGAACTCTCTATCCCGCTCACGAATACTAAGGCGATAGCGTCCTTCAATGCCGGCATCAGGGTCACTTCGTTCACGAATATAACTGTGCCGCGTGATCCGCCGTTCTGCGTCGGAAGTAAGTTCTCGCAATGCACACAGCATTATCGTCAATGTCGTAATACGCTGCTGTCCATCAATTATCTCTGCTTTAGGTGTAGTGTCGTTCTTGATAATGACCACGCTGCCCAAGAAGTAGGGAGAGGCGTTAGTCAAATCATTAGACTGACCCACAGCATACATAAGGTCGTCGAGCAGTTCGCCTACTTCCTCCGTAGTCCAGGAATATGGACGCTGATAGTCAGGTATCTCAAAGCGATAATTGTTGTTGAAGATACCCACCATCGGCAGTTCGGCGGCTTTTATCGTCTCTGGCATCGAAGTTCTCCCAAAAGTTCGTACTGTCTCAATACTGCTTTTAGTACCACTTCGTCTTATCAACCACGTTGTACAGCTCCTCACCGGCGGCGAAGCGGCGGGCGTTTTCGAGGATTATCTCGAAGCGCCTGTCAGGGATGTTGCCGGCGTCCCTTACGGCGACGTGCGGCGTCATAATGACGTTCGGCAAACCCCAGAGCTTGTGGTCGGATGGCAGTGGCTCCTGCTCGAACACGTCCAAGCCCGCGCCCGCAATCTCGCCGTTCTCAACGGCATCGGCGAGGTCGTCTATCTTGCAAACCATGCCTCTACCGATGTTGATGAAATAGGCAGTGTTCTTCATGAGGCTGAACCGAGCGGCGTTGAAGGTGAACTCCGTCTCCGGCGTGTGCGGGACGGTGGTAATGACGAAGTCCGCTCTTGGCAGAACATTGTCCAGTTCGTCCGGCGTGTGGAACTCGACATAAGGCAGGTCGAACTCCCGTCGCGGCTCGATGCCGATGACTTCCATGCCAAGCTCGTTGCACAGCCGCGCAGTCTCGTGCCCGATGCCCCCGACCCCGTTAATCAGCGCGACAGCGCCCGCGAGGTCTATGTACGGCGACTTGCGCGCGTCCTTGTCCCACTCCCTTCGCCTCTGCGCGTCCATGTACCAGTGCAGTCCACGAGACAGAGCCAGCAGGAACATCAGGATGTGGTGCGAGATGTGGTCGAAGTAGATGCCACGCGGATTACTCATCGTGAGCGGATGCTCGATTATCTCGGGATAGTAGTATCCGTAGAATGGCCCGGCTTCCGCGTTCTGCACCCAACTCAGTTTCCCGGCAACTCTGAGAGCATCCGGCGGGACCCATCCGTAAGCTGCGTCGGCATCGCGGATTTCCCTGAGCGCTTCCTCGTCCGTCTCCGGGGAGGCGACGTCGTAGTCGGCCATCGTATCCGCTAGACGGGCGGCGAACATTCGCCTTTCATCGTCCTGAGGGGGCATAAACACGAACTTGGGCATAGGTATTTCTCCTTCTTGCAGGTATCAGATTTAGGTTGTCACAATTCAGCTATCCGGCAGGGAATCCGAAACTGATATCCGTTGCACAGACAACTGGTGGTTGAACAGTTCGATTAGTCCGCTGCCATCACCGCTTCCAGCTTGTCCTTCGCGCCGTTTCGCGCTTCGGGGATGACGTGCTTGCCGAACATCTCGATGGAACTCATCACCTTTTCGTGTGGGATCGTCTCGGTCTGCATAATCATCAGTACCTGGTCCACACCGATTTCCTCGTACATCTTGATGGTCTTCAGGCAGCTTTCCGGGTTGCCCGCGATGATGACGCCGCGGTCCGCAAGCACGTTGGCGTCCAGTTCGGCGATTGCCGCCCTCGCTGCGCCGGGGCCGCTATCCAGCGAAATACCCACTTCGGAGGCAAGTTCCTTGTGCTCCTCGTCCGACTGTCGCAGCCAGCGCCCGAAGTCTGCCTGCAGGTGGTCGGGCACGCCGCCCCAGTCCTGCAGAAGCTGCTCGTAAGCGCCGATGCGCCCCTGGATGTACGGCTTATCCGGCCCGAAGAAAGTCTTCATGGACTCGGCAGCAAGTTCTTTGGCGTACTGGTCGTCCTCGTCACAGAAGCCATGCACGTTGTTGCCCCAGAAGTTGGTGATGAATGCGCCAGCAGGCTCGGCGTCCTTGAGCGCGTCGCGGTAAATGTTCACCTTGTCTTTCAGCACATCCACGGCATAAGAGGCCGACGATAGCACCCCGATGCCATTGTGCGCGGCAAGCCTGAAGCTGTCCTCAGACGTGCAAGCCACATACATTCGCGGGTGAGGTTTCTGGTAGGTCTTCGGCAGCACGCGGCGGGACGGCACATTCCAGAACTTGCCCTCGTACTCGTACTCGTCGGACTGCCATATCTTGGGCAACATGGACAGCGACTCGCTCCACATCTCGCGGGTGTCTCGCGGGTCAACACCTAGTCCCAACTGCTCGTATGCGTTCGAGCGACCGGTGCCGAACTCCACTCGCCCGTCGGTGAGCTGGTCAACCATCGCAACGCGCTCTGCGATGCGTACCGGGTGCGCGTGCGGCAGGATGGACACGCCGAAGCCAATGCGAATTTGCTTCGTTATCTGGCTGAGTGCCCCGAAAAGGACTTCAGGGCAGGGTGAGCCTGAGAAGCCGGTCAGGAAGTGGTGCTCCACGAACCACAGCGCGTCAAAGCCTACTTGATCTGCGAGTTCGCACTGCTCAAGAGTTTCCTTGTATAGGGTGTTCCAGTCGATTTCAGTGCCCTCGAATGGGCGCTGCGTCTCGTATAGCAATCCGAACTGCATGCTGGTGTCTCCTTTCGCCATTAGGTGGGTTGATGAACGGGTGACGCGGTTGATGGGCGAATTATACTTGTAATCGCTGGCAAGGTAAAACGCGGAGCTGCGTTCAGGAGCACAGCATGCAACTACCCTGATAGCGGGCATCTCATCACCGTTCCGCAACTTGTCTGACTTGCCTGAGGAGACGGTCGTTATCGGCTCGAAATGCCAATTGACTGATTGCCAAAAGACGGCATTCATGTGCTATACTGCGCCCATCCCACACAGGTTGAACATCGTGGGCACTTCAGCAGTTTCAGAGTTCATATAGAAGTCCGCGAGGAGGGCGTTATGGTTGTCAAGACGACGCAGGAAGTAGAACAGATTGCACACCTTATGCGCCGGGCCGGCTTCGGCGCTACGCGGGACGAACTCGATGCTCTTGAAAGCAAGGGTTACGACGAGGTCGTCATGGATCTGATTCATCCAAGCGACACATCAGCGATGCCGGACGACATCATCAGGCGCTACCATCACGAGCAGTCGGGCATGATGGGGCAGGTCAATCCTGCCGCCTACTGGCTGTACAAGATGATTTCAACGAAGGCGCCTCTGACTGAGAAGATGGCGCTCTTCTGGCATACCGTGTTCGCCACCGGCTATCCTAAAATTACTCAGGGCAAGGTGCTCAACGACCAGATCCGCATGTTCCGCAGATGCGGCTTGAGCAACTTCAAGACGCTGCTAATCGAGTTGTCGAGAGATCCCGCGATGATTGTGTGGCTTGACAACCACGACAATCACAAGGGCGCGATAAACGAGAACTACGGCCGCGAGCTTCTCGAGCTGTTCAGCATGGGCGTGGGCAACTATTCCGAGGACGACATCAAGGAAGCCTCGCGCGCGTTCACCGGCTGGACACTTGGCAACACCGAATACATGGCACTTCGAGGCGAACGAGACTCCATATGGCCGTATGGCAGAATAGCATGGCACTTCGAGTACAAGCCGGAAGACCACGACGAAGGTGAGAAAACCTTCCTGGGGCAGACCGGCAACTTCAACGGCGAAGACATCATTGACATCATCTGCCAGCAGGAAGCCACCGCGCGCTTCATTTCACGGCACCTCTACGACTTCTTCGTGGCCGAAGAGCCGCCTGTGCCCGCCTGGCCCTACTCGCCACCGCGGGATGAGGAAGCCATCCAGACGCTCATGGACGCCTACTTCGACAGCGGCTACGAAATCTCCGCAATGCTTGAGACCCTGTTCACGTCAGACTTCTTCAAGAACGACGAGGACATCCGCTTTGTCAGGGTGAAAAGCCCCGCAGAGCTTGTCGCAAGCACGTTGCGGCTGACCGGCGAGTTCGAGCGCAGGCCTCGCCGCGAGATTCTCGACCGGGCGATGCAGATGCAATACATGGGACAGCAGCTCAACAACCCGCCGAGCGTAGAGGGCTGGCATCAGGGCATGGAGTGGATAGACACCGGCACCCTTGTCGAGCGCCTGAACTTCGCCACACAGCAGGTCGGTGACACCAACATGCCAGGCGTCCGCTCAATGATTCAGCGCGTCGCTTCCGAAAGCGATGGCGTGATCTCAGCGGCAAGGCTTGTGGATGCCTGCCTTGACGCTATGGGTGTAGTCGCCGTCTCTGAGGACACGCGCGAGGTCTTGGAGAACTTCTCCGCGAATCTCGGCGACCTGGAAGTGAGCGCCGATAACGTCAGCGAGTCCGCGGAGCAGCGCATCACCCAGATGTTCCAGATGGTAGCCGCTTCGCACGAATTCCAGCGGGCGTAGTAATCGTCCCGCCTGTCAGTCTTCTAGAAAATAATGAACAATGAAGGGCATCTCGCCTCGCGCAAAGGAGACGAGATGCCCTTCGCATAAACCGGAAGCGAAATGACGCAGACACTTACGCCACAGGCAGAGGCATCGAAGGCGGTTGAAGCCGAACCCTTCATCATCAAGTTCAAGCCGCTCACCGAAATGACCGACGAGCAGTTTGAGCAGTTTTGCGCGCTCAATGACATCCTGCGCATCGAGCGCACTTCAAAAGGTGAAATCATACTTAAGCCACCCACCCACGGAGATACGGGTTATCGAAATGCAGACCTGAATGCGGATCTGACGATATGGGCGAGGGCGGATGAAACGGGCAGCTACTATGACTCATCCACCGGCTTCAAGCTGCCCAACGGCGCGCTCCGCTCACCTGACGCTTCATGGATTAGCAATTCACGCTTGGAAGCTCTGACCTCCGAGCGGCGCAGCGGCTTCTTCGACATCTGTCCCGACTTTGTGATTGAACTGCGCTCAAGTTCCGACAGCCTCAGTATGCTCCACGACAAGATGCAGGAATATATCGACAGCGGCGCAAGGCTTGGCTGGCTGATAGACCCGCTGGCAAGCCCTGGGCGAGTGTACATCTACAGGCCGAATGCCGAAGTCGAGGTCATAGAAGACGCCAAATCGGTCTCGGGCGAGCCGGAACTTCCAGGATTCACGCTGAACCTTGAACGCATCTGGAATACACCGACATAGCAGAGGCTGAACCGCATTCTCATTCGACAACCGGACGCCCACTAAAATCTGACCACGAGGTGCAATGATGACTACCGCACAGAGGACAAACTTCCTGAAGTACAGCCACTCCATTGGCCTCTCAACGATGACGGGGCGTGGTTTTTACTATCCCGTGGATACCGCTTTCGATGACGAGGGCAAAATCTACACGGTTAGCCGCTCTCTCGATGGCGACAATCGCGGCCTGCGCGTCACCATCTACGACGTTGACAGCGTTTACTACGATATGTTTGGCGAGTACGGCGATGCCGACGGGCAGTTCATCTGGCCCACCGCAATATCAAGAGACAGCGCGGGCAACACTTACGTCGCTTGCGAGTACCTGAATCGCATCGCGCGCTTCGATGCGTCAGGCGACTCGCTCCCGAGCTGGGGCAAGGCCGGCTCCGCTGAAGGCGAACTCGACGGTCCATCCGGGCTGGCTGTGGACGGCGATGACAACATTCTTGTCGTTGACCACCATAACAGCAGAGTGCAGAAGTTCACCTCAGGCGGGCAATTCATCAGTTCCTTCGGCTCGGCAGGGGATGGCGACGGACAGTTCAACCTTCCCTGGGGCATCGATATAGATAGTGAGGGCGACATCTACATCGCCGACTGGCGCAACGACCGCATCCAGAAATTTTCACCGGATGGCGACTTCATAGCCGCGTTCGGCGAGTCGGGGCGCGGCGACGGCCAGTTCCACAGACCGGCCAGCGTATCGGTGGATGGTGAAGGCTATATTTACGTCGCCGACTGGGGCAACGAGCGCGTGCAGATCCTCGATTCAGATGGCAACTTCGTGCAGATCCTCCGAGGCGAGGCCACCGATTCCAAGTGGGCGGACGCCTTCCTGGAGATCAATATCGAAGAGGCCGCGGCACGCGCCAAGTCGGACCTGGCAAAGACCGACATCGAGTTCTTCAACGACGATCCACATGAGGAGTCGTCCCACATAGAAAAGCTCTTCTGGGCGCCCACGTCCATCAAGCTTGATAGCGAAGGACGCGTGTACGTCACCGAAAGCAATCGCCATCGCGTGCAGATATATACGCGCAGTTGAGAGTAGCGTGGCAGCAGGCGAAATACACTTCGCCATCATCAATTGAAGATGGGGTATAATTGGTCCTAACAGTCAAGATGGTGCAGGACTAATCATTACGCAGTATTCAGACTCATTCCTAAAGGTTGTACCCCTCGGCGGTCTGGGCGAAATCGGCCAGAACATGATGGCGCTGGAGTACGATGAGGACATCATCGTCATTGACGCCGGGCTTCTGTTCCCTGAAGAGGACATGCCGGGCGTTGACCTTGGCATCCCTGACATCACATACCTCGTGGAGAACAGGGACAAAGTTCGCGCCATTCTCATCACGCATGGACACGAGGACCACATAGGCGCACTCCCATTCGTCCTGCCCGAGCTGGATGTTCCCGTTTACTCATCACGACTCGCGCACGGTCTGATCTCGGTGAAGCTTCGAGAGCGCGGTCTCATTAGAGATGCTCGATTGAATGTGGTCGAGCCTCACTTTCCTTTCAGGCTAGGCTGCTTTCACGTAGAATTCTTTCGCGTCTGCCACTCCATTCCGGACGCCATGGGCATTGCCGTAACCACGCCCATCGGGACGGTTATCCATACCGGCGACTTCAAGATCGACCATACTCCTGCCGACGGGCGTTCAATGGACCTCGCCGCGATCGCAAGACTCGCCGGGGACGGCGCTCTGCTACTCTGCTCAGACTCCACCTACGCCGAGGTAAAGGGATACACTGAATCGGAGCAGGTGGTAGGCGAGGCGCTCGACAGGGTGATCGCGGAAGCGCCCGGGCGTGTTATGGTTGCCACCTTCGCTTCCCTGATTTCACGTATGCAACAGGTCATAGATGCAGCCGTGCGGCACAATCGCAAGGTCACGGTGGTCGGCCGGAGCATGAGCAACAATGTAAAGATGGCGACCAATATGGGGTATCTCAATGCGCCGCCCGAAACGATAGTAACGCTTAACGAAGCGCGGCGACTTCCCAATGATCGAGTGATAATAATGGCTACCGGCAGCCAGGGCGAACCAACTTCAGCCCTTGTGCGAATAGCCAACGGTGTACATAGGGACATCGAAGTCGAGCACGGAGATACGGTGGTAATATCCGCGTCACCAATACCCGGCAACGAGACGACGGTAGCCAAGACTATAGACAATCTCTTCCGCCAGGGGGCAAACGTAATATACAGTCGCATCGCCACGGTGCATGTGCATGGTCACGCCAGCCAGGAAGAGTTGAAGACGATGCTCAGTCTCGTCAACCCCCGGTTCTTCGTGCCCATTCACGGGGAACGTCGCCATCTCGTGGCGCATGCGGCGCTCGCGCGCTCGATGGGAATGCCGGAGGAAAACACTTTCGTGTTGGAAGATGGTGATGTCCTTGCGCTGACTTCAGAGGAGGGCGTTGTCATCGACAAAGTAGCTGCAGGGCATGTCTTCGTCGATGGGAGAACTTTATGGGATATGGACAGTGCCGTCTTCGCCGAACGAAGGCGACTTGCCAGAGAGGGTATTGTCGTCGTTGCAGCAACGCTTAGCGCAAGCACTTGCGAGGTCCTTACCGACCCTGAGATTGCCTCATACGGCTTCGTGGAATTGGACGAATCCTTAGAACTTTTTGAAAAAACTTCAAAAGAGGTACTGACTTTACTAGAAGAAATGGGCTCCTCGGTCTTAACTTTAGATAAGACAAAGGCAAGGGTCAGGGATTCAATCTCCAAGTTTCTGCACAAAGAGACCGGCAGGCGTCCCACAGTTCTCACTGTGATTGAGTACATTTAGGCCGCTCAACCGACAACAGGAGCATGTCCATCCGGTCCGACAAGGCGATTTCGTCGCCTGACCCACTCCTTACGAGATGCATTCAACTGTTTCATCAGGTGAGGTCAGGCGCAGATGGACAACAGCACGATCTCTGCGGCACAGAAGGCGCCGGGAATCCCCTCCAAGGCTTTGCACCTGCTTTCAAAGGTAACCTGGTACGAATTTCTTGCGGTCCCGGTTATTGCCGTAGCCGCGGTGATCTTCTGGTTCAAGGAAGCCATTACGGAAGCGTTCTGGGAGGCACAGGAGCGCACAACTACTTCTTTCGGAGTTGGCATGATGCCGCTCGGCATTTGGGCGGGCGTCTTCGTAGCCGTAATGATGATCAAGCCCAGCCTTTTCCGTCACTACAGGTACTGGCTGGCATCGGCATTGTTCGTACTTCTGGCGCTCGGCCTGCTGTCGCTGTTCAGACCGCTTGAAGGTCCACTCGCCTGGTTCACTCTCGACGGGTATGTCTCGCTGGGAGGGACGGTTGGTGAGACGATTGCAGGACATGTGCTCTGGCAGCAGATTCTCAGGCTCGGGTCGCTTGCAATCCTTGCAGTCGCCGTTCTGTCTCCGGCATTCGCGGCTCTGCTCGCCATAGCAACGGGGCGGCTGGTCACTTATGCCTGTATCGGCGTCCTGCTCCTCGCAAGAGGCGTTGGCAGTCAATTCCGGCGGAAAGACCGTGATCCTGAGCCAAGCTTGGAGGCAGCCGACGGGATAGCAAGCAGCAACGGAAATGCAATCTCAGACTACGGTCATTCAGAGCTAGGCTCGGAAAACGAGAATCCAGCCGACTATTCTCGGCGTCCGGTGTCCAAATTCGCAATGGCAGTTGCCACCGCTCCGCTCTCGATAGAGTCAACCATGAGCGAGTCTGCATCTGACCGTGCTTCCCCTGGTCCATATTCGACGGACGCGCCCGTTGCCGAACTACGAAGACGAGAGGAAACCGATATGCAAGCCAATACGGACTTCGACTTTGGATTCTCCCACGCAGCCGGTGGAGCTGCAATTGCCGATGCAGATGTGGACGAGTACAGCTTGGACGATGATCAAGCCGGTGGATATGAATACGACGAAGATGACATCGGCGGGCAGTTCCAAGAAATAGAGAACCTTACAGCCACTCAGCCATCATCCCTGACAGAGGATGAATCGGAGCGATCGGGATTTGCCGTTCGCCTTCTTGGCACGAACAGGCCGGAGTGGTCGAAGCCGTCAATCGAGATGCTTGAAGGTGTGCAGGACCGCGGCGTTCCTGAAGACCAGATCCGCGAGACTGCGGAAACGATCCGCCAAACGCTCGCAGACTACGACATAGAAGTGGAAATAGGAAGCATCAAGTATGGCCCAACGGTCACAATGTACGGCATAATTCCAGGATGGATCCGCAGATACAAGCAGGTCAAGCTCGAGGACGAATTCGGCAATCCTATTCGAGATCAGAAGGGAAAGCAGATAGTCAAGCGCCAGGAGCAGAAAACGCGGGTCAAGGTGGACAGCATCCTCCAACGCGAGAAAGATCTCTCCCTCGCGCTTCGCACCCCTAACCTTAGAATCGAAACGCCGGTAATGGGCAAAGCACAGGTCGGAATCGAAATTCCCAATCAGGAACCCGCTCCCGTTACACTTCGCTCCATCATGGAGAGTGCTGAATATCAGAAGATGCGGAAGAAGTCCGACCTGCCCGTCGCTCTGGGCAAGGGCACAGGCGGCGAGAACATAGCCCTCGACCTCGCGAAGATGCCGCACCTGCTGATTGCGGGCGCGACCGGCTCCGGCAAGAGCGTCGCGCTGAACGCCATCGTCGCCGGCCTGCTGATGGAGCGCTCGCCCGCAGAGCTGCGCATGCTTCTGGTGGACCCAAAGCGTGTCGAGCTGACCCCATACAATGGCATCCCGCACCTGCTGTGCCCCGTCGTCGTGGAGGTGGACGAGGTAGTCGGAATGCTCAAGGGCGTCATCAATGAGATGATGAACCGCTACCGCCAGATGGAAGAGATCGGCGTCAGGAACATTGAGGCTTACAACAAGCGAATGCGCGACGACAAGATGCCCTTCCTTCTGATTGTCGTGGACGAACTTGCCGACCTGATGATGACCGCCGCCTTCGATGTAGAGCAGTCGCTTTGCCGCCTGGCACAGCTCGGGCGAGCGACAGGAATCCACCTGATTCTGGCGACGCAGCGTCCGTCAGTGGATGTCGTCACCGGACTGATCAAGGCGAACTTCCCAAGCCGTGTTAGTTTTGGCGTGACGTCGCACATCGACTCGCGCACTATACTGGACTCCAACGGGGCGGAAAAGCTGCTTGGCAAGGGCGACATGCTCTATCTGCCGCGAGATGCAGCAAGGCCGATGCGCGCTCAGGGCGCTTTCATATCCGACAAGGAGATTGACCGCCTCATAGACTTCTGGCAGACCACGCCGCGCGGATGGGTGCCCAGTGTTGACCTACGCCCGGTTACGTCGGACGAATCCGAAGATGTCGAATCCGAAGTATCGTCATCGACCGACGCTCTATTCGACAAGGCAGTGGAGCTCGCGCATACCCAGACTAAGCTGTCCACATCTTTGTTGCAGCGACGGCTCCGCATAGGCTATCCGCGCGCCGCGAGACTCATGGATGAGCTTGAGGAGAACGGCATAGTCAGCGCAGGTAACGGCTCCAAGTCAAGGGATGTTATAATAGGTAGCGCAGTGTAGTGGCTTTTCCATCTCTTCTGAGCATTTCAGAGGGGTAATTTGAACCTCTCACTCCCGCCCTGAAACCCTTAGAGACTTGCCTTAACTTTCGGACCAACAGCGTGCAGTTGCATTGTGCAAGCACGCAGGAGTGGGAGCGCGTACTATGATGCGTAACTTTACCGGCATCGTCAGTTCCGTTATGAGCAGTCGCAACGGACACACCGAGCCTCCCATACGCGAGATATGCCTTGTCTGCGACCAGAGCATGGCATTCTCGGATCTATACGCTACGCTGCGAGTTTGCCCAATCTGCCGTTTCCACTATAGCCTCACTGCCAGGGAGCGTATTGAATCGCTGGCAGATCCTGAGAGTTTCCGCGAGATCAATCGCTCCATTTCGTCGCTCGACCCTCTTTCATTCTCCTCGCGGGGGTCGTATAAACAGCGCATCTTCAGAGACCAGCGTCGCACAGGACTCACTGAGGCAGTGGTAACCGGTCGGTGCTCAATCAGTGGAAGTCCCGTAATGTTGATCGCCCTCGACTTCGGCTTCATGGGCGGCACTATGGGCTGCGTAGTAGGCGAGAAGATCGCACTGGCGCTGGAGCAGGCGGAAAAGCGTAATCTGCCCGTGATCGCTGTAATCACAAGCGGCGGCGCGCGATTCCAGGAGGGCGTGCTGTCGCTGATGCAGATGGCAAAGACTTCCATTGCCGCTGTCCAGCTTGCCAGGAAGGGACTGCCCTTCATCGTGGTGCTTGCCAATCCCACTACCGGCCAGACCTACGCGAGTTTCGCCAGCCTTGCGGATATAATCGTCGCGGAACCGGAGGCGATTGTCGGATTCTCCTCCGTGCGAGACCTTCAGGAAGCCGAAGCAGATCCTCTTCCGAGCGGTTCACAGACTGCCGAGGCGCATCTTCAGAACGGGCTTATAGACGGCATAGTTGACCGCACGAAGCTGCGCTCACTGCTCGCGATCATACTTGACCTTCTGGGACAGCAGTACCGCCTGACATCACCGGACAAGGGGCGAAAGAGGACGCTTGAACCCCAGAAGACGGATGCCTGGGACTATGTGCAGCTTGCGCGACACGAAGACAGGCCCACTTCATCCGAATACATCGCAAGCATGTTCAGCAACTTCATCGAAATTCATGGAGACCGTCGCGGTGAAGAGGATGCGTCGGTCATCTGCGGATTGGGACAGATCGGCGGACTGACAGCGATGGTCGTCGGACAGGAACGGAGCTGGGCTTCAGCAAGAGGAGTCTCTCCCGCCGGGTTCCGCAAAGCGCAGAGAGCATTCGAAATGGCAGGGAAGTTCGGGCTGCCCGTCATTACCCTCATCGACTCCGTCGGACCTGACGTAAGCCTCGAAGCAGAGGAACGGGGACTCGGTCGCTCAATCGCCAAGACAATTGCCGACCTTAGCGGCATCAATTCTCCCACCGTTGCTGTTGTAATCGGGGAAGGCGGCAGCGAGGCTGCCCTCGCATTCGGCGTCGCGGACAGGGTCCTGATGATGGAGAATGCCATTTACTCGACCATTTCTCCCGAGGAGGCCGCGGAGCTGATATATCAGGACGAAGCGCGGGCAGAAGAAGTGGCTGCATCCCTTAAGCTGACGGCGCACGACTGCAGGGCATACGGCATTGTTGACCTGCTCGTGCAGGAGCCGCCGGGCGGCGCTCACACGGATCACGATGAGGCGGCGCGCCAACTCAGGCGTGTGTTGCTGCAGGAGTTGGCCGACCTTCTTTCAAAGTCCAATCGCAGCCTGCTCAGAGACCGTTACAAGAAGTTCCGGAATATGGGCGAGTACAGTTCGTACTTCCGCGCCGCGATTAACAGGGAAGCCAGTGCGCTACAGGGCCTGGTGTCCAGCGGGGTTCGCCGCATTGCCCGACGCCAGACCCCCAGACAATCGGAACCTCCGCAGAGCGCGGCGATGTTCGACTAGAAAAGCGGCATCTCCGTCTGGCTATCTACCGTAGCATGCCCTCTGACTCAAGCACGGCTCGGATCCGCAGAGTTGCATCCTCATCAACGGCGCGTGTCGGCAGGCGTGGATGCATACCCTCGAATCCCAGAAGGCGCAGAGCCTCCTTTACCCCAGGCGTTCCGTACCTAATTATGGCCCGGTCGAGGTTTGTAGCGGACTCCTGAAGATGCCGCGCCTCCGCGAACTTCCCCTGCAAGCCGAGCGTCATAATGTCCATACACAGCTTCGGCGCCACATTGCCAAGCCACATGCACGCGCCGTTCGCGCCCATTAGCGCGCCATACGCAAGCAATCCGCCATTGCAGATCCAGAATCTCCGATTGTCAGGCACTTCCGAGCGCACATACGCCTCAAAACGGATGTCGTGATCGGTGATGTAGCCGAAGATGTTGTCCATAGCGCAAACGGCGCCAAGTATTTCAGGCGAGGCGGCAGGTGTACCGCTAAAGGTCTGGTGTATCACAATGACAGGCAGTGGACTCTGCCGAGCAACTGAATCGAAATAGCCCTCTATGGCAGTGTCTGAGAGGCCCCTGGGAACGCGTACACGCAACAGATCTGCACCGGCGTCCGTATATCGCTCAGCCAGACGGAGAGTCTCGCGAGTCGATGAATTGTCAATGCCAGCAACAGTGAAGCGGCTTCCGCCATGCGCAGCAGCAGCCACGCGTACAATATCGATGCGCTCGGCTTCACTAAGCGCAAGTTCCTCGCCGTTGGCGGTCGTCAAAACGAAGCCGGACAGCGGCGTCTCGAGCCATCGCCCGACGTTGCGCTCCAGCGCACTAAATTCAACGCTGTCGTCCGCCCCGAACGGAGTAGGCATGGGTGCGACTACGATGGGGGCGACTTCAGGTATCGGCACTTTCAGCTACACCTCTAGGCCCCCTTAGCGACCAACAGTAAGCGTGCCGCCATGAGGACTGCGATTCGACTCGAATGCTGCTATCGAGTCCTCCTGCTCCAATGTAAGTCCGATGTCGTCCAGACCGTTCAGCAGCAGGTAGCGGCGGAACGCCTCTATCTCAAATGACGCGGAAATCTCCTCGTCGTTGTCCCACACGCGCTGCCCGTCAAGGTCAACATTAAGCGTATAACCGGGCGTGCTCTCCGCCTTCTCCAGGATGCGCTCCACGACATCCTCTGGTAGGACCACAGGAAGCAAGCCGTTCTGGAAGCAGTTGTTGAAGAAGATGTCGGCAAAGCTCGGCGCGATTACACAGCGGAAGCCGTAGTCCTGCAATGCCCATGGCGCATGCTCGCGCGACGAGCCGGAGCCGAAGTTGCGTCCCGCAACGAGAATGGAGGAGTCCTCATAGCCCGGCTTGTTCAGAATGAAGTCCGGATTCTTCGTGCCATCCTCATTGAGGCGCCAGTCGTTGAACGCAAACTGGCCAAAGCCCGTGCGCTCGATGCGCTTCAGGAACTGCTTGGGAATTATCTGGTCTGTGTCAACATTGACACGGTTCAGCGGCGCAACAACGCCTTCATGCTTTACAAATGCGTCCATTTTTCTAATCTCGCTCCATTTTCACTATCCGATTTCCACTATTTTATTATGCCGCCCTCACGCTGCAAATCCCTGACATACGCGATAATCTGAGTTACCTCGTCCTCCGACAGTCCGGGAACGGGAGCCATATCACCAAAGTTCCAGTGATGGGAAATCACGCCGTTCTTCACCGCACTCTGAAATGAAAAGTCGGGATGATGCCCCGGCTCGTACAGCCTATGCACCAGCGGCGGCCCAATATCCGTGCCGTCTGCCATCTCGCCATGACAGCGCGAGCAATTATCGACGAAAAGCTCCCCGCCATCCGGCTGCTGAGAGCCGCATGCCAAGGCCAGAATCGGCAGCGTCATCAGCACCAGTACGGTGAGCCACAGGCTATTTAGATGCTTCTTATTCACAGCCTCTCAGTCTGACTACCATTCACGGATGTCAACAAAGTGTCCAGCAATTGCTGCTGCTGCCGCCATCTCCGGGCTGACGAGGTGCGTGCGGCCGCCCTTGCCCTGCCGTCCCTCGAAGTTGCGGTTCGAGGTGGACGCACAACGTTCGCCCGGCTGTATGATGTCCGGGTTCATGCCAAGGCACATAGAGCAGCCCGCCACACGCCAGTCGAAGCCGGCATCCGTGAAAATAGCATCAAGCCCCTCGTCCTCGGCCTGCTTCTTTATTGCAGCCGAACCCGGCACGACCATCGCGTACACATTGTCGTTAACCTTGCGCCCGCGCGCGACCTCGGCTGCGGCGCGAAGGTCGTCGATACGCGAGTTAGTGCAGGACCCGATGAACACCCTGTCGAGGGTTATGTCTTGCAGCGGCGTGTTCGGCTCAAGTCCCATGTATTGTAGGGCACGTTCTGCTGATTCCTTTTCACCGGCATCTTCATAGGCATTGGGATCAGGTACACGACTGGTAACGGGAGCAACCATGCCGGGGTTCGTCCCCCAGGTCACATGCGGCTCAAGAGCCGAGCCGTCAATCTCAACCAGGCTGTCATACTCTGCGCCATCATCGGTAGCGAGATTGCGCCACTCTTCAACGGCAGCGTCGAAGTCGTCGCCCTGTGGCACCTGCGCCCGGCCGCGCATATACTCGAAAGTGGTGTCGTCGGGCGCGATCATCCCTGCGCGCCCTCCGCCCTCGATGGACATGTTGCACACTGTCATGCGGCCTTCCATCGACATCGAGCGAATCACCTCTCCGGTGTACTCGATGACATGGCCAGTGGCTCCCGCAACACCAATCTTGCCGATGATGCTGAGCACGACATCCTTTGCGGTAACGCCCATTGGCAGTTTGCCGTTGACGCGAATCTCCATCGTCTTGGGCTTGAACTGGCGCAGCGTCTGCGTTGCAAGAACATGCTCGACCTCGGATGTGCCGATACCCATTGCGAACGCACCGAACGCACCATGCGTGGAAGTGTGGCTATCCCCGCAGACAATGACTTTGCCCGGCTGTGTGTAGCCCTGCTCCGGGCCTATAACATGCACGATGCCCTGGAGCGGACTGAACCTGTCGTAGAGCGTAACGCTGAACTCTTCGCAGTTCCTGTCCAGCGCGTCCAGCTGCGCCTTTGCAATAGGATCGGTGATGGGCCTTGTAAGTTCCCATGTGGGCGTATTATGGTCCGCGGTTGCTATGGTCAGTTCCGGGCGACGCACCTTACGACCCGCCATTCGCAGTCCGTCGAACGCCTGTGGCGATGTGACCTCATGGACCAGGTGCAGGTCAACATACAGGATTGTCGGCTGCTCTGACTCCTCGTGGACCACATGGCTGTCCCATATCTTCTCGAACATTGTCTTTGGTGGCATTTTTATCGAAAACCTCGCGTTCCTTACATTTTTTGAGGGCGGCACACAGAAAGCCGCCCTCGTTTATTTCTCAGTCTTACGCGCGCTACTAGGAAATCGGCATTTCCTCAGTGGGGCGCATCTCCTCTGTGGCGATAAGTCGATTCAGCGCGTTCATGTACGCCTTCGCGCTGGCAACGATGATGTCCGTGTCGGAGCCGCGTCCGACATAGGCATGGTCATCCTTCTCGATGCGAATGGTGACATCGCCGAGCGCGTCTATGCCCTCGGTAACGGCATCAACGCGGTATTCGGTCAGCCTATTCGGTACATCGATGATGCGGTTAATCGCCTTGTAAACGGCATCAACGGGACCGGTGCCGGTAGCGGCGTCCGTGGTGGAGTTGTCGTCGCTGTCAACCAGCGTGACCGTCGCGGTCGGCACATCGTGATTTCCGCAGGTAACCTGCACATGCTCAAGCTTGAATACGGCAGGCACATCGACCCTGCGACGCTGCATTGACATCAGCGCGACCAGATCAGCGTCCGTAACCTCAGGCTTGCGGTCGGCAAGGTTCTTGAACTCCTCAAATGCGTTATTCAGCTCGTCCTGGTCCAGGTGATAGCCCAGTTCGTCGAGGCGCGCGCGCAGCCCTGCCCTGCCGCTGAGCTTGCCCAGCACCAGCTCATTGCTCGGCCAGCCTATAGACTGCGGATCCATAATCTCGAAAGTGGTGCGCTCCTTGAGCACGCCGTCCTGGTGGATGCCGGAGGCGTGGCGGAAGGCGTTCGCACCCACGACCGCCTTGTTCGGCTGCACCGCGAATCCGGTGATGTCGCTGACCAGACGGCTGGTTCGGTATATCTGGCGCGTGTTGATGTTCGTGTCCACGCCGTACATGTCCTTGCGCGTCTCCAGCGCCATGATGACCTCTTCGAGCGCGGCGTTGCCTGCGCGCTCGCCAAGTCCATTGATGCAGCCCTCGACCTGCCGCGCGCCTTCGGCTACGGCGGCGAGGCTGTTGCCAACCGCCTGCCCGAGGTCGTTGTGGCAGTGTACGCTGAGCGTAGCTTCGTCTATGTTGGGCACGTTCTCCTTGATGAGGCGTATGCGCTCGCGGAACTCCCAGGGCATTACATAGCCCACAGTGTCGGGAATGTTGATGGTAGTCGCGCCTGCGGCAATCGCGCCCTCCAGCATCTTGTAGAGGTATTCGATGTCGGTGCGCGTGGCGTCCATAGGCGAGAACTCAACATCGTCGCAGTAGCTCTTTGCGCGCTCTACGGAGGCTATCGCCATGTCCATGACTTCTTCGGGGTTCTTCCGAAGCTGGTTCATTATCTGCACATCAGAGCTGGATATGAACACATGGATGCGCGGGCGCTCGGCGTCCTTGATCGCCTCCCACGCGGCGTCCACATCGGGCAGCACGCAACGAGCCAGAGACGCGATGACCGGGCGGCGCACCTCGCGGGCAATCTCTTGAACAGCTTGGAAGTCACCGGGCGAACTTGCCGCGAAGCCCGCCTCGATTACATCCACGCCCAGCCTGTCGAGCTGTCGGGCGATTTCCAGCTTCTCCTGCGTGGTCAGCCCGATGCCAGCGGACTGTTCGCCGTCTCGGAGCGTCGTATCGAAAATGATAACTTTGTCGTCAGACATTTCTATCTCCTGTCGGTTATCTGTGTTCGGTAGTCAGTTGTTGCTATACGAACGCCAACTACCCAAGGACAACGCAGTCCGCCTGACCGAGCATTGCCATAACCCGGTCATTGCGGCGAACTGCGAAGGATGCCTCCGTGCGGTTCATATCGTTTTCTCCCAGTCATCAGTAACTTCTGAAGGTTGTTTCGATCACTCAGACAAAATTCAAATCTTCAAGAGCATAAACGAAGCCCGTGTTCTCTTAGTATGTCTCGCAGCGCCTCAACGCCCTCTCCCAACTCATACTCAACACCACGCATCCCAACGCTTTTCGCAGCGGCGACATTCCGCTCCCTGTCGTCGATGAACAGCAGCCGTTCCGCCGGAATTAGCAGCGACTTCAGAATCGATTGGAAATAACTCGGGTCAGGCTTCATCGCTCCCAGCCTGCACGAATAGAACTCGCCATCAAAGACATTCGCATAGCCGAAGACCTCTGACATGTACCGCGCACGATATTCGTGCTGATTGGTCGCAAGATAGGCGGGAACACCTGATTTTCTTAGAGCGCGCACTACCTCGATTGATTCGGGGCTCATCTCAACTATCTTCGTATGCGTCTCAATAGCCTGCTCAACGCTGTATGGCGAGTCCCATTTCCTCAGGACTTCGGCGATCGTGTCAGCCATGTCTGCGTCGCCTCTCAGGCAGGGCATTTCGGCCTCAAGGAAGTCAGCGAGGAACTCTTGATTGGGAGCCGCCGACCCATCGAGACAGGCAACCTTCTCACGTCCACCTTCTACCGGGTGCTGCAAAACACCGTCCGCATCGAAAAGAACTGCCTGTATGTTCACCATCCCGTTCTGCCTATCCTGTATATTCTGTATATCGATGTTAGCCCCGGTCCCCTAGTCCACATCCTGCAGGAAAGGCATCATCGCGCGCAGTTCCTTGCCTACCTCTTCGATGGGATGCGCCGCGTTCTCGTCGCGCATGCGGTAGAAGGTCGGGCGGCCCTCGTCGTTCTCGGCTATCCACTCACGGGCGAAGCTGCCGTCCTGAATACGCGCCAGCACTTCCTTCATGTTCTCCTTCACTGACTCATCAACCACAACCGGCCCGCGCGTGTAGTCGCCGAACTCTGCCGTGTCGCTGACCGAGTAGCGCATGTAGCCCATGCCGCCCTGGTACAGCAGGTCAACGATGAGCTTCAACTCGTGCATGCACTCGAAGTATGCCGATTCCGGCTGGTAACCCGCCTCGATAAGCGTCTCGTATGCAGCCTTCACAAGCGCGGTAACACCGCCGCACAGAACCGCCTGCTCGCCGAACAGGTCAGTCTCGGTCTCTTCCTTGAAGGTGGTGTCGAGGACACCGGCGCGCGTGCAGCCCACGCCTCTCGCATAAGCCAATCCAATAGCGTGCGCGTTGCCGGTGGCGTCCTGATGTACTGCGAGCAGACCCGGCACACCCGATCCCTTCGTGAAGACCTCGCGCATGCGATGTCCGGGAGCCTTGGGCGCGACCATAGACACATCCACACCCTCGGGCGCCTGGATCGTGTCGTAGTGGATGTTGAAGCCGTGCGCGAACATCAGCGTCTTGCCCGGCAGCATGTGCTGCTGGATGGACTCCCTGTACACCTCGGATTGCAGGTGGTCGGGAATCAGCATCATGATGATGTCCGACTGCTCCGCGACCTCGGCGACCATGCCGACCTTCAGCCCGTCGGCCTCAGCCTTTGCTATGCTGCTGCTGCCCTCGTACAGCCCGACCATCACATCAAGCCCGTTGTCGTGCAGGTTGAGCGCATGGGCGTGGCCCTGGCTGCCATAACCGATTATGCCGAAGGTCTTGCCATCCACCAACGACATATCGGCGTCCGCTTCGTAGTACATCTTTGCCATTTAGTTTCGTCCTTTCGGTTGATTAGTTGTCAGTTATCAGTTTTCAGTGTAGGGATGTCGGCAGGTCCGCACCTATGGACTTACAGATAACTGAACACTGACAACTGATAACTCGTTCTACACACTTCCGGTTTCGTTGAATGTAGTTCTGCTGGAGTTGCTGCCGTTCCTCCGACCGCCGCCGCCGCTATTGGTGTTCATACCCCGCGTCATCGCCACGATGCCGGTACGCATCACTTCCATAACACCATAGGGGTCGAGCAAGTTCTGCAGAGCGTCCACCTTCTCCTCGTCGCCCACGACCTCCACTATCAGGCTGTCGGCGGAAACATCGATGACATGCGCGCGGAACAGGTCAACTATCTGCATAACATCGCTGCGCGTATGAGTGTCGGTATGCACCCGTATCAGCGCAAGCTCGCGCGCGACGGCGTTGTCGTCGGATATGTCCGACACCTTGATTACGTCTATCAGCTTATGCAGGTGCTTCGTAACCTGCTCCACGGTGCGGCTGTCCCCCTCGACGACGAAGGTCATGCGCGATAGGTTTGGAATCTCGCTGTTGCCAACGGCAAGGCTGGAAATGTTGAAGCCCCGCCGCCTGAACATGCTTGCGACGCGATTCAGCACACCGGGCTTGTCCTCGACAAGCGCGGTGATCGTGTGTCTGTTGGATTCGGCTATCATCGTCATCCGCTCACCTCCTGAAACACGGGAGCAGGCTCCTCGATGAGCTGCTGTATCGACATGCCCGCCGGAATCATCGGGTACACGTTGTCGTCGTTCTCGATCACGAAGTCAACTATGACTGGCCCCGGATGAAGCATCGCTCGCTCTATTGCCGAGTCCACCTGGCTCTTCTCCGTGACGCGGATGCCGAGCATGCCAAATGCCTGCGCGAGCCTCACGAAGTCCGGGTTGCCGCTGTAAATCGTGGCGACATGGTCGTGCTCGTAGAAGAAGTCCTGCCACTGGCGCACCATGCCGAGAGAGTTGTTATTCATGATGGCGAACTTGACCGGGATGTTGTTCTCCACCAGCGTCGCAAGTTCCACCATGGTCATCTGGAAGCCGCCATCTCCGGCGACCGACCAAACCACGCGGTCTTCCGCGCCAACCTGAGCACCCATCGCGCCGGGCACTTCGTACCCCATCGCTCCCGATCCGCAGGATGACACCAGCGAGTTGGGCTGCTTGAACGAGTAATATTGCGCCGCCCACATCTGGTGCTGCCCGACGCCAGTAACGATAACCGCATTGCCGTTAGTCGCCTCGTCTATCGCCTGCACCACATACCGCATTTCAAGGCTGACGGACGAGTCCGCGCCGAGCAGTGGGTGTTCGCGCCTCAGCTCGTCAATTCGCGCAATCCAGTCGCCGTGCAGCAGCGGCTTGACTCGCTTGTTCAACGCTTGCAGCACGAGTTTAATGTCACCCACAATCGGGACATCGACCGCAATATTCTTGCCAATTTCGGACGGATCGATATCGACATGAATCTTCTTGGAGTTGACCGAGAATGTGCTGGTGTCGCCCGTGATCCTGTCATCGAAGCGCATGCCCAAGGCAATCAGCAGGTCTGATTCCTCGATGGCGAGGCTGGCATAAGCCATACCATGCATGCCGGGCCACCCGGCAGAGAGCACATGACCGGTCGGGAAGCTGCTAACGCCAAGCAGCGTTGTTATAACCGGAATCTGCGCCTTTTCCGCAAGCTCCAGTAGCTCGTCATAAGCCCTCGATATGATGACGCCGTGTCCGGCGAGGATCACCGGGCGCTTCGCCTCTTCGATGAGCCTCGCGGCGCGTCTCACCTGACCGGAATGCGGCCTCAGTGTCGGCCTGTAGCCCGGCAAGTCAATCTCCTCCGGGTATTCGAACTCTGCGACCTCTGTGAACACATCCTTCGGAATGTCAACGAGAACGGGTCCCGGCCTGCCCGTGTTGGCGATATAGAACGCTTCCTTGATTACACCAGGAATCTCGGCGGCATTCATCACCAGGTAGTTGTGCTTGGTTATCGGCAGCGTGATTCCAGTGGTGTCGCACTCCTGGAAGGCATCGGTGCCGATAGCAGCCCTGCCGACCTGTCCCGTGATCACGACCATAGGAACGGAGTCCATCTGCGCTGTCGCAATCCCCGTTACGAGATTGGTCGCACCTGGACCGGAAGTCGCCCACGCAACACCGGGGCGTCCGGTAATGCGCGCGTAGCCGTCGGCGGCATGCGCCGCGCCCTGTTCATGGCGCACCAAGATATGACGAAGTTGCGGAAACTCGGGCAATGTCTGGTACAGCGGAAGAATCGCGCCGCCCGGAAGCCCGAAAATGACATCCACGCCTTCACGAATCAGGCTCTCGCAGACCATCTGCCCGCCGTTCATCTTCATATATCAATTACCTCCGCTGTTCGCTCATAGCTCCCAACAAAAAATCCCGTCCATCAAAGGGACGGGATTTGAAATCTCGCGGTACCACCCAATTTGCCCCCAACTGGGGACCTCTCAAGGGCTGTTAACGGTTGCCACCCGACCGACCCTACTGGACAGCGAATATCACTGTCGTTCGGGCTGGGCGCTCCGGGGCGAGTTCTGGAAGGTCCTCTGGCATCGGCTTCGCAGCGCTGCCGACTCTCTGGGGCCGGTGCCTTCCCTACTACTCCCCTTCACTGCGTTTGGGGCTATTTATCCATTGTCTTCATCCAGAAGAGATTAGCAAAGCCCAACAACTTTTGTCAATAAATGAAGGCGCAATACATTACATTAACAAATGATTATCGCGCCCTTTTATCTACTAGATTGCGTCTGACTGCAGAAAGTGGTCGGGGCGACTGGACTTGAACCAGCGACCTCCACGTCCCGAACGTGGCGCGCTCCCGACTGCGCTACGCCCCGACACGTCTTATCATTGTAATCGCACGCAAAGCGTTGGGCAAGGTTATCGCGCGCCCGCGACTATTCGCCCTGCATCGCGCGCAGCACCGCCTCGCCGTTGCTCTTCCACCATCCATGCAGAATCGCCAGGTCAGTGCCGATGGAGAAGTGGCGCACGCCCATATCAAGGTACTTCTTCGCCTCGTCCGGCGACTGGATCTCCGCGCGCGGCGCTACGCCCATATTGATAGCCGTCTTGAAAGTCTTGTCATGCGCCGCGATAACCTCAGGTGCATTACGCTGACCGGGCTTGCCGATGCTCATAGAGAAATCCGAGCCGCCCCACTGCACCATGTCCAGCTCAGGGATCTCCAGAATCTCCTCCAACTCGTCAACCGCGCCCTTCTTCTCTATCATCACCGCCATCACGATGTCGTTCAGCGAATCAACATACTCGGGAGAGCCGCCGTATCCCATGTACGTGTTTCGGCGGGTAGCAACGCCGTACATGCCCTTGTCGTCCGGCGTGTCAGGCCTCGCCTGTCGGATGCACTCGCGCACGTCTGCGGCGCTTCGGCAGTCGGTGAACAGCACGCTCGTAAAGCCCGCGCCGATGCCGCGCTGCGCCAGAAACGCCTGGTGGCTCTGATCGATCTTGATCATTGAACCCATGTCGTATAGCTCTGCGGCGCGGCACAGGTTGTCCAGATCGTGCAGGTCGAACGTGCCGTACTCAGCAACGAACTCCACATAGTCATACACTCCCGCATGCCCGATAGCCTCCACCACCGCCGGCCACGCAGAAAGAATATGTGTGCTCAGCGTAGGCTCGCCCGCGTCCAGCTTCTGCTTTAACTTGTTGGGTCTCATCGGTGCTCCTCTCGTTTCAGGTTCTGGTTTAATGCAACAGTCGGTGTCGCCGACTGCGCCGTAATTCTATCACAGCACCACACATGATTATCTCTATGTGCCAAAGTATCTGTCGCCGTAGTCGCCAATTCCCGGCACGATGAACTTTCGCGCGTCCAACTCCGGGTCAACGGCGACAACGCTGATGTTGTCACGCGGTATCACCCCGGCAAGCCGTTCCATACCCTCGCGCGACGCCAGCACGCCAACGAAGAAAATCCCATCTGCGGGAAAGCCTTCTCGCATCAGCAGTTCCGCGACCAGACACGCCGTGCCAGCCGTGGCAAGCATTGGATCTACAATCAGCGCACGCGGTGGCATCTCCTCGAGGAATCGCGTGTAGTACAGGTCAGGCAGCGCCGTCTCTTCATCTCGTGCAATGCCGATGAATGCAACGGGCGCATCTGGAGCCGCGCTCGCAAACGCCGGCAGCAGCGCCAGTCCGGCCCGCAGTACCGGAACTAGCATCAAGCCATTCGCATCCTCATCGCGCAACCGTTCCAACGTCTCCTCGCACAGCAGCCGCGCCAGCTCATCGGAGGTTCTACGGAATTCCGCAGTCCCTGTGCTTCGATCGCGAAGAGTGACCAGCAAGTCTAGGGCGCGTCGATTACCCAACCCGACCTCCACCCGCGCCGCCATCCATCAGCAGCCTGCGTATGTCGTCCGCGAACCTGACTTCAGAGTCGTCCTCCGGCGCGTATCCCAGCACATTGCGCGCGTTGCTCAGCGACCAGAACGCCCGCGTGTTGTTGCTGATCCCATACACCACCTGCCACGGCACGCCATGTTCGTTCTCGATGTTCGGCGTCTCTATCGCCTTCTGGAAGAGCTGCGTTATGTCGCGCGGGCTGATGTACGCACCCAAGTCGCGCTTGTAGTTGTCCGGGTCGTCCACATATATAGCAGGATCAAGCTCGCGCGGCGCGCCAATTCGCACCATCACCACACCCGTCTTTCGCAGGTACGAAGTGCCGCCGGTGTGCTGCTGCCTCCCCGAGTCGTCATTGAAGCCGCCAAGTCCGCACGCGAACAGGAACCCCAGGTGCTCGTATGTCGCCTTCGCCCAGCCGTAGAAGTTGTCCGACAGCGGCAGCCTGTACGGATCAAGCGACTCCATCTTGCGCGTGTGGATGAGGTTGTGCTCGTACCAGTCCGCGGCATGGTTCGAGCTTGCGATGGCGAGCCGAGGCACGCCCGCGTCATACGCGCTCCGCAGCACGTTGTAAGCCATCTGCACGTTCTCATTCTCGTCAAAGAAGTGGTCCAGCGGATGCCCCTGACGCCGCTTGTACCCCAGATGCACCACCGCATCCACGCCCTCGAACAGGCGGGCATACTGGCTGCGGTCTGTGTCGATCAGGTTGGCAATCTGCACGCCCTCCACCTTCTCGCCGCGCGGATTCTCCTCCTTCACATCCACCAGCACCATCTCGTAGCTCTCGCGGAATGTGGGCAGCAGTTGGTTGGCGATGTATCCCGTCGCCCCGGTCATTAGCACTTTATTAACTGTCATCGTTCAAACATCCTTTCAATCTATCCTGTCTATCCTGTTCATCGATGTCAATTCACAACAAATCCCGCGTGAAACTGATAAACTGACACCTCGACAAGCTGATTAACTTCAACGGAGATTCTAACATGCACGACCCACTGAACGACGCCGAACTGGACGCCTTAAGGAAGATCGACACCGCTACAATCTGCAACGCCATCGAGCACTTCGACATTCGCAGCAACACCGACGGATTCATGGGCTGGGACATTCGCTGCATGTTCCCCGAGATAGGCGTGATGGTCGGCTACGCAGTCACCGCCACGCTGGACACGACCACGCACGGCAGGGTGCATGACCGGGAAGCGCGCTTCCAGATGTTCGAGGCAATCGAGGCATCGCCCAAGCCAGTCGTCCTGGCACTGAAAGACCTCAGTTCCAAGCCAAAGCACGGATGCCACTTCGGAGACGGACTGGCAACGGTGTCAATGCGACTTGGAGCGATAGGGTTGGTCACGGACGGCGGCGTGCGCGACGTGGACACCGTGCGCGAAATGGGCTTCCACTACTTCGCCCCCGGAATGGTGCCCGCGCACGGCAATTTCGGCTTCATGGAAGCACAAGTGCCGGTGCGAATCAGCGGCGTGCTGGTGAACCCCGGCGACCTCATCCACGCTGACGAAAACGGCGTCACAACCATACCCAACGAAATTGCACGGGACGTAGTAGCCGCCGCCAACGACGTGCTGGAACGCGAGAAGGCAAGCCGCGACTGGGTGAACAGCGACGACTTCTCCCTGGACAAGCTGCGCCAGCGGTAGTTGCCTGGTGCGGAAGGCAGGTGCGTTTGACATCACCGCCAGCCTGTTGGAATATATCGGACAACGAAGACAATCATACATTGGTCAAGGGGACGCATAGCATGCCTACATATGAGAACCATCTGAGCATAGACAAGGGCGATACAGTGCGCCCTCCAACCGGCAGACCTGTCGTATATGGCACGCAAGGCGTCATCTCCAGCGGCCATTACCTGACCTCTATGGCAGGCATGCGCATGCTGCTCAACGGCGGCAATGCCTTCGACGCGATCGTTGCTGCTACCTTTGCGGCAGGCGTGACCGAGCCGCTCGCCAACTACTCGTTGCTCGCTGAGGGCGTCTTCATGATGTACGACTCGCGAAGCGGCGACCTGCTCTCCTTGAGCGGACAGGGTACGGCGCCGGCAAAGGCGAGCGTGGACTTCTACAAGTCTCGGGGATTCGACGAGATTCCCACCGGTCCGGGCCCCGACGCGCCGATGTCCTTCACGGTGCCAGCCGTCATCGCCGCGCTCACATCCATGCTGGAACGCTACGGCACAAAGACGCTCGGCGAGGTACTGGCGCCCGCAATTCACCACGCCGAATTCGGCTTCCCCAATTACGAGTACATGCTGCAACGGCTGGACAGCCCCGGCACGCGACAGCAGTTCGACCTGTTTCCGCCCGGCGGCATGAATATTTTCTTCGACAACGGCGACGTGCCACAGCCCGGCTCGATGCTGGTGCAGAAGAACCTCGCCAGCATGCTCAAGCAGATGGTCGCCGCTGAGAACGCCTGCAACGGCAGCCGAATCGACGGCATCCGCGCCGGACACGACGCATTTTACAAGGGCGGTATAGCAAAGAGCATGGTGGCATACTCACGGCAGGTCGGCGGCATCCTCGACGCCGATGACCTCGCCAACTACGAGGCGGAGTACGGCGAGCCTGTCAAGGGCACCTTCCTCGGGCACGAGATCAGCAGCCACTCGACATGGACACAGGGCATCATGGCGCTGCAAATCCTGAATATCCTCGAATGTTTCAACCTGAAGGCGATGGGACACAACTCGCCTCAATACACGCATATCGTCTTGGAAGCCACCAAGCTCGCCTTCGCCGACCGCGAGGCGCATTATGGCGATCCCAACTATGCGACTGTGCCGATAGACGGCCTCATCTCAAAAGAGTACGCCGCCCAGCGCGCCCAGCAGATAGACCCTGAGCGCGCCCATCCTGAGTTGCCCGCCGCCGGCAACCCCTGGAAGTATTCGGCAGTTCCAAGACCCGCCAACGGCACGGCTCAGATACCCGTAGGCGTTGCAGCCGGCGAGTCCGGCAACAGCAGCGGCACCACCCACATCGCCTGCATCGACAGGGACGGCAACCTCGTCTGCGCCACGCCGAGCGGCGGCTCGTTCAGCAAGGGCGTATTCTTCCCCGAGCAGGGCGCGGCAATCAGCACGCGCATCGAGATGTTCAATTTCATCGACGGGCATCCGAACAGGCTGGAGCCGGGCAAGCGCCCTCGCACCACGCTCATCAACTACATTGTGTCAAAGCACGGCACGCCCGTTATGACCGTCGGCTGCCCGGGCGGCGACCACCAGGCACAGGCGAATGTACAGCTCATGCTGAACACATTGATGTTCGGCATGAACGCGCAGGAAGCAGTGGAGGCGCCGCGCTTCGCCACGGAGAGCGTGCCAGACTCGTTCTATCCGCATGTCTATTATCCCAACCGTGTATCGCTCGAAGAAGGCTACCCTGCGGAGAACTGGGACGCCCTGCGTGCATTGGGCCATGGCGAGCTCGTGCAGGCGGCAACCTGCGGGATGGGCGCTACGGTAACGCGCCGCGACCCGGATACTGGCGTGCTCAGCGCGGGAGCCGACCCTCGGCGTGCTTGCTACGCGCTCGGCTGGTAGCAATCCTCAAACAGGAGAGCAGAATCACGATGGACGAATTTATGAGGGCAGCGCTGGATGAGGCTAGATGTGGATTCGAGGAAGGTGGTGTCCCCATAGGTGCCGCTCTCGTAAGCGACGGCAAGCTCATCGCAACGGGGCGCAACCGCCGCGTGCAGGAAGGCGCTCCCATTATGCATGGCGAGATTAACTGCCTGTACAACGCGGGGGAAAATGTTTTCGACTCCACCGATCTGACCCTGTATTCCACGCTGATGCCTTGCTACATGTGCGCGGGAGCCGTTCTGCAATTTGGTATTGGCAAGGTGATTGTTGCCGAGGGAAGAACGGCCAACGAAGGGCGGGACATGATGCTCCGGCATGGAGTAGAGGTCATAGACCTGGACCTCAGCGAGCCGCGTGAAATGCTGGCGCAGTTCATCGGGGCTAAGGGCAATCGGTGGCACAGCCATCCCCCAGACTAGGAAAATAGCTACGGAAACAACCTCAGTCAAGGCAACTAACAGGTGGTTCGGGCTGGTCGCGGCTGCGCTCGGCATGTTCCTGACCTCACTCGACCTCACGGTGAATGTCGCCCTTCCCGACATCACCGCCGACCTCGGCACAGATCTGCGCACGGTCCAGTGGATCATCGTGCTGTACGTGGGCGGCAGCGTGAGCCTTCAACTGGGGCTGGGCAGTGCCGCCGACGTGTACGGCTTGCGGCGGTTC
Organism: Dehalococcoidia bacterium; assembly: GCA_965203955.1. Taxonomy (GTDB): domain Bacteria; phylum Chloroflexota; class Dehalococcoidia; order Lucifugimonadales; family JADFKI01; genus Bin90. The sequence continues at coordinate 2,133,628 of OZ241923.1, read as the reverse complement.
TACATCATAGGGCTGGCAGCCTACGCGCTGGCGGTGCTGCTGATAGGACTGGCGCCAACGTTGCCCTTTGTGCTCGGACTGCGCGTGATGCAGGCAGTCGGCAACGGCCTGATTGTCGCATCCGCCCCCGCACTGATCACCGCCATATTCCCTTCGGAGGAACGCGGCAGGGCGCTCGGGCTGATGTCCGCGATCTCCACGCTGGGGATGATCGCGGCTACGCTTGGCGGTGGGGTGCTGGTGGATGCATTCGGATGGCGCTCCATATTTCTCGCTCGCGTCCCTCTCACGCTGATAACTATACTGCTTGCCCTTCTGATTCTTGCCGAGTACAAGCCTGAAGTAAGGCCGCGCTTCGACCTGCGGGGGGCGATGCTTGCGGCGGCAGGGTTGGCCTGTCTGGTCCTCTTTCTCACGCTGGGCGGCAGGATCGGCTGGCTTTCTCCGTCCGTCTTGCTCCTCGGTGCAGGGGCGGCTGTCGCACTCATTCTCCTGATTCGACTTGAGCGCACAGTCCAGCATCCGGTGCTAGAGCCGGCACTATTGACGCATCCGCTCCTCGTGCCAGTCATCACTGCGTCGTTCCTCATGTTCATGTCAACATTCGTCAACCTGTTCATTCTGCCGTTTTACGTGTCGGACGTTCTCAAAGTCGATGCTAAGGCGCTGGGTTTCCTCCTGATGCTGACGCCTGTAATAGCGGGCAGTGTCGCGCCTCTCGGCGGTTGGCTCTCAGACAGGATGCCGCCCGCCTACCTCACGACTGCGGCGCTTGTGGTCAGCGCAGCGGCAATGCTCTGGTTCAGCACGCTCACGTCGCAGTCTGCTGTCGGCGACGTTGCCCTGCGAATGGCGCTAGGCGGTATCGGACTGGGAGTGTTCCAGGCGGCTAATGCGACGCTTATAATGGGAGCTGTTCCGCGCGACCGTCTGGCAACCGGAGGCGCGCTAATCTCCCTGTCAATGAGCCTCGGCATAGTAACCAGCGTTGCCCTGATGGGCGGCGTGTTCGACGGGCGACTCGGCGTTCACGAAATCGCAGTTGCCGAGAACGCGCAGGCATTCGTCCTGGCATTCCGCGACACCTATATCGTCGCCGGCCTTCTCGGCGTGCTGGCGGTCGCCGTCTCTATAACCTACTGGCCCCGCGTCCTCCGCTGGCGCGCGCGCACCCCAGACTGACTGCGGCTAGTCGTCTCCCCTGACCTCAACCCCCGCAGTCTCCTCGGCTATCTTGATCGCAGCGTACTGATCTTCGTTGCCCAGGCCCTTGCCCATCGCCAGCGTCTGCACCTGGTACGCCGCCGACCCAACCATATTCGCCGCGCCCAATGACGACGCCAACTGCGCCGCAAGCCCGAGATCTTTATGCGACAGCGCGAGCTTGAATCCCGGCTCGAAGTTGCGCTCGAATACCTTAGCCTTAAGGCCCGAGCGTCCGTGCAGCGTACTTGCCGCCGTGTTGTTCATCACTTCTCGCAGCCGCTCCGGGTCCAGCCCGGCAGCAACACCCATCGTAACGGCCTCACCGAGCAGCGTAGCGACAGAACATGACACCAGATTGTTGACAATCTTTGTGGTGACGCCCAGCCCCAGTTCGCCACAGTAGAATTGCTGGTCGCCGAGCGTGTCCAGCACATCCTTGCAATCCTCCACCACGCTCGCGTCCCCACCAATCATCAGTGTCAACGTGCCGCTTGCCGCCTGCGCCGGTCCCATACCAACAGGCACATCAAGCATCTCCGCGCCCTTCTCGCGCACCGCCGCGCCGACCCTGCGCGTGGTGTCAGGGTCTATGCTGCTCATGTCGATATAGACCTTACCCGAGCGCAGGCCCTGCACGATGCCGTTCTCCCCCGTCGCCGCGTTCTCGACACTCTGCGGTGTGGGTAGTGAAGAGATTATGACATCGCACTGCTCGGCAACTTCTCTCGGGGATGACGCCGCTGTCGCGCCCTTGTCCACAAGCGCCTGCACCGCCTCCGGCCGAACGTCATACACGGTCACGTCATAACCGCTCGCCACAAGGTGCGACGCCATCCCGCCGCCCATGTTTCCCAGGCCAATGTAGCCAATCTTCCGGTCAGACATCATCGCCTCCTTGTCAGTTCAAATCGCCTAATCGCGCTGATTATATCGCACTACTCGCGCCACCGTTCCTTATGCGGACACAACGTTGACCACCTTGGTAGCCAGCGCGAACGCACTTGAAGCCAGCACCAGTCCAACTACAGCGCGACGCCACACCACATCCGTCAGGCTCTTTGCTATGCGGTCGCCAAGCAGAGCCGCGAGGATGGCAGGCACGATCGAAGCCAGCAGCAACGTGGTCCTCGCGGGCGTATAAAGGTCGTTTAGACCGTAGCTCACTAACAGCGCGGTCCCCATGAAAATGAAGTAAAGCGCCATAGATGCGCGAGTCCCCTGGCGACCCCAGTTCTGTGATATGAAGAACAGCACCAGCAGCGGTCCGCCTACGCCTATCCCTGTAATGAACACTCCCACAAGAAAGCCGCACACAGGCCCCAGTATGCTCGCCCTGGGCAGAGAAAACGGCATTCTGAACATGCCGCCAACCGTGATCGCAATGATAGCCAGAAGTACCCCGATGCCGAAGATGTCCTTATATTCCGCGATGTCCAGCATCGCCAGCACCCATCCGCCTATCATCGCGCCGATAATCCCCGCCACCACGATAGGCACGATCTCCCGTGGGCGCAGATGCTCGCGATTCCGCAGCACTACGAGGATTACGACGGGCAGCGCCATCGCGTTCAGAAGGATGATCGAGGTCGCCGGATCGAACATCAGGAACAGGAACGGCAGTCCGACGATACCTATGCCGAATCCCATCGCACTGAAGACCGTGCAAGCAAAAAATACCACCAGCAAGGCGTAAGCCAGTTCAGTTGCGCTGACGGCTTCGAGCAAATTTCATCCTGTGTGTTCAGATTATTGGTGCGGCAGTCTTTGACTAACTTTCAATGGGAACATATTATCACAGCGCACCTACTGACAAGGACGCGGTGGAGTTCCCGATGACGGAAGAAGGAAATGCAACAAGACAGTAACAACGAAGGGTCCGGCTGTTGGAGTGCCGGTTTCACAATACTCGGATTCTTGCTGATTGCATTTTTGGTATTTCAATGTACTCGAATCGCCTTCTTCACCACTACACCTGAAGAGCGCATCCAAGAGGCAATAGAAAGGGCGGCGGCGGCAGAAACCGACGGAGAGGTGGCGACGGCTGAAGCGGAATTGGCAACCGCCAGGGCAGAGGCTACGCAGATTGTAGTAGAAGCAACGGCGGAAGCCGAAGACAAGGCAACGGCTGAGGCAAAAAGATCAAGAGAAGCAACCATCGAAGCGGTAGCCGAAAGCAGACAGCGAACTGCCGAGGGTCAAGAGAGGCTGGACAAGGCGATACGGGACGGAGACATAGACGAGATAGAGGACTTGATAGATGACGGTGTTCACCCACCGGCATTCAGAAGTTGCCTGAGCAGATACAATAACCCGTCGGCGCGCTCCAATCTGGTGAACCTGTTCCACAACGACCTTGTTACCGAATTGCCGGTCGCCTGGCGCACCGGAGTCAAGATGAACAGCGCAGTAGCCGATTACATAGCAGACAGGCATACATGGGCGGAAGCCTCGCATGAGATATGCAAAGCTCTATTCGTTGAATCCAATGTGCGGTGATAGCGGACACCCGGCACCACGCGCTACGCAAGCGGCTGGGAGACTATCGCATGCAACACTTAGCGCACTCGGAATCCTTTTTGCCCAAATCTTGCAAGACTGATTTTGCTTCTTCAAGAGTGTAGGGGCCGTCAAGCCATCGGTTATCGGGAAGTATGTGTTCCTTCCTATTCACGTAGCGTCCGCATTCAATCTTGTGAATCCTTGCGCGGTTCCTGGGATCGTCCACGTAGATCACATACTGTTGCAATTTTCTCTCCATCTTTTTGAACGATTGACTCTCTTGTACGTTCATCGCAACGGCGGATGGGTCTGTCCGCGTGAATTATCACCCCAACAGAGGATAATGCCGTCTGCTTTCAAGCCACAAGTGTGATACCCGCCGCTGCTTATTGACGTGAATCGCTCATTCTCCGGCGGAGTGGACTGTCCGAATCGGTTACTGCCCCAACAGACAACAGTCTGGTCTGCGCGCAATCCGCAGGCATGATCATAACCGCTGCTTATTGCCACGAAACGCTCATCTTCCGGCCAATCGTAAAGGCCTCCCCAACATAAAGCGGCACCAGTTTCTAGCAAGCCGCAATGGAAGTCACTGCCAGAGTCATAATCCCATGAACCACCACCCAAAGCCGTGAACTTCTCGTTGTCCGGTGATTTCAGCCCTCCCCAACAGACGACATATCCGTCATCACGCAACCCACAGACATGATCATTGCTGCTGCTGCTTATCGAGATAAAGCGCTCGTGCTCAGGCGGCTGATCTATTGAACGATTTCCCTCACAAATGGCAACACCATCAACGCGTAGTCCGCAGACAAACCCATTACCACTGCTTATAGATGTGTACTGCTGCCGAGATTGGTCTAACTTAAAACTACCCCAACATACTATTTTGCCATCTTCCCTCAACCCACAGACTTGACCAAGACCGCTACTTATGGATTTGAACCGCTCATCTTTTGGCGGTGTAGCCACGCCTTTATAGTTACTTCCACGACAAACGACAGCGCCGTCCGCACGCAATCCACAAGTATAGTCACCGCCACTGCTTACCTGTACGAATGGCGGTATCGGCGTGGGTGTCGGGGTAGGTGTTGAAGTGGCTGTCGGCGTGAATGTAGGGGTAGGTGTGTATGTCGGCGTTGGTGTCAGCGTGTTAGTGGGCGTGGGGGTTAGAGTCGGAGTGGGAGTGATGGTCGGCGTCTGTGTTATCGTTGGCGTCGGGGTAATGGTAGGTGTCTGTGTGATAGTGGGCGTTGGCGTGGGTGAGCGTGCCTTGGCAATTTGAAGCCCTTGTAGCGTGCTCAGCCTGCGCTCCAACTCAATGACGGACACAGCAAAACCTATGTTGTCCACAGGCCTGCCGCTATCGGTTGCGTCTATCTTGGATGTGTTGACGCCAATCACTGCGCCATCCATGTTGACGAGCGGTCCGCCACTGTTGCCCGGATTTATCGCGGCGTCAGTCTGAAAGAGATCAACACCCGTTACCTTCCTGGTGGACGATATAATGCCCCGCGTTACTGTCAGGTCACTTCCAATTCTGTCCGCAAGCGGAAAGCCAAGCGCCAGAACTTCGTCGCCCACGCGGGCTTTGTCCGGGTCTCCGACCACAATGGCGTCAAAACGATCGCTGCTGTCTATCCTCACCAATGCGAGGTCTGCATCCGAACTGCGCTCCAATACTTCGCCGTCATATCGGCGCCCGTTGGTCAACCACACCCCTACGCCGCGTGCATTGCCAACGACATGTTCATTGGTAACGACCAGGCCATCAGCGCTGATTACGAAGCCTGAGCCGCTGCCGCCACCTGCATCAACCTGAACCACGCTCGCCTGAATGCGCTCGATTAGGTCTGCGAGTGAGGTCTTTCTATCGTCCGACAAGTCCTCACCTCCGACGAATTGGATGTTTACATTCGGCGGCAGTTCGCCGTCGGGCACAGGGGTTGGCGTATCGGGCGCGGGCGCAATCGGTTGCGGAGGCTGGGGTTCAGAGGGAGTTTCGGCGCTGTCGCTGCACGCTGATGCGAGTATGAGCAGCGCGGTTGTTGTTACGGCAATCCACGCGAGGAGTGGAGCGAGTTTCATATCAGTATTTTCTCGACAATCTATCAGGTATCGGATTTGCAACTGGACAGGCTGAAGCGGACAAATCTAGAATTACCTGAATTCATGGGAGCGGCCTAATGCGTTCAATCCGCGCTCCATGCGCTCCCAGTTGTCCAACAGTTCATCTTCATGTTCATCTGCCCAATCGCTCAATCTGCGTCTTTGCGATGCAGGTAGATTTCGCCGGCCCTCAGTGAATTCCATACGACGCAAGTCGAATACGGCGACGCCTTGTCTCTGATACCAAACATGGAAATGAGGCCAGGCATGGTCGTCGATATACATCCGAATGACCATGCCGTAGAAGCGGCTAATCTCCGGCAATAGCCTGAACTCTTTTCGCTTCTACCACGGCGTCACGAAATGCCTCGTAGTCAGGCATCGCTGCCATGTTTTCTTGGGTTATGCCAAGGAGCCGAGCGTAGCCTGTTTCAGGCGCGATGTCCAACTCCATGTCGTCGCCTTCCGGGAATCCCCAGGAAACCGCGCCAAACTCGTTAATGTGAACACCCTCGAAGAATTCGCGGTCTTTCCATGCCTCGAATATAGGCTTGTCCGCCAAGTGAGACATATCGAGTTCGCCTTCAATGCCATCCTCATAGCGCACCCAGATACGGAAGCCGTCTCGCGGCTCGACCGCTACCGGGCTAGGCCATATTCCGGTCATCATGCGCTCCTTCTTTACACATTCGGCAGATTGAAGATGTTCCCCTGCTGGCGCATCATACGCCGCATCTTCTTGCTCTGGCGCTTGCTGCCTTTGCCGCCCTTCCCACTGACACCCATCAACTGGCGCATCATCTTCTGCATCTGGCTGAACTGGTTTAGTAGCTGGTTGACGTCCTGCGGCGTGGTGCCGCTGCCGCGCGCGATGCGACGCCTGCGGCTGCCACCGATAATCTCAGGCCGGCGGCGCTCCTCAGGCGTCATTGAGCGTATTATCGCCTCAGTCTTGACGAGATGGCTGCCATCCAGCTCGTCCATCGACACCCGGCCCTTCATCGCGGAGAATCCGGGCACCATCTCAAGCACCTGGCTGATTGGCCCCATCTGCTTGAGCTGCTGGAGCTGCCCAAGGAAGTCATCCAGGTCGAACGTGGCCTGTCGAATCTTGCGCTCCATCTCGGCGGCTTCGTCCTGGTCGATGGTTGCCTGCGCCCTGTCTATGAGAGTAAGCACATCACCCATTCCCAGAATGCGAGAGGCAAGCCTATCCGGGTAGAACGCCTCAAGCGCGTCCGCCCTCTCGCCCGTTCCTATGAACTTGATAGGCACGCCCGTAACCGACGTGATGGACAATGCAGCGCCGCCACGCGCGTCGCCGTCCATCTTGGTCATAATCAGCCCCGTAAGGCCTATGCGGTCGTTAAACTGACTAGCCGCTTCGACCGCTTCCTGCCCCGTCATCGCGTCAACGACCAGCAGCGTCTCGTCGGGCGATACAGCATCCTTCACCGACTCCAACTCTGACATCAGCTCGTCATCAACCTGGAACCGTCCGGCCGTATCAACGATCGCCCACGCCGCGTTCAGCTCTTCCGCGCGCTTGACGCCTTCCCTTGCTACCTTGGGCGTGTCGCTCGTCTTAGTATCTTGGTACACCGCAACATCAATCTGGTTCCCCAGCGTCTCCAACTGCTGGATTGCCGCCGGCCTCTGCAGGTCCGCGGCGACCATCACTGGCAACTGCCCGTCCTGCTTCAGGTGCCGCGCCAGCTTCGCGGACGCTGTTGTCTTGCCCGCGCCGTTAAGCCCAACCATCAGGATGACCGATGGCCGCTTCGGCCCGGGCTCGAGTTTGTGCGCCTTACCCCCCAGGATGTCCACCAGGGCATCATTGGTAATCTTGACGACCTGCTGCCCGGGCGACAAGCTCTGAAGCACATCTGACTTCAGGGATTCCTCGCGGATTCTGGCGATGAACTCGCGCGCGACACGGAAGTTCACATCCGCCTCGAGCAGCGCCATCCGGACTTCGCGCAGCGCAGCGTCCACATCACGCTCGGTCAGCCTACCCTTGTTCCCCAGGCGACCAAATACGCCGTTTAGCTTATCCGACAGGGCTTCAAACATAGTGCGTCCTTCTACTATTCCAGCGACAGTAGAAAGTATATCAGACGAGAGGGAGATACAGAGAGACCAGACAAGGTTCGCTCGTTGACTGGGCGCCGCAGCCAACTCTGAATACTACCTTGTGCGTGACGAGTCTCGCCAGATCGTCTATGAGCGACATCCGAACTGGCATATCAGCGGCCGCCCGTGACCGGCAGCGTGATACCGCTAATGAATCCCGCCGCATCGGAGGCAAGGAAGGCAACCGCATCGCCGATGTCACGCGGCTGGCCGACACGCCGGAGGGGTATGGCCTTGACCCTGTCCGCGATATCCTCGTCGGGATTTGTGCTGTGCCAACCTGGCGTATCTATCGACCCCGGGGCGACGGCGTTCACACGGATGCCCATCGGCCCCACCTCGTAGGCGAGATCACGCGTCAGCGCGACAACGCCTGCCTTCGACTGGGCATAGGGCACATGCGGAATTGTGTAGCGAAACGCGGCGTGTGACGCGAGGTTCACGATTGTCCCGCTATTGCGCTTGCTCATCTCCTCCACCACTCGCTTGCAGCAAAGGAACATTCCCTTCAGGTTGGTGTCGAGCACCACATCGTAGTCCGCTTCGGTCTGTTCGAAGATGTGCTTCTTGATAACCAGCCCGGCATTGTTCACCAGGATGTCGATCGGCCCGAACCGTTCGAGCGTCGCGCGCACCATACGGTCCACTGAAATCGCGCTGGTCACATCGGTCTGGACGCCCATCGCGTGCGCCCCGAGCTTCTCGATCTCGGCAATTGCCGGCGGAATGCGCTCCTCCACCAACTCCGCGACCACCACGTTGGCGCCCGCACGGGCTAGGCTCAAGCTCACCCCCAGCCCAATCCCTTGCACCCCTCCAGTCACGATTGCGACACGTCCTTCCAGATTAATCATGTGACTCCCTCGTGCGCGCTTGGACTAGTCTAGCGCCGCTATTGTCTCTTCAAAGTGGGTGGAGGCCGAGCCCTCGATCTCCAATTTCGCTGTCGTTATCAGGCGCGCGATTCGTGGTGGCGGACCGCCGCCGCAGGCCGGACTTTACATCGTGCCCCTTAACCTGGGATCAAGGGCGTCACGCAGGCCGTCTCCGAACAGATTGAACGACAAGACGGTGAGAGTAATCAGCAAACCGGGATAAGTGACCATCCACCAGATCGGATATAAGGTCGTAAGGGTGGAATCGCTCAGCATTCTGCCCCATGTCGGAGTTGGAGGGGCGATCCCCAGTCCCAGGAAGCTGAGCGAGGCTTCCAGTATCATGATTCCCCCTATGTTCACCGTAACCAATACTATTATGACTGCTACGCACTGGGGGAATACATGCTTCCACATTATCCTCATCTGAGAAGCCCCGATGCTTCTGGCGGCTTCCACGTACATGGTCTGTTTTACTGACAAAGCCACCGATCGCACGACTCGCTCGACCGCTCCGATACGGGTAATCGCTATGGCCGTGATGAGTGGAATAAAGCCGTCGCCGAATACCAGGATCATCAGATAGGCAAGAATCAAGCCCGGCAGGGCAAGAAGTATCTCGATGAATCGTTCGCTGATGATGTCCGTTTTTCCTCCCAGGTATCCGCTCACGAGACCCCATGCCCCACCGACGATCGTTCCCAGGAGGATAGAGCAGGCCGCGACAATCAGGGACGATCTGGCCCCATAGACCAGTCTCGACGTCTGGTCTCTCCCTACTTGGTCGGTCCCTGTCCAGTACTCTGCGTCAGGGGGAGATAACAACCTGTTGTAATCAGCCCAGTAGGCGTCAAGGGGAAGTACAAGGGGGCCTGCGGCTGCCACAATCACAATCACCAGGCAGACCATTCCCCAGAAAGTGTGCCAGGGGCGCATGCGCGCAAAAGCTATTACATTACTCGAGATCCTGGACGAAACCGTTCGAGATGCCAAGGAGGAGAGTGTTGATTCCATTCAGTCGCTTCCCTTCGAGGCGAGGGCTCTCGCCTTGTCAGTTGCGGCACTCTTTTGTCAATTGATGAGTATGAAATTATTGATGGCCTGTCCTTTTAGGTGGTCGGAAACATAAGATCCGTTCGCCCTGATCCGTTCGAAAGGGCGTGTACACAATTCGAGTGATTCGACAAGCTCACCACGAATGGTTACCTCGCAGTCTCAACCCAGCTGAGTGGGAACGCAATCGAGATTATCCAAGCCTGATTCGAGGATCGATCCAGCCATACAATAGATCGACCAGCAGATTAGCGAGGATAAATATCATCCCGTACAGCAGGACGAGGCTCTGCACCGTGTTCATATCTCGGAGCAATGCTGCTTCGACCAGGGACCTTCCCAGGCCGGGGGTCGAGAATGCAACTTCAATGGCCACTGATCCGCCCAGCGCGAATCCAAGCATGACACCGCTGAGGGTCAACACAGGCAGCAACGCGTTGGGCAGTGCGTGGCGAATGATCGTTACGCGCTCTCTCGCGCCCTTCGCCCTCGCCGTTCGCACGTAGTCATCCCTCAGCACCTCGAAGAGAGAAGACCGTGCCATACGAGCAATAATGGCTGCCATCGACACGCCCATTACGACAGCAGGGAAGACAACAATCTGAAAGTTGGTCCACGGGTCGTCCCATAGATGCGCGCCGACTAAGGGTGGAGAATAACCCCAGAAGGTGACCGTTGAAAGCAAGATGAGCAGCGCCAGCCAGAAGCCGGGTATCGCCAGAAGCAGCACCGTCGAGAAGCTGGTAACCATATCCAGAACAGAGCCGGGTCTTATGGCGCTCAAAATGCCAACGGGCAGGCCTATGAGCCATGAAATCGCAACCGCGATTAACCCAATCTCGGCGCTTACGACGCCCCTGCTGCGGATTACATCGATTACCGGAGCCTTGGTGCCAAACAGGGACTTGCCAAAAGAACCGGTCAATACATCTCCCATCCAGTCCGCATACTGCACTATGTACGGACGGTCGAGACCGAGGGTCTCTTTGATCAGGGCTATTTCTTCATCGGTCATAACCCGCATCTGGTTCGGGTCCAAGAATGCAATCAGAGGGTCGCCGGGCAAGACGCGCATGATCACGAATATCATCACGGTCAGCCCGAGCAAAGTAGGTATCGCCAGGAGTAATCTTCTCAATACGTACTTCTGCAAGACGACGCTCCGATGCCTCTATAGTGCCCCGTGGGGCAGGGCCAAGACCTGGGGGCAAAAGACCCCTACCCCACGCGGTTGCTCAAGATATCCGCTCCTTCCCCTTACCTGTCCAGCCAGACGTAGTCCCACTTGGCGCCCTTATATTGGCCGCCGAAAGTGCACTCGTCGCACTGGAATCCTTTCAAATGGTCCCACCACACGACATAGGAAATGAGGCCGGTTTGGTTTGGTATGGCTGGCATCTCATCGTTTAAGAGGTCATACAATTCCTTGGAAACCTCCAACCGCTTGGCCGGGTCGCCGGTTGTGCCTGCCAGTTCCTCTATCAGCTCATCGAACCGCGGAATGTTGGACGCACCCCTGTTGCCGGTGCAGGGCTTTCCATCACACTGCCCATAGGTGTACGACAGCCACTCCTCCGGGTAGGGATTGGCCATGGGAATGTACCACTCAGCGCCAATGTCGAATTCGAGGTCTCTGTACCTCTGCATGTACACCCCTATCTCGTTGACTTCGATTACTGAATCAATGCCCAAGTTCTGCTTCAACATGGCCTGATAGGCTTCGGTCAAAGCTTTCAGGGCTGCGTCGTCCTGGACGATGATAGTCAGAGTTGGGACATCTGCGCCACTGGCATATCCTGCCTCAGCTAATAGCTGCTTAGCTTCGGCAAGGTCTTCCGGTGTCGGGCTTCTGAAGTACTTCTCATTAGCCATCTGGGCTTCCGTAATCCCATAAGTTCCTGGGACGAACGGCCACCATCCCCCATCATGCTCAGGCCCGATAAACGGCGCCACAACCTTGCGCATGGCAGATTGGTCAAATGCCAGGGCAATCGCCTTGCGGACTCGCTTATCACTAATCGGCCCAGTTGCATTGTTGAGCGCAGTTCCGGACCCAAAAGGCAATATATGGAAACCAATGTTAAGCTCGGGGTTCGTGACAATAGGGCTGTTCGGATCGGTGCTATCAGTAGCGTTCATGAAATAGCCCCAATCAATCTGGCCGGTCACCATAGAGGCAGTTAACTGTGGCGTAAAGTTCTTCCCCCAGATGAACTCAATCCCATCCAGATAAGGAGCATTTGGATTCCAGTAGTCTGTATGGGCCTCCACGAGCACATGGTCATCGGTTATCTCCGTCATTTTGTAAGGCCCCGAGCCGCTATTTCCCCCATCTATGGGACTGACATCACCGAAGTAGCCACTGACTTCTTTGAGAACTTCATCGTCGGCGATCTTGAGGTACTGCGAGCCGAATCCCGTCATCATCCAACTCAGCCCGCGCACGTCGTCCTTAGGTATTTCGGCTATTACTGTGTATTCATCGGGCGCACTGAGCCCGGCAGCGGTGAGTCCTCCCGATACCAATGTAGGTCCGATGTTGCTGGACAGACCTTCCCGGTAGCTCTCCGGGTCGATAGCGCGAATGATACTGGCATGCACATCCGCTGAGTTCAGGTCCGAACCGTTGTGGAACTTCACTCCCTCTCGGATGTGGAAAGTGTACTTCGGCAGATCGTCCGAGACTTCCCAGGCGTAGGCAATGTCGGGAACAATCGGTGTATCCGGTCTCCTCATGTCACTGACCAGCAACTGGTCATACATATTACTGAGCCAGTACTGGCGGGTATTTGACGTCGAAGTAAAGACATCGAAGGTAAGCGTACGCCCGTGCTGGTGCATGCGGGCTATCCCCCCACGCTTGGCTTCTGGGTCGAGGGTGGTCATGTAGAATCGCTCGTCAGCCGGACCGGGCGTCGCGACGATAATCTCCCTGACCTCTTTCACGATTTCCTTCTCGACTTCGACCACCTTCTCGACTTCCTTCACCACCTCCACCGGAACTTCCTTCTCCACTACCTTCTCAACCTCGACCACCTTCTCGACTTCAACTATCTTCTCGACGACCTGAGACTCGGCGGAACCACAGGCCGCGGCAAACACCAGGGCGAGCGCCGCTCCAAGCACAAATAACAGGTAGAATCTTCGGTCCTTACTCATCAATAGCCTCCATGACTCATCTCGTTTACTTCGACGCTGTTTCCGACAGAAAGCTCAGGTTAGTTCCAACAGCCGCGATATGAGTACAGTTTGTGAACGCTATTTCGGGAAGGACTCCCCATGAATGTTATTTCGGGAGTGAAAATCTATGAATTAGATTTCTGGAAGAATACCCTCGCCCACCCCCAATTATGTCAACACATCATCCGTGCACGGAGACAATTCCAGATGTGGCAGCTCTGCCTCCCGGTGATTTGTCCCGGTGTCGAGAGTCGCAGATAGCGCACTACGGCGCGGTTCGCGGCATTTGACATGATCGGAATGCACACATATAGTCCGTGCTATCTCAGGAGAACATCGCCATACCGGGACTGGATACCTTAAGACGCATATTGTCCAGGCACCAGTAAGAATGGAGGATTCAAATGTCCCTCAACGACAAAGTCGCGCTGGTTACGGGCGCGGCGCAGGGAATGGGCAGAGCAATCGCAATGCGGCTCGCCGGCGAAGGCGCATGCGTAGTCGCCACCGACATCAACGGCAGGCTGGTCGAGCAGACCATCATCGACATCCGTGAATTGGGTCACGATGCCATCGCGGTCGAGGCAGATATAGGCGACATTGACGACATCAACCGTGTTGTCGAGGAGGCGCTGAACGCGTTCGGTCGCATAGATATACTGGTGAACAACGCCGGAGTTACCCGTTTCGCCAACATCATGGATCTGACAGTGGATGACTGGGATAGGATTCACCGCGTCAACGCCAGGGGTGTGTTCTTCTGTCTTCAGCGTGTCGCCCGAGAGATGATTGACCGCGGCGACGGAGGTCGGATCATCAACATCGCGTCAATCGCCGGCAAGGGCTATTCCGGCACATCCAACGCGGCATACGCTGCCAGCAAGGGCGCCGTGATCGCCATGACGCACATAGCTGCCCACCAGCTTGGAGGTCATGACATCAACGTGAACGCCATATGTCCCGGTATTACGCGCACCGCAATGGGCCAGTCCACAATGGTTCAGCGGTCACAGGATATGGGCATCCCTATGGAGGAGTTGGAAGCGCAGAGGAACGCCCGAGTCCCCATCGGTCGGGCGAACGAGCCTGAAGATATAGCAGACATGGCGGCATTTCTCGCCGGTCCCGGCTCCCGCAACATCACGGGCCAGGCATTCAACGTGGACGGTGGCCTCGTGATGCACTAATCGGGCAATCGGAGGCAATAGCCCACGGAGGACGTTCGGGGCACTACTCCCGGATAGGAGCCATCCCCTCTGCATGTCGTACCTCGTTGATGATCTCCAGCACTCGTCGCCTGAAGGGAGGTAGCTCAACCTCGAACTCCTCGCGGATGCGGCTATTGTCAAAGAGATAGGCGTCAGACTCTTCAATGCCACCCTCGTCGTCGAAGGTAATCCGGGCGTCGGGTATGAACTCCCGCACCAGGTCTGCCAACGCTCGCATGCTTATGGGCGTTCCGCCGGAGTTGTAGAGGCTGTACCTTAAAGAGTCAACCAGCGCAATACGCACGAACATCTCGGATATATCCTCAACATGAATCGGGCAGCGCATGAAAGATTGCCCCGGCAAGTTTACCGGCAGCCCCCTGGCAGGCAGAGTTATCGCCTGCACGTGATCTACGGAGCCCCTCACCTTGTCAGGCCCTGTAACGTGGGCCGGTCTGATACCCGTAATGGACATCCCGTAGTTCCTGATATACTGCTCCGCTTGGAACTCATTGAATATCTTGTGCATCGCGTACTGTCGGGTGCCGTGCTTGGGGTCGTTCTCGTTTACCGTCCTGTCGCCGTAGTGACGCTGCGGCCCGTAAACGGCAATGGAGCTGGCGTAAACCACGCGCTTCACTCCGCAGAGCCGGGCGGCCTCGAAGCAGTTGTCCATGCCCAGCACGTTGAGTCGCATCTGGTTATGCGGGTCGCCCTCTCCACCGCCCACGATGTATGCCAGATTTATGAGCCGCTCAGGGCTGAACTCAAGAACCGTCCTGACAACATCATCAAAGTTGGTTATGTCACCCCTAACCACTCTCACTTGGTCTCCCAGATCGTCAAATGAGGCAGCCCACGGATTGATGTCCAGACAGACTACCTCTTCGCCCCTCTCCACCAGCTTCCTGACTACCCGCGGCCCAATGAAGCCGGTGCCGCCAATAACTAACACAGACATTCTCTCTGCTCCTTCGACACTCCCGACGGTACGCTTACGTTATGAGGCTTACGCCTTGCATCTCACCTATCAGGCACAGGTCGGGTTTCACAACCTGTAGGCATCCTGGGGGAATCATCAGTGACTTGCCCTATCATGACGCTGGTGCAGGAAGCGAGAGGCGACATATATGGGCAGTCGAGTGTTCGATCACCGCCTACGCAAGGACGGGGCAACCTGGCGCTAGTAGAGTTAGGAGATGCCAGCTAGGCTCAGTTAGGGTCGCCCCTACTCGACATACACGCTTTCGAGCAACTCGCTCATCGCCGCGGACAGGAATCTCACACCTGCGATAGTCCTGATGTACTCCATGCGCGTCGGCCCCACAACGCCGAGGGCACCGACCGCGCGGTGAGGCATCCCGTACTGGCACACTACCACACTAAGCGGCGACAGCGCATCGTCCGGGTGCTCGTGCCCGATGATGACGCGCAGCACTCCACCTTCCGGCGTCTCCGCCAAGATGGTCTGGGCTAGGCTACCGTCTTCCACGCCTTCCACGATGGCACGGGCGCGCTCATTCTCGGCAAATTCAGGTTGCGAGAGTAGGTTGCGCATGCCGTCCACATAATGGTCGTGGTACGCAGCCCTCTCCTCTTCCTGCAGCACCGTCACCGTCGCCTCGACGAGCTCCTCTTCCAGAGGCGTGAGTGGCACCTGCTGCGACTCTATCTCGCGCTGGTTATGTCCCAACATGTAGGAGCGGAGCCGGGCGGTTGACTCTTCGATCTCATACGCCTCCATCGGATGCGGCAACCGTATGAGCTGGCGATGCAGCCGGGCCTGCTCCAGTACCACTATCAGCATCACCAAGAGGTCCTGGATAGGCACAAGATCGATGTAGCGTACCCTGGTCTCGCGCGCCTTCGGGAATGTGGCGATCGCCATATTGCCCACCAGCCCTGAAAGCACTGCCGCCGAGACATTCGCCCATTCGTCAAGGTTTTGCAGGATGTTCTGGAGTTGCCTTCGGGCACTCGCCCGCGCGCTCTGAGGTATCGCGGTATCCGTGACGGGCTCTATGGACTCGACGAAGAACCTGTACGCCTTGTCGAGCGGCACACTACCCGCCGAAGTATGCGGGTTAGCGAGGTAGCCCTGCTCTCTGAGCGCCGCAACGTCGTTGCGTACCGTCGCCGAGCTGACATCAAGCCCTTCGCTTCGCGCCACCGCTTCCGACGCAATCGGCGTAGCCGTCCGCGTGTAGTCGGCAACGATAATCTTGAGGATTAACTCTTGTCTCTCCGTAAGCATAGGACGCCACGCCTGAATGGATGGGGGTACATGTACTATTCCATCATTCTACAATCGCCGCCGCCGTCTAACAAGGGTTCACTTTCAAGGAGATCGCAGACTTCCCTGGCATCGAGCCTGGTTAGTTATCCACCTCGCAGTACGGTAGATTCAGCAGCGACACATCGTTGTTCCGCACATCCTCTAGTCCGGCAGGAATACAGCCGCTCAACTGGTTACCTCCGAGGAACAGATGCACGAGATTAGTGAGGTCGGCAAGCTCGGCGGGTATCTCGCCTGTCAGCTGATTTCTCGGCAGGTACAGCTGCACGAGATTGGGGAGATTCCCCAGTTCTGCCGGTATCGCGCCAGTCAACGCATTCCGTGACAGGTATAGCTCAATCAGGCTGGAGAGGTCTCCCAGCTTGGCCGGTATCTTTCCGCTGAGGTCGTTGTCCGAGAGATGCAGATACCTGAGATTCGCGAGGTTCCCCAGTTCTGCCGGTATCGAACCGCTCAGCTCATTCCTCGACAGATGCAAGTGTGTCAGCCTTGACAGGTTTCCCAATTCGGCGGGTACTGCTCCTGTCAGGCCGTTGTCTGACAAATGCAGGTGGTTGAGATTTGTCAGATCCCCGATTTCGAGCGGTATCTCGCCGGACAGCCGGTTTTGGGACAGGTAGAGAGTCTCCAGACCCTTCGGACTGCCAAGAGTGGAAGGTATCGCGCCGCTCAAGTCATTGTCCGTGAGGGAAAGGTATTCGAGGCGCGACAGATTGCCCAGCTCACTCGGTATTGAACCGGTCAGCAGGTTGTCGGACAGCGACAGGCGCTCAAGGGCTGCGAGAGCGCCAAGGCTAACAGGAATCTCACCGTTCAGCATATTGCCCGACAGGGACAGCAATTTCAACATGGAAAGTTCACCCAGTTCGGCAGGTATCTCCCCACTAAGTCGGTTATTGTTCAGCCAGAGAACTTCGAGATTGGACAGCTCGCTCAGTTCGGCAGGAATCTCGCCGTTGAATCTGGACGGTCCGATTTCGAGGCGCGTAACTCGCTTCGGTGAACCGCTGACGGTTACGCCGTACCATTCCTCGATAGGCCTGTTCGCGGACCAGACAAGTATCCCGTCGCCCCTCAGCGCGTTCATGGAGGCGAGAAGCACATCGCAGTCCGCAACCAGTCCAGGGTTGGCGTCGGGGTCTTCCACCGCGCTTCCGATTGAGCATTCGCCCGGCACGCAGAAGCCCAAACCGAGTTCGTCAAGGTCGTTGGTCGGTATTGACATCCACTTTCGCGGAATGCAGCCGGTCAGACTATTGCCTGACAGCTTCAGTTCTTCGAGACTGCCCAGTACGCCCAACTCAGGCGAGATGCTGCCGGTCAGATGATTGTCTTCCAGCAGCAGCAGCTTCAGACCGGAGAGTGTGCCCAACTCCGAAGGAATCTCTCCGGTGAGATTGTTTGCGGACAGCGACAGCACTTCCAGCCCTGTCAGTTCGCCGAGTTCACGGGGAACCACGCCGGTCAGAGCCTTGTCAGCGAGTTCAATGTGTGTGACGCGCTTCGTGGAACCACCGACGGTGATGCCGTCCCAGTCGTCCACCGCAACATTCACCGACCAGTTCAGGAAGGTTGCGCCAGCGAGAGCGTCCCGCATGCCGAGCAGCGCTTCGCAGTCCGACACAAGTTCAGCGTTGTCTTCCGGGTCTTCGATGGCGCCGCCGCTGGAACAGTCCACCACACCGCAGAACATCAGCCCGGTATCGCCAAAGTCGTTCTCCTGCACATCCTTCAGGCCGTCAGGTATGCAGCCTGTCAGCCAGTTGCCGGACAGAAGCAGCTTCTCCAGTTTAGCCGGCCTGGTGAGTTCATGCGGTATCTCTCCAACCAGCCTATTGTCATCGAGCGATAGAACTTCCAGCTGCGAGAGCTTGACCAACTCGGAGGGAATCGTGCCTGTCAGTTCATTGGCAGACAGCGACAGGACCTTCAGGTGCGTGAGATTTGCCAATTCAGGCGGTACATTGCCATCCAACCCTTTTGCGCTCAGATTGAGCGCGGTAACGCGATTCAGCGAGTCATCAATTTCTACGCCTTCCCACTGGTCAAGCGGGAGCTCGGTTGACCAGTTGAGCGATGCATCACCTGTAAGGTCGTCGAGGGCTGACAGGAGCACATTACAGTCGGATACAAGTCCGTAGTCTTCAATCGGATCGGGGACGGCATCGCCGGCGTGGCACTGCCCTTCATCGCAGAATCTGAGACGCCGGAAATCCAGGTCATTTCGCAGGACATCCCGCAGTTCTTTCGGAACGCAGCCTGTGAATCTGTTGCCATAAAGCTCCAGTATTCTGAGATTGGGAATTGCGGCCAGTTGCGCGGGAATCTCCCCTGTCAGGTCATTACTCGCCAAGGACAGAATTTCAAGGCTGTCTATGCTCCCCAATTCAGCCGGGATGGAGCCTGTAAGCCTGTTTCTGTCTATCGAGAGGACTTCAAGGGACCTGCTGTCGCCAAGTCCCGCCGGCAAGTCACCGCTGAGGTCGTTGTCGTCGAGGTAAAGCAAGCGAAGATTAGGGAGGCTCCCGAGTTCTCCGGGCACTTCACCGCTCAATCGATTGTCGCTAAGGTGCACCGACATGAGGTTAGTCAGACTGCTGAGTTCCGGCGGAATCTCGCCTGACAATTCATTGCCGGCCAAGTAGATATGGGACACGCCGGACAGGCCGTCCAGTTCAGGGGGAATGCTGCCTTCCAGCTCGTTATCCGTGAGAATCAGGAAATGCAGTCTGCTCAGCCTGCCCAGTTCCGGCGGTATTGCGCCGTCAATCTCGTTGCCCGTAATCTGCAGCAGCGTCAGATGGCTGAGCTTGCCCAGTTCGGCAGACAGTCTTCCGGTAAGTCTATTCGTGAGGGTCTCCTGAGTCAGCACGAGATGAATGACGCGCTTCGGGGAGCCGCCTACATTGACGCCTTCCCATTCTTCGATGGGTAGGTCCACCGACCAGTTGAGCGGCGCTCCGCCTGCCAAGCGGCTGCGGGCGGCAAGCAGGGCGTTGCAGTCCGCTACCAGCCCCAGATTATCGTTGGGGTCGTCAACGGCTGCTCCGGTAGCGCACACTCCCGAAGCACAGCCTTCCAGCCCGGTTTCCGAAAGGTCGTTGTCGGCGACATCCTGCAGCGCGGGCGCAAAGCACCCACTGAGTGAGTTGTCTGCCAGCTTCAATACCGCCAGGTTGGAAAGCTCGCCCAGTTCGACAGGAATCTCGCCGGTTAGACGGTTATCGGAGAGCGTCAGACTTCTGAGTTCGGACAGGTCGCCCAACTCGGCAGGTATAGCGCCGCTCAGTTGATTATTATTGAGCGCAAGTGTCTCCAGATTTTCCAGCGCGCCCAGTCGCGCAGGCATCGAACCCGTCAGCCGGTTACCGTCAAGGGCAAGCTCTTTCAATTCGGCGAGGTTGCCCAGTTCACCCGGTATCTCGCCTTTCAGGCTGTTGCCGGATAAGGACAGGCGCTCAAGAGCGGCGAGGCTTGCCAGCGCCGCCGGTATCCGTCCGGTCAATCCGCTCTCTTCAAGTGCCAGTTCCGTAACGCGCATAGGCGAGCCGCCGACCGTGACTCGGTCCCAGTCGGTGATCGGAGTGTCGGTCGCCCAGTTCAAGAGAACTGCGCCCGCGAGCGCGTCCCGCAGACTCAGCAGCGTCTCGCAGTCTTCCACAAGCTTGGGGTTTTCGTCTGCGCCGGACACAGCGCCTCCGGTCGAGCAATCGGCCGCCGGCTTTCCTGTATCCGGCAGTCCGCGCACGACCAGCCTGAAGTTCCCGCTCTTCTCGGTGTCGTAGGCTGTCGTCTCAATCGTGTATTCGCCGGCTCCGAGTTCCTGGCTCTGAATAGTCGAGTTCGTGTCCGTATATCGAATGGTATCGTCATTCTCGGCAATGACTTCTCCAGCCTTTTCCGCGCCTTTCATGAGGTACAGATATGTATCCACATCTGAGTTCAGATTGACGCTGATCGTCGCGGCCTCGCTGAGCGTGAAGGTGAAGAAGCGAGCATAGTAGTCGCCGGCGCCTGTATCGTTCGGCCTGTTCTCGGACAGGCACGACGAATCCCAACTCCTCACGATGTTGACATTGCCACTGATAGCCTCGAAGCAGGGGGCAGTGGGCGTAGGCTCCGGGGAAGGTATCGCTTCATCGACATCGATGATACGTAGCCGGATGAGAAGCTCAGTCTTGTCACCTGCCCCGGTTGTAACCTCCACTCCAATCAGGTAAGTGTCCTGCGTCTCGTAGTCAAGCTCTTCGCCCTCCTTCAAGACAAGGTGCGCGGTATAGTTACCGGCCTCGTTCATGCCTGCGGGGATAAGCGAGAACTTTGCAGCATCCGGCGTGTCGTCCAGGGTGAAGGAAAGCGGCGCATCGTCTGGCGAGTACGCTTCGAGCGTCATGATGATGTGGCTCGCCTGTCCCTGCGGCCAGTCCTCCGGGATGGCAGTCTCCCACACGATTACCGAGCCGGCTGCCACCAGTATAGGGGTTGGCGCTGACTGGGCTTCCGCAACGGCGCCATCCAGCATCAGCACAAGAAACAGCGCCGCGGCCGAAGCGATGGCGAGAAAAGTCGCCAGCGCCCGTTCAGAAGACATCAGCCGATTCAGAAGCATCAATTCGTCAGCATCCAACGCCAGTCCGGTTGTACTTGCGAGCATCCCGGAACAGCCTCCCAAGATGCGTGCCAATTACATTAATCTCCGCCAGCAATTGAAGTCAATGACCATATAACGCAGTTGGCGTCAACTTTTCGCTCAATTGACAGAGAGAGGCTCCCGCGTTGCGCGGGAGCCTCTCTCAAAATCAACTGCAATTGCCTGACTAAATCACCGAAGTCTTACTTGCGGGAAGGCAGCGGCAAAATAGCCCCTAACCTCCTAATTACGCCGTCTCCTGCCGCGCGCGTACTTCATTCCACCCAGCATCACCAGCGGCGCAAACAGTACCAGCATGTTAGCTGCCGACTCGCCGAACGGCAGCCCCGAAGTGCTCGAGCATACTCCGCCACCCTCGTCCTCTTCCGCATCCTCGGCACTTGTCACCACTGCTGTTGGCTCAGGCGTCGCAGTCGGCGGCACCGGCGTATTAGTAGGCATTGGCGTATGTGTAGGCTCAGGCGTCGCGGTTGGCGGCACTGGCGTATGCGTAGGCACCGGTGTATGTGTAGGCACCTGCGTATGTGTAGGTACTGGCGTGTTTGTAGGTACTGGCGTGTTCGTCGGCACTGCTGTTTCCGTCGGCACTGCTGTTTCCGTCGGCACCGGCGTTTCCGTCGGCGGAACCTCACCGAACACCAGGTCAACCACCTGCCGAGAACCAGGCTCGAACACTCCAATTGCCGGCGGCGTCGAAGCCTCCCCGTTCAGGAAGAACTCCACTGGCGCACCTATCAGGTTCACGTCTTCGGTCAGTATCACCAGGTTGACAAATTCCCCGTTCTCCAAGATGGCGGCAGGAGGGCTTTGGTAGTCACCAACTCGTATCACCAGCACCATGTCCGGCGTCACGGCTTGCCCGGCCACCACGATCGTACCCGAATACGTGGCGGGCAGCACTGGCACCGGCGTAGGCGTCAGCGTCGCCTCAGGTATCTCCTCGAAGGTAAGATCGAAATTGAACTGGTTCACCCCCGGCTGGTGCCGCAGTCTCTCGTTCGACTCGGCCCCCTCCAGAAAGAATACGATCTCCTCGCCGACGAATCTGGCATCTGGCGGCGCGACCGTCAGGAAATAGCCTCCGCTCTCGATCTCCGACGGCTGCGTCTCATACACAGCCGCACCCTTCGTCATCCTGCCAATAACCTTGAAACCGTCAGGCGCGCCAATCGCATCGCCAGTCACAATCATCGGTATCTGCGGTATGCTCTGGGGCGGTGTTGGTGTAGGTGTATTCGTCTGCGCCAGTGTTCCCGCACTCGGCAGGAACAGCAGTCCTCCCAGCACCAGAATTACCGCCAGCACCCCCGCAACTACACGTTTTCCTCTCATATCACCCATCTCTACTGTACTCACGCCCTCTGGCGCGAACCCATAAGTCTCTTGTTTCAACGAAATTCAAACACATCCTTATCATTATAGCCCTACACCCTTACCTAGTCCATCAATATTTCATCTGTCCTCGTGCGACCTGAACCCAGACTACAGGCACAGACACCCCTATTTATCTACCACAGTAACCCACCTCAACAGACAGAAAGAACCCCCTTCCAATCGCTCGGAAGAGGGACTGTACTTATTCTATATCTTACTAGCCAAACGTTCACAGCTGCTTGTCGGTTAAGCTGCCCCCTTCAGCCGGCGCTCGAACGGATCCCTGTCGCTGACCTCGAAGTCGATCTCTCGAATGTCTTCGAGCGTGTTGCCAGCTACGTCCATCGCCTGGATCTTCGCGGCGTGGTCGCCGAGCTCTACGTTCTCAAGAGTTACCAGGAATGTCTGGTCGTCCGTCGTCTTCACGCTGTCGATCATGTCCACACCGTCAAGCTCGAACACGGTGATTACTGTGTCGTCGAAGTTGTCCTCGGCGTATTCGTTGTCGCGGTAACAGTTACCTGCATCTTACCAATAATCGTCCTATTCGCGAGATCGGCATCACCGCTGACGGTCAGATCGAACTCGTAAGTTCCAGCCTCAAGAGCGGGATTGCCATCATACGTCAGGGTCATGTCTCCGTCCCTGACACCGAACGGGGCGGTACCAGCGCCGCTGAAAATTGGCCACAGCAGCCGCGTCTCCAAAGCCTTCAAGTCGGCTTTCGTTGCAAAGTGCGTCCGTATCTCCGCGATGTGCGCTTCGTTGAGCGTCGTCCGCTCTTCAATCGTTGTCAGGTCGCTTCACCTTATTTCATTTCAGCCTGCGCGCATGCGCCAAGCTTGCGTATCTGTCTGTTAGACTATGATAAAGAACACTTCATACAGGAGCAACGAACCTATGGACATCTCATGGCTGGGCAACTCCGCTCTCCGCATCCAGTCGGGGCAGACCGCAGTCGTCTGCGACCCGTATCAGGCTGCCGCAGGCTGGGCAATGCCCCCCACCGGCGCGGACATCGTAACCATCAGCCTCGACCACCCCCGCCACTCCCACGCGTCGGCAGTTGACGGCGATCCCCGCGTCCTCCGCGGCCCCGGCGAATACGAGATCGCGAACTTCTACATCAGCGGCATGGGCACGCCCTGCTCCGGTTCCCAGGAAGCCCAAGACGATGTGGCGCAGCGCGAAGTAAATACCGTTTACACCATGCGCGCCGAGGGCCTCCGCGTATGCCACGCAGGCGCGGTTGTCCCCATCCTCACCTCCCGCCAGCTCGACGAGCTGAACAACACCGAGGTCCTCGTGGTGGAAGCGGGCGGCGGCGATGCGGCGGTAAAGCGGGTGGCGCGCCTCGTGAACCAGGTGGGACCCCGCATCGTGGTTCCCGTCGGCTGGCAGTCCTCCACCCCCGACGACGCCTCCGCCCTCCAGCCCCTCCTCGCGGAGCTCGGCGTCACCGAGGCCGATTCCCAGGCATCCCTGCGCGTCACAGCAACGAACCTGCCCCGGGACATGCGGGTGGTCGCCCTGCGGCCCGTGCGCTGACACGCACTGCTATAGACTGGCGCAGCCGAAATAAGAGCAAGGGGAATGGCGCGGGAGCTAGCGCCTGATGGGTGACACTTCCTGCGCAAGGCGCGGCAGGTTGGCGAGAAACTCCTTGTTGTTGCGCGTCCGCCGGATGATCTTGTCGATGATCTCGATAGCACTGTCGTCGCCCGACGAATTCTGCAGGGCAACGAAGCGGCGCAGCAGCCAGACATGCTGCAGCGATCCCTCGTCCAGCAGCAGTTCCTCGCGGCGCGTGCCGCTGCGCTCGATGTCGATGGCGGGGAAGAAGCGGCGCTCCGCAAGGCGTCGGTCCAGGTGCACCTCCATGTTGCCGGTGCCCTTGAATTCCTCGTACACCAGGTCATCGAGCCTGCTGCCCGTGTCCACGAGGCATGCCGCGATGATGGTGAGAGAGCCGCCTTCCTCGGTGTTGCGCGCCGCCCCGAAGAACTTCTTCGGCGGATAGAGCGCGACCGGGTCCATGCCGCCCGAAAGCGTACGCCCGCTGCTGGGAACCGAGAGGTTGTATGCCCGCGTCAGTCGCGTGATGCTGTCCAGTAGGATGACCACATCCTTGCCGCTCTCGACGAGACGCTTGGATCGCTCCAGCACCATCTCCGCAACTCGGCAGTGGTCCTCCACAGGCTCGTCGAACGTCGAGCTGTACACCTCGCCGTCCACCGAGCGCGTCACGTCGGTGACCTCTTCGGGCCGCTCTCCGATGAGCGCGACCATGATCTGGATGTCCGGCGCGTTCGCAGAGATGCCGTCTGCGATCTGCTTTAGCAGAGTAGTCTTGCCCGCCTTGGGCGGTGACACTATGAGGCCGCGCTGCCCCCTGCCGATGGGCGCGAGCATGTCTATCAGCCGCGTGGATACGAGGTCCTTGTTCGTCTCCAGCTTGATCTGCCGCTCGGGATGGATGGCAGTCAGGCTCTCGAAGTGTCGGCGGCGGCGCGAACGGTCGGGCTCGCTGTTATTGACCTGCTCTACGCGCACTAGACCGAAGTAGCGTTCGCCGTCCTTAGGCGGGCGCACCTGCCCGGACACCTCGTCTCCGGTGCGCAGGCTGAAGCGCCGAATCTGCGACTGCGACACATAGACGTCCGAGTTGCTTGCGACGCCACCACTCTGCCGCAGAAAGCCGTAGCCGTCGTTCAGGATGCTAAGGATGCCAGTCGCCTTGAGGTTGCCGTTCTTCTCCGACAGGTTGGCGAGCACCTTGTTCATCATCTCGCGGCGGTGCGGCATATTTCCGTTCTCGAATACGCCCAGTTCTTTCCCGAGCTTGTACAGCTCTTCGTTGTTAAGACTTTGAAGCTCAGCTAGGTTCATGACTCACTCCGCACCCGCAGGTGACTGCTTAAGACTGACAAAAGACCGCAATTCGATGGGAAGAAGGCATTTCACAGCTAAACGGCGCATCGAAATCTGCCACCGTTATTATCAAGGAAGAATCAGTTACTGGAAATTACTCCGATGTAAAACACAGCCCATCAGCCAAATCACTTGGGGTGAAAATCGCTGCTAGCGATGTTCTAAAAAATAGAACGTTCATCGGCAGGGTACAAATCGGGAAGATGTGCTCGCGGCACTGAACGCTCTCTGGGGGGTCTGAACAAAGTATAGCACACGCTGAAATACCCTGTCTAACGCATTATATCGGTTGAAACCAGTATTCGCAACGCCATCATCAGCGCGCATCCGCCACCTTCTTTGCGTCAACAATAGGAAGCGAGTGCTGCGCACCCTCACGCAAGGTATCAAGTGCTGAAGCGACGAAGTCCTTGAACAGCGGATGCGGCTTGTTCGGACGCGATCGGAACTCCGGATGGAACTGCACGCCCAGCATGAAAGGATGCTTCTCGGCGTCGAGTTCCATGATTTCGACCAGCTTGCGATTCGGCGAAAGCCCGGTTGGCCACAGTCCCACTGATTCGAATGCTTCCTGATATTCGTTGTTGAACTCGAAGCGGTGGCGGTGGCGCTCATTTATCGAGGGCACTCCATACGCGGCACGCGCCTTGCTCTCGGCCATCAGGTCACAGGGATACTCGCCGAGACGCATAGTGCCGCCCATCTGCGTGATGACGCGCTGCTCAGGCATGATGTCGATCACTGGATCTACCGTCATCGGGTCGAACTCGGTTGAGTTAGCTTCAGCCCTGCCAAGACCGTTGCGCGCGATCTCAATAACCATGACCTGCAATCCCAGGCACAGGCCCAGGTAGGGCACCATGTTGTTCCGAGCATATTCGGCGGTCAGTATCATCCCCTCAATACCGCGCTGCCCAAATCCACCGGGCACGACTATACCGCGCGCATCGTCCAGTAGGCGGTCAGGGCCTTGCTGCTCAATGTCCTCCGAGCGCACCCACCGCACATCAATATC
This sequence comes from Dehalococcoidia bacterium, assembly GCA_965203955.1. GTDB lineage: Bacteria > Chloroflexota > Dehalococcoidia > Lucifugimonadales > JADFKI01 > Bin90. Next base: position 2,107,095 of record OZ241923.1, on the reverse strand, counting down.
TATGTCATGCGCCATTCCTGCGTGGAAAAGCGCTTCTTTCACAGAAATATAGGAGTCCTGCAGATCAACGTACTTACCGACAACGGCGATGGGAAGTGTCTGTTTCGGTGTCTTGATGCCATCCACCAGGGCCTCCCAGCCAGTGAGATCCTGTCTCGCGCTTCTAATGCCCAGCGTGTCTATCACAAGTTCACCCATACCTTCTTCTTCGAGTATGAGCGGAACTTCGTACACAGACTCGACCGTCGGCAGCGTCACTACGGCCGAAAGAGGAACGTCGCAGTGGATGCTGATTTTGCGCTTGATGTCCTCATCGACCTCGTAATCACTCCGGCACACGATAACGTCGGGCTGTATGCCTATGCTCCTCAGCTCTCGGACACTGTGCTGAGTGGGCTTGGTCTTCAATTCTCCAGTCGCCATTATGAAGGGCAGGAAGGTCAGGTGAATGTAGCAAACGTTATCGCGTCCCACCTCGTTGCGCATTTGCCTGATGGCTTCGAGAAAAGGCAGGCCCTCAATATCACCAACAGTCCCGCCAACCTCCACGATGATGACTTCGGCTTCGCTGGTCCGAGCCAAGCTGAGCATGTGCTGCTTGATGGCGTCCGTTACGTGCGGCACGGCCTGGATGGTGCCACCGAGGAATTCGCCCTGTCGTTCGCGCGAAATGATGTCCTGGTATATCTGACCTGCCGTCAGGTTGGACGCGCGCGTAAGTTCCACGTCTATGAAGCGCTCGTAGTGCCCTAGGTCGAGGTCAGTCTCGCTGCCATCCCGCGTCACGAACACCTCGCCATGCTGGTATGGAGACATTGTGCCCGGGTCCACATTCAGATACGGATCCAGCTTGAGCACTGAAACCGTCACGCCTCTGCTTTTCAGCACTCGCCCAAGGGACGCGACAGCGATACCCTTGCCAATCGAACTGACCACTCCGCCGGTTACAAACACAAAGTTAGTCGTCATAAGAGTACACCCGGTCAGGCGATGATATTTCGCCGGGCAAAGTTATGCCCCGGCAATTTTGCAGTTGGATAGAGTCCGAAAAAAGAAGTGGAATAGTTGTGTCGTGGGATGCGTTTCTGGGGGCAGTCGTACCAAGGTCAGTAGTGAGGGGGCTGGAGAGAGCGGCATACCTTCCCATTAGGGGGAAACTCCGTCGCCTACTGCTAAGGCGATATCTGCTGAAATCAGGTGACCCATCGGTGGCGAATACCCTTGTTTGACGTCAAATTGCGCCTACGAAACCATTCGTCAAAGTATATGGACGCAGTCATCGCAAAGTCAACCACAATCACTGCCAGTTTTCGGTCCACCGATGCCTGACAAAGCCGTGCTCTGGCAATTCGGTAACAAGAACTTAACACCTATTCAACATTCTGATAACAAACATCAGCTAAGATTTGCGATGTAGTTCGCAAGAAAATGCTAGAGTCAGGTGGGCTGACGGCAACGACTTACCCGGGAGGAGCAGATACATGAATGCAGCAGAGTTGATGAGTAGTGAGTTCGCCGTGGTGGATCGCACTTCCAGCGTGGCTGATGCTGCGAAGATGATGAAATCCCAGAACACCGGCTGCCTTGTCGTCGTCGAGGAAGGCACGCTCGCGGGAATCATCACCGAACGCGATATGGTCCTGGGATGCCTGATCGACGGGCACTTGTCGCAGAACTGCGAAGTCAGTCGTCACATGACCGTATTGAGCGATGCGGCTGCACCGCTAACCGACGTGGGCGACGCGCTGCTCATAATGATGGACAATGGGGTAAGTTACCTGCCGGTGGTCAATGAAGACGGCAGCATATCCGGGTTGCTTCATTCCGAAGACTTATCGCTCGCGATCGAACAGGACAGCAGCCCGATATCAGCACTGGATGGGGAGCTGATAACGATTTAACCAGTTACGGGGGACATTTACTACAGCCAACTACCCTCTTCAAGGGCTGCGCGGTATCATTCCCTGAATCGCGCAGCCCATTTGCTTGATCCACCCATCCGCGGCTACTGCGCTGTAACACCACCGTCAATCACAAGTTCACTGCCGGTCATGTACGACGACTCGTCGGAAGCCAGGAAAAGCACCCCACTGGCAATTTCGTCCGGATCGGCGTATCGGCCCAGAGGCGTGTTCCTCTGGTTGCGCTCCCTACCTTCAGCTGTGCCCCAGCCCCGCTCGGTCATCGGTGTCCTGACGGGTCCGGGGTGAACGGAGTTACAGCGGATGCCCTCTTTGGCGTATTGAATCGCCGTGGACTTGGTGAGGATACGGACTGCACCTTTTGATGCGTTGTATCCCGGATGAATCGTTGCCTGACCTACCATGCCGGAAATGGAAGATATGTTTATGATGGAGCCGCCGCCTGCCTTACGCATTTCAGCGATGACAGACTTGGTGCCGAGGAATACTCCCTTCGCGTTGATGTCCATCACCGTGTCCCAGTCCTCGACACTGGCATCATCGCCGAATGTCCAGAAAGCGACGCCAGCGTTGTTCACGAGGATGTCCACCTTGCCATAGCGGTCAACGGCAGTATCGACGGCATTCTTCCACGAATCCTCGTCGGTAACGTCGAGATTCACATAGGTTGCGTCGCCGCCGGTCTCATTGATCTCCGCTTCAACCTGCTTTCCCTCGTCGTCGAGGATGTCGCCGAACACGACCTTAGCGCCTTCGCGGGCGAACATCTTCGCCTCAGCGGCACCCTGCCCTCGCGCGCCACCGCTGATGATGGCGACCTTGCCTTCAAGCCTCATAAGACACCTCCCCTGCAGTTGCCAGTAAGCGTTTATTTGTAGTTTGGTTCAATCTTATAGGTGCCGTGAGCAACGCGCCTGAAGTATGGCAATCTGCTGCCGTGATTTTTTGGGGCGTTTACACAACATCTGCTAGTTACATGAGTGCGAATAGAACGCTCATTTAAGTGTGGTAGAGCCTCGATGACCTCCGCAACAGTGAAAGTCTCGTTCCCCGATCCAGAGACAATTCGTAGCGCAGAGGCAAGCACTTCATCGTGGATAGCCATTGCACACCTCACATAACCTATTGACGACTTTTCACCGAAATACGTCTACGATGTCGTCCAGTCAACGCCGTTGAGAACAATACGCTGAAACTCCGGCGTCTCGAAGCTGAGGCCGTTGTGTCCTAGTAGTGTCGTCAGAACTTTTCCGTCGCCGTAGGTGCGCGTCCAGCCGAGCGGGAATGTGCCGCCCGCCATGAACGTATCTTCTCCCCTCCATAGCCAGGTGCCGTCCTCGGAATCGCCGGTCATGAACACATCGTTGCCGTCCCGGTACTCGATGCCCATGTAAAGCTCATCGTTAGTCATGAAGTCGGATACGCCCGCAGCCCCGGGGCTGCCCGCGTCGGTGATATTCACTTCGAAGTTGCCGTAGGGCGGGTGATAGCTGTCGTTGAGTAGCCAGCCGCCGCCTGTGATGTCGTAGTATTCGGGCCAGTCCTCCGACGCGCATCCGGAGATATGGATACAGACGAAGCCTTTGCCGCCACTGATGAATTGCGACATGCCGGCCTGTTCTTCCTTCGTCATACCGTCGTCGCCCGCGCGCATCGTGTTGAAAACCAGGGCGTCATAAGCGCCCATCGCGTCCGAGTCCGCGAGTATCGAAGCTTCCCAGGACACATCAACGTCATGTCCAGCGTCTTTAAGGAAGCCTTCCAGAACCGGCGTGGATTCCTCATACGGGTGTCTGCCGCCAGAAATTACCAGTAGTTTCATCGCTTGCCCTCCAGCTATTCAGCGTGATTTTCCCGTGAGTATAAGCCTATCGCAGGCACATCGCAATCTCGATTAGGAACGAATTGACATCGATGTACAGGATAGAAGACTAGGTATATGTTAAAGTCTGCATGGCAAAACTCAAGACTTACACGCATATCGGCTCTATGGGCGAATTGTGAACGAGCTAGTCCGGCAAATTGACTTACTCCGCATCAGGTTGCGACGCGACGAGTTGTGGACGAGAGATTTCGTCCTGACCCTGCTGGCGGGACACTTCATGTTCGCAGGCTACACGGCTACGCTCACCATCATCCCGCCTCTCGCCATAGACCTGGGCGGCGACCTCGCGTATCATCTGCCGCTCATCGTAGCCGCATTCGGCTTCGTGGGACTGGCGATACGACCGTTCGGCGGGCAGTGGATATACACGCTGGGGCCGAAGCGCGTTGCGATCATAGGCACAATCATCGTGGCGCTCGGCAGCCTGTCTTACATCGTCGCGCTCAGCGCGTGGTGGCTGATACCGATGCGGATGCTTCAGGGCGTGGGGCTTGCGCTCGGTCCGGTCGCCACATCGACCATAGTGGCGAACCTGGCTCCGCCAACGCGCCGAGCCGAAGCGATGGCGTACATGGGCAACGCTATCAACATCTCATTCCTGTACTCGCCCTTCATAGCGTCGTTTCTGTACGAGAATGCGGGATCGCACAACGCGTTCCTGTTCTCGGCGCTGGCGGCGTCTATTGGAACTCTGGCATGCTGGCGCATATCGGCGAGCCGCATCGCGTTTCAGCGTCCTCCGCCTTCGCCGGGCGGCAGCACGGGAGACACACCCCCGCTCGTGGCGCGCTCCGCGATATTCCCCACGCTGGTGTTCCTGACATACACATTCACCACCGCGCCAACGAACACATACCTGCCACTGCTTGCCCACGAGAAGAACCTGGGCAATCCGGGCTTGTACTACACCGTATTCTCCATAGTGTCCATGTTCGCTATGGCGGCGGCCGGACCGATTGCGGACAGATACGGGCGCGCCACGGTCATCGTGCCGGGGCTGATTTCGGTCGCAATGGCGATGTTCGTGCTGAACGGGTCGTTCTTCCAGGCGATGTTCCTGAGCGGGGGGTTCTTCGCGGGGCTGGGATTCGGGATGCTGCAACCGGGGGTGCAGTCGTTCACGGTCGATAGAGCGCCGATGCGGGAGAGGAGCGCGGCGATGGCTACCTTGCAGCAGGCTTGGGATGTGGGCGGATCGTTCGGGGCGCTCGTTTTCATACCCGTGCATTCGGTCATCGGGACGGCGAACACGTTCGGGCTGACGGGCATAGGGGCGCTTATTGGGGCGCTGGGGTTCATCCTCGGGAACGCGAAGTCGCCGACGAAACTGCCGGGGCAGGCTGCGGCCGGCGACTAGCATTGCCGCATCAGCAGGGAGCGGCTTGTGGCGGTGATCAGTCGCTCGCGGATGGTGAAGGTGAGGACGGAGGCGAGGACGGCGAGCGCGAGCATCAGGATGAAGGCGAGGTCGTAGCTGCCGCGGGCGTCGAAGACGATGCCACCTATCAGCGCGCCGAGACCGCCGGCGATGTGGTGCACCATGTTGATGATGCCGCTCATCATGCCGAGGCGGGGGGCGCCGAACATGCTGCCGGCGAAGGTCACTGTCAGGGGGGCGGTTATCAGGAAGGTGAAGCCGTAGAGCAGGGCGAAGACCACGATGGCGGGGGCGCTCTGGTTGAGGATGATCAGGGCGAAGACCACGATGCGGGCGAGGAAGCAGAGCGCGGTGGGGTGGACAGAACCGAAGCGGTCGGCGAGGAGGCCCGCCGACATTACGCCGAACAAGCCAAACAAGCCCATGAATGCGTAGAGGGTGCCGGAGAATGCCGCGGTGAGGCCCTTGTCCTGGGCGAAGGCGACGACGTGGGTTGCGACGAAGAAGTCCTGGAAGCCGCAGACGGCGTACACGACGAGCAGAATCCAGAGCTGGCGGGACGAGAATATGGTCCTTGCGGGGAGGGCGGCGGTGTCGGCGGACGGGGCGCGTGGTTCGACAGGCTCACCACGAACGGGGTTTTCACCCTCATCCCGGCCTTCCCCCATCAAGGGGGAAGGGGTTTTTGGATTGGAGCGGGCGAAGGCGATGACGAGGGGGACGACAATGAACAGGGTGACGACGCCGAGGGTGATGCAGGCGTTGCGCCAGCCGATATGCGTGAGGGCGGAGGCGAGGGCGGTGATGATGATGAGCTGGCCGAGTGCGTTGCCGGACATGGCTGCGCTGGTGGCGGTGCCCCTGCCGCGCTCGAACCAGCGGCTGATCATGACTCCGATGGGGCCGACAGAGGAGCCGCCGTTGCCGATGGCGAATATGATGCCGTAGAGGAGCACGACCTGCCACTGGGTCTGGGCGAGACCCATGAGGCCGATGCCGGCGGAGGCGATGATGACGGCGATGGTGACGACCTTGCGGACGCTGAAGCTGTCAACCAGCCTGCCGACGAAGGGCATCGTGACCGCGCCGACTATCATGAAGCAGGTGGCGGCGAGTGATAGCGCGGAGCGGCTGAGTTCGAGGTCCTCGCTCATGGGCTTGAGGAGGAGGCCGAAGGCGAAGCGGGAGCCGCTGCTGAAGAACAGCACGGCGAAGCCGGTGGCAAGGATGACGTAGGCGTAGTTGATGCGGCGCAAGACGTGTCCTGAGAGTCTGTCAGTGTTTCAGTCTGTCAGGTGGTCAGTGTACCAGCAATAAGCCGTCAGCGGTCAGGTGACAGGCCCCTCACCCAACCCTCTCCCGCGGGGAGAGGGGTTATCTTCACCCCCATTCCTTCGGCAAGCTCAGGACAGGCTCTAACCTTCCCCCGTCGAGGGGGAAGGAACTCTATTTGCCCCTCACCCTAGCCCTCTCCCGCGGGGAGATGGGATATTTTGTTAGGGGAAGGGTCAGGGGCTGCGGTTTTGGAGGGGGATGGTTAGGCGGGGGGCGCGGATGCTGGCGGCAGCGGTGTTGGGTCTGTTGGCGGTTTTCTTTTCGGCGTGGTGGCGGGCTACCTGCCGGTCGAATTTTGCCTGCGCTTTCCTGCTGAGACCGGGGCGGTAGAAGTCCACGGTCGGGTCGGGGTCGGCAGGCCCGATGCCCTCGTAGTCTATGGGATCGTCGGGGTTGCCCTCGTCGCCGTACTTCACATAGTCAGCGTACTTCTTCTCCGCTGCTTTCATCGCGTCTTCGTCATCGGCGGCGCAGGCTTCGTCGTATTCCCTGATCAGGTCGGACAGCCGCGCCTTGTGGCGGGCACTTTCCAGTTCGACGCGCTTGTGCTCGTCTTCGTCCTCTGTTGCGCGTCGGTATGCCTCAATCTCTTTCCACGTTACGGCGTCGTAGTTGAGGTCGTAGGCGCGGTGCAGCAGCTCTTTGGATGCCGCGAGACGGTGCGCGGGCAGCCATTCGTCTTCGTCGTGAGAGTTTTCGACGATTCGGATCATGGTTTCGGCAGCGTCAATGCCGTTGTTGGTCCTGTCGCGGACGAGCCTTGCGAAGTCTGAGTTTATGGGATCGTTCTCATCGAGAGGAGTGTCCGCGTCGAAGTGGGAGGAGTCGCGGCGCGGCGTCCGGGACTCGCCCATTGCGCGTCCCATAAGCTCCTTTGCGGCTGCGAGGCGCTGGTGCGGCTTTACCAGAGGCGGGTTGCCGAACTCGCGGTCGAAGCGTGAATAGGAGCCTCCGCGCATGATGTCGGTGAGCGCGTTGAGAATGGTCTCGCCGTCGCCGGTGCGCTCGCGGATGTAGCGGGCGACGGGGTAGGCGACGATGTCTCTGAGGGTGGGGCCGGGAACTGACATGGATGGGGAGGATTCTTTGTCATTGCCCTCACCCCAGCCCTCTCCCAGAGGGAGAGGGGGCTTTTGTGGCCCTTCGACAAGCTCAGCGGAGTCTTGGGGGAGGCCGTACTTGGCTAGGGTTTTGGCGGCGTCTAGGCGGTGGCAGACTTTGGCGGCAGGGATAGCGCCGTGTGCGGTGTCCGCGAGGAAGCGGGCTATGGTGTCGCCGTTGTCTGTCAGCTCGGCTATTTTGGATTGTATGCTGTCTTGAATGCACATGTGTGAGAGTTTTCAGTTATCAGTGTTCAGTTGCCAGTTTCCCCGCGCACTTCCCCGGGGCTAACAGGATGTACAGGATAGACTGGATAGATAATATGTTCTCTTTGGTTGGTGTCTATGATACGGACGGATGTTTGGGTTGTCAAGGGGGATGGCCACAAAAGGCACAGAAGTCACAGAATGAGTTTTTTGATTTGGAGCCTTGCTGCGCCGAAGTTGATTATCAGGGCGTCGCGTTGCCGGGCGGCGCGGAGATAGCCGAGGGTCTGAGCGATGTGTTCGGGGGCGATGGTCTTGGTGGCTTTGAGTTCAACGATGAGGCAGTCTTGTACGAAGAGGTCAGCGAAGTATTCTCCAATGACGGTGCCGTCTTCGTCGCGGACTTGTAGGGGCTTTTGCTGCTCGACTTTCATGCCGATTTTTCTGAGCCTGTGAGATAGTCCGTTTTCATAGACTTTCTCCAGATGACCGTTCTTTAGGTATGTGTGCAACTCGAAGGCGGTTTGCCGAACTGTATCGCATAGGAGTCTGATCTGTCGTTCGTCTCTGGGTTGGGTTTGCATTGCGAGTCCTGTCGGAGTTTTCTAAGGATGGTTGGGTTGTTGAGGGGGAATAGCCACAAAATGCACAGAAGTCACAGAATGAGTTTTTTGATTTGGAGCCTTGCTGCGCCGAAGTTGATTATCAGGGCGTCGCGTTGCCGGGCGGCGCGGAGATAGCCGAGGGTCTGAGCGATGTGCTCGGGGGCGATGGTCTTGGTGGCTTTTAGCTCAACGATGAGGCAGTCTTGTACGAAGAGGTCAGCGAAGTAGTCTCCAATGACGGTGCCATCTTCGTCGCGGACTTGCAGGGGCTTTTGCTGCTCGACTTTCAGGCCGATTTTTCTGAGCCTGTGAGCTAGTCCGTTTTCATAGACTTTCTCCAAGTGACCGCTCTTGAGATATGTGTGCAGATCGAAGGCGGTTTGTCGGACCGTGTCGCATAGGAGTCGGATCTGTCGCTCGTCTCTGGGTTGGGTTTGCATTGCGAGTCCTGTCAATTTTTCTAAGGATGGTTGGGTTGTTGAGGGGGAATAGCCACAAAAGGCACAGAAGTCACAAAAGGGGGGGGGAGTTTTCAAGTGCATCCAGTTGGTTGTGAAATATCGCGAATTGTCCGCGCAGAATAATAGACAAGGAACGGGATCGAGGCAAGTGGAATGAGACGGCGTACTTGACGGATGAGTGGTGCGGGGATATGGCGCTATTGAGGGGTTGGGGTTTCGTCGGGGGAGTTTAGCGGGTGGGAGGGTGCTGATCGGCTGTCAATTGAGGGTTAATGACCGATTTATTGTGCTGTGTTAGGGTTAGCCGAACGATGAAGGTGGCGATAGGTGGAATTTTGGCGGTGTGGTCGTTGCTCGGCAGGTCTGAGACCGATTTGTGGGGTGAAGCCGATGGCTAAGATGAGTGGCGGAGAGGCACTTGCGAAATCCCTGGTGAATGAGGGCGTGGAGGTGGTGTTCGGAATTCCGGGGATACAGATATACGGGATCGTCGCGGGGCTGCGGGATGAGCCGGGGATTCGGATGATTGCCACGCGACACGAACAGGCTACGACGTATATGGCGGACGGGTACGCTCGCGCGTCGGGGAAACCGGGCGTGGCGCTGGTGGTTCCGGGCGTGGGGCTTTATAACGCCGCTTCGGGCCTTGCCAATGCTTACGCGCGCTCTACGCCTGTGCTTCTGATTGCCGGTCAGATCCCGCGCGGGGCGATGGGCAAGGGTCTGGGCGCGGTGCACGAGATCGAGAATCAGCCGGGCGCTGTGCGCTCGGTTACGAAGTGGGAAAGACTTGCTATGAGGCCGAGAGAGGTTCCTGACGCGGTATTCGAGGCGTTCAGGCAGATGCGAACAGGCCGCCCTCGTCCTACGCTGATCGAGATGCCACCGGAAGCAGGGGTGGAGCAAGAAGAAGTCGTGCTTCGCAATCCGGCGCGCATCTCACGAATCGTGCCGAGTCCTGACGATCTTCGAGAGGCGGCCCGGGTCATCGCGGAGTCTCGGCTGCCACTGATATACGCGGGCGGCGGAGTGGCAAGGTCGGATGCGGAATCGGCGCTGGTTAGGCTGGCGGAGGCGACGAACATACCTGTGGTTACGTCCAGCGGCGGCAAGGGAACGATACCTGACGGACATCCGCTGTCTTACGGCTCCTGCTTCAGCCCTCGCGGTGAGAGACAGGAGATGAACCAGCTCTTCGAGGTGATGCAGTCTGCCGATGTGGTGATTGGGATTGGAGCGCGCTTTTCGCTGGGCAATCCCGCCGGGGAGTCGTCCACGCTGGTGAATATCAACATCGACGACGGCGAGCTTACGAGGGTGCAGTCGAATACGATGCCGCTGCACGGGGACGCGAGAGCTACGATTGAGGCGCTGATTCCGCACCTTATCGAGGCGGGAGCGGGAGAGCGTCCGTCGCCTGCCGAAGCGGTTGCGGCGGCGCGCAGCCTGATTGCCTACTACGACATAGGGCTGAGGGAGCCGCAGTACCCGGTGATAGAGGCGATGCGCAGGGGTATCCCTGGGGAGGCTTTCGTAGTCTGGGACATCAACCAGTTGAGTTTTTACGCTCGGACGCACTGGCCGGTGAACCATGCCAAGACTTACATAGACTCGGGCTACTCGTTCAATGTGGGCTATTCATTTCCGACGGCGCTGGGCGTGAAGGTGGCCAAGCCCGACCGTCCGGTGCTGTGCATGGTTGGCGACGGCGGGTTTATGTTCAACGCGTCGGAGCTATCTACTGCCGTCAAGTACGGCATCAATGTGGTGACGGTGCTGTTCAATAACGACTCATTCGGCAATGTCGCGCGTGACCTGGAGGAGGCTTTTGCCGGGACTTACGAGACTGACATGCACAATCCGGATTTCGTGAAGTTCGCAGAGTCGTTCGGCGCGGTCGCAATGAGGGCGAATGACCCGATGGAGCTGGAGACGCTGATTCCGCTTGCGCTGGAACGCGAGGCGCCGGTGGTCATTGATGTGCCCCTGGGAGACATGCCGATTCCGCCCGCGCCGCAGTTCGCGCCGCTGTACAACCTGCCGTGGACGATGCCGCAGGAGGGGCTGATAGTGTCGTGAGGCGGCGGCTCGCAGGGGGGCGCGGCAAGGGTTGGGCGTACTTGACAGATGGGGGGCGCAGGATACAATTCATCGGGGTAAAGACTGCGGGGCAAGAATTGCCACAATAAGGCACAAAAGACACAGAATTAGATTTTTGTCATGGAGGACTGTATGAATGGGGCAGAGCTTAAGGATAGGGTGCATGGCGGGGGGATTGTGTATGGGACGATGATCAGCATGGGACGGAACCCGCGCTGGACTTCGGCGTTTGCGAATTTCGGGATTGACTATGTGATTATCGATACGGAGCACTCGCCGAGGGGACGGATGGATGTTGCGGACTTCATCGCGGCATTCACTTTCAGCGGGGTGGTGCCTATCGTGCGGATTCCGATACCGGACTCGCACTATGTGACGATGGCGCTGGACGCGGGGGCGCAGGGGATTCTCGCGCCGTACTGTGAGACGGTGGACGAGGTGAAGGAGGTTGTGGGGGCGGCGAAGTGGCGTCCGCTGAAGGGGGAGCTGGTGCGGAAGGCGGTGGATACGGGTGAGTTCCCTAGCCAGGCGAGCAAGGACTACCTCGCGGCGCGAAACGCGAACAATGTGTGCATCATCGGGATCGAGAGCGTGCCGGCTATCGAGAACCTGGAGAATATCCTGAAGGTGCGGGATGTGGACGCGATTTTCGTGGGGCCGAATGACCTGAGCATTACGCTGGGGATTCCGGACCAGTACGACCACCCGGACTATGAGGCGGCGCTGCGGGAGATCATCGCGAAGTGCCAAGCTGCGGGTGTGCCGACGCTGATCCACCACCAGACGGTGGAGCTGACGACGAAGTGGCTGGCGGAGGGGGCGCGGTTCGTGCTGTACAGCAGCGATGCGCGGAGCATGCATAACGCTTACCGGGAGGAGTTCGGGACGATCAAGTCGGTGGGCGCGGAGCTTGGCGGCGGGGCTGCCGAGGATGTGGGGGAGTCCGAAGAGGTTATCTAAAGGAATTGACATGGATGGAGGGGATGCAATGGGATTTTCCCCTCACCCTAACCCTCTCCCGCGGGGAGAGGGGACTTCAATGGAGACTGGAGAGTTTGAGATATGAGCTGGCAATTTATTTTGGTTAACGGGCCTTATGGCGGGACTTGCGAGGGGCCTGCGTGGGACGGGAGCGCGCTGCTGTTCACGCATATCCCGGGGAACAGGATCATCCGGTACGATCCGCAGGACAGGGGGTCGAGCATTTATCGAGCGGATACGAATAACGCTAACGGGCTGATGTTCGACAGCGAGGGCCGGCTGTATGCATGCGAGGGCGGCGGAAGGCGAGTGGTGCGCTACGAGGCAGACGGGGCGGCGACGGTGCTGGCGGACGGGTTCGAGGGGCAGCGGCTGAATGTGCCGAATGACCTTGCTATCGACCAGAACGGGAGTGTGTGGTTCACGGACCCGTTCTATGACGGCGCGGGCGGCGAGTGGAGCAACGACCGCTCGAACAAAGACCTAGACCACGACTCAGTCTATCGGCTGGACGAGCAGGACGACGGGAGCTGGTCTATCACGCGGGTTACTTTCGACACGACGCGGCCGAACGGGCTGCTGTTCTCGCTGGATTACAGCGTGCTGTATGTGGCGCAGTCGGGGCGGGATGCGGACGAGAAGCGGGAGCTTCGGGGGTATCCGGTGAACGCGGACGGGAGCTTGGGCGATTACACGGTGCTGCACGACTTCGGGGCGCACCGGGGGATTGACGGGATGGTGCTGGATACTGAGGGCAATATCGTGGCGACGGCGGGGTTTGACGAGAGCGGGCCGGGACCGATGGTGTATGTGTTCGCGCCGGACGGTGAGGTTCTAGAGACGCACCGGACGCCGACGGACAGGCCGACGAACTGCTCGTTCGGGGGGCCGGACCTGACTACTCTGTACGTGACGACGGGCGGGGGCGATGTTTATATGGCGCAGACGGAGAGGCAAGGGCGGCTGCATTATCCGGCGGTGTAGGGTCGTAGGCTCTGGTAATCGCAACAATGAATTGGGGGCGTGATCGAATTCACCCTCATCCTAACCTTCCCCCTTGATGGGGGAAGGGACTAAGCAAATGCAACAGAGGAGCGGATTAAGAATGGCAGAGGATACGATACGAATTGGACTTGTGGGCGCGGGGGGGAATACTACGCTGCGACATATACCGGGGTTCCAGGAGATCGCGGGTGTGGAGATTGTGAGCGTGGCGAACCGGAGCCGCGCGTCGGGGCAGCGGATCGCGGACCAGTACGGGCTGCCGGAGGTGTATGACAGCTGGGTTGACCTGATCGAGGCGGACGATACGGACGCTATCTGCATCGGGACCTGGCCGTATATGCACCGGGATATGGTGATCGCGGCACTGGAGAATGAGAAGCATGTGATGACGGAGGCGCGGATGTGCATGGATGCGGCGCAGGCGCGGGAGATGCTGGACGCTTCTCGGCTGTCGCCGCACCTGGTGGCGCAGATCGTGCCTTCGCCGATGACGCTGCGGGTGGACAATACTATCAAGCAGCTGATTGCGGACGGCTACCTAGGGGATGTGCTGTCGGTGAACCTTGTGGTGAACGACAAGACGATGCACCCTGCGGGTTTCGTGGAGCCGAGCGCGCCGTTCCACTGGAGGCATGACCGCGATATGAGCGGGTACAACATCATGCAGATGGGGATATGGTACGAGGCGATGATGCGCTGGGTTGGGCCTGCGGAGACGGTGCAGGCGCTGACGCGAGTGCATGTGAAGAGCCGGAGGAACGGCGATGGAGACTCGCAGGTGATCACGATACCGGACCATATCGAGGTGCTGTGCGAGATGTACTCGGGGCCGCTGCTGCATATACGGATGAGCGCGGTTACGGGTCATTCGCCGCAGAACGGCGCGTGGATATTCGGCACTGACGGGACGCTGTTCGCGGAGTCGCCGGGGATGGCGCTGTACGGCGGGACGCGGGATGACGGCGAGATGTCGGAGATCGAGATACCGGAGGAGAACCAAGGGTTCTGGCGGGTGGAGGAGGAGTTCATCAACGCGATACGGGGGCAGGAGGAGATTACGCACACGAACTTCGCGGACGGCGTGCGATACATGGAATTCACGGAGGCGGTGACGATAAGCGCGCAGACGGGCGAGAAGGTGCACTTGCCGCTGTAAGGGTTGCGACATCAAGGGTTCGGACTTCTCCCTTCCCTACGTGGAGGCGGGGGAAGTCCGAATTTTGTTGCGGCAGTCCGAGAGTGCTCATTTTTCAGTCTGGGACCTCTACTTTACAGGGTAGGAGATGGGCGCATAGAATTAGGCTATGAGGAAGCAGACTATTGAATATACATCGCCGCTTGATGCACTGATAGCGGTAACGAAACGGCTGGTTCGCTGCGAACTGGAGCAGGGCATGGCCTCCGAAGAGTTTTTTGCTCGCTATTCCCAGGGGGAGTTGCCCGATGATGCGGTGTTCGTAGAATGGGCGAACGATTACCGGCACTACCTGTCACTTCGTCGCAGCGTCGAAGATATTCTAAGTGATGTTGCGTAGCGCCCTATCGGACTACCTCAGGCGAGCTGAACAAGCAGTCATTGGATGCTCCGATGCTTATGTGGAGCAGTATCTTGAAGAGGCGCTAACATCGGAGCGCGTGAATTTACGAATTCGCATTCGCTTCTATACAGGGCATTTGCTTGAAATCAGTGAAGCGATTATTGCAGATGGCAGCCGTCCGACTTTCCTTGATTATCGCTTTCACTTCCAAGACGCAAATAATCAGCTGGTATTTCGCTACGACAGCACGCCTCACTTTCCTGAGTTACCGAATTTTCCACACCACAAACATCTAGCTTCCACCGTTGTCCCGTCAGAAAAGCCTGAAATCGAACAAGTGCTGGCGGAAACTCAAAGCTTCCTTGCGACCGAGTTAAACCAGTAACGCTTATTTCAGTTACATTGGTTTCTGCACCCAAGCGATGCGCCCGCGCCTCCGCTTGCACCGGAGCGGATGGCGGCGTTGGCGCTTTGCTCGCCGGGGTGGTCGCCGGAGCGGTCTTCGAGCCTGCCTATTGGGATTGCGGGGAGCCGTTTCGGGCGAGTTGGGCTTGCGCTATTTGCCGCGCAGTTGGCGCAGTTCGGCTTCCATTTCAGCTAGACGCGCTTCGGTTGCCAGACGCGTCGCGCGCTCTGATTCCGCCAGGGTTTCGGCTGCCAGACGACCGGCGCGCTCCTCTTCCTGGTTCAGCAGCCAATGACCCGCGGCAGGGTCCCAGAACCGCAACTCGCCCTCCGTCCACCACAAGTCCAAGTTCAATGCCTCACTGTGCCCCCACACGCGACCACCGTCCTCAACACGCAATTCGAACCGACGGTACTCACCGTCCACCAGCCGCTCACCCACCAAAGGCTCGCCGTAGAAATCTCCGCCGGTCGAGTCGTATCGCCAGTATTCGGACACGCCGAGTTCGGCGTACAATTCCCGCTTCCTGCCCAAGTAAGTGTCTGATGTGCTCTTGGAGCCTATCTCCAGGATGAAGTCCGGCGCCCTGCCCACTTCCCACAGCAGATAGACATTATTGCGCTCTATCGACTCGATAGATTCCGGAGGCAAATTTAAGGCAACATAGCAATCCGGAGATACAGAACGACGCGGATTGCCCTCGACGTAGTAGATGAATGTGTTGCCGTTCACCCGGGATCCGAGAATACCTCCGAAGTGAACTCCGAGTGTGTTGACGACTTTGGCAAGAATAGGGAATTGAAATTCTCCGTCGGGCAATGGCATTCCGTCCGTTTCAGGATAGACTATGGCGACTCGGGTGGTCATGGATCCTCCTTGCTCATCCCGATTTTATCACAGGTAGAGGGTGAGGTTATGATGCGCCGGCGCCTTCGGTAGCACCGGAGCCGATGACGGTGTAGGTGCTTTGCTCGCCGGGCCGGTCGCCGGAACGGCCTTCAAGCCTGCCGATGGGGATTGCGGGCATTGTGGTGGTCTGCAAGCCCGCGCGGACGCCGAGCTCGAGGGTGAAGCGGGCAGCGGTGGCGTTGTCCTCGGCTTCGAGTATGGCAACAAAGTCGATATTGCCCAGCACAGCGTAGAGGCCGAGTATTTCCGCGCCGGAGAAGCCCATTTCCTCTTCAGCCGCGCGGATGATGTGCGGATCGTCCAGAATCTTTCTGCGCCCGTCGTCGGTGGTGGAAATCAGGAGTATGTATGTTGCCATTGTGTACTCTCCCCGCTCGCGGCTACAGGTTTCGAGTTGCGCGCCCTTACCTGATACCGACATGATAGTATTAAATTGCTGGAAGCCGATGAAATCGGTGTGCTGCAATAATACTACCTGACTGGAGAATTTCATGGACTATTCGGAGTTGTTTTCCAAAAATCTTCCCGCAACTGTGGAAATGCCTGCGGGGTTGCGGGCTGATACGGCGCATATATTCTCTGTGACGAATGCGGTGCCGCAGGCGATTGACGCGGAGCTATACGCGGAGGCGATCAGCAATGCGCTGGCGCGGGAGGCGACTAGCCTTGCGGGATACCCGGGGATGAAGGGGCATGAGGGGCTGCGCGGGCTGATCGCGGCGGAGCTGGAGGATAAGCGCGGGGCTACGGTGGATGTCGAGGATATATTTCTGAGCGACGGGGCGGGCGGGGCTATACGCAAGCTGGTGGACGCGTTCATAGATCCGGGCGATGTGGTGCTGGCAGAGGAGTTCACGTACTCGGGGACGCTGAATATGCTGCTGAGCAAGCGCGCCGAGATTATTCATGTGGAGTCGGACTCGGAGGGGATGGACCCGGATGCGCTGGAAGCGACGATAAAGAGGCTTTCGGCTGAGGGCAGGAAGCCGAAGTTCATATACACGATTTCGGTCTATCAGAATCCGTCGGGGTCAACGCTGAGCCTTGAACGGAGGGAGAGGATGCTGGAGATTGCGGCGGCGCATAACATTCCCATCGTGGAGAACGAGTCTTACGCGGACTTTCGGATTGACGGGGATCCGCTGCCGCCATCTATGCTGGGGATGGACGAGAACGGCCTGGTCATCTACGTGTCGTCGTACACGAAGCTGCTGGGGTGCGGGCTGCGCGTTGGGTTCGCTGTCGCGTCGCAGCAGGTGCAGGATGTACTGACGGGCGGGATGCCGAGCCAGCTCGCGACGATGCTGGTGTACGAGTACCTGCGGACGCGGAAGGCGGAGCATGTGGAGACGGTGCGGAGGGAACTGCTGGCGCGGCGTGATGCGCTGGTGAGCGCGGTGCGGGAGAACTTCCCGTCGGAGTGCGAGATTGTGCCGCCTCACGGCGGAATGATGGGCTGGGTGAAGATGCCGGAGGGCGCGGATACATGGGCGGCGCTGGACGCTGCGGTGGAGGCGGGCGTGAAGTACAACCCGGGCGGCATTTACCGCGCGCCGCGGGACCGGAATAATCACCTGCGTCTGACGTTCAGCCATAACACTGCGGAGGAGATACGCGAGGGTGTCGCGACGCTGGCGGATGTGTTCGAGATGCGGGGGATGTTTGGGTGACGGGGGCTAACAAGACAGACGGGATGATCAGGATAGGGGGAGGGAGACCTAAACTCTCCCCAAAAGGTCAGGTGTCCTTATGACTACGCAGGCGAAAGTTCCGGCGGCGACTTCTGCGCCGGCGATTGCAGACGTTCCAAAGGGTACGGCATCTCCTCCACATAGGCGCAAGTTCACGGTGGACGACTACTACCGCATGGCGGAAGTGGGCATCCTGAAGCGCGACGAGCGGGTGGAACTCATCGAGGGGGAGATTATCGTTATGCCTCCGATTGGACCGGCACATGCATGGGATGTGGATTATCTCCATGAGGTTCTTGTTAGATATGCCGTCGGTCGCTACTATGTCCGAAACCAGAACCCGGTCAGGCTCGGCGACGACACCGAACCTGAACCAGATGTTGCCCTGCTGCGTCGCCGTCCCGAGGGATACGGAGCGGCGCATCCCACGCCCGCGGATGTGCTGCTAGTCATCGAGGTGGCGGACAGCAGCCTGGAATATGACCGAAACATCAAGGCGCACATCTACGGGCGCGGCGGCGTGCCGGAAACTTGGGTCAGAAACCTGCCCGAAGACTGCATAGAGCGGTTCACCGAACCAGGCCCCGACGGTTACGCCGGGCATACAGTCCACCGACGAGGGGAAACCCTGACGCCGGAGTCCTTGCCCGACCTTGAGTTGGCGGTGGCAGACTTGCTGCCTGCCCGGGATCTTTCAGGGAGCTATCCCACTGCCTAGTTGACCCTGAAAGATTCCAGGAAGGATGGGCATGCCTTGATATATTCCGCGGACCTGCACTTGCATTCGCCGTATGCGCGGGCTACAAGCAGGGAGCTGACCTTCGAGAATATGGCGCGGTGGGCGCGAATCAAGGGGATTGACCTGCTGGCGAGCGCGGACTTTACTCATCCTGAGTGGTTCGCGGAGACGAAGCGGAAGCTGCGAGCAACGGGGGATGGGCTGTATGAGTACGAGGGCGCTCGGCTTGTACTTGGCACCGAGGTGAATTGCAACGGATACCAAGGGGGCAGAAACCGGCGCATTCACATGCTGATGCTGGCACCGAGTATCGAGGTCGTGGAGCGCATCAACGCGGCGCTGGCGGACAAGGGGCTGCTCGCCTCGGACGGACGCCCTACCCTGCACTTGACGCCGCGTGAACTGCTGGAGACGTTGCTGCATATCGACGAGCGGATTATGCTGATTCCGGCGCATGCGTGGACGCCACACTTTGGGATTTACGGATCGCGGACGGGGTTTGACTCGCTGGAGGAGTGCTTTGGTGATTTGACGCCGCACGTCTTCGCCATCGAGACCGGGCTTTCGAGCGATCCGGCGATGAACTGGCGAATGCCGGAACTGGATGATGTGAGCATCGTGTCGTTCTCGGACGCTCACTCGCTGCCGAAGATGGCGCGGGAGCTGACATTCATAGACGGTGAACTGAGCTACGATGGGCTGAGGCAGGCGCTCAGAGAGCAGAGCATCGCGTACACGGTGGAGTTCTTTCCTGAAGAGGGCAAGTATCACAATTCAGGACATCGCAAGTGCGGGGTGAATCTGTCGCCTGAAGAGGTTGCGAAGACGGGTGCTACCTGTCCGGCGTGCGGGCGGCGTATGACGCTGGGGGTGATGCAGCGGACGGAGCGGCTAGCGAAAAGGCCGGAGAGCTTTTGCAGGGATGACAATGGCTTCACTTGCAGCAAGGATGGCAGGCCGCCGTTCAGGTCGCTGGTGGGGTTGCAACAGATTGTGGCGGAGAGCATGGGACGCGGGGTGAACACGAAGGGCGTGCGGACGCAGTATATGGCACTCGTTAAGGAACTGGGGAGCGAGATGCATATTCTGATGGAAGCGGATGTATCGGACATTGAGCGGGTTGGCGGGGAGCGCGTCGCGGAGGGGGTGGAGCGAGTCCGCAAAGGGGACATATACATCGAGCCGGGGTACGACGGCGTGTTCGGCAAGGTGAGCGTGTGGCGGGACGAAACTAATATGGATGCACAGGATAGACAGGATGGGCAAGGGGTCTTGTTTTCCGACTGATACAGGAGAAACAACGATGGCGATTTCGATAACGGGAGAGATGCGGGAGAAGATAACCAATGCTCTTGCGGACGGATGCCCTTGCTTTGTGGGCACGGCGTCGGCGGAGGGCAGGCCGCAGATAAGCATGCGGGGCAGCGTGGCGGTGTATGACGAGGAGACGCTGTGCTGGTGGGAGCGGGGGATGCGCTCGTCGGTGGACAATATCGAGGAGAACCCGCAGGTGGTGATCTTCTACCAGAACAGCGCGGAGCGGATACGCTGGCGCTTTCACGGCAGGGTTACGATGCATGCGTCGGGCACGGAGCGTGAGAGGGCTATGGGTCTGACGCCACCGGGCGAGATGGACAGGGACCCGGAGCGCACCGGCGTTGCCGTACTGATGAAGGTCGAGACTATTTCGGAGCTTTCGGGGAACGTGCTGCAAGAGGCGGACGGGAGCTAACAGCGATGTTCAGGGTGGGGAGGATTAGATGGCGTACTTCGGCAAGCTCAGGGGAGTCATCGGGATGAACGGGTAGATGGCTCGCGCTGTCGGGATAGAGTGCGCCGGTATCTTTCTTCAAGTCCAAGCAGCATTTGCGCGGGAATGCCCAGCGCACCTTCGAGCTTATCAGCTAAGTCCTGCGTGACAGAAAGCTCCCCCCTGATGAGTTCGTCAACGGAGTGAGGCGCCATGCGGCTTTGCAAAGAAATGTCCTTATGCACAGAAATCGACATACTTGCACATATAAGAAGCCCCCGCAGGCCTGTTGTCGTGCGGGGGCTGATATACCGATGTGTGCCGACACAGATTACTGCGACTCTGTCATCGGGTCCATAACTTCACGCCTAAGTTGATGCCATAGTGCGGTGTCAGGGTCTTTCTCTTGAACGAGTGTGACAGGATCGTGTAGCAGAAGGTCATTGGGCATATTACGTCCAATCCTTGTACCGGCCACGACTCCGTAGGCCGAAATGCCCTTGACGCGCTCAATCACCTTGGCGTGGTTGGCAACACGGCTCAGGTCACTTTGATAGGCTGTATGGCTCGCCTCGATGACCATATAGAACTGGTTGGCTGCCCTACCTCGCTCGGTGACCAGAAGAGCATCGTCGGCGTTTGCAAACCTCTCTTGTGACTCCTCGTCTATGCCGCCAAGTAGGTCGCGCTCAACCGCCTCTTCGAAGATGGCAGTCAGGTCATCGCGGCTCAAACGCTCGGTCTTCAGAACTCGGTTGCCGCGGGAGCGCGCGATTTTAGCAGCTATCACCCCGTCGTCCTTGCGTGCGGCGTTCTCTGCATACGAACCGCGGAACCTCTCGTAGTCGTCGTGTTGCTGAGAGTACATCTGATGAAGGCTTTTTATGTCCTTACCGATACTGCCCAGATGATTCTCAGTAGCCGTCTTGTAATCCGTAATTCCCTTCACGAGTTCGGACACACTATCATCGATTCCATCCAAGCGCGCATTGGCTTCTTTAGAGTTATTCAACAGTTCAACGATTCCGTCGTTGATGCTGCCCAGGTGCTGGTTGGTCATATCGGCATGCTGAAGCAGTGCCTCGCCAGTGGCGGCAAGATTTGCCGTGACAGCCGTCAGTTCCTTGAGTTGGTCAGGCACCGCTATTAGTGCGTCAGTAAGTATCTCACGCCGGAGCGCCTCGCGGAACTCTTGGTTCTCACGAGCCGCACGCAACAGGTCGTCAATTGTATCTTGGGTTGTCATAACTATACCTCACCACTGATTATAGATGATTTGCTTCAATAGAAAAGCACCGATAGTCATCTGAATGTCGAGGCTAACGTTCGCTACGTATATGGGTGCCAAGGCTTTTCACACGCAGCCTAGCTTTTGCAAAATCTGTTAATTTCTGTGCAATGCCGCGCTAGGTTTATCCTTTCGGCAAGTGACTGCGTTGAGATGCCGTGATGCTCCATGCCTTCCAGGACGGTTTCGCCGGGGGGTATGGCGAGATCCGAAAGCAATTCCTGCTCGGTGTTTGTTGCTTCAGTCGTCATAGTGGTTTGTAACCTCCTCAATGCGGACTGTGTTTTCGGCATAGATTCTCATTGCGAAAATGAGCGATCCGAATGCCTGAAATCGCACTGACAAGACGGATCAAAGCCGTAGGCGACGATTTGAGATTCCTCGCTATGCTCGGAATGACATGGGAAAGGCGCTCGAAATGTCAAGGTAGAAGCCAGAAATGACCATCGAAAGGATGGCAAGGCTACTGGTTGTACTTGGCGCGCTGGCTGAGGAAGACTGCCATTATCAGAATGGGTATTGCCACGATGACCACGCCGATCAGGATGACGATGGCGAGGGGACCCAGATTCACGACGCTGTAGAACAGGTGCAGCATCCAGTCAATTAGCACGGGGTCTCCCGGCTCGGAGTGGTGCCCCAAGATATTGAGCAGCAGAGGCATTAGTCAGCTTCTCCGCTTGCAGCTGCCGTCTGAGGAGTCTGGTAGCGGATGGAGAACTTGCGCTCGTTGACGGCGTAGCTGGCGAGGGTCGCGCCGAGCAGGAATAGCCCGGCTATGGCGAATGGGAACTCGTAGGCGCCGGTCAGGTCGTAGAGGACGCCTGCCATGAATACGCTGAACGAGCCACCTATCTGATGGGACATGGTGGAGAGTCCGTTGAGCGTGCCGATGTTCCTGACGCCGTAGATGTCCGCCGTGAGCGAGCTGGTGAGCGGCGGCGTGGCTATCCACGATATTCCGGCGAGCGTGGCGAACGACCAGATGCCGATGGACGGCGGAATGGTGAAGCCCCAGAGCATCATCATGAAGCCGGGGGTGACGAGCATCACGTAGGCGAGGAATCGGATGAAGTAGATGGTGCCTAGCAGGTTCTTACGGCTGAACCTGTCGGAGAGGATGCCAACGACTATCACACCGACCGCGTTGAGTCCCTGCATGTAGCCGAATGCGAGGGCGGCGACTCCGGGGGTAATGCCGAGGTCGATGGCGAAGGGAACGTAGTGGGCGGAGATGATGATTGTGGTTACGCCGCAGACGAAGTATGCGCCGGAGAGCTGCCAGAACGGGGGCGACCTGAGCGAGTCCTGCCAGACTGTGGTCTCCAACGGCGTCCTCTGACCTGCGGCGGCGGCGACAGGACGACCGGCCGTTCTCGGAGCGGCGACGTTATCGTCTTCCCGGTCGCCGTCGGGGACATCGCCGATCTCTTCGGGGGTGTCGCGCATGATTATGAGAACAATGGGCAGGGCAAAGAGGAGGACGAACAGAGCGAGAGCGATCCACGCGATGCGCCAGTGGGATGAGAGGATGAGGAAGCTGGAGAATGGCGTAAGCAGCAGCCCGCCAGCAGACGTTCCAGCGGTGGCGACACTGAGCGCCATGCCACGCTTGCGGTGGAACCACTTGGAGAGCATGGCATGCACGGTTACGAGCGAGACGCCGCTGGAAGCGGTGGACATTACCACGCTGTAGATAATGAGGAGGAACAGCAGGGAGTTGGTCAGGTTGAAGAGGCCGAGAATGCTGACGCTGAACTCGGGGCCGTAGCTTCCTGCCAATGCGAGGGTGAGCGTTGAGACTCCCAGGAGCACCAGGCTCGCGGAGATTACAGCACGCCCGCCATATTTATCATAGAGCGCGCCGAGGAAGGGCTGAGTGAGGGCGTTGACAAGAGTGCCCAGGCCGATGACCGCGGAGATCGCGGCGCGGCTGTCCCATATCGCGTCCGCCTCCATCGGGTTGATGAAGACGCCAAAGCCGTTGCGCGCTCCCATAGAGACGAATAGTGCAAACGAGCCTGCCGCAACGACGAACCAGCCGTAGAATATACGCTTATCGCCGAATAGAACTTGAAGCAATACGGTCTCCTGAATATTCCTTAAATGAGATTAACACCGCTTTATTAGTTTAGCAAGGCGAAAATAGTGAGCTAACATTGATGGACAGCCCCCTGTCTGCAGAGGGGCAGGCTCTTCGACAGGCTCAGGACAGGGATGGATAGGATGGGAATGTGGGGATGTTCGCTATGACAAGTTACGGGCAAAGGGATAGAATCCGTGCTAGGCTTGCATGAGGGATTCAGAATTTACTCGAGGGCGGCGAATATCAATTTCACTCTCATCCCTTCGACAAGCTCAGGACAGGCTCTAACCTTCCCCCATCGAGGGGGAAGGGACCTGAACGGAAGATACATTTGGCACTTCAACTGACGGCGGCACTTTCACCTTCACATGCGCTGGGCGCGCTGCGTCACCGAAACTTCCGGCTGTACTGGTTCGCGGGGATGGGCCAGGCCGCCGCGCTGGGCATGCAGTTCCTGATACTGGGCTGGCTGGTGCTGGAGCTGACGGGATCGGCGACGCAGCTGGGCATAGTGATTGCGATATACGGGTCACCGAACCTTGCGATGCTGATGTTCGGCGGCATCTTCGCCGACCGGGTGGACCGGCGGTGGCTGCTGTTCTACAGCCAGACGGTCGTGGCTGTGCTGATTTTCGGGACGGCTACGCTGACTCTGTACCAGCTCATATCCATCTGGCACATATACGGCATATCGTTCATCCTGGGGACGATACAGGGGCTGAACATGCCGGCGCGGATGGCGATTGTGCCGGACCTGGTGAGCAAGGGCGACATCCTGAACGCGACTTCGCTGAACATGGCGGTGTTCAACACGGGGCGCATAATGGGGCCGTCGCTCGCGGGGTGGATCATCCAGTACGTGGGGATGGGACACGCGCTGTACTTCAACGCTATCTGCTATGCGCTGGGAAGCGTGTGCTTGCTGCTGATGACGGGGGTAGAGTCGCGCAGCCAGAACGAGGAGGCGAACATCCTGCGGGACTTCTGGGACGGGCTGAAGTTCGTGTGGGTGACGCCGGTGGCGTTCACGCTGGTGGGGATGAGTTTCGCGTTCGGGTTCTTCGGGGCGGCGTATGTGCAAGTGCTGCCGGCGTTCGGCAAGGACGTGCTGCGGCTGAACGCGGACGGGGCGGGGTTCCTGCTGACGGTGGCGGGGATAGGCTCGCTCGTGGGCAACATATACCTCGCTTCGCTGGGGAATGCGAAGCACAAGAACTGGCTTCTGCTGGGAATGATCATCCTGTTCGGAGTGTCGCTGTTCTTCTTCGCGCTGACACCGATATACATGCTCTCGCTCGTGCTGCTGTTCTTCACGGGCGTGGGGTTCACGGGCTTCATCTCGATGGGCACTACGATATTGCAGCTTTCCACACCGCCCGAGCTTCGGGGACGGATGATGAGCCTGTGGCTCATTGGGGCTGCTGTGCATTACATCGGAGCGTGGCCGCTGGGCACTGTGGGCGAGTACTGGGGCTGGCCGATGTCGCTGGGCGGTGGCGCGGTGGCGATGATGGCGATGGTGTTCTGGCTGGGGATCTTTCGGCCTACGCTGCGGCGGCTGCGCGTATAGCGGTCAGCCGTCAGCTATCAGCCGTCAGCAGACATCTGGCCGGAAGGCGATGAGCGCGGTTCGATATGCTCGCAACGAAGGGGATATCCAATAGCGGTCAAGATGCTGGATATTAGGCGACTGCTCAGGGCGATCAGGTATTCTTACAACGGATTGCGGGACGGTCTTGTTGATGAGCCCGCGTTCCGGCAGGAAGCGGCGCTTGCGCTTATCCTGATACCTCTGGCGGTCTGGCTTGGGGAGAACAATGTCGAGCGGGCGCTGATGATCGGCGCGCTGTTCGTGGTGCTCATCGTGGAGTTGCTGAACTCGGCGGTGGAGGCGGCGATAGATCGCATCGGGTCGGAGTTCAGCGACCTGTCGCGCAAGGCGAAGGACCTGGGTTCGGCGGCGGTGTTCCTGTCGCTGACGCTGGTTGTGGTGGTGTGGGCACTGATGCTGCTGAATTAGGGTACTGTCGGCCGTTGCTATACGTCCAACTCTTCCTCGTCGAGCTTGTGCCACAGCACAGAGTCTTCGCCGCCGCCATTGACCAGTTCATTTATTCCAGTCCACCTACTCTGTTACACCACATTAAGGGACACTACTGGCTCGTTCGGGGCAGGTCGTAGTGTGAGAGCGACCCTGTATCAATTCAAACGGAAGTCCAACCGTAGGGCGTCCCCTGTCGAGGCGTATTCCTCTGCCGTTGCCTATCGCCCCTTGCCTCGAAAAAAGGGCAATTTCCCCCAAGCGTTATACAGCCACCGCTGAATGGCTACATGGAGCCTTGCCGTCGGGTTGAACTGCAGAACTATGAGCAAACACACAAAGATAGTCCCTATGAGTTCCACGCTTGGGATGCTGCTCCGGATCGCAAAGAATATGATCACAAATACTAAATAATAGACTGCCCATGCGACGTGGATGAGGCGGCGGCGCAATGACAGGCCGAGAAATATGCGGTCCTGCAAGGACTCATTCCTCCTTTCTTCTGGTTTCCTTCTTTCTGCATTCAGCCATCTTAATTCCAGTCTTCCATTTTTTGCACCCACCGGCCCCGGCATCGAAGCCCATGCATCGCTGACGGCATTCGGCAAGGTGGCGTTCGCTCCCATACACCCCGGTCACACCATCGGGCGAAGCGTTTGCAGATGCTGTTCCACCTACCGTACTCTACCGGAAGCAGTCTCCACTGAGCGCCTGAGCGAGTGATCCATAGAACAGCTTCGATGAATCGTTTGCAACTATCTTCCTGTCCGACGTAAACGTCGGGACAATCCCGCAGGAAGTCGAGAATCGTCGCCCATTGTTCTGTAGATACGGTGACACTTGACATACACCCATTGTAAGGTAGTCGAAATGTCAACACTACCTAGGTTAGTATGCCAACTTTTCACCCTCACTCCTAGCCCTCTCCCTCAGGGAGAGGGGGCTGTCGATCCTGTAAGGGGGTGCATACTAAATTGACACAGCTTATGGGAGTCGACCCTAGACCGTTGCGTCCTTCGAGTGGATGCCAGTCGCGCCACTTGGCCTAGGTGGGTTCTCTTCCAATGTCTGCGGCGTGCCGTCGGCCTCGTAGGTGCGCACCTCGAACTCGTGCCGACCCTCGACGAATGGCCAGTCGTATCTCCAGATCACCCAGGTCGTGTCCGACAGGGGCTTGCGCAGCATCGCTTCGTGCCAGACGCCATCGCCATCGACCTGGACTTCGACCTTGGATATGCCCCGAGCTCCCGCGTGTGCGATTCCGCCGATCGGCACCAGCTTTTCGTCTCCGTCCTCGATGATCGCGTCTATGGCTATGGTGTCGATGACTGCCGTGGCGTGCATCCGCGCGACCTCGTCCCAGTCGCGAATGACCCAGTAGCCGGGCTTGTACTCGTCGATGACCTCGATGCCGGTTATCCACTTCGGCTGCTTCATGCCGTAACGGTCGGGTAACCATATCCTCAGCGGGAAGCCGTGGTCGAACGGTATCGGACGCCCGTCCCAGTTGTACGCGAGCATAATCCTGGAGTCGGACGCTATCAGGTCGAGGGAGACAGTCTCGAAGAAGCCGTCCTCGCTCTCGATGAACAGGTGGGTCGCGCTCGGCAGCGGCTTGAGGTCCGCGAGGATGTCCTGCATGCTTGCGCCGGTCCAGTAAGTCGTGCTGATGAGGTCTCCGCCCACCCGGTTCGAGATGCAGGAAAGAGTGACGAACTCGTTCTTCGGCTCGTACCTGTTGCGGATGTCATCGAGGGTCAGCGACATGGGGTTCTCGACGGAGCCGTTGATCGGCAGCGTGTACGTGTCGCCGTCGATAATGCTCGGCTGAGACCTGATGAAGATCTTGTAGTGGTCCCTGACCTGAGTGTACTCGGGGCGGGTGCCCAGTGCGGGCTTCACAGGATCGTCTTCGTTGGGAAGCTCGATCATGCCTGCTGCCGCACTGTCGGCGACTCTCTGCTTCATCTCGGCGAGCTCGGCTTCGAGCCTCTGCTGCTCGTTGCCTGCCATTACTCGTCCGATGCCGGCTCCGGCAACGGTAATCGTCGCGGTCGCCACTCCCATGCGAACCAGGAACTGGCGTCTGCCCACGATCTCTACCGACCGCTCTCCATCCTCTGAGACGATGACCGTGCGCTCAGGCAAGTCCAGGCGGCGCGCGACCAGTGCCGCCGCAGTCCCCCAGACTACCGACACGATCATCACCCATACGAAGTTCAGGGTCGGGTCTATGGTGGACTGGCCGATGCTGAACGTGATGAGAGCGATGGGTAGGCCGACAATGACGCCGCACAGCGCTCCAAGTTGAGGCTTGCCGCTCCAGGCGCGCCTCTGCACGAGCGCGAACACGATGATAGTCGCGACGACTCCGGCACCGAGGAACAGCAAGACCGCCATGATCTGTTCCGCGGTCTTCGCGAAGTCCTTTACGCTCAGGCCTACCAGCATCAGGGTATCGACCATCGTGTCGATGCCGAACGTCACCAACGGACCCGGCAGCTGCCGCGCTATCCAGTCGAAGGTGTCGAACGGCGTGAACGACAGGTCGAGCCACTTGTCCGTGAGGTACAGAACTGCTATGAGAGGGGCCGTGAGGAAGACGCCGGTCAACGCGCCGAAGCCGAGGGTTCGCAGTTTCATTCCACCTAGTCCTCCTCTCGAAGTAGGCATCTGCATACCCCTCTCCCTGAGGGAGAGGGTTGGGGTGAGGGTGAAAAGGCTTGATCACTAGCTGCTTGGCGTTACTTACACCACTTGGCAGTCTCGATGGCCTGACAATTGCCCTAATTCGAATTACTGTGGAATCTACTTTAACTAACGCAGATTTAGTATAACTGGACTTAATCAGTCTAGGTAGTGTTGACCTTTCTCGTCATCGCAGCGTAGGCCGGAATGACTAGATTGAGCTTGTCAAATCACCTCTCACGTCATCTCTTTTGTGTCATAAGTAAGGCGAATTGGCATTAAATGTCGCCATGCATGTGTCTCCTAAGGACTATTGTGCCTGAATGGAGTGACGGCGCAATAGAGCATTTGTCTAGGCGCTAGGGGCTTTTTCGTAGATGGAGATGTGGAATTCGCTGGATGCGATGAAGGGTGTGCCGTCCCAGTCGGCCCAGCGTTCTCGTAGGCGCATGCCGGCGAGCTGCGCCATGAGGTCGAGTTCTGAGGGCCAGGAGTAGCGCACCTGCACGGGGTAGAGCTTGACGCCGGACTCGGTGATGAAGAGGTGCTGCGACCGGACGAACTGGTTCACAGGGTCATGGCGCGATATGTCGAGTGAAACCAGGTCGGACTCGACCCTGCCCGCGCTGACATTCTGGTCGCGAGTGAAGCGCGTGGGATCAGGGACGAAGGCTTCAACGAGAAACACGCCGTTGTCTGCCAGGTGCGCGGCGACGCTGCGGAAGCAGTTCACCTGCGCCTGCTGAGATGTTGCCTGAAAGAGTGTGTTGAAGACGACATAGACTAGGCTGAATTCTCTGCGCCTGTTGCCGTCCTTCAGGCTGAAGTCGGAGAAGTCGCTGATGGTTACGGGGATGGCGTCGCCGCCGGGCTTGGCGCGCATCCGTGTGACGATGGCTTGGGAAGCGTCTATGCCGTGGACTTCGATGCCGCGCTGCGCCAGAGGGATGGCGATTCTGCCGGTGCCGATGCCGAGCTCGAGGGCGGGGCCGTCGCCGGCGAGACTAGCGAGCGCGTCCACGGTGGGGCCGACATTGGCGCGCATTGGGTACATTTCGTCATAGACTTCGGCGATTCTGTCGCCGTATGTGGCGGGGGTATAGTCGTTCATGTGAGTTACCAGTTGTCAGTAAACAGTCTTCAGTTTCTAGTATCGTGTTTTCCGCCTTGCCTAGACCAGAACCTGCCTTACGAACTCTTGCCGTGGCGTGTGTATAATCATTAACGTCTGGCATCGTATATCCATAGTACACGCCCTAATGGGCCAGGTGAAGAATTATGACTACTGCCGCAGGCGCCGCGCCGCTGCTCGAACAAGATGGAAGTCCTTTGCTGATACTGATAGACGGGCACGCGCTGGTGCACCGGGCGCACCACGCGATGCGGGACCCGCTGACGGTGCAGAGCACGGGTGAGGTGGTGTCGGGCGTGTACGGCTTCATGAATATGTTCCTGCGCGCCCTGGAGGAGTGGAAGCCGTCGCACTGCATCGTTACCTTCGACGTATCCGCACCGACGTTCAGGCATGAGGCGTTCGCGGAGTACAAGGCGCAGCGTCCACCAACGCCGCCGGAATTGCGGCCCCAGTTCGGTCGGGTTAAGCAGTTCATGGAGGCGTTCAGTGTGCCGGTGTTCGAGATGGCGGGGTTCGAGGCGGACGACATACTGGGGACGCTGGGAGCGCAGGCTGAGGAGCAGCACCTCGACACGCTGATTCTTACGGGGGACAGCGACATATTGCAGCTTGTTTCGCCGTCGGTGCGCGTGCTACTGGATTCCGGCAGGCAGAGGGCGAGCGCATACGACATCGCGAGGGTGAAGGAGCGATATGAAGGGCTTGGGCCTGAGTATGTAGCGGAGATAAAGGCGCTTGAGGGGGACAAGTCGGACAACATCCCCGGACTGCCGGGCGTGGGCAAAAAGACGGCAATAAGACTGCTCACCGAGTATGGCAATATTGAGGGCATCTATGAACATATAGAGGAAGTGAGTTCTCTTCAGAAATTACGGGGGGCGAAAAAGATACAGCAGACGCTGATAGACAATGAAGAGCTGGCGATGCAGTGCAAGATGCTGACGACCATCAGGCGGGATGCGCCGGTGACGCTTGAGCTTGACGCGGCTCGGTTCGGCGGATTCAGGCACGGCGACGTGCTGGGGCTGATGCGGGAGCTTGAGTTCTTCAGCATGGTGAACCGCATACCGATGTCCGGCGATGAGGGCGAGCAGCAGGGGTTGTTCGATCTGGCGGATGAGGAGCGCGTGCCGACGGAGTATGTCGTGGTGGATACGGAGGCGGCGCTGGACGAGATGGTGCGGGCGCTGAAGTCGTCGGAGTTCGTCGCGTTCGACACGGAGACAACTTCGCAGACGGCGATGCTGGCTGAACTGGTGGGACTGTCGTTCTCAAACGAGGATGGCAAGGGATGGTATGTGCCGGTGGGTCACGCGGAGGGACGGCAGCTTTCGCGTGATGATGTGTTGGAAAGACTGAAGCCGCTGCTTGAATCGGGCGATGTGGCACTGGCTGCTCACAATGCGAACTATGATATGACGGTGCTGGCGAACTATGGCATCAACGTGAAGATTGCGTTCGATACGATGATTGCGGCGCATCTTTGCGGTCGGACGCGGACGTCGGTGGGGCTGAAGCTGCTGGCGCTCTCGATGCTGAAGGAGGATATGACGCCGATCGAGGAGCTAATCGGCAGGGGGCGCAACCAGATAACGATGGACAAGGTGGAGATCGCGAAGGCGGCGGACTATGCGGCCGCGGATGCCGATATGACGTACCGGCTGATCGATGTGTTCGCGGGCGAACTGGAAGAGAACAACCTGCGGCACACTTTCGACACGCTGGAGATGCCGCTGGTACCGGTGCTGGTGAAGATGCAGCGGGACGGGGTCGCCATCGACACGGGCGCGCTTGCGCCGATGTCGGTTGAAATGGGGGAGCAGATCGACGCCATCACTGAGAGCATGTACGAGACGGTAGGACACGAGTTCAACATCAACTCGCCGCGCCAACTGGGGGACGTGCTGTTCAACGAGCTGTACCTGCCGCCGACGCGGAAGACGCCAAGCGGTGGATTCACTACGAACGCGGCGGCGCTGGAGGGGCTGAAGGAGTTTCTGGACAGCGGGAATGCTGAGGGTGTCGATCCGAAGGCGTACCAGGTGCTGGATATGGTGCTTGAGTACAGGCAGCTGACGAAGCTGAAGTCAACCTATGTGGACGCGCTGCCGACGCTGGTGAATCCGAATACGGGCAGGATACACACGGAGTTCAAGCAGACGGGATCGGACACGGGGCGCCTGTCGAGCACTGAGCCGAATGTGCAGAACATTCCGGTGCGGACGGAGCTTGGGCGGCGGGTGCGGAGCGCGTTCGTTGCGGAGGACGATGACTGGACGCTGCTTGCGGCGGACTACTCGCAGATCGAGCTGCGGATACTGGCGCACTACTCGCGGGACGCGGGGCTGATGTCGGCGTTCCGCAATGGCGAGGACATACACGCGGCGACGGCGGCGAGCGTCTATGACATGGGGATAGGCGATGTCGATGCGGAGATGCGGCGGGTGGCGAAGATAATGAACTTCGGCGTGCTGTACGGGCTGAGTCCGTTCGGGATACGGCAGCAGACAGGGTTCAGCGCAGAAGAAGGCAGACAGTTCATCGACACCTACTTCACGAACTATCCGGGCATCCAGGGATACATCGAAGGAATCAAGGAACAGGTGCGCGAGCAGGGTTATGTGGATACGCTGATGGGCCGGCGACGGCGCATCAACGAGATTCACTCGCGAAGCTATCACACGCGGGCTGCGGGCGAGCGGATGGCGGTGAATATGCCGATTCAGGGGACGGCGGCGGATATCATCAAGATTGCGATGATCAATATACAGCATCGAATGACCGAGCTAGGCATGCGGTCGAGGATGATATTGCAGGTGCACGACGAGCTTATCTTCGAGGCGCCGCGCGACGAGCTGGGGCAGATGCGGGCGATTATTACGGAGTTGATGCCGGCGGCTGTGCCTCCCGCCGTGGGATTCGAGGTGCCGCTGGAGGTGGAGATGAAGGTGGGGGATAATTGGGGGGAGATGGGGTAGCGGCCTAACTGCTATAACTCAGGGCATTGAGGTGCCAAATGGTTGAGCGTGAAGAAATAGAAGTATGGGTCAATGCCGGCGAATCGGAAACGCTGGAATTGAAGCGCAGCACGGGCGAACGCGGTGAAGTAGCAAAGTCCATTTGTGCGATGCTCAACCACAGAGGTGGAAGGGTCATCATCGGAGTGGAGCCAGCAGGGCGAGTAGTGGGGCAGGAAGTCGGCGACCAGACTTTGGAACGCTTATGTCAATCCCTAAATCAGATAGAGCCTCCCGTGATGCCTACGATTGACAGAGTCAATTTGGACAATTCCCTTGAAGCGATTGTAGTAAGAGTAGAAGCAGGGCACTACAGGCCATACACGTATCAGCATCAAGCCTATCGTCGCGTAGGTAACACGAACCACCGTCTTTCCCGGGATGAGTACAATCAGACCCTGCTAGAGAGGATACACGGCGAACGCCGATGGGAAGATGAGGTTACATCGGGCTGGACGTGCGATTATTTCGATGATAGTGAGATCATTCGCATAATCAGAGAAGCAATTCGGCGCGGAAGATTGGAGAACCCCGGCACAGAGGAACCACTTGAGCTGCTGCGAGGCTTGGGATTAGTTCGAGACGGTCAAGTGTTGCGGGCTGCCGCTGTTTTGTTCGGCCGATCTAGCCGACTAATGGCAGATTATCCTCAGTGCCTGCTGCGGGTCGCAAGATTTCGCGGGACGGACAGGACAGAGTTCCTGGATAATCGTCAGTTTCACGGTAATGCTTTCAGTCTCCTTCGACGAGCGGAACGATTTCTCATAGAAAATCTGCCTGTCGCCGGACGCATTACACCTGGGCTGTTTGAGCGGGTGGACGACCCACTCTACCCTCCCGTTGCATTGCGTGAGGCTCTGGCAAATGCCTTCTGCCACAGGGACTATACAATTGGCGGAGGGTCAGTAGCAGTAGCGATTTATGACGATCGCCTGGAAATCACCTCTTCAGGAACTCTGCACTTTGGGCTGACTGCCGAAGCGCTATTCTCACAGCATGAGTCACTCCCTTGGAATCCGCGCATTGCGAGGGTCTTTTATTTGAGTGGGATTATTGAATCGTGGGGGAGAGGCATCACAAAGATGGTGGAACTGGTCACAGAAGCGGGATTGCCTTTACCTGAAATTGAAGAGGCCGGTGGATGCGTTACCGTCCGTTTTAGACCAAGCCGATATGTTCCGCCGCAGCGCGTGGGGCACAACCTTAGTGAGCGCCAAAGAGATGTTCTACGGTTGTTGGACGATGCTCCTTTCGGTTTGGCATTCCGAGAGATCGTTGCACAAATAGAGGGCAAACCTACGACAAGCCAAGTACGGAACGATTTAAGGCTATTGCGTTCACTAGAATTGATAATTTCTGAGGGATATGGGCGCGGAGCTAGATGGAAACTTCTCTAGAAGAACATAAATACTTCAGAATCGTTGGCACTATTACGGCACTATTGTGACACTATTGTAGCACTATTATGACACTATCCTGCACGGATCAGAATGCAAGTGCCGCTTCGGTTCCTGTTAGCCGGCAAACTGATGTCAAATGATAGATCCAGTTAACTTCATCGTCCGCCTGCACCAGGGTGGGTTCGATTACGGCTACCTGCGGGAGGTGTTCCGGGCGGCGGATGGGTTGGGGTATGACGGGGCTTCGCTGTATGACTTACTGGGGATTCCTACGCTGGAGTGCTGGACTACGCTTTCGGCGCTGGCGGCGGAGACGGAGCGCATTCGGCTGATTCCGATGGTGCTGGCGAACCTTTACCGGCATCCGACGACTCTGGCGAAGATGGCGGCTACGCTGGATGTGATCAGCGAGGGCAGGCTGGTGCTGGGTATAGGCGCGGGCGGCGGTGAGGGGGACCACAAGGCTTACGGACTACCCTACCCTTCAACTCGCGAACGGGTGGCGATGATGGGCGAGGCGGTGCAGGTGATGCGGCTGCTGTGGTCGGGGGAGCGGGTGAGCTTCGAGGGGGAATACTACCGGCTGGACAATGCGCTGTGCGATCCGGCGCCTGTGCAGAGGCCGGGTCCGCCGATACTGATTGGTGGCAGCGGTGAGAGGCACCTGCTTCGGGGGGCGGCGCAGTTCGCGGACATTACGAATATGCGAGCGGATATGAGCATCGAGGAGCATGAGGCGAAGCGGCGGGTGCTGGATGCTCACTGTGAGGCGGTGGGACGCGAGCCTTCGGATGTGGCGCTGAGTCATAACGCCCATGTGTTCATCGGGGAGGATGAGGCGGCGGTGGAGCGAGTGCTGGCGGAGCACGCGACACGACACGGGGCGCCGGCAGAGCGATTCAGGGCGTCGCTGGGGAACGCGATTGTGGGGACGCCGGCGCAGTGCGTGGAGCAGTTGCGGCGGTACACGGACTATGGGATCGGGTGGTTCTTTTTGCTGTTTCCAGAGCCGGTAAGGGTGGCGGACCTGGAGTTGTTTGCGGGTGAGGTTATGCCGGAGTTTCGGAATTGATTAGTTACAAGTCTTCAGTAGTCAGTTATCAGTTTAGATGGATACTTGGCAATGCAACCTTGTTCGTAGGTAAGGATTTTAGATTCTTCACTTCGCTGCGCTGCGTTCAGAATGACAATGAGAAGACATTGGGGGCAAGGGGGCATTTGGAGTTAGCGGCTGCCGCGGTAGTCGCGGAAGGGGCCGTCGCGCCATTCGAGGGCTGCCTTGAGGCCGTCTGTGGCTGAGCGGCGGGCGAATTCCTTGACTATGGGCGCCTGGTGGGCGATGGCGTCGGTCTCGGCGGCGATGTGCTGGAGGGTGTTGCGTCCCATGAGTTCGAGAGCGCGGTTGACGATGCTCTTGTTGGCGGCGAGAAGCTCCCAGGGGATGCGCGCCATGGTGCAGGCAAGGTCTTCGACTGTGGCTTCGAGGTCGTCGCGGGGGACGGACTTCCAGACGAGGCCGATTTCTTCGGCACGCTTGCCGGATACGGACTCGCCGGTGAGCAGGAACCATTTCGCCCACTGGGGACCGACCATGTATGTCCACATGTGGGTGGGCGGCGTGCCCATAGAGCGCACGGGCGGGAAGCCAATCTGGGCGTCGTTGGCTGCAATAGAAATGTCGCAGTGCATGGCGAGGTCGGTTCCTCCCGCGATGCAGTAGCCGTGGATGCCGGCGATGATGGGCTTGCTGAGGTTAAGGACGTGCGCCATGGTGTTGGGGGTCTGCTTCATGCGGTGGATGTCGGAGCGGATGTTGTCGCGGCGTTCCTGGGATGCTGCCTGCTCTTCAGGGGTTGCGGGCGGGGTGATGTCGTAGCCGGCGCAGAAGGCGCGGCCGTTGCCCATGAGGGTAAGCACGCGCACGTCGGGGTCGTCGTCGAGGCGCTGCATGCAGTGGACCATTTCATCCTGAAGTTCGCGGCTGAGAGCGTTTAGCTTCTGCGGCCTGTTGAGCCTGACGCGGCCGATGCCGTCGGATATGCTGTACTCGATGAATTCGTAAGTCATTGGGGATACCTCTGATGTAGGATTGGGCGGTATTGTAGCACAGGGGTGAGCGGGGACTAACATCGATGGACAGGATGGGATCAATGGGTGGGTTTGTCGAGGACGTAGATGATGAAGTTGGGGATGCGGTATTCGTCGTCGAATGAAGGGTTGGCGGCGAGTTCTTCGGCTGAGGGGATAGGCTCGTGGAGGGTGCGAAGGGTGAAGCCGGCATCGAGGAAGGCGGAGAAATGGCTAGAGAGGGTGCGGTGCATGTTTACAAACGACTTGCCCCACCATGTGAACTCGCGGGGGCCTTCGTCTGTGTAGTTGTCCACAGGGTAGAAGAGCTTGGTGTCACCCTGCTTGATCCAGCCGTTGTAGACCGAGCTGCGCATGGGGTGGATGTTGCAGACGACGAAGCGACCGCCGGGGCGGAGGACGCGGTAGGCGGCGCTTATGGCGCTGCGGTAGTCTTGTAGGTCAACGAGGACTATGTAGGATACGGCGATGTCGTAGGTGCTGCTATCGACGCCTTCTAGGTTTTCGGCGTTGCCTTGCAGATAGGTCTCGCCTGTACTTAGGGAGCGGGCGCGCTCGACGAAAGTCTCGGTGAGATCAACGCCGGTGACGGTTGCGCCGAGGCTGGACAGAAGGCGTGAGAATCTGCCTTCGCCGCAGCCTATGTCGATTGCAGACTTGCCGGCGACGTCGCCGAGCGAGTCGAGCATCCATCTGTCGAGCATGCCGGTGCGGACGGCCTGGTCGGCGTCGATCCAGTCTTGCGCGGCATCGGTCCACTGGGTTTGCAGGCGTTCTCTCAACTCCATCAGATGCCTCCTTACTGCATCTCTTTCAGAGCCTTATTGGGAAGGGCATACTCGTTCTCTCAACTCCATCAGATGCCTCCTTACTGCATCTCTTTCAGAGCCTTATTGGGAAGGGCATATTAGATTACTGTCGGATGTGTCGGAGCGCAAGTGCAGGAGTTACTCTGCACTGCTTTGATGTGCTATCCTTATGGGGCGAGCGGGAGTAGCTCAGTGGAAGAGTCCCTGCCTTCCAAGCAGGCTGTCGCGGGTTCGAATCCCGTCTCCCGCTCCAATCCCCACAGCTACGGCATACCTCACGATGGCGACTGGAGGTTTCGCGATGCAGTTTTCCGGCAGACTGGTCATCATAGTAGCGCTGGCTGTAACGGTGATGCTGGTGAGCAACATCATCGCGGTCAAGCCGATTACGCTGTTCGAGCTTCCATTCGAGATACTTGGCAGCAACCTGTACGTGGTGTCGGCGGCGATAATCGTCTTCCCGGTGAGCTACATAATAAGCGATGTGCTGACCGAGGTGTACGGCTTTCGCGTGGCTCGCGGGGTGATATGGCTGGGGTTTGCGTGCAACCTGCTGATGGTGATTTTGGTCTTTCTGGGCGGCTTGATACCGGCGGCGGTGTTCTGGGGCGAGGAGGCGGAAGCTGCGTATGGGACCATACTGGGCGCGACGAAGTGGCTCCTGCTGGGTGGCTTCATCGCGTATATCGTTGGCGAGTTTACGAACGCGGTCGTGATGGTGGTTCTGAAGAACCTGACGAAGGGGCGCTACCTTTGGACGCGCACCATATCTTCCACAATCGTGGGACAGGGCATTGATTCGGTGCTGTTCTTCGGGATAGCCTTCGGGGTGTCGGGGTTGTGGCCGTGGCCCGCGGCGATTGGAGCGATGCTGTTCGGGTGGATCGCGAAGTCTGTCTATGAAATCATCGCGACGCCGCTGACGTATGTTGTGATTAACTGGCTGAAGCGGACGGAGCAGATGGACATCTATGACGCGCCGCGCTCACTTAACCCGTTCGGCATATTCGGCGCCGGCGAAGAAGGGACAAGCGTGAATGCTGCGCTGGGGGCGGCGGATTGATGGTTAGTCACTCCAGCAGGCTCAGGAGCAGATAATGAGACTTGAAGGCAAGGTTGCTCTTATTAGCGGCGCCGCGCGGGGTCTGGGTGCTGCGGAGGCGCGTCTGTTCATCCGTGAGGGCGCTAAAGTCGGCATCGGGGACATTCGTGAGGAGCAAGCGTGCGCGCTGGAGGCGGAGATACGGGATTCGGGCGGCGATGCGATGTACATCGGGCTTGACGTTACGGACGAGCAGCAGTGGGCGAATGCGGTTCACCAGATGATGACCGTTTATGGCAGGCTGGACATACTGGTGAACAATGCGGGGATACTGGAACATGGCATGGTGGAGGATACGAGCGCCGAATCCTGGGATCGAACCATGGACGTGAACATCAGGGGTGTGTTCCTGGGGACGAGGGCCGTGATTCCGGCGATGCGAGAGAGTGGCGGTGGGTCGATCGTCAACATTTCGTCGGTCGCCGGGCTTGTCGGCGGACTCATGACAGCTTACAACGCGTCTAAGGGGGCTGTTCGGCTGCTTACCAAGTCAACAGCGGTGCAGTACGCTGCCGAGAACATCCGCGTGAACTCTGTGCATCCGGGGCCTACGGAAACGGATATGCTGGACGCATTCTTCCGTGAAGAGGGAGCGCGTGAGGCACGCGCCGCAGATACGCCGATTCCGCGACTTGGAAGGCCGGAGGACATAGCTTACGGGGTGCTGTTCCTCGCGTCTGACGAGTCGTCGTACATGACGGGAGCCGAGCTGGTAATTGACGGCGGAAACACGGCAAGGTAGAAGCTTCAAGGAGCAATTCATAATGGCAACATCGAGGGCTGAAGCCGAAGTAAGGCAGTTCGTGGCGAGCACGCCGAGGTCGAAGGCGCTACAGGACGAGGCGGCGGAGTACCTGCCGGGCGGAAGCTCGCGCGGGACTGCATACTTCGCGCCCTACCCTACTTTCGTTGATCACGCGAAGGGGCATCACGTCTATGACGTGGACGGCAACAGCTACCTCGACTTCATGATCAACGCGACGACGCATGTCATGGGGCACGCGCATCCGGATATCGTCGCGGCGCTTCAGGAGCAGGCGGAGCGGGGTAACTCGTTCAGCGGGCCGACGGAGGCGCAGGTGCGGCTGGCGAAGAACCTGTGCGAGCGTGTGCCTTCACTGGAGACGGTGCGGTTCACGAACTCGGGCACCGAGGGCACGATGATGGCGATCCGCGGCGCGCGGGCGTTCACCGGAAAGTACAAGATCGCCAAGTTCGAGGGCGGGTATCACGGCTCGCACGAGTACGTGTCGGTGAGCGTGCGCCCTCCGGCGGATGCGCTTGGGCCGGACGCGACAACGCCCGTGCCGGAGCATCCGGGGCAGCCGCCGAGCGTGTCGGAAGACGTGCTTACGATGCCGTTCAACGACCTGGAGGCTTGCGAGCGGATTCTGCGTAAGAACGCGGACGAACTTGCTTGCGTCATCATGGAGGCGGTGTCGTCGAGTTTCGGATATCTGCCTGCGGATGTGGACTTCCTGCGAGGGATACGGGAGATTACCGAGGAACTGGGCATCGTGCTGATATTCGACGAGGTGCAGAGCTTCAGGGTGTCCTCCGGCGGCGCGCAGGAGATGATGGGCGTGATACCGGACATGACGACGTTCGGCAAGATAATCGGCGGCGGCATGCCTGTGGGCGCCTGGGGCGGACGGCGGGACATCATGGCGCTGTTCGACCCAACTGAAGGCGCGCCGCTGGCGCATGCGGGGACTTTCAACGCGAACCCGATGACGATGGTTGCGGGCGAGGTGGTGATGAACCACCTGACGCCTGAAGTGTATGACCGCATGAACGCGCTGGGGGAGACGCTGCGCGCGAAGCTGCGGGCGGTGTTCGACGAGCTTGAGGTGCCGGCGCAGGTTACGGGTATTGCGTCGCTGTTCGGGATTCACTTCACGGACGAAGAGATCACAGACTATCGCTCGACGCTGACTGGGGACGGCGACATGACGAAGGCGCTGTTCACGGGACTGCTGAACGAGGGGATACTGATTCAGACGGGCGGCGCGGGCGCGCTGAACGTGCTGACGACGGATGCCGAGGTGGATGCGCTGGTGGATGGGGTAAGGAGGGTTGTGGCGCGGGTGAGGTAGGGGATAAGTTTCCGACGGTCCTGGGGCGAATCATCCTACCTTTAGTGGCTTCCCACCGCCGGCGGACCTTCTCGCCCAA
The DNA here is from genome assembly GCA_965203955.1 of Dehalococcoidia bacterium. Classification (GTDB taxonomy): domain Bacteria; phylum Chloroflexota; class Dehalococcoidia; order Lucifugimonadales; family JADFKI01; genus Bin90. The sequence continues at coordinate 2,067,254 of OZ241923.1, read as the reverse complement.
TTTCTGGAGCCTCCGCAGTAGTGCGGGAATCGAACCCGCTTTCGTACCATCCAAGGATTTGGCTCCGAAGCCTGCTGTCAGCCCTCTTTTGGCCTCTGGGCCTGTCACACGTCCAGCATTTGGGCTTTCTGGATGCCCCGTGGACACCCGACTCATCGCCGGGAACAGCATCACCTTAACCCTGCGTAGCAGTTTATTCAGTCACAGGACCATCGGAAACTTACACCAGTATGACAAGGGTTGAATATCCACACAAGGCATAATACGCGATATAAAACATTCATGAAGGTAATGTTTCGCTTCATGCCTTGGCCGAGTGCCTCTGGTTCAAGGCTCAACCTTTGTGCTTGGCTATGAATGATCCTACGACGTTGTTGAACTCGGCGGCGGTCTCGAAGTAGGGGGAGTGGCCGGCTTCATTGACGATGTGCAATTGGGCACCGGGGATGACCTGCGAGACCTCTTTCAGTACTTCGAGCGGGAAGATACGGTCTTGTGCGCCGGCGACCATGAGTGTCGGAATGGAGTAACCGGATAGCGAGCCGGGCAGTACGCCGATCTCGCCTGTGCCGGTGTCTCCGATGGGTGGGTTCAGCCCTGAGAGCTGGCGGTAGAGGAATGCCATTGCGGGGTTCTTGTCGAAGGCGTCGGGGGCGAGCGCCTGATGCGGCTCGTTCCATGCGATGGGACGGTCGAGGTCGATGGTGCGGCTGCGCGCGCGTGCTTCGCGGGCCCTGATGACGGCTGGCGTCTCAACGCCGCCGGGTGTGCCAGAGAGCACGAGGCAGGAAACGCGCTCGGGGTCGGCGAGCGTGAACTGCATGCCGGTCCAGCCGCCCATAGACTGGCAGACGATTGCGGCGCGGCCAACGCCGGCGTCGTCCATTACGGCGCGCATGTCGGCGGCGAAGTGGCGGGCGTGCTTGTGCTCAGGAGCGCATTTTGACCTGCCCCAGCCGCGATGGTCGAAGGCGACGATCTTGTAGTCGGCGGCGAAGTGGGCGATCTGCTGCCACCAGACGAGGGTGTTGCCGCCTGCGCCGTGCGCGAAGGCGATGGGTGAGCCTTCGCCGTGAACTTCATAGTAGATTTCGGCGTTGTTGGTGTTGACGAAGGGCATAGTTTTCTCCTGTTGGCGTTGAGAGTTCGTGCGTCAGGTAAGATTCAGAAGGGCGCGGATGTGGGAGCGTATTGGATCGAATCGCCGCGATTTTATTCGCATGGCTGCGTCAGTTGAAACATGGAAGATCTCATAGCGAACATTCCTGCTCAAGCGGTACAGGTCAGAATATGCCTGTCTTATCTCAGTTAAGCTCACCACGCTATCTACAAGATAGTTTCGCTCATTGTGATTAGAGGAACTCACACCCGTACTACTTGCAATATAGGCGTCAACATAATGCAGGGCTGAGTAGAAAAGCGCGGTAACCGCCCAGTCATTGAATTCCGTGCCCAGCAGGATTTCATACAGGCGCTCGTTCTTTTCCGCTTGCGCGATGTGTTCAGTCGGCTGTGACATATTCGCGCTTCCATAGTGACTTTACGCCGTCGGGCAAGTTGCCCGCAGAATCACCATAGCGAAAGTCCTGAAGATTTACGACGCGAAAACCTACAAGCGGTCTATCGGTAGAGCGCGCTACCTCACTCTGTATATCGTATATTGGATTATGTGCTTCAAAATCCATACGGTCGGCCGATAATACGGTCCATATCTCAGTTGATGCTTCGTTCTCGCCTACAAGAAGCACCTCTTGCACCACTTCAAGGCGCTTGGCTTTCTTCACGAAAAAATCACACACCTGCCCGACAGAAATCAGACGCCGGTCATCAGCCGTATTTTCGTACTCAATCAAGACTGACACGCGACCCGGCGGCACTTCCAGCGGTTCGTCGAGGTGAAGTTCTCCGCGCTCATCCACGAATCCAGTGGCTTTCATCGTTTTCGCTGCGGTGGTCATTTGTCGCCTCCTGTTGCCTACCTTCAGCAATAGCGATTGTATAGTCGGCTACGGCTACGGGTTGAATGAGTGGGTTTCAGCCGAGGACTCCGGCTTCCCTAAAGGCGGTGATGTCGGAGTTGGCGTAGCCGTATTGGTCCAGGACCTCATCGGAGTGCTGCCCGAGAAGGGGCGCGGGCGTGCGGACGGAGCCGGGTGTGTCGGAGAGCTTGACGGGGACGCCGATGTTGCGGATACTGCCGGACTTCGGATGCTCCAGAGGCACCGCCATGTCGCGGGACTGCACGTGCGGATCGGCGTAAACCTGCTCGATGTTGTAGATGGGACCGCAGGGGACGCCTGCTTTCTCAAGCGCCTCGACCCAGTGGCTCGTGGTCTGGGTGCGGAAGGTCTCTTCCATGATCGGGGTGAGGGCTTCGATGCTGACCATGCGCTCAGGGTTGGAGGCGAATCGCTCGTCTTCGAGGAGGTCTTCGCGGCCGATGGCGCGGCACATGCGCTCCCAGTTGTTCTGGTTGGCTGCGCCGATGTTGATGTAGCCGTCCTGCGTGGCGAATGCCTGATATGGGGCTATCATGCGGTGGGCGGAGCCGAGGGGGCCTGCGACCTCGCCGGTGGCGAAGTATGTGGCGGACTCGTAGAGAGTGTAGGCCATGCCCGATTCCAAGAGGGAGGCGTCCACGTGCTGTCCCTTGCCTGTCGTGAGGCGGTTGATGTAGGCGGTGAGAATGCCGTAGGCGCAGAACATTCCGGTGTTGAGGTCTGCCATGGGGACGCCGACCTTGGCGGGAGGCGCGCCGGGGAAACCGTTGATGCTCATGAGGCCGCTCATGCCCTGCGCGACGAGGTCGAAGCCGGCGCGACTGCTGTACGGACCGGTCGTGCCGAAGCCGGAGACGGTGCAATAGACGATGGCTGGGTTGATGGCGCTCACATCGTCGTAGGCGAGGCCCATGCGGTCCACCACGCCGGGACGGAAGTTGTGAATCATCACATCGGCGTCTTCGAGCATGCGGCGGACTATGGATAGTCCCTGTTCGCTCTTGAGATCGAGGATGATGCTGCGCTTGTTACGGTTGAGCGTGAGGAACGCCGCGGATTCGCCTTCGATGAAGGGCGGGCCGTAGCGTCGGGTGTCGTCGCCGCCGTTGGGCTTCTCAATTTTGACGACATCCGCGCCCATGTCGGCGAGCAGCATGGTGCAGAAGGGGCCGGCGAGGATCTGGCTGAAGTCGATTACCTTGATGTCCTGTAGGGGCAGTTTGCCGTTGGTGGTTTGCATGCGTCTTTTTCTCCGCTACTACAGTTAAAGTATGTCCTTTGAGTAAGTATCCGCGACTCTTCAAACTTCTGGATTCCCGCCTGCGCGGGAATGACGATGGGGACTCGACGGGGAAATGTCAGATTATGTGATTCATTTGCCTTTGAAGACAGGTTTGCGGCGCTCTATGAAGGCGGAGCGGCCCTCGTGGAAGTCGGCGCTGTCGAAGTTGGTGAAGGGCAGGTCCTGCTCCTCTTGCGTCAAGCCTTCGCCGGACGGGTTGCACAGGGTGATGTCGCGGATGCGCTTGTTGCGCCTGTGGCTGAGGGGCGCGAGTTCCGCCATCTCGTGGGCGAGGGTGTATGTGTGCTCGTGAAGCTCGTCAGCCGTAAGGAGTGTCGTAATCAGGCCGATGCGGTGCGCTTCGTGCGCGTCTATGAGCCTCCCGCTGAGGAGGATGTAGGAGGCGTTGCCGGGGCCGACCAGGTTGACGAGGCGGCGCATCTCGCCGTATCCGACGAGGATACCGAGCCTCGCAATGGGGATACCGAAGCGGCTGTCGTCGGACGCTATGCGGATGTCAGTCGCCATCGAGAACTCGCAGCCGCCGCCGACGCAGAAGCCCCTGATCATGGATATGGTGGGCTTGGACATCGCTTCCACTGCGTCCATCGCACCGTCGAACGCCGCAGCATAGACTTTCGCAATCTGCGAGTTGATGCGGTACTGCTCGAAGTCTTTGATGTCGGCACCCGCGGAGAACGCCCTGTCGCCTGCGCCGGTGAAGACCACAACGCGGACAGAGTTGTCGCGCTCAAGATCGATGGCGATGCGCTGGAGCTCGAGCCATCCGGCGTAGCTGATGGCGTTGCGCTGGGTGGGCCTGTTGAAGGTTACTGTGGCGACGCTGCCGTCTCGTTCAACCAGGATGTCGTCTTGTTCGTTGAGATTATCGGTCAATTTGCTCACATTTCTGAGTAATGGTTTGGTTCGTGCCGTAAGATGCTCTAGAAAGCAGGCTCCCAGATGGGTTTCAAGTCAAGGGTGAAGCCGGGGAGTTCGGGATCGGCGGATATGGACTCAGGATTATCTAGAATTTCCGGCTGCGCGTTGGGGCGATAGATGTGCGCTTGGCGTTGCAGGGGGTCGAGCAGCCAGCCGACTCGCGCGCCGTTGGCGATGTATTCTTCCATTTTGGCTTGCAGGACGCTGAGCCTGTCGGAGCTGGAGCGTAGTTCAACCACAAAGTCGGGGCATAGGGGAGTGAAACTGTTTTTTTCCTCATCAGTCAGCGCATCGTATCGGGATCTGCTAACCCAAGAGGCATCGGGCATACGCACCGCGCCGTTGGGCAAAGTGAAAGTACCATTTGGACCGAATACACGACCCTCGCCGTTAGCCCTTGCCCAAATTCCCAAATCGATAACTAAGTCTGCTTCCTTCGCTCCAGCGTCTCCCTTTAGTGGCGGCATAATCTCAATCGTTCCTTCAGCAGTGAGTTCTATTCGCATATCGTCGTTCAGGGCGCAAAACTGCTCGAACAACTCACTGGTCATCTCGATAACAGGCTCGAACCTGATGATGAGAGGCGCATACCCCACTTCCACTGTCGGCGCAGCGGTTTCGCGCACTGTGGTCTGTGTCATGTCGATACCTCCTGTTGCCAAGCCCTTTCATTCGTGCCTATCTACTATATCAATCAACTCAATGATGGCACGATGTCGCTCAGGAATGTGTCGAGCTGGCGTTCCTGGTCGAAGGACGCGAAGCGGACGATGACGGTCTGCGCGCCGGCTTCGTGGTATTGCGAGATGCGCTCGGCGACTTTCTGCGGATTGCCGAACGGTCCCCAGCGGTCGCCCCAGATGTTGGAGCCGTAATACTGGTGGAGGAAGGTGTCGGCTTCTTCCGCGGCGGCGGACTCGTCCTCGCGGAGGTTGACGGTCATGTAAAAGGTCGCCTCGGGGGATTCAGGGTCGCCGCCATACTCGGCGGTGTAGCCGCGCACCCTGTCCACAACACGGGCGTACTCGCCGGGGTAGTCGGAGATGGACATGAAGCCGGCTCCGAGCTTAGCCGCGCGCTGGAACTGGCGCTCCCTGCCTGCTCGCCAGTGACAGGCTACGAGGAATGGGACGCCGTTTTCCTGGACTGCACGGGGCTGGACGCTTACGCCGTCGTAGTTGAAGTGACGCCCATCGAATGTGACCTCTTCGCCGCGTGTGAGGCCGTTTGTTATCTCCAGGACTTCTTCGAAGCGGCGCGCGCGCTGGGACGGCTTTACGCCGACGTTGAGCCATTCCTGCTGCTGGGCAGGGTTGAACGCGCCACCGACGCCCGCGCCCAGAATCAGCCGACCGCCGGATATGGCATCTACGGTCGCGGACATCTGAGCGAGCTGGACGGGATTGCGGAGCGCGGCGAGCATGACTGCCGTGCCAAGCCGAACCTTTTCCGTGCGCATCGCAATCGCGGCAAGGGTGGTTAGCGGTTCGAGGCGCGGCTTTGCGGTCAGGCTGTCGCCTACCCATACGGAGTTAAGGCCTGCCTGCTCGACGGCTTCCGCCATCGAAAGTAGCGGCTCTATGCCGGGCGGCTCGTCGCTGTCCATGACCAGTCCGCGCGTTGGGAGAAGTATGCCGAGTTTCAGCGTCATAGGTCTCTTATTTCACCTCTTTAAGATGGGGGATATTGCCAATGGGCGTTGAGTCAGATTCAAGATTGCTTTTCATGCAGGCTTCACCCCCATCCTAACCTTCCCTCATCGAGGGGAAGGGACAAAATGGCTCATGTCAACACATGCAGGCAATTCCAGATGCAGCGTCTCCGTGCACCATCATTGCCGAAAATCCTGGCTGCCGTTCTTCGCATAGAGCGAGATCGTCGGGGGTGTCCAAGTCCAGGTCCAAACCGTCACTCAAGCATACAGTATATGGGATGCCGAGCGATGCCGCTTGCCGCTTGTGCCTCTCGAAGCTGTCCTTGCCGAGCAGCGGGGGGAATGAGAGGCATTTAGGTATTAGCATGGCGTTCGTGCCGCCGTCCTGCTGGGCGGGGGATAGCGTAAGAGTTTCGCCGCCACCGGACGCCTGCGCGATCTTCGCAATGTCGCCGGAGGTGATGAATGGCAGGTCGGCTGGCAGGTAGATTGCGGATTTTCCGCCAATGCATGCCCTGTCGAGAGCAAAGCTCAGAGAGCCGTTAAGGTCGTTGCCGGGGTCTTCGAGCCATTTTGCACCGAGACGTTCCGCAGTGAGCTTTACTGCTTCATCACCGCCGACTACCCATACAGCGCCGAGGGCTTCGTGCGCCGCCGCGACTACCCTGCTGAACATGGCCAGGCTGAGGCCGGCGCGTTCATGTTCCGACAGCACACCAGCAAGGCGAGTCTTCGACCGGCTTAGCGGTTTCATTGGAACGACCGCGACTATGCCTTCGGCTGTCATGCAACCAACTCGCAGATGTACTCGGCAAGGCGCACCTTGTCGTCGTCGGTCATCATCATCGTGTTCGTCACCGCAGCCTGCATGCCAAGCGCTTCGATGTTCCCTGCTCTGTCAGCGTCCACGTCGTCGAGGACGAATAAGTCGCACAGGTCCCTGTATTGCTTCGCCACGCCGACACAGGACGATTCGATGCCCATTTCGCCCATCATCTTGGCGGCGGGGCCCTTTATCGCCTGTCCGCCGACGATGGGGCTGACCGCGAGGCGCACGCCGTTGAAGTTGCGGATGGCGTCGCGCACACCGGGAATCGCCAATATGGGAGCGACGCTGACGAAGGGATTGGAGGGGCAGAAGACGAGCACGTCGCTTTCGCGGAGGGCGCGCTCGAAAGCCGGAGAGGGCTTCGCCTGTTCCGCGCCGTCGAATCTTATGTCGCTGACGGCAGGTTCGCAGCGGAGCTTGACGAACCATGTCTGCATGGGAAGTTCGCCGATGCCGGTCTTGAGCATCGTGCGGACGGGTTGATCGCTCATTGGGACTATCGGGTGCGTGACGCCGAGCGCGGTTCGCAGGGACTCCGTAACCTCCGAGAGCGAATATCCCTGATTGAGCAGGTGTGTCCTTCGAATGTGTGTCGCGAGGTCCTTGTCACCGAGGTTGAACCAGGTGTCAGCACCGTAGGCGTTCAGCCGCTCCAGCGCATGGAAGGTCTCTCCGGTGATGCCCCAGCCGGTTTCGGGATTGGATAGGCCGGCAAGCGTGTACATCACGGTGTCCACATCGGGGGAGACGTGCAGGCCGTGAAACTCTTCGTCGTCGGCGGTGTTGACGACGATGGTGAGGTCGGAAGGCGGGAGGATTCGGGACAAACCGAGCGCGAGCTTTGCGCCGCCCACGCCGCCCGCGAGCGCGAGATATTTCATTGGGTATCCGTGGATTCGACGTTCTTTGGGATTTCCAAGATTGTGGAGTAACTCATCGTCATTGCCGGAGAGCGCTATGCAGGCAAGAGTTCGACATTGTACTGAGTGATGCGGTCATCTCTTGTAACCAGCACCAGGTTTTCTAAACGGGCCTGTGCGACCAAGATCCGGTCGAACGGATCACGGTGGTGAAGCGGCAGGCTGCCCGCCTCTAGTCCGTGGGAGAATGTGACTGATAGGTACTCGAAGCCTTGATGATCGATAGTCGAGTACACATTGGCAGGCACTTCCAATTTTCGCAAATTACTCTTTAGGGCTATCTCCCAACCGCTAACTGCGCTAATCAGTACATCATTGTCCGGGTCGGAAATCGCCTCATGCGTTTGTCTGTTCATGCGGTCGGGGTCAGTAAGCCACCAAAGGAGCGCGTGAGTATCAAGTAGCAAGCGAGGCACTATTCTTTGTCCTTCGCTGAGGATTCGGGCTTCTCGTCAGGAAAAACCTCGCCATCGTAGAACAGGTCGATCAACTCTTCCGGTGTATCGTCAAAGTCGGGAGCAATCCAGATCTGTCCCTTTAGCGCTCCAGACAAGCGTCTGCGCTTCGGTTCATCGAGCTTGTCGTCCTCGTGTTTCAGCTCGTCGTAGGGCGTGAGGCGCAGGAATGGCTTGCCTGCCCTGGCGATGATAACTTCTTCGCCCTGCCACGCGAGTTCGCCGAGTTCGGTGAGGTTCAATTTTGCTTCGTCGATATTTACCTGCATGGTCGCCTCCTCCAAGACCTTCCCACAATTCTAACAACAATGTCGTGGTGGTTTCCAGCCCACTAAGGCTTGGGCGTGAGTGCGTACATCGCTGTGTTAAAATCCTAGCCGCATGCCATATACAGCAGTATCAGCGCAGCGAGGGGCGACATCTATATCTCGCACGTCAGCCTGACGAATTTCCGCAACTACGAGCGGCTGGAGCTTGACCTTCAGCCGGGAATGACGCTGTTCGAGGGTGAGAACGGCGCGGGCAAGAGCAACCTGCTGGAGGCGCTGTACATGCTTGCGGTGGCGCGGTCGCCGCGCGCTTCGAGCGAAAGGGAACTGGTACGGCGCAGCAACGGCGAAGGGGAGTTTTATACACAGGTCGCGGCAGACGTGGAGCGGAGAGAGGATGCCGTCAACCTTCAGATAAACTTTCGGTCCACGAACGCGCCCGCCTCAGCGAGAGCGCCTGCGATGCTGTCGGTGCAGAAGTATTTTCGCGTCAATGGAGTTGCGCGGCGCGCTTCGGCGCTCATCGGCCATCTCAACGCGGTGATGTTCAGCGCGGATGACCTTGAGATCGTGTATGGCCCGCCGAGCGTGCGGCGGCGCTATCTGAACATCCTGATCTCGCAGACGGACCGCGAATACCTGGGCGCTGTACAGCGATATGAGCGCGTGGTGAGGCAGCGCAATCACCTGCTGCGGCAGATAAGAGAGGGTACGGCGCGCGTCGCGGAGCTTGCCTTCTGGGATGATGAGCTTGTGAAAGAGGGCAGTCGAATCGTGGCACGGCGGCTTGAGACGGTGCGGATGCTGTCCGAGAGCGCCGGTCCGATGCATGCCGGGCTTAGTGGGGGCATGGAGGCGCTGGCGGTGGTGTACATGCCAAACGTGGAAGTGCAAGACGATGCGTCCGGCAGTCGAATCGAAGGGGCACTGCATTCGAAGCTGGAGGAGCGGCGTGGGCAGGAACTGGCGCGTGGGATGACCGTGACAGGACCGCACCGGGACGACATCGCGCTGACGATTGGGAGGATGGACGTATCGAGTTTCGCGTCGCGGGGACAGACGCGCACGGTGGTGCTCGCACTGAAGCTGGCGGAGGCGGCGTATCTCAGGGAGATGCGGGAGCGAGAGCCGGTAATATTGCTGGACGATGTGCTGTCAGAGCTGGACTCGGCGCGGCGGGAGCAGGTGCTGGGGCATGCCGTTCAGTACCACCAGGCGCTCATCACGACGGCAGACGCGGATGCCGTTGCCGCGCAACTGCCGTCCGATACCATGCGCTTCAGCGTGGAGCGGGGAGAGATTCGCTCACTTGACGAGGCGTAGCAGTTGCGGCGTTATGCGAGGAACTCGCTCGATGTCCCCTTTAACCTCCATGTCGAGCTTTACAGTGGTGGTGTACCAGGAGACGGAGCCGAGGCTTGAGTGCTGCTCGGGGCTGAGACGCTGTTCTATAAGGCCGGGGAGACTGCGGAACTGAACGCCGTCCGCGCTGCCGGCGAGAATATCGAGGATGATGCGGCGCAGCAGGTCGTACTTCCACCTGTGGATGCGCGTGGGCTTCTTGCCGGGGGTGGGTGTGTGGCAGGTGATTCGCTCGTCGGTCGTCATTCGTCCTTCCTGGGCTAACATCGATGCACAGGATGTGGAGGATTATCACCCCCATCCTAACCTTCCCCCATCGAGAGGGAAGGGACGAAGTGACTAGGCGGTCTTGCGGAGGGGGCCATCGGGGCGCAGGTCATCGAGGATTGCGGCGGTCTGGGAGGAGAGGTCTTCGCCCGAATTGCGCTTTTTGGCGAGCAGGTCGAGCACGTAGTCGGAGACGCCGGGACGGATGCGCAGCTCTTCGGGCTTGTAGCGCATGCAGCGGCGCATGAGAACCTGAGCCGGGCGGCGTGTCTTTTCGGTGCAGCCATACGCATACGGGCACATGTAGGCGTAGCAGGTGGTGATTTCGCGGTGGATGGCTGGAACGCGGCTTGCAGACGGGGCAATATGCGTTCCGGTGAAATCGTCGAGCGGCTTGTCGAGCGCGCCGGGCGTCGGGGTCCTTTTGTGCATGCGCATATAAGCGGTGCCTCTCGGGGAAGAGTGAGCCTATAGAGGATGCACAGATGTTAAACATAAAATTAGAAAAGTTCAATACTTATGTACGTGGCGTCAGGGCGAGTTTCGTGGTGAACTAACATCGATGAACAGGATAGGCAGGATTAGATGGGGAGGGATGGAAATGGCTGCGGGATATGCAGCTAGGCGGACTTGTCCAGCATCAGGGGTGGCGTGGGTATTGTCACGATCTCGCCGTTCTTCAGGCTGAGCGTAACGGGGGAGTTGCCCAGAATGGCGTCTGCGTCCACAACGCAGCGGCTGACGTCGGTCATGCTTGGAAGCTCGTACATCACGTCGAGAAGCGTGTGCTCCAGGATCGTGCGAAGGCCGCGCGCGCCGGTCTTGTGCTGGAGCGCCTGCTCCGCTGCTGCGGCAAGCGCGTCATGAGTGAAGACTAGCTCCACGTCGTCCATGTCGAAGAGCGTCTGGTACTGGCGCACGAGGGCGTTCTTAGGCTCGCTGAGCACCTTGATGAGCGCCGCCTCATCCAGCGTGTCAAGGGTGGCGATTACAGGAAGGCGACCGACGAATTCGGGGATGAAGCCGTACTCCATGAGGTCGTCGGAGTTTACGTGGTGCAACACGTTTTCCTCGGTCTCCGAAGTCCAGCTTGCCGAGCCGGTGAAGCCGATGGAGTGCTTGCTCTTGAAGACGCGCCTGTTGATGATTTCTTCCATGCCCTCGAACGCGCCGCCGCACATGAAGAGCACGTTGTCGGTCTTGATCTTCAGGAAGTCCTGATGGGGGTGCTTTCGTCCGCCCTGCGGGGGCACGTTGGCTTCGCAGCCCTCGATGATCTTCAGTAGCGCCTGCTGCACGCCCTCGCCGGATACGTCGCGCGTTATCGAGGGGTTGACGCTCTTGCGGGCGATCTTGTCTATCTCGTCGATGTAGATGATGCCCTGCTCGGCGCGAGCCACATCGTAGTCCGCTGCCTGTATGAGACGCAGCAAGATATTCTCCACATCCTCGCCAACGTAGCCCGCCTCGGTGAGCGAGGTGGCATCGGCTATGGCGAAAGGCACCTGCAAGATGCGCGCGAGCGTCTGCGCTATGTGCGTCTTGCCGGAGCCGGACGGTCCCAGCATCAGAATGTTCGCCTTCTGAATTTCGACATCGGACTGGGTCTGCGTGGAGCTGATGCGCTTGTAGTGGTTATATACGGCGACGCTGAGGATTTTCTTGGCGCGGTCCTGCCCAACGACATACTCTTCGAGGTGCTGGTAGATGAGCTTCGGGTTAAGCCCGGTTGCCATCGGATTGGATATGACAGTGGATTGCGCCGGGCCGTCCTCGGCGATAATCTGGTCGCAGAGCAGCACGCACTCGTCGCAGATAAATACCCGGTCGGGTCCTGCGATGAGTCGCTTGACCTGTGCCTGCGCCTTGTCGCAGAAGGAGCAGCGGTAGTCGGTCCTGCTAGTCATGGTGCGGAAGCTCCGTATTCATTCAGGTTGAGTGTACGTTTCCTGTCATTCCGAGCCTAACGAGTAATCTGAAGTCTATGAACGGCGTTTGTGCAACGATTTTAGATTCTTCACTCCGCTGCGCTGCGTTCAGAATGACGGGTAAGGGTCGCTGCGTTCGGATTGACAAGTAAGGGTGCGGGATGGCTGCATTCGGAATGACAGAACAAACATACTTTTCGAGGTTACGCGCCGGCTGAAGACGCCAGGACTTCGTCGATCAGACCGTACTCCAGAGCCTGGTCCGCGCTCATGTAGTGGTCGCGGTCGGTGTCCTGCGCGATCTTGTCGTAGGGCTGGCCGGTGGTGTCCGACAGGATGGTGCGAATCTTGTCCTGCAGTCGCAGAATTTCTCTTGCGGCGATCTCGACATCGCTCGCCTGCCCCTGCGCTCCGCCCATCGCCTGGTGCATGTGGATGGTGGAGTCCGGGAGCGCGAAACGCTTGCCCTTGGCTCCCGCTGTCAGCAGCACGGTGCCCATGCTCGCTGCCAAGCCCACGCAGATGGTGGAGACATCGGGACGGATGAGGTTCATAGTGTCGAAAATCGCGAGACCGGCGTAGATGACGCCGCCCGGCGAATTGATGTACAGGCTAACGTCGCGCTCGGGGTCTTCCCTGTCGAGGAAGAGCAACTGGGCGATGATGGCGTTGGCAACCTGGTCGTTTATCGGCGTGCCGAGATAGACGATGCGCTCTTTCAGAAGCATCGAATAAATGTCGTAGGCGCGCTCTCCACGAGGGCCTGACTCGACGACCATCGGGATGACGTTTTCAGGCCCACCGTCCTGCAGCAAGTCTCTCGCGCTTAAATCTTCGGGCCTAAACAGCATCAGTAAATCTCCTTGACGTTAAGGGGGATTGCATCCCCTGTGAGTTTTATTCTTCTTTGGATTCGGTGTCGTCGGCTTCGTCCGGCTCGGATTCAGCTTCAGACTGAGCTTCCGGCTCACCTGTATCGGGCGATTCGCCCCTTGCGATTGCTATCAAGCGATCCATCACCTTTTCGGAGTGCATCATGCGCCTGATGGAGCTTCGCATGTCTTCGGTTATCTCGGGGTCTTCGGGCGCGTCCGGGTACTGCTCGCGGTTCTGCTCAAGCAGGGTCTGGATGCGTTCATCCACTTCGTCGTCAGCGATCTCGATTCCTTCTGCCTCACCAAGCTTTTCAAGAGCGACGGCGCGCTTGATTCGAGTCACCGCCTCCTCGCGCGCCTGATCGCGGAACTCCTCTTCAGAGCTGCCGACAGAGCGGAAGTAGTCGTCCATGCGGATGTTCATTCGAGCAAAGGTCTGCGCCTGTTCGTTCAGCATGTGCTCGACCTCATGCTCGATGATGACCGGGGCAATAGTGGCGGTCGCGCCTTCGAGCAGGCTATTGATTGCGGACTCGCGCAGTTCCTGCTCGGCGTTGTTCTCGGACTCCGTCTTAAGCTCTTCTTCAATCTGCTCGCGCAGCGCTTCAAGGGAGTCGTAGCCTTCACCGATACCCTGCGCGAACTCCTCGTCGAGCTCGGGCAGAACGCGCTCCTTTACATCGCTCACCGTTACCGCGACCTGCACGCTCTTGCCGGCGAAGTCATCAACAGGGAAGTCCTCGGCGACTCCCAACTCGAACTCTTTCAGGGTGTCCAACTCGGCGCCGACGAGCGCCTCAGCGAATCCAGGGAAGGGCCGGTCGGCATCCTCGACCAGGAGATATACGGTATCCGTTTCATCAAGTATGGTATTGTCCTCGACAGTTCCCGTTGCGGTCATAGTTACCATGTCGCCCATCTCTACCGGACGTTCAACGGGTTCCCATGATGCCATGCTGCCTCGAAGGCGTTCCAGCCTTTCTTCGATATCTTCTTCGCCAACTTCTGACTGTTCCACTTCAACGCGGATGTCCTTGTATTCGCCGAGTTCCACCTCGGGCCTGAGGGGGACGGTCGCCTTGAAGGTGACGGGGTCTAGGTCGAGCACTTCCATGTCGGGCATGCCGCCGGGCTGCAGATCCTGCTCGTCAATAGCCCGGCCGGTAACTTCCGGCAGCATGGTGTCAAGCACTTCGTTCAGAAGGGCTTCCTTGCCTACGAATTGCAGGACGATGTGGCGCGGAACGCGGCCCTTGCGAAAGCCCGGAAAGGAGATGTGCGGTCTTACTTTCTGGTAACCGATGTCGAGATAAGGGCGGACATCATCGTCGTCCATCTCGATATGCAGCACAGTCTGGAGGTCAACAATTTCCCCTTGAGTAATTCGCACGAAAGTCTCCTGAAAAGCAATTGCGGTACTGAATTGATTATAGCACGTCGCTTGTGCGCTAGAAAACAATCATAAATGTTATTGATTTGACGAGTTTTTGCGCACCGCCAAGATGTTGACACTCACAATGCAGTTGTTTACGATGCAAGAAATGGAGTATGGCTCTTGCTGACTTAAGCGTAAGGTTATGCAGCTATTCAGGGGCAATGAGAATGCCTGACCAGTACCAGAAAGAGATCGAGGACATACTGAAGAAAGCGGAGGCGGAAGCGCCTCTGCCATCCGGCAAATCGCGAGACAGCCTCCGCGGAATGGTGTGGCAGTACGCGCGGCAGTCGCTGAACACGAAGGCTTGGGGTGTATCGCCCGGTAAGATTATGCTTGCGGCACTTGCGATACTGCTTGCGGCGTTTCTGCTGCGGCCCTTCGTGCCGGGAATGTTCGGGCTGCTTGCGTGGGCGGGGCTGATCATCTTCATCGTCGCATACGGAATGGTGTTCCTCAGACCCTCGAAGTCGCCAGTTGACCGCAAGATGTGGCGAGGACGCTACATTGATGGTGAGACAGGTGAAAGCGGCGGTTCGTGGTGGAGTGGGCTGAAGCGGCGGTTCAAGAAATAGACAGAACCTTTCAGAGGACAAAAAAGGGGCAGGCGTAATGCCTGCCCCTTTTTTCTTGAATTCTAACCGTTCGGGGACTTGAGGACTTCACCCACTTTCACCCATTCAAGGGGGAAGGGACTAATTGAGAGACTAGACCGCGCACTCGCCTTCGCCGCGCTCAAGCACGTACTTGACGGTCTTGTCCCAGTCTATGTACTGCTCCAGCGTGTCCCGGTTGAGGTCGGGGAGTTCCTTGAACTCGGACATGAGAGCCTCAAAGTAGCCAGTGCCCTGACGAAGGACGTAGTCCTTGAAAAACTCGCCGTCGCCGTGGCTGTCCTTGTAGTCATTTACCAGCTTGTGGAGGGCTTCCGGCGCGCGCTTGGCGGGAATTTTCGCCTTGACACGCTGTCCGAAGCGCGGGTCGTCCTGCGAGTAGCTGCCGCCGAGGAACAGCTCATAGGCAGGCACCTGCCCTCCCGGAGCCCTAGCCGCCGCACCATGGAAGCCGATGTCAGCGATGTGATGCTGACCGCAGCCATTGGGGCAGCCGCTCATCTTGATGTGCATCTGGCGCACCAGCGGGTCGGACTGGTCCACATGCTCCACAGCATCAGTGAGCGCTCTGCCAAGCCCCATCGACGCAGTAATGCCGAGCTTGCAGCTGTCGGTGCCGGGACAGGAGATTATGTCCGTAATCTCGTGTGCGCCGGACTCGCCGAAGCCTATGTCGCTGAGCCGCTGCCAGACCTCGTAGAGGGCATTCTCAGGCACCCAGCGGAATGCGAGGTTTTGCTGGTGAGTGATGCGGGCGCGGCCACCGCCGTACTTGCGTGACATGTCGGCGAGCTGGTGGAACTGCCGGGCGTTGATGTCGCCGAGCGGCAGCTTGACCGTGACAACCTTGTAGCCTGCCTGTCGCTGCGACTCGACGTTGGTAGCCACCCAGCGCTCGAACTCGGGGTCGCTGCCGACAGCGGCGTAATTGCCGTCGAGCGGCGGGGCGTCCACTGACTCGTCCTCTACGAACATCAGGTCAGCAGGGTCGAAGGAACGCTGCGCCCAGGACTGCTGGATTTCCTCTTCGACTTCCTTGCGGAACTCGTCGATGCCGATGCGCGCGATGTAGAACTTTATGCGCGCCTTCATGCGGTTGCGGCGAAGCTCGTTGGTGCGGTGGAAGATGCGGAGGACCGCCTCGGTCATCTTCAGGTATTCTTCAACGGGCACGAACTCGTACAAAGTGGGGGCGATTTTCGGCATGATCGATGTCCCGCCACCGACCACCATCTTGAAACCCTTCTTTCCGTCCTGGACGCGCGGCAGGAAGCCGACGTCGTGGATGGGCGTGATGGCGCAGTCGTTGTCGCAGCCGGAGAAGGCGCTCTTCACCTTGCGGGGGAGCGACTGGCTGAATGGATGGCGCACGAAGTAGCGCGCATAAGCCGCTGCATAAGGCGTGACGTCGAAAGGCTCATTCATGCAGACGCCGGCGACGGCGCAGCCGGTAACGTTGCGCACGGTGTTTCCGCATGCCTCGCGGGTGCTTAAGCCGACATCGCCAATGAGGCGCATAATGGCGGCACCGTCGTCGAGCTTGATGTGGTGGAACTGGAAGTTCTCACGCGTGGTGACGTGTCCCTTCTTCAGCGGAGCATACTTCTCTGCCATCACGCCTAAAGCGTCCAGCTGGTCGGCACTGACGCCACCGAAGGGGCACTTGATGCGGAACATCTGCGCGTCGGGCTGGCGCTGCCCATAGACGCCCTGCCGCAAGCGGAATGCCATAAAGTCGGTTTCCGACCATTCGCCCGCACGGAAGCGAGCGACCTGTGTTTCAAAGTCGTCTATTTCTTCAGGAAGTATCTCGATGATTCCCTGGGTTCGAGGCTTCCATTCCGTCTGGGTCATTCTGTTCGCTCTCCTTCCGCGATTGAGTAGGTGTTCGGCGTATGAGCGACAACTCGCGTAATACAAAAACCCCGCTTCATTGTGTTGAGCGGGGTATCTTTTCAATTCAGCAAAGCCTGTATGCGCGACCCCTCAACGGTCGTTCATACAGGGGCATGTGATGTCAAAAGCGCATTGCGACATACTGCGTCAACTCTATCAACCATGCATTCGAATGTCAACTTGAAGATGATGCTAGAGGCTGCCCAAAATGTTCGTTCTCAGATGGTCGCCAAGCAGTCAATCCCTTTGAATACGGACCGTCAAGGCAGGTTGCCGGCTACCAAGACCTCCGCACACCCGGGCAAGTGACAGAATGTGACGATTGACGAAATAAGGTCAGAATTATAGAATAGCGCTATTACTTTGTGCTATTTGACACAAAGTTTGAAGCAGTCCAACACGGAACAGTCAGCAGGTGGAAATTCGGATGACAACGGACTCTGTGGAAGTCCCGGAAGTAGTCGTTCTCAGGCTGCCGCTCTATGTGAGAGCGCTGTCGCAACTGATGTCGGAGTCGATTGACGTTGTGAGTTCGCAGCAGCTTGGCAGCCTCCTGCAGATGACACCCGCGCAGATTCGCAAGGACTTGAGCTATTTCGGGCGGTTCGGCAAGCAGGGGAGAGGGTACGATGTGCGCTTCCTGCTGAGTGAGCTGCAGGAGATCCTGGGGTTGAACCGCGAATGGAGGGCATGCCTTGTGGGTGTCGGTCGGCTCGGCAGGGCGATCATCAACTATCCGGGCTTTTACCGTGAGAACTTCCGCATTGTAGCGGCGTTCGACGGCGACCGCGCGCAAGTGGGCAACACTATCGGCGAGTTCAGCGTGCAGCCGATGTCCGAGCTTAGCGAGACGGTTACCGAGAAGAATATCAGCATTGGAATCGTGGCGGTACCGGCGCAGCAGGCGCAGAGCGTGATTGACGTGCTGATATCGAATGACATCAGAGGCATACTCAACTACGCGCCCGTCGCGGCAAAGGTGCCTATGAACATCGTAGTGCGGAACATCGATCCGGTGCTCTCGCTGCAGTCGATGACCTTTTACCTTCGAGAGCTGGAGTGATGGCTATTCTGCGCGTCAATAGACGTGACGTCGCGAGTATCTGAGGGGGTCGGACCAAGGCCATCGAGGTCTCTCTGATGTCTGATATAATGGCAGCGTAGTCAAATTGGGATGTAGGCAATCCAGACACGGTGATTGACAAGCCTTGTTATTTCGCGCGGCGGGGTCGGAGAATCCAGGTGAGCTTAACGTCCGGGTAAACTTTGGCAGGGCGCCACAGGACCTTACGGAAGAGGAGCGGCATCTACTGGAGGACGATGTCTTCGACATTATTACTTCCGTCCAACTGGCTTTTCTCGACAGACCAATCAACGCTGAAACCATACACGCCGCCAGAAGCGCTATTGGCAACGCGCTATTAGAGAAATACGGAGACTATTACCCTAGAGTAGTGATTTTGCCGCCTCACTGAGTCTAACACTGGAATGCGGGGGATTATGATGCTCAATGGTTCCGCAATGGAAATGAACGTTACGCTCTTCCATGAACAGCGAGAACGCCTGCCCAGCGGTAAGTGGACGGACTGGCATCCCTTAGACTTGAATAACGCGCAGGCGGGCCTTTCATCAGGGCAACGTTTCCAGCGAAGGGTCAATGGCAGGTCAACGGGCGTTATGATCTTCGATGACGCTCCAGGAGTGAAGTTTGAATTGGACCGTGAAATGGTCGCCCCTTGATTGATGGCAGCAGTCTTTGGGACAACGAAAGAGGGGCGGCTGAAATAGCCGCCCCTCTTTGCTTAGTGTCCAGAAAAAAAGGTTATTCGACAGACTTCCCTCTCTCGCCCTAATACGCTCCCGATGTGCGAAAGAACTGTCTCAAATCTACGACGGTTGCTGCGGAGCGCCGCCGCGGTCACGCCTGCGACGTCGCCTTGCCGCCAAGACCCGCGCCTGTGAACGTCGAAGGGCGAATACCGCGCGCTGGAGGTCCGAATCGGATGTGCGGGCGGCGATGCGCTCTTCGGCGCGGCGGACGGCTGCCTCGGCGCGCTCTATGTCGATCTCCTCGGCTCGCTCGGCGGTGTCGGCGAGGATCGTAACTCTGTTCGCCAAGACTTCGAGGAAGCCGCCACTGACGGCCATGTAGTTTTCTTCGCCGTCTTTGTCCACGCGGATCTCGCCAGGCTGCAGCGCCGTGAGCAGGGGCGCGTGGTTCGGCAGGATGCCGAGCTGCCCGTCGATGCCGGGGGCGACGAGCATATCCACGTCCTCGGAGTACACCCGTCGCTCGGCGGTTACTATTTCAAGTCTCATAGTAGCCATTCAGCCACTCCCTAGTGATGAGGGTGATCACACCCATCCCTTCGGCAAGCTCAGGATAGGCTCTAACCTTCCCCCATCGAGGGGGAAGGAACTTTTCATTAACTTATGGCAGCCATCTGCTCGGCGCGCTCGACAGCCTCGTCGATGGTGCCGACCATGTAGAATGCCTGCTCGGGGAGGTCGTCGTGCTGGCCGTCGAGGATCTCGCGGAAGCCACGCACCGTCTCGCGTATTGGCACGAAGCGGCCCGGCGAGCCGGTGAAGACCTCCGCAACGAAGAAGGGCTGCGTGAGGAAGCGCTGTATCTTGCGCGCCCTAGCCACAATCAGTCGGTCTTCGTCGGAAAGTTCCTCGATACCAAGAATCGCGATGATGTCCTGCAGGTCGGTGTAGCGCTGGAGCACCTGCTGCACGCCGCGCGCCACATCGTAGTGCTCCTGGCCGACTACGGCCGGCTCTAGGATGCGGGAGAACGAGGTGAGCGGGTCAACGGCGGGGTACAGTCCCTGCGCCGCGAGCGCGCGCTCTAGCGCGACAACGGCGTCGAGGTGACCGAAAGTCGTTACGATGCCGGGGTCGGTGTAGTCGTCCGCGGGGACGTAGATCGCCTGGAAGGAAGTGATCGAGCCGTTCAGGGAAGATGTAATGCGCTCCTCGAGGTCGCCCATCTCGGTTCCGAGCGTGGGCTGGTAGCCCACAGCGGAGGGCATTCTGCCGAGCAGAGCGGAGACTTCCATGCCAGCAAGGATGTAGCGGTAGATGTTGTCAACGAAGAGCAGGACGTCCTGTCCGCGCTCCTCCTTGAAGTATTCTGCCATAGTGAGGCCCGTGAGGCCCACGCGGGCGCGGATTCCGGGCGGCTCGTTCATCTGTCCGAAGACTAGCACGGTGTTGGCGAGAACGCCGGACTCCTGCATCTCGCGCCAGAGGTCGTTGCCCTCGCGGGAGCGCTCGCCCACACCGGCGAATACTGACACGCCCTCGTGCTCCTCGCTGATGTTGCGGATGAGCTCCTGGATGATGACCGTCTTGCCGACGCCCGCGCCGCCGTAGGCGCCGACCTTGCCGCCCTTGGTGAAGGGGGTAATCAGGTCCATCACCTTGATGCCGGTTTCGAGAATTTCGACCTGTGTGGCCTGATCCTCGAATGTCGGGGGCTTGCGGTGGATGGGCCAGGAGTCGCCGGACTCGACCTCTTCGAGGTCGTCGAGAGTCTCGCCGAGCGCATTGAAGAGCCTGCCGAGCGTGGGGTCGCCCACGGGAACGGAGACGGCCTGGCCGGTGTCAACGGCGTCAACGCCGCGCACAAGGCCCTCAGTCGCGCCGAGCGCGAGGCAGCGCACCCAGTTGTTGCCGATGTGCTGCTCGACTTCAAGAACCAGACGCTCGCCGGCGATGCTGGTTTCAAGCGCGTTGTAGATTGCGGGCATTTCTTCCGCAGGGAACTCGACGTCCACCACGGTGCCGATGACCTGGGTTACCTTTCCCGTTGCCATGGTTCCTCCAAGTTAGTAGTTTTCAGTTATCAGTAGTCAGTTGCCAGCTTCATCTTTGCAGGCTGACGTTTCTGCCCTCACCCTAACCCTCTCGCTGAGGGAGAGGGACGCAGGAGGCTGAAAACTAGCCCATTACTCGACTGCTGCGACACCGCCCACGATGTCCAGCAGTTCCTTGGTTATCGTCTCTTGTCGCGCCTTGTTCATGACGAGCGTCAGGTCTTCGACCATCTCGTTCGCGTTGTCGGTAGCGTTACGCATGGCGACCATGCGCGCCGACTGCTCGCTGGCTATGCCTTCGAGCAGGTAGTGGTAAAGCTGCATCTCGACGTAACGAGGGAGCAGCTGGTCCAGAACGGGTCGCTCGTCCGGCTCGTAGATGTAGCCGACAGCCTGCGATGCTTCCAGTTCCGCCGGAACGACCGGCAGCAGTTGCACAACGACCGGGCGCTGGAGGGTGGTGTTCACGAAGTCGGCGTAAGCGACGTAAACGGCGTCCACCTCTTCGTTCGTGAACGAGTCGATGACCATGCGCGCGACCGGCGTGACCTGATCGATACCGGGGCGGTCGGGGATGTCGGTGAAGACTGCTTGAACATCCTGGCCGGTCCTGACCATGAAGTCCCTGCCCTTCCTGCCCATCGCGATGACCTTGACGCCCGCGCCCGCCTGATCGACGACGAACTGCCCTGCCGCGCGGTTGATGTTCGAGTTCAAGCCACCCGTTAGTCCTCTGTCAGGGGATATGACGACAAGACCGACATTATTGCGCGGTCGCTCCACGAGCAGAGGATGGTGATCTTCGTCGTCCTGTGTCTGCGCGGCGAGGTGCGATAGAAGTGTCTGCATCAGGTCGGCGTAGGGCCTGCCGCGAAGGGCGGCTTCCTGGGTGCGGCGCATCTTGGACGCCGCGATCATGGACATCGCCTTCGTGATTTTCGCCGTATTTTCGACGCTGCGAATGCGCCGCCTGATCTGTCTTACGCTTGCCATTTCTTTTTCCCTCTGCGCCCTACAAGCATGCTCGGCTCTTCAGCAGGAAGATTTAGACGGAGGATTCAGCCCCGTCCTAACCTTCCCCCATCGAGGGGGAAGGGATTATCGCCATCTAGTAAGGCACGTTCGCCTTGAAGTCGTCAATGGCTGCTTTCAGCGCCTCTTCGTTGTCGCCGGCGATGTCTCGCGCCTCCGCTATGCCCGAGAGGAGGTCACGCTGATTGGATTCCAGGTAGCTCATGAGCGCCGCCTCGAACGCACGGACCTTTTCAATCTCCACATCGTCGAGATAGCCGTTCGCGAGCGCGTACAGGATGGTGGCCTGCAATTCCATCGCAAGCGGCGCGTTCTGGTCCTGCTTGAGGATTTCGGTGGCGCGCTGGCCGCGTTCGAGCTGCTGGCGCGTGGCTGCGTCGAGGTCTGCCGTGCCGAACTGCGCGAATGTCTGAAGCTCGGCGTACTGAGCTAGGTCGAGGCGGAGGCTTCCCGCAACGCCCCGGATTGCGCGGGTCTGCGCGGCGCTGCCGACGCGAGAAACTGAGAGGCCCGCGTTCACTGCCGGGCGGATGCCGGAGTTGAACAGCTCAGGTTCAAGGTAAATCTGGCCGTCGGTGATGGAGATGACGTTGGTGGGGACATACGCCGACACGTCGCCCGCGAGAGTTTCGATAATAGGCAGCGCCGTAATAGAGCCGCCGCCGTTTGCGTCGTCGAGCTTCGCGGCGCGCTCAAGGAGCCGGCTGTGCAGGTAGAAGACGTCGCCGGGGTAGGCTTCGCGTCCCGGCGGGCGGCGAAGCAGCAGCGACATCTGGCGGTATGCCCAGGCGTGCTTGGATAGGTCGTCGTAGATGATGAGGGCGTCCTTGCCCTGCCACATGAACTCTTCAGCCATCGCGCAGCCGGCGTAGGGGGCTAGGTACTGCATCGGAGCAGGGTCGGCGGCGTTGGCAGCGACGATGATGGTGTGTTCCATCGCGCCGTACTGCTCCAGCAGCGCGACAGTCTGCGCTACCTTGCCGACCTTCTGGCCGATGGCGACATAAATGCAGATTAGGTCGCCGCCTCGCTGATTGATGATGCTGTCAAGCGCGATTGCGGACTTGCCAGTGGAGCGGTCGCCGATGATAAGCTCGCGCTGGCCGCGCCCGACCGGAATCATCGCATCTATAGCCTTGATGCCTGTCTGCACCGGCGTGTCAACGGAGCTGCGGATAGCCACGTTTGGCGCGACGATTTCGACCTCGCGGGTTTTACTTGTGCCGATGGGTCCCTTACCGTCTATGGGCTGGCCGAGAGCGTCCACGACGCGACCGACAAGCTCGTCGCCTACGGGAACGACCACAACGCGGCCTGTGCTCCTGACTTCCGAGCCTTCCTTCACGGCAAGGGGATCGCCAAGAATCACGGTTCCAACGCTGTCCTCTTCGAGGTTGAGCGCCATGCCCATGACGCCGCCCTCGAACTCCAGCAGTTCGGAGTAGGCAACGCCGGACAAGCCGTGAACCTGCGCGATGCCGTCGCCGACCTCGATAACCGTGCCGACGTCCACCATGCTCAGGTCGCGCCCGAACTCTTCAATCTGGCGCCTTATAACCGAAGCGATGTCTTGTCCTCTGACTGCCATGCGGCTCCTCCGTGCGTAAGCGACAGTACCGTCAGGTGTGTCGCTCGAAGATTTTATGCCAGTTGTGCCTTCTTTTCAGGGCTACGCGCCGTGCACCAGTTCGCGGCGCAGTTCGTCGAGCCTTGTTCGCGTGCTTCCGTCGATCACCTTGTCGCCAACGCGCGCAACGAATCCGCCGAGTATCTGCGGCTCCACTCTCGATGTGGAAGTGATGTCACTGCCCACAATACCCTTGAGCATCGTCTCGATGCGCCCCTGCTGCTCGTCGCTGAGCGGAACCGCGGAGATGATTTCGGCGCGCTCGATGCCGTTGTGGGCGTCGAACATTTCCTGGTATGCCTCCGTGATGCCGGGAAGCAGACGCGCGGAACTGCGTGACGCAAGCAGCGAAATGAGGTTCAGGGCGAGCCTGCCGACTGAATCGCCCAGCGATTCCTCGATGAGGCCTGTCTTCTGCCTCAATGTGATCTGCGGCGCGTCGAGGAAGTTCGCGAACTCTTCGTTAGCCATGGAGTCCGACAGCAAGGCGAGGTCGTCAAGCCATCTGTCAGGCTCGCCCTGTTCCAGCGCTATTGCGAAGACCGCCTGTGCGTACCTTCGCGCTGATGCTCCTCGTGCCATGATGTCCTTCTCAATACTGGATTCCCGCCTTCGCGGGAATGGCGATGACTTCGTGGGGGGACACCCCCATCCTAACCTTCCCCCATCAAGGGGGAAGGGACTTTATTACTAATTGCGGTTGATGCGGGAATCACTCTCTTCGAGAACGCGGTCAATGATGTCCTGGTGCGCCTGCTCGTCGAGGGAGCGTTCCACGACACGCTCGGCGGCGGTAATCGCGAGGCCCGCGAACTCGCCACGAAGCTGCTCGATTGCGGCGTCGCGCTCGCGCTGGATATTCGCCTCGGCGCGCTCGCGCTCGGCGTCAATCTCCTGCCTGACCTTCGCGGTCTCTTCCTCCCGGAAGCGCTCTGCCACCTCACGCGCGGAGGCGATGAGCTGCTGCCCTTCGGTGCGCGCGGCTTCGAGCTGTGATTCGACCTCTGCCTGAGACGCCGCAGTCTCTTCACGGGCGCGCTCGGCGGCTTCAAGGCTCTCCCTGATTCGCTCGGAGCGCTGGTCGAGCATGTTCACGATGGGCTTGTAAAGGAACTTCATCAGCACGAACAGCAAGACCAAGAAGCTGATGATGTGCGTTATCAAGCCGGGCAGGTTAATCCCCAAGGCTTCCATGCCGTATCTCCTATATCTCTAACGGACAAGGGCTTTCACCCCCATCCCAGCCTTCCCCCATCGAGGGGAAAGGAACTACTGCAAATTGTGGTTGCTTAAACGAACTTGATGATGATAGCCACGACCAGCGCGTAGATGGCGATAGCCTCGGTGAACGCGATGGCGAGAATCATGTTTTGCTGGATGATGCCTGCCGCGTCGGGGTTGCGCCCGAGCGACTCCATCGCCTTGGCAGCCAGAAGGCCGATGCCGATACCGGGACCGAGAGCGCCGAGTCCGATTGCGAGACCTGCGCCCAAACTTGCAAAATCCTGCATTACTTCCATTTCCACTTCTCCTTCTACTTCCAGATTTCTGCGTACCCTGTACTTTTCAGGTCCTACGCATTTATTGACTCAGTGATGTTGTCTAGTGGTGCTCGCCGCCGTGCGCGGTCGTTGCCATTACAGCAAAGACCAGTGTAAGCATAGCGAAGATGAACGCCTGAATCGCGCCGACGAAAAGCTCCAGCCCCAGGAACGGGATCAGGCCGATGAGCGGGAACAGGAACGCCATCGCTATCAGCAGGACCTCGCCGGCGAAGATGTTGCCGAACAGACGGAAGGTGAAGCTGATGATCTTGGCGACTTCGCCGATTGCTTCGAGGATGCCCACGAAGAACCCGACGGGACCTTCCTTGAAGTTGATGAACTTGCCGAGGTGACCGAATCCGAGGGCGGAAAAGCCCCAGAAGTGGATCGTTACCATCGCAATGAGCGCGATGGCGAGCGTGGTGTTGACGTCGGTGTTCGCGCTGCGCAGGTACGGCACGAGCAATCCTGCCGTCTTGCCTTCGGGCGCGCCGTTTGCTTTGTACTCTGAGGCGCTTATGTCTCCGATCTCCTTATTGACCGAACCGAAGCTCAGGTAGCCGAATGCCCCGTCACCCTCGAACACCTGCAGGTGAATGTCGTCATAGTTGACGGCCTGGCCAGCCTTCTCCGCCTTCTCTTCGGCGTGCTTGATGACATATTTCCCCGGCTCTATCCAGCCGATGGTGCCGAATCCGGGGAGGATGCCGATCCAGTTGGAGACCATGATGAACAGGAAGATGGTCATTACGAGGGGGAAGAAGCGGCGGGCACGCTCGCGGCCGGCGATGCGCTCGCAGAGGTCGAGGAAGAACTCGAGGAAGACTTCGACGAGATTCTGCAAGCCGCGCGGCACTTCGCTCATGCGCCGCGTCGCGAAGAATGATATGACAATCAAGACAACGATGGTAATCCATGCGGTTACCATCGTGTTCTTTAGCGTGAAGCCGAATATCTTAGCTGGGATGAAAGGCTCGGCAGGGATCTGGATGTGCGCCAGTGGCGCGCCGAGGAAGCCGAGTCCGAAGGCATTCCCGAGAGCGCCGCCTAAAAGACTGACCACGAATGCAATTAGCGCGATTATCAGTATTGCCAGAGTCTTAGGATTGCTAAGCACGCTCTACGGTGTCCCTTGTTATTCAATATCAGAATCTGATTTGGCGGCAAAAACCGACAACAACATCCGCATCATTCCTACCAGCGCCACCGCTATGCCCAAGCCCAAGCCCAGCAGGGTGAGCAGGGGACTCCATCCGGTCCTGCCATCGAGCCACCAGCCGCCCAACGCTCCACCCCCGATACAGATGGCTACATACCATCCAATGCCTGTAAGACGGAGCACCAACGCCAATCTTTCGGCGTTCAATCGCGTCTCCTCAGAGGGCTTGTGTAGTATATCACAATCATTTTCTCAATGTAAATTTTTAGTTTACAGGTCGCCGTTTACAGGTACTCAAGACAGACGACTCCGCCGAAAATCAGCGGAGTCGCGTTGATTGAGCATGCGTGAAATGGGGTGAACGCTAACGGTTTTGCGTCGGCGCGTCGCCCTGTTCCAAGTCGAGGTCGAGGGATCCAATGAAGTCCTCGAACGCGGAGAGCTTTGCGCGCTCCTCCTCGGTCACGGGGCGAGGCTCGACATCGTCGTCCGCTTCAACGCGAACAGCCCTGCCGGTCTCGGTGTCCAGCATAATCGCCGCCTTCTCCACTACGGAGTCTTCAGCGAAGATGGGCGATTCGGTGCGAACGGCAAGAGCGAGCGCGTCACTAGGTCGGGAGTCCACTTCCATCGTGGAGCCGTTGACCTGAAGCACGATCTTGGCGAAGAAGGTGTCGTCCGAGAGGTCGGAGACGACGATCCTGTCCACGCGCGCGTCAAGCGAGGAGATTACATCGGACAGCAGGTCGTGGGTGAGCGGCCTCGGCACGGTAACATTCTGAAGCTTGAGGGCGATAGCGTCTGCCTCGCCGGGGCCTATCCATATAGGCAGGTACTTGTCGGTCTCCTTTACTCGAAGAATAACCACCCTCTGCTGGTTCATAAGACTAACGCGAATGCCATCGATGGATAATTCCAGCATTAGACGATCCCCTCCAAATAAGTCCGCTCCACATGTGAGCCTATTTTAAGCGCAAGGTTTTTGGGGTGTCAACGCATGGGGAAGGTTAGGAACGGGGAATTTGCGCCTGTTGCGGCTCCCTGAAGGGCTGCCCTTTCATGCGCTTCTGCAGCGCGGAGCGGGGCAGGGTCACGCGGCGATCGCAGCCCACACAGGTGATGCCGATATCGGCGCCCACACGGACAATTCGCCATTCGAACTGCCCGCAAGGGTGGCGCTTTTTGAGGCGCACGAAATCGCCGATTTCATATTGCGTTACCACAGGAAGCCCTCCTGGGCGAGTACGTCGTTTATGGTTTCGCGCAGCCTTTCAGCGGCATTGCGCGCGCCGTCCGCGAAACCGCTCGCGGTGCGGTCGGCGTAGATGATCCCGCGCGCGGAGTTGATGAGAATGCCCGGTGATTCGGATTGCCCGTTCACGGCGCGGTCGATGCCGTTCCTTACCGATGCTTCAAGCTCGCCTCCCTGCGCGCCCACTCCGGGAATGAGTATGGGGACGCCGGGGCAGCGCTTTCTTACGGCTCGGAGCTGGTCGGGGGAAGTCGCGCCCACAACCAGACCGATATTGCCGTTGACATTCCATTTCGATGAGCGCACCGCAATCCACTCGTAGAGCGGCATTTTTTGTCCCTTGTCATCAGCGGCAACTTCCGAAGCGTCCGGCGAAACCGTAATGTCCTGGAACTCGTATGCGCCCGGATTTGATGTGCGACACAGCACGAACACGCCCCTGTCTGCATAGTCGAAGAAGGGGGACAGCGACTCGCCGCCTAAGTAGCCGTTGACCGTGACGGCGTCGAAGCACCAGTAGTCGAACATCGCCTCCGCGTACTTTGCGCTGGTGGAGTCGATGTCGCCGCGCTTGGCATCGCAGAGCAGGACAACATCAGGTGCGACTTTGCGGATATGTGCAACCGTGTCCCGCAGCGCTACGAGTCCCTCCAGCCCGAGCGCCTCGTAGAAGGCGATGTTGGGCTTGTAGGCGCATACGAGGTCTTTGGTGGCGTCCACGATGGCGCGGTTGAATGCGGATACATCACTTATCTTTGCCATTGTGGGCGGCATCAGCGCGGGGTCAATGTCCAAACCCACGCAGACGAGGCTGCGGTTCGCACGCGCCGCGTTGTCAAGCCTGTTGATGAATTCGTTCAAGGATTTGTGCCCTCACCCTAACCCTCTCCCAGAGGGAGAGGGGACATGGTTGCTCGTTGATATTGCCGTGTATCCAGTTTAATATCGCCCTGCATATGCGACAAGTGGATTCTTGCCTTTTCCAGCCCAATAGAGCCATGCCTGCTCCCAAACTGAACAGCCGCATTAAAGACATCTTCGACCGTCTGCTGGCGCGATATGGTCCGCAGCACTGGTGGCCCGCCGATTCGCGGTTCGAGGTGATGGTGGGGGCGGTGCTGACGCAGGCAACGGCGTGGACGAATGTGGAGCAGGCAATTTCGAGACTGAAGGATGCCGATGCCCTATCGCCTGCGGCGATGCGAGGCATGGAGGCGGATGCTCTGGCGGCGCTGGTCTATTCCAGCGGGTTCTACAACGCGAAGGCGCAGAGGTTGAAGGCGCTGGTTGAGTTTCTTGGCGATGCCTACGACGATGACATCGACGCGATGTGCGCCGAAGACGGCGCGAAACTGCGAAATGAGTTGCTTGCGGTGAGGGGCATCGGCGAGGAGACGGCGGACGCCATCCTGCTGTATGCGCTGGGCAAGACGTCATTTGTCATTGATGCCTACACTAGCAGGCTCTTCGTCCGTCTGGGTATCACGCCGCAGTCTGAGACGTATTCGGCGTACCAGATGATGTTCAGTGACAGCCTGCCGCCCGATACCGAGCTGTTCGCCGAGTACCACGCGCTGATAGTTCAGCACTGCAAGGAGGCGTGCCGGACGACGCCGGTATGCGAGGGGTGCTGCCTGCGGGAAATCTGCCCGACGGGTCAGGCGCAGACGTAGCGGCTAGATACCCTTGAACCAGTCGGCGAACTGCGCTGCCAATGTTTCGTCGCCGGAGAGAGCGATGCGCCCGCGCCGAACCGAGCGGCGCAGTTGCAGCCTGCCGAAGCAGAAGAGGATGTAGGTGTCGGTGTCGCAGCCGAAGGTTACGTCCGCCGGGGAGTCGTCCGAGGGCGCGTGCCTGAAGTTGTCGCCGTTCACCGTTACGTCGTAGCCGCCTTCGGCATCGGTCAGGTCGAAGCGGTAGCGTATGGGCTTGTTGAGAGGCTCTGTGTTCTGGAAGCCGGTGCGGAGCCAGCGCCAAACGAAGTCCAACATGAAGGGCCTCGCGCGATTGCTCAGCCCTGCGGTGCGGTCTATGGGATAGCGAATGTCCCAGGAGTGAATCGTGAGTTCCGATGCGCGAATGTCTATCAGGCGGTCAACGCTGATGACGAAGTACGGGTGCCAGGTGGGTAATGAGTAGGACGTCTCATCGAGGTCCAGAAGGATGGTGTTGAAGCGCTTGCAGCTTGCGTTGAAGTCGTAGAAGAGGTCTTCGTGGATGGCGTTGCGCGTGTCCACAAGCCGCTCCATGCCCTGCTCGGGCGTGTCGGGCCTGCTCCAGCCCATCGGCGGCTCGACGATGCCCCGCACTGCGTTGGAGATGCTGAGGCCGAACACGTTCGCGCCGAGAATCAGGTGGGTGATGACATCGGCAATCTTCCAGCCGTCGCAGGCGCTGGCGTACACGTCCGGGTCGCGCCAGATGTTGTCGGGGAGAGTGTGCAGGTACGCTGCCGTCTCGTTCGACAGGTCGCGCACGAGTTGGATGCGCTCTTTCACTTGCTGGGCATTACTCATAGCGCCGTCCTTATCTCCTCTGCGATTTCGCGCTCGCGCTCGATGTCAACCTGCACCTTGTCCAGTATATCTTGTGAACGTCGTTCCAGCGTGGCGATGTGCGGCGGTCCTGCTCCCCATTCGCTGTCATTGCGGCGCGGAACCACATGCATGTGGAAGTGCGGAACTTCCTGCAGGCTGGCGATACCGTTGTTATTGTACAGCGTTAGACCGTCGGGAGAGTACGCCTTGACTAACGCGGCGGATACACGGCGTACAGCGTTCATCAGTGCGGTAGACTCCTCATCGGTCAGGTCAAGGATGGTGGGGGCATGCCTGCGCGGTATGACCAGGACCTGCCCAATCTCGAACTGGCGTATGTTCACGATTGTGAGTGTCAGGTCGGTCTCTTCCACAAGTCCTTTGTCCAGACGCCCGGCTATCAGTTCGCAGAAGACGCAGGGCGTCATTACCGGGAGTTCGAAGGGGGTGTCAACTGTCTCGAATGCCACCTGCTCGGATGCCACCTGAATGCTAAATGCCCTTGTCAACGATGTAGGCGGCGAGGTCGGCGGTGCGGCAACTGTATCCCCATTCGTTGTCGTACCAGCCGATGACCTTGACCATGTTCTCGCCAACCTTCATCGTGGAGAGGGCGTCAATGATGCAACTGTGCGGGTTCTTAACGATGTCGCTGCTGACCAACGGCGCTTCGCTGTATTCGAGAACACCACTCAGCCCGTTGGACGCAGCCTCCTCAAAGGCGGCGTTGATTTCGTCAGCGGGTGCGGGGTGCTTCAGCGTGGCAACGAAATCGGTCACCGAGCCGGCGGGTATGGGGACACGCATTGCCATGCCGTTCAGTTTCCCTTTCAGCTCCGGGAGCACGATGCCGACAGCTTTTGCGGCGCCGGTGGTGGTCGGGATGATGTTCACGGCGCCGGCGCGCGCCCGCCGCAGGTCCTTGTGCCCGCCGTCCAGAATCCGCTGGTCGTTAGTGTAGGCGTGAATGGTGGTCATCAGCCCCTGCTCTACGCCGAAATTGTCGTTGAGAACCTTCGCCATTGGGGCGATGCAGTTGGTCGTGCAGGAGGCGTTGGAAACGATGTTGTGCCTGTCGGGATCGTACAGGTAGTCGTTCACGCCGAGGACCAGGGTGATGTCCTCGTTGCGCGCCGCGGCGGAGATGATGACTTTCTTCGCGCCCGCTTCGAGATGCTGAGCCGCGCCACTCCCGCTGGTGAATGCGCCGGTACACTCGAGCACGATGTCAACGCCATCG
The DNA here is from genome assembly GCA_965203955.1 of Dehalococcoidia bacterium. Taxonomy (GTDB): domain Bacteria; phylum Chloroflexota; class Dehalococcoidia; order Lucifugimonadales; family JADFKI01; genus Bin90. The sequence continues at coordinate 2,036,311 of OZ241923.1, read as the reverse complement.
TCTCCCCAAGCCAGCATGGCTGGGTCGCGCTCCATAGAGGTGCCAATCTCATTGCCCTCTATGGATATGCCGGTATCGGTCGCCTCCACATCGCCCGGATAGATGCCGTATATGGAGTCGTACTTGAAGAGGTGCGCGTTGGTCTCCGGCGGGTAGTTGCCGTTGACGGACACGACCTCCAACTTATCTGGGTGGTGCTCCATGATGGCACGCAGCACCTGCCTGCCGATTCTCCCGAATCCGTTGATGCCCACGCGAGTAGTCATGGCGCTGCGATGCTCCCTTCGTATCTGCACATCGGCCTACGACTTCACAGTTCAATTATATCTACCGCAATGAGACACTACAATTAAAGGTGGGTAATCAGCAATTTCGTTACACTCGCGACATTTCGCGGCGCATTTGCGCCAGTCCCATGGGGCCGAGGTTGAGGGCGCGCGTGTGGAACTCCTTCAGGTCGAAGTCGGCGCCCTTACGTTGCCTGGCGTCTTCGCGGGCGGTCAGCCACTCACGCTCGCCCACCTTGTACGAGATTGCCTGAGCGGGCATGCCGAGATAGCGGTCAACTTCGCTTGCTACGAAGTCTTCCGGGAAGTGGCTGCGCTGCTTGATGAACACCAGCCCGAGGTCAGGGTCCCAGACTTCGCCGGGGTGGAAGTCAGAGTCGTCCGGTATCGGGAGGCCCAAGTGCATGCCGATGTCGATAATCACGCGAACGCTTCTGAGCGCCTGAGCACGCAGCATGCCGAGGTAGTAGTCGGGATTTTCGAGGTAGCCGAGTTCTGCCATCAGCCTCTCGGCGTAGAGCGCCCAGCCCTCGATGTAGCCGGAAGTGCCGCCCATCGCGGTCTGGAAGCGGGACAGTTCGCTGGTCAGGTACTTGGCGATGCCGCGCTCGAAGTGGTGGCCCGGCACACCCTCATGGTATGCGATGGAGACCTCTCCCCATAGCGGGAAGCGCGTCTTGCCGCCCGTCGGATACCATGTGCGTCCTGGCCGGCTGAAGTCCTCAGAGGGCGAGGTGTAGTACATCGCCAGCGCGCCGCCGGGAGGCGCGATCATCGCCTCGATGCGCTTCACGGGATCGGGAATGTCGAAGTGAGTGCCGTTCAAATCGGCGATAGTCTTGTCCTGCAGTTCCTGCATCCAGTTCTGGAAGGCGTCAACGCCCTCGATGGCGCGGTCGGGATCGGTTTCAAGGAACTGCTTGGCTGCTTCGACACCCTCACCGGGCAGGATGCGCTCCGCCGTCTTCGCCATCTCGCTATCGACCCAGCGCAGCTGCTCCCAGCCCCAGTGATAGGTCTCGATGAAGTCCAATTCCGTGCCGTTAAAGGCACGCGAAGAGAGACCGTATCGCTCTTCGCCCACGCCGTCCTGCTCAACGGCGTCTTTCAGGTACTCGTCCGAGAGGAAGCGCCCCATATCGGCGTATGCTCGTGCGGCAGCATCCGCGCCGGCTGCAACGTCGCGGCGCAGCGGGTCCGATTCCAGACCTGAAGTGTCGAATGCGTCCAACAGCCCGTGAAAGAATGATGCTGCGCCGTTCTCGCCCGACCAGATCCGCGCCTGCTTGGCGCATTCTTCTGCCTGCCTGCGGCTGCTTGTTTTGGACCGCTGCACTCCCTCAACGAGGCTGCGCCGGTAGCTTTCAAGTCCCTCGGGGACAAGCGCCATGCGAGCGGCGATGTTGCGCCAATCCTCTTCCATTTCGCGTGGCATCAGATCGAAGGTCATGCGAATGCTCTGAAACGGACTGCCGAGAACGCGCAGGCTGCGGCGGTGCTCCCCCGCGTCGTGGGTGTCCAGACTCGTCTGTAAGTCGTCGAGCATCGCGTCTCGGGCTATGCGGTCTCGCTCATCCTCGACTGATGCAGCGTTGAGCGCGGCGATGGTCTGACGGTTAAGGTCGGCGTTGGCGTCCGCGCCCTGCGGCGAGAAGTCGGACATCTTGTCGTCGAAGCCGGGCACGCCGATGGATGTTGCGCTCAGTGGGTTGAGGGCGGCGTATCGCTCAACGTAGTCGTTAGCGATGTCGTAGATTTGGGACATTTTCGCGATATAGCCTTTCAATCATTCCATAGAAGACATTCCATCGAGGCTTTGGCATATCAACGTCCAGCGCTCTCACGCCTTGCTTCTGCCCTTTTCATGCCTTTTTCCTCGATATCGTCAAAGAGTTTGTGAAGAGTTTCGTTGGTATATTCAACGTATTCCCCATTGGCTATCTGTTGAATACCTAACTCCACCTTTTCCTTGAGCTCTTCCCTGAACATATCATCTCTGTGGTTATGCTTAAGCATTACTCACACGCAATCATTTACGCCCGCTGCGGCACCGGATCGCCCTTGTACAGCCTTCCCCTGTCTCCGACAGTGCGGTCCCGTTCGAAGGCCATTATCGGGACGCCGTAGCCGCAGCTTGTGCTGGTCTTTTCCACCTTAATGTCTATGACCTGTCGCATAGGCAGGGCTATTTCACCGGCGGCGCGCTCCAGGAGCAGGTCCGCAAGTGGCGAGTCCTCTATCGGCATGGCTTGCGCGCGACCGTACAGGCGGATGATGCCGGCATTCTCTTCCTCGAAGGCGCAGAGCATTACGGTTACGGGGCTGCCCCCATCCGAGTGCCGCGCCGTCTCATTGCCACTGCCCACATAGTCGAGGTACGCCACGCGGTTGGGGCTGATGATGTGCAACGGGACGCCACCCTTGGGCGACACATTCACTGCGTCGATCTCGCCGTCCGCACTGCCGCCGAAGTTCGCCGTTCCCACGAAGAACACCGGCGCGTTGCGAATCATCTCCGCCTGTTCGTCTGTTATCTGCGTGTACGATGTTGCCACTTTGTCCTCCGTTCTCGTGTCGTATGTCTGCCGCGCCAAGTGATGCCGGCGCTATTCCCGCAGGCTTGCATAAACCTGCTGACCGGCAAAGCGCGCTCTATCGCCAAGCTCCTCTTCGATTCGGAGCAAGCGATTGTACTTGGCGGTGCGCTCGCCGCGAGCGGGCGCACCCGACTTTATCTGCCCGGCGTTCGTTCCGACGGCGAGGTCGGCAATCGTGGTGTCCTCGGTCTCACCCGAACGGTGGCTGATGACGACGCCCCAGCCCGCGTCCTGCGTCATCCTGACGGCATTCAGGGTCTCGGTTACGGTGCCAATCTGGTTCAGCTTGATTAGCACGGCATTGCCCGCGTTCATGTCCATGCCCTTGCGAATAAGCTCGGTATTCGTTGTGAACAGGTCGTCGCCGACTAGCTGAATGCTGCCACCTATTGCACCTGTCAGTGTTTGCCAGTCGTTCCAGTCGTCTTCACCGATGCCGTCCTCGATACTGACAATGGGATACCTGCCAACCCAGTCTTCGTAAACGCTAATCAGATTGCCTGCCGGGTAGTCTTCCTTGCTCAATTCGGAAGCAGCCACGTCCAATGCGATGAAGCACTGCTCGCCGGGACGGTATCCCGCGCTTTCGATTGCCTGCATCACAAGCACAACCGCGTCCTCATTGCCCTGAAGCGGTGGCGCGAAGCCGCCCTCGTCGCCCACGCTCGTGCTCATGCCGCGTTCACCAAGAATGTCCGCGAGCGCGTGATAAATCTCGACACCAGCCCTGAGCGACTCCCTGAATGTGTCGAAGCCTGCCGGCACGACCATGAACTCCTGGAAGTCGGTGGAGCCTGCCGCGTGCGCGCCGCCGTTGATGATGTTCAGCATAGGCACGGGGAGAGTCACTGCGTCATTGCCGCCGAGGTGTTCATAGAGCGGCTTGCCTGCACTCTGAGCGGCTGCGCGTGCCGCTGCCATGGACACGCCAAGTATGGCGTTCGCTCCAAGCTTACTCTTGTTGGGCGTACCGTCTAACTCGATGAGAAGATCGTCGAGCGCTCCCTGATCGAGTGCGGACAGCCCGATAACGGCGGGCCTGATCTGATTTTCGATGTTTTCGATGGGGGCGAGCACGCCGCGTCCTCTGAAGCGATCCGCGTCGCCGTCGCGCAGTTCGAGCGCTTCGTTCGCCCCGGTGCTTGCGCCGGACGGAACGAGCGCACTGCCGACCGTGCCGTCGGAGAGCGCCACATCCACCTCGACGGTCGGGTTGCCCCGCGAGTCGAGGACTTCTCTTGCCTTTACATCCGAAATTGTGGTCATGACAGCCTCAGTGTATTCATCTGTTGTAGATCTCAGGAATGGTGGATATACCTGCTGCGATGTCGGCGAGTCGCTGGTTTGCGGCTGCAATGGCTTTCTCGGCGGCATCGGCGGGGTCGGTTGCGCGTATGATTGCGCTGTCGGCAGGCTCACGGCTGCGGGTCATTTCCCATGTCTCAAGCCCGATGACGGGCACACCGTCGCCGAGCGCGTGTCCTATCTCAGACAGGGTGCCATACGCGCCTCCAACAGCAATTACGGAGATGCCGGTCTTCGCGACGACGGAGTTGCGGGCATAGCCCATTCCGGTGATGATGGGAATGTCTATGTAGTCGTTGGCGGAAAGCGGATTGTCGCCCGGCAGGATGCCGATGGTCGTTCCACCGGCGGACTTCGCGCCCCTGCAGGCCGCCTCCATCACGCCGCCTAGCCCGCCGCATACGATTGCGACACCGCGTTCCGCCAGTTCCCTGCCAACCTGCTCCGCAAGCGCGGCAATGTGCGGGCGCGCGTTGCTTTCGCCTATCACCGAGATAATGAGTTGCCTGTCCATTAGTCCGCCCGTTGTCAAATTGGCGATGCAGTGATGCGCCTTCTGGGATTATATTACATGCACTTGCGGGGTTGGGCGAAAGATACTAGGGTTATGGCGCATTAGACGCGCATCACTGCAGAATGGGGCGCTATGTTTTCTCGCTTTCGACGGGCCGAACGCAAGGGGCCGGTTCCTTCCGTCGTCATCCTGGGCGGCGGGTACGGCGGCGTCTATGCCGCGCTGGAGTTGCAATCCGCTGCGAAGCGCGGCGAAATCGAACTCACGCTCATTAGCAGGGAGAATTTCTTCCTGTTCCAGCCGATGCTCGCGGAGGTCATTTCCGGCTCCATCAGCCCTTTGAATGTGGTTAGTCCGATACGCCGCATCGTGCCGCACGCAGACATACATCAAGCGGAGATCGAGTCCATAGATGCAGAAAATCGCAGGGTCGCAATACGCTATCCCGGCCATGCGCGTCTCACGTACATTCACTACGACCACTTGATTTTCGCGGTAGGCAGCGCTACAGATCTGTCGCGCTTTACAGGCGTGGAAGAACACGCGCTGCCATTCAAGACCCTGGGAGACGCCTTTCGCTTGCGCAACCACCTCATAAGCATGCTGGAGGCGGCGGATGTCGAGGAAGACCCTTTCTACAAGCACCTGACGCTCACCTTCGTCATAGCGGGCGGCGGGTACACCGGCGTGGAGGTCACATCCGAGATCAACGAGTTCCTGCGCGTGGCGAGCAGGAGCTACCGCAACATCGATCCCGACGACTTCCGAGTGATTCTGCTGCACCGCTCCGGACGAATACTGCCGGAACTGGGCGAGAGGCTGGCGAACCTGAGTCACAGGCTGCTGGAAAGGCGCGGCATATACGTCCGGCTGCACACCGAGCTGCGTGGGGCTACCGGAGGAAGCGCGCTGCTGGCGGACGATGTGTATATTCCCACAAGGACGCTCGTCGCGACGATTGGCGCATCACCCAACCCATTAATTTCAGACCTATCCTGCGAACTGGAGCGCGGACGGCTGGTCGTCGATGAGACGCTTGCGGTCAAGGGGGGCGAGAACCTGTGGGCAGTCGGGGACTGCGCGCTCGTTCCTGACGTGCTGCGCGGCGGCTTCTGCCCACCTACGGCACAGTTTGCACTGAGGCAGGCGAAGAGCGCGGCGCAGAATGTGCTCGCAAGCGTCAGGGGTACGCCAACGAAGCAGTTCAGGTACAAGAGCCGGGGGGTGTTCGTGCCGCTGGGCGGATTCGCGGCTGCGACGGAGACGTTTGGGCTGGAACTGTCGGGGTTCGTGGCGTGGTGGCTGTACCGCACGTTCTACCTGCTACAACTACCCCGCATCGAGCGCAAGCTGCGCGTCGTGACCGACTGGACGCTGGACCTGATATTCCCGCCGGACATCGTGAAGGTTGACATCGAACGTACTCACGGCACTTCGAGACGGCATTTCGAGGCGGGCGACTACATTTACCAGAAGGGCGACATCTCTTCCGAGTTTTACGTGGTCGTTGATGGGGAAGTCGAGGTGCTTCGAGAGGACGACGGCGGAGAGTCGCAACTGGCGACACTGGGCGTCGGTGAGTATTTCGGCGAGATTTCTCTGCTTAACGGGGCTCCGCACTCTTCTTCCGTGAGAGCAAAGACGCGAGCCGAGATACTCGTCATGACCGGCGAGGACTTCCTTGCGCTTGTGTCTTCGTCCTCGCTGTTTGGCGACCTGCTGCGGGAGGTCGTACAGAGACGCATGTCCATCAATGCGGCGAACGGTTCGAAAGGAAAGTGAGAATTTGCTGGTCCTACTTCGCAGGCGCAATAAGAGAAGCCAGCCGGTAAACACGAGCGGCAACGTGCTCATCACCGGCGCGTCCGCCGGTATCGGCAGGGCAACTGCGCTGTACCTCGCAGAGCGTGGGTACAATGTGCTGGCAACCAGCCGCGACACATCCCGTCTTGCCGGGCTGCACGAGGATGCGGCGGAGCGCGGTTTATCTGTCATTGGAGTGGAACTTGATATCAACTCGGATGAAGCGGTTTCGCGCATAGTGCCGGATATTATCCGGCAGCACGGCGCGATTGATGTGCTGGTGAACAACGCGGGCTTCGGGTTATGGGGACCTGTGGAACTCCTGTCGGATGCGGAACTGAAGAGCCAGTTCGAGACGAATCTCTTCGCCGCCGTGCGAATGATGCAGGGCGTTCTGCCCGCGATGATAGAGCAGCGCAATGGCACGATCATCAACATAAGCTCGGTGCTAGGGCGCTTGGGCACGCCATTCAATGGCGCGTATGTGTCCAGCAAGTTCGCGCTGGAGGGAATCAGCGAGTCGCTCAAAATCGAAGTGGAACCCTTCGGCGTGCGAGTTGCGATGGTGCAGCCGGGGCTGTTCCGCACGAATTTCCCCGACAACTCAGTCAGGGGCGAGGCGATTGACGGGGAGAGGAGCGTGTATGCCTCGCTGATACGGCAATACAGGGGCAATCACGACATTTTCGAGCACTTGGGAGGCAATCCGGTGCGGGTGGCGAAGGTGGTGCATAAGATCATCACATCGCCGTCGCCGAACTTCCGATACCCGGTGGGCATCGACGCACGAGCAGGCATGCTCGCTGCGAGGGTGCTGCCGGAGCGAATCTACTGGAAGATTATGAACAAGGTTACGATGCGTTATTAGTGGAACTGACATCGATGGACAGGATGGGGAGGATATTTTGTCCTCACCCCCTGCCCAGCCCGCTGGATTCCCGCCTGCGCGGGAATGACGACTAGAGGGATTGGGACTAATGCAATTTTCTAGCAGTTAGCCAATTACTCCCTGCTCGCGCATCTGGTCCACCTCTTCCGGCGTGCAGCCGAGGATGGTCGTCAGCACCTCGTCGTTGTGCTCGCCGTAGCGGGGGGCTCGCGTAACGGTGTCGTCCTGGTCTGAGAGCTTGATGGGACAGCCGAGCATCGTGTAATCTCCGCGAACGTCATCCTCGACGCTGACAACCATGTTGCGCGCCAAGAGTTGCTCGTCTCCCAGCAGGTCGTTGGAGTTCATTGTCGCGCCCGCCAGCACGCCCGCGCCGGCGAGAATTTTCATCGCATCGTGCTTGGTGTGCTTGCGCGTCCAGTCGGAGATAATCTCCTCGATCTCGTCGGCGTGCTGCGCTACCGATTCGTAGTCGGCGAAGCGCTCATCGCCTATGAGGTCTTCCCTGCCAATCGCCACGAACAGCAGCTCCCACATCTCGCCGCGCGGGAAGACCATGATGTAGTCGTCCGCACCTCCCGGAGCGCAGGGGTAAATGAGCGGAATACCCCTGCCCGCGCGATGACCGCGCCGCGCCTCCGGCAGCTTCAGTCCAAGGACGGGCGTCATCTGCATTCGCATCAGGTTAACCACAGCGTCCTGCATGGCGACCTCCACGCGCTGACCCTTGCCGGTGATGTCGCGCTTGCGGAGAGCCGCAAGAATGCCGATTGCGGCGTGCAGACCGCTGCCGGAATCGCCAACGCCCGGCGAGAGGTACACCGGCGGCCTGTCGGAGTAGCCGGTTGTCGCCATCGCGCCGCCGACGGCTTGTGCCACCATCTCCCAGCCCTTGTACTGGGAATATGGCCCGTAGGTGCCGAATCCCTTGATCGCTGTGTATATGAGACCAGGATTGATTTCGTGCAGCGTATCCCAGTCGAAGCCGAGCCTGTCGAGCATGCCAAGCGAGAAGTTCTCCACGAGCACGTCGGCCCACTTCAGCAAGCCGGTGAAAAGCTCCTTGCCCTTCTCAGTTTTGAGGTTGATGCTGACTGCGCGCTTGTTGTTGTTGAATATGAGGAAGTAGAAGCTGTCCGAGTCGTCGTCGTGGCGCAGGTCCCTGCGGGTGGAGTCGCCGCCCCATACGTCTTCAAGCTTGATGACGTCCGCGCCCAGAAATCCGAGCATCTGAGTGCAGGACGGTCCCGCCTGCACATGAGTGAGATCCAGAATCTTCACGCCTTCCAACGCCTTGTCCATAATTCATCCCCTTTCAGGAACTGTGTGCTATTGCCGCGGAGCAGGCAATTCATCACGACGCCCGTTATCCGACGCCCATCGCTGCCAGAGCAGCCACATCGCAATCGCGGCAAGTAGCATCGCGGGCTGCCATATCATCAAGTGAACGGTGTCAAAGTGCTCAGGAATTCCGACGCCTGTGAGCAACAGGCTAATCACGCGCACAAGGTTCAGGACAACCAGAATCGGAATAAACAGCAGGATTGCGGTAGCCTTCGCCCTGAGCGAAGCGGGCCACGCAAGCACGGCGCCGCCGAACACCAGCAGTATTTCGATGGCGGTGCACTCCGCAGCCACGACAGCGATAAACCCGCCGGCATTGATGATGGCGCCATCCTGCGTTGCGGGCACGCCTAAATTGCCCAGCGCGAAGGTGGCGATACCCGCAATTGCCCTTGAAATGACGCCTACTCTTGGCATGTCAACTGTGCCGATTGAGATTCCCGCTGCAAGAATGAGGCTGGCGCCGAACACAACCGCACGAGCCGCCAGATTCCAGGAAAGTATCTGCGTCATCTTAAGCCTGCTTCAGCGCGCGTGTTGCGATGTACACGGGCGTGTATTGCGACAGCACGAGTTCGTGATCATTCGGATCGTTGCCGGGAATCCGCTTGTCCTCGTAGAAGTCCGTGATGACGAAGCCGGCAGCGCACTGTCCGCCTATCTGATCGGTGAGCGTATGCCCGAATTCGAGCGCGTCGTCATTGTCGAGCAAGCGCCGCAGATCCTCGTCAGAAAGGCTATCGCTATCGGAGTAGGGCAGCTTGTACCTGACAGCTAACTCGCCGGTCTCTTCGATGCGCGCGCGGTCGAAGATGAACACGAGGGCATTGATGAAGCCGGCCATCAGCACTCCGCCTGGTCGCAGCACGCGATACGCTTCGCGCCACACAGGTAGGACGCTTTCGGCGAAGAGGTTGGATATGGGGTGAAAAACAAGGTCGAAGCTCGCGTCCGCAAACACAGAGAGGTCTGCCATGTCGCCTTGCATAGTGCGGATACTCAGCGCGTCTCGCTCTGCTACGAATTTGTCCTGGGCGAGCTGGCGCGGCGAGTTGTCGTAAGAGGTCACGTTGTAGCCTGCCGCTGCGAGTAGTGGCACCTGCTGACCGCCGCCGGACGCGAGGCACAGGACGTCATCGCCGGGGATGCCCCCGAACCAATCCGACGGGACCGGCGTCTTGTCGGTCAGCCATACGCCTATACTGCCCTGCCGCGAGGCAGCGATTGCGTCTTCATCGACCGGAACGCTCCACTCAATGCCGCCCTCCACATACTTGTCCCACGCGGCGCTGTTGTGCTTTACGATGTCCAATAATTTCTCCTGAAACCGGCGGATTGGGTTTGCAGCCGACCGACGCCCTACTGCCCGAGAAGTAGTTTCTGCGGCCTATGAAAATTATCCGCGAATCGTTGCAAACGGACGGCTTTCATTATAACCTTTCGCCATCGCAGTTGCGCCAAAGATTCAGACTTCACAGAGTGCCGTAGTGAAGTGATGCGCGGATGCGAAAGGAGGGACGATGAACGCTGGAAACGTGAGGCTTGGCATCCTCGTCGGCGGTGGACCGGCGCCCGGCATTAACAGCGCCATAAGCGCCTGCGCGCTGGAAGCGCTGAGCAGCGGCGCGGAGGTGTATGGCATCCTTGACGGCTTCAGCCATCTTATGGAAGGCAGCACCGAGCATGTGATCCCCCTCAGAATGTCGGATGTGAGGTTCATCAACTCGGAGGGCGGAGCAATTCTGCGAACTTCGCGCGCCAACCCCACTCGCAATCCCGATCACCTGCGGACGGTCGTGGACACGCTGCAGAAGCTAGGCATCACACGCCTCGCCTCCATAGGCGGCGAAGACACGGCGCTGTCCGCCGCTGAAGTGGCGAAAGCATCCGGCGGTTCGGTGCGAGTGGCGCACATACCCAAGACGATTGATAACGACCTGCCGCTTCCGGGTGACATACCGACATTCGGCTTCGAGACGGCGCGGCATCTCGGCACGCAACTTGTGCAAAACCTGATGCGTGACAGCCGCACCACAAATCGCTGGTATGTGGTAATCGTAATGGGGCGCAAGGCGGGTCATCTGGCGCTTGGAATAGGCAGTTCCGCAGGCACCGCGCTCAGTATCATTCCGGAGGAGTTTCCAAACCAGGTTATCAAGGTTGACGATGTTGTCAGGATGATGGAAGGGGCGATGCTGAAGCGATATGCGGTGGAGGGGCGCGAGGACGGGATCGCCGTAATCTCTGAGGGAGTCGCGGAGCGGTTCGACCCGGAAGAGCTGGCGGCGCTCGCGGGGATAGATATCAACCGTGACCCTCACGGGCATATCCGGCTGGGCGAACTGCCCCTGTCGGCGATGGTACGGCGAGCTGTGCAGGAACGATTTGCACAGGGCGGCAAGAACCTCGGCATGGTGGATGTCACGATAGGCTACGAACTGCGCTGCGCTTCGCCCTTGTCGTTCGATATTGACTACACGCGCAGCCTCGGATACGGAGCCGCGCGCCTGCTTCTGTCCGAGCCGTCGGACGAAATGTTCGCCAACGGCGGCCTTATCTACCTGAAAGACAATAACCTGAACACGCTGACGTTCGACGAACTGCGCGATCCCGAGACCGGCAGGACGCGCGTGCGAATGGTGGACACCGACTCGGAGCGGTACAAAGTCGCCCGCGAGTACATGGTGCACGTACAGCCACGGGACCTCGAGGACGACGACATTGTGGCAAAGATGGCAAAGTACAGCAACCGCACACCCGAAGAAATAAGACAGCGATTTGGCGACAGCGCCGCATAACTACATTGCAGAGCGAACAAAGCACAGGAAACAAGCAGAAATCGGCAACTTATCAAGGAGGAACGGAATTGGCAGAACACAAGGTAGCATACATAGGACGCGCAGCGCCCGATACCACCCTCATAGAGAATGGGCTGGAAGGGCTGGACTACGAGATTGACATTAGTATCGTGGAGACGCAGGGCGAGATTATCGAAGCGTGCAAGGGCGCGGATGTCATCCTGAACGGCGGTGTGGAGATGCCGCGCGAGGTTATCGAAGAGATAGACACAGCGCAGGCAATCATCGTGGGCAGCCACGGCTTCAACCATATCGACCACAACGCCGCCACGGACCAAGGGGTGATGATAATCAACAGCGCAGGGTTCTGCACCGAGGAGGTGTCAAACCACGCAATACTGATGCTGATGGCGTGCGCCAAGAAACTGACAATCCTGCACAACCTGGTGCGTGAGGGCAAGTGGGGAGCAGAGACGCGAGACGCGATTATGCCGATGGCGCCCATCGACGGGCAGACGCTCGGCCTGGTTGCGTTCGGCAACATCGCTCGCGCGGTGGCGCGCAAGGCGCAGGCGCTCGGCATGGATGTCATCACATACGATCCTTACTGCCCGCCGTGGATTACGAAGGAGTACCGAGTGAGGCCGGTCGCAACCCTGGAGGAGCTTGCCGCCGATTCGGACTTCGTATCCATGCACACACCGCTGAACGACGAGACGCGCAAGCTGGTCGGCGCCGATTTCTTCAAGGCGATGAAGCCGACAGCGTACTTCATCAACACCTGCCGTGGTCCCACCGTGGACGAGGCCGCGATGATCGAGGCGCTGGACAACGGTGAAATCATGGGCGCGGGTCTGGACGTCTTCGAGGAAGAGCCGACACCGGCGGACAACCCGCTGCTGAAGATGGATAACGTAATCGTTACGCCACACTCGGCGGGTTCGTCCAACAACTCGCGCGTTACTTCCCCCATTCGCGTGGGGCAGGAGACCGCGCGCGTGCTGACGGGCAGTTTCCCGATGTCTATCGTGAACCCGGAAGTGCGCTCAAAGCTGCCGATCAGGGAGCCGGCGGTCAACGTGTAATTACCAACATGGATTAACAGGATGGACAGGATTTTCACCCCCATCAAGGGGGAAGGGACTACCCTGTCCATCCTTCTTTGCTAGTCGACGGTTAGCACGAGCTTGCCGAAGAAGTTCGTTGCTTCCATCGCTTCGTGCGCCTTCGCAGCGTCCTCCAGCGGGAATGTTTCGTGTATGACACCGCGGATCACTCCCCTGCCCGCATATTCGACTATCTGGCGCAGGTCTTCCTTGCGCCCCATGAAGACGCCGAATACGGTGTGGTAGCGCAGGAACATCAGCCCCATCTGCAATTGGGCGTTGTAGCCGCTCGTAACGCCGCAGATGCCGTAACGCCCGCCCATCGCGAGTGACCTGATGGCTGCCGGGTAGAAGTCCTCGCCAACATGGTCGAGCACTACATTAACGCCCTGCCCTCCCGTGATTTCCTTTATGCGCCCGGCGATGTCTTCTGTCGTGTAGTTGATCACCTCGTCCGCGCCGAGTTCCCGCGCCTTCTGTGCCTTTTCCTCGCTACTGGTGGTAGTGATGACCTTCGCGCCGATCAAGTTCTTGGCGACCTGTATTCCGGCTGTGCCCACTCCGCTGGACGCCGACGGTATCAGCAGGGTCTCCCACGCCTTGAGATGTGCCCTGCGGACAAGGATCGTCCAGCAGGGAAGGAACACCGTCGGCAGGGACGCCGCCTGCACATACGACAGCGAATCCGGTATCGGCTCCACGTTGACGGCTGGCACGGTGACATATTCAGCATAGCCGCCACTGATCGTGGATCCGAGCATGCCTGCCCTGACGCAGAGTTCCTCCTCGCTTGCCAGGCAGAAGCGGCACTGGTTGCAGGTGATGCGCGGATTCACCACAATGCGGTTGCCAACGTTGACACGGCTGACCTCGCTGCCGACTTCAACTATATCGCCGGCGACATCACCGCCGAGCACATGCGGACCCTTAAAGCGTATGCGTGTGCCGCGCGCCCCCTGCCGAGTATAGACATCTAGCCGGTTGAGGGCGCAGGCGCGTACCCGCACCTTGACATCATTCGGACCCGGAACCGGGTCCGGCAGGTCACCGTAGGTGAGGACATCCGTGCCTCCGTGTTCGTTCAGATAAACGGCCTTCAATTCGTTCCTCCAAGTTCAAGAGTAATTGGATGGCGACAGCCTCAGCGTCATGCCGACATAGAGTGTCGCCTGCATTCTTGCTATTATACGACCATGTGGGGCGGAGTATTTCTGTTACAGAGGAGAATGTGAAGATGACTAATCGCTACGAAGAATTGCTGCTTCCCGAGCAGCGCGGCAGGATCGTCGAAAAGGTGGTCGTTGCGCTGAAGACGCAGGGGCAATTGCCGAGCAAGACGCTCAACGAATTCAGAGACTTATTCAGGGCAGGCAAGCCGATTCCGGGCTTCAAAGACCCTCTCCGCGCGATGCCTCCACTATTGAAGCAGCAGTTGGTGGATCGGCTGGGCCAAAATCCTGACCTCGAACAGCTGGTAGTGGGCACATGGGCGGAAACAGAGCCTGAACTGCGAGTTGCGGTCAATGCCCATTTTATCGGACTCGACGAGAAACCCTTCCTGTCCGACGACATAGACGAAGGTCTCTGGGACGCACAGATCGGTCTTCTTACCGACGAGCACAGCAATTATCACGCAGACGACATTCTGCTGATGTCGAAAGTCTGCTACGCTCACGCGATATTGGAGGCTCAGTCCAACGGCACCGGGCGCGAGGATGGCGATGCAAGCTCGCTCAGGGCACGGGAGCCGCTGTCCCTGCAGGACAACCTGAGCGGGATGCTCGGATCGCTGCGGGAAATCCCCGCGGCGTCTCCAGAGTGGCAGGATGCCATTCCCCAGTTCATCGAGTCGGTCGAGGGACTTATCAAAGAGAAGAACCAGGAACTCGTTCGGGTTGAGGGCATTACCAGCGATCTGACTCACATACAGAGCGTATTCCAGACGGAACTGGCTTTCTTCAGCGAACGGGACGAGGAATGGGACGCGCCAACAATCGCCACCTTGCTTGCCGCCGAACGAGGCATGGATGAGGCATCACAGTTTCTCTCCGAATTGAAGGAGGCGCTGACCACATACCGCCGCATCAAAGAACGCGCCGGCACGCTCGCCGAAGAGCGGGAGCGCCGTGAGAAACGACACGAACTTGAGGAGGTCGTCGAGGGCTTCCTGCATGAGATAGGCGAGGTTTCACGCTCCGCCGCCGCGTCCGAAGATGAAGCCACCGCCGAGCAGGATGGTCAGCCGGGCGAGGACTCATCTGTCCATCAAACCGCTGAAGCGGATGCCGCGCTGCTAGAAGAAGTTCGCGCGCTCAGAGAGGAGCACAGAGCCGCAGAGGACGGCAGACGCGAACTTCAGGGAGAGGTCACGGGGCTGCAGGCGGATAAGCAGGCGCTTGCGGACGAGGTGGCGGAACTGAGAGACCAGTTGCGCATCAGCGAGGCGCAGGCGTCCAACTGGCGCAACGCTTACGAGGCAGGGATGAGCAGTGAGGACTCGACCGAGCAGGAGCCCATTCCTTCGGAGATTGAAAGCGTGAGGCAGGCTTGGGACCTGGCACGTACAAGACACAAGGACAGACTGGTGTTCCGTCCGAACAAGAAGTCTGAGCTAGACTACGGCTACAAGAGGCCGAGAGAAGTCTGGGATGCCCTGGACTGGCTGGCGACAACCTATCACGACGCGCACACGGGCAAGGCTCGTGTTATCGACCTGAACGAGTCAATCAGAAACACATGCAGCGGCTGGGAGTACAAGCCCAACCAGACGGACATCACGTTCAACACATTCCGCGAGTGGTACGAGACGACCTGGGATGGCAAGCCCTACGAGCTTCGGGAGCATCTAGCCAAGGGCACGGGAAGGGACGCGAATGTCATCCGAATCGCGTTCGCGTGGGATGAGGACGCTGGTCGCGTGATAGTTGGATACCTGGGTCCGCACCAGCGAAGCCGCAGTTCGTAGTAAGCATCTTCGCATCGTGGTAGAGTTGGGGAGCCTTCACAGGTATAATCGCCACCAGATTTTCGTTGATCAAGAACATGCCCCACATTCAGGAGGTCTGCTATGGAGTTCGGATTTGGAGTGCCCAGCCGCGGTCCGCTGGCATCGCTGGAGAACATAGTCACGCTGGCGCAGCAGGGCGAGCAGATGGGCTTTGACATACTCAGCGTCAGCGACCATATCGTCGTGCCCACAAACATCGATTCCATCTACCCGTACAACGAAACGGGCGAGTTCGTAAGCTCCGCGTCGGGCGAGTACATGGAGCAGCTTGCCACCGTCAGCTACCTTGCGGGCATTACGTCCAGCATCAAGCTTCTGACGTCGGTCATGGTGCTGCCGCATCGCGCCCCCGTGCTGACGGCGAAGATTCTTGCCACCATTGATGTCGTCTCAAGCGGTCGCCTCATCGTCGGCTGCGGCGTCGGATGGATGCGGGAGGAGTTCGAGGCAATTGACGCGCCGCCATACGAGGAGCGCGGCGCGGTCAGTAACGAGTACATTGCCGCTTTCAAGGAGTTATGGACGAGCGACAACCCGTCGTTCGACGGCAAGTATTGCAGCTTCTCTGACATAAGCTTCGCGCCCAAGCCGGTGCAGCAGCCGCACCCTCCAATCTGGATTGGCGGCGAAAGTCCGCCCGCGCTGCGCCGCGCGGCACAGCTTGGCGACGCATGGTATCCGATATGCAGCAATCCGAAGTTCCCCGTAGGCACATTCGAGCAGTATGCCGAGTACCAGAGCCGGGTGCGAGCCAACGCAGAGAGCGCGGGCAGGGATCCGGCGACGCTCGACTTCGCGTACAGCGTCAACTGGTACAGCGACACCGGCGCGCAGGAGGTGGACGGCGAGCGCAGGCTGCTCACGGGCGATCCCGCGCAGGTCGCGGACGACATCAAGCGACTGGAAGGCATGGGCATCAATCACCTGATGCTGAACTTCCCGGGCGATACGGTTGACGAGACGCTTGCGGGAATGGACAGGTTTGTGAACAGTGTGAAGCCGCTGCTTGGCTAGACGAAAGGGCATACTGATATGGCTTTCACATTCACCATAGAGACCGAACAAGAAGATGATGGTCGTTGGATTGCCGAAGTCATGGAGATACCAGGCACGATGGTGTATGGCTCAACTTCTGACGAAGCCATCGCCAAAGTGCAAGCGCTTGCCCTGCGAGTGTTAGCAGAGCGCGTTGAACACGGTGAAGCGGGCGACAACTTCGTCAACGTATCTTTCCAAGCGGCATGAGGTGGCCTAGTACACGGGCGAGAAGAGTTTTGTCGGCCCTAATGAGGTCCGGTTGGACAGTAAAACGACAATCGGGTTCGCATCGGATTTTGTCAAAGGAAGGTTATGCAGACTATGTTTTCGCGTTCCATGACAGAGAAGAAATAGGGCCTCGCATGTTGTCCCGCATCGCTAAGCACACAGGTCTCAGGCTCGAAGAATTGTAAGCATGATCGTTGGAGACTGACTCACTGACTGACAAGCATGGACAGGTTCGTCAATTACGGCAAGCCGCTTCTTGGCTAGATACATAACGAAAACTTACACTGAAAATGCGGACGGGGACGAAGAACGCGACGAACTGGGTGAAAGGGGGAGAGACTCAACTATGTTAGAGCGAATGATTGGCGCGGCGATGCTAAGGTCGTCAACATACGAGGAAATCGAGGCGGACAACAGCGCGTTGCCCCAAGCAATTGGGGTCGTAATACTGGTTACCCTCTGCGGAATTATCGGCGATGTCATAGCGGGTGCCATAAGCGGAGGGGTGGATCCGGTCGGGGTTCTGGGAGCAGTCCTGAACGGAGGTCTGTTCGGGCTACTCAGATGGGCTTTGTGGGTCACCCTTATCCTTCTGGTCGGCGGGAAAATGCTGAAGACGGACAGCACCGACACGAACTGGGCGGAACTCGGCAGGGTCGTGGGATTTGCATATACGCCGGGCGTTCTGGTCCTTCTTTCGTTTCTGCCCGGCATTGGCGACATTATGGGGTTCATCGCGTTCGTCTGGACACTGGTCGCCGTCGTGATAGCCATCAGGCATGCGCTGGACTTCCAAGGCATCGGACGCGCAATTGTGGTGGCAGTCATTACCGGCATCATCGGTCTGATACCGTGGTTGATTCTCCTTGGCATTCAGGGTGGATTGGCCTCTTCAACGTAGCATCCGCAAAACAGCTGAATTATCGAAGGAACTTTTATATGCAACCTGATAGACTGCTTGCCCTGCCTGAAGACTGGAACAAGATGCTCGCAATCGCGGCGCACCCGGACGACCTGGAATACGGCGCGGCGAGCGCGATAGCGCGCTGGACTTCGCAGGGCAAGCAGGTGACATACCTGATGGTGACGAGCGGCGAGGCGGGCATTGATGCGATGACGCCGGATGAGGCGGGTCCTCTGCGCGAGCAGGAAGAGCTTGACAGCGCCGCCGTTGTGGGCGCGAATACCGTGGAGTTTCTGAACTACACGGACGGCGTCGTAGAGTACGGGCTGCCGCTGAGAAAGGACCTCTCCCGTGCCATTCGCAAGCACCAGCCTGATATCGTGCTGACGAACAACTTCGACCTCCGGTGGGGCGGCGGTCGCTTCAATCAGGCGGACCACCGCGCGGTAGGGCTGGCGACACTGGACGCCGCAAGGGATGCAGACAACCGCTGGATATTCCCGGAGTTGCTTGATGAAGGGTACGAACCGTGGAAGGATGTGCGCTCCGTGCTGACGACCGGAGCCGTGGGCGCGACGCATGCGGTAGATGTGACCGACTTCATAGACAAGGGTATCGAGTCTCTGGAGAAGCACCGAGTCTATATCGACAATCTCGGCACGGACTTCGATCCCGATACCTTCCTCAGTTTCAACGCCGCTGCGATCGGTGAGCAATTCGGCTGTGACTACGCGGTCGGTTTCGAGGTCTTTCAGATATAGACTGCGGCTACTTTGACGGGATTCTCATTCTTCGACAAGCTCGGGACGAACGGATTCCGCCACTGCCTCAAAGGTGAACATTTTATCCGAACACTTGTATTGACAATGCGGTTTGTATCTGATATGTTTCAAGTGCGGGGCATCGGTGGGCGCGACTCCGCTATATTCAAAGAGCATCAACATCTATGGAGGCGGTCATGCCGAGACGAAACGGGGCATCCAAGAACACCGGAATCAGCACGGAGAGTAACAAGGCTAAGGCTCTCGAACTTGCCATGGGACAGATCGACCGCCACTTCGGACAGGGCGCGGTCATGCGGCTCGGAGACGCGATACAGGAAAACGTCTCCGGCTCAATCTCCACAGGCTCGATTTCGCTGGACGTGGCACTGGGCGTGGGCGGCGTGCCACGCGGTCGCGTCGTCGAGATTTATGGCGCCGAGTCGTCGGGCAAGACGACGCTTGCATATCATGTGATGGCTAACGCGCAGGCAGAGGGCGGTACGGCAGCCTACATAGACGCCGAGCACGCGCTCGACCCGAGCTATGCCGCAAAGTGCGGCGTAGATATCGAGGAACTGCTGGTTTCGCAGCCGGACACGGCGGAGCAGGGGCTTGAGATATGCGAGTACCTCGTCCGCAGCGGCGCGGTGGATATTGTAGTCGTGGACAGCGTGGCGGCTTTGGTGCCGCGCGCCGAGCTTGAAGGCGACATGGGCGACACGCATGTGGGCTTGCAGGCGCGACTGATGTCGCAGGCGCTGCGTAAACTGACATCGGCGATCAGCCGCTCGAATACCTGCGTGATATTCATCAACCAGCTGCGCGAGAAGGTCGGCGTCTTCTTCGGTAACCCGGAGGTTACGCCGGGAGGTCGCGCGCTGAAGTTCTACAGCTCGGTGCGAATCGATTTGCGCCGGCTGGAATCCATCAAGCAGGGCACCGACGTGCTGGGCAATCGTGTGCGGGCGCGCATTGTGAAGAACAAGGTCGCTCCCCCGTTCCGCGTAGCGGAGTTCGACATCATGTACAGCGAGGGCATCAGCAAGTACGGCGAACTGCTGGACATAGGAGCGGACGAGGAAGTCATACGCAAGAGCGGTTCGTTCTACTCGTTCGGCGAGATCCGACTCGGCCAGGGACGGGAGAACTCGAAGCGGTTCCTGAGCGAGAACCTGGGCATCTCATCCGAGATCGAAGAGCTGGTACGGAACAAGCTGTCCCCCCAGATTGTCATACCGGAGGGAGACGAGGCAGAAGAGGAGGAGGACGTGCCGCTGACGGTGATTGGGGATTAGCGGGGTTGAGGCAGGATACACCGGAGTTGCCCGTTTCTGGATCGATTCACTAGCCAGGCGCAGGACTATGCGCTTCGCGCAACTTCACGCCCTTGAAAAACAGCACAGAAATCCATAGACTGTCAGCATCTATCGAGAATGGCACCGCAAGGGGAGATTGCAAGGTCCGCGTGACCTGAAATGAAAGAAGAAGACAGCGACAGTGACCAGACGAGGCGCGCAAGCGCCTCTGCCATCCGCTATCTGGCGCGTAGACCGAGGACCGAAGCAGAGGTCCTCGGCCATTTGCGCCGCAAGTTCCCACACGACATCGCAGAGCAGGTCGTTGCAGATCTGCGTGACCGTTCCCTCATCAACGACGCCGAGTTCGCGCGCCTCTGGACGGAAAGCCGCCTGCGAAACAAGCCGCGCAGCGCTTGGCTGATGAAGCGAGAGCTGATGAACAAGGGGGTCTCCGGCGATCTTGCGGAGGCGGCAGTCAGAGACTGCGACGACACCGAGAGCGCATACCGAGCCGCATCTTCATACGCCCGCCGTCTGGACGGCGCAGACTACGAGACTTTTCGCCGCAGGCTGTACGGCTACATGGGCAGACGCGGCTTCAGCGAGTCCGTCAGCCGCAACGTCATTTCCAGCCTTTGGCGCGCCCGCGAACAGGGCGCAGTACGGAGGTAATCATCTATTATGGCGGACGCACAGTTATCGAGCCTGATCCTCATTGGCATCTGCATACTGCTGTCTGCATTCTTCTCGTCATCGGAGGCGGCGTATCTCGCGCTTGAACGAGTAAGGCTGGCGCACCTGGTAAACACGAACAGGCCCGGCGCACGAAGAGTCGCCGCCATGGTTGAGCATCCGGAGCGGCTGCTGTCCACCATTCTCTTTGGGAATAATCTTGTGAACGTCGCGTTCACGGCTCTGATAACCGTCGTCTCGCTCAATATCTTCGGCGAGCAGAACGCGGGGCTTGCCACCCTCTTTGCCACTGTCGTCGGGACTGGCTTGCTTCTCATATTCGGAGAGACGATACCCAAGACCATCGCGGTGCACCAGTCCGAGCGACTGTCTTTCTGGTACTCTCGCCCGTTGCTGATTCTCGAAAGGCTCTTCTGGCCGGTGGTAATCGTCCTGCAGGGGCTGACGAGGATTATAACCAAGTTCCTGGGAGTCAGCCCGCAGGAGCGCGATTCGATCACTGAAGGGGAGTTGCTGACGCTCATCGACATCGGGGAGGCAGAGGGCACTTTCGACCCAAGCGAGGCGGAATTGCTGCGGGACGTGTTTCGCTTTGGCGACAGGCAGGTGCGAGAGGTGATGACGCCGCGCCCGGAGATGGTCGGCATTCAGCGAGATGCCACACTGAGCGAGTTTCTTGCCGTTTATGACGACCATTCACACACACGGTTCCCGGTTTACAATGAGTCGAGCGACGACATTATAGGTATCTTGTCGTCAAAAGACGTGCTGAGAGCGATGGCTCGAAACGGCGGGATGGCTCTCGATGCCAGCGTGACGAACCTTATCCGGGACCCCTTCTTCGTGCCCGAGACGAAACGGACGGCAGAGATGTTCGAGGAGATGCGCAAGGACGGTCACCAGATGGCTCTCATCGTGGATGAGTACGGAGGCCTCGCCGGGCTTGTAACTCTGAAACGCCTGTCTGAAGAGGTCGTGGGAGCGCACGGGGAAGAGGACGAAGCACCCGAGGACGAGTATGAAAGCCTCGACGAGAACACTTTCCAGCTTGAGGCCGCAATGAGCATCGGCGAAGCAAATGAAGAGCTGGAACTGAACCTCCCTACCGGCGACTTCGACACTGTCGCAGGCTTCGTGCTGGACTGTCTTGGGTACATCCCCGGTGAGGGTGAGACACTGGACTACGAAGACCTGAAGATCGAGGTCATCGAGATGCGCGCTCTCAAGATAGAGACGGTCAAGGTTACTCGCGCTAATGCCCCACAACGAAGCTGGCAAGGCTGGGCAAATAGCGATGACTCCCGCCAGTAGCGCGGTGGTCGATGCGCTTGAAAGGCGAGTGAGCGGGAATCTCGGGGAGTATGGCCTTGCGGGCAGGAAGCTGCTGGTAGCCGTGTCCGGTGGACCTGACTCGATGGCGCTGCTACACGCGCTTTGGCGGCTTAGCGATGAACACCGGCTGACACTGTACGGCGCGCACCTGAACCACCTGCTGCGCGGCGAGGAGTCGGATGCGGACGCGAAGTTCGTAGCGGATACCTTTCGCAGGCTGGGCATTGACTACACTCTCGACAGCTCGGACGTGGCTGAGTATCGTCGCAGGCACAGGCTTTCCCTCGAAGACGCCGCTCGCAGGGTGCGATATGCTTTTCTCGTGGACGCCGCCTCAAAGCATGGCGCAGACGCCATCGCGCTTGGGCATACCGCTGACGACCAGGCGGAGACCGTGCTGATGCACATCATTCGCGGCAGCGGTCTGGACGGCTTGCGCGGGATGCAGGCGCTGGACCGGCGGCAGGTCAACAGCAAGTCAATGACATTGTTCCGCCCCTTGCTGGGCATTAGCAGAGCGGAGACGCAGGCATACTGCGACGCGCTTGATTTGCAGCCGCGAATTGATGTCTCCAATTCGTCGCCTGAGTTCCTGCGAAATCGCATACGTCTGGAGCTTGTGCCTCTGCTGGAACAGTTGAATCCGTCGATACAGTCAGCCTTGATCCGGCTGGCGAAGAATGCCACGCAGGATAGCGAGTTCATCAGGGAGCGGTCGGACGAGGTTTGGCGCGATGTGACGCGACTGAAGCAGACGGCGGATGGCGAAGCGCTCATTCTGGACACTCTCCGTCTCGTAGAAGAGCATCCGGCAATTCAGAGTGTTGTGCTTCGCAGGGGAATAATTACTGTGGGCGGAGAGGCAGCGCAGCGTCATGTTCTGGATATGATGCGCCTGATGGGTGGCGCGCCGGGCAAGACGCTGAACCTGCCCGGCAATCTGACATTCGCGACAGACTATGCCAAGACTCTCATCGGGAGTGCGGATGCTGTGGAGGCGATGCTCTCGACGCTGCCCAAGATGCAGGGTGAGTATGCTGTCGCCGTGCCGGGTGAAACCGAGGCCGGTGGGTGGCTAGTGCGTGCCTCAGTCCAGCGTTACGGTGATGGCTCCGCTGTCATGGATGCCTACCGGAAAGAAAGCGACAGCGGAAGCGGTCATCCGGGCAAGTCCACCACCGGCGATGCGATGGATCTGGACCGCGTAGGCGGAGGTCTGCGAATACGAGGCCGCCGGAAGGGAGACAGGTTTCAGCCGCTTGGGATGGAGCAGTCGAAGTCGCTACGGGAGTTCATGATAGACGCCCGGATTCCTCGGAGGTGGCGGGACGGGCTGCCATTGCTGGTGTCCGAGCGGGGCATCGTGTGCGTTCCGGGGTGGCGTATCGCGCACTGGGCGCGGGTTACGGATGAGACAAGGCGCGTGCTGCGTCTCAGCGTCACTTACGACGAGGCTCAGGACGCTCCCAAGCGATAAAAAGACCTACAATAAGAACCTACATGATGCGGTCAAGACGCGGGCTGGGCGTTATGCCGGGCATCTTACCGCGACGAGCGATGGGCATGCCGTCTATCTCGTGAATCTCTGCGCTGAAACCGAGTGGAGGCGCGCCGCCGATAGCCTCATCCACGCTGAAGCCGTTAATGGGAGCGCCCTCTTCGACGAAGTGACGTATGGTTTCCTTGTTAACGCCGCGCGTAACGAAAATGTCCACATGCTGGAATCCCTGCGTGTCCAGCTTCGCGCGAATCTCCTTTATCAGTCCCGGCGTTACTCCGCCGCGCTCGGACGGCGTGCTGAGACTCACGCCTCGCAGCCTGTCGCGGAACGCGCGCGCCACGTTGATCGCCTCTTCCGCCTCGTCCTTGAATGTGTCCAGTATCGCAATCCTGGGCACTTCCAGCGGCAGATGGCGATCATACGACTGGAGAGCCTTTACAGTGTCGCCAAGCAGAAGGGGAAGAGCGTGCTGCATGTAGCCAATAGGCGTCACGCCGGCCAGCCGAGCGCCAAGCATCGAAGAGACGGCAACACACCCGCCGGCGACGGCAGCATAGTCTATAAGCGGAACGACATTCGGATGGGCGTATGCGGGAACGGTGCAGACCACAGGAATGCTGCCCGCCGCATCTACGCACTCCCGCGCAGCAGTCGCCCAGCCGCTGGATGATGCCAGCATTCCGCATATTGTCATCTCGTACAGCCCGATGACACTGTAAGCGGCCTTTATGCGGAGCGCAACCTCACCCGCGGTCATATCGCGGCTCTCGTTCAGCGCCCAGACTTCCTTGCCGGTATCCGGGAGAACTTTCTCCAGGAGTGCTCGCACTTCGCCGATGCCGCATAGCACGCCATCGCGCTCTGGACTGAACTCAAGCGTTACGCTCGGACTGACATTCTCGCTACGCAGAATCGTCTGCGTTCTCTGAGACTGCACATCACTGCGGTCGCCAATCAGCACTGAAGGAGGGACATCGAAATTGGGAGTGGTCATGTGGTCTTGTCTAATACCGTCCGCAAGATTGATGGCCGACTGGTCGGCCCAGCTAAGACTATTCTTTCGGGTTCAGCAGGCGCGCGCCCAGAATCCTCTCCATGTGCTGCAGCGCGTTGGCGTGCGCTGCCGGGTCGAATGACGCCACGCAGTCCGTGGGAACGTCCACGGCATAGTCACGGTTGCGCGCATCCGCTACGGTGTGCATTACGCAGATGTCGGTGCAGACTCCGCAAACTATGACGCGCTCCGGCTGAAGCTCCGCGAGAATCTCTCCGAGGTTGGTATCGAAGAAGGCGCTGTAGCGACGCTTGGGCAGGTGAACGCCATCGTAGCCCTGAAGCTCCGTAATGATCTCAGGCTCTTCCGTGCCTCGAACGCAGTGAACCGGGAACATCTCAAATTCCAGGTCGTCGGGGTCGTGAGTGTCGCAGATGAACACCACGCTCCCGCCCTCTGCCTGTTCCTTCTCAATCAGGCGCCGCACATTTGGAATTATCTCACGCGCAGCGTCCCCGCAGTACAGGTTGTGCCCGTCCTCCATGAAGCCGACAACCATATCCGTTACGAGCACTACATTCGCCATTAGATCGCCTCACAAGCTAATCTCCAACAAACCCATATTATAGTGAGATGCCCTCAACCGCAATAGCGTTTCAGTTAGGGTCTGTCAGTTCCACCTGACGTAGTGGCAGGCGTTGGAGCCGTAATTGACATGCGACCGTCTATAGGCTTGTAGGGACGTCTGTTTGAAGACGGAGATGCATCCGAGGAAAAGCATCCACTCCAAACCGATAAGCCCGTGTGCGAGGGCATGCTCGCCTTTACGCCAACCTTCAATCTATTGTATTATGAATATGATATGCGCGTCCCTGATGGGGCGGCGCGTCCACATGCAGAAGCAGGCACTCTACCGACCTGCCCCAATGTTGGTACGGAGGAGCAATGAGTCCCCGGTTGATGCGAAACAGCTTCATCTACCTGCTCATAACGGTAGCTGTTCTCGCTATTTTCTTCACTTTGTTTTCAGATACACTCGGCGGCTCGCAGGAAATACCTGTCAGCGAGGTCATATCCCGATCTGTGCGCGGCGAGATCGAACGCATAGAAGTGCGGGGTGATCGCCTTGCCGTCTTCACAACATCAGGTGAGAGCTACACTTCTCGAAAGGAAGCCGGCGCGAGCATGCATGAAATGCTCATCGCCTCCGGCGTTGATCCCGCGACGTCTCCGGTGAGAGTGGATGTCAAGGGAACCGGCGGTCTCAGCAGCTTGTTCGGCATCCTGATCAACTTCCTGCC
Organism: Dehalococcoidia bacterium; assembly: GCA_965203955.1. Classification (GTDB taxonomy): domain Bacteria; phylum Chloroflexota; class Dehalococcoidia; order Lucifugimonadales; family JADFKI01; genus Bin90. Next base: position 2,010,608 of record OZ241923.1, on the reverse strand, counting down.
ACTCATCTTTTTCGGCGCGATACTGCTGTTCATGATGCGGCAGGCGCAGGGCAACAGCAACCAGACGTTCAGCTTCGGCAAGAGCCGCGCCCGCATGTTCGTGGGCAACAGCCCTGCCGTCAGCTTCGAGGACGTCGCCGGCGTAGAAGAGGCTAAGGAAGAGCTGCAAGAGGTCGTGGAGTTCCTGAAGGTGCCCGAACGCTTCGTCAGCCTGGGCGCTAAGATACCGAAGGGAGTGCTGTTGATCGGTCCTCCGGGCACGGGCAAGACGCTTCTGGCGCGGGCCGTCGCGGGTGAGGCGGGTGTACCCTTCCTATCCATCAGCGGCTCGGAGTTCGTAGAGATGTTCGTCGGCGTAGGCGCAAGCCGTGTGCGCGACCTCTTCGAGCAGGCAAAGCGCAACGCTCCTTGCATCGTCTTCGTGGACGAGATTGACGCCGTAGGGCGACACCGCGGCGCGGGGCTCGGCGGCGGGCACGACGAGCGCGAGCAGACCCTCAACCAGATTCTCGTCGAGATGGACGGCTTTGATGTCAACACTAACATCATAGTCGTAGCCGCTACGAACCGACCCGACATCCTTGACCCTGCTCTGCTACGCCCCGGCCGCTTCGACCGTCGCGTTGTTCTGGACAATCCCGATGTGCGCGGGCGCGAACAGATCCTTAAGGTCCACTCGAAGGGCAAGCCTCTTGCCGAAGACATAGACATGGAGCGCATCGCCAAGCAGACGATGGGCTTCAGCGGCGCCGATCTCGCAAATCTTGTCAACGAGTCCGCGATTCTCGCGGCACGACGAAGCAAGGTTACTATCACCAACGACGAGTTCGCGGAGTCAATTGACCGCGTGATCGCGGGGCCTGCGCGAAAGAGCCGTGTGGTGAACGAGCGCGAAAAGGAAATCACCGCCTATCACGAGGCGGGGCACGCGCTTGTGGGCTACATGCTTCCGAAAGCCGACATGCCTTATAAGGTCACAATAGTAGCCAGGGGCATGTCCGGCGGCCACACGCGGTATTTGCCTGACGAAGACCGGAACCTGTGGACAAAGGGTCAGTTCGAGGACATGATGGCTGCCGCAATGGGCGGTCGTGTCGCCGAAGAGATAATCTTCGAGGACGTCACGACCGGCGCGAGCAACGACCTCGAACAGGCGACCAATATAGCGCGCACCATGGTTACGCGCTATGGGATGAGCAGCAAGCTTGGCCCGCGTACATTCGGCAAGCGCGAGGAGCTTGTCTTCCTGGGCAGGGAGATATCCGAGCAGCGCGACTACAGTGACAAGATTGCGCAGGACATCGACGAAGAGGTGTATGGCCTGGTCGAAGAGGCATACCAGAAGGCAACCAAGGTCATCACCGACAACAAGGAACGTCTTGGCCAGCTAGCCCGCTACCTCATTGCTAACGAGACCGTCGAAGGGGACGAACTGAAGGACATTCTCGACCCTGACGCGGATGGTGCCGCAACTGCTGAAGCCGCGCCAGCGCCGGCTTAGCACAGACCAAGGCCTTCAATGCACAAATAAGATAAGAGGCGGTTCAGAAATCTGAACCGCCTCTTGCATTTCCCTAGCGCCTTTTTGAAACAAGACATAGACGGCGAACGCACGTCGGTCTTTGCGTGGAGCACCATTAAAGCGAATTATCGCGTTCTCGACATCGTCTATATCCTGAATCGTGTCGTACAGAGAGAAGGTGGCATCGGGGTCGTAGTCTGCGCTGTGCCGTTTGGCCTGCATATCTACGAACATGTTCGCAAAATCCTGAATGTCGATGGGAAAGCGAGCGATGAAATTTCGATTCTCGCATCGCATTCGCACATTCCCATGATTCAGAGCTCTGTATGTCTGATTCCAAGCGGGCTGACTCCGGTCTGAGCCGGACCCTCCAACGAGTAAGTTGGCACTACACTCTGCTAGACAATGGAACAATGCATAGTAGGCTGTGCTAACCGCTCTGCGTAAGTTTGCTTCTCTAGGCCTGCCTCTCGAAACTTGTGCCAGATCCCTAGAGGTCCCAACCAGATCAAGCGGACGCACTTTCCAACTTTCCGGTCTTCCGCAACTTTTTCTCCATCCTGGGCCACTCTGATTTCTTGACGAAGGAGGGACTTGGGAATTCATCCACCCCCTCTGCCATCAGCTTCGGAATAATGCGTCTAATCAGACCTGATGTCCAGCCGGGATCCAAGCGTGCCTGATCACCATCGAATACGATGTAAATTCTCAGATACTTGAAATCTTCATCCAGATAGTCGGTATCCGGTATTACCACTATTGGGTCAAATACGAAATCGTCTGCAAATCGCTCTGCGAGAGTTTCACCGACAATGGAACTCACCTTGCTATAGTCGCATTTGCTAGTCATTAAGGTATCACTTTCACTCGCTGATACTTGGTGAAGCAGTATAGCGCATGTGTTTCGTGTCGACTAGGGGGCTTATGTGGACTCTGCAATGAGATAGTCTCTCTCAGAGTCTGCGCGCGTTGAAGTTATCGGTAATCGCCTCCCCTGCCCTGATGCTCGCCTCTTCGATAAAGCGCTCCAACTCGGCGATACGAGCCACGTCAACTTCTTCGCCGTCATTCCTTTTCTTGCGCAGCTGCGATAGCTCCTCTTTCGCCTTGGACACTCTCTCCGTGATGTTTAATGCTTCCAGTTCGGTCTCCGCCTGTCGTCGTATCGCCGCAAGGTGCTCTCTCTGCCTTTCCACCACGTCGAGACGTTCCTGAATCTCTCCCATCAGGTTCAGGGTAACTTCAAGGGGGTTCCCGCCGTGTATCGCGTATCGCGGCGCGCGCTCAAGCTGCCTACGGAACTGACGCACGAGCACGTCCAGTTCATCCTCCTTCGCCCTCACGGATGCCAGCAGCAAACGCAGTCTTGAAATCGCCTGCTGCATTTGCGGCATCTGCGGCATCTCTGGAATCGTCATAATTCAGCCTCGCGCGGCACGACCGTCTTCACGGGACAGTCATGTATCGGAAATGAACAGACTGCTTATTCAGGCAATTGAGAGGGTCAGCTCAATATCGCCGCTCCACGGTCCGTTCAGTTAAGCGTGACCTCGATTGCGTCCAGCACTTCGCGGATTTCCTTTTCGGTCGTGTAGCCGAGATGCCCGATGCGGAATATCTTGCCGCCGAGTGATCCCTGACCGCCCGTCAGGATAACTCCATGCTCGTCCCGAAGTGTACCAACCAGCTTCCCGCCATCAACGCCTTTGGGAACATTCACCGCGGTTACGGTGTCGGAAGCGACACTCTCATCTGGGAATAGCGTGAGTCCCAGCTTCTTTACACCGTCGCGCGTCAGCTTGCCAATCGTCGCATGCCGCTCGTATATGCTGCCCATCCCCTCGTCGAGGATGCGCTTCAGCGCGACGTCAAGGGCGAACATCACGGAGATCGCAGGGGTGTACGGCGGCTGCCCGATCTCGTAGTAGCGCTTGTACATCGCCATGTCGAAGTAGTATCGGGGCATCTTCGCCTCGGCGTGCGCCTCCCAGGCGCGCTCGCTGAAGCTGATGAACGCCAGACCCGGCGGGAGCATCCATCCCTTCTGCGACGCCGTGGCAACCACATCGCAGTCCCACGCATCCGTGCTGATGGGAATGGAGCACACGCTGCTGATGCCGTCAACCAGAAGCAGCTTGTCGAACTCGCCTTTCACAACCGCGGCAATTGCCTGAAGGTCATTCGTAACACCCGTAGATGTCTCGTTGTGCGTAACCAGCACGGCTTTCACATCCGGGTTCTCGCTGAGCGTCTCCCGTATCTTATCCGGGTCAGCCGCAGTGCCGTACTCGAAGTCGAGGCTGATGACCTCAGCGCCGAACAACTCGGCAATTTCGCCGAAGCGTTCGCCAAACACGCCGACGCACACGTTCACTACCTTGTCCCCAGGAGACAGCGTGTTCACTATCGCCGCCTCCATCGCTCCCGTACCCGAAGAGGTCATGATGTAGAGGTCATTCTTTGTCTCGAATACCCGCTTCACGCCCTCGGTGGTGCGAAACAGCAGGTCCTTGTACTCAGGGCCTCGGTGGTTGATCATCTGCCAAGACATAGATTCCAGGATGTCTTCAGGCACAGGTATGGGGCCGGGAGTTCGCAGGTTCACTTTGCCGTTCCTCCGTCTTCACAGTATTTGTCAGGGCTTTACTCAATTCTGATGGCTGTAGCGGTGCACATATCGGTAAATTGCGCCGGAAAACCAGATCTGTGTGCCGAAAATATGTGACCGCACATCGGACAATTTTAGCACATCCGCATTGTATAGGCTAAAATATGACCTGTGCTTTTACCGTTTAGATTATATAATGCTCGGCATAACTCACCGGTCACTTAGCATTCTCGCGCAGGGGCTGGCCAAACGTTGCGGCCATCCAGGAAACAGTAAATGCCCATTCTCCCGATAGCTGCGCTACGCACGCGCCTGAAACTCCGGTCCGCCCATGCCGCAAGGTGGCTGGGGGCATTTGGCTTGCTGGCGGCGGCGTCCGGCGCTCTCGTGACAACGGCAACCACACAGGCCGCTCCTTCCTCGCAGTCTGGAGGGCTTCAGGTGCGTATTCAGCGGATCACGATGATAAGCGACTTCGAAGACACAATCAGGAGTTCGTTCGACCGAGGCGCGCGCATAAATGGGGAACTCGAACTGAAAGATCTCAGGGACCCTGACGACTTCGACATCGACGACCCCGACTATCTTGCGGAATACACATTAAACTTCTTGATCAATAGTCTCAGAGCCGGCACCATAATTGACAGCCGCGACGACCCCGCTAATTTGACAGCCGTAACTCTGGAACCCGGTGAGGAAAGCGAAACTGCTGTCACCTGGAACGTTCCGTACGATTTTCCTGCGGGACAGTACACTTTCCGCGTCGAAATCAGGCCTGCGGACGATCCGAACCGAATAGAGCACTACCTGCGACGTGAATTCAGAGTAAATGACGGTTCAGACTACGTTCTTCTTTCCGACCGGCGGATAGACTTCGGCAACATCAATGACGAGGAGACGCCTCGCAGCGACCTCATTGTCATTGCTCCCATTAATCGGCAGGCAGGCGACCTGAAATGGCGCGTTACCGAATGGCCTACGAAATGGCTCAATCTAGTGGAGCCACAGCCGGACCCGCAGGACCCGTCGCGTTCGATTGAGGTCACCAACAACGGCTACATCATCTTACAGGTCAGCAATACCGTGCTATTCGGCGACTTCGCGAACGAAGACGTGGTCATCACCGCCAACGCCGATGAGTATGTTGTGAAGGTCAGTGGCAGGATAAACAGGCACGCCAGCGGTGTTATCGACAGTTTCAACATCAACACTCCGAGGCAGGTAGATGCCGGCGATACGGTAAGCATCAGGTATCGCATCGACAACAACGGGGGCACCGATGTTCAGTACAGGGTAACTTTCACCATCGTCAGCCCTACCAACGCCATCATTTACGACAGCAGTACAACCGGAGACGACCCGATTATTGAAGTGCCGGATGACGACACGTCCGGGAATCTTGAGTTCCTGTGGCGGGTGCCATTCGGCGCAGTGGACGGAAACTACAGAGTCGGCGTAGAACTGCGGGATGCCAACGATTTCGGGTCGTCGCCGTTCGACTCAATTGATCCCGCCGGCTCAGACGCGGCTGTTTTCAAGGTACTGGAAGGCGCCAATATAAGGGTGGGACCAGCCGATTTTCAATTTGGATCTGTGCTGGATCAGACGTCGCAGCGTCCTGAAACGAGCTTCAGTGTAACCAATATCGGAAGACTTACCCTGAAATGGGAAGTTCAGTCCGTGCCCGATTGGATGGAACTCGTCAGCCCAACCGGTCCAGTCACAGGGGATGGCGGCGTAACTCTTCGAGTAAAAGGCGACCTCCAACCAGGTAGTTATTCCGATGATATGGTAATCGTGTCCAATGGAGGCACCGCGACCGTTCGACTGGGGATCAACATCCGGTCGGGGCCGGCGCGCTCCCCGACACCTACACCAAGTCCGACGCCCAACGCCACAGAAACGCCTGTGCCGACGCAGACTCCCGTGGCTACCAACACACTGGCGCCTACGGATACCCCTGTGCCGCCTACTGACACGCCGCAACCTATTGCGTCTCCGGCACCTATGGATACGCCCGTTCCTACAAATACGCTAGTGCCTACGGCAACTGCTGTGCCTTCGACTAACACGCCTGTGCCGCCTACTTCCACCCCCGTACCGTCAGCGACTCCGGTGCCTACTAACACGACCGTACCCACGAATACACCAGTACCCACGGCAACTGTGGTGCCCCCGACGGAGACGCCAGTGCCGCCCACTACGGCGCCGGAACCCGCGCCCACCGACACACCCGCAGCGGTGGTTGCCGCAGGAAACACGCCCGCGCCTCCGCCACCGACCGCAGTCCAGCCCGGCGTGAGCGATACGCCACCGGGTGGCGCGTGCAGCGAGTCCCCGAAGCCGCTGTCGCCTCTGACGGGCATTGCGAATCTCGCGCTGCTCCTGTCTCCAATCGCGTTGGCGGGAGGCGCTCGCTGGCGGTCACGTCGCAAGCGGAGCGAAGTCGGACGAGGCACTTGACCGGCACTTGAGTGTGTTAATATACCGCAATGCGATACGACACAATCGTAATAGGAGGAGGCTCTGCCGGCGCAGTGGTCGCCGCGCGTCTCTCTGAAGATCCAGCGCGCTCGGTGCTGCTGCTTGAGGCAGGGAGTGACTATCCTGACTTCGACGCCATGCCTGACGACATCAAGCTCGGGCTTGGCACGGGCGCGGATTTCTTCAACATTGAGGACCGCCATAACTGGCTGTTCACCGGCAAAGCGACCGACAACGCGCCGCCTATGGACGTCCCGCGCGGCAAGGTGATGGGCGGCACCAGCGCCATCAACGGACAGGTCTTCCTGCGCGCCATCCCTGACGACTTCGAACACTGGGTCTCACTGGGTAACGACGAGTGGCGCTACGAGGATGCGCTGCCTTACTTTCGCAAGCTCGAAACCGACATGGACTTCCAGGACGACTTTCACGGCAGCGACGGGCCCATAATCGCCAAGCGGCACAGGCTCGAAGACCTCTTGACTGACCAGATTGCGTTCTACAATGCATGCCTTGACGCGGGCTTTCCGGCAAACCCGGATCACAACCACCCGGACGCGACCGGAGTGGGACCCTACGCGCTCAATAACCCGAACGGGATACGCTGGAGCACCGCGCTCGGCTACATCAATCCCGTCCGACATCGCCTCAACCTCACGATTCGCGCCAACTGTGCCGTGCAGCGCGTTCTGTTGTCGCCGGATGGCACGCGAGCGACAGGCGTCGAGGTCGAGAGCGGCGGGGAGCGGTTCAATGTCGAGGCTGACGAGATAATTCTGAGCGCGGGAGCGGTCGGCTCGCCTCACCTGCTGATGCTATCCGGCATAGGAGAGGCGGAGCAACTTGAAGCCGCGGGCATCTCCGTTGCACACAGTCTGCCCGGCGTAGGCAAGAACCTTCGGGACCATCCGGCTGTACACGCGCTCTGGCACTGCAAGCCTGAATTCCCGATTCCACCGGACGGCGTGGGGGCGCAGAAGGTCGCCCTCCGCTACACTGCCGAAGGTTCGCACCTGCGAAACGACATGATCAAAGTGATGCGCTTCAACTCAGAACTGCGCCTGCTTGTCATGTCCGTCGGTGTCTATCTCGCCCTGTCCGCCGGGGAATTGCGCGTCGTATCGGCTGACCCTAACGTACAGCCCGCGCTCGATTACAATTACCTCAGCGATCCGTTCGACATAGATCGTCTTCGGAGCGGCGTCCGCCTCGCGCACAGGCTTGCGGAGCATCCCGAACTGGCGCAGATAATTGACTCGCCGCATGAGCCGACGGCTGAGCAGTTAGCATCGGACGACGCGCTGGACGAGTGGATTCGACGCACGGTTTCAACGATGCACCACATATCCTGCACATGCAAGATGGGCCCGGCATCCGACCCGATGGCGGTCGTCGACCAGCACGGGCGCGTTCACGGCCTTGACGGCCTGTGCATCGCGGACGCTTCGATCATGCCCGACTGCCCGCGCGCCAACACGAACGTTACGACCATGATGATCGGTGAGCGCATCGCCGACTTCATCAAGTCAGGCGAATAGCCCATAGGTCACTCCAGCCTTTTTCAATGCTTCAACACTTCAAGCACCTATACACTGACGATATACGCAGTGAAGCGATGCGACGCTTCGGCTTCACACCTGTCTCAATGGAGGTCCTGCCGGACGCAAGCCACAGCTACGTGTACGACTGCAAGCGATACGGCGCATCATACATTCTCAAGATTACACATACCATCCACCGCAAGCCGCACAATATACTCGGCGAGTTGGAGTTCATCAACTTCCTTGCGGACGGGGGCGTAACCGTGCCTCGCGCCGTACCCTCGCTTCGGGGCAACCTGGTGGAAACGATAGAGGCAGAAGTCGGCGAGTTCATCGTCGTTGCCTACGAAAAGGCTGAGGGAAGGCTTGTGGACTGGCGCGCCTGGACTCCACAGATGTTCGAGGAATGGGGCGCGGTTATCGGCAGGATGCACGCGCTTACAAAGGACTACGAGCCATCGGACGAGGGCATTCGCCGTCGCTTCTGGCACGAGGATGCCGACTGGAATATGGACTTGGACCTGTACCACGAATATCCTGCATTCCGAGAGAAGGCACGCCGTACCCGCGACTGGCTGCTGACGCTGCCGACGGACCGTGATTGTTTCGGCCTCATACACTCCGACCTGCACCAGTGGAACTTCTTCTATCACGAAGGCAGCATCCTGCCATTCGACTTCGACAATACGCACTACGACTGGTTCATCTCGGACTTCACGACAGTCATCATCAACGTGGTGAACTGCCAGCAGTACCACTTCCGCAGGGGCGAGTACGATTACTGGACGGCAGGTACTTCCATGATTGACACACAGTTTCTCGACTACTTCTTTACGCCGTTCATGGAAGGCTACAGGCAACACAACCGACTGGACGGAGTGTGGATGCGACACCTGCCGGCCTTTCTCAACCGCCACTGGCTCACATTCCTGACGGACTCGCTGCGCGATCCCGCATTTGGCAATCTCACTCCGCAGGAACAGGCGGCCAACTTCCCCTGGCGAACGCTATCGCAGTCCTGGAACGAAGTGATGACCGACTACTGGAGCCGGTTCGCCTTCACTAAGTACGTTTGAGAATTCGTACCAACCACGGTCTCAAATTGCGATAAAATGGACACATAGATGTTTGGACAAGTGCGAATTCGAGGCTTTAGCCGCTGAAATGTCGGCAAGCCGCCCAGGTGGAATATGGTGTCACAAGTCGAATACCCTGCCATCTCAGACTACGGCCTTATCGGTGATATGCATTCGTGCGCGCTGGTTTCCACTGCGGGCTCGGTGGACTGGTGCTGCTTCCCGCGCTTCGACAGCGACGCAATCTTTGGCAGGCTGCTGGACTGGGACAGGGGCGGATACTTCAGGATAGCGCCCCGCAACGCCCATTTAGTCACGCGCGAGTACATACCTGGCACTAACGTGCTCCAGACCACGTTCACCACAGTGAACGGTCGCGCCCGGCTGACCGACTTCATGCCCGTACATCACGACGAGGAGGCCCCCATCGAGCCGTATAAGGTCGGCGAGTCGCACCAGATTATGCGCATCATCGAGTGCATCGAGGGAAGCATTGACATGACGCTGCAATGCCACCCCCGCTTCGAGTATGGGAGTGTGGTCCCGCATCTACACATGGAACGACCCAATATCGGGTTCGCGCACGGAGGCTCGGGGGCAATCTCTCTGTATTGCTCGGTGCCGCTGCGGATGGTCGAAGGTGGCTTTGTTGCCGAGGGCATCCTGCGGAAAGGGCAGAAGGCGTTCGCCATCGTAACTTACGAGTCACGCTTCTCTTACGATGCAGGCTCGCTGAACAGCGCCGAGATCGAGAACAGCCTCGCGGAGGCGATTCAATACTGGCAGGACTGGAGTGAAATTTGCACCTACGACGGCCCATACAAGGACAATGTGCTGCGGAGCGCGCTCGCGCTGAAGGCTCTCACTTACGCGCCGTCCGGCGGCATGGTCGCCGCACCCACGACATCCATTCCCGAACTGATCGGGGGAGAGCGCAACTGGGACTATCGCTACACCTGGATTCGGGATGCTTCCTTCGCAATATACGGACTGCACATCCTGGGTTACCAGAGCGAAGCCCAGGCGTTCAGGAACTGGATACAGTGGGCAACCGTCGGTCGTGCGCGAGATCTGCACATCATGTATGGACTGGGGGGCGAGCGCCGGTTGACCGAGGTCATACTGCCCGGACTCTCAGGCTATCGGGACTCCGCGCCTGTACGAATCGGCAACGGCGCATACAACCAGTTTCAGCTTGACGCTTTCGGCGAGCTACTGGACTCCGCGCACCTGTACCGCCGCTTCATCGGCCCTATCGATAAGGAATACTGGTCATACCTGCTTCGCGTGGTTGAATTCGTGCTGGAGAACTGGCGCGAACCGGACGAGGGCGTCTGGGAGGCGCGTTCGGGTCGGCAGCACAATGTCTTCTCCAAGGCTTGGTGCTGGGTCGCTCTGGACCGCGCAATCAAGATGGTGAACGCGCTCGACCTGGACGGCGACAGGGAACTGTGGGAGAGAGTGCGCGGCGAGATACGCGAAGAGATTCTCACAAATGGATTCAACGAAGAACGCGGCGTCTTCGTGCAGTCTTACGGCAGCGATCTCCTTGACGCGGCGAACCTCATGCTGCCGCTGATCGGATTCATCAAGGCGGACGACCCGCGTATGCTCGCCACCATTCGAGCAACCCAGAACGAACTCACGTCTGAGCAGGGCTTTGTTTATCGCTACAGGGGATTCGATGATGGCTTGCCCGGCGACGAGGGCACGTTCAACATCTGCTCCTTCTGGCTGTGCGACAACCTCATTATGCTCGGCGAACTCGATGAGGCAACCGAACTGTTCGACCGTCTGCTGGAGCACACGAACGATCTCGGCCTGATGAGCGAGGAGATAGATCCGCACTCAGGCGAAATGCTCGGGAACTTCCCTCAGGCGTTCTCGCACCTGTCCATCATCAACACGGCCGTGCAGCTGCAAAGGGCGCGGAGGCGGCTTGAAAGGCTGCGGAGCTGACTGGGTTTGATGATGTATAATGGCGCAGCAAGGAGGGGCGAAATGACCACAAGAGATACGGAACAGGTCATGCCTAAGAGCAATAAGGAAGAACTGGACAGCTTGCGCTCTGAAGAATTGATAACAGATGTGATGGAAGGGTTCGCTGAAATAGACCGTGGGGAGTATGTGGTTGTGACGCAGGATGAGTTGTTGGAGAAGATAAGTGATGCCCAGACTCATTCTGGCTGAGTCGGTGCAACGGCTGCTGAACTCTTACGACAGACAAGACGAATTGTATCTTTCAGCACTCTTGACCTTGTACTCAATTCTTATGGACCCAAGCGTTGACGATGAGAACAAATTCAGAGCCGATTATTTCCCGAATCGGCCTGGTACTATCGAATTCTCTGACAGAAACTGGTATATCGCGTAGGTGGTTCAAAACGATGGAGATGTGTACATCGCCAGAATGCACCATAAGTCAACCTTGCACGACTTCGGTTCCCACTAGGTAAACAATGCCCTACAATCTCAGAGTCTCTTGTTGATCTCTACAGCACCAGCGTCACCGCGCCGGAGACAACAAGGCTGATTGCCCACACCCTGTCCACGTTGAACCACGCCCGCCGCAGAATCGCGAGCCCTACCTTCTCGAAAACCAAGATCGCGGTTACCGCCATCACAGAGAACATCGCCAGCGTATGAATGGCGACCGCCGTGACCTGCGACACAAGCATTGCTGGGCTTGGCGCGCCGCCGATGCCTATGTATTCGACATGCTCCAGCTCTGCCAGGTCTATGCCGTCCGGCGAGACCCCCGGAAGAGGCAGCGTGAAGAGTATAGGCACGAGCATCAGCCCCGCGCCGTGCGCCGAGGACATCAGGAACGACCACGCTATCAGCGAGCGGAAGCCCACGCGCATCCTGACCCAGCGCGGATGCGAAAGAGGGCGCAGGAGCTTGAATACGCCAAGCCCGATGACAACCGCCGCGCCGATTATCTTGAGCGGGGTAAGAGGCACGATGATGCCGGCGAGTACCAGAGCCGCAACTACAAGGACGACTGACGCCGTGTGCCCCAGCGCGATGGGAACGAACGCCCCATAGACGGCGCGCCGATTCTCTTCCTGCAGGCCGAGCGTTACCGCGAACAGCCAGCCCATAGCGGGGTTGATGCCATGATACGCGCCGAAACCAACGAGAGCCAGCCACGGAACGAAATCTCTCAGGTCCAACGGCGTGCCTCCGAAAAGCAGCGCGCGCCTGCTGAGCGCCTAAAGCCAAAGAAAGCGGGAGTTGTCATTGGACAACTCCCGCCGCGCATTTCAGAACTTACCCGGTAATCTGCTAGTTGGGGAAGCAGAAAGTGTCTGACGACGAATCTCCGCCCTGAAGCCTTATCTGGTGTACGCGCTCGTCGCCGAAGTCCATGAAGAAATCCTCGTCCAGTGACATTCCGCCATCCGGCGAAGCGTTGACCTTGACAGCCCAACCCTTCACGCCTTCAGGGTAGAACTGGTTGTCCCACGCGACATAGAGCGAGTTGGTGATGTAGATGCGCTGCCCGTCCCTGCTGACTTCGACCATCTGCGGGCCGCCGTTCAGTTCTCCGGCCGCCTTGGGGTGTGCCGCCTTGTTGATGATACCGCCGACCTGCACCTTTCCGGTCAGCACCGGGTTGAACGGATCCGATACGTCGTACTGGTGGAACTCGCCCGTCCCCCAGCATGAGACGTACAGGAACTTGTCGTCAAGTGACAGGTTGATGTCGGTGATAACCGGAGGGACTGCGCCAAAGCCCTGAAGAAGCGGCGGCAGGTCCTCTGGATCGGCTGGCTCAGCGGGAATCTCGACGACCTTCTGTATCTTCCATTCGTCGCCTTCCTGGTACCAGAGCCAGATGGATCCGGATAGATTTTCGACATTGGTCACCACGCCCGCGAAGCCGTATGTCTTGCGGGGGTCGCGCGCCTGGCGCAGTTCGAGAACCATCTGGTTATCGTCGCCGAGATCGAGCGTCTGCTTTAGCTTGCGCGAGTCAACGTCCCAGACGTGAAGCTGGTGACCATACTTCCTGCCGAGCAGGAGTTCCGGCACCACGCCGGACTCCACCATCTCGGGCGTGCCCCATTCGCTGGTAATCATGGTGTCGTGTAGCAGATGCCATACGAAGTCGTATGACAGGAACTGCTCGCCGCGGTCGGCTTCCCACGCGCCCCTGACATCGAAGGTTTCGTGATCGAGCCTGAAGACACCGCCCGGGCCACCGCCGTCAGGCGTGCCCAGCGCGTTGATGTAAATGGCGTCGGGTCCGCAATGAACCGTGTGAGGGCGGCTGTAACCGGCCTTTTCCGCAAGCTCGTCGGCTTCGATAATCCGCTTGATAGTGGGGTTGCGCGGGTCCGGCTTCGTGTCTATGACATAGATGCGCGAGGAGCGCAGGCCACAGAACAGCAGGTAGCGCCTCTCCACATGGGGATGCGGCATATTTGGGCAGAGCGACGCGCTGCAGGCGTTCCATCCGAAGTGGTGCAGTTCGTCGCCAACATTGGGTAGCTCAAGCCTCCCAACAAGTTCGCCATAAGTGTCCGATGCCGGGGAGACATCCATCACGCCCACAGAATCAGGCTTGCCCGATCCCGGCGGGCTGACTATTGCAACATACGCGAGTTCCTCTTGCGGGGCTTCCATTGCCATCTTAGGCGATGGATAAAATGTCGGATCTGGGGTCCACGTAACCAAAACTATTCCCTCCAACCATGAAATCGAGTTCGATGTGTTTTTGCCATATTTCAGATCTTGTCTATATCTTCCTGCATTCGAGCAGTCCGACCAAATCCAGACGAAATCCAGCAGTCAGAATCTACTCAGATGTGTCCATTGATATATGCAGGTTCGCCACTGTGCTTACCAATTACAAGATGAGCGACACAAGCCGATATTTTACCCCATCAAATACTCCATTTGTCGAACATAGGGATGTCGAAACATCTAACCAGCCATCTGAAGATTAATCACTTCTCAGCGAGCACGAATTATACCATTCTGATATAAACTGGCGCAACATTAGGCATAACTTTCAGGTAATGCCAAAAGCGGACTAACCTTGGCTAGGAGATTCGGATGCGGGCACAGGATCATGGGAATCATCCACCGAATCCGCTTCATCCGGCGTATCGGGCGATGGCAGGCCGTCGCCATCCTCGCTGCGCCAGACCCCCAGGAAGTACAGCAGTACCTCGCGTGAGGCGGCGGCAAGTGGTGGCCCAAGAATCATGCCCCACAGTCCGGCAACCTCACTCCCTACGATGAGCGCGGCAAGCACCATCACCGGATGAAGGTTGAGAGACTCACTCTGGATCCGTGGCACAAGCAGCGAGTTTTCCAGGAACTGCACTCCAAGATAGAGCAGCGCTACCCAGACGAACTTATCGGGGGAAGTAGCGAGAACGACCAGCAGTCCAGGTATGGCGCCGAGCCACGGACCAATCACCGGAATCAGCTCAGTGATCCCCGCGACAAGTCCAAGCACCGGGGCGAATGGCACTCCCAACGCCCATAGTCCCAGAAATACCATCACGCCAACCATCACGCCAAGCATCAGCTGACCACGTATGTACGCACTGAAGACGCCATTCAGGATGCTGAGAACGTTGCGTGTGTGCTGACGCGGCTGTGGGGAAAGCGTGTTCAACATCCCTTCTATAATCTTTCCTCTGTCCTTGAGAATGTAGAAGAGAATCAGCGGCACCATCGCCAAGCCAAGCAGCAGCGACATCGTCTGTGAGATGACGCCGTACGTACGCACAGCGAAGACCTGAGCCGCCCCGACTATTTGCCTACCCAGGTCCTGAGCCGCGTCGTGGATTAATGCGACAACTTCTTCCGGCAAGCGGGCGGCCAGTTGAGCGTCCACACTCTGAATCGTGGCGCGGGATGCCTCTATGAGCTGAGGAAGCTCCCTGATAAAGGCACGAATCTCGTGGATCAAGATCGTCACGCCTGCGACCAGTGCGAGGATAGCGACGACGGCAGCAATAAGGAAGATTATCCCAATGAGAATGACACGTTTGAGTTCGGGACGGGAGGACATCCAGGGGATGCGCCGCTCGAGCCAAGTGACGAACGGGTCGAGGATATAGGCTAGTGCGCCACCCACTATGAAAGGAAGCAGGGCGCCCCTCAGCTGGTACAGAAGTAGCACTAAAGCAAGCGCGCCTAAGATCAACCAGATCAGCCGGCTTATTTTGAATGATGAGGGTGTCATCGGGTCTTCGGCACGGGAAGGGCAAGCGCCGTCAGGAGCCGCCGCGTTTTTGAAGATTTACTTTGGATGAATGACGACCTTACGCCTATCGCCGTAGCCGTCACTTTCGGTCACTACATCGTTTCGGTCCGCGAGCGCCATGTGGACCTGGCGGCGCTCGTTTGGGGGCATCGGCTCAAGAGGAATTGGCCTGCCGCGCTGCGCTACGCGTTGCGCCACGCGCCTCGCTAGATTCGCCACGGAGTCGTAGCGTCGCTGCTGGTATCCTTCGACATCGACCATCAGGTTGGTGCGCTCACCCATTCTGCGGCTTACGAGGAAGCTCACGATGAACTGCAGAGCGCGGAGGGTCTCGCCGCGCGTGCCGATGAGCAGGCCAGAGTCATCGCCTTCGATCTCGAAAACGGGGCCTTCATCGCTGCCTGTGTACGGCTCTCTGAGATAAACATCCGCCGACACGCCCATTTTGCCCAGAAGCGTGCTCAGCACATCGTAGCCGACGCTGACAACCTCGGATGTTTCTTCCTCTTCCTCGTAGTCGTCAAAGTCATCATAGTCGTCGTCAGAATCGTCTGCAAACGCGGCGAATTCCGCCAGAGCATCCGGCTGCGCCTCATCGTCGGACTCATCATCATCGCCGGAGTCGTCCTCTGCTTCCGGGAGCGTCACACGGACGACCGCCGGCTCGCTGCCAATGCCAAGCAAGCCTCCCCTGCCCTCGCTAACGACGTCTATTTCCACCTCGTCTCGACCTGCGCCTAGCTGGTCTAGCGCGGCCTCGATTGCTTCTTCGGGTGTTTTTCCCGTTGTTTCTACCGTCGGCATCGCTGGTTGTCTCCTCTGCATCGGAAGTCGCCACTGCGCCGCTGGACGTAGGCGCGCCCGCCACCGCAGGCACAGGCTCTTCACGCTTGAACTTCAGCATATCCGTAAGTGGACCCCAGCCCGTTACGAAGCCCTGAATTATCATTCCCACGAAGTTGGAAACAATCCAGTACAACGCAAGTCCGCTGGGGAAAGTCGTGGTAAAGAAGCCGAACATTATCGGCATCATCCATAGCATCATACGGTTGGTCTGCGCCTGGCGAGGATCCGCGGACGGCATCGACGTGGTCTTCTGCATCAGCCACATGGAAACGCCGACCAGAACGGGCATCACCGGAAGCGTGTCCGGCTGTGCGAGGTCCAGCCACAGGAATGAGTTGTTGATAGGTATGACGTCGTTCACGCCGGGCAGCCACGGATACAGGCGAGACGATAGCCCCACCAGGCGCTCAGGTGTGGATGGCAAAGTCTGAATTACCGCCTGGAACAGGCCGATCCAGATGGGGAACTGTATGAACAGGGGGCCAAGGCAGCCTATCGGGTTGACACCGTTCTCCTTGTAAATCTCCATCGTCCGACGGGACAACTGCTGCCTGTCATCCTTGTATCGCTCTTGAATCTCCTTGAGCTGGGGCTGAAGCTGAGTCATCTTCAGCATCTGCCGGCTCTGGCGGACCGTAAGAGGAATTAGCACGATGCGCACGATGAGCGTAAAGGCGATGATGGCAATACCAAAGTTGAGGAACGAGACGCTGTACAGGAGCACGAGGCAATTTATCATCGGCTCGATGATTGCCAGGTTCCATATATCTATGAATATCTGGAGAAACTGCATGAAGAGTTTTTCAGTTCGTCAGTGTTTCAGTCAGTCAGTATCTCTGTCATTCCGAGCGATGCGAGGAATCTAAAGTCGTCGCGGTTCAGCCGTACACGGATTTGGGATTCTTCACTCCGTTCAGAATGACAATAAATCTTGTCCTAGCAGTCCGGGGCACGGCCCCTGAGAACCGGTATGTCCTCATCAGGGTTATGAACCCATTCTTCGTCCGGATTACCGTTAGTCTTGATTCGCAGCGCGCGAATCGTCTTATCCTTGGCGCTCAGGAATAAAACATCGTCCTGCACCGCAAGCGTCGAGCGAATCTCGGTTCGCATATTGCACACGTCAACGGGATTGCCGTCACTGATTCGCACGATGTGAAGCCTGCCATCGTCGGAACCTATCGCTATCATATCAAATATGACGGCGGGTGAACCCACGATAGGGCCTTCCGTTTCAAGAGTCCATCGCAGGTCGCCCGTGCGCTTGTCTAGAGCGTACAGGTTGCCGTCCAGCGACGGCGCGTACACGCTATCGCCATAGACCAGCGGAGCGCCCCAATACCAGCTGTCTGCGCCGTCGAACTTCCAGAGCAATGTACCGTCGGAAGCGTTCACGGCGTAGAACACGCCATCAAAGGATCCGACATATAACGTTTCTTGGTCAAAGGCAGGCGTGGAGGCTATTGCGCCTTTGGTCGAGAAATTCCAAAGCTTGCCGCCATCTTCCAGGCTAATAGCATACAGGTTCTTGTCGAGCGAAGTCGCATAAACTACATCGCCGACGGCGAGCGGCGAGGACCATACCTTGTTGTGAGTCTGGAAAGTCCAGCGCCTGGTGACGGACCATCGGTTCTGATCGTCCACCTCCTGATCAAAGGCATAGACCTTGCCGTTGTCGGCGCCGACCAGTACCACATTTCCTGCTAGTGTAGGGCCTCCCACGATTTGCGTAGGCTCCTCTTCGGTTTCGTCTTCGTAAAGTGGTTCTTCCCACTTCTTGTCGAGGCTAGGGGTAAAACGGGCGTACAGATAACCATCGTAGCCGCCGAAGTACAGCGTGCCTTCTTCTATCGCAGGCGTGCCATATACGCCGCGCTGCGCTTCCTCGCCAACCAGTGTGAAGCCCGCGTGAATCTCTTCGCCATTCTTGATGTCCAGCGCCCTTACATCGCCTGCGCGTGTCCCTATGTAGAGCGTGTCGCCATCAACAACGCCGCCAGACCAACCTTCCGGCGTCGCAATGCGACCGGCGCAGCCCACTAGAGCAACGAGCATCAAGGACAGCGCAATCAGTGTAAGTGTCTTGGTCATACTTGTCTTTCGGGGGCTTGCGGTTACCCCCATCCTATCCTTCCCCCATCAAGGGGGAAGGGAATTATTGCTAAGGCACCGGGTCATAGCCGTTGCTGCCGCCGGGCCTGCAGCGAGCAAGCCGCTTGATACCAAGCCATACGCCCTTCACGACACCATACTTGTCAATTGATTCGTAGGTATAGCGAGAGCAAGTTGGCTCGTGGCGGCACAGTCCGGCAGAAATATAGGGGGATAGTGCCTGCTGGTAGAACCGAATGGCTCCCAGCGCAACCGCTTGCATCATCTGGTTCCCGCTCCCTTCGGCGCCGGGATGTCATTGCGGGCATTTGCCTTCATCTGGAAGCCCTACTCTCCGCGGCTGGCGAACTCCGGTCTGTCAGCAGTTTTGCTCGCTTGAACAGCCGCTGCAGGGAACGATTGAGGCGATGGTAATCTGCATCGGCGGCGTCTTTGCGCGCGATCACGACAAAATCCCAGCCCGGCTCTATGCGCGGCAGAAGTTCGACTCGCGCAGCCTCTTTCAACTTACGCTTGACGCGATTGCGCACCACGGCGTTGCCCACCCTCTTGCTGACGGAGAAACCGAAACGACAGTGTTCGCCTTCCGTGCGCCGCGCAACCAGCACGAGCCTCCTGTCCGCCCAACTCTTTCCCTCACGCCGCACCGCCGCGAAATCCTTCGACTTTCTCAGGCGATGTTGCTTCTGCATATCTGCTCACGATGCCACTAACGGCTACGCTGCGATTTCACACATCATGCCGGCGCACCGAGAAACGCTACACGGTGAGCTTGTGGCGTCCCCTGAACATTCGGCGCTTGAGTATATTCCTACCGCTCTTCGTGTTCATGCGCGCTCGGAAGCCATGCACTCGCATCCTTCGACGCTTCTTGGGTTGATAAGTTCTCTTAGGCATATCAGTTGCTTTCAGACTTGCCGCCGGGGTGCGTACTGCACTGGCATCCTCACAAGGGCGTCCCTGCGACGTTGAAACAAATTTACGAAAGTCCAATAACCGATTATACTTATAGCCGAAAAGAAGGTCAATTGAAATTTCTTGTGTTCGCCCGCTCCGGCATCGTCCGGGATTGCTGACTGTTCTGCTGTCATCAAAGGGCTTGCGAACGGATACAATGGCAGAGACCAATGTGAATGAGGACGCGATGAATAGGCTGGGGATACTGCTCTTGTTGGCGACCCTGCTTTCCGCATGCACGTCGAGAACGTCAGCACCTACCCCCACCTCAGCACCCAGCCCACCTCCCATCGCTGCGCCAACTATCGCGCCGACGCCGCATCCAACTCTGGCTCCCGCTACGCCGGTCGCGACTGCGCCGGCGCCTTCTCTCGCTACTCCCTCTAGCCCGACCGCCACGCTCATCGAGCAAGAAGACATTAGCTGCGAGCCGTTTGGAGACCCGGCAGAAGCCCCACCGGAAATCGGCGAGGTCTTAGAGGAGCTGGGGTTCGCCATGCATCCGACCGAGCTGCCAGCCGGCTTCAAGCTTGCTGGCGTGTCTTCCAGCAACAACGAAATCAGGCAGATATACCGGATGGACCACAAGAATATCATACTGGCTTATCCAATAGAGTTCTCACCCGATGCTTCATCTGACCCTCTTGGTTGGGAACGTCCGCTGGACGCGGTCAACAGCGTGCAGGTCGGCGACCAGACGGCGTATTTCATGGTTGGCGGCTGGTCGGATGCCAGCATCATAGCCGGGCCGGCGCTAAGGCCGGACAGGGCCGAGTGGGACTACGAAAAGTCGGTTGCGCTGTTCTTCACGTGCCGAGTGAGCGGCGGGCGCGACGTGGACATGGCGATTCAAGTCTTGCCGGGACCAATAGACTGGATCGACGCTAACGAAATTATGAGCATCGCGCATTCGCTGAAGCGCGTTTCGCGCCAGCGGTAGCGATGAATATGCGCCAAGACGACACGGCGGCCGAACCTCCTATGGAGTCTGGCAACGGCACCAAATCCGATTCCCATGCGTCCCGCCGAGTCAGCCCCCTACGAGTGTTGGCAGTCATATTAGTGGTAGCGGGAGTGTTCACGCTCACTGCTCTGCTCGCTCTGGGCCTGGCGAACCGCTCCCCTGTCACAGGGCGCAGCGGCGCTACGCGCATCGACAAGCCCGCGCCGAGCATCAATATGCCGCTTTACGGCGGTGGCGTGCTCACGCCCGAAGACTATGCCGACAGGCCTGTCGTGGTGAATTTCTGGGCATCGTGGTGCGGGCCGTGCAGGCAGGAAGCGCCGATATTCGAGCGGCTGTCGCAGGAGTATGGCGAGCGCGGCGTGCTGTTCATCGGTGTCAACATTCAGGACGCGGAATCCGACGCGGAGGCGTACCTGCGCGAATTCGCCATCTCCTATCCGAATGGGAGCGACGAGGACGGCAGCATCTCGATTGACTATGGTGTAATCGGCATTCCGGTTACATTCTTCATCAACCGGGACGGTATCGTGCAGAGGCGCTGGGCGGGCGTGATGCGGGAGACGCAGCTACGGCAGTGGATAGACGAGCTGGTTCTGGGAATCACGCCGACGGGCGACACGCAGGGCGAGAACCCTGAGGGGTATGAGCCGCTGCGGTAGGCTCAAGCCAACTATTTCAGTGGAGTCTGTCAGGGTAGAGTGAGTAAGGACCTGGTTTCATCGTCACAGAAAGCGCGAATTTCGTCTTGGCTGCCACGTAGCAAGGAAGCTGCATCCGCAGTAGAGGAATTGCCGATATTTAACCAAATCACCTTTGGCGGATGCCCTAACCGTAAACTCATTTCTACAAAGTCAGAATCCTTTGTGACGATGACCAGATTTTCAGATTCGGCATGCTCCCACACGTTGATGTCAGGGATGGAATCTAATCCGATGTCCTGCACATGAAGGGCATCGGGATATAGGGCTTGCAGGAGATGTTTGAGGTGACGAGACAGATTTTGGTCGAACAGAAACCTCATGCCTTATGGTACGACTTAATTCTGTACTTAGGCGAGGCCGCAAATGCGAAGCAGGCGCGTATGTCTTCACGCGTCAACTCCGGGAAGTCGTGCAGCACCTCTTCGACGGACATGCCGCCTGCGAGGTATTCGAGCACGTCGTATACGGTGATACGCATGCCCCGTATGCAGGGTTGTCCGCTGCGCTTGCCGGGTTCGATGGTGATAATGTGCTTGTAGTCAACTAACATGCGTTGGGCCTTCTTGTGTGGTTTAGCCATTCTAGCACACCTATCGGAGTTATCTGAGCGCCGCTACTTCGCCAGTTCTTCCTGTGAAAGCTCAATGTAGTGCGGGGCGTCTGGGAAGTCCCGCTCCAAATGCAATACCCGGTCGAAGTCCGCAATAGCCAGCCGATGCCTTCCAGCGCGGTAATGGGACAGGCCGCGCTGGTAAATTGTGGCTGGAGTGTCAGACGGCACAGCGACGACATCCAGCGCCTTGTCAAACAGGAGCACCGCCTCATTGTATAAGCCCGTATCGTAGTAGGCGACGCCACTCTGGAAATACACTTCGTGCATGGTATCGGTGTACTGGTGGATTAGCTGCGGGTCTATGAGCTTGCGCGCCTTGTCGATGTCTGCGACGGCGTTGTCGTAGTCGGCCCGGCTGAGGCGGTCGAGGGCACGGTTGTAGTGGAAGACGCCTTGTGCCTGCTCCGACAGGTTCTGTGAACCGCTCTGACTCTGTTGCCCCGCTTCACCACTTTCGCCAGCCGCTTCATCAAAACCGATTGCCATTGCCCGCGCAAAGTCCTGATTTGCCTGAGAACTATTGCTCAGACGGACATGAGCGAGACCTCTCTTGTACAGCGCAAGAGCGTTATCAGGACTGATATCGATAGACTTGTCATAGTCCACGATTGCCCTGTCCACTTCCCCCTTGAGATAGTACGCGCATCCGCGCCACATGTACGCATCCGCTTCGCCCGGACTCAGCCCTGTGAAGGTGTCGTAGTCTGCTATCGCTTTGTCGTAGTCGCCACTTCTCAGGTAGATCGTCCACATTGTGATTGAACTACGCCACTGCTCGTGCTCGATGGCAGCATCTTCCGGTGAGAGCAATTCCACCCTGAGAGCCATCTGGTGATCCGCCATCGCCTTTTCGTAGTCTCCTCGAATACCGCTGACCACGCCTCGGTACAGGTACGCGCGGAGATCGTCAGCGGAGATAGCAATTGCCGCGTCAAAATCGGCCACTGCCTCGTCGTATCGCCCATCATTGGCTGAAGCGATGCCACGATTTAGCAATCGATCTGCATCTTCGGCAGAGTGCGTGGTGGCATCGGCGTGTCGCCACACATCCTCTTCGGATTGCCCTGACGAAAAGAACCGTGCGCCCCCTCCCCTGACATCCTCTATCAGTGTGCAGGATGCGATGAAATTCAGGCCTATTACCAGTGGAAGGAGCAGCGAGACGGTCCTTGTTGACATCAGAACAGGGCACCTCAAGCAAGAAGACCCGCATTGTGCGGGTCTTCCTTCGCTATCCGTATTAAACATTAAACGCTTTGATTACTCAGGGCGCGACTTGCGGGGTTCCATGTCGCTGTGGATGTCCAGCAGCACCGTGCGGCCCTCGGCGTTGTGGTTCTGCGCCTGACGGATGGCGTCTGCGACCTGGTTGGGGTCGGTTACGGTGATGCCGACAGCGCCCATGCCCTCGGCTATCTTGGCGTAGTCGCCAGTCATCTCGGTCGTGCCGAACAGCTCTCGGGCTGTGGGGTAGCCGCCCGGGTATGTCGCCATGCCGCCGTTGTTGAGGACAACGGTGGTGATGGGCGCGCCCGCACGAGCGGCGGTCTCGATGTCGAGGCCGGACATGCCGAATGCGCCGTCGCCCATGAAGTTCAGGCAGAACTTGTCGGGAGCGGCGAGCTTCGCGCCAATCATCAAAGGGATGCCGTATCCGAGGTGTGTGGTCTTGCCCCAGCCGATGTAGCTGTGCGGCGTGGTAGCCGTGTAGAAGGGCATGATGGAGTCGCGGGGCGCGCCGGCGTCGTGGGTTACGACGCTATTGTCGTGGTCAAGCACGCGCTCAAGCTCACCGATGACGCGGTAGGTGCTGATGGGGGTCGCATCGGAATTCAGCAACCCGTTCCAGTCGGACATCCAGCTGTTGCGTATGGATGCGATTTCTGCGGCAACGCCGTTCTTGCCCTGCCGTCCGCTCTCACCAAGCTGCGACTTGACCTCTTCGATGAGCGCCTGAAGGGTGAGCTTTGCGTCGCCGGGGACGCCGATATCCACTGTAAAGTCTTTGTTCAGGTCTTCGATGCTCTCGGTGTTGTGAATCATCACCTTGCCGCCGGGGATGGACTGGCCGTAGCCGGTGATGGAGAGGCTGGAGCCGACCGCGAACAGCACATCAGACTCGTTGAGCCATGTACGCGCCTGCTGCGTGGTCGCGCCGCTACCGGAGCCGAGCGAAAGCGGGTGACGCTCGTTGAAACCGGACTTGCCCGGCATCGTGCAGTACACGGGAATCTCGGTGAGTTCGGCGAACTCGCGCAACTCTTCGGTTGCGCCGCCAAGCAGCACGCCCATACCTGACCAGATCATCGGCTTGCGGGCTGCGAGAAGAGCCTTCACTGCATCCTTGATATCGCCTGACGATGGCAGTTGCGGGTGGCGCTTCGGCGGCTGGTAGCTGAGCGCGGACTCGGAAACTTCCATGGTACCGACATCGCCGGGGAGCTCGACTACGACGGGGCCGCCACGACCGTTGCGGAGGTGGTGGAAAGCCCGTCGCATGGTGCTGCTGACCATATTGGGCTGTAGAATGACCTCGCTGTACTTGGACACGGTCTGGTAGGTTCGGGCCGGGGAGAAGTTGGGCCGCACCTGCATCTGGGCGACGGGGGAACCGCCAGGCAGATATAGCATAGGTACGTTGTCGGCGAATGCCTGGGCGAGGCCACCCATACTGTTCTCGGAGCCGGGTCCGCCCTGGGTGATGACGACGCCGAACTTGTTGCGGTCGTTGAGGCGGCTGTACCCGTCTGCCGCCATTAGAGCACCGCGCTCCTGCCGGAACATTATCGTTCGTATGCCGACCTTGGCGACCTCTTCTATGAGTTCGTTAGAAGGGAAGCAGGCGATCCATTCGACGCCTTCTTCCTTAAGTATTCGTGCAACGGCTTGCATCGTATTCATTGGGGTATTCCTCCGCTTGGATTCGGGTTTAACTGTCAAGCAGACAGGATACCTTATCGCAGACGGGCGGGCAAGAAAGTGTTGGCGTGGAAGTGATGTGCTAAACTTGGCGCAAATCACAAGATGGTTTAGTACGCATTTGGAGGGACATATGAACGGAAATGCAACCCTGTCACAGAGGGCTGAACCATACGGACCGCTTGCGGGCGTAAAAGTGCTGGACTGGACGATGTGGCAGTTCGGTCCCGTGGCGGCGTCAATGCTGGGAGACATGGGAGCCGATGTTATCAAGTTGGAAGCCCTGGACGGCGATGTGGGGCGCGCCGTCTCTTCGATGGAGTCGGCGGAGGCTGGCATGCCGAACGGTCGCAACGCCTACTTCGAGACCTGCAACCGAAACAAGCGCGGCATAGCGGTCAACCTGAAGACGTCGGAGGGGCGAGAGATTGTACACAAGCTTGTCGCAGAGGCGGATGTTGTCATAGAGAACTTCCGTAATGGCGTCGCTGAGCGCCTGAGCATGGACTATGACACGCTGAAAGAGATCAATCCGAAGCTGATATATGCGTCCGCGTCGGGCTTCGGGACGAAAGGGCCGGATGCGCTGATGCCCTCCCTGGATGCCTGCGGACAGGCGCGCGCTGGACTCATGATGTCGGCGACCCCGCCATGGGCGAAGCACCCAATATCGGTTAGGGGCGCGCCGTCAGACCAGATTGGCGGCATCATCCTTTGTCTTGGGATACTGTCGGCGCTGTGGGCGCGGGAGAGCCAGGGCGTCGGACAGAAGGTCGAAGTGTCGCACATGAGCAGCACGATGTGGCTTCAGGGCCTTGCCATCGGCATGGACCTGCTCATCGGCAACCACATGCCCACGCTGAACCGCGAGGATGTGCGGAACTACATGTACAACATATACCTGTGCAAGGACGGGAGCTGGTTGCGGCTGTCCAACCCGCAGCCAAAGCGGTACTGGCGGCCCTTCGTAGAGGCGCTGGGCATTCCGCATGTGCTTGAAGACCCGCGCTTCGAGGGCGTCGAGGAAGGCGCGGCAGTCGTGCCGGAGTTGCTGACGCTCATCGAGGACACCTTCGCCACCAAGACATTCGCCGAGTGGGACGCCATCTTCCGGCAGTACGGCTTCATCTACGCCAAGGTGCAGAGAGTCGAAGAACTGAAGGACGACCCACAGGTGATCGCGAACGACCTCATCACGGACTTCGACCACCCTGATATGGGGCCGATCCGCGTCTGCAACTTCCCGGTGACATACAGCGATACACCGACGGATATCGTGCGTGGAGCGCCAGAGCTCGGGCAGGACACGGAGGCGGTGCTGATCGACGAACTGGGCTACGACTGGGACGATGTGGCGAAGTTCCAGGAGGCGGGGGCGATACTCTAGTGGAATAGGGTCCAATTTCTGAATCTGAAGCCTGTAAAGATGATGGGCAGGATAGTATCTCTCTATCCTGCCCATGTATTTTGTCTATTGCACTAATGCTGAGTCTATTGCCTAGTTTCGCGGCCACCAGTTGGTGTCCGGGAGATCGACAATATCTGGGTGAAGCTCGTCCGGGCTGGAGCAGCCGACATAAGCCAGAGCGCGGTCGAATTCGACCTTCAGGATTTTGAGCATATGCTCCACGCCGTCCGCGCCTCCGTAAGCAAGGCCCCAGTAGAGCGGGCGACCGACCAGTACGGCGCGCGCGCCAAGGCAGAGCGCCTTCAGGACGTCCAGGCCGCGGCGCACGCCGGAGTCGAGATAGATCTCCAAGCGATCACCGACCGCTTCAGCGATGGGGGCGAGTGTCTCGATGCTGGAGGGTGTGCCGTCGAGCTGCCTGCCACCGTGATTGGAGACGACGATGCCGTCAACACCATACTCGGCGCACTGGATGGCGTCCTCGACGGTGCGGATGCCCTTGACGATGAGGGGCAATCCTGTGAGGTCTCGCAGCCAGTCGAGCCTGTCCCAGGTGAGGCCCACGTAGTCAGGCGGCGCCCAGTCCGCGAGGTCCGGAACACCTACATTTCTGCGGTTGATGAGGTCGGGCCTGTCGCGCAGACTGCCCCAGTGCAGCCCGGGCTGCGCCAGGTACAGGTTGCGAACATCCCGCTCCTTGGGGCTACCGACGGGGGTGTCGATGGTGAGGCAAATAGCCTTGTAGCCGGCTTGCTTGGCGCGCTTGACGAGGATTTCCGTAACCTCGTCGTCCTGGTGGTAGAGCTGGAACCAGAGAGGACCGGAGGCGACTTCGGCAACTTCCTCGATGCTGTAACCTGAACTTGTCGGAAGCGTGTAGAGGGTGCCCGCGCGACCCGCCCCTGTGGCAGTAGCGCGCTCGCCTTCGGGGTGCGCCTGGCGCTGTCCGCCCGTGGGGGCTATCATCACCGGGAAGTCGATCTTCTCGCCCAGCACGGTCGTCGAAATGTCTCTGTCGGAGACATCGGTAAGAAACCGCGCGTTGACGAGGATGCGGTCGAAGGAATCCCTGTTCCTGCGCTTGGTGATTTCATCATTGGATGCGGCATCGACGAATGTCCACATGTTGTGGGGCATTGTTTGCTTCGCGAGTGCTTCCATATCGTACAGGTTGACGGGGTCCATCGGTACACTCCTCTCCAAGAGTTATGTTAAGGCATCGTTAACGCCACGGGGAATTATACTCTTGCTAGAAAAGATTTCAAAGGGAATATAGCAGTCATTTGACAGGTTTGAAGGGAAATCCTTTAGGATAGGTGAATATGGATTGCTCGCGGGTTATCTGCAATGTATTGTAATTGTTGAATGAAGTGTCAGACACGACAGGGGACTAGAAAGAATGAACACTAGCATTACGGAAATCGCGCCGGGCGTGCATCAGATGGTGGTGGGAGAGGGGGCCCATGAGGGCGTGTATGCGCCGAATGTCTATCTGGTAGTGGGCAGCGCGCGCGCGGCGATTATCGACACGGCTTACGGGAAGGACGAGGAGGTAGAGGCTTACCTTGGACACTGGCGGTCGTTAGGAGCGCCGGATGTCGCGGCGATCGTCCTGACGCACCGGCACGGCGACCACATCGGCGGCGCGGCGCGGCTGCGCGAGGCGACCAGAGGCGCGGTCACCTGCAATGATGCCGAGCGGGAGGCTATCATGTCGGAGCTTTCTTCGGCAAGATCAGTGGGTGAGCCGTACCAGCGGATGGCCGGTGATGCCGATGGTTCCGAAAATTCCGACTCGGTAAGCGTGGATTCCACGGTCGGCGACGGGGATGTGCTGGAGCTTGGGAACGCTACGCTGGAGTTCATACACACACCGGGCCATACGATGGGGAGTCTGTGCATCTTGCACAGACAGTCGGGAGTGCTGTTCAGCGGGGATATGATACTGGGCACGGGGACTACGGTGATCAGCCCTGAACACGGCGATATGGCAGCGTATATCGAATCTATGCGTAAGTTGCAGGGATTTGACTCGCGGATGATCGCGCCGGGGCATGGGCCTGTCATCAATACGCCACAGGACAAGCTGAACGAGCTGATCACCCACCGCCTCGCGAGGGAGGGGCAAATTGTGTCGCTCGTGGAGGCGGGCAACCGGAGCGTGGGCGCGCTGCTTGATGCAATCTATGCGGGGAATATACATCCACAGTTGATGGAAACGGCGCGGAGCCAGATAAGAGCGCACCTAATTAAGCTTGAAGATGAAGGCCGAGTATCGGATATTTCTGAGGACTGACATTTTTATACGGCATGAAAAGGACGGGATTGGGAATGCTGGATTTTGATAGATACAGGGCGCTGACATTCGACTGCTACGGGACGCTGATCGACTGGGAGTCCGGGATTTTGAGCGCGCTGCAACCGGTGACGAGAGCGCACGGTGTGGAAGTGAGCGATGGGGAGCTCCTTGATCTGTACGCCGATATTGAAAGGGGCGGCAAGTCCGGTGAGTACCAGCGATACCGCGAGGTCTTACGCGCGACGGTCAGGGGCATCTGCACTCGTCTGGGCTTCGTGCCGTCACTGACGGAAGTGGAATGCCTCGCCGAATCGCTGGGTAGCTGGCAGCCGTTCCCGGATACAATTGATGCGCTAGAACGGCTCAAGACCAAGTACAGGCTGTGCATAGTATCCAACGTGGACGATGATCTGTTCGCGGGAACGGCGCGAATGCTTGAAGTTGAGCTCGACTACATCGTCACGGCGGAGCAGGCAGGGTCATACAAGCCTTCGCACAATAACTTCAGGATGGCGATCGAACGCATGGGCATCCCGAAAGAGCACGTGCTTCACGTGGCGGAGAGCGTAAAGCTGGACATCGAGGCGGCGAAGAGCTTCGGCATTGACGCCGTTTGGGTCAACAGGCACAGCGGGTCAAGTCAAGAAGGCAGCGCTTCGGGCAACCCAGCAGAAGGCGATTCGGGCGCAGACCTTGAAGTGCCCGACCTGAAGACGCTCGCTGAAATGATGGGGTTGTGACGGGAGCTAACAGGATCGGCAGGATGGCGGACGGCACGGGAATACGCAGCGTCATATTCGACTTCGACTATACGCTTGCGGATTCCTCGGACGGTGTAATAGATTGCGTGAACTATGCGCTGCGAAGGTTGGAACTGCCGACCGCCGGCGATGACGCGATACGCCATACCATCGGGATGTCGCTGCCGCGCACGCTGACCACACTTGCAGGCGTTGAGCATGCCGGGCGTGGCGACGAGTTCATGAGGCTGTTCATCGAGCGGGCAGATGTGGTGCTGCACGACATGATCACGCTCTATGAGTATGTGCCGTCCACAGCGGATCTGTTGCGTAGGAGCGGCCTGACGCTGGGCATCGTGTCGTCGAAGTATCGGCGGCGTATCGAGCAGGTACTGCGGCGCGACGGCATGGAAGGGAAGTTCGTGTTCATCGTTGGCGGCGAGGATGTGGAGACGCTGAAGCCCGACCCTTCGGGCCTGTTGCGGGCAGTGGATGCGCTAGGCACACCCAAGGAGCGTTGCCTGTATGTGGGAGACAGTGTAACGGACGCGGAGACGGCTCGACGGGGCGGAGTGCCATTTGTCGCGGTGCTGTCGGGTGTTACCGAGCGAGAGGCGTTCGCCGAGTATGATCCGGCGATGGTGCTGGAGAGCGCGGGGGAACTGCCGGCGGCGCTGGGTATTGGTATGTGCCGCTAAGTGTGGCATCATACCTCCAGAGTTACTTTAAGATTCAGTTTAACATTAGTTTAACATTCCGTTAAAATTCCCCTTACATACGCGCCATTCCTGTGTTAGCATCGGCAGACAAGGCTAAAGCTAAAACCTGCGTTTGGTTGGGATACATAGGGAAATGTCTGCCATCACCCTCCCGAAGCATGCCAGAGTCGTCATTGTCGGCGCGGGCATCGTAGGTTGCAGCGTCGCCTACCACCTCACCAAGCTCGGCTGGCGAGACATCGTTGTGATCGAGCAAGGTCCACTCTTCGAGACCGGCGGCTCCACATCCCACGCGCCGGGCCTTGTATTCCAGGTCAACCCCTCTAAGACGATGGCACGCTTCGCCAAGTACACCGTTGACCTGTGGAGTGAACTGACACTTGATGGCGAACCGTGCGTGAAGAATGTGGGCAGCCTCGAAGTGGCGTGGACGCCGGAGCGCCTCGAAGACCTGAAGCGCAAGGCGGGCTACGGCATGAGCTGGGGCATCGAGACGCATGTCATCAGCCCTAGCGAGGCGCGCGAGTTCATCCCGATGCTGTCCGAGCGTATCCTCGGCGCGCTGTACGTTCCCTCCGACATCCAGACTAAAGCCACCAGACCCGCAGAGGCGATGGCGCGTGAAGCCGAGCGGAACGGCGCAGAGTTCTTTGGCGGCGTGAAGGTTACTGGCTTCGGGATAGATGGCGGTCGGACAACAGCGGTGCACACCTCGCATGGCGACATCGGTACTGAGCTTGTAGTCGCCTGCGCGGGTATCTGGGCGCCAAAGATTGGCGGGTATGCGGGCGTGCCAATCCCGCTGTCGCCAATGGAGCACCAGTACGCGGTGACGACACCTGTAGAGGGCCTGCTAGGCACGACTGAGGAGATAAGCCAGCCGTTGCTGCGCCACCAAGACGAGGCGATGTACTTCCGACAGGAAGGGGAGTCTTACGGCATAGGCAACTACAATCACGAGCCTCTGCTGGTGGATGCCGGGGACATACTCGACCACGAGGATGCGCCGGTTATGCCCTCGGAGACGCCATTTACGCCACAGCACTTCGAGCGGGCGATGAAGGCGGCGCGCGAGTTGCTGCCGGGTCTGAAGGACGCAGGGCTGACGCGCAAGTTCAACGGCATGTTCTCGTTCACTACCGATGGCTTTCCAGTGCTCGGGGAGGCGCCGCAGCGCAAAGGCTTCTGGTCGGCACAGGCGGTGTGGGTGACGCAGGCAGGCGGTGTGGGCAAGGCGGTGGCGGAGTGGATCATGAATGGCGAGCCGACGACAGACCTGCGCGAGTGCGACATCCGGCGATTCCACCCACACGCATACACGCGCCCGTATGTGCGGGCGCGAGCGGCGCAGCAGTACCGCGAAGTCTATGACATCATCCATCCTCGCCAGCAGATGGAGAACCCGCGCAACCTGCGGCTGACGCCGTTCTTCGCGCGTCAGCAGGAACTGGGCGGCGTATTCTTCGAGAACGCCGGCTGGGAGCGCCCTCAGTGGTACGACTCTAACGAAGGGCTGCTCGACTCCCTGACGGTTACAGGCGAGACGCGCACGGGCTGGGAGGCGCGCGAGTGGTCGCCGACGGTGGCGGCTGAGCATGTCGCCACACGGGAGCGAGTCGCCATGTTCGACATGACGCCGTTCGCCGAGTTCGAGGTCACCGGACCGGGCGCGCTGAACGCGCTTCAGCGGCTTGCCACGAACCAGATGAACAAGCCGGTTGGCAGCATCACCTACACTTCGATGGTCACGCCTAGCGGGGGGATCAAGTGTGACCTGACGGTTACGCGGCTGGACGAGGAGCGCTTCATGGTTGTAACCGGGGGCAGCATGGGGCTGCACGATCTCGCGTGGATTGAGGAACATATGCCACCGGACGGCTCGGCGACCGTAACGGATGTGTCGGCTTCGCTGTGCTGCATTGGCTTGTGGGGACCCAGAGCGCGCGACCTGTTTAGCCGCGTGTGCGACGACGATCTTAGCAATGACGGCTTTCCGTACATGAGCGCAAGGCATATAACGATAGGCGAGGTGCCCGCGCTTGCGCTGCGTATTTCGTATGTCGGCGAACTGGGCTGGGAAATATATGCTCCGTCCGAGCAGGGATTGCGCCTATGGGACATACTTTGGGAGGCGGGGCAGCCACTTGGAGTCATAGCGGCGGGCGGGGGCGCGTTCGACTCGCTGCGACTGGAGAAGGGCTACCGGCTGTGGGGGAACGACATACATACCGAGTACAACCCATACGAGGCGGGCATCGGCTTTGCGGTGAGGATGAGGAAGGGCGACTTCATCGGGAGGGAAGCGCTGAGGCAAGTACGGACGGAAGGAGTAAGCCGCAAGCTGTGCTGCATGACGCTGGACCACGCGGACAGGTTGGTGATGGGCAAGGAACCCATTCTTGGGACGGACGGGGACGGCGACCGCGTGCTGGGCTATGTGACGAGCGCGAACTACGGGCACTCCATCGGCAAAGGAATCGTGTACGGCTATCTGCCCACTGAGTACGCCGATGTTGGAACGAAGGTGGATGTGGTGTACTTTGGGGAGCGGCTGGCTGCGACGGTAGCCCGTGAACCCCTGTACGACCCGGACGGCAGCAAGATGAAGGTTTGAGCGAGGCTAACATGGATGGAACAGGATGGACAGGATTTCTAGGAGGAGTCGGATGACTGCCAAATCCTTGAGTCATACGGTAAAGAGGGCAGGCAGGCTCTCCGGCGACCCTGATATAGAAATTCCGGTTGCCAAGGATCTTGCCACTGTGCCCGGCATTCCGCAGAACGCGACGGATGTAGCATTCTACAGCCGAGAGTATCCCCTGGAGACGCAGGCAATCGAGAAATCGGCTGATCGGCAGTGGGCGCTGGCAAACCAGTCGAAAGACTTCGACGACTTCAGGGAAGGCCATGACGAGCGCATGAAGCCGATGTACGAGGCCGCGCTCGTATCGGGCGAGATCGCGCCTACGGGAACGCCCGTGCCCGGCGAAGACCTGACTGAGGACATCCGGCGGCTGGCGCGCGAGATGGGATGCGGCGAAGTGGGTTTCACGCGGTACGATAGACGCTACACATTCGCGGGCAAGAAGCGGTGGGCGAAGTACGAGCACGCCATCTGCCTTGCCGTCGAACAGGACTATGTGAAGACGCAGTCGGGGCCCAGCCCGGACGCCGACATCGCGCGCTTCGATGCTTACGAAGTGGAGCAGGAGATCTGCCTGAAGCTGTGCGACTACCTGCGATCGCGGGGCTATCACGGGCAGGTGCATGACGGCAGCGATTGCAGCGGGCCGTACATACCGATGTTTGTCGCTGCTGGGCTGGGGCAGCTCGGCGCGAACGGACAGCTTCTGTCACCTCACTTCGGCTCGCGGTCGCGGCTGATGCTAGTAACGACAGACGCACCCGTGACATACGACGAGCCTGCTGATTACGGCATTCACAAGTTCTGCCAGGAGTGCCAGGTCTGCGTGAACCGCTGTCCGGGCCGCGCTATTTCGCGCGACAAGGTATGGTGGCGTGGTGTGCAGAGGAACAAGCTGATATATGACCGCTGCCGTCCTGTGATGGTTACCTACCACGGCTGCGCCGTCTGCATGATAGTCTGCCCGATACAGAAGTACGGCATGAAGCCGGTGATGGAGCACTATGTGGAGACGGGGGAGGTTCTGGGCAAGGGCAGCGAGAACCTGGAGGGATACTCGCTGAAAGGCAAAGGGTATTTTGGCGCGGGCGAGCTGCCGCAGTTCAACCGGGAGTTCTTCGAGATTCCGCACGGGCGCGAGGAGGACTGGCTGTTCGAGAAGTTCAAGGAGCGGTTGAAGTCGAGCGGTGTGCCTACCGAAGGCGATCTCGTTGAATTCGCGAACGATGTCATGGAAGTTCTTGAGAAAGGTGAGACGACCTTCGACATAGCCTGATGTCGGGGCTATCGAGATTGGGCGAAGATTCGGGAAAGAGTAAAGGAGGTAAGCGTAGAGTTTAGCACAACTTAATCTATATGCGTTGCGTGAAGTCAAATTGGCGTGAGTGCCAAATGGTGGAGGTAATTAAGGTGGCGCAAACTCTGGTTATTGACGGTCTCAAGCGGCGTAAACTGCCTATCAACCTGCGTCAGAGCGGGAACAGCGATGCCAAGATGCTCATTTCTACGCGCATCAGGAAGTCTCCGTGGTGGCATCTCTCCAAGGCAGCGGGATGCTGGGCATACACGACATACAACCACATGTACCATCCGCGAGCGTACATCAAGCCGGAAGACGGAGGGCTTCTGGAAGAGTACAAGTACCTGACGCAGCATGTGAGCATGTGGGACGTTGCGGTGGAGCGGCAGATTCAGGTGAAAGGGCCTGATGCCGCGGCATTCGTGGACTACATCATCACACGAGATGTTCATACGCTCCTGCCCCCGATGAAGGCGCGATATGTCATCCTGTGCAACCAGCATGGCGGAGTTATCAACGATCCGGTGCTGCTGCGCGTGGCGGAGGACGAGTTCTGGTTCAGCATATCGGACTCGGATCTGCTGCTGTGGGCGCAGGGCGTAAACCATACGGGAAAGTTCAATGTGAGCATCAACGAGATTGATGTCTCGCCCGTGCAGATACAGGGTCCCAAGTCGGTGGACCTGATGGAGAAGATGTTCGGGGAGATTGTCCGCGCGATCCCATACTATGGGCTGCTGAGGTCAAAGCTGAACGGGCGGGATGTAACCATCTCGCGCACCGGCTTCTCGGCGGAAGTCGGGTACGAGATATACTTGCACGACGCGATGCTGTACGCGGACGACGTGTGGCCCTACATCCTGCAGCAAGGCGAGGAGTTCAACCTGCGGGTCATAGCGCCCAGCCACATCAGGCGGCTGGAAGCGGGCATACTGTCCTATGGACAAGACATGGACATCGAGAACAACCCCTACGAGGTGCGGCTTGGCTGGCAGGTTGACCTGAACAAGGGTGACTTCGTGGGCAAGAAGGCGTTGACGAAGATTAAACAAGATGGCGTGCAGCAGCGGCTCGTGGGCCTGAAGATGGGCGGCGAGCCGATCACCTGGTACAACGAGAGCTTCTACTTGGTAAAGGACAATGACTCCGGTGATGACGTGGGCTATTGCACGAGCGCGTTCTGGTCACCCAATACGGGCGCGAATATCGCGCTGGCTGTGATGCCGCGCTCGCACTGGAGGCGGGGAACACAGGTCAAGGTGAACCTGCCGGCCGACGGCATCGTGGATGCTGAAGTGGTGCGGGTGCCGTTCTTCGACCCGACGAAAGACAGGCCGAAGACGGTGTTGTAAGTGCTGGCGTTAGCATAATCTTAAACTCTATAGAGAGACTCCGCTGGCCGGGGTCTCTTCTACTGTAGGAAACAGCCCGGACAAGATATGAAGTCTGAGTCGCCTGCCCGCTGCCTTCCCGCTTCCTTCTGTTTGCTATTGACGCGTGTTGATATAACATAGGCGACGAATGAGTGAACATACCGTTATGGAGTATCGAAAATGAGCTTTGAGAATATCAGCCTCTTTCCATTTACGGCGGAGGTTAATGGCAACGACCACCTTGTGATCGGCGGATGCGACGCCGTTGATCTGGCCGCCGAGTTCGGCACGCCTTTGTACGTGTTCGACGAGGACACGCTGCGGGGAATGTGCCGCGAGTTTAAGACCGAGTTCGGCACGCGGTATCCGAACAGCCGCGTGGCGTATGCGTCGAAGGCGTTCGTAAACCCGGCGATCGCGCGCATCGTATCGGAAGAGGGCCTTGGGCTGGATGTGGTGTCGGGCGGTGAACTTGCGGTGGCGCGGGCTGCGGAAGTGCCGCCGGATGGCGTGTATTTCCACGGCAACAACAAGACGCCGGATGAGCTGGAGTTCGCGCTCGACTACGGCATCGGGCAGGTGGTGGTGGACAGCTTCCACGAACTCAGTGTGCTGGATGCAATCGCGGGACGGCGCGGCGTTAGGCAGGACATCATGCTGCGCGTTTCGCCGGGCATCGACGCCCATACGCATGAGAAGACGACTACGGGGATACTGGACAGCAAGTTCGGGTTCTCAATCGAGACGGGGGACGCGACGAAAGCCATACGGCAGGCGATTACAGCGGCGAACCTGGACCTGGTCGGCATACACTTCCACCTCGGTTCGCCGATATTCGAGCTTGAGCCTTATGAGTTCGCGATTGAAGTTGTGCTGAATTACCTAACGCAGTTCAAAGAGGAAGGTCTGAATCTGCAGGTGTTCAGTCCGGGCGGAGGGTTCGCCATCGGGTATGTGCGGAGCGAACCGCCTCCGGCAATCTCGGAGTATGCAGAGGCCATCACGAAGTACACCTCTCGGCTTTGCGACGAGCTTGGTTTTGGGACACCGCAACTTGTGGTGGAGCCGGGGCGGTCAATAGTGGGGCGCGCTGGCGTCGCGCTGTACACGGTGGGCGGCATCAAGGATATTCCGACGGTGCGCAAGTACGTGTCGCTGGACGGCGGCATGGGCGACAACATCAGGCCCGCAATATACGGCTCGGAGTACGAGGCGGTGCTGGCGAGTCGTATGTCCGCGCCTACGGCAGAGGTGGTTACGCTGGCGGGGAAATACTGCGAGTCGGGGGATGTGCTGATAAATGACATCAAGATGCCGGTCGTGGAGCCGGGTGACATAATCGCGATTCCATCGTCAGGGGCATACGCGCCGTCGATGGCGAGCAATTACAACCTGAACGGCAGGCCAGCGATCGTTATGGCGAAGGACGGGGACGCGCGTCTGATCCGGCGGCGGGAGACTTATGCGGATATGATGCTGATGGACGTGGTCTAACAGGATAGACGGGATTGCTAGGATTGAATTAGGGGAGCAGCGCTCGTGGAAGTGACAAAAGTCTTATACATGCTGTGGGTAAGCGATATGGACAAGTCTGTTGGATTTTATCGCGATGTGATCGGTCTCGATGTGCAAGTACAGTCGCCGGGCTGGTCGGAATTAGCTTTTGGGAACGCCACCGTCGCACTGCACCTGGGCAGTAACGAGAATTATCGGATGACCGGCCTCAACTTCGAAGTCAGCGCCATAGACGACGCCTGTCAGGAGCTTGAATCGGCGGGCGGGCGTGTCGTAGATGGACCCTATAGTGGAGGCGTTCCGGGACTCAGCCTCGCTGATGTGGAAGACCTTGACGGCAACAGGTTTCAGTTCAGCTACCACGCATAGCGAGGATACTGGCTTAAGTCTCACCTTTTGTCCGAGCAACTGACGGCTATAGATACCAAAGTCGATTAACCAGATAAATTGAAGAATTGCTCAGCAAGGCAAGAGGGAGGCGTCACACTATGGCCGACACCAATGGGATTATCTACGCATCTGCCAGGACTATGGCGCGGGCGATTCAGGACAGGGAAGTGTCTGCGGTGGAGTTGGTGGAGGCACACCTGGCGCGCATCGAGGAAGTCAATCCTACCATCAACGCGGTGGTGCAGCTTGCGGCGGAAAGGGCAAGAACTGAGGCTGAGGAAGCGGATGCCGCGCTCGCACGCGGAGAGAGCAAAGGCGCGCTGCACGGCGTACCGTTCACACTGAAAGACTCGATTGATACCGAGGGCGTAGTTACGACGGGCGGCACGCTGGGGCGCAAGGACTATGTGCCCGACGCGGATGCGACAGTTGCGGCGCGATTGCGGGCTGCGGGAGGCATCCTGCTGGGCAAGTCGAACACGCCTGAGCTTACGCTTGCCGCAGAGACGGACAACCTTGTGTACGGGCGGACGAACAACCCGTTCGATGTGAGCCGCACTACGGGTGGCAGCAGCGGCGGCGCGGGCGCTATCGTCACATGCGGCGGCGCGGCATTCGACATCGGCAGCGACACGGGCGGGAGCGTGCGCTACCCGGCGCACTTCTGCGGCATCGCGGGGCTGAAGCCGAACTCGGGGCGTGTGCCTCGCACGGGACATATCGTCTCGCACAGCATGGGCGCGGTCGACTCTCTGACGCAGAACGGGCCGATGGCGCGCTATGTGGAGGACCTTGCGCTGATCCTGCCCATCATTTCGGGGCCGGACTGGAGCGACCCGTTCATCGTGCCGGTGCCGCTGGGCGATCCCGCGGATGTGGATATATCGGCGCTGCGAATTTGCTTCTACACGGACAACGGGATTGGCACGCCG
The DNA here is from genome assembly GCA_965203955.1 of Dehalococcoidia bacterium. Taxonomy (GTDB): domain Bacteria; phylum Chloroflexota; class Dehalococcoidia; order Lucifugimonadales; family JADFKI01; genus Bin90. The sequence goes on along the minus strand of OZ241923.1, from coordinate 1,972,713 downwards.
ACCGACGAGACTATCGCTGCTGTGCGTTCGGCTGTCGCTGCACTGGCGGATACGGGCTGCTCGATAGCGGAGGACGTGCCTTCGATCATCGCAGAGAACCCGGAAATCTCCAACAAGCTATCGGGCGGCGACGGCAGGGTGTGGACTCAGCGGCAGCTGGATAAGTGGGGCACGACCGAGATATTCCCGTATCTGAAGCGGCGGATAGCGAGAGCGTCGGAGTTCGAGGTGGAGGTGGGAGGCTTTACGGCAATGCTGGAACATGTGGATAGCTTCCGCAGCACGATGTTGGGCTTCATGCAGGACTACGATGTAATCATCTGCCCGGTTGCCGCCTTCCCCGCACAGCCGCATGGGGAATCACTGGAGGACAGGAACCAGCCGGGCATGAGCTACACGGCGACTTACAACATCACGGGCTGGCCCTCGACCGTCATACGCGGTGGCACGTCGCCGGAGGGTTTGCCCATCGGAGTGCAGGTAGTGGCGCGGCCTTGGCGCGAGGATGTGTCGCTTGCAGTGGCGCAGTACCTTGAAGGTGTAACCGGCGGTTGGCAGAAGCCGCCAATTTAGAGACTGACATCGATGGACAGGATAGACAGGATGGGAGAAAGATAATGGACGAGATTATCTACTCATCGGCGAAATCTATGGCGCGGGCGATTGCTGACAAGGAAGTGTCGGCGGTGGAGCTGGTGGACGCGCACCTTGCGCGCATCGAGGAGGTGAACCCGGCACTGAATGCGGTGGTCATGCTCTGTGCAGACAGGGCGCGAGCGGAGGCCGTTGAGGCTGACGCGGTGCTTGCACGGGGCGAGAGCAAGGGCCCGCTGCATGGCGTACCTTTCACGCTGAAGGACTCGATCGACACGGAGGGCGTCGTTACGACGGGCGGCACCATGGGGCGCAAGGACTTCGTGCCCGATGCGGACGCTACTGTCGCGGCACGGTTGCGTGCCGCGGGCGGCATACTGCTGGGCAAGTCGAATACGCCCGAACTCACTTATGCGGGCGAGTCGGACAACCTGATTTACGGGCGAACGAATAACCCCTTCGACTTGAGCCGAGCGCCGGGAGGGAGCAGCGGCGGCGCGGGAGCTATCGTGTGCAGTGGCGGTGCGGCGTTCGACATCGGCAGCGACACGGGCGGGAGCATACGCGGTCCCGCGCACTATTGCGGCATTACGGGAATAAAGCCGAACTCAGGGCGCGTGCCACGCACTGGTCATATCGTGCCGCATGGTCTCGGCGCGCTGGACTCGTTGACGCAGAACGGGCCGATGGCGCGGTATGTGGAAGACCTTGCGCTCATCATGCCGATCATATCGGGGCCTGACTGGAGCGACCCGTTCATTGCGCCTGTGCCGCTTGGCGACCCGGTGGATGTGGATATAAACGGGCTGAGTGTTTGCTTCTACACGGACAACGGCGTGCGAACTCCGACCGCGGAGATAATGGCGGCGGTGCGTGCTGCGGCCTCAGCGCTTGACGACGTGTGCGCTTCGGTCGAGGAGGACCTGCCGCGTGTTATACCGGAAAATCCCGGTATATCCGACATGATGCGGCAGGGGGACGGTCAAGCCGGGGCGCTGCGCATGCTGGAGAAGTACGGCACGACCGAGACGCACGAATGGATGACGCGACAGTTGAAGAAGGCAAGCGAGAGCATGGTTCCGGTCGGCGAGTACACGGCAGTGCTTGAGCAGGTGGACGCTTATCGCAGCGCGATGCTTGGGTTCATGGAGGACTACGATGTCATCATCTGCCCGGTGTCGTCGTTCTGCGCGCTGCCTCACGGCTTGTCTATGACAGACGAGTACCGCGCCGGCATGAATTACACCGCCACTTACAACATCACGGGCTGGCCTTCCACAGTCGTGCGTGCCGGCACCTCGCCGGACGGTCTGCCCATCGGCGTGCAGGCGGTAGCGCGCCCGTGGCGCGAAGATGTGTCGCTGGCGGTGGCACAGTACCTTGAGGGTGCGCTCGGCGGGTGGCAGAAGCCGCCGATTTAGAGCACGACAGTGTGTTAGTATGTGCGGAACTTAGCAAGGAGGCTCTCCCTTATGGCATCTCAAATTGGTCTATCTGTGGCGCTGCCCGCCTACACCGTGGATCCGGCATTCACAGCGAGGCGCGCTGAGGAACTTGGCTTCGAGTCTATCTGGTTCGCCGAGCATCCTATTCTGCCGGTCGAATCCGACAGCCCGTTTCCCGGGTCTGAGGACGGCGTAATCCCCTGGACATACGCGCACTTCACCGAGCCTTATATCGCTCTGGCGCGGGCGTCCGCCGTGACGACTGACCTGAAGCTGGGCACCGGCATCACTCTCATCACCGAGCGAAACCCGCTTGTGCTGGCAAAGGTCATCGCCGCGCTGGACTTCTACAGCGGCGGCCGCTTCCTGTTCGGAATCGGCACGGGCTGGCACCGTGAGGAAACAGAGCTGATGGGCGGCGACTTCGACCACCGCTGGACGCAGGCGCGCGAAGCTGCACTCGCGCTCAAGGCGCTGTGGACCGAGGACGAAGCCGAGTTCCACGGCGAATACTACGACTTCCCGCCCGTGCAATGCTATCCAAAGCCGGCGCAGAAGCCGCACCCGCCGATTCTGCTGGGCGGCATGGCGCCGAATGTGCTGCGGCGCATCGCGCGCTGGGGTGACGGCTGGCTTCCAAACCGCGTAACGCCGGAGCGAGTGCGCGAGAGCCGCGAAATACTGGATACTTACGCTGCAGAGTACGACCGCGATCCGAGCGCGCTCACTATCAACATCCATGGGCAAGAGCCTGATCGCGATCTCGTGGAATCGTACCTGGATGCCGGGGCAAATCGCGTGATCGTGCGCCTTGAGCTGTGCGAGAGCGAAGACGAGATGGGCGAAGAGTTAGAACGAGTGGCGGAGGCGGTGCTTTAACAGTGTTCAAGATATTTCACCCTCATCCTAGCCTTCCCCCATCAAGGAGGAAGGGACGAAGGAGCAAGACATGAAACTCGCGCTGCAATATGAGATGCAAAGGCCGTCGCTGGACGACCACCTTGTGCTGAAGGAGACTATGGAGCAGTGCATTCTTGCGGATGAAGTCGGCTTCGACTACCTCTGGTTCGTGGAGCACCACTTCCTCACCGGCTTTTCGGCGTCGCCGTGCCCGGACCTAGTGTATGCGGCGCTCAGCCAGCGCACCAAGCAGATACGGCTGGGGCTTGGCGTGGTCATCCTGCCCTATCACCATCCGAACCGCGTTGCGGAGCGAGTGGCGATGCTCGACCACCTATCAGAAGGGCGCGTTGATTTCGGCACGGGGCGTTCCGCGCCTTATGAGTTGACGGGCATGGGCATTGATCCGCGAGACAGCCGGGAGATGTGGGAAGAGTCGCTGTCGATGGTGCCGCAGATCTGGGGATCTGACTGGTACTCGTATGAGGGCAAGTATTGGCAGGTGCCGGAGCGACAGATACTGCCTAAGCCGTACCAGGACCCGCATCCGCCTATCTGGGTTGCGGCGCTTCAGCCATCGACTTACGAGATTGCGGCGTCCAAAGGCATCGGCGTGCTGTCATTCGGCTCTAGCGCGCCGTCGTCGCTGGAACCTTATGTCCAGCAGTACCGCGAAAATGTGAAGAAGGCGAACCCGGTCGGCGCGTTCGTGAACGACCAGTGGGCAAGCTCCACTCTGGGTGTGTGTCTTGAGAACGACCGCGAAGCCAAGGAGATGGGCGCGCAGTCCCTGAAGAACTTCTTTGGACCCGACAGGCCTTATGTGCAGGGGCAGAAGGATGTGTACGCGCAGTTGCTCGATAAGTGGGGCGGCGTGCCGGACCATCTGCAGGCGAACTTCTCGCGCTATGTAGATGTGGACGAAAGCGAAGAGATGAAAGAGGACATCCTAGACTACTCGGGCGGCAGCGCAATCGCGCACCGAATCTGGGAGGACCTGGACGCCGACACCCTCTGCGACCGCGCGGTGGTCATCGCGGGCAACCCGGACAGCTGCATCGAGGCGCTGAAGAAGCATGAAGCCATCGGCATCGACCAGATGATGATCATGATGCAGACGGAGACGGTGCCCCACGAGAAGGTGATGGAGTCAATCGAACTTTTCGGCAAGTACGTGATACCGGAGTTCAAGAAGAGCGCCTAGAGTTTCACGACTGGGAGGATTGTGGGTGTCCTGCGCCCCGCCCTACTTCTCGGTGTTCGCTGCCGTGACCGCCTGCCTTGTAACGGTGTTGAACCTGCGCTCGGTGGCGGAAGTGAAGAGAGAGACGGCCATCACGCGCGCCTCCGTATTGATGCGGATTGCCAGGGCGTCCATGACGCTGTTGTACATGCCCAGCGCGGCTTCCAGCGAGACCTGACGCTGCCAGTGCTCCTGCCAGGGTCCCGGGTTGACCGCGCCGATGTGCGGCAGCCTCTCGAACTCGGCTATCAGATCATCCGCAGTCACTCGCAGGGCGTCGAAGTCTCCGATCCTATCGTAACCGTCGATGCCCCTGTTGCGAAACATCACGAGTTGGTAGAGCAGCATCCACCAGTAGATGGCTGCAAGGCGTTGCCCATTGAGGCGCTTGCGGTGTCGCTTCAGTCCCCAGTCAAGTGTCTTGTCGGCGTTTTCCACGAAGAGCTGCTCAACCGTGTCCGCAGCGCCGTCGCAGCTTGCCGTCCAGAGCGCGCCGAGCCTCCGGTCGAGCCTGTCCGCTCCTAACTCCACCGAAATGCGTCGCAACTCGCTGATATCCGAACGCAGCCTTGACTTGGCAGACCCCAATAGAAACGGCAATCTCATGTGATACTACCCCCAGATCGCAGCCCGCGGATTCGGTTTGCCGCGTTGCCGGCGACCAGTTCCCTGGCTGCATATCCTATCACCATAGAAGCCCTTTCGTTAGTCCCACGCATGCCCTTGACCACGCAATGAAGGGCAATTATGATTCACTGGCAATTGGGCGCGGCGGATTCAGGTTCACTAGGTCGCTCCCCTTCAAGGTGATTAGTGGATGCAGCTTGAGTCTTATATCAGGGGGATACCGGATTTCCCGAAGCCGGGCATCCTTTTCAGAGACATTACGCCCCTACTTGGAGACGCCGCCGCACTGAAGGTTGCCATCGATCGCATGCTGGAGCTATGCGAACCGATGCGTCCCGACGCGATAGTAAGCGTTGAGTCCAGGGGGTTTCTGTTAGCAGCGCCGCTCGCCTATCGCATGGGTAAGCCGCTGGTTCCCGTTCGCAAGCACGGCAAGCTGCCCCACATGAAGCATTCGGTTGACTACGATCTCGAATATGGCACGGATACACTGGAGATTCACAAGGACGCTATCGGAGCCGGGCAGCGTGCGCTGATTGTGGACGACCTGCTTGCTACGGGAGGAACGGTAGCGGCAACGTCCGCACTTGTGCGCTTGTGCGGCGCCGATGTAGCAGGGTATGCCTTTCTCGTCGAACTCGCCGACCTGAACGGCAGGGAGCGTCTTGCAGACGAGCAGATAGTCTCGCTCATCACTTACGATTGACTGCCCGCTCGAAGGGCTACTGACCGAAGAAACTAGACGGAAAGGGAGAGTTCCAATGACGACGGATGTGAACATCGAGTCTCTGATAGCGGAAGTTGAAGAGGTGGTGACAAGGGGCATCGCCTATGTGCAGGACAACGCGGAATCCGAGGTGAAGATAGACATCTGGACTCCGCGCGAGGTGCTGTGCCACTGGATATACTGGCACGCCGCAACTGCCGAGGGCATGGAGACCGCAGCAGCCGGCGAGGGCCCACATCACATCTACGCCGAAGTGGACGATATGAACGCGAGAGCCGTAGGGCGCAAGTCAGGCGTGTCTGTCGCGTGGCTCGTGGAAGAGATGGAAGAACTGCAAGAGCGCCTGCTTGCGGCCGCGCGAGCGATGCCCGACCCCAACGCGGTGGTAATGGTTCGGGGCGATGGCGAAGCGACAGGCGTGCAGCGTCTGGAGACAATCGTCAGCCACTGGAACGAGCACCTGGAGGAGATGGCTGAAGCCGCGTCGGCATAGTCTTCCGCAGGTGACAGTCAGTGAAGGCAGCGTCCGCCTCCGGGTGACAATGTCTTTGCAGCGGTAGTACGGAGCCGAGCCTCTTCGCCGTATCCATCCGTGTACGCGCTGCGATGTACTCCGTGCCCTTTGCCATCTTCGGCATCCGTAATGCGCGAATTGACAAAGGGCGCGGGCTTTTGTCATCATGCGACCAAGAGGGACGCACGGTTCATCGGAAAGGGTTACGAACGCGGAGAACCGAGTGTCGAAGCCCCTGTCCCGTCGTCCCTGAACTCCGTTTCATACCAGATACACCCGGCTACCTTTGCGGTTGCTGTTGATGCTGTGCAGGGAGGTAACATGGTCTATCGCACTAATGTCAGGTACATTAGCCACTTCCTTCGCGAGGTGGACATGTTCAGCGGTCTGTCTGAGCGCAATCTGGATCGCATCGCATCGCTGTGCGAAGAGGTAACAATCGCTCCGGGAGAACACCTCGGCATGCAGGACGAGCTGGGGAGTCGTCTGTATATCATCCGCGACGGGGAGATAACGGTTACGGTCGGCTCGCAGGATACCGATGTCGTTGTGAGAACGGTGCGCGGTCGCGAGACTTTTCCTATAGCCATCCTGATGGAGCCGCCGATACTCGTTACGACCACGCAAGCCGTTACGGAGGTGAACGCGTATGTGGTCCCACGCGTCAGGCTGATGGAGCTGTGCGAACTCGAGCCTGAAATAGGCATGCACATATACAGGGCGAGTTGCAGCATCATCATGAACCGCTATCGGTACACGCTCGCCATGCTGTCCGACAGCGCGGGCCATCCCACCCGGCTGAACCCGGTCTGGCGGGGAGCGGAAGTATAGGAATCAATTCCAAGGGCATACCAAGGGCATAGCCTGTAATCCTCTATCGAAGGGCACAACGGTAGAGGATGGCATCAGTCAGTGCGGGCGAAGAAGGGACTGGCGATGAATGGGCGGAAATCGACTGGAGGTGCATCATGACGGTTGTAGCGTTAGGGGGACTAACGGGCGCAGGCGCCAGGACAATGGGCCCCATACTTGCGGAAAGAATGGGAGCCGACTATGTTGACCGGCTCATACTCACTAATGTGGCACGGCATGTCGGAGCGACGGTGGAGGCGCTGCACCAGCGCGAAGAGCGCCCGCCGACGCGAGGCGAACGATTTACACGCTTCCTGCAGCGCGTCCTCGAGCGGTCCGCAGTTACCGGCGCGGGCGGAGACCCGTACTTCGGGCCGGGCGTTGCGGCATTCCTGACCGAAGAATACGAGGACCTGCCTGAACCGACGGTAACACGCGGTCACGAGCTTGAAGATGAGAAGTACATCGAGGGCGTGGAGCATGCCATAGGCGATATGGCGACCGACGAGAACATCGTGATGGTGGGACGGGGTTGCTACTATATACTCAGGAACCATCCTAATGTGCTGCGCGTCGGCATAGAGGCAAGTCTGGATGACCGAGTTGCCACTATCGCACAGCGCGAGCGAATCAGCCTTGACGAAGCCGCAACCACCGTAGCCGCCCGGGACGAGGCTCGGCTCTACTTCTTCAACCGCTTCTTCGACATAGAAGACCCGGATGCGCCGGAGTTCTTCCATTTTGTAATAAACACAAGCTCAGTAAGCCATGACTATTCCATCAAGATGATTATGGACGCCGTTCAGGCGCTGCGCGACGGGCATCTGGACTAGAAGTTCAAGTCCTTATTCTCACATGGAGATAGTTCGGGGAAAGGCGGTTGCGCTATCCGCATCCTTTGGCTAGAATAGCGCACATTGGGAAGGCTGCTCCTTATTGGCAGCAGGTTTGTGGTGTGCATTCGCCGGTTCATGCAATGCGCCGAATTCCGCATTCGCGAGAATGCCGATTTCCGCAACAAACATTCGCTGGCACTACCAGCAGCATTGCAGCGCTCATATGGGAGGCGAGCCTATGGCACTACTAGAGATAAATGACCTCGCTACCTACTTCTTCACGCAGGAAGGCGTAGTGAAGGCAGTGGACGGCATCAGCTACGAGCTTGCTGAAGGCGAGGTTCTGGGCGTCGTGGGCGAAAGCGGCTGCGGCAAGAGCGTCAGTGCGCTCTCGATTATGCGTCTCGTGGCAAACCCGCCCGGAAGGACCGTCGCGGGAGAGGTGATCTTCGAGGGCGAAGATCTGCTGCTGATGGACGACGCCGAAATGCGGAACATCCGGGGTAACAAGATAGCGATGGTCTTCCAGGAGCCGATGACATCGCTCAACCCGGTGTTGACGATAGGACGCCAGCTGACGGAAACCCTTGAGCTGCACCTTGGCATGAGCAAAGATCAGGCGCAGGCACGCGCCGCGGAGTTGCTCCAGCTTGTGGGCATTCCCGACGCGGAAAACCGGCTGAAGGACTACCCGCACCAGTTCAGTGGAGGTATGCGCCAGCGTGTCATGATCGCTATGGCCCTGAGCTGCAACCCGCGCCTGATCATCGCGGACGAGCCGACCACCGCCCTCGACGTTACGATTCAGGCGCAGATTCTGGAGCTGATGCAGGACCTCGCGGCACAGTTCGGCACGGCGATGATCATAATCACCCATAACCTCGGTGTGGTCGCCCGCTATGCCCACCGCGTCATCGTGATGTATGCGGGCAAGATAATAGAGACGGGCGATGCGCGGGAGATATACCACAATCCCAGCCATCCCTACACTATGGGCTTGCTTGCGTCGGTGCCGAGGCTGGACGAAGCTGAACGTACCAGACTGGAAGCGATCGAGGGATTGCCTCCGAACCTAGTAAATATGCCGGGGGGGTGCTCTTTCGCGCCACGCTGCCGCTTCGCTATCGAGAAGTGTCTTGAGGAGGAGCCTACCCTCGCCGATGTCACGGACGGACATAACGCAGCCTGCTGGCGGGCCCAAGAGCTTCTAGAAGTGGCTCGCGCCTAGACTGGGGAGATTTTCGATGACAACACAAAACGGTAATGCAAATACTAACGAAGTCCTGCTGGAAGTCAAAAATCTGAAGATGTACTTCCCTGTGACATCGGGAATCTTCTTCCAGCGCAAAATCGCGGACGTCAAAGCCGTTGACGACGTGAGTTTCTTCATACGCAAGGGCGAGACGCTCGGGCTGGTGGGCGAGAGCGGCTGCGGCAAGACGACGACCGGTCGCTGCATACTGCAGTTGTACAAGCCAACCGAGGGCGACATCATATTCGAGGGAGAGGACCTCAACCAGCTGGATGGCAGATCCATGCGCGAGATGCGCCGAAAGGTTCAGGTCATCTTCCAGGACCCCTACGGCTCACTCAACCCTCGCATGACATGCGGGGACATCGTGGGCGAGCCGCTGATCGTGCATAAGCTCACGTCTTCCAAGCAGGAGTACCGCGACCGCGTAACCGAACTCCTGCAGACGGTGGGACTCAACCCGTACATGGCCGACCGCTATCCGCACGAGTTCAGCGGCGGGCAGCGCCAGCGCATCGGCATTGCTCGCGCCCTGGCAGTGAACCCGAGCTTCATCGTGTGCGACGAGCCTGTCTCGGCGCTCGACGTGTCCATTCAGGCACAGGTGATCAACCTGCTCGAAGACCTGCAGGACCAGTTCGGGCTGACGTACCTGTTCATCGCGCACGACCTGTCCGTTGTGCGACACATCAGCGACCGCATCGCGGTTATGTATCTCGGGCACATCGTGGAGATTGCGGACCGCAACGAGCTCTATGAAAACCCGCTGCATCCGTACACGAAGGCATTGCTCTCGGCGGTACCGATTCCTGACCCGGTCGTGGAGCAGCAGCGCGAGCGCATCATCCTGACAGGTGACGTGCCCAGCCCGATGAATCCTCCCTCCGGCTGCGTTTTCCACACCCGCTGCCCCGACATGATCGCAGACTGCCAGCTTGAAGTGCCGCGTCTGCGAGAAGTGACGCCCGACCACTGGGTATCGTGCATCAGGGTCGAGGGCTACGACACGGCTCCGTCACTCTAGCTCACACCCACATCTGCATAGATAGGTTAAGGGGCGCTCAGGTGAGCGCCCCTTCCTATTTGTTCCGCGCCTGCCCGCGCGTCTGAAGCCATCCCGCAGCCTATTCCCGAATTGTGGTACATTATGCCCATCAAAACAGGAGGATATGCCTATGCTCGACTATAAGCCCAACATGGTTCTGTCCAACGAGGAGTTCAAGGTCGTGGGTTCCCGCCCTGTGCGACACGACGGCGTGGACAAGGTGACGGGCCGCGCCCGCTATGCCGCCGATACCGCGATGCCCGGCCTGCTCTACGCGAAAGTGCTTCGCAGCCCGCACGCCCATGCTCGCATCCGCGGAATCGACGCAAGCCGCGCGCTAGCGATTCCGGGAGTGCACGCTGTCGTTACAGCTGCCGACTTCCCGGAGGCATCTGCCGAGTTCGTCGATCAGGAAGAGGGCGCAGCCGTCAACTATGGCTTCTTCAGCCGCAACATCATGGCGCGCGAGAAGGCGCTGTACATGGGGCATGCGGTCGCGGCGATTGCCGCTGCCAGCCAGCACCTCGCCGAGGAAGCCGCCGAACTCATAGATGTGGACTACGAGGTGCTGCCATCCGCGCTGACGGCAGAGGACGCGATGGCGGACAGCGCGCCGATTCTTCACGAGCGACTGCTAACCATGGCCAGTCCCGCGTTCCGTTCGGGCGGCTACGGCGACAGCGACGAGCAGACGAACGTCGCCAACCACTTCGTATTCGACGATGGCGACGTGGAGCAGGGCTTCGCCGAGGCGGATGCTATCGTGGAGCGCGAGTTTCACACGAAGGCGGTGCACCAAGGATACATCGAGCCGCACTCGGCAACGGCGTTCTGGAACCGAGACGGCAAGCTGACCGTCTGGTGCAGCACCCAGCAGCTCTTCGCGGTCCGCGACCATCTGTCCGCCGTGCTTGCCGTTCCGATTTCGGATGTGCAAGTCATACCCATGGAGATTGGCGGCGGCTTCGGCGGCAAGGGAATGGGCGGGATGTACCTGGAACCCGTGGTGTCTCTGCTGTCTCGCAAGGCAGGCAAACCAGTGAAACTCGCTATGAGCCGCAAAGAGGTGTTCGAAGGCTCAGGTCCCACGTCGGCGACCCACATCAAGGTGAAAATGGGTGCGACAGAAGACGGCAAGCTGACCGCCGCAGACGCATCGCTCGTATATGAGGCAGGAGCGTTCCCCGGCTCGCCGGTGCCGTCAGGCTGCCGCACCATGCTCGCGCCTTATGTCATCCCCAACGCGCACATTGAAGGCTTCGATGTGCTGGTGAATACGCAGAAGTCAGCGGCGTACCGTGCGCCCGGATCGCCGGCTGCGGCATTCGCCGCCGAGTCGGTGGTGGATGAGCTGGCGAACAAGCTGGGCATAGACCCTATCGAGTTCCGCCTGCTGAACGCTGCAAAAGAAGGCACACGCCAGCCCGCAGGTCCCGTCTTCCGGCGGATAGGCAATGTGGAGATGCTGGAAGCGGCGCGCGACCATGCCCACTATCGGACGCCGATCGAAGGCAAATACAGGGGCAGAGGCGTCGCGAGCGGCGCCTGGTTCAACGGCAGCGGCCCCGCGAGCGCCGTAGCGAGCGTCAATCCCGACGGTTCAGTCGGCCTCATCGAAGGCTCTCCGGACATCGGCGGCAGCCGCGCTGTCATGGCGATTCATGTGGCGGAGGTGCTTGGCATCGACGTCGCGGACGTGAAGCCTGCCGTCGTAGATACTGACTCTGTAGGTTACTGCTCCGGCGCTGGCGGCAGCGGCGTCACGTTCAAGACCGGCAGGGCATGCTACGAGGCGGCGCAGGACGTGAAGCGGCAAATGACTGAGCGCGCGGCGCGCATCTGGGATGTGGACGCGGACGATGTTGAGTACGACGACGAAAACGCGGTGCTGCAACACAAGCAGGACAGCGAACTTTCTATAACCTTCGCCGATCTCGCGCAGCGGCTCAATGGGACCGGCGGCCCAATCGTCGGTCGCGCCACCGTGAATCCCGGCGGTGTGGGCAATGCCTTTGCAATGCACATCGTTGACGTGGAGGTTGACCCTGACACCGGCAAGGTGGAAATACTGCGCTATACTGCGCTGCAGGACGTGGGCAAGGCGATGCACCCCAGCTACGTCGAAGGTCAGATGCAGGGCGGCGCGGTGCAGGGCATCGGCTGGGCGCTGAACGAAGAGTACTACTTCGACGACGACGGCCGGCTGCTTAACTCCACCTTCCTGGACTATCGCATGCCCGTTTCGCTCGACGTGCCAATGATAGACACAGTGCTCATCGAGGTCGCAAACCCCGGGCATCCATACGGCGTGCGCGGCGTGGGCGAGGCATGCATCGTCCCGCCAATGGCGGCGATTGCTAACGCCATCAGCAATGCTATCGGAGTGCGAATGACAGAGTTGCCCATGTCGCCTGCTAAGGTTGTGGAAGCCCTGTCCAAAAACGGTGCGTGACGTCGCGCCTCACTGCTTGAGTGACGCTTAGACAGGCTCAGGACAGACGACCATTCCAATGTCGTGCCTGTCTTGAGCCTGCACATCGTCTGGCGAATTGAAATACGGATTTACGGTTAGAGACAAAGCCACAAAGGACTTGACTGCATGAAGTACTACAGTCTCATTGACGAGGACGGCGTTGCAAGGATAGCGGTGGAGACAAGTGAGGGCGTGCTCTCCGATCTCACATCGGTGCACCAGGAACTGGAGGTGCTTGAGGACCTGGTAATGGCGGCTTCCCTGTCCGGCTATAGCATAGACGAGATAGCCTTGCAGATCATCGAGGGCGGTGCGGCAGATGAGTACAACCTCGACGATGTATTGAGCGACGAGAGCGACTTCGCGCTTGACATGCCGTTCGAGCCGTCGGAGGTCTGGGCGGCAGGCGTAACCTACAAGACAAGCGAGATGGAGCGGCGCAGGGAAAGCGAGACACCCGATGTGTACTCAATGGTGTATAGCGCCGAGAGGCCGGAGGTCTTCTTCAAGGCTACACCCGAACGTTGCGTCGGTCCCGACGACTCGGTCGGCATACGCGAGGACTCCAACTGGAACGTGCCGGAGCCGGAGCTAGCATTCGTGCTATACGGTGGCGAGATCATCGGCTATACCATCGGCAACGACATGAGCAGCCGTCAGATCGAGGGCGAGAACCCCCTATACCTGCCGCAAGCGAAGGTGTTCAACCGCTGCTGCGCGATCGGGCCGTGCTTCGTTTCAGCGGAGTCCGTCGCCGACCCGCACGGTCTGGATGTGAGCTGCACAATAACCCGCGACGGCGAGGAGGTGTTCAGCGGCAGCACGAACACGTCACAGATGGCGCGCACATGCCAGGAGCTCGCGGACTGGCTGCAAAAGCACAACGATGTGCCGAACATGACCACCGTGCTGACCGGCACTTCCATTGTGCCTCCGCCTGACTTCACCCTTCAGGAAGGCGATGGCGTCACCATCACGATAGAGGGCATAGGTACGCTGGTGAACGATGTTATAGTGGTGTAGCGAAGCGCAGAGCCGTCAACAGTCTGACGGGCGTTGGTATAACGTTCGCCTTTGTGAATTTGGAGAGGCCACTAGTATGGCAGAGAAGCAGCAGCGATACACGAGCGAGTGGCTGGAAAAATTGAGAAATATGACGCCCGAGGAAAAGGAAGCGTATTTGGAAGGTAAGGTGAAAAAGGGGCGAAGGCAGGCTCATTTGATTCTAGGTAGCCCTCCGAAACTTAATATGACCCGGCAAGAACTAAGAGAGATGATTGCAAGCGAGTACCCTGGATTGACACTGAGCGACCAAATAATCTAAGATCGACAAATTCGACCTTAGATGTCAATTTTCTATTTGGACGCTTCGGCCATTACGAAACTCTATCTTCACGACGAACAAGGTGTAGATTTCATACTACAACTCGTTGAAGAATGCTTGCCAAGCGATAGGTTCTTCACATCGGCGCTGTCGATTGTCGAGGTCAAGTCAGCCATAATCCGAAGAGTTCGCAGATTAGATACTCGGTCGTTTCTCCTATCCGCTTATGACGGCGACGTGTACGACAAATTTGAGATTCTGCCTGTGGAGGATGAGATAATCGTCGAAGCTGGGGCCGTTGTCGAAAACTACCGACTACGCGCCGGTGACGCCATCCACTTGGCTACCGCATTGTCCATAGCTGCGACTGTCGTTAATTCGCAGGTCTTCATGATCTCCAGTGACTCTGAACTCCTGGAGGCCTCCGAAGCCGCTGGCATCGGCGCGCTTGACCCGCAGGCGGACGATGCCTTGAGCGGCCTGCACCATATCAGAGACTAGCAGTCACCCTTCATTGACACAGCCCCACGCCGATAGTAACCTCTGCGCTATCACACCATTGACCACTTGCAGCAAGCAGACAGGAGAAACGAAGTATGTGTACTTATGTAATTCAGAAGTCAGACATCAGGGGCAGCGGCAAGGGCACGCCGGGCTGGATTCCGATTACAGAGGCGCGTGTGTACTACGATCACCCCTTCCACATGACCACCGACCACACGCTGAATATCGACTTCGTGAATCCAGATCAGGGGCTTGACGCACGGGTGGCGGTCGAGCTGACGGCGGAGTCAGCGCGCGCGCTAGTTGCCGACATCCTCGCCGCGCTTGAAGAGGGCAGCGTCGCGCACGCGGCTGACTAGCTACATGTCCCTTCCAGAGCGTTTCCAGACGTGAACATTGCGAAGAGATCTGGCTCAGACAGGCGCAATGGACACGAGGAAATGCCCAATCTCGTCATACCGGCCTATTGACTCATTCCACCATCGCCTTCCCCCATCAAAGGGGAAGGCTTTTTATGGTTTCCTGTCGGGGGTTGCAATAACACATTGAGTTATGTAGAGTTTGGCAAGCTGAGGCAACCTCGCCCGGCATTGAAGATATCTCAGCAACAGTACAGTTCTAAGGAGTTAGGTGATTAGGCGGAATAAGTAGATAGATACGGAGGGCACACGTATGCTTAACCTGTCAATTCGTCGAAGTGCTACTTTCCTGATGCTACTCTTACTGCCCGCGCTCGTGATGGCGGTTGCCTGTTCGAGCGCAGAGCCGGCAGCTGAAGCGCCCGCCGCGCAGGCTCCCGCCGCCCAACAGCCGGCGCCTGCTCCCGCTCCTACCACTCCACCCGCCGCGCCTGCCCAGGCAGCGCCTACTGCGGCGCCCGAGGCGATGGCGGACATCACTCCGCCCAGGCCTGCCGACCCGAACGCTCAGACCGGTGGTGTCCTCAACGTCGCTTACTTCCGCAAGGCATCCAGTCCTGACGGTTACCAGGCTGGCGGCACATTCGACCGCATGTACTTCTTCACCGGCAACGAGGTGCTTGTCGCAATCGGCAAGGACAGCGTGTACGATCCTTCTGAATCGCTGGCATATTCGTTCGAGGTCGAGGACGGTGGCAGTCGCGTTAGGTTCAACCTCCGCGAGGGCATCCAGTTCCAGGGCGGCTTCGGCGAGATGACCTCCGAGGACGTCTCGTTCAGCCTTAACCGCTGGTTCGACAAGGAGTCCGGGTGCAGGGGCTGCCCAAGCACCTTCCGCTCCGTAACTGAAGTCAACGCAATCGACGACTACACTGTCGACGTTGTTATGGACCCGCCGGACGCTAACCTAGTCGTGAAGATGTTCGACAGGGGCAGCATCGTTCACAACAAGGAACACTGGGAAGCTGTTGGCCCCGACGACCACAAGAGCAATGCGATAGCAACTGGCCCGTACAAGCTAACTCTGTGGGATGTTGGCGTAACGCAGAATTGGGTGAAGCACCCCGACTGGTGGCGGCATGAGCCTTACGCCGACGAGGTGAACATTCAGATTATCTCCGAGACACGCACGCGGCTCGCAGCCCTTCAGACGGGTGAGGTCAACGTGTCGTGGTTGCAGGCGGAGCAGATTCCCGCCGCGCAGAAGGACGACAACATTGATGTGTGGGACTTCACAGGCGTCGGATGGGACGGCTGGGTCTGGAACCACGGCCTCGAGCCGCTGGACGATCTGCGACTCAGACGCGCGCTCATCAAGTCCGTCGATAGAGGCGCACTTAACACGTCAATCTACCTGAACACCCTGCGCGACAGCCAAGCGCACACCTTCCCGCCTGAGTCTCCTTTCGGCATAGACGCCAAGGACCTCTGGGAGGGGGAGCATCTGCGCTTCAACCTGGACGAGGCGAAGGCGCTTGTCGAGGCGGTCGCGTCAGATAAAGGGCTGGAGTTACCACTGCAGCTTACGGGAGTATGCGAGCGCAGGCCTGACCGCCAGCAGTTCTGCGAGTTTCTGCAGGGTTCGTGGGCTGAGATTGGCGTGAACTTTGATTTCCAGATTGTGTCGAACGCATCCGAGCGGTCGGATGTGATGGAGCAGTGCCAGACGCATGTGACGCAGACCGGATCGGGTATGCTGCTGCCGTGGTACATGGAAGGCTCTCTGCACTCCAGTTCCAACGGAAACTATCCGGCCAAGATATGTAAGGATCAGGGTTCCGCGCTTGACGCAGATGGCCAGGCACTACAGGATCAGCTTGACATGCTCTTTGCCGAGGCGTCCGAGAGCTTTGACAGCGCTGTGCAGATTGACAAGTACAAGCAGATCCAGCGCATTGCATTGGAGAACCTGTACACCTACATTCCCGCTATGCTGCGTGTGAACTATGTCGGCTGCCACACGCCGACCACAGGCGGCTGCGAGACTAACCCGATGCGCGGCGACGGATTCGTGCGCAACGGCGACTTCTGGATAAAGCAGTAAGAAATTTGTCAGCGGTCAACCAAGAGCAATCAACTCTGCCTCGCAAGAGATGATTGCTGGCGGCTGACCGCTATTTTAGTCGTAGGAAAGGCTTGAGGATGCAGCGTTACCTGCTGCGCAGAGCGATCAATCTCATTCCTGTGCTGGTGCTGATCAGCATCATTGTATTCGCAACCGTTAGGGTGCTGCCGGGGGATCCTGCACGCCTCCTCGCCGCCGTGGATGAGACTGGGTTCGTCGATCCTGAAGTGCTTGCCGCGATTGAGAAGCGCTATGGGCTGGACAAGCCGCTCGCGACGCAGTATTTCGACTGGGTATGGGGCTTGGTGCGCGGCGATTGGGGGACATCGCTTCTGAGCAGCCAGGATGTGTTTCCGCAGATTCGCAGCCGGCTGAGCTTCACGGTGCAGCTTGCCGCGCTTTCGTGGTTCCTGTCCCTGCTCATCGGCATACCGATGGGGGTGATTTCCGCACTCAGACGCAACTCAATAGGGGATATCGCCGTGACGAGCTTCGCGGTGTCGGGCATCGCCCTTCCCAATTTCTGGCTTGGCATGTTGATGATCATCTTCTTCGGAGTATGGCTGGGGTGGCTTCCGACCGGCGGGTATACGAGCTACCTCGACAGCCCGGTCGAGTGGGCGCGCAAGATGATTATGCCCACAATTACGCTGGGCACTGCGCTTTCGGCCGTCACGATGCGTCAGATGCGCGCCGGTCTGCTGGAGGTTATGCGTGAGGACTACATCCGCACGGCGCGCGCGAAGGGCCTGATGGAGCGACGGGTCGTGCTGCTGCATGCGATGAAGAACTCGCTGCTGCCGGTCATCACGCTTTCGACACTGCAACTCGGAACGCTGGTCGGCGGAACGGTCGTGACTGAGACGGTATTCTTCCTGCCCGGCATCGGCAAGTTCATCGTGGACGCGGTAATAGCCAAGGACTTCCTCGTGGTGCAGATGGGGCTGATGATTCTGACACTCGGTGTGCTGGTCGCCAATCTGATCGCGGATATTTCCTATGCGTTCCTCGATCCGCGCATCAGGTATGAGTGACCGAGACCCGTGGGCTTCGATTCAGAGCGTGACAATGCAAGAGCGGGATATTAGGTAAACGGGCAGACGGTTGACTGTAACTTATGAGAGACCAAGAGCTGGTTGAAGCGGCAGAGAATGAACTTGCGCAGCGGGAGTTGAGCTGGATCAACAGAAGCCGCTTCCTGCAAACCTTGCGGGAACTCGTAAGCGTGCGCCTCGCAAAGTTCGGGTTGGCGGTACTCGGCATCGCTGTCATTGCAGCGGTTTTCTCGCCGCTCCTTTCGGTGCATGACCCCATCAAGATCAATCCTCGCGACAGCCTGCAGGATCCCAGCGCTGAATACTGGCTAGGCGCGGACCGGCTGGGGCGCGACCAGTTGGCTCGGCTCATCTACGGCGCGCGCGTGTCACTCATCATCGGCGGCGCAGGAGTGGGCATAGCGGTCGTAGCTGGCATAGCCATCGGCACGGTCTCCGGCTGGGCTGGGAAGTGGACTGACGAGATATTGATGAGGATAATGGACGCGCTGGCGGCATTCCCGAACATTGTGTTTGCGCTTGTGCTGGTGGCGATTACCGGTGGCGCAATGCGCAACATCATCCTCGTGATAGGGTTGGTGTTCACGCCCGCTGTCGCGCGCCTCATACGCGCTCAGGTGCTATCAGTCAAGGAGCGGGACTTCGTGCTGGCCGCCGTCGCGCTGGGTGCGAGTCCGCTGCGAATCATCTCCTCGCACCTGATACCGAACAGCCTCGCGCCGGTCATAGTGCAGGCATCCATCGCTTTCGGCGCGGCGATACTGCTGGAGGCGTCCCTGAGTTTCCTCGGTGTGGGAGTGAAGCCGCCGACACCTACATGGGGCGGAATGCTACGCCACGCCTTCGAGGTTGTTGACCAGGCGCCGTGGCTCACCTTCACCCCAGGCATCACTATCTTCTTGGTAGTGCTGGCGTTCAACTTCGTGGGCGACGCCCTGAGAGACACACTGGACCCGCGTCTCAGGGGCGCTCGATAGACGCCGCGTTAGCCCTGGTTCTCGAAGAAGTCGAGGTCGATGGCAAACGCCGAGGCAAGCATGAGCAGGCGGAAGTCGTTGTCGGTGCTGCCATCCGTGAACTGCACTACGAATGTGTCGGCGTCCGTGAACATCTCTCGTCCGAAGCCGCTCCACTGCTTAGTCACGCGCGCTATCTCGCCGCCGCCAGCGCTTTGGGCGATGAATGTGTGCGGGCGGAAGAGTCCGCTGGTCAGCCGCGTAATCTCGCGCTCGTTTGAGTCCACGAGGGCGAACTTGCGGCCAAATCCGAACACCCGGTTAAGCGCGCCGACGCGCCGTCCGTCGGCATCTACCCTCAGGTGAGAGCGGAACCAGAAGAAGTCGCGGCTTGCCTGCAAGACGGGAGCGCCGTCGCTCTCCACGACATGGATTGATAGCGCGCGGTGCGATCCTGCGAACTGACGGGAAATGTCGCCAGACTCTTCATACGCGTACATTAGCTGCGCACCGTCAGACGAATAGACGCTATACCGGTTGGCAGTCTCGAACGGAGTGAAGATCTCCATCTGCTCGATCTGCTGGCGTATGACAAGTTCTGAGTATCTGGTGAGGTCGGTCATGGTCAACTCCCTGATGTGATAGCGGCCTTCTGTACAGCGCCTACCCTTACATCCTATCAGGAAACTGAACTTAATCTAGCAAAGTTTCAACTATGACTAGCCGTGAAACCATCTAGTGTCGTTGGATACTACCGTGTTGCCTCGCTACTCTACGCGGATGCGCAGGCGCTTGTTGATGCGCCCCTTGCTTTCATGTCCGACGACATGAATTGCTCCAACCTCGCTGGTGTTGGCGACGTGCGTGCCGCCGTCCGCCTGCAGATCGAGGCCAGTAATGTTAACCGTGCGGACCTCCTTTATCGCCGCCGGCAGCAAGTTGATCTTGGTGCGTATAAGGTCGGGAATGGCGAAGGCCTCCTCCCTGGGAAGCGTCGCGATCTCGATGGAACGCGACGCCTGCACCTCTTCGTTGATGAGCGTCTCCATGCGCTCCGCGAAGTCGGCAGACATGTTCTCAAGCTCAAAGTCCATCCGCGCGCTCCCAGGCTGCATGTTGCCGCCGGTGACTTGCGCTCCGTAGTCGCGCCATACCACGCCGCAGAGGATGTGCAGCGCCGTGTGGGTTCGCATCAGCAGATAGCGGCGGTCCCAGTCAAGCACTCCATGCACGGACGCGCCGACAGGCGGCAGTTCACCGTCGATCTCATGTACGAGCTTGCCATCCTGCCGGGACAGCTTCTTCACCGTGTATGACGCATCGCCCGCGGTGAGGGTGCCGCTGTCGGCTGGCTGTCCGCCGCCGCCCGGATAGAACGCGGTGCGGTCGAGCATAACACCCTTTGACGTCGCATCGGTGACGGTGGCATCGAACTCTCGTAGGTAGCTGTCTTCGTAGCAGAGTATTTCGGTCATTTTCTCCCTACCTAGTTGTGTATGAATGATTGTAAACTGCGAACTTGTCTATCTCGATATTGATAGTGCCTAAGCTGCAATCTCCGGCCTCTGCTTCCAGAAGCCCGTCGCCTGCTGGAATGCATAAGCCAGTTGCAGGACGCTGAATTCGCTCTGGTGGCGTCCGACAATCTGAACGCCGACGGGCAAACCTTCGCCAGTGAAGCCACAGGGCACCGAGATCGCGGGATGTCCGGTTGAGGTTATGTAATAGCAGGAGCGCATCCAGTCGATGTAGGTCTCCATCTGAACGCCGTTGACTTCGGTCAGGTACGGCTGGGTTACATCGAAGGGCGGGTGCTGGCTAACCGGAAAGACCATGAACTCGTAGGTCTCCATGAATTTGCGGACGCGCTCGTACAGCGCAGCGCGCTTGACCTCCGCTAAGCCTACATCGGCTGCATTGAGCCTCATACCCTCCTCGATGTTCCATACCACCGTGTCCTTGAGCTGGTCGCGGTGGTTCCTCAGCAGCTCGGCGCGGGTTGCCGCCATGCCTGCGGCGCGCATCGTCATAAAGACCTCGTTGGCGCCGCTGAAGTCGGGGCAAGCGTCGTCTATGTCGCAGCCCAGTTCTCCAAATGTGCCGCGCTGACTCTCGATGACCGACACGATGCGCGGGTCAACAGGAAGCCCGCCCATGTCCGAACTCCACGCGATTCGAACACTCTCAAAGTCACGCTCCATCGAATGGACGAGTGGGTTGAAGGAATCACCCGCCTCGGTAAGCGAGACAGGGCAGCGCGCGTCAGGCCCGGCGATTGCACTCAGCATCAGCGCGGTGTCCTGCACGGTGCGCGCCATGGGCCCCTGCACCGACAGCAGCGACCAAGGCAGCGGAGAGGGCCACACGGGTACACGCCCGATGGCCGTGCGAAAGCCCACAATGTTGCAGAAGTTGGACGGGTTTCGCAGGGAACCGCCGAGGTCGCTGCCGTCCGCAATTGGTACCATCCCGCAGGCGAGCGCAACCGCCGCGCCGCCGCTGCTGCCGCCGCATGTCTTCGTCAGGTCGTAGGGGTTGAGTGTCGCGCCGAAGACCTCATTGAAGGTCTGCGAGCCAGCGCCGAACTCAGGCGTGTTAGTCTTGCCCACCGAGATCGCGCCCGCCTGCTTCAGCCGCTCGATCATCAGCGCGTCCTGCTGTGGGATGTGGTCGGCGTAGATGGGCGAGCCATAGGTAGTGCGTACGCCGGCGGTGTCAACAAGGTCCTTGTGGGCGACCGGCAAGCCGTGCAGCACGCCGACGTCATCGCCGCGCTGCAACGCCGCGTCCGCAGCCTTTGCGCCTTCGAGAGCCTTCTCAGGGTGGTAGGTGACGATAGCGTTGACTTTCGGATTTACGCGGTCAATCTGCGCGATGTGCGCCTGCATCACTTCCACGCAGGAGATGTCCTTGTTGCGTATCCCCTGCGCCAGTTCCACGGCGGTCATGAAGTTGATCTCGGTGGTGGTCATTTAGGTACTCCAGGTTGAAAGCTGATTCGTGGTTCAAGGAACAGTTATGTTGGCGCCAATTGCCGAGCCCACTCTTAGAAAGTCCCGTTGATTCAGACTAACAATCTGGTCGGCATCCGCTTTCATACCCGCATATACAATCAGCGCATCGTAAACTGCCCCACCTCGTATATCGGCCAATGCAAGCCTTTCAAGAACAAACTGATAATCGTCAGATTCCAACGAGACGATTTCAAAGATCGGCAGGATATTCTCAGTTATCAAGCCTAACACGTGAGCCGTACTCAGCATTGGGCGAGGCTGTCCACTGATGTGTGCATAGAATTCGGCTAGGGAGTGAGATGCTACTAGCCCGTCAATATCACCGCGTCTGGCTCTCTCTAGCCACGGGAACGCGCGACTGTGAAACTGATGGCTTTCAAAGATGGCGGCTCTCAGTACCGATGTATCAAGCAATACCCTCAAGACGAGAATTCCTCAGCAATTTCCCGTATGCGGGCTTCGCGCTCTTGTGCTATCACATCCTCCGATTCGTCTCCATTTGCGTCTGTTAGCACCACCAAGGACATGCTCTTTTCGGGAAGTTTTGTCTCTATAGTGGTCGGGCGCAAGCGAATTTCGTCACTTCCGTTTGACTCAATAACAACCTTGTTTCCTGGAGACAAGCCCAACGTCTCGCGTATTTCCTTCGGTATGCACACACGCCCCGAAGCATCCATCGTCACTTCGATTTTCTCGCCCATCTTGCTCACCTACTTCACGTACGTTGTCGCTGGTCATACCTTTGGTGTGCATATTCTACAAGAACTCCAGCCCATCCTGCTTAACGATGTTCAGCTTACCTGCTCCCAGTCCCGCAGCAGCCTGTGGGCAGCGTTGTGTCCTGGAGCGCCCGTAACCTCACCACCTGGGTGCGCGCCTGCGCCGCACATGTACAGCCCTTCGATCGGTGTTCGGTAGCCTGAGATGCTGCGACTTCCGCGACCCGCGAACATCTGCTGCGAGGTGATGTCTAGATGGCGAATGTTACCGTCAGTCAAGCCCACGCGCTCCTCAAGCTCAACTGGCGTGAAGAGTTCCCAGTCGAGCATCACATCCCTGAAGTTCGGCGCGTACTGACTTATGGTGTCTATCAGGTGCTCGCCGACCGCCTGTCGTGCGTCTTGCCATGTTCCCTCGCGCAGCTGTACCGGCGCGTACATCGACCAGACGGACATCACATGCTTGCCGGGCGGCGTCAGCGTGTCGTCATAAACTGTCGGAATCTGGACGAACATTATCGGGCTTCTCGACGGCCTGCCCGACTTAGCGTCATCCCAACTCCGCTCGAAGTATTCGACCGACGGGCAGATGCGAGTGTACGCCAACGCCTTCGGATCATAGTCCTGCCCCAGGTACGCGGAAAAGTCCGGCAGTTCGTCCAGCGCGGCATGGAATTTGAGGAATGCCGTGTTCGTTTTGGCGCGACGAATGTCAGTCAACAGATCAGAAGGCACATCGTCAGCGTCCATGAGCGATAGGAAGGTCCGCTTGGGGTCAGCGTTCGACAGCACGGCGTCCGCGTCAATGCGCTCGCCATCCGCGAGCAGGACACCTGTGGCCCTGCCATTGGTCGTAAGTATCTGCTGCACCTCAGCATTAAGTCGAATCTCAACGCCGTGCGCCTCCGCCGAGCGCGCCATCGACTGCGTGATTGCGCCCATGCCGCCTTTCGGGATGCCGAAGTTCTCGTCCGGCGTGAGAATGTCGCTGCGGATGTAGCCCACGGCCATGATGCTCCCCGGCGCTCGCACGTCGCCCGCATCCTGCGCGTCAATGAAGCAGGCGCGCACCAGCGGCGACTCGAAATACTCCTCAACGAGGTCTTTCATGCTTCCGGTGAGCATGCGCTCGAAGATGGGTTCATCCGGCGTGCCGCGAACATCGGCTGCGACCTCGGCGAGCGTGGGAGGCTCCGTCAGGAAGTAGCGCAGGATAATGGCGCCGGCACGCTCCCAGAACGCCACCCAGTCATGGTAGCGCGCGCCGTCCGCAGGCGATATTCGCGCGATGCTCTCCGCGGTCTGCTCATCGTCGTGCCAGCGCATCACATGATTGCCGCCCGGCAGCGGACTGAAGCTCACGGGGTCCATCTCGTATATCTCAAGCCCGTGCTTGCGAAGCCCAAGGTCGTTGATGACCTTCTCCTGCAGCATGTGGCAGATGTACGAGCAGCTTGAAACCCGGAATCCGGGGAACAGCTCCTCTGTGATGCATGCGCCGCCCACAAAATCGCGCCGCTCCAGCACCAGCACGCTGTTTCCCTGCCGCGCCAGATAGTTCGCGGCGACAAGTCCATTGTGTCCTCCGCCTACGACGATTGCCGAGTATTGCCCTGCCATGTCTCTTCCCCCTTGCTGCAACAGCCTGTAATTCGCTATTGAAAGCCTAACACGGCAGACTGAGTTTGCAAAAGTGAGTGCAGTCGAAACACTTCGATCTGACTGGTTGCATGCCGAATTCAGGACCGCAACGGGGCTATGGTACAATCCCGTAACATGACCACAGAATACACAGAGGAATCTGCGCACGGACGGAGAGGCTATGAGCTTTCAGAATTATGATATTGCGGTAATCGGAGCGGGCATCATCGGGCTTGCGACAGCCATGCGGCTGGCACAGGAGTACCCGCGTTACAAGGTGGTCGTGCTTGAGAAGGACGGCGAGGTCGCGCAGCACCAGACCGGCCACAACAGCGGCGTCATCCACGCGGGCATCTACTACGCGCCCGGCTCGCAGAAAGCCAACTTCTGCTCGACGGGAGGCCGGCTTCTTCGCCAGTTCTGCGACGAGCGCGGCATCGAGTACGAGATGTGCGGCAAGGTCATCGTCGCCATCAATGACGAGGAAGTTCCGCGTCTTGAGGACTTGCTGGAGCGCGGCACCGCGAACGGCGCGGAGGGACTGGAGATGGTCGGCCCTGAACGCCTCGCCGAGTTGGAACCGTATGCCGCGGGAGTCCAGGCGATATTCTCGCCGAACACTGGCATCATCGACTTCAAGAAAGTCTCGCAGGCTTACGCCATCGAATTCGGCGAGAACGGCGGCGACCTGCTGCTCAACACCGCGGTTCACGGCATCACGCAGCGGGACAACCAGATGTACATGGAGACATCGCGCGGCGAGATCGCGGCGCGGCACATCATCAACTGCGCCGGACTGCAAGCCGACCAGGTGGCGCGAATGATGGGCGCTGACCCGGGCCTCCGCATCATCCCCTTCCGCGGCGAATACTTCTCGATCAAGCCCGAGCGTCAGTACCTCGTCAAGAGCCTGATTTACCCGGTGCCGGACCCCAGCCTGCCGTTCCTCGGCGTACACTTCACCAAGCGCATCACCGGCGGCGTGGAAGCAGGCCCCAACGCCGTGCTCGCCTTCGCGCGCGAGGGCTACACCAAGACCAGCTTCAATCTGGGCGATGCATTGGGCACGCTCACATACCCCGGCTTCTGGAAGATGTCAATGTCCCACTGGAAGAGCGGGATAGACGAGCAGCACCGCTCGCTACGCAAATCGCTGTTCCTGAAGTCGCTGCAGACACTCGTGCCATCAATCGAGATGGACGACCTCAGCGAGCCGGGCGCTGGCGTGCGCGCGCAGGCGGTGGACAACAACGGCAACCTGTTGCAGGACTTCGCCATCTCCGAGACCGAGAACGCCATCCACGTCCTCAGTGCGCCGTCCCCGGGCGCGACTTCATCCCTGACCATCAGCCGCTACATCGTGGACATGGCAGTGGGCGCGTTCGGACTGGAGGAGTAAATTACTAGCAAGACGAGTCATTTTGTGCGAAGGCAGTTATTCACCTAATTAGGAGGGTTCTTCACAGATGAAAATCGCATACGCATTCCGCCGCAGCACATACTACCCGTTCGAGGCGGGCGCGGCATGGACGCTGCCAGATGAGCGCGCGCTGCCCGACTACCTCGGCAAAGTGCGCGACATCGGCTTCGACGGCATCGAGCTTGGATTGGACAATTTTCTATCCGAATCGTCCAATGGCGGACTCGAAATCGATGAAGGCAGAGTCAATGAGGTGAAGAAACGGCTCGACGACGAGGGTACGCCCTGCGTCGCCATTCGTGCGGGTGGCGCGCTCTGCTACCCGCAGACGTCGGCGCACAACCGCAAGCGCCTCGAAAAGTCGGTGGAAGTCGCGGCCACCCTGGGCGCAGAGATCGTGAACACCGCTCTCAGCGGGCCACCGCAGAACCGAATGCTAGACACCGGACCGTCCGGCGCGCCCGAATCGCACGGCTCGAGCCAGATGGCGTCCGAGGAGGACTTCATCCGCACCGCGCAGGCGCTCCGCGAAGTGGGCGCGATGGCGGGCGACAACGGCATCAACATCACCGTTGAGGTTCACCAACACTCCATCGCCGACAACAGCTGGTCAACGCTGCACCTGCTGGAACTCGCCGACAGCCCCTTCGTGCATGCCAACCCGGACCTGGGCAACGTGCTGTGGAACTACGACGAGCCGGAAGAGACGATGGAGCAGTGTATCTCCGCGCTCGCGGCGCACTCCAAGTACTGGCACTGCAAGAGCCTGAACCGCGTGCATGTGCCTGAGTTGGACCACTCGTACTACATCCGAGTGCCGTTGCCGGACGGCGATATAGACTATCGCTACGCCATTTCAGCGATGGTGGAGGCCGGCTACGACGGCTACCTCGCCCTGGAGGGCACGAACACCGGCGACCAGCTCTACAAGGACCGGCGCAGCGTCAACTATGTGCGGGGGATACTGGCGGAACTTGAGGCGTAGCCGCTTCTAATGTCCAAGAGGACACAGATTGCGAATGCGTGCGTATAATTTTACAAATCTCAAAAAACACCCGCCCAAATCGTTGACAGCCGTATCGTGGTGGTGTAGTCTAATCGTTACCGCAATTGCGGATGCACCTTAACAACTGGATAGTGGAAGAGAACACACAACGTTTAGAGTTTGATCCTGGCTCAGGACGAACGCTGGCGGTGCGCCTAATGCATGCAAGTCGAACGGGCAATGGGGCTTCGGCCCCGGCGCTAGTGGCAGACGGCTGAGTAACACGTAAGTGATCTGCCCCGGAGCGGGGGATAATCCGGAGAAATCCGGCCTAATACCCCGTACGTTCATGTGGTCAAGGCTATATGAAGAAAGGTTTCGACCGCTCTGGGAGGAGCTTGCGGCCTATCAGGTAGTTGGCGGGGTAATGGCCCACCAAGCCGAAGACGGGTAGCCGATGTGAGAGCATGATCGGTCAGAGGGGGACTGAGACACGGCCCCCACTCCTACGGGAGGCAGCAGCAGGGAATCTTGCGCAATGGGCGAAAGCCTGACGCAGCGACACCGCGTGGGGGAAGAAGGCCTCAGGGTTGTAAACCCCTTTTCTGGGGGAAGAGATAGGACGGTACCTCAGGAATAAGCATCGGCTAACTACGTGCCAGCAGCCGCGGTAATACGTAGGATGCAAGCGTTGTCCGGATTTACTGGGCGTAAAGGGTGTGTAGGCGGCATGGTAAGTCTCATGTGAAATCTCCCGGCTCAACTGGGAGGGGTCATGGGAAACTGCCAAGCTGGAGGGCAGCAGAGGAAAGCGGAATTCCGGGAGTAGTGGTGGAATGCGTAGATACCCGGAGGAACACCAGAGGCGAAGGCGGCTTTCTGGGCTGTACCTGACGCTGAGACACGAAAGCGTGGGGAGCAAACCGGATTAGATACCCGGGTAGTCCACGCCCTAAACGATGGATACTAGATGTAGGGGGTATCGACCCCCCCTGTGTCGGAGTTAACGCGATAAGTATCCCGCCTGGGGAGTACGGCCGCAAGGCTAAAACTCAAAGGAATTGACGGGTCCCCGCACAAGCGGCGGAGCGTGTGGTTTAATTCGATGATAAGCGAAGAACCTTACCTGGGCTTGACATGCACTTGACAGCCCGTGAAAACGGGTCTTCTTTCGAGACAAGTGCACAGATGTTGCATGGCTGTCGTCAGCTCGTGCCGTGAGGTGTTGGGTTAAGTCCCGCAACGAGCGCAACCCTCGTCGTTAGTTACTATGTCTAGCGAGACTGCTCCTAAAAGGGGAGAGGAAGGTGGGGACGAGGTCAAGTCGGCACGGCTCTTACGCCCAGGGCTACACACACGCTACAATGGTCGGAACAGAGGGTCGCGATGGTGCGAGCCGGAGCTAATCCCAAAAATCCGGCCCCAGTTGGAATTGCAGGCTGAAACCCGCCTGCATGAACGCGGAGTCGCTAGTAATCGCAGGTCAGCACACTGCGGTGAATACGTTCCCGGGGATTGTACACACCGCCCGTCACGTCATGGAAGTCGGTAACACTTGAAGTCGCTGGGCTAACCGCAAGGAGGCAGGCGCCGAGGGTGGGACTGGTGACTGGGACGAAGTCGTAACAAGGTAGCTGTACCGGAAGGTGCGGCTGGATCACCTCCTTTCTAGGGAGATTCCACAACCGGCAGTCTAGCCGGGACGGAAAATCCTAGGTCGGTCAGTAGGCGGGGTGCGAAAAGGCAGCGAGTAGAGCCGGACCTCAGGCAACTGAGGGGAGCTCCTCAAAACCCGGACCACCTCCCTAAGACAACCTACTGTACATTTAAGTTGCAAACACAAACTTTGCTAAACACTTTGTTCCCTTCCACTATCCAGCGGTTAAGGTGTTCTTGCGAGAGCGCAAAGAGGGCAGGTTTCAATAGTAACCAGCCCTTTTATTTTGCCAGTTATGAGCTTTGAGTTGTCAGTTCCCATCCCCTAAACGCGGGTCCGCGCGACCCCTTACTCGTAACTCACTACTCATAACTCCACCGTGGGGCTGTAGCTCATCCGGGAGAGCGCCTGCTTTGCAAGCAGGAGGTAAGGGGTTCAAGTCCCCTCAGCTCCACCAACAACTTTGCCGTGATGGGAATAATCCCGAAGGTTTGATTCACCATTGTCTAATCTGAACGATGCGCTGCGACGCTTCTTGCGCGGCGTAAAAGCATGTCCGCGCGTGGCGCACGAGTTATTCACCCGCACCCGTTTTCTTCCGATAAGAGTATGCGCCGTTCTCTGGACTGCGTTTGCCGCCATCGCCTTGGCAGGCTGCAGCATGGTTGACCAAGTGGCATCAGGTACGCCGGCAGTCGCGCCGCTCCCAATCCCTGAGTTGCTGGAGCCGACGTTTGACGAGAATGGCATCGCGCATTACGACCTCAAAATCGGAAAATCCAGCCACGACTACGGGCAAACTGCCCTGACGGGCACCTATTCTTACAACGGCATGTCCGTGCTTGGTCCTACACTTCGACTCAGAACCGGAGACGAAGTGTCAATCAGCGTCGCCAATGAGTTGGACGAGACCACAACGACGCACTGGCATGGTGCAGATGTCCCGGCCGAGGCCGACGGCGGTCCCCACAGCCTAATCAGGCCCGGGGAAACCTGGGTAGCAAACTTTGAAGTAATCCAGCCGGCGGCAACACTTTGGTATCATCCCCATGCCCACGGTTCCACAGCCGAGCATGTATATCGCGGCGCTGCCGGTCTGATAGTTATCGAAGACGACAACCCTGCTGCCGCAGCGCTGCCGGCAACCTACGGCGTTGACGACATTCCGGTCATTATCCAGGATAGGGACTTCACCGAGGACGGCGAACTCGCCTTCAACATCGACCCTGGCGACAACGGCAACCTATACGACACGCTGACGGTGAACGGCGCTATAAACGCGTTCGTCGAAGTGCCTATCGGATTGGTTCGGCTCCGCCTGCTGAATGGCAGCCAAGCCCGAATATACCAACTCGGCGTCGATGGAGCGAGTATGACCAAAATCGCCTCCGACGGCGGCTATCTTGCCAGTCCGGTCGCGCTTGAGCAACTCGTGCTTGCGCCCGGGGACAGAGCTGAGATAATCGTCGACATCGGCGCTGAATCCGCCGCTTTGACTGACAGCACGTTTGGGCGTGTGCTTGAACTCCGACCGAACGGCTCAATATCGAATTCCGGCCCGCTTCCTGACAAGCTCGCCGCCATAGAGCGAATATCCGAGTCGGAGATAACGGTTGAACGAAGCTTCCACATGGCCGATGCGCGCAACTTCTGGGAATTCGATCCAAGCTGGGCAATCAACGGACTCCAGATGGACATGAACAGGATCGATGTAACGGTGCAACTCGGAGATACCGAGCGCTGGACTCTCACCGGCGGTGACGGTCAGCATGTATTCCACCCGCACCAAACTCAGTTTCAGATATTGTCGATAAATGGCGAACCGCCGCCACCGGAAGAAGCTGGTTGGGAGGATTCTGTGCTAGTGAACGCCGAACGCGAGGTCGTTATCGCCGCCCGCTTCGACACTTATGCCGCTGAAGACATTCCGTATATGTTCCACTGCCACATACTCGATCACGAAGACTTGGGTATGATGGGGCAATTCCTAGTTATCGACGAATAATCTTGATGACCTGACGAGGCAGAAGGCGGCGGCGAATGTGCAAAGATGCGCCGTCTAACCCCTATCGATATTCCTGACAAGTTATGTGATTGAGGAGTGCCCAACCCGTGAGAGCAATTACACGGAAAGTGCAGTGGGCCACTCCTCGTTTGCCGCGAGCTACTGAAATCCTGAGTCGCATTGAGTAGCGCCTTCAACCAAGGCGAAGACGCTACTCTTGACTCCCCAATTCCCACCAGCTTCGTTGTATCATTACGCTCAAACTAGAGCGAAGGGTGATGCGACATGTCTGACTACGAACCTCTGGACCTTACCGACCATCTGAACGGAGGCATGGATGTGCTTGGCGCGAGTGGCACCGCCGAGATCGGCCCGCGCCACTTCAGGGGACTGCCATTCACCATCGGCAATGACCCTGAGCGTTGCTTCATCTCACTGCACGGTGACAGTGAACCGGTCTCCATTCCCGTGGGCAGCGCCGCGTCCAGGATAATCTTCGCTCACAGACTGCTCGTCTCCGAAATAGATGAAGGCGGACCCGTTGGTGTCCACATCGCCGACTACATCTTTTCGCTGGCGAACGGCCAGGAGCATATCGTTCCCGTTAGAGAGCGGTTTGAGATTGGCTTTGTCCCAACCGACTCTTTTCGCGGGCCATCCGGGCTACCCTTTCTCGCGGTAACTGATGGCAAGCACCGGCTATTTCCGCGCAACGAAGGTCCCTGGCAGGAGATAGGACGCCGGCAGACCGAGTACCTGCAAGCAACCGCGCACAGCTATTTTCTGTGGAGCTGGACAAATCCCGAACGGGATGTCGCCATCGAATCTATCCGAATCGTGCCTAAGGGTCCGTCATTCCTCATCGCAGGCGTTACGTTGAGCCAACTGGACGAGCACCCCTTCGCCCGGCAGGGACGCCGCGAGGCGAAGATTACGATTACCGACCCCGTAGCGGCGGCAAGCTCGTTTGACCTCGAAGTGAATGTGGACAGGGGCGACTCCACATACCCCTTCCCGCTTCCCAAAAATCCCGATGAGGGCTTCCTGAACGGCTATCACCGTGGGTTCGGCGAAGAGGACAACGACGAGGCAAGCTCCGCATACGCCGAGATTTCGGCGGTTCCCTCCGCGACCGTATCCATCAAGCAGGCTGGCGAGTCCATCGCTCACTTGCCGTGGGGAGAGGTCGAAGAGAAGGGAAAGGCTGAGACTCCGAGGGCGCGCATCGAGTTGATGGATCGAGGGCGCAACTGGGTAAAGGTGACGGTCGTGGACGACGACACCGGCAGGCCTGTGCCATGCCGCGTCCACTTCAGGTCGCCGGAAGGCATTCCATATCAGCCGCACGGACATCACAACCAGGTCAACTCAAACCTCGACACATGGCACATAGACGTGGGCGGCGATGTGCGTATGGGGCACATCACTTACGCCTATATTGACGGCAACTGCGAGGGCTGGCTGCCACGGGGCGATGTGATCGTGGACGTTGCGCGCGGCTTCGAGTACGAACCACTGCGGACGAAGGTGCGAATCGAGCCGGGCCAGCAGCGTCTTGAACTCCGAATCAAGCGCTGGATTGACATGAACGCGCGCCGCTGGTTCAGCGGGGATTCGCACGTCCACTTCCTGTCAACCGACGGCGCACACCTGGAGTCCAGCGGCGAAGACCTCAACATCGTCAACCTGCTCCAATCACAGTGGGGCAGCCTGTTCACGAATACCGAGGACTTCACCGGCAGGGCAAGCATATCGCAGAGTGGCAGCAACGTCGTCTATGTCTCGCAGGAGAACCGCCAGCACTTCATGGGGCACATGATACTATGGGGCTTGAAGGAGCCTGTGATGCCCTGGTGCTCGGATGGGCCCGGCGAGGCGGAGATTGGTGGGCACATGGAGACTACGCTGGCGCACTGGGCTGACGAGGCGCACGCGCAGGGAGCATGGGTCATCAATCCGCACTTCCCGAACCCGAACGGCGAGCCGGCCGCGCTTGTAGCCACCGGACGGCTGGATGGCGTGGAGATGCTGCGCCAGACACGTCCCAATCATCTTGAATACTATCGCTACCTGAACTGCGGCTACCGGCTGCCACTTGTCGGCGGCACCGACAAGATGAGCAGCGACGTACCCGTCGGGCTGTACCGCACCTATGCACTGCTGCCGGACGACCAGGAGTTCACGTATGAGAACTGGTGCCGCTCGGTCGCCGCAGGCCGCACATTCCTGAGCGGAGGGCCGATCATACATCTGTCGGTTGATGGCAAGGAAGTAGGAGACACGCTTGCCGTGTCCGGCCCGGGAACTGTAGAAGTCCACGCGTGGTCGGAAAGCGTTCTGCCCGTCTTCTCGCTAGAAATTGTGCAGAACGGTCAGGTCGTTGCTCGAACCGAGAACCGCAACGGTTCTCGCCGTCTCGAAATTAAGGAGAACATCCGCATCGACGGGCACTCGTGGATAGCTGCCCGCACCGGAGCATTTGACTACTTCGACATCGTGCCGCACCACGACGTCTGGAATCGTGGTGTGTTCGCGCACACATCTCCGGTATATGTCGCGTGTGGCGGCGATTGGGACATGTTCGATGAAGCCACGGCGCAATACATGCTCACGCTCATCGACGGCGACCTCGCGTACATCAGGGAGTCTGCGGGAGTGCGCCCACATGGCTCCGTCACGCACAGGCACGGCGAGCACGACCATCTTGCATACCTTCAGAGGCCGTTCCTTGAGGCGCGGGACGCGATAATGAGCAGGATGCGGTAGCGCCGAATCAGCCGGCGACTTCCTCAAGGAAGTTGGATGCGGCGGACGATAGCAGCGTAGTCAGGTGCGTGTACAGGTAGGTAACGCCCTGGCCCATGTAGCGGCGGTGCGCAGCGGCGTTTCCCGCAGAGCCGGACACCTTGCCTGCCGACGCGATTGTGGCGAACACGCTGTCCATCGCCTCCCGCACTACGGGAGCGTCGGGACGTCCCGGGTACCCCAGCGACTGCGATAGATCCGATGGACCGACAAAGAACACGTCCACGCCCTCAACCTGCACTATCTCGTCCACATTCCTGACGGCTTCGCCTTCCTCTATCTGGACGCATACCAGCGTTTCCGCGTTGGACTGCTCGGCATAATCTGACATAGACATGCCGTAGCCGTAGTTTGCCGCCCTGACGCCGGCGGCAAGTCCGCGCTCGCCCATCGGATGATACTTGACGGATTCAACCGCTCTGCGGGCGTCTTCCGCCGTATTCACATGAGGCGTCTGCACGCCCATCACGCCCCTGTCCATAAGCTGACCGATCGCCTCGAACGAGTTGACGGGAGGTCTGGCGATTGGCGTGACACCGGCGGTCTCGGCTGCCATGACCATCAGCTCGACGCTCTCCAGCGAGATAGAGCCGTGCTCGCAGTCAATGAGCACCCAGTCGAAGCCAAGCCGTCCCACAATGTCAACGATGTGGGGGGACGGGAACATTACCGATACACCGAAAGCAGGCTCCCCTGCCAGCAACTTGCGCTTCATTCGGTTGGCATTCACAAGTCAGACCCTCACATTCATCATCGAAAGGCGGCGCGCACTTCAGTCCGCCGCACTAGACCGTCCAGGGATATCTGCCCTCTGCAACTGCTCCAATTCATCAATCGGTATATGGCAGTTGATCACATGGCTGACCCCGCCGGGACCCTGCTGCTGCGGGGGCGGCTCGTTATCACAGATGTCGCCTATCTTCCTGGGACATCTACCCGCAAAGAAGCAGCCCTTGAATGCCGTTCGCAGCGTCGGCACAGAGCCTTCCAGCCTTATATGTGTGGGTTCGGCGTCCGGGTCGGGCACGGGCGCGGCTGACAGCAGCGCCTCGGTGTAAGGGTGCGACGGTGCGGACAGAACGGCCTCTGATGGCCCGTACTCCGCGACATGCCCGGCGTACAGCACAAGGATGTCGTCCGAGACGTAGCGAACCACACCGAGGTCGTGCGTGATGAAGACGTAGGAGTTGCCCGTGTCTCGCTGGTGCTCCTCAAGTAGATTAAGCACTTGAGCCTGTACAGACACGTCGAGCGCCGACACCGCCTCGTCCGCCACCACGAGGTCAGGATTGGCCGCAAACGCGCTGGCAAGCGCAACCCTCTGCTGCTGGCCTCCGCTTAGTTCCGAAGGACGCCTGTCAAGATACAGGGGATCCAGACCGACGGCATTCATAAGCTGCTCGGCGCGCTCTTGGCTCTCCGACCTGCTCACACCGGCGAACTTCCTTAGTGCTCTCGTGATAGCGTGCTTAATCGGCAACTTGGGATTGAGTGAAGCAGTCGGATTCTGGAAGACCATACGCATCGAGGAACGCTGCTCCTCGGTGCGGTCGCCGACATCGCCTTCAAGTGCCTGTCCACGCAGCTCGAGGACGCCCCTGTCGCGCGCCTCCAGTCCGACGATGGCGCGGGCGGCGGTGCTCTTGCCGGACCCACTCTCACCTACAATGCCAAGCGTGCGACCGGGCTCTACTCGCATATCCACATCGACGAGCGCGCGCACCGGCTCGCGAACGGGCGGGCCGAACAGTATATACTTCCGCCTTCCGCCGCCGTAGAACTTGCGAAGATCTTCGGCGTTCAGCACGGGTAGGTCCCCGTTCGTCGGGGGCTTCACCAGTCTTTCGCGCAGCTCGCCCCAAAGGTCGTCGGCGACATCCGCGTGATGGTGGCACCTTGCGACATGTCCGTCCGAGACATGGGAAATCGGAGGAGGCTCCTGCGTGCAGATGTCCGTCGCCATCGGGCAGCGGGGCGCGAACAGACACGAGTCGGTCTGCATGCTCTGGGCATCGAAGACCGTTCCGGGTATGCTTCTGAGCTGGCGCTCCACGCCATCATCTCCGGGTGGCTGAGGAACGCAGGACAGCAGTCCGATCGTGTAAGGATGTCTGGGATTCTTGAACAGCTCGCGGACGGGCGCTTCCTCGACAATCTCGCCCGCATACATCACGGCTACCCTGTCAGCCACCCTCGCTATCACGCCCAGGTTGTGGCTGACGAACAGGATGCCGGCATTCACCCTGTCCTTGAGTTCGACTATCAGGTCGAGGATGGTCGCCTCAGTTGTAACATCAAGGCCCGTCGTCGGTTCGTCCATGATCAGCAGGTGGGGATCGCAGGCGAGCGCCATCGCGATGACCACGCGCTGCTGCTGCCCGCCGCTAAGTTCGTGCGGATAGCGCATCCCGATGCGTCCTGGGTCCGCGAGGCCGACGCTGGAGAAAAGCTCGACGGCGCGCGACTGAGCAGCCTCGCCATCCATATCAAGATGATGCTTGAGCACCTCTTCGATCTGAGGCCCGACCCGCATAGACGGATTAAGCGAAGTCAGAGGGTCCTGATAGACCATCGCTATGCGGTTGCCTCTGAGTTCGCGCAGGTCAGCGTCGCTGAATTCCGCGATTTCCATGCCCTCGAACCTGACCGAGCCATCAACCTGCGCCGTGCCGGGAAGGTAGTTCATCATCGCAAAGGCGACTGTAGATTTGCCGCAACCCGACTCCCCCACCAGCCCAAGAACCTCTCCGCGCGCGATCTCCAGCGACGCGCTGCGCACCGCGCGGAAAGAGCCGCGTGGCGTCTGAAAGGTTACCGCAAGGTCTTCAAGCTGAATTAGCGGCGCGTCGCCGTTCTGGGCATCGTACATCTAAGAGCCTCCGGTCTCGGGCAGATTCTGCGCCTGCCGGATTCCGTCCGCCAGCAGGTTGATGCCAACAACGAGGGACGCCATAGCCATTCCCGGAGCGAGCGCAGCGAGCGGCACTTGCCCGATATGACGGAAGTTCTCGCTGACCATCAGACCCCAGTCGGATGATGGCGGCTGAACGCCCAGCCCCAGGAAGCCAAGCCCTGCAGTAAGCAGAAGCGCAAAGCTCAGGCGTATTGCCGCCTCAACTGCCACCACAGGGAGAACATTCGGCAGTATCTCGCGGAACATTATATAGATCGTGGGCTCGCCCCTGAGCCTAGCGCTCTGCACGAATTCAAGCGGCTTTATCGCAAGGGCGGCGCTGCGAATGACGCGGCTGTTGTTCGGCATAAATGATATGCCGATAGTGAGTATGACGAGCCACGATTCATCGAGGTCACTGAACCTCTGCCTGCTCATGTTGATGACGAGTATGGCAAGCAGCAACGACGGAATGGCGAGAAACCAGTCCACGAAGCGCATGATGATCTGGTCTGTCTTGCCGCCGAAGTATCCGCTGGTTACACCGACGATCGTGCCGAGCGTCACGCCGAGTATGGTGCCGATCGTGGCAATCCATACGATGGATCGTGAGCCCGCAAGCACGCGGCTCAGTACGTCGCGCCCCTTGTCGTCGGTGCCGAGCCAGTTCTCCGCGGTGGGGCCGCTGAAGCGTTCAGGCAGATTGTACTCGGTGGGCGGATAGGGCGTTATCCAGGGGCCCAAGATTGCGACTAATAGATGAACTAGGACTATTGCAAAAGCTACTCGCCCTGTGTTCGTTCTGAGGATGAGCGCAAGTCCGTTTCGAGCAGCGTTCCCAACGCGAATCAACGTGGACGGCCTGCCACGCTCCATCTCGGGTTGGATTACGGAGTCTTGAACAGCCACTATGCCAGCCTCACTCGTGGATTGAGCCACCCATAGGTGAGGTCAGCCGCCAAGTTGCTGAAGGCATAGACGGCGGCGATCACCATTGCCGTGGACTGTAGCAGGCGGATGTCGCGGGCGTTGATTGCCTGAATGAGCAGACTGCCCATACCCGGGTATGCGAATAGGTTCTCGATGATGATTAGGCCGCCGAAGAGCCATCCGACATTGTTGGCAATTACGGTGATAGTGGGAAGCATGGCGTTCGGCAGGACATGCCTCGTCACGACCGTCCGCATGGGCAATCCCTTGAGAATCGCGGTACGGACGTAGTTGCTTTCCATGACTTCT
Organism: Dehalococcoidia bacterium; assembly: GCA_965203955.1. Lineage (GTDB taxonomy): Bacteria > Chloroflexota > Dehalococcoidia > Lucifugimonadales > JADFKI01 > Bin90. The sequence continues at coordinate 1,935,504 of OZ241923.1, read as the reverse complement.
ATCACATTAGCACGCGCCATCCTCAGTATGTAGGCGAAGAGTGCGCCGGTAACTGTGAGGATGGGCATTACAAGGACTTGTGGGTTGCCGATAATAGTTTCCCCGGGCAGCATTATGCTCGACGACGGTAACCAGCCCAGGGTAGAGGACAACACGAGCACCAGGATAATGCCTGTGACGAACTCTGGTAGAGATATAGTCACGAGACCGCCCAGAGTAAGGAAGCGGTCTATCAGTGTGTCCGATTTGACGCCCACGAGGACGCCCATAGATAACCCGAGAGGAACGGCAATAAGGAATGCACCAACGGCAAGTAGAGCCGAGTTGAAGAGGCGCCCCGGGACAATGCCGGATATTTCCTTGCCCGAAGCGGCGATGCCAAGATCTCCGCGTAAAGCGCCTGTGATCCAGTTCAAATAGCGCTCATACGGAGGCTTGTCGAGGCCCATTCGCTCGCGCAGCGCCTTTGTGTTCTCAGGGGTGGCGGCTTGCCCCAGAATGACTGTTGCCGCGTCACCGGGTGCGAACTCGATCAGCGAAAAGATGGCCAGGGAGACGGCAAGCAAGGTCACAACGATCAGCGCGATCCTTACTATGAGAAATCTAGCCATGCCGTCTCCACTCTTGTTCTATTTTCTTTTGACGGTAATACTGTTTGAATCCAGCTTTCGGCTCGCTCTCAGGGAACGAGCCGGTTTGCGGTTACTGGGCTACTCGAGGAGCCACCACTCTTCGATCAGCCAGTGCGCGAGCGCTGCATGCGCCTGCACGCCTCCAACGTTGTCGCGGTGCGCCCAAATTACGGGTGAGTAAGCAAGATAGAGTACAGGGACGTCCTCGATGAGGATTTCCTGCATCTCGCGGAAGTATTCCTTCCGTTGATTCAGGTCAGGGGATGCTGCCGCGAGATCAAGTAGCTCGTCAAGACGAGGATTGTTGTAGAAGGACTCGTTCCAGACCGTGCCGCCCCTGAGCTGAACGTCAATGGCGGCGTTGGCGGGCCTTCCGCCCCAGTTGCTCGTTACGAACGGGCAGCAGGGATCCATCCACTGAGCTTCCCAGTACGAGGCAGTGTCGTGTGTGGCGATTTCTACGTTGATGCCGGCTGCGGCAACGGACTCCTTGAAGGCGAGAGCCGCCTCAAGCTGGAAACCAATGTCGGAAGTGTTCAGCGTGACTTCGATGCCGTCGGGATAACCTGCATCGGCGAGATATTGCTTTGCTCTTTCGATGTCCTGCTTGATTATGGGCTGCTCATCCCAGTAATACTGGTCGTTCACGCCGACGGGGTGGTCGTTGGCGGGCGACCCGCGCCCGAACTGCGCTGCCTGCACTACGAAGTCCCTGTCAACAGCGTACTGCATTGCCTTCCGCAAGTTCTTGTTAGCGAATATCGGGTCGGCCAAGCCCTGGAACTTGGCCCAACCATCCACGCCCTGCAGGTGGGAGTATCCCGTATGCATGTCAATGACGACCACGTCCGCCGATGGCGTGTCGGAAATGCGAATCTCAGGGTTGCCCGCAAACGCCCCAAGCGAAGCTATGGGGGGAGTGGGCACCACATCGAGCGCGCCTGTCTTGATGGCCTCTATGCGGGTGATCTGCTCCGGTATGTAGAAGAAGACAACCTCGTCGGCGTAGGGTCTGCCTTCGCGCCAGTAGTCGGTGTACTTCTCGAATGTAGTGCGTTCGGTAGGGTTGTGTGATGTCATCGCGTAAGGACCGGATCCGTGCTCCTCATTGGTGAGAGCTTCGCCTGTGATCCCGTCCGGCACAATCCGGGCATGATAGTCGGTCATGTCTCCCATCAGGAAAGCATTGGGCGCGCCCAGGTTAAGCACGACCGTGTTTTCGTCAGGCGTATCAATCGTGTCAATGTAGGAAATCTGTCCCTTCAGAGGAGACGCCGAACCTTCAGCTCTGATGCGATCGAGCGTGTATTTTATGTCCGCTGATGTGAGTGCGTTGCCGCTATGGAACTTGTTGCCTGCGCGCAGATTGAAAGTGTACTGCGACAGGTCGTCGCTCGAAGACCACGACTCAACGGCCCAAGGGGTAATCTCGCCATCGTACCAGTACATGACGATGCTGTCGTAAGCGATTTCGCCGTATGGCGACTGAGCTTGCGAAAGGCCGGCTAGCATGGGGTCTAATTGTCCTTGATCCAGAAAGCCGATGCGAAGTGTGCCGCCGAACTGCGGCTCCAGATTCGGCAGCGAGGGGACGGCAGTAACCTCCACCTGCACAAGTTTCTCGACTTCCTTGACGACCTCGACCTCCTTCACCACCTCAACCGCCACTTCCTTCTCCACCACCTTCTCTACTTCGACCTCGACCTCTTTGACGACTTCGACCGGGACCTCGACCTGCTTTTCGACTTCGACGATTTTTTCAACCACTTGGGGTTCACCGGCGCAACCGATAGCGGCGAATGCGACTATCGACACCAATCCCACAATCAGGGCAAGGGGCCTTGCCCTAGTTAAATTCCACATACTTTCTCCTTTCGAGATCGTCCCTATACATGGTTAATTTCTAATATTTCGCTCAATTAGTAAGTGAACGCTCGCATTCAAATTTGCCGATAAATATACATGATTGCGAATGGTGTGGTCAAACAAAAGCTACAAATGGCAGCTGAGGGGTATCGGTGCGGGACTTGCTCCTGAGAGCGGAAATGACCAGAGGTAGGCATCTAGGTGCCCGTAACTCCGTGCCTGAAAATCTGCCACAGCTTGCGGCTGTCCCCGACCGGATACTCTTCCGTTCCGAAGTGGTTGAGCGTGTTCACGGCCTGTATCAGCCCGTAGAACTGCAATGCGGCGGCTTTCAGGTCAACTTCAGGACTAACCTCGCCCTTCTGAACGCCGACCTTAAGCTGCGCCTCTATCATCGCGAGGTGCTTGTCTATCGAGGCTTGCATCAGCGCGCGCAACTCATCGTCCCCGTTCATCAGCACCTCGGCGATGACCAGGAAGGAGACGCCGGTCAGCGTGGAGGGCGCGACATTGTGATGCAGCACCCGCTCAAGTCTCTTCAGGCCCGAGTTGGGGTCTCCGTCAATCAGGTCTATGCGCTCCGTAAGTCTGAGGTCGATGTCCTCGATCAGGCCCGCGAGAATACGCTTTTTCCCGCTGAAATGGCGATAGATGGCGCCCTCGCTGACGCCGACTGCGCGGGCGAGGTTTCCAATCGTCAGCGACTGCATGCCGTGCTCGGTTATCACCACGCGAGCGGCATCTATGATTTCGCGTCTCCTGACGCTGGTGGGGCGGCGCGACCTTACGACCATTTCATATCTGCCTGCTCATGCCAAGTCTGCAACCGAAATATAGCGAAAGTGCGTAAGAAGGTCAATTTCGTCATTCAGCTCAAGATTCTCCTGCGATTCCGGCGCGCCTTCTCGAATCCAGGGATTTGCGGGCTGCATACGCTGCTTGACCTTTCGCACCATCCTGCTACACTCGGATGCGCTACGCTGCACGGCTGTTCAGGGAACCGACCGTTGCCGAAGACATAAGAAGGTGAACCAGAATGACCACCGACATTCCACACGAGGTACACGGAGACGAACTACCACGCGGAGGCACGAAACGCACCCTCGCCGTTGACTGCGAGCACGTCGAAAAGATGCTGCACAAGGGAACTCGCGAACAGTTCGTCATCTACTGCGATGAGCCGGAGCGAATGGGCGGCGAGGACGCCTATCCACCGCCGCTGACCTACATCACCTCCGGCATCGGCTTCTGACTGCTAACCCAGTTGAAGCGGTACGCTACAATGAGAAAAATCGCGATCATCAAGGCGCGCGTCCACGTTGAGATGGACTACTATCTGGCAGGCTCCGTGCTGGCTGGCACCGTGAACAGCGGCGTTACCGAAGTGCGCTCCGAGTTCGAGGTCAGCGCCGACGCGGACGAGGAAGATATAGCTTATGTCATCAAGCTGGCAAAGCGGGGCTGCTTCGCCGAGAGGCTAGTGGAAACGGCCGTGCCCATCAGGAGCACGCTGAAATTGAACGGCAACGAGGCGACGAGCCTACTGGAGGAGTAGCCCATGACTACCACGACTGTCGGCACGGACAAACTCACCTACGAACTGGCGCAGGACTTCCCCAGGCTTCCCGGCGGAGAGACTTTCGCGGTTGTCAGCACCGTCGCTACCGACTCGCAGGACAGGCTCTATGTATTCCAGAGGAAGGACCCGCCGGTAGTCGTCTTCGACAGAGACGGCAACTACTTGGACGCCTGGGGGCACGGCGCATTCAACTCGCCGCATGGCATGAGCATCAGCGACGATGTGGTCTATCTTACCGACCGTGACGACTCAGTTGCGGTGACATACACGCTCGAAGGCAGACCACTCATGGTACTGGGCGAGCGCGGCGTCCACTCCGATACGGGCTGCGAAGCTCCTGGCGACATGGTTCCACGCGCCGCCGGGCCATTCAACTACCCTACCGAGATAGTACGCGGACCGTCCGGAAACGTCTACGTCGCGGACGGCTACCGAAACAGCAGGATTCACAAGTTTTCGAGCAACGGCGACCTCATCAAGTCCTGGGGGACACCCGGAAGCTCGGAGCCGGGCGAGTTCCACCTGCCCCACAGCCTGATGGTCGATGCGGATGAAAAGGTCTATGTGTGCGACCGCACCAACCGCCGAATCCAGATATTCGACTCTGAGGGCGAGTTCATCACGATGTGGACCGGCATGGGAGGTCCGAATGACATCGTGCAGGGCGCCGACGGCCTATTCTACATCTGCGAGCAGGAAGCGGACGGCAACCCTCCGTATGTCACCATCCGCGACGGCGATGGCGAGGTACTGGCGCGCTGGGGCATCCGCCATGCGCATGGCATCTGGGTTGACTCGCGCGGCAACATCTATCTCGGCCTGACAACGAGCCATAGCGTGGACAAGTACGTGCGCGTCTAACGAAAAAAACCCCTTCCCCTCGATGGGGGAAGGCTAGAGCCTGCCCCTGCGAAGGCAGGGGATGGGGGTGAAAGTCCCTGATCTTCTTCCATGAGGAGTTAAGAGTGAGCAAGTATTATGATGACGCGCTGCTGCCAGATGAGTTGCGGCGCAATTTTGATGTGTATGATAGGATTCGGGAGCTTGGCATCCCACTGGGCAGCTTCGACGAGGATGTGGTCTCCTTGGCGGGCGCGGGAATAGCGGCGGCAGTCGTGCACGAAAGCGGCCTGGTCTATCTGTCCGGCACCTCCGCCGGAACCTACCCGATGAACGACGACGCAGAGCGGATCGAGCACGGCTTTCAGGCTGCACAGGACACGGCGGACAGGCTTATCCGCAGGCTGCACTGGACGCTCAGTTGCGGCGGCGAGGGCGACCTGAATGATGTCCTGTACACCGTGAAGGCGCTGGGCATGGTGGTTTCGCCCGGTGGCGGAGCGAGCGGTGCCGCGCCCGCAGTCACAAACGGATTCTCCTTCAGGTGGCACTCGGTCTTCGGCGGCCCCCGCAGCGGATACGCCAGCGACGGCATCGACCCCGGTGGCTTCGCCGGAATTCACGCCAGGAGCGCGATGGGCGGTTTCGACGGCAAGTTCTCCATCGAGCCGGAGATTATCGTGGCCGTTCCGGCTGCGCTGACTCAGGAGATAATCAGGAACAGGGGATGGGTCTTCCCGCTCCCGCCCGTAATGCTGGACAAGGTGAAGGCTGCCCGGTAACCCGGCTTCAGCAGCACCATCGATTCAGCAACGCAGTACGAGCGTAGGCTTTCTTCAAGATTGGCCGTATTTTTTAGCTACTGGTGCCTGCGCCCTTCGTAAGGATGCTCGGCAGTCAGCAGGTCTCCTTCCGCGAACCGGCTCGCGCGAAACTCATGAACCGGATAGTCGGCGCACTCCCCGTGCACGACGAACTCCGCCACCATTCGACCGACTACCGGCGACAGCTTGAAGCCGTGCCCGCTGAAGCCGACCGCGTAGTACAGCCCTTCGATGTTTGCCGACCTGTCCAGAATCGGGTTGCCATCCGGGGCCATGTCGTAAAGCGAGCCATACCCGCCCCGCTGAGTCGCTGCGCGGAAGCCGGGGAATCGGAGCTTGGCTCTGTCCCAGAACTTGGTAATCGTGTCGTGGTCCGCATTCAACCCGAATGAGTCGGGGTTCACCACCTCGTTCAGGTCGTCCAGGTTCTCCCCGCCAACCAGGGTGCCATACCCGGCATCCACGCGGAAATACGCGCCCGTCGTGTAGTCTATGACGTTGGTGTTCAGCCCTTCAAGCGACGGCGGGCGGCGCAGGTGCACCATCTGCACCCGTGTCGGAGCGACAGGCAGTGATTCGCCCAGTGGAGCTGCAAGCTGGTTCACCCAGGGCCCCGTGGCTGCGATGACCGCGTCCGTCTCGACCGTCCCATCCTCCGTATCCACTCCAACGACACGCCCGCCGTTGACGCGAATCCCGGTAACAGCGCACTCGGTCACAATTTCCGCGCCGAATTCCCTTGCCCTCTCCGCGTAGGCGTATGTCGTCGCCAGGGGATCGGCGTAGCCGGATGTCGGCTCGTACACTCCCAGAGCAATGCCTTCCAGGTTCGCCTCCGGCACGACTTCGCCAAGTTCGGATGGCGTGAGCGTCTGAATGTTCACCCCCAGCTCGCGGTTCATCTCCACGTTCGCTCGCGCAGCATTCTCGTCGCGCTCGCCAAAGAACAGCGCCCTGCCTGTCTCGATGAAGCGCGCGTCTCCGCCAACCGCATCACCGAAATTATGGAAGATTGTGCTTGCCTCCATGGCCATCCTCACAAGCGTGGGATGAAGATAGTGCTCACGCACCATCGCGCCCGACCTGCCGCTCGCCCCGCTAGCAAGGTGTCCCTTCTCCAGCAGCAGCACCCTGCCCGCACCCATCCGCGACAGGTGCATCGCGGTGCTGGTCCCATTCACCCCGCCCCCAATGACGACTATGTCGGCTGATCTGCTAACCATTCATTCCCTCCATATATTGCGCATACCTAGAATCTGTACAGCGGATCGTCCGACGGCCTTGCCGCGCCGCCACTGAATCCTGCCGGCACGCCGTCCGCGCGGAAGCACGCGGCCCCACGGATCACACCGTTCGCGTGGTCGAACATCACGCCGTTCATTCCACCGGCGACCCTCGGCACAACCTGAACATTATGCCCCATGCCCTTCAGCGCCTGCCGCACTCCATCGGATATGCCCGGCTCAACTTCCAGTTCCTGCCCCTGCGTCCAAATTCGCGGCGCTTCGACCGCCTCCTGCAGGCTCATGCCATGGTCTATGACATTCACTATAGCTTGCAGCACCGACGGGAATATGCGTGTCGCTCCGGGCGTACCCAGCGCCATGAACGGCTTGCCATCCTTCATCACGATGGTAGGCGACATGCTGCTCACCATCCGTTTACCCGGCGCGATTGAGTTCGCGTTGCCCGGATGCGGATCGAAGATGTTCATTGTGTTGTTCAGTAACATGCCCGTGCCGGGAGTCGTAACCTTGGAGCCGAACACCGCGTGGATCGTCTGGGTCGTGGACACCACATTGCCGTCCGAGTCGGCGGTCGTCAGGTGCGTCGTGTCTGCCCCCTCACCGACATAGAGAGAGGGATTGCCATACGTGTACTCGCGTGCCTGTGACGTGTCGATCTCACGCCTGCGCCCCGCCGCATATCCCTTGTCGGTCAAAGCGCCCACCGGCACTTCGACGAATGCCGGGTCGCCCAGGTACTCGAATCGGTCCGCGAATGCGATCTTCATGGCCTCCGCCAGCAGGTGCGCCCCTTCCGCAGTGCCATATCCAAGTGAGCCTATGTCGAACCCCTCCAGTATGTTCAGGATCTCGATGATCGCCGTCCCGCCGGAGCTGGTGGGCGCAACCGAAACGACATCGTAGCCCCTGTATGTCCCCCGCACCGGCTCCCTGAGATGTATGCGGTAGTTGGCGAAATCCTCACCCGTGATGATGCCGTCGTTCGCGCCCATATCCGCAGCCACCATCTCGCCAATGCGTCCCTTGTAAAGCACGTCCGGCCCCTCGGCAGCGACCGCCTCAAGAGTGCGGGCATAGTCCGTTCTTACGATGGTCTGCCCGACCGCAGGCGGCTTGCCACCCAGCAGAAACACCTCCTCGCTCGCCGGAAACATCGCCAGGTCCTCTTCGTTGAGACGGATGATGTCAGCAAGGTACTGGCTGACCGCAAACCCACGGCTGGCGTAACGTATCGCCGGCTGCAAGACAGTGTCGAGACCCAGCCTCCCGTACCTTTCCTCCGCGTGGCACCAGCCCATCAGAGCGCCGGGCACACCCACCGCCTTGTAGCCGACATCGTTTTCGCGGTCCGCCGTCTCCATATAGTCCGGCCAGGTGTCCGAGACGGTCTCGTACATGTCCGGCGTAGCTGCCGCAGGAGCGACCGAGTAATTGTCGATGTTCACGAACTCGCCGCTCGAAGCGTCGTAATAGTTGATGAACCCAGCGCCGAATATGCCGACCATCATCGGCTCGACGACGCTGAGCGCGAACACGGACGCCACCGCCGCGTCCATCGCGTTGCCGCCCATCGCCAGCATCTCCAGTCCCGCCGCCGAGCCAAGCGGGTGGTTAGTGGCGACCATCCCACCGGATGCGACCGCGTCTTTCTTGTAGGTTTCAAATGGGCTGCCTGCAAGCTCTCTCCAGGACATCGGAACCTCCAATAAGCGGCTGTATGCGTAAGGGTAAAGGCGCTCCAACATCGAGCGCAGGCTGATTGTACACAATCAAGGCGATTGAGTGGCTGTCGCCGTCAGAATTGGATTGCGGTTGCTGTTTAATGAAGTTTGCTCAGAGTGCGCCTTAGTCGGAGCGGGACATCCTCAGCCATCATGTTCCGACCTGAACGGTGGACGTAATCTTGCGGAGGGTGGCGAGCGTCGAGAGGGCCGATAGCTTGCCGGTCCTGGGGTTCGACTCGGAAGGCGTATTCTCGATGCGGATGCTCAGCATTCCGAATTCACCCTCGACGATAATGTCATGCGTGTTCTTGTCCACGGTCGGGTCGGCAAATATGCGTATGCGGGTTCGCAGCGGCCCCAAGCCCGCCATGCTGAGAGCAGCGGAGACGTTCACATTGGCGGGGAAAAGCCTGCACGCTTCAAGAGCGGGACCTTCGAAGACGACGGTCGGCTCAGATACGGCGTCGAGGTCCACTCCCGAGACCTCGATGCCGGGCGCGCCCCTCAATCCTGCCGGCGGCTTGCGCGTAACCATCGTCAGCGAGTCGATCCGTCCGGCGCACGCGCCCGCCACACCGTCGAGGCCAACTATTGCGCCCGAAGGCACGTATATCGTAGCCCCGTTCTTCTCAGCCAGTTCGAACAGGTCGTCGCGCTCCAGCAGCGCGCCGCCGCTCAGTGCCATCAGGTCCTTGCCCGCGCACAGCGTCGCCACCGCAATCGTCTCCATTGCGCTCGCGGGCGCTGCCTCAACCACCAGATCGACAAGCTCCACCAGCCGTTCAAGCTCAACCACCGGCGGAGCGCAGCCGAGCGTCGCCGCGAACCGCCTTGCGCGCTCCAAGTTGCGGCTGGTGATGCCGCCTACAACGACGCCGGGCACTGCTCCGGCGTCCAGCTCAGTCGCAACCTTGCGCCCGATAGTGCCGCAGCCCGCTATCCCGACTATCTTTTTCGCTCTGTCCATGCGGACATGCTATTGGCGCGACTCGAAACTGTCAAAGGCAAGATTTAGTATCCGGCGTCGGGCTTGTCCGCGTTTACGCCCTTGCTCGCAGCTGCGTGCGCAGCATCAATCGCTGCCCCAGCAGTGTCACGCCCAGAGCCGTTATGAAGATTGCGGCGCCGGGAATCAACATCAGCGAAGGCACGCGGCGCATGAAAGGCTGCGCCTCAGACAGCATCGCACCCCAGTCCGGCGTCGGAGGTTGTGCGCCCACGCCGAGGTACGACAGCCCGGCTATTGTAATCAGCATCTGCCCGAACCGCAGAAATCCCATCGCCAAAATGGGACCCATAATGTTCGGCAGTACGTGCCTGCGAAGTATGAACAGCGGAGGCGACCCAAGCGCAACGGCAGCCTCCATGAACTCGCGCGTGTTGACCTCCAGTGTGACAGCCCTCGCAAGGCGGGCGTATGGAGTCCACGCGAATATAGTAACCGCTATCACGATGGTCCCAAAGCTCGGCTTGAGCATTGACGCCAGCGCGAAGGCGACCACGAGTTCAGGGAAGACGAGCACGACATCCACCACACGCATAGCGACTTCATCAAACAGACCGCCGATCCTGCCCGACAATGCGCCCACAAGGGTGCCGAGCACACCGGATATCAACACCGCAACCGTGGTTATCGCAAGGGAAAAGCGGCTTCCTGTCACGAGACGCGACAGCACATCCCGACCGACATGGTCTGTGCCAAACGGATGCACCGCGCTCGGCGATTGCAAGCGCGAGGTGAGCGCCTGATCATTCGGGTCGTATGGGGAAATGACTGGCGCAAACAGCGCCGCAAGACCTATGACCACAAGACAGGCAAGCGGCAGCGCGGTCGCCCAGGACCATGACAGGTTCGCCAGCCCATTCAACGGAATACTCGGAATATTCCGCGTCACGCGCTGGCTCACCTTGCCCAGAGTGCGGTCCATCTGTTCCCCTTATGCCGATCGTCTCTCCAGCCTTATGGCCGGGTTCAGGAAGACGTATGCAATATCGGTTGCCGTGTTCAGCAGAACGGAAATCGCCACAATCATCATCAGACTCGCCTGGATCAGCGGTATGTCGCTCGCGTTGATGGCATCGAAGAGAACCCTTCCGATCCCCGGCACCGAGAAGATGACCTCTACGATAAGCGCCCCGCCGATCAGCCCTGCCAGCCACATGCTCGACAGGGTGACGACCGGAATTAGCGCGTTTCTGAGGGCGTGCCTCCGCACCAGCAGCGTGTCCCTCAACCCCTTGGATCTGGCCGTCCTTATGTAGTCCATCGAAAGAACTTCAAGCATCGAGGCGCGGACGACCTGCGCGAAGAAGGCGGTTGGGCCCGTCGCGAGCGTGAGGCAAGGCAATATCAGGTGCAGCGGCCCGCGCCACCCTGCGGACGGCAGCCAACCGAAGTGAACGCCGAACAACAGGATGAGAGCAGGAGCCAGTACATAAGAAGGCACAACCACTCCCAGTTGAGACGTGAATGCGACTGTCGTGTCCAGCAGTGTTCCGGGGCGCATCGCCGCCAGTATTCCCGCAGGCAGAGCGATTGCCAGCGATATTGCCAGCGTAACGACGCTCAGTATGGCGGAGACTTTTAGCCCGCTCAGCACCCTGTCGCTCACAGGCGCGCGCGCCATATAGGAGCTGCCCATGTCTCCCCGCGCGACCCGCCCCACCCATGCCGCGTACTGCGCCAGCAGCGGACGGTCGAGGCCCAACTCCCGCTTCATGCGCTCCACTGCCTCCGGCGTCGGCTGCCTGTCCAGCACCTGCGCCTGCATGACAGCCGTAGCGGGGTCGATACCGCTGACTAGCGGAGACAGAAATATGAGGAACGAAACGACCGCGATGATGAGGGGAAGCAGCAGCAACCGACGTAGAACCAGCCTGTACAATGCTTGTTTCCTTCCCCGATACGCCCTTTACATGTCAGGCGATTGCGCTGAGCCGCCCCCACCCTAACCTCCCCTCGGAGGGCTGAGGGGTGATTGGGATGGGGGCAGGATTGCCGCGTAAGTCTCTCCTCACAATAGGAAAAGGATTACGCGGAAGTCACTTGTATGCCTCTCCTAGTTCGCAATATCCAATTCAGTCGTCAGCGAGTAGTATTCGAGCATGTGCGGCTGCCAGTTCTGCACATGGGTGCCGTGCGCGAAAACCTGCTCGGTATAGCTGATAAAAATAGTTGAGGCGTCATCGTGCAGTATCTGCTGGATTTCACGATAGATTTCGTTCCGCTCTTGCAAGTCGGAAAGCGTGCGGGCGCGCGCAAGCAGCTCATCGACTTGGGGATTGCAATAGTTGGTGTAGTTGCTGACGTCAATCGTGTCGCAGGTGTAGTCGGCGGAAAGGAACCCTTCCGGGTCGTAGGCGTCAAGAAGGTGGCCTCTTGACACAAGGAACATGTCGTAGTTGCCCGCGAACACATCATCCACCAGCGCCCCCCAGGGCGCCAGCCGGATTTCCGTGCTGAATCCGCCATCGTTCAGCATTTCGTGAATCGCGACCGCCATTGCGGGGAACTCTGCCCTGCTCGGATATGTCCACAGCGCGACTTGAGCCTCGCCCTCTGCGTATCCGGCTTCCGCAAGCAGCGCCTTCGAGCGCTCAGGGTCGTACTCATACGGAACCAGGTCAGGATTTACCCAAGCCTCGCTGGGCGCGAACGGGCCGACTGCAGGGTCGCCGACGCCTTCCAGCACGGACGCTACGATTGCTGCCTTGTCAACCGCGTGCTGCGCCGCTTTTCGCACATTCAGGTCGGAGAAGAGACCGTTTCTGTTGTTCACATTGAGTGTAACCGTGCGCGGCTGCTGCGCCCGGTGCATAACGAAATCCGAGTTGCCCTCGAATAGCGGCAGCTGCGAAATCGCCAGATGGTTCAGCAAATCCACTTCGCCCGTTTCCAACATTGCCGCGCGAACCAGTCCGTCCGGCACGAAGAGGGTTTCACCCGCGCTCAGATTGGCGAGCCCATCCCAATAGCCCTCGTTTCTGACATACCGAATGCTCTCGATGGATATATCCCCCTCGATGACGAATGGACCTGTGCCTGTGCCAATCGGATTTGGCGGACCGTCGCCGCGCTCCTGATACGCAACGGGTGACAGGGCTGCGGTGGGGCGCGTCGCAAATCTCGAAGGCATCAGGTAATCGGGTTCTACGGTTCTCATGACCACAGTGTAGTCTGCCGGAGCGTCAACGCTTGCTATGTTGTCGGCGGTAAATCCTCTTGGCGGGTTCGGCACGCCGAGAAGGTAACTGACCGACGCGACTATGGACTGCCCATCAAAGTGTGCGCCGTCATGAAAGTTCACATCTTCGCGCAGGGTGAACTCCCAGGTATCGTCGCCGCTGAGTGACCACGACTGTGCCAAATACGGCTTTACCTGTCCGTCGAAGTCGATTTTCAGCATGGTCTCGGTGGCGCCCGCGCTCATCAAGATGCCGGCGTCATCGGTTTCGATAGCGCCATTGGAGGACGGAGCGAATGGCGTGACTATGAAAATCTCCTTGTCGTCGCCTCCACTTGCTGCCGGCTGCGTCGCAGCCGTCGGAGCTGCTGTTGGCGCGGCGGCAGCCGGGGCCGCGGTGGGTGCTGTCGCTGCTGGGGCTGCTGCCGGAGCCGCCGTCGGTGCCGGGGCTTGGGTCGCGGCAGGCGCACTCTGGCTCACTGCGGCCGATGTCGGCTGTGGTGCGGGAGCAGGCGCGGGACTCTCAGAGTCGCTGCAAGCAATTGCAGCCATGCAGAGCAGCCCCAAGGTCAGGCATAGTATTACGGTTTTATGCAATTTCCGTGACATGATAGATATGTTCAATCCTTTCCTTTATGATACTTAGTATCTTATTGAGTAGTTGTCAATCTCAGTAGTATTTGCTGAGACGGGTAATGGCGTTAAGTTTGCAACCGAACGCATGCGCCGGATACCATGTGGCTACGCAAGGCTTATTGATACTGTTAATCTGTCAATAGACTAATCTACGTCAGTCTCCACAAGCCGTCTCCAAAGGATCACTGAGAGATTAGCGAACCTTTTCCGGCGACCCGATTACCAACCGTAGCATGTACGTCTATACAAATACAAGATACTGAGTATCATTAAGGATTAGTTTATGAAAATGATACCAAAGTTGGGACTGGTAAGTGAAAAGTATCAGTTAGCAGTGGTGGCGGGCCATCACGAAGTCTCCTCCGGCTCGCCAGTATAGAACGCAGTCGTGCGCCTCGCAGCCGCAAGCGCAGCATCGGAATCCGTCCCCGCCTCAATAGCCGCTTGGCCCCATCCGTCACTGCTCCCCGATATGAATGCCCTGCCCTCGCGCGATGTCGCAAACTCGGCCTCATCCGGCTGTGGCTCGCCCGGCTGCTCTATGTGAATGGCAAGTCCCAGAAACCCCATCTCCCAACCGACTCCCACGGCACCCGGCCCGTACTCGTCCCAGTGCTCGGACAGCAGCGCGGTGTGCGTAAGCGAAAGCCGTGTGCCGCCCTCTCTCGCGCCCTCAAGACTCACCTCCACCCAGCTGACGTCCCCACCGAACTCCCACGTAACCGCGAAATGCGAAAGCCGCTCGCAGGCCCTAATCGCACCGCTCGCGTTCCCCTCCAGCTGATAGCTCCCGCCTGCTTCAATGTCCCCAGTGATAGGTAGAAACCAGCGCGGAATGCGCTCACCGTTCGTCACCGCGTCCCACAGGTCCTCGACCGTTGTCTCAAAGACGCGAGACATCGTGACCGCGCTTGCTGGCTGTCCGTCGCGCTCCAAGAGCGAAACCACGCGCTCAACCGCTCCCAGGTGATATTCTGCGTTGATCTGCATATTCCCTTCGAGCCTTCCTTACCTGTGGCAGTGAGCCACTTATATTCGGTTGTCATCGTAGAATCGATCGGCGATGCCGCAGCATCCCACCGCTTGCGCCGTCCAGCACAGCGGCATATATTAGACATCTACCACCCCAAACTATTCTCCTTTGAGCAAGGACAGATCGCTAGCGGAATGATGATCTGTCACAGGGAACAATCGGAAGACCCACGAAAGGAAAGCACATGACCTCCAATCGAAAGCCGGTCGCAGTCGTAATAGGCGCGACATCCAAGTGGCAGTCCGACGGACGCAACACCCGCCTAATCCACGGACAGGACCTCGACGACAGCGATCTTCCCATCGGAGTGCGCTGGGGCGTCGGCGGAGCTATCTCCCAGAAGTTCGCGCAGGAAGGCTTCCTTACCGTCCTGACCACGCGCACCGCTTCAAACGCAGCCGCGCTGCAGGCAGCGATCGGCGAACAGGGCGGCGAAAGCATCATCGTCGAGCTGGATCTGTCGTCCCAGGACTCCATATCCAACGCCTTCGCACAGATTCGTGAGCAGGCGGGCGAGCCGGACGTCCTCGTGTACAACGCAGGCTACATCGACGGGCGCGACCTCCCGCCCGAAAAGGAGCTGCTGGAGCACATCCCCTTCGAGATGTTGGAGACCGCGCAGCACATTTCTGTCAGCGGACCCTTCCTCGTCACAAAGGAAGTGCTGCCCGCCATGCGAGAGCGAGGAGACGGCACGATTCTCTTCTCCAACAACTCATCGTCGCTGCGGGGCAAAAAGCGCTACACAGGACAGTCGCTCTACTATCCGCGAGTGATGATGCGCACGCTGGCGCAGGCGCTGACAGAGGAGTATTCAGAGTACGGAGTACACGTCGCCAACGTTGTCATCGACGGCACCATAGACTCGCCGGGCACGCGCGCAATGCCGCGCTCGCAGCAGAACCCCGATCTCCTGATCAATCCGGTCAAGATCGCCGAGGCTTTCTACTACTTGTACACCCAGGACAAGTCCTGCTGGACGCACGAGCTTCAACTGACGCCGTACCCGGTAAAGCCGAGCTTCTAGTGCCTTTGGCATGATGCTGTTTAGAACCCTGAGCGCAACTGAAGGAGTGCCTTCATGGATGTAGGAATGATGATGCTATTCTCCAGCTACGGCTGGGACGACGGCTCCGACGGCCAGATGTGGGAGGAGGACCTGCGCCTCGCCGAAGTCGCCGCGGACGCGGGCTTCGACTGCCTCTGGTCGGCAGAGCACCACTTCAACGACTACTCCTTCGTGCCGGATAACATCCAGCTGATGACGCACCTCGCGGCGAGGCACCCCGACATCGACGTGGGAACCGCCGCCGTCATCCTCCCCTGGCACAACCCGATCAGAGTAGCGGAAAACGCCGCCGTTCTCGACCTGCTGAGCGGTGGACGGCTGCGGCTTGGAATGGGACGGGGCCTTGCCCGCCGCGAATTCGAAGCCTTCGGCATGAGCATGGACGAGTCACGCGAACGCTTCGACGAGGCCGCGCCGATGATAGTCAATGCGCTCAATACCGGCTTCATCGAGGGCAACGGCAAATACTATCAGCAGCCACGCACAGAGATCCGTCCCCGTCCGCAGCACTCCTTCGACGGGCGCATCTACGCCGTCGCGGCAAGCGACGAGTCAGTTATCTCGGCAGCGAAGCTCGGGGCGCACATCGTTATGTTCGCCGACCGCCCATGGGAAATGCGCATGCCCGGCATCGAGCGTGGCAGGGCGCTGCACCGCGAATTTCACGGCACCGAGCCGCCAAACCTTTTGCTCACCGAGTTCGCCGTCTGCGGCTCCGACCTCGCGCAGACCGAGGAAGAAGCGCGCCAGTACCAGGGGAAATTCGTCGAGAGCAACTTCTACCACTACGAATTCCTCGGCGACCACTTCAGGACGGTCAGGGGCTACAACGCCTACCAGCAGAAGGCTGAAATCGTGCGCTCCGCCGGCCTTGACGGAGCCGTCGAAGGCTTCATGAAGGCAACCAGCTGGGGCACCCCCGACAAGATCCTCAGGGGCCTCGAAGAACGAAAAGCCCTCCTAGGCAACTTCGAGCTAAACATCGCCTTCCGCTTCGGCGGCATCCCCTACCCCATCGCCGAACGCAGCCTAAAGCTCTTCGCCAAGGAAGTGCTGCCGGTGCTGAAAGAGTGGTAGTTTGTTGTGTTGCTGACAAACTCTTCTGGTACCGGAGTCGTTTTGCTAACTGCTCACGCTGGGGTTGGTACTGCTTGGCGAGGGCAAGCAACCTTTGTTGGTGGTTGAGAGGATTAAAATCTGCAGCAAATTGACGTTCCCTTTGCTTTCCCTTATTCTACTGCTCTAAGGCTGGTAAGCTGTTATGTAAGTGACACGTGCAGGGGGCATTTTGCCCTTGGATGGAGTAATACAATCGGCGCTGGTCAATCATGACTACTCCAAGAACTATTAATATTCCTGCTTGGGATACGGAGGGCTACTTACCGCCGCTCCTGGGTCATGAGACACTTTCGAGATCCCATCCGCCATATCCTGTTTCGTTGACAGATTTGGTTCAGCGTTTCAGAGTAAGCGACCGAAGGCGCGAAATCTTGAGGGGGTTCCTTGACTTTAGGGCAAAATTGCATCAGGTAGGACTCGATGACGGTATTCAGTGGGTAGATGGCAGTTTTGTTAATGACAAAATGAGTCAAAAGGGTGAAGAGCCGGGCGACATTGACGTCATCACTCTGTACAATGTGCCGACTGGAACGACACAAAGTCAGCTTCTTGCTAGATTTCCAGAACTTTTCGGTGATCCTAGCGTCAATCGGAACAAAGAAATGTACGATGTGGATTCATACTTTGTTTCAATGAACTCCGGAAGCGTCAGTTACACTACTAAATCCATAGCGTTTTGGAATAACTTGTGGTATCACACCGAACAAGGGAGACGAAAGGGATTCTTGTCAGTCGACCTAGCGCCGATCGAAGATCAGATTGCGGCCAACCTGCTTTAGACGATGACCGAGGAAAAGGGTCACCATGAATAAGCAAATGTACGATCAGCTACAGACCGAAATGGCTGCCTTGGATGAACTTTTGGAAATCCTACCGGAAGAGGCAGTAATAGATCGCATTAGCATAGAAAAGCGAAGGAATTTGCTTGAGCGGAAGTTAGAAACTAACCCACCACCACGGCGGTGGCCCTTTGCGGCTAGAATCGCTTTCGATGGAACGCCTGTGTTGAACAGCCAAGGGATAAACGCAAACTTTGGTGGCGACGCGATGACCGCGTTTGCAAAATTAATCACATCATTAGCTGCAAGCCAAGTGACGCCTCTCGGAGAGCGCGGAGTCATTCCTAATCAAGACAGCTTCCAGATAGCAATTACTGGAACATCTCCAGGATCCTTCGCCTTTGAAATTGAGGAGGTTCCCGACCAGCAGGAAAGCTATCTGGACACGCCAACTCCTGTTGAGGTCGCAATTCAACAGGCCACGGAAATCATTAAGTCGTCGACTGGAGAGGCAGAATCTCTGGCTGAGGCAATTGAAGAAACGGATAATCGCGCGCTAAATGATTTTCGCGCATTCATAAGCATTTTAGCGGAAAGCGATGCTACCTGTTCCTTGTCCATTGAGGGTGGCACTTTTGGGTTTGAAAGCGCAGGCGAAGTGCAGGCTGCGTTGAATAACCTGAGCCAAGAAAATGTAACCGAAGAAGAAATTGCCATTTTGGGACACTTCCAAGGGTATCTCCCCAAAGTTCGTAGGGCCGAATTTGTGAATGATGAGACTCGAGAAGTTATTTCGGCTCTCGTGGATCGGGGGATCGACGACGCAGAAACGATTAACTCAATTCTAGGGGAGAGTATCTCAATTACGGCGCGGACAAGGCGTGTTGGATTAAGCAGTCCACGTTATACCATTCTGCAATTTGAAAGTCCAGATATGGCATAAGAAAATGCTACTATGCTCCCGTCCCCGCATAGCCAAGCGGTAAGTGATGCACTAACACCATTCGGAGGACCGTCCCATGACCAGCAACGCCCTCGACTATTCGACGCTCTTCAACAAGGACCTGCCCGCTCCCGCCGCAAAGTGGGAGGGTCATCCAAGGTACAACTTCATCGGCGGCCACAGCGACCCCGACTCGGTGCCGATGGAGGGGTTCATCGAGGCTGCTGCCAACGTGTTCAGCGGCGACCCAAAGTACATGTCCATGTACAGCCTCGACGGTCCGCAGGGAATCTTGCCGCTCCGTCAGTTCGTTGTTGACAAGCTCAGGACGCACCGGGGCATAGACATCACGACCGACGAAGTCCTGATTACCTCCGGCTCCGGGCAGGGCATCCAGATTGTCAACGAGGTCCTGCTGGAAGAGGGCGATACGGTCATCGTCGAGGAGTTCAGCTTCTCCGGCGCGCTCAACTTCCTCAGAAAGCGCAACGTCAACTTCGTCGCCGTGAAGATCGACAATGACGGCATACGGATGGACCACCTTGAGGAGGTCCTTCAAGACCTGCGCGGCAAGGGCATCCAGCCCAAGTACATCTACACGATCCCGACGCTTCAGAACCCCAACGGCTCCGTGATGAGCATGGAGCGCCGCCACCGCATGCTCGAATTGAGCGCCGAGTACGGCGTCCCGATCTTCGAGGATGAGTGCTACGCCGACCTCGTATTCGAGGACGAGTACGAGCCTGCGATCAAGGCACTCGACGACACCAACCGCGTCGTGCACATAGGTTCCTTCTCCAAGAACCTGGGCCCCGCAATGCGTCTCGGCTACATGGTCGCCCCCTGGGAGATTCTGAGCCGGTTTATAACGGCCAAGGCCGACGCCGGCAGCGGCGTGATGGACCAGCTTATCGTCGGCGACTTCTTCACCAACCACTACGACGAGCACATCCAGGACCTGCGCGCGGCACTTCAGCGCAAGCGCGACGCACTCGGCGGCGCCCTCCGTGAGTCGTTCGGCCCCAACGTCGAGTTCGAGATTCCCAGGGGTGGCATGTACCTCTGGCTGAAGTTCCCGGAGGAAATTGACGTGCGCGATCTTGTCGGACCCGCAATGGAGGAAGGCATCGCCTTCAACCCTGGCCCCGACTGGTCCGCAGACCCTGACGCAGCCGCAAACTACATCCGCCTCTGCTTCGCGCTACCCTCCGTAGATGACATCTGGGAAGGCGTCGCAAAACTAGCAGAGGTGTTCCGGCGAGAGGGCGCGCTGCCCTAGTCACCGCTACCCTGTCTCACATGTCTCCCCGCCTATCCTGCTTGTGCAATAGGCGGGAGTGTCATCATACACCCATCTGCAACCGATAGGAATTCGCTGCAGGTGCCCACCAAAACCCCGCTAATTTTCAGTCTTTAGAGACTGAGTACAGGTTTCTGTGGAATCCGATTAGATACTCGTTTATCATTCGGGCAAACTTGCTATCCTCAATCTTTGGCATGTGCACAGAGGATAAATTCGGTTGGAACTCCACGAGTCCTTGTTCGCCATAGGCGCGATGATCGTCATCGCCAAGTTGCTTGAAGGTCTCTTCAAGCGCTACGGCCTCAACTCCATCATCGCCTATGTTGCGGCGGGAATCCTCCTCGGTCCCGTGACCGGCATTGTGGAGACATCCAAAGAGATCGAGTTCATCCTCAGCATAGGCATCTTCATTTTCTTCTTCCTCATTGGATTGGAGGAGCTGGATATAGGCGGCTTTCTGTCTGCTATGCGTGGTCGGCTGTTCTTCGCATCCTTGCTCTGCGTGGGAATATCGCTGCTCGTTTCACTTGCCGTTACAACCGATACCTTCTTTGAACTGGGTCTCAATCTCAATTTCACCGAAGCCCTTGCGCTGGCAGGAATCCTGTCGCTGTCAAGCCTCGGCGTTGTCGCCAAGGTTCTTGTTGACGAGGGACGGCTAAGGGAGACGGTGGGCGTGCAGATGTTCACCGCCGTGATCATCGCGGAACTCATCGCGCTGTTCGTCATCGGCTTCGCCATCAGCGAGCACGGCGGCGCTGAAGCGCATCTCAACGAGTTGGATCTGACCAGTGTGGCGATAGTCATAGGCGAGATTCTCCTGTTCGCCGCGGCAACCTGGTTCGTCTCCGCTACGATCCTTCCGAAGATAATCGTGGTGCTGCACCGTATTCTGGATGTGCCCCATCTGTCATTCGGGCTGCTGCTGGGCGGGCTGTTCCTCGTCGTCGTAGGAGCGGAAGGCGCCGGCCTTCACGGCTCCCTCGGTGCCCTGCTATTCGGCGCCGCGCTTTCAACGCTTCCCTACCAAGTGCGCCGCGACCTGATGCCAGGTCTGCGCGGCTCGGCTGAAGGTCTATTCGTACCTCTCTTCTTCGCCTCCGCCGGCCTGAATCTTACATTTGATTTCCTCTCGCTGCCTGTCGCTACGATACTGCTGCTGGTCTTCGTGCCGCTTGCCGGCAAGTTCCTGGCGGCTTTCGCCGGCGCCTACGTGACTCGGCTGGACGCTCCCCTTGCAGTCGCAGCCGGCCTCATGGCAAAGGGCGTAGCCGAGATCGCACTGCTTCTCGTGCTGGTTCACTCAGGCGCGATCGGCGCCGGAGTATTTTCGCTCCTCGTGCTGGTGATGTTCGCCTACATCCTGCTCACTCCGATCGGCATAACATTCGCATTGAGGCGGTCTGACCAGAGATCGGGAGACTTTGTTGACGGAGACAGCATCCCGCCCTCGCTGGTTCGCTTCGGACTGGAAGGCATCAAGGTACGCGATGTCCTAGACACCTCCCGCATCCATCCCGAGGAGTCACTCACCGTGCAGACATTCGTGGACAATTGGCTCCTCACCGGGCAGCAGGAATACGTAGTCGTAAACCGGGGAGAGTTTGCGGGCATAGTGTCGGTCCCCCTGCTGCGCTACCTGCCGCACACCGAATGGGGAAGCGCCACACTCGCCGGCATAGCGCGGGAGCTGGAAGAGCCGCGGGCCACACAGGATGATTATGTAGAGGATGTTCTGCAGCGCATGACGGATCATTCGATCTCGGTGCTGCCGGTGACCGATTCAGAGACGGGTGAGTTCATAGGCTCGATCGCCAGTTCTGAAATCGTGGAGATGATTGTCCTGACCGCACAGGGACACGAAGTCTAGCGCGCTCGGGCTGAGCCAAGTTCGACAGCCGCAACCCTCGATGCTGCCCTGATTCCCGCCATACACGCATCATCACCCCAGGTTCGCTGCCCGCGCCACCGCAAAGCTGAGACTGAATACAAGAATGCGTAGTATAATTCGCGGGTACTTGCATTAGATCAGTGCTCCGGCATTCGAGCGACGCACATTCGACTGGTAGCTTTCGGGGAGGTGCTTCGACTTGGAACTTCAGGGACCACTACTTGCCATTGGCCTCTTGATCGTTCTAGCCAAGCTGCTCGAAGGCATCTTCAAGCGCTTCGGCATAAACTCGATCATCGCCTATGCCATCACTGGGGTCATTCTCGGCCCCGTGACCGGGATAATACATCCCGGCGTGGAAATTGAGATTGTGCTGAGCATCGGCATCTTCATATTCTTCTTCCTCATTGGGCTGGAGGAACTGGATATTCGAGGATTCCTGTCAGCCATTCGAGGCCGCCTGTTCCTTGCCGCCGTGCTTTGCGTGACCATATCTCTGCTCGTCTCCCTCGCAGTCACCACAGACTTCCTCTTCGATCTGGGTCTCGGCCTCAGCTTCACCGAAGCGCTTGCACTGGCAGGAGTGCTGTCCCTTTCAAGTCTGGGTGTCGTCGCGAAGGTGCTGATCGACGAGGGGCGCCTCAGAGAAGCGGTGGGCGTCCAGATATTCACTGCAGTGGTCATCGCTGAGCTCCTTGCCCTCTTCGTCGTGAGCTTTGCCATAAGCGATCACTTCTATGCGGAAGAAGATGCGCGCAGCCTGAATCCCCTCAGTGTCGCGATCGTCATCGGTCAGATCCTGGGATTCAGCGTGGCGACGTGGTTTATCTCCACAAAGATATTGCCGAGAGTAATCGTCCTGCTGCATCGTTTCTTGCAGGTGCCGCAACTCTCCTTCGGGCTGCTGCTGGGCGGGCTTTTCCTAGTTGTCGTGGCAGCAGAAGAGGTCGGTCTGCACGGCTCTCTCGGCGCTCTCCTCTTCGGCGCAGCTCTTTCGATGCTGCCATACCAGGTCCGCCGCGACATAATGCCGGGTCTGCGCAGCACGGCGGAGGGACTGTTCGTTCCCCTGTTCTTCGCATCCGCAGGACTGCACCTCAACTTCGATTTCCTGGAACTGCCGCCGCTGACCATTGCGGCGCTGGTCTTCGTGCCCCTAGTAGGCAAGTTCGCCGCCGCCTTCATCAGCTCTTATGTGACCCGGCTCGAATCCCCCTTTGCGATGGCGACAGGGCTGATGGCGAAGGGCGTGGCCGAGATCGCGCTCCTTATCCTACTGCTGCACACCGAGGCGATCAGCGAAGGAGTCTTCTCCCTGATGCTGTTTATTATGTTCGGCTACATACTGCTGACGCCAATGGGCATGATCTACGCACTCAGGAAACTGAGCTACGGGACTGTCGCCAATGGCAATCAGCCAATCCCACCGTCTCTTGTGCGCTTCGCGCTTGATGGAGTGAGGGTAGGCGACATCCTGGATACTTCCCGAAGGCACCCCAAGCAGTCGGTCACCGTCAGAACATTTACCGATAGCTGGTTGGTGCCCGAACAGCACGACTATGTGATCGAGGACAATGGCAGGTTCGCGGGTATAGTATCGGTGGGCATGCTTCGCTACCTGCCCCACAGCGAGTGGGAACGCACCACGCTCGGCAGCGTCATCCGGCGAATAGAGACTCCTGAAGCCAGATCAGACGAGTTAGTCGAGGATGTTCTGCAGCGAATGACGGACAACTCCATAACCGTCTTGCCGGTAAATGATGCCGACACGGGCGAGTTCATCGGTTCCATTTCCAGCTACGAAATCATGGAAATGATCGTCCTGACAGCACGGGGACACGAAATCTGATTTGCTTGCTTTCGCCATTCATGGGCAAAGATCCATCCCGAACTGTGCGCTAATGTAACTTAGTTGCCGGTGTACCGGCACTGCGCTCTATGCAAGCCTATTCACTCACGTCGGGCGACCAGTTATAGACCTTCGTCAGCGCGCCTCCCATCAGCATTGCGCGCTCGGAATCCGAGAGCGCATCCGTGACGCGGAACGCCTCAACGCCCTGCTCATAGGTCAACACATTGATTGCCCGCGTCCAGTCGGTCCCCCAAAGGCACCGCTCGAATCCAAACGCGCTGAACAGCCGGCCAAGCGGCTCCCAGATGTCAGGATACGGGAACGGCTCAAGGGCCAGCGTGCATGCGCCGGAAATCTTGATGGCTACGTTGTCGAACTCAGCCATCGCCACTACGCCATCCAGATCCGCCCATGGCTCCGGCGGCGCGGGTGGGTGCCGCGGCTGCGCCAGCCCCACATGGTCTATCACCAGCTGAGTATTCGGATTGCGGCGCGCAAGCTCGCTCACAACATGCATTTTGCTGGTGGACATGATGTTCACCGGAACGCCCGCGCGTCCCGCCGCGGCGACGATGGCATTCAGCCCCGGATGCGAACCGTCATCGTAGTCGCCGTAAGTGAGCATGATTCGCGCGCCAACGACGCCCGGATTGCTCGTCCATTCCGCCATATCGTCATCAATCGTCTCGGACTCCGGGTCGAACGGCCTGATCAGACCGAACTTGCCCGGATGCTTCGCATAAACCTCCAGCGCGTAGCTCGGGTCGTAGCGGTACATGGAATATGGCGATACCAGCAGCGCACCGTCCACACCGACCGCGTCCATCGCAGCCACCATATCATCGCCCGTAACCTGATCGGGACCGTCCAGGAATCCCTGCCAGGGACGCTCGGGGCTATCGCGCTCGTAGGCATGCACCTGCGAGTCAATCGTAGGAGTTGTCATCATATTCTCCTTATCCTACCCATCCTGTACATCCTGTTTGCCCCGTCCCGTTACCCACTCACCATCGGATAAACATGGAAGCCGCGCTGCAGGTCGAGCGGAATCTTGTCGCCCGTCCAGCTTTCGCCCCCATCCGTGCTGGCGAAGAAGTGCCCAAAGTTCGTCGTGCAGAATATGTTGCTCGGCGCCCTGGGGTCTATCGCTATCTGGAACATGCGCCCCGGCGGTGTGTCACCTATGTCAATCCGCTCCCAATTCTCCCCTGTGTCGCTGCTGCGGAACAGCGCTCCGGCCTCTTGCGTACCCGACGGCGCGCCGCCACCACCCGCGCCCGCCGCGAGATAAATCGTGCTTGGGTCGTCCGGCGCGACCAGCAGTCCGCGGCAGTACGAGCCGCCCGGGAACATCTCACCGAAGCGGATATGCTCCCAGTTGCGCCCCTTGTTGCGGCTGCGGAACATCGCAACCTGCGCAATGATGAATACCATCCCCGGCGCTGCCGCGCTCACCTGAACGCCGTGCAGGTCAACAGTATGGTTGTCGCGGTACAGCCCGTCCGTCAGCGAGTCCCATGAGTCGCCGCCGTCCCTGCTCGCGATCAGCCCGCCAACCTCGATTGCGCCATAAATGTCGTCCGGCTCCGACGGGTCCGCGCACAGCCCGATTACACGCTTGCCCAGCGGTGGCATGTACGTCGTAACATCCGGGTAGCGCACGCGGCTGGTGTCCATAGTCTGCCATGTCGCGCCGCCGTCCTCGGAACGCGCTACCGAGCAAGGTTCGTATCCTGCGTAGACGACATCAGGATTCCCCGGCCGGAACGCCAGCGACCAGACGTCCTCCTTCGGCGCGTCCAGCGCCTCCCAGTGCTCTCCCCGGTCATCGCTGCGGTAGGGTCCGTCCTGCGTCCCCGCGAAGATCACCGCGGGGTTATCCGGATGGATCGCCAGGGCGCGCACCTGCGGGTTCTCAGGCAGCCCTTTGGCGATGCTCTGCCACTCGGAGTCGCCCAGTGTGCGGCGCAGCATACCGCCCTGCCCGATGAAATCGCCCTCTCCCGCAAGCCCGACGTATATGTGTGTCTGGTGTCCATTCGTAGTCATCGGGGACCTCCTCTTCTCATTTAATCGGCTGGTAACCCGTCGATTAGCGTATTCATCAGTATCGGAATTACAACTCGAAAGTCTTCACCCACACGCCCGGCGATCCGACGGCGTGCTCCATCGTATTCTGCCATCGCTCGTTGCGCGGGTCTATCGCCCGCTGCCTCAGCCACTCGTCCGTCTTGGAAACGTCCGGATGCTCCAGTTCATAGACAGTGGAGTATGCCGGCTCTCCCACAACCGTGCGATAGCGCCTGCCGCGTATGCACCCCGGCACCTTCATGTAATTCGGTACATACACGCTGTTGTACCACTCGTTCCACTCCGCGTCCAGTTCCGGCGGAACGGTCATCCGCCCGATCTGCAGCGCGGGCGCCATGCCGCTCTGCGCCGTGCCCTCTTCAACCTCAGCGGGGAATATCTGGTCGTAAGTGTTTCGGATGTAGGTCGTGCCGATCACATCAGGTGAGCAGCGCTTCGTCCATTCAGTCGCGTTCGCGCGCACGCTCAGGTACGCCTCCGACGTCATCACGCCGATGTTCTCCAGCTCGTACATAGCGAGGTGCTTTGGCGCGCCCGGAGATTCGGACTCATACCGCGCCGCGCTCAAGAAACCCGGTATGGCAAGCCGCTCAGCCAGGTGCTCCTCGTTGTACCAGGCGTTGTAGTCGTCCTCCTTGTCGGCCGGGACTTCTGTCCAGACCATCAGCAGGGCGCTACCCTTCTTGTTCGGCATTGTGTCATCTCCTTGTCGGTTGCAGATAAGTGGCTATGTCTGTTGTTAATCGATAGGGTTGAGTAGCCTCAGATTGTCTATCCATCGGAAATCGCTGGTGTTGCGAGTTACCAAAGTCAGATTATGTTCCAATGCCGTCGCTGCGATGATGGCGTCGCCTAAGCCTATACGCCGTTGCTGCCGTAATGTGATGGCTCTGTCCGCAATCTCAGGTGTTAGATGCAATACTTCGACTTCACGAAAGAAACCTTCAAAGAATGTCATCTGGTAATCTTCCAAGCCGTGGAAACCTAAGACTTCAATATAACCTGCAATTGAGACGGCTCTCGGTTGAGCATAGAGAAACCGTTGCAGGTCGATATTCTCAGGTTCCGCGGCGTAAATGATGATGTTGCTATCCACCAGCATGGCTTATTCTCGCCCAGGTAGCGGGCGATCTTTGCGTATCTCGCGCTGCCATTCCAGAGGGTCCGGTATCTGTGGCACTCCACCTCGCCTCGCTATCTCACGCAAAGCATCTACGGCCTTCTTCATATCAACTTCGCTCTTGACTTCATCCATGCCCGTCAAATCTTCCCACACGCTGATTTCGACCTCAAGCGGCACATTCGTCCTGGGCTTGCCGCTGACCCACTCCAGCCGGCAATAATCCTCACCGGGTTCGTGGCGAATGATTGCCTTGTATGTGTATCTCTTCTTCATAATTGCCTCCCTCTTGAGGCATTAGTTGTCCAGTTTTCAGTTAGCCAGCATATCAAGTATAGCCCACACTCTGATTGACTGAACTACCGAAATACCGACTCGGCTCATACCTCTAATCATCCCCCGGCACTGGCTCCGCTACCTTCGCCGAAAACTCCGGCATAACCTCTTCCGCAAACCACTCCAACTGTTCCGTGATAATCGCCTGCGACGTGCCCACGGGCTGACTTACGCTAACCCTATCCAGCCCGGGGTACATCTCCTCCAGCCGCTTGAGCTGTTCGATGACCACCTCCGGTGGGCCGCACAGGAAGCCGCCCGCCTCCACTGCGCCCTCGATGCGAGGCAGGTCGAATGTCGGGGCTCGCTTCGGGTCGCTCATCGCCTCGATCTGCTCCTCGCTCAGTGCCCTCACCAGCCGCAGAGGTCCGAACATCTTCAGGTTCTCCTCGAACAGCGCGGCAGCCTCCTTTATCGCCTTCTCCTTAGTGTCGGCCAGGTAGAAGTGGAAGCCGAAGCTCAGGTTCTCGCCGAGTTCCAGGTCAACACCTGTGCGGGCGTACGCGGCTTGGAACGCCTCGACTACGCGGTGCATCGCGCCGCCTTCGGCAACGCCGCCGCCGATGATGCCCTTGATGCCGTGCTTCGCCATGAAGTCCAGCCCGCGCGGTGTCGCGCTCTGTATCGGCTGCCAGCACTCCACCGGCAGGCGCAGTGGACGCGGCACCAGCGTTATCTCTTCGAGCTGGTATCCGCGATACGGCACGGATGGCGGGATGGTGTAGTTCTTGCCGTGGTGCGAGAATGACGCTTCATTGAACGCCTTGAAGATGATATCCACCTGCTCCTCGAACAGGCCACGATTGCCTTCCTGGTCGAACAGCGGCGAGCCGAATGTCTCGATCTCGCGGCTGTGATACCCTCGCCCCACGCCGAATATCACGCGCCCACCCGTCAGGATGTCCGCGGTCGCGTAGTCCTCGGCGAGCCGCAGCGGATGCCACATCGGCGCGATGTTGAAGCCGCACCCGATGTTCAGCCGCTCGGTGATGTGCGCCAGGTGCACCGCGCTCATAAGCACATTTGGCAGGCACTCGTATCCCTCCGGCTGGAAATGGTGCTCCGCGAGCCAGAAAGTATCGTAGCCGTTCGCGTCCATCGTCTTCGCGATCGCGTCCGTCTTGGCATACACGCTCGCAAGGTGCTCGTTGTCGAACAGGCGGTCATTCACCGCCGTTCCCGTGTAGCCGATGTCGTCCATATCCACATGCCCGGCGTACAGGCTGTCGAACTTCGTTATCATGAGATGCCTCCAAGTTGTGTAGGATAGGCATATTGTAGTCTCGCATAATCCAGTGTCAACAAGGCGACTCATCAGTGAGGGACGGCATGGCTGACTTGAGAAGTAAAATCGCCCTTGTAACGGGCGCAAGCCGCGGAATCGGGCGCGGCATCGCCCACGAACTTGGTGCGGCGGGTGCCATCGTGTATGTGTCGGGACGCAGCGTGAGCGACGACGAGACCACCGAGCAACTGGGCGGCAATGTGAACAGTACGGCCGCGCTGGTAACAGAGTCCGGCGGAACTGGCATCGCCGTGCGCTGCGACCACACGAATGACTCCGAGGTTGAAGGGCTGTTCGAGCGCATACGAGACAAGCACGGACGACTCGACATCCTGGTCAACAACGTCTGGGGCGGCTACGAGCAGTACGACGATGAAGAATTCAGCACGCCCTTCTGGGAGCAGCCGATGTCGAGATGGACCCTGATGTTCGACGCGGGAGTGCGCGCCCACTACGTAGCGAGTTGCCTCGCGGCGCCACTGATGCTGGCACAGGGCAATGGACTCATAATCAACATATCGGCGGGCGACGAGGGCAAATACCGAGGCTGGGTCATGTACGACACGGCGAAGGAAGCGGTTGACCGCATGGCGTTCGCTCTGGCACAGGAACTACGGGAGCACGGCATCGCCGCGCTCGCACTCCACCCCGGATTGACACGCACCGAGCGCGTGGAGCGCTTCGCATCCGCTGAAGAACTCTCTGCTTCTGAGTCGCCGCGATACGCCGGACGCGCCGTTGTTGCTCTCGCAACGGATCCCGATGTGATGGGCCGCAGCGGTGGCGTGTACAAGACTGGCCAACTTGCCCGCGAGTACGACTTTACGGATGTGGATGGCGCGCAGCCTCCACCTTTCGTCTTCGGAGTGTGAGGCTTTCCAACAGTTGAGGCTTATGCGGGCTTCACTTTACATATCCTTGAATCTCGTCTAAACTCTGTCAATCCGACTGTCGATTGGACGGCAGTGGAGCCAACACCAATTAGGGAGGTGAATGTTATGCCGAGAGGAAGTGTCCCTAAGCGTGAGGCGAAGAAGCCCAAGAAGAAGGCGGCGAAACGAGATACTTACATATCCCCCGTCGTTGCCGCCGAAACAGTAGAGGTCGTAGGCAAGAAGCGCAGGCGCAAGGCCGAGGCCGACTTCTAGCCACCACCACGATAGGTAGTCAGGTTCCGCAGGCAGCTACTCTGCTCTCAATCCGTCTGACCACGTAAGTGACTCTTTGCCACACTTCTAGGACGTGAATCGCTCCAGCAATTCGGGCAACTCAGTTAGCTCGGTAATGCGCGGCTGTGCCGTGTATCCCTTGTGATTGCCGTCTCTGTCCAGCAGCACGGCGTTGATGCCCACATTCACGGCGCCCGCGACATCCGATGTGATCTGGTCGCCCACATGCACCGCGCTCTCCGGCTGTGCGCCCGCGCGTTGCAGCGCATGCTCGAATATCAGCGGGTCAGGCTTCTCCGCGCCAACTTCCTGTGACGTGATCGAGAAGTCGAGATGGGGCAGCAGGCCCATGCTGCCCGCAAGCTGGTCGCCGCTCTGGTTCATATTGCTTATCAGTCCGACCTTCAGCCCCATCTGCCTGCACTTGTTCAGCGCCGGTATCGTGTCGTCGAACAGCGCAAGGCCGTAGTCGATCTTGCGTATGCGACGCCAGATCTCCCAAGCCTGGTCCTGAGATACATCCACGCCTGCGCCCCGCAGCACTCGCCGCTCGTATTCTGCGAAGAATACCCTATTCTCTTCACGGCTGAGACTTCGCACCGGCTTGGTCGCGTTCTGATAGGACATAAACGCGTCCGCGAGATGATACCCGCGCAGGATGCCGTCCGGCGTCACGGTGATACCGAAGTCCGCAAGCGCCTCCGACTGTATCTCGTAGCGCGAGGGTCGAAAACCTGCCAGAGTCCCGTAAAGGTCGAAGAATACTGCAGTTATCAAAGGAGTTTGTCAGTCTTTCAGTCGGTCAGTTCATCAGTATCCTGTCTATCATGTGCATCCATGTTACATTATCGCTGAACGACTGACGAACTGAAAGACTGACCGACTATCATGCTCGCAGGCAAACTCCCCGTGGAGCTGCTCTCGCGGCTGCTCTCCGACATAGACGTGCGCGACCCTCGTGTCGTGCTGGGCGCGCGCGCAGGAGAGGACGCCGCCCTCATCGACATGGGCGACCGCTACCTTGTCGCCAAAACCGACCCGATTACATTCGCTACGGACCTCATCGGCTGGTATCTGGTGCAGGTCAACTCCAACGACCTCGCCGCAATGGGCGCGACCCCGCGCTGGCTGATGGCAACGCTGCTCCTGCCCGAAGGAACGACTGAATCGCAGACGGAGACGATCTTCACGCAGCTCCTGGAGGCTTGCGACTCGCTCGGCATCACGCTCATCGGCGGCCACACCGAGGTCACCTACGATCTGCCGCGCCCCATAGCCATGGGCGCGCTGCTCGGAGAGGTGACGAAAGACAGGGTTGTGCTGTCCTCCGGCGCAAAGGTCGGTGACAGCATTGTTCTCACGCAGGGCATCGCCATCGAAGGCACTTCCATCCTCGCGCGGGAGGCTGAGGACACCCTCACCGCAAAGGGCGTATCTCATTCAGTCATAGAGCGGGCAAAGTCGCTGCTGTTCACCCCCGGCATCAGCGTCGCCGGAGCCGCAAACATAGCCTGCGACACCGTTAACGTTCACGCCATGCACGACCCCACCGAAGGCGGCGTGGCAACCGCGCTGCTCGAGCTAGCCACCGCCGCGAGCGTCGGGCTGGCTGTTGACGCGGAGCGCATACCGGTGCTGCCAGAGTGCCGCGCAATCTGCGACGCGCTCTCGCTGGACCCGCTCGGCCTCATCGCATCCGGCGCGCTGCTGGCAACCCTACCGCCGCAGGATGCTGAACGCCTCATCGCCGCGCTCAGTAGGCAGGGCATACCCGCCAGCGTCATCGGCACTATCACGCCCGCGTCGGAGGGCTTGCGCCTGACGGAGAACGGAGTTGACGGCCCGCTTCCCACCTTCGAGCGGGACGAGCTGGCGCGGTTCTTTGCTCAATAATCGGGCGGTGTACATCAATCGTATTCTTCGGGTTCTGGCGCATACTCCGCTTCACGCAGGGCTTCGCGTCTTTCGACACTTCTTGTCTGCGTCGAATACACGAAGATGCCTACCAAGCCAACAATCGTGGCGACTACCAAAGTAGTGCCAGCCCAATCGTGTCCGTTGTACACCAGAAAAGTGCCGCATAGTATCAGGATGATTGCAACAATAGTGCCGCTTGCCAATCCCAGATACGCCCTTTTAGAGCCTCCCTCTATGACTGTTTTCTCAATCGATTGGTCATGTTCATCCCGGCGTTCCTCTCTCGCCACTATTCGCTCAGCCAATCCCGGTAGAACGGCATCATATTGCGCGAGTATCTCAGGATGCGGCAACGGGCCGCTGAAAGAAGATATTGAAGTGGTTGATCTTATGGAGGCAACCACCTCAGCATCTTCGATGGATTCCGATTCAACTTCAGGATGCGCCATACTACCTTGTATGACATCCTCAGTGTTATCGTTTTCCGAAATATCTATTTCTTGGTTGGGCATTATGCATCAGACTTTGGAGAATTATCCGGCTTTGCGTAGCGAATATGCCAGTTAGCAACTATCGGAAAATCCTTGCCCACAGCCTCCCAGTCCGACGCGATGGCCCTTGCGTCCGCTTCTCGTGGGTCTTCGTCCGTTGACACATAGTAGTAGGTATTGAGAGTGCCGCCAAAGTCAAAGATACGCGCGACTCCCTCTAAGAACGACGGGCGAGCATAGATGAGCCTGACACCACCTGTCGTCCCTCCTTTCTTCGCCCTGTTTCTTTGTCTTTTCACCTTAATCATCATGGCTCATGACCTTTTCTGAGGAACATCTTTCCAAAATCCCATTATCGCAATTCTAGCAGATGACGTACTGCGGTCAATCCTGTGCGCTTCCCTATGCTATCCTGTATTCAGCGTTTACTCGCAAGTCAACTGAACGGAGCAATAATCCTATGCCCCATTTTCTGCGCCGCGCCTCGATTGGCGTGGTCCTTCTGGTCATACTCGCAGCGACACTAGCCGCCTGTTCGCAGCAACCCGAACCACAGCCGACTCCAGCCCCCGCGCAAGCCCCAACGACCGCTCCTTCCCCACCGGCAGCTACACCTGAACCCCCACCGACGGCAACCACGGCGCCTCAACCCACCGCTCCCGCTCCCACCGCAACGTCAGCGCCCGCACCCACAGCGGAGCCCACTCCCGAACCTGCAACGATGCCTTCACAGGACCCGGCCGCGAAGAACACCTTCATTCTTGGCGAAGGCACGATCGCTCGATATAAGGTGGAGGAAGAGCTGGCACGTCAGGGCTTCTTCGTGGCGACCGGCGAGACGGCTGAGGTCGTCGGGCGCATCACATTCGACGACGATGGCGGCGTCATATCCGACGAGAGCGGCATAGTGTTGCAGGCCGCCACATTCAGGACGGACAGCGACCGCCGCGACCGCTTCGTGCGCGAGCGCACCCTCCAGACCACCGAGTTCCCGGCGATTTCCTTCCGCCCTACATCCGTCGAAGGCATGCCTTGGCCGCTGGACGAAGCGAGCGGTGAGGCCGAGTTCACGATCACCGGCGAGCTGACCATCCGCGACCAGACTCGTGAGGTTACTTGGGATGTCGTCGCTGAATTCGGGGACGAGATCAAGGGGATCGCCTCTCTTGAAACCTCGTTTGAGGAGTTCGCGATGGAGAAGCCCAGCGTGGCTATCGTCATCAGCGTTGACGACGTCATTCGCCTTGAGATCGACTTCGTAGGCACCCTCGAAGAGGCTGGCGCAATAAACGTTGACGGCGCGGACAACGAGGCTTATGCCCAGTTCCTCGGCGAGGAGGACGCGCCCGTAACGGTCATCGAGTTCTCGGACTTTCAGTGACCGTACTGCCGCAGCTTCGCCCTCGGGCCAGGGCGACAGATAATCGAGGACTACGTGGACTCGGGCAAGGTCCGCTTCATATATCGCCACTTTATTGTTATCGGCACCGAATCAGTATTCGCCGCCATGGGCACCGAATGCGCCGCGGAGCAGGACAAGTTCTGGGAATACCATGACGCGATTTTCGACGACTGGGCCAATGGCAGGCAGAATGGCTTCAGAATGGCTTGGCTGCAGGATACCGCCGGCAGTATCGGCATCGACGCCACCGAGTTCGAGGAGTGCATTCAGAGCGGTCGCGCCTTCGAGAGAGTCAGGGCAAGCCAGATTGACGGCATGGGACGCGGCATCAACAGCACGCCCTCGGTCTTCGTCAACGGCATCCGCGTCGGCGGCGACAATTACGAGGAATATCGCAGCGCCATCGAAAACGCTCTTGAGGAAAGTAATCAGTAGTGAGTTATCAGTATTCAGTCGAAACGATACCGCAAGGGCATATCTGAATACTGATAACCGATAACTAAAAACTGCTCTAGTCGTCGTACACCGTAGTCTCGCTCGTCGGATGCGTCAGCGATATGTGTGAGAAGTCCTCTCCATCGACAGCGCCGTGCCAGTGCCTCTCGCCCGCCGGAATCAGCGCGGTATCGCCTTCGCCTACCTCGATCTGCTCCGCATCGGTCGCCACATAGCCCTTGCCGCTCAGCACGAACAGAATCTGGTCGCTCGTGTGTGTGTGGAACTTGTTCTTCGCGCCGTTGAAGAAACTCACCTTGTTGAAGTTGAAATCGCCGCTCATGCCGCCGCCCACAATCGCCTCGCCCTCGACCTTGCCGCCGTAGAATATCGGCGCGTCCGTGCGGTCTTCCGCCTCGTTCTGGCCCTTCCTTATAACCTGCATCTGTTTCCTCCACGTTCAGTTCTTAGTTGTTTGCTTGGTGTGTTGTCAAACGCTTCATGAGACTTTATGCCGCCGCTCATTATACACCCATCCGAGCGCAAGTATCCTATCCATCCATGTCGGTCGCCCTTCCCCCGGGCGGCTGACCGCTGATGGCTGATGGCTGTTCCCTCCTCGTGGGATTGCCCGCCAGAAACAGCGACATAGCGCCGGTGAAGAACAGCGCCGCAATCAGCAGGAAGGCAACGCGGTAGCTTCCAGTTGCATCAAATGACCACCCGGCGAGGATCGGCCCCATGAACGACGACACGCCCATCGTTATGCTCATCACGCCCATGATGCTGCCGTAGAATCTGACGCCGAACGCGTCCTGCACGATGAGCGGCGTAAGCGCACCGAACGCGCCCAGGAAAAACCCGAAGCACCCCACGGCAACCCACACCAGCGGCAGCGCTGCGCCGGGAGCCAGCATATTCAAGGGGATAGACACGCCTGCGAAGTAGGTGAGCAAGACAAGAAAGCCCGACTGCCCGAACAAGTCTATCATCAGCGCATACCGCGCCGTAATGCGGTCGGCGAGCAGTCCCATGATGAACTTGCCCGTCATTCCGCAGCCTGCCAGCAGGCTCAACGCAGATGCCGCCGCTATTGGTGAGACGCCTTCTTCCGTCAAGTGTGCGGCGACCTGGGTAAGCACCCCCGTATATGTGAGTGAGCCGAGCATCATCGCAACCGTTATCGCGTAGAATGCCTTCGTCCGTGCGGCCTCCTTCAGAGACCAGCCGGTCAGCACGACCCCCGCGCCGTCCGAAGCCGCTTCCTCTCCTCGGCCCCTGCTGCGTAGCTGCTCCCTTGTCGGGAACTCGCGCACCACCATGAGAGCATAGACCGTCATCAGTATGCCGATCACGCCGAACAGCAGGTAAGTGCCCTGCCAGGGAGACAGGTTGATGAACGCCCAGTGCCAGGACATCCCCAGCGCCAGCGTCGTGAGCGGCGGAAACGTGATGCCGCCGAAGTTGTTGCCCATCAGCGTGATGCCCATCACCCGACCGCGCGACCGCTGGAACCAGATACCCACGAGCCTGCCGGCGGGCAGGATGGATGCGCCTGAAAAGCCCAGGTACTGTATGAAGCTGAGCGCGTACCAGTGCCACAACTCAGTCATCATCGGACGCAGCAGGTAGCTCACGACAATGAGCGCCATCGACACGACAAGGATGTTCTTAGCGCCGTGCCGGTCCATGATGTAGCCGAGATACGGCGCGACGATGCTCCCGACAGCGGTGAAGGACAGCGAGAGGTTTATCTGCGTGCGCGTCCAGCCGAACTCCTGCTCCAGCGGCTCAATCAGCAGCCCGAAGGCGTACTGCCCTGAGCCGACCGTGAGCATCGCGGCAAGAAAGGGGGCGGATATGACCCACCAGCCAGCGTAGATGGAAATTGGCCTGGGGCGTAGCGCATTGAGCATCGGCGGCAAGTATATCAGTTTGTCGGTAGAACGGGGCGAAGGAACTTACATCGATGTACAGGAAGGGGAGGATGATTTGTCCTGCTGCCCTCGTCCCTTCGACAGGCTCCCTTCGACAAGCTCAGGGCGAACGGGGGCTAGGGGTCGCGGTTGCGTCTTTTCCAGCGGATGCGGTCGAACTTTACGGGGTCGTCCGGGAAGCGGGCATTGCGACGGGCGAGGTAGTCGCGGTAGCGCTCCTTGAAGGCTTCGAGCGTGTCGTCGTAGCGTATGAGCAGCCTTCTTGCCGGGGGCTTGGTCAGGGCTTCTTCCAGCTTCTCGCCGCTCAGCTCGCTGCCCTTGCAGTCGCGCTCCCTGTACTCGCAGACGCAGGGCCAGGGGTATGTTTCGTAGTACACCGGACCGTGCAGACTGTACTCGATGTGCTCTTCTCGCTCCCGCTCTCGTCGCTCCCGCTCTTCGCGCTCTGCCCGTTCAGTCTCCGACTCCTGAGGCTCCTGCTCTTCCTCGGCGATGGCGCGCTGGGAGCCTCTGTCGAGGAGTTCCTTTGCCGCTGACATTCTGTGGCAGGGCTTGAAGTCCGTGAGTTCGCCTTCCATAGCCTGCACGAGGAAGGTTACGATGGTCCTGCCGTTGTCTGTGTGTTCCTTGACAATCTGGGCCAGTTCTGAGTGTATGCGCCTGTCCGCTCTGCGGGAGTCTCTGCGCTCTCGTCTTGTGGGTTCTGGCAGGTTGAGGTTGCTGGTGAGCGCGCCCACGGATTGAGGGAGCCGGCCGTAGCCGAACTTTTCGAGCAGTCTTGCTGCTTCGAGCTTATGGCAGGGCTGGAAGTCGGGGAACTCTCCGTTGACTGCGGAGATGAGGAACTCGACGATGGTCCTGCCGTTGTCGGTCAGTTCGACGATGGCGGAATGGACCGATTCGGTGAAGTCGGGGGCTTGAGTTTTGAGTTGTGGGTTCATAGTTATGAGTTATGAGTTCTGAGTTTTCAGTTTGATGGTCACAAGAGGCGCAGGAATCACGGAGGTGATTGGCGCTGCGCCTCTTGAGAACGTTTGTATTATTCGATTGGTTCTATGATACGCACTGATGTTTGGGTTGTCAAGGGGTAATTTTGGAACTTACATCGATGGACAGGATGGGGAGGATGTTAATTGCCGTTTCAGGCGCATTGGTGGTATAACTGACACACTGACCGACTGAAAGGCTGACAAGATGACTGGAGGCGACACACATGGCTGAGGACTTTCGTATCGCACTTATCGGGCAGGCGGCGTTCGGCGAGAGCGTGCTGAACGCGCTTGTGGAACACGGCGAGAACATCGTAGGTGTGTTCTGCCCGCCTGACAGGGAGAGCAGACCCGCAGACCCCATCAAGACCGCCGCCGAGGGACACGGCATCCCCGTGCTTCAGTTCCGCCGCATGCGCAACCAGGACTGCATCGACGCTTTCACGGCGCTAAACGCGGACTTGTGCGTGATGGCGTTCGTCACCGACATCGTGCCCGACGCGATCCTCGAAGCCCCAACTCACGGCACTATCCAGTATCACCCCTCCCTGCTTCCGCTACACCGTGGTCCCAGCTCCATCAACTGGCCCATCATCCAGGGCGATGAAAAGACAGGTCTGACGATATTCTGGCCCGACAAGGGGTTGGACACAGGCCCCATCCTGCTGCAGAAAGAAACGCCGATAAGCGCCGACGACACGCTCGGCTCAGTCTATTTCGGCAGGCTCTTTCCGATGGGCGTGGACGCTATGGTCGAGTCGGTGGATATGGTAAAGGCGGGCACGGCGCCGCGCATTGATCAGAACCACGACGACGCCACCTATGAGGGCTGGTGCCGCGCTGATGACGTCATCATTGACTGGAGCAAGCCAGTCGGCGAGATTTACAACATGATACGCGGCAGCGACCCAAGCCCCGGCGCGGGATCGACCTTCGGCGAGAACAGCATCCGCTTCTTCCGTGCCAGCAGGTCGGACGGCGATGCCGGCGGCGCGCCCGGCGAGGTCACGGAGGTCACGGAAGAAGGCTTCCGCATCGCGGCAAACGGCGGCTCAATCTTCGTGGGCAGAGTGCAGCAGGGGCGAGAGCGCAAGGTCAACGCGCCGGAGTGGATAGAGGCGGTCGGCCTGAAGGCAGGCGACAGGTTCGGCGCGCAATAGATAAAGTGTGTAGAATGGAGATTGCACAGATAGTTCACGCCAACTTGGTGTTCCAGGCCTTTGCAGCATGACTAGACTTCGCCTGAAAATTGAGGGTCGCCCCAAGCAATTGACTATGGATTCTTTTTCCGATGTGATTAAGCAATCTAGGCTGATATTGCGCGAACTTGACCGAGCAGTAACTCGCGAAAAACGCGGCACTCTGGAATGGGTAGTCTCTGAACTCGGAGTGAGCAGCCTCTATATTGAAGCCGAGAGCAGAGTAGTAAGAGGGGAAGAAGATTTTGCTGAGCAAATCGCCTCTAAATTTGTTGAAGGCATCTCGAAAATTTGTCAAGATGTCGCAACCCCTCCACTATTTTCCGTTGATAGTGTAAACGGCTTGCTAAGAATCGTTCGAATATTGAAACGGAGCGGCGACCAATTCTTGAATGTCTCCCTGCCTGACTTAGAGAAAAGAGCGTTGCTAATGGCTGACAGCGAACCACGTCTTGTTGCTTTGAGAGGAGTCAGTCGCAAGGTACTGGGTGCAGTTGAAGGAAGACTCGAGCTCGTTTCTATTCACCGTCCCTATAGACGATTTAACGTTTATCATTCTATTACCGACAAAGCCATCAAGTGCACGCTTCCTGAAGAAATGGAGCAGACGGTAATTCAAAGCCTAGGCAAGCGTGTTGCCGTGTCCGGGACGGTCGCCTACAACACCCTTGGTGAACCTCTGAATGTTGAAGTGAGTAGAATTAGGCCCTTGTCGGAGAGAGAAGCATTGCCATCTATCGATGACGTACTTGGGATAGCCCCCGATTTCACAGGAGACTTGAGTACTGAGGACTACTTGCGGAGTTTAAGGGTTGGCTAAGCAATTTCAGAAACCCTATGTCGACTCATCGTTCTTTTTTGCAATCATAAAGAAGGAAGAAATTCAGTGTCCCGGTGGTCTAATGCGGTGGGAAATCGCAGAGCGCATTGTTACTGACGCTGAGAGGGGCGACTACTATCTACACACATCGACCATCACATTGGCCGAGGTCAGGCGCATCAGGGAAAAGCGGGAGCAACTCTCGCAGAATGAAGTAGCGACAGTGCAGGCGTTTTTTCAAAATGAGTACATACGGCTAATTGAAGTCAGTCGAGAAGTTGGCGAGAAGGCTCAAATCCTTGGTGCTGAGTACGGCATTAATTCAATGGATGCGATACATCTCGGTACTGCTATTCTTTGGAGCTGTGATGTACTGTTGGTATGGGATAAGAGATTTTCCTCACGATTCCAAGACGAGCCTGTTGAGGGTGTCAGAGTGATAGAACCATATTGGGAAGGACAGATGGACTGGTGATCCTTCCGTCCATTTTTTCTGTATCATTCTCGCCTTGTAACCCCCGAATCTGTGCTGCGCATCTCCTCCCACTCGGGACGCAGTATCTCCATCTGAACGAAGTCCAGGCCGCGCTTTCGGACGTTCTTGACCTGGCGGAAGCCGGACTTGTCGAACGACTTCTGTGCCCGGTGGTTCCAGTCGAGCGTGTGCAGATACACGCGCTCCAGTTTCGTCTGTGTGAATATGTACCTCAGCAGCGTATCCACGGCGTCGGTGCCGTAGCCCTTGCTCCAGTACGCGCGGTCGCCGATCATTATGCCCAGCTCGGTCTCGCGGCGGCGCGTGTCGATGTCGTAGTACATGCAGTTGCCAATGTGCTTGCCCGTCAGGTCGTCGATGGCAAAGCGCTTGGAGCGCGAACTGGGATAGTCGATCTCCTCCTGCGAGTATCGCAGAAAATCGTTGTACGCCATGCTGAGCGGGCGAGTGGCATCCAGCTTCGCAAGCTCCTCGTCCACCCGCCAGGTGTAGTCGTCGAGAGAGTCTTCAATGCGTTTCTCCCGAAGCATCACCTTCCTGCCTTCGATCGAGATAGGCTCAACCGGCTCAGGCTTTCTTCGAGATAAGGTAAAGGGCATTCTTAACAACTCGGACCTCGTTTTCGTAAGTCAGCGTCTTTACGGCCTCCGATGCGGGAAGCCAGCGCACATAATCGAACTCATGGTCATGCAAAGACAGGTCGCCGCCGTTCGCGCTCATCAGGTAGAAGTGCACAACCTTGTGGCAGGCAGCGCCGTCTCCGTATCGCTCGAAGCAGTAGTCGATGCTTTCAACGAACTCCTCGATGCTGACCTGCAAGCCCGTCTCTTCGCTCACTTCGCGCATTGCGGTCTGCTCGCGCGTCTCGCCGCGCTCCGGCGTGCCTTTCGGCAACCCCCAGATGACTTGGCCGGACTGCGCGTCGAACCCGCAAATGACGACTTCCACGTCGTCATCGCTCGTCCGCGCAACCACGCCGCCCATGGACTCCATTTCAATCAGGTCAGCCAATGCGTCGCGCTCCGTGTTCTCCCAGCCACACACCGCCCGGTCCAGCCAAAATTCACAACTAGCATTTCGCGCTATTCTAGTGGCTTGCGAGAAAGGGCGTCAAGGCGCAGGGGGTTATCGCATTCAGAAAGGACTTAATAGTGAAATTGTCAGGAAGGACGCAACAACTCGGACGCAAAACTGATTGATGTTGTGTAACATATGAGAGAAAGTGCTTCAGACACTCCTCAAACTAAGAAACCAAAGTTGATTCGCTTGTCATTCGAGGCTTATGTACGATGGATACAACAAAGTTAGAGTCTGTACGAATTAGAGGCTTCAGGTCCCTTGCAAAAGTAGATCTCTCAAACTTACCTAACGCTGCTGTCTTAATTGGTGCTAATGGTTCGGGGAAATCTAACTTCATTCGTTTCTTCGAGATGCTGAACGCTATCGGGAATCGGAGGCTTGCGGAATTCGTGGAGAAGCAGGGTGGCGCAGACGACCAATTGCATGGAGGGAATCGAGTTACGACGCAAATCAGTACGGAGATTGCGCTGCGTATTGAGCGAGGAAAGTACCGTTATCGATTTGTACTATCTTACGCTCATCCCGACGGATTTTTCTTTGGGGACGAAGCATATCGCTTCGATTTTGAATTTTCTCCTTCAGAAACTCAGTGGAGTACTTTGGGGAACGGAGGGCGAGAAGCCATTATCACGCATCCGATGGCCGCCGAGCAGGACCCACAGACTGGAGAAATTGATCTCTTATATTTTAGTCCAAACATATTAAGATTTCTCCGCAATTGCACGGCATATCAATTTCACGATACATCTGATCGCTCCGACTTCATGAAGCGTTGGGATGCTGAAGACAACGCTAGACTTCAGGGAAACGGTAGCAATCTATCGGCAATCTTGTATCGTCTCGAACGGGAAGACATGCGGCGCTATGAACTAATATGCCGTCACATTGGTCGGATACTGCCGGGATTCGAACGTTTCGCCATCGAGGAGAGCTATGGCAAGACACTTCTCAGATGGAAGGCTAAGTGGACGGATAAAACTATCGGAGCGCACCTGACATCCGACGGCTCTCTGCGCTTCTTTGCGTTGGTTACTCTGCTGAATCTGCCACCGGAAATGCTGCCTGATGTGATTCTGCTGGACGAGCCGGAATTGGGTCTCCATCCAGCGGCAGTCTCTCTGGTCGGCGGCATGATAAAGTCTCTCTCCGTTGAAAGACAGATAATCATAGCAACTCAGTCGCCCTTGCTGGTTGACACTTTTGACCTCGACGAGATTTTTGTGCTCGATTTGAAGGACGGGCGCACCCAGATTCGCAAGCTCAACGCACAAGATTACAAGGTGTGGCTTGAGGACGGCTATTCGACGGGACAGCTCTGGTGGAAGGGCATTTTCGGGGGATACCCGTGACTCGCATTGCGATAGTAGTGGAGGGGCAAACGGAAAGGGAATTCGTCAGCAAGGTTCTTGCTCCTAGCCTTTGGGAGAGACAAGTATATCTTTATCCAAGTCTGTTGGGACCCAGTGGAGGCGATGTTTCAGTCGATAGACTGGCAGCGGACATGGTGAGCGTTCTTACGAGTTACGACTATGTAACCTCTCTAGTTGACTTCTACGGATTTCGAGGAAAGGGGAGTCTAACAATAGATGCGCTTGAAGAACGTATCAATGAGGAGGTCAATAGAAGGATTCGTAGGCCAGAGGTTCAAAGGCGAGTGTTTGCATATGTGCAAAGTCATGAGTTTGAGGGACTGTTATTCTCCGATGTGAGCGCCTTTGTAAGGGCGTTGATAGTACCAAACGAGATCATTGCAGAACTTGAGACTGTCCGCTCTCAGTTCCCTACCCCTGAAGACATTAACGATAGCTGCATAACAGCGCCGAGTAAACGAATAGAGAATCTGATCCCACGATATGATAAGCAAGCCAACGGCTTCTTGATTGCTCAAGAGATAGGATTGAGCGTCATTCGCCGCGAATGTCCTCGCTTCAACGCATGGGTCACACGCCTTGAGTCGCTTGGTGTAGATTCACGTTTAGATTGCAAGATTACACACTGACATAGACGCATTTCCCTTGAACTTACTGTCCCCCAAGCCATACAATCATGACAACAACCTGATAATCACCAACCCTTTAAGTCAGTCCAGAGAGGCTGGCAAGGGAAACCGCAGCATAGCCGTGAGTGTACGCTCGCAAATGTAGCCCGGCTCTGCTCAACCTCTTGCCAGCAAGCGCAAGAGGTTTTTTTGTTGGAAGAGTCTCAGGTGGCGAACGACAGCGCGCCCGGTGGTTCGACTGAACGCAGCATACTGGGCGCGGACGAAATCCGGCGCGCGCTGGTGCGTATCTCTCACGAGATTCTGGAGCGCAACGGCGGTGTTGACAGTCTGGTGCTTGTCGGAATACAGACTAGAGGCGTCTGGCTGGCCAGGCGCATCGCCGCGTTCATTCACCAGTTCGAGGGTGCCGATGTGCCCGTCGGTGAGCTTGACGTCGGCCTCTACCGCGACGACATCGCCGAGCGTGGACGCCCTCTTATGCATACGAGCATCCCGTCCGGTGTGCACGGCCTTTGCGTGGTGCTGGTGGACGACGTGCTGTACACCGGTCGCACCATTCGCGCCGCGATGGACGCGCTCAACGA
Source organism: Dehalococcoidia bacterium (assembly GCA_965203955.1). GTDB lineage: Bacteria > Chloroflexota > Dehalococcoidia > Lucifugimonadales > JADFKI01 > Bin90. The sequence continues at coordinate 1,892,630 of OZ241923.1, read as the reverse complement.
CTTCGGACGCCCCCGCGAAATCCAGCTCGCGAGCCTCGTTGACAGGGGGCACCGCGAGCTCCCCATCCGCCCGGACTATGTGGGCAAGAACGTGCCGACAGCCCGCGAAGAGTCGGTGCAGGTCTATATGAGCGAGATTGACGGCATCGATCAGATTGCGCTGCTCAGGGAGGACGACTGATGACGACTACCAGCCGCCGCAGACCAGTACGGCAAGCGCCGCCATTCCCCGCGAACGGCGCTCGACCCTCTACGCCCCGTCACATCCTCGACCTCGATGACTTCTCACAGGAGGAGATCGAGCTGGTCCTGCAGAACACCGAAGTTATGCGAGAGGTCTTGCAGCGCGACATAAAGAAGGTGCCCACTCTGCGCGGCAAGACGGTCATCACCGTCTTCTACGAGGCAAGCACTCGCACCCGCGTCTCCTTCGAGCAGGCGGGCAAGATACTCAGCGCGGATGTCATCAACGTATCCGGCAGCGGCAGCAGCGTGGAAAAGGGCGAGTCCCTGTACAACACCGCGCTGACATTGCAGGCGATGAACGCCGACATAATAGTGGTGCGTCACCCGCATTCGGGAGCGCCGCACTTCCTATCTCGCTTTCTGAACTCAGCAGTAATCAACGCCGGCGACGGCACCCATGCGCACCCCACGCAGGCGCTGCTCGATCTGTTCACTATCAAGTCTCACCTCGGCAAGGTCGAAGGCTTGAAGGTTGTCATAGTTGGCGACTTGCTGTACAGCCGGGTAGCGCGCTCCAACCTGTGGGGTCTGACCAAGATGGGCGCGGATGTAACGCTATGCGCCCCGCCGACGCTGATACCGCTGGACTTTCTGGGTGGCGTCAGGAGCAACGGCAGCGGGTCGGAGCATCCTTTCAGCAGCGTGAAAATCGAGACGAATGTTGAGCGCGCGCTAGAGGACGCCGATGTGGTGATGGCGCTGCGCTTGCAGAGGGAGCGGCAGGATGCCGGGCATCTGCCCACGCTGCGCGAATACTCGCGTATGTACGGCATCACGCCGCGCCGCATGGAACTCGCCAAGCCCAACGCGCTCGTAATGCACCCTGGCCCAATGAACGAAGGTATCGAGATCGATCCCGAAGTGGCGCACGGCGCACAAGCAGTCATCGAAGAGCAGGTTACGAATGGAGTCGCGGTGCGAATGGCGCTGCTGTACGCAGCTGTCACACCGCGCGTTAGCTAACATCGATGGACAGGATGGGTAGGACATTTGAGTGAAGTAATTCGGCAAAGGGCAACTGCGATAGTGCGGCGAGACGCCTGCGTACTGCTGGTGCGAGACGAGGGAAGGACGCCGTTCATGCTGCCCGGCGGCGGGATATACGACGGCGAGCCACCCGAAATCGCGGTCGTCCGCGAATTGCGCGAAGAGACTACACTGGCTGCAACTGGCACAAAATACCTGTTCCAGCACGGCGGCAAGTACAACCGGCATCATGTGTTCAGCGTGGATGCCGAGGGCGAGGTAGATGTGTCGCACGACCCGCTGGTCGTGGAGTTCGTCTGGTGGGACGGAAGCAGCGATGTGCCAGTGTTTCCGCATGTGCGCGATATATTGGCTAGGGCTAACATCGATGGACAGGATGGATAGGATAGGAATAAGGAAATGGCGCACTCAGGAATGATTCTCATCAAGTCCGGCAGAGTGATAGACCCATCGCAAGGGGTTGACGACATCGCCGACCTGCTTGTGGAAGATGGCGTGGTAAAGGGCATCGCGCGGAGCATCGCGCCGCCGGAGCACGCAGAGATCATAGACGCCACCGGCATGGTCGTCTCCCCCGGCTTCATAGATGTTCACTGCCACCTGCGGGAGCCTGGCTTCGAGGACAAGGAGACCATAGCCACCGGCACGTTTGCGGCGGCGCACGGCGGCTTCACCACCGTCTGCGCTATGCCGAATACCAATCCCACGATGGACACGGCGTCAACGCTTGAGTATGTGCTGCGTAAGGCGCGGGATGAAGCAGCGGTGCGCGTCCTCCCCATCGGATGCGTCACGAAGCAGAGCAAAGGCAAGCAACTCGCGGAGATGGGCGAACTCGCGGAGGCAGGCGCGATTGGCTTCAGCGACGACGGCAACCCGGTCGCCGATTCCAACATCATGCGGCAGGCGCTCAGCTACAGCTCCGCGATGGGCTTGCCCGTCATCAACCACTGCGAAGAGCCTGAACTGTTTCACGGCGGCTCGATGAACGAAGGCTGGATATCCAACAGGCTCGGCGTCAAGGGCATCCCAAACTCCGCCGAGGACATCATGGTCGCCCGCGACATCGACCTCGCCCGGCTCACAGGCGGGCGCTACCATGTGGCGCACCTGAGCACGGAGGGCGCGCTTGAACTTGTGCGCCGCGCGAAGGAGCGGGGCATGAAAAACGTGACCGCCGAGGTTACGCCGCACCATCTGACACTGACCGACGAGGCCGTCTTGGGCATGATGGCCGGCGGCAGGACTGCCGATGGCGTCAACGGCTCAGGAGCTTACGCGCCTCTCACGCCCGCTGCTTACGACACAACTGCGAAGGTCAATCCGCCACTGCGGGAGCAGCACGATGTGGACGCAATGATCGAAGGCTTGCGAGACGGCACGATAGACCTCATCGCCACCGACCACGCGCCGCACAACCGCACCGACAAGGAATGCACCTTCCACGAGGCGGCATTCGGCATCAGCACCCTGGAAACGGCAGTCGGCCAGCTCATGTCCCTAGTCCACAGCGGCGTGATAGACCTGCCGCTCCTCATCGAGAAGATGACACTCGCGCCCGCGCGCTTCCTGCGCCGCGACGACCTCGGCACTCTGAAGCAGGGCGCGCCCGCCGACATCACCATCATCAACCCCACCGCCGAGTGGGTCGTTGACACCGCGCAATTCGCATCAAAGGGCAAGAACACCCCGCTCCAAGGCGCGACGCTACGGGGGAGGGTGTGGGCGACGGTAGTTGGAGGGGATGTGGTGTATCAGTGGTAAAGCTGACTGACACGGAAGTGCGTGAGGCTCTGGATAGAGTTTATGCCAAGGAATCGTCGGTGCTAGACGAAGAATTGCTAACGATGCAGTTGGCATCGCTGCCGAAAGAAGATTGGCGATGCGTCGGTGAAGTTAGCAAAGAGTTTACAGGCAGGCAGGTGAGAAATGAACGCAACTGAACTTCTTCAAAATGTCCAATTCGTCTTGGACACCGACGGGAATAAAACCGCAGTGCAGATAGACTACGCTTCCTGGGAAAAGTTGCTGACTCTGCTCGAAGACATGGAAGACGCGGAGGAGATTAGCCGGAGCCGCGCGTCGGGCGAAGAGGCAATTCCCTGGGAGGAGGCAAAGGCGGAACTGCGGGCTGATGACAAGCAGCTTCGTCCCTTCGGTCTATGTGCGGGAGAATTCACTGTGCCGGATGATTTTGACGATCCATTACCGGAAGAGATTCTCAAGGAATTCGAAGGCAAGGTTTAGATGAGGCTATTGCTGGACACTCACATTTTCTTGTGGCTCATAACGGGCGACAGTCGTATCACTGAAGCTATGAAAGCGGATATTCTCAACCCCGCCAATGAGGTATATCTGAGTGTCGTTTCGATATGGAAATACCAGCTGGGCAGGCTACTGCTGCCAGAACCGCCGCAAAGTTATCTGCCTACACAACGTCAAAGGCATCATATTGCAAGTCTGAACCTTGATGAGGCAAGCATATCTCAACTCACAAGACTTCCTTCGATACACCGGGATCCGTTTGACAGAATGCTTGTGTGCCAAGCCCTTGAACAAGACTTAACCATTGTAACGGTCGATGAAATGCTCCAATCTTATCCCGCGCAGATTTATAGTTAGCCATAGCATCGTTCATTACTGATTGAGGTTCAAATGACCACCCCCGCCCACCTAGTCCTCGAAGACGGCTCCACATACCGCGGCTACGCGTTCGGCGCGCAAACGTCCGCGTTCGGCGAGGTCGTCTTCGCCACTTCGATGACCGGCTACCAGGAAATGCTCACCGATCCGTCCTTCGCCGGGCAGATTGTCGTGCCCACATACCCGCTCATCGGCAACTACGGCATCAACTCGCGTGACATCGAATCGCGCAAAGTGCAGGTCGCCGGCTTCGTGGTGCGCGAGCACAGCCTGCGTCCAAGCCACGCTCTGAGCGATGTGACACTCGACGAATACCTCCAAACCGAGGGCATCACCGGCATCAGCGGAGTGGACACTCGCGCCATCACGCGCAGACTGCGAACGCAGGGCGTCATGATGGGCGCTATCGGCGTTGACGAGCCGCCCGAAACCACGCTGGCACACCTTGAAGAGATACCCGCTTACGGCGAGTTGGACTTCGTGCGCCAGGTCTCCACCGAAAGCGCTTATGACTGGGACAGCCCGCTCTGGCAGAAGCCCGCGCCGGAGACAACCCGCCGCGTTCTGGTCAGCGACTTCGGTCTGAAGTACAACATCCTGCGTATGCTGCGCTCTCGCGGCTGCGAGGTCGTCGCAATGCCTGCGACGGCATCCGCGCAGGACATCCTCGACCGCAACCCGGACGGCGTGATGCTTTCGCCCGGCCCCGGCGACCCCGAGCTTCTCGACTACGCCGTCGAAACTACAAAGGGGCTGCTGGGCAAGCTGCCGGTATTCGGCATCTGTCTCGGCAACCAGGTCGTGGGGCGCGCCGTCGGCGGCAGCACCTTCAAGCTCAAGTTCGGGCATCGCGGCGCGAACCACCCCGTCAAGGACTTGCAGACAGGGCTGGTACATATTACGGCGCAGAACCACGGCTATGCGGTCGATGCGGACACGCTGCCATCTGAGGTCGAGGTTAGCCACATCAACCTGAACGACAACACCGTCGAGGGCATACGGCACAAGTCGCTGCCGGTGATGACGATCCAGTACCACTCGGAAGCATCGCCTGGCCCGCTCGACAACGAGTACATGTTCGATCGCTTCATGGAGATGATCGACGATGTGGAGGGTAAATAAGAAGTGCCTGAATTCATGAACATCGCCCACCGCGGCGCTTCGTCATACGCGCCGGAAAATACCTTCGCCGCCTATGACAAGGCGCTTGCGATGGGCGTCAACCACGTTGAGCTTGACGTCCACCTGACCCGCGACGGCCATATCGTGGTGATTCACGACGACACCGTTGACAGGACGACCAACGCTAATGGTCGCGTGGCGGACTTCACCCTCGACGAGCTTCGTGCGATGGACGCCGGCAGCTGGTTCGGCGCTGAATACGAAGGCGAGCGCATCCGCTCCCTCGGCGAGACGCTGGAACACTACAAGGGTAGGCTGTACTTCCACATCGAGATAAAGCAGCGAGAGATTGCAGGCGGGCTGGCGCGCCGCACGATAGACATGGTGCGCGGCTACGGCTTGACCGACAGTGTAACCATAACTTCATTCCAGATTGAGTGGCTGCAAGAAGCGGCAGCCTACGATTCCACATTGCCCAAGGGGTGGTTGGTGCCAACGGGCAGCGCCGGATGGGACGATTCGATTATCGAGCAATCGAAAGAACTCGGGCTGACGCAGATTTGCCCACGCGCCGAACTGACGACTCCGGAACTGGTGGACAGGATTCACGCTGAGGGCTTCGTCGCGCGCTGCCACGGCCTGTACAACGAAGACCTCATGCGCCACGCCGTAGATGTAGGCGCGGACGGCGCGACCGTCAACTTCCCCGATAAGATGGGGGAGTATCTGAAGGCGAAGGGTATTGCCCAACACTGACAATAAAATTGCAGACCTGCTAAAATGATGCAAGATTGACGTGTATCTATTTGATGCCAATAGAAAGTGCAGGTGAGTGATGCGAACTACGCTTAACATTGACAGCAATTTGCTGGAGAAGGTGCTTGACGCCACAGGCGAAAAGACCAAGAGCGGAGCGGTGAATGCCGCCCTGAAGGAATATATACGGCGCAAGCATATTCAAGAGTTCATCGACTCGTGGGGCAAGATAATCGTTGATGACTACAGCGAAGAAGCGTTGAAAGCCGAAAAGAAGAAGCGGGAGTTCTTGGACTCGATTGGTAGGGGATCCGATTAATGGTTTTGCTGGATTCTTGCATTTTGATTCATGTTCAAAGACTACCCAACTCCAAAGAAGCCATAGAACTCGGCGCGTTGCTGACTTCAGGCGAAGCCGCTGTAACCGGTCCTGTGATAATGGAATATCTCAGAGGCTCTCGCTCTGCTGAAGAGTTTGAGTTCCTTTCTAGCCGCATACTCTCTATCAACTTCTTGGAGATGGATCAGGAAACTTGGGTAATTGCCGGGAGATTGAGCAATCGCTTCATGCGTAGCGGTGAGCCGATGGCGGACTCTGATGTTGCCATCGCCGCAACCGCAATCCGGCACAATGTGCCTCTTTACACTCTCGATAAAGGATTCGAGCGAGTAGAGGAACTTACTCTTTACGAACCAACACAAAGCTAAGAACAAACAAAGATAGCAACAGGGAACATGCAGACAGAAATCGAAAAACCATCCAAAGTCCTCGTCATAGGCTCCGGGCCCATCATCATCGGGCAGGCGGCAGAGTTCGACTATGCCGGAACGCAGGCGTGCAAGGCGCTCCGCGAAGAGGGCGTAACGACCGTGCTGGTGAACTCTAATCCCGCCACGATCATGACCGACGAGGACATCGCCGACGTCGTCTATATCGAGCCGCTGACGCTTGAGGTGGTCACGCGCATCATCGCCGCGGAGCGACCCGACGGCCTCCTGCCCACTCTCGGCGGCCAGACCGGCCTGAACCTCGCCGTCGAACTCGCCGACGCCGGAGTGCTCGATGAGTACGACGTGCGCCTGCTCGGCACGCCCTTGAACACCATCCGCAACGCAGAGGACCGCGAGCTATTCAAGCAGCTCCTGTCTGACATCGACGAACCTGTGCTCCCAAGCGTCATCGTCGAGTCGATGGACGAAGCGTATAAGGCGCTCGACACGATTCCCCTGCCCCTCGTCGTGCGCCCCGCATACACGCTCGGCGGAACCGGCGGCGGCATCTGCACCACGATGGACGAGTTCAACACCATCGTCGCAAGCGGTCTCGCCGCAAGCCCCATCAGCCAGGTCTTGCTGGAGCGGTCGCTAATCGGCTGGAAGGAAATCGAGTACGAGGTGATGCGCGACGGCGCCGACAACTGCATCACAATCTGCAACATGGAGAACATAGACCCGATGGGCGTCCACACCGGCGACAGCATCGTGGTCGCGCCCAGCCAGACGCTTACGGACAAGGAGTATCAGCTCCTGCGTTCCGTCAGCCTGAAGATTATCCGCGCGCTCGGCATCGAGGGTGGCTGCAACATTCAGATGGCGCTCGCCCCGGGCGATGTGGTCGGCGAGACGCTGCCGGGAGGACGCGGCAGGGACAACGAATACTACATCATCGAGGTCAACCCGCGCGTCAGCCGCAGCTCCGCCCTCGCAAGCAAGGCGACCGGCTACCCCATCGCGCGCGTCGCTGCAAAGATTGCAGTGGGCAAGCGCCTCGACGAAATCCCCAACGCCGTCACACAAAAGACGCTCGCCGCGTTCGAGCCTGCGCTCGACTACTGCGTAGTCAAGATTCCGCGCTGGCCCTTCGACAAGTTCCCCGCAGGCGACCGCTCCATCAATACGCAGATGAAGGCGACCGGCGAGGTCATGGCGATCGACCGCTCATTTGAGGCGGCGTTCCAGAAAGCGGTGCGCTCCCTCGAAATCACCAACCGCGACATCCTCTGGGAAGGTTCCGGCTGGCAACTGAACGGTGCCAACGATGCCGACGACTCTGGCTCTCCGAAGATGTCGCTTGAAGGGCTGGACAGAGCGGAACTGCCCCTGCACCCCAACGACGAACGCCTCTGGGCGCTCCTGTACACCATGCGGCGCGGCGTCAGTCCTGAAGCGCTCTCCCGAGCCACCGGCATCGACCCCTGGTTCACACGCGCCTTCCAGAACATCGCCCTAATGGAGAAAGAACTGCTGTCCTCGCACCTGAACGAGGACTTGCTCTGGCGCGCCAAGCGGCTGGGCTTCTCCGACGCGAAAATAGGCGAACTGACTGATCGCACTTCACAGGAGGTGCGCGACCTCCGCCACCGGTGGGACTTACGCCCCGTGTACAAGATGGTGGACACCTGCGCCGCCGAGTTCGAGGCGCTGACCCCCTACTTCTACAGCACCTACGAGGAGGAGAACGAAGCGACGCCCATGGCGGCGGGCAAGGCTCTGGTGGTAGGCAGCGGGCCGATACGGATAGGACAGGGCATCGAGTTCGACTACTGCTCCGTTCACGCTGCGTGGGCGCTGAGCGAGGAGGGCGTCTCAAGCATCATCGCCAACTCCAACCCTGAGACCGTATCAACCGACTTCGACACCAGCGACCGCCTCTACTTCGAGCCGCTTGACGAAGAGGGCGTGCTGGACATCCTTGAGAACGAAGCGGTCGCCGGAGAAAGTTCGGAGTTGGAATTTCCACCTTCAATCGTGCAGTTCGGAGGGCAGACTGCCATCAACTTGTCCCAGGCGCTCGACAGTGTCGAAATGCCTATACTCGGCTCCACCGCCCGCTCCATCGACATCGCCTCCGACCGCCACCTCTTCGAAGAGTTCCTAGCAAGGACGGGCATCCCAAACCCACCGGGTGCTGCGGTCAGCAACCTTGAGCAGGCGCTTAATGTGGCGCAGCGCGTAGGATACCCGGTGCTCGTCCGTCCCAGCTACGTGCTCGGCGGCAGGGCAATGGAGATCGTGCAGAACGCCACCGAGCTTGTGCGCTACATGACCCACGCATTCGAGGCGGGCATGGGCAGGCGCGTGCTCATCGACAAGTATTTCGAGGGGCGTGAAGTCGAGGTTGACGCAGTTTGCGACGGCGAAAATGTGCTCATCCCCGGCATCATGGAGCATGTGGAGCGCGCCGGCGTTCACAGCGGCGACTCTATGGCGATTTACCCTGGCCTAACTCTGACCGAGGCCGAAGTAGAAACCATCGTCGACTACACCACGCGCATAGGACGCGCCCTTCAGGTAAAGGGCCTCATGAACATACAGTACGTCGTTGTAGGCGGCGATGCGTACCGCAGCCCCGCGACGAACAGCACAAACGGCAACAGCAACACGCAGGTCTTCGTCATCGAGGTCAACCCCCGCGCCAGCCGCACCATCCCCTTCATTTCGAAGGTAACCGGCGTGCCGATGATACGCCTCGCGATTAAGGCGATGCTCGGCAGGAGCATAACTGAGGCAGGCTACGAGGGCGGCTTGTGGAAGCGTCAGAAGCTCGTGGCGGTGAAAGCGCCCGTCTTCTCCATGTCCAAGCTCTCCGGCGTTGACAACTACCTGGGACCTGAGATGAAGTCAACCGGCGAAGTCATGGGCATCGACACCGACTTCTCGTCGGCGGTCGCCAAGGCGCTCATGGCGTCCGGCATGATGCTGCCGGAGAAGGGCTCGATCCTGCTGACCATAGCCGACCGCGACAAAGCCGATGCTGTCCCGATGATTCGCCAGCTCGCGGAGGCAGGCTACGGCCTGTTCGCCACCGAGGGCACGGCAGGCATGATTCGCGGGCTTGGCATTGACGCATTCGCCATCCCCAAGGCGCACACCGGCGAGCATCCCAGCACTGTGGACATCATAGAGGATGGTACGGTAGCGGCAGTCGTCAACACCATTGAAGGCGACCGCGAATCCCTCGAAGACGGCTTCGAAATCCGCCGTGCCGCCGTGGACAGGCGCATCCCCTGCTTCACATCCCTCGACACCGCCCGCGCCGCAGTCGAAAGCCTCACGGGAGGCGCCGCCAACTACGACATCAAGCCGCTGCCGGAGTATCGGGGGTAGGCTTGATTGGACGCGCTTACCGGATTCGCTCTAGGTCGCTGGCAAGTTTGTCCAATGTCGCGTCCGGATCAAGCGCGGAGCGCCGTGCAAGTTCATAGAGACGGGCTAAGTATTCGGACTGCTCCGAAGTTGCGATACTGTCCAGAGCCTCGGTGCCTCTTTTGTCGAATGTTTCCAACGTAACCGTCTTGAAGCCGTCTCTGTTCATAATTTCGAGTCGATATAGCTCAAGGAATTCATCCAATTCCCTGATGCTAACCGCAGTGGTATCGACGGCTGTAAGAAAGAAATTCTTGCGAATGCTCGCTTTCCACTTCAGTTTTCCTTCTTCAGTGCGACTGATGAGTCCCTGCAATATAGTTGACATCTTGCTCATATCACCCGCCTTGTGTTAGCCGCCTAACTCCATTGTATTAGACATCTCCTCAAGCACGCTTTGAATCGTGTTAAGCTGTTGGTTCAATTCAACAACAGCAGTTTCAAATCCCAGACGAACTCGTCCTTCAACATGCTCTTCCATTTCTGTGATGGATTCCCTTGCCGTAGTAAGCCGTTCACCAAGTTCAGACTCTTTCTCTGGATAGCGAGCGGTGATTGCGGAGAGCATTGCCCTAAGCGTCTGATAATTCTCTAGCGCGGCTTCCCAACTTTCGTTTCTGTGCAACAACTTTAACCGTTCGATTATGTTTATCGCACGTTCCAAGTCTATTATCAGCAGGTGTTTTCCGATGCTGTCCCTGGTCTCATCTGCTGCATCCTCGGCCGCCTCCGCTGATGAGCGTGCCTTACTCGACTGATAACCAGCATACCCAAGCCCAATCAATGCAAAGATGAATCCAGCGACACTAAACAGATCACCCCAATGTTTCAGGAGAAATTCCATCATACGGCTATGATACTACCATGCCCGCGTGATTTTCTGTGGCATATATGACCATTGCTGAACCAAGTATCGCTTCGCGCCGTATTTTGTTCCGGCTTTGTTCTACCGCCCGCCTGCTCACCAAGTCCACTTTGCACTGCAAGACGTTCTCAAGTCCGTCTCTCATACGCACCATGTCAAAGAGTCCGTGCCTAGAGTTGTCTGCGAAGGTAACCAGTACATCGACATCACTTTTAGGCGTAAAGTCGTCTCTCAGCACTGAGCCGAATAGAGAGAGTTCTACAATGCCCCACTTCTTGCAGAATGCCTCTATCTCGTTCAACGAAGATAACGTGTCTATTTCGCTGATTGCCATGTAGTCTCCTTACACGCAGCGCTACACTCACAGGATACCACTCCACCCACTTGGCGGTACTGATGACATAATCAATAGCCCGTCGAGCACCAATCTCATTGTGCTATCCTCTTAGCGACATCCCTTAATATATCAACACCACGAGGCACCCCCTTGATCCCCCTCAAACTCAGCGTCAAAAACTTCATGTGCTACCGCGACGACGTGCCGCCTCTGCACTTCGAGAGCATCCATGTCGCATGTCTCTGCGGGGACAACGGGCACGGCAAGACTGCCCTTCTCGACGCTATTACCTGGGCGCTCTGGGGCATAGCGCGCGCCACTCCGACGGGCACGGGCACCATCAACGCGCTCCGAATCGGCGACCTCGTTCACATGGGGCAGACCGACATGAGCGTGGAACTGGACTTCACGGCTGGCGACCAGCTCTACCGCGTCATCCGCAGGCACACGGTCAGCACCGGCGGTCGCAACAGCAGGACCACGCTCGAGCTGCAAATCGCGACCGGCGACGAAGGCGAGACCTTTCGCTCCGTCAGCCGCAACACCGTCAGGGAGACCAACGCCCGCATCAGCGAAATCCTGAACATGGATTTCAAGACCTTCGTGAACACGGCGTACCTGGCCCAGGGCCAAGCAGACCTGTTCACCACCAGCACACCCACGGAGCGCAAGAGATGCCTCGCCGAAGTGCTCGACCTGTCCTACTACCAGCGCCTTTCGGAAGACGCCAACGCTCGCAGCCGCCGCATTCAGGCGGAGATACAACAGGCATTGACGGCGATAGACCTGCACTCCGAGGAAACGGCGCGCAAGCCCGAGTACGAGCAAAGACTGGTGGATGTTAAGGCGCAGATTGCGGAGGCGGCGCCTCAAGTCGAGGCTCAGCGCAAGCAGGTAGAGACGCTTCGGGGCGAGGTTCAGCGGCTTCAGGCGCTCGAATCGGAGTTTGCCGCCCTTCAGCAGCGATTGACGTCAGCCGAGGGCGACGTCCTCAGGCTGGAACGGCAGGTGGGCGCGGACACAAAGCGCATCGCCGCCTACGAAGTCACAATTGCAGACGCCCCCCAGATACTCACCGGCCATGAGGCGCTGCAATCGGCGCAGGCAGAGCTTGAGAGGCTCAACACCGCACTTTCTGAGAAGAGCCGTCTTGACGCCCGCCACGCAGCGCTCACACAGACGATAGCACGGCAGGAAGAGCGCATCACTTCCACGCACAAGACGCTGCAGCACCGCATATCCTCCGAGTTAGAGCCGCTCGTGAGCAGACTGCCTGAAGTCAGGAAGCGGCAGGAAGCGTTGCAGCAACGACATGCCACTCTCTCAGCACAGGCCGGCGCCATCGAAGCACAACGTAACGACGCCGACACCATCGCTGCGCGCATTCAGGCGCTTGAACGAGACAACGAGCGTCTGCTGGAGCAGATGCAGGACACCCGCCGGAAATTCGACATGCTCGAACAGGGTGAAGCTACATGCCCGCTTTGCAACCAGGCGCTCGGCGAGGACGGCCAGCAGCATCTTCGCGCTGAGTACCGGCGCGTGGGCGTTGAAAGCAGGAAATCATACAACGAGAACCTCGCCCGGATCGACACGCTCAAAGGCCGGCACAAAGCCGCCACCACGGAACTAGCATCATTGCAGGCGAAGCACCAATCGGCTGGCAGGGCGCTCGCCGCTGACGAAGCAAATCTGGCGCGCGATGAACGCGAGTCGCTTCAGGCGCAAGTAGAGCTGCAGAAGACGTCCGTGGCGCTTGCCGACGCGGAAAAAAACTTGCGCGAAAAGGCATTCGCGCAGGATGAGCGCAAGCAGATTGCAGACTTGGACCGCGCCGTGGCTGCGCTTGAGTACGACGCCGAGGCGCACCAGCAGGTTCGCCGCCAGGTGAACGAGTTGCGGCACTTCGAGGCAGAGCGTCACGCGCTGAATGAAGCTCAGGTGAACCTGCCCGGCGTCAGCGAAGCACTTCAAACCGGGCGCCAGATGCTCACAGAGCGACAGGAAGAAGTCGCAGCAAGCGAGGAGAGGATGACCGAACTGGAACAGAACCTGGAATCCTTACCATCGCTCACTGCCACGCTCTCCACCGCCATCAAGCTTAGTCAGCGAATTGAGGGAGAACTGCGCCAGGCAGAGATTGAGCGTGGCGTACTGGAGAACAACATCAGTCGCTGCGAAAGACTGGAGGCGGAGATACGCACGCTGGAACAGGATCGCAATCGCCTCGCCCGCGACAAGAGCATCTACGACGAACTGACCGTTGCATTCGGCAAGAACGGCATTCAGGCGCTCGTCATCGAGAGCGCCATCCCCCAGCTGCAGGACGACGCCAACGAAATTCTAGGGCGCGTCACCGAGAACCGCATGCACCTGAAGCTGGAACTCGACGAGAGCACATCCGAACAGCTTGAGATACGCATCGCCGACGAACTTGGCACCCGCGATTACCTCACATTCAGCGGCGGCGAGGCGTTTCGCATCAACTTCGCGCTTCGCATCGCGCTCTCCCGCCTCCTTGCCCGTCGCTCAGGCGCGCCGCTCCCCGTGCTGTTCATAGACGAGGGCTTCGGCTCACAGGACAGGAGCGGACAGGAACGTCTCACCGAAGCCATCCAGTCAATTCAGGACGAGTTCGAGAAGATAATCGTCATCACGCACATCGACCAGATGAAGGAAGCCTTCCCCGTCCGCATCGAAGTCAGCAAAGGTGAACGCGGCTCGACATTCAGCATCGTCTGACGAATGGATTACACCATACACAGCATAGAGACTAGCCTTGCGGTGGATTATCCCCAACCACTTCAACGCTCATCTCGCTAAATCTCGTCAGCCGATTGTCATTAGTCAGAAATACATCGCATCCTGATACCATCGCCGCCCCAAGGTGAATGGCGTCGGGCGTAGCAAAGCCATACTGTGCTCGTATCAGCGTCGCCGAGTCGATGACATCGCGCGTGAGTGGAACTATCTCGTCCACTGTCCTCTCAAAGAACAAATCAAACTGCCTGAGCCTATTCCGGTCGTCTTCCCGAACGGGCTTGACGCGGCATTCCAGCATGGTCAGAGGGCTTACTACCAGGGTATCGTCGGGGACTGATAAGCGCGCTTCCATGTAGTCGAAGTACGGAGCGTGGCGTTCTACTGCATAAATGGCGGGCGCGGAGTCCATGTAGGTTCGCAAATCACACACTCCACCCTTCTCGTATCTCGCGGATTCGGGCTTCGCTTTCTTCCTTGGTGGGCGGAACGTACCCGCTCTCATCCTGCATCCGCCGAATTTCAGCCATCGTCTCTTTGAATGAACGACGCGGCAGCGCCTCCACAGGCTCGACAATAACGCGCACTTTGTAATCGTGTAGCCCTATCGGTTCGTCAAGCACCAGTGTCCTGTCGCCCTTCAATGTGCCGGTTACTATGTATGCCTCTTTCATAGCAATTCCTTCCCGTATAATTGCATGCGACACTCTAAAACCTAAAGCTCAATCTCCCGCAGCTCCGGCGACACTATCAGCTCAGCATCCGTCTCCGCCTGCACCTCTTCCGCCGTCCAGCCCGGCGCAACTTCGCGCAGCACCAGCCCATCGTCTGCAATCTCCATAACCGCAATGTCCGTCACAATCAGGTCAACGCAGCCCTTCCCTGTCAGCGGGTAGCTGCACTCCTGCACCACCTTCGACTGGCCGTTGCGGTCCGTATGCTCCATCGCCACGATAACGCGCCGCGCGCCTACCGCAAGATCCATCGCGCCGCCCACGTTCCCCACGCCGCGCTCCGGCAGCATCCAGTTCGCGAGGTCGCCCGACGCCGACACTTGCAGCGCGCCCAGCACCGTCACATCTATGTGCCCGCCCCGAATCATCGCGAACGCGTCCGCCGAGTGAAAGAACGACATCCCCGGATGCCACGCCAGAAAATGACCGCTCGCGTTCGTCAGGTCAATATCCTCCTCGCCCTCCTCCGCCATCGGCCCGAAGTTCATCACCCCACTCTCGCTGTGATACAGCACATCGCGTCCCTCAGGCACGAACTGAGAGCACAGCGAGGGTATCCCAATGCCCAGGTTCACCACATCGCCGTCCTGCAACTCCTTAGCCACGCGCATAGCGATGATTTCCCTATCGAGGCGGTATTTTTCTTCGGTTGCTGCCATCGCGCATGTCTCCTGGTTGGTGTGTCAGTATTTTGGTGTGTCAGTATATCAGTTTGTCGGTAGGTCAGGCTTTTGATACTCGTTAAACGCAAGTGTGTTATCATCACGGCAATGGTAAGCTGGTGCAATCGGATGAATTGGGGTAACTATATGGAATGGGCAGGGGTAGGCATAATCGTAGGCGTTCAGGTAGCTACCTTCCTATACACTTTGCGCCGCATGGACGCAATGCAGAAGGAAATCAGCGAAGCGCGGCAGGAATTTCTGCGGGAAATGGGCGAACTAAGAAAGGAAATCGGCAAAGTGGCGGAGCGCGTTGCTCGGCTCGAAGGCATCATCATCGGGCGGCAGGAAGTCGGCAACGGAGCGGTGACGCAGACGGGCGACGACTAGCCCTCACGCGAAGCCGGATACATCAGCCCCGCAACCACACCAATCCCCGAACATAGCGACATCACCACAAGCCCCGCCAGCAGCGACCCGCTCACCTCCGCAACCACCCCCACGATCATCGGCCCCGCCGCAAACCCCAGTCCCGCAAACATAGCCACCAGCGCGCTCACAGTCGCAACCTCGCGCGGCAGAATCCCCTCGAACTCGAACGGCAGCATTTCCATTGCCGGCACCGCTACCCATACCAAGCCCAGTGTCGTAATCGCCAGGGCAAGCAGCAGTGTGTCAGACGTCAGCACGATTGCGAGCGCAAGCAGCACATTAAGCAGCGCGGGCACGGCAAGCAGCACGCGCCTGTTACTGAGTTTGCGATTCACCCATCCTCCCGCAAGCGCGCCCGGTATCAGCCCGTAGTACAGGAATCCCAGCAGCGGTCCCCCTATCGTTATCTCGATGCCCCTTTCCTCCAGCAGCAGCGTGGGCAGGAACGTAACGATGCCCGTCCACACCGACGCCAGCGAGAACATCACAATCGCAATCAGCCAGCCCTGCTTGTACTTTCGCAGCGCGGCGAGCGGGCTTGCCGGCTGATTTACCAGTGCGTCGCTCATATCCTGCACCGGAGCTCTACTCTCCCGCGCCGCAAGCAGGAACACCACAGCCTGAACCGCAACGAACCCCGCTTGCAAGTGGTACGCTGCCCGCCAGCTCCCGAGCGCCAGAATCAGCGCCGCGCCCGTGCTCACCGCGACCGCAAGCAGCATGCTATGCTGCGACAAGCCCACCGCGTTTATCAGCGCATACTGCCGCCTCGCCGCCCACTGGTGAAACAGCAGCGGGCGCACCGCAATCGTCAGCGAGTGGAACAGCACCGCGAGGAAGCGCGCAACGAACAGCATCGCGAAACCGTTCGCAAGCCCCTGCAACAGCAGCAGAGGAGCCACCACCCACATCGACAGCCGCGTAACCGCCACCGGGCGAAACCGCGAGAACCACACCCCAAACGGCAGCACAGCCACCGCCGCCGTAACCCACCACACCCCCTGAAGCAGCCCCGCCTCCAGCGGACTTAGCGCCAGGTCCTGGGCGATAAACGGCAGAAACACCCCCAGCACAAACGAAGACAACCGCAGGCTGCTAAGCTGCAAGTGGCACAGCAGCAGCACAACCCACCCCCGCAGCGTTGTGCGCTCTATGCCGTCGTTCGACATTTCAGGCATTGACACCGACATATCGGGGATATGTTATCATTTGGGACATCTGATACCTGAAACCATAAGGGAATGCGGATATGCCCCCAGAAATCATCACAATGATTGCGATAGGCATAGCCATCATTGGCGTACAGATGACTACTTTCATCTATCTGCTGAATCGAATGGATAGAATGTCGGAGCGCATGGGTGCGATGCAAAGAGAAATCGGCGAAGTCAAGGAACGCATGGCACGACTGGAAGGCATCCTCATCGGTCGGCTTGAAATTGGCAACGGGACAGTGACGCAGGCGGGTGACGACTAACGGGACTTGACAAAAGTTATAAATTGTGATATATTTCTCTTGCTGAGAGTTAAGCTAACCTTTAGCAGAAGCGTTCCCGTCGTGGAGCGCATTTTTTGTTTACAGTACATGATGAAAAGGAGGTTAAGCATGACTTAGCGACAGGCGACACACATACGGCGGGCGACTTGCGCCCGATTATATTGAGAGCGTTCCATTTGTTGGAGCGTTTTTTGGTTTATGAACATTTGAATAACGCTGACATTCACTTACAGACCTTCCTAGACGAGGAGTAAATTATGAAGAAACTACAAAAGGCATTCAACAATCTGCGAAAGTCTCGCAAGAGGACTCGCAAAGCAATTTCCCAAATTAACAAATCAGTTGTTGAAGAATTCCTCGGAGAGTACGACACGCCTAAGCGACGTCTGAATTTAAGCAAATACGGTTGTGGACACATACTCTATGGTGCACCTAGCTCAGCTCACGCGTTGGTTGCTGTGGACGCTTTAGTTCTGTTCGCAATGACGTCACCATTGTTAGGTCCAGCTACGGACTTCAATCCGACTCGCCGATTGGAAACAATGCGTTATTGGCGAGATGGTAAAGGGTTGCGAAAGAAGGTTCGTTCGACACAAGGTCATAAGAAATACTCACTACATTTCATGTCTTGGCAGCAGGTCTGTGAGGTGCATGGGAAGTGCGACAAACATGCTCTCAACAATCGCGAACTGCTGGTGGCAGGAAATCCAGATCTCGAATCAATCATTGAGCGAGAAAATAACGCATCTCAAGAGTTCGTCAATCATTACACAGACTGGCTATGCAAACATGAGAAGCCGATAGTTTTGATCACGAATTCTCCCAGAAAACAGTTCGACAAGTTCATATCTAGTCTTTTGGATAATGACGAAGTACTTAAGATCAAAGCAGGCCTTCGCGCGCCAAAGAATTACAGGATAATGGGACAAATAGGCGATATATTGCCCTAGCCCAACCTTCACGCCTTCATAGACTGCATCCTCTACCAAGTGCAGCTAATCGCTTGTCCACTTTACATTAGTTAAACACCTGCTATACTGCCATTTACTCCTCACACGAGTAACGACCACAAGGCTTCCTTATGCCTTTGTGTGTTTCAAGGTGTGGCACCTTGCCCCCTTGACGCATACATACAGGTGGTCGCTCGTGTGAGGGTAGCCATATCTGGCGGAAGGGGGGCACTTTGCATGAGAAAAAGAACGAAAATAAAGAGAAGAAACACTGGCTTTTGTTTGGTGGGGTCGCGCTTGTAGTTCTCGGCTTCATAGTCGTTGTAATCTACGCAACATCTCAAGGTCCAAGAACCGCAGTTAGCCCAAAGACAGCAACAAGCGTCGCTGTATCAAACAGCAATCAGAAAGCAATTCACAATGCGCAAGCGACTGCAACTGCGCGAGCAGGCTTACAGCAAGTTCAGAATATCTTGGATGGAACGCCGGTAAAGCAGAACTCAGCTACAACAAGAGTCCCCAAGAACAAACGCAAGGTAACAGCCGCACAATTGGGAGCAGATTGGCCTCTAACAGTGAGTAGCGGCTATGTGATTATGGAGAACTGTAAGCTCCGACTTAGTCGAGTTAGAAGTTCACATATATTTGAAACGGAGTCAGGGAAGAAATACGCCTTGAACGGGTTCGCACTTCAGGATGGTTATCCTAATATCCAGCAAATCACCAAGAAAGTGTACTTTGGAACTGGGCCGGATGATTGGCTCTATCATGCAGGAACTTCTGAACTTTCCCAAATCGCTCGCCGCATGTGTCGCGAGTAGTCAAGTGGAAGTAATCACTTGGACCACATAGGCGGCGTATATCATGCCCGCCACCTGTCTCTTATGTTCGAAGGACAAAGAAAGACCCCGCGCGTATCAGACCGATTTCGCGCGGGGTTCTCTTTCTATTCCAAAACTCTAGAGAGCGTGAACAACGCGACCATTATCATCACCAGCCCTCCGCCTAGTACCCACAAGGCGCGGTACATGTCGGCGCGCAATTCCAGAATCTTTATTTCCACGTGCGATTCCAAGTCCGACTTGACTGTCAGCAGGTCCGATCTGGTTGCGACATTTTCGCCAAGCGAATCTTGAATTGCGAAGACGATAGCGTCTGCTTGCTTATCGGTGAACCCAGCGTTTTTGAGTGTCTCTACCGGAGCAGTAGCCATCGCCTTCCTCCTAATCACTTGCCCCTATTCTACAACCTCGATTGACGAGCATGTCTCTGAGCAAAGCGCTACCGCCCCTCGCTCTCAATAACCCGCCTGAACCGGCTGCGTAGCTTCCCCAAGCCAGGGTCATACTCGCCCAGCGGGTATTCATCCGGGTGCGCCTCCGCCCAGGCAAGAGCGATCTCATTGACAAGCGCGGCGTCAACAAACCTGTTTCTCGCGCGCGCCAGCACGAACTCCTTCATCTCCCTGCGCTGCTTCGCCACTCCGTATAGGTAGAGCGGCAGCCAGACGGGAAGGAATATCACGCGCAGGAGAAACCGGAATGGCCACCTGAGTGCTCAGATTCTCGTGGCTGGCGCTCGCATCCAGCCTTGCCACTTCTGAGCGCCAATCCCGACGCGGTTCTCTGCCCCCATTGCATCCCCTCAATCCTGTACATCCCTGTAAGTCAGGCTATTACGCATACTTCCCCGTCAGCTGCGGTGTCGTGCCCTCGTTCCCAGCCGACTCCCACTCGTGGCGCGTCTCGCGGCCCCATGTGCGCTTCAGGTCGTCCCGCACGTTCAGGTGCATCTTGCCCAGTCCCTCGACTTCCATGTCGATCGTGTCGCCGTCCTGGATCGCGCTCAGCCCGAAGTGGTTCGTCCCCGTCGCAATCACATCGCCCGGCCCCAGCGAATGCACGGACGTCACCCACTCGATCACGCGCGGAATCTTGTGCGCCATGTCGTCCGTGTTGAAGTCCTGGCACAGCCTGTCATTCACCCACAGCTTCACCGGCAAGGCTTGAGGATCGGCAATCTCATCCGCCGTAACCAGATATGGTCCCATCGGCGCGAACGTCTCGCGGGACTTCATCTGGTAGAACGCCGGAATCCCGCGCGCAGACACGTCTATGAAGTTCAGGTAGCCGAAGATGTAATCGTAGGCGTCCTCCGCCTTGACCTGCCACGCGGGCTTGCTGATAACCAGCCCAAGCTCAGCCTCATGCTCGAATATCGTCGATGCCACGTCCGGCAGCAGGATCGTGTCGCCGTCGCCGATGACGGCGTTCGGGGACTTGTTGAAGGCATTTATCGGCGCAGGCTCGGAGCGCGTTCCGTTCTCCATGTAGTTGACTGCCATGCAGATGATGTTGAGAGGCCCCGGCGCGGGAGAGCGCAGCCGAACGCTCGACAGCGGCACGCCGTCACTCGCGGCAATCGCCTCCTCCAGGTGAGGCTTGTGCGTAGCGAAGTCGGCAATCAGCCCAGACAGGATGTCCTGCGGAGACACATGCGGGATGTGGTTCGCTGCGTCCGACAGGTCAACGACATTGTCGCCCTTGACCGCCCCCAGCTTGAAATCGTCGAAAAATACCAGTTTCATGATTCACTCCCTTCGGTCGTTAAGTGTGTCAGTTCCTCAGTATATCAGTTGGTCATCTTCTAATTTTCGGTTGGTAATTTCGTCTCCTCAAGAATCAAAGGTAAGCATTTAGAATTATCCATCCCGGCGGCGCCAGTTACTGTGATCGAGTTGCCTTTTCAGCCTTAAGTCCGACCTTAAGACATATACATCAATGGCAAACTGATCCGGAATTACAATCCAATAGACAATCCTTAGCGGCCAGAGTGGATACATCTCTTTGAAATCTCTGAAGAATTCGCCGCGCTTCTCCCTGTCCCACAACTCTTTGCACAAACTTACTATGCCACCAATCAGATACGCCATATAGTATATGAGCAGTCCGCCTATCACGACGAACAAAAGCAAGGGAAGGATTAGAATCATATCTACATCTTGACGATACGGTTCACGTAGATCGCCGGCGTATGAACGCCATGCCCGTCAATTTCGCCAACCTCCACCACCTCGTCCACCTCCATGATGGTCGTGCGCGCTGCCGTCGCCATCACGCCGTTGAAATTGCGCGACGTGCCGCGGTACACGATATTACCGAGCGGGTCCGCGATGTGCGCCCTCAGCAGCGCGAAGTCTGCCCTCAGCCCATACTCCAGCACATGCGGTTTGCCATCGAAATCCCGAGTCTCCTTGCCCTCAGCAAGCAGAGTGCCCGCGCCCGTCGGCGTGTAGAACGCCGCGATGCCCGCGCCTCCCGCGCGTATCCGCTCCGCAAGCGTACCCTGCGGAACAAGCTCAAGCTCCACCTTGCCCTCACGGTACGCCCGCTCGTAAGAAGTCGGGCGCGACGGCGACGGCGACACCGGAAACGACGCCACCACCTTCTTGATCTGCTCGTTGTCCACGAGTATGCCGATGTCGATGGGACGGTCCCCGGGAATCGTGCCGAACCCGATGACGCTCGCGAGACCCGCCGTATTGCTGATTATCGTCAGGTCCTTCGCACCCTGGTCCCGCAGCGCACGAATCAGGTTCTGCGGCGTGCCACCCGGCCCCGCAAATCCGTCAATCATCAGAATCGCGCCGTCCGGAATATCCGTCACCGCCTCATCGAACGACCCCACAACCTTATTTATCGCCATACGCTCCAACACCTCAGACACAAAGCAATCGCAAGGCGCATTCTAACATGAACGCGCTGCGTCCACTGAATGCGGGTTGCTGCAAGCATCATGCTGCGCCCCTCGACCGTCTCGGCGGCGCGAACACCACCAGCAGAGTCAGCGTCTCCGTTATCGAGTGGAACCTGTGCGGCACGTCCGTCCCCACGAATACCACCGACCCTGGCTTCAATTCTCTGTCCTCGTCGCCGACCTGAATCTGCGCTGCCCCGCTCACCACATAGTAGATCTCGTCCTCCGTGTGCGGCTGCTGCGGGTCGGTGTCACCCGCTTGAAGCACATACAGACCGAGACTCAGCGTGCCCGCCTCCGCAATGAAGAACTCCAGGTAGCGCTCGCCCAGGTTCTCCCGCGCCTCAATCAGCTCCGCCATCTCCCAGATATCCATAACTCCCTTGCTCCCCTTTCATGCCCTTCAATTCCTTTCCAACTCATCGCGCATATCATAAACTGAATGCCATGACAAACATAAGAGTACGCAACGCATCCCGATCAGACATCGAGCGCATTGCCGAGTTCCAGCAGGCGATGGCAATGGAAACTGAAGGCAGAACGCTAGACCCCTCTGTTAGCGCGAAAGGTATAACAGCCATATTCGACGACCCGATCAAGGGCTTCTACATCGTCGCGGAATCGGACACTGACGAAGTAGTCGGCAGCCTGCTCATCACATACGAGTGGAGCGACTGGAGCAACGCCAACCACTGGTGGATCCAGAGCGTCTATGTCGATGCCGCCTGGCGACGCAGAGGCGTTTATCGCACTATGTACGAGCACATACTGGCTATGACCGAAGGCCGCAGCGACATCTGCAGCATCCGCCTCTATGTCGAGCGCACCAACACCACCGCCCAGCAGACATACAAGAGCCTCGGCATGAGCCACTCCCACTACGACATGTACGAGATAGACCTGACTGTGTAAGTGATGTCTCATGCAAGCTTCAAATTCAAGGCTTGATACCGGAATTACCCTCTGAACATAAGGGACAAAAGATGCTACCAGTCAACATCCGCGACTTCATCTCCAACAACGACAAAGCCGTCCTCAGCACCTTCCGGCGCAATGGTCAGGCGCAGCTCAGCATCGTTGTTGTTGGCGCACACGACGACGGCGCGGCATTCACCACCACCGAGGACCGCGCCAAGCTCCTCAACCTTCGCCGCGACCCGCGCTGCTCCCTGCTTGTCTCGCAGGACAGCTGGTGGGGTTTCGTAGTTCTCGAAGGCACTGCGCGCATACTGGCTGCCGACAACACCGACCCCGAAGAACTCAGGCAGGCATTCCGCGACGTCTATCGCTCCATCTCCGGCGAACATCCCGACTGGGACGAGTACGACCAGGCTATGGTGGACGACAAGCGCGCGGTCGTCATCGTCGTGCCCGATCGCATCTACGGGACGGCGGTTTAGCTCACAATGGACACGATCACGCGGCAGGAGTTCACCGACCGCCTCGTTCGACTATGCGTAAGCAGCGGCTTGCGTGGAGTGCCGCGCAGGTCCCGCGACCGACACATTCTCGCCAAGGCAATTACCCTGACGCTCGACCTGAAAGCCGAATACACCGAGGAAGAGGTGAACGAAAGCCTGAAGTCATGGCTGACGGATGTCGGGGGCACACTCCGCCGCCTCAGCCACGTCCGCCTGCGCCGCATGCTGATCGACGAGGAGCATCTCGGTCGGAGCAAGGACGGCTCGCGCTACTGGGTCGCGCTCGGCTCGAGAAATCACCCCGTCTTCGAGCCTGCCGTGCAGGACGTCAATGTTCTAGAACTGCTTCGGTCCGGCAGAGAAGAGGCGGAACGCCGCAAGCAGATGTACCTGCAGGGCGGCGCGGACTCATAGAGCCACGCACCCGTCTTGGATCAACCCAAGAGCGTCGAACCTTATTCTCGGGGGTTGAATATCTCGTAGCCTTCGCGCGGGTTAGGCCCCTGCAAGCTGATGTCGTCACCGCAAAGCCAGAACGACAGGCTCGGCGCGACCGGCGGAGGCTCCTCCCTCGGCGGTATAACAATCAGGTCCCCGATGAAGTACGCCCTGAAGCATCCGTCCCGCTGCGACTCTGACCTCGGATAAGTGATGCTCCCGTCGAAAGTCCATGTCTCCTCACCCGTCTCCACCGTCCGAGTGCCCGAAATGAACACCGAGCCGCTGACGCCATCGAACTTGCCCGTGCCCTCCACGATCCGAAGCACACGCTTCCACAGCCAGGTGTCGCCGCTCTCAGAGGGACACACGAACCCCAGCGTCTGAGTCATCACCAGACCATCGCCTTCCGCGGTCTCCCAGACGAAGTTGGTCTGGCCCTCCGCCGGTGTGCTGCAAGACCCATGCTGCCCTGTCACATCCGACCAGTCATCATGCGCAATGAACTTCACCGTGCCGGAGCCCAACTCCCCGGCGTCGAACTCGCCCTCCAACTCCACGCGGCACCTGCCTGTCTCGTCGCACTCTTCAGGATTCACTATCTGCGAGGCACCGGTCCCGCTCCCCACGAAATCATCAGTCCCCGTATTCGCCTCCGCTCCGCCACCGGCTAGCAGCACCATCGCCAGTCCCGCGGCTAGCGCGAAGCCGGCCCCCAGCGCCATCAGCCATATCCTGGTCATAAGCTCTGACTCTCCGACTCATACCGCGCGAACTCCGATGGCGAAACAATGTCCACACCCTGAAACCTCTCCAGCACCAGCAAGTCGCTGTCGCCTGTAACGATGCAATCAGCGTTCCCCGCAACCGCCGTGCCGAGGATGGCGTCGTCATCGGGGTCCCGGCAGACTTGCGTTTCAAAAGTCACCGGCTCTACGATTTCCGCTTCTGTAGAAATGCGAGAAACTACTTCTGATACCTGCAAATTGCTGTACTCGAACTTAGCAGACAGGACATCGGTTAACTCATCCAAGATTGCGTTGGATATAACAACATCGTGAATATCAAGCACTCTATCAAGCAATTGGCCTGATGCACCTTGTGCAGATATTTCGGCAGAAATCAGGACATTGGTATCAGTTACGATTCTCACGAAACTCGATCAAACACGTCCTGATCCGTATAGATACCCATCTTCTGGGCATGCGGAATCATCTTTTTTCTCAGCCTCTGAAGTCGAAGAACGGTGATTTGTCTCCGCAATACGTCCAAGAGTATATCTTCTTCGGAGCATCCCTTGTCGCGCGCCAATTCCTCCAATCCGGAGATTGTATCTTCATCAGGCACAGTAATGGTGATCTTCTTCTGCATAAGCTGCCTCTGCTATTGCGATATTCCACGACACGCGGTCATGCGCGGCACCCCTTGGCGCGCGCTTCCCGCCCTTTGGCTGCTGCGGCCTTCAGGTCCGCCAAGGAGCGAATACGACTGCCCGCAATCCGTCTCTTTAACCCGTTCAGGATTATCTCTTCTTCGGAGCATTCCTTTTCACGCGCCAATTCCTCCAAGTCCGCAACAAACTCCTCCGGCACGGTGATGGTAATTGTCCTCTGCATAACTAAGCCTCCCGCTACTTCCCAACATCTACGCACAGTCTAACACGGCATCGTCACAACCGTCCGACACCAAGAGGCCTACCCTACCCCTCCATCCTCCTCACCAGCTCCGCCGCAATCCCCGTGTATCCCGCAGGCGTCAGCCCCATCAGCCTCTTCTTGTCGCCCGAAGGCAACTCCAGCCCGCCAACGAACGCCCGCATATCGTCCCCCGTTACGCTCCGACCCCGCGTGAAGCCCTTCAGCAGCTCGTATGCGTCCTCCCCACCCTGCTTCCGCATCACCGTCTGCACCGCCTCCGCCAGCACCTCCCATGCGTCATCCAGTTCACCTGCGAGCAGCTCCTCATCCACCGCCACCTGCCGCAACCCGCGCTGCGCCGACTTCAGCCCCACGAGGCTATGCCCGATTGCAGGCCCCAGGTTCCGCAGCGCCGACGAGTCCGTCAGGTCCCGCTGCAACCGCGACACCGGCAACTTCGTCGCAAGATGCTCCAGCAGCGAATTGCTTATCCCCAGGTTCGCCTCCGAGTTCTCAAAATTGATCGGGTTGACCTTGTGCGGCATCGTCGAAGAGCCGACCTCGCCCTCCACTGCCTTCTGCCTGAACACCCCCAGCGATATGTACGACCACATATCCCGGTCGAAATCCAGCAGCACCGTGTTGAACCGTATCAGCGCGTGGAATATCTCCGCGATATAGTCGTGCGGCTCGATCTGCGTGGTCAGCGGATTGTGCGTCAGTCCCAGCCGCTCCACGAACCCGCGCGAGATCGCCTGCCAGTCCGCGTCCGGGTACGCGACGGCATGCGCGTTGTAGCTGCCCACCGCGCCGTTAAACTTGCCGAGATACTCCGCCTTCTCGATCTGCCGCATCTGCCGCCGCCAGCGGTACACGAACACCGCCAGCTCCTTGCCCAGAGTCGTAGGCGATGCTG
This sequence comes from Dehalococcoidia bacterium, assembly GCA_965203955.1. Taxonomy (GTDB): domain Bacteria; phylum Chloroflexota; class Dehalococcoidia; order Lucifugimonadales; family JADFKI01; genus Bin90. Next base: position 1,866,324 of record OZ241923.1, on the reverse strand, counting down.
CCTGCCCGTGCGTGTACGCCAGCATAGAGGTATCGGCGGTCGCCTCTGCCAGCGAAGCCACCCCGTCCACCATCACCCGCGCCTGAGGCAGCCACCCGTCTTCCAGGGCACCCTTCAGCATCAGAGCATGCGACAGGTTGTTGATATCCTCCGACGTGCAGCAGAAATGCACCCACTCGCTAACGTCCTCCAGCGAAGTCCCCGCCAGCCGCTCGCGGATGTAGTATTCGACCGCCTTCACGTCATGATTCGTCGTGCGCTCGATGCCCTTCACCCAGTTCGCCGCATCGTCGTCGAAATCATCGACAAGACCTTGCAGATACTCTCGCTCCCCTCCGGTCAGAGCGCGCATATCGCTGATGTCCGCGCAGCTTGCCATCTCCAGCAGCCACTCCACTTCCACCTGCACGCGCCGCCTTATCAGCGCCCACTCCGACAGGTGATCCCCAAGCCCGCTAACCTGCGTCGCGTATCGTCCGTCCAACGGCGTAATCGCCCGAATCGTATTCACCGACAACTCCCTTATGGATTATTCCTCCTCCCTCTCAGGGGGAGGGTCAGGGTGGGGGACGAAGATTACAGAATTAAGACAATCCCTGCCACCCACCGACCGAAAACTCAGAACTCGCTACTGACCACTCACATACCTCTCATACACGACTTTCGCCGCCGCCAGGTCCCACATCGCCATACCCAGCGACTTGAACAGCGTAACGTCCTCATCGCCGCGCCTGCCCGCCTTCATGCCGCCCACAACCTGCCAGAACTCGCTCACCTGCTCCCATAGCAGCAGTCCGCGCGAAGTCGGCATCAGCAGCTCCCCACACTCCACCTTCGCCTGCGCGATGCTGTCAACAGTGATGAAGTCCGCCCGCCGGATAGTCGCATCGTCCAGCTCAGTAACATACTCGTTAGCGCCGCCCACCGCGCAGATATGCGTCCCCGGATTCAGCCAATCGCCATCGAACACGGGCGTCGGCGAGTTCGTAATCGTCACCAGAATATCCGCCGACTCCACCACCTCGCGCGGTCCGTCCACTGCCCGCACCTCTATGCCAAGCGTCTCCGTCATGCGCCGCGCAAAACTGCTGCGGTTCTCAGGGTTACGACTGTACACGCACACTCGCTCTATCGGACGCACGCTGCATATAGCCTCCAGTTGCGCGCCCGCTTGGAATCCCGTGCCAAGTATGCCGACTTCTTTGGAGTCTTCGCGCGCCATGTACTTCGCGCTCACGCCTGAAGCAGCCCCAGTACGCAGCCGTCCCAGAGACGCCGCCTCGAATACCGCAAGCAGGTCGCCCGTCTCCACGCTATACAGCAGCACAAAGAACTGGTACTCGCCCGCAACGATGGAGTAAGTCTTGAAGCCGAACACGCCCTGCTCGTGCAGCGCCGCCGTCATGTGTGCCAGCATCAGCCCCGGCCCCGCAATCGTGTGTCCGCGAGGCATATTTGTTGCAGCGCCCGCCGCCTGCTGCTTCAGCACCGCCTCCACCAGGGGCACCGTTTCCGGCACGCTAAGCAGGCGTTGAACATCGGCATCCATTATCCACAGAGGAGCCATCAGTATCCAGCCAATTTTGGTCGTTAGTGCCTAGTGCGTTGAGCAAAAAGTCCCCTCTCCCATTGGGAGAGGGTTAGAGCCTGCCCCTGCGAAGGCAGGGGGTGAGGGGAGTATTCCGTTCGACTTGAGCCTGTCGAAAGACTCTGATCGACTGACTAACTGAAAGACTGACCGACTTACGACCGCACCGCAACCACGCCCAGCCACGACCGGGGAACATGCGTGATCTCCATCTCCTCGAACGTCTGCCGAACGCCCGACTGCAATGCCTCGCTCGCCTCTTTCAGAGGCACCCCCGGCAGCGTCCCCTCGATGAAGTCCTGGAAGCCGCTTATGTCCAGCCAGCCCTCGATGGGCACCTGCACCGTCTCTATGTTCTGCCGCACGATCGTCATGCCATGCGCTTCCAGCAACTCGCGGTACTGCTCCACCGTTAGCTGCTTGCGCGACTCCACCTTCTCGGTCCGTTCGGGCCTCAGCCCGTACTCGCGCCGCAGCGTGCGGATCGACTTGAACATCCACTTGCGGTAGTACTCCAGGCTCTCCGGTGGGTGACTGCCTTCGTAGAACGACGTATTGAACGCGAACTTGCCGCCCGGGTTCAGCGAATCGGCAATATCATCCAGCAGCGCGTCCTTGTCGGGAATGTAGTGGATCGCGTTGCAGAACACGACCGTATCAACCTTCTCCTTCAGCGACCCCGACAGCCCCTCGACCTGGCTGTGGACGAACTGAATGGCGGCATCCTTCCTGTCCTTCAGGTTCTCCATCGCCTGCTTGAGGGCGCCCGCCGAGTGATCGACGGCGATGACGACGGACTCACGGGCGTTGTTCAGCCGTCCGACAATCAGGTTGGTAACGCCTCCCGTCCCACACGCTAGATCCACGATACGCTTATCCGCGCTGAGGTCTGCCATATCTACGAGCTTAGCGTTCAGCCCTTCATAGAAGGAGTTCCGGGAAAACTTGGAGAACGAATAGTCTTCGGTTGTCATGGCGCTCCTCCCCTTGCTGGCGCTCCACTACGCAGCACAATTATAACGGATGAACCGCGCAAAAGGAATTGACCGCCGTCCAACCCTGCACTTGCATCCAATGATATGCTGAACGAACATCCTGTAAGGTAACTTGAGCATCAATGCCGCACACAGAGCAAGGCAGACATAGCGGATTCACACCACAAGAGAGGTACAGCAATGGGCAGACTCGATGGCAAGACAGCAATTATCACCGGCGCCGCAAGAGGTCAGGGCGCCGACGAAGCGCTCCTGTTCGCGCTGGAAGGAGCAAGGGTTGTCTTCGGCGATGTGCTCGACGAAGAGGGCAAAGCGGTCGAGCGGCAGATCAGGGAGCTGGGTGGCGAAGCGACCTATGTATCCCTCGACGTAACGAACGAAGACGACTGGGCTTCGGCAGTCAGCCACGCCGAGGAACGCTACGGCAGCCTGGACATCCTCGTGAACAACGCCGCCATCAACCTGCCCTCAAACGACAACGACGCATGGAACATGGTGATGGACGTAAACGTGCGAGGCGTCCACCTCGGCATCCAGCACTCCATTCCCGCGATGAAGCGCGCAGGCGGAGGCTCGATCGTCAACATTTCGTCGGTCGCCGGGCTGGTCGGACGCAAGGCAACGCCCTACGCATACACCGCGTCGAAGGGCGCCGTCCGCCTGTTGACCAAGGGCGTCGCGATAGACTACGCCGCCGACAACATCCGCTGCAACTCCATCCACCCGGGCCCCATAGACACCGCCATGCTCGCAGGCACAACCCCAACCGCCGAGCACATGGAGATCCGCCGCGCTGAGGTGCCTCTCCAGCGTATCGGAACCGTGCGCGACATCGCGCTCGCAGTCCTGTTCCTCGCCTCCGACGAGTCCTCGTGGATTACCGGCGCGGAACTGGCAGTGGACGGCGGAATTACCGCCCAGTAACCCGACTTCCGGGCAGTAGTCTCAGACTTGTCACGCATGCAGCCTGTCGGTGACCGGCAATCAGAATCGCTGCACCAGCTCGATCCGTACATCGCCCGGCGCGCGAACGAACGCGATCTTGATGTCCGGGCGCAGCTGCATCGGCTCCAGGTCGAACTCCGCGCCCTTCTCCTTCAATTCGGCAGCAGCCTGCTCGATGTCATCAACCTTGAACCCGAAGTGGTCCAGCCCAAGGTGGGGATCAACAGGCCCCGCCGGCACGCTCTCGTCGGCAGCCGCAATGAATATCGTCAGCCCGTTTACGTCAAGGTCGATGCGCGGCTGCCCGTCGCTCTGCACTGATTCGATGATCTTCGCTCCAAACATCGTCTCGAAGTATTTCGCCGTCTCCATCGGCGAACGACTTCGCAGGTGAATATGGTCATAGGTGTATGTCGTCATCGCTGCCTTCCTCCAAAGTTGTATTGCTGTTCATACTCTGCACGGCATTATACCAGCGCGTGAAGCCACTGCCCTTACACACACTTCAACGTGTTAAAATTGTAAGATAGCAGTCTTTCTGCTACTCATGTAAATCTCACGAAAACGTTACTTGCCCGACTGTACGAAATGTCAGTAAGGGGGTGCGAAATTGGACACACAGACAAAAGAACGCCTCGACGACCTGCTGCAGAACTTCGAAGAGCTGCGCGACCGGCTGATCGGCTACCCCTGCAATCAGGACTTCGACTACTCCGCTCTGCTGCCCTTCCTTGCGTACTGCCCCAACAACGTCGGCGATCCCTTCCACGACAGCAACTTCCTCAGCAACACTCATGAGATGGAGCGCGAGGTCATCGGCATTTTCGCCGACATGATGCATCTCCCGCAGGACGAGGCATGGGGATACGTCACCTCCGGCGGCACCGAGGGCAACATGTACGGCCTCTACATGGGACGCGAAATGTTCCCCGACGGCGTCGTGTACTTCTCACAGGACACCCACTACAGCGTGGTCAAGATAATGCGCGTCCTCCGCGCTCGCAACATCATGATCAAAAGCCAGGACAACGGCGAGATAGACTACGACGACCTCTACGAGACCGTCCGCATCAACCGGGATGTGCCCGCCATATTCATGGCGAATATCGGCACCACCATGAAGGGCGCCATCGACGACGTAAGCAGGTTCCGGCAGATTGCTGACGACCTCGCTCTCACCAACTACTACATTCACGCGGACGCCGCCTTGAGCGGCATGATCCTCCCGTTCGTGGACGACCCCCAGCCCTTCGGCTTCGACGCCGGCTTCGACAGCGTCGCAGTCAGCGGCCACAAGATGGTCGGCTCGCCCATACCCTGCGGCGTAGCCCTCACCAGGCGCGACTACGTTGGACGCGTCGCGCGCTCCATCGAGTACGTCGGCGTGCTCGACACCACCCTCACCGGTTCGCGCAACGCCATCACGCCGCTCATGCTCTGGTACGCTTTCCAGAAGCACGGCTTGGACGGCTTCGGCGAAATCGTCAAGGAGTGCATTGCGGTCGCCGACTACGCCGTAACCCGCTTCAACGACAGCGGCATCCCGGCATGGCGCAACAAAAACTCGGTTACGGTCGTATTCCCCAAGCCGTCGCCGGACGTGATACGAAAGTGGCAGCTCGCTCCCTATGAGGACATCGCGCACCTCATAACCATGCCCCATATCACGCGCGATAAAATAGATATGGTAGTTGACGACTGCCTGCGCGACCTGCAGGCGAAATCAGAATCAGGAGACTGAAAAGCAGAATGAACAGAATCATCGTAATGGCAAAGAACGAAGTGGGCGTCATAGCGGACATCAGCAGGGCGCTCGCCGACGAAGGCATCAATATCGAAGACATCAGCGCCGAGGGATTGGACGAAAAGGGCGTCATCACACTGACCACCGACGCCTACGACGACGCCCTCCGCGTTCTCACACACGCCGGCTTCAAGACCGTCTCCGACGACTCGCTCGTTCTCAGGCTCAAGGACGAGCCGGGCGCGCTCGCAAAAGTGGCAGAGCGATTCAAGGACGCGGGCGTGAACATACAGAGCCTCCATATCGTTGACCGCAGGAACGGCCACGCCATCGTAGCCCTCTCCGCCGACGATCGCGCCAAAGCCGAATCCCTCGTGGACGGTTCAACCCTCGTTTAGCCCCTCTGCATTAAGACTGTGCAAAATTGCCACAATATGTCCCCTCTCCCTGGGGAGAGGGTTAGGGTGAGGGGATAGCGAATGAATTTTGCCCACATCTGTTCTCCAACAAATTCCTTTCACGCCCCGTCCACTTTGTGATATATTACACAACATGGACTCCAAACTCATTGACCTACCCGTTGCGGCATGCTAGTTCGCAACGGGCTACTGGCAGCGAGCGCCGCGATGATGCTCGTGACGCTCTACATGGTCTTCCTCTGGGTGCCCACTGAGCTTAATTTGGGCGTATCCCAGCGTATCTTCTATTTCCACGTCCCCCTCGGCTGGCTCGGTATGATCTCAATAGTCGTCGTTGCCGTCGCCAGCATCGTCCACCTCATCACCGGCAGCCAGTGGTGGGACGACCTCGCCTACACCGCCGCGGAGATAGGCGTCGTCTTCGCCAGCCTCATCCTCGTTACCGGCGTCATCTGGGCGCGCGGCGACCTCGGCTGGTGGTGGACCTGGGACGCCAAGCTCACCACGACTCTCGTACTCTGGTTCATCTACGTCGGATACCTGATGGTCCGCGCCTACGCCCCCAAGAGTTCGCAGAGCGCGCGCTTCGCATCTGTCATCGCCCTCTTCGGCGCAATAGACGCCCCTGTCATCTACATGGCAACCGTCTGGTGGAGCTCCGCACACCCCGAGCTCAACGTAGGCCCCGTCGCAAGCGACCGCGACGCCATCGGCTCCAACAAGATTTACGCAACGCTCCTCGTCGCAGTGCTCGCCTTCACCATCTTCTACATCCACCTGCTCACCGAACGCTTCCACCTGCGCCGCGCCGAGTCCTCACTCGACCGCCTGCACCAGGAATTCGCCGCCCGCCTCTGACAAACACCCCAAGCCCGTTCGCCCTGAGCCTGTCAAAGGGCGCGCACGCCGGAGACATCACATGCGAATCATCATCATCGCAGCAGCCGTAATTCTTCTCTCCGCCACTCTCGCACCCTTAGCCACCCACGCTTACGACGGCACTCCCGCAGTTGCCGTCAGTACGGAAATCCCCGCCCAGCAGCAGCGCGGCGAAGCCGAACTCCCCTGGCTCTTCGCCGTCTATGCCATCACCTGGGCAGCATTCTTCGCCTATGTATTCATAATGTCTCGCAGGCAGCGCGAAATGCAGCGCGAAATCGACGCCCTAAGACGCGCCCTCGATGCTAAAATGGACGAGCAGGAGGGCTAGAATGAGTGTGAATGAGCTGCTTCAAAACGCGCATTTCGTCGTAGACTCAGGCGGTAACAGAACAGCCGTAGTGCTTGATTACAAGGACTGGGAAGAGTTGATAACTCTGCTGGAGGATATTGAAGATGCCGAAGAACTCAGTCGCAGCATAGATTCCGAGGAAGAACTGATTCCCTGGGATCAGGCTAAAGCGGAACTGAGGGCAAAGGGCATAGATGTATAGGGTGCGTATAGCGCGGCGTGCTATGAGAGACATAGAACGGATCGATCCCCGATACACTCGCCTAGTAAGTCGGCGCATCAATGCCCTGTCGGAAAATCCGCGTCCACGAGGCGCGATTCCGCTGCACGGACGAATAGGTTACAGATTGCGTGTGGGAGTGTACAGAATTCTGTACAATATAGACGATACCGCGCGAAGCATCGAAGTTCGCCGTGTGAAGCATCGCCGAGAAGCCTATCGCTAGACACAACCTTTACTGTTATCATCGCAGAAGGGGGAACGGCTTACGATGGTCATATCCAACTGGGTAGAAAAGAAACTCGACGAGAATCTGCGAAAGAGCCGAGAAGCCTTCAAAGCCGAGATACGCGAAGCACGCAGAAAAAGCTATGAAGAAAACTATGAACTAGGCTATGCAGAAGGCTTTGAACTAGGCCGCGCCTACGAACAAGGCCGTAAAGAAGGCTTCGAGCAGGGCCGCGCCTACGAGCGAGAGCGAATTCAAGCCGAAACCAACGGCAAAGCCTCCGACGACCTGACACGCGAGAATGGACGCTAACCGCCACGCATGAGGAAATCCGCTTGCTGAACCTGAAATTCATCATCGCAGCCGTCGTGCTGCTCGGCGCGCTCTTCTACCTCGGCTTCATCGCCTTCCAGAGCGCAACCGTGTACTCCTACACCGTCAGCGAACTCACCGAGCTCGGCCCCACGCCTGAAGGCAAGCTTGTCCGTGTCAGCGGCAGCCTTGTCGAGGACACATTCGTCCGTCCCGACGGCTCCACCATGGCGCACTTCACCCTCACCGACAAGGAGAATGGTGGGGTTCAGTTCGTCGCCGCCCAGCACAACGGCGTCCTACCCGACCTCTTCTTCAACCCACACTCCGAAATCATCCTCGAAGGCACCTACAGACCCGATGGCGTCTTCGACAGCCAGAACGTCCTCGTAAAGTGCCCCTCCAAGTACATCGAAGCCACCGAGGACGGCGCTGCATACGACCAGTCCACCTACCCCAAAGAGCAGGTCAACTGAATCCTCCCCATCCTGTCAGCCACCTATAAACTGATAACTGTGAACTGAACACTCACAACTGATCAGTAATCGCCCCATCCACATATAGCAGTTCCAGCGCCTGCATTCCTGCTTTCGCCGCCTCCGCAGCCACACTCGGCTCCATCCTCTCGCACAGCGACGCTATCGCCGCCGCCGCCGTACCCTTGCCCTCCAGCCCGTTCAACAGATGCGACACCAGCCCACTGCACGGAATCCCCTCCGGGTGCGCGTCCGTAACCAGCCCTACGCCCCAAACGAAACGGTCATCCTCAAGCACCGGCTGTCGCTGCAGCCGCACCCCATCAGCAAGCCGCAATCGCGCCCCCTCCGGCAGTCCCGTTTCGCGCCGCCGCTTCCGTTCCGACTCCACCGTCGCCACGCTCTCTCCAAACGATTGCGGCAGCAACCCCTTCGACAGCACCGCCCGCTCATATCCCCGCGCAGGCTGCCCCGCGACAAGCTGTATGAACGACTGGCGCGGTGTCAGCAGCGGGTCATCCTCCAGCAGCCTTCGCGCCTCCCAGAAGTACGACTCCGACGTTCGGTTGCTCGAATAAAACAGCCGCGCCAGCTCCCGGAAGTGCCCGTACTCCCGGTAATACATTTGCTCGTACATCTTCCCGGCAGCCACTGCAATCGAAGAGTCCTCCAGCGCCGAAGCCACGACCACCGACGCAAGCGCAGCATAAGTCAATGCAAGATGCACTCCCGACGAGAACAGTGGATCAACGAAGCACCCCGCATCGCCAACCAGCACATACCCGGGTCCTGACAGCGACTTGCAGCGATACGACCAGTCTCGCACCACCTCCGGCCCCGACACCATCTCGGCGTCCGCCAGCATATCGGCGAGATATGGAGCCGCCTCAATCTGACATTCAAGAAAGCGCCGTGGCCCCATCTCGCGTATCTCCCGCTGCCCTGCCTCCGCATCCACCACCGCACCCACACTAGCCCAGCCGTCGCGCAGCGGCCCACTCGACGACCCTCCCAGTGGAATATGCCACAGCCACCCGTCCGCCTGCGACTCTATCAAGATGTTGCCAGCGTCCGGCTCCGCCAACCGCTCCCCGCCCTTGTAGTATCCATACACCGCCAGGTTGCGAAAGAACTCGTCCCACTCCCGCAGTCCGAGCTGCCGAGCAAGCACCCCGCTCTGCCCGCTCGCGTCCACCACATAGCAGGCAGACAACTCGACCTCGCCCGACGACCCGTCAGTGGCGCGGCACCGTACCGCCGTGGTGCTCCCCTCCTCATCGAACACCACCCGCGTAACCTGCCATCCCTCGCGCACATCCACGCCCGACCGCCGCGCATTGTTCAGCAGAATCGCGTCGAACTCAGGCCGCCACACCTGGTACGAGTGCGGATACGTCGCGTGCGTCTCCCTGAAGTACCAGCTCCACGGCTCGCGCTCCGTGCCCCAGATCATCGTCGCGCCCGGCTTGACCGTGAACCCCGCCTCGCGCACCTCATCCATCACGCCCAGGCTCTCCAGTATCGGAATGCTCCCCGGCAGCAGCGACTCACCCACATGCGCGCGAGGAAACCGCTCCCGCTCCAGCAGCACCACATCCAGCCCCATGCGGGCAAGCAGCGCGCTAGCGCACGCCCCCGCGGGCCCACCTCCGATAACTATTATGGCCTTCTTAACCGACATGATTTAATCGTATCAAGAAAATGGAGAGGATTAGATCCTCTCCATTCCATTCACTGATTTCAGCCCTTGAATCTACGCCTCGAACCCCACTTGCCGGTGTGTCCCGTCGCAGAACGGCTTGTTGTCCGACTCGCCGCAGCGGCACAGGAAAACCATCTCGTTGTCTCCATCTATGGCAATCTCATTGCCGTCCGCATCCATAATCTTGATCCCGCCCTGCACCAGCAGCGGCCCGTTCTTCCGTGTCGTAACCGTCGTATCTGCCATAATCTTTTCCCTTTCTCGCCTTTATGCTCTCAATAATCCCCTCTCCCCGCGGGAGAGGGTTAGGGTGAGGGGAAATGTCCCTCACATCCTTATCTTCCCCGTTGTTCTACGATCAGCCCCCACGCCCCTCCAGCACCCTGATCAACTCCGGCACAACCTCCTCATAGTCCCCCACAATCCCGAAGTCCGCCGACTGGAATATCGGCGCCCGCGCACTGCTGTTGATCGCCACCACCGTGCCCGCCTTGCCAATCCCCACCGTATGGTTGAACACACCGCTCAGGGCGACGGCAAAATACAGGTTCGGCGACACCGACTTCCCCGAAAGACCAATCTGGTACTGGCGCGGCAGCCAACCCAGTTCGGTCACATCGCGCGTCGCCCCCAGAGGCGCATCCAGCGCATCGGCAAGCTCCCGCAGCAGCGGCAGGTTCTCCGGCCCTCCGATGCCCTTGCCCACGCTCACTATTGTATGCGCGCTGTCAAGTTCCGCACCCTCCGCCGATTCGTCCGCCACCCGCTCCACAACCTCCACCCGCGCCTCGCCAAGCCCATCCAGCGACAAAGGTCTCACATCAGCCTCAACGCCATCATCAGGCGCAACCGGTGTCAGCAACCCCGGCCGCACAGTAGCCATGTACGGCTTGGTATTCGACAGAATCGGCGCAACGATATTCCCACCGAACGCCGGCTTCAGCTGAACCAGCCGTCCCTCATCATCCACCTCCAGCCCGATGCAGTCCCCCGTCAGTCCCAGCGACAGCCTGCCCGCCAGCCGCGCCGCAAGCTCCCTGCCCATCACAGTTGAGCCAAGCAGCACCGCATACGGGCTATGCTCGCGTATCGCATCCGCCAGCACGCCTGTGTACTGCGACACCTCGTAGTCCGCCAGCCGCCCGTCCTGAGCCACCCACACTACATCCGCGCCATAGGCAGTAAGCGCAGCCGCATGCCCCTCCACATCATCCCCAATCGACACCGCCTCCACGCGCGTACCCAGCGCATCAGCCAGTTCGCACGACCGCCCCAGCAACTCCAGCGTAATCGGACGCAGCTCACCCCCCAGCGTCTCCGCCACCACCCAGATTGCGCCCACATCCCCGCGCTCCTTGCGTCCACCACGCAGCTTACCGGCATCTTCCGCTCTGTCACCACCACCATCAAACGCCCCATTAGCATTCAGATACGCCATCAACTCACCAACCGCCTCATCCGCCGCCTTGTCCCGCACAACAATCCCCTCGCGCTCCGGCTCGATGGAATAAATCTCGCTCACCCACGTCGGAGAACCATCCGTACCGAACACCGACAGGTCATCGCTCAGGTCGGCAGCGGTAAGCGTCTCCACAGGCTTCTCCGCTGCCGCCTGCCGCTCCGCCCGCCGCGGATATATCTCCGGAGCCACATCCTCAGTCACAGTGATAAGCGCAGGCAGCGCGCACCGCACCACGTCATGCCCTTCGTCCGTCACGCGCTCTGCAACGAGCGCGGCGCCATCACCGGAAGCATCCAGCTCAAGATGCCGCACCCCGCTCACCTGCGGCAGGTCCAGCATCTCCGCGATCTCCGCGCCCACCTGCCCCGTCTCCGCATCAACGCTGTTGCGCCCGCAGATGATCAGGTCATACTCGTCCCGCGCCAGCGCCAACGCAAGCGCCCTCGCCGTCGCCAGCGTATCGCTCCCCGCAAACGCCCTGTCGTTCAGATGAACCGCGCTGTCCGCGCCCATCGCCAGGCACTGTACCAGCGCATCCCGCGCCTGCGGCGGTCCCATCGTGAACACCACCACTTCAGCGTCATGCGCCTGCTTCAGGTTGACGGCAAGTGACATCCCCAGCACGTCGAAGGGATTCACCTCGCTAGGCACGCCGTCACGCACCACCCGCCGCGTCTCGTTGTCGAACTTCAGCAGCGATACCACCGGCACCTGCTTAATGCAAACGGCTATCTTCATGGCACATATATGTCCCTTCCCCCTAGATGGGGGAAGGTTAGGATGGGGGTGAAATATGATCAATAATGCCGATGATTACTGGCTGCCGATATTCTCCCGCACCCGGTCCGCAAACCCCGCAGGAGCCGTCTGCGTAGGCATCCCTCTCAGCACCGCAATCGTCTCACGCAGTGTGCGGAAAAACGCCTCGCACAGCGGGCAGTCGCTTAGATGAGCGCGAATCCTCGCCTCCAGCGTCGCGTCAATCTCCCCGTCGATATAGTCAGACGAGTTCGCGCGCGCCTCCTCGCAGGGCTGCGGCAGCCCGCTGCGCCCCAAGAGACGGCCCAACATGGCAAATATACGAGATTTCAGGGACATCATCATTTTCTTCGCCCAGAACTCAACATCGAGCCAGATGCAAGTATATCAGCAAACTAACATGGCGCAAGCCAAGACACTTTTACTTATTGGATGCGCTCACTTACAATTGGATGCAAGAACTCTCTCTGTCCCTTCCCCTTGATAGGGAAAGAGCCTGCACCTGCGAAGGCAGGGGTTAGAGCCTGCCCTGAGCTTGCAGAAGGGATGGGGGTGAAACCCAAAATGCCCATGCCCTGAAGGACAATGGCTGACCAGCAGGAAACACCTAAACAAGAAACCGCGTCAACGACCTTCGACGAAATCGTCGAGGCATACTCCGACTTCGTGTACAACGTCGCCTACAAGATGATGGGAAACCCGCACGACGCCGAGGAGGTCGCGCAGGAAGCCTTCATCTCGGCGTTCCGCGCCTTCGACCGCTTCCGTGGCGAGTCTCGCGTAACCACTTGGCTCTACCGCATCACCGTCAACGCGGCTCTGATGCGTATCAGACGCGAAAAGCGCGCCCGCGAGCTGCGCTGGGTCGGCATTGAAAACCTTGATGTCCCAAGCTGGGACGAAGCCCCGGAGCCCTCAGCGATGAACTCCGAGCTGGGCGCAAAGATTCAGGAAGGCATTGCCATGCTCCAGCCCGAGCTTCGCGCCGCAGTAGTGCTGCGGGATGTTGGGGGCCTGTCCAGCAGGGAAGCCGCCGAAGCCCTCGACATCACCGTCTCATCACTCAAGTCCCGCCTCCACCGCGCCCGCGTCCTACTCCGCCAGCACCTCGCCGAATACGCCCCGTCACGTTAGCAACGGAAGCCGCCGCAAAAGGGCGGTGATTTCTGTGTCGTGCGCGGCTGTCATCCCTGCTGTTGACGCAATCGGGCAATTTCTTCCAGCAACTCGCGCTCACGCGCCTCTGATTCTTCGGCACGTGCTTCGGAGGCTTGGGCGTGCGCCTCTGCTGCTTGCGCGCGCGCCTCCTCTTCGGCGATGCGCGCCTCTGCTGCTTCAGCGCGCTCTGCGGCAGCATCCCGTGCCATTTCAGCAACCGTAATCTTATGCAGCGTCATCCCCGTCTCAGGGTCCAGCGCATCGAACTCATCACCGTCCCAGTAAAACACCATATCCAGCAGTTCGCTGTAGCCCTTCAACGAGCCGTCCTCATCCACGTTAATCTCATACGGCTGATACACGCCGTCAACCAGCCTCTCGCCTGCAAGCGGCTGCCCGTAGTATTTGCTGCCCTTATGGTGGTCGAACCGCCAGTATTCCTGCACCCCAAGACGCTCATACAGATCGCGCTTATGCCCCAGGTCGTTCGCCGCCGTGCTCTCAGAAGCCACTTCCATCACGAAATCGGGGACCTTGCCAATCTCCCAAACAATGTAGTTGGGCATTTCGCTTTCTCGGATATACACCGCATCCACGTCGAAGGCGATGAGGAAGTCCGGAGCGACGCGCCGGTTGCCGTTGGTTTCGTCGTAGAGTATGAACCCTCCGCCGGTGGCAAACACATCCGGGCTGTCCTTATACATCTCAAACAGGATGCCTATCACTCGGTACAAGGGTGGGAATTGCAGCACGCGGTCCTCCGGTTCCGGCTCATCGTAGAAACTCTTGGGATACTTCTTAACCCAAGATTTGGCAGTCGTCTTGGGAGTCGCCATCGAAAGCCTCCGACATCCGCTTATAACTTCCATACTCCCGCATTATAGCGCAGCGCAAGTCTGAAGTTCATCCCATCCTACGGCTCCATCGGCGTCAGCCGCACCCCAATCACCTCCTCGCACCACGCAGCCACCGAAAGCAGCCTCGCCTCCTCGAAGTGCCCCGCCACCAGCTGCGCGCCCAGAGGCATGCCGCCCTCGCTCAACCCCGACGGCAGCGTAATCTCCGGGAAGCCCCCAAGCGTCCACGGCGACTGGAACTTCGGATCGCCCGTCGTCTCACGGCTCGGCGGCGCAGGCGCGGGCGTAGTCGGCATCAGCAGCGCGTCATACCCAGCCATTCCCGAATGCAATCCTCGCGCGAACTCCCGCTGGAAGTGCTTCGCCTTCAGGTACGTCAGCGCCGGCGTCCCCATCCCTTGTTCCACCAGCCCATTTACATTCGCTGAGAAGTCGTTAGGTCGCACCGCGAAGTTGTCCTCATGCACCTGCGCCCCCTCCACCGACATCAGCGTGCGCTGCGCCCTCAGAGCCTCGTCGAAGTCCACCGGCAGCGCAACCTCCTCGACCGTCGCGCCCGCCTCTCCCAGCATCGCCGCCACAGACTCAGTATTCGCCCGCGTCTCACTGTCGCACTGCTCCATGAAGAACTGCCGCACCAACCCGATGCGCGGAGCCTTGATCTTCGACTGCGCCGCCTGCAGGTAGTCCTCCACAGGACGCTCGGACGAGTCCGGGTCGTTGATGTCATGCCCCGCCAGAACGTTCAGCATCACCGCAGCATCAGCCACGCTCCGCACCATCGGCCCCATCGTGTCGAGCGACTCCGACACCGGATACACCCCATACCTGCTCACCCTCCCGAAAGTCGGTTTAAGCCCCACAATCCCGTTGTACGACGACGGCCGCACTATCGACCCGCCCGTCTGCGACCCAAGAGCAGCAGGAAACATCCCCACAGCCGCGCCCACAGCCGACCCGCTACTCGAACCGCCCGGCGTATGCACAGCATTCCACGGGCTGACCGTCGGAGACGGGTCACCGCAAGCAAACTCCGTAGTAACCGCCTTTCCCATTATGATCGCGCCCGCCTGTTTCAGCAGCGCAACCGTAGTCGCGTCATAGTCCGGCACAAACTCCGCATATATCTTCGATCCGCTAGTCGTCAGCACCCCCCGCGTGAAGTATATGTCCTTGATGCCCACCGGAACGCCATGCAGCGGTCCGCGCGCCCCCTCGCTTGCAAGCTCCCTGTCACGCTCCAGTGCCGCCGCCAGCGCCGCATCCCCATCCAGCGTAACCCACACCCTCAGCGCATCATCCATCGCCTCACACCGCGCCAGAAGCCCCTCCATCAGCTCCACCGCAGAGATAGTACCCCCGCGTATCATCTCCGCCGCTTCAACGACTCCAAGTTCATGCAAATCATTCATAGCAACTCCCTTTCACACGTTACCTTCGGCCGATAGATCCCTTCCCCCTTGACGGGGGAAGGTTAGGATGGGGGTGACGACCCCATCTCGAATAGATAGAACGCCACCCACAACGACCAACTGATATACTGACAAACTGACCGACTGAAACACTATTCCACGGAGTATATTATGCCCCCACTCAACAAGCAGCAACTCAACGACTTCCTCACCTCCGGCGCGCACCTGATGAAGCTCGCCACCCTCACCTCCGAGGGCTACCCCTACGTCGCGCCCGTTTGGTACGACTACGACGGCGAAGCCTTCTACGTCGCCGGCAGGCGCACCGCGAATTGGGTCGGCCACATCCGCGACGACGAGCGCGTTTCATTCTGCATCGACACCTGCGACGCCCCATACACTCGCGTCATCGTCGAGGGCACAGCAGAGATTGCCGACCCCGCATGGCTCGGCGACTGGAAACACTGGGCAGTGCGCTACCAGGGCGAGGAAGCAGGCACGCGGTACTACGAAGAGACAAAGCACATGCCCCGCGCATACATCCGCATCACGCCCCGCAAGATTACCACCTGGGCGGGCCCCGGCTGGCACCCTCGCTACCAGGAATAGCGCTCACTCCAAAGCCCCCTCTCCCTGGGGAGAGGGTTAGGGTGAGGGCAAATGACCCTTTCCTCTTGGTTCCTTAATGTTGTTGCTCAGCGATTCCGTCCGCACTAACTGTTCAGCGAAAATGGCAGATTTCTAGCTTGGCGTTGACACCGATGAGGCAACAGGAGCGACCAGAATAGTTGTCGTTGACCAACCGAGGACGATGTTGGGTTCCCTGTCAGGTGGTCTCGCAAACCTACGAGGGGGTTCCTTCTGACGCTGGAATAATGGTCAGGCCAGGGAATAGGACCATCTATCTTGCAGGGCTACCGGAGGACGAACTTGCCTTGGCATTGAAGTGGGGGATGACGTGCTCGCCGAAGAGACGCAGCGTATCTATCACTTCCTCATGGGATATGCCGCCCACTTGAAACAGGGGTATGACCTCGTCCACGCCCGCCTCGGCATAGGCTTCCAGGTAGCGGATACAGTCGTCGGGGTCGCCGATGCAGTAGCGTCCACTCCTTATCTGGTCGAGGGATGATGTTTCCTCGCGCTTTGGAGAGTCGGTCGCGGTGGAGCGGGTGTAGTGCCACTGGTAGTCTTCGGGAACGCGGGACGGGTCCTGTTCGCTCCACACGCGGACGTCCCTGAGGGCCTGCTGATGACGGTACCAGTCGATCAATTCGGCAGAGCGTTCCTGCACCTTCTTGCGCGACTCCCCGCAGATGGCCACGGTGCTTACAGCGACGCGGTTGTGGACAACCCCGGTGGTCGGACTGGCGTTCCGGATACCGCCCCGGTAGGCTTGCACGAGAGGAGCCAATCCTGTAGCTCCGCCGCCGGCCATTGCCAGGCAGCCCAAGCCCATGAGTCCCGCTTTCCTGAACGTGTCTTCCTGGCTGCAACCAAGCCAGATGGGCGGGTGGGGCTGCTGGACCGGCTTGGGGTGGACCTCGCGCAAGGGAATCTTATACTGGTTGCCTTGGTAGGCGAACTCTCCCTCGGTCCATGCCCGCGGGATGATTTCCAGGGCCTCGTCCACCATTCCGGTAGCGTCTTCCAGGTCTGTGCCGAAAGCGGCCATCTGGTAGGGGTAACCGGAGCGGCCCACGCCCAAGTCAACCCTTCCCTTGCTGAGAATGTCCAGGGTGGCGGTGCGGGCCGCGATGTGGAGAGGGTGCTGCACCGGGGGCACCACCACGGCGATGCCCAGACGCATACGGATGGTGCGCTGGCTCAATGCGCCAAGGGTTACGTCGGGGGCGCTGGAGTGGGACCACTCGGTACGGAACTGGTGGTCGGCCATCCAGACGCTGGTCAGGCCCATCTCTTCAGCATAGGCCACCTGGTCAAGCATTTCCAGGAACCGGTCAGCCTCGTAGGAGCGGGATGACGGCCTGGGGACTTGCATCTGATAGAACATGCCGATTTGCATGAACACGCTTCCTGCTCTTGACTCCTTGCCGGGCATCCCGGCAAAATTTGTTCTCGCGCAAATGGGGAGAGGGAATCTTTCGTGCTACCCCTGTGGATGTGAATGCCACGATGAATTCGGCCTGCCTTTCATATTACTACAAAGTTGGGCTGCCGGGTGTTCCCGCGGGTGCAATCCGGTATTCCCAACGTGTGTTGGTAATGGTTTAAGATGGGGTTGAGCCAGAAAAGGGAGGTGTAATCGGCGGGGTTATATTGGACCACGCGGACGGATTGACCGGCTGAAGGACAAGCGGCAGTCCGGGTTGCTGACATCGAGCCGTCTGCTGACATCAACAGCGGCGGAGACACAAACCGACAGAATCGCTGAACACTTAGCCGGACATTATCGCTGCACATCGACATCCTTAATGCAAGAGCCTTCCTGAGCTTGCCATAGAATGGGGGTGACTTCTGTCTCCCTCAGCGGCGCCAACAAGCAACGATCTGTGATATAATCCACCGTGGACATTTAGCCTCATATATGTCTCAGCAGCCATAAGCGCATTCAGGCAGACGGATGAACCGGAGGTGGATGATGGATGCTATCAGGCGAGTCGTCGGAGCGTTGCTTCTGCTCACGGCAGTGGTCGTCGGAGCCTACTTTGTAGCTGGCCAACTGGAGATACTGCCCTCTCTTTGGACGCCAATTAACGTGCTCATGGCGCTGTCGGCCGTACTCGGCGTCATCTTCGCCTACTTGCGAAAGCGTAACCTCGAATCCGCGGGACTCGACCGCATCGTCACCCGTCGCTACCTCGAAGCCAACATCCTCTTCTACGGCTTACTCGCAATCGCAATGCTCTTCTTCTGGAACTGGTTCGACCTGCACTTCGATCCCGACCCTCAAGACACCGATAACAGCATAGTCTGGATCATCGTGGACACCGTTGGTCCCCTACTCTGGGGCGCGCTCGGCATGTTCCTCCTCCGCGGCGCCACCGACGACTAGCCGCGCCGATAACTAACACACAGAGCGCATCGAACCTGTACACAGCGTTTGAGCTGCCATCCGAACCAACCCTTCACACACTGCCGTTCCAAACCAAGCCACCCTATACATTGCCATCCTGAACACAGCCATCTTTATTACCGTCATTCTGAACGCAGCGAAGCGGAGTGAAGAATCTAAGATCGCGGTACGCCCATCCTTCTTCGGCCTTGAATTCCCTGCTTACCATCCGGTAAACCACGAAAATAGAGACGAAAGGAGCAACTCCCCGTGGACATCATCAAGAAAATCGTAGGCATTATCCTGCTCATCGTGGCGGTAGTAGTAGCAGTTCACACCATAGTCGAACCCCTCTACTTCGACAGCAGCCAGTCCGGCAGCGGATACAGCGAAGGCGTCTGGGCTATCATCAACCCGCTCTCCGCAATAACCGTTATCCTCGGCATCATCTTCGGTTACATGCGCAAGCGCGACGCCGACGCAGCGGACGAGACCGCCGTTACACGCGAGTTCCTGACCGCAAATACCATCTTCTTCGGCTTCCTCTTCATCGGCATCATGTTCTTCTGGAACTGGTTCAACCTGCTCAGCCCCGCCTTCAACGCAATCGGCCCCGACACGGTCTCTCTGACCTGGATAATCATCGACGCAGGCTTGCCAATTCTGGCCGCAGTCCTCGGCGTTCACCTTCTCCTCGCAGGCACCGATGAATAGGTCGCATCCCGACAATGTCCCTTCCCCCTCGATACGGGAAGGTTAGGATGGGGGTGAAGAGATTCATTCCTGGTGCCAATAACGGAAGGAGCACCAACTCATGGCCATGCTCAAGAAAATCATAGGCATATTGCTCATCATCACCGCGGCCGTCGTCGCAATCCACACGGTAATCGAGCCGCTCTACCACGCCTCAAGCGACGCTCAGCCCTATGCCCCACTCTGGAACATCCTCGATCCAATCATGGCCGTCGCCATCATCCTGACCATCATCTTCGGCTACATCAGAAAGCGTGACGCCTGCAATTCAGAAGGCACGAACGTCACCCGCGAGTTCCTGTCGGCAAACGTCGTCTTCTACGGCATCATCTTCATCGGCATCATGTTCTTCTGGAACTGGTTCAACCTTCTCAGCCCTTCCTTCACTGCCATAGGCAGCGACGCCGTATCGCTCGCCTGGATCATCATCGACGCCACGCTCCCACTACTCCTCGGCGCAATGGGCATGCACCTCTTCAAAGCTGAGGATGCCTGACACTGACCCCCCCGCCACACCTGTCTCCTTCCCCTTTCCCACTTGTCCCCTCTCCCTCAGGGAGAGGGCTAGGGTGAGGGCAGAAAAAAACACCTTCCCCCATAATTGGGGGAAGGCTGGCATGTGCTTAATTATCCTGCACTATCTGTCAACCTGCCCCTGCCACCGGAATACTGACACACTGAAAGACTGACACACTGACGAACTGACCTACTCAAACGTCAGCGACACCTTCAGCGCCCCGTCCTCCCGCGACTCCGCCAGGTCGAACGCCTCCTGCACCCGCTCCACCGGAAACTGATGCGTTACGAACGGCGCCATGTCAATCTCGCCCTTCGTGATGAAGTCCGCCGCAAGCTGGAACGCCGGCAGCCCCGGCTCGTCCTGCGCCCCGAACGTCGTGTACAGGTCCAGCCTCTTGCGGAAGAAAGTATCCCAGTCGAACGGAATCCGCTCCATCGTCGGCGGCAGCCCGAACACCGCAATCGTGCCCAGCGGTCGCACCATCTTCAGCGCCTGGTTCAGCGTCTCCACACTCCCGCACGCCTCGATCACCACATCCGCGCCCTCGCCCCCCGTCAGGTCCAGCACCGCGTCAGTCGCCCTGTTGCCCGTAACATCAATCGCGTGGTCCACGCCCATCCGCGTGCCATGCTCGCGCCGCGCCTCAACCGGCTCCACCGCGATGATGCGATGCGCCCCCAGCCGTCGCAGCATGAAGTCGTGAAACAGCCCCACCGATCCCTGTCCCAGCACGGCCACCGTCTTGCCCAGCAGAGGCGGCAGCTTCCGCGCCCCGAACACCACCGTCCCCAGCTGCTGCGCCATCAGCAGGTGCGCCGGCGGCACGTCCTTAGGCAGCTTCAGAAGGAACTGCTCCTCGATCATCTGGAACCCCGCGAACACCTTCGACTTCCAGATATTCGGCGCCGTCAGCACCAGGTCCCCCTCCTCCAGAGACGTGTCGCCAGGGTCCACCACCTCGCCCACGCCCTCGTGCCCCGGATACCCCGGCGGCAGCGGGAACTCGTATGCGTTCCAGCCCATATAGACGATATGCAAGTCGCTCCCGCATATCGACCCCAGCATCGTCCGCACCAGTGCATGCCCCGGCTCCAGGTCCGGTATAGGCACCTCTTCGCAGCGCAATTCCCGAAGTCCTGTCGCCACCGCCGCCGGCATCATAGCCATCTCGCAATTCCTTTCCGCGTCGCCAATTCGCGCCTCTGCTACAATTTCTGATACTGCCAGAGATTGTGTACCCGCAGCCTATCCCTGTCAAGGAAATGCCTCAACTCTGACGCACCACCGACATACCGCAGTCAACGCCCACCACTCACCAACCGGTATATCCCCCCATCAAACGAAAGCACGAAAATCTCCCCGCTCTGGTCCTCCCCGAACGACGAAATCTCCAGCCTGCTGTCCACTACCTCCAGGTGCTCGGTAACCTGCCCGTCCGCATACCGCAGCGCCCAGATCTTCCCGCTGCAGAAGTCCCCGTACACATACGCGCCATACAGCGACGGCAGCCTCTCACCGCGATACACATACCCGCCCGTAACCGAGCATCCACCCTCCCTGCCATACTCCGCAACAGGCATCTCAAGCCCCTGCGAATCGCATCCGCGCCTCGGCTCAAAGCACTCGCTCCCCTCCATCAAGTTCCAGCCATAGTTCAGCCCCCGCCTGACTATATTCACCTCCTCTAACCTGTTCTGCCCCACATCCGCCATCCACAATTCCCCACTCTCCCTGTCAAACGAAAACCGCCACGGATTCCTTATACCATACGCCCAGATCTCGCCCCTCGCCCCATCCACCCCGGCGAACGGGTTGTCCGCCGGTATGCCGTAAGTACCCACCTCACCCAATACCCTCACATCTATACGAATGATCGAGCCGAGGAGCGTATTTGGATTCTGTCCGTTCCCTCGCGGATCGCCCCTGCTCCCACCATCCCCCAGCCCGACGTACAGGTACCCGTCCGGCCCGAAAGCAATCTGCCCCCCGTTGTGATTGGAATACGGCTGCTCGACCTCCATGACGACCCGTTCGCTGCCGGCATCAGCCGCGACGCCATCAGGACGCACACTAAACCGCGACAGCACCGACCTCCGCGGATTCGCCGCCGAGTAATACACATAGAAGTAACCGTTCTCGCGAAAGTCCGGATCAAACGCAAGTCCCAGCAGCCCCTCCTCATTGCCCCTGTCGCTCACTCTCTCGCGGATATCGAGAAAGATGTCTGCCGCCTCTACATTCTGGTTGTTGGCAAATGCCATTATGACTCCGGGCTGCAGCAAGACGAACAATGTATTACTGCCGTCGTTTGGATAAGCCATACCGACCATGCGCTTGAAGGACAGGTTGGGGAAAGCGCGCTCGACCTCCATCTTCTCCAGTGGCTCGGCACTGATAGAAGTCGTCAGACTACCCTGCCCTGTCGGAGCTGCGACCGTTGGCGATGGCATCGGCGAAACTCCGGCGACCGGGGGCAAAGTTGTCGCAGTCGGCGACGGCAAGAACGCCGGTATCACCGTCGCCTGCCGAACCGCCGCTGTGCCGGCATCCGCGCACCCCACCGCCAACACTGCGAGCAGCGCAACCCACAACACATTTCCAATACGGCTATACAATCTCAACAATCAGATTCACCTGGACTCCATCGCCGTCAAGCTCACCAGTGTTACAATTGTATAGGCACTGCTGATGTGCCTGACAACGAATTTCGCTCCCCCCGAAACGCCGATACACATGACCCGCACCACAATCGCCATTGCCGCCATCTTCGGCCTCATCTCCGTCATCGCCGGAGCCGCAGGCACGCACGCCCTCCGCGACACCCTCGACGCTGGCTCCCTCAGCACCTTCGAGACCGCCGCCCGCTTCCAGATGTACCACGCCCTCGCCCTACTCGCCGTCGGCATCCTCTACATGCGCTGGCAGACCCGCTTCCTCACCGTATCCGCCGCCCTCTTCACTCTCGGCATCCTGCTCTTCAGCGGCAGCCTCTACATCCTCGCCCTCACCGGCATCAGCATATTCGGCGCAATCGCACCCATCGGCGGCGTCTCCCTCATGGCAGGCTGGGCATCCCTCGCCCTCGCCGCTCTCCGCGCCAGATAATCCCTTCCGTCCTGTCCATCCATGTCCGTTCTGGCTCTGATATGATATGCCAAATCATTTTCAGAGTACGGAGGAAAAAAGCATGCCCAACAGCGACGACATGAAGCAGCGGATACGCGACGGCGAAATTCTCATCGGCGTCTCGGTGCCCCTTAACGCGTCCAAGAGCCAGATGGAAGATGTCCTTAGCAAGGACGACTACGCCTTCGTCCACACCGACAGCCAGCACGGCCCATTCAACGAGGAAACGCTTGTGCAGTATTGTGGGTACGCCGCCGAGCTCGACATCCCCGTCCAGTTCCGAATCAAACACACCCGCCACGCATACCTCATCGGCAACATCCTTGACCTCGGGCCGGCCGGCATCGAAGTCCCGCAGGTAGAGGACCTGTCCGTCGCACAGGAAGCGGTGGACTACTTCTACTATCCCCAGTTCGGCAAGCGCAGCTGGGGCGGCGCGGCGCGCTGGAAGGTGCAGGGCAGGGAAGGCAGGCTTGAGTACGCCGAGTGGTGGAACAGCCACGGCTGGCTATGCCTGCAGATGGAGTCCATCAAGGCAACCAGTGACGCCCCACAACTCGCGATGGAAGGCGTGGACTGCCTCACCTGGGGCCCCAACGATCTCCTCGGCGACATCGAAAAGCACCCCAAGCACCCCTTCCAGACCGTTGACGACTGCGTGCAGCACGTTCTCAAGGAGCTGGAGGGCACCACAACCCGCGTATCCTTCCGCAGCTACGACCCCGCGCTCCGCAACAAGTACATCGACATGGGCGTAACCATCCTCATGGAAAACCCCAAGCCCTAACAAGAACTGAACACATAAAGTCCCCTCGCCTTTTTGATACCCTGAACCGGGTAGGCAAAGTCCCCTCTCCCCTGCGGAGAGGGTCAGGGTGAGGGGACTATGAAATCCCTCGCCCCTCGATGGGCTATCAGGGGTAGGTAAAATCCCCTCTCCCTGGGGAGAGGGTTAGGGTGAGGGGCAAATCCCTTCATCCCTTCCATTCATGAAGAACTCCGGGAGGATCCAATGGCTGACAGAATCCGCGTCGGCAACGCCGAGATAGTTTTCGCCCTTGACATGATCCCACCTGCGCGCCCGCCCGACGCCTTCTTCGAGGGCGTCACAGCCGCCGACTGGGAGCCATACCAAGACATACTCGAAGACGGCCAGATTCAGCTCTACTACGGTCACTTCTTCGTCCGCTCCATGGGCAAGACCGTCATGGTGGACACCGGAATGGGCCCCGGCCCCCACGCCGAACGAGGCAACGTCAGGGGCGACCTGCTGAACGCCATCCGCGCGCAGGGCGCCAACCCTGAAGACATCGACATCGTGGCGCACACCCACCTGCACGGCGACCACGTTGGCTGGAACATCGACCATACCGGCGACTCACCCAAGCCCTATTTCCCCAATGCCCGCTACCTCGTCCCCCGCCTAGACTGGGAGCACTTCACCCAGCCCGAGCACCTCTCATACTCGCCCCAGGTCCGCGACAGCGTGATCCCTCTGGAGGAGTTGGGACTGATGGACCTCGTCGACGGCGGCCATCACATCACCGACGAGATGACCACCTTCGACACGCCCGGACACACTCCGGGCCATCAGATAATCCTCATCAGCTCGCAGGGCGAGAAAGCGATGATAGTCGGCGACGCCATTCACAGCAGCGTCCAGATACAGGAACCCGACTGGTGCGCCGGCGTTGACACCAGCAAGCCCGACAGCCGTCGCAGCCGCCACGGCATCCTCCAGCGCGCCGAAGACGAAGACTACATAATCGCCGCCGGCCACTTCCACCCCGAACAGCACATCGGCAAGGTCATCCGCTCCAACGGTCGCCGCCTCTGGCAGGTGCTGTAACTGATAAGCATAAAGCGCCAGTCTTTGCAGAGAGCAACGCTATGGAACCCAAAATAAGACACCTGGAAATGATTCAGACCGCGATGAGCCGAGCCTCGGATAATTCCCTTCGTATCAAAGGTTTTGCGATGCTGCTACTTGCGGGCATGATTGCGTTTCTACTGCGTGACGGAATGGGCGAGAACAATGTACTGATTGCGAGTGCAGCTATTATACCGTTTCCATTTGCACTCTTTTTGGGGATTTTCATAGCAGTTCTCTTCGCAATAGATGCTTATTTCATTCAACAATCAGACGCATTCAGAATTTTGTATAATCGAGTGAGGATGCGCTCCGAGGGCGACATAGATTTCTCTATGGAATGGGTTCGATGGGAGGGCGACTTGCCCGAGCCGCAGCGTGAAGGATTTTCAATCTATATCATAACGACTCTAGTGTTCTACCTAATTATATTAGCAGTCTTGCTCATTGGCGCACTGCCCCCGGAAATACGATGACCTCCCAAGAGGAAAATCATGACATACACGATAGTGAGCATACTCATTGTTACTGTTGCAGTGTTAGCTGCCGGCATTATCGCATTCCGATGGACACGGAAAATGAAAGACGCTGTCGCATCGTCTTTGCTAACGCTTATGGGCACACTGCCGTTTCTGCTCTGGTATCTCGGTGTGTTATAAATCACGGAGTAATTTCCCATGTCAATCCTCGTAACCGGCGGCAACGGCTTCATCGGCAGGCGCATCGTCCGCGAGCTTGCAGAACGCGGCAATGAAGTCGTCTGCTTCGACCTCGCGCCACCACCTGCCCCACGAGACGGCGTAACCTACTACCGCGGCGACGTCACCCAGCTCCCGCAGATCATCGAAGCCTGCAACACCCACGGCGTTACCCGCATCATCCACATGGCAGCCCTGCTTCCGCCCGACACAGAAGACCGCCCCCACTTCAGCATGCAGGTCAACATCGGAGGCACCAACAACGTCTTCGAGGCAGCGCGCTGGTGCAACATCGAGCGCGTGGTCTATGCCAGTTCCATCGCAGTCTATGGTGTGCAGGAAACCTTCGGCGAAAGGCCCGTCAACGAAGACGACTTGCCCGCCCCCCACAACGTCTATGGCATGACCAAGGCAGTCAACGACTTCGCAGCAGCCCGCTACCGCGAGCTATACGGCCTCGACCTGCGCGGCATCCGCATCTGCACCGTATTCGGACACGGCCGCGTCACCGGAATGACCGGCATGATTGGCGGCTTGATGATCTCCCTGCCCGCCGTCGGTGAGCCTATAGACCTGCCCTTCGATCCCACCGAACTGTCCCCGATGATTCACGCCGAGGACGCCGCCCAGATTTTCGTCCGCGCAGCCCTCGCAGAAAACCTGAACCACCCCGTCTATATCAGCGGCGGACACCTCTGCAACATCGACGACATGATTGAAATAGTGCGGAGCATCATCCCCGACGCCCGCATAACCACCGGCGACCGCCGCGTGCCCCACATCTACCTCGTTGACAACAGCCGCATGCTCGCCGACATCGGCTACGAGATCGCCCCGCTCGAAGTCCGCATCCGAGACCACATCAACGACGCCCGCCGCGAAGCCGGTATAACCTAACAGATCCCATCCCCCCTCAGGGGGAGGGTTAGAGCCTGCCCTGAGCCTAGCCGAAGGGGTGGGGGCAAAATCCCCTCCATCCACATAAGTCCCCTTGGTGAAAAACTTGCTCCCATCCCTACTCATCTCCATCCCCGAAGGCGTCATAGACCTCGGCTGGGGCCACCCATCACCGCACCTGCACCCCACCGCGATGCTGCGCCGCGCCGCCGACATCGCCCTCGCCGACGGCGCCCCCGTCCCTCTCCAATACGGCGCAACCCAAGGTTACGGCCCCCTCATCCACTCCCTCGCCGACTTCCTCTCCGCTCAGGAATCCTACACATCCCCTGTGACTCCCGCAGAGCTTTTCCTGACCGCAGGCGCATCCCAGGCAATCGACCACGCCACCACACTCTTCACCGGCACAGGCGATACCGTCTTCGTAGAAGAGCCGACCTACTACCTCATCCAGAGCATCTTCGAGGACCACGGCCTCAACGTCGTAGGCGTTCCCACCGACAGCAACGGCCTCCGCATCGACGTCCTCAAAGCCATGCTGGAAGACGAAGATATATCTAATCCCAGGATGCTCTACATCATCCCCACCTACCAGAACCCCAGCGGCAGCGTCCTGCCGTCCGACCGCCGCCGCAAGCTAGTCGAACTCGCCCGGCAGCACAACTTCCTCATCCTCGCCGACGAGGTTTACAACCTCCTCCACTACGGCGACCCGCCGCCAGCACCCATCGCATCCTTCGATGACGCCGACGACGGCTGCGTAATCTCGCTCGGCTCATTCTCCAAGATCCTCGGTCCCGGCCTTCGCACCGGCTGGCTTCAGGCGCGCCCACCCATCATCCAGCGCTTCGCCACTGCCGGCCTCACCATCAGCGGCGGCGGCCTCAGCCACTTCACATCAACCCTGATCCACGCCGTCTTGGAACACGGCATGCTGCACGACAACATCGCCCGTCTCCGCCGCGCCTACGCCAAGCGCGTCTCCGCGATGACCGCAGCCCTCCGCGAGCGCCTCGGCGACGCGGTTGACTTCACTCCACCCGGCGGAGGCTACTTCTTCTGGCTAACCTTCACCGACGGCACAAACACCGACACCCTCCTGCCAATCGCTCACGAGCACGGCGTCAACTACCGCCCCGGCACCGCCTTCTCCGCATCCGGCGCATTCACCAACGCCATCCGCCTAGCCTTCGCCCTATACGAACCCGACATGCTTGCAGCGGGCATACAGCGATTAGCGGCGTCGCACAGAGAATTGCGGGCAATATAAGGAAGCGGTGAGCGTCCCGTAATAGTCCGGCACAGTTCGCGTGTTACCATTAGGTGCATGAACGGCAGGGAGTTCGTCAGGCGCGCCCCCGGCGGTATGCTCGCAGGAACAGGTTGAGCTTCGACTTCGACCCGACTCGCGGCAAGGGTAGCCACGGCAAGCTCCCCATCGGCGGTCGCAGTACGATCGTACAGCACGGCGAGATTCAGCGAGGTACTCTCGCTGCAATGTTCAGACAACTCGAAATAGATCGTGAGGAGTTCTAGACTATGCGTTACGCCTTTCCATGCAACATAGTCCCTGACGTAGAAGAGGCAGAGGCTACCGGAAGAGAAGCTTATGTCATAACCTTCCCCGACGTTCCCGAAGCGATCACGGGTGCATGGTCTTGGAATGAATCTCTTGAGATGGCAGAAGACTGCTTGGCGGTCGCCCTGAGTTTCTACGTGGACAGGAACGACGATATCCCAACCCCAAGCCCTCTCACCAAAGGGCAGGTTCTAATCGCAGTCCCAATCATCGTCGCCGCGAAACTCACCCTCTACGCCGCCATGCGTGAGCAGAACATGAGCGCCCAAGACCTCAAAGCCAAGCTGGATATGCCCGATCACACTATCCAAACGCTGCTAAACCCCTATCGCTTCTCCCACATCAGCCAAATCGAACGCGCGCTCAAAGCCGTTGGCCGCTCCCTCGTCATTGAAGATATGGTCGCCGCCTGACCGGTTTCTCTGCGCCCTCAATCATGAAACATCGGGGTGGCGTCCATTTGGCTCTCTTCGATGGGAACACCCACCACATCCACGCGCACTCGCCTCCCACACCGGAATCCCCTGCCTCCCCCGCCCGACCATGCTAAAATTGCTGGTGGTGTATCAGTTTGAAATGTGGTGCAGTCTAAATGGCAGTACATAGTTCGAAGTGACACACTAAGAAATTACTCAGCACATTTTCATTCGGGGTACACCTATGCCAGACTTCATGACCGGCGACGAAATTCGAGAAAAGTTCCTCAGCTACTTCGAGTCGCAGGGGCACAGCAGGCACGCAAGCTCATCGCTGATCCCGGTCGGCGACCCCACGCTCCTACTCACCTCGGCGGGCATGGTCCAGTTCAAGCCCTACTTCACCGGCGAGGCCGAGCCGTCCAACAGGCGCGCCACCACATCCCAGAAGTGCTTCCGCACCCCCGACATCGAGGAAGTCGGCGACGCCACCCACAACACCCTCTTCGAGATGCTCGGCAACTTCAGCTTCGGCGACTACTTCAAGTCAAATGCCGTCGACTTCGCCGTCGAGCTGATGACCGAAGGCTACGGTATCCCGCTCGAAAAATTCTCCGCCGCCATCCACCACACCGACGAGGAAACGCGCGGTCTCTGGGAAGCAAAAGGCATCCCCGCCGAAAAGGTCTATAGCTACGGCGACGACGAAAACTGGTGGGGACCAGCAGGCGACGAAGGCCCCTGCGGACCCTGCAGCGAGCTCCACTACGACTACGGCACAGACTACGGCTGCCTGCTGGAGAACTGCGCCCCCAACTGCAAGAACGTCATGCCCGACGGCATCGTCTGTGACCGCTACGTCGAGCTCTGGAACCTCGTCTTCATGCAGTATTACCACCACCTCGACGGCACGCGCACGCCCCTGCCCGCCCCCAGCGTGGACACCGGCATGGGCTTCGAGCGACTCGTCCGCATCCTGCAGGACGTCGACACCGCCTACGAGACCGACATCTTCACGCCCATCATCGCCGC
The DNA here is from genome assembly GCA_965203955.1 of Dehalococcoidia bacterium. GTDB lineage: Bacteria > Chloroflexota > Dehalococcoidia > Lucifugimonadales > JADFKI01 > Bin90. Next base: position 1,836,908 of record OZ241923.1, on the reverse strand, counting down.
CGTCGAGCAAGTCAGCGGCAAGAGCTACGACAACCCCGACGACACCTACGCCATCCGCGTAGTCGCCGAGCACGGACGCAGCGTAACCTTCCTCATCGCCGACGGCGTGGTGCCCGGCAACGAGGGCCGCGGCTACGTCCTGCGCCGCGTCGTCCGCCGCGCCATCCGCTACGCCCGCAGGCTGGGCATCGAAGGCAACTTCCTCGGCGAGATAGCAGACGCCACCATCGAGAAGATGGGACACGTTTATCCCGAACTCGTCAACAACCGCGACTTCATCCTCACCGTTCTGCGCCTCGAAGAAGAGCGCTTCCAGCAAGCCTTCCAGAACGGCTACAACATGCTCACAGACGCGCTCGAAGGGGTTGATGTACTGGACGGCAGCACCATGTTCCGCCTCTGGGACACATACGGCTTCCCTGTCGAAATGACGCAGGAAATCGCCGCCGAGCAGAGCGTCGCGGTCGATACCGAAGGCTTCGAGCGCGAGATGGAAGCGCAGCGGCAGCGCGGCAGGGCATCAGCGCAGTTCGGCGAGGAGCGCGTCAAGATTCGCCAGTACGAAAGCCTCGGCGTCGGCGCAACCCAGTTCCTCGGCTACGAGCAGGTCAGCGCGTCATCCCCCGTAGTCGGCCTCATAGCCGACGACGAGGTAGTCAGCGAGGCAACCGCCGGCCAGAGCGTCGAAATCGTTCTCGTGCAGACCCCCTTCTACGCCGAGGGCGGCGGCCAGATCGGAGACGCCGGCACACTCACAGCGCCCGACGGCACAATCAAAGTCCACGACACCCAGGCAGTCATGCCCGACGTCATCATGCACTTCGGCAAGGTCGTTGACGGCGTTGTGCGCCTCGGCGAAACCGTGCAAGCAGATGTTGACCCCCTGCGCCGCGAGGACACCGCCCGCAACCACACCGCCACCCACATGCTCCACGCCGCCCTGCGAGAGGTCCTCGGCCCCCATGTGCGGCAGGCAGGCTCGCTAGTCGCCCCCGACCGGCTCCGCTTCGACTTCTCCCACGTCCAGCCCGTAACCGACGACGAACTCTGGCAGGTGCAGCACCTCGTCAACGAGAAGATACGCCAGAACGCCGGCGTCCACCGCGACGAAGACACCTACCAGTCCGCGATACAGCGCGGCGCACTCGCCTTCTTCGGCGACCGCTACGGCGAGCGCGTGCGCCTCATCGAGATTGCCAACGGCGACATCTTCAGCTTCGAGGTCTGCGGCGGCACGCACGTCCACCACACCGGTGAGGTCGGCAGCGTCTATATCCTCGGCGAGTCCAGCATCGGCGCGGGCATGCGCCGCCTCGAAGCCGTCAGCGGCAGGGCAGCCGAGCGCCTCGTGTGGGAGCGCTTCAACCGCGAAGACGCCTTGGCAAGCACACTGAACACGACCCCGCCCGAACTCGGCAGCGCGGTCCGGCGCATCCAGGACGAGAACGACGAACTGAGACGCCAGATAGAGGCGCTTGAACGCCGCAACACCCTGCAGGCAGCTGAAATCCTCCTCGACACCAGGCAGGACGTTAACGGCGTATCCGTCCTCGCTGCCCGCACCGAGGCGTCCAACGCCGACGGCATGCGCGAGATAAGCGACTGGCTCCGCGACAAGATGGGTAGCGGCATCGTCGTCCTCGGCGCGGTCATCAACGACAGGCCCACAATCAGCGTCGGCATCACCCGCGACCTAGTTGACGGCGGCGCCGACGCCCGCGAGTACGCCCGCGAGCTCGGCAAAATCATCGGCGGCGGCGGCGGCGGACGCCCCGACATGGCGCAAGCCGGCGGTCGCAACGCCGACAACCTCGACTCCGCCATCGAAAGCGCAGCCGACATCGTCCGCCAGAAAACCGCTACCTGAAGTCCCTTCCTCCTCAATGGGAGAAGAGCAAAGAAAATCCCCTCTCCCCGCGGGAGAGGGTTAGGGTGAGGGGAAAGTGTAGTCCACCTTGTCAGACCGTATGAACAAACCATGAGAATACTCGCCCTAGACATCGGCGACCGGCGCATAGGCGTCGCCCTCAGCGACCCGCTCGGCATACTCGCCACCCCGCTCACCACCATCGAGCGCGCCACGCCCGACACCGAATCCGCGATAGACGCCATCCTCGCCCTCGCCGAACAACACGAAGCCGCCGAAATCCTAGTCGGCATCCCCTACCTCATGTCCGGCCGCATAGGAGCCCAGGCGCGCATCACCCTCGACTTCGCCGCCACTCTCGCCGAGCGCACTACTATCCCCGTCACCCGCACCGACGAACGCCTCTCATCCGTCCAGGCAGACCGCCTCCTAGCCCAGTCCGGCGGGGCATCTACGCGCGATAAGGGCCGCACCGACTCCGCCGCCGCCGCCATCATCCTCCAGTCCTACCTCGACGCCAGATGATGGTAGAACATTCATTGACATGCCATCAATAACTGCCCATACTGGAATTGCAATCAGGAAGGTCGACATTTCGATCTGCTGTGTCATTTGCCACACCTGGTTGCCTTTTTATTTCCGCCACCATTGAGTCGGCTGTCACACAAGACGATCTATTCTGCCAAATAAACTGGGAAGATCGTGCTCACGAATTCGGAATCCGGTGCCATGGTTTCTTGCAGTTCCATTCGGCCTCAAGTGCATCCGTATATCGACCATCACTTTACCTGCGGCGAAACTGTCTCTGAATGTCCGAGCGCTAGGCTCAGATAAAATGGCCGCTTCGTTGAAATGGAACTCTTCCTTCTTGCCGACTCTGCGGGAATCGGCGTGAACGAACAACATTCGCTCGAACTTCGTGACGAACTTCCCCACAATATGGTACATGTCCCACATTCCCAAAACCGTTTCGCTCGGTACGTGGACCATATAGAGATTGTCTGTGTCTTCTGACACGGAAAGTCGCAACCCCTGGGCATTCACCTCTATAGCCGAGACAGTCGTGTACAGCGATTGACGCCCGTTATTGTCTTCGTAGCCCCATCGCGCGACAACCTCCTTCGACGGATACTGCCAAACGGCTCTATTGAAAGTGAACAGGGTGATCAGATTGTTCGAGCTCTTTCGTGTTGCCTTGACTTCTACTCGGCCTCCGATATCTGGAATCGGTAGATTATTCTCGTCCAGCCCCAAGCAGGTCTCCAATGTGTGCCCGATTCCGGTTGGTCCTGATCTCACAGACGAGACAAATCCTTCTGTCTTCAGTTCCTCTAATCGCGCTCTGACTTCGGATAATCGCATGCTTAGGCGTCTCTCCTGCATATCACGATTTTTTCGGCCTTCATTGTCTTTCCCAGTCGGCCGGGAATGTTCGTCGGGGAGTTCATTGACGGCATCCTTTTGTTGGGGATGTTGCGACTAAAAGTATCAACATGGCTGAAGCCGTTGGACTCGAAGAATGCTGCCGTTGCTTCCGCGGTAGGTACTTCGAATCCCTTCACTCTACGATTACCCACGACGTAGCAAGCGTAACCGCCGGGTTTCATTGCGGAAGCCACATTCTTGATCGAGTCACGATAGTCAACGAAGAATGATGCAACCTCGTTAGCTCGCTTTCCGTCAACACTGGCAATCTCTCCGATGACATCGTCCAATTCCTTCACACCGAACGAAACGCTCTTTACCAGCCTAGATCCTCCCATCAGTGCATTATCGACCCGATTAGCCTCCTCATAACCGAGCCATTGAGACGATAGCCGAGAAAATTGCCCATAAGCAACGGTTGTCCTAGAGTCCCCATACGGTGGAGATGTAACAACCATATCTATCGACTCTGAAGGAAGAATGTACTGTGGCATCTCTGTCACGGTATTGAAATCGTGAACAGCAGGAATGCGCGGTTCATCATCGAGCGTTTCTCGCAAAGACGCAAATGCTTCTCTGTTGCTACTTAGTATCTCGTACATGACAGAGAACACATCTGGGTTGTGGCTTTCCATCCGTTCACGCGGCATTCGCACAAGCTTAAACTCTGAGTTTTTCGTCCATGAAACCTTGCGCGCGGTAAGGCTAAACGCCACTTTGAAGAAATCGGCTGTGCGTTCGCACGCGATTCCTCTTATGTACCCAAGCGTCAATGCGAGATGACACTGCGCTCGTTCACTGAACCAGTAATCGATATTAGGAATCTTTGGCAGACTTACTCTGATGGTGTCAGCGTAGGCAACTTCCAATCCGAAATCAACAAAGTTCTCAATGGCGTCATCGACAGATTCGAGGTCAATGGGAGTTGTCTTCACCTTGGCAATAAGGCGGGCGAGAGGATTTAGGTCGGTACCCGCAGATTCCATATCGGCCAACATACCCTCAAGCAATGTCGTGCCTGTCCCACAATACGGGTCAAAGAGAGTACCGCCGTCTTTACCGTAAGTTTGGATCAGACGCCGAGCAACCTGGGGTATCATCATTGCGGGGTAAGGATGGATACCGTGAGTGTATTCCTTTGTGTTCGCCGTTCGATAGTCCCAATCAGTCGCAGGCGGCTTTCGTTCTTTCAGCATTGGCTGATTCTCCGTGGATTCCGACAAAGAGTCTTGAATTGAGCTTTGCGGGTTTATCTTTGACCTTACTCATTCTTGCCAGAAATACAAATGTTCTGCAAGGAGAGAATAGCACATCTACACAGAGAAATTCAACAGATGAAATCCCTACAACCGCACCACCATCTGCACCTGCGACGACGGCCTCATCAGCGACTCGAACGCACCCTGGATGTCATCCAGCGGCAGGAAGTTCGTATCCCCTAGCAGCGGCTCCACGTTCACCAGCCCAGCCCGCCGCACGAGAGACTTTCAGGGTGTGGACGGCTTGAAGCACATCACCGCCCGCCAATGCGATTGCCACGCCTGTTCAGCCTAAGGCGCTAGTCTGCATGTGTCTGATATAATGCGCCTCCTCGGAGCACGGCAAAGTATGGGGCAAGGGCGTCTCGGAGTTGTTTGAGGCAGGCATCCCTGTGGGCCTCTTCGCCCGGCTTGAAGATAAGACACTCCTTGTAGTGGCCTTCGTTCTCTTCGTCGGGTTCCAGCAGCGCGTCCTTTATCACAGACAGGTCGCCCTCAATGTGCCTAACGACAAACTCTCCGCCCGATTTCAGCGGATCCAGCAAATCTTCCAGAATCTCGGTAGCGTCCAGTACCTCCACGCAGAGCAGTTCACCGCTCACCTCGCCTACCTCCAGCATAGCTGAAGGATAAACTTCCCATATCTCCCCGCACTCACCATCGATACGCGCACCACTCATCGCAAAGGCATCACCTGCTTTGTCATAAGTTAATTTCAGGATCATACCTCTCCCATATAAAAGCAATTCCAGAAAGTCCTGCAAGTCTATCTCCGCGTCCTTCAGAATGCGACTCAAAGTCGGACGCTTCACAGGCGTGTGAGCGGGCACGGTAACCTTCAGCGTGCGCTCGCGTGTATGTTTTTTTGCAGCCGTATATGACTGCCGCGTTGCCTTACGACCACCCATCCGTCCCGCTGCATCGCTCGAATTATCTGGCGATAGCCTAGAATTGGAACGCGAGGACTCACAGAGCCAGCTCCAAGACCACCACTTCACCCTGTGGTATGAAGTCATCTTCCACAGGCTCCAAGTAAAGCTCAATCGCCTCTCGTATGTTCGCCAGAGCCTCGTCCCTAGTGTCGCCCTCGCTGATGCACCCCGGCAGAGAAGGCACATACACCGTATAGCCGCCTTCTTCACAGGCTTCCAGTACAACCCTTATATCCATTTCCTCATCCCCTCCATCCTGTCCATACATGTAAGATCCCTACAACCGCACCACCATCTGCACCTGCGACGACGGCCTCATCAGCGACTCGAACGCACCCTGGATGTCATCCAGCGGCAGGAAGTTCGTATCCCCCAGCAGCGGCTCCACGTTCACCAGCCCCGCGCGCATCAGCTCCAGCGCAACCCGCCAGTCCTCCGGCTGCGTCCCGAACGACGCCTGCAGCTTCACCTCGCGCGCCATCCAGTCCGGCGTCACCAGCGGCGTCGGCTCCCACGCGATAGCCACCAGCACCACCTGTCCGCCGCGCCTCACGATATTCAGCGCGCCATCCAGCGTAGAAGGATTCGGCACCGCCGCGCACTCGAACACGATGTCCGCTCCCACGCCGTCCGTAAGCTCCACCACCCGCTCCTCCACATTCTCCGTGAACGGGTCGATCACCGCATCCGCGCCCAGCTGCCGCGCCGCCTCAGCCCTCGCGGGCGCAGGCTCAGACACGATCACCGTCGTCGCGCCCGCCGCCCGCGCCGTCTGCATGCAGAACAGCCCGATAGGTCCCGCCCCCATCACCAGCACACGGTCCCCCAGCTTGATCTCCGACAGCCGCACCGCATGCACCGTAACCGCGCACGGCTCCGCAAGCGCCGCCTCTTCGTCCGACACGCCATCCGGTATCGGCACCGGCTCCCAGTCCTCCAGCAGCACATACTCCGCATACGCCCGCGTCTTCGCCCCCTCCGGGAAGCCCATCGTGCGGTAGTTATAGCGCGGATCACTGCGCGCCCCCGTCGGCACATACCCCGGCGGCGGATTGCCGCCCCCGCCCACAACCCGGTCCCCCACCTGCCAGCGCGTCACGCCCTCGCCAACCTCCGTCACAGTGCCGCAGTACTCGTGTCCCATCACCGTCCCCGGCGGCGCAACATCGTACATGAACGCATGCACGTCCGTACCGCACACCGCGCAATACCGCACCCGCACCACCACCTCGCCAGGCCCCGCAGTCGGCGTCGCTATCTCCTCCACCTCCAGTACTCGCTCTCCCTTGTAAACGGCTGCTCTCATCATAACCCTCCTTCAATTAAACACGAATAGACAGGATGACCGGAATCTGCGTCCACAGCATATCCCTTACATCCTGCCCATACAAGTCGGCTAAGTTTGCCGGGGCTTATTCAGTTGTCACGCGCGATATTTGTCGCTCACGCCGTTCGCCCGCAGGTAGTCTATCGCCTGCTGCACCGTCGTGATGTTCTCGGCGTCCTCGTCCGAGATCTCGATGGTCGTGTCGCCATCGCTGAACTCCTCCTCGAACGCCATGATAAGCTCCACCAGGTCCAGCGAGTCGGCGTTCAGGTCCTCCATGAACGACGCCTCCGCCACCACATCGGACTCATCCACGCTGAGCTTGTCAGCCACGATCTCCTGCACGCGCTCCATTAGGGTTGCCACTTCTGTTACCTCCAGGGTTGTCAATTAGTCAGTGTCTTGTGTTATAGCCGCAGAAATCTATCGGCATTTATCGGCTCGCCGCCGCCATCACGCTCCCCAGAACGCCATTGATGAACCGCGGCGCGCTGTCCCCCCCAAACGCCTTCGCCAGCTCCACCGCCTCGTTCACCGCCACCCTCGGCGGCGTATCCTGCGACACCATTATCTCATATATCGCCATCCGCAGGATGTTCCTGTCCACCACCGCCATCTGGCTTATCGGCCAGCCCGGCGCAAACTCGGCTATTATCTTATCTATTTCAGCCGCGTTTGCAAAGATACCCTCAAGCATCCCCCGCGCAAACTCCGCGTCCCGCCGCGACAACGCCACCTCCGCCAGCCGCTCGTCCAGCACCTCCACGGCGCTATGCTCCACCGCATCGCTTTCATACAGGGATTGCATCACCAGCGCGCGCGTTCGACGACGCGCAGCCACGCCGCCCTCCACGCTCGCCGCGGACTCACGCGCCGCGACATCCGCCACCGTCCTAGTTCCTGCCGAGACTCATAATGGATTCGAGGTCGCCAACGCTCGTAATCTGCGACCGCCGCGATATGCGCTTCACCATCCCGGAAAGCGCGCGCCCCGGCCCGACCTCGATGAACTCATTCACGCCCGAGCCAATCATATAGTCAACCGTCCGCTTCCACTGCACGCACCCGCATATCTGCGAAATCAGCTCACGCTTAACATCCTCAGCACACGCCAGCGGCTTCGCGTCGCAGTTCCCCACAATCGGAATCTGCGGGTCATGGAACTGCACGCCGTTGATCGCCTCGATCAGCCCAGCGCGCGCCGGCTCCATCAGCCCCGAGTGGAACGCGCCGCCAACTCGCAGCGGTATCGCCTTCTTCGCGCCACGCGCCGTCGCAAGGTCGCACGCCCGCGCCACACCCATGATGTCGCCGCTAATCACGATCTGCTCCGCGGTGTTGATATTCGACACATAAGTGCCCGTCTCCACCGCGATCTGCTCCAGCGTCATCTCGTCCAGCCCGATGATCGCCGCCATCGTGCCCGGATTCTCCTCGCAAGCCACCTGCATCAGCTCGCCCCGCCTCTGCACCAGCTTCGCCGTATCCCCAACCTCCAGCACCCCCGCCACCGCAAGCGCCGTGTACTCGCCCAGGCTATGCCCCGCCGTAACCACAGGCTGCGGCATATCCTCGCCCAGCCGCTCCTCCATCGTCTTGATGCACGCAAGGCTCACAGCCATAATCCCCGGCTGCGCGTTGATAGTCTGCCGCAGGTCGTCCTCCGGCCCATTGAACATGATGTCCGACAGCGAACGCTCCAGCGCGTCGTCAACCCGCTCGAAAACCTCTCGCGCCGCCTGCGACTCGTCATATAACTGCTTCCCCATCCCTACGGCTTGCGCTCCCTGGCCCGGGAACAGGTAGCCAACCTCCGCGCCCTGCGTCTGCGGCATAAACCTGAGAGTCATCTTCAATCTCCTATGCTCGGTGTACGACGATTCCTTTAATCCCTTCCCCCTTGACGGGGAGAAGGTTAGGATGGGGGTGAAAAACTCACCATCCTACGCTTGGATTCGTCCGTATTCCATCTGTCTATAGCTGCAAGGACTACTCGAAACTCGAACTCGTCGTCACGGTGCGCCCGTTATAATTCCCGCACGACGGACACGCCCTGTGCGGCATCCGCACCGAGCGACACTGCGGGCACTCCGCAAGCGTCATCGGCTTCATCCCGAAGTGCGCCTTCCGCCCGCCTTGGCGACCCTTCGAGTGCTTCTTCTTAGGCAGTGGTGGCATTCTCTTCCTCCCCTTCCCATATCGTCATTCCCGCGAAGGCGGGAATCCAGAAGAGCCGCAAACAGCGGTCTTCGTCAATCAGTTCAAGTAGTATCAGTTATAATTCGGCTCTTGCGGCGATGCGAATGCCAGCAGCGGCCCCCATCGCGGATCCCTTATCACCTTGTCGCACGGACAGTCCGCTTCATTCAGGTCCGTCCCGCACGTCAGGCAAAGACCCTTGCACTCCTCCCGGCACACCGGCTTGAACGGCATGCTCAGGCCGAAATACTGCCTGATAGCCTCGCTCATATCCAGGATATGCGTATGGTCGATGTAGAAATTATCCGAAAGCTCATCCGGGAAATTCAGCCTCGCCCCCGTATTCACATCAACCTCAGGCAGGTACTCCTCCTCGATCGCAAGCCGCACATACTGTTCCATCTCGGCAACGCACCGGCTGCACTCGCAGTCGAAATAAGTCGCCAGCTCCGCGCTCACCCATATCCCCGCATCCGTCCGCATCATCCTCACCGTCCCCGATATCGGCGTCATCGGCGCGCCTTCCTGCACGCTCGCGAAGTCATTCACTTCATAATTTCTAGCGGACCCGCTTCCTTCCTTCAGCAACTGCGAAACGTTGAAATACATCCCAAATACCTCCGCAGCGGCATTCTCCTTGCACATTAAAACAACATGGTAGCCAGAATTGCAACATTGTGTCAATATTCACGAACCAAAATTCACCAATTCGCAGTCTAAATCCCGGCCCATTAAGTCCCCTCTCCCCACGGGAGAGGGTTAGGGTGAGGGGAGATGACTGAATTATGCCCAGCCCTATCAGTGCTCCGGCAAGCCTTGACACCGCACCGTCCTCAACCCTACCATCAATGTAGGATGAAGAGGTAAGAGTGAAATGGCTGCAAACACATCGACAACCGACAAGCGGATAGACGACCTGCGCGACGATGTGAACAATCAATTGGACGCAATTCGCGCCGACATACGCCAGATGCGGAACTGGATGTTCGCCGGAGGCATCGCCCTTGTCGCCACACTCATAGCCACCCTTCTGAACATCTTCATCGGCTCATAACCAGCCATCACACACAGACGAAATCATCATTCGCCCGCACAAACCGCAAGCCCGGGCGTGTTGCTTGAATTTCGTGCCATGTCTGATAAAGACCGGCGACTAATCCGAGAACGGGTCGATCACACGGAGTCCGCCGTAATCCACCTGATGGCTCATGTCTTCAGAGTAAACTGCGTCGCATCCAAGCATCTCAGCAGCCGCTAGTATTGCCGCGTCCCAGTAAGACAGACCGAACCTCTGCTTGACTTCGGTTGCCATGTCGAATAGTTCCGGTGTGATGTCCTGCGTCGGCAGCGTCCTCAGCGGTCCAAGGAAAGCCATAGCCTGTTCATGGGTCAGTCCCGCCGGTCCTTGCAGTCTCGTGGCTTGATAGTAGAACTCCTGGAGAACCTGCACGGATAGCGCCAGGTCGGGTTCCTTCAGAATCGCCGCCGCCCTCGTTCGCTTTGAAGCGTCGGCATCGCGGTTGCTCACCGCGTATATGAGGATATTGGTGTCAGCGAGGCGCATTTCTGTCGTACATCTCTTCTCTGCTCAGGATACTGCCGGTGTCCACACCTACGCCGTTGGTCCTGAACTCTTCGAGCACTTCATCGAGCAGCCGGGCGCGCCTCTGATGTTCCGTCTCGGCGGGTTCCGCAGCCGGGCGCTGGAGAAACTCAATCAAGAGGCTTCGCATCATTGCAGACACAGTGGTTCCGGTCTCGGCAGCCCTGATACGCGCTCGCCTGTGAGTTTCATTCTCAACCGATACGCTGATAGTCTTCATGATTCCTGTCTCAATAAATTATTGTCCAATGTTCTTATTGTTCCCAGTTTAGTCCATCGATGCAGTCGCTTCAACCGGCAGACTGACGTGCCCGCGACCAAGACGAGCAGAAAACAGAGGACCATATATTTCAAAGACGGTCTAACAGACCACCGAAACTCCAATCCGTACCGACCGGTAGCCTCAATATCCCCCTTGACAACCCAAACATCCGTCCGTATCATAGATGCAACCAATCAAGAACATATTATCTATCATGTCCATCCTGTACATCAATGTAAGTTCAATATGTGCGTCAAAAGCAGACTCCAACAGCATATCCGCAACCTCACCAACGACGGCGAAGTCGTTGCGCGCTTTCTGGTTGACACCGTGCAGGGCAAAATCCCCGGCGTCAAACCCTGCCACCAGCTCGAAGCCACAAAGCACATCGTCCGCTTCGGCTTCACAGAGGACGACGCACCCCACTTCTGGGGCCTCCTACCCACACCCGAAGAACTAGCAGCCAGCAAAGAGGCCACACAAAGTCCCCTCTCCCCGCGGGAGAGGGCTAGGGTGAGGGGGACCAATAACACCCCTTCCCCCTCGATGGGGGAAGGCTGGGATGGGGGTGAAGAGGACACTGATAACTCAAAACTCAAAACTGTCAACTCCCTGGACATCCTCAACTACGACATCGCGCACCTCATCCGCACGGAAACAGCCGACGGCCACACCATCGCAGAGTTCCTGTCAGACGTCATGACACGCAGAGACAGAGCCTACACTCCCAAGAAACTCCGCATCCGCCACACCGACCGCATGGCAGCCGCAAGAGAAATCCTGCGACGCGGATTCGGACACTTCGGCAGAAAGCGCAAGCTCGTCATTGATGAAGAGGACACCACCAACGACTACGACACCCTGCACACCGACCTGGCCAAGCGTATGAGAGAGTACAGCGAGCACGGCACCGACGCCGTCCGCTTCCTCCTCGACGTGATGGAAGACGCCAACCCCGACGAGCCATACACATGGGGCCACCGTATGTCAGCAGCCCAGGAACTCCTCCGTCGAGGCTGGGACACCAACTACGACGCAATCACCCCGGAGATACTCCAAGACTACTGGCGCGACCAGCAGTCCACCCGCCTCTCCGTAGCCCAGAAAAAGCATCTAGCCGGCCTCCCCGTTACGCTAGACGACTACGACCAATACGACAACGAAGACTACCAAGCCATAGCCCAATCAATTCGCGAACACGAAGACCTCGAAGCCGAAGACTACGAAACAGTCTCTCCCATCGAAAAAAGTCCCCTCTCCCCGCGGGAGAGGGCTAGGGTGAGGGGAAACACTTCTGCATCAAGCCCGTCCCAGAACAACGCAGCCACCTACACCCGTCATTCCCGCGCAAACAGGAATCCAGTGGAGCAGGACGAGGAAACTCAAAACTCAAGACTCGAAACTGATAACTCCCCCGACTGCTACCACGAACCCCTCAACCCCGACGACGAGGCGGTCTTCAACTACCAGTGCAAAATCGAGTCCGGTGAATACGAAGAAGGCGAAATCACACTCCGCCAGCCCACCCCGGAAGACTGGAAGGCACACGAAGCCGCACTCGCGAGCCTGAAGGAACTCGCCGCAGCCGAAGGCGTCCCTCTAGTACCCAACCCCCTCGCCGACACCCTGAAGATGCCCACCATCCGCAGCCCCTAGCCAAAAGCCCCTCTCCCCGCGTTTATCTTCTCGTCATTCCCGCTTTCGCGGGAGTCCAGCGGGGCAGCGCGGGGTCGCATATAATCCCCCTCTCCCCGCGGGAGAGGGTTGGGTGAGGGGTCCAACCAATCTCCCTGTCCCCTTTGTGGCTATCCACTCCCTGACCGCTGACGGCTAACCGCTGACCGCTCAGACAACTGACACATCGCCAACTCTGTGCTATACTTCACCATGCGGCGCGCATAGCCACCCCGCGCATCCCATCGTAGCAATATCCACGGAGGAAACACACTTGGCACACGTCACCCTACGCGAAGGCGAAGACCCCGAAGCCCTGCTAAGGCGCTTCCAGACTACAATGCAGCGCTCCGGCATCCTCCGCGAGCTGCGCAACAGGCGCTTCTTCCGCTCCAAGGGCGAGCAGTCCCGCCTCGACAAGCAGCGCAGCCTCCGGCGCATCCGCCGCCGCCGCAACCGCTAGCCGCCCCCGCGCGCAAAACCGAATGTCCCCCATCCACTCCCGCCTTGTGTTCCCTTACACAAGGCGGTTCGCATTCCCCACCCCAATAGTCCCCTCTCCCCGCGGGAGAGGGTTAGGGTGAGGGGCAACTACAACACCCATCCTGTCCATCGATGTTAGCCCCAGGGAGAAAACCATGACCGCCACACCCACCGACCACTACATCGAAGTCAACGGCATCACCATCCACTACCTCGACTGGGGCGGCGACTCCTCCCGCAACCTGCTGCTCGTCCACGGGCAGGGCGGCAACGCCCACAACTGGGACCACATCGCCCGCGAGCTCCGCGACGAGTTCCGCGTCATCGCCCTCGACCAGCGCGGCCACGGCGACTCCTCCCACACCCGCGACGGCTACGCCGTTACCGCTTTCGCCGATGACCTCGCAGCCTTCGCCGAGGCAATCGGCATCACCCCCTGCGATTACGTCGGCGCATCGCTCGGTGCCCGCAACGCCATCCCCTACGCCGCCGACAACCCCACCCACCTCAAGCACCTGGTCTGCCTGGACTACGGCCCCGAGATGAGCGTCGCATCCGCCCGCAACCAGATCGGCGGCATGAACCGCCGCCCCCTCGGCTACCGCTCCATCGACGAGTACGTCGAAATGAGCATGCAGGCGAACCCCCGCCCCTCCGCCGGCTACTACCGCACCACCGCCGAGCACGGCCTCCGCCTCAACTACGCTGGCAAGTACGTCCCCAAGCAGGACCCCGACCTCTTCTGGATCAACGGCAGCTTCGGGGCAAGAGAAGTCCCCCTCCTGTGGGAGAAGTGGGCGCAGATCCGCTGCCCCATCCTCGAACTAAAGGGCGCCGAAAGCGACTTCCTATCGCCGGAAATCGTATCTCGCATGCGCGAGTCGCAGCCATCCCTTCAGTTCATCGAAGTCCCCGAATCCGGCCACCCCGTCGCCTCCGACAACCCCGACTTCCTCCTAACCGAACTCCGCCGCTTCCTCGTGGACTAGCCTGGAAAGCCCTCTCTTTTATGAAAATAGGGGCTTTTCTGCTTGCGCGCAAAGTACATAAGTGCTAATATCTCATCATTCCAAATACAGGAGCACCTAATGGCTGAAGCGACATTTTACTGCCGCAGCAGTGAGCAAATGACCGAGATAGAGGACGATTCTGTTGCCCTAACTGTCACCTCTCCACCTTATTGGAATGCCATCGACTACGATATCCACGCTAACGGCAATGGCAGCGAATGGTATCGCACTCGCAAATATAGCAATGGTTTTGAAGGCTACGGAGAATATTTGCAACTACTGACGCGGATATTCGCTGAAGTCCGTCGTGTAACCAAGCCCGGTGGTTTTTGTGCCGTGGTGATTGGTACTGTGCTAATGAATGGCAGACATGTGCCTGTTCCCTTCGACATTGCTGCCAGACTCGTATCAGATGGATGGGAGTTCCACCAAGACATCATTTGGCATAAAACCACAGCTGGAGTGAGGCGAGCAGGCTCATTCATTCAGAAGCCATATCCCGGATACTACTATCCCAACATTATGACCGAGTACATCCTGATATTCCGAAAACCCGGTCCCAAGATTTATCAGGAAGCAAACGGATACAGGCAAGCAAGCAAGTTAGAGATTGATGACTTGTTCAAGAAGGATGTGGCTAACAACATCTGGCATATTGCTCCAGTTCCTCCCAGAATTATCGATCACCCCTGCCCGTTTCCGGAAGAAATCCCTTACCGCATCGTCAGCATGTACTCCTATAAAGGCGACACCGTGCTTGACCCATTCGTAGGTTCGGGACAAACGACGAAGGTCGCCTTCGCTCTTGGGCGCAATGCCGTCGGTTATGACTCCGAAAAGAAATATACCGAGTATGCTAAAGAACGGCTTACAGAGCCGTTGCGCCTACGCCCTAAACAGCTAATCGCCAGATTTGAGAAAATTTCACTGAACCTTGTAACGAGCTATAACAACAGCGTTGAACAAGTTCACCCTCGATTGATACAGGAAAGCAGGAAGGGATATGCCATCCATATACGAACCACATAGAGAAATCTTCCTACAATTTCGGCGAGGTCTTGAAGATTCTCCCGACGTGCTCGATGAGATAATACGCGCGCTTGGTATCCTGATTGGCGAGTACGGAACAAGTGTCAGGGAAAATCGCTTTATTGTGGGCGGAGGCACTGAACGGATACTTGCAACGGCTATGAGGTGCGTAGGCGTTACAAACGCGAGGGCGAGGGGACTTGGCACTGATGAAGAAGACATAGTGGTTGGACAGCATCAGATTTCCGTCAAAGCATCCTTTACAGGTGGGAGGCAACAAATCCGACTCATCAACACCCTTGGGGACTCCGTTCGACGATGGGATACTGCTACGATTTTCGTAATGGCTAACGTAGGTATCGGATACGCAGACCCCGACATTCTACCTAACGCTGACAGGTCAACAAGTGATGCAGTTGTACTGCCACGCGCTCCGCTGGATAATCTACACGCAGAACGACCCCAATGGCTGTTACCCTGTGACATCCCTGCAAATCCCACAGATTCAGCGCAGCTACGCGCTGCCAGTGAAGCGGTAACTATGGAAATACTGCAAAGAACAGCGGCAGGCAGAGCGATATTTCCTCGCTTGCGCGACTTCATCTAAAACCCGCGCCACCGCCAGCGTCTCACTCGAAGCAATCGCTGACTGGGAGCGGCAAAATGGACTTGGACAAGAAAAAAGTATTCATCGGCGGCTCAAGGCGACTGACGAAGTTGAACAACGATGTGATCAGCCATCTCGACCGGATTATCGAAAGCCGCCTGCCCATACTAATCGGAGACGCCAATGGCGCGGACAAAGCCGTACAAAATTATCTGTGTGAGCGCAATTATCCCAATGTAACGGTGTTTCATTCAGGCAAAAAATGGCGAAACAATGTTGGAAACTGGAAGGCCGAGCAGGTCGAGCCGCCTACTAAGAGACGCGACTACAACTACTACGCAGCGAAAGATAGGCGAATGGCGGACGAGGCGAACTACGGATTCGCCATCTGGGACGGCAAAAGTAAAGGAACATTAAATCAAATACAGCGTTTGCGAAATCAAGACAAGAAAGTTCTCGTGTATGCCGCAAATTTGAAGCGTTTCTTGAATCCTTCCGACTTAGATGCTCTATCGAAAGGCATCCCCGCGGAGAAGCGCAATGCGGCTGTCATCGGGACAGCCGCATCAGACGACAAGTCTCCGGAAGAGAATGCACAGCTCGCTCTTTCATTGTAATGTCGGTCTAAGGGACACGCGCCACCGCCACCGTCGCAGACGCAGACCGCACCTTCGGCACGACGATTTCGCCCCCCGACGCCAGCAGCGCCGCCGGTTCCGCCACTCCCACAATCCCCAGCAGCCGCTGCGACTCTGAAGCCCCCGACGGCCCCAGCATCCCATTCAGATCATCCGCCCCGAAATACCGCACCGGCACCCCCAGCCGCTCAGCCAGCAAACCTATCGCCGCCTCATCCCGCTTCAACTCCGCCGTCGCGATACACCGGATACTCTCGACCGCAAGTCCTGCCGCCGCGAACGTCCCCCGCAGCAGCCCCTCCAGCTCCCCAATCCCAACGCCGCGCCGGCTGCCGATGCCCACCACCAGGCTGCACGGCCTGTACACGACCAGCGTCTCCGGCTCAAGCACCGCAACCCTATCGGACACATCCACCCTGTCGCTTATCAGCAGCACATTCTGAAACCGCGCCAGCTCCTCCACCGACCCGCACAAGCTTATGCTGGGCGGCAGTGACTTTCCAGCATCCCACCAGTCCCGCTCCCCCGCATCCTGGTACACTCCCACCGGCTCGCCGTTCACCACAGCCGCGCTAGCCCGCGTAACCATCGCCGAACTCGCCTCGACGCGCCAGCCGAACTCGTTGCCCAGCAGGTCAACCGCCAGCGTTCCCAGCACATACGAAGCCGACGTAATTACGGCCGTCGCCCCAATCGAATCCGCAACCCGCTCCGCAAGCGCATCCCCACCACCCACATGCCCCGACAGGACGCTCACCGCGAACCGCCCCGCGTCATCCACGCAGACCACCGCCGCATCGGTTCGCTTGTCCCCGATGTGTGCCGCCAACAGCCTGACTGCGGCCCCAACTGGCATCATCAGCACAAGCCGCTCGCACTCACCGAACAGCCGCGCCACAAGCGGGCGCACCGGCAGGTCGAACTCAACGGTATTCTCTAAGTCGCCGGCAAATCGCCGCTCCACATACAGCGCAGTCCCATCGCCCAACGCATCACGAACCCGCGCCCCTGTCGCCGCGCCGCGCTGCGAGATGGCGACTACCGCCGCATCAGCCATCGCTCGCGCTCTGGTGCACAGCCTCGCTCTTGGCGAAGTCAACCGCCCGTCTGTACAGGTGCGTGTAGTCTGACGAGTACAGGTGCGAAGTTGCAGCCCCTTCAGATGCTTCAATCTGCCGTATATCGGGAGCGAACGCCGCTCCCACCAGCACCAGCGCCTGGAGCGTGATTCCTGCGCGCTTCACCTTCGGCGCAATGTCGCCCAGAGTGCCGGTTATGACCATCTCGTCGGGCCAGCCCACGCGGTACACCACCGCGACCGGCGTATCATCGTCGTATGCCCCCGTCTTGAGCTCGGTCACGACCTTGTTGATGCGCGTGATGCTCAGGAACAGCACCAGAGTACAGCCATGCCGGGCAAGGTCGTGCAGCTTCTCCCCCGACGGCATTGCCACGCGCCCCTCCAGCCGCGTGAATATCACCGTCTGCGACACCTCCGGCACGGTGAACTCTGTCTTCAGCACCGCCGCCGCTGCAAACGCCGCGCTCACCCCCGGCACGATCTCATATTCCACGCCCGCCGCTTCCAAGATTCGCATCTGCTCCAGCACTGCGCCGTATATCGAAGGGTCGCCGCTCTGCACCCGCGCAACCAGCTTGCCCTCACGCGCCGCGCCCACCATCATCTCCATGATTTCATCCAGAGTCAGCGTCTTGCTGCCTATTACCTGCGCGCCCTCCTTGGCGTCCGCGCACACGGACGGATGAACCAGCGAGTCCGCGTAGATGATCACATCTGCCGAGTCAATGATGCGTTTCGCCTTCAGTGTCAGCAGTTCGGGATCACCTGGTCCCCCTCCAATGAAATACACCTTCCCCTTACTCATCTACATCCTTCCCATCCTGTTCATCGATGTTAGATTTTCTCTTGCCGCTCAGTATCAGCATCGAAAAATAGTCGGTCTCCTCCGGCCTTACTTCCCGCAGGCTGAACTCAATTCGCTCGCGTGGGGTGGTCGCCCGCCGCACAAACACGCAGCGGCTCAGTTCGCCGTCTGCCTCCAACTGCGACACCGCCGACATTGCCTTTCGATTCACCTTCATCAGCACGACGGTTTCGTTGCGCTCCAGCACATCGCGCAGGTCATCCACGCCATACATTGCGGGCAGCACGGCAAGCCGTTCGCTGTGCGACACAAGCGGTATCTTTGCCCTAGAAGCCGACGCCGTTATGGATGTAACTCCCGGGACAACTTCAATCGGAATCTGCGGGTGCGTCGCCTGCACCTTAACCATCACATACATAAACGAGCCGTAGAGCAGTGGGTCGCCTTGCGTAAGGAATGCTACATCCTCGCCATTGAGCAGGTAGCTCGCAATGCGCTCGGCGGCTTCGCTCCACACATCGTCCGACGTGCCGCCCATCACGAACTCGGCGAATATAAGTCGCTGCTTCGACTCGTCGATGTAGTTGCGAGCCACAGTGAGTGCAAGGCTATCCTTACTGCCTGCGGCCTGCGGCGTGAACACGACCGGCGCAGCCTTCAGCACGCGCACCGCCTTCAGTGTCATCAGTTCCGGGTCGCCCGGCCCCACTCCGACGCCATAGAGGCACCCAAGCCCACCACTATCCATCCAGTTCACTCCTCTTGGACCCTTCAATAATGAACACAGGGTTCTCCGCGGCGAGTCGCATCGTGCCATCGGGCAGGGTCTTGCCCCTCGATGCACTTACCATTGTAAGTTCCACCTCGAACCCAAGCGACTCAAGGCACGCCTGCGCCTGTCCCACGCGCTCCATTGCAGCCAGATTCACCACAATGCGACCCTGATCCCTCATACGCGATGCCGCACACTTCAGGATGTCCGCCAGTCTGCCTCCGCTGCCACCAACGAACACGCTGTCCGGCTCAGGCAGGTCAGCAAGCACATCCGGCGCCTCTCCCTCTACGACCACAACATTGTCCGGACCCAAGTTAGCAACATTCTGATGGAGCAATCCCAAGCAATCCGAGTCGCGCTCCACTGCATACACTATGCCGTCGGACGCGATGACCGCTGCCTCCAGGGCAACTGAACCGCTGCCTGCGCCGACATCCCACACGATGCCGTCGCGCCGAAGGCCCAGCTTGTACAGGCTCACCGCTCGCACCTCTGACTTGGTGATAAGCCCTCTAAGGGGCCGTTTCTGCGCGAAGGCGTCGTCCGGCAATCCAAGTGGACGCTCAAGGACTTTCGCACTAGCAGACCCACAGGCTTCAATCATGGGAAGCCACAGCCTGCACGAGAGGTATTGGCTCATTCGAGGTGGTTGCCTTACCCAGAATGCCACCCTCGAAATCGAAGCAGATTGCGTCCACAATCAGTTCATCAGCTCTGTCGCCGAGGTATGCTCCAGCGGCATCGCACACCCGCTCACACATGAGGTCGAACACCGGCATCACACCATGCTCAAGCGCAATCTCCTGGAAGTGGCGTCCGCTCGCAGCGTCCCGCATCTCAGCCTGCACTTCTTCGGACGCACCACACTCTGCCGCCAGCGACGCCAGAAACACGGGGTCCACCTTGTTGCCGGCGACATGCGTAACGAAATAGCCCATAGCAATCTTGGAGAACTTGCCGACCATACCGACAAGCGTGGCGCGCGGGATGCCTCGCTGAACACACCGCTTCAGTGCTGCGCCCGTGAATATGCCGACATTCACATACGCCATGTCCTCAAGCCCCAGCCAGCGCTTGGCAAAGTTCTCAGACTGCGTACCCGTGGTGATAACCATTTGCGAGAGGTCATTGGCTGCGGCAACATCGATGGAGACATTCACGCTCGCTCGCCATGCCGCCGTAGAGAATGGCTGAACCACGCCGGTTGTACCGAGAATGGATATGCCGTCCACGATGCCAAGACGCGGGTTATCGGTCTTCTTCGCGATCTCTTCGCCGCCCGGAACGGAAATCTCCACAATGAACGACTTGCCACCCCCAATTTCCTGCACAGACTGAGTAATGAGACGACGCGGTACGCGAGTAATAGACGGATCGCCCACGGGGATACCAGTGCCCGGCTTGGTTACTGTGCCAACTCCCTTGCCGCCACGCAGGACTACTTCCCCGTCGCTTCCGCCACTTTCCCACACCTTGGCACGTATCTCCGCGCCCGATGTAACATCAGGGTCGTCTCCCCCATCCTTGATGACCGAGCAAATTGCGCCGGCTACAGCGTCGCGTCCGTCTATCTCGCATCTGTGAATTTGGAACGTGGCGTCCTGACCAATGGGCAGGCGAATGGTAACCTCAGATACGAGCTCGCCAGTTAGAAGTGCGAGTGTTGCTGCTTTTGCGGCAGCTGCAGCACAGGCACCCGTCGTGTATCCGGTGCGCATGCCGCGCCGCTTCACTGTTGGACGGCTGTAATCGCTCTCTCGCCTAGCCATTGAGAACCACGCTACCCGTGTGATGCGTCAAGGACGCGCCGCGCAGTTAGCTCCACCAACCCCTCTTCCACGCCCAGTGTAGGAGTAACTTCGAACCCGACATCAGGATATCTTTGCCCGAGCGACTCCAAGCCACCCAAGATATTCCGAGTCAGGATCAGGCCGGGAAAGAATATGTACGGAACACAGGTAATCGTAGATACGCCTTGCTGCTCCACCAGTTCAGCGGCGGCCTCTTCCATAGTCGGCGAGCCGAAGTGCGATTGGGCCACCGCTACGGCATATCCCGCGCCGAGCCGTTCCCCCAGCATGTGGCCCATCTTGAATAGCCACTGATGGTCCTCGGCGGCGGAGCGAGTACCCGCCTTGACAAGCATCACACCAGTCGGCGCATCGCCGGACCTGCCATTCAGCGACACTCCATTCGACTGAACACGCTCCACTACAATTTCCACCAGAGCAGGGTCGGGGCCAAACACATCGGATGCCTTGATCCGTGCCTGCGGGGAAACCTCAAGCGAGCGAGCGATCTCTTCTTCCAGGTCATCGGTGGTATGAGTCCCCTGCCCAAGCAGAAATGGCATCACGGTTATGTCAGTGCATCCCTCGGATACGAGTCCCTCAACCGCCTTTGGCAGATCAGGCTGAATGAATTCAAGGCACGCCATCCTGACCTTGGCATTGTCCTCGCCGAGTCGAGCCTGCAGCCGCCGCACCATCTCTCGCAACCCGTCAATCGTATCGTTACCACGCTGGCTGCCGTGAG
Source organism: Dehalococcoidia bacterium (assembly GCA_965203955.1). Lineage (GTDB taxonomy): Bacteria > Chloroflexota > Dehalococcoidia > Lucifugimonadales > JADFKI01 > Bin90. The sequence continues at coordinate 1,815,397 of OZ241923.1, read as the reverse complement.
CCAGCAGGATCACGCCCCACTCGGCGTTGGGCGATGCACCGTTCCTAGTTGTACCTGCTGTCGTAGTCATCAAACATCTTCCATTGCTAACGATAGAAGCGCGTTAAGCGTAGCCGCCGCTGCACTGCTGCCACCTCGATTGCCCAGAATAGTGATGTGCGATACCGGGCGCTTGACGAGCTCATCCTTTGATTCAGCGCAAGCTACAAAGCCCACCGGCATGCCGATAATGAGCGCAGGGGAGACTTTGCCGTCGTCCAAGTTGTCCAGTAGCGCCAACAGGGCAGTCGGCGCGTTACCTACAGCCACAACCGCGCCGTCAATCTGCGGCGTCAATTCGCGTATCGCCGCTGCGGAACGGGTGATGCCCTCCCGCTTGGCACGCTCCGCAACGCTCGGCGCGTCAATCATAGTCGTAATGCGATTGCCCGCTCGCTTGAGCAACGCCTTTGAAGTACCCACTTCCACCATGCGGACATCGGTTACAATCGTCGCGCCTCCCTGCAACGCCGCAATTCCACGGTCCACCGCACCGTCGCTGAAACGCACTGAGTCCACAATCTGCGGTTCGCCCTCAGCGCGCACGATGCGCCCAAGCACATACCGTTCACGCGATGACAGGTGTGGCGTGGGAGGCATCGCCTCCTCTACCATCTCCAGGCTTCGGCGTTCAATCTGCTCCGGCGTCAACCCATATCTTTGCAGCAGCGTCAAATCGAACTCACTCCGCCAAGCATCGTCAAACTGCCGTACATAATATCACGCTTTGCCGCCCGTGACACAGCAGACCGACAGCAGTACCGTGCACACGGACGAAGTGTACGCAATTGAACTTGTCGCATACGGATAATGTAAAATATCCAATATGCTTAACCTATTACAGTCACTTCGAAGCCAAAAAGACAAACAGCGCGCCAATCCTCCCTCACTGATAATCGTCGGTCTGGGCAACCCCGGGCCTGAATACGCCGGAACCCGACACAATGCGGGATTCTGGTGCATAGATGCGTTAGCGAATAAGCACGGTATCAGCCTTGAGCGGCGGAACAGGTCGGCCATTATCGGAGAGGGCAACGTTAGAGGCCTACGCGTCGTCCTCGTCAAGCCTCGCACATTCGTGAATCGGAGCGGCGCGGCCATCAGCTATCTGGCCGCACGCTACTGCGCGCCCATCGACAAGCTGCTGATCGTGTGCGACGACATTAACCTGCCGCCCGGCAAGCTGCGGATGCGGCGCAAAGGCAGCGCAGGGGGGCACAACGGCATCAAGTCCGTGATAGAAGCGGCAGGGTCACAGGGATTTCCCCGTCTCAGGATCGGCGTCGGGCGCCCGCCGGAAGGCACGGGACAGATCGAGCATGTCATTGGCCCCATGGATTCGCAGGACCGCGAGGTAGTGGACGAAGCCGTGGAGCGCGCCGCCGAAGCGATCGAATGCCTGCTAACGGAAGGTATCGACGAGGCCATGAGTCGCTTCAACTGACCGCGGGGCCGTCGAAGACAGTCAAGACTATCAGACGGCGGCTGACGCTGAGAGACAACACAGCAAAGAATAAAGGACGAGGAAATTGAAATTCGGCTTATTTCTGGAATGGCCAAACCCGACACTGCGGAACTGGAAGACGCTCTTCGAGGAGGGCGTGCAGCAGGTGCAATACTCGGAGGAGATGGGCTTCGATTACTGCCTCATCGCGGAGCACCACTTCACGAATTACGGCAACTCGCCTGCGCCCCTGATGCAGGCGCTCTACATCGGGCAGCGCACACGACGAATCAAGATAGGAACCGCTTCGGTCATACTACCTGTCTGGCAGCCGCTGCGCCTCGCCGAGGAGATAGCCGTGCTCGACAACCTCATAGACGGCAGGCTGATGTGCGGCGTTGGCAGGGGATATCAGGGCTATGAGATGGCCGGCTTCGGCAGCGACCTCGGCGAGTCACGAGTCAAGTTTCAGGAGACATTTGAGGTGCTTCTGAAGGCTTGGACATCGGAAGAGTCTTTCACTTATGACGGCGAATACGTTCGCATCGAGAACCCCGTGACCGTATTCCCCAAGCCAAGACAGAGGCCGCATCCGCCGCTGTGGATTTCGGGCACCAGCGTCGAGTCTATGCAGCTCGCCGCCGAACATGACATGCTGCCACTGTCATCGAGCAACCTGGGGATGGACGGAGTGAAAAAGCAGCTTGGCTCATACCTGCAAGCGCGCAAAGCCCTGGGCAATCCGATACAAGACCCGTCACTTGCGTTACAGTGCATGACTCACGTCGCGCCCACAGACGAGGAGGCGTTAGAAGCGCTTCCGTATGTGCGCTGGCAGACTCGCGCGCAGCGTGGCCTGAACCGCCATGACGTAACCGACGGCGCTGTTGATGCAAGCCCATTTGAGGGCGAACTTGACGATGAAGCGTTCCTCGACAGGCTGTACTTCGGCAGTCCCGAGACCGTCATCGAAAAGTTCAGGCGTGCGGCAAGTGCGGGAGCGACTCACATCAGCAACTGGATGATGTTCGGAGGCATAGAGCACGAAAAGCTAATGCGTTCCATTCGGCTCATGGGTGAGGAGGTCTTACCCGCGCTGCGCGACCTCGATCCGCCCGAGTCCCTGTACGACGAGCTGCTCGCGCAGCCGCCGGTCACGACCGAAGACTTGCAGCGGGCTCGTTTTGCGCCGACAAGTCCAAGCCCCACGGGATAAGTGGTAGCGCGCTTGCATCCGGAGATTCCACGCCCTACTGGCATATTCCTTGCGGGCAAAATATCCGTCTGCTATATTTAGCGATACCTCTGGCGGGTACATAGCTGGGCCCGCAAGCGCAGGTGGGGCTGTAGCTCATCTGGGAGAGCGCTTCAATGGCATTGAAGAGGTAAGGGGTTCGAGTCCCCTCAGCTCCACCATCAAAACGGACATGCAGCGCGTGTTAGACGGATGACCGGAAACTTGCTCAAAGGGTTGAAACTCGTAGCGGAGCAGTTCTTGCTCATGGGAGAACTGCTTTATCTGTACACACTGAAGTTTCTCCTGATCATCGCGAGAGATCTGCTCGGCGGAATCATCGCCATTGGCTACACGAGATCCGTCGTAATCTTCCTCATAGCGATGACGATGCTGGTCTGGTATCTCACTTTGCTGGCTCCAAAGTAACCCGACATTAGACCAGCGCATTGTGCCCCGTGATGTCTCGTCCTAGTATCAGCGTATGCACGTCGTAGGTGCCTTCGTAGGTGTCCACGGTTTCCAGGTTGAGCATATGGCGTATGGTCGGATGCTCAAGGGTTATACCGCTGCCTCCCAGAATCTCTCGCGCACTTCGCGCTGCGTTCAGCGCGGCGCGCACATTTCTCCGCTTCGCCATCGACACCTGCGTGTGGTGCATCGTGCCCGCGTCCTTGAGGACGCCGAGCCGCCACGCCAGCAATATACCGTTTGTGTGGTCGGTAACCATGTCCACGAGCTTCGTCTGAACAAGCTGCCTCGACGCGATGGGCTTGGCGAATGTGCTGCGGTGCTGCGAAAACGACAGCGCGTCCTCATACACAGCTTCGAGCGACCCTAAAGCACCCCACGCGATGCCGTAGCGCGCCTGAGTCAGGCACGACAGCGGCGCAGACAGGCCGCGGGTCTCCGGCAGCATCTGCGACGCCGGTATCCGCACCTCGTCCATCACAAGCTCACTCGTAACAGACGCGCGCATGCTCATCTTGTGCTTGATCGCGTTCGCCTGAAAGCCGGGCGTATCGGTCGGTACGATAAAGCCGCGCACAATATCGTCGTCGTCCTTCGCCCAGACGATGGCTATGTCGGCGATGTTGCCGTTGGTGATCCACATCTTCACGCCGTTGAGTATGTATGACTCGCCGTCCCTGCGCGCGCGGGTCTTCATCGCGCCCGGGTCGGAGCCGCCGTCGTGCTCTGTCAGACCGAAGCACCCCACCATCTTCCCTGCGGCCAGCTTGGGCAGATAGTTGCGCTTCTGCTCCTCGGAGCCGTAGCGATAAATCGGGTACATCACCAGCGCCCCCTGAACGCTGGCGAAGCTGCGGAACCCGGAGTCGATGCGCTCCAATTCGTACATGATGAGGCCGTAGGCAACATTGCTCACACCACTCGCGCCGTACTCCGTCGGCAGATTTGCCCCTAGAAAGCCCATCTCGCCCATCTTCGGGACAAGCTGCTTGGGGAACTCACCACTCTCCCACCAGTCCAGCACGCTGTCAGCCGCCTCTGCCTCCATGAAGTCGCGTGCGACCGTCTGAGTCTGCCTGTCTTCAGGTGAAAGAATGTCGTTTAGCTGGAAGTAGTCGAGCATCGCCGGAGTCCCTTCTTATCTTCGTATTGACAGCGCGTCTGCCAAAAGTGGTAATGTTTAACGAGCAGAAATGGTATCACACGAAACATCAGCAAGTTAGCAAAGGAGCGCGCAATGCCAGCGTATGTAATCGCGGATGTGGAAGTAACGAACCCGGAGCTGTTCGAGGAGTACCGCGAGCTGGTGCCCGCAACAGTCGAGGCATTCGGAGGCAAGTACATCGTGCGTGGCGGCGACTCCGAGGTGGTCGAGGGCGACTGGACTCCAAGCCGAACCGTAATCATCGAGTTCGAGAGTTTCGAGCAGGCAAAGGCGTGGCACTCCTCGCAGATGTACGCAGGACCCAAGCAGATGCGAATCGACTCCACCAACAGCAGCGTCATCATCGTGGACGGCATTTAAGAGCGCTTACCTCTCACCCCGCAACGCACTCGCCACCTCCCGCGCCTGCGCCGCGCCGCGCTCGGCAAACAGACCGCAGGCGCCGGTGTATGCCGTGGGGTCCAGCAGCGCATGAACCTGCTCACGAGTCAAGCCTGCGCTGACCTCTGGCTCTTCTGCAAGCGTCTCGGCAAATGGCCGTCCCTCTATGAAGGACGCCTGCGCCGCCTCATACACCGCATCGTGCGCCTGCTGCCTGCCTATCTGCCGACCGAGTTCCAGCATTATTGCCTCGGACATTATCAGGCCGCCGCTGAGGTCGAGGTTTTCGCGCATCCTTTCCGGAAAGACGCGAAGGCCGGCGAACAAGTTGACCATGCGCTGAAGGATGTCGCCGGTGAGGATGCAGGTCTCATTGAGCGCCTTGTCCATCATCACGCTGGTCGTGCGGTCGGCTTCATGCTCGGTCTGCATCGCTTCCAGGGCGAGAGGGACCAGCGCCCGCACTTGCGCGGCTCCGGCGACGATGTCCTGCGCCAGCTTGGGATTGCGCTTCTGAGGCATCGTGCTGCTGCCGACCGTACCTTCGGGGACGGGTTCTTCGACTTCGCCAAACTCCTGCTTCATCTGCGTATAGACTTCCCTGCCGATCTTGCTGCAGGTGGCGGCGAGAAGGGCCAGGATCGTTATGTACTCCGCGAGGTGATCGGCGATGGTACGGCTGGGATTCGTCATGGATCCCAGGCCCAGCCTCTCCGCGATACCGTCCTGAATCTGCAAGCCTATCTCGCCCAGAGAGCCAAGTGTGCCCGCGCCGCCGCCAAGCATAGCTACGAATACGCGGCTCTCACAGCTTCTCAGACGCTCCACATGTCGGCATATCTCGTCTATCCAGACCGATACCTTGTACCCGTAAGTTGCGGGCACGGCATGCTGGCCGTGCGTGCGCCCGGGGAGGGCGGCGTCCTTGGTGGACTCGGCGAGGTCGGCGAGCAGCGTGAGAAGTTCGGCAAGCTGGCTGAGAAAGACACGATGCGCGCGGCGCACATTCAGAAGCTTGCCGGTCTGGGTGATGTTCTGAGTCGTCGCACCCCAGTGTATGTACCCGCCAGCATCGCCGTCACAGATACGGTCCAGCTCCCAGACCATCGGAACGAGGGGGTGTCCGGTTCGCGCAAGACCCTCACGAATGTTGTCCATGTCGAGGTATTCATAGTGCGCCTTGCTCTCTATTTCTTCGGCGGCGTACTCAGGGATGATGCCGAGTTCCGCCTGCGCCTGTGCTAATGCGACTTCCACATCTAGCCACGCCTGAATGCGGGATGCCTCGCCAAAGATGTCGCGTATGCCGGGATCTCCGACGCGGAAAGCGGTAGGTTCGTTCTGCATTAATGTTCCTCCGGTGCTGGGTTCTGTCAAATAGTGGCATGATAACGGGCGATATGCTACCACACTACTCGGGAAAACCAGGTGGCGCAGGAAATGTATTGCAATTTCCTCTGGTTTGTATGAGCATTAACCAGACAAAATACTGCGTCGAATGTCCTGTAGCCCCAATATATGATATGCAGTCTCAACACTGAATTGATGGAGAGTTTGCGTCATACAGCATTCAGAGCCGCAGTGATCGTTTTTTAGCATGTTGTACAGTCTTGAAGTAATGGAGAAGTCCGAATTGCGAATTCCACTGACACAGAACTGGAAAATTCTATTCTTCCTAGCTTTAGCAGCCATTGTGACTACGACTCTGCTCCTGACAATGGGAGACTCTGCGGGGGTCCAGGCGCAGTCCCCGGACGATGACACGCAGAAGTACACGAACATGGATCCGCTGCTGAATGAGTTGGTGCAACGGTACGAAACGGGAGAGTTCACGGCGAGTGCGGCCGCAGCCAACGCGCCCGTGAGCAGCGAAGCTTCGGTGGGCGTGATCTTTACTACGGAATCCGGCGAGTCCGATGATATACGGGACTTCCTTCTGGAGAACGGCGCGTCGCCCGGCCCTGCGTTCGACGGCTTTCTCGGCGCGGACGTGCCGGTGAGCCTATTGGCGGAGGCGTCGCAGCAGAACGGCGTGACCTGGATGCAGGCGTCCGTGCCGGGACGCGCGGTGCAGGACGAGGATGATTCCGCGGACGAAGACCTCGCCGAACACGGCGTGGACCTCTGGCACGCCGCGGGCATAAAAGGTGCGGGCGTAAAGATTGCAGTGCTGAGCCTTGGGTTCGACGGCATTCAGGACATGCTGGGGACCGAACTTCCACAGACGGTGACGGCAAGATGTTATACCGGATACGGGCTCTACTCGACAGATATTGAGGACTGTGAGAACGGATCCGAAAATGGCACTATCAGGGCTCAGAGGATTTTCGACGTAGCGCCGGATGCGACCTACTACATCGCCACAGTAGGAGACTGGGTGGACCTGCACGATGCGGTCAAATGGCTTGTGGCGGAAGAAGTGGATGTAGTCAATAGCTCCATTATATGGATTTATACCGGTCCGGGCGACGGAACATCTCCCTATGCTCTGAGCGACCTAAACAGCGTGGATGATGCCATTGAGGGCGGGATCACCTGGGTGATGCCGGCGGGCAACGACGCCAAGTCAACATGGTTCGGCGCATTTAAGGACGAAGACGGCAACGGCTACCACGAATTCAGCGGTGACGACGAATGCAATAGTGTCGAACTCCAGGCGGGCGAACCCTACATGGGCATGGTCAGGTGGGAAGACAAGTGGGTGGGCCCCTTCGATCCGCTGGAGTACAGGGACCTGGACCTCCTGATGGTGAATGAGGACAGTTCAACCCGCATAAGGAGGAGTTACCGCTCCTTCCTTGCGAGGACCGCGCCACTGGAATATTTCTACTTCTACCCCGGACAGGGAGGGAATTACTGCCTCCAGCTACAGTTAAACGTGGGGACAGCGCCGGACTGGGTGCAGGTCCAGTCATTCCTATACGGCGATTTGGAGCACCCCAGCCACTTCGGCAGTATCGCGAGTCCGGCGGAGAGCAACAATCCGGGCTTGATTTCAGTCGGAGTCTCTTCGCCGGATGACCCTGACGAAATCTGGGAGCACAGCAGTCGCGGTCCCGGCCCGGAGCCGTGGCCAGAGGGAAGGATCAAGCCTGAGTTAGTGGTCGGATTCGGCGACGGCTCCGAAACATCCCTGGCAACGCATGGGACAGGATGGGGCGCGGCATACGTGACGGGTGTCGCAGCACTGGTAAAACAGCGATTCCCCGAATTCGGCCCGGAGGATGTAGCCGAATACCTGAAGTCCAACGCGGAGGACAAAGGAGATCCCGGCCCCGACAACACTTGGGGTTACGGATATGCGATGCTGCCCGCATCCGATGCCGCCGCCCCACCGGAACCGGATGTCTGCATACAGCGAATTTATGGCGACCAGGCCATCGAAGGCGTCTGGGATGACACTTGCTTGTCCGAAAAAAGGCCTGTGGACGAGAACAGGGAAGGGGAAGGCGACTACTACGCCCGCTACTACACTATTGCGGTCGGTGAGAACATGCGGGTTACAATCAACCTGTCATCCGAAGAAGACACATACTTATATCTTCTAGAAGGAGAAGGGAAGGACGGCGAAATAGTAGCGTCTAACGACGACGCCACCCGCTATATCGACCTAAATTCCCGTATTGTGGTCGATAACTTGGAAGCCGGTACTTACACCATCGAGGCAACGACATATCATACAGACACCGGCGGCGACTTCTCGTTGATCGTGCAGTTCACTGACGTAGAACAGGAGGCCCTGCCTCCGCCGGAACCTCCGCCATCACCGACAGGCCCGTTCACCGAATTCAGTCGCGGAACGGATCATGTCTGCGCTCTGAACTTCAGCGGTTCGGTCTCATGCTGGGGCGATGACCGGCATGGACAGGCGTCCCCGCCGGCTGGCCGGTACACGGCTATCAGCAGCGGGGAGAATGGCAGCTGCGCGCTGCGCGATGACGGCGCGGCGGTGTGCTGGGGCAGCTTAGGGGTCAGCCCCTCGTCCGATGATTCGGCGGATGGGCCGTTTACGGACATCAGCCGTGGCAGCGACCATGCCTGCGCGCTTGATTCCGACGGAGCGATAACCTGCTGGGGCTCGGACCGACGCGGGCAGGCCACACCGCCATCCGGTGAGTTCAGTGCCATCAGCAGCCACGAGAATGGCAGCTGCGCGCTGCGAAACGACGGCGCGCTGGTCTGCTGGGGCAGCTTAGAGGTCAGCCCGTAGAGGACTCGAAGGCTATACAGAGCGATACTTTAGCATAGGCATTGAAGGATAAGCGGGCGCAGGATTTTGACATCCTGCGCCCGCTGCTCATAGCTGCGTCGAATGTACGTCAGCGGCGGAACTCGATGCGCTTGAAGGCTTCGGCGTACTGGATGCCCTTGCCCTTCGCGCGCTCACGCTTCCACTCGCCCATTCGTTCGCGCGCCCAGACTTCGTCGCGACCGTTCATCTGTGACTTGTGCTCCATAAGCGCCTTGATTGACGTATCCATGTGCTGCGTCACGTCAACATAGTGGTCGGGCTCCGGATGTCCCATTATCCAGACCTCTGCAACCTTATGTGGCTCGAATCCCGCCTCCAGCAGATCGGGGAAAGTCATGTGGTCGCGCGCCGTGGGGAAGACTGCCTGGAGCGCCGCTTCTCCCGCTGCCATGTGGTCGGGGTGCCCCACACCCCAGCCACCGTTGAGGGAGCGCATCGGGTACATCGTAATGAGCACGTCAGGCCTGTAACGCCGGATTTCTCGCGCGATATCCTTGCGAAGTTCAAGCGTGGGTTGAAGCATGCTGTCTTCGTAGTCGAGGAAGACGACATCCCTGAGTCCCAGGACTTTGCCGGCGTTTATCTGCTCCTCGCGGCGAATGGCGGCGAGCTCGGCCTGTGTGATTTCGCGGTCACTACTGCCCTTGCTGCCGTCGGTGCACATCACGTACACCATCTCCCATCCCTCAGCGCACAGCTTCGCCACAGTGCCGGAGCATCCGAATTCGGCGTCATCGGCGTGCGCTACCACAACCATTCCACGCGTGAACTTGTCGTCATGATTGTCTGCTGTTGTCATACTCTAATGCCTGCTCCACGGTTCTCAGTGCTGCGTTCCATCTTTGCAGTTTATCCAAATGCGCGCGCATTCGTCCAGCAAATCGACGGTCTTGACACCTGTAACGGGGTTGGGTCATATTGGGGCTGCTCATTTCGAGCGTGGAGCAGGCATGAAGCTGAACTTCACCCACATTGTGCTGGGAGTGTTGATTTTGCTCGCTGTTGCGGGTGGCGTGGTTATGACCGTTTGGCCAAGCGCGCACCCCGCTGAGATTCAGATAGTGGAGATAGTGCCAACCGCCGTTCCCACGAGCACACCACCGCCGTCCGAGGCACAGGTCGGCGTGTACTTGAGCGGCGCAGTAATCAATCCCGGAGTGTACATAGTGAACGGGGGCAGCCGTCTTGCGAATGTGCTTCTGCTCGCCGGAGGCGCGACAACTGAAGCCGACCTGACGGCAGTGAATCTCGCAGCCGTCGTACATGACGAAGATCACTGGCACATCCCAAGTCGAGGCGAGGCTGCGCCGCCTGCCGGTGGGCTAACAGGCACTACAGCTAGTGCTGCAAATGAGAAGGCCGCGGCTATGGCAGACGGAAGTAGCAAGGTTAATCTGAACAGTGCGGACATGGAATTGCTGAAGACCCTGCCGGGCATTGGGGACGTGAGAGCGCGGGCAATCGTGAGTTACCGGGAGGCGAACGGTCATTTCGGCAGCGTGGACGGCCTGCTGGATGTGAATGGGATCGGCGCGGGAATCGTGGAGAATATTCGTGATCTGGTGACTGTGGAATAATCGAACCGATGAACAAGATGGGAAGAATTTCAGGGGAGGCATAGCCAGATGCTGCCACCGTTTATAGCCCAGTCAGAATGGGGCGGGGCCCTGACCGCCGCGATAGTGTTCGCGGCATTTCTGCTTGCGTCCGGCGTTGCGAACATAGTCTTTCGGGTGTTTCTGTCACGCATAGCCAGCCGCATACCCGGCACGCTCGACGAAGAGTTGCTGAACGTGACGCGCGGACCCGTAGTGCTGTTCATCGCTCTGTCCGGTCTGTTCGTTGCGCTGCTGATCCTGACCAATCTCCACAGCCCACGCTACGCGCTGATAGCAGGCTACCAAGACTATGTGCTCCGCGCCTGGCTGGTCGTGATAATCGCGGAAGTGGCGTACCTCATCTACCATCTGATGGACGCGGCGCTGACGTGGTACATCCAGAAGGTGGCGGTTACGACAGACACCGAGCTTGACGACAGACTGCTGCCGCCGCTGAAGCGCGTCATGCCGCTTGTCGTCTATTCACTCGGCTTTCTGATGGCGCTGTCGGTGCTGAACATCCCGATAAGCCCGATTCTCGCCGGCTTGGGCATCGGCGGGCTGGCGGTAGCGCTGGCGGTGCAGCCCACACTTGCCAACTTCTTCGCGGGCACCTATGTGGTAACCGAGGGGGAGTTGAATGTCGGCGACTACATCGAGCTTCAGGGAGGCCCGTCGGGTTATGTGGTGGAGGTTGGATGGCGCAGCACGAAGATTCGCTCGATGTTCAACAATCTTGTGATTATCCCCAACTCGCAGATGGCGAACAGCATCGTCACGAACTACTACAGCCCTGAGCCTGCGATGAACGTGCTGGTCTATTGCGGCGTGAGCTACGACTCGGACCTGAATGTGGTGGAGAGCGTGGTGCGCGAGGCATCGCAGGAACTGGTGAACGAATCCGAGTACGCGGTAGATGGCGAGCCGTGGTTCGGGTTCGAGGAGTTCGGCGACTCGAACATCAGCTTCTGGGTGTTCGTACAGGCGACCGACAGGCTGGGGAGCTTCTACCTGACGAGCGACCTGGTGAAGGTCATTCACTCTCAGCTGACGGCAGAGGGCATCGAGATTAACTACCCCGTGCGGAAGCTGGTGTTCCCGTCAGAGAATGGGACTGCCCCCGAAGTGCCTCCGATACCGCCCGTGCCGCCGCCGCGAGGTTAAATGTATGGTCATAAGAGCGGCAAGGGCGCTTAATAATGCGATTGTGACGGCGGCAGAGACCGGTGACTGGGCACCGGGCTGGCAAGTCCGCTGCCTGAAGTGCGGAACGACAAGGCCCGCAGGCGAGGTGGGAGTGACTCGCATAGCGGCTCGGGGGAGGAAATACTCTCTGTTCAAATGCCGCACTTGCGACAGACTGCGGTGGGTGGCTATCGAGCGGAATGCGGGCGGCGGTGGCAGATATGAGCGTTAGTCTTGCTCTTTGTCATCGCCAAACATGGGCGGCGGCTCGTTGAAGTCTTCGCCGCGTTCTCTCGCCTCTTGCATACGCTTGTAGTAGGCTGCCAGTTCCCTGTTGACTTCGGCGAATGCCCCTGCTCGTCCCTGACTGTGCCCCCTGTCAAAGCCCCTCTTGACCATTTCGTATGCGATTACCACGATGAAAGCCCCTCCTTCAAATGTGCCTGCTATGGCGGCGGATACTATCGAGACGGCTTCGCCCTTGAGCACAATGGCGATGAATGTCGATAATAGGGTGTCATTATTCTCAAGGGCTGGCAGCGTATCAACCGCATGCAGGGCTAGTCGTGGGACAGCACACGCACCCCTTCACCATCGGGTATCAGCAGCACGTAGCTGCCCGGCGCGTCCGCGATGGACTGCGCGAGCTGGGCACATTCCTCGTCCGTGAGTGCAGGCATGGCGGCGTCGGAATCTGCCCAGGGTAGCGTGTCTATGTCGTAGCCCAGCGCGCTTTGAATCTGTGTCACCAGCGCGTCTGCATCGACAGCAGCGAGCAAGGTTACCTGCTTGCGGGGCAATTGTCCTTCGGCAGCTTCTAGAACAGACTCAGGCTCTATGTCAGGCGCGGCATCCTGGCCTTGGCGATAGACTCCCCAGTAGTATGGCAGGAACGCGGCGGCAGCGGCGATTATGGCGACCGGCTCCACCATATCGTTCACGGTGTCCAGTGAGAGTGAGAGGTCGAACAAGTCTTGCAGGAAGACGAACAGCAGGGCGCTGACGCTGCCCAAAAGCGCCAGCACGCCGATGCCGAGCGCGGCGAACAGGAAGATGCGGCGCGAGGTCGCCTGCCTTTCGTCCGTGCCTATGTCGAGCGTGCGACGCTCTATGTTCCGCCAGTAGTATCCCCAGACGGGACCGCCCAGAACCACCAGCGTGATGATGTTTATGAGCGGACGCTTCCACTGATCGCCGCCGACTACCACATCGCCGAACTGCGCCAAAATGAGCTTGAGCACGGCACCGACCAACATGAAGATTGCGACCGCGAGCGCGCCCGTGCCTATCGCCGTAAGGATGTATGTGTACGCGCGCCGCGCCGACAGCGTCGTTCCGCCGGACTCACCCGTCTCATAGCGAACTCTGTGCCAGTGGTATGCCCACAACGCCGCGCCTCCGGCCAGCATAGCGACCGAACCGGGCAGAAATTCGAAGTGCTGCGCGACAGTATCCGCGCTGTATGTGCCGAATGCCCAAGTCAAAAATTCGTGGATGATGATGCCGAACGCAGTCAGGGTCGCCACCACACCGCCGAGAATGGCGAAGATGTACAGATATACCTGCCGCAGGACGCTGTCGAAGTCGCGGCGCGCTATGTACAGCCAGTGGAGCGCCCATGTCGCCGCGCCCACGATTGCGACTGCCAGCATCTCGCGCATGGCATGCCGCCACAGCCCCGAATCGCCGCTGAGCAGAGGCGTTGATACAAAGGCGTTGTAGCCCTCCAGCAGTATGAAATAGAGCACGCGCCCGACGCCAAGCGAGAGCATAACCAGCCCGACCAGAGACGCGATGTAGATGTACAGGCGGCGGATTGCAATGGTCTCAGGTGAGGCTTGGCCCTCGTGCTCCTCGACCAGCCAGTGGAACACCCAAACGACGCTCCAGACAACGAACGCGGCTATGTCGTAGCCGCTGAAGTCGTCCGTGCGAAATATCCAGTTCAACACGTTCAGGGCAGTATAGATGAGGATGCTGCCCGCTACGGCGAGCGTGATGTAGATGTACAGCTTTCGCAGTAAGGAGCGCGTCTCAACGGGCTGCTCGACCACAGTGCGCTGTATGTAGCGCCAGTGGAAGTACCACAGGGGCGCGCCCACTATCAGGAGCGATGCGCCGGCGGCAAGCCTTGTGGTGGAGTCTGAGATCAGATTGTCGCCTGTAATGCTGTCGAGGACGAATTGCAAGAGCAGCACAACACCGCTTGCCGTCATCATGAGCGATACGAAGGCTACGACGTAGAAGTACAGGCGGCGCACCGTGCCGATGCCGGAGTCCGTGTCCTCTTCACGGGCATGTTCGGAGGCGCGGCGTCTCCAGACCACGATGCCGTAGATTATCAAGGCTATCAGCGCGATGGGCACGAGTATGCCGAGAATACCGAAGACGAATATCAGGATGTCAAAGCCGTCAAAGAACATGGGGGATTCCCTTTCACAGAGGGTTGCTAGGCTCTGTGGACATTTCCGTCATTCCCGTGAAAACGGGAATCCAGAGCCGTAAAAATGCAGCCGATTTCGTGTCATTTACCCTATATCAAAGCCATTGGATTCCTGCTTCCGCAGGAATGACGGACTGAATTTCGAAATGTCCGCGCAACGACCTAACATCAATGGCCGAGATAGAGAGGATTGAAAGGCTTTCGATCAGGACGCGCTTACTCGTCGGAGTCGGGACAGTAGTCGTAGGGCCAAGGGTATTCGGTGAACTTCCACTCGCCGCCTTCCTGTCTGAGTTCAAAGCGTCTGCCGAAGGATGACTCGCCGCTGTCGAAGGGACCGCTGCTGCGAAATCGCGTCACCTCCACGTTTACGAAGGTGATGTCATCGACGACTTTGGTGTCACGCAGAGTGGCGCGGATGTCGCGGTCGTCCCCGGAGCGGTATCTGCCACCGTCCGCGAAGTTCTTGAGTTCGCACTTTTCTTGAAGCTCTGCGGATAGCATGCCATAAGCCGCCTCGATGTCGTCGCTCTCGGAGGCGCGCAGCAGGTCCTGCACCGCGCGCTCAGGCGTGCCGGGCGCGAACTCGGTCTCCTGCGATGTCAGGGCGAGCACGATGCTTGCGATTAGCAGAACGACTAAGAACACCGCCGCGCCGATGAGCCACCACTTGGTCATGATGTCCTCCCAACCACGCTAATCCTGTTCATCATGAGCATAGATGTTAGCCCCAGACTAACCCACCCGCTTGCGCTGGCTGCGAAGGTAGTCCACCATTACATAGCGCCCGAGCTGGCTGGGGTCGGTGTAGAAGGCGCGGCCCTTGTTGATGCGCGTCATCTTGTCGATGAAGTCCATCAGGTAGTAGTTGTGCTCAAGCATGAAGGTGTTGATGGTGATGTTTTCCTGTGTGCAGCGCTTGACCTCCTTCAGCGTCTCCTCGATGGTGCGCCAGCTTGGCGGGTAGCTGAAGTAGGCGCGCCCGTGTTCGAGGTGGGCGGTCGGCTCGCCGTCGGTAATCATC
Organism: Dehalococcoidia bacterium; assembly: GCA_965203955.1. Lineage (GTDB taxonomy): Bacteria > Chloroflexota > Dehalococcoidia > Lucifugimonadales > JADFKI01 > Bin90. The sequence goes on along the minus strand of OZ241923.1, from coordinate 1,800,161 downwards.
AGGATTTGCTTGGTGGCGACCTTCTGGCGTGACAGCGCCTGCCGCGCGAGCATGAGGGCGTGCTGCATGTTCGTGCCGGAGACCCATGCGTTCCAGGTCAGGTCGGCGAGGTCGTCGGTTGCGATGTCCATGCCGTAGTCTGAGAAGCCGATGATGTACAGGTAGTCGCGCGGGTACTGGCTGTGTATAAGCCAGTACAGGGCGAGGGCGACCTTCTTCGCAGCCGCGAAGCTGCCGAACATGCCCATCGAGCGGCTCTGGTCTATGAGCAAGGCGGTCGCCGTCTGCGTCATGTGCTCGGTGTGCTGAATCTCGAAGTCATCAGGGCTGATGCGGAGCGGCGTGCCGGGTCCGTTTCGCAGCGTGGAGTTGAACAGCGTGCGGTGCAGATCTATGTCGAACGCGTCGCCGAACTCGTAGGGCTTCGTCTCGCCGGTCCACTCGCCGCCGTCGCCGCGCGAGTAGATTTCGTGGCGTCCCATGCGGTCTTTCTTCAGCTCTGAGAAGACTTCACGCAATGCTTGCTGCGCGAGCTTGCGGATGCCGCGCGGCGTGAGTTCCAGCCTGTCGCCCTGCCGCTTGAGGTAGCCTGCCTCTTCGAGCTGCTGGATGAGCCTTTGAAGCTGCTCAAGCTGGCGGCGGGCATCCTCGCCCATTATCTCTTCTACATTGTCGAGGTCGAGGTCTTCGATGTTGCCGTTGCGCATGACCTGCTGCACCTGCTGCTCAAGCTGGTCCATATCGCGCAGTTCGCCCATAAGCTCCATCGCGGAGTCGAGCGTCATGGACTCTTCGCCCATGAAGGGGTACTCGCCCGTCATGTCGTCGAAGGGGAACATGTCGTACATCATGTCCGCGAGTTCGGCTATTTCGTCCATGAACTCCGGGTCTATTGCCGCGCCGAGCATGGACTCAAGCTCGTTTCGCATCTGCGGCGACATGCTGTCCATCAGCGACTGCATCGCCGCCATCTGCTGCTGGAGCTGCTCGATAAGCTCGTCGAGGCTCGCGGGACGGTTCGGATCGAAGTATTCGCCGTACTGCTCCATGAAGCCCTCGAAGTCCGGGTCTTCGCCCATGGCTCGGTCGCGCAGCATCTGGTTCAAGGCTTGGATCATGTTCTTCAAGCCTTCCATGTCCTCCGGCGACATGTTCTGAAGCTGCTGCTTCATGTCCTGGAAGAAGTTCTGCATCATCTGCTGCTTGAGCGCGTCCAGCAGTTCGTTGAACTTGTCGCGCGCCTCCGGGTCCATAAAGTCGTACTCCTGAAGCTGCTGAATCTGGCCTCCGGGACTGTTCGGAAGGGAGTCTAGCGTGTCGGTGTTGCGCTGCGCGCGCTCTTGTAGCATCTGCATCGGCGCTTGCAGGTGGTCGGCGTCCTCGCCCGCTTCCTGCATCTGCCGCTCGGCGTCCTGGAGGCGGCTCTCGATACCCCTGCGCTCGGTGTCGATGACATCCTGAAGCTGCTCCTTGATGTCGTCCATGAGGGAGTCAAGGTTGTAGCGCTCAAGCTGCTGCTGGCGCTGCTGGCGCAGGCGGTCAAGCAGGTCGCGCAGGCCTGGCGCGTGTTGCCCCTGGCTGTCGTCGATGCCGCGCTGGAAGAGGGAGCGCAGGGCGCGCTCCGGGTCGCCGTGATCTAGGATGTCGTCGGCGATGGAGTTCATGAGGTCATCGGCGTCCATGCTGAAGACCTGCTGGCTGCCGTCCCAACGGTAGTATCTGTAAGTGGTCATGGTAGCCGCCTTTGCAAGGGGAAGTTGCAGATGGTGGTTGGAATTGGATTATAACCCTTGACAGACACCATAGCATTTGTAGAATGAAAGTGGAATTGGGCTGAATCCGAACAGTCTCCTTAACTGGGGAGTGTGCCTTCCCTTTAGATGGCAGGCTAGGGTTCAGTCATCATTTGGCTCTGAATTCCTTGACAATAACCTCAATTCCGATAGAATAGTATGTGAATTGGGCTGAACCCGAAAAGCGCCCTTCATGGGTGCCTGCCTCTTCAAGTGAGAGGATAGGGTTCAGTCATCATTTTGGCCGCTCCCCTGTCCACAATTGCCTACCCGCTTCATGTGGCATCAAGTATCGGCGCAAGAAGTTTGACTCTCTCTGTTTGCCTTGCAAGGAGCGATTCACAATTCCCGCAACATAATCCGCCAATTGCAATAGATTGCTCCCTTTTGAGTCCTGCGTCCTAATCCGTTTGATGGACCGCTCCGTGGTTTCGTCTCGCAGGCTTTGGCGTAGATATGTTACCAATTCGCGTCTAAAGTTCCTGCCACCGCTCTCGTCAATGATTATATTGGCATCTTTCAGATGCGGCAGAGCGCTCTCAATCGCTCTCAGTATGGAAAATTTGTAGAGTTCCTTACCATATTGTGGTGCTGTGTGTAATCCTGTATCAGCCAACTCAACGGGGTCTCTGTCAATTGCAAAGACGTAATAGGAAAAGGGGTGCGGCGCGACCCTTCTCAGAAACGCTTCCTTGACTCTGAGAGAGTTCTCAGCGTAATGGAACTCATAGCTTGCGGGTCTGCTGTGCTCTTGCCGAAGTTGTTCGATTGCGTTGCTGCACGTAAAAGCACCTTCGTCGTTCTGAAAAACAACAACAGCAACGACGAAATAGGCGCTGGAGCCAACTAGCACCTTATCACCCGTATTTCCCGATTCGTCCACGAATGCCAACATCGCCGCACTTCCCTACTATGCCAACTGTCGAATGAAGTCAGCCTTCAGCATAGACTGGTTGGCGAAGAGCGGATAGGCGCTGGCACTCCATCCACGCGCCCGCATCTCTCTTGACACCTGATAGCACAGCGTATAGTTTGCTTGCTATGTTGTCGGGGTTCTCTAAAGAAGGGGGTTAGTGATGGCGTACAGACCTGATGAGACGGGAGGTATATCGGCGGACGAACCGGCGAGCGAATTGGCGAGCCCGTGGGTGCGACTGGTTGCGGTGATAATAGACGCCCTGATTTACTTCGCTGTCGCGGTTGTCGCGGGAATCGTCGGCTTTCTCGCTTTCGGCGGCGAAATTGCCGCTGTCGTGCTGGCTGTCATTTCTGCCATCGTTGTCTTCGTCATTCAGATGGTTCTACTTGGATCGCGCGGGCAAACAATCGGGAAGATAGCGATGAAGGTCCGCATAATTGACAGCGTTACAGGCATGCACCCCGGTTGGGCGCGCCTTGTGCTGCTCAGGACTATCCTGCACGGGATTCTCACAGGTATCCCTTTTGTCGGCGGCATCTACTGGCTGGTGGATGCGCTGTTCATATTCAGGGCAGACCATAGGACGATCCATGACCTGATTGCCGGCACGCGCGTGGATAAGGTTGCCGAATAAAAGCAGACCTGCGCCACAATTGGTGAAATAGGTTACACGGATGTAACATGTCTGTTGTATCATGTATCGGAATGTTAGGCGGGCAGGATAATCGCCTGTCGGATTCTGTGAATATGGTAGCATTTGCGGTGACTGGAGGCAGGCATCATGGCGCACTTACCTGGGCATAGCGAGGCTGCGGTGAGCGAGTATCGCACCGAAACGGGGGAGCTTCGGCCTCTCTATGCCGACCTGATGACATCGCTCGACAGTCTGGGCGAAGACGGGATGCTCGAACGCTGGCAGAAGGCGAAGCGCGAAGTTGAACTGGACGCCTTTTCTTTCGCGCTCGACCCGAAAGAGTTCCGCCCGGTGCCGACCGACTGGATACCTCGCATCATCGAACTGGACGAGTGGCAGACCATCAAGGCGGGCGTTGAGCAGCGGCTCAAGGCACTGAACATGTTCCTGCTGGACCTGTACGCCGGGGAGCAGAATGTAGTTCCCGACGATGTTGTCTATTCCTGCCAGTATTTCTACCCGGAGTTCCAGGGGTTTCGTCCGGCGAAGGACGTATTCGTGCATATCTACGGCATAGACCTGGTGCAGCAGCGCGACGGCAAGTACGTGGTGCTGGAGGACAACCTGCGAATTCCATCCGGCATCACATACCAATTGAAGTCGCTGGAGATGGTAAGGGAGTTGTTCCCGGAGCTGAGCGAAAGCTACGACATCGTGCCCTACGACATACGAGCCACTTATCTCGATCTGTTCACATCCCTGTGCGACAACCCGGAGCCGTTGTGCGTACTGCTGACGGACAGCAAGTTCGGTTCCGCGTTCTTCGAACATCGCTATCTCTCCGAGTTGCTGGAAATTCCACTTGTGGAAGGCAGCGACCTCTACATCGGGCACGATGGCGACGTGCGGATGAAGACGCTGGACGGCGATGTGCACGTCGATCTGATATATCGTCGGGTGGAGGACCTTGAGATTTTCGTGCCGGGGCTGACGGATGCCTACCTGAATGGTAAAGTCGTGCTGGTGAACGGAATGGGAACGAGCGTGGCGGACGACAAGCTGGCATTCCTCTGGGTGCCGGACATGATCCGGCACTACCTGGAGGAAGAGCCGATACTCGATCAGGGCACGAGCTACGACCTGGACGACGCGGTGAGCCGCGCCCATGTGCTGGAGAACCTGGACAAGATGGTGCTGAAGACGCGCCAGGGCTACGGCGGGCTGGGTGTGTTCATCATGCCCGACCTGGGAGGAAGCTACCGGGCGCAGCTCGCGCGGCAGATAATCGAGAACCCGCGCGCGATGATAGCGCAGGAGACGATTGAGTTCGCGCAGCATGTTATTTTCGACGAAGGGGCTGGGGAGTACGACGACCGCTACATAGACTTGCGCGTGTATGCGGTGCAAAACGGACGCGGCGAAGCCACGGCGTTCCCGGGGGGACTGACGAGGGTATCGCGGGCGGGCAACCGCGTCACGAATAACTCATCGGGTGGCCTATGCAAGCCTACCTGGGTGGTTCGGTAAGCGATACGGGCGCGGCAGTCAGCTACACCTACGGCGCCCGCTATGTCTATACCGATACCGTCATTCTCAACGACAACTTTCTGCGTATCTCGGCATGCGCGGACTCATACCAGACGCCATTGACGTCGGCGGTAATAACAGTGCCCGCCACAAGGCCCGTGCAGTACAAAGACAGGATGGGCAACCCGACACACCGCGTCCGCCTGACGTCTCCGCATAGAGAGCTGACGATCCTCGGCGTGGGAAGCGTGCAGCTCAGCAGTCCACCATCAGCCATTGAAGAAGTAACGATGGGCGCGCTGCAGTACGATGCGAGCGCGGACGAGTTCCTCTCGCCAACGCCGATGGTGCACCCGGAGATGGTTGCGGATGCCGCGTGGGATGTCGCGGGACAGCGCGCCGGACTGCTGGAGGTCGTGGACAGCATTGTCGGCTGGGTGTACGACAACATTGCCTACATCCAGGGCAGCACGACGGTCGCGACGACAGCGGAACAAGTGCTGCAGACACGCCAGGGCGTCTGCCAGGATATGACGCACCTCGCGATGGGCATGCTGCGTTCGCTGGGTATTCCGGTGCGCTACGTGAGCGGGCTGATGAGCGGACAGGTCGGCGAGACGCATGCATGGCTGGAGTTCCTGCACCCCACGCAGGGCTGGCTGCCTTCTGACCCCACGCGCGGGCAGTTCATCGTCAGGGGCAGAGACCTGGTCAAGTTCGCCGTGGGGCGCGACTATACGCAGGCGTCACCGGTCGAGGGATCGTTCATCTCCAAGGGCACAGGCTGGCTTGATGTGGTGGTAGCACAGGTAACCCCGTCCGCGGAAAGCGTATCATTCGACGATGCGATGAGCCTGATAGAGAACGCGAAATCTGCCTGATCGCGTCTTTCATCAAGAATCAAGATAACATAGGCGAATCAAAAGTTAACATTTGGATAACACATTCCAGCCATCACAATACTAGAATAGATACAGCGCGAAAATGTCCCATATACCGGTCCTCTACAAGAGACGGAGTTCACGAGTGAGTCCCGTCCCGGAGAGGACAATTGCTTCGGAGGCTGAAGAGTGATTCAGACGATGGAAGAGCCGCGATCCCTGAGCGTCGCCAAGGATAACTGGCTGACGGATTCCAGGGCTTATAACCTCATCTGGCTAGGCAGATGGATGGAGCGGGCGGAGAGCATAGCGCGGGGAATGGATACTGCCGCGAAGCAGGCGCTGCGTGAAGGCGGAGGCTGCGACACCCTGGTGGATTGCCTGTGTGATCTGGCAAGCTCGCTTGGAGTGTCGGTCGAGGTGAGAGAAGAAGTTGCGGCTGAGCTTCTACTGCGAAACTCCGGGTCATCAGTGCTGCAGAGCCTGATCAAGGCGCGGCTGGCGGCGACACAGGTAGCGCCTGTTGAGCTGATGCGCGCGCTGACCGAGGCAATACTGGACTTGGAGGACCTGCCCGTCGAGGAAATCGAGACGCCGCAACAGGTCATAGACGCGGCAACCGTCGTGATAGGCAGGATCGCGGATTCCGGTCAGGTAATCGAAGACAAGTGGTTCGGGCGGGAATCGCTGAGCGACGAGGAAATATACAGGCGGTTCGCGCAGCAGCAACAACAGTAAGTGTGTGGCTGACCACCGCACGTTTTAATCCGATGCATTAAATTAAATAGCAATCGCCCCTACCAACCCTAATCGGCAGGGGCGATTTCAATGGCGCTGTTTTGGGGCAGTTCAACTATCATAACGTGCATAGAGGCTTTGAGATAACTCATCAGGGGCATAAATGCGAATGGTTGAGTCCTGGAATCCACGCGGATCACGGGTAACAATTCCTTCTGCTCGTACTCGCCGAGCAGCTTCGTGAATGACGGCATCCTCGTAGTCTGGCAAAGAGGACGTGAGCGCATCCAGCAGTATGTCAGGCCTAACGGGCGCGACGGAGAACATATCCAATAGTGTCATAATGTACTGGCGCGACTCGGATTCATTGAATCTGCGTGACAAGAAGTAGTAAATTGTCGTCACAGTTGTCGCACACAACACTCCTTCAATTTGCACTTGCCTGACATACTCAATCAATTGAGCGGCCACCAACGCATGAGGCTGTCTTCTGAGTATCGCGTCTAGGACGACGTTGGTGTCGAATAAGACTCTCACAGGTACTTCTTTTCAAGCGCACCATCATAGCCCATTTTGTCGTAGCCCTCAAGGATGCCCATTAACGAGCGCACTTCCGGCGACAACTCTTCTTCGTTCATCTCTATCGGATGTCCCATCACGGCGAAGTAATCCTCCACCGTCTGCGAAAGCGTTTTGCCGCGCTTTTGAGAATAGTACTTGGCTCGCTTGATGAGTTCTTCGTCGATGGTGAGCGTCAATCTCTTCTTCATGGTTACACCTGCGACTGTCAGATAGTATGTAGCAAATGGGGACGACCCGAAAGCCGTCCCCATCATACTAGCATAGGCTTGTAACGCTATTGTTGCGCCCTACTCGTTCTCGGCGATTGCCTTCGTCACCGCCTGTGGGTTCATGGGCAGGTCGTACATGCGGACGCCAACCGCGTCATGTATGGCGTTGGCGAGCGCTGCCAGCGGCGGCACGATGTTCGCCTCGCCGACGCCCTTTACGCCGAACGGGTGCGCCGGATTCGGCACTTCCAGCATAACAGCGTCAATCATCGGCAGGTCGAGCGCCGTGGGCATGCGATAGTCCAGCAGGCTGCTGTTGAGCATCGCGCCGTCGTCGCTCATGTAATACTCTTCGTTGAGCGCCCAGCCGATGCCCTGCACCGTGCCGCCCTGAATCTGCCCCTCGACGTAGCTGGGATGCACGGCGATGCCCACGTCCTGGAACGCGGTGAAGCGCAGGATATCGACCTTGCCGGTCTCGGGGTCAACTTCCACGTCCACGATGTTGGCGGCGTAGGAGCCGGCCGAGCCACCGGGGTTCAAGTTCGCCCTGCCTACGATGGGCCCGCCCGTCTCCGGCATGCGGGAGGCGAGTTCCTTGAAGGACATGGTGAGTTCGGTGTCGGACTTGTGGCGTAGTTCACCGTCCACATACTCCACATCGTCTTCGCCTGCTTCCCAGAGCATCACCGCGCGCTGGATGAACTGTCGCTTAACGTCGTTGGCAGCCTCGAACGCCGCGAAGCCGGACTTGTATGCGACGCCGCTGCCGCCGGATGTGGATGTGAAGCCCACGGAGTCGGTATCACCGACAGTGGGGATGACATCCTCAATAGGCAGTCCAAGCGTCTCGGCAAACATCTGCGCCACGGCTGTGCGCGAGCCGCCGATGTCCATGCTGCCCTCGATGAGGCTGACCGAGCCGTTCGACAGCACGTTGGCGATGGCGGACGCCATGCCGGAGTTGTTGCGGCAGAAGCCCATCGCTACGCCGCGACCTCGGTTGGGGCCCTCAAGAGGCGTGTTGAAGTGATCGTGTGCCATCACGGCTTCCATCGTTTCTTTCGCGCCGATAGGGCCGTTCATCACGCCGTCTGCCCGACGCGTGCCCGGAGTGGCGACGTTTAGCGTGCGGAGTTCCATCGGGTCCATACCAAGCGCCTGCGCGATCTCATCCAGCAGGCTCTCGGAAGCGAAGCAGACTATCGGAGCGCCCGGAGCGCGGTACGCCGCCGTCTTGGGCTTGTTCGTCATGATGTCGTAGCCGTCGATCTGCACATTCTCGATGTAGTACGGCGCGAATACGGCGGCGCAGGAGCCTGGCAGCGGTGCGCCGGGATACGCTCCACCTTCAAACGCGAAGTAAATCTGCGCGGCGGTGATGCGTCCCTCATTCGTTACGCCAATCTTGCATCTCAGGTGACCGCCAGCCGTGGGCCCGGATGCTTCCAGCACCTCTATCCGTGTCATCGTGGACTTGACGGGCTTGCCGCTCTTGCGGGACAGCACGGCCGATACGGCTTCTAGGTATGCGAGAGTCTTACCGCCAAAGCCCCCGCCGATCTCCATTGGGACGACCTTTATTTGCGAGTTCGGGATGCCGAGCACCTGCGCTGTGCTGTCACGCATGGCGAAGTGGCCCTGGCTGCTGCTCCAGATGGTGAGGCGGTCGTTGGGCGCTCCGTCAGCCGCCCATAGAGCGGTAGCGGTGTGCGGCTCGATGTAGCCCTGATGCACGGTCTTGGTGCGGTACTCGCGCTCGAAAACCTGGTCGGCTGCCGCGAATCCGGCGTCTATGTCGCCGAAGATGTGCTGCTCGTGGTCCGCGATGTTCTTGCTCGCGGCGATCATGCCGTCGCCGCCGCGCTCGATCCAGTGCTCGTGCAGTGCCGGCGCGTCCGGCTTCAGCGCCTCCTCCACATCGGAGACGCTCGGCAGAACCTCGTACTCGACGTCAATGAGCGCGAGAGCCTCTTCCGCGACGTGAGCATTAACGGCTGCGACTGCAGCGATGGGGTGTCCCTTGTAGAGCACCTTGTCCTTTGCGAGTATATTCTCCCCGATGGGGACGCCCTGCTGCGCGACCTGCGGAATCGGAGACATCGGCGCGAGATCAGCCGATGTAACGACAGCCTTCACGTCGGGGTGCGCCTCCGCCCTGCTCGTGTCGATGGACTTGATGCGGGCGTGCGCATGCGGGCTGCGAAGCACCTTGCCGTGCAGCAGCCCCGCGAGGTTCATGTCCGCGCCGTAAAGGGCGCGTCCCGTAACCTTGTCAACGCCGTCGTGCCGCACGGGGCGCGTGCCGACGACCTTATAATCTTCCTTCGGGAGCATTGTCACCATGTGTATCACCTCTTTGGGGTTAGATTTGGTTTTCGCAACGCCTATATTACCACAGGCAATGGCGGCATGGATTAACGGCGCGTAAATTGCAGGATTATGGGTATTTCCTGTCTCCCTCCCACCCGCCATGTTAGTATCTATGGAAAGGTAAGGGGAGGGAAGCCATGGCAGATGTCCACAAGACAAAAATCGGCAAGGGCGGGACTGTTACACTTCCCGAACGTATGCGTAAGCGCCTGGGCCTGGGGGAAGGCAAAGAGATTATCGTGGAGTCTCACAGAGACGGCATTCTGATAAAGCCGCCTTGGATGGGCCTGCTCGATATGGAAGATTACACGGACGAGCGCATCGCTGAATTCCTATTGACCAACTCAATTGACGAAGCGCACTACCAGCGCACACGAAAAGATGTCATTAAGATGGGGCTTGACCCGGATAAGATATTGCACATAACTCCATCCGGGAAACGTGTGAATGGCTAATCTGGAAGATAGGATATTCCTTGACACAAACATTTTGTTTTCCGCTGTATATAGCGAAGACTCTGACTTTCAGAAACTGTGGCTACTACCGCACACAACCCTGATAATCTCGACTTATATCTTGGAAGAAATACGCCGCCACGTCGTTCAACCGGAGAGATTGAATAGACTGCGACGGCTTTTGACAGACATCCGGATTGTGGAGAACTACGAACACATTCGCCTTCCCGACAGCATGGCGTCCCTTCGGCAAAAGGATATTCCGGTTATGCAGGCCGCGATAGCAGCCCAAGCAACGCATCTGATTACAGGAGACGCACAAGACTTTGGTGATTATTTTGGCATGGTCATAGAGGGCGTGGAAATTATCCGGCCTGCCGAGTATCTGAGGCGACACTCACAAGACGATTAAGGACGGTTAAGACCATTCAAGGAGCGAGTTCAATATGACAGACAGCGTAATCACACCGGAAATCATCGAGCGGTACAAGAACGTCGCGGGCGCGACCGTGTACAGCGCGGTGCGGGCTATGGGCTACGAGCCGTGCTTCATGCGTGACGTCCACGCCTTCACGCCGGGCGGCATGCTCGTCGGGCGCGCGAAGACACTGCGCTTCATCCCGCCGCGCAAGGACATCATCGCCGAAACGCATCGCGGCGCGGACTCGCCCGAGTACGAGGCGATGGGTTCGTGCGAGCCGGGCGACGTGCTGGTGATAGACGGCATGGGCAAGAAGTACGCGGCTATCGGCGGGGATGTGAAGCTGCTGCAACTGAAGATGCAATCTGCGGCAGGCCTGGTAACTGACGCCTCCATACGCGACCTCGACATCGTGAAAGACTACGGGTTGAAGGTATTCGCAGGCGGCAGGACGCCGATGGGCGGCGCGGACGAGATAGACCCCTTCGAGGCGAACGTAACCATTGGCTGCGGCGGAGTAGCGGTGCGCCCCGGCGACCTGATAGTGGCGGACGACGACGGCGTGGTCGTGGTGCCAGAGTGCGTCGTAGAGCAGGTCATCGACTGGGTGGAAGAGCACGAATGGGCCGAAGAGCACATCAAGGGGATGATAGAGACTGAGGGCGTAGCGCCGGGCAAATACTACCCGCCGCAGGAGGACGTGCTGAAGCTGTATCCGGACAGATAGGCCGTAGATCAGTGCTCCTTTCCTGAACACAGCGATGGATTGACAGTCTCACTATTCTGTCAATCCATGTTTCTACGATGGCGGATCGTTTTCCTCATCAGGAGTCTGTTCGCGTCTGTCATAGAGATCCTTCACGGCTTTGGCAGACGAATCTAGCCCCGGGAAAAGAGTCTCGTTCGTGATGTTTAATAGTTCCAGTTCCTCAAGGATGTCCTCTTTAGCCTCCGTCGGAATCTCTAGCTTGTAGTCTGCATAGACCGGAATTCTGTTGTTCCAACGCAGAACTTCGTCTCTTTCGAATCTGCTGTGAAAAGCAGACGCCAAGAATGCGCCAGACTGTGCTCGAATTCGTTCTGACGACTGCTTGGGTTCTACAACGAAGACCTTGTACAGGTCTCGAATGTCTATCCGATTTGCGAAGTACGGTTTTTCAATTCGAATCTGCTGGTATAGCCGGAGCCTTGCCGAACTGCCCACGAAGTTATGGGAATCCCTTTCGCTGATTAATACTTTCTTGTCTCTGCCTAGCAGTAGTCTCTGTTCAGTTGAAGTCAGTTTAGCCAGATTCGAAATCACGCTGATCGCATCGCTATCGAAGGTCTTGACCAGTGGTCTGGGAACAGCAAAAATGTACAACGCGCCGTTCTTATGAATGTGCTTATCGTCTTGACAGGCGTTTAACAGCGCGACTAGCGGATTACGGGTAACATCTAGGAAACGAGTAGGTAGGCCGTGGTGTTGTACCAGCACCCATTGTTCTAGTGCTGCAATCGTTCCGGTAAACTCCCCAGGTCTTCGCGCAATAAGATCACGCAGCATTTCTCCTTCTGCAGCTTCTAAGTGTTTCTTCCTCATTACCGAAGGACTTAGTCCCCAAGCGTAGTTGTCGTGCCCTCTGAAGTAGAGAGCAAAATCGTCATCATAGGTTTCCCCGTGATACTTCTTGAGTCTCTTGATCTGTCTTAGCAGTGTTTCGGCAGTTCGAATAAGTGGCCGTCTCCCTGAACGCCTTCTCGGAGTGATAGTGTCATCGCTGGAGAATAGATTTGCTTTGTAAGGTTGCGTACCAGCGAAATTGACCTCACTGAGGTCGATGGCATCACAGAGATTAACGTCCCTTAGATCAGCGTTGATGAGGTTAGCGCATCTGAAATTGGTATCATCGATTTTTGCATCTGTTAGATCAGCATTAATCAGCTTGGCGTCAGTGAGATCTGCGTCCCTTAGATCTGCAGAGCCAAGGTTAGCACCCTCAAGCCAGGCACCAATAAGTTTGGCCGCTCTGAAGTTAGCGTTTACGAGGTATGAGTCAGCAAGCCACGCGTTAGAAAGTTCCGCGAATTCAAAGTCAGCGTTTGCTAAGTAGGCATAACTAAGATCAGTATTCGCGAGTTTAGCCCTGTTTAGGTCAATCCCGTCTAATGGAATAATCCCAAAGCGTTCAATTTTCCCAGCGTCTCGGAATTCGCTATATAGATTCACCCCTTCAAAATCTGGTTCAAAGGACTCAAGGCTCCGCCGCTCGTTCCAAGCTTCCACCCCTTCAAGTATCCATCTGACATGCTCAGGATTTCCCATTTCATTCCTCTGTATGCAATGTCTCACACAATTTTAGCAGACTTCTTGAAGTACAAAACGTGCGCCCCTCCACTCTTCCCAGTGAAGGGGCGCTCCAAACCCGTTCTTTTACCCTATCCCCTACATCCTCCCCATCCTGTTAATCGATGCTGACTCCCGTTACAGCGTCATCACCGACTTGATGACCTCGTCCTCGCGCGCTTCGTACATATCATAAGCCTTCTGCACGTCGTCGAACTTCATCAGGTGCGTCGCCATCTCGCCCGGGTCCCACCAGCCGCGCTCCTTCAGATCGATCATCGTCTCGATGTGCGTGATCGGGTCGCCGCTGGTCGCGCCCTGCGTCGGGATGATGGTGGGCGCATTTCGCAGGAAGAGCGATGTGTCGAGCGGCACACGATCCTCGGATGCGTTCTCCTGTATGCCGAAGATGATGACCTTGCCGAGGTTCTTGACCAGTCGCAGGGTGGCTTCGAGGCAGTCCCGGTAGCCCGCCGCCTCGACGGTGATATCCGCGCCCTGCCCGCCTGTGAGTTCCATCACCGCCTCGTCGAGGTTGTCCTTTGTCGGGTTGATGGTGTGGGTCGCGCCGAATCGCTTGGCGAACTCCAGCCTGTAGTCGAACAGATCGGCGGCGATGACCTTGCGAGCGCCCGCGCGCGCGCATATAGCGGTGAACGACAGGCCGATGCTGCCCTGCCCCATCACCAGCACGTCCTTGCCGAGAATCGTGCCCATCTGCTGGCAGGAGTACAGCACCGTGCCGGACGGCTGGCACATCACCCAGCTTGTCAGGTCGCCGTGGTCCGGCAATGCCGCCATGCGCCCTTCGTCACCGTTGATATACTCTACCAGTCCGCCGCCGGTCCTGGGACCAGGCAGCACGATGACGCGCTGGCCTACCGAGAACTTGTCTGAACGGCTCTCTACAATGGTGCCTGCCGCCTCGTGGCAAGGTCCGCCGACTCGCATGGGGTACTCTTCTTCAGGATGGACGGGACCGTAGGCGTGGCGGATGTCGCTGCCGCACACCGACCAGGTTTCCAGCTTGATGAGGCATTCGCCGTCAATTATTTCAGGAACGTCCACTTCTTCGATTTCAAATCTCTTAGGGCCTGCAATTCGTGCTGCTCTCATGGTGTCGTCACCGTCCCTCCTCAGGTGATATGTGGCTGCCAACGCTGGCTGTTGTGAAATGCCGCACTATACATTACGGCAGAAGCACACCGATGACAAGGTATTGAGTGATTTCAGTCCTTCCGAACCCCGAATTTGCGGGCAGAATAATTGACGCTGCCCAATGCAGGAATATAGAATTAGGACACGACAAGATGAACTGCGCAGCAGACACCGAGTTGGCTGAATTGCCGGCTATTAAGGAGGGCACTCTATGGACTCAAGCCTCGTAAGGAAGATGGAAAAGGCCAAGGACTACGCCGCACAGGAAGGGCGAGTCACACTTATGAATTGTCAGGCGACATTCCGCGGCGACAATTCAGACCACGAAATCTCTTACGAGTCGGGAAAATGGAGTTGCAACTGCTACTACTTCACCAGTCGCGGTGAGTGTAGCCACACGATGGCGATGCAGCTGATGTTGAGCGATATGGTCAAGGAAGCCGTCGCGAACTAACAGCGATTAACAGGGAAGACAATAACGAAGGGGATGACTGAGTCATCCCCTCTTCTTTTGCAGTTGGATACGCCGCCTTGCGCCTGTCGTTTATTCCTCGAACGCCTTAAACACCACGCAGGCGTTCTGTCCACCGAAGCCGAAGCTGTTCGAAAGCACCGTGTCAACGCTTGCCTCTCGCGCCTTGTTCGGCACATAGTCCAGGTCGCAGTCCGGGTCCGCGGTCTCGTAGTTTATCGTAGGATGAATAACTCCGTCCTGTATCGTCTTGATGCAGGCGACCGCCTCAAGCGCTCCCGCTCCGCCCAGCGCATGTCCAATCATGGATTTCGTCGAGCTGATCGGTACATTGTACGCAGCATCCCCGAAAGTCTTCTTGATTGCAAGCGTCTCAACCATGTCGTTCTTGGGCGTGGACGTGCCGTGTGCATTGATGTAGTCGATATCGGAGGTGTTCAGACCGGCGTCTTCGATAGCCCAGCGCATCGCGCGCGCCGCGCCTGCGCCGTCTTCGTCCGGCTGCACGGCATGAAATGCGTCCGACGATACGCCGTAACCCGCGACCTCGGCGACGATTTCAGCGCCCCGGTCTATCGCATGCTCAAGGCTCTCAAGCACAAGAATGGCAGCGCCTTCTGCGGGCACGAAGCCGTCACGATTGGCGTCGAACGGTCGGCTCGCCTTTTCTGGCGGGACGTCGCTGCGACTTAGCGCCTTGATGACGTTGAACCCGCCAAGCCCAAGCTGGCAGATGCCCGCCTCGCAGCCGCCGCCAAGCACGATGTCCGCCGCGCCGCGCCGTATAGCCTCCGCAGCCTCGCCGATACCCTGATTGCCCGCAGCGCATGCCGTAATTACTGTTGACGTGTAGCCTTTCAGGCCAAATAGGCGGCTCACATTCGCCGCCGCCATGTTCGGCAGAATCATGGGAATAAAGAAGGGGCTGACGCGCATGCCGCCGCGGTTGAACAACGTGCGGGCGTTTGCCTCAGTATCGGGAAAGCCGCCATTGCCGTTGCCCATAACCACGCCCATGCGCTCTTCGTTCTCTGTGGACAGGTCCAGTCCAGCGTCTTCAATCGCCAGCGCCGCGGCCGCAACCGCCGTCTGCGAGAAGCGCGCCATGCGTCTCGCCTCCCGTCGGTCGATGTACTTGCCGGGGTCGAAGTCCGGTATCTCGCCCGCTACCTTGCAGGGGAAGTCGGTGGGGTCCGCGAGCGTCATGGGACCGATGCCGGACTTACCCTTTACGAGGCTTGCCCAGTATTCGTCTATCGAGTCGCCCAGCGGTGTGACCGCGCCCATTCCCGTGATGACGACTCGTCTTCTTCCGTTGCTCATTGCCATTCTCCCGGGGCTTTACGAAGTGTCCAGAATTGAAATCGCACTATTTTCAATCGATATGCCTGAAATTCCGCATGTTTATGTTAGCGGAAAGTACAGAATTATCATATATTTGTTATCTGTTACCGACGCGGCATACTCATATACGGATACAGCTCAGGCGGAATATCCTGCACCTCTTCCGTCACTTCAGCCGCCACCGACAGCGACCCCGTGGCGAGCACAAGATCATTACTTTCTGCCATAGCAAGGGCATGCCGCGTTGCCTCTCCCACATTTTCAGACGCAAACACAACCTTCATTCCCAGTTCGCCCGCCATCTGTGCTACTGTAGCGCCGGATGCCGAGCGGGGGTGACGCGAGTGTGTGGCAAGCACCTGTGGCGAGAGAGGCGCAAGCGCGCGCAGCATGCCCGCGGCGCTGTGCCCGCTCAACGCGCCGAATATGAGGATTAGCCGTTCGTAAGAGAAGTTCGCGCGCAGAGTTTCCACAAGTCTTCCCATCGAGTATGGATTGTGCGCGCCATCCACGACCAGCATCTTGCCGCCCTCTTCAGGCGTGGAGAGTATCTGCAAGCGCGCGGGCCAGTGCACATCCCGAATGCCCCCCACGATGCTTGTGTCGTCCAGTTCAACGCCCTGCTCTCTGAGCGTCTCTGCAACGGCGACGGCGGTCGCGGCGTTCTCCATCTGGTAGTCGCCCAGCAGGGGAGTTTCCATGTCATAAGAACTTTCCGGGCTGGAGAGTGTGAACGACTGCCCGCGCAGGTCGGAGCGCCGCTTCTGCCACGAGAAACTATCCGCCACGGACAGCAGGGGCGCACCACGCTCAAACGCCACGTCCACTATCACCGCCATCGCCTCATCGGTCTGTGGTGAGACGACGACGGGCACTCCCTCCTTAATGATGCCCGCCTTCTCGAAGGCTATCTTGGCAATTGTGTCGCCCAGCGTGGCAATGTGATCGAGACTGATGGAAGTGATGGCGCATACTCGCGGCTTCACGATGTTCGTGGAGTCCAGCCTTCCCCCCAAGCCGACCTCCATCACCTGGAAGTCTGCTTCGACCCGCCGGAAATGGACGAACGCCATCGCCGTCATCGCTTCGAATGTGGTTACGCCTCCGTATCCGCCCGTGCTGCCCACCCGCTCCACGACTGGCCAGATGCTTTCGACGACGGACGCGAACTCCTGCTGGCTGACAGGCTCCCCGTTGACGCGTATGCGCTCCGTGGCGCTGTGCAGGTGCGGCGATGTGTACAGGCCTACCTTGTACCCTTGCGCCGCGAGAATCGCCGTGGTCATCGCGGAGGTGCTGCCCTTCCCTTTCGTGCCGGCGATATGCACGGTGGGCACGGCGAGATGCGCGTCTCCAAGCTGCTGCATCAGCAGCGACATGCGCTCCAGGTGGAACGACGAATGCCCCGGGCTGTGCGTGGAGCGCTCGAAGTCAGCGAGGCCCATCACACGCCGCAGCGCGCCTTCGTAGCTAAGTTCTGCGCCCGACTGCATCTTTCTGGCACTCCGATCGCTTGTGAACCGGAGCTTTCACCCCAACATACAGAATGGACAGGACGCCTGGGGGAATCCCCGCATCCTGCCCATTCATGTTAACCCTATAATGTCAGACTGTCAGCCCTCGTCGGGTCAGATTCGCGTTCTACTTTCTTAAAGGGTGAACGACGGTACTTTCGGGCGCCTCACCCTGCTTGCGGAGCCGTTGGCTCCATTGGAGCGACTGGCGCTGCCATTCCTCCGATTGACGACGTGGTGCTGCCCGCCGATACCGTTGACGAAGCCGTCGTGCGGGAGCAGGCTGTTCACGCGTTGGAACATAGAAGCCGCGCGCTCGATGGCGTCGTCGCTGATCTCGTGCCGCAGCTGCGCGTGATTCTCCAGCAGCCAGGCCGCGGGCCTGTAAGAGTCGAAGTGACCGCCTGCGATGCTCTCTGCCTTGAAGTGTTTCTCAAGGCGCTGCACTATGCGTGGGTCCTTCGCCGAGATTGCCTTCATGGAGACGGGCTCCAGCAGCTCCATCGCATAGGACTCGTTGACCAGCCTCAAGTAGAAGGCAGGCTCGAAGGTATCCTCGATGTCTGCTGTGCGAATCTTCTGCACCTCCACCCACTTCACCGGGTTGTTGCGCTGGATGACGCTGTTCTTGTTGATAAGTTCCATCTTCGCCTTGTTTTTCGGCGTTACGTCCATCAGGACCGCGACGCTGACATAGTTTTCGCCAAGGAGAGAGACGAACATGGGAAGGTTATCCGCGTTGCCCACCGGTATGACGACCCAGCGCGGATCGAGGCGCTGATAGCCCTTGCTGGCGCATATCTCGCCCAGGATCTGCAGGTAGATCAGGTCCGCCGCCGAATTCACCATCAGGCAGTGCGGCGCGAGGAACAGGGTGTGCGCAAGGTTATGCCCGAGCGCGACCTGCAGCGGGAACACCGTGTCCTGATCATTGCTCAGGGTGTCCGAACTGACGACGGTGCCCCTGTCGTCCACGTCCTGCACAGTGCGGATACGGTCGAGGTGGTTCAGGTTGATCATAAACGGCGAGTGCGTCGTATAGAGAACCTGGTGCTTGGGAGCAAGCCTCTCGTCTATGAAGCGCAGGAAGTCATTCTGCGCCAGCGCGTGCAGGTTCAGGCCCGGCTCGTCCAGCAGCAGCACCAGATCGCACTCCTCCTGCTCCTCGATGCTGGAGAAATAGGTCAGGAACGAGAAGAACCAGACAAATCCCTTTGACCGGTCGTCGAAAGGCACCGAAACCCGGTGCCGGTTGTTCCAGATACGGACATGCAGAATAGTGCCCTCGTTGAGCGGAGGCAGGTCGTTAGGATCCGCCGCCGACAGGTCGAACTCGACGCGGAGCTGCTTGTTCTGCGCCCAGTACTCGAACATCTCGTCGGAGATGCTGATGGACGCCGACTCCAGCTCCGCCTTCATGTACTCGTAGTTCGTCTGGTTCTGCAGGTCTTCCAGATCCGCGCCCACAAGCGACAGCAGGGACATGAACGTCCGGTCGGACTCGCTGAGGTCTTCCCCGGCTTCCACGCGCCTGAGCATGTCCTGTATGGAGATTCTGCCGTGCATGGTGCTGTACTCGTCGAAATAGACGAACTTGGGCATCATGGAATAGAGAACCTCTTCGACCACTTCCCTGGCAGAGCGATCACTGAACTGGTCGTAGATGCTGGTAATCAGCCTGCCGACCGCAACCGGCTTTACGTCGAGCGCTTCGAGCGTCCTCAGCAACTCCGCGACGGACTCCGCGCTGCCGGCATGCTTGGTGATTTCAGGGGGCAACTCGGCAGAATCCAACAGGTGCCGCGCCATAGCCCCCTCATCCATGTGGAAGTCCCAGATGAGTTCGTTCTTGTAAGTCTTGGAGACCACGATCTCCTTGGAGAGAATTACGCCTTCACCAATCAGGGACGCCACCTCTTCGCGCTCTTCATCCGAGAGCGTCATGACAGCGGAAACCGCGGTCGCAGGGTTGGCTTCGTGCTGCCGCCGGTATCTCACATAGCCTTTGCGTGGAAAGTCCTTGAGCTCAAACTCCTGGTCACCGTCAACGGGATTCAGCCGCTTCAGCGCACCCAGAAATGCAGTTTTGCCGGACTCGTTCTTGCCGACCATAGAAGTGACGGCGTCTATATCAACCCAGCCGGAATCGTCAATGGATTTGAAGTCGGTTACCCGAGCGCGAACGAGTTTCATATCTCCTCCTGAATACACCTGATTGGCGTGCAGCCACGCCTTGCTAACGTTGTTGCCACAGGAATGTGTCAGCAGGCAAATGCGGGCCGTCACATAGACCTGATTAGGGCATTTCGTGTATCGTGAACAGAGGTTATCCAAGTAAAAACAAACTACGCAAGGCGTTTATAGTATTTCAGTTAGTCAGTTTGATATACGTCTGGTTATATAAAGTCAGAGAAAATGAACAGGCTACTCACTGAATCCTGTGAGGGGTAGAGCCATGAAAATAGGCATCTCGAATTTGCGAGTGCCGGGCGCGTCCTGGAAAGACACGCTGGAAATTGCAAAGCTCGCGGAGGAGCTGGGCTACAGCTGCATCACGACGGGCGAGGCATGGGGTGAGGACGCCTTCACTTCGCTGGCGCAGGTGGCGGCAGTAACCGATAGAATCCGTATCGGCACAAGCATCGTGCCAGTGTTCGCGCGCACTCCCTCCAACATTGCAATGACCGCGCTGAATATGGACAGGATGTCCGAGGGGCGCTTCTTCCTCGGGCTTGGCGCAAGCGGCAGGCTGGTCATTGAGGACTTTCACGGCGAGCGGTTCCGAAAGCCGCTGAGCCGCATGCGCGAGTACATAAGCATCATTCGCAAGGCGGCGGCAGGCGAGCGGCTCGACCACGACGGCGAGTTCTTCAAGCTGCAGCGCTTCCGCATTCGCTTTCAGCCGTATCGGTCGCACCTGCCTATCTACATCGCGTCACTGACGCAGGCAAGCCTAAGGCTGACGGGCGAAGTCGCCGATGGCTGGCTGCCAATATTCCTGGCGCCATCTCGCATGGAGCCCCTGATAGCGGACATCGAGGAGGGTGCCAAGGCCGCGGACAGGTCGCTCGACGACATATCTATCTGTCCGCAGGTGTCCATCTACGTCACCGACGACATCGAAGAAGGGCGCAACCGTGAGCGGCCGCACATTGCCTTCTACATAGGAGGCATGGGAGTCTTCTATCACCAGTACATGCACCGCATCGGCTTCGGAGAGGAGGCCGACCGGGTTCGGGGCGCTTACATGGACCGTGAGCGTGACCTTGCCGCATCGCTGGTAACCGACGAGATGGTGGACTCCACCACCATTATTGGAACGCCCGCCCAGTGCCGCGGGCAGATGCAGGCATTCTTCGACGCCGGCGTGGACGAAATACGCTTGGTCCTCAACGAGCCGGACCTGGACTCATACACAGAGGTGCTGAAGGCGGTTGCTCCTGCAAGAGCTTAGCCGGAACAGTAACGTCACTCCCCGCCATACTCAGGCTGACGCCGCTCCAGGAACGACGCGATGCCTTCGGCACGGTCAGCCGTCGATTGCAGAATGACAGTCAGGTCGGCTTCCAAGCCCAGGCCCTGCGCCAGCGTCATGTCCGCGCCCTTGATCAGCGTCTCCTTCAGGTAGCGCGCCGCAATAGGCGCGTGCGAAGCTATGGTAGCCGCCAGTGACATAGCATATTCCGCCGTATCTTCGGCGCTTCCCGCAAAGTTCACCAGACCGATCTCCAGCGCTTCCTGCGATTCCAGCAGGCGCGACCTGAGAATCATATCCGTTGCGCGGCTCTGCCCGACCAGGCGGGGCAGGCGCTGCGTACCTCCGTCCCAGGGTATGATGCCTGATGAAACGTGCGTCAGACCAAGCCGCACCCCTGTTGCTGCCACGCGCAGGTCGCAAGCAAGCGCAAGCTCAAGCCCCTGGTCCATGGCGTCGCCGCTGATGAGCGCGATGGTGGGCTTCTCGATTGCGGCGACGGCTTCGCTTACGCGCAGGCGGTCGAATTCATCCTGTGACGGCGCGCCACCATCGAACTCGGTGCCCGTGCAGAACACGCCATCCGCGCCGGTGAGAACGCACACGCGCACGCTGTCGTCCTGCCGAACGACCTCGCAGGCATCGCGGAGTTGCTGCGCCGTCCGCTCGTCGATGGCATTGCCCGCGCCAGGGCGGGATAGCGTGATAGTCGCGATATGGTCGATGATGTCTAGTCGCATGACGGAATAGTAACACGGATACGCAGGATGGATGAAAGAGGCGGGGGTGATCATCCTGTCTATCCTATGCATCCATGTTAGTCTTCTATGAGAATGCCGAAGCGCTCGAACAGCAGCGTACTCGCCTGCTGCGCCGACATAATCGCACCCTTCAGGCTTGCGACCTCCAGGCCCGACCCGGAGATGTACGCCCCGCGCAGGTCGGCTCGGTCGAAGCGTGTCTCCTCGCTTACAATCGCGCCGGTCAGGTGGCATCCCTCGAATGTCGCGCCGCTGAAGTCGCTGCCGGACAGGTCGGTCTCGGTGAAGTTGATCCCCTTCAGCTTCCCGTCCGTGAACTTCTTGTAGCGCAGAGTCGCCATGCTCAAGTCGGTGTTCTTGATGGTAACGCCCTCCATGCGCGTACTGCTGAAATCCACCGTGCGGAAGCGCGAACCCGTCAGGTCCGCCCCGAACAGGTTCGCTCCATCAAGATTGCACAGGGTCATATCGCAGTTCTCGATGCGGCTGAGGTTAAGTCTTGCGTCTCGAAACCTCGCCGAGTTGAACTGGCTGTCGCGCAGCGTCGCCTCGCGAATGTCCGCCTTGTCGAAGCGAGCTTCCTGCAACTGGCAGTTCTCGATGGTAAGGTCGTCGCAGGCCAGATTGAAGAAGTTCACGCGCTGCAACGAGCACTCCTCGAAACGCAACTCCTCGGCTTCAAAGTCAAGAAGTTCGGCATTATCAAACACACAACGGACGAAGGCGGCTGACTCTCGCAGCAGTTCAGTAAGTTGCTCCGCATCGTAAACGGTGACGTCTTCGTGTGGGTTCATAGTCTGGTAATCGAACACCGGCTAGTTCATAGTTAGCCCGCCATCGACATTGATCGACTGTCCCGTGATGTTCATCGCGGCTTCAGACGCGAGGAAGGCGGCTAGGTTGCCGATGTCGTCAGGCGTCTGTTCCCTGCCCAGTGGTGTGTCTCTCTCCACGTATTCCACGAACAGCTCTCGCGGAGTCTTCTCCTCCGGGTTAGGCGTCATCGTCTGCCGCGACGCGATGCGCTGCCACATCGGCGTCCACAACAGGCCCGGGCAGATCGCGTTCACATTGATGTTGTGCGGTGCGAGCATCTGTGCCTGCGATTGCGTCAGATTTATGACGGCAGCCTTGGAAGCATTATAGGGCGGGTTGCGGTTGCTCCCCCGCCTCCCGGCGATGGACGCGATGTTGACGATCTTCCCGTACCGTCGTCCCATCATATGCGGCGCCACCGCGTCCGTTACCCGCGCCACGCCCCGAAGATTCACCTCGTAGATAAGCGTCCAGTCATCCTCATTGGGCATCTCGCGGCTCTCCCATCCCTGCGAGCCAATGACCCCGGCGTTGTTCACGAGGATGTCGATTGCGCCGAACTCGGCAATCGCCTGCGACGCCATCGCCTCTACTGACTCCTCGCTGGAGACGTCGAGGCTGAGCGCGAGCGCGCGTGGCCCCAGCGCCCTTACTTCGTCGGAGACGCTCTCCGCATTCTCGGCGACTATATCCGCCACGACGACATTCGCGCCGTTCCGCGCCATTGCAAGCGAAATGCCGCGCCCGATGCCGCGCCCTCCGCCTGTTACGACCGCCGTCTTTCCGCTAACGTCCATTGCTGCACCTCCGCTCATATCCGTTCTGGTCTGCCCATATCCTACCCATCCTGTCCATCGCTGTAAAACCCTGCCTTCTCTGCTGATCACGCCCCGTCCGCTGCGCAGGCAGCCTAGCGACCAAGCTCCGAATACTGATACCCTTGAACTCTATAACTCTTAACGGCACTTGAAGAAAACGGCACATTCTGTCAGGATGGATAAATGAGAATAGGAGAATTCGAGATACGGGAGCCCGTACCCGAACTACATAATGTTCGCGCAGTCGCGATGCTGCGTCCTTGGGTTGATGTGGGGCGAGTGGGCACACTGGTACTCAACAGACTGGAACGATACCTTGGCGCACAGGAACTGGGACGCCTGGCAATGCCGGGCAAGTTCTTCGACTATACCCGATACCGCCCGCGAATGCGTACTGTACAGGGACGGCGCGTGTTCACCACGCCTAACACGATAGTCCACTACGCCCACGGCGACGAGCACGACTACCTCTTCCTGCATATCCGCGAACCGCATGCTTTCGGCGAGGACTACTGCGACGCGATCGTCAGCCTGCTGCAGCACTTCGGCGTCTCCGAATACTGTCGCATCGGTGGAATGTACGACTCCGTGCCGCACACGCGACCGGTGCTGGTAACCGGAAGCCTGACCCGGGAGCAGGAGCGCCGAGCCACCGGTCTGGTCTCAAATCGCGGCAGCACGTACCAGGGCCCTACCAGCATCGTTAACCTGGTTCACGAGTCACTGATACAGCAGGAGACGCCTTCCGTAAGCCTGATGGCTCATCTGCCACAGTACGTGCAGCTCGACGAGGACCACATGGGAGCGGCGCGGCTGATGAGCGTGCTGTGCGCCATGTACGAGTTGCCTGAGTCGCTCGCAGACCCGTCGCGGGGTGAGCAGCAGTACTCGGAGATAAACCGCGCGGTTCGCAACAACTCCGAAGTGCGCTCGCTCATACAGCAGCTCGAAACCTACTACGACCGGACTTACTCCGCGCCACCGGAGCCTGAAGAAGAGGAAGAGCCAATATCCCTCTCGCCGGGCGTTGAGCAGTTCCTGTACGAAGTCGGCGGTCGCCTCGAGGAACCTTCAGAAGGCGAACAAGACGAAGAGTACGACGAGGAAGAGGACATCGAAGAGGGTCGAGACGACGGCTAGGTCCTGCCAACGCTTGCCGTCATTCCCGCGCAGGCGGGAATCCAGAATGGTTGCGTGAGGGAAAGCGTACTTCAATTCACTCATGCAGAGCGCCACAATCGGTGAAAATATGGAAAAACTCCAGCAAGGCGACAGGCTCCCCTCTATTTCGCTGAAACTCATCGGCGGCGATACCCTCACATTGCCGGAGCAGATGTCCTCTCGCTACCTCGCGCTGCTCTTCTACCGCGCCCACTGGTGACCATACTGCGTTCGGCAGTTAGCCGAGTGGGAAGAGAACAGCGCGGAGCTGAAGGCGCTGGGATGCAGCGTAGTCGCGGTTAGCGCAGACTCGCTGGAGCACGCGGAGAAGATGCAGCGGGAGTCCGGCGCAAAGTTCCCCATCGCCTACGGCGTCACGCGGGAGCAGGTGGAGGCCCTGGGCGCGTGGTGGTCGGAGGATCGCGGCGGATTCGTGCAGCCCACCGAATTCCTCCTCAGTCGTGGCGGCGTGGTATTCGGCTCGCTCTACGCCTCCGGTCCCGTCGGCCGAATGAGCGCCGACGAAGCCCTCTACGCAATCCGCAACCGGGAGCGTCGCCGGACGGCGGGCTAGACCGGCGCACTAAAGCCTCAAGAACTCGTCAGTCGTCAATCCCGCCTGCCGTGTGATGTTCCGCACAAGTCCTTCTTTTAGATCGCCGGGATGAATGGGAACAACAGCGCGACGTCTAGTATCAGGGTGTCGCCAAATCTCATGGCTGCCTCTGGCTTGGCGGTCAAAGACAAAACCCGCTCTGCGTAGTTTGCGGATAACTTGTCTCGCCGTGAATCCCGCCAGCCTACCCATCGGCGACTGCTACGGCTATCATCTCGCTGTGAACGCTTTCCGACTTTTTGACATCCCAAGGAAGCGGATCGCCATGTTCCAGATAAGAATCGACAAGTTTCTGCGCGACATCTTTGGCAATCTCAATGGCTTCGGAAGCGGTCTGCGCGTAGGCGAGTAGGTCGGGCATGTCTTCGCTGGTAGCCATGAAGCCGCCTTCGGGCAGTTCCTCTACATGCACCAATAGATGCTTAATCATTGCGTCGTTCCTTCTGCTGTTTGTTACCCACGCATCCTATCATATTGCCATCGCAGCAACCCCGTCAGCGCGGCGTGTAGGTGTCGGGCGGCGTGATGCCGTAGAAGATGGAGTATTCGGAGATTACGGCGCGCTCGCCGTCGATGTCGCCCCATACTAGGATTGTATAGACGCCTTCGCCATGTTCGTTAAGAACTTCGTTGATGTCTGCATCTACTGAGAATGATTCATCCATGGCTTTCCATTCCAAAGCAGTAATCCAAGGCACGATGATGGTTTGCTCTTTACGACCCTTACTAGCGTCGTATGCTTCTTGCCATAGGTTATGCGCTTCTTCGTATGAACGCGCAGGCGGCGCATCGGCAGGTACATCATAAGGGTCAGGGCAAGGGTCGTAACTCTTGGGAAACTCATCTTCAGTCCAATAACTGCCACCCTTTAATGGCTCCCGTAGGGAAGCAACTTGAAGCCCGCTGTCGTAGCAGTATGTACGCGAGACCTGCCCTCTTGTAAGTTCATGCAGTGGTGGGTCATAGTAGATTTGAACGCCCAAATCCCTTTGACTCCTGAAAGACACGCCATTCTTTGTCCTCCCTGACAGCGATAGAATGCCACTGCCGGTAATTGAAGGTAGTGTTTCGTATTCCACATAGTCACCCTCGAAGTGCTGGTATGCCAAGAAATTATACTTGTCCCATGCCAGCCCTAAGTTCACCTTTTTATGATACTCGTCCAGAATGTTCCTACGATGGCCGGAACTGTCCATCCAGCCTTCTATTGCATCATTGATTTCCCACTCTATGCTCTCAATCGCCTTGTACCTGTCACTGCCAGTGATGCAGTAATCACTGCCGTGTCCGTTTTCTCCGTTGGACTGGTAGCCACCTGCCAATGAATAGCGCATGTAAGGCTTCAACCCGTCAACGCCCCAGTGCGATGAGAAACAGTTCACCAACGCTGATTCGGCATGCAATTGGGCAGCAATATTGTCTCCCAATTCGACAGGCGGCACCCCTGCATCCTCACGCGCTTCGTTGATTAGCTCCAGCATATATTGCTTTTCGTCTATGTGCCGCAAGTGTGGTGGTGGTATAGGCGTTGGTGTATGGACAACCGTAAGTGTTGCCGATGGCTTGGGTGATGGTGTGGCAGTGGATATAGGAGTCGCCGCAATCGCTGTACTGACAGTGCTGACGGCTGAGCGTGCGCTGGCGCCTATCGTTGCCTGCAATTTGGGGGAATTGTCTGCCATGCTCGTGGAAATCGCTTCTGACGCATCCGAAATTTGCTGCTCTACTGGGGACAGCGCTGCAGGCAGCACAATCATCCCCTGCTGCACAGCGAAGTAGACGGCAACGACAGCCACGACTACGGCAACTCCCAGCCAAAGGAAAATGCCCCGCTTCGGCTTGCGAAAGACGCGGTTGCAACTGCGACAGTGCCACTTGTAACGCCTGTGTTCCCTGTATCGCCTGCGTATGTTCCTGCTGCCGCAGTGCGGGCACTTGCCCATTCCGCCATTCCTTTATATCAGCCTCTACGCCCGCACCACCCTCAGCACCATCTTCACCAGTATGAAGACTATCAGCGCCAGCCCGCCCCACAGCAACATCTCCGCCCACCATTGATCGACGGGTAAGTCGGTAATAGCGGCGGCCCAGCTCAGGACGAACCCTATCCACACAACGAAGTCGAGGGCGAACGACACCTTCTTGCCTATCAGAAGAGCGACGTTGCGAATCAGCGGAATCACGCTTGCCACCGCCAGGAAGAATGAAAGAACGAAGAACCCAGCAATTATCAGGAAGATTGCGAACCCGGCAATCTCCGGGACCTCAAAGAAGTAGAATCTGACGGCGCCTCCCGACACCTGCCACTGCTGCGTCAGCATCAGCGCGCCCACAAAGGCGACCAGCGCGTTGCTGAACAGCCACTCCTCCTTGTATTCCCTGCTGGTCATCGCCATCGCTCACAATTCCACTCGCTATATCTGCGTTAGCCCCCGTCCCGTTCGTCCTGAGCTTGTCGAAGAGGCCTGTCGAGGTACGAGTCCGCCAACGCGCGTCGGGCGCGCCTGAAAAAGCCTCCCCATCCATGTTAGCCCCTGACGGCTGAAAGCTGACCGCTGACTGCTCTATACCAGCAGCCCCGCCAATTCCTCCGGGTGGCTCAGCATCGGGTAGTGGCCCGCATCCATCTCGTGCCAGGAAGCGTTGAGCTTCTCGGCGGTGCGCCGCTGGTGCGCTTCCGGCGGGTTCTGGCTCAGGGTGCAGCGAATCACTCGCGTGTTCGGCCATTCCTGCGCCCAGAATGCGTCCAGCTCGCCGGGCGCGTCGGATGCCTCGACGGGATGCGGCGTGGCGCGGTCAACCGCCCATGTCCGCAACTCCGGCTCAAGGTCCGCGAACAAGCGGTTCTCCATCTCCTCGCGCGTCGGCCCTCTCGTTAGTCCCGTCGTCGGAATAGGCGGAGCGTTCGGTCCGCGCTGCACGATATTGCTGACAAGCTCGCCAGGTTGCGGCGCAAGCGCGTCCACGAATGCAACCCGGTTGATCCGCTCGCGTGCCAGCTCCGCGATCTTGCATATCACCAGCCCGCCCGTGCTCGTGCCAACCAGCACGATGTCCTGCAGGTCCTCATAGTATAGGAAGTCCGCGACTTCCTGTCCCTGCGCCGCAATCGTGATGCCGGGACGGATAAGGCTGCTGCGCTCCCCGCAGCCGTCCAGCGTGGGCGCATAGACCGTATGCCCCTGTCCTCGCAGCACCTCGGCCGTCGGCTTCCATATCCAGCCGCCTTGAAATGAGCCGTGAACCAGTACGAAAGTCGCCATTTTCTTCTCCTTACTTAACAGGATGGGTAGGATATTCGGTCAATAATAACAATGGCCTGTTTATCCTGTACATCCTGTTAGTTCGTCAAATGCTCCAGCATCGAGAGCGGTGTAGTCGCAAGCACGCCCCCGTCCACCGGCAGGGTTACACCCGTAATCCAGCGCGCCTCATCGCTCGCGAGGAACAGCGCCGCCCAGCCGATGTCCCACGCGCTGCCCTCGATGCCGAGCGGAGTGCTGCGGCGTCGCAGGTCGCGTCCCTCCTCCGACATCCTGCCCGCGACCATCGGCGTGTACAGCGGTCCCGGCGCGATGCAGTTCACACGCACGCCGTCCCGCCCGTGATGCACCGACATCTGCGTGGTCAGGGCGATAACTCCGCCCTTGGATATGGCGTAGGGGATGCTCGCGCCGCTGCTTCCCGCCCGTATCCCCGCGATGGAGGATATATTGATGATGGAGCCGCCGCCCGTCTCCGCCATCCTGGGCACCGCGTACTTGCTGGTGAAGACCATGCTGCGGATGTTCGTTGCCATCACGCGGTCGAAGTCCTCCTCCAGCACATCCAGCACCGTGCCGGGGCTGCCGATTCCCACATTATTGAACAGGATGTCCAGCCTGCCGTACCGCTCCACCGCTTGCTCGGCGATGCGCGCGCAGTCGTCTTCCCGCGTCACGTCGGCTTGCAGCACTGACGCCGTGCCGCCCTCCTCCTCGATGGCTGCGCGTGTCTCCCCGGCGCGCTCCGGGATGGCGTCAACGAGCAGGACGCTTGCGCCCTCACGCGCGAACAGCGTCGAAGCCGCCTTGCCGGTGCCAACGCCCGGCCCGCGCGATCCCGCGCCCGTTACGATTGCCACCTTGCCAGCCAGTCGTCCCCCTTCGTTTGGCATACTCTTACCTCCTCAGATGCCCGAGATGCTATGATACCCGTCTTGCCCATCCGCAATGTTAAGGGTATGTTTGATTATCGGGATCGTATCGAAGGGCATTGTATGGCAACGGCGACAGAATTACAGGCAGACATTCTGCTCTCGGGCGCTGAGTCGCTCAGCATTACCCTGACAGGCACACAAATGAGTCAGTATGTGCGATACTACACTGAACTTGTGCGCTGGAACAGGCGAGTGAACCTTACGGCGGTAACCGAATGGGAGGAGACTCAGGTGAGGCATTTCCTTGACTCGCTATCCGCCGCGCAGCCGCTTCCCCCTTTCATACTCCGGTCCGGCGCTTTCATAGACGTTGGCAGCGGCGGCGGCTTTCCGGGCATACCCATGAAGCTGGCGTTTCCCGGAATGGCTGGCACGCTACTCGATTCCACCGCGAAGAAGACGGCATTCCTCGCGCACGCCTGCGACGTTCTGGGACTGCAAGATATGACGGTATTCACAAGCAGGGCCGAGACAGCCGCGCACGATGCCGGGATGCGCGAGAAGTTCGACATAGCGTTCGCCAGAGCAGTCGCGGAAGTGGCGGCGCTGGCGGAGCTGACGTTGCCGTTCGTGCGGGTGGGCGGCTTGGTGGTAATGCACAAGAAAGCCGCTATTTCCGCCGAGTTGGAGCGGGCGCAAAATGCGATTGAGACCCTGGGCGGCAGGGTGCGCGAGGTAACGCCTGTGTCGCTTCCGGGGCTGGACGACAGGTCGCTCGTTGTCCTGGAGAAGCAGAGCGCGACTCCTGAGAGATACCCGCGCCGGCCGGGAATGCCGGCAAAAAGACCCCTTACCTGATATATCTCCGCTAGAATCAGAGATCAGGGCGCACTCAGTCAATCCCAGTCGGTCAGTCCCAATCAATATGGACCAGCAGCCACCACAAGATCGCACTATGGCATCCTCCGAGAGACGCGGAACCGCACTCCTCAAGCGGCGCATATTTTCGCTTCCCTCGCTGGTAATGTTTGTTATCTTCGCCGCGTTCGTTTACTTTGTTCTGACGCAGTTCCACCCGGACTGGAACGCGACGTTCGCCACCATTGCCGGCATGAATATCTGGTTCTACCTGCTGGCTTTCGCGCTGTACTACGCGACCTTCATCCTGCGCGGGCAGCGCTGGCGGATGCTGGCGTACAACACGGGCGAGCTCGAGAAACTTCCTCAGGGAAATCTCCCCACGGTGCGGGCATCATCGACATACATAATGATCGGGTGGTTCGTCAACTCCATCACCTGGCTGCGAATGGGAGACGGCTATCGCGCGTGGCTCTTCGCGCGCGGCAGCGGCGGAAGCTTCTCGTGGAGCCTGGGCACGGTCCTTGCCGAGCGCGTCCTGGACGTGGCATCCATGCTGCTCATACTCGTCGCGAGCGCTCTGCTGCTCTCGACGACAACCGTGTCGAAAGTTGCGCTGACGGTGATATGGCTGACGCTCGCGGTCGTAATCGTTTCGCTGTGCGTGCTCGTGGCGATGAAGTTGTGGGGGCAGCGCTTCGCCCGCTTCCTGCCGTCGCGCCTGGAGGATGAGTTCAATCGCTTCCAGAGCGGGACGCTAGGCAGCATGAAGCAGATGCCCACGGTCATCTCGCTCGGAGGAGCGGCGTGGCTGCTTGAGGTCGCGCGGCTCTACTTCGTTGTGCAGGCGCTGGGGCTGGATGTGTCGCTCGCCCTCATAGCGATCGCTGCCCTCAGCGCCGCCATTCTGAGCACCGTGCCGATTCCGGGTGGCATCGGCTTCGTGGAGTCGGGCATCATCGGTGTTCTGCTGCTTGGCTTGGGGCGGCCCGAAGCCATATCCGTCGCGCTGGTTGACCGCTCGATCACCTTCGTCAGCGTCATCGCAATCGGCGGCATCGTGTTTCTCATAAGCCAGGTCTGGCAGGCGCGCCAGAGCAGCCCGGAGTACACCTGAGATACTCCTATCCACAGCGCAGCGTACAGCTTGATCATATCCGCATTGCCCACATCCGACTCAAACGCCTGTCTATTAGTAGTGTTCAGCTAGTAGTGTTCAGCTAGTAGTGTTCAGCGGGGCAGCGTAGGAGGGTTGGCAGTATTCAACCTGCTCAATAGTATATGCTTACTTCCTCGTTCTGTTAGAAAAAAGGCGATAACAGCAAACCTATGATGACTCCTAGAATCAGCAGCGAGGGAAGGGCGAGGATGTTGGCGGATGTCCATACGAACGGCATTATGTACACGCGCTCAGGCAGCCCCTCCGCTTGCATATTTTCCGGCTTTTCATCCTCCACGGAGCGCCTGCGGAGCAGCGCTCTCAGAGACAGTATCCACGCGGGCATTCCCAGAGCAGCGGCAGCCAGTATAAGGGCCACTTGAAACATGCCCCAACCCTCTAGGCCAACTGTCATAAGAAGGATTATCGCGTTGGCGGCTATCACGCCAAGCCACAACAAATCGAGACACAACAAATAGAGAAAAGTATAGTCAAACGAATCAGTTCCAAACGAAAATGGCCTGCCTTGCATTCGTCGATTCAGATGAAGCCAGGGCACGAAAAGCAGCACCGAATACACAAACCCAACACGCCCATAACGGTTGGCGTCAAGCCCTCTCCGCCTAGCAATTCCAGCACACGTTGAAGAGGCGTACGGTGCCCAGACTATGCAGAAAATCTGGAATAGCAAGATTGCCACATAATACGGGACTAGGATGATTGCGCCAAAGAAGACGATAAGATCTAGTAATTCTCCCATGTTCTTGAATACCAAACATTACGGTAATGGCTATCATTGTTGTGTGGCATCCACGACGTACCGAGGATTTCGAAACACATCGATTATGTTGCTAATTGATGGAGACCACAAGACTGGTGGGTACAATGAACCCAAGAAGAAAAACATCACTTCAGCCCTTACATGGACCCCAGCTTGTGCGCTGTACATTTTGCAAACTCCATACACGATGTGTGCGGAATCTGCAGACAGACCTAGAGACATAGAGGCGTCGGGAAGTAGAGACTTGCAATTCTCAGGAGGAGCTTCCCAGTTTTCGGAGTCTTTTTCAAGGTCTTCAGCCAATGTTAAATCAGCAAGGTATTTGTTTCTGGGATGCCAAGTCGAGTCCTTGTCAAAGTTAATCATCGCGGGTAGTGAAATGCCAGGCACGAATTTCCTTAGACTTGAATAGGCGACGTCATGCTTCAGACACGATGCTAAGAAAGGTACATCGGGTGCCTTAGAGCATCCCCAGTCGCCAAATCCTAGGAAATCATAGCGGTCATCGCTTGCGCCTGCCAGATCATTCCCTATCTTTGTCTTAGTCGATTGGGTCACCCAGAAACTGCGCGGCGTGTCGAAAATGAGACAGTTCAACACCCCAATCTTCTCTGCCACCGTATCAGCAGTATCACCATAGGGAAGACAATTTACTCCCACTCTGGGAACAGGAGTCGGATTGACCGGAGCCGCTCCCAGCAGCGCTTCGCTCAGCCGCCGTGTCTCTCCTTTCAGCCACTCTGGTAGCCTCTGAAACACTTACCCAATCATTAGAAAATAATCAGTATTCAATCTTGACATAGGTCCGAAATGGGCGTACACTCGCCAGAGTGTCTAATAATGAGTTCCACGGGAGGGAGACTTTACAGATGCTTAAGGAAATTCCGAAAAAGACCGTTAGTCACGTCGTAAGGAGGCCGGGGCGGCTTCATGGACAACCCGATGTAGAGATCCCTGTCGCAGATGATCTTGCGACAGTGCCCGGTATCCCAAAGAAGGATGAGGATGTCGCTTTCTACAGCCGGGTCTATCCCGTAGAGTCCCAGAACATCGAGAAGGCTGCCGACCGCGAATGGGTCTGGTCGGTCTATACCGAGGAAGTTCTCAAGTACCGCGAGCGCCACGACGAGATTAACCAGCCCCTCGTGGACACATCGCTGCTCACCGGCGACCTTGAGCCGACCGGCGTAGCGGAAGCCGGCAAGGACATGACCAGTGTCATCCGCCTCAAGGCGCGAGAGCTTGGCTTTGGCGAAGTCGGCTTCACGAAGTTCGACCACAAGTACGCCTACCTTAGCAAGAAGCGCTGGGTCAAGTACGAGCACACCATCTGCCTCGCGCTTGAGCAGGACTACTACCAGACGCAGACCATCCCCAGCCTTGAGGCTGAGTTCGCCCACTTCGGCACCTACGAGATCGAGGGCGCGCTCGCGCTCGACCTCGCGGACTACATCCGCAGCCTCGGCTACCACGCCCAAGTCCACAGCCCGAACGACAACAGCGGCGTCTATATTCCCATGTTCGTCGCCGCCGGTCTGGGACAGCTCGGCGCGAACGGTCA
This sequence comes from Dehalococcoidia bacterium, assembly GCA_965203955.1. Classification (GTDB taxonomy): domain Bacteria; phylum Chloroflexota; class Dehalococcoidia; order Lucifugimonadales; family JADFKI01; genus Bin90. The sequence continues at coordinate 1,766,671 of OZ241923.1, read as the reverse complement.
GTTGCTCTCCCCGCACTTCGGTTCGAGGGCGCGGCTTGCGATGATTACGACCGACGCTCCCGTGACATACGACGAGCCAGTTGACTACGGCCTGCACAAGTTCTGCCAGGTCTGCCAGGTCTGCGTGAACCGCTGCCCGGGTCGCGCGCTCGTGAAGGAAAAGGTCTGGTGGCGCGGCGCCGAGAAGAACAAGCTCATCTACGAGCGCTGCCGCCCCGTGATGGCGCGCTACGACGGCTGCGGCGTCTGCATGAAGGTCTGCCCCATCCAGAAGTACGGCGCACCCGCCGTCATGGAGCACTATGTCGAGACCGGCGAGGTGCTCGGCAAGGGCACGGACAACCTCGAAGGCTACGAAATCCCTGAGAAGGGCTACTTCGAGCCCGGCAAGCTGCCGACGTTCAACCGCCAGTTCTTCGAGATCCCGCATGGCCGTAGGGAAGAGTGGCTGTTCGAGGAGTTCAAGGAGAAGCTCGAGAACGACATGCTCCCGACCGAGGAGATCATGGACTTCGCCGTTGAGCTGAAGAAGATCCTCGACGAGGGTGGCACGACTCGCGGCGACGAGTAGCGAGTAACTTGGTCAATTAGCAGGGTAAGGGCAGCCACTTTGGTTGCCCTTACTTACTGGACGAGAGGTCAGGATGTTCAAGAAGCCACAGATAGACGCATTGTTCGCCGAGTTAAAGAGCGAATGGCAAGGCACGCGCGAATTCGAGAAGATTCACCGTGACGTTGACCTCGGTATCGCGTACTACGACGCAGGCAGGCCGCTCACCGGCTTGGACGAGAGGGCGCTCGCGCTCATCGAAAAGCACAAGCCCGAGTAGCGAATTCCCGCCGGCGCGGTCGCTTTACAGCACGGCTATAATGTAGGGGTACGTTTTCAGCGTACCCCTTTTCTTTGGCACAAATTGGCTGCCATTACATCCCCTCTCCCTCTGGGAGAGGGTTAGGGTGAGGGCAATAAAATTACTCCTGACTTCACAGGATTAAGCTGATGCGTCGGTTAATCGAAAAGCTCAGGCTCCGGTTCAGAAATAATGAAAAGCCTCCCGCCGACAGGAGGCGTCCGTCCGAACTCGGCATCCTTGCCCCGTTCGCGGCGATTATCGGCGTCATTGGGTTGATAGCCTTAGTCATCGTGGGCATTCGCTCGCTTATGGGCCAGAGCAGGATTGAACCGGCCCCTCCGCAACCGCCACAACCTCCGGCACCGCCTGTCCCTCCGCCCCCGCCGGCTCCGGCTCCGAGCAGAAGAGGACAGTGGCGGTTCAGTATCAGGCATCCGATGGTCATAGCCATCATCGTAGTGACAGTCGTCATCGTCGGAACGCTGGCGTACATCCCGTTCTCGGAGAGGTCTTCGACCATCGGCGGCATAAGGCATGAGCCTTCGGATTACGACGAGTTCTTCACATACTCGCAGATGGAAGCCATGACGCACTTCGCCAAGTGCGACGCTATGCTCTTCTCCACCAGGCCCGAGGAAGAGCTGGAAAACGTGAAGGAGCGCATGGCAATCGAAGTGGAGTTCAACAGCTCGGCAGGCCCCGGCGCGGCAAGCAGCGCCGGCCAGTACAACCGCCGCGTGCGCAGCCCCGAGGAGATTGCCGAAGCAATCCGCCTCGCAGAGGAGTTCTACCAGCGCGTCAACTGCCAATAATCGTAGATTACATGGATATTCTCCATTAGCATGGTACTATCCCATGTACGCCGTATTCCCCAGCAATTTGCACACATACAAGAAGGAGAAGAGTTAGTTATGGCAACCGACACATTATCTATGCTGCGGCACAAGAGCCATGTCGTAGTGGACGGCCCCGACAGGGCGCCCGCCCGCTCCATGCTCCGTGCCGTCGGCCTGCAGGACGAAGACTTCAACAAGCCCTTCGTCGCAATCGCGAATCTGGCAAGCGACGTCACGCCCTGCAACGTGCATCTCGACCGCATCGCGCAGAAGGTGAAGCAGGGCTTGTGGGACGCCAACAGCGTGCCCTTCATGTTCGGCACCATCACCATCAGCGACGGCATATCCATGGGCACCGAAGGAATGAAGGCGTCCCTCGTCAGCCGCGAGGTCATCGCCGACTCCATCGAGACCGTAACCTTCGGGGAGGGCATGGACGGCCTCATCGTTGTCGCCGCATGCGACAAGAACATGCCCGGCGCTATGATGGCTATGGCGCGGCTCGATGTGCCTGCCATATTCGTATATGGCGGCGCGATCCTGCCCGGAAATTGGATGGGACAGGATGTAAACATACAGGACATGTATGAGGCGTGCGGCGCGTTTTCCACGGGCGTGATGACGCTCGAAGAGCTGCTGGAAATGGAGCAAGTCGCCTGCCCCGGCGAGGGCGCATGTGCCGGCATGTTCACCGCCAACACCATGTCCTCAGCAATCGAGGCGATGGGCATGTCCATTCCCGGCGCATCCTCGATACCGGCAATCGATCCGCGAAACGAGGATGTGGCGCACTCTACTGGTGCGCTGCTGTACGACCTGCTCGAAAGAGGCGTCACGCCTCGCCAAATCATGACGCGCGAGGCGTTCGAGAACGCGATCACGGTCGTGATGGCGATGGGCGGCTCCACCAACGCCGTGCTGCACCTGCTCGCCATCGCGCATGAGGCAGAGGTCGAGTTGAACATAGACGACTTCGACGAGATAAGCCGCCGCACGCCCTACATCACCGACCTGCGCCCCGGCGGTCGCTTCGTCATGTCCGACATGGACAAGTCCGGCGGCGTGCCCGTCGTGATGAAGCAGCTCCTCGACGCTGGCTTGCTGCACGGCGACGCTCTCACCATCACCGGCAAGACCATCGCCGAGAATCTTGACGAGCTTGACCTGCCTGAGCCGGATAGCCGCGTCATCCATCCCGTATCGTCACCGCGCAGTCCGACAGGCGGCCTCGCCATTCTGAAGGGCAACCTAGCACCGGAAGGCGCGGTCATCAAGGTCTCCGGCACGAAGCACACGGCGCATGAAGGTCCCGCGCGCGTCTTCAACGGCGAGCGTCCCGCCTTTGACGCCATCACCAACGGCGAAATTGTGGACGGCGATGTGGTCGTAGTGCGCTACGAAGGCCCCAAGGGCGGGCCCGGCATGCAGGAGATGTTAGCCGTAACCGGCGCGATAATGGGCGCGGGACTCGGCGACTCCACCATGCTGCTCACGGACGGGCGCTTCTCCGGCGCATCTCGCGGACCATGCATCGGCCACGTCGCGCCCGAAGCGGCAGTCGGCGGACCCATAGGACTGCTGCAAGACGGCGACATTGTGCAGTTCAACGCCGAGACGCGCGACCTCAGCGTGCGCCTGTCCGACGAGGAACTCGCACAGCGCCGCGCAGACTGGACGCCCCCACCGCCCAACTACGACCGTGGCGTGCTCGCCAAGTACGCCAAGCTGGTATCATCGGCGTCGCTGGGCGCGGTGACCACATAAGAACGAACATAGATGGACAGGATACAGAGGGAGGTTTTCTTCTATCCTGTCCATCTATATTTCATCTATGCACAACCCTAAGAAATCTCCGTTTGATGAGTATGCCAGAGACGCCCTTCTGGGCGGCGTGATAGGTGTCTTATTCGGCTCTGCCGCCTGCGTTCTCATAGCGCTGGTTGTCGGAAGTTGCGCCTATGTCCTGACAGGAGCGAGTCAGGAAACGCAGGCAGCCGCCGTACTTCCGACCCTGTCAACAAGCGCGCTCACCTGCATAATCGTAGGCGGCATTCTGGGAGCGCGAGCAGGTCATTATGAAGGCTTGGGACTGTCGTTCACCGTCATCAAAGGTGTGCTGGTTGGGGGTTCCATTGGAGTTGTAGCAACTGTATTCACAGGAATCACCGCAAGCGTAATTGTAGGATCGGCAGCCGGAATCTTATCTGGCTTCTGGTTCGACCGCTAAATCATTCAACCGCTTTATCCTGTCAATCGACGTTAGCTCCGGGGGAACGCCGTGCTAAAAAGCGTAATCACCGCAGCATTTCTCGGCGTTCTCGGCGGCTTCTGGATTGCGCTGGTCAGCGACAGCATCGAAGTCTTCCAGAACTACGTGGAAGGCGTCTGGCGTTATCAGGTCGCCCTCAACTCGGCAGCGGAGTTACTTGTCGGCGCTGTTGTAGGTGCGCTGGCTGGTGCGAACATTCGACTCGCTCTTGCTCCTGAGCGTGCGGACGGATTCTTGCGGGGCGCGAAAACTGGCGCTGCAATCGGCCTCTTGCTGGTGCTGGCGCAAGTAGGACTTGTCGCGCTTGCCGCGAATTTCGACGAGTATCGAGTCTTCTACCAGCCGTTGCTGACCAGATTCAGCGGCATAGTATTCTTCGCCTCCGTCATCGGTGCGGCCGCGGGTCTATGGAAAGTTGAGCATCCGCCTGCAGCGCCAATTCCCTGCGCGGTCCTAGGTGCGCTCACCGCAGCCGCGTTCATGCTGCCGGTCGTTGCAACCACTCTGCTCACGATATTCACCTCGGAATGGGCTTGGGCTCAAGGCCTTTCACTCTTCGTAACAAACATATTCGCTTCTCAGCTGTCCACTTTGGCGGCGGCTTCGGGCACCGGCGCAATCACTAGCGCCACACTTGGAAGGAAAGGACTGGGAGAGTCGCACAATCTGTCGGCCACCGTGGGCGTCCTGTCGGGAACCGTCACGGCGGTTACTGCTTCGAGCGCTGCGTTTCATTATGTCATCTTGGGATTGGTTCCTCCGGAGTCTTCGTTTTCTCCGGCGTTGTACGTGTCTCGCGTACTTGTCGGTCTGTTGTTCGGTGTCGGGGTGGGGCTCGTCGTCGCCTTCGCAGCCCAGCGAATCATCCCCGGTCGCCGAGCCAATGCCAGTATGATTGCCTCCGACTGACGATCAAATACCGCACAAGCAGAACGAGATGAAAGCCTTATCGCTGCGGCAGCCCTGGGCAAGCCTGATAGCCGACGGGCACAAGACCATCGAGACGCGCACCTGGCGCACCCACTATCGCGGCCCGCTCGCCATACATGCCAGCACGCGTCCTCACGAAGATTTGCCGACGGGCGGCATCGTCGCCGTCGCCTGGCTGTACGGCTGCCGTCCAATGGAAGCGTCGGACGAAGAGCATGCATGCATCGCGCTTTATGAAGGCGCGTATGCGTGGCTGCTGGCGAACGTCAAACCCGTGCCGCTCATACCCTGCAAGGGCAGGCTCGGCTTGTGGACGCCGCCTACAGACATCCAGCAGATGTTGCCGTGCGTGCTACCTGCCGACTGACCAGCCGTATCGCGTTCACTAGGACTGACCAACTGATATACTGACCAACCGACAGACTAAACCACTGAGGTAACGCAATGACACGACCCAACATCCTTCTCATCCTCGCCGACGACATGGGCTACTCGGACCTCGGCTGCTACGGCTCCGAGATTCGCACGCCCAACCTAGACAGGCTCGCGGCGTCTGGCCTGCGCTTTTCGCAGATGTACAACTCCGCGCGCTGCTGCCCGTCCCGCGCATCCCTGCTCACCGGCCTCAACCCACACCAGACCGGTGTCGGCCACATGATGGACGCGCTCGGCCCCAACTCGTACCAGGGCTTCCTGAACGACAACTGCGCCACTATCGCCGAGGTGCTTCGGGCATCCGGGTACGCAACCTACATGAGCGGCAAGTGGCATGTGGGCGGGCGATATAACCTCCTCGACGACAGCAACTGGGAAGAGCTGAAGGGCAGCCACGGCTATCCCATTCCCACGCAGCGCGGCTTCGACCGCTTCTACGGCATAGTCGCCGGCAGCGCCAATTACTTCTTCCCGCGCCTGCTCATGGAGGACGATCGCTTCCTCGAACTCGACCCGGCGGGCTACTACTTCACCGACGCCATCACCGACAACGCCGTCAAGATGCTCGATGAGAACGCCGCCGCGAACAACGTGGCGAGCGCAAACGGCGGAGACGAGAAGCCGTTCTTCCTGCATGTGACATACACCGCCCCGCACTGGCCCCTGCACGCGCACGAGGAAGACATCGCCCGTTACGAGGGCAAGTACAAAGACGGCTGGGACACGCTCCGCACCAACCGCCACGAGGAACTGAAGTCGAGCGGCATCCTCAGCGACAAGTGGGAGATTACGCCGCGCAACTCATCCGCAGTCGCATGGGACGACGAGCGGCACAAGGACTGGGAAGACCTGAAGATGGCGACTTATGCCGCGATGATAGACCGGATGGACCAGGGCATCGGGCGCATCCTGGACAAAGTGCGCGAGATGGGCGCGGAGGACAACACGCTCGTCATGTTCCTGTCCGACAACGGCGGCTGTGCCGAGTTCCTCGCCGAGGACACCGAGCGCCCCGAACCTTCGCAGTACGCCAGCCCCAATCCGGACGGCACGCCCGTCAAGATGGGCAACATCATCGGGCAACGCCCCGGCCCGGGAGACACGTTCATGAGCTACGACCTGCCATGGGCGAACGCCAGCAACAGCCCGTTCCGCCTGTTCAAGCGCTGGACCCACGAGGGCGGCATATCCACTCCCTTCATCATCAACTGGCCCGAGCGCATCAGGCAGCCCGGCATCGTCCACGAACCTACCCACATATCCGACATCCCAGCGACCTGCATCGAGGCAGCGGGCGCGTCATATCCAACCGAGCTGAACGGCAACGCCATCACGCCCATCGAGGGTGTCAGTTTCCTGGATGCCATCAATACCGGCGGCTGGAAGCGCAACCTGCCCATCTACTGGGAGCATGAGGGCAGCCGCGCCGTCCGCATCGACAACTGGAAGCTCGTTGCCGAGGTCGGCGGCGAGTGGGAACTCTACGATATGGACGAGGACCGCACCGAGCTCAACAACCTCATTGATGCCAATGCGCCCAAAGCCGCCGAGATGATCGCCCTCTACGACGCATGGGCGGAACGCTGTGGCGTGCATCCGTGGCCTCTATCCCCCAGCGCGCGCATGATGCACCTGCGCAACCCGCATAATCATTACGTTTGATAGACTGGTTGTGTGTGGGAAATCCGAAAAGAGGTGACTGCCATGAGAACCACCGTGAACATTGATGATGAACTGCTGACAAAGGCGCAGAAGCTTACTGGAATGTCGGGAAAGACTGCGCTGGTTAACGCAGGCTTGAAGGCGCTGGTTGAACGCGAAAGCGCGCGCGCTCTGGCAAGGATGGGCGGCACTATGCCTGACCTTAAGCCTATACGGCGACGCAGGTACGAACTGTGAATGTTTTGGCGGATACATCCGTTTGGATAGACCATTTTCGTTCAGAAAACCCACGATTCGTAAATCTGTTGGACAATAGAGAAGTGCTGATACACCCAATGGTAATTGGAGAATTAGCATGCGGCAATCTGAGTAATCGCAGCGCGACTTTGGAGATTCTTAGTGAACTGCCTGCGATTCAAGCCATCGAATATGGCGACATTCTCGATTTCATTGAGCACAACCGGCTAATGGGCAAGGGTATTGACTACGTGGATGTGCATCTCTTGGCGTCCGTCGCTATGGCTGATTCCGCTTGGCTGTGGTCGCATGACAGACGCCTCATGGATGCCGCCACTAACTTGGATCTCGCATGGCTGCCTTAGTTCACCTCACACGGATATTCCCCTGTGCTGATGTTCGGCGCTTTGAATTGTTCCAGTACCTAATCACACTGAAGGCTTCTTGATACTCGTCTGATACCATTTTCTCCTTAGGCTGTTGTATAGTTGGATTGCTAAACACTTCCATAAAGGCAGGATAATTCGTGAAGTCTCTTGCACTCCTATTAATCGCCACCATTACGGCGCTCGTGCTGTTCGCCTGCGGAGGAGAAGAACCCGCCCCGGAGCCACCGCCTCTGCCCGCGCCGACGCAGCCTCCCACGCCGGACGTGCAGGCGACGGTTGCGGCAGGAGTTGAGGCGACGGTAGTGACGACGAACTTGCAGGCGACTGCCGAGGCGCAAGCCGCTCCAACGAACACACCGGTACCGGAGCCAACACCCGTGCCGCCTACTAATACGCCCGTGCCCGAGCCCACACCGGTTCCACCTACGAACACGCCCGTGCCGCCTACAAGTACGCCCGTGCCTCCCACGAACACACCGGAGCCTACTGCGACGCCCGAACCGCCCACAAGCACGCCCGAGCCGAAACCTACCGAAGTTCCCGCGACAAACACGCCCGTACCCACAGCGACGAGCGCGCCCAGGCCGACGCTCACCCCCACCGCAACGCCTCTTCCCTATGGCTTAACCTGGGACAACCCTGTTCCTATCGGCGAGTCGTTCGTCGTGCAGAACAACGAAGGGGTCGCTCTGAGAGTCAGGGAAGCAATGGTGTTCTGGGGAAGAGATGCCTGGGACATGATCAACCGTGAGCACCCGCTGAACAACCCGCCTCCACGTACCCATGAATACCTGCTTATCAACATTCAGGTGAAGGGTCACCCCGACGACGCGAACGAGTATGACGCCGCCGCAAGGCTGACTGTGGAAGCTGACCCTTCGATAAGGACTCTCTATCGGAACGACGGCATCTATCATTGGCTTGGCTCGAACCATTGCGGCGGCCAGGTGGACACTGTGATACCGCGTGATTTCTCGCTTCAGCGATACACGGGCGAGGATAATGGCAGAAGAGGAAACATCTGCTTCATCGTAACCCACGACGATTCCGGCAAACTTGTGCTGGTTGACAATGGCGGCCCCGGCGCGCCGCCCGAAGACCGACGATACTTCTCGCTGCGCCGCTAGCGCGGTAACGAAAACTGCCTTCGGAAAATCTCAGACATAAGAAATCAAGGGCGAACGGATTGCACATTCACATCCGTTCGCCCTGTTTCTATTTCAACGCATACGCCCCCCGCGCCTGCAGCAGTCACTTCATCAGCGCACACGGGCAGCGTAAACTGCAGAATGTTGTAAAATACCCGACAGACTGACAGACTGAAATACTGAACCACTGACGAACTCTAACCGGAGGCAACATGCAACCCCTCAAAGATATACGTGTGCTCGCCGTAACCGGATTCCTTGCAGGCCCCTTCGCAAGCATGAACTTCGCGCGTTTAGGCGCCGAGGTCATCAAGGTCGAACTGCCCGGCAAGGGCGACCCCGTTCGCGGCAACGGGCCCTTCATCGGGCCGGAAGGCAAGCACCCCCAGCAACAGACGCCGGAGGACATTTCCACGCGCTTTCTCAAGCGTAACCAGGGCGTCAAGAGCGTGACGCTCAACCTCAAGCACGCGACGGGTCGCAAGATGTTCCTCGACCTGGCGAAGTCCTCGGATGTGATGCTGGAGAACCTCGCGCCCGGCTCGCTCAAGCGCATGGGACTGGGCTACGACGACGTTTCCGCCGTCAACCCTGGCATCATCTACTGCTCCATCTCCGGCTACGGGCAGACCGGCGAATACGCCGACAGACCCGCGCACGACCCGCAGATTCAGGGCATGAGCGGCTTGATGGAAATCAACGGCCATCCCGACGGCCCCCCAACCCGCGTCGGCTTCTACATCGGCGACCTCGTTACGCCGCTGTTCGCCTGCTACGCGATTACGGCTGCGCTGCGAGAGAAAGAACGCACCGGCGAGGGGCAGTACCTTGACGTCTCCATGATGGACACGCTCACATCCATCATGCTGATGGACACGCTGGAGGACGATGTAGAAATGGGCTTGCCGCTGCGAATGGGCAACACTACGCGCGGAGGCCCGACCGGGCTGTACCAGACCAGCGACGGCGAACTGACGCTGACGGCAGCCAGCAACGACCAGTGGGGACGGCTCTGCAACGCGCTCGATTCCCCCGAGCTGATCGAAGACCCGCGCTTCGCCGAGTTCCACAGCCGCACCGCGAATGTGGAGGAAGCGCGCGAAGAGGTACAGAAGCGCGTGAAAAAACTCACCCGCGCCGAGGCTCTGGAGCGGTTCGAAGCGCACGATGTTCCCAGTGGAGCCGTCCGCACCGTGGACGAGGCAATCAATGACAGGCACTTCTGGGACCGCGGCAGCCTGCTCCCCATGCGGCACGGCAAGATGGACGACCCCGTGCCCGGCATAGTAGCCGGCTTTCCCATCATATTCTCCGGCGGCGATCTCCCCGAACCCTACGGCGCGCCCACGCTCGGCATGCACAACAAGGAAATTTACGGCGGCGTTCTCAATCTGTCCGACGATGAGCTGGCAGGACTGAAGCGGGACGGCGTTATCTAGTGAAGAATTTATGGGTTCTGCCGTTAGTTGTCCTCATAATGGCAATCGCGGCTTGCGGGGATACGACAAGCCCCGAACCGGCGACTGTGTCCAATTCCACTAACGCCACTGACTTGGACGCGACGGTTGAGGCACGAGTCCAGGCGACAGTCGAGGCGCAGCCCGTCGCAACTTCCACGCCTGTGCCGACCGTGACGCCTGTGCCGACTTCGACGCCCGTACCGGTTGCCACCAACACTCCCGCGCCTACTCCAACTGTCACTCTTACCTATGAAGAATACTTCGAACTTGCGATCGAGGATTATACCAACGAAGAGATTGAGGACGCGATAGACAATCTCAGCAAAGCAATCGAATTGAACCCGGACTTTGTCGATGCATTCTATTTTCGAGGGCTTGTTCATGTCCTGGAAGGAGATTACGACAAATCTATTGCAGATTTCGACAGGGTTATTGAACTAGACCCCGACAACAACGACAGCGTCTTCGCTATACTCACCGGCGCATCGGCTTATCTCTTGCGAGCAGGCGCCTACTACGAGAAAGACGATTATGACGCCGCGATTGCAGACTTCGACAAAGTGATAGAGATGGACCCCGGACACTCTGACGCGTACTTCCTCCGTGGAGAGACTCATTACTTCAACGATGATGACGATAAGGCGATTGCGGACTTCAACAGGGCTATTGAGCTTAATTCAGACTTTGCCGCTGACGCGTATTATTATCGCGGCTATCTCTACACCTCCAAGGATGATTATGATAAGGCGATTGGCGACTTTGAAAAGGCATTAGAACTGGACCCGGACTACGAAGATGCCAAGCTGGCTGGCTCTTATGCCTACCTTCTGCGAGGGCAGGGTTATGTCGAAGAAGGTGACTACGACGGCGCGATTGCCGACTATGAAAGAGCGATAGAGCTGGACCCGGACCACGACGATGCCAGAGCGGAAGCCGCTTACGCCTACCTCCGGCGAGGGATTGACTACGCCGAAGAGGGAGACCAGGACAGGGCGATTGCCGACTTCGACAGGGCAGCCGAGATAGCCCCGGGTGATACCAGGGTTAAGAACGCTCGAAAGTTCATAGAGCCTTCGCTCGTATCAGACGAACTTTTAGCCGAGCGGATAGAGTGGAGTCTTTGCAAGGGCATTCTGGAGTGCGGGTTCGTAGAAGTCCCGGCTGACTACCGCAACCCCGACACCGGCAGCTTGAGAATCGCGGTCAATGTGCGCCGCGCAGATTCCCCGGACGAGCGCATAGGCTATCTCTTCGTGAACCCAGGCGGACCCGGCGGCAGCGGCTTGGAGCTTGTCCAGTATTCTGAGTTCGTATTCGCCGATGAGCTTATTGCGCGCTTCGACATCGTCGGGTTCGACCCACGCGGAGTCGGAGAGTCCGAGCCTGATTTCGCCTGCGGCGCTCTGGGCGAACGTCAGACGCTGCTCGGCACAATCGAGGGCGACATAGACACACCGGAGGAGGTAGCCACCGGAGAAGCGGCAGCCAATTTGTGCATAGAGTCGATGGGGCCTGTCGGTGCTCTGCTGCACAGCGAATATGTCGCCAGAGACATGGACGAGATACGCAAGGCGCTGGGCGCGGAGCAAATCTCATATCTCGGCTTTTCTTACGGCTCTGCGCTAGGCGTCTGGTATGCTACGCTCTTCCCGGAGTCGGTCAGAGCGATGGTTGCTGACGGCGCGGACAACCCGGTTGACCAAGCTGATACACAGCAGGAGCGATTGGAAGAGAGCATTGAGGAGAGAGCGCCCTTTGAAGAGCAGCTCAGGCAGGCGCTTATGGCGTGCGACAACGCGGAATGTCCCATATACAACGATGGAGACTCAATCGGCTACTACTACCGCGCCGCGGAGAAATTGCACCTGGTCAACGCTGGGACGGATAACAATCCCTATGCGGGCTACTTGAGCGTTGTAGGGTCTCTTTATGATGAAGATGATTGGCCTACCCTGTGGCAGGGTCTGTTTGAACTGAACGAGAACGACGACCCGTCTATTCTGATCCCGATAGCCGAGAGCAAAATCCTGGGGCAACCTGCCGCTGCTAACTTCACCGCGCATGTCAAATGTCTGGACGGCTTTGTGCTGAAACCTGAATTAGACCGCGCCACTCGATTGGACGATTCGAAAGTCTTCGATGCCGTATTTGAAGAAAAGTTCCCACTGGTTGAGGCGGCGGATTCCGACTTCCCTAGCGCCTGCCCGTTCTACGACCAGTTCGCGCCGGAGCCTCTTAGTGTCCCACTGGACGGCGGCGGGGTGCCTATACTGGTAGTGGGCAACCACGACGACCCGGCGACTTCTTTCGGAGAATCCGAAGAGTTCGTTATCGAGGTACTCAGCAACGGCTATCTGCTGGAAACCTCCCACGCGAGGCATGTAGTCTATCCGGACAACGAGTGCGTCAACGAGCATATCCACAGGGCGCTGATTGACGGCGTGTATCCGGACGAGCGGCGAGTCTTCTGCGAGCGGGAAGATTGAGCCGACCTATGCGGCGGGCGGCGAGACTGACATCGATGGACAGGATGGAGGAATATCAGGTTGTCGCAACAGCTTCGCTCTGCTCCATCGGATAGTGTGTACTCTCATACGCTTCTATCAGGTCAACAAGAGCGTCAAGTTCCACTCTGGCAGGATGGTTCGCGTCTTCTATCTGTCCCTCTGGTCCGGTCAGCGCGTCCATCAGATCGGAGACACGCGCCAATGCCGCATCATAGTCCGCTTCGGTGGTAATCTTCCGGGTGTCTGTCATGCCTACACCTCCTCGACATTTATTCTGTCGTATTCTGCATGAGTCCCGATGAAACGGATATAGACTATGCGGGCAGGGTAGAAAATCCTTACTACAAGGCGATATTCATTACCCCTAATCCTGAAAACTACGCGGTCATCACCGACAATACTTGCACGCGGATACTGCCTTCTCACCGATGTTGGAGTATTCCAGTCAGCCGCACTGACATCCCGATACCAGTCTGTCAATGCTTGTGTGGCATCGGAGTGTCTTTCCCAAAACTCCCGCAGTGTCCTCTTGGCTATAATCCGCATGAGCACAATTATACTGTGATAGTATCATACGGCTATGAACGAAACCCGGTATGAACCACATATTCAGAACCGGGCTTCTGAAATAATCCTGTTAATTTCTTCACTACCGGAGCAAGACCATGAAATACGAAGCCAAACCCCTGCGCTCAGTCCTCTTTGTTCCCGGCAACAAGGAGGACTGGATACGCAAAGCCCCCAAGTACGGCGCGGACGCGCTCATCCTCGACCTCGAAGACTCGGTGCCGCCGCAGGAGAAGGACGCGGCGCGCGAAATCGTCGCCAAGATGATCGAGGAGATCGGCCCGATACAGACGCTCTTCGTGCGCGTCAACCCGCTGGAGACGGGCATGACCGGCTTCGACCTTGAAGCCATCACCAGCAAGAACCTCTACGGCATCACGCTGCCGAAGGTGCAGTGCCCCGCCGATGTGGTTGAGGTCGATATACTCTTGCGCTTCTTCGAGCGCAAGGCGGGCGCAGAAGTCGGCAGGATATTCATCGACCCGGGCCTTGAGACGGCGGCGGGCATCCGCAGCGCCTACGACATCGCAATGGCGTCCGACCGTATCGCGCACATGGGCGGCAGCGGCGGCAAGGGCGGCGACACCGCGCGCTCCATCGGCTACCAGTGGACGCCTGAAGGCATGGAGACGCTGTTCATCCGCTCCAAGGTCCTCGTGGACTCGCGCGCCGCGGGCGTGCAGTTCCCCGTATCCGGCGGCTGGTTCGACATCCGTGACCTTGACGGCCTGCGAACCTACGCCCACGAACTCAAGCGGCTCGGCTACAACGGCATGAGCCTCATCCACCCCTACCATGTGCCCGTCGTCAACGAGGTCTTCACCCCTTCGCCGGAGGAAATTGCCGAGTGGCGCGGCTTGGTGGATGCGATGGAGCAGATGCGCGAGACCGGCGGCGCAGCCGTAACCTACGGCGACGACATGGTGGACATCGCCCACGAGCAGACCGCCCGCTCAATGCTGCGTATGGCAGAGCAGCTCGGCGTCGCCTAACTCCATATCCATCCTGTCAATCCTGTACATCAATGTAAGTTCAAGGAGCAGCAAATGACGAACGGCGTATCATCCCCCGAATCCGTAGGCTTCTCATCCCAGCGCCTCAACCGCGTCAACAAGATGATGCAGGGCTACATAGACGACGGCAAGCTCGCCAGCGGACTGACCATGCTCGCTCGACACGGCGAGACCTTTCACTTCGAGCCTTACGGCGTGCTCGACCTCGAAAGCGGCACGCCTGTGAAACGCGATACGCTCTTCCGAATCTACTCGATGACAAAGCCCATCACCAGCGCAGCCGTCATGATGCTCTACGAGGAAGGAAGCTTCTCGCTCGACGACCCTGTGGGCAAGTTCATCCCCGAACTCGCCAGCATGAAGGTTTACGATGGCATGGGCGAAACCGGCATGCGTCTTGTGGACCAGCAGCGGCCTATCACCGTCCGCCACCTGCTGACGCACACGTCGGGCTTGAGCTACGGATTCCACCAGGACAGCCCCATCGAGGAGATGTACCGCGAGGCGGACATCACCGACCCGGACAGCACGCTGAAAGAAATGGCGGAGAAGCTCGGCAAGCTCCCACTCGTAACTCAGCCCGGCGCCAAGTGGCGGTACAGTAACGCCACCGATGTGCTCGGCTATCTCGTCGAGGTCGTCTCCGGCGTTCCATTCGACCGCTACCTGCAGGACAACATTCTCGACCCCTTGGACATGCAGGACACGTCCTTCTACGTGGCAGAGGAGAATCTTGACAGGCTCGCCACCGTGTACGGTGCTTCACCGAACGGCAGGATAGTGCCCCTGGATAATCCAATGGTCAACAGGCAGCGGAGGCCCCACACCCTCTTCTCCGGCGGCGGCGGTCTCGTATCCACCGGGGCCGACTACATGCGCTTCTGCCAGATGCTCCTCAACGGCGGCGTATTTGGCGATCAGCGCCTTCTCGCTCCCAAGACGGTCGAGATGATGCGCTCCAACCACCTCACGGACGACCTGAAGCCGTTCGCGGTCGGACAGAGCAACGCCTCCGACACGAAGGGCTGCGGCTTCGGTCTTGGCTTCCGCGTCGTGATGGACATCGCGCAGCACGGCATCATCGGCTCCAACGGCATATACTCCTGGGGCGGGGCGGCAAGCACCGTCTTCTGGATAGACCCGCAGGAAGACATGGTAGCCATCCTGCTCACCCAGTTCATGCCCAGTTCGTACTACCCCCTGCGCCGCGAGTTCCAGATAGCCACATACCAGGCGCTCGTCGAGTAGGTTGCCTCGCGAGACAATGGCCGAATATCTAATCCTTCGAGGTACTCGATGAACTGCGTGTCGCCCGAATCCGTAGGCTTCTCGTCAAAGAGACTTGGTCGCCTCAGCGCCCGAATGCAGGGCTACATAGATGGCGGCAAACTCGCTGGCGCGCTCACCATGCTCGCGCGGGGCGGCGAAGTGTTTCACTTGCAGACATACGGGGTTCAGGACCTCGAGAGCGGCGCGCCTACGGAGCGGGACACGATCTTCCGCCTGTTCTCTATGACCAAGCCGATTACCAGCGTCGCCGCCATGATGCTGTACGAAGAAGGGCGCTTCTCGCTGGATGATCCGGTGGGCAAGTTCATTCCGGATTTCGCCAGGATGAAAGTCCTGGACGGCATGGGCGAAACGGGTATCTGCCTCGCCGACCAGGACCGTCCAATGACCATACGCCATCTGCTCACCCATACTTCTGGTTTGACCTACGGCTTGTTCAGGGATACGCCCGCAGATGCGATGTTCCACGAGGCGAGGATCAACGACGCTGACAGCACCTTGAAGGAGATGATGGAGAAGCTGGGACGGATTCCACTCGTTCACCAGCCCGGCACAAAGTGGCGGTACAGTATCTCGTCCGCCGTTCTCGGATACTTGGTGGAAGTCGTCTCGGGACTGCCATTCGACCGGTTCCTGCACGAAAGGATATTCGCCCCGCTGGGGATGGAAGACACATCCTTCTTCGTGTCGGAAGAGAACATGAGCAGGCTGGCGACCGCGTATGTGCCGTCAAGGGGAGGCGGCATCGCGCCGCACGAAGGCTCGGTAACTACGAGGCACACAAGGCCGTACAAGCTATTTTCCGGGGGCGCCGGCCTCGTATCCACCACGTCCGACTACATGCGCTTCTGCCAGATGCTGCTCAACGGCGGCGTCCTCGACGGCGAGCGCCTGCTCTCCCCCAAGACTGTGCAGATGATGGTGTCCGATCACCTCACGGACGACCTGAAGCCCTACGCCGTCGAAGAGCGCATGGCTGCCTATACGAAAGGCTGCGGATTCGGACTCGGCTTCAGCGTGGTCAACGACATAGCGCAGCACGGGATACCCGGCTCTAACGGCATGTATAGCTGGTTCGGCCTGGCCAGTTGCTACTTCTGGATAGACCCCTCCGAGGAGCTGATTGCCATTGTGATGACGCAGTTCCTGCCTGCTACCTGGTACCCCCTGCACCGCGAATTCCAGACGGCGACGTATCAGGCGATGGTGGAGTAGGGTTTGCTATAATCACGGTAGTGTATCAGTTTGAAATGTGGAGCAGTCTGAATGGCAGTACATAGTTCAAAGTGACACACTAAAATAATCACTGCTCACTTGCTCTCGTGAGGTGCCGCAATGAGTTCAGCGCACGAACAACACAAAGAAGACTCGGTGGAACTCATCGAAGACGCCCTTGTCCGCGGCAGTCTAATGGAAATTGACTGGGCAAAGCGAACGGCGCGGCTCGACCGCTTTCGACAGAAGTCGGTTAAGCTGCGCTTCACTCGGGCGCTGGACGATGAGATGCGTAAATTCGCCACCGAATTCGTCAATGTCGAAGGCAGCGGCCTCCTTAAAGCGCCGGAAACCGAGCGCGAAGAGTGGGTGTACGTCGATGTGGAGAACATGTACATCCCATATCAAGGCAAGGGGAAGGTGTTCAGGAAGGACGAATGGGCAAAGGACACCCGCGCCATCGACACCACCTTCGACGTGGATGAGTTCAATCAAATGATTCGTGAAAGCCGGCGTGTATGACAATTAACAATGGCGATATCAGACCGCAGATTGTGCTGGATACGAGCACCGTGTCCATCCTCTTCAATCCCACCGATTTCAGGTATTCATACTATGGCGAGATAATTCAAGGCTGCAACCTGCTCATCTCCTTTCAGACCGTAGAAGAGCGCTGGTATGGCGCCCTGTACGCAGGTTGGGGGCGCAGACGAATCGCGGCGATGGAAAGACAGTTGAACAAGTTTCGGGTTGTCTCGCCCGATCAGGCGATAATGGAGAAGTGCGCGCAATTACGCAGCGACACGCGAAAGTCGGGTCGTGAGCTAGAGATCGCAGACGCTTGGATTGCCGCAACTGCCATCACGCTGGGCTGCCCGCTCGTTTCGGACGACCGAGATTTCGGCGATATACCAAATCTGAACTTGATACAGCGCCCAAGGTAACCCAATGCAACACCAACCATCCCCCTGCTGCGCGGCAGCCCGCATGCCCTCAACACCGGCGAATCCCACGCCGGCGCAAGTTCCCGTTGCGCCTCAGGCGACCAACGGCAGCGTGGACGGCATGGTGCTCATCCCCGGCGGCGACTTCCTCATGGGCACTGACGACCCCATCGGGTTTGCAGCGGACGGAGAAGGCCCTATCCGCAGCGTGCGCGTAAACTCCTTCTACATGGACACATACGCCGTTACCAATACACAGTTCGAGCAGTTCGTGCGCGATACAGGCCACAAGACGGACGCCGAGCGCTTCAACTGGTCTTTCGTCTTCCACATGTTCGTGGGCATCAAGGCGCGGCGGGCCTTCCGCGGGCAAGTCGCGGACGCTCGGTGGTGGTGGGGCATCGACGGCGCGTACTGGCGTAGGCCCGAAGGTCCCGGCTCCAACCTCAAGCGGCGCTGGAACCACCCGGTAACGCACATCTCATGGAACGATGCGACCGCGTACTGCCACTGGGCCGGCAAGCGCCTGCCCACCGAAGCCGAATGGGAGTACGCGGCGCGGGGCGGACTCGCGCAGAAGCGGTACGCATGGGGCGACGATCTGACGCCCGGCGGCGAGCATCGCTGCAACATCTGGCAGGGCGTTTTCCCGGACGAGAACAGCGCCGATGACGGCTACAAATCTACCGCGCCCGTGGATGCCTACGAGCCGAACGGCTATGGCCTGTACAATCTCTCAGGCAATGTCTGGGAATGGACGCACGACTGGTTCAGCCCGAGCTTCCATGTCAACGCGCCTCGCGACAACCCGCAAGGTCCTCCTGGGGGACAGGCAAAGACCATACGCGGCGGCTCGTACCTCTGCCACGACTCCTATTGCAACCGCTACCGCGTAGCCGCCCGCACATCCAACACACCTGACAGCTCCACAGGCAACCTCGGCTTCCGCTGCGTGCGCGACGCCTGACCGCTTGCCCCTTCCCACTTGCTACTGGTGTTCATCCCCTCTATCATCCTGTGCATCAACGTCAGACACAGGCAGCGGAGGCACATAAGATGAACTACGACCACATCATCGTCGGCGCAGGCTCGGCGGGCGCGATCATCGCAAGTCGCCTGACCGAAGACCCGAACCGCAGCGTCCTGCTGCTCGAAGCTGGCCCCGACTACTCGGACCTGGACGAAATGCCCCCCGACGTGAAGTACGGATACGGGCATGGTCTGGCGGCGATAGACGTGCTGGGGACGGAGCATCGCTGGCACTTCGTCGCCAAGTCAACCGATCAGGCAGCCCCTATGCTGGTCCCGCGCGGCAAGACGACCGGCGGCTCTTCCGCCGTCAACGCCCAGATATTCCTGCGCGGCGTCCCCGAGGACTACGACGACTGGGCGTCCTGGGGCAACGACGAATGGAGTTTCCAGAAGCTCATCCCGTTCTTCAACCGCATGGAGACGGACACCGACTACTCCGACGACTTCCACGGCGTTGACGGCCCCACTATCGTCAGGCGCTACAAGCCCGACGAGTGGCTGCCCGACCAGCAGGCATGGTACGAGGCTTGCCGCGAGTACGGCTTCCCTGACTGCCCCGACCATAACGACCCCGATTCTACCGGCGCAGGCCCCTGCCCGTTCAACAACCCCAATCGCATTCGATGGAGCACCAATATCGGCTACCTGCGCGAAGCGCGCGAGCGACCCAATCTGACTATCGCATCCCGCGCGCTGGCTCGCCGAATCCTATTCGAGGGCAAAAGAGCGACCGGCATCGAATACGAGACGGACGGTGAGGTACAGTCCGCCCACAGCGAAGAGATAATCCTGTCCGCCGGGGCAATAGGCTCGCCGCACCTGCTGATGCTGTCGGGCGTGGGGCCTGCAGGGCATCTTCAGGACATGGGCATCGCCGTCATCCACGACTCCCCCGGCGTGGGCAAGAACCTGCGCGACCACCCGCAAGTGCAGCTCACATGGGAAACCAGGCCCGGATTCGAGCAGGACAGCCTTGCGCCGCGCATACAGTTCGTCGTGCGCTACACGGCGGATGGCTC
Organism: Dehalococcoidia bacterium; assembly: GCA_965203955.1. Lineage (GTDB taxonomy): Bacteria > Chloroflexota > Dehalococcoidia > Lucifugimonadales > JADFKI01 > Bin90. The sequence continues at coordinate 1,746,864 of OZ241923.1, read as the reverse complement.
CGACCTGCGCAACGATATGCTCATACACCCATTCTCCTATGCGACGCGCAGCCTCTACTACACCGACCCGAACACGGAACCCATAGGCATCGGCATGATCGCCGCCATCTACCTGGCGGAGTCCGCAGGCGAGATGCTGCTCAGGACGACCAACCCGCGCATCCAGCCCTTCCTCGACTACAACCTGCTGGCGACCGAGTTCGACCGCAGGCGTATGCGCGAATCCGTCCGGATATGCCTCGACTTGGCGGAGAAAGACGCGCTGGCGGACCTGATTGAAAGCAGGCGATTCCCTTCTGATGACGACCTCGAATCGGACCAGACGCTCGACGACTGGATGATGCGCAACGTCAGGACCAGCCACCACATATCCGGCACCTGCAAGATGGGGCCTGCCACCGACTCTATGGCGGTCGTAGATCAGTATGCCAGAATGCACGGCATCGAAGGCCTACGAGTTGCCGACGCCTCCATCATGCCCGACTGCATCCGCGCCAACACCAACGCCACATCAATGGTCATCGGCGAGCGAGTCGCAGACTTCATCAAGGAGGGAAACTGACAGAATAAACAGGATGGATAGGATGGAGAGTCGCTAGCGCATGTCTGGTAAGATGCAGGAAGTAAAATCCTGAATGAGTCAGTAGGATACGGAGGTTGCGGAATGGCGACAAAGCCCGATGATAATAGACAAGCCGACGCTGCGGCAGACCATGATCCCGTCTGGGAGGCGTTCTTGAATGCCCCACTGGATGACGAGCCGCTTACCGAAGAAGACCTTCAAGCCATTAAGGAGGCGGAAGAGGACATTGCGGCCGGCAGGGTCAAGCCTTTGAAGGAATTGAAGAAAGAACTCGGTCTATGAACTGGAATGTTACTCTTACAGCACGGGCTGAAAGGGAGCTCAACCGACTAGACCATATGACACAGGCAAGAATAGTTAGAAGGCTGTACGCGCTGGAAACAGGCGGGCAGGTAGATATCCAGCACCTCGCCGGTTCCAGAAATCGACGACGAATGCGGGTGGGAGATTGGCGGGCATTCTTGAATACGACAGGCGTTCCCGTGAAATCTTCGTAGTGAGCATTAGCCGAAGGGATCGCGCATATCGAAGATAGGTACCAGCCTCTTCGCAGACAGGACAGACATGGTTCGCTGGAGTAGCAAGGAGCACCCATGAAGTACGATTACATCATCATCGGCGCGGGCTCGGCGGGCGCCATTCTCGCAACCCGTCTCACCGAAGACCCCAACACCTCAGTCCTGCTGCTGGAAGCAGGCCCCGACTACGCCGACATTGACGACTTGCCGGAAGAGGTCAAGTACGGCTACGCATCCGCGACCGACATCATGACGAGCGACCACAACTGGCAGTTCACCGCGCGCGCCACCGAGCAGGCGCAGCCGATGCTGGTGCCCCGCGGCAAGGTTACCGGCGGCTCCAGCGCCATCAACGGGCAGATTTTCCTGCGCGGCGTGCCGGACGACTACGACCGCTGGGCGTCGTGGGGCAACGACGAGTGGACCTTCGAGAACTCACTGCCCTACTTCCGCAAGCTGGAGACGGACACCACTTACAGCGACGATTTCCACGGCACGGACGGCCCCATCATCTGCCACCGCTTCCCCGAAGAGCAGTGGCGCGGCGCGTCCAAGGCCTTCTACGAGTCCTGCCTAGACTATGGCTTCGCCGACTGCCCCGACCACAACGCGCCCGACACTACCGGCGTCGGTCCCCTGCCGCTGAACAACCCCGAAGGCATACGCTGGAGCACCAATATAGGCTACTTGGGCTTGTCGCGGCACCGCCTCAACCTCACCATCCGCCCCAACTGCCTCGTGCATCGCATCGTCTTCGACGGCAATAGGGCGACGGGCGTGGATGTGGAGAGCGGCGGCGAGCGCTTCGTCGTCGATGGCGACGAGATTATCCTGAGCGCAGGCGCTGTTGGCTCGCCGCAGATTCTGATGCTCTCAGGTGTCGGCCCCGCCGACCATCTCAATGAAGTGGGCATCCCGGTGCTAAAGGACCTTCCCGGCGTGGGGCAGAACCTGCGCGACCACCCGCTCGTCTATGTCACCTGGACGACGAAGCCGGAGTACGAGCTTGAGACATTCGGGCCGCGCATACAGTTCGGTCTGCGCTACACCGCAAGCAACTCCGACCTTGAAAACGACATGATTGTCTATATGATGATCTTCGCCACCGGCCGCATTGACCGCGGCGGCGACCGCATGACGCCCATCGGCATTCGCATGATTATCGGCCTTGACCTCGCGGTGGGCGCGGGCGAGCTTAAGCTGCAATCCGGCGACCCCAGCGTGCAGCCGATGCTCGACTACAACTACTTCCAGGAGGAGTTCGACCGTGAGCGCATGCGCGAGGCGGTGCGTATATGCTCCAAGCTCGGCGAACATGATGCGTGGAAGGACATCATAGAAGAGCGCATCGAGCCACCCGACGAGGCGTTCGAGTCAGACGACGCCCTTGACGACTGGATGAGGCGCGAAGTAACGACCGGACACCACATATCCTGCACGAACAAGATGGGTCCTGCGGACGACCCGATGGCGGTAGTGGACCAGTACGGCAAGGTGCACGGCTTGGAAGGCCTGCGCGTAGTGGACGCCTCCATCATGCCTGACTGCGTTCGCGCCAACATCAATGTGACGACAATGATGATCGGCGAGCGCATCGCCGACTTCGTGAAGGCAGGCAGGTAAACGCCCTACTAATATAAGGAGAGCCGACGAATGGCCGACACACCACTGCACTACATGACCATCACCGAAGTTGCGGCGCTCATCAAGGCGCGCGAAATCTCGCCGGTCGAGGTTACGGATGCGATGCTACGCCGCATCGAGAAGATTGACGGCACGTACAAGAGCTACGCCACCGTGATGGCAGACCACGCCCAGGCAGCTGCCAGAGCCGCCGAAGCCGAGATTGCTGCCGGGCAGTATCGCGGGCCGCTTCACGGCGTGCCATTCGCCGTCAAGGACCTCTGCTTCACCGAGGGCGTCCGCACCATGGGCGGCAGCAAGGTGTACATCGACCATGTGCCAAACTTCGATGCGACAGTGGTTGTGAAGCTCAACGCTGCCGGAGCCGTTCCTCTGGGCAAGCTCAACCTCACCGAGGGCGCGATGGGCGGCTACAACCCCGCGCTCGACCTCCCCCTGAACCCGTGGAATACCGACCACTGGTGCGGTTCGTCGTCCAGCGGCTCCGGCGTCGCAACGGCAGCGGGCCTGTGCTTCGGCTCACTGGGCAGCGACACGGGCGGCTCCATCCGCTTCCCCGCAGCCGCGTGCGGCACTGTCGGACTGAAGCCGACATGGGGACGCGTCAGCCGCTACGGAGTGCTCGCCCTCGCCGAATCCCTCGATCATGTCGGACCTCTCACTCGCAGTGCCGCCGACGCAGCCATTTCCCTTCAGGCAATCGCCGGTCAGGACACCAATGACCCCACATCACTGCCTGCTCCCGTGCCCGACATGCTAGACGGCATTGACGGCGGCGTCAGAGGCGTTCGCATAGGGCTTGACGAGAAGTACGCCACCGACGGCGTTGACCCGGAACTCGCCGCCGCAGTAATCGAGGGAGTGGCGGTCATGAAGGAGCTGGGCGCGGAAATCGTCACGGTGCAGATGCCCGATGTTGACAGCTACCTCCCCGCTTGGCCCGTGCTCTGCTCAGCGGAGGCCGTCGCCGCACATAGGGAGAACTACCCCTCGCGCCGTGACGACTACGGTCCCTGGTTCCGTGGCTGGCTAGATATGGGCGCAGCCGTAACGGGCGCAGACTACGCCGAGGCAAACAACCGCCGCGCCGAACTCAACGGGCTTATCCGCGACGCGTTCGCCGACATAGACGTACTCGCCTGCCCCTCTGTCATGGGGCCCGCGCGCGCCATCACGCCCGAAGAGATGTACGGCCCGCTGAGTGCCGACAGGGGAACGTCCTTCCAGCGCTACACCGTGCCCTACGACTACAACGGCGCGCCCACGATTTCGCTGCCCTGCGGACTCAGCAGCAACGGACTGCCCTTGAGCCTGCAATTCGTGGGCAAGGCGCTCTCCGAGCCGCTGCTGTGTCGCATCGGACACGCCTATGAGCAGGCGACCGACTGGCACAACCTGCATCCGCCGATTGACGGCTAGAACCCTACAGAGGCTCGCCGGCAACTGAGAGAAAGGCCTGGTCGAAAGTCTTGATCTGGCTAATCCCCCGCCTCCGGCAGCTCGCCAGGTGGCACAGGTCTCGTGCGCTCAGGGTAGGATACTGAGTATATATCCGCCGCGCCAGCTCAACGTCTTCCTTTTCTAACGGCCACACCTCGGCGACCGACCTGTCCACGAGTTGCATCGCAACGGCAAGGGTATTCATCCTCCCTGTTGCCTCGTACACATGCATTAGCTCCTGCAAGACTTCCGCCGAGGTGAACAACCTCAGATGGCTGTCAGCAGCCTTGGCAAAAAAGTCCTGAGCGGGGTCTTGTAAGGGATGCGAACGACCAACCGCATACATGAATACATTAGTATCGACGAATATCATGGCTTCCGAAAATCGGGCATCTTCGAGTCGCGGAGCGTCTTGAGATGTTCCTCCCAATCAGGTTCAGGATCGCCTGATTCACTCTCGTCATTGGCTAGGAAGAACTCCCTGACCTCACCGGACGACGTGAATGGCTTGAGGCGCTCTCTCTGCTCAAGCCTCTCTTCGGCGGCGGCCCTTAGCCAGCCGCTCAGCGTCATGCCCTCAAGTCGAGCCTGGTAAACGAATCGATCGCGGTCTTCGTCAGGAATTATCAGCTGCACTCTCGCCATCTTCCTCGCCTCCTCTACCCATTGATGTGTATGCATGATACACATCGCAAAGTCGAGCCGTCAATTTCGATGGCAAGCCATTGCCCATTCATTCCAATCCCAGACTTAGCCACTCAATTGGAAACAAATCGGAGGAATGCTTTCAGCATGCGCGGGGCGGTTGCTAGAATGCCACGTAGCCCCCATCAACCGGAATCGACACACCTGTAACATAGTCGGACGCGGACGCCGCGAGGAACACCGCAGTTCCCGCCATGTCGTCCGGCGTTCCCCAGCGCCCGTGCGGTATCCGCGCCGAGATAAGCTCGAACCGCTCGCGGAAGCTCTCCTCGGTGCGAAGCGGCTCCGTCAGGTCAGTCTCTATCCAGCCCGGCAGTATCGAGTTCACCTGTATGTTGTCCTTAGCCCACGCCGTCGCGAGGCTCTTGGTGAGCTGCACCACGCCTCCCTTGCTCGCCGAATACGGCATCACCAGGTCGTGCCCGAAGATGGAAGTCATCGACCCGATGTTGATAATCTTGCCGCCGCCCGCAGCAGCCATGTGCGGGTACGCTTCGCGGCACGGCAGGAACGTCCCCGTCAGGTTGATGTCCATAATCAGGTTCCAGTCGTCCAGCGTGTAGTCCTGCGGCGCCTTGCGTATGCCGATGCCCGCATTGTTCACCAGTATGTCCAGCCTGCCTAACTCGTCGATTGCCATGTTAACCATCGCAAAGACTTCTTCCTCGTTCTGCACATTCGTCGTCGTGCCCATAGCGCGCACGCCCAGCCCTTCCAGCTGCTTCACCGCCGCCGCCGTCTTCTGCTCGTTGCGCGCCGCCACCAGTATGTCCGCACCCGCCTCCGCAAGCCCGACCGCGATGCCCAGCCCGATGCCTCCGTTGCCTCCCGTGACAACCGCCGCCTTGCCGCTCAGGTCAAATGATGTATTCGCCATGTCCTTGCCTCCTCAGGTCTCTTGCGAGCATATCGTATTCGCCATGCGCTTGAATGTAAAATGCCTGCGGCGTGCAGATTGACAAAGGCAATGCTTATTGCTAAGTTGGATGTAGCAGCTGGGAGGGTTGCCTTTAGCGACTCGTTGAGACGTGGTTCTCACTCAGCTGCCTTATTGCCAACTGGCAAGTGAACAGCAGTCGGGAGGGTCGCCTTTAGCGGTCCGTTGAGACATGGCTCTCACCCGGCTGCCTTTTCTTTCATCATGTACTTGCTTTATTTAGATGACGCCGGCGATGTCAAGAAACGGGAGGATAAGCATTTTATCCTCGCAGGCATTGCTGTATTTGAGCGCCAAGCTCACTGGCTTCAGACTGAATTAGACCATCTTGCGGAAATGCTCGGCTATCGAGATTTTGACGGTCACCATAGACCCGATAAACTTGAACTGCACGGCAATCAGATACTATCTGGAAGTGGTCGATGGCGAACACTTAGACTGAACCGAGAGAAGCGCCGTGACATCATTAAAGCCGGTTTGGAAGCATCAGAAAGATTAGTTCCAAATCAATGGCGGCTGTTCGGTCTTGTGGTTGATAAACACGCTCTCTCACCCAAAGACCCCATCGAATACGCTTTTGAACAGATCTGCTACCGCTTTGACTTATTCTTAACTCGCCTCCACCATCAAAGGAATACTCAAAGGGGGCTTATAATTCTCGACAAGTCCGCCCAGGAAACACGGCTACAATCCCTCACATCAGAATTTAGAACGCTTGGGCGCCGAAGGGGAGTTATTCGTAACCTTGCAGACGTCCCCTTGTTCGTCGATTCAAGGGCTACAAGATGTATCCAGTACGCTGACCTCGTTGCGTATGCTATGTGGCGAAAATATGAGAAGGGCGACGATGAGTTCTTTGATGTGATTGCGGAGAACTTCGACAGCGAAGGTGGCGTCGTGCATGGGCTTCATCATTTCAAGGACCCCAACGACCCGTGCGACTGTCCCGGATGCGTGCGGGCTTTCCGTTAGCTCCAATGTAAAGTTGCGACACCTCTATATTTGCAAGCATGCCTTGAATACCTGCTACATGGTTGATTGACAAAGGCGATACTCGGTGCTAGTCTCATGCTGATAATCTATATCTGGCATGGCAATGGGGCGCATCGCCCAACAGCCGAATTTAACTGGGAGGGTAGATATGGCACGATCCGAAGTATTCTATATGGATGCCCATTCGGAATCCACGGAGACTAGCCTCGTCGCGAAGATGACGACGGTATTCGATGCCGCCGGACTTGATGAGATGATCAAGCCCAACGACATCGTGGCCATCAAGGTTCACTGCGGCGAGTGGAACAACACGGCGTACCTGCGACCCGTCTATGCGCGGGCGCTGGCAGACCGAATCAAGGAGCTGGGCGGACGACCCTTCGTCTGCGACACGACCACCTCCACATACTCTCCCTGGGGCTCCCGCTCCAGCGAGCTGGACATCCTGCTGACGGCAGAGCGCAACGGCTACAACTCGGCGACGCTGGGCTGCCCGTTCATCTGCGCGGACGGCTTCATCGGCACAAGCGACTTCCGCGTTGACATCCCCGAAGGCTACCTGCTCAAGGAAGCCTATGTCGCGCAGGCAATCGCGGCTGCGGACGCGCTCATCACGCTGACCCACTTCAAGGGGCACGGCATGGGCGTCATCGGCGGCGCGCTCAAGAACCTCGGCATCGGCGCGCAGTCCAAGCGCGGCAAGCTGAACGTCCACATGGGCGGTCACCCGAACTACGGCTACGGCGCGGCGGCGATATTCCATCCCGAGCGCTTCCAGGGCAAGGAGAACACCCCGGACTGGGAGATTCTCGAGGACTGCTGCCCGTTCGACCTGTATCACATCAACGAAAACGACGAGCTTGAGTGGGACCGCGACCGCTGCGCCACCTGCCTCGGCTGCTTCGGCGTCATGGGCCCGCGTGGTCTCGCCGAAATCCCACCCGTCAACTTCGACGCCGTTGACGTCGCCATCGCAGACGCCTGCCTTGGCGTTGAGAAGGCAGTCGGACGTGACAAGGTCGGCTACATCAACATGGCAATTGACGTGTCGCCTAAGTGCGACTGCGGCAACCATTCCGATGTGCCGATAGTCCCGCATCTGGGCGTATTCGCCAGCAAGGACGCGGTCGCCATTGACATGGCGTGCGTTGACAAGGCGAAGGAGTCGCCGGGCATGCCTGGTTCCGCCTCCGAGATGATGGAAGCCCACCATCCGGGCGACAACAAGTTCGAGGCAGCCGCCGCGACCTTCCACGGTCAGAGCGAAGTCGCCAGCATCAACACCGGTCACGAGATCGGTCTTGGCAGCCGCGACTACACCCTGATAGAGGTCGAGCCGCAGCCGGCCGACATGCACAAGTTCCCGTATGACCGCAGGCCCAGCCGCCAGCGGTTCAAGGAGCGCTTCGAGAAGTTCCAGCCGTTCCCGTATGACAGGCACGACGGCAAGGGCTTCAACCGCAACGATGTCGTTGACTTCGACCGCGTCAAGAGGCACTACGACCACGCGACCAACGGTCACCAGGAGGAAGTCGAGATTCGCGAGCTTCAGCCCGCCGACGACGACGAATAGGCATTGACGTCCCTCTCATAGTCCCTTCCCCCTCAATGGGAGAAGGCTAGGATGGGGGTGAAATCGTTGATGCGCCACACAGCGGAATGAATAGAGGGGACGCCGCCCATGATAGAGCGGCGTCCCTTTTACTGTCTGCTCACTTGAACGGCTGCTTGTGTCCTGATTATGCCCAATGATATGGTAGAAATACAAAGCGCAATCTACCCGCCAGGGAAGTTCCATGAGCCTCAACATCAAGAACGAAGAAACCCATCGACTGGCGAGGGAACTGGCGCATCTTACCGGCGAATCCATGACAGGAGCGATTACCGTTGCGCTCAGAGAGCGCCTTGAGCGAGAGAAGCGCGAGCGCAGTGTCGAGGCCCGTATTAAGAAGATGCGGGCGATACGAAAGCGCTGTCGCATCCTGCTAAAAGACGGTCCGTCCGCCGTTGAGCACGGGGACTTTCTCTATGACGAGGACGGGCTGCCGAATTGATCCTCGACACGTCCGCTCTGTTGGCCGTGCTGTTCGATGAGCCTGACGCTGACCGTTACGAGCGTGCGATAGCCAGCGCCACGACATGCCGGATGTCAGTTGCGAATTATATGGAAGCGACTATGGTCGTGGAAAGCCGCATGGGTGACTATGGCGGTCGGCAACTTGATGACCTTGTGGAGACAGCGGGCATAGAGTTGGAGCCGGTTACCGTTGAGCAGGCGCAGGCGGCGCGGCGAGCGTGGCGCAGATTTGGAAGGGGCAACCATCCCGCCGGATTGAACTTCGGCGACTGCTTCGCCTACGCCTTGTCGGAAATCACCGGAGAATCCCTACTCTACAAGGGCGATGACTTCGCTCTCACCGACGTGGAGACTGTTCAACTGAGTTGAAATGCTCTTAATATGCGGTGGTTTGACAGGGACGGGAATGAACTGCAAAATATGAGGCAGCAACACAACCCGCAATGGAGGTATCTGAAAAATGCCAGCATCCGGACAGGACCTACTTGAGGAATCGATAGACAACTGCCAGCAGATAGTGTCGGGTCTCGGCACGGTGAACGAGTCGTGGGAGACTTCTATCGTTGAAATACTGGATAAGTTCGACGAGATCAGCGACACCTTCTTCTTCAAGACGATGCCCAGCGTTCCGGCAGCGCGCGCTGTCGTGCGCGACTCCGAGTCGGCGCTTGCGCTCCGGCAGTCTGAAGAGTGGGACGAATTCGGCACGGCGATCACCACGCTCATCGCGTCCTCGCAGAACCTTATCGAGAAGGCGGGGATGAAGGGGGTGACGCTCACGTGAGCGGAATGGTTCTCGTTACAGGCGGCGCGGGCAGCGTAGGTCGCATGCTGGTGGAGAAGCTGGCTGCGGACGGGCAAGCCGTGCGCATCTTCGACCTGCCCTTCATGGACTTTACGGGCTTGGAAGACAGGGACGGCATCGAGATAGTCAAGGGCGACATCACCGACGAGTCGCAGGTCGCCGACGCCATCAAGGGCGTGAGTTCGGTGGTGCATCTTGCGGCGCTTCTGCCGCCGAACAGTGAGCGCGACCGGGACCGCACCTTCGGCGTCAATGTCGGCGGCACAGAGAACATCATCAAGGCGATGGAAGCGAACGCGCCCGACGCCACGCTGATATTCACATCCTCCATCAGCACCTACGGCAACACGATGGACGAAGACCCGCCCGTGCGAGTGGACCACTCGCAGTCCGCCATCGACATTTACGCCGACAGTAAAATCGTCGGCGAGCGCATGGTGCGCGAGTCGTCGCTGAAATGGATCGCGATGCGGATAGCAGGCATCATGGTGCCTGCGTTCATGGAGCCGCCCAGCCCCTGGCCATTCGTCGCCGAGCAGCGCGTGGAGATGGTCCACCGCGACGATGTGGTTGACGCGCTGTTCGCATCCGTGAACGCGCCGGAAGCCGCGAACAAGGTGCTGAACATCGCGGGCGGTCCCACATGGCAGATGCGCGGCGAGGACTACGCCCGCGACTTCTACGGCTTCATGGGCGCGCCCTTCGAGGACGTGGACTACCGCGAGTCCCCCGGCTGGGTGGACTGGTACGACACCGAGGAATCCCAGCGGCTGCTACAATACCAGAACAGATCGTATCAGCACTACTCCGACGAGATGCACGCAATTATTGAGGCGATGATGGCGGAGTAGATTGCTAGAGTCCCTTCCCCCTCGATGGGGGAAGGCTAGGATGGGGGTGAAAATATCTGCCACCATCCATTGAGGCTGTCCCTTTGCAACTCTCACATTGAGGAGCAGGGACTAGCGGCGGAGGGATAGGCATGGCGATGCAGGCTGAAGCTACAAGAACAATCGAAGAGAAGATGGACGCGCTGAAGTCGATCCTGTCTGACATGGGATCGGTGATAGTGGCGTACTCCGGCGGGACCGACAGCGCGTTCCTTGCAGCCACGGCGCACGACGTCCTTGGTGACAAGGCGCTCGCCGTCACCGCGAAATCGCCGAGCCTCGCGCCTTCCGAACTCAGGGAGGCAATTGAGCTTGCGGAGCGGCTTGGCTTCCGACACCGCATCGTCGAAACGCACGAGGTTGAGCGCGAGGACTACGCCGCGAACAACCCCAACCGCTGCTTCTTCTGCAAGGACGAGCTATACACCTACCTCAGCAGCTATGCCGAGGAAGAAGGCTACTCCAGCATCGTCAACGGCACGAACACAGACGACCTCGGCGACTTCAGGCCCGGTCTGAACGCCGCCAAGCAGTACGGCGTCCGCAGCCCGATGGTGGAAGCCGACCTGTCTAAGCCTGAAATCCGCGAGCTGTCGAAGGATATGGACCTGCCCACATGGGACAAGCCGGCGCAGGCATGCCTGTCCTCGCGCATCCCCTACGGCTCGATGGTCACCGTCGAGGCGCTCACGCGCATCGCGCAGGCTGAAGAGTACCTGCACGAAATCGGCATACGCCAGCTTCGCGTGCGCCATCACGACACCGTCGCGCGCATCGAGGTAGAGCCGCAGGACTTCATCACGCTCACCGACGAGGCGGTCCGCGAGCAGATAGTCCGCAAGTTCCGCGAGATCGGCTACTCCTATGTGACCCTCGATCTGCAGGGCTTCCGCTCAGGCAGCATGAACGAGGTGCTTGCCGCGCTGCGAAAGAAGTCGGGCTAGGCGTTGTCCGAAGCGATGCAAAGCGCTGAGGTCGGCAGCAGGCAGAACCCTGAGTTTCGTCCGGCGGCGCGCGTGCTGCTTATAGACGACAGCGGCCGAGTATTGCTGATAGAGGTTCGAATGCCGGAGCCGCAGTCAAAGTCAAACTATCGACTTGGCGCAACTCCTCGACCTGACCGAATATGGATTACACCCGGTGGCGGCCTTGATCCCGGCGAGACGCGCGAATGTGCCGCCCTGCGCGAACTGTACGAGGAAACCGGACTGCGCGGCGTGAAACTGGGACCGTGCATCTGGAAGCGGCGGCACACATGGCAGTGGGAAGACAGGTGGATTGATTCCGACGAGTGGTTCTACCTGCTGCGCGCGCCCACATTCGATGTCGTCCCGACAGCGCCCGACGAGTGGGAAATGCAATATGTCCTCGGCCATCGCTGGTGGAGCGTAGATGAGCTAGTCGCCAACATGGAGACCGAGACCTTCGTGCCCCGCAGCATGCCGGAGTTGCTGCCGCCGATACTGGCAGGCGACATTCCAAAACAGCCAATCGAAGTTGGCATTTGAATTCTGGCTGGCGTACTCAGCCCCAGAGCCTGCCGCATGTGCCGTCCAAGTGCGGAACAATACTCAAAGGTATAGCCTATACCCATACCATTGGGATATAATGTCTGCGGTTCGGGCGACACATATTCACCGAAAGCGCATCAATATGATATGATGTCCTGCGGACGAGCGAAATCCCATCGCCATTGCTTGACACTTTCTTGTACAAAGCTGATAAATATACTGAAACGAACGCCTGCAAGGTCTGTCATATTACTGTAGGTTGTGGTATTGTTTGTATTTGAGCAAGGTCTGTCCAATCTCATCAAGCAAGGAGGAAAGACACTTAGCATGTCTATGTCTAAACTTCTGATAACACTGGGTCTCATACTATTGATGACCACGCCAATCGCGGTCGCGCACGCCGACACGCATCCGTACAGCGGCACTGGCACTGCCGTTGTCTCGGACGCTGGCGGAATGAGCGACAAGGTCACCTTCTCCATGTCCGGAGTCACAAGGCTCGAATCCGGCATGGCATACGAAGGTTGGCTGGTCAACAGCGGCACCGACGACAAGGTCAGCACGGGCATTCTGACCGTTCTGCCTGACGGTAGCATCAGCCACTCCTGGACTGAACCCGAAGGCGGCAACATCCTTGAAATGTTCGACATGGTTGCCATAACCGTGGAGCCTGTCCCGGACGAAGATCCCGCTCCCTCGGACGTAATGGCGTTCTCCGACATGGTTGACGGCGGCGCGATGGAGCAGATCCGAGGACTCGTGGTCGGCGACGGCAGCACCCTATATATGCTCAAGTCGCAGATTCACGCCGCGATGATGAAGGTCAGCGACGCGCAGGCAGCCGACGACATCAGCGGCCTCATGGCGGCAACCGAAGAGGCGTCCGGCATGACTGACGAGATCGCAGCGCTCGCCTCCTCTGCCAGCGAGGCGGCAGCCGCGGCAATGGATGCTTCCGGCAAGGAAAGCGTCGATATGTACGCCAAGAAGGTCATGTCCTCCAGCGGCAACGTCTCCGCTTGGGCGATGGCAGCCAAGGAAGACGCAGCAGCAGTAATGGCGGAAGACAATATCGACACCGCCAGGACGCTTCTGAACATCGTCAACGGCAAGCTGACGGCAGCAGCCGACGGCATCGAGGCTACCGGCATGGGTGGCGCAAGCGACGCCTACATGCAGGCACAGCGAATGGCGACATTCACCTTGCCCGCACCGGCGCCTGCCGCAGCCGCAGCCCCCGCAGTCGGCGACACCTATGTGCCCGCAGCGATGCAGGTTATGCTGTTCGTGGCTCTGATGCTGCTCATCGGTGGTGGCGCGCTTCTCTACAGGGAGCGCAGGGACGGCGCAAAGGCATAGCCCCTTACGGTTTACCAGTTCATAATTGCAAAGACTCCATCCGCTTGACGCGGGTGGAGTCTTTGTGCTTTATGAGAATCTAACATCGATAGACAGGCTGGATAGGATGTGTCTCGGATGGTAAGGACAGGCGAAGTTGCTCCCGACTTCACCCTGCCGAGCACGGCGGGCGACATCACGCTCAGCGAAGTCGCTGCTGACAGGCAGGTCGTCCTTGCTTTCTACATGGAAGATAAGACTCCCGGCTGCGCGCAGATGCTGAGCGCGCTCCGGGGCGAGTACGATACGGTCCGCGATCTGGACGCCGAGATCATAGCCATAAGCGCGGACTCGCTGGAATCGCACGACGGCTTCAGCGAATCACTCGGCGGATGCCCGTTCCCGCTTGCCAGCGACATGAACCTGCAAGTAGCTGCCTCTTATGGCGCGCTCTCCGACGACGGCAAAGGTGCTGTGCGCGCTGTGTTCGTCGTGGGCGGCGACCTGCGAATCATGCACAGCATCCACTGGTTCCAGCCCGGCAACACGGCGCAGTTCTTCGAGATATTTCAGGCGCTCGGCTTGGAGTGAGCATGCACTCGCCTGCTCTCCCCCGATGGCTGATTCCGCCCCTGCTCATGGCGCTGGCGCTTCTCGCTTACGGTTGCGAGGAAGAATCTCCACCCTCCACTCCCGTTCCAACCGCAACACCAACCCCGATCAATCCGCAGGCGATCCTTGAAGAGTGCGGCAACGCCATGTCTGCCCTGGCTTCATACCGCTTCCATATCGAGCACGATGATAACGGCGGCACTCCACTCGCTCAGGGTATGACCCTAACGGTGGCGAGCGGGAGCGTTAGAATCCCAGACAGGCTCGCCGTGGACTTCAGCGGCACGGCGGGCAGTTTCGCGGTCAAGGGCAGCCTGATAGCCGTCAGCGACGAAGTGTATATGACCAACCCGCTATCCGGCGAATGGCATGCCGTTTCGTCGGCGCTCAACCCCCTCGAATTCTTCGACCCCTCGCAGGGCATCGCCGACATACTGGCGCAGGTGCAGGACCCCACGCTCATATCCCACGATGCCTCCGAATACCGCATAGGCGGAACGCTGCCCGCTGACGCGCTCGCGCCGCTTTTCGGCGAAACTGAGCCGAATAGCAGCGTCAATGTTACGCTGGCGATAGACAAGACGCGCCTGTACCTCACCCAAGCGCAGCTGGAAGGGCGCATCACGCCCACCGAGGCAGACGAGCTTATCCGCACCATTACGCTCTCCGAGTTCGACGAGCCGGTGGATATTTCGACGCCGGACGGAGGCTAACATCGATGCACAGGATGGGGAGGATGAAGTCGTATCTCGCGCTGACGGCAGTGTTCGCCGGCGTCTTCATCGCGGCGGACGACCAGACCGTTGTCGTCACCGTGCTGCCGCAGATTATGCTTGACCTCAAGCTGACGGTCACCGAGCTAGACCACACATCCTGGATTATCACAGGCTACCTGCTCGGCTACGTCGCCGCGATGCCCTTCATCGGCAGGCTGTCCGACATCTGGGGCCATCGCAACGCCTTCATCGGTGGATTGTTGCTCTTTATGCTCGGCTCGGTGGGAGTCGCCCTCGCAACCGACATCAACTGGCTCATAGGGCTGCGCGTCTTTCAGGCGCTCGGCGCGGGCGCACTCGTGCCCATCGCCTTCGCCATCGTCGGCGACCTATTCCCGCCGGAGCGGCGAGGCGCTCCGCTCGGTTTCGTGGGCGCGTCCGCCGAGGCGGGCGGCGTCATAGGCCCCCTTTGGGGCGGCATCATCACGAAGTACCTCGCGTGGCAGTGGGTATTCTGGCTTAACTTGCCGCTGTGCGCCGTCATCATCGCTCTCACGCTGGTTCTCCTACCCAAAAGCCCGCGCTATCCCGCAAGGATGGACTACATCGGCGGTGCGCTTATCACCCTGAGCCTCGCCGCGCTCACCCTCGGACTGGCGCGAATAGACGACCTCGACTGGCTGATGGCGCTCTGGCTCGTTCTCGCCGCGGCATCGCTCGCGCTGTTCATTGTGCGGCAGCGCACGGCAGACGATCCATTGCTGCCGCGCGCGATGTTCCGTGCCCGCGCATTCCTCGCCGCGAACGCTGCCCACCTACTCATTGGCGGCGCATTGATAATCGGAATGGTCACCATACCCATGATGGCGAACACCCTACTGGGGAAATCGCCCCTCGGAGGCGGCCTCATGCTGCTGCGAATGACGGTGGCGATTCCGTTCGGAGCCGTTCTTGGCGGCGTAGCATGCCAGCGATACGACTACCGGCTGCCCACCGCGCTCGGGTTACTGCTTGCCGCGCTCGGATTCGGGCTGATGAGCGGATGGGGTCTGGGCATTGCGGACCCGTGGCTCACGGTTCACCTTGCGATTGCGGGTTTCGGATTCGGGCTGCTCATCGCCCCCATCGCGCTCGCCGCCACGAACTCAGTGAGCGACGATGCGCGCGGAGCCGCCGCCGCGCTGATAACCACCACGCGCGTCGTCGGCATGACGCTGGGAGTCGCAGCGCTTACCGCATGGGGAACCGGCAGATTCGACACGCTGGTGGCAGGGCTAAGTCCGCCGTTCGCGCTACCCGGCGAGACCCTTGAGCAGGCGCAGACTCGGATCGCCGACGTGCAACAGCAACTAACGGACGCGGGACTGACACTGTTCAGCGACTTCTTCGTGGTAGCGGCGGTACTATGCCTATTGGCATTACTGCCGGCCGCATTCATGGCGTGGCGTGGGAAATCTGGGAGGACCCCGAATTAAGCAGTTTAGGAAACCTCTAATTTACGCCGCACCAGTGAAACGGAAATTAGCCGACTTCCCTTCGGCGTTTCAACGGATTCAAAGGCGCTAGGGGAAGCAAGTTCCTCACCGTCAATTTCGGTCTCCACTGCATAGTCCCGCAAGACGTCTTCCGCGTTCCGAAGGGCATCTTCAACAGTGTGTCCCATCGCCGCAACTCCGGGAATGTCAGGAAACACCACGCCATAAGCGCCGTCTTCGCCATCTATCAGCGCCGGGTAGCTAATCATCGGTTCTCCTATTCTTTCCAGCCTGCTTTGTCCGCGATAGTGCGTGCTACACCGTCAGAGAGTATCCTGTGACGAGGCAAAGCGATAATTCCTCTAATTTGCGGATGCCTGTAAATGTCGTGGTTTGAACCGCGCCGTCGAAGGTACCAGCCTTCCCGTTCCAACTTCTGTCTCACTCGACGCCTGTTAGTTTCCATTTGACAACTAATTTAACAGACATCACTAATTTGCGACACACCCAACCTGCTATAATCCGCCCTAATTCCACATGAATCCACCTGCGGAGGACTACTATGGGCTGGTCTATTCATCATCCTGTCGGCCTGATTCACTACTCGCCCACGGCCTGCTACCGGGGCTACACGCTGTTCTCCACCACGCACGGCGGCAAGGACGCATACCTTATCGACATGGAAGGCAACGTCGTTCACCGCTGGCGCCTCGAAGAAGGCATCACCTACGCCTACCTGCTGGACAACGGCAACCTGCTCTGCCGCATAGCGCGACCGCAGGACGCCGGCGGCGTCGAGACACTGGGCGCGTCCTCGGCGGGCGTGCTGGAACTCGACTGGGACAGCAACATCGTCTGGGAATACCGCGACCCCATGCTCCACCACGACTTCCAGCGCATGCCCAACGGCAACACGCTCCTACTTATGTGGGAACCTATCCCCGAAGACGTTGTGGCGCAGGTCAAGGGGGGCTATGAGGTCGATTTCGCCCTCGGCATGCTTGGCGATCTGGTCCGCGAGGTTACGCCCGGCGGCGATACCGTCTCCGAGTGGCGTTCGTGGGAGTTCATGGACGTGGACGAGGAGATAATCTGCCATCTCGAACCCCGTCACGAGTGGTCTCACGGCAACTGCGTCAACGTCACAGCCGATGGCGACCTGCTGGTGAGCTATCGCATCATAGACACCGTGGGCATCGTTGACCGGGCAACCGGCGAATTCAAGTGGAAGTGGGGACCCGGCGAGATTGCCCACCCGCATCATCCCACCTGGCTCGACAGCGGGCGCGTGCTTCTCTTCGACAACGGCCAGCACAGGCGCGGCAGTAGCTTCTCGCGTGTCATTGAGATCGACCCGGAAACCAACGAAATCCACTGGGAGTACGAGGGCTCGCCGAGGGTATCGTTCTACAGCAACTACATCAGCGGTGCCGAACGTCTGCCAAACGGCAACACCCTCATCTGCGAGGGCGCGGCAGGACGCCTCTTCGAAGTTACGAACCGCTGCGAAGTAGTCTGGGAGTACATCAACCCGTTTCCCGTTTACGGCAGCAGGACCGGCCGCGAGAAGCCCGAGAACTCCAACGCCACCTTCCGCTGCCACCGCTACGGCCCCGACCATCCTGGGCTGGCTGGCCGCGACCTAGACCCCGCGCGTTACGCGAACCTCAATAGCCTTCTCCGCTGAATTCAAGAGCTGGGCATAATCGCCACAATGTGTCCCCTCTCCCCAAGGGAGAGGGTTGGAGCCTGTGCTGAGGCTGCCGAAGAAGTGATGCGTAACGAATACGTCACGCCTAGCCTCAACTAAATTGGACTGTGAATTAAACATAGTGATAAACTCAACATAGCCCCCGCATAAACGGGGGTATAGTTGAAATAAGCATTTTCTCTACCGATTTAATGCTGGGATCTCTGAGGAGGACACTCAAATGGCTCAATACGCACATCCCGAATCACTTGTAAGCACCGAATGGGTCGCGGAACACGGCAGCGACGCCAAGGTGCGCCTTGTCGAGGTAGATGTTGACACCAGCGCATACGACCAGGGGCACATCGAAGGCGCCGTCGGCTGGGACTGGACCGACCAACTCCAGGACACGCTCAGCCGCGACATCATCTCCAAGTCCGACATGGAAGAACTGCTGGGTGGCTCCGGCATCGGTAACGACACGACCGTAATTCTCTACGGCGACAACAACAACTGGTTCGCTGCGTGGGCATTCTGGCAGATGCGTCTGTATGGTCATGAGAGCGTCAAGCTGATGGACGGCGGGCGCGCCAAGTGGGAGGCGGAGGGTAGGCCCCTTACCACCGATGTGCCGTCCCATGACTCGGTCAGATACATCGCTGCCGAGCCGGACAACAGCATCCGCGCATTCCGTGAGGACGTGCTGAACGCCGCCACCACCGGAAGCTCGTTCTTCGTGGACGTGCGCGCTCCCGAAGAGTTCCGCGGCGAACTGCTCGCGCCCGCCGCCTTGCCACAGGAAGGCGCGCAGCGAGGCGGCCATATCCCCGGCGCGGCGAACGTGCCCTGGGCAACCGCGGTCGCCGAGGATGGTAGCTTCAAGTCCGCCGACGAACTGATCGACATCTACGGCAGCCGCGTGGACAACTCCAAGCCCACCATCGCCTACTGCCGCATCGGTGAGCGCTCCTCGCACACCTGGTTCGTCCTGACGCAGCTTCTAGGCTTGGACAATGTCTCCAACTACGACGGCTCCTGGACCGAATACGGCAGCATCGTCCGCGCTCCCATCGAGCGATAGCAGTCAATAGAGACCAACACACGGGGCGGCATTGCTTCAAAGCGAGCCGCCCCTTCGCATACACAAATGCTCGCAAAAGTCCCTTCCCCCTTGATGGGGGAAGGTTAGGATGGGGGTGAAAATGCGATTACATCCCCCACACGGAACTGACACCGCGATTGTGGTGTATCTTGACAAGTACGGGTGAAAAAATGACACAGGAAGACCTCAGACACCTATTCCGCACCGTCGGCGACGGCACCGGCCTGAGCGCCACAAATACTTACTACGAAGAAGAACTCGCCCTCGCGTTCCGCAATCGCGGCATGCCGCTCGAAGGGCTACGCTACGACATCACGCCAACGGGCATGCACTATCTCCTCATACACTTCGACATCCCGGACGCGGACGCCGACTCGTGGACGCTGGACATCGGTGGCCTCGTGGTGAACCCGCTCAGCCTTAGCATGTCCGACATTCGGGGGCGCCCCAGCGTTTCCATGCCCGTTACTATGGAGTGCGCCGGCAACGGCAGGGCGCGCCTCAACCCCCGTCCCGTTAGCCAGCCCTGGATGCTGGAAGCCATCGGCACCGCAGAGTGGACCGGCACGCCGCTCAGGGGCATCCTCGAAGACGCCGGTGTTGAATCCAGCGCAGTCGAGCTTGTCTTCACCGGACGCGACGAAGGCGTACAGGGCGGTGAGACGCAGCTCTATCAGCGCAGCCTGACCATCGAAGACGCCATGCGCGAGGAAGTAATGCTCGTGTACGAGATGAACGGCGCGCCCCTGGAGCCGCAGCACGGCTATCCCCTGCGCCTCATAGTACCGGGCTGGTACGGTATGACCAGCGTGAAGTGGCTGGAGAACATCGAGGCAGTAGCCGAGCACTTCACCGGCTACCAGATGGACCAGACCTACCGCTACAAGACATCGGCGGACGACCCCGGAGTGCCGGTGAGCACGATGCGCGTCCGCGCCCTGATGCTCCCGCCGGGCATTCCCGACTTCATGACCCGCACGCGGCTGATAGAGGCGGGCGAAGTCACGCTCTCCGGCAAGGCATGGGCTGGCAGGCTCGAAGTAACCAAGGTCGAAGTCAGCACCGACGACGGCATGAGCTGGCAGAAAGCCGAACTCGGCAAGCAGGTCGGGCGCTTCGCCTGGCGCAACTGGTCGTATAAGTGGAACGCCGAGCCCGGCACGCACTTCCTCTCCGTCCGCGCCACCGACGAAGAGGGCAACGTGCAGCCCACCGCCCAGCCGTGGACGCTTCAGGGCATGGGCAACAACCTAGTGCAGCGCGTCGAGGTTATAGTATTGTAAGGTAGATGCTGCTGCTGCGAGCGAGATGAAGAGGGCGCGATGACAACAGTTATGCCAAAGTGGCGCTTCAGCGCCAAGGAATTCTACAAGATGGCGAAAGCCGGCATACTCGCTGAAGATGACCGCGTGGAACTTGTGGATGGAGAGATCATAGAGATGGTGGGAGCTACCAAGCGGCGCTTCAACGTCGACGAGTACTACAAAATGACGAAAGCCGGCATACTCGACAAATACGATCGCGTGGAACTCGTCGACGGAGAGATTATAGAGATGGCTCCAATCGGAAGTTACCACAACGGTAGTGTCAACGCGCTGACTCGCGTCTTCGCCAGATCGGTTCCCGATGACGTTATAGTTCAGGTTCAAGGGCCTCTGCGTTTGGACGAATCAACCATGTTCCAGCCCGACTTGACTATTCTGCGTCCCAGGGACGACGATTACTTCGAATCGCACCCCGCACCCGAAGATGTGTTGTTAATCATAGAGGTGTCAGACAGCACTGAAGCGTATGACAGAAATGTGAAGCTTCCGAAGTACGCGCAAGCGGGCATTCCAGAGGTATGGCAAGCCAATCTGCCGCATGGGTTCATCGACAGATACGCCGACCCGGACACCTCTACAGGCAGATACAGCTCCGTGATGCGACACTCACGTGGACAGCTCATCGTACCCACGCATCTGAGTGAAGTGGCTGTCGAAGTCAGCGATGTGCTGCGTCTATCCGCCTGACAGTTCACCAAGCCGGGCGCTTCAAAACAACTACGAAGTCGATGAATCGAGGATCTGAAATGACAGACTTGCTATTGAAAGGCGGCGAAGTAATCGACCCGTCGCAGGACATCAGGGCGAAGCTGGACGTCGCCGTAACCGACGGCCTCATATCGGAAGTCGCCCCCGACATCGACCCTTCGGTCGCGGCTCGCGTCATCAATGTGGACGGCAACATCGTCATTCCCGGCATGATCGACCTGCACACCCACGTATATGAGGGCATCAACCAGAACGGCATCAACCCCGACCTCGCGGGCGTGCGCTCCGGCGTAACGACCGTGCTGGACGCCGGAAGCGCAGGCTGCTACACATTCGGCGGCTTCCCCAGCTACATCGTGCCGAACGCCAAGACCAACATCTTCTGCATGCTGCACATCTCCCGCGTTGGCCTCAGCTACCAGCCCGACACGTCCCGCCGCGAGGACATCGACCTCGAAGAGACGGTCAACGTCATCAAGGCGAACAGGCCCCTGATTCAGGGCGTCAAGATTCGCGCCGTCGGCCCCGGCGTGCCCCGCATGGGCGTCGAGATGGTGCGGCTGGCGAAACAGGCAGCGACCGAAGGCGGCGTGCGCCTTATGGTGCACATCGGCGACCGCAGCATCGCCGATGGCGACGGCACCGAGCCGACCATCACGCGCCAGCTTCTGCCCCTGCTGGACAAGGGCGACATCATCACCCACCTGTTCAGCGGCAACCCCGGGCGCATCATAGACGAAAACGGCAATGTCATCCGCGAGATCATCGAAGCGCAGCATCGCGGCGTGTTCCTCGACACCGCGCACGGACGGCAGAACTTCAGCTTCGACGTGGCAAAGGCGGCGCTCGATCAGGGCGTGCAGCCCCGCAGCATCAGCACCGACATGACCCCGCCGGGACGCATGAACACAGTCCACAGCATGACCGAGATGCTTGCGCGCTTCATGGCGTTAGGCTTCTCGCTGGAAGACGTCATCCGCATGACGACCGTGAACCCGGCGCAGGCGCTCGGCATGGAAAACACGCTCGGCTCGCTTGCGGTCGGCGGACCCGCCGACATCAGCGTGCTCAAAGAAGAGACCGGCGACTGGCTGTTCCACGACACCGAGGGCAACACCCTGCGCGGCGACAAGGCGCTAGTCCCGGTCGTAACCGTCAAGGACGGCGAGCCGTACTCGCCCGACTGGGGTCCCCGCCCCTGGGGATGGCTACCCGACTCGGCGGACTGACTTAACAGGATACGCAGGATACCACCCCCATCCTATCTATCCTGTCCATCCTGTTAGTTCTGGGTGGCGGAGGGCGGCAGCATCGCCAGCAGTTCGTCCTCAGCCAGCACCTCGACCTCCAGCCGCTGCGCGTCCGCGAGCTTCGAGCCGCCTCCCTCTCCCGCGACGAGATAGCTCGTGTTCTTGCTCACGCTGCCGCTGACCGCGCCGCCGTACTGCTTTATCAGGTCCTGAACCTGCGAGCGGCTGAACCGCTCCAGCCGTCCCGTCACCACAAAGCGCATGCCCACGAACGGCTGCTCGGTTGGAACGATACGCTCCTCGTCTTCAAGGCGCACACCGGCGGCGCGCAGCTTCTCCACGACGCTACGGTTCGCCTCGTTCTTGAAGTACGATACCACGCTCTCCGCGATGCGCGGACCTATACTGTCTATGGCGATTAGCGCTTCCTCGTCTGCACCCATCAGGTTGTCGATAGTCGTGAACTCACGCGCCAGCAGCTCCGCGACCTCACCGCCGACATGCCGTATTCCCAGCGCAACCAAAACACGCGCCAGCGGACGCTCCCTGCTGTCGTCTATGGCGTTAAGCAAGTTCGAGACGCTCTTTTGCCGCAGCGTTTCCGGGTGCAGCAGGTGCCTTCTATTGACATAGAACAGGTCGGAATACGAGCCGATAAGATGGTTGCCCAGGAATCCCGAGGCTACTTCAGTAATATGCGCCTGCCCGCGCAGTTCGGCAAAGTGACCGACTACCGACTTCGCGGTGCGTGCGCTGACGCCGCTAAGTTCACCAATATCCAGTTCGCTCGCAATCGAAAGTGCGCTCATATCCCCGAAGCGTTCCGCGATAATGCCCGCTGACTTCTTGCCCACAGTCGGGATACCGCTGGATGCAAGCGCGTCCTCGAACGGTCGCGCCTTTGCCGCCTCTATCACGTCCAGCAAGTTCAGCCGCGCCAGATGCTCGCGCTTCAGGTAGTAGATGTCGGCGACATCCCTGATCAACCCTTGCCGAATCAGGTACTCGCCCCACTTGATGCCCATGCCCTCGATGTCCATCGCGCCCCGGCTGACGAAGTGCTCCAGCAGGCGCACAAGCTGCGCGGGACACGACGCGTTGTAGCAGTACGACATCGCCTCGTCTTCAGGACTGACGACCGGCTCCCCGCAGCTAGGGCATGCCTCAGGCATACGAAACTCGCGCTCGTCGCCGCTGCGCCTGCCCTCAATGACGCTCACAACCTGCGGTATGACCTCCCCCGCCCTCTCAACCACCACCCAGTCGCCAATCAGCAGGTCCTTGCCGCGAATGTAGTCCTCATTATGCAGCGTCGCCTGCCTGACCGTCGCGCCCGCGATGTTCACCGGCTCCAGCACCGCATAGGGGTTGATGCTGCCCGTCCTGCCCACGTTCACGCGGATGTCCAGCAGCCGCGTAATCTCCTGCACCGCCGGGAACTTATACGCGACCGCCCAGCGCGGCTCCCTGCCCACGACACCGAGATGCCGCTGGTAGTCGAGGTTGTCCACCTTCATAACAATGCCATCCGCCGCAGCGTCCAGCTCTTCCTCGTAGCTATGCACCCACCGGTTGTAGAAGGCAATCGCATCTTCAAGCGTCCCAACGAGGCGGCTGTCGTCGCTGACCTTGAAGCCCAGCCCCTTCAGATATTGCAGCATCTCCCAGTGAGTGGCGGGCACATCGCCGCCCTCCGCGTAGCCCAGCGAGTAAATGAAGATGTCCAGCGGACGCTCCGCCGTACTGCGCGGGTCGAGTTGACGCAGCGATCCCGCCGCCGTATTGCGCGGGTTGGCGTATGTCTGCTCGCCCCTTGAGGCGCGTTCTTCGTTGAACTTGACGAACAGTGACTTTGGGAAATACACCTCGCCGCGTACTTCAAACCGTTGCGGAACGTCATTACTCAGCAGCCGAAGCGGTATGCTCTTGACGGTCCGCAAGTTAGATGTAACATCCTCGCCGACCATGCCGTTCCCGCGAGTCGCGCCCCGCACAAACACGCCGTTTTCGTAGGTGAGCGCAACCGCAAGCCCGTCATACTTCAGCTCGCACACCATATCGAACGGCTCGCCCTCCAGCATGTCCGAGACGCGCTTGTGCCACGCCATGAACTCCTCGTCATCGAAGGCATTCGACAGGCTGAACATCGGCCTGCTGTGCGTAACCTGCTCGAAGCCGTCAGCAGGCGCCGCGCCCACACGCTGCGTGGGCGAGTCGGGCGTCACAAGCTCAGGATACTCCGCTTCGATCGCACGCAGTTCGCGCATCAGCGCATCATACTGCGCGTCGCTGACCTCCGGGCTGTCCAGCACATAGTACCGGTAGTTGTGGTAGTTCAGCCGCTCGCGCAGCTCTTCGATTCGCTCGGTTACATCGGTGGTAGTCATAAGCTCACCAAATGAGTCGTAACTTACACAAGTATAATTCGATGCTAACCAATGCTGGCACGGCATTCAAGGCTCTCTGGTATCTCCATTGAAGCCTTGCTTCGCGGCGAAAAGTGGACGCACCATTGCACGCTAGATATACTCATGAGACAGTCTGAATTGAGGGAAGGCGAAAGGAACCCAGTCAATGAAAGGTATCCAATTCCTTGTTGACGAACACGGCGTCAAGAAATCCGTCCTCATAGACTTGGAACTATGGGGAGAGCTGTGGGAAGACATATATGACAATATGGCTGCCCAATCCGCACTTGGCGAGCCTACCATAACTTGGGAGGCGATGAAGGCGGATATGGACGCTGAAGTAGATCAGGAGCGGGAAAGGTATGGCTGAACGCGGATATTCCGTTCAGTTCACTTCCTCTGGCCGTAGAACACACCGTAGATTACCCCTAGAAGTTAGACGACGCATTGATCCTGTCTTGGACAGTCTCTCAGAAAATCCACGTCCGTTCGGTGTGGTTAAGCTCCAGGGTTCCGCGCAACTTCACAGGATTAGAGTAGGTCAGTATCGTGTTATCTACCAGATTAATGACGCCGCAAGATTGATTACGATTACCCAGATAAGGCATCGCCGCGATGTGTATCGTTCTCTATAACATAAGTGAGGGATGACATTTTGCCCGAGTCAAACGAGTTCAAGAAGTTCATCGCCAAATATCCTCCGCTGCTGGCGATCGGAAACACGCCCATGGTCAAGGTCGATGCCGACTTCGACATCGGCGACGCGGAGATACACGTCAAGTACGAGCACCTCAACCCGGGCGGCTCCATCAAGGACAGGCCAGTCCTGCGAATGCTGGGCGAGGCTATCCTTTCGGGCGAACTGACGAAGGACAAGTCCGTCATAGACGCGACATCGGGCAACGCAGGCATCGCCTACGCGATGATCGGCGCGGTGCTCGGTTACAGCGTAACACTGGTCATGCCGGAAAACGCCAGCGAGGAGCGCAAGAAGCGGCTCATCGCGCACGGTGCGGAGATCATCTACACCGACTCCATGCTCGGCTACGACGAGGCGCTCTACGAGGTCAAGCGCCGCTATGAGAAGTCCCCGGACAAGTATTACTACAGCGACCAGTACAGCAATCCGAACAACCCGCAGGCGCACTACGACACCACCGCCGCGGAGATTCTGCGGCAGGCGCCCGACATCACGCACTTCGTCGCCGGCGTTGGCACCGGCGGCACCATCTCCGGCGTGGGACGGCGCCTCAAGGAGCACAACCCCGACATCAAGGTCATCAGCATCGACCCGCCCGAATGGCCCGGCGTCGAAGGCTTGAAACCCCTCAGCGCGGGACACATCATCCCCGACACCTTCGACTCATCCGTAGTTGACGAGATGCTGGACATAGATGTTGACGCCTCCTACGAGATGTCTCGCAGGCTGTCATCTGTCGGCCTTTTCGCCGGGCAGTCGTCCGGCGCGTATGTGCAGGGCGCTTATGAGATCGCAAAGCGCGACCGCAGCGGCCAGATAGTAACCATCTTCAACGACATCGGCGAGCGCTACTTCAGCACCGGCATGTGGGGATAGACGCGGGACCGACACGGATGCACAGAGCCTGTCCCAGCATAACCAGGGGATGGAGGGGATAGAATGGCGTTGACCAATGAGGAAGCCGTGACACGGAGTGACGCCTTGTATGAAAAGTATGTCCAGCCGCTGGAAGCCGAGCATTGGGGCAAATTCGTAGCGGTAGCGCCGGGCGGTAAGACGATTGTGGGACATGAGAAGGCAGATGTACTGGACAAAGCCCTGCTTGAGTTTGGCGAGGGAGTGACAGTATTTAAGATCGGGCCGGAGGAAGTATATCGAATGCGCTCGCCTGTACAGGCAAAAATGATATGCAAGAGCGGTTGCGCAGGTTCGAGCATTAAACATGCCTTCGATAACTTCGAAATATTCTATGAGAAGTATCGCAAGCCCCTGGAGGCGGAGCACTGGGGCAAGGTCATCGCCATAGCGACTAATAGTAGGAGGTTGCTGGGCACTGACGTGTACGAGGTTGAAGACGAAGCGTCTGATACGCTAAGCGACTGCTTCGTCCTGTTCAAAGTGGGGTTGATGCCGGTGGGGAGAATATGACGGTAGTGCGAGGTGAAACAATGACATTGAATAATCAAGAACTTGTGGAACAGGCTGATGCGCTCTATAAGCAGTATGCAACGCCGCTGGAAAAGGACCACTGGGGCGAGTACATCGCCATATCAAAAAGTGGCGAATTCGTCGTAGGCTCGGATTGACGGATGTGCGTTGGCGCTCATTGGAACAGTTGGGCAAAGGGAGTTTCGTCTTCAAGATAGGCGAAGTGTCCATAGGTAAGTTGCGATGACGCAACACACCGTAGGGCTGCGTTTTCCATATTTGCTTGTTCGCGTACATGTGGACGGCATGATGAAATATGAAGGCGAAGGATTGCTTGATACCGGATTCGACGGAGGAATATTGCTACCCTACGAGTATTTGCCGGATACCGGTCATTCCGAGTGGTCTGATTCTTGGACACTTGCAGACGGCAGCAAGGTCATCGCCGATTCCTATCCGGGAGTTGCAGAACTCGACGGGTTTGAGCCGGTGGATATCTTTGTAACAAAGCTAGGGAATGATGTCCCAATAGGCGTCGAAGTCATACGCCATTTCTCCGTTATACTGGACCATGGGAGGCGCGTTATCGTAGAGCCGTAAGCGGGGGAATATGCAGGACAGCAGACGAAATAGACAGAGCGCGGCGAAGCAAGGTCTCGGTCACCGCATCGTGAGCGCGTTCGCGCCGTACTGGTTCAAGGTATCGGTCGTGGGCGCGCTCATTCTGGTTACCGCAGGTCTGGGCGTAGTGAACCCGGTGCTTATCCGCGTCGTGTTCGACTCGGCGCTGTTTCCACCGTCGGGCGTGCCCGACCTCAACCTGCTCTGGATTATCGTGGGCGTGATGGCGGCAATCACAGTGGCGACGGGCGGTCTCGGCATCGTGCAGACCTTCTACACGAATCAGGTGGGGCAGCGCGTTATGCGCGACCTGCGCGACCGACTGTACGAGCACCTGCAAACTCTGTCTATCAGCTTCTTCACGGACACACGCACCGGCGAGATTCAGTCGCGCGTTGCGAACGATGTCGGCGGTGTGCAGAACGTCGTCTCCAGCACCGTCTCCAACGTGCTATCCAACAGCGTCATATTCATCAGCACGCTGGTCGCCATGTTCATCCTGTCGTGGGAACTCACCGTGGTGTCTATGTTCACCGTGCCGATATTCGCGCTAATCTCGAAGTTCGTGGGCGCGCGACGACGGGCGGCGTCGGCGCGCACCCAGAAGGCGGCGGCTGAAGTCAGCGCCATCACGCAGGAGACGCTCTCCATATCCGGCATGATGCTGTCGAAGCTGTTCGGGCAGCAGCAGCGCGAGATACGCCGCTTCCACGACGAGAACGAGCAGCTCGCGGACCTGACGCTACAGCAGCAGATGACCGGGCGCGCGTTCTTCACCATAGTGCAGGTCTTCTTCTCGCTGACGCCGGTGATAATCTACCTCATCGCGGGCTACCTGCTGTCGGGCAGCGCGACGAACGGACTGACGGCAGGAACGATTATCGCCTTCACCACGCTGCAATCTCGGTTGTTCTTCCCAATAGGGAGCCTGCTGCAAGTGTCGGTGGAGCTTCAGGGTTCGCTGGCGCTGTTCGAGCGCATATTCGGCTACCTGGACATAGAGCCGGAGATTGTGGACGCTGATGACGCAGTTACGCTCGCGCCCGACAATGTGGCGGGCAAGATTACGCTCGAAGATGTGCGGCTGCAATACGGATTATCGGCGGAAGAGCGGCTGAACGGAGTTGTCAACGGCGCTGGCGCGAACGGCGCCGGGCGGCTCGCGCTGGACGGCGTGAGCCTGGAGATAGCGCCGGGGCAGCTCGCGGCGTTCGTGGGACCTAGCGGCGCCGGCAAGACGACAATCTCCTACCTGATACCGCGCCTGTACGATGTAACCGAGGGCGCGGTGAAAATTGACGATGTGGATGTGCGCGACATACGTCTGGAGTCCCTTGCGCGCCTGATAGGATATGTCTCGCAGGAAAGCTACCTGTTCCACGCCACCCTGCGCGAAAACCTCATGTACGGCGACCCGGACGCCACAGAGGAACAGATGGTTGCCGCGGCGAAGGCGGCGTTCATACACGACCGCATCCTGGAGTTCCCGGACGGCTACGACACAATCGTCGGAGAGCGGGGCTACCGTCTGTCAGGCGGCGAGAGGCAGCGCCTGTCAATCGCGCGCGTGATATTGCACGACCCGCGCATACTGATACTCGACGAAGCCACATCCGCGCTCGACACTGCAAGCGAGCGGTACGTGCAAAGGGCGCTGGAGCCTCTGATGAGGGAGCGCACGACCATCGCCATAGCGCACAGGCTATCGACAATAATGTCCGCCGACGTGATATTCGCCGTGGACGAGGGGCGCATCGTAGAGTACGGCACGCACGAGGAACTGCTTGCAAGGGACGGTCTCTACGCGAACCTGTACGACGAGCAGTTCGACGGTGGGCGAGTAGAATGCCACTGCCTGGACGGCATCGTCCTGTCAGACGGCAGGCTCGTCGCCCCAATTCCGGGCGTACCAGCGTAAGCAATTCTGCAGGTTTTCTATGACAGGGAAGTTCCACATCGGTGGACAGCATGGTAAACATGGTTTTCAGTCCCGCCGAGTAAACGGAATTTCTTGCAGCCGACCTACCAGGTATTCTTGTGGCTCGCTGCAGTTCCTTCCGCAATTAACAAACTGCAATTAGAGAGCTCTCCATTTATAGTGTATATTGAGTGCCAAGATACCGTTATAGAAGGAAAGCGAAATGCCCTCTAATTCGTTCTCGTTGGATTTGTCTACGAAGTGTCGCGAGGTTGGGATTGAATCTGCATCCCTTGCTCAGATAGAAGCCGAAATCAACCAACATGTTCAAATCAATACGCTCACATCCTACTACATCGCTACGGGCCCAATGCCTGGATTTGCCCAAACGAAATTGGATGTGTTCTTATTGACGGAGAGTTTCATCTATAACTACGAGGTGACTACAGAAGGTCATGATCGATGGTTCACTTTGCCCCTAACAAGCATATCTTTCATTGCCGAGAGTCGTTCGCCGCACGATAACGAATTCTGGGCACTGTCAATAGGAATAAAATCTCTACCAATTGAGCAAGGAACGGCAGTCCTTCAGTGTAAGATAGAAGATAGAGACAGTATCCTCGTATTCGCTAACCAATGCAGGGATAATCTATCGGCGATTATTAGAAGGAGAGTCTAATACTTTGAACTATGATGTGCTATTGAGGAGGACAACATGGCAATTGCGATGACGAACGCATTATCCCAACAGACATTGCCTACCAAGCCGTACCCATTCTCACGATCCAAGATCACCAACGAGCCTGTTAAAGTCGTGGGAAACTCCATAGTCTTTAGTCCCAAGGACATGGAGTTTAACAAGTTCTATATCGTTCAGTTGGGGGATACTCCATATATCTATCGGCGCTCAAGCGTAAGTGAGGTCGAGGTGTATGGGCTGGCTGACTGACATCAAGAACATAATACCCTTCACACACACGAGCGAGCGAAAAACCTTTGTGCAAGTGACTAAGCTGAACATCTTTGAACTGGAAGTGTGCAAACCAAAAGGCATACTGCGGGAGCGTTCTTTATGGCGGACCGAAAAACTGGACTTTTATCATCTGCGTGAAGATGGAACTATAGAACATACTCCAGGAGACAAAGCTTGAGGCTGTCTGCACATCAAGCAACTACATCTCCTGTTCGCCAATAATTGCGCTCACTATCGGACAGCACCACCTCTTCAGACGACGGTGCGCGGTTGCTTATGGGACTTTAGGGCTACACATCCAAATTCTGCACCTCGAGCGCGTGCGCCTGGATGAAGTTGCGGCGCGGCTCCACCACGTTGCCCATGAGTATGGAGAACATCTCGTCAGCGTTGGCGGCATCCGCGATATTCACCTGCAGCAGCGTGCGCTTCTCCGGGTCCATTGTCGTCTCCCAGAGCTGCTCGGCGTTCATCTCGCCCAGCCCCTTGTAACGGCTCAGGCTGATGTTGCGCCTGCCGCTGAGCTGCGTCATTATGCCCTCGCGCTCGCCCTCGCTGTACGCGTAGTGTGTCTGTCTGCCCGAGCTTATCTTGTACAGCGGCGGCTGCGCGATGTACAGGTGGCCGTGCTCTATAAGCGTTGTCATGTGCCGGAAGAAGAAGGTCAGCATCAGCGTGCGGATGTGCGATCCGTCAACGTCCGCGTCCGTCATGATGATGATGCGGTGGTAGCGCAGCTTGCTCAGGTCTATGTCGTCGTCCAGCCCCGCGCCGATGGCGGTAATCATCGAGCGTATTGCGTCGTGCGCCAGCATCTTGTCGGCGCGCGCCTTCTCCACATTCAGAATCTTGCCCCACAGCGGCAGGATCGCCTGCGTCCTGCGGTCTCGCCCCATCTTCGCTGTGCCGCCCGCCGAGTCGCCTTCTACCAGGTACAGCTCGCAGAACTCCGGGTTCTTCTCCGAGCAGTCGGCGAGCTTCCCCGGCAGTCCGCCCCCGTCCATCGCGTTCTTGCGAATGATGAGATCTCGCGCCTTTCGCGCGGCGTCTCGCGCCCGCTGCGCCGTCAGGCACTTGTCTATGATGCGCTTGGCGTCCTGCGGATTGTCTTCGAGATAGTATTGCAGCGCCTCAGCAACCACACCCTCTACCTGCGTCCTCACCTCCGGGTTGCCCAGCCGCGTCTTCGTCTGCCCCTCGAATTGCGGTTCGGTCAGCTTCACGCTGATGACCGCCGCCAGTCCCTCGCGCACGTCCTCGCCCGCGAGATTCGACTCGTTCTCCTTAATCAGGTTCTGCTTGCGTCCGTAGTCGTTGATGATGCGCGTCAGCGCGCTGCGGAAGCCGGTGATATGCGAACCACCGTCTATCGTGTTGATGCAGTTGGCAAACGAGTGCACGAACTCGGTGAAGCTGTCGTTGTACTGCATCGCCACCTCGACGATGGTGTCGTCAACCTGCTTCTCCGTGTAGATGGGGTCGGGATGCACAACCGCGCGCTTCTGGTTCAGGCTGCGCACGAAACTGGAGATGCCGCCCTCGAAGTAGTACGTAACCTCGTTGTTGGGCCACAGGTTTTCGTGGCCGTGCCAGTCGCTGCGGAAGGTGATTTCCAAGCCCTTGTTCAGGTACGCCATCTCCTTGAAGCGCTGCCGCAGCACATCGAAGTCGTACGCGACGTCCTCGAATATCTCGATGTCCGGCGTAAACGTTACGGCAGTGCCCGTCTTGCGCCGGCTCCCCCACGGCAGCGGCTCCGATGTCAGCTCGGACTGCCCACGACCGCGCGAGAACGTCTGCCTGTACAGCGTCCCATCCCTGCTCACCTCAACCTCAAGGCTCTCCGAGAGCGCGTTGACGACCGATGCGCCCACGCCGTGCAGCCCGCCGGAGACGGCATAAGCCTTGCCGCCGAACTTGCCGCCCGCGTGCAGTGTCGTCATCACCGTCTCCACGGCAGTCATGCCGGTAGTGGGGTGAACGTCAACCGGAATACCGCGCCCGTCATCCTCGATCCGTACCATGCCGTCACGCTGGATATGTATGGAGACACGCGTAGAGAAGCCAGCCATGAACTCGTCCACGCTATTATCCACAATCTCGTATATGAGATGGTGCAGACCGCGCTGGTCGGTGCTTCCGATATACATCCCCGGGCGCTTGCGCACGGCTTCCATGCCCTCAAGCACCTGGATATCGTCGGCGGTGTACATGTCAGCTTCTTTAGCCGTCGCCATATTTCTACTCCTGAGGTTTAGGCACAATTTGAGCCAATGACAGTAACATCACACAGAATTCAGGGTGTATCCGCAAGCAAGGCGCAGGTGTACATGACAGAGGGCTTGCACGCCATGAACACAGTCGAGTGAGGAGCGCCAATTACGCGATAACGATGGGATAAACACCCAATTACAGTGGACAATAAGAGGGCAGATTTCATCAAGGTATTTCTTGTATTGATTTTACCATTTTTCAATACCAAAATCAAACCTGAATCGCACTAATGTTCAGCAAGTTATCAACACAGAGGCACTGCATGAAACTAGGGCGTACTGTAACTAACCAACTCACCTATTCTGTCATTCTGAACGCAGCGCAGCGGCCCTCTCACTGTCATTCTGAATGTAGCGCATCGGAGTGAAGAATCTGAAATTCTTGCCATAAGACAAGCCCGTTTCTGGTTAAGGATGCTAGATTCCTCACTGCGTTCGGAATGACAGGGACCCTAGGTATTGCCTGCACACATATAGAGGCGCAACATTGAGTCCCCTCCCCCTGAGGGGGAGGGTTAGGGAGGGGGTAAATCCTCCCCATCCTGTACATCGATGTTAGCTTCCGCCCTTGCGACGATGCGCGAGCGCGCTGATTATCTCCAGCCCGACCCGGTTCGCCACTTCAGCGGTTATCGCCGCCGGCCCCTCGTAGTGCGGAGCCACCTCCACGATGTCAGCGCCCACAACCTCCACCGACGACACGATAGTCCGCACCGCCTTCAGCAGCTGCGCCGACGTCATCCCGCCCGGCTCCGGTGTGCCGGTAGCGGGGGCAAACGCTGGGTCCAGCACGTCTATGTCCACCGACAGGTAGATGACCTCCGGCCCGTCCAGTGCCTCCGCTATGGCATCCTCCAGCACCGCCTCGAAGCCGCGCTCCACTATCTCCGCCATCAGGTGCCAGCGCATCCCCTGTTCCCGCATCCACTCGAACAGTGGCTTGTCCGGCCAGTACCCGCGCAGCCCGATCTGTATGAAGTTCCGCCCCGGAATCGCCCCGGATTCCAGCAGCCGGCGCATCGGGCTGCCGTGCGCGATAAGCACCCCGCCATATCCCGCCTCGCCCGTGTCCGCGTGCGCGTCGAAGTGGATCATCCCAACCCTGCCGTAGCCGTGATGCTGCGCCACCGCCGTCGCCGCGGGCAGCGTTATCGAGTGGTCGCCCCCCAGCACAAGCGGAATCGCGCCCGCCTGCAACGCCTGCATCGTCTTCAAGCGCACAGCCTCATGGCTCTGGTCAAGCAGGCTCGGCGGGCAGTTCGCGTCCCCGAAGTCAACGACCTTCAGCTCCTGCGTCGGGTAAAGTTCATACTCCATGTGGTAAAACGTCTCGTTCGGGCTGCCCGCGTAGCCCGCCTGCCTGATCGCGCGCGGCCCGAAGCGCGCGCCCGGGCGGTTCACCACGCCCATATCCACCGGCGCGCCTATCACCGCGACATCGGCCTGCATCTCCGCAAGCTCTTCCGGCGACAGCGCAAGCGGCGAGTGGATGTATGTCGGAATGCCCAGAAAGGCGGGCTGACGGTCGGGGCCACGAAGGTCGGGCATGTTCGTCTCCTATTGAATGCTTACACTATCTTACTAGACAGACGAATCAACTAACAGGATGGGTAGTGTATCAGTTTGAAATGTGGAGCAGTCTAAATGGCAGTGCATAATTCAAAGTGACGCACTAGAAACAGGATGGGCAAGATAGACAGGATTGCGCCTGTCATTCTATAATCGCCTCTATATTCGAGTGAGCGAGGTAATGCATGGACTCCCGGGAAGCATTTCTAAAGGCATGGGGCAGTTATCCAACGGGCGTGTCTGTGGTCACATCCATAGAGCCGGACGGCAGCGTGCATGGCATGGCGGCAAACGGCATCAACTCTGTGTCGCTCGACCCGCTGCTGGTGCTAGTCTGCGTCGGCCACGAGCGTAACTCGTACCCGCTCATCAAGGAGGCGGGACGCTTCGCCATCAACATCCTCAGCGGCGAGCAGCAAGCGATTGCCCGCTATTACGCCGGACCCGCAGAGGCGCGCAGCGCGGACTCCGACCCGGATTTCACCTTCACCGAAAGTGGCGCGGCATTTATAGGCGGCAGCCTCGCCTCCATGGACTGCCGCACTGTCAGCGAGCACGTCGAGGGCGATCACACGGTATTCATCGGCGCGGTCGAGCGCATAGACGTGAACGACGGCGAGGCGCTCGCCTACTGCCAGGGCAAGTTCGGCCGCATCGTAATGGACGACTAGCCGTAGTCACGGACGAATATTATGAGTTACACACTTTCCGACCTCGACGCCATGACCATCGAAGAAGCAAACGCGCTCTCCTTCGACGACCGCGACGCCCTTCTCGACCTGATAATCGCCGACGGGCGCAAGCAGACCACGGAACTGCACTCCTACCGCATTGGCCTCTACGGCGACTACTTCGAGGAAGACATGCTGCGCATGCTCAAAGTCCGCGCCGTCAAGGTCTTCGTGCGCGGCACCACGCCGTCCGGCTTCGACGGCGAGCTTGTCGGCGACACCGACGAAGACCAGTACCGCGCCGCCTTTCGCCACGTCCAGATGTCCCTCGATGCGGCGGGCACAAGTTACAGCCGCGTGACCACCCTCGTCGTATTCCTCACCGACATGAGCAAGTGGTCCCTGCTCAACGAGGTCTATCGCGAGTTCATCCCCAATCCGCCGTGCAGAGCAGTCATCGGCACCACCGGCCTCGCGCAGCCGCCCCTCCGAATCGAGATCGTCAACTGCATCGCCTACCGCGTCGCGGAATAGAGTCGCTATGCCCAATCCAAAGATGGAGTTCGGCTACCATCCCCCGTCGGGAGACCGCGGCTTCGAGGTCATACGCCCCCGCGAGTTCCTGTCCGACCTCCACAACGCCCTCGACGTCGCATCCCAGCATTTCCCCTCCCTGTGGATTTCCGACCACTTCTCCTACGACGACGAGTTCCGTATGGAATGCTGGACCCATCTGACTTGGGTCGCCGCCAGATACCCGGGCCCCAAGCTCGGCACAATCGTTATGTGCAACTCCTTCAGGCAGCCGTCGCTTATGGCAAAGATGGCGGCAAGCCTCCAGTGGATGAGTTCAGGGCGGCTCATTCTCGGCTACGGCGCGGGCTGGTTCGAGCCTGAGTACAGGAGATACGGCTTCGACTACCCACCCCCGGGACAGCGCGTGGATATGCTTGAAGAGGGCGTGCAGATTATGAAAGCTATGTGGCGAGACGCCCCCGCCAACTTCCACGGCAAGCACTACCGCATCGAGGACGCATACTGCGAGCCGCGCCCCAATCCCCCGCCCGTCCTGATGATAGGCGGCGCAGGGGAAAGGCGCACCCTGCGAGTAGTCGCGCGCCACGCCGACTGGTGGAACGACCTGGTCCGCCCCGCAGACCAGCTCCAGCACAAGCTGAACGTCCTCCGCCAGCACTGCGAACGCGAGAGCCGCGACATCTCCGACATCAGAAAGACCCTTAGCGTCCGCCTCTTCATCGACAGGTCGCACAGCAAAGCGCTTGAGATGGCAGGCGACCGGCTGCACGGCGACCAGCCCGCAGTCGCAGGCGATCCCTCGTCAGTGCGCGAGCAGTTCACCCAGTTCGCCGAGCTAGGCTTCGACTTCTCGATCCTAACCTTCCCCCGCTTCCAGGACCTCGAAGACATGAAGCTCTTCGTAAACGAAGTCCTGCCCCACTTCAGCTAGCGGCCCTACCCCCTCAGAAACTCAAAACTCGCCGACAAATTCTCAAACACATCCTCGTGCGGCGGAATCTCCATGATCGCCGGCCCCGCGTAACCCTTATCCCGCAGCGCCCTCAACTGCCGCAGGCAGTCCACATCGCCCGTGTCCACCGTCGGAATCGCCTCGCCGCCTCGCGTCTGCTTGAAGTGAATCGTCTTGATCATATCCACCGGCAGCGCCTCAACCTCCCCCACCGGATCGCTGCCCGCGTCAACGCGAAGCTGGTTCGTCGGGTCCGGGCACAGCCCAAGCAACTCCCCCTCTCCGTCCGGCAGCGCATCCCTCACCGCCCCCACCAGCATCGCAAGGCTGCGTATCGGCTGCCCCGAGTTCTCCATCGAAAGCGTAACGCCCCGCGCCGCCGCTTCCTGCACTAACGCTGCGATGCTCATCGCACTTGCGGGTATATCCCCCGCCGTCTCCCACAGCGAGTCAAAGCGCGCCGGGTCCACCATCCGCAGGTGCGGCGCATCCGGCGACACCGCTACCGCAGCGTCCAGCATCGACTGGAACAGCGCCGACTTCGGCTGCGCCTCCTCCGACAGGCACGGATAAGCCACCGCCAGGTTGAACGACAGCGCCGGATACTGCGCCACCAGCGCCTTCAGCCCTTCGATGTTCGGTCGCCAGTCGTCCCCTTCCCCAATCTCACAGTCGCCGAGGCACGTCTGCCGCAGCTCGACGTGCAACGCACCTCGGTCCGCAGCCTGCCCCACCAGCGACTCGATGCTCTCGCGGGCCAAGTGTTCGCGCCACGAATTCGTTATCGCTCCGAGTTTCATGATGAGTTCCTTTGCCATTATCGATTAGTCGGCCTGCCGGTTGACGCCACGCCAATTCAGAGGATGGAACGGGAATCGTTAGTTTCTATTCGCCCGCAGTCGGTGCAGTTCGGCTTCCATTTCCGCCATGCGAGCCTCGGCCTCTTCCGCGCGATTTTCGGCAGATAATCTTGCGGCGCGCTCCTCTGCCGCGCGTGTGCGCTCCTCTTCAGCGCGTGTGCGCTCCTCTGCCGCTTGACCTTCGGCAGCCAGACGACCCATGCGCTCTTCTTCTTGGTTGAGAAGCCAGATGTCCGACGCAGGGTCCCGGAAATGCAACTCGCCGTCTATCCACCATAAGTCCAGGTTCAGCACATCGCTGTGTGACCATATCCGTCCATCCCCTTCATCGCGTATGTCGATGCGATGATACTCCCCATCCGCCAAATAATCCCCTACCAGCGGCTCGCCGTAGAAATCCCCACCCGTCGAGTCAAAACGCCAATACTCCGATACTCCAAGCTCGGCGTACAATTCCCGCTTCCTACCCAGGTCAGTGTCCGATGTGCTCTTGGAGCCTATCTCCAAGATGAAGTCCGGCGCTTTGCCCACCTCCCAAACCAGATAGACATTATTGCGCTCAATGGACTCCAGCGACTCGGTGGGCAGATTCAGGGCGACATAGCAGTCCGGAGATACGAAGCGGCGCGGGTCGCCCTCAACGTAGTAGATGAATGTGTTGCCGTTCACCCGGGCTCCGAGAACGCCTCCGAAGTAAACTCCGAGTGTGTTGACGACTTTGGCAAGAATAGGGAACTGAAATTCTCCGTCAGGCACTGGCATACCGTCCGCTTCAGGATAGATTATGGCGGCTTCTGTGGTCATGGCTCCTCCTTGCTCACGCCGATTGTATCACGAGCGACGGGAGCAATCTCAACCTCGCATTATTCTCGCAGCTCTAGTCGCATGCGCTTGCGGCCGCGACAGGCTGATCTTCAGTAGTCGGCACATGGTCAGGCACAATATCCTCCAGAAGCCGCAAACTGCGAATCAGCGTCGATACTACGACAAGCGCGATGAGCGTCAGTCCGGTGATCACGTAGATCAGCGCGATGCCGCGCCCCTCGCCCACTCCGATCAACTGACCCACGCTTCCGGCAAGCGAGCCGCCATCTGCCATCAGCGGCTCGAACACATGCTGCGCCAGAGGCCCGCCCGACAGCACTCCCAGCGACATCATGCCCATCCCCAGTGCCACCCGAAGCGAGAATATCCTTCCCAGAACATCCGGCGCAGCCTTCACCTGCCAGATGACCCTGTTCAGCCCGAACATGAACATGAATGTAACGCCGATGAAGAAGACCCCCAGCGCCATCATCCAAATGCTCTCACGCAGCCCGATCACAATGCTTGCCAGCCCCGCCAGTCCCGCTGATACCAGCAGCCCGTTCATGCGGCGGCTTGGCCCTCCCCACGCTGTCAGCAGCATTCCCGAGACCATCGCCCCCACGCCAAAGCTCGACTGGATCAGACCGGCAGCCCTCTCGTCCGCAAAGACCAGCGCCAGCGGCGTCGAAAGCGCGTACCCGATGCCCGGCATCAGGAACATCGTTATCGCGAAGAAGACCATCAGGTACACGAACGGCGGCCGTTCCGCGATGTAGCGCAGCCCGAAAACGAACTCGCCCAGCAGGCTCCTCTGCTCGCGCTCAGGACTGCGCGGCGGCTGCGGAATCGCCGACAGCGCAAGCGCAATCACGCTCGCGCCGAACGTAACGAAGTCCGCAATAAAGATGAAGCCAAGTCCGGCGGACACAACCAGGAAGCCCGCCATCGCCGGGGCGATAATCACCTCCGCGGAAGTAACCATCTGCGTCAGCCCGGATGCCCGTCCAAGATTCTCTCGCCTGACAAGCATCGGCACGCTTGCTTCCATAGACGGCCCCACGAAGGCGTTCGCAAGCCCGTTCACTATCAGCACAATATACAGGTGCCACGTCTCCATCACATCGCCGAAGAACAGCAGAGCTGCAACCAGCGTACTCAGGCTTGCGACCGCATTGCCCGCGAGCATCACGATGCGACGGTTCCAGATGTCCACCAGCGTGCCGGTGAAGATCGAGCCAAGTCCCACAGGTAGTATGGCGAAGAACAGCATCGCCGTGTACGCGGTGGTGTCGCCCGTCTCTCTGAGCACCCAGATGCCCAGCCCAAACCGCGTCATCCCCGATCCGACCAGCGACACGAACTGTCCGAAGGTTATTGTATAGAATGCTCTAGCGCCGGAGAAAACTGTCATGCTTGCTTACGTCCCTTCTCTAAAGCAAGCCCGCGCAGACTCAGGATTCGTACTTCCTGCCCAGCTCCTCTTCCCAGCGCAGGTAGTTCATCATGTCCGCGAAGCCTCGGTCAGTGCCGGCAGGCACCACGTCGGCGGGCGTTGACATCACGCCCGTAAGCCCCTGCTCCACTTCGCGCCCTGCCTGCCGCCAAGCGCGCATCCCGCCTTCCAGCACGGCAACGTCGGCGTAGCCCTCATCCGCCAGCGCCGCCCCCGCAAACGTCGAAGTGACCCCGTTACCGCACGTAACTACGACCGGCTCCGACTTGTCCGGCGCGAAGTCCGAAATCTGCGCCTCAAGCCAGCCCCGCGATACCCAGCGAGCGCCAGGGACATGCCCCTCAGCAAACTGCTGACTCGTTCCCACAAAGATGATAGACGCTTCGGACGCCTCCCGGATGTATGTCGAAGGTCCTGTGCGAGTGTCCACCACGCTAATGGAAGCATTTGAAGCAGACGGCACTTCGTACGGCGCAAGCATCCGCACCTTCCCCCGCGCCTCCTCCAGGCCAAGTGCCTGCGTCCGCGAATGCCCCTGCTCCAACTCTTGCCCCGCGCCCTGCCAAGCAGTCGTACCCCCATGCAAGGCATACACATGCTCATGCCCCATCTGCCTGTACCACGACGCCGTGATCGCTGCGCGCGCCCGACCGTCGCAGCAGAACACGATAGGACAGTTCTTCACCACCGCAACCTCATCTGACCGCTGCACCGCCTGACCGCCCGGGAACCAGCGGAATCCCGGAATGTGACCGCCCGCGTATTCCTGCTCCGTCCGCACGTCCACCAGATAGACCGTCGCGTCCGACCGTCGCGCCATCAGCGCCCGCAAGCCCTCGACGTCGATATACTGAACGCCATCCTCCTCAGCGAGCCGGTCCGCGTATGCTTCGGCAGCGGCAATGCCCTCCTCCGTAAGGTCCGGCAGTTCCAGCCGGTCCGCGCCCGACTCCAGCGAGTACCCCGCCAGCGACCAGCCCGCCGTGCCGTTCTTCAGCCCCACCACATTCGGCATGCCCATCCGCTGCAAGACGCGCGTCCCTATGATGCTCCGTGTGCGCCCCGCGCAGTTGATGACCACCGTAGCGTCGTCGCTCAGGTCCTTTGTGATGTCCGTGATTCGTAGCGCAAGCTCCGCGCCCGGCACGCTGCGTCCGCCCGGTATGCACAGTCGTTGGTACTCCTCCGGCGTGCGCGTGTCCAATATGACAA
The DNA here is from genome assembly GCA_965203955.1 of Dehalococcoidia bacterium. Classification (GTDB taxonomy): domain Bacteria; phylum Chloroflexota; class Dehalococcoidia; order Lucifugimonadales; family JADFKI01; genus Bin90. The sequence goes on along the minus strand of OZ241923.1, from coordinate 1,706,163 downwards.
GCTCCTCGCCGCCCTCGATCCGCTCGTGCAGTTCCACCGCGTCGATCTCCGGCACATGATGCACGACCTCGACCTTCTCGCCGAAGTCCTTGCTAGGCACATTCACGCCCCACTCCGTCGGATACTCCTGAGTCACCCAGCGGTTGATGCCCCCATCCAGCGCCGACACATCCGAGTAGCCAAGTGCTTCCAACGTTGCCGCAGCAAGCGTCGCCCGACGCCCATCGTCATCGCACAGCACCACAGGAGTCGCCGCATGCGGCACGGCGTCCCCAATCTGCGATTCAAGGTCTCGGCGCGGTATCAGGCTCGCGCCCGGAATATGCGCGTTGTTGTACTCGCCCGTCTCGCGCACATCTATCAGCGCGAACGGCTTGCTGCCCTTCAGCAGCGCGTCAAGTGATTGTGGGGAGATTGTGGATGGCATATTGTTTCACCTGGCTGTCTCGGCGTATTTCTGTGCAGATTTCACCTGCTTATGTTGATTAGCCGCAATCGCCGGCGCCAAATGCTTTGACGCATTTCGTATATTAATGGCAATCGCGGTCAGTTCATCGGGGTAGTTCCGGTCAGGCCGCCAGTACAAGGATAAGTCGCCGTTTTCAGCGACTAGGGTTGCCGTCTCTAATTCTTCCCCGATGGTAAGCGTGTCTGTCTCAGCGCAGTAGCCTTCATTCGTTTCCAATGGCAAATATGCGCTAATCCATAACACTTCCAAGGCTACGGGCTCTTTGCCGTCATTGGGGGGCAAGTCTATGACCACATGCGGATTGCACTCCAAGTCGATAGATCCGCTGTCTGTGTCGCGTTCACCCCCCGAGTCCAAGACAATGGCGTCAAAACCGTCCTCCATCGGACTATATTTCGCTGTCAGAGACATTCCGCACCTCCAGGTCCCGCAAGCACCTTCGCCGGAAGTAATCCAACCTCCCGGATTGCCAGTCCCTCGTTGCCTTTCTGTCCAGGTAAGCCGAGACTATCGCTCCAGTCTCTATATTAGACACTACGCGCATCATGTGTTCTTTGTCCTCGAAGATGACAAGGCCCCAGTGAGTCAGCCCTTCGCGTCCGTTTGTATCAACTGAAATGCATCTGACGAGCCAATTGTCGAGAACGCCAACTATGCGGTCTTCAGTTAACTCCTGCCTCTGCCTTGCCCTGTCATGGACGTGTCGCAGGACTGCCCGCTCTCTTCCGCCTGCCGTGATTGTCTCCGGTAGTAGAGGCACATCCTCTCCAAGCGTTCTTGAGGCGCGACCGCTTTAGCAGTTACTGAACTTCGTCGTCGCGAAGTGCTTTATCTCACCCGTCTCCAGGTTGAAGCTGCTGCGCTCCAGCCCGCGCAGGTCGTTGCCATACACATGGATCTCCACCGTCGGCCGGTCCGTGTAGTTGTCCATCTGGTGAATCTCGTCCACGTCCGGGATCAGCAGGGAGATGTCGCCCGGCTGCACCAGCGTCTCGCGGTCCCGCTCCAGCACAGCGTGGTCATCGCGGTCGCGGTCATCCACCCGGCGGAAGCGCGTCTCCGTGATGCCGTTCCCCACGACGCCGATCATGCCCCACGTTCGGTGGTCGTGCGGCCCGATGTGATCGCCCGGCCCCCACACGACCGACGTAACCAGCAGCCCGTTGTCCCCGTAGTGCAACAGGTACGTGCCGTGGTTCTTCCCCGGCATCGGTATGCTGTACTCCTCGGGAATCGCGTCAGGACTGTTGATCAGTCGCTCAAGGTGCGCCGTGCCCCGGTCGAACAGCGTCTCCTGATCAGGCTGATCATCTACCAGCCTGGACATCTCGTGGACGAACTCTTCCAGCGCATAAGAAAGGGTAGTTGTCATGGTGTACTTTACCTCCTGTGGATTACGACTAGCATAGCGAAGGCATCCGCTTTAGACAAGCATACTGTGACCTCAAGAATCCCTATGAGCGCGCAAGAACTTGGCCACCCCTCGGTGCCCTGCGCCAATTCCCCCTACTTCAGGTTCAGTTCTCTGTAGCCGCCTGCGGCTACCTCTTCGCAGCGGCTTCTGAACGCTTGCATGGAACCCGTGTACCGGGCTACGATCCGCGTCTGCCTGCCCTCCAGATTGCTGTTAACCCCGGTCATCCACGAGTCCACCTTGTTCGCCAGCAAGCCCTTGCCCTGTTCCACGACATAATCATGCCAGCTCTCCTGCGCGTCCACGCCTACCTCGGCGCGGGTGTAGCCTCGTTCATTCATGTGCTTTATCACCCGCGTTATCCATTCCACTTTGTATTCGATGTTTCGTGGATTGTTGCCCTGAATGGCATGAGGCCCCATTATCATGAACATATTGGGGAAATTAATCGTCTGAATCCCCAGAAAGGTCGCCAGTTCCTCGTGCCACTGCTCCTTTAGCCTGCGCCGGTTCACGCCCCGGATATCAATCATGTCGAAGCTGCCGAATATCGCGTCGAACCCCGTGGCGAAAACGATGAGATCAAACTCGATCTCCTTCTCGGTGGTCAGAATCCCCTTCTCAGTGATCCTCTCGATAGGAGTCTCTGTAATGTCAATCAGCTCGACATTCTCTCGGTTGTAGGACTCGAAATAATGCGTCTCCAGCGGCACGCGCCGCGTTCCGAATCCGTGGTCCTTTGGGATTAGCTTCTCCGCCACGGCCGGATCATCCACGCGCCCCCGTATCTTGTCGGCAATGAAGTCCGATATGGCTTTGTTCGCCTTCTCGTCGGTCAGTATGTCACTGAAGTTGCCCTGCCATATCCCGAACCCACGGCTGGCGTACAGCTCCTCCCAGAACGCATGCCGCTCCTCCTCTTCCACGTCGAAGGTTCGTCTTGGATCGGACGTATGTATGAACCCGGCGCGAGTCTCCGCGCACCGCGCGAACATCCCATCGTAGCCCGCCCTGATTTCCTCCATCTCCTCCGGCCCTATTCTTCCGTTGTTGAGAGGCGCGCACCAGTTAGGCCTGCGCTGGAATACGGTCAGATGCCCGACCCTCTTGCATATCGTCTGGATGACCTGCACGCCCGAAGCCCCGGTCCCGATCACGGCTACTCTCTTGCCTTCAAGCTCCACGGGCGTATGCGGCCAGCGCGCCGTGTGAAACGCCTCCCCTCGAAAAGACTCGATGCCCTCGATCTTCGGCCAGACAGGGTAAGAGAGGTTGCCAATGCCTGTTATCAGGAACCTGCTTCGGTATCTGCTCCCGTCCCGCAATTCGACTTCCCAGCAGCGGCCGTCATCCTCATAGTGCGCGGACTTGACCTCGCTGGAAAACTGGATGTCCCTCCGCAGGTCGAACTTGTCGGCTACGCGCTGCAGGTAACGCAGAATCTCCGGCTGCCCCGCGAAATGCTCCGACCAGTCCCACTCGTCCAGCAGCTCTTGCGAGAAGGAATAGGCGTAAGTGTAGCTCTCCGAATCGAACCGCGCCCCGGGGTAGCGACTCCAGTACCATGTGCCTCCCACTCCCGTTCCCCGCTCGAACACCCGCACCCTCATACCCAGCTCCCTCAGCCTGTACAGCTGGTACAGCCCGGAGATTCCGGCGCCGATCACGATTACATCGAAATCAAGGTCTGTCTTCGTAAGAATCATACTGCTGACTCAACCTGGTCCATCTACCCGAAGCGTGTTTGCCCGAAGCTCGCCTGCCCGAAACTCGCCTGACTAACCATCGGAATCCCGTCACAGGCCCCCGCCAAGCCACATCCACTCGGATTATACCCTAACGCCACAGTCGCAAAGCCGTCTCCCCGCCCGCGCAGCGGAAATCGCCCAGCCCCGCTTGGACATGCCCACGCCCACCCGCTATAATCGCGCCACAAGCCCGGTCCCCCATAAGGTAGAACCCGCAAGCGAAGCGCACCAGCGAAAGGAATCCCCACCATGAAAGCCGGTCTGTTCCTCATGCCCTCTCACCCGCCCGAGCGCTCCACCTGGGACGCCCACCAGTGGGACCTCGACGTCCTCGAACTCGCCGACAACCTCGGCTTCAGCGAGGCATGGATCGGCGAGCACTTCACCGCCCCCTGGGAGCCTGTCCCCGCGCCCGACCTGCTCATAGCCCAGGCGCTCATGCGCACCAAGAACATCCGCCTCGGCACCGGCGCGCACCTCCTCCCCTTCCACAACCCCGTCGAGCTTGCCCACCGCGTCGCCTACCTCGACCACCTCGCCCAGGGCCGCTACATGTTCGGCATCGGCTCAGGCGGCCTACTCTCCGACCACGAGCTCTTCGATGTGGACTTTGACGAGGGCGAGCACCACGCCCGCACCCGCGAGTCCCTGGAAATCATCCTCGGCATCTGGAACAACATCGACGGCTCCTTCCACTACGAGGGCAAGTTCTGGAACGTCCACATCCCCGACCCCGCAGAGTACGAGTACGCTACACTCAAGACCTTCCTCCGCCCCTTGCAGCAGCCGCACCCGCCCATCGGCGTCGCAGGCGCAAGCCCCAACTCCGAGACCCTGAAGATTGTCGGCGAGCGCGGATACATCCCCATGAGCCTCGGACTCAACGCCGTCTATGTCGGCAGCCACTGGGACTCCGTAGAAGAGGGTGCGAAATCAGCAGGCGCGACGCCCCCAAGTCGCAGCGAGTGGCGCATTGTCCGCGACGTCTGGGTCGCCGACACCGACGAGGAAGCCCGCGAAGGCGCCCTCAACGGCATGCTCGGCAGGGCATGGCGCGACTACCTCCACCCACTCTTCTCCTTCGGCGCATACCCCTTCATCAACTACATGAAGCACTCTGAAGACATCCCCAACGAAGACGTCAACCTCGAATACCTGGTGGACAACCTCTGGATAGTCGGCTCACCCGACACCGTAGCCCGCAAGCTCCGCGACGTGTACGAGATGGTCGGCGGCTTCGGCACGTTGCTCTGGTTAACCTTCGACCACTCCGAAGACCGCCCGGCTTATGAAAAAGCCATGACCCTCATGGCAACCGAAGTCATGCCCCAGCTCCAGGACCTCACCGGCGAATAACAAAATCCCTTCCCCCTTGATGGGGGAAGGTTAGGATGGGGGTGAAACCACCCAATGCACCCGCTCTTAGTCCTCGCAATCATCGCGCTCATCGCATACGCCGTCTTCGCCGCCTACCGCACCCACAAAACCGTCCAGCGCAAGCGCCGCGAAGACGAAGACAGCGAATGGCCCGGCCCCCGCCGCCTGCCCTAGCGCGTCTGATGCTATTATCCCTTCCCCCTTGATGGGGGAAGGCTAGGATGGGGGTGAAAAACAAACAGCCTACCGGCCCCAATCCCCTAGCTCGCCTCCCTCAAATCCGCCTGACCGTCTCCCGGACTAAAGATATGCCCGCACACCCGGCACCGGTAGCAAGTGTTGAACTCCACCCGCAGCTTGTCCAGCGCAATCGGCTCGCCGTCATCGCACTGCGGACATCGCGAATCCGAACCGCCATCGCCGCCATCCCCCGCATCACCCTCCGCCTCCAGCTCCGCAAGAATCTCCTCCACATCCACCGGCCGCTCTAGGCTTCGTCGCCTCGCGCCCCCTGCCCGCCGCCGCAACTCCGACACCGGCATCTCCGGCCTGTGCCCGCACTGCAAGCACCGCACATTCCACCTGTCCCCCGTCAGCACATCCCCGCCGCACCGCGCGCATCCCCTTAGTATCACCACAGCCGCCTCCCTGTTTCTAGTCATCGGTATCTGAAATAGTCCTGGATAATCTTGACGGACGCGATTCTACCCCCTAAGAACATGTGTGTCAATACTTACGAACTTGCATCGATCGCAGGCAATTTTTGAAATCCCTCCCCAAAAGGGTTGGCAGCCAAGAACTTATGTCCTTATGCTGGACAAGCGCCCAAGAACAAATGCTCTTATGAGTAAGTATGATAACCGAACTGAACGCCGAAAGGAAAGGAAAGGGAGAATATAATGGCACACAGAGGAGTGCTTAGGCACTGTTTGATGGCCGGGCTTTGCTCGGCGGCAGAGGACACGGAGGAACTGACCGATTCTCTGAACGCGGACGACGACGAGCGCAGTCGGCTCGGTGGCGCAAGGCACCGCTGCCCGTATGGGACGCCCTCAACGAACGCTGTTGTTAGGAGGTACGGCGTGGGGGGTTCAACAAGTACGGCGACGCTGCACTGCGAGCGCCTGTGGGTGGAGGCGAATTTCTGATGTGCGACTATTGTGCATGGCACACTTCAGACCCGGGAATGATGTCTTCTAGCACACCGCCCCCAATGCCTCCGGTGATTTCGGGTTCAACGGTAGCTGAGCGATTCGAGCATTTGATGTTGCCTTCAACTCTTTTCAGTATTGCGACTATGCGCAAAAATCCAGCTGATATGAAAGAAGAGATTATCGAGTTGGCTACCGTGCCCGCCGTTGATTTCTTGGTTGAGCTGATTGATGATTCCGTGAGAGGGATGGCTGCGTACATTGGCGATTTGAAGAGAGGCTCTCGATCTCAGCCTGCAATGTGTCCTCTAGGAGGCTGTCTCCGTGACGCGCATTAGACTCTTGCTGGGGTTGCTCCGCAAGGCTCTCTCGCTTCTGATAGACGGCATTCTGTTCGTAGTCTCGATGTGGTTCCTGATTGGGCTTATAGGCATTGTGCTTTTAGTCGTGATCACCTTCGTGTTCGGAGTCCTGAGTCTGTTCTGACGGCATCACTAACACCACCCCCGCAGCCCCCACACCCTACTCCTCCGACACCTTCACCAGCGTCTTCCCGAAATTCTCCCCCCGCAGCATCCCGATGAACGCCGACGGCGCATTCTCGATCCCCTCCGTCACATCCTCCCTGTACCGCATCCTGCCCTCTCGGATCCACTGCGCGATCCGCCGCCTGCCCACCTCGAACCGGCCCGCAAACGAGTAGTTCAGAAAGCCTTCCATCCGCGCCTGGTGTATATTCAGATTCCGAATGTTGCGCGGTCCCAGCTCCGGCGTCGCCAGGTTGTACTGCGATAGCTGCCCGCAGATCGCCACCCGCGCGAAGTCCGCCAGATTCTCCATCACAACGTCCGTCACCTCGCCTCCCACGTTGTCGAAATACACGTCCACCCCCAGCGGACACGCCTCCGCGATCGCCACCGGCACATTGTCCGTCTTGTAGTTGATCCCCACGTCGAAGCCCAGCTCATCCACGATATAGTCAATCTTCTCCTGCGACCCCGCCGTGCCGACCACATAGCATCCCATTATCTTCGCGATCTGCCCCACCACCTGCCCCACCGCGCCCGACGCCGCCGACACCACCACCGTATCCCCCGGCCTCGGCTCGCACACATCGAGAAACCCGAAATAAGCCGTCATCCCCGTCATTCCCAGTATCCCCAGCGATGTTGACAGCGGCCCCAGCGAAGGATCAACTCGTCGCAAGTCCTGCCCGGCAAGCACCCCGTACTCCTGCCACCCAATCTCCACGTCCACGATCTCGCCCACCTCGTAAGCCGGCGTGCGCGACTCCACGATCCGTCCCACCGCGCTCCCCACCATCACCTCGCCAAGCCCCACCGACGCCGCGAAAGTCCCGCCTTCCCGCATCCTCCCACGCATATAAGGATCCAGCGACAGCCAGATAGACTTCACCAGCACCTCCCCCTCGCGCGGCTGCGGCACCGCCTCCTCCACCAGCCCGAAATCCGACAGCTTCGGATACCCCTCCGGCCTAGCCCTAAGCGTTATCTTCCGATTAGTCGCGTCGCCCATTAGTTGTCACCTCAATCTCTGACTTTAGTCGCTGAACATGCCCGCAGTTCAGGGAACATATCCGCCTCAGTCTTCAGCGACACTCTCCCCAAATGTTGCCTACCATCCTAGCAGGTCGGCAAACCTCGCGACAGGCGACAACGACGGTTCGCGTGTCTGATGGTATGCTATACTCGGCCCGTGAAAAACTGAGTGCGCTTCATAGTTTGGGAACACTCCATGGACATAGCGGTTAGGCGGTCGCCCACGAGGGAGCTAATTGTTCGTAGTGGTGACCCGGACAGATTTGGTGGCGAATTGGAAGATCTGGTACCGGACCAGATCATGGAGTTCGTCCGCAATGACGTGCAGCGCTCAATTCCGGCGATAGCCAAGGACCAAGACGCGACCGCGAGAATTGAGCGACTCCTTAGGGAAGTGCCGACCACCCATAGAATCATCTTGGGCGATTCAAGAAGAGTAGTAGCCGACCTGCCAAGAGAGTCTGTTCATTTAGCCATTACGTCTCCTCCGTATTGGACATTGAAGGTGTATGAAGAACATCCTGACCAGCTAGGACACATACACGATTACGAGGAGTTCTTGGACGCTATTGATGTCGTGTGGGAAGGCGTCCAGCATGCCCTGGTGCCGGGAGGTCGATTGGTTATCGTAGTCGGCGACGTGTTTTTGTCTCGCAGAAAGTTCGGGAGACACGTCGTAGTCCCCTTGCATGCCAGTATTCAAGAGCGCTGTCGTGCGCTCGGATATGACAACCTATCCCCGATAGTCTGGCATAAGATCGCAAACGCCACTCTGGAAATGGAAAATGGTTCGAGTTTTCTCGGGAAACCTTATGAGCCTAACGCAATCATAAAGAGCGACATAGAGTTTATCCTGTTCCAGCGAAAGCCGGGAGGATATCGAAATCCGACTCTCGCCGCGAGAGTATTGTCCGTCATTCCGGAAGAACTGCATCATCAGTGGTTCCGGCAAATCTGGGAAATTGGCGGCGCCTCAACGAGACAGCACCCCGCGCCCTTTCCTCAGAAACTCGCTGAAAGACTTATACGGATGTTCTCGTTTGTAGGAGATACTGTTTTGGACCCGTTTTCAGGAACCGGTACAAGTAGTGTCGCTGCGGCTAAGGTGGGCCGAAATAGCATCGGTGTCGAAGTGGAACCCTCATATTTCGACATCGCCGAGGCTGCGCTGAAGGACGTTCAACAATACCAGAAGCACTTGGCGGTATGACAGAGGCGTTCATGTCTTTAACGTCCGGTGGCTTTAATGTTCCCCAGGGCATCTTCGATGATGCGGTCAGATACTTCTGGGAGCAAAGACGAAGACAAGCTTCCGACTCGCGTGGTGGAGAAGGACAAGCGCGAAATGTTCGTGGCGGTCGGCACCTTGATGGAGTGCAGGCCGCTATCGTCGAACTCTTGACGAAACACGGCGTAGCTGCCGATGAAATCTTTTCAAATTGCGCGTTGCATAGAACCGGAAAGCTTGAATTGCCCGGCTTCTTCAGACCGACCAAGCAGTGGGACCTCCTTGTGATACGGGATGGACGCCTGCTTGCAGCTATGGAACTCAAGGCGCAGGTTGGTCCCTCCTTTGGCAACAATTTCAACAACAGAACTGAAGAGGCAATGGGGAGTTCTCTCGATCTCTGGACCGCCTATCGAGAAGGCGCATTCCTCCATTCTCCACCTCCGTGGCTCGGTTATCTCTTTCTACTAGAGGACCATCCTAGATCAAATTCTCCTGTCCGCAATCCTCAACCACACTTCAAGGTGTTCGACGAATTTGAAGGCGCCTCGTATGCAAGACGATATGAGTTGTTCTGCAGGAAGCTCGTTCTTGAAAGAAGGTATAGCTCGGCGTGCTTTCTGATGTCGAGACGTCCTCATTTGGAAATCGCGTCAGGCGACGAAGTCTCCCTCGAAGAGTCCGATAATCAGCCCGTCCCCGGTACAACTGACAACAGCGAATCGGGCGATGCAATATACATCGAGCCATCGGATGACCTGAATGCTCGACAGTTTCTTATCAGCCTACTCCGGGCCGTTGTGCCCGTATAGGTCCGCTCTGGTTACTGCATCATGCAGGCTAGGTGCCGTCGCTAGGATTCCAATTGCCTGAAGCGACAGCGCCTCCCACTTCCGCTGACTACCCCTGCGTCATTCAGACTTAAGCTCATTAGATCCCCTCTCTCTTGACAACCCAAACATTCGTCCGTATCATAGATGCCATAGGGAAAGAACATATTATCTATCCTGTCCATCCAGTTAGTTAAAGGGAAGGGACGAGGGGAAACTCAAAACTGTGAACTCGCAACTCACAACCGAACAGCGAACCGACTTCACCGAATCGGTCCAGTCCATCATCGTCGAACAGACCGACAACGGCAGAACCATCGTCGAGTTCCTCATCTCCGCTGTGAACGGAGAGTTCCCAGACTTCCAGCCCTGCCACAAGCTCGAAGCCGCAAGACTGCTCGAAAAGTTCGGCTACGGCCGGCCCCCTCAATCCGTGGGGACGCTCACCAACAACCTCAACCTGCCAGAACCCACAAGACGAGAGCGCAGAGACTCCCGCAGAGCCGACAGGCGCATACAGTCCGAACTCGCCCAGATAGTCTCCGAACAGACCGCCAACGGCAGAACCATCGTAACCTTCCTCGTGCAAGCTATGGAAGGCGAACTCACGGACTTCAAGCCCTGCCACAGAATGTCAGCCGCAAAGGAACTCCTCGACAGAGGCTCCCAGCGCGCCATCGTCGAGGAAGAGCAGGAGCCTGAAGAGTCGGAGTCTGAACGGGAAGAGCGCGAAGAGCGGGAGCGACGAGAGCGGGAGCGCGAAGAGCACATCGAGTTCAGCCTGCACGGTCCGGTGTACTACGAGACATACCCCTGGCCCTGCGTCTGCGAGTACAGGGAGCGCGACTGTGATGGCAACGATCTGAGCGGCGAGAAGCTGGAAGAAGCCCTGACCAAGCCCCCCGCGAGAAGGCTGCTCATACGCTACGACGACACGCTCGAAGCCTTCAAGGAGCGCTACCGCGACTACCTTGCCCGTCGCAATGCCCGCTTCCCGGACGACCCCGTAAAGTTCGACCGCATCCGCTGGAAAAGACGCAACCGAGACCCCTAGCCCAGCAACCCCTATCCCACAAGGATGGGCATCCTGTCAGCCCGCGAGAAAATTGCATAAGTCACTTCCCCCTTGATGAGGGAAAAGCCTGCGCCCGCGAAAGCGGGGGATGGGAGTGTGATAATCTCCAGCCACCCTACCCATCCGCGCTTCCAGTGCGTGCCCCCACCACCGTCAGCGCCATAAGCGCAGTCATCAGAGACGCCGAAGTCAGGCAATAGACGCAGTACGACCCGATCAGGAAAGCCTGCGTAGCGGTCAGGTACGCGGAAAACGCAAACCCGGCGGTCGCCACGCCCGCGACGCCCCACCGCAGCATCGCCGGTGGCTCAGGCAGACCCAGCAGGGCAAGGCTGCCCAGCAGCAGCGCCGCATACCCCCCGACGCCAAGCAGCGCCACAGGTATGCCCAGGAACCGCGAGTACTCGCTGGTCGTAACCGCCCCGCAGCCGCCGCCCGCGCCGCAAGCCAGGTCCGCCCCGCTCAGGAAAGTCACGCTAAGGTAGGTCGCCAGCCCCAGCCCCGCGAGGCTCAGCAGCGCCGCAGCCGACCAGCAAATTGTGCGGGCGTTCAGCGTCATGGCGCAGCGGCAAGCGCCGCCTCTATCGCGTCCCGGAACACGCCGTACTCGCCGCCCCGCACACGCTCCCCGTTCACCAGCACCCACGGCGTTGACGTAATCCCGTTGGCTTCCGCAAACCTGGTATCCCCCCGCACTCGCTCGACGTACTTGCGCTCGTTCATGCAGTCCGCGAACTGCTGCCCGTCCAGCTCCAGTATCTGCGCGAACCCAACCAGGTTGTTGTACGAGTAAGCTCCCACATTCGTGCCTGCCCACCTGTCATACAGTATGTCATGGTACTCCCAGAACTTCCCCTGGTCGCTCGCGCACTCCACCGCCTCCGCCGCCCAGACCGACTCCTCCCCCAGAAACGCGAAGTGCCGGTACACGAACCGCACCTGCCCCGCGTCAACGTAGTCGCTCTTTATCTGTCGCCCTACCCCGAGGGCGAAATCACGGCAGTGCACTCACTGGAAATCCCCGAACTCCACCACCGTCACAGGTGCGTCAGCTTCCCCCAGCGTGTGGGCATACGGTGGCAACTCACTCGCGGTAGCGCTGACACCCGTCTCACCGCCGCCCGTCAGGTTCAGCGCGACCACCACAATCACGGCGACCGCGATCACCACCGCCACTGCCCCCGCGCCGAGCATAATCCAAAGTCTCTTTCTGTCTTCCAATCTAGTCCTGCTCCTGCAAGTATTCTGGATGACCGGTACACCCGGTCATATAACGCCCCTGTCGCACAAAGGGTTAGTCCATTATCGCACAGTGAGCTGCGCCCCGCCGAGACCGCCAATGTGGACCGACGCCTCGTCGCCCGGGTTCATCATGGTCGGTGGCGCGAAGCTGCCCGTCAGCACCAGCGCGCCCGCCTCCAGTGACTTGCCCTCTGCGGCGAGCGTATTCGCCAGCCACACCAGCGGCTCCAGCGGGTGCCCCATCACATCCGAGCCAACCCCCTCGCCCACGAGTTCGCCGTTAATGCTCATCGTTCCCCGCGATGCCGTCAGGTCGATCCCCTGCCAGTCTGCGACCGGCGCACCGAGTACCGCGCCACCGTTGCTGATGTTCGTCACGATGCTGCAAATCTCCGGCATCTGCCCTTCCAGTGACGGCGCGTCCCGCCTGTCCACCAGCTCGAACGACGCCGCAATCCACTCGATGTACTCCGCGATGCTCCCCCTCGTGTACGGCGCGCCCGATGCCGGCGCCTCCGCGCCCAGCTTCACCGCGACTTCGCACTCGATCCCGACCTGACCGTACTCCCCACTGTCCACCACCGCCGGTGAGTCGTGCACCATGCTCGCCGGTATGCGCCCGTAGCACGGCTGCCCCACTCCCGTGCGCTCCCTCATCACGGCGCTGGTGTATGCGATCTTGTAGCCCGCCGTCGGTCCGCGCGTCTCGACGAGTCCGCTCACCATTCCCGCCTGCACCGCGTAGGCTTCCGCCATAGTCTGCGGCGCGAACGGCTGCAGCATCAGGTCGAGCGGCTTTCGCGCCCTGTACTGCAACGCCTGGTACTCTGCCGCTTGCTCGATTCGATTGTCGTCTGCCATTTGGTATCTCGCTTTCGCAATATCAGTGCATCGGAATAGGGTGAGAACATTCGGTAGTGTATGAGTTTGAAATTTGGAACCGTCCGCGTAGAGACGCGAATTTGAAACTGAGACGCTGAAAAATATTCTACTCGCCGCTGACAATCTCGGCAAAGCGCCCCGTGCGCCCCGCGCCGAACATGTAGGTGGTAACCCAGCTTCGCCACGGCGCCCAGCGCTCCGAGTACGCCAGCGCATCCTCCGGCGGCATCGGCGAGCCGTCTCCCACCAGTATGCCCATCATTCGCTGCAGCGCGAGATCGCCGTGCGGGAAGCCGTCAGGTCGCCCGAATGCGCGTATCAGCATCCAGTGCGCCGTCCACGCGCCCACTCCGCGCAGCGCCAGCAAACCGATGACTATCTCCTCGTCGGTTAGGTCGCGCATCGCCTCCAGCGACAGATCGCCGGATACTATCTGCTGGGATATGCCTGTGATGTACTCCGCTTTGCGCATGCTGAACTTGATGGCGCGCAGACCATCAGGCCCGGCATCGGCTAGAGTCTCCGGGCGCGGGAACGAGCGCAGCGCCTCGCCGCCAATCTCGATGCGGTCGCCGTAGGTCTCGATGATCAGGTTACGCAGCATCCGCGCCACATGTGTGCTTATCTGCTGTCCCAGTATTGCCAGAACCATCGCCTCATACGCGGTGGGTGCGCATGTGGGTCGCAGCCCGTACATATTCCTGATCATAGGCGCGAGGTACGGGTCATCCAGCGCCATCTCGTAGAACGCGGCGATGTCGGCGTCCGTGGCGAGCATGCGGCGCACAATACCCAGCGCTTCGTCTGTGTCGGCAGACATCAGCCCGTCGCCGCTTATCTCGACCGCCAGTCTCGGCGAGTCAACGCTGCCGACCGAGCGCACCGACACCAGCGCAGGCTTATCGCGGAGCGACAGGACGCGCCGCAGCACTCCGTCCTCGAACATGTCGGCGGCGTAGCGTGCTTGAAAGAAGGTCATGCTGCCGACTGTGAGGTCGAAGTCGTAGGGTGCGGTGGGGGTTATCTCGAACAACATGGATGTACAAGGATAGCCTTGCTGCTAAGGGCTGTCCATCCCGCGTTCCGCCAGTCACCGTTTCTAGCTTGTTCGCGTATCAAACTCGAACGGCGGATATTCGTCGTACATCAACCCAGCGTAGCCCGACACCCGCCATTTCCACCGATTGAGAGCCATCTGCACACCGAACAGACCGTCTATGTAGCGCCCTGTGAAGAGCAGAGCCACGCCGGTAACGATAGAGACCGCAAATCCGAGTCCATCGAAGAAGTACGTGATGATGTAGTGCGGGATTGCCAGCAGCCACCACTTGAAAATCACTTTGAGGCGTGAGAGGCGCTCCGGGTATTCTACGTGGAGGTCGGCGGGGTAGTCGTCATCGGACGCTAGGCTGAACGGCGGATAGCGGTCCGTCCCCAGCACTCCGCAGTAGAATGACACGCGCCACCACCAGCGCGACACGCCGACATTGAAATTGAACATACCGCGTGGATAGCGCGCGGTGAAGAGTATTGCCCACCAAGCGATGAACCAGACCACGAAGGAGGCGATGGATAGGAAAAGCAGCACGATGAAGTGTGGAATCGCCAGAAGCCACTTAATGAGCCACAGCCCCCGGTTCGGAGGGACGGACAGGTCTCCGCGAATGCTCAGGGGGTATGCTTGAATGCCGTTGTCTTGGGTCATGGCAGCCTCCTAGGTTAACCGCTACGGCGATGGACAGGACAGAAGAGACACCTAGTTTGAAGGCGTTCGCAGTGCCCTGTCCATCCATTGTAGCGGCAATCAGAACACTGCGATGGGATTGACTGGCGAACCCGTGCCGCCGATGACGTTCAGGGGATTGATGCTAATCATGAATTCGTAGCGCCCCTCTTCGGCGCAGGCGTTGGCGAGAGGCTCCAGCAGCGCGTTGTCCAGCAGCGCCACCCCATACGCGAAGATAACCCCGTGCACGCTCCAGCCGATGTCGTATTCGTTTGGTGAGGCGTCCATCATGTCCCATCCGAGCAGGGACATGTCGCTGTCTCTCACGAAGGGCAGGCATGATGCATGCAGCCCCGGACGCGGCTCGCCGGACACCGAGTTCGCCCAGATGCCCTCGTGCTCCGCGGAGAACGCCTCGCGTCCGCTGTACACCATCACCGCGTCGCCCGGCTCCAGCGTTACACCCTGCTCCTTGGCGATGTCCTCAAGCTCCCAGCCATGCACCGGCTCTTCGACCGTGACATAGGGCTTGCCGCGATGCTTGGGCACATCCAGCAATACGCCGCGCGTCAGGATGCCGTCACTCCACGCGTCAACCGTGCCGTAGTTCGCGCCCTCGAAGGTGAGCGTGTCTTCGGGCTTGCGTCCGTCCCACATGCCGTTCTCGTCCCAGACATGGCAGAGCGCGTCGATATGCGTGGTCGCAGTGCCGTGGTATATCAGACCGTAGTAATCGACAGCCGCGCCGGAGTTGCCGGGCCTCTCCCACACCTGCATGTAGTGCTGCGCCGGACGCGGGTTCTCCGCAGTCGGCGTAACCGGAAATGGCCTGCTCAGTGACACGGTGCGCCCCTTCTCCACCAGTCCGATGGCTTGCAGCCGCTTCCGCTCGTCAATCAGGTTCATCGCGCCTGCCGAACCCTTGTCGCCCCAGCGCCCCCAGTTGCGCCGCTCGCTCAGATAGCCAAGCACCTCGTCCTTAGTCGGAACACTTCTAGTCGTGGTCGTCATCGTGGCAGAACCTCCTCAGTATCAATTATAGGTGCGATTATACGCGCGTCGTGGACGAAAGCAAGGAAAGGGGGAGGGTGGATTGAGATTGACCGTTGCCACCTGACATAGTGCTTAGGTCGTTTCTGGCATCGCGCCGACTATCCCCTTTATCGCTCTTATCCATGTAAAATACACCCATGCATTTCTTCGACCAGCATATCCTGCTCGCCCTCATCGCGCTGCCGATGCTTGGAGCAGCGGTCATCATGGCGATCCCCGGCGTTCGAGATGATGCGGTGCGCCGCGTGGCTACCGCGTTCGGGTTGGTCGTGATGCTGCTGTCTTTCTACCTGTTCGCGCGCTACTATTTTGACGGGGACGGCGCGCGCTTTGAAAGCACTTGGCGCTGGCTGAGCCTGCCCGGCCCGTGGAAGTTCGGCGACATCGGCATATCGCTGACTCTCGGCGTGGACGGCGTCGCCGCGCCGATGCTGCTGCTGACGGGCATTGTGATGTTCACGGGCGTGCTGGTGTCGTGGTCCATCAGATCGTGGAACAAAGACTTCTTCATCCTGTACTTCCTGCTGCTGGCGGGAGTGTTCGGCGTGTTCGCGTCCTATGACCTGTTCTTCTTCTTCTTCTTCTACGAGCTTTCGGTGCTGCCGATGTACCTGCTCATCGGCGTGTGGGGCAGTAGCAGTCGCTTCCCGAAGTTCAGCCGCACGAAGGAGTACAGCGCGATGAAGCTGACGCTGTACCTCGTGGCGGGCAGCGTGCTGATATGGGTCGCGCTGATGGCGATATTCGTGGAGGCGGGTTTGGGGACATTCGATATCAAGCGGCTCGCCGTAGTCGAGTATTCGCCCACATTCCAGAAGGTCTTTTTTCCGTTCCTAGCAATAGGGTTCGGCATACTGGCGGGGCTTTGGCCGTTTCACACATGGTCGCCTGACGGGCATGTGGCGGCGCCCACGGCGGTCAGCATGGTGCATGCGGGCGTGCTGATGAAGCTGGGAGCGTTCGGCATCATCCGCGTGGGGATGGTCATACTGCCGGAGGGCGCGGAGTTCTGGATGCCCGCGCTCGTCGGGCTTGGCACGGTGAATGTCATCTACGGCGCAATCTCCGCGATGGGGCAGTCGGACCTGAAGTACGTCATCGGCTACTCCAGCGTGAGCCACATGGGGTATGTGGTGATGGGCATCGCCACTCTGCACCCGCTTGGACTGAGCGGCGCGGTGTTGCAGATGTTCTCGCACGGCATCATGACGGCGCTCTTCTTCGCGGTCGTGGGTGTAGTCTATGACCGCACGCACACGCGCGACATGCTGGTGCTCGACGGGCTGGCGAAGCGGATGCCCGTGACGGCGGTGTTCTTCACCATCGCCGGGCTGACATCGCTGGGACTGCCCGGGTTGAGCGGATTCGTCGCCGAGCTGCTGGTGTTCCTAGGGCTGTTCAAGACGTATCCGGTGCTGGGCATGTTGGGGATCATAGGCGCGGCGATAACGGCGGTGTACATACTGCGGCTGTTGGCGAAGGTGTTCTTTGGGCCGGTAAGCCCGCTGCCGGATGAGATCGAGGTACATGCAGGTGAAGATGAGGAGAGGGCAGTTCCGGTATCAGATGGCGGCGCAGTTGCGGCGGCACAAGAGACTGCTGTAGCTCAGGAGCATGCTGTGGAGCAGATGGACGCAACGGCGCAGGAGAAAATCTCAGCGTCGGTCCTGACGGCGTTCATCCTGCTGGTGGGGTTGTTCCCGTTCCCGTTCATGCGCGTGATAAACGGCGGCGTGGCGGATGTGCTGGCGCGCTTCGGCTGATGCCCCCCTACTCGCCGAAGTCATCCAGCCACCGCCCGATATACTCCCAGGGCGGATCCCAGCCAAGATACTCCCACGGCGCCCAGTCGAAGAACATTACCAGCACGACGACCACTGCAATCAGTATCAGGAAGATAATCGCGCAGCCACAACCGCAGCCTCCTTCTTCCTCTTCGCCATCATCCTCACCTAGTTCAACAGACTCATACGGTCCTCGCCCCGCAGCCGGCAAATTCGGTCTGTAATATCGAGGGTCATCGTCTCGGGAGGCGCTGGGTCCGCGCGGCAAGCCGGGTCTGTATCGCATGTGGCATCCTCTTTTCGGCGGTATCGGGAAAGGGTACACAGCGGAAGTCATCCGAGTATCAGCACTTTATCCCGTAGAAACAGGGATATGAGCAATACCGTCGCTGCTATGTTAACACCCGCGTCAATTGTCGATTGCCAGAGCGATGTTGCGCGACCTGTTTGATATACTACGCTTCGAACATGAACAACAACTTCCTCCTACTCATCCCGGAATTCATAGTCACGGGCCTTGCGTTCTTTGTGCTGACGCTGGACTTGTTTCTGCCTGAGCGCAGGAAGTGGATGCTGCCGTTCGTTGCGGTGGCGGGGTTGGCGGTTGCGCTGGTAGTGTCGCTGGCGTACCTGTGGGGAGTGAACGACTCGCTGTATGATGGTGTGGTCCGCATCGACGGCTACGCGCTGTTCTTCAAGGCGTTCTTCATAGCGCTGGGCGGCGTGGTCGTGCTGGTGTCGGTCGATTTCGTGCGGCGCAACCTAGAGCATCCCGGCGAGTACTACGGCATTCTGCTGTTCACCGTCGTCGCCATGATGCTGCTCGCGGCGTCCGGCGAGCTGCTGACGGCGTACATTTCGCTGGAGCTGCTTAGTTTCGGGCTGTATGTGCTGGTAGCATACGATCGCTACAACCCCAAGTCGAACGAGGGCGCGACGAAGTACATCCTGCTGGGCGCGTTCTCCTCCGCGTTGCTGCTGTTCGGTATCAGCCAGGTCTATGGGCTGCTCGGCACGACGCGATTCGACGAGATTAGCAGGGCGCTCGCCTCGGCGGAGACGCTCAGCCCCGGCCTGATCCTCGGCATTGCGCTGATAGTCGCCGGGCTTGGGTTCAAGGTCGCCGCAGTGCCATTCCACATGTGGGCGCCGGACGCTTACGAGGGCGCGCCCATACCCATCACCGCGCACCTTGCCGTCGGCTCGAAGGCGGCGGCATTCGCGCTGGTGCTGCGCCTGTTCGCGGAGGCGTTCATGCCCATCGTCGAGCAGTGGCAGGTGCTGCTGATCGCCCTCGCCGTGATTACGATGCTGCTCGGCAATCTCGTCGCGCTGGCGCAGCGCAACCTGAAGCGGCTGCTGGCGTACTCTAGCGTCGGGCAGGTCGGATACCTGCTGATGGGCGTGGCGGCGCTTGCGGCGATGGGCGACGGCTCGCTGGAGCTGTCGCACCTCGCATCCAACGGCATCATGCTCCACCTAGTAGCCTACGCCGTCACGAACATGGCGGCGTTCCTGTGCCTTGCGGCAGTGTTCAATATCACGGGACGGGACGACATCGCGGGCATGGCGGGCGTGGCTCGGCGCGCGCCAATTGTGGGCATGGTGTTTGCGGTGTCGCTCTTCTCGCTCGCCGGGCTGCCCATATTCGTGGGATTCACCAGCAAGTTTTACCTGTTCAACGCCGCCGCCGCACAGGGACTGCTGTGGGTCGCCGGAGTCGCGATCTTCGCCAGTCTGATTTCACTTTATTACTACCTGATGGTGGTGCGCCAGCTCTACATCGAGCCTGCCAGAAACTCCGCTCCCATACCAGTTCCGCGCCTGACGCTAGGTGTGCTGGGCGCGCTGTTCGCGGGCATGATCGTGCTGGGCGTGTACCCTGCGCCGCTGATGAGGGCTGTGCAGCACGCGAGCGATGCGCTGTTCTAAATGACTGAACGCAGGCTGAGTATATTGGTGCTCGCAGCGGCGCTTCCCAATTACACCCCCAGCGGCCAGAACTGGACAATCAACGGCGTGGCTACGGCGACGATTATGAGGTCAAGTGGGAGGCCCATGCGCCAGTAGTCGCCGAAGCGATAGCCGCCGGGACCCATCACAATCGTGTTGGACTGATGCCCTATCGGAGACAGGAATGCGGACGATCCCCCGATTGCGACCGCCATCAGGAACGGGTCAACCGACGCTCCGATGGATGCTGCCACTCCAAGTCCGACGGGTGCCATCAGAATCACTGCCGTGGCGTTGTTGATCCAGTCCGACAGGAGCATGGTGATGACGAGGACCAGCATGACCAGTGTCCAGGGCGGCAGGGATTCGCCCAGTTCGGTTACGACCGATGCGATGCGGAGCGCGCCGCCCGTGGTTTCCAGAGCCTCACCCACCGGGATCATCGCGCCCAGCAGTATGATGACGGGCCAGTTCACTGCCTGATACGCCGCCTGAAGCGACAGGAAGCGACTCACCAGCAACACCACGACCGCGCCCGGCAGAGACACATGGATCGGCACGACGCCGAAGATAGTCAGCAGCAGCGCGGCGGCGAATGTCGCAACGGGTATAAGCAGACGGCGGCGCTGACCAACCCTCAAGTCCCGCTGTGCAAGCGGCAGCAGACCCAGCTGAGGCAGGGCTGCCTGCACGACCTCGGTTCTGCCCTGGAGTAGCAGCACATCGCCGACCTGCAGGACCATCTGGCTCAGTCGGGTCATCAGCCTGGTGCCTCTGCGGGATACGCCGAGCAGGTTGACGCCGAACGAGGCATGCATGTGCAGGTTTCGCTCCGTATTTCCGTCCGCGAGGCCATTTCGCATAACGACTGCCTCAAGCAGCGTTACGTCCTTTGCCTCTACTGCCTGAGCCACGTCGGAGCGCAGGTCTCTGAAGATTTCCAGCGCGAATCCGGTCTGGATCATAAATGTTCTTAGGTCTTCTGGTGCGACTTCGATGATGAACACATCGCCGACGTCGATAATCTGGTAGCTTGACGGCGCGCCATAACTCACGTCGCCGCGGATGAGTCCGATGATAGCCACGTTTTCCGCGACAATTTCCTCCAGGTCCCGCACGAGCCTGCCGGCAAACCTCGAGTTCTCGGTTACGCGCACTTCCACCATGTAGCCCGCTATGTCGATGGCATCCGAAAGGCTGGGCTGGGGCCGCCTGGAAGGGATGAGACGCCACCCTATGAGCGAGATGAAGGCGACGCCTGATATAGCGACGGCAGCGCCCACCGGGGTGAAGTCGAACATCCGGAAGGCATCTCCCACTGCGTCCTGCCGGAACGCGGAGATTATGATGTTGGGTGGCGTGCCGACCAGCGTGGTGAGGCCGCCCAGCAGAGAAGCGAAGGACAGGGGCATGAGGTAAGGCGAGTATGGGCGCCTGGCGATGTTGGCGGCTCTTATAGCCAGCGGCATCAGAAGGCTGAGGGCGCCCACGTTGTTCATGAATGCGGACAGGACGGCTACCAGTCCTGACAGTGACAATACCTGAACAGTGAGCCTCTGGCCGAGGCGGGAATACCAGTCCTCCATGACGTCGATTACGCCGGAGTTTTCGAGCACCCTGCTGAGCACGAGTACCGCGCCCACAGTGACGACCGCAGGGTGGCCGAATCCGTGATATGCAACCGAAGGGGGGATGATTCGCAAGGCCGTGAGGACAAGCAGAGCACCGACTGCAACAATGTCGTAGCGAATCCTGCCCGTTATGAACAATAGGAGGGCTACGAACAGCACGCCGAAGACAATTGCTTCATCCATGGCTGTGCTAGACGTAGCCGTTCCGACGGTCCCAGGCGTTCTCTTCGGCAGACCTGTGCACCGGATCGCCGTAACCGCCTCCGCCTGAAGACAATGCGACAATGCGGTCGCCGGGCTTGACGACCACGCCTGTCTGCTTCGTTCGCAGCACAGTCTCTTTACCTTCGGAGACGACGGAGTACCTGTGTGGCAGGCCGGGTTCGCCGCCCAGCACTCCGAACGGAGGCACTATCGCGCCGTCTCCGGCGGTGTTGAGCAGCGCGTCTCCCTCGCCTTCGTAGATGATTTCGCACACCGCACCCAGTCCGCCCCTCCACTGTCCCACACCTGCCGACCCCGGCCTCAGCTCGTGATTCACGACGAATAGGGGGAAGCGTTCCTCGGTGACTTCCACGCTGTTGGCGCGGATGCCGCCCGCGACGTTCACCTCGCCGACACAGCTCCAGCCATCGTGACCAAGCGCCGCGCCACCGCCGCCACGCGCCATGAAGAAATGCCAGAGGAACGATTCGCCGGTTCTGGGATCGGTGCCGGTAATGGCGTAGCGCAGCCTTCGGGAGAATCCCGCGTTAACCGCCTCGGGGACTGCCTGCGCGAGCGCCTTGAAAATCGCCTCGACTATTTCCTCAGCGCAGTGGTTGGTGGACATGCACACGGGCGCGGGTGAATTCGCGTTGACTATCAGACCTTCGGGTGCGATGACCTGTAGAGGCCCCATCGAGCCATCGTTCTTGGGCACGTCATACGGCGCAAGGTACATTATTGCCGCGTGCGCCAGAGACCTGGTGTTGGCGTAGGCGCTGTTGATGAAACCTGTAACCTGCTTTGCGGACTCGCTCAAATCAATGGTAAGCGTGTCTCCGGCGACCGTGACTTTTGCTCTTATGGGAATCAACTCCGAGTCGAAGCCGTCGTCGTCCACCAGAGACTCGCCATAGTACACTCCGTCGGGCCAGTCCGAAATGAAGCTCCTGACCTGCGATTCCGTTGCGTCTAAGATGCCGTCCACGATGCGCGTCAGCCGCTCCGCTCCGTAGTGTTCGACAAGCTCGCGTATTCGGCGCTCCGCCGTCAGTATGGAGCCTATCTGCGCGTTAAGGTCACCGAGGAAGTTCTTGGGATACCTGACGTTTGCCGCCATCATCTGAAGAAGGTCGTCACGCGGCACGTCGCCGTCGTATATCCTCAGCGGCGGAATGCGTAGTCCTTCGTGGAATATCTCGCTTGCGGACGGGTTGTAGCCGCCGTGGGTGCCCCCGCCGACATCGGTGTGGTGCGCCCTGTTCACAGTCATGAACATCAGTTCCCCATCCACGAAGACGGGGCGTATCGCGGTGATGTCCGGGAGGTGCGAGCCTCCGAAGTAGGGATCGTTGAGTAGGAAAACGTCCCCCGGCGCGATGCCGTCTCCGAAGTAGTCCAATACGGCGCGCCCAGCAACAGGGAGAGCGCTGACATGCACTGGTATCCCCTCACCTTGGGCGACGAGCCTGCACTGACTGTCGAGAATTGCTGTTGAGAAGTCCCTGCTGGCGTTCAAAATCTGCGAGAGCGCCGTGCGGAGCATGACGTCCATCATCTCTATTGCGATGGATTCCAGCCTGTTGCCGACTACGGAAAGCGTGACAGAGTCTGCCTGGGCGGTGGCGGCCTGTGTAGCTGCCTCGACTTCGATATGCAGTATTCCATGCCGATCGTATCTTGCCAGACAACCCTCGCCGACTACGACTGTGTTGTAATCAGTGTTGATTACTGTCGGGCCCTGTGTGACCTCACTTGTAACCTCTGAACCTGCGGTATCAGGTACGCCATCGCTGGAACTGCTGACTACTTCAGCAGCGGCTTCGCCACCGAGCGGCAGTCGCCCGACCGCACTCGCCCTGAGCGTGACGATCCTGATGTCTTGCTCCTGCTGGCGATAAGCGTAAAGCTGCTCGAACCGTTCATGCATGTTTTCGGCCCAGCGAAGGCGCAACTCATCATCCGGCAGGCTGAGATCGGGGACATCGACCGTTACTTCGTATATCTGGTCAAGGTAGCGCATATCGGCGGACAGGTGGACGCTGATGTCGGAGTCGGCTGCGCCGGCAGAGCGGATGCGCTCCTTGCCATCCTCGGTCAGCGTCGCGTAGGCAGCTCGCAGTCCGTCGAGGTCCACCGTGCTGAGGCTGGACGGGTGCGACAGCGCGAGATCGTGCTTCAGATCCGATGCCATCATGCCAAAGGCGGAGAGGACGGGTCCCGTCGGCGGTATCAGGACGCGGTTTATGCCAATCTCGCGCGCCACCCTTGTGGCGACCAGTCCTGCGGCTCCGCCGAAGCCCATCAGAGAGAACTCGCGCGGGTCGAGACCACGGCTTACTGATGCCAGTCTTATGCCCTCGGCAATTGAACTCGATACGACGCGAAGAATACCTTCTGCGGCCTCCTCGATGTCCAGACCCAGAGGCTCCGCAACTATTGTCCTGATAGCCTCGGTTGCGCGGGCGGTATCCAGCCGAACCGTGCCGCCAAGAAACTTCTCAGTATCCAGAAGACCGAGGACCAGCGCGGCATCGGTAACCGTCGGCTGCGTGCCGCCGCGACCGTAGCAGGCCGGGCCAGGATCCGCGCCCGCGCTCGTGGGTCCGACTCGCAGGACGCCACCCTCGTCCACCCGTGCGATGCTGCCGCCGCCCGCGCCGAGCGTATGTATATCTACGGTGGGAACGGCAATCTTCCAGCCGGCTTCAAATTTCTCGCCTGTGATATGGGGGTTACCGTCTTCAATCAGCGTGATGTCAGTGCTTGTGCCGCCCATATCGAGCGCGATCACGCGCTTCTCTCCCAGTTGGTGGGCGACATGCGCCGCTCCCGCTGCGCCACCTGCGGGCCCAGAGAGTATAGACCTTACCGCCTGCTCGGAACTGTCTTTGACGGGCGCGATCCCGCCATTCGACTGGATCACGAACAACGGCCCCGAGCCCCCAGCCTCCGAGATGCGAGTGTCCAGGCGTTCCAGGTAACTCGACAGCGAGGGACCGACGTAGGCGTTCAGTGCAGTCGTAGAAAGTCGGTCGAACTCCTTGATCTGAGGAAGGATGACGTTTGAAGCTGAGACGTAAGCGGCCGGCAGCATCTCCCGTACGATCCTCTCCGCCTCCCTTTCGTGGTCCGGGTTCAGAAACGAGAACAAGAAGCAGATCGCAACCGAGTCCACCTCCTCAGACTTCAGGAACTCGACCTGACGCCGCAGCCCTTCAACGTCCAGATCGCGCCTGACGCTGCCGCTGGCATCCACGCGCTCCGTCACGCCGACTCGCAGGTATCTCGGCGCTAACGGCTCGACCTGGTCCATCCGCAGGTTGTACCTGTCTTCCTTGAGACCTTCGCGGATCTCCAGCAGGTCGCGGAAGCCTTCAGTCGTGATAAGCCCGACCGTCGCTCCCTTTCTCTCGACGAGCGTATTGGTAGCGACGGTAGTGCCATGGATGACGACCTGCGCCCTGTTCAGCAGTTCGCGGGCGTCCATACCCAGTGACGACGCCAGGCCCGCTATTCCATTGAGCACGCCATCCGAGGGATCAGCGGGTGTGGTTGGAGTCTTGAACGCGACGGGGGAGGGATCCCCTTCATCCATCGCGACCAGATCTGTAAATGTGCCGCCGACGTCAATGCCGATTCTCAATCCATCCGTCCTTTCCGATCCCCGCTCGAGGAATGCTGACCACCAAATTTCGGACGAAAAGTATCTTACTACAGTGGACTGTGATTGAGCAGGTGCGTTTCTTTGCCTGGAATGTCTGAGGTAGAGTTTGCCGCCAAGGGATTCAGCAGAACGGCGCACTTATCGCGCTGGACTGATCTGGAATAAGGCAATACTTCATCCGCGCACCACTAACGACTCCAGCAGAGTCCTGGACGTCAGGGCAATCTCATCCACCGCTCGGCTGAACGCCTGCTCGTTGGCGCGGGACGGCTTGCGGTAGCCGCTGATCTTGCGCACGAACTGGAGCGCGGCGGCGTGCAGCTCTTCGTCGGTAACGGGCGTGTCGGAGCGTCTGAGTGTCTTGATGCTTCTGCACATTTGGAGTGCCTCCTCCGAGATAAGGCAGGGCAGTAGGGATTAGTTGATCTTTCTGAACGAGGAGAACGTGCGGTTGTAGGTATGAGAACGAATCTCGGTCATCCATTCGCAATCGATGTCGGCCTGCTGTCGCCACTTCTCAGTCTCGTGTATGTTCGGCTCGTCCACCTCGTAGATGGCTGCGTAGCGTGCCAAGCTCTCGTCTGACGACTGCTCAAGCCGATATCTAGTGCAGCTATGCACACCCTCGACCTGCAGTAGGTTGGGGACATGCTGGCATGTTCCGAGAAATTCCGACTAACATAATCCTCCTCTAGTTGAATGTCCGCTCTATCTATCATTTCTCTTATAGGACCGGCGGAGGACGCCTTGGGCAGGATGGCGACTAGCCGCCGAGTATTGGGATCAATGTATACTGCATCCAGCATCAGTAGCAAGAGTTCGTTGCGTTCATGAGGTGTGGCATCAGACCAGATTTGGCGGAAATCCTCAAGCAACTCTCCCGCCCACGTGACGTCGTCAGTTTCAGGGAGTTGGAGCTTATCAAGTTCTTCTTGGAGTCTTAAGTATTCTGTCCTGAATGCTGCTTCAGTTAGCGAACCGACATCAAATCGAGCGTCCAGTCTCTTAAGCCTGGCTTGGATTTCATCCCTCTGCGCCTGGATTCCGGCCACATCCGCATTGCTAATGTATTTGTCAATCACCGTCTGACGCCAGCCTTCACGCAGTCTGAAAATTCCAAATAGCTGGTCCGTCTGCGCGTTTACTTCACGCCCTGAGAAAGAGCGACCAGCGAAGTATGAGGTGGACCCAATAGATCGGACAGGTGGGTAAGAGAGATGCCCGCTCCCAGAATGAAGGAAGAAAAGGAGCAGGAAAATGAAGCAGAGCAGGAAGAAGCACAGCCCGGCGTTCAAGGCCAAGGTGGCTCTGGCCGCCCTCCGGGGAGAAGAGACCGTCGCCCAGTTGGCCAGCCGGTTTGAAGTTCATCCCACGCAGATTCATGCTTGGAAGAAGGCCCTGATCGAGGGAGCGCCCGAGGTCTTCGGCAAAGGCAGCGCAAAGGCGGATAGGGAGCAGGAAGCGCTGACCGCGCATCTGTACCAGCAGATTGGGCAACTCAAGGTGGAGCGGGATTTTTTGTCGGGGAAGTCAGGGCTATGAGTCGGCCTAGGCGTCTGGCTATGGTGGATCGAGGACACCCCGGACTCTCAGTAGTGAAGCAGTGTCGTCTGTTGCAGCTCAGCCGTTCGGCGGTGTACTACCGAACGAGGCAGACCAAGTCTTCTGACCGGCAGTTGATGGCCGGGATGGACCGGCAGTACCTGAAGACTCCCTACTACGGTTCTCGCAGGATGACGGCTTGGCTCAGGACGCAGGGGCACCGGGTCAACCGAAAGCGGGTGCAGAGGCTGACGCGGGCAATGGGGCTGGAGGCGATCTACCGCAAGCCCAACACCGGCAAGCCCGCGCCGGGACACAGGATATACCCTTACCTGCTGAAGGGAGTGGTAGTCGACAGGGTCAATCAGGTCTGGGCGGCGGACATCACATACCTGCCCATGTCCCGGGGCTTCCTGTACCTGGTGGCCATTATGGACTGGCACAGCCGGTACGTGCTGGCCTGGAGGCTCTCCAATACTCTGGATGTGGACTTCTGTATCGATGCCCTCAAAGAGGCTTTGAGCAAGGGACAGCCGGAGATCTTCAACACCGACCAGGGAAGTCAGTTCAGCAGTGAAGCCTTCAGTGGGTTGCTGCTGGAGCGTGGGATCAGGGTCAGCATGGATGGCAAGGGCAGATACCTGGACAACATCTTTGTGGAGCGTCTGTGGCGGAGCGTGAAGTACGAGGAGGTGTATCTGAAAGCTTATCGAAATGGCAGTGAAGCGAGGCGGGGAATCGGCGCATATCTGGACTTTTACAATCGAGAGCGGCCACACCAGTCGCTGGACTATCGGACTCCGGCTCAGGTGTTCGCGTCGGGAAGGCAGCTGCGGTGTTTGACAGATCAGGCATCGGCCTTATCATCTAGTGAAGCAGTGGCAGACTTTCCAGCGGGAGTCTCTCTTAACTTGGCCCCTTCGCTGTCCTAACTGCGGGGTCCACCCCATAGGAAGTAGAAGCCTAGTAGAAGGAGGACGGCGATGGCAAGAGACAGTATCGACATTCTGGAGTTGTTGCGCAAGAGGGGTCTGAACGGAGACGTGGACTTTCTGCTCGAAGCGCTGGGTGTTGTCGCACAGGGGTTGATGGAAGCTGAGGTGACAGTGAAGACCGGAGCCGGCTATGGTGAGCGCAGCACCGATCGTGTGACCCAGCGCAACGGATACCGTAGCAGGAGCTGGGATACGCGAGTGGGCACGATGGAGTTGCGCATACCGAAGCTGAGGGACGGGAGTTACTTTCCCAGTCTGCTTGAGCCGCGGCGACGGAGTGAGAAGGCTTTGTTGGCGGTGGTGCGGCAGGCATACGTCGAGGGCGTGTCCACCAGAAGAGTTGACGATCTTGTGAGGGCGCTGGGCTGCGAGGGCATCTCAAAGAGCCAGGTGTCGCGCATCTGCCGTGGGCTGGACGAAGTAGTGGAGAAGTTCGGCCCCTCGATGGTGGACCGTATGCGTATCTGTGGCTGGACGCGCTGACACAGAAGGTGAGAGAAGAGGGCAGGATAGTCAACGTGAGCGTGGTGGTAGGGACTGCCGTGAACGCAGAGGGCAAGAGGGAGATCATGGGTCTGGATGTGGGCACGAGCGAGGACGGAGCCTTCTGGAGGACGGAGCCTTCTGGTTGAGCTTCCTGCGCTCGACGGTGGCGCGGGGACTGACCAGTGTGGACCTGGTCATCTCGGACGCGCACCAGGGGTTGAGGGACGCGATAGCCACAGTGTTCGCCGGAGCTAGTTGGCAGCGCTGTCGCACCCACTTTATGACCAACTTGTTGACGAGAGTTCCGAAGCGAACGCAGCCGTGGGTGGCGACTATGGTGCGCAGCATCTACCAGCAGCCGTCCGCGCAGGAGGTGCACATCCAGCACGGGAAGGTAGTCGAGCAGCTTGCTGAGCGCTTCACTGAGGCTGCGACGATGCTGGACGAAGCCGGAGCGGACATACTTGCGTTCACGCACTTCCCGATGGAGCACTGGAAGAAGATCTGGTCGAACAATCCGCAGGAGAGGCTGAACAAGGAGATCAGGCGAAGGACCGATGTGATCGGCATCTTCCCGAACAGATCGGCGGCACTTCGGCTGGTTGGCGCGGTGCTGGCCGAGCAGAACGATGAGTGGATAGTCGGCAGAAGATACCTGACGCCGGCATCACCGGCTTACAGTGAAGCCCTGCCGGAGGTGCGGCTCACGCAGCCGACTGCGGCTTAGTAGAACAAAAAGATTGGCGATCTCTCACTCCACTTCCGGGGACTTGACCCTCTCAGTCTTCTCGATCAGATTCGACACCACTGGTCTAAGTTCAGGTGTGACCTCTCCTACATCTTGAGAACCTAGGAACCAGAAAGTACCAATAACCTTCTGATACACATCAGAAGGACGCTCAATATCAGAGAGATAGCCAGAGCTGCCGAACACTCCCAATAGAATACCCATTAACACCGACTGGGGTGGACCCCGCAGTTAGGACAGCGAAGGGGCCAAGTTAAGAGAGACTCCCGCTGGAAAGTCTGCCACTGCTTCACTAGATGATAAGGCCGATGCCTGATCTGTCAAACACCGCAGCTGCCTTCCCGACGCGAACACCTGAGCCGGAGTCCGATAGTCCAGCGACTGGTGTGGCCGCTCTCGATTGTAAAAGTCCAGATATGCGCCGATTCCCCGCCTCGCTTCACTGCCATTTCGATAAGCTTTCAGATACACCTCCTCGTACTTCACGCTCCGCCACAGACGCTCCACAAAGATATTGTCCAGGTATCTGCCCTTGCCATCCATGCTGACCCTGATCCCACGCTCCAGCAGCAACCCACTGAAGGCTTCACTGCTGAACTGGCTTCCCTGGTCGGTGTTGAAGATCTCCGGCTGTCCCTTGCTCAAAGCCTCTTTGAGGGCATCGATACAGAAGTCCACATCCAGAGTATTGGAGAGCCTCCAGGACAGCACGTAGCGGCTGTGCCAGTCCATAATGGCCACCAGGTACAGGAAGCCCCGGGACATGGGCAGGTATGTGATGTCCGCCGCCCAGACCTGATTGACCCTGTCGACTACCACTCCCTTCAGCAGGTAAGGGTATATCCTGTGTCCCGGCGCGGGCTTGCCGGTGTTGGGCTTGCGGTAGATCGCTTCCAGGCCCACTGACCGCATCAGCCTCTGCACCCGCTTTCGGTTGACCCAATGTCCCTGGGTCCGAAGCCACGCCGTCATCCTGCGAGAACCGTAGTAGGGAGTCTTCAGGTACTGCCGGTCCATCCCGGCCATCAACTGCCGGTCCATCCCGGCCATCAACTGCCGGTCCATCCCGGCCATCAACTGCCGGTCCGAAGACTTGGTCTGCCTCGTTCGGTAGTACACCGCCGAACGGCTGAGCTGCAACAGACGACACTGCTTCACTACTGAGAGCCCGGGGTGTCCTCGATCCACCATAGCCAGACGCCTGCGCCGGCTCATAGCCCTGACTTCCCCGACAAAAAATCCCGCTCCACCTTGAGTTGCCCTATCTGCTGGTACAGATGCGCGGTCAGCGCTTCCTGCTCCCTATCCGCCTTTGCGCTGCCTTTGCCGAAGACCTCGGGCGCTCCCTCGATCAGGGCCTTCTTCCAAGCATGAATCTGCGTGGGATGAACTTCAAACCGGCTGGCCAGCTGGGCGACGGCCTCTTCTCCCCGGAGGGCGGCCAGAGCCACCTTGGCCTTGAACGCCGGGCTGTGCTTCTTCCTGCTCTGCTTCATTTTCCTGCTCCTTTTCTTCCTTCATTCTGGGAGCGGGCATCTCTCTTACCCACCTGTCCGATTTATTGGGTCCACCTCATACTTCGCTTCTCGATCCATGGCCGATTGCTTAGTTTAGAGTTCAATCCGTGCTCAACCAAGGTCAAATTGCCCAAGCGATGAATGGTGTCGTCACGCATGGCCTCAGCGTCTTCGTCAGAGTTTGGTGGAGGTGGCCAGGCCTCCTCGCTGCGGGTTTGAGGCATCAGGTGCTCTATGGGGAGACCATGTGACATTGTCGGATTTCCTGGCCGTCTGCCTCGCATCATTCCTCTTTCAATCGCCTCAAGCACTTGCCTAACAGTCCAAGCCAGCATGTTTCGCTCTAGGACCGCTTGCCGTACTTCGTGGTCATTTGGCCAATAGGATCGGACAAGTTCATATTTGATTAGCTGTTCGATGATTGCGCTGCTGAACGGCAACTCGCCTGTTGGTGCTTCAGGTAGGACGTTCAATAGCTCCAAAGTAATCGCGTCGTAATTCCGTGCCTGCCGACCAACTATTGTCGGTCGTCAAATTCCAACAGATACTCTTCGTACAACTCGCCCTGGTCAACTCCCAGTGTTTCACCAGCTTTGAAGAGAATATAATTCTTGACCTTCTCCCATTCGGAAAGAGGCTCACCTCTGGCGTTCAGCGCTTCAAAGATTGCTGATTCATTCTCATCATGATTCAAGTATATTGCTACCACCTGTAGCTTGTCGCAGATGGCTGTCAGAAGGGAGTTTGCACGTTCATAGAGTGGCCGTCCCGAGCCTTCTCCATCGGCTAGCCATTGGGAGGCTTCTCGACGATAGAATTGATAACAGTCGCCAATCGGGCCAGCGATGCTCGATATGTTACCGTCGTCTCTGCTGGCCCTCATCACGTCAACGAAGGATCGAAAGTCCCCGGCTAAAGGATGGATTCTGTCAGGCTCAGAAGGAGAGTGTGCCCCCGAAACCCAATTGATGGTTAGGTTTCTCGCCGAGCTTTCGAGATTTGAAAGCTCGTCATGGTCTCGAAAGGTGTCGGCAACTGCCGTGAGGTAACGTCAGAGAGTGTGCAAATAGATCAGACGGTGTAACCTTCCTCTGAATAAAACGGGCCTGAGAACCCAAAAGAGGAGGAACACCGTCCATGAGTAAGAGAACCACTGAAAGCATAGTGAAGTCAAGTCCCGAATGGGGCGAACTCGAAGGCTGGCTCCGAGGGAGCATGCAGAAGCTGATCCAGGAAGTGCTGGAGGAGGAAGTGACAGAGTTTCTGGGCAGGGCGAAGTCTGAGCGCCGGTCTGAGGCGGACAGCGACTCAGGCTACCGGAACGGACACGGAAGGCCGAGGAATCTGACGCTGAGTTCTGGGACGATAGAGTTGAGCAGGCCGCGGGTTCGCAACACTGATGAGAAGTTCGAGAGCAGGTTGTTGCCGCTGTTCGCCAAGAGGACGGCGAAGGTTGCCGAGCTGATACCGCAGTTGTACCTGCACGGGCTGTCTGAGGGTGACTTCGACCTGGCGCTGCGCGGGCTGCTGGGAGAGAAGGCGCCGTTGTCGGCAGCGACGGTAGCTCGACTGAAGGACAGGTGGAACGGGGAGCTTGCAGCGTGGCGGGCTCGTCGCCTCGATGAGTTGGAAGTGGTGTATGTGTGGGTGGACGGGGTGTACGTGAAGGCGGGCCTTGAGAGGGAGAAGGCTGCGATCCTGGTTGCGATAGGTGCGCTGAGCGACGGCAGCAAGACGGTGCTGAGCGTCGTTCCGGGTTACAGGGAGTCGACTGAGAGTTGGTCTGAAGTGCTCAGGGACCTCAGGGAGCGTGGGATGAACAGTCCGAAGCTTGTGGTTGGCGACGGACACCTGGGCATCTGGGGAGCGCTTGCCAACGTGTATCCGGAGGCTAAGGAGCAGAGGTGCTGGAACCACAAGATCATCAACGTGCTGGATCGGTTGCCGAAGGCGCGGCAGGAGCAGGCGAAGCTGATGCTGAGGAGCATCCCGTATGCCGGCAGCCTCGGCGAGTCTGAGCGTCTGAAGTCGGTGTTCATCGGCTGGTGTCGTGAGCGCTCCTACGACGGCGCTGCGGAGAGTCTTGAGCGGGACTGGGAACGGATGGTTACGTTTTACGACTTTCCAGCCGAGCACTGGAGGCATCTGAGGACGACGAATGTCGTAGAGTCGCCCTTTGCAACGCTGAGGCTGCGCACCGATGCGGCGAAGAGGTTCAAGAGGGTGGACAGGGCGATAGCGGTGATCTGGAAGATGCTGATGGTTGCCGAAAGCAGGTTCAGGAGACTGAAGGCGCCGGAACTGATGAAGGACGTCCACCTGGGCGCAACCTACAAGGATGGAACCGTCATAGAAACGGAACCGGAGAAGGTCGCCGCCTGATCCTGTTTACACTCCTTGTATCTTTGACATGTAATGGGATAACCCATAACGAATCAGGTTCCGAGTGCGGCAGATCGGACGCTCCTTGGTCATCAAAGACCGCTCTATAGCAAGGGTCGCCGCACTCATTCCAGAAGAACCCGAACGGTTGCCTGGGCTAACCAAGCCCGTATCTGCAAGGCAGGGTCAGTATGAAGGAGGCGAGAATGTCTCAGGAACCAACTTATGTCGGCCTCGATGTGTCCAAGGAGCGGATAGACATTGCGGCACGGCCCACTGATAGGAATTGGAGCGTGTCTTACGATGTCTTACGACAGCGACGGCGTCGATGATCTTGTAGCTCAGCTAAAGGATCTCAAGCCAGCGGGGGTGATTACGGAGTCCACCGGCGGTCTGGAGCTTCCATTGGTGGCAGCTCTGGCCGCAGCATCACTGCCTGTCGCTGTGGTCAATCCCCGCCAGGTGAGAGACTTCGCCAGATCCACAGGCAAGCTTGCGAAGACCGACCGGCTGGACGCTCAAGTTCTGGCGCATTTTGGCGAGGCGGTGCGTCCACAGATACGGCCTCTACGGGACGCTGATACGCAGGCGCTCGGGGCCGTGCTGGCGCGCAGGTGGCAGGTGATGGGTATCCTCGTGGCGGAGAAGAACCGCCTGAGACGAGCAACTACGGAAGTACAGCCTAGCATCGAGGCACATATCGACTGGCTGAAGCAAGAGCTTGACGACCTGGACACCGATCTTCGACAGAGGATACAGTGCAGTCCTGCTTGGCGTGAGAAGGACGACCTGCTGCACAGTGTACCCGGCGTGGGACCGCAGGTGTCGCTGACACTGCTGGCGTATCTGCCGGAGCTGGGCGCGCTGAACCGCAAGCAGATCGCCGCTCTTGTCGGTGTGGCGCCCTTCAACCGAGACAGCGGCCCGTATCGCGGCAAGCGTTCCGTCTGGGGAGGTCGAGCCACGGTGCGTAAGACTCTCTACATGGGAGCGCTGGTAGCCACCAGATTCAATCCTGTACTGAGAGAGTTCTATGGACGTTTACTGGACGCCGGCAAGCCGAAGATGGTGGCTCTCACCGCTTGCGCACGGAAGCTGCTGACCATCCTCAATAGTATGGCGAGGACCGGTGTTCACTGGGATCCGACCGCTCCCAGGCCTTGACAGATAAGACGGTTGCTTGGTCATCGAAAACCTTAAGTCATAAACAAAGCCACTCCAGCGATTCAAGCGCCTTCTCGCCCCCGGTGTACCGTGCCGGTATAGCCGGCAACTCTCATCGTCCATGAGTCTGCACCGCCTGAAGCGGAGCACCACGTTAGTCATCCTGATGGCCAGGCCCACGCGCCCGGAGTGTCCCGAGTATCCCTTGCCCAGACCCGCGGCTCGCGCCATACTTGCAGAGCGTCGGCTGATCTTCGACTCCGACAATCCGAACACCTGACCATCAGCAGTCCAGCCCTCGACCTCCTGCCGCATCCACTTCAAGGCGGTCAGCGTGTCAGGCGTAATCACCACATAGGCGCTCTCGCCGACCTGATCGGTCTTGGAGCGCTCGATGTACACGAGACCGGCACCGTCCTGAGAATCGAGGATGTCGCGCCAGCATAGCGCCGCGGCCTCAGGCACTCGCAGTCCCGCGTCATACAGCACCGACGTCAGGGCAATGTCCAGCCGACCACGCCTGAGGCTAGTCTTCTCCATCTCAAGTGAGCCACCGCGCGTTGTTCTCGGTGTGAGCGCGGTCGCCGTGACCGCCGCCAATAGCCGGACCGTGGCTCTTGCCGTCATAGGCAAGCTCCGCGGTATGCGCAGCAATAACTTCGGGCGATGCCGGCAGGGGCGACTGGTCCTCACGTACACACCATGCGCGGAACTTGTGGAACTGGCTGGCGCAGTTCTTGCGTGTGTTCTCTGATTGTGCGTTCTCGAGGGCGTCTGCCACTCGCCGGCGCTGTTCGTCGGTGAGAGTGGTCGGAGCGTAAACATCGGTACGGTTCTGGAGTGTCATGAGCTGCCTCATCTAAATACTGTATAGGGGCAACTAAGCGCGGCCTTGACTACAACTAAATGTGCATCGGCTGCACCCTCCCGCGATTAGTGCAGCCTCGACGTCAGTATGGCAGCAGGGCCTGACGGCGCATTCTCCTGCCATCACAGGCACCTCTGCCAATATCACTTGTGGCACATCAACCTTATTACGGGTAAACTGTATTAAGTGCCGATACAGTCTGAACGGGAGAAGACACTCATGAACATCACACTGAACATCGACGAAGAGATAGTCAAGAAGGTCCGGAAAGTCGCCATCGACAAGGATACGACTCTGACCGCGATGGTCAGGGACTACCTCACATGGGTTGCAAAGGGCGACGCGTTGGAACGCCAGCAGAGCATCGCCGCCCTGGATGAGTCCTTCGAGAGATTGAGCCGGGACATGGGACCGCGCAAGTGGAGTCGTGAGGACCTATATGCCAGATAGGCAGTTCTTCGACACCGACGTCCTCGTATATGCCTACGATAGCGCCGATCCAGCGAAGCAAGAGCACGCTCGGCAGATCATAAGGAACGGAATCGCCGAGGAGACTGCCGTGCTGTCCGCGCAGGTACTCGGAGAGTTCTTCACGGTGGTGACTTCACGCATCCCTGTCCCAATGACCGCCGAGGAAGCAGAGGGAGTGCTTGACCTCCTCAGTGTGCTGCCGGTGGTGGAAATAGACCTGCGGCTAGTCCGCCGTGCGACCGGCATACACAGGCTCTACGGCATAAACTACTGGGACTCCCTGATTGTCGCGGCGGCCCAGCGGGCGGGCTGCACCCAGATTCTCACCGAGGACCTCAATACGGGGCAGTCCTATCAGGACATAGTGGCTGTTGATCCCTTTAGTGAGATTGCCTCATGACCACCGAGACCCTACCCGCCATCAGAGAATCCGCACTGGCCACTCGCAATCGCAGCCCCCGCGGCCATTGCCCAAAGAAAACCGACCAAGCGGTTGAAGCGGTCGCCAATCACACGCTGCGCCGCAGCTGCGCCCGTCATCTTCTGACGAGCGGTAGCCCGATCAACTACCTGAGCCGCCGACTCGGCCACAGGTCGATCCAAACCACGCTGATCTATCTGGAGCTCCTACCGGACCCGACCGGCAGCTTAGCGGCGGTGCCGTGACTCTATTGATCTGGAGATAAAACTGGATGTCTTTAGATATATTTTGAGCAAGTTTTTCAAAGGAACTTTCCGTTCGTAGCTGTGAGTGGGGACGTTGTCGCTAATCCGTTGCCGGAGTCGCGGTGATTTTGCCGTATAATGCCAGAAATGTGACTGTGAGGAGTCAATTGACTATGAATTGCGTCAGATGCGGCTCCACGTTACGTGCAGGACAGGCGCGATGCTCATGCGGCCAGTATGTCGATCTGCCCGCGAACGAGTTCTATGCTCGCCTTGAAAACCGGGTTGAAAAGAGCTCAAGGGACAATTTTCGCCGGGGGCTGCTCATCGGGCTTGGCTTCCTTGCCCTTTTCCTGCTGCTGGAAACAATCATGGACACCGTTTTTATTGTCCGTGAATTCTTCATAGGCACCGTTCTTCTGATAGCGGCCGTCGCAATAGCCTTCAACCTCTGGCAGTTGGTCAGAAGGTTTCTGTTGTAAATCGCCGCCACACCCCCATGATCCAATTAATGGAAGTGGCACAGGCTGAGAACAATTCTGTATCAGGCGAGGCTATAGGCGCATCCTGCAAGTCTATAATGTTCTGCATGCTGTATGAGAAGGGAGAGAATGCATGACCGACGAACTCATGCCCGACGAAATACAGTTCGCCGAAAACCCGGAGCCGCGGTGCCCTTGCGTGCTGCTTGTGGATGTTTCCATCTCCATGCTCGGGGACAAGATGGAGCAGCTGAATAAGGGCATTGTCACTTTCGCCCAAGAATTGAAGGCTGATCGCCTCGCCTCGCTACGCACGGAGGTCGCGATCGTTACTTTTGCAAGCACTGTAGAGACGGCACAGGACTTCGTTACCGCCGACCGATTCGAGCCTCCGCGTCTGGACGTGCAGCGCGATGCCGTTACCACTGAGTACCTGTCCTTTGATGAACCTCTAGTCCGCGGATTTGGATTTGGGGAGCTGGCTATTGGTCCGACTAAAGAAATCAAGCCTGACTACATGACCGAGGATGGCCTGTACTGTTATAAGGCCGGGCTGCAGTTTACCGGCACGCTGATGAGCAGAGGAATCAACCTCGCGCTGGACAAGATAGAAGAGCGCAAGCAGTCGTACAGGGACAACGGCATTGACTACTATCGCCCTTGGCTGTTTCTGATAACGGACGGCGAGCCTACAGAGTCGCAGAAAGATGTGAGCGCGGCGTCCCAAAGGCTGAAGGATGCCGACAGTCAAAAGAGGATCGCGGCGTTTTCAGTAGGAGTCGATGACGCGGATTTTGATGTCCTCACCTGGATGAGCCCGCGCCGCCCTCTGATGCTGAAAGGACTGGAGTTCAGCAGAATGTTCGTCTGGCTTTCGCAGTCCATGTCCCGCGTCTCCGCCTCCCGCATCGGCGACGAAATAACGCTCGACGCCAGCGGGCCGAAAGACTGGGCGGCGATATGATGAGCAGAGTGCAGATAGACAGTGTGGCGCAAGCAATGGAGGGTAAGTCATGACCACCGACCTAATACCTGACGAAATACAGTTCGCGGAGAATCCGGAACCCAGATACCCGTGCGTGCTGGTTGTAGATGTATCCACCTCTATGTATGGGGACAAGATGGAGGAGCTGAATGACGGTATCGCCACCTTTGCGCAGGAGCTGAAGACAGACCAACTCGCCGCTCTGCGAACTGAGGTGGCCATCGTTACCTTTGGCAGCAATGCGGAGGTGATTCAGGACTTTGTTACCGCCGACCAGTTCGAGCCTCCTATCCTGGTGGCGAACGGCACGACCATGATGAGCGCGGGCATCAATCTCGCGCTGGATAAGATAGAAGAGCGCAAGCAGATGTACGGGGACAACGGTGTAGACTACTATCGCCCATGGCTGTTTCTGATAACTGATGGCGTGCCTACCGAAGAGTCTCAGGTGGTAGAGGAGGCGTCCCAAAGGCTAGGGGACGCAGAGAACGAGAAGAGAGTTGCTGCCTTCTCCGTAGGCGTTGAGGGCGCGGACATGGATGTGCTCACGAAGATAAGCCCGCGCCGTCCTCTGGCTCTGAATGGCCTGGAGTTCAGCAGCATGTTCGTCTGGCTGTCGCAATCTATGTCCCGCGTTTCTCGGTCGCGCACCGACGATGAAATTCAGCTGGACACCGATGGCTTGCAGGACTGGGCGGCGATATGATGGACGCCGCAAATTCGGCGTCTCGACGGCGTGCAGTGCGAGCGTCCGTGCAAGGCACAAGCCACTCAAGGACGGGCCAGCCGTGCCAGGACAGTTCGAGCGTGGGCGTCGGCGCGCCTGATGGGATATTCGTAGCTGCCGTAGCCGACGGCGGTGGGTCTGTCGAGCTTTACGCCGACGGTTCGCGCATCGGCGCTTGTGCCGCAACCCAAAGAGCCGTCAGACTTCTACGCCTCCATGTGCGTCCGCTTAAAGAAACCCTCCTGGAAGCCGCCCACTTCGCGCGGGAGGCGCTGGAAACCGAAGCGTGTCGGCAAAATAGATCGCTCAGGGACTTCGCCACGACTCTCATAGTCGCAATATGCGCGCCCGAAATCACCGGCGCGCCGCAGATAGGCGACGGCGGGATGGTAACGGCGGGAGACGGCATATCGGCAGACGAAGGCGGCGACTATACGCTGTTCAGTGCGCCCCAGCGCGGCGAGTACGCTAACACCACCAACTTCATCACATCGTCCGGCTGGCGAGCCTCTCACGCTATAAGATTGCTTCGCGGAAGCGTCAGCCGTGTGGCGATGTTCACCGACGGCATACAGTCCATCGCGCTGAACGCAGCGTCTGGCAATACCCTGCACGCGCCCTTCTTCGACCCGCTCTATAGCCGGGCAGAACAGCAGGAAGACGAACAGGCTGCCGGGAACTATATCGCGGCTTTCCTGTCCACGCCAAGAGTGACGGCGCGAGCGAGCGACGACTTGACGCTGCTGCTCGGGGTTCGGAGGTGACGGCGGAGCGTCGGGAAGACGGCAAGAATGGTTAATCAAGGCGACATAACCGTTTGGAGCAGCGCGACGAACCGAGTCACGCTGTCGCAATCGGATGTGCTGGGTAGTGGTGGCGAGGGCGCGGTGTACAGCCTCAGAAGCCATCCCGACCTTGTGGCGAAGATATACCACTCCAATAGGCGCACGGATGAAGTCATCAACAAGCTGGAGGTGATGATAAACTATCCGCCGCGCACCGAGGACGATCAGACCGGGCACCTTTTCGTCGCTTGGCCAAGGCATCTTCTCTATGACACGGCAAGCGATGTCATCGGCTTCCTGATGCCGAAGGTCGAGAAGACCAGCAGTCTTTTCGAGTATTACAACCCCGCGCTGAGACGTAGGAACGCGCCGCAAATCCACTACGCCAACCTATGCTCTGTTGCCAAGAGCCTTGCGACCGCGCTGGACAGGCTGCACGGCAGCGGCTATGTCGTCGGCGACATCAACGAATCCAACGCCTACATCACCGAGAACGAGCATGCAACGCTGATAGACGCAGACTCGTTTCAGATAACCGACTACCAGACTACGCCTCCCACGATATATCGCAGCCTGGTCGGCAAGCCCGAATACACTCCACCTGAACTGCAGGGAGTGAGCTTCGCCCAGGTGGACAGGAACATCCATCACGACAGGTTCGCGCTGGCGGTCGTCATCTACCAACTGCTAATGGAAGGGACACACCCGTTCAGAGGGATATACACCGGCGCAGGCGAGAAGCCACTGGTGGAATCGTGCATATCGAATGGATTCTTTCTGCACAGCGCGAGCAGAGGCGTTCCGCTGCGTCCTGTGCGGACGGCGGTTGGATGGGATACGCTGCACGAAGACATAAGGGCGCTCTTTCGCAAGTGCTTCGACGACGGTCATTCGGACCCGCAGGCGCGCCCTGCGCCCAGGGACTGGGTGGACGCGCTGGACGAAGCGATGCGTGCCCTCACGCAGT
Organism: Dehalococcoidia bacterium; assembly: GCA_965203955.1. Classification (GTDB taxonomy): domain Bacteria; phylum Chloroflexota; class Dehalococcoidia; order Lucifugimonadales; family JADFKI01; genus Bin90. The sequence goes on along the minus strand of OZ241923.1, from coordinate 1,666,385 downwards.
GCTCGCGCAATGCCAGCCACTGGTACTTCGACAATCAGGCGTCCGCTTCAAGCGGAGCGGCGTGCACATGGTGCGAGCGAACGGCGAACATCGGCATAGAGTCGTTCCCGGACCATTCAGGCGCGCAGATATTCATCCCGCCGACACAGCCTTCTCAGCCACCACCACCCACGCCACCGCCGCCTACGCCGCCGAGTACAGGCGGTGGGCCCACGCCTCCGGGTTCGCGCGCTGCAGGGATTCCCCCTTGGGTGATGTTGTTTGGCGTGGGACTGGTGGCGGTGCAACTGTTTTATGGAGACGATGATCTTTCATTCATCGCGGAAATCCCTCTTTATCTGGCGTTAGGTGCTCTATTGTTCGTAACCGTGTTTTGGCGGGGACGAGTAATTTCTCTGCTGTATCGCCGGTTACCGTCATGGCTGACTTCGTTTGGCGCTGCGACCGTCACTTTCCTCTGGGGAGCGCCAGGCAACAGAAGACCTTTATGGCTAAGGATACTTCTGGTGCTCACAATGTGGGTTGTGTTGATTGCACCGATAAACCTACTGACTTTGGTTATAGAGGAGGCACGGAATACAGTTGAGGCAGGAATTGTTTCCTTGCTTCCCACACCGACGCCCGCTCCTACCTATACCCCTGAGCCTACAAGCACACCGATTCTCGCGCCCTTCACTTCCGGCCCTGCCGACATACTCGCGCTCAACCTCGTGCCTTCAGGCATCGACCTTTTGGATATTCTCACCCTCGAGGAGGTGTACAGCGCGGATGACCTGCCGGAAGGTTTCGCGTATGAAGTCACGATTCCCTATAGGAACTGTCTGAACGACATCGGCGTATCAATAGACGAAGTGGCCTTTTTAGTTCAAGCGCATGTTCCCGATGGCGCGCCCGCTCCCGGCGGCACTCTGACCGTATTCTCAGGACAGTTCACTTACGACGATGTCTCGGACAGGCTCGATGCCCTTGGGTTTGCAAAGATCCTGTACCAAGGCTCTGAGCTGTGGACTTCCGCGCAGGCGTGCATCGATTACGCGGAGTATCAGCATAATGTTGACGCCGTGGCCGTTCTGGAAGATGGGTACGTCATAATTGGCGATGAAGCTCTACTGAAACATATTCTCGAAACGGTGAAGCAAGGCGGGAGCGCCCTGACGCTGAGTGATTCGATACTGCGCGCTCTCGACAAGGCCGGGCAGGGCGTCCAAGCGCGGACAGGCACTAACTGCGGCTCAAGTTGCCTGAGCTTTGCCCTGGTCTGGTCCGCAAGCGCCGAGAATGACGCGTTCGACCTCGTATATGTGCAAATGTTTACGGATGCGGGGAGGGCAGCGGCGGGCCGGAGCGCAATGGAAACATGGATGAATGAAAATCACAGGGTATTGAGAATGGATGTGAATCAGGACGAAGAATTCATAACAATCGATACGACCGTTGCGCTTGTCCATTCCGACCCGTCGCCCACGCCTACCAATACGCCCGCCCCACCGGATACACCTATCGCAGCGGCAATCATCCCTACCAGCACCCCTATTCCCACCAGCACGCCGACTCATACTCCGGCGCCTACAGACACACCTACGCCGCGCCCCACACTTACGCCTTCTACAACACCTACATCCACGCATACGGCGTCCCCTACCGCCACTAACACGCCTTTGCCCATCACTACTCCGACACCTCTCCCAACCATAACGCCGACTCCCCTCCCAACTGCTACACACACGCCGGAGCCTACACTCTCGCCCACGCCTCCCCCATGCCTGCACTTCGGGCCAGGTGTTGACCTGAACAGGTGCGACCTATCGCAAAAAGACCTTCGCGGCTTCAACTTGACGGGCGCAAATCTCAGCTATGCGAACCTCACCGGGACAAACCTCAAAGACGCCGTGCTGACCGACGCAAATCTCACGGATGCGAACCTTAACGAGGCGAACCTAGAAAATGCCACTCTGAAAAACGCGACTATTTCAGGCGCTTCAGTCGAGGGCATTATTCTCACCCGTGTCGATCTCAGTTCAGCCGATATATCGGGCATAGAATCTTTCAACAAGGCAAACCTTCAGCGTGTCGTATTCCCGCCCGAAGCTCAACTGTCCGGGGTGACTTTTATGGATGCGGACCTGTCTCACGCATCCGTGATAGGGGCAAACCTCGAATTCGCGGACTTCACCAGAGCAGCTCTTTACCGCACCGACCTGACAAGGGCGAATCTGAATGAAGCGACTTTCAGACAGGCGAGCGTGAACGGGGTAAAACTGGACGGCGCGAACCTGCAAAGTGCGAATCTCGCCTCCGCCGACTTCGGCGAGATCTACTTCGACGTCAACCCCGACTTTAGGAATGCTGACCTCAGAAACGCTAACTTCTACAAGGCGACCTTGAACGGCGTTGACTTCTCCGGCGCGCGCATGGAAGAGGCTAGGTTAGACCGAGCGGAAATGAAGGGGACGATATTCGTTAATGTCGACCTGAACGAAGCGGATCTGAAGGATGCGGACATGCAAGGGGCGCGCTTTGACGGAGCCGACGTGAGCGACGCGAACTTCAACCAATCCAACTTGGCCAATGCCAGTTTCCAAGGGGCGGACATCGAAGACGCCAGGTTCACCGAATCAAATCTCACGGGCGCGAACTTCTCAGGAGCCCTGAACCCCGACAGAGCCCTCTTCGAGGACACAACCTGCTCTGACGGAACTGAAAGCCACAACTGCTATATTGAGGGAAGGCTGCTTGGGATACGACCCTGATATAAGGTCGTTGAGAGTAGCTGTACGGTAGTGAAGAGAGCCAAGGGAAACCAAAAAGCGCTTCGCTGTACATGATTGTGATTTTCGAGCGGCCAGACGGCTACCAGCAGGCTATTCCATCGAGGATCGCATCCCAAACAGGACTGAGATGTTCGGGTCCTAGAGGCTGACCGGCGTTCTGCTCGACGGGCTAACTCACCACGTCCACATCATCGAGATTAACTGTGACAGTTAGCACCTCAGGCCGAGCGGCAGAACTGCCGCAAAATCGCCATGAAGTCGAACAGCGACCTAAAACCGTTCCTCGCCGGAGAGAACATATTCCCTTCGCAGTTAGCACGGACAAAATCGCTGAACAACAACACGAAAACGCACAGAAGCGGCTTGGCATTGACACTTTATCCTGACAAGCACAATTTACCATGATGCGGAGCGCATCTTAGTACGGGATAATCGCTGTCATTCTGCGCCAGCTACATTTCAACTTCTGGCAACTTGCATCTCAATAATCTATATTCCTCGAACGGGTTAATCTGCTAGAATGATTTCACGAGTGAGATTTACTCACCCAAATTAGCCAACAAGGTATCCACGATTCCCTCAAGTTCCCACAGGACGCCTTTCCTCTAGCACGCTTTCTTATGGCGACACATCGCAGGTTCGCTTGTGTCGTCACCTTTTCATCCAGGAGTCTGAATCCTAATGTCTTTGCAAACCTTAAGAGTACGTCCGCGTGCGTCAACCCGTCTGAGGCGACACACTGTCATCTGCGCCGACTGCAATGAGTCCGCGACGGTGCCATTTCGCCCAACCGCGGGAAGGCCTGTGTATTGCCGCCCTTGCTTCAATGCCCGTCGGAGCGACAACGCGGCCAATACTCGGGCACAGAGAAGTGAGCTGCCAGGCACGAATAGTCTCCCTGACGAGATCGCCATTTCCGACGCAGAAGTGTTTCCCGGCATCGAGATGAAAGCTACCATCAGGCGGGCGCTCTCGTTGATGAACATTTCGCAACCCACGCCTATCCAGACCAAGTCCATTCCGCCACTTCTCGAGGGCAGGGACCTTATTGGACAGGCGCGCACGGGTTCCGGAAAGACGCTGGCGTTTGCAGTACCACTCACTGAGCAATGCGACCCGTCCATCCGGCTGGTTCAGGCGCTTGTTCTTGTGCCCACTCGGGAGCTTGCCATCCAGGTCGCGGATGTGACGAGGGCCTTATGCTCGTCACAGCGGCTGCGTGTAACGCTATTGTATGGGGGGCGCTCGGACAAGCCGGAATGCGCAGAGCTGAGGAACGGAGCACAGATCATTATTGGGACGCCCGGGCGCACGCTCGACCACTTGCGGCAGGGAACTCTCGACCTGAGCTCAGTGCGATTTCTCGTGCTGGACGAGGCAGATGAAATGCTGGACAGGGGGTTTGCGCGAGACGTTGAGGCGATCCTCAGCGAGACGCCCTCAGAGCGCCAGACCGCTCTCCTTTCCGCAACGCTGCCTGAATGGGTAGCTACGACCGCCAGAAAGTACCTGCGCAACCCTGTGAGGGTAGAAGTTGACACGGACCTGCGCGCGCTGCCAAGTGTGGAGCATCTGGTCTATACAATTCGCCCGAACGAAAAGATTGAGGCCCTTCAGACGCTTCTGGACGCGCAGGACGGCTCTCCGGTGATCGTATTTGGCAGGACCAAGCACGGAGTCAAGAAACTGGCAAGACAACTCGACACGCTGGGCTATTCGGTGGGAGCGCTTCAGGGGAACATGAGCCAGAACGCGCGCGAGCGCGTAATGAAGGAATTCCGTTCCGGCGCCACGCCCACTCTGGTCGCAACGAATGTGGCTGCGCGAGGCTTGGACATTGACGGTGTCTCACAGGTCATCAACTTTGACTTGCCGGACACGGACCTGCTCTTCACGCACCGAGTGGGCAGGACTGGCCGCATGGGACGTTCCGGCGAGGCGGTGACCTTTGTCACGCCGGATGAAGAGCGCAAGTGGAGGGAGATTCAGCGGGCGCTGGGGCGCAGGTTCTCAATAAGAGGCTGGGATGCCTCCTCCGGAAGGGCCGGAAGGCCGCCGGCAGGCTAAGCCCACCGGTGAGGGACAAGTGTCCCCGATGGCAAAGTGAATTGCACCGCTGAATTTTGATGTGTGTAAGTATTCGGAGCGCCTTAACTTGACCGACCGCAATAACGAGAACATTCGCAACCTGGCTATCATTGCCCACGTCGATCACGGCAAGACGACACTTGTGGACGCGCTGTTGAAGCAGGGCAAAGTCTTTCGGTCCCACCAGCAGGTGGGTGCCCTGATCATGGATACCAACCCCCTCGAGCGAGAGCGCGGAATCACCATCCTCGCCAAGAATGCCTCCGTCTCCTATGGAGATGTGAGGATTAACATCATCGACACGCCGGGCCACGCCGACTTCAGCGGCGAAGTGGAACGCATCATGAATATGGCCGATGGCTGCCTGCTGTTAGTGGACGCGGTGGACGGTCCTATACCGCAGACGACCTATGTGCTTCGCCAAGCCCTGCGGCAGATGTCACGCCGATGGTCGTCGTCAACAAGATAGACCGCCCAGAGGCGCGAGCGGCCGAAGTGGTTACGATGATCCAGGACCTGTTCCTGGAACTGGCTACTGAAGTGGAACAGCTTGACTTCCCCGTGCTATACGCCTCGGCTCGCGACGGCTATGCCACTGACGACCCGGGCAACCCTGGGACAGACATGCAGCCCCTCTTCGACGCGATTGTGGAGTCTGTACCACCGCCCGACGGCGATCTGGACGCCCCGCTGCAGATGCTCGTGGCAGCCCTGGACTACGACAACTACCTCGGCCAGGTATCCGTTGGCCGCATATCCAACGGAAAGTTGCGAATGCGCGATGATGTCGCCCTGCTGGGGCGCGACGGCGAAGTAATTACGCACAACATCGAGCGTATCTTCGTGTTCCGCGGTATGGAGCGTGGTTGAGGCAATGTGGCAAGACTGGATTCGCTAGACGCCGTCTGGCGAATCGGCAGTTGAGGGGCGCGGCCCAATATGCCAGACGCTGTCTGGCATATCTTGTCGGGTGGATATGAGAGGTAGAACAGACGCATATATTGGATGTTCTGCCGGGAAAAACCGCGCCCGAACCTTGCCGTCAGATCAGCCGCCAGCCGCTCAATCAGCGCAGCACCATACTCGGCCCGTTCCTCCCCCGATTGCTCGAACTCGACGATTCGGTGTCCGACAAGCCAATAGGCAGCGGTCATAGCCGCGTTCACCGAACGGACGGCCGATTCCCTTGCAGCGTCGATTATCCTCGACACATCTCCGAAAACGGCTTGATAGGGAGCCTCATGCGCTCCTGCTGGGACTAACTCGTCTGCGCCCAACTCCTCAGATTTTTCCGGCATAGCGCCCTCCTCTTGGGAAATGAAAATACACCTTATTCAGCATCGTGGTCAATGCGAGCCTCTCAGACGCTGCCGGGCTTCGACGCTTACTTCGGCGTCTCTGTCTGGGACTTGTTGACCTGCGGTCTGAGTTTCGTTAGAGTCGTGGACTACCGGAAGAATGCTGATGCGCGACGAAAACTGTTGACGGTCACGACTATAGAAATTGCCGGTTGTAATAGGTGATCAATCTCGCACCAGGAGAAACCGTCTTGAAAGCAACACTGAAACTAGAACGTCGTCTCGAAAGCGATTGGGAATCCCATCATCACCACAAGCCGACGTGATAAACTGTTCCAACCTGTCGGCGTAATATTCCAACGTGTCTGTGAGCCATTTTCGAAATCCGCGTCGACTTGCAGGATACTCTCCAACAGGTGACGTTACTTTGGACACCCCTCATTCATATTTCGCCTTGAGACAGTGAATGTAACCCGCTGAGGGAACTTCCTTGAGGGTGGTGATCAGGTGCTTGACGCAGAACAGAGGGCGGACTCATCTGCAAGTGCATTTGAGATAGACAACACAAACAAACACTATGAGCCTCGGTCTTACCTCAAGAGATTTGCTCCGGATGACAATTCAGACAGACTCTGGGTTTATGACAAAGCAAATCCTGCCGACGGTCCGCGTCTCACGCACGTCGGTAAGGTGTCAGCGTCCAAAGATGCCTACACGACCAGAGACGATAAGCATTTCACGGAAGTGTTGGAGCCTGGGTTCAAAGAGACCTTGGATTTCATCTGTTCTTCTGTTCTTATGTGGAAGATTACGGCGATTTTCCCATAAAGGCGACACAGTGGGGTGGACCCCGCAGTTAGGACAGCGAAGGGGCCAAGTTAAGAGAGACTCCCGCTGGAAAGTCTGCCACTGCTTCACTAGATGATAAGGCCGATGCCTGATCTGTCAAACACCGCAGCTGCCTTCCCGACGCGAACACCTGAGCCGGAGTCCGATAGTCCAGCGACTGGTGTGGCCGCTCTCGATTGTAAAAGTCCAGATATGCGCCGATTCCCCGCCTCGCTTCACTGCCATTTCGATAAGCTTTCAGATACACCTCCTCGTACTTCACGCTCCGCCACAGACGCTCCACAAAGATGTTGTCCAGGTATCTGCCCTTGCCATCCATGCTGACCCTGATCCCACGCTCCAGCAGCAACCCACTGAAGGCTTCACTGCTGAACTGACTTCCCTGGTCGGTGTTGAAGATCTCCGGCTGTCCCTTGCTCAAAGCCTCTTTGAGGGCATCGATACAGAAGTCCACATCCAGAGTATTGGAGAGCCTCCAGGCCAGCACGTACCGGCTGTGCCAGTCCATAATGGCCACCAGGTACAGGAAGCCCCGGGACATGGGCAGGTATGTGATGTCCGCCGCCCAGACCTGATTGACCCTGTCGACTACCACTCCCTTCAGCAGGTAAGGGTATATCCTGTGTCCCGGCGCGGGCTTGCCGGTGTTGGGCTTGCGGTAGATCGCCTCCAGCCCCATTGCCCGCGTCAGCCTCTGCACCCGCTTTCGGTTGACCCGGTGCCCCTGCGTCCTGAGCCAAGCCGTCATCCTGCGAGAACCGTAGTAGGGAGTCTTCAGGTACTGCCGGTCCATCCCGGCCATCAACTGCCGGTCAGAAGACTTGGTCTGCCTCGTTCGGTAGTACACCGCCGAACGGCTGAGCTGCAACAGACGACACTGCTTCACTACTGAGAGTCCGGGGTGTCCTCGATCCACCATAGCCAGACGCCTAGGCCGACTCATAGCCCTGACTTCCCCGACAAAAAATCCCGCTCCACCTTGAGTTGCCCAATCTGCTGGTACAGATGCGCGGTCAGCGCTTCCTGCTCCCTATCCGCCTTTGCGCTGCCTTTGCCGAAGACCTCGGGCGCTCCCTCGATCAGGGCCTTCTTCCAAGCATGAATCTGCGTGGGATGAACTTCAAACCGGCTGGCCAACTGGGCGACGGTCTCTTCTCCCCGGAGGGCGGCCAGAGCCACCTTGGCCTTGAACGCCGGGCTGTGCTTCTTCCTGCTCTGCTTCATTTTCCTGCTCCTTTTCTTCCTTCATTCTGGGAGCGGGCATCTCTCTTACCCACCTGTCCGATTTATTGGGTCCACCTCAATCATTATATGAGCCATAAGCATATACATAGGTATGTGACTGAGTATCAGGAACGACACAACAGGCGTGGTCTTAGCACATTGGAGAGGATGAAGTCGGCGGTAGTGGATGGTGTAGGTAAGATGACGAACTGACTGCTGGTGGTGATAGAACACAGCCTAGGTATTATTGAGATTTTTCTTAAAAAGTTTTGAGAATTTACTTTCATAAATTGGTCCCGTACATGCACTCCCTCGTTCAGCTTGTGGTCCGGATGAGACAGCCGCCAGCGCACCCAGTAAGAGGTTGCGCCGTCAACGTCATTCCAGTCCACTGACACGCCCAGTGAGCCGAGTTCAGTGGTGACCCGCAACCCGGTGGGCTTGGCTGGAGCTTCCGTCCCATCGTTAGCGCGCGCCGGATTTTCTCCATTCCAGACCACAACCTGCGTGACGACGAGGGCGAGGAACAGCACGAAGAGAGCACTGAGTCGGAAGAGCTTAGTGGTTCTCGTCGCGCCTGCCTCACTACTGAGAGCTGAGTGCTACGCGGGCTTTGAAAACCTGAGGAGAGGGGCGGAAGAAGATAGAACTAATGGATCAGCGCAATGGCCGCAAGGGACGAACATAGAGTTGACCGTCCCCGTTGAGGGGCATATGCGATTGGCGTCATTGTTCGTGCAGGTCTTCAGTAGGAGTGTTCCGCTTCCTCGCGTAGCTCCACCATGTGCGGTGAAACTCAGAGGAGTTCAGACGAGCCGTCAGCGCCGATTGTCAACGCCAAGCTGCTTTTGTGCGTTTTCGCCAACTTAGATTTGACCCACCCTCGTCCTTTTACACCTCTACAGGTGTCTCCTCCGATGTTGATGTCATCAGCCGGTGCGATGTAAGCAGACCGGCTTGGCGCTTGTCCTTTAGCCTGTAACTCTCGCCGCGGATGTTGATGACGTGACTGTGGTGCAGCAGCCTGTCGAGGATCGCAGTGGCTATCACGGTGTCCCCCAACAGTTCTCCCCAGTCTGCGAAGCCCTTGTTCGACGTCAGTATGATGCTGCCCTTCTCGTATCTCGCAGACACCAGGCTGAAGAACGCAGTAGCCGACTCCCTGTCGTATGGCCAGATGCCGAACTCGTCCACTATCAGCACCTTGGGCGACAGGTACACGCGCATACGCCGGTCCAGCCTGTGCTCTGCTCTCGCCTTCCTCAGATCCTCCATCAGGTCGTATGCACGGACGAAGTAAGCGCCGTACCCGTTCTCTATCGACTTCAGAGCAAGCGCCACCGCAAGGTGTGTCTTACCCACTCCGGGAGGTCCCAGCAGCAGGAGGTTCGATGCTTCCGCCACGAAGGCGAGTGTGGCGAGCTCCTTCACCTGCCTCTCGTCTATCGAGGGCTGGAAGCCGAAGTCGAACTCCTCCAGAGTGCGCCTGAAGGGCAGATGTGCCAGGCGCGTCCTGGTGGTCATGTAGCGCTCCCTGCGAGCGGTTACCTCCACTCCCAGCAGGTCGGCGAGCATCTCAGGATACGGCAGTTGCTTCCTTGCCGCGTCGTCCAGTCTGCTGTCCAGTACCTCCATAGCCTGTGTCATCCCCAGTGTCTCCAGGTGACTGCGTGCCTGTTCCAGAGCTATCATCGCACACCTCCGTCGGCTAGCAGCTGGTAGATGTCCAGCGATCGACGCTCCACTTGCTGAGCTGACACCTGCACCGCCAGCGCCTCACGCTTGGGGCTCTGGTCCCCGTTCACCAGTCCGTCCCACTGACCGGGCAGCGTCAGCCGCTGTCCGCGCCTGTGTGCCCTCGGATGCACCGCCAACCTCTCATCACCGCTCCATATCTCCACCATCCCGGCGCTCACTCCCACCTGCACCGTGCTCCCTGACCAGGACCACGGCACTCCGTAGCGCGATCCGTCCCAGTTAACGTATCCGTCCCTGCCCACCTTGCGGTCCTCGCGTAGGTACACGCCCAGGGTTGAACGCTCCGGCAGCGCACCGAGACTGCTGCGCTCGATGCCGAGCATCGCCTTCGGCACTCGACCGGTCGTGCCGTGTACTCGCTCGTTGGCGATTTCGCCACACCAGGCCAGTGCCTGCCGGTTCAGGTCGGCGTCATCGCCAAAGCGCACCGACGGCCAGAAGTTGCCCTTCACGTACTTCACTCCACTCTCGACCTTGCCCTTGGTCTGCGCCCGGTACGGCTTGCACAGCCTCAGCTCAAAGCTCACCCTGCGCGCGAAGTCCAGCATCCGACTGTTCCACTCGTGGTCGCCCTCCTCGTCACGCTCAATCACCACCACCTTGGCGTTGTCGTACAGGCAACGTCTCGGCTCTCCGCCGAAGTAGTCGAAGGCGTTCAGATGACACCGGATGAACGTCGGAACATCCGCACGACGCACGAACTCCGCGTAGATCGCACGCGAGAAGCCCAGCACCATCACGAACACCCACATACGATGCTTGCGCCCGTCCTCTCCCTCGTAGCTGACCACTCCCCAGTCCACCTGCGCCTGCTCGCCGGGCGCTGTCTCGAACCGTACCGTCGCCTTCGGCTGTCTCGGCCTGCGCCTCGGATGCACGTAGTTCTTCAGTGTCGTGTAGCCACCGTCGTAGCCCAGCGCCTGTATCTCACGCAGCAACACCACGCAGTTCTCAAGCCCTTCCGCCAACCTGACGTCTATGTAGCCGGCGTACGCATCCAGCTTCGATCCACGCTTCGACCGGGCCGTGGGCTTCGGAACCCCCGGTGAGCGCACGTACTTGCGAACCGTGTTCCTCGATATGCCGAGATCGTCTGCTATCCCGTGTATCGACCTCCCCTTGCCCTTCAACTCGTAAAGCTCTCTCACTGTTCTACCCCCTAACATTAGGCCAGGCACCTCCTGTCGGTTGTTCCGACAAAGATGCACTCCGTTTAGGGGTGGGTCAATTCCAACTTGGCGATTTCGCCCATTTTAATCTTGGCGCTAACACGATCGGATACACTGGTGCCTAAATGACGATAATGATGGCAGCAAAGACACATAGAAGCGTCTACCACCCTCAACCGTATTTTCCGTTGCATAGTTCCCATATTCGCGTGTACTCTCGCTATGCCAATTGCACGGTGTTGATTGCCTTTGACTAAATCGGTCACTTTGCGTGTAAATTCTATGTTAACGATTTTTGTGCATCAAAAGCGTGAAAGTCCTTTACATAGCAAAACTGGGGGTCCTCGGCGTGTGCCGGACTTCATACTCGCCACTCGGCATAGGTTGGGAATCTATGAGGGAGTGGGCCACCCGGTTCCGGGGCAGCAGTACAGGTTAAGAACTGCTATCTGTTGTAAAATTGGCCCATAATAGATGTAATTGCAATCAATGCATATCATACTGTTGTGAATAGCAATCACTGGCAATATGAGGTATTCTCAACGTGTGTTTGTATTCATACTAGTCATTCCTGAGAAGGAACGGCGCCTCTGTGGAGACAGGGGCGGGAATTTACGCGATTGATACGCAACCGGATTTGCAACAACTGCACATATCCAGAATATCGGAATGGGTGATGTATGGAGTTTGGGTGAATAACGAACTATACTGAACTAAGTTTCCATTAGGGCGGACTAATTGGAGAGGTGGACTAATTGGTAGATAGGCGGAGATCGCGACACGACCGCGACCATTCGGCGGAGCAGCAGCCGTCTGACTTTGGCACTTACGTGGGCGGACTTGCCAATGTCGTGTACAAGGGAGTCGCCGCTGAGGTGGCGCCCTATGACCTGTCGCCCGTGGACGTCCAGATGATGCTCGTTTTTCGGGAGACGCACGAATGCACCGCCACCTACCTTGCGAGACTACTGCCTGTGGATGCAACGCGAATCAGCCGACAAGTGACCGGCCTCGTTGATAAGGGGTTGCTGCTCAGGCGGCGTCTGCGTGAGGACAGGCGCATCGTGATGCTGCGGCTGTCGCCTGAAGGGGAGGAGCTGGCTTCGGAGCTGTCCGAGAGGATGAACGCGTATTACGCCAGACTGACCGAGGGTTTCAGCGAGGAAGAGATGCGCGCCTTCGCCACCATCGCCCAGGGGATTATCGCCAACTATGAGGCGATGCAGGAGTAGTTCGGCAAGGTCAAGGGAACCGGAGCCAGGGACCCCGGAGCTAGGGATTGACGCCAATTACCTCGCCGAATGCTATGACGAAATATGCTCCGGGTTCGCCCCTCCACTTATCATAGGCATCGCGTATCCTGTCGAACATTTCCTCGGACGAGGCGCTGTACTTGATGGCGGCTTCCATTATCTCAGGCGACAAGAACCACTTGTTGATGAGTCTGTATATGAACTCGATCTCTTCGGGCGTGCTGTAGATTCTCATTGTCGTCGTGAGCTGAACGTCCGTGAAGCCGGCACTCAGGACGTGCCCCTTCATTTCCTTGCCCATCTGGGGGTGACCGTCGTCGGCTGCCACAATGTCCTCGAATATCTCCCACGAATTCCCTAATATGCCGTAGTCAGGGTATGTGAAGCTCGAACCGACGATCATCTCCCGGAGGCCGATGATGCCTCCGGGCTTCAGCACGCGTCTAATCTCCGCGAGAGCGCTCGTGGTGTCCGGGATGTACATGAGGACATTGTGGAAGTGGGCTACGTCGAAGAAGTTGTCCTCGAAAGGCAATGCCAGCGCATCGCCGACATGAAAGAAGGCATTTTCCGTTCCGCTCGCCTTTGCGACGGAGCGCGCCAGTTCGACCTGCGACTCCTCCATATCTATGCCGTGCAACTCGCCGGGGGCAATCGCTTTAGCCAAGCCTGCCGATATGGTCCCGGGCCCGCAGCCGACATCGAGAACTCTGAGTCCGGGCTTGAGGTGCGGAAGCAGGTACGCAGCGCTGACCTCTGCGGTGCCTCGTCTGAGAGCCTCGACAAACGCGTCGCTGAAGCCCATCGTGTAGTCGGGAGTTGCTGATGTATGGCCGGTCATTGGGGTTACTCCAGGCTTTCTCGCTGTCAGGTTGCGAGCTATCTGGAAAGGCACGGAAGCCCACGCCACCAATCCCTAATGATACATTATCCCTAGCACGATAGGGATGACAGATGTATGACTTTATGGGTTATCTTCAATGCGTTTTAGTGACATTCTACACATTCTGGCGAATTTGCCGGAATGAGGGTTGTTGTGCGGGGCGGCAATGGTGGGCTATTCGAGCCTGCAGCACCCGGAGCAGGCTGTAGAGTTTGCGGGAAGAGGGCCACTTACTGCCGAGGCTATGGAACTGCTGCCGCAGGTGTGGGTTGGCTTCACGGGATGAGTATCCAGGCAGGAGATTCCTCGGAATGCAGGGGCCTTCTTCACTGGGCACTTGACAACTGTCGTATAAGTTTGTAGCGACTGCCGTCATCAGGCCGGCAAAGGTCGGGCTTTCTGCCCGGGACCGCCGGTACCCTCTCTTATGTCCTTGGCTGTATCTTCGTCGATGCCCCTCTTCCAACGGCGCTTGAGCGGGTCGCTGACTGCAAAGGCAAAACTGCCCACACCCTCGATCCCTATCTCGATAGTGTCGCCGTCCTGCATCGCCCCAAGTCCCTGGTGGTTAGTGCCGATTAAGAGCACGTCGCCCGCGCTGATCTCCTCGATGCTCGTAACATACTCAATCGACCCGGCGATGGAGTGTGCGAGGTCGTCCGTGTTGTAGTCCACGCGCAATTCTCCCGCGACGCTCAGCGTGACTTGCAATTTCTCCGGATGTGCGATCTCGTCCTTTGTAACTATGCAGGGACCAAGAGGTCAGAAGGTGGGGTGCGACTTGTGCTCCGCGATGGGCAGTATTCCGGGCTCCCGTCCGCCCCCGCCTCCCGGCATACGCGCAGAGACGTCCACACCCGTCGTATAGCCGAACACGTACTCCATCGCCTCCGACGCTGGAATATCTCTGCCACCCTTGCCGAAGACCAGCACCAGCTCCGCCTCATGGTGGAAGATATTGGCATCTACCTCAGGCAGCACCACGGTGCCGCCCGGTCCCAGGACGGTATGGAGACTCTTCTTGAATCCCCACATCGGTGCGGGTTCGCGCGCGCCGAATTCGCGAAAGTTGCCGCCCATGCACAGTATCTTGCCGGGGCGCAGCGGCGCCCGCAGTTCAGCGCCGCTGACCGGAGTGCCCTCGATGGCGCGAGTCTCAAGCCGGGAGTTCAAATTGTCGTAATTGGTGATCAAATGGACGATTGCGGCCTGGCCACTTCCGGGGCAGAGGTCACCTATGTCAATTACACCCGCATCGGTCAGAATGCCCGGCTGGTTGTCGTTGTACAAAACGAACTTCATAGATTCCTCCTGATTTCCTCGCATTTTCCGGACTGGCCATTTGTCAACGTCATATCTTCGCTAGTTGCCTTAGGTCCTGATGTAGCTGATGCGTCCCTCCCGAGCCTAGGCTCGCAGTGTATGCGGATGCACGCCGAGTATACGACTCGCCTCTCTGGAAGGAACGTACCTCAGGAGTACATTTTACAATCTACTCAATGTTGACCAACTAAACTCGGTGCTGGAGTTAGCCGTATGCTACTTACTCGTATCACCTGAGATTCACACGTCCAACTTTCTATGCAAAACTCTCGCGAGTCGACAACTTCAGATTTCTGACTATGCCACCTACTTTAATTTATGGCTTACACATTGGATAATATAGTGTATAGGATCGGTTCAAAATTCGATTTCATAGGGTGGTGAGCGATGGTCGCGAGCAGAATTCTAATGGTGGACGACGAGCCGGACCTCAAGCCGCTGATCCTGAGCAGGATGCGAAGAGACATTCGTGCCGGGAGATATGAGTTCATCTTCGCTGAAGATGGAGTCGAAGCCGTGCATATCCTGTCCAATGACAGCGAAATTGACATCATAGTTACGGATATCAACATGCCCCGCATGGACGGCTTGACGCTTCTGGGCGAAATCGGCGAAATCAAACCGGATACCGTGTCTGTCGTCGTGTCGGCCTACGTGGACATGCCGAAGATACGCACGGCGATCAACAGGGGAGCTTTTGACTTCGTCACAAAGCCAATAAATTTCCAGGATTTCAGGGGGACGATTTCGAGGACGCTATCGCATCTTGAGGAGTGGCGAGTCGCGCAGACCGCAGAAGAGCGATTACCGGAGATCGGGGAAGGGCTAGACACTGCCAGCCGGATACGGAGATCGATTCTGCCCGTAGCGTTCCCAGACTCCCGGGATTACCAGATCTATGCTCGTATGGAAGCGGCCCGGGATGTGGGAGGAGACTTCTACGATGTGATGAGCCTCGGAGACGGCAAAGTTGGCATGGTAATAGCCGATGTTTCGCCCAGGGGAATAGAGGCCGCTCTCGCTATGATTTCTGTCAGGACAATGCTCAAGGGAGCTGCGGTCAGCTATGAAAACCCGGGCGACGTTCTCACCGAAGTCAACTCACTTATATGCAAAGAGAACAATGCCAATATGCACGCGAAGGTGCTTTATGCCGTTTACGACCCTTCTTACGGCTCGCTGACGTACGGCAGCGGCGGGAGTGAAACCCCACTCCTGATTCACAGAGACGGCATCATCGAGAGACTTCCCACAACCGGTGGGTTGGCTCTGGGAAGTGCGCGGTCCGATACATTCGAGGAGAACACGATTCTGCTGGCGCCTGGCGATACGGTCATCTGCTGCACGAACGGGGTGATCGATTCTGAAGATGCTGCAGGGAAGCAGTTCGGACAGGACGGGCTGAAAAGGTCATTCGAGGAACGGGTTCCTTATGGCGCAGTAGAAGCCGTCGATATGGTGTATTCAGGGATAGCCGAATTTGCAGGCGGAGTCCCGCAGACCGACGATATTTCTTGCCTCGCGTTGTATAGGACATAGTGATCGTCTCGCGGTTGCATGGGGTGTGGCTGACGTCCAAGTCTTCAGTGACCAGCGCCCTAAACCTATGCACCAGTTCCGATGTCAACTGGTGCTGGGCGTTGCGGCGCAGGCCAGTGATAGGTCTTTGCAATCGGTCTATGTGGCGCTGCGCTTCCCACCAGCCGCGGCTTCCGGATCTCCCACGTACCTGTGTCCAGCCTGCGGTCAAGCGCCCGCCGAACGGTTCTTGGACTAAGGCGTGTTGAGATAAAACCACCACTACTCACCGCGCAGTCACCGAAGCTCAGCCTCTCGACAGTTTTTCGTCCCGCATCGTCATCTCCCAGTGCGCTGCCTATCAGCTCCACCTCGACTCCGAATTCCCAAAGAAGCCCTGCCACGATTGCGGCGGCGTCCGAGAACGAATTCGGCGCCCTCGGTCCAGATTGCGCCCGTATTCCAGTTCGGCAACTCGTCGACAACCAGGACTCTTGCTGGCGTTATCATTCCAAAGTAGACCACTTTGGCAATCTTACCCGCGAGACAACTTCGACTGTCGGAACTTGCGGAAATGAACAGAATACCGTCGACTATTTTCCTTGGTTCGCGCTCGGAGGTCAGGCACAGGCGCGATATAATCGTGCCAAGAGAGACGACGGGTGCGCGCGCCCATTGAGCGTGAGCCCTTCCCAAAGGAGGCATCGGCACATCGTCCTTGACGACAACGTGGAACAAGCCCCGCATGTCCCAAGGCACCGAATCATGACCACTTTTGGAGCCTGACCTATGGTCGGACTTCCCTCTAGGGGATCCAGGCTCTCCAAATTGACTCGTTGGCGTCAACCCACTCTTGCGCGGCCTGGCGTACAGTCAGGTCGTTCTCGGTGAGGTTGAGAACAATTTCATTCTGCTGCTCGTTGGTCATCTGGAACCTCGTTAGAAATTCGTACGCCTCCGGGAACTCGTCCTGAAGCCCAGGCCAGATCAGCTTGGCTACGGCGTCGGTTGGGAATCCGCAATTGAAGTTGTTGCCGTCAGGGTAGCAGTCCGGAGTCCATTCGGGCATCTCGATCTGCACGAGGTTGTACTTGGCGTGTGCCCAATGGGGCTCCCAGAGGTAGGTGAGGATTGGCTCGCCCCTTTGGAAGGTGGCATCGAGCTCAGCAAGGGCTGCGCCCTCGGACCCGGCGAAAACCACCTGGAAGTCGGCGCCGAAGGCTTCGAGTCGCTCTTCCGGTCTCGTGTCCCAGGCCGCTGTGAACTCCAGGAGTCTGCCCTTGCTGCCGGTGTCGCTCGTGGCGAAGACGTCCTTGTATTTGTTCAGGTCACTGACGGTACGGAGGTCGGGCGCGACGGCGTCGATACCGCGCTCGGCGTCGCCATGGATGACGTAAGAAGGAACATACCAGCCCGTCTCACCCGATATGCCTACCGTCCCCATGCGCTCTACCTTGGCGTCTTCGGCATCCACGTATTCCTCTAGTAGTGCGGCGCTGTAGGAGGGCCAGTTGCAGCAAACGAAGTGGAAGTCGCCCCTTTCGAGACCGATGAAGAGCGGTGCCGAGTCGGCGGGCGCGAACTTGGTCGCGACGGTGTGGTCCATCTCCTGCTCCAGCAATATCTGTGCCACAGCTGTGGTTACGAGCTGCCCGTTCCAGTCCTGGTCGACGAGATACAGCGTGCCTCTGGCGTCCGACTCATCGGTGCCTTCAGCACAGGCGATCCCCGCAGCAAGGACCATGGCAAGAACTACGATAATTAAAAGACCAATGAACCTATTTTTTACTGTTTTCACTTAATTGCTCCTTTCTTGGCTGAGGGTGTAATCGCCAGATATGACAGATTGTTCATTGTCCTATATTCCCATTGCAATCCCTCCTCATAAGGACTTGCGATCCCATTTCTTGATTCCCCGTTACCTCATAGCCTCCAGTGGTATTGTGGGCTTATGTTTGCCCTGGGTCATACGATCAAGCACCATAGCCATGAATACGATAGTCATCCCGGCGATCAGGCCATGACCCATCCTGAGCCAGATGGAGTTTATGAAGACTTCCTGGCCCAGGCCGCCGCCGCCCACAAGGCCGGCGATAATCACCATGGCCAACACCATTATTATTGTCTGGTTGACGCCCATCACAATCATTGGGAGTGCCAGGGGGATCCTGACCTGCAGCATAGTCTGGAGGCCGGTCGAGCCGTGGGACTGTGCTGTCTCAATCACTTGTGCCGGCACCTCCTTGATTCCGAGGATGGTCATGCGGATCACCGGAGGCAGAGCGTACACCGAGGTCGCCAAGATTCCGACCAACGGGCCGATACCCCAGAGCATAATGACCGGGATCAGGTAAACAAAGATCGGCATCGTCTGCATGGTGTCCAAGACGGGCCGCAAGATCAACTCGAAGGCCCTGCTCTGGGAGGCGCAAACGCCAAGCGCGATACCCACCACCACCGTGAACACACCTGCGGTCAGCACCTGGCTCAGGGTGTCCATGGTCACGTCCCAGACACCACCGATCCCTGCGAAGGACAGCCCTACCAGTGCGAGGAGCGCGACGCGCCATCCCGCAGTCAAATAGGCTAATCCGGCCGCTATGACCATCAACGCTGGCCAGGGGAGCCAGAGAAACAGCGTGTGAATGGGTGAGTAACCAAGCTCTCGGAACAGACTATCACGTACCCAACTTGTGATGAAGTGCAGGTTGACGGCCATCCAATCGAAGGCCCCGTTGACAGGCTTCGCCACAGAGAAGGTCAGCTCGTCCGGGAAGTCCTTCAAGGGTCCGACGAAGGAGCCAAGGATCAGGAGAACGGCTATAAGAACCGAGCCCCCTATGGGAATTGCGTAGCGGATAGCCAGCGCATTAAGGACTTTGCCGGTCGACTCCTCGACCTCAGGACTTACAGTCAAGGTAGGAGCAGTGGAGTTGGGACCAGACTTCGCGAGCGCATAGCTGAACCTGTCTAGGATGATGGCCAACAGTACGATGGCGATGCCGCTCTCAAGGCCAGCCCCGGCGTCAACCTCCCTGAGGGAGAGCCATACGTCCCTACCTAGTCCTTCCACTCCCACAAGCGCGGTGATGATAATCATGGAAACTGCCATCATCATTGTCTGGTTGATGCCCATCATGATCGAGCTTTTTGCCAATGGCAGTTGCACCTGAAACAGCGTTTGCGACGTCGTCGATCCGTGCGAGTGTGCCGTCTCTATCACGGCCTGGGGTACTTGGCGGATCCCCAGGTTGGTCAGCCTGATGACGGGAGGAATGGAATAGATCACCGTTAGGAAAACACCCTGAGCTCCACTCACTCCGAACAGCACAAGGGCAGGGATGAGGTAAACGAAGGCAGGCATGACCTGCATAGTGTCGAGAATAGGACGAACGACTGCCTCGAAGCGGTTGCTGAACGCGGCGAAAATGCCGATCGGCACACCCAGTCCCACGCCCAGGACCACCGATACTCCCACTACGCTCAGTGTGACCATAGCGGAGTCCCAGAACCCGTTGAGACCGATGAACAGGGCAGCCGCACCGCAGAACAGCCCCAGCCACCTGCCGCCGAGTCTGAGCCCCAGCATCGATACCCCTGCCACGACTGCGACCCAGGGGAGCCAGAGCAGGAACGTATCGATCCCAGCTATACCCGCGTCTATGACCTTGGAGATTGGGTTGAAGAACCAGGCGAAAACGTCGCCCACCCAATCGAAGAAAAGATCAAGCGGTTCCTGAATTGGAAGCTCCCAACTCTGTGGCCAATCTCCAAAGTCGGTGCTCGCATCGGTAGTCGCCAGTGAATAGGCCAGGATGTACGCGGCGGCGGCAGGAACCGCCCACAGGATGCCCTGGTATCGGCGTTCCCGGAGAAAGGGTGGTTGGAGAGCTTGCTCGCGGATCACATCGCCACGCCCTCGTCGCTTACCAAGCCGGCCATCGCTGCCTCCCGGCTGATTGTCCCGATGCATCGTCTGCCCTCCAGGACAGCGATGGGGCCGTCGCCGGCAAGTGCCAGGGGAATGAGCCGTTCGAGAGTGGTGCCCGGCTCCACAACAGGGCAGGAATCCCGCATGACGGAAACGACGCTGGATTGCGCCACCCCGTTGCCGGGTACATCCCCCAGATGCACCGTTCCGATAAAGCGATCTTCATCGTCCACAACCACCGCGCTTTCGCACTCTTGGGCGGACAACTTGCTCGTCAGGTCTGCCAGCCCCTCATCTGGTTGGACGTACACCCTAGGAGGGGTCATAACAGAACGTGCGGTGAGCACCTTGGACCGTGGTACGTCCCGCGTAAAGTCCCTAACATAGTCATCGATCGGGTTGGAGACCAGTTCTTCCGGTGTGCCCATCTGAACGAACTCGCCATCTTTCATTATTGCCACCCTGTCTCCAACCTTGAGTGCCTCCAGGAAGTCGTGAGTTATGAAGACCATCGTCTTCTGGACCATCTGTTGAAGTCCAATCAGCTGGTCCTGCATCTCTCTCCGGATGAGCGGATCGAGAGCGCTGAACGGCTCGTCGAAGAGGAGGATCTGCGGGTCAACAGCAAGCGCACGGGCCAGTCCAACACGCTGCTGCATTCCTCCACTCAGTTCGTGCGGGTATCGTTCTTCCCATCCCGATAGTCCTACCAACTCAATGACCTCAGCCGCGCGTCTGCGCTGGGTTGCCTTGTCAATGCCCTGCACCTGAAGACCATAGACCACGTTTTCCAGGACCCTCTTATGGGGAAAGTTTCCGAAGTGCTGGAAGACCATGCCCATCTTTCGACGGCGTATCTCGCGCAGCTCTCGCTTGTTCATTGCGAGTAGATCCTCGCCGTCTATGAAGACCCGTCCCCGGGTAGGTTCGATAAGGCGGCCAAGGCAGCGGACGAGCGTTGACTTGCCGCTGCCCGACAAACCCATGATGACGAAGGTTTCTCCTTCGCGTACATGGAAAGAGACGTCCCTGACAGCCAGCACGCAGCCCGTCTGAGCCAGCACTTCTTCCCTGGATGAATCGGGGTCGATAGAGTCAATCACATCCCGGTCCCCGTCTCCAAACACCTTCCAGACGTTTCTGCACACGAGTCTTGAGCCGGCGTGTTCGTCGGATTGACCGGTTGGTCCGGTGTGATTGGCGGAGCTGTCTTCCATTGCTCTGCTCCGATGCTTGTGCCACCTGATAAGTCAAGGCACGTTCGCGCTCACAGGTCGGAAGTCCCCATTACAAATGCGGATGCACGGAACTGAAACGAACTGAAAGCCGACTAATTGGGGGCCACCAGCCTACTCAATGTGGGATCGTTAACATCCCGCGAACCAGCAGGTGGGCGACGTCATTCTGTATGTTGCAGTGGGCAGCTGCAGATCGCGTGAATTGCCGCCGCGTCTCTGTTGATGGTACACCGTATGTCAAGTGCAGCATAAATTACTGATGTGTCTCGCTCTCACTGACGCCCGGTGTTCTACAGGCAACTCTCCCTGCAGAACGCTCGAAGTTCACTATGGATATGAAATACAATGTCAGCACTGGACGGTGGACTTCAAGCCGCACTTAGGCCGACGAGACTATTCGCGTTATTCCTTCTGGATATACCGCGGTCTCCTAATTCACCGAAGCGACGGTTCAGCACCGGCCATGTAGGCGACGGCAATTGCACTTATGGGATTCTCTGCTACTCGACCATAACCTGGTTGAGCCTACGTGTTGTCTCCGGCGGTCGTGTTACTATCGCAGTAGCATGAATCTCTCAACAGTCCGTTCGCATCGCAGAGGTGCTCCGAGTGGGGAGCTGTCTCTACTGAGCACAGACAAGATAAGAAATACAACTGCGCCAAGTGCGGCATGACAGAGAATGCGGACACAAATTCCGCTAGGGACATCCTGCATAAGGCGCTGGCGGGCAGACGAGCGCCAGTTTCCCGGCTTCCCGCCGCGAGCGGAGTCTCGCAGAAACTTAACGCGCCGCGGATTGGTCGAATCAGCACTACCGGCGATCTGTGATATTGTCTTGTAATCCATGCCGGATCGTGTCGGCAACGACATAGAGATGAGCGCGCGAATACGCAGGAGGCAAGAGCCATGTCTACGATTGCAGGACTGGATAGACCCGCGCCGGTTCCCAATGAACTGACAAAGCCCTTCTGGGACGCCTGCAACGAGAGGCGGCTGGTTCTGCAAATCTGCACCTCGTGCGAGAGGCTGCAATATCCGCCCACCCAGCGGTGCGACGAATGTGGATCGGCCGACAGTCTCGAGTGGAAGGAGGTGCAGGGCAGGGGGCACATTGACGTGTACTTTGTGATACGAGACTCCCGCATCAAGGGGTTCAGGTCCGCCCAGCCCATCAACTTCGCGGTGATAACCCTGGACGAGGACCCGGGTATCAACTTCCTGTCGAACCTTCCGGGCACCCCACCGGGCGAGGTCCCAGTCGGAGCGCCGGTCGAGCTGATATTTGAAGAAACGAGTACCGGCCAACTGGTCCACGAGTGGCGGGTGGTCGGCTAGCTCTGCTGATTCTATGGAGATGTTCGAAAACGCAGTGGCGATAAGGGAGTCGAGATGATTGGCGACACAAGTTGGATGAGAGACCGGGAAGGTATGGGAGTCTGGGAGCACCGAGGCAAGGTAGCCGTTGTAGGCTGGGGACAGTCCCACATGGACCGGCGATGGGACGGGGTGACCCTTGACAGGAGCTGCGGCGGCTTGAGCAAGGAGGCTTGCCTGAAGGCAATCGCGGACGCGGGCCTGTCGCTGGACGACATTGACGGTCTTATCACGAGCGCGGAGACTCGCGCCGAGCAGACCTGGGCGCCTCGCCCTTACTTCGACCCTCCCTACGACAGCGAAGACGGTCTGACCAAGGCTTCGGCGGAGTGGATGCAGAGGGAGTTGGGTTTCAGGAACATAAAGTATCTTGAGTCCGACGCGCCCTACATAGGCCCGATGATGGGACTGGCCGCCCAGGCGGTCGGCGATGGTTTATGCGAGACCGCCCTGGTGTGGTATCCGATGGTCAACCTCTCAGGACGGTACGGGCACAACAATCCTCAGAATGTCGGCAATGAAGCCCACGGGAACAGTGCATTCA
Organism: Dehalococcoidia bacterium; assembly: GCA_965203955.1. Classification (GTDB taxonomy): domain Bacteria; phylum Chloroflexota; class Dehalococcoidia; order Lucifugimonadales; family JADFKI01; genus Bin90. Next base: position 1,643,163 of record OZ241923.1, on the reverse strand, counting down.
CGATTCCGTGGGGCTATCAGAGCGGGGCGATGTTCAATAACCTGGTGGTCTTCCAGCAGTACTGCCAGAAGTACGGCACGTCCCACGACGGGCTGGCACCCCTCTGTCTGAACTTGCGCAGAAACGGCCTGATGACACCCTGGGGGTTCTACGCTCTGCATGAGCCCTATCAGCTTACGCTTGAGGATTACCTGAATGGGCGCGTGATCGAGGAACCACTGGTGATCTATGATTGCGACAGGCCGGTCAATACGTGTGCGGCCTTCATCTTCACCACCGCCGAGCGCGCAAAGGACCTGAGGCAGAAGCCTGTCTATGTCCTTAACCACGCACAGCACAACAGCAGAGGCAGGAGCAGCATGGCGACCCTCGAGGAGCATCAGGAGGCGGTCGCCAGCCTCGCGCGGAAGATGTGGGAGGGTTCGGGGCTGGGTCCCGAGGACGTTGACATATTCAACCCATACGACGGATACCTCACGTTTACGCAGCAATTCCTGGAGGGCTTCCAATGGCACGGCGTCAAGTGGGGAGAAGCCCACGACTTCTATGCCGACGACATCAGGGTCGAAGGGCCGCATCCCTTCCTCTCCAGTGGTGGAAACAACGGAACAGGGCGCAACCGTGCCGTCCTCTACGCTGACAGTATTCAGCAGCTCCGGGGAACAGCAGGCGCGCGGCAGGTGACGGTGCGGGCGGAAACTGCCCTTGCGGGCTGCAATACACCCGACAGCAACGGATTCATGATGTTCAGCAAGTATCCGAGCTAGAATTCATTTAAGAATCAATTCACCTCTTGGATCAGGGTGCGGCAGGCGATGTCCTCTGGGTCATGGAAGGCCGCAGGAAAGCGAGGGTCGTCGCATCCTCTCCTTGCAAGGACGGGCCAGTATCCACTGGAGATGCTCATGGAACGGCAAGAGACCTATGTAGGAATTGATGTAGCCAAGGCGGGGTTGGACATCGCTGTCTGTCCCTCGGATGAAAGTTGGACGGTCTCAAATGACGAGCGAGGGATCCGACAACTGGTATCCTGCTTGCCGCTTCATGTCCATGATGTCAACGCCGACTTAACTTAGTGCATTTTCGCCGACTTAGATTTGAGCCACCTACATCCTTTTAGTTAGCCTTCCGTTTGTGTCTCCGCCGCCGTTGATGTCAGCAGCCGACTCGATGTCAGCAGCCCGGACTGCCGCTTGTCCTTTAGCCTGTAGCTCTCGCCGCGGATGTTGATTACGTGGCTGTGGTGCAGCAGCCTGTCGAGGATGGCTGTAGCTATCACGGTGTCGCCCAGCAGCTCTCCCCAGTCGGCGAAGCCCTTGTTCGACGTCAGTATGATGCTGCCCCTCTCGTACCTCGCCGACACCAGGCTGAAGAACGCGGTCGCCGACTCTCTGTCATACGGCCAGATGCCGAACTCGTCCACTATCAGCACCTTGGGAGCAAGGTACACGCGCATGCGCCGGTCCAGCCTGTGCTCTGCTCTCGCCTTCCTCAGGTCCTCCATCAGGTCGTAGGCACGCACGAAGTAGGCTCCATAGCCGTTCTCTATCGACTTCAGAGCAAGCGCCACAGCGAGGTGCGTCTTGACCACTCCGGGAGGTCCTAGCAGAAGAAGGTTAGATGCCTCAGCCACGAAGGCGAGCGTGGCAAGCTCCTTCACCTGCCTCTCGTCTATAGAGGGCTGGAAGCTGAAGTCGAACTCCTCCAGTGTGCGATGGAAGGGCAGCTTCGCCATGCGCGTCCTGGTGGTCATGTAGCGCTCCCTGCGAGCGGACACCTCCACTCCCAGCAGATCGGCGAGCATCTCCGGGTACGGCAGCTGCTTCCTTGCCGCGTCGTCAAGCCTGCTGTCCAGTACCTCCATTGCCTGTGTCATCCCCAGTGTCTCCATGTGACGGCGTGCCTGCTCAAGAGCGATCATCGCACACCTCCACCGGCTATAAGCTCGTAGATGTCCAGCGAGCGTCGCTCCACCTGCTGAGCTGATACCTGCACCGCCAGCGCTTCACGCTTGGGCCTCGTCTCACCGTTCACCAGTCCGTCCCACTGACCGGGCAGCGTCAGCCTCTGTCCGTGCCTGTGCGCCCGAGGATGTACCGCCAGCCTCTCATTGCCAGACCATATCTCCACCATCCCGGCGTTAACGCCAACCTGCACCGTGCTACCCGACCACGACCACGGTACTCCGTAGCGTGATCCGGCCCAGTTCACGTATCCGTCCCTGCCGACCTTGCGGTCCTCGCGCAGGTACACGCTCAGGGTAGAGCGCTCAGGCAACGCACCGAGACTGCTTCGCTCGATGCCGAGCATCGCCTTCGGCACTTTCCCGGTCGTGCCATGCACTCGCTCGTTGGCGACTTCGTCACACCAGGCAAGCGCCTGCCTGTTCAGATCGGCATCGTCAGTGAAGCGCACCGACGGCCAGAAGTTCCCCTTCACGTACTTCACGCCGTTCTCGACCTTACCCTTCGTCTGCGCCCGATATGGCTTGCACAGCCTCAGATCGAAGCCCACCCTACGAGCTAGGTCCAGCATCCGACTGTTCCACTCGTGATCGCCTCCCTCTTCGTCACGCTCAAGCACCACCACCTTGGCGTTGTCGTACAGGCAGCGCCTCGGCACTCCGCCGAAGTAGTCGAAGGCGTTCAGGTGACACCGAATGAACGTCGGGACGTCCGCTCGTCGCACGAACTCCACGTAGATCGCTCGCGAGAAGCCCAGCACCATCACGAACACCCACATACGGTGCCTGCGTCCGTCCTCTCCCTTGTAGCTGACCACTCCCCAGTCCACCTGCGCCTGCTCTCCCGGAGCTGTCTCAAAGCGCACTGTCGCCTTCGGCTGCCTCGGCCTGCGCCTCGGATGAACGTAGTCCTTCAGCGTCGTGTAGCCGCCATCGTAGCCCAGTTCCCTGATCTCCCTCAGCAACACCACGCAGTTCTCCAGTCCCTCCAACACTCTGACGTCTATGTACTCCTTGTACGCATCAAGCTTCGATCCGCGCTTCGCTCTCGGCTTGGCCTTCGGCACTTCTGCCGAGTTGACGTACTTGCTGACCGTGTTCCTCGATATGCCGAGGTCTTCGGCTATCCCCCGCATCGACCTCCCCTTGCCCTTCAACTCGTAGATCTCTTTCACAAGTCCACCTCCTAGCATTGGGCAGCTGCACCTCCTGTCGGATGTTCCGACAATGATGCACCCTGCTTAGGGGTGGCTCAATTCCAAGTCGGCGATTTCGCCCATTTTAACTGCGGCGTCTACAATGACACTTCCTGGTCTAGCGATGCGGCAGCAAAGGTGGACAGGGACATATGAACTTGTCCACCAGTTGCGGGAGGCTATCTCGTGTCGATGGAGGACTATTTCAACGTGGGATACTCGCTAGCAGTGCCGAAGTCCCACACCGCCGCACTCCAGTTGGCGTAGATGCCGGTGGCATCAATAACCCCTTGCAGCTGGGCGGTGGTTTTGCCCTCCCCGCCAGCGGATTCGCTCTGAGCGCTGGTTTCGGTGTTCCAATAGCTAACCGTGACGCTTGCCGCAACGTCTGCGGCGCTGTTTTCCCCGGCCAGACCGCCAATATGGTGGTTCTGGGAATCTGTGTCCTCTACGCTGCCGATGGCGTAGCTTTGTGTGACCGTGCCGCTGTTGTTTCCCACCAGGCCACCAACATCGTAGCTCTCGGCATCCACGTTGCCGGTGGTGTAGCTCTGCGTGACCGTGCCGCTGTTGTTTCCCACCAGGCCACCGACATTGTAGCCTTCGGTCGTTATATCGCCGGTAGAGTAGCTTCGCCCTATGGACCCGGTGTTATTTCCCACCAGGCCGCCAACATTGTAGCCTCCATCTATGTTGCCGGTTGCGTTGCTGTGCCGGATGGACCCAGTGTTGTTTCCCGCCAAGCCGCCCAAGTCAGCACCGGAGTTGGTGACGCTCCCGGTAGCATAGCTGTGGCTGATTTGGCCGCCACGGTTTTTCGCTATCAGGGCACCGGTGCTCCGTAGGCCGCCGTTCACGTCAACGTCCGGCAGGCCAATCCGCTTGACCTCGCAGGACTTGCAAATTGAAAATAGTCCCACCCCCCCACTCGTCACTGTCGTAGACGTACTGGAGCGTGGAGTGACTCTGATTGCTATACAGGTTGGAGATGGTATGCTCGCCCCCGTCGAATATGGCGCTGAAGCGCGGGACCGGGGACCAGCCCTTGCCTGAGTTCCAGTAGGTATCGCCGGCGTCGGACTCGCCGTTGCCGTTGGTGTCAAAGTCCAGGTCGGCGGTGAGTTCATAGCCGACGCAACCGGTGTTTGGGCAGCCCTTGCCCTCCAGCGCCTCTGGGAAAGCCTCGGCGTAACCGGCATTGCCGTTTCCGCCGTCACTGGTGCCGTCCCCATCCGCATCCCAGCGGATAGCGTTCAACTGCGTTAGGTTCGACACCTCAATCAGCCCGTCATTGTCGATATCGTAGTCCACATCGCCGGCCGCCGCCGGAGGCTTCGGGGCCGGAACGACACTGAACCGCTTCTCTCTGGGAGACCCACAACCCACATCGCTGGCGCACGACCGCACATTTACCACCCATTCACCATAGTCCGCCACGGTAATGGCGGCGTTGGGAGAATGTACGTTCACTCCCTGGTTCAGCGCGTTGCCGGAGAAGGCCAAACGCCAGCGGACAGAGTAGTCAGATGCTTCCTCAACCTCATCCCAAGACACCTGAACGTCCAGTGAACCCGGCTGGGTGTCACCCTGTAATCCTGAAGGTCCGGGCGGACGCCACCACCAGGGGCGCTCTGGAGTAGGGGTAGGCTCCGGAGTAGCAACTTGCTGCTGTTGAGGTTGGGGAACCGTGAACCTCCGCGCAGCTCCCAGCCCGCAGCCCGCGTCGTTGCACGCCTCTACGCGTACAACCCATTCTTCATCATCATTGGCAAAGCCGGCGATACGGATAAAGGATGATTGTGCTTGCCTTGGCGCGCCCAATGGATTGCCTGGATCTGCTTTCCGCAAGCGTATCGAGTAGTGTGTCGCTCCAGGGACGTCATCCCAATCCACCGGCACAAACGACAGCCCCCGTGCCCGAGTGATATGGTCTTCCCGACCTGCAACCCGGTGGGGCGTCCAGGGACGCTCTTTGCCGGCTCCGGTGTCGGATCAGGTGTGGACGTTGGCTCCGGCGTCTGTGCCGGTTCAGGCGTAGGTTCCTGGGTAGGCTCGGTGGCCGCTTCGACCGTGAACCGCTTGGCAGCTCCCAGTCCGCCCCGGCGTCGTTGCAGGCTTCCACCCGCACCACCCACCCACAGTGTCCGGCTACGGTGATCGTCGTCCCCGAAACCGAGGGCCGCACTCCGGCGCTCAGTGAGTTGCCCGGCCCGGCAACGCGCCAGCGCACCAGATAAGAGTCCGCGCCGGCAACGTCGTCCCAGTTCACAGACACGTTGAGTGAGCCGGCAGTAGTGGATACCTGCAACCCGGTGGGCCTGGCCGGAGGTTGCACCCCCTGGAAGGCGTGTGCCGGAGAGTATGACATTAAGACGGTGTAAACAGCCAGCGCGATAAGGAGCGCGAAGGCTGCCAGAATCCCAGTGACGAGTTTGATGTTCAGTGTACTTCGTTATCTTAGTTTCGGTGCAGAGCCAGGAACGGCATTCGCCGCGAACGGCTGCAGAGAGAGAAGGTTAAAGGGAGTCGTGTATTTATCTTCATATCCGTTTCTTCATAATGAAACGGCTATATGTGTCCTTGTGCGGACGGTGATAGCCCCCCGCACGGAGGCGGAGGTCTATCACTGTATTTTCGGGCAGTACAGTCCAGCTTGGATTATCCGCTTCGGAGCTGTTCTGCAAGGATTAGTTGTTGGCTTCTACTGTGCATTGGTGGTGATGGATACGCTGGCACGGCCGCTTTCACCATTAGCATTGATTGAATATGTCGTTGTGCAGCGATTCTGTCCGCCTAAGTGTGCAGCGATTCCGTCCATTGGTGTAGTTTGCCATAGTATCAGACTACGCTGTCGTTGATGTCGGGCGCCCGCGCGCCATGGGTGGACTCTCGGCGTTGATGTACTTCTTCACCGTGTCTCTGTGTATGCCCAGTTCCCGGGCGATTCCACGCATGGACAGTCCCTTGCGTTTCGCCTTCTGCACCGCTCTCCATCTGGCCGTCTGCAACGGCGTGGGCCTTCTCCGGCGCGGAGTCACAGCTTTGCGAACTCGTCCCGTCCCGTTGCGATCGGAGGTGAAGATGGGCTGTTCGCCATCGTGATTGGTGTCCAAGTTCGCCAGTCTGGCCGTCCACTTTGTGCCCAGACCATTGGTGGACTGATGGGTGATGGGTGAGTGTGTGGTTCTCCCGGCGAAGCCCCGAAGGACACTCGGACGCGGCGGCGCTTCCTGAGAGGGGATGTCCCGTCCCTCGTGCTGCACTGACAAGCTGTTGTCCAGCCCTTCAAGTACATACACGGCCGCTCCTGCATAGCTCGGACGGTCCGTGCCGGGCAGCAGCTGAAGTGTGCGCCAACGGTATCTGACCGTGTTGTCCCTGGCGACTTTACGCCTGTACTTGAAGCACAGGATACTCTCTAGGCACATCTCCTCGGTTACGGCGCGATAGGCGACTTCCGACTCCCGCGCTGGCACCTTGAAGCGACCGTTAAAGCGTGGAAGGAAGTCCTCCAGTACGCGGTTGGCGTCGTCGATCGTGGTCGCGCCCGCGAGGCGCAGTTCCGCGACGAGCCTGTCCTGGAACGTTCCCGCGGCACGTTCCACACGACCCTTGGCCTGAGGCGATTGAGCGAAGATCAGCTGTATGCCAAGCTCGTCCATCGCGCGACTGAACTGGGTTGGACCAGCGGCAGTCTCCGGTGAAGCCGTGTGCTTGAAGACGGCGTGCCGGTCCGCATAAAGCGCGAGCGGTATGCCGCGCCAACGTATCAGTCCGTCGAGGAGCGAGAAGTAGCTGCTGGTGTTCTCCAGTTCGCAGAACAGGGCATTGACCACTGTCCCGGTCGCATCGTCAATCGCCAGCAGTAGTGTGAACTGCGGCCCGTCTTTGCCAAGCCATCTGTGGAAGCTGCCGTCCACCTGGATCAGCATCCCCTCGCGCGGCATCCGCTGCCGACGGACACGATGCTTCGGGGGCCGACGACTACGAGGACTGTTCACGCCAGCCCTTACCAGTATGCGTCGTAATGTGCTTCTGTCGATGTCTATGCCTTCCCGTTCCCAGAGAAGCTCGCCCAGGTGCGTGTGGTTGACTCCGGTGTAGCGAGTTCGTGCCAGACGCACGACGCCTGTCGATGTCGTCTTCGGTGTAGCGTTGGCCGGTCTGCGACCTCTGTTGCCATGAGCGATTGCGGCTGCTCCCTTCTCCCTGTATGCCGCCAGTATGCGCCTGGTATGGCGTGTGCTCACTCCCATAAGTGTCGCTGCCTGCTCCGTCGTCATATGATCCGCCAATAAGCTGTTGAGTACCTGAAGTCTTGCCTGTTCTTGCTGCGTCAATGTCACATGCTCCATCATGCGGACATTTTCGCTGATCAGTTAGTGTGGACAGAATCCCTGAGCAACGACACCACACTCCGGCGAAACGGGTCCGGTCTCGTACTCTGCCTTCTCTTGTCCTTCTTCCTCTCCGTCGGCAACGGTCCCCGCTTCCAGTTCCGCACCGACTTCTCACTCATGTCTGCTGCCGCCGCTGCGGCCTGCTGTGTCTTGCCTTTCATGAGCTTCTGCCTCATCAATACTACCTGTCGATCGGTGAGCAATCTTCCACCTCCTCGGGGAAGATATTGCTCTATCGCAACCGGTAAATTCTATTGTCGTGAGCGGCAAAAGTTATTGTCGCGTATCACCGCCGCCGCCGTTGGCGCCAGCAGACCGGCCACGGCTTGGTTGTCCGTTCTGGTCCATCCCCGTCACTTCACTTCCTGATGATCTGGTCCAAAAGACGTCGTATTCTCCCTTAATCCTGTGACGCATACGGTGAAGGTCACACGCCGCTTCGCCTCCAACGGCGACATTGCAGGCGAGGTCAAACCGTGCGCGTGTGAGCGCGTTGACGAGCTGAGATCAGATAGCTGTGGATTAGTCTAGTACCAAGTCCGCCTGATATTGGCACAAGTATAAGAAATGGGTTAGATTGTGGCGCATCTTACAATGAGGATGTCGCCGAATATGACCGCAAGAAAGTACAGAGTGGAGTTGACCGAGTCCCAGAAGCGCCGGCTGAATGAAGTGGCCCACCGAGGCAGATCGCCGGCGCGCACGGTCAAGCGAGCGCTGGCGCTGCTGAAGGCTGACGAAGGACAGACCGACGGACGCATAGCCGAAGCGCTGTCGCTCAGCAGGCGCACGGTCGTGCTCAGCAGGCGCACGGTCGTAAGGATACGCAAGCGCTTCTGCGAGGAGGGACTCGAGAGATCACTGACCGAGTTGGCGCGTCCCGGACAGAAGCGCAAGCTGGATGAGCGTGCGGAGGCGCATCTTGTGGCCATAGCGTGCAGTGATCCTCCCGAGGGCCATACCCACTGGACGCTGAAGTTGCTTGCGGACAAGGCCGTGGAGTTGGGCTATGTGAAGAGCGTAGCGCGCGAGACGGTGCGTCAGAGCTTGAAAAAAACGAACTCAAGCCGTGGAAGAACAAGGCGTGGTGCATCCCTGAACTGAGCGGGGAGTTCGTTGCAAGGATGGAAGATGTGTTGGACCTGTACGAGGAGGAGTATGACGCTGCGCGACCTGTGGTGTGCTTCGATGAGACATCCAAGCAGTGGTGTGCTTCGATGAGACATCCAAGCAGTTGATCGGACATACGAGAGCGGCCATCGGCACGCAGGTGGGGAGAGTTCGGCGTTACGACTACGAGTACAGGCGTAACGGGACGCGCAACCTGTTCGTCTTCTGCGAGCCAAAAGGTGGATGGAGACATGTGGAGGTTACCCAGCGGCGCACTGCGGTGGACTTCGCTGAGCAGATGAGATGGCTGGTGGATGAGGCGTATCCCGACGCCAAGGTGGTCAGGGTTGTGCTGGACAACCTGAACACTCACAAGTTCGGTTCGCTGTATGAGGCGTATGAACCTGTTGAGGCGAGGCGCATAGCGCGGAGGCTGGAGTTTCACTACACACCTAAGCAGGGGAGTTGGCTGAATATGGCGGAGATAGAATTGAGCGTGTTCAGTAAGCAGTGCCTGAGAGGACGAATCGGTGACGAACAGACGCTCAGACTGCACATAGCCGCACTTGAGCGGGAGCGCAACTCCGTTGGCGCGACAATAGACTGGCGGTTCAGTTCTCAGGACGCTCGCGTGAAACTCAACCGGGTCTATCCAGAGCCAAAGTTATAAATAGAATGGCGCGTGTCATCATCAAGTGGACTTGGTAATAGTAGAAGGAGGACGGCGATGGCAAGAGACAGTATCGACATTCTGGAGTTGTTGCGCAAGAGGAGTCTGAACGGAGACGTGGACTTTCTGCTCGAAGCGCTGGGTGTTGTCGCACAGGGGTTGATGGAAGCTGAGGTGACAGTGAAGACCGGAGCCGGCTATGGTGAGCGCAGCGCCGATCGTGTGACCCAGCGCAACGGATACCGTAGCAGGAGCTGGGATACGCGAGTGGGCACGATGGAGTTGCGTATACCGAAGCTGAGGGACGGGAGTTACTTTCCTTCTCTGCTTGAGCCGCGGCGACGGAGTGAGAAGGCTTTGTTGGCGGTGATACAGCAGGCATACGTCGAGGGCGTGTCCACCAGAAGAGTTGACGATCTTGTGAGGGCGCTGGGCTGCGAGGGCATCTCAAAGAGCCAGGTGTCGCGCATCTGCCGTGGGCTGGACGAAGTAGTGGAGAAGTTCGGCCCTTCGATGGTGGACCGTATGCGTATCTGTGGCTGGACGCGCTGACACAGAAGGTGAGAGAAGAGGGCAGGATAGTCAACGTGAGCGTGGTGGTAGGGACTGCCGTGAACGCAGAGGGCAAGAGGGAGATCATGGGTCTGGATGTGGGCACGAGCGAGGACGGAGCCTTCTGGAGGACGGAGCCTTCTGGTTGAGCTTCCTGCGCTCGACGGTGGCGCGGGGACTGACCAGTGTGGACCTGGTCATCTCGGACGCGCACCAGGGGTTGAGGGACGCGATAGCCACAGTGTTCGCCGGAGCTAGTTGGCAGCGCTGTCGCACCCACTTTATGACCAACTTGTTGACGAGAGTTCCGAAGCGAACGCAGCCGTGGGTGGCGACTATGGTGCGCAGCATCTACCAGCAGCCGTCCGCGCAGGAGGTGCACATCCAGCACGGGAAGGTAGTCGAGCAGCTTGCTGAGCGCTTCACTGAGGCTGCGACGATGCTGGACGAAGCCGGAGCGGACATACTTGCGTTCACGCACTTCCCGATGGAGCACTGGAAGAAGATCTGGTCGAACAATCCGCAGGAGAGGCTGAACAAGGAGATCAGGCGAAGGACCGATGTGATCGGCATCTTCCCGAACAGATCGGCGGCACTTCGGCTGGTTGGCGCGGTGCTGGCCGAGCAGAACGATGAGTGGATAGCCGGCAGAAGATACCTGACGCCGGCATCACCGGCTTACAGTGAAGCCCTGCCGGAGGTGCGGCTCACGCAGCCGACTGCGGCTTAGTAGAACAAAAAGATTGGCGATCTCTCACTCCACTTCCGGGGACTTGACCCGGAAATGCGCGGCTGATGTCCTCAGTGAACTCAAACTCGCGCCATGAATTTGGTGCTCCGCCGCGTCGAGTAGTATGCCCGCACGATATACGGTGTGCCACCGCATGTCTTCCGAGCCTTGGGTTGTTCCACAATTTCACGACAAAGCTCATCAAACGACCTCATGGCCAAAGTAAAGCGAATGAGTGTGGGGGCCACTCATCCTATCATCATCATATTTCACCTTCAGAATCTGTTTTACCATCCTTGCTCAAGCAGCATTGAGGCCTGTCCTTCGACCTGCTCCATTCTCTGATTACTTGCGCTACCTGTCTTTATGGTCAGGCTAAAGTCGTTCGGAGTTTTGAGGTCGTATGTCATCAAGTCAAAAATATAGACTTACCCTCGGCTGAGTTCTCCATTCGATTCAAGAGTTCGTATTTCCTTGGATTGAGTCGTCATTCAGTTCAACAAAATCCCACAGGTTTTCTTCGTTAAGTTCCCACAGAACCAATACCAATACGGTGTCATTGCTCGATGTCGAGCCCATGGACGAACTCCAGACCCCTTGGATAACCGCTGCCAAGGCCTGATCTCAAACTCGAATGGTTCTTGGAGCTACTGAAGGTGCCGAATAGAAACAAGCTATGATGCCTGTCGAATTTTACACCTTATGATAGTGACTTTGGATAACTTTAGGTGCCATATTGCTGACGTTAAGATGACGTCCGAAGGGATGGTGTGTAGCCTGAGACGAGCAGGACTGCCGAACATCGCCTTACATCTGTGTCAAGCCTGATGCGCGAAATCACCCGCAGAGCATGCAGAGGATTCGGAAGCGGCTGAAACTGTCGGAGACCTCAAGGCGCCGCAAGCGCAGCCATCAGCTCGTGCTTGACTAACGTGGGGAAGGCTCCAGGCTGCACGGCAGCATAAGAGTTAGCACTCATCTCAGGATGGATGAGAAGACCCGCGAGCAGCTCAGCCGACCCGTCGCCTCGATGGACCATGCGGCACGGCTGGCGACCATCAAGGCACTCTCCCACCAGGGATCTTACAAGACCAATGCCGAGTCCGCGGAGTGCGGCGAGTTCGTCCGGGAACTTGAGGCGTGGCAGGACACCGACGATGGGAAGGAGTGGCACGAGGAGAACGGAGAGCAACTGTCTTATAAAAGTCAAGGGGAATGACCGGCTCATCGAGAGCAGCGGGCAGTCAGAGAAGAGACTCCCAATGGTCAGGGGCCTGTCGAGTTCCTGCTCGCGCTTCTCTTCTTCTTCCTGCCCTGGATGAGCGTCAGCTGCTTCGACGAGGAGATACTCAATGCGTCGGGTGCGGACATAATGGGCATCACGAAGGTGGACGACATCCCGTCGGAGATAGCGGATGACGACTACGCATAGGCGATGCGCTCAGCAGTGAGGCGGCGCTGCTGTACGTTGCCGCGCTGCTCGCGATTGTGGGCGGAACTGTCTTCTTCCTGCCTGAAGGATGGGGAAGCTACATACGGGCCGGACTTGCCGGCGTGGGGCTGCTGTGTCTGCTCGCGTTCGTCTTCCTGACCCTGTCCTCCGCGGCGTCCGACCTGGGCGTCGGTATTGGAGAACTCGAGGAGGCCGGTCTCGAGATCGGCTGGAAGGCAGGATTCTGGCTGTCGCTTCTGGCTCTGGTCGTCGTCATCATCCTGCAGCTCGTCCCGATGCCGTTCGCCAATGAAGAAATACCGCACGGTGAGGACAGCGATACGAGTCTCTAAGTCGGCGGGACGCCCCGGAGAATGAAGGCTGATAGACGCGCTTGACGCCATGTGGCACTACGCTGCGCTTGACGTTGACCGGGTTCAGGGAACTGCTGCCCGGTCTTCGCGTCGTATATGACGGTTCTACCGTCCGGAAAGCGGGCTATCACGCCGGGCTTGCCGCTGACGACCATGCCAGAGTTCGCGCTCTAGAACCTGAAAGAGTTATGGCGCTCAATGAAAAGCTCGCAGCCCAGCTCCTCAAGCTCTTCTATCAGCCTGTTCACAAGGTCGGTGTGCTCGACGTTCCACCTTGCCGAGTTGAAGTCTCTGGGCATCCCGTCGTAGTCCCGGTGCTGGGCCTTGAACCAGTAGGCCCACAGGCAGGACTTGTCACCGGTCAGGTACTTCGTGGGTATTGTAGTAGTGGTTGAAGTCGTCCTCGAGTTCGGCGAGGATGTCCATCTGTATGAGCAGGATGTAGTCTGCCACTATCGACTCTCCTCTGTTGCCGGCGCATTGTCTGGCTCAGTTTATCTTTCTGAATATCGAGCGCGTGCGATTGGAGTAGTTAGGGCGAATCTTGGAAACCCACTCGCCTTCCTTGTCTGCCCACTCGCGCCACTCGGCGCTGTCCGGTATGTCCGGCGAGTCTATGTGATACACAGCGGCGTATCGAGCCATTCCTTCGTCCGTAGAATCCTCCAGCCTGAACCTGTCGCAGCCATGCACACCCGATACATTCAGCAGATTCGGCACATGCTCTTCGTCATAGGCTCGGTTGAAGTCGTCCTCAAGTTCACTGGGAATGTCCAGTTGCACAACCATAATGTAGTCAGCCATCGGTTTACCTCCTGTTCGTCTGCACTATCTCGGATTAGTCAGTCCAGCAGCACCCACCATGCTAACACCAGCATCACCGCGCCCGCCGCCATCGCCGCGCCGTAGTTGTACAGGCGGCCTGTCTGAGTCAGGCGCAGCCACCAGCCGGCAAGCCGCATCGAGAGTCCCGCGCCGTCAACGCCGTAGTCGTTCACTACCGCACGGTCGAACAGCGCGACGAACCGGCTGAATGCCAGCGCAATGCGATCTATTATCCACTGGTACAGGTCGTCCATGTAGTATTTGTTGAGCAGTATGCGGTGTATCGCCGGGAAGCGTGATGCTATGGCATGGTGCGCCTGCTCCGCGTACTCGCGCCTGCCATAGACATGCCAGCCTATCGCAACTCCCACGACTGCAAGCGCAAGAGAAGCCACCGTCAGCCACGGCACGATGTGGAACTTCTCATGCCCTTCTGTCATCCAGTACGCGAAGCCCCGGTAATCTATGGAAGCCGCGCTGCCCCAGTCTATCGCCACCGCACCTAGAGTCACGGCGAACATAGCCAGCAGCAGCAGGGGTATCGTCATCAAAGCCGGCGATTCATGCGCGTGCTCGGCGTCCGTACTGCGTGGACTGCCTAGGAACGTGAGCCAGACCATACGCGCCATGTACAGCGCGCTGAGCACAACGCCCGTAAGCGTGAGCGCGATGAACGCTGGGTTGCTATGCTCCAGCACCGCCACCAGCACCTCGTCCTTGCTGAAGAAGCCGCTCAGGGGCGCAATGCCCGCGAGAGCCGCCGCGCCAATGGCGAAGGTGGTGGCGGTCAGGGGCATAGTACGCCGCAAGCCGCCCATCCGCCGCATGTCCGTCTCCTCGTGCATGCCGTGCATCACGCTGCCCGCACCGAGGAAGAGCATCGCCTTCGATACGCCGTGCGCGACAAGGTGAAAGATGGCGGCGGCGAGTCCGAACGCCCCCAGCGACAGCATCATCAATCCAAGGTGGCTCACCGTCGAGTACGCCAGCGCGCGCTTGATGTCGGTCATCACGAGCGCGAGCGTCCCCGCGTACAGGAAGGTTATCAGCCCGATGACCGCGACCACGAGCATCGCCACGGGCGCAAGCTCGAACAGCGGCAGCATTCGAGCCACCAGATAGACGCCCGCCGCCACCATAGTGGCGGCGTGTATGAGCGCGCTGACGGGCGTGGGACCTTCCATCGCGTCCGGCAACCATACATGGAACGGGAATTGCGCCGACTTGCCCATCGCGCCCATGAACAGCAACAGCGCCGATGCCGTGAGCGTACCCTGCCCGACTGCGCCGGACTGCGCCATTTCGATGATGTCGCTGATGTCGAATGTGCCGGTCGCGCGGAACAGCAGGATGATGCCGATGAGCAGGCCCACATCGCCGATGCGCGTGGTGATGAACGCCTTCTTCGCCGCTTCTGCCGCGGAACGGCGCTCCCACCAGTGCCCGATGAGCAGGTACGAGCCAAGCCCCACAAGCTCCCATGCGATGTATAGGAACAGCAAATTGTCGGCGAGCACGAGCGCCAGCATCGCCGCGCCGAACAGCGAATGAACGGCGAAGTACCAGCCGAAGCGGGCGTCGCCGCGCATGTACTCCAGCGAATAGACTTGCACCAGCAGCGCGACGAAAGTGACCAGACCGAGCATCACGATGGCGAGGCGGTCGATATGCACGCCCCAGCCGATGCTTGTTCCGCCCGCCGTAAGCCACTCCACGCCGTAGGAGATCACGGATACCCCGCTGCCGAGCATGTCGGCAAGCGCAACCAGCCAGAGCGCGAACCCAGACGCCATCGCCAGTATTGACACGAACGCGCCCCGCCCCGGCAGCCAGCGCCCGGCGAGGGCGACGATGACGAAGGCTGCGGCGTTGAGGGTGGGTATGAGCCATGCGAGGTGCAATCAGGACGCTCCTAAATAACAGTCCCTTCCCCCTCGATGGGGAAGGCTAGGATGGGAGTGCCAATTATGAGAAAGGACACTTCGCTGCCAAATCGCTTAGTCTGCCATACATTTTCTGTCGTACTTTCTCATTCATGCCATTGGTCAAATGTGGAAGCCCAATGACCTCGACTCCTTTCAACGGGGACTGGGTCAATGTTCCACGCTTTAAGGATTTTCTAAGTTGGCAGTCAAGAACCTCTTTTGGACTTTCTTGCAGTCCGAATTCAGATTCCAATGCAGCCCAAGGCCCTTTTCTCTGATACTTGTCCTCACCATTTCCATAGAGGATAATGAAGTCGGGTTCAAGATATTTGACCAACTCGATCCCCCACTTAACCCCTTGCTTCCAAATCTTGTCATCCAACTGTTTGTCTGACTTTCCCCTAGAGCTTATTGGCACTATATTGAAACAAGGAGTGCCTCTTAATTTCTTTCTCCAACCTTTTCCATACATTGCCTTGAAGACATCCTTAACAGCAACTTGCAGCAGTGCTTCACCTTTACCTTGAGCACCATTGGGCTTATCTCCCCAACGCTCATCGAGATAAGAATTAAAAGATAGCCTGCGATTAGACCTTATTTTCTTTTCATATCCATATTTCTTGTGGATGTCCTTTGAGTGGCGATTCCCCCCAGGGTTCACCCCTATGAACACTCTCTCAACTTTCGGCTTGAATATGTGAACATTGGAATAATAAGGCTTCGCCCAGTGATCACAACTATCCACTTTCTTTTCGAGCCGTTTTGCCTTTCGATGCATTCTCTTAAGAAGCTTCAAATCTGCCGATGTACCCACCTATGCCTCCTAAGTGCCTATAATGTTTCGTTCCTCAAATGAAGCGGATACACACCAGTCCCTTCCCCTTTGATGGAGGAAGGGACAATACAACTCAAATCGACATGGGCTGACAATGCCTTAAATCGCGCTCAACTGCGTAAGTCTTACTTCAGAGCGCCTATTGCCAATAAGCCCTACTTCTTGCCGTTCCGCTTTGAAGATGGCAATGACTTGCGTGCGGATTTTCCGTTTCGCTGCTGCTCGCGCATCTTATCTTCTACACGCTTTTCGCCAATTGCTATACCCCGGTTAATCCAGTGTTCTCGCACATTGAACAGTTTCACGTCGTCGCTCCCTCTCCAAAGTTCACATCTATTCTCTTGAGTCATCCTCTTCTTGTTGCCTTCTCAGCCTCTCCATAGCGCGCTTCTCGCCAATTGCTATGCCTTTGTTCGTATAGTGATTCACGATTACGATGACATAGAGGTAGCTGATGAACAGCGCGAGGCTCATCATTGTCGCCATCCTGATAAGAACTCGTTCGACCCGCGCGATAGGCGGTGCAGGAATGAGATTGCCGTTAACCGTTGCCATCAACGGCATTTGAATCTCGCTGATGACAGCAATCGTGGCTATAACTATCGTAACAGGGATAAAAACATAAGCTCCCGTTTGCAGAAGCTTTTCTACGTCGTTCATCAATTGACGTATTCCCTCCGATGACACCAGTCTAGTAACGCGCTAAATCACTGTCAATACAACCCAACAGTGTTCAAACTCCCCTCACCACTTCATCAGGTTTATCTCATCCACATTGACTGACGAGCGGTTGCGGTACAGCCGAAGGATGATGGCTATGGCGAGCGCGAGTTCGGCGGCGGCGATGGTGATGACGAAGATGATGAGCACCTGTCCCAGCGCGCGCTGCCCCTCGGTGAAGTCGCCGAACGCGGCGAAGCCGATGAGGTTCACGTTCACGGCGTTCAGCATAAGCTCGATGGACATGAGGATGAGCACGGCGCTGCGCCGCGCCAGCACGCCGTATATTCCTATGGCGAACAGGGCCGCGCTTATGACCTGAAAGTGCGCCAGTTCGAGCATTACACCCCCATCCTAACCCTCCCCCATCGAGGGAGAAGGGACTTTGCAGGTCAGTCGCGGCCGCCCGATGTTCGCACCATGACGACTGCGCCGATTAGCGCCACAAGCAGCACGAGCGACGCCACCTCGAAAGCGACCGCCCACTCGACGAACAGGCTGCTGCCGAGCGCCGTGAAACTCAGGCTGACGCGCTCCGATTCCGGCGCGGCGGTGCCCACGATGGTCGCCGCAATCACGCCGAAGACCGCTATTGCGACTACCAGCGCGACGGGCCACTGCGGGTGGTCCGACAGGTTCTCGAAGTCCTCGATGCGGGTCAGCATCAGGGCGAACAGGATTACAATGACGACCGCGCCGCCATAGATAAGTAGCTGCGCCAGCGCGAGAAACTCAGCCAGCGCCAGCAGGAATAGGCCCGCCACGCCGACCATGGATGCGAGCAGGCCGAACGCCGCATAGACGATGTTGCGGCTCATGACCACAACGAGAGCGCCCCCAAGTGTGAGCGCTCCGGTCACATAGAACAGCACCAGCGAAGGCGTAATCAAGTTTCTGACTGTCCTGGCTGTGTCGTGTCGTCCGTCTGCTCTTCGTCCTGGGAACCGCGCCGCTCGGCTGCCCTCGCGCGCATCACCGCCCTTCGATGCTCAACCGCTTCCCGGGAGACTTGCGCAAGCTCGATCGGCTCGGCTTTCTTTGCCGGTTCCTTAGGCGGCGGTGGGACGCCGCTATTCTTCTCTGGCTGCCTGGGTTGCCATGCGGTCGAGTCCTGGTATCGCCTGCCCATGTCCAGCAGAACCGGCAGGTCAACGCGGTTACCGTTGCGCTCATACTTGCTCAGTTCGTGCTCGTGGCTCATCTCAATGGCATCGAAGTTGCACACATCCACGCAGATGCCACAGAGGATGCAGCGCCCCAGGTTAATCTCGAACTCATCGATTATCTTGCGGCGGCGGCTCTTGCCCTCGGCATGCAGCGGATTGTCCTTCATCTGCGCGCTCATGCACTGCGTGGGGCAGTTGCGGATGCACACCATACAGCCGGTACAGTACGGCTCACTCACATCGCTGTCCCAAGTCAGCGCGGGGAAGCCCATGTAGCGGTCCTGCACATCAAGCCGCTTTTCCGGCTCCGGGTACTGCGCGGTGACGGGCTTGCGTCCTGCGGTCTTCAGTGTGACTTTAAGTCCTTCGAGAAAGCCTACCATGTCAGTTTCCAGTGCTTACTTTACTAACTGCAAGACAAGACTGACCACAGCCGTTATCAACCAACAGCCATAGATGGCGATTGAGATTACGAGCAACTTGTGAATACCGTCAAGCCGCTCGTTCATCTTATTTGCCTCCAGCCTACCGCCGCAAACTCGCCGCGCTGTACACAGAAACCGTGTTGCGCTCCATGCGCGTGCCTGCGTTCCTCACGATAATGTAGAAGGTTATTGCTAATGTTATCACAGAGAGCAAACTCAGCACCCATAGCGGCCAGCCATAGAACAGCACCGCGCCCACGAGCACGATGTTGATGAATGACAGCGGCACCAACAGCTTCCAGCCGAACGCCATGAGCTGGTCTATCCTCAGACGCGGGTATGTGCCGCGTATCCAGAAGATGACGAGGATGACGGCGTAAGTCTTGAGCATGAACCACAGCACGGAGAGCGCGGAATGCAGCAAGCCGTCGAAGGGCATCGTGGGCCAGCCCCAGCCGCCGAGGAACAGCAGCGCCGTCAACGCGGCAATCGTGAAGGTGTTGATGTACTCCGCGAGGAAGAAGACGGCCCAGTGCGCGCCGCTGTACTCCACGAAAGGCCCACCCACGACCTCAGATTCGGCGTGGTGGATGTCGAAAGGGGTGCGCCCAAGCTCGGCAAGCCCCGCCGTCAGGAACAGAAACAAACTCAGCGGCAGGATGAGCGCGTATGCGAAAGTGGACTGCGCCGCCACGATTTGCCGCAGGTCGAGCGTCTGCGCCAGCATCGCCACCGCCAATATCGCCATGATGAACGGAATCTCGTAGCTGACGAGCTGCCCTGCGGCGCGCAGCCCGCCCAGCATCGCGTACTTGTTCGCCGAACTCCAACCCGCCATCACAAGCCCCATCACGGACAGCACCGATATGGCGACGATGTAGAACAGCCCCAGGTCCAGGTTGGCAAGCGCGACATCACGCGCGACGGGTATGGTGACCCATAGCAGGAACGCCGGTATGAACACGGCGAGCGGCGCGAGCCAATAGACGCGCCGGTCCGCCCACGACGGCAGGATGTCCTCCTTGGACACCAGCTTCATCGCATCCGCAATCGGCTGAAGTGCGCCGTGAAAGCCCACGCGCATCGGCCCCATACGCATCTGTATCCGCGCCAGAGCCTTGCGCTCAAGCCACGTTAGCGCGAGCACCATCACCGACAGGAACACCAGCAGGGCGGCTGCGCCGATGGCTATGTATATGGCTTGTGTGAGTGTCATCTTATCGCTAGTTCTTGCGCTTCTTCCACGGAGACTGGACCAATAGCCTTATTTCCGATTTCGTCATAATGAAACAATCTCAAATCCGAGCCGGATTGTCGTAATCTTCTGAGTGAATCGTCCCTGTGATTGCCCCTATAAGCATGCGCCCCCTGAATGACGACAAGGAAGTTCGTATGCTTGTCATTGTCATCGCTCATGGCGTCGAATTTCTCAGACAGATTGGAAATCTCCTTACCTCTGAAAAGGTTGTCGTAGTTTATCTTCACTTCTATGCCGACAGTTTCATGTTGCCGACTTATGAACAAATCTACGCGCTTTCGTGGAAGTACGCGACATTCCGTGTGAATATCCACGGTTCGACCAAACTCCACACGCAGCCGATTATATAGCTGCGCTACGAAGTCACCTTCGCAAGGAAAAGTCCATTCCCCTTCATGGTATTCGTAGTTTCGCCAAAAGAAACTGTGATAAATGTCCTCACGGTTCTTCCCATATAATTTCAGAGTCGTTGATACACACTTTGCCACACGCACCGAAAGCGGTGTTTTTGCGATACCGCGTCGGCGTGATTGAGACGCGGGTGTATGTAAAATTGAACTGCGGTCAAACACTTCAATGCTTGCACCTGATAGATTGTGTCCTGAAGCGATACGCTTGGCGGTCGCTCTATCTATCTTGGGATTATTCGCCGATGCGATGTAGAGTTTGCGAACGCTGCTACTGTAATTTGAAAACTTTCCTAATTCTTTTCTAAGTTCACCTTCACTGAGAGACTTCTTAAGCTCGATTGCAATTTCTGTCTTGTAATTGAATCCGTGTTGAACGGTAGGATTGCATATCAATAAATCTGCATAGGAGCCTTTCCCTCTCAGCCCATTTATCGGCTTCGCCTCGGCATGCAGCATGCTGGTCTTGTAACCATGCAACTTGTCTCCAAGTTTGCAACCATTGATTTCCATTCCATGCAACTGATGAAATAGTTCGTGCTTAAAGTTTGACTCGTTGTCGAATTCAGAACTGTAAGCGTAAGTCTGTGCCAAAGCCTGCTTCAGAACTTTATCGAATTCCCTGAGTCTAATCTTGAAATCTTTCATTGCGACGCTCTGACCGACTGAAATACTGACAAACTGAAAAATCATCCTCATCAGACATCGCGCTAATCCGCTCTCTTGTTATGCCCAGCAAGCGAGCGTAACCCGTCTCAGGCGCTATGTCCAACTCCATATCGCTGCCGGGAGGACAACCCCAGGAAACGCATCCACCTTCTCGATTTATATGCACGCCCTCAAAGAACGCGCGGACATCCCAAGCCTTGAACACACCCTCGCCTGCCAAGTGGGAAAGGTCAAGTTCGCCTTCTACGCCGTCTTCGTATCGCACCCATATCCGATAGCCGTTCCTAGGCTCCACCGCGATAGGGTCAACAAATATCTCCATCGCGCATCTGTCTCCCTGCCGTATTCCTTCCTATCCATCCTGTACATTAATATAAGCTTTATCGGTCCACTTCACCCAGAATAATGTCTATCGATCCCAGTATCACCACGGCGTCAGCAACATAGGCGTCTCTGAGCATGTGCTGAAACGCGTGGAGGTTGGCGAAGGAGGGGGCGCGCACCTTGACGCGGTACGGCTTGTCGCTGCCGTCGCTGACGAGGAATACGGCGAAATCGCCGCGCGGCGATTCGGTGCGAACATACACCTCGCCCTTCGGCGGCCTTGGCCGAGCTATGCGCCGATCACTTGCCATTATCGGCCCGTCTTCCATCTGCGCCATCGCCTGTTCGATGATTCGCATCGACTGCCGCATCTCCTCCACCCGCACATAGTACCTGTCCCAGCAGTCGCCGTAAGTCCCCACCGGAATGCCGAAGTCGAAGCGGTCATAGATGCCGTAAGGCTCCGAAATCCGCACATCCTCAACAACGCCGCTCGCCCGCAACGCGGGGCCCGTCATTCCGTATTCCAGCGCATCGTCCGCGCTGATTGCACCGATGCCCTTCGTCCGCGCTAAGAACATCTCGTTTTGCGATAGCAACTCGTCGCACTCCGCGATGCCCCGGTTCAGCTGATCCATAAGGCTGGTCATACGCGCCGGAAAGTCGGCGGGCAAATCATCCTTCACGCCTCCGATGCGGAAGTAGTTGTGCATCATGCGCGCGCCGGTCACGCTCTCAAACAACTCCTGGATGCGCTCGCGCTCGCGGAAGCCGTACAGCACCGGGGTCATCGCGCCCACATCCAGCCCATAGACGCCGTAGAACAGCATGTGGCTGGCGATGCGGTTCAGTTCCGAGAGTATGACGCGGATGTGCTCTGCGCGCTCCGGCACCTCGATGTCCATCAGCTTCTCGGCGGCCAGTACAAATGCTAGTTCGCAGTTCAGGTTGCCCACATAGTCGAGGCGGTCGAACAGCGTGATGATCTGACTGTATAGCTCGCCCTCGCACAGCTTCTCCGAGCCGCGATGCAGGTAGCCGATGTGCGGCTCCGCCCGCACGATGCGCTCGCCGTCAACCCAGATGACCACACGGAATACGCCGTGAGTGCTGGGGTGCTGCGGCCCCATGTTGACCATCAGGTCGAGTGCGTCGGCTTGTTCGGTTGGCTGTTGCTGGAGTTGCATGGAGTTAACTTAACATGGATGAACAGGATGGAGGGGATATAAGTTTACCAGAGCACATTAACACGATACCTGGATATGTTCTCGTCTTTAGTTACCAAAATGACGTCTTCAACTCGCGCCTGTGAGATTAACAGGCGGTCGAATGGGTCTCCGTGGTGGGGAGGCAGTTCGCTCAACGCCAAGACGTGAGGGAGTGTTATAGGAAGCAGTTCAATGCCGTTGATTTGCTGCTGTTCCCGGATAATTCCGGCAAGGTCACCGCGAAGGTCTAATCTGCCGAGTTGCGCTTTGATCTGAACTTCCCAGACGCTTACTATGCTGAGTAGCAGGTCATTATTCGGGTCATGAAGTATGTCCTGTGCATCAGCCGATAGTTGGTCTGGGGAGGCATCAAACCAGATGAATGTATGCGTGTCCAGAAGCAATCTCATGATTTGCCTAGCCAGAACTCGTCCGGCAAAGGTGCATCAAAATCATCACTCATCCGCATACTGCCGTGATGCAGGCCTAAGATGCGCGATCTCTTGGGATCATCGGCTCTTTGCTCGCGGCCATCAACCGTTACTATTTCTTCTTTTACAAACCTTTCTCGAAGTTTCCAGATATCATTCTTCTTTTCAAATCGCGATTCCACCAGCACATCGTCCAGCGTCCCCAGATGTCTGCATCCATCCAGAAATGCCTTGACTGCCTCTTGGAGTGAGGCCCTGGCATCTTCGGGCGTATCTCCGAAACTCGATACATCCAATTCGCGGCATAAGCCGACGAAGCAGTCGCCCTCTGCAAAGATTTCAGCTTTGTACATCACTTTAGTCACGTCTGGGCCTCGATTTTTCAGCAATCAGTTACAGCGCTATTTTTCTTTGTGGCAATTCACGCTCGCCCATTCTACCACTCGTCATAATCATGGAACGGGAAGCTCTTGCGCCCCGGAAAGCCGTCGAATCCGTCGTACAGCAGCAGCGGCGACAGCCCAGGGTGCCCCTCGAATACCACGCCGAACAGGTCGTGCGCCTCGCGTTCGTACCAGTCCGCGCCGCGCCACAAGGATATGACGGTCGGCACGCTCGGCTTGTCCGGCGGCACGCTCGTCTTCACCACGAACTTGTGCCGCTTGTCGAGCGAGAACAGGTGATAGTTCACCTCCAGCCGATCCACGTAGTCCACGACCGACAGGCAGCGCAGGTAGCTGCAATCTATGTCGGGATGCTGGCGGGCGATGCGACACACGGCAGGCACATCCTGCGGCTGCACCGTCAACGTAACCTCGTCAACGGCAGCGCCAACTTGCGCGTCAAAGTCGGCGAACGCCTGTGTCAGCAGTTCGGACAGCGCCTCGCCGCGTTCGTCGAGGGCGACAGGTGCAGTCGGTATCACCGGCTCGCGGCGCTGGCGACGGGGACGTCGTGGGCGATCAGAAGGCGTTGTCATCTCGGCTCACCGTAAGGAACTGACAGGATGAACAGGATAGAGAGAATCAGTGTAGGGGCGACCGGCCGGTCGCCCCTACACTGACACACTGATTAACTACTATTCTTCGCGTCCTGCTGAATCTTCTCCTGCAGTTGCATCAGGCCGTACATCAGAGCCTCCGGGCGCGGCGGGCAACCCGGCACATAGACATCCACCGGAATCAGGTGGTCAACGCCCATTACCACCGAATACGAGCGATAGTACGGCCCGCCGTTGGTCGCGCAGCTTCCCATGGCGACGACCCATTTGGGGTCCGGCATCTGCTCGTACAGCAGCTTGATGGGGTCTGCCATCTTCTTGACGACCGTGCCGGCGACAATCATCACATCCGCCTGCCGTGGCGAGGGCCATGTGACAATGCCGAAGCGGTCCAGGTCGTGGTGGGACATGTGGGTGCTTATCATCTCGATGGCGCAGCAGGCGAGGCCGAATGAGAGCGTCCAAAGCGACGACTTTCGCGCCAGGGCGAACAGTTCGTCCGACTTGGCGACAAGCGCGTTAGGCAGCGCGCGGTGCAGCACACTGTCGGCAGGCGAGTTGCCCCTGCCCGGCTCGTAGCCGATGCCGAGCGGCTTCATATCCCCCGGTGTATTCATCTCCAATGCAGCACCCCCTTGCGCCAGCCATAGATTACGCCGAAGAACAGGATCGCGATGAAGATGAGCATCTCGTAGAAGACGGCGGGGATGGTGTCAAGGAACACCACCGCCCATGGAAACAGGAACACCGCCTCCACATCAAATATCAGGAACAGGATGGCGAACACATAGTAGCGAATCTGAATCTGGGACCAGCGGAAGGGCGCGGGTTCGATGCCGCACTCGTAGGGGATGTCCTTGAGGGCGGATGGGCGCTTAGGAGCGATGAGGTACGAGGCAACGAACATGCCGATCACCGCAGCCGCGCCGATGCCCGCCACGATAAGCACCGCAGTCCAGTTTACCGCGTATTCTTCAGCCAAATCGCCCCTCCCACGACCGTGCTTGAGGATGGGTTAATCGTAGCATCGGCTTCAGAGAAGTGTCAATTTGCTCAGGTGTCCTGCTGGCCATCGACAAGTGCGTGCTATACTGGCGCTGAACGACTCAGATGGAGATTTCTGACATGGCAATAGTTCCGAGGTCTGTGAGGCGTGCTCTGAGGCCGGTGCTGGCTCCTGCGCTGCTTGCCTGGGAGCGCTTGGAGTCGGGCGTGAGCTATGATCCGACCTCCGCCAGTATCCTCAACGACCCGTATGACACCTACGACCAGTTGCGAGCCAAGGACCCAGTCCACAGAATGCGCCTGATAAACGGGTGGGTACTGACGCGGTACGAAGATGTGGACACGGTGCTGCGAGACCACCAGCGTTTCTCCAAGGACGACGGAATCGAGGATCCGTACCGGAGCATGCTCCACCATGACCCGCCCGACCACACGCGCCTGCGCTCCCTCGTCTCCAAGGCGTTCACTCCCAGGGCAGTGAGGGAACTTCATCCAAGAGTGCGGCGCATAGTCGATGAGCTTCTGAATGACCTCGATGGCAGAGAAAGGTTCGACCTTATCGAAAGCTTCGCCTTCCCGATGCCGGTAACCGTGATAGCCGAGATGCTGGGTGTGCCGGCTCAGGACATGGACAGGTTCAAGCACTGGTCTAACGACGTATCGCTGACAATCGAACCTTCACTCAGTGACGAACAGATTCGCCGTGTCGAGCGCGCCTCCGAGGAACTGTACGAGTACTTTGAGGGCATAATCGAAGAGCGAAGACTTGAGCCTCAGGATGATATGATTACCGCGCTGCTGAATGCAGAGGACGAAGGCGACAAGCTCAGCCATGAAGAGTTGCTTGGCACGCTCGTACTGCTGCTCGTCGCGGGCAACGAGACAACGCGCAACCTCATCGGCAACGGCATGAGGGCGCTGCTGAAGAACCCCGAGCAGCTTCAGAGGCTTAGAGATAATCCCGACCTGCTGGACTCTGCGATAAACGAGCTATTGCGATATGACAGCCCTGTGCAGCTCGATGGCAGGCTGGTGCACAACGACGTGGAAGTCGCCGGTCACCGCATCCGCGCCGGGCAGCGCGTCCTGTGCGCCATAGGGGCGGCCAACCGGGACCCGGACGCGTTCACCGAACCGGACAAGCTGGACATCGGCCGCGACGGGAAAAGTCATATAGCCTTCGGGCGCGGTATCCACCACTGCCTTGGCGCACCGCTCGCTATGCTGGAGGCGCGTGCAGCATTCTCCACGTTTCTCGACCGCTTCCCGTCTATCACACTGGTTTCCGAGCCGAAGTACCGGGAACAGGTCGTGCTCAGAGGGCTGGAAGAGCTGTGGGTGGATGTCGAATGGTCGTGCAAGGCATAGAGACGGTTTCGGAACCTAACCTTTACGCAAAGTCAGGGTGCAGATTATAATTCTAGGGCTTATTGCTACGCACAATCTGTTCGTTTCTGTGCATGCCAAGGGACGAATTTTAGCCGGAGGACTACCATAGACGAGACGCGCCTGCGCGCAATGTTGCGGGATTTCAAGGCGAATGGCATCAGCGAGGATGATGCCATATCGCGCTTGAAGGACCTGCCCTTCGAGGACCTGGAATTCGCCAAGGTTGACCACCATCGCGCCCTGCGAAAGGGCTTCCCGGAGGTCATCTTCGGTCAGGGGAAGACGCCCGGGCATATCACGTCCATATCCGAGGCACTATTGCAGCGCTCTGACCGCCTCTTGGTGACACGCGCATCCGAAGATGCGTTCGACGCAGTATATGAGAAGATACCCCAGGCTCGTTATGAGGAGATGGCGCGCTGCATCGTGGTTGACAATCGCCCGGAGTCCGAGCGCAAGCAAATACCGGGAGTGCTGGTGGTGTGCGCCGGCACAGCGGACCTGCCGGTGGCGAGTGAGGCCGTTGTCACCGCGGAGATGATGGGGTGCGAGGTGGAGAGTGTCTTTGATGTGGGGGTCGCAGGGCTTCATCGCCTGCTGGCACAGATGCCGTCGCTACAGCGAGCGCGCGTGGTCGTTGCCGTAGCGGGCATGGAGGGCGCGTTGCCATCGGTTGTGGGTGGGTTGGTGCAAGTGCCTGTCATCGCCGTGCCTACCAGCGTGGGCTACGGCGCGAGCTTCGACGGACTTGCCGCGCTGCTCGCAATGCTCAACAGCTGCGCTACTGGCATAGGCGTCGTGAACATCGACAACGGCTTCGGCGCAGGCTATCTCGCTTCGCTCATCAATCAACTGCCCGGCATTGACGAAATTAACGTCGATGGGCAGGGTAGCGGTGGAAATGGATGACCACAATAAAAGAGAGAGGCAGAAGTCATGACGGATTGGACCAACTGTTCAGCCGTTGAAAGTCATCCTGACAAGTTGAGCGGAGCATTGGTGTTCAGGGGAACACGTGTGCCTGTGGTCGCCCTTTTTGAGAACCTAAAGGATGGTGCATCGACAAGCGAGTTCCTCGAATGGTTTCCGGGTGTCGATGCCTGGAAAGTCGAAGCCGTTCTTGAACATGAAATGAAATCGTTGGAAAAGTCAGGTAGTCTGTGAAGATCCTGTTTGACCAAGGTACACCTGTGCCTTTGCGACGACATCTTGTAGGACACTCGATTGACACAGCTTACGAGCGAGGCTGGTCAAACCTCCACAATGGCGAACTGCTCGACCGAGCAGAAGACGATGGCTACGAAATCCTGATCACGACAGACCAGAAGATGAGGTATCAGCAAAGGATTGCCGGCAGACGGCTAACAATCCTTGTATTGCTTTCAACTGCATGGCCTCGCATCCAAACACGGATCGACCGGATACAAGAAGCTATCGAAAGTGCCAAGCCGGGAGAATTCAAAGATATTCCTATCTGAATCGTCCGGGATCCCAGACATGACCTGAAACGGAGATTTCTCAATGAACCTCGCCGAAAGAATAGCCACCCTAGCCGCCGAACATCCCCATCTGTGGACGATGGACGCCTGCGGCGTCACCCGCGCCGACACGCAGATACCGGCGCTGCTCCATCCGGATGCGTATGTCCCGGAGACCGACCGCACCCGGGTTCTGCTGCTGAGTGGACTTACAGGCGGAAGCGAGGGCATTGAGAACGGCTTCCGGGTTCTGGATTCCTATGCAGGCGGGGGCGAATCTCTTGAGCGCGATGTTGCGTTGAGCGCGATACCGTGCGCCAACCCAGACGGACTTGCGCAGGGAACGCTTGCCAGCAATGGAGCGGGTGGTAATCCTGCGGTAGGCTATCCGCCTGAGGACGATTACTACTTCGACGCGAACGACCCGGAGGCTCGCTACCTGTGGCGGTGGATTAGCTTTCACGCGCCGGACGTCGTGCTGGAAGTTCGAGAGGCGTACAGTCTGAGGTGGGAGTATGCCGGTCCTGTGGAGCGCATTGCAAATGCGCTAAACGCATATCCTATGGCTACGGACAGTTCGCTTGTGAGCGCGCTTTCGGAAGGGAAGCCCAATAATCTCGCTCCGATACCCGCGCTCGTGTTGACCTGCCCCACGGATGCCGTGGAATCGGAAGTAAGCAAGCTGTGGCGCATACTTGCGCAAGAGTCAGTATTGCTGTCGTCGCCCGCGCGCAGAGAACTGGACAGGCGGCGAAATCGCACTCCGATCGAAGCGGCGCGTATTCTCGCCGGAGCATACGGTCATAAGCTTAATCCCGTGATTTATACGCAGGGCGTCGCTCTGAGCGGCAGGCTGCGGCTATTCGAGCTTGACCCCGAAGGTGATAGCCCGGTTGCGGACCTCGAGCGCATGGTCAGAGGTTATGCGGTGAGTTCGATAAGGGATGTGTTTGGCGAGGACAGCGGTGGGGCAAATCTCGCGGGCCTGGTCTATGCGGACGAGCTTGCGGAGGCTACGGGCAACTCAAGCTACAACGACTTGCTGATTCGCGCGGCGGAAGAGCGCTTCCGCCCGACGAATACCAGAGGAATACCGCCCGCAGCGGATGACGACTACCGCGTGGAGGACATGTTCTTCAATGGCGCGGTGCTGGGCAGGGCGCAGTCGATTACCGGAGACACGAGCTACCTCGATATACAGACCCGCTTCCTCCTTAACGCCGCCGTGCAGCAGGATAACGGGCTTTTCTGGCACTGCGACGACGCCGCGTGGTTCTGGGGCAGGGGCAACGGCTTCGCCGCGCTTGCCTACTCCGAGACGCTGACCTACCTGCCTGAGGATCACGCCGACCGCGACGCGCTACTGGCACAGCACAGGCGGCACCTCACGGCGCTGCTGGACTACCAGCAGCCGTCCGGCATGTGGCGGCAGATTATAGACTTCCCCGGTTCGTACCAGGAGATGACCGTGACGTGCATGGTCGGCTACGCGATGGCGCGTGGCATGCGGCTCGGCTGGCTCGACGATTCGTACAGGGACGCTCTCATGCTGGCGTGGCAGGGCGTGTCCGAGCGCATAGACGAAGAGGGCGGCTTGGTTGACGTCTGCACAGGCACAGGCGTGATGTCCAGCACACGCGAGTACCTTGACAGGCCCGCTATATTCGGCTGGGACGAGCGTGGTGGGGCGCTGTCGCTCTGGTTCGCCTGCGAGATGGAGCGATACCTGCGCCACATCGCCTGATCCGTCCCACCGCTACACCCACGGCCATGGGACGTTGCGGTACGGGTCCAGCACGGGCAGCTTGCCCTGGTCGATGACGATTTCAAGTCTCTGCATCAGCGCGCGCATCTCGCCCGTATCGATTAGCTCGCCGAGGATGTAGGGCAGACTCTCGGTCGGCGATTGCAGGGTGGCGAGCAGCTTCTCTAGGTCGTCCGTAAGCCCGTCCGGTATCGGCTTGCCCCAGAACTCCACCATGACGGTGCGAAGCTTGAACAGCGGGTGGAAGGTCAGCCCGTGGTCAATGCTCCAGATGTCGCCCGCATCGTCCTGGAGGCAGTGCCCCGCCTTTCTGTCGCCGTTATTCACAATCAGATCGAAGACTGCGAACTTGGCAAGCTCGTCCGCGTACTCCTCGATAAGGCTGAAGTATGTGATGTCAGGGTCGCAGTCGATGTACATCTGCATGGAGCCTATGCCATAAGGTCCCTCACGGACGAGCGTGTGAGGCACCTTGGGCCAGCCGAGCGCGCGGCTGAGGATGAAGGTGGCATGCTCTCGCTGGTACAGAGTGCCGCTGGGATAGTCGTAGAGGGGGCGCTCACCGTCGCGCGGCTTGTAGATAGCGCGGATGCACTTGCCGTCGCCCGCGTCGAGATGCACGAGGAATGTGTAGTTGGAGCCGTATGGCATGCGGTAGCCACCGATGACCTCGGCAGATTCCAGCAGCGGGATTGAGTCCTCCTCCGACAACTGGATGGGGACGGCATCCGAGCGCTGGGGCTGGGGTTGGCTTGGGCGTCTGCGTCGTCTTCGAGGCAAGGCGTAGTATCAATCTTATAGCCGCTCTGGTGAGCGGGGCATATCACCGCCCACTGCCCTGTTCACTGGGAGTGACTTGCTCAGTGGGGATGGCGGTTGTTCGATGCCCGGCTAGGCGATGCCCGGTTATTCGATGCCGATCTGGGCATGGCCGTTGACGCGGGGACAGGCGTGGCCGGACGGGTCGATCGGCCTGTCGCAAAGTGGGCAGATCGGCCTGCCCGCGGCGCAGACCTGCAGCGCTTCTTCGGAAAAGCTCTCCATCTGCCCGCGGTCCATCCAGATCCGGATGGTGGCGGCTTCTTCGTTGGCGTCCTCGAAGTCGTAGGCGTCTATGAGGAACATGCCGTTGTTGCCGTCGTGCCCGAGCGCGAGCTTTCCGATCCTGAACTCCAGTCTCGTCAGCCCCGGGGCTTCGCGGTCGTGCGATATGTGACCGTCGGCGCCGGCGTTCTCGGGCAGGTTGCCGATGAGCTGCTGTATGCCCATCGCGAGCTCGTAGAGATGCTCTTTTTCGAGCCATAGCACGGCGCTGCTGCTATCGCTGTCCGCAAGGATGCGAAAGGTGCGCTTGCCAGGCTCGCCAACGGCGTCGGCATTCAGTCTGCTCAGGTTGGTGAATTCCAGCTTGGGTTCTGCCATAGTGACACTAATCTTATTCGCTGCAATGGCATGCCGCAAGGGGTAGAGTTTGACATCAATATACAGGATGGACAGGATAAAGTCCGCTCCTCCAACGGAGGAGGGACAGGTCTGAGGAAATCCTGTTTATCCTGTGCATCCATGCAAGTTTCTAGCCCAGTTCCAGCAGTTCCACCCAGTTGCCGTCCGGATCTTGCAGGTAGCAGCCCTTCTTGCCGTCAACTATCTCGATAGGAGGGTTGAGCCGTTGCGCGTCGTTTGCGATGAGCCGTTCGTAAGCCTCGTTGATGTCCTCCACTACGAAGGCGATGTGGGACGCGCCGAACGAGTTGCGCTCCCTGATGTGGGCGTCCGAGCCGGGAGGGTGCACATATTCGATCAGTTCCAGCATGTATTCGCCGTGAGTGAACTCGGCAATCTTGATGTGCGTTCCTTCGTAGCCGAGAATCTGTGAGATGGGCCCGCCGTCGCGCTCGCGACGGGGCAGCGGCGTCAGCCCGATCACATTCTCGTAGAAGTTTGCGACGAGATCGAGGTCGCTGACGACGAAGCCGGTGTGGTGCATTTTCAATAGCATATTCACCTCCATTCCTTAGGCAAGCTCAGGACAGGCTCTAATCTTCCCCCATCGAGGGGGAAGGAACTTTCAGCTTGATCTGTGCATCTAAACGGGCTTTACGGCGTCGCCGACTTTAAGGGAGCCGCCGCTTGTGACATAGGCGAGCATGCCGCGTCTGCCTTCAATTTCTGCGCGCAGGCCATCTCGGATGCCCTCGATGAAGGCGCAAGGCTCACAGTCGCCGGTGATCTCCAGCACGACGTCATCGCCGAGCGAAAGCTGCTGTCCCCTGGGAAGCGACGCGAGGTCTATGCCCGCCGTGGTGATATTCTCGCGTATCTGCCCCTGCTCCAGTCCGAAGTGGTCGAGCGTCTCCTTGTCCATGAGCAGCACCTGCCGCCTTCTGCGCGCCGGGTGCTCGGAGGCGTGGCGGTCGCCCTCGATGCCGAAGCCGGTGAGAACATCCACGTTGTCGGCGTCCTTCATCGGCTCGAAATGGCCTACGCAGATATGAAGTGACAGTATGCGGCCTTCCTGATTCGCTGCCATGTGGTTCCCTCCTGTGGCTTGCGTGCCTGTTGACCCTGCAATCGTGTTCCAAAGATACGCGGTATGGGCGCACTGTTCAATGCCGAACGGCTTGTGGTAACTTCAACCGGGGCTGCGGCACCTGACTACACACTACATTAGCAGATATGGGGGCAAGATGAGCACTGCGAATGACAACCCGACGGTGGCGGAGAACCGCGAGGCAGGGACGCTTGAGTGGCAGCTGCGGAATGTGCGGTTCGACGATCCGGTTACGCTGGCGTCGTTTCCGCTGGTGCGGCACCTGACATCGTCGGCGATACAGGGATACGCGTCGAAGACGAGCGTGTACCCCGGCGAGTCCATCGACCTGATGGTGAGCATGGAGCCGGAGGGCGAGTTCACGATCGACTTCTACCGGCTGGGCTGGTACGGCGGGATGGGTGGCAGGCACATGGGGCAGATGGGGCCGTACCG
This sequence comes from Dehalococcoidia bacterium, assembly GCA_965203955.1. Classification (GTDB taxonomy): domain Bacteria; phylum Chloroflexota; class Dehalococcoidia; order Lucifugimonadales; family JADFKI01; genus Bin90. Next base: position 1,610,920 of record OZ241923.1, on the reverse strand, counting down.
GGGAAGAGCGCAGCCGGTGCCGGCGATGGGGATGCAGCGGGTGCGGGAGTGCACGTGGGAGGCGAGCGTGCGGCTGACGGCGCCGGACGACTGGGAGAGCGGCGTCTATCTGGCGAAGCTGACGCGGGCGGAGGATGGTCAGTATGGGGTGCAGAGCTACATCACGTTCGTGGTGAAGTCGCGGCGGGCGGCGGACCTGCTGTTCCAGGTGAGCGACATGACATGGCAGGCGTACAACAAGTGGCCGGGGAACGACTCGATATACACGGACGGGACGCCGAACGTGTGGTACCAGGGAACGGAGGTGCGGGCGAGCTTCGACCGACCATACGCGAAATACTGCCAGGTGCTGGACGCGCCGCTGTCGCTGGGGTCGGGGGAGTTCCTGCTGTGGGAGTTTCCGATGGCGTTCTGGCTGGAGGAGCAGGGGTACGACGTGGCTTACTGCTCGAACATGGACCTGCACTTGGACGCGTCCGTGCTGGAGCGGTGCAAGGCGTTGCTGTCGGTGGGGCACGACGAGTACTGGTCGCGGGAGATGTTCGAGAACGTGGTGGCGGCGCGGGACGCGGGAATGAGCATCGGGTTCTTCTCGGGGAACTCGGTGTACTGGGAGATCGAGTTTCACGAGAGCGAGGTGGGAGGAGAACCGTGCCGGGTGTTCTCCCGCAAGAGGCTGTTCGACAGGGAGGAGGCGGGACTGATGGGGGTGACGAGCTACGGGCCGGGGTACGGGGACTGGGTGGTCAGGAACGCGGGTCACTGGATATACGAGGGGATGGGTGTGAGCGAGGGCGACCGCATTCCGGCGATTATAGGGTGGGAGTATCACGGCACACCCGCCGACATTCCGGGGCTGGAGGCGGTGGCGGAGAGCGAGCTGTTCCAGGGGTTCAAGGAGCCTCGTGAACCTGCTCATGCGGCGGTGGTCTATCCGTGCGAGCGTGGAAACTGGGTGTTCAACGCGGGGACGATATGGTGGCCGGAGGGGCTGTCGTGCCCGCCGGGGCATATACCGGCGCGGCTGGCGACGAACTCGGTGACGGTGGGGAGCAGCCCGGGGACGCTAGGCGTGCAGCCGATGGCGCAGGCGATCACGGCGAATGTGCTGGACCGGATGATCGCGGAGTCGCCAAAAGCGTAGTTATCAGTTGCCAGTGGGTGGACATGATATATCATTCCCGGCCCAGCCTTCCCCCATCAAGGGCAAGAAGCGCTAATTTCTGTACTCAATTGTGGTATGGTTTGGGGTGTTGGAGTGGTACTTTGCGATAGCAGTGGGAGGCGGTATTGGCTACTGCTGTTTCTTCAGGGAATCCGCGATATGAGGCGCACGAAAGGCCGCCGGTGCTTTCGTCGCTGGGTCTTGGCGCGCAGTTCAGCTTGATCGCGTCGGCTACGCTGCTGGTTACGCCGGTGGTGGTGTCGGAGGCGGCTGGGATGGACGAGGCGTACCTGATATGGATGGTGTTTGCGTCGCTGGTGGTGGTGGGCGTGTCAACGCTGATCCAGGTGCGGCGGATCGGGCCGATTGGCGGGGGCGCTGTGCTGCCGATGTTCACGGCGGCGTTTTCGATTCCGTTCTGCATCGCGGCGGTGGCTGAGGGCGGACCGGGAACGCTGGCTGCGCTGGTGCTGATTTCGGCGGTTACGCAGCTTGCGATTTCGCGGTGGCTGTTCATCCTGCGGCGGGTGGTTACGCCGATCGTGGGTGGGACGGTGATGATGATCCTGTCGATTACGCTGGCGTCGGTGGTGTTCGACCTGCTGGACAAGGCGTCGCTGGTTGAGCCGAAAGCGGCGACGCTGACGGCGTTCGTGACACTGGTGGTGATTGCAGGGCTGAGCCTGCGGCGGCCGGGCATACTGCGGCTGTGGGGTCCGCTGGTGGGGATCGTGATCGGGTGCGTGGTTGCCGTTGCGGTGGGGATCTATGACTTCGACCGTGTTGTGGACGCGAAGTGGGTGGGGCTGCCCAGCGAGCTGCCGCGGATATGGTTCAACTTCGGGATTTCGTTCTGGACGCTGGTGCCGTCGTTCGTGTTCCTGGGGGTGATTATCGCGATACAGGCGAACGGGGCGTCAATAGCGATGCAGCACGCGGCGCACCGAGGCGACAGGGCGGTGGACTTCCGGGAGGTGCAGGCGACGCTGGCGGGCGGGGGCGTGACGAACCTGATCGCGAGCGTGTTCGGGGCGGTGCCGAATATCATCAATCCGGGGATCGTATCTTTCACGCAGACGACGGGGGTTGCGGCGCGGAGCGTAGGGTACTGCATCGGGCTGATTTTCATTGCGATGGCGTTCGTGCCGAAGGTATCGGGGCTGCTGAGCACGATACCGGGGCCGGTGATGACGGGTTACCTGGTGATGGTAACGGGGAGCCTGTTCGTGGACGGGGCGCGGACTGTGATCCAGAACGAGCGTGACGGGCAGAAGGTGGCCGTGGCTGGGGTGTGCTTCTGGATCGGGGCGGCGTTCCAGTTCGGGCTGTTCAACCTGCCGGACCTTGGGGCGGTGGTGAACGCGCTGATGAAGAGTGGGATAACGACGGGCGGGTTCGGGGCGATTGTGATGATCCTGTACCTAGAGTTCACGAATCCGCGGCGGATGCGGTTCGAGTCGAAGCTGGACATCGAGTCGCTGCCGGAGCTGAACGAGTTCATGGAGCGGTTTGCGGAGCGCAGGGGATGGGACGACGCGATGAAGAACCGGCTGAGCGCGGTGGGGGAGGAGACGCTGCTGACGCTTGCGCCGCTGGATCTGACGGGAGAGGCCGAGGATGCGGAGGAGGAGCGGCAGCTTGTGGTGGTAGCGTCGAGCGAGGGAGAGGTTGCGGAGCTGGAATTCATCGGGGGCGGGGGAGACATGAACATCGAGGACCGGGTACGGCAGTTGCAGCAGCACGACTCGGAGGCGGTGGTGGAGAACGAGCTGTCGCTGCAACTGCTGAGGGCGTATGCGTCGTCGGTGCGACACCAGCAGTACAGCGGAGCGGATATTATCACCGTGCGGGTGGAGAGGCCGGGGGCGTAGTGCGGCTGTGGTCGCTGCGTGCGGGAAGGCGTGGTGGGAGACGCTTCCGATGTTGTGAGGGGATGATGCATGCCTTGAGATTTGTGTGAATTCCTGTACACTGTTGCTCCCATCGGTGGGGAGACTTTGCAGCATGACCGGCAACGCAATTTTTGGGAGGGACAATTGACGAAGATTCTTGTGACGGGAGGCGCCGGGTTTTTCGGGTCGCATGTGGTGGATGGCCTGGTTGCGGAGGGGCACGAGGTGCTAGTTGTGGACGATCTCTCCGCGGGGACTTCCACTAACCTGTCGTCCGACGCCGAGTTCGCTGATCTCGATGTCTCCGACGATGAGTTCGTGAGCCTGGCGAAGTCGTTCAGTCCCGGCGTTATCTCGCACCTAGCGGCGCAGGCGTCCGTTCCGGTCTCGATGAGCGACCCTGTTCTGGACGCGCGAGTGAATATCATCGGAGGGCTGAATGTGTGCCGTGCGGCGGTGGAGACGGGCTGCGAGCAGGTGCTATACGTCAATACGGGGGGCGCGCTGTATGGGGAGCCTGACTACCTGCCGTGCGACGAGGAGCATCCGATCCGTCCGGTGAGCGGGTACGCGCTCAGCAAGTGGACGTCGGAGCGCTACTTTCGCATGCTGCTGCCGGAGTCGACACCTCTGAAGGTGCTGCGATATGCGAACATCTACGGGCCGAGGCAGAGTCCGCACGGGGAGTCGGGTGTGGTCTCGATCTTCACAAGGCAGATGCTCGACGGGGACGCGGTGCGAATCTTCGGGGACGGGGAGCAAACAAAAGACTACATATACGTGGACGACTGCGTTGAGGCGCACAACGCCGCGATGAGCCACGACGATTCATTGGTTGTCAACATCGGGACGGGGAAAGGGACTTCGGTCAACGAGATTTTCCGGCACCTGAAGGGGCTGACGGGCTACGATGCACCGCCTATATATGACGCCCCCCGTCCCGGAGACGTGCGCCACTTTAGGCTTGATTCTTCCAGGGCAAAGCGAGTTCTGGGCTGGGCGCCGAGAGTGGGGCTGCTCGAAGGGCTGGAGAAGACGGTGGCATATATGAGGGGAGACCCGGGCAGATGCTGAAGTGGGATTGTCTTTATTCGAGAGGATCCATTTCAATGAGGTGGACACCGGATTCGGCAGCTTCATCCATAATGAATGGCTGAATGTTTGTATAGAAAATGGCCGTGGATGATTCCGCATCGGGGAACACCTTATCAAGGACGGACTTAGTCTGCATGACCTTTCGAATGTCCGAACGGTGAACTGTGTAGGAAGCCTCAACAACGATATAGATTGGGGCGGTGGCGCCCGGCGCGCGAGCGGTCATAATCATGTCTGTCCGCAGGACACGATTGTAGTCGTCCATTGTGATGCTGCCGCTCTCCAGAGCATCGCGGAGTTGGCCGTTGAATTCCGCTGAGTTCTCGTCCCTCTCTGCCACTCTGATTCTGGTTATGTCATAGACGTTCATCAGCGTCGCTATGTATGCCGAACCTCGGTTGTATAGCTTTGATTCGAGGCCGAGGCCCTTGAGAACGCCGATATCGTTTGTGTGAGTCTTCAGTTCAGCCCGCATTTCAGACTGGAAGTCGCACATTTCAGACTGGAAGTCTTTTGTCTCAGATTGGAATTCACGCATCTCGGACTGGAAGTCGCGCATCTCGGACTGGAAGCCGCGCATCTCGGACTGGAAGCCGCGCATCTCGGACTGGAAGCCGCGCATCTCGGACTGGAAGTCTTTCGTCTCAGATTGGAATTCACGCATCTCGGACTGGAAGTCGCGCATTTCGGATTGGAAGTCTTTCGTCTCGGACTGGAAGTCGCGCATCTCGGCTGCAAATGAGCCAAACACCGCCGGAAGCGAGGTAAGCTCTTGGGTCAGTATGACCTGTCTCACGGCTTCGCGGAACTCCGGGTTCTCTTCCAGCAGCCTTAGCAGATCGTCAGTTGTGTTTATAGTGACCATTTCATGCTCCACTACTATTATAGTCGCTGTCTCTCGAAAGGGAAGGATGCAACGACCTTCAGTTGGTCAGTTGATGGAGACGGCGACTACGCCGCCTATGGTCAGGACTATGGCGAGGAGCTTGGCGGCCAGTATCTTGCCTTCGAGGGGTTCGTCGAGGACGCGGTAGATGCCGAGGCTGAGCGCGATGCCGAGGATGAAGACGAAGAGGGGGCGCACGGACATAACGGTTACGACGAGAGAGACGGGGCCGGAGTAGATTGCCCACAGCGTCAGGAATACGGCACCGAGGACGAGAACGCCTTCGGTGATTATGGTGAGGCCGATCGGGACGGGGGAGCGGATGGTCCTGATGAGGTCGGGGAGTATGCGGGGTCTGTAGAGGCAGCCGCTCAGGGTGAGTCCCATGCCGACGGCGCGCCACAAGAAGAGCGACCAGATGTCTATGTCCTCGGCGACGACCTTGGCGAGGAACTGGCTGAGGCCGAAGGCGAAGCTGGCGACGAGGAGCAGGAGGAAGGGGATCACCTGGTTCTGGTCACGCTCGGACTCGCGCATTGTGGGGCCGAGGGACATGAGCGCGGCGCCGATCATGGTAATGACTATGCCGAACCATGCGAGGGTGGATATGACCTCCGCGAGAAAGACCATCGCGAGGATGGCGACGAAGATGGTATGCGTGGAGGTTACGGGAACGACGCGGGAGACGTCCTGGGTGCGCATTACCCAGAACATCATTGCCAGATAGATGCCGGAGAGCACGCCGGAGCCGGCTGATATGAGCAGCGTGTCCATGCCGTAGCCGCTGAATTCGGAGAGCGGGATTGCGAAGATTGCGAGCCCGAACTGGCAGAAGCCAACCAGCACGATGAAGACCCTGAAACTGGGCATGTACTGCTGGATGAGAATCTTGTCCAGCGCGGAAATGACCGCGAAGAAGACTGCGCTGGCTAAGGAGAGGATTATCCAGTTCATTCCGGCCAGCTCATCTATGAGGCAGCCGCGCCGGATTGCTGCTCGCGGGCGAAGCGGCGGACGCCGCCCATGTCGGCGCCTTCGATGGGCACGGTGCCGATGACGCTGGCGCGCTCAAGTTCCTTAAGGGTGTCTGCGGTGTAGCCGAGGAGGTCTTGCAGCAGGTACTCGTTGTGCTGGCCGAGTGTGGGCGCGGGTTCGTGGCGGTCGGGCAGGCGTGGGGTGTCTTCAAGTGCGGTGTCGCGATCGGTGTGGGAGAGGGTTGCCCAGACGGGACCGCTCATAGGGTATATGCCTGTGTCGGGCTGGTCGATGAGTTGGAAGTAGTTGCGGGCTTGCAGGTGCGGGTCGTCGTAGGTGTCTGGTCCGCAGTTGAGGACCGGGGCTGATGGGATGCCCCGCTCCTGTAATTTCGTGGCGATTTCGTGGCGGTTTAGCTGCGCCGTCCATTCGCTGACTATTGCGTCGAGGGCTGCACGGTTGGCGATGCGGTCGTCAAGCGTTGCGAAGTGCGAGTCCGTGATCAGTTCGGGCTGCCCGACAACATCGCAGAAACGACGCCACTCGTCGTCGCTGCGGACGGCAATGGCAACCCATTCGTCTTCGCCGAGGGAAGGGTAACAGCCGTGCGGGGACATTTGCGGATGGCTGTTGCCGCGACGCTCGCGGGATCTGCCTGTCATCTGAACTTCCAGGAAGGTTTCGCCCATGTGAGGCATGAACGCCTCTGCCTGCGACAGGTCGATGAACTGCCCCTGGCCGGTGCGGACGCGGTGGTGGAGGGCGGCGTTGATGGCGAATGTCGCGGTTACAGCGGCTACGGCGTCGGGGTGATGAACGAGCGAGTTGTGGGAGAGATCGAGGTCCGGATAGCCGCGCAGCGCGGAGTGTCCGGTCATCGCGTCTATCGCCATGCCCATGCTGCGGTGTCCGCGGTATGGGCCGGTGTTGCCATATCCGGGTGTGAAGAGGACGATGAGGTCTGGCTTGATTGCACGCAGAATTTCGTGCCCTAAGCCGAGCCTGTCCATCACACCGAATGCGTAGTTGGTGAATACGATGTCGCTGATGGCGACGAGTTCCTTGAAGGCGGCGACGCCCTGCTCGCTGGTGAGGTCAAGTGTGATGCCGAGCTTGTTGCGGTTGGTGGCGTTGAAGTTGCCCTGCCGGTTCCAGGGTCGCTCTCCGGGGTCGTAGTCGGGATAGCCGGGCGTGTTGGGGCCGGGGCGTATGGGGCCGCGCGCCATGCGCTGGAGCGCTTCAACCTTGATGACCTCAGCGCCCATGTCGCCGAGCAGGACGCCGCAGAAGGGGCCTGCCCAGATTTCGGCGAGTTCGAGGGCGCGGATGCCGTGCAGGGGCGATTTCTTCATGCTTTCTCCGGGGCTGACAAAGATTTAGGTAGAAAGATCGATAATCTGCTGGACTTTCAGTGAGTTGGTTAGTTGGCAGACTCATCTCCGTGAATTTACCGGGATTGAGATGCCCTGCCTAACCACAGCATGCCAATGGCAAATTCCGAATCTCTTCTTTCAAATGCTCGTTCTAGCTCTTTTTGGGCAAGTTTATGCCTTAGTATATAGCCCCAATAGAAATTTGGTGGCGCTACTGATTTATCTACGCGATTCGAACGAGCCCTCTTCACCGTACTTTCCAAGTAAGAATATCGGAGATTAAACCTCTCATAATATTCAGCCCGAATTTGCGCCTCCGGATCTTCCAATGAGCGGCTGTGGTTATATCCATTAGCGCTTGCGAGCACTTTCATTCCCACCAAAGCGCACTGGTATTTTGCTACTTGGGATGCATACTCCACTACTCGATTCCACTCGGATTCAAATGTGTTGAGGGCGTTATCAATGTCAGTTCTGAAGAACCATGGGTCTGGACGAATATCCCTTTTCTTAACTTCAAATACACAAGCCTCACGTTGTTCAACGCCATACTTAATCAACAAGTCGGCGCGCCGTTCGTCCGAGCTCGAAACTGTAATGGGATATTCTTGTATCACGAAAAATTTGGCTCTGTCGGCTGCCGTCGCCAGATGGCTGACCATTGCTTCTTCTCTGTTGTAATCGAAAGGAACTACTTTGTAACGCCTAATTACCTCACCTGTCCATCGGATCAGCTGTCTCTGTATTCCACTGACAATCTCGTAACTGATTCGCTTGTCGAACCAAAATCCCTTTTCAAGCAGTTCTCTACTCATAGTCGCACTTATGGCTTTCGTCACCACATCCTGAACTTCTCCCATCGAAGTGGAAGGAACTCTTTCAAGGGGGGGATTTGCTGGAGACTAAACTACACCTTTTGCGTGCAGTTCGGCAAGTTCGGAGGGAGTGATGTCGAGGAGGTCGGCGTAGATTTCGGCGTTGTGCTGTCCGAGGCGCGGGGCGGGTGTGTTCGGGGTGACGTCGTTGTCGGAGAGACGGAATGGCAGGCCAGTGTACGTGAGTGCGCCCGCGTCGGAGTGCATGAGGTCAACGAAGTAGCTGCGCTCGCGGAAGTGCAGGTTTTGGAGCGCCTCCGGGGTTTCCATGATGGGGGCGCAGGGCAGCATCTCGCGCTGTCCGGCGGCGAAGACCTGCATGCGGGTGTGGTCGTCGAACCATGCCTGGAAGATGGCTTCAAGCTCTTCGCGGCGCTCGGTGCGGTCGTCGGGAGTGCTGAAGCGTGGATCGGTGATGAGGTCGGGACGGTCGATCATGCGGGCGAGCTGGGGCCACATGCGCGAGCCGAGCGGCAGGAAGCTGACATAGCCGTCCTTGCAGCGGAACGAGCCGACAGCGTAGGGTTCGCGCATGCCTGCGGCTGCGAGGCGTGGAGGCTTGCGGGGGTCTGGCTCGTTGCCGTATATCCAAGGCGTGCGGCGTCCGACCTGGTGTGGATGGCCAGCGAAGCACTCCTGCATGGAGATGTCGATCCACTCGCCTTCGCCGTGCATGGCGACGCCGAAGAGGGCGATCATGGTGGCTGCCGCTGCGGTGGTGCCGCTGAAGTACTGGGCGATCTCGGCGCCGTAGCGCAGCGGCTCGCGGTCGGGCAATCCCTCGCGGTGCATCGCGCCGCCCGAAGCGAAGATGGTCAGCTCGGTGTACTCGTAGTCCTTGTGTGGGCCGGACTGGCCGTAGGGAGTTACGGAGGTCATAACGATGTCGGCGCGGACTTCGCAAAGGTCGTGGTAGCCGACGCGCCAGTCCGCCATCTGCCCGGGGCGGAAGCTCTCAAGGACGACGTCGCTCTGGCTGGCGAGTTCGGTGAAGATGCGCCTGCCGTCGGGCGTAGAGGGATCGAGGGTGATGCCCTTCTTGCCGGCGTTGAGGTGGAGGTAGAGGGCGCTCTTTTCGGGGTGCGGGGTGGCGTCGGGGAACGCGCCTGCGGCGCGCGAGTGGTCGGGCGCGTCGGGCAGTTCGAGCTTGATGACGTCAGCGCCGTAGTCGGCGAGCATCTTGCCTGCGTAGGGGCCTGCGATGCCGGTGGAGGCGTCTATGACGCGGATGTTGGTGAGGGTTTGGTAGGGCATGGGGGGTCAGCGTTGATTTGCAGGGTAGGTCTTGTCTGACTAGACCGCTTTTTTCGGCGAGCCATACATGTAATGCTTGTAGCTTTGGGCGGCATCTGCCGGCACATCCTCGGGCACTAAGTGTTTGGGCATGTTCGCTTTAGCGCGCTCCATTATTTGCAAGACAGGATGCTCCTCGAGACTGAAATGCTCGTTCTCATACTCCTCGATAAGGTCAAAGAGGGCATCCCGCTCATCGCCTTCCAGCGTGCCAGTCTCCGCTTGAAATATCTCGTTCATTCTCGTCAATGCACGGTCGTAGTCTTCTGCCGTTACGATTTGGGTAACTCTCGCCAACTTTACACCTCACACCTCTTACTGCACAAACAACTCAGCGACCAGGCACTGGAAGCCCGGCAGAACATCACCGAATGTGAGGGTGTCGGTGTCGGTGAGCCTGTCTATCGCGCCGCTATGGTGGTGTAGGGCGACCGTGCGGGTGCGTGGGTCTATCAGGACTACGAGCTGGGTTCCGGCTTCGAGAAGCTGGGCGACTTTTTCGGCGACTTCGGTGTAGGAGTCGGATGGAGAGATGACTTCGACGGCGAGGTCGGGCGCGCCGGGGATGAAGCCTCTGGGGATGCCTTCAGGGGGGATGTTCTCTTTTCGCAAGAATGAGACATCGGGTGCGCGAATGGTGTCCGGATCCGTTTCAACAATGAATCCCGTGTCAGAGTTGAAGACTACGCCCAAGTCGTTCTGCTCGACGAGGACGCCAATCCTTACCGCGGCCCTAATTCCGATTGCACCGTGTTCTCCGCCGGCAGGTGGCATGGTTATTAGTTCTCCTCTTACGAGTTCGTAGCGGCGGAAGCCGTCGTCAGGCATTGCCAACAGTTCGGCTGCGGTCATGAGTGTTGTAGTTGCCATGAATCCCTCCCGATGGTCAGTCGCGGAGTTCGACGTTGAGTTCTCGTTGGAGTTGCTGGAGGATGTTGGACTGGTAGCCGTCGACTTGCTCGGAAGTTAGGGTGCCGCGCGGGGACTGGAATACGATGCGGTATGCGAGGGAGCGCTTGCCTTCGGGGATGCCTTCGCCTTCGTAGATGTCGAAGGGAATGCTTCGGGCGACCATGCGGTGGCGCTCGATGATGCGCTGTATGCGCGCGGAGGTGACGTCGGCATCGACGATGAGCGCGAGGTCGCGGTAGGACTGGGGATAGGAGTTCGCTGGGTTGTGCTGGAGCGTTTCGCCGGGGAGGGCGGCTCGCAGCGATGCGAGGTCGATCTCGAACAGGGCGACAGGCGCGCCGTCTATGTCGAAGCGGTCCAGTGCGGCCTGCCGAACCTCGCCGATGACGCCGACCGGGGCATTTCCGCAAAGGAGCTGCGCCGTTCTGCCGTTTCGCAGGATGGGGTCGTCGCCAAATGCTTCGTATCGGACTTCGGCTCGAAGCTCAGCAAACAGAGCTTCCAAGATGCCCTTGCCGTCGTAGAAGCCCATATCGCCGGTTGGCGCGTTCCAAGACATGGGGAATCGGGTGCCGCAGAGGACGCCGACGAGCATCTCGCGCTCGTCGGGCAGGTCGCGCTCGCGCGCCTCTTCCTTGGGAAGATAGACGTTGCCGATTTCGTAGATGCGGATGCCGTCGGCCTGCGAGATGCGGCGGTTGCTCGCGAGTGTGCTGAGGATGCTGGCGCGCAGGCTGGTGCGGAGGAGGGTGAACTCGCTGCTCATGGGGTTTGCTATACGCATGACGTCGGTGTCGCCGGTGTCAATGCCGACGCGCTCCAGCATGTGGGCGCTGACGAGGGAGTAGGAGATGGTCTCGCGCAAGCCGGTTGCCGTGAGGATGTCCTTGACGCGCTCGCGGAAGACGCGGCTCGCCTGCGGCTGTCCGTGCGGTATGGGCGTGGAGATCATCGTGGTGGGGATGCTCTCGTATCCGATGATGCGGGCGAGTTCCTCCACGATGTCGTCCTCGATGGTGATGTCGGAGCGCCAGTACGGGGGCTTCATCCAGATGACGCTGTCCGGCTCGGGCGTGCTGCCGACCGTGAAGGCGTCCATCGTGGGCATGATGCTTTCGGGTGCGTGATCGCGCTCGAAGCCGAGCGATTCGAGGGTTTCCTGTACGCGCTGCATGGTGTAGTCAACGCCGAGCACCTGGCGGATGCGGTGGCGGCTTATCTGCACGGAGGGCATGGGCGCTGGGTCGGGGTAGATGTCGAGGATGCCCTTTGAGGCGGTGCCGCCGGCGAGCTGAAGCATGAGCTGGGTTGCGCGGCGCAGGCCGCGAGGGGCTAGCTCGGGTCGGATGCCGCGTTCGAAGCGGTATGACGCCTCGCTGTCCATGCGGAGGGCGAGACGGGTGCGGCGCGTGTTGATGGCGTGGAAGTTGGCGGATTCCAGCAGGACGGTGGTTGTCGTGTCGTCGATCTCGGTGTTCGCGCCGCCCATGACGCCGGCGAGACCGATGGCAACCTGCGGGTCGGCTATGCAAAGCATTGGCGGCTGCAACTTGCGGGTTGCGCCGTCGAGCGTTTCAAATTCTTCGCCGGGGCGGGCGGCGCGCACGATGATAGTGCTGTCGCGCACCTTGCCGAAGTCGAAGGCGTGGAGGGGCTGGCCGTACTCCAGCATGACGTAGTTGGTGATATCTACGATGTTGTTGATGGGGCGCAAGCCCGCTTTCGTAAGGGCGTCCTGCATCCACTGGGGGGACTCGGCTATCTGGATGTTGTGTATGAGGGTCGCGGTGTAGCGGAAGCAGAGGTCAGGGTCGGCGATTTCGACCTTTGCCAGCGATTCTATGGGCGTATCGTCTTCGGGGTAGGACAAGTCCGGCTCGGTGACAGTCCCACCAGTGAGGGCTGCGACCTCGTGGGCGATGCCGAGTATGGAGAGACAGTCGGGGCGGTTGGGCGTGACTTCTACGTCGAGGACAGCGTCGCCGATGTACTCGGCGAGGGGCACGCCGACAGGGGCGTCATCGTCGAGTACGAGTATGCCTTCGTGGTCGTCGCTAAGCCCAAGCTCTAGCGGAGAGCAGACCATGCCTGCGGAGCGAACGCCGCGTATGGTCGCTGCCTTGAGTGCGTCGGGCTTGCCGGAGCGCGGATTGATGAGCATTGCGCCTTCCATGGCGAATGCGATCTTCTGTCCGGCGGCGACATTGGGCGCGCCGCAGACTACGGTAGCGGTCTCGCCATTGCCGATGTCCACGGTGGGCAGCATCAGGCGGTCGGCATTGGGGTGCGGGTCGAGGCTGAGCACATGGCCGACGACCAGACGCTCAGGGTCGAGTTCCGCGCCGATGATTTCGACATCGCCGACTTCGTTGCCTGCCATAGTGAGGCGGTGCGCCAGCTCGCTGGCGGGGATGTCGAATTGGACGTAGTTTCTGAGCCAGGATAGGGGTACGCGCATTTGGGGAGTTCCTTAGTTAGTCGGATGTCGGTCAGCGGTGAGAAGGGTCAGGACGAGTCGTTGTTCTGTCGGCGGGTAAGTTGCGCTTCAAGTTCTCGGATGCGCTGTTCAGCGGCTTCGCGGGCTGAGCGCTCGGCTTGGAGCGCGTCTTGCACTTCCTGATAGTACATCAGCCACTCGCCGCGCACAGGATCGTACAGCCTCAGCTCCAGCTCATCGCGCACGCAGATGTCGAGACTCAGCACATCGCTGCGTCCGCGCAATATCCCGTCGTCGTCGGTAACTTCGATGGGGCGATACTCCCCGTTCACCAGACGCTCGCCTATGAGTGGGGGATTGAAGCATTCGCCGGTGGGGTCGAAGCGCCAGTACTCGGTTACGCCTATTTCGGCGTATATGTCGCGCTTGCCGCTTGCGTCCCACCGCCAGGTGCTTTCGGACGCTATCTCCAAGACGAAGTTTGGCTGTCTGTAGCCCTCGCGCCAAGTGAACCACGAATTGCGCTTATGGTTGCCCTGCGCACCGATTACCACGAACACATCAGGCGCGACTACGGAACTGGGGTCGTTCATGCGATAGTACACGAACATATCGCCCTGTGCGTAAACATCGTCACGGCTGCTGAAATGAGCCTTCAGCGCGGCGACGGCGTAAGTCAAAGGCTCATACTGGTACTCGGTTTCTGCCAAGAGTTCATCGTCCTCGTAAGGGTATTCAATTGTCAGGTCGTCGTACTCTGCCTGCGGCTTAACGATATTTTTGCCTGAAGGCTGTACAACCATTGGTCACCTCCGGGCGCGTGGGCAGCGCCGTGTAAGTCTGTCGTCAGTATAGCATCCGTGCTAGAACTGGCTCAGGAAGCGCAGGTCGTTGGAGTAAAACAGACGGATGTCCTCGATGCCATACTTGAGCATTGCGATGCGCTCGGGGCCCATGCCGAATGCGAATCCGGTGTATATCTGTGGGTCCAGCCCCACGCCTTCAAGGACTTTCGGATGCACCATGCCCGCGCCCAGTATCTCTATCCAGTCTTCGTCGCGGTTGATGGGACGCTTGCCGGTCTCCGGGTCCTTGAAGTTGGAGATGGACATGTCCACGCCGGGCTCGACGAATGGGAAGTAGTCGCAGCGGAAGCGCACCTGCCGCTCCTCGCCGAAGATGCGGCGCGCGAACTCGTAGAGTGTGCCCTTGAGGTCGGCGAACGTGATGCCCCTGTCCACCGCCAAGCCTTCGACCTGGTAGAAGTGCCACTCGTGGGTGGCGTCGGTTGCCTCGTAACGGTAGCACTTGCCGGGGACGACCACGCGGACGGGGGGCTTGCGCCCCTGCATCGTGCGAATCTGCATCGGCGAGGTCTGGGTGCGCATGAGCATGGGGTAGTCACCGTCTTCGTCAGGCTCATCTACCCAGAGGGTCGCCCACATGTCGCGGGCGGCGTGGCCCTTCGGGATATTGAGCATCTCAAAGTTGTAGAGGTCCCATTCGACTTCGGGGCCTTCCACGACATCGAAGCCCATGGAGGCGAAGGCGTCGCAGATCTCGCGCAGCATCTGTGTGGTCGGGTGCAGCCCGCCGATGGGCGCGGGCCAGCCGGGGAGGGTTACATCTATGGCGTCGGCGCGGTCTTCGGCTTCGGTCCTGGCGCGCGCGAGGTCGTCTTGCCGCCGGGCAAGGCTTTGTTCGAGTGCGTTTTTGGCCTGGTTTGCGGCTGCGCCGACGCTGCGGCGCTCGTCAGGGGCGAGGTCGCGGATGCCGCGCAGCACCTGAGTGAGCTTTCCCCGCCGTCCGAGCCAGGAGATGCGCCACGCCTCCATCTGCTCCTCGGTATCGGCGGCTGCGAGTTCGGCGAGGGCGGTGTCTCGGGTTGATTCGACCTGGCTTACGCTGGAGTTTTCGGGCATTCTATAACCTTTCGGATGTACGTGTGAGTTTACTGCCGTATATTTTACTAACCTTTAATCAGAAAACTGCAATAAAAAACCCCAGCCCTATGTCGGCTGGGGTTCGAGTGTGTTGCTGTCTATCGCTCTGCGTCAGTCCAATTGAGACGCTAAACCTCTACCGACCTGTATGTTAGCCAGTAAAGCCGAAGCGGGTATAGAACCGGAGGAAGCTTACGTTAGTCATCGAAATGAGTATCACATGGCATAACGGAGAGTGTCAATAGCCTGCTTGCGTGGTAGCGTTTCGAGGAGTTCGGCATGCGTGTATAATCGGCGCAAGAACTCAGACTGGGCCGGGATACAGATATTCTAATGGCGGGAGGCGGTCAGTAGGGAGAGCGGAATTGATAAAGGATGAGCATGTACAGACGGCGCAGGACTTTCTGGTGAAGTCCGACAATTACTTCGCAGAGGGTGATGTGCTGCAGGGGTCGGATAAGCTATGGGGCGCGGCGGCGCATGCCGTGATGGCGGTGGAGCAGGAGCGCGGTTGGAAGTACGGCAACCACTATGCACTGATACAGGCGGTTGAGGAGATAGCTGAAGAGCAAGGAGATAGGGCATTCCGTTCGGATTTCGGCGTCGCAGAGAAGTTTCACGCTAATTTCTATCACGATTTCATGGAAGAACCTGAGCTTGAATTTAGTCGCTCAATCGCAATCGGTTTCGTGGGGCGGATATTGGCGCTGATAGACGAGACGCCTGAACAAACAACAAATGGAATTGCGGAGTAATTCAGGAGGGATAAAATAATGGCAGACGATTGCATGCTGGGTAGCGGAGACTTCGCTTACCGGGTAGAACCGAACTGGCACACGATGCCGGAGGGGTATGAGTGGCGAGAGGTTGCCGCCGTCGCGGTGGACGGCAACGACAACGTGTACGTGTTCAATCGGGGGCCGCACCCGATGATGGTGTTCGACAAGGACGGGAACTTCATCAAGTCGTGGGGCGAAGGTGTGTTCTCGCGGGCGCACGGCGTCAGTCTGGGGCCTGACGATACGCTGTACTGTAGCGACGACGGCGATCACACGGTTCGGCAGTGCACGCTTGACGGCGAAGTGCTGATGACGATAGGCGTTCCGGGGAAGCCCGCGCCATTGTTCAGTGGCGACCCTTTCAATCGCTGCACTCATACTGCGCTCGACCCGAAGACGGGCGACATATATGTGTCGGACGGGTACGGCAACTCGCGGGTGCACAAGTATTCGCCGGACGGCAAGCTGCTGTTTTCGTGGGGCGCGCCGGGCACCGACCCCGGGGAGTTCAGCATCGCGCACAACATCGCCACCGACGCCGACGGCTATGTCTATCTGGCGGACAGAGAGAACCACCGCATCCAGATATTCGACGCCAACGGGAATTTCGAGGACCAGTGGCCCAACGTTCATCGGCCCTGCGGCATTTACATCTCAGAGGACCAGCAAGTGTATGTTGGAGAACTGGGCTGGGGCATGGCAGTGCAGCGCAATGTGCCGAACATAGGGCCGCGCGTCTCGGTGCTCGACAGGCGGGGGAACACGCTTGCGCGGCTTGGGAATGGGTACGGCATGGAGGTGGGGCAGTTCATCTCGCCGCACGGCATCTGCATCGACTCGGCGAAGAACATCTATGTGGGGGAGGTGTCGCACACGAACATCAGCAACTCCGGGGAGACGCCGCCGGACGACCTGAGGACGCTGCAAAGACTGACTAAGGCGTAAGGCATAGCCGCCGCCTCATAGAGGTGATCAGGAAGCGAACGCCGTGCCATGATGAAACTGCATTCGATATGATGATAGACTAGGCGTATTCTGATACGCTCTACAGAGTTCCTTTCCTCTTGATGGGCTATCATGCGTATGTAAATCTGTTTATCAAGCAATTGAGCACTCGGGCGCACGCCCTGAAAGGGGGGAGCATGCAAGAGGGACTGGAGGCGCGGGTTGCGCGGCTGGAAGGTGAAGTCGCTCACATGGCAAGGCGCCTGGACAGCATGGACAACTGGTTGCGCGTAATCGTCGGGTTGCAGGTAACCACGATGTTGAGCATGGCCGCGGGCTTCGTCGCAATAATACGGCTGATAGCCTAACGAAATAGCCTACGCTCACCATCGGGCGAGAAAAGGGATTGGCACGAATAAAAGGGACACGATAACCAACGGAAAGGAGCACCTATGACAGCGGAGCACACCCACACTAACGGACACGGTCACTCGCACGCGACGGCGGCGATGGCGGAGGCGGCAGCGAACTGGCTTGACAGCCTTTCTGCGGAGCAGCGAGACAAGGCGACGTATGAGTATATGGACGGTGAGCGCGTCTTCTGGTACTATCCGCCGCTGAACAGGCACGGCCTTGCGCTGCGCGACATGGACGACAACCAGCGCAAGCTGGCATATGGCATCATGGAGAGCGGTCTGACGGAGCGGGCGTACAAGCAGGCGTCGCAGATTATCGACCTCGAAACCACGCTCGGCAAGGTCGAGAAGGACGCGGGCATCGTCAGCTTCCGCCGCGATCCCGAACTGTACTACTTCACCGTTTTCGGTGACCCGCGCGACTCCGAAAACCCCTGGGCATGGCGTGTCGAGGGACACCATGTGTCGCTGCACTACAGCATCTGGGGCGACAAGGTCATCTCCACGACGCCGTTCTTCTTCGGCTCAAACCCGGCTGAGGTGCTGGCAGGCCCGGACAAGGGACAGCGCATCCTCGGCGACAGGGAGGACCTGGCGCTGGAACTGGTGAACGGTCTCAGCTCAGAGCAGCAGCGCCGCGCCGTCATCTATCCCGAAGCGCCGTATGACATCCTGACATACAACTCATCCCGCGCCGTATTCCCGCAGGAAGAGGGGCTGCCTGGCTCGCAGATGAACGGGACGCAGCGCGAGATGATGATGTCTATCATCAGCGAGTACGTCTCCACAATCCGCGACGATGTGGCGCAGGACAAGATGTCCGCCATACGCGAGCAGGGGCTTGACGACTTCTACTTCGCGTGGGGCGGTGGCATGGAGCGCTTCAGCAAGCACTACTATCGGATCCACGGCGGCAACTTCGTCGTGGAGTACGACAACCGGCAGAACGAGGCGAACCACATCCACTCCGTCCTGCGCGACGAGGAGAACGACTTCGCCAACGACGTGCTGCGCGAGCACCTGCTGCTTTACCATGTGCTCTAGGCGGATGCCCATCCGATAGACACATGCCGATAGAGAGCGATAGAATTCAGGCACACGGGGCAGTCATTTGGCTGCCCCGTGTGGGCTTACCTGAGGATGGGTTAGATGCAGCGGCAGGATACAACCCCGACAGATAGCGGTGAGCAGCAGGGACCGGACTGGATTCTGGCGTCCTACGGGCAACGAGTGGGCGCTTGGGCACTGGATTTTGTAGGGTTCGCCTTGCCTCTGATTTTGCTGATTATCGCGATTGTGGTCGTGGTTCTCGGGATTCTCTTTTCCTCGACAGTAGTCGACGAGTCTATCATTACATCGTCTGGAACGATTGTCACCGAAGAAACGATAGTGGAGTCTTGGTTGCTCGGAGCGCTCTTTAGCGGTGTAGCTGCTGTCATAATGCTTGCGGTGCTTGTGGTCCTGATAGGCTACATCGTCTGGTGGCTATTCACACTGCGAAGGGGGCAGACGCCCGGCAAGCAGATTGTAGGCATCCGCGTGATCAAGGACAATGGCGAGCCTTCCGGCTGGGGCTACACATTCCTGCGAGAGTTCGTCATCAAGTTTCTGCTTGTCGGCTTCCTGACTGAAGCGACTTTCGGCGTTGCGCGGCTGGTGGACTACCTGTGGCCGCTGTGGGACAGGGCAGAGAAGATGCAGACGCTTCACGACAAGCTGCTGGGCACGATAGTGGTGCGAAATCGGTAGTTGAGCGCATCCGACAATATGCCTATGGACGCATCCGACATCACCAGAAATTCTAACGTCGCGCAGCAACCGAACTTCATCACTTCAATTGCACGTCATCGGTTGATCCCGCGCATTCTGCTCATCGCCATACTTGCGCTTGCGCTCGGGCTGCGCTTCTATGGGCTGGCGTGGGATGACGGATTTTCGTACACGCCGCACCCTGACGAGCGGGCGATACTGGACAGGGTACTCGGTATTTCGCCGCCGGGACTTGGTGAGCTTGGGCTGCTGCTCGATGCCGAGCAGAGCCCGTGGAACCCGCGCTGGTTCAACTACGGCAGCTTTTCTCTGTATGTCCTGAAGTTCGTACAGGTACTGGGCGGACCGTTCCTCGATGATGCCAACGATATTCGTGTGCTGGGGCGGGCCGTGTCGGGCATCGCGGACGTCATCACGATACTCGCCGTATATGGGATTGCGGCGCTGGCGTTCGACCGCAGGACGGGGCTGCTTGCGGCTACGCTGACCGCGCTTGCGGTCATACACATCCAGCTCAGCCACTTCTTCGCAGTGGACACGCTTCAGGCGATGTTGGCGGTTGCCGCGCTATACTTCATGGTCCGCGTGGCGCGAGACGGGAAGCCGCGCGACTCGTTGATAGCGGGCGCGCTGGTGGGACTTGGGCTTGCGACTAAGGCGAGCCAGCTGCCGATAATCGCTCCGTTCGTCATCGCGCACCTGATGTTTGCCTTCAACCTCAACGGCAAGACGGCGACCGACAGATTCGAGCGGCGGCTGGAGACTGCCGTCCGGGGTGTTGCCGGCGGGGGCGCAGTCGCATTCATCGCTCTTATGCTGGCGCAGCCGTACACGCTGCTGGACTGGGGAACGTTCTTCAGCCATGTGAGCGAGCAGTCGGAGATGATACGGGGCATCCGCGACTACCCGTACACGCGGCAGTACGCGGATACTGCGCCGTACTGGTATCACATACGGCAGCTTGCGGTCTGGGGATACGGCCTGCCACTGGGCATTGCGGCGTGGGCGGGGCTGCTATACGTGTCGCTACGGGGGATGCCGTGGAAGCTGGGGCTGGCGTACCTGGTGGTGGGATGGGGGCTGCCGGCGGCGATATTGCTGGTGTCGTACAGCACGATTGCGGTTGTGGCTGCGGCGGGCATATCGCTGGCTGCGCTGCTCGCGACGCTGCCGGTGCGCTCTAGGAACGCGCAGATTGAGGTGCTGCTGCTGTGTTGGGTTGTGCCGTACCTGCTGGTTACTGGCGCGTTCCATGTGAAGTTCATGCGGTACATGCTGCCGGTCGCGCCACTGCTAACGCTGTTCGGCGCGCGCATGTTGTGGGCGCTGTGGGACTGCACCCTGTCGTACAGGCGGTCGCTGCGTCCTGCGGTGGGCGTGCTGATTGCGCTTGTGCTGGCGGGAACGGCGTTCTACGCATTCGCGTACATCAATGGAATCTACGGCAGCGTTCATACGGGAGTGCGGGCGAGCGAATGGCTGAACCGCAATGCGCCTCACGGGGCGTTAGTGCTGAAGGAGCATTGGGAGGAGTCGCTGCCCAGACTGCGCTCCGACTTCGAGTTCTTCGACATGCCGATGTACGAGAATGATCGGGCGGGTAAGACTGCGATTGTGGCGGATGCGCTCGCCGATGCGGACTATCTGGTGTTCTTCAGCAACCGGCTGTACGGGACGATTCCGCGTCTGCCAGAGCGGTATCCGGTCAGCACTGAATACTACCGGCTGCTGTTCGCCGAGCAGCTTGGCTACACGCTTGCCGATGTGCAGACGTCGTATCCCTCGCTGCTGGGTATCGGATTCTTGGATGATACGCTGGGACGTCCCGGGTTGCCTGCTCCGCTCAAATTGCAGCAGCACATCGCCGCGCCTCTCCCACTGAACCTGGGGTATGCCGATGAGAGCTTCTCAGTGTACGACCATCCGAAGGTGCTGATATTCCAGAACACGGGGCGGCTGAGTGCGCCGGAGATACAGGGTCTGATGGAAGGGGGAGCATCCAAGGGTACCGTCCGGACTTCAAGAATAGTGCTTGACATCGGGCTGACGTACTCGCCGGAGAATGCGACGATACAGCAGGGCGGCGGCACATGGACGGAGATCATCAAGCCGGGGAGCTGGACGAACCGATTGCCGGTGCTGGCTTGGCTGGGCGTGCTGGAGCTGATCGCTCTGGTTACGCTGCCGCTGACCTTCTTGGTGTTCAGGCCGCTGTCCGACAGGGGCTACCTGCTGGGCAAGGCGCTGGGGATACTGCTGGTCGGGCTGGTGGTGTGGCTGCTGGCAAGTATGCAGTGGGTCGCGTTCTCGCGCGCGTCCATCGCGGCTGCGGTTGTGCTGATGGCTGCGGTGTCGCTGGGCATTCTTGCGTTCAGGTGGGAGGAGATCAGCGACTTCGTGAAGCGGCGCTGGGGGACGCTGCTGGTCGCCGAGGTGATTTTCCTTGTGGCATTCCTTGCGTTCGTTCTGGTGCGGATGGCGAATCCGGACCTGTGGCACCCGTACAGGGGCGGCGAGAAGCCGATGGACTTCGCGTACCTGAACGCGGTGCTGCGCTCGACGATTATGCCACCGTATGACCCGTGGTTCGGCGGGGGATACCTGAACTACTACTACTGGGGGCAGTTCCTTACGGCGGTGTTCATCAGGGCGACGGCAATAGAGCCGGTGGTCGCGTTCAACCTTGCCGTGCCGACATTCTTCGCGCTGACAGCGGGCGGAGTGTACAGCATCGTGTACAACCTCGTGCGCTCCGCAGGCAAAAGGCTGGACGAGAGCGCGGGTATCCTTGGCGCTGTGCCGCGATGGTCGCCGGTGGTAATGGGACTGGTGGGCGTGGCGTTCGTGACGGTTCTGGGAAATCTGGACGGCGCGATACAGGTTGGGCATGGCGTGAAGAATGTGCTGCTCGGACAGCCTTTCGGGGAGTTCGACTTCTGGAAGAGCAGTCGCATGATGCCGCCCGACCCGCCGGGTCATGAGATAACCGAGTTCCCGTTCTTCACATTCCTGTTTGCGGACCTGCACGCGCACATGATGGCGATACCGTTCACGGTGCTCGTGCTGGGGCTGTCGCTTGCGGTTGTACTGGGCGTTCGCGCGTCACACATCTCTGAAAGCCGAGCTGGTAAGGGTGTGACTCAAAGGGCTGTGTTATCGTTGCTCAATTCGGAGAACCTGCGCCTTGCGATTCTTGGCATCGCGGTGGGGTCGCTTGCGCTGCTGAATACGTGGGACCTGCCGACATATATCATCGTGGCGGCGGCGGCGATAGCGTTCGCGGAGTTCCTGGCGCATGGCGGGCTGGGGGCGCTTATGCTGATGCGGGCGTGCGTCAAGACCATATTCGTGGTCGTTGTAGGGTTCGTGTCGTTCCTGCCGTATCACATCGCCGGGGAGACCTTCTACAACAGCGTGGAGTCCACGACGAATACGACTGTGCTGTGGCAGTTCCTCGCGATCTCGGGGCTGTCCGTGTTCATCATCGGCGCGTTCGCCGTGGATGAGCTTGCGGATGGCGCGCGCGGGCAATTCGCTTCGCTCCGGCGGAAGTTCGGACGCCTCTATGACGTGCTGGACGGCGAGGATGACACGTCAATCAGCATCGGATGGCTGGTCGCGGTGATTATCGCCGCGCTGCTGGTCGGGTTTGCGCTGACGGCTGCTTTCACGGGAGTCGTCGGCAGCACCGTGCCGTTCATCTTCGCGCTGGCAGTGCTGCTTGCCGCCGTGGGCATCGGCGTGCTGCTGAGGGACAGGCCCGATGGGGCGCAACTGGGCTTCGCGCTCATGCTCGCGCTGGTGTCGCTGTCGCTCGTCGTGGGACTGGACTTCCTGCGCGTAGAGGGGGACATCGAGCGCCTGAACAGCATCTTCAAGTTTTATCTGCAAGTGTGGGTGTTGCTTGGTATCGCGTCCGCGTACCTGCTGTGGCGGCTGTTCAGGACGCAGCGCAGTTTCCTTGCTCGCATGCCGTCTGTGAGGCAGGTATGGAAGGTTGCGCTTGCCGTGCTGGTGCTGAGCGCGGCGATATATCCGGCGCTGGGCACGCAGGACAGGCTGCGCGACAGGTTCGCAGGGTACGTGACGCCGCTGACGCTGAACGGCGTGGCGTTTATGGAGGGTACGGCGTACAGGGATCATTCGGGAGAGATGATTGACCTTGCCACAGACTACGAGGGCATCCGGTGGCTGCAGCAGAATGTGGAAGGCTCACCAGTCGTGTTGGAGGGTGTCACGCCGTCGTATCGCTGGGGCGGGCGCGTATCCATGTACACGGGGCTGCCGAGCGTGATCGGCTGGCAGTGGCACCAGGAGCAGCAGCGCGCCGGCTATGCCTACGTGGTGGGGGAGCGTACCCGCGACGTGCAGACGATCTACTCTACGCTGGATGTCAGGACGGCGCTGGACCTGATACGAGAGTACGGGGTTAAGTACGTGTACCTGGGGCACCTGGAGCGCATCTATTTCCCGGAGGGGATGTTCAAGTTCGAGGACGGGCTGGAGGGAGCGCTGGAGAAGGTGTTTGATAATGGGGAGACGGCGATATACAGGGTGAGGGATGTGGGTTAGGCAGGGCGATTTCCGTTGTGCGCATGCGAGGGCGAGGCGTACAATTAACTTTACGTTTTATGATACTTTCCCCGCCTGCCATCGCTCGCAAAATCTCCCGGAGCCGTCATTACAAGTGGTGGGTGTTCCTTGCACTCGCCATTGGCACGTTTACATCGGTTGCCGACTTCGGCAGCCTGAATGTGACGATGCCGACCATCGCCGAGCACTTCGGGACGGACCTGCCCACGACTCAGTGGGTTCTGATCGGGTATGCGCTGGCGATAAGCGCGCTGCTGCTGCCGATGGGCAGGCTGTCGGACATCGTGGGGCGCAAGCGGGTCTATATCGGCGGCTTCGTCATCTTCGTCGTGGGCGGAGTGTTCGCTGGCACGTCGGACAGCATCCTGACGCTGATCGGATTCAAGGTCTTGCAGGGCGTGGGCGCGAGCATGACGCAGGGGACTGGGATGGCGATGGTGCTGTCGTCGTTCCCGAGCGAGGAGCGCGGCAAGGCGATAGGGTCGTTCATAACGGTCGTGGGCGCCGGGAATGTGGCGGGGCCCGCGCTGGGCGGATTCATCGCGGGAACGATGGGCTGGCAGTGGGTGTTCTACTTCGGCGTGGCGCTGGCATTGCTGGCGATTGCGTCGGTGTCGCTGGTGCTGGACGGGCGGATATACTCACGGCGGGGCAGCGGCATTGCATCGTTCGACTGGCTGGGCGCGGCGCTATCGACGGGCGCGCTGGTGACGTTCCTGATGGTGATGACGAACGCGCCGCGGCTGGGATGGATGTATCCGCCGGTGATTGGCGGCATAGTGGCGCTGGTGGCGTTCGTTGCGCTGTTCATCCGGTGGGAGCTGCGGTGCGAGACGCCGATGATAGATGTACGGCTGTTCAAGCTGCGGATCGTGTCGCTGGGCGTTGCGGCGCAGTTCATATCGTTCATCGGCAACTCGTCAATGCGCTTCCTGCTGCCGTTCTACATGCAGGCTGCGCTTGGGTTTTCACCGCAGCAGATCGGCCTCATATTCATTCCTGCCTCGATAACGATGATAGTGACGGGACCGGTCAGCGGGCGTCTGTCGGACCGGTTCGGCCATCGCTGGTTCACGGTGGGCGGGCTGTCCGTCTCGGTATGCGGTCTGCTGCTGCTTTCCACGCTGACCATAGATTCGCCGGTGTGGAAGGTCGCGCTCGGAATGCTGCTGCTCACGGGCGGGACGGGGACGTTCTACCCGCCGAACAACTCGTCGATCATGCAGCAGGTGCCGGAGAGCAGGTACGGAGTGATGTCAGGGTTCATCAACCTAGTGCGGAACTCGGCGAACATCACGGGGACGGCAGTGGCGACTGCAATCGTGGCGGCGGTGATGGTTTCGATGGGTTTCCTGCCGAACCTGTCGTCGGTTGCCGAGACGGGAGATGTCGCACTGCTGACCGCATTCGTGTCGGGGCTGAGGACGGCGTACATAATCGTCGCGGGGCTGCTGTTCGTGGGTGTGGTGTTCTCATACATACGGCCGGCTTCCGCAGAGGTGGAAGTGCGTGATGCGGCGGAGCAGGCGGCGCGGTGATCCCTACATCCGCCGCATCCTGCCGTAGAGGGAGAAGATGCCGACGCCGACGAGGGCGAGCGCGATGCCGTTTGCGCTGAGGGCGATTCCCACTCCGGCAGCCTTCAAGAGTGCGCCCACTTGTAAGTTTCCGATGGGCGCGGTGCCGATGCCAACAATCCACGCGCCCATCGCGCGGCCACGCTGCTCGTTGGGGACGATATTCTGCATCATGCTCTGAGAGAAGATGTCGGAAAGCGCCATCGCGCCGCCAATGATGCCTGTCGCCAGCAGCGCGATCACAAACGCGGAAGACTGCCCAAGAATGAGGCCCATGGACTCACCCGCCATACCCCCTCCGGGCAGGAGTGTGGCGACTACGGATGACTGTCCGAGTAGCAGCAGCGCAGCGCCGAAGACCATCAGGTTGAGCAGCAGCAATAACCCCTTGCGACCCACTTCGCCGAACAGGGAGAGCAGCAGGATTGCCACGACTGCTCCGCCGCTGCGGAAGCCGTTCAGCCAGCCGAGGCCTTCCGCGCCGACATTGAGTACATCGCGGGCGAGACTCGGCAAAGCCGCGCCGCTGGAGAAGCCCAGAGTTTCGGTCGCCGCGACGATTATCACGAGTATCAGCAACGGGTTGTTGCGCCGAAGCTCACCAGCGAACTCCCGCAGGTTCTCCATAATGGGCTGGCGGGAGCGAGCCGCAGCCTGTCCTGGAGAGCGTATGAGACTCAGCAGCAAGGTGGAGACGATATAGCCGCTGGCGAGCATCCAGTACGCCATGTACACTCCGGGGCCGTCTATGAGGTAGCCCGCAGCAATCGCGCCGACGAGCCCGCCGAGTCTCATGCCCAGTCCGACGTAAGCCAGCCCGGCAACCAGATTCTCCCGTCCCGCGACATCGAAGGCAAAGCTCTGGCGCGCCGCCTGGTGCATCGCGCTCATGCATCCGCCTGCGACCGCGAATGCCAGAAGGTGCCAGACCAGCAGGGTATCGAGGAAAATCAGCGCGCCGATACCGACCATGAGGAGGGCCATGACGATGTTCAGCAAGCGTATAAGGAGGCGGCGGTCAACCATGTCGGCGACGGTGCCTGCCGGAATGCCAAGGAAGAAGAGCGGCGCCATTCGAAGCGCAAGAGCTACTCCGACCATAAACGGGTTGTCGGTGAGGTCAAGAATGAGCCAGCTGAGTACGACCTGCTCGCCCATGTGTCCGATGGCGTCGAAGAAGGAGGCGGACATAAGAACGCGCAGGTCGCGGTTGCGAAGGGCGGGCGAGGAGCGCAGCGTGTTCCCCAGGAATCGCACGGGGTTGCGGGTGGTTCGGGGGCGTCGAGGTGTCTGCACAGTGGCGCTATTATGCACTCAAACGGAGTGATGCACAATGCGGGGGTGTCCAGGAATTCGCGGCGCTGGAGGAGTTCCTATGGAATGGTGGAATAGGGTTTGTAGTGAAGGTGCTGGCGGTCTTTCTTACGGAGGCTTGGCGGATTATAGCGTTGCTATCTGAGAAGCTGAGGGACCTAATTCGCAACCAGGGGCGTGCCGCAGGGCCTGCTGAGGCGTCGTCCGACAGGCGGAAATGGTTTGACCGCTACGAGGAGGCGCGCAGGAAAGGGTGAGCCTTTCAACGAACCTCCTCCCGACAGGCGATAGGAATCGCTGTCGCGGTGCCGTCAGCTCGCCGGCGGTCGGTAGTTCACCACCTTGCCGGTCGCGTCATCCACAGTCTCCGGCGGAATGAGCACGGTCGTCTTGACACTGCCCGCGCCCGAAGCTCCCACAACGAGGGACGCCGCGGTGGCGGTCGCGTCATCGGGTAGGTCCGCAATGACGTATATGTCATGGTCCCCGAAAGCGTAATAGAAAGCCTCTACGCTTCCACCCAAGTCTGCGGCAAGGCTCTCCACAACCTCGCGCCGCCGGGTGCCGCCATCTTTCAGCAGGCCTTGCAGACCCTCTTGCGTGTACGATGCCTCAAACAGATACTTTGGCATTCTTTCCTCCTGTGTATTTGATTCCGTTGATTCCGTTGTAATCGGAAAGCGGACGAACTATGGAACAGTCATGATATTTGCCGAGAGATGGGCTTTGCAACCAATTGCGTGGTCAAGGGCGCACCGAAGGGCGGTCAGTCCAACTTCTCTATCGGCGCCATGCCTAGAAGTAGGCGCTTGACGCCCGCGCCGTCCTTGAATGCCACCGTAACCTCGAAGTCGCCGCCACTGGGTTTGCACTCCGTGACGATGCCTTCGCCGAAGACTTTGTGCATCACCTTGTCACCTGTTGCCAGATGAGGGGATGCCGCTGCCTGATTGCCGCCGCCGCGCACCGGACGCTGGCCGGGAACGTTGGGGGCGCGTGTGGTCCTTATGGACCGCGTTGTGCCGAACGACCTCTCACGATTGTCGCTTCTTGGGGGAGTGGGAAGCCGTGTGCGCCTTATGCCCTCTCGTGGCGTATCAGTCGATGTTGAACGCCCGTCATTTTCCGCATCACTGCGCCTAACTGCCGACTGCCGACTGCGGGTACTCGGACGCTTTGGCTGCGCTGGAGCTGCGAGCAGTTTTTGCGGAATGTCGAGCAGGAAGCGCGATGGCGTGCCCGGCTCGGAGCCGCCTCGGAAGCCGCGACGGAATGCGCGCAGCAGGTACAGCCGCTCCCTTGCGCGGGTGACGCCGACGTAGCAGAGGCGGCGCTCTTCCTCAAGCTGAACAGGATCGTCCACCGAGCGCGAGTGCGGGAGCAAGCCCTCTTCCATTCCTACCATGAAGACGACGGGGAACTCCAAACCCTTCGCCTGATGCAGTGTGATGAGGGTGATGGCGTCTGCCCTGTCCTCCATGCTGTCCACGTCGGCGACGAGGCTGACGCTCTCCAGAAACGCCGTAAGCGACTCAGTTCTGCCGAGGTGCAGGTAGTCGCGGGCGGATGCGCGGAACTCCTGTATATTCTCCATGCGCTCCTCGCCGCGCTCCTGGTCGAGCAGCCAGCGCTGGTAGCCGCTGCGCTCAAGCACCGCGTCTATGATGTCCAGCAGGTCTAGCTCCTCGCGCTCTTGAGCGATGCCGTTGATGAGGCTGCCGAAGCCGACGAGCGCGGTGCGCGCGCGGGCGGTGAACGGGCTGACGAGCGCGCCCTGTGTCGCGCCCGCATTATCCGACAGCGCCTGGACCGCAGCGAACTGAGATGTGCCTGCGTCGCGCGCGGTGCGGGCGAGGTGATCGAGCGTGCGCTGCCCGATGCCGCGCGTGGGCAGGTTGATGACGCGGGCTAGGCTCACGTCGTCGTCGGGATTGGCGACGAGGCGCAGGTAGGCGATGATGTCCTTGACCTCCTGCCGCTGATAGAACTTCATGCCACCCACTACCTGGTACGGCACTCCGTATCGCAGGCAGGCTTCCTCAAGTGCGCGCGACTGCGCGTTGACGCGGTACATCACGGCGATGTCACCGAGGGTGGGCCCCGACTTCTTGCGTCCCACGACCGACTCCTGGTTGAGGGTGAGGCTTTGGATCTCGCGTATGACGAACTGCGCCTCTTCCTCCTCGTTGTAACCCTCGGCGATGGTGATTGGAACGCCCTCGCCGTTGCGCGTCCACAGGTCCTTATCCACGCGCTGCGTGTTAGACGCGATGAGGCTGCGCGCGGCATCCAGTATCGTCTGCGTGGAGCGGTAGTTCTCCTCCAGCGCAATGAGCTTCGCCTTCGGGTAGTCGTCCTGGAAGCTGAGGATGTTGCGGATGTCGGCGTTGCGCCATGTGTAGATGGACTGGTCGGGGTCGCCGACGACGCAGATATTCAGGTGATGGCGCGCGAGCTGCTTGGCTATCGCGTACTGCGCGACGTTCGTATCCTGGAACTCGTCGATCATGAAGTGGACGTAGCGTTCCCGGTACTTCTGCGCGACGTCGGGCACGCGCTCGAAGAGCTGGTAGGTCTTCAGCAGCAAGTCGTCGAAATCGACTGCCGAGCACTGGCGCAGCAGGTCTTCGTAGCGCTCGTAGGTTCGGACGACAATTTCGTCCCAGTAGCTGCCGGAGCGGTGCGCCAGCCCCTCGACGCCGAGAAGCTCACTCTTCGCAGCGGATATGCCGGACAGGACGGAGCGCGGCGGGAACCGTTTGGGATCGAGTTCAAGCTCGGTGAGCGCGCGCTTCACGAGCGCCATCTGGTCCGTGTCGTCATAGATGACGAAATCGCGGTCAAGGCCGACGTGCTCGCCCTCTCGCCGCAGCACGTTGGCGCAAAATGCGTGGAAGGTGGACGCGGTTAGCTGCTCCGCCGCCTGCCCTAGCAATGGCACAAGCCGCTGGCGCATCTCGCGGGCTGCCTTGTTGGTGAAGGTAACAGCAGCAATGCGGTACGGTGTGATGCCCACCACTCGCACAAGGTAAGCAATGCGGTGCGTGATGACGCGCGTCTTGCCGCTTCCGGGGCCCGCGATAATCAGTAGAGGGCCATCAATCGCGGTGACCGCGTCGCGCTGGTTGTCGTTCAGCCCTTCGAGGATGCGGTCGGCGGGGCTTCTGGGAGGGGTGTTTTGTTTTCGTAAGACCATTGGTCGCTTTCTATGTCTTATGTTCCTATCACGCATGTTAGACTAACACCATGAATGAACAAGAACAACGCGCACTCGACATACTAGCAGGACTGGCGGAGAATCCGGCGGTGCCGTTCCACGAATGGGGAGTTGCGGAGCACATACTCTGCGTGCTTGCCACGCTGGACGGCGTGGAATACGAGCGGGACGACTTCGGCAATATCATAGCGCGGTACACTGCGCCATCGATTGCAGCGCTGCCCGAATCTGAGCGCGAGCCGCCTATTGCGTTCGTGGCGCATATGGACCATCCGGGTTACGAGATTGTTCGCCCTGCTGACGGGTCAGGGGCTGAGTCGGGTGGTAAGACCTACATCGCGCAGGCGTTGGGCGGCGTGCCTGCGGCTTCGATGACGAAGAACACACCCGCGTTCGTGCTGATGCGGGACGGCGAGCGGATACCTGCTGAGATACGGCCGCTGCCCGCCGATGCACCAGACAACGGAGATAGGCAGGTGTCGGTTCATGTGAAGTCTGATTCCGAACTTGCGCTGCCCGCACCGGTAGTGTTCGACCTGCCGGACTTTGGAATAGACGGCGACACAATCCGTATGCGAGCGGCGGACGACCTCGCGGGCTGCGGCGCGATACTGTCGGCGCTGGAGCGGCTGGCGTCCAGCAATGCTGAGGCAGACTTCTACGCGGTGTTCACTCGCGCGGAGGAAGGCGGGCTTTTCGGCGCGCGGTTGATGGCGGAAGCCGGAACGCTGCCAGAGAACACACTGGTGGTGTCTGTGGAATCCAGCCCGCTCATACCCGGAGTGGAGCAGGGCAATGGACCTGTCATACGCACGGGCGACCGGGTATATACCTTCGACGCGGATGCGGAGCAGGTGTTCAGCGCGGCGCTGCAGGGCATTCGCGCTAATGACAGCGAGTTCAATGCGCAGCGGCAGCTCATGAGCGGCGGTGGCTGCGAGGCGACTGCGTTCGCGGTTTTCGGCTACACGGTTACGGGGCTGGCGTTCCCGCTGGGGAACTGGCACAACGCAACGACGACGATACCTGACCCGGACGGCGGCGTGGACTCGGAGTATATCAGCGTCTCGGACTACCTGGGCGGCGTCACTCTGATGGCGGAAGCAGGGGGCAGCGTGAGCAAGCGGCATGACTCTCCGACGCGCCAGTACATCCGCCTAATACCGGACGATGTGCGGGAGCGGATGCGTGAGACGGCGGGGGAGTAGGAGAACTGATTCTTAGGGTAGTTCTACCTTAGGGACTGCGACGCGCTCTATCTGCTTTGATGAACGATAGAATATCGGAGTGTCACGAAAGCCTGAAATAGTACCAAGTTTCTCTAGAGTTCTATCGTTGTTGGTAACGAAAGTAACTCTGTCCAGTTGCTCATTTAGAACAAGTTTGGAAATTATACCGTCAATAAAGGACATTGACACGGATGTAAAGCCATCAAGGTTGATTTCTACTTCATCAGTGAGCAAATGGCGATTCATCTTCTGATAAACTTGTTCACCCCTCCTTCGAAGAGTACCTCGCTCGGTTAGATCTCGGATTTGGAGCATAGTGATCATTGCCTACTCCTTTCCGGTATAGTTAATTGAATCTGCACTCCAGACAAATTACTAGCTGTCGTACCATACATCTCTATGCCGCTGCGGGACATAATGTAGTAGCCGTCACCCGAAGTGAGCCTTAGTACACCTCTAATGCGTCTCGCAATCGCTCTTACTTCTGTCAGACCTGTTCCTCCTTCAGCTCTAGTGCTGACAAGAGGTTCTAGGGCTCTTCTAATTGCTACGTGATGTGGTTCATTGAGCACACGGGCGTGTAGTTCATTTCGCGCTAGGCTGGTCCGGATGCCAATACCACAATCTCCAATTGCAATTTCAACACGACCTCTGGAGGTTGGACGTATTCCGCCGAATCGTTTAGGTGGATAGTATTGCATCGCAAAAGCTCCGAGAAAACTCTCGGAGTGCTGAGCGAAATTGTCAACCAACTCTGATATACAGTCATGAACCTCGCCAGCATCTACATTCAACCCGTTGTGCTCGATCAGATCGCTAGCATAGTCGACAATCTCGTCGGCGATGTCAGAATTAGTGCTTGCGATGTCAATTACATCGTTGAGCGAGGTGGATGTTATGTGCCTACGAACGCTCTCCTCTCGTATTACATCGGGGCTGAAGTTGAACCGCCCCCAGAAATTCTGGGTTGCCAGATATTCTCTAACCCTATCATTGTCAGGTACTTTCACGCTAAACGATATTCCCTTGGCATTATAAAACCTCAGAAACATGCCCAAGTAAACGAGGTCGTATGGTTCGACTACGGCCACATCTGACAGGTCAACCAATGGGTTATCCGTATTGAAGTCCACAAGGGCACAAACGGATTGTACATTACCAAGAGCGATCCGCATGGTGCATCAATTATAACACTAACCTATTTTTGTCTACGGCTCGCTCCTGTCCCAGCCGTCCAGCATCCAGTAGCCCACGCGCGGCACCTCCACGACCGTCGGCAGGCCCTGCGCTCGCTTGAGGCGCTGGATGTTATAGAGGTGGGTTGTCTCCTCGAAGTACATGTGGCGGAAGGTCGCCTCTAGGGTGGTCGTCTCGGTGCCTGCCTCGGCGTCCAGAGTGATGCCGTGCGGATGCGCGCTGACGACTAGGGCGCGCTCCGGGTTGTACCCGGTGACCAGAGTGTTGCTGCGCAGGAATCCCGCCGTGCGCTCGGCGAGGACCGACTGGGCGATTGCGATGCCTTCCTGCAGCTTGTCGAGAATCACGTCCATGTCGTGGTAGCGGACATCGAGCGCGCGGTCGTTGTCGGACACGGCGATGCCCTCCACATCCTCTATGCCGTGGTCGCTGTCGGGGAAGGTGGTATCCACCCAGCGCACGACCAGCCAGCGATACAGCAGAGACGCCATGTGGCTCGTCTGGCGACGAATGCTCCAGTGCGCCCACTCCCACCTGTCCGAAGTCCAGTCGAGTTGCTCATCGGTCAGCCCTTCGACCTCTGGCGCAATCAGGTCGTACA
This sequence comes from Dehalococcoidia bacterium, assembly GCA_965203955.1. Lineage (GTDB taxonomy): Bacteria > Chloroflexota > Dehalococcoidia > Lucifugimonadales > JADFKI01 > Bin90. Next base: position 1,578,436 of record OZ241923.1, on the reverse strand, counting down.
GCGTCTCGAATTCGGGAAACAGGGCGCTTGCCGGCGCGTCGTCGGGTACTTGTTCTGTACTCATTCGTAGCTCCTCCGCGGTCATTTGCATCGTTATTCAGGTCGGGGAGATTTTATCATCACTGCACGCGTACGTTCAGACTGCATGACGGCCTTTGAAAGTTGTATAATATCTGTTCACAATCGGAAATTTTCATCGTGAGGGAGGGCGGGTGATTGAATGAGCAGCCCAGAGCGCTAGGCACACACTTGCTGTTGGAAATGAACGAGTGCGACCCCATGCTGCTCGACGACCTGGCGATGGTCAAAGAAGTGCTGCTAGCCGCCGCCGAAGAGGCGGGGGCGACCGTCGTTGGCGAGGTGTTCCACAAGTTCTCGCCTGTTGGCGTGACGGGCATCGTCTGCATCGCCGAGTCGCACATCAGCATCCACACCTGGCCCGAACACCGCTATGCCGCCGTGGACATCTTCACTTGCGGCGAAAACCTCAAGCCCATGGAAGCGGCGCATTTCATCGCGGAGGGCCTTCAAGCGCAGCATTGCAACGTCATGGAAGTCAAGCGCGGCGCTGTCGGCATCCACCATTCCGCTCCCATCGGAGACTGATTTCCGGCCTGGATGAAACGCTTTCTCTCTCCCACCCTTCCCGTCTATCCGCATACTTTCGCAACACTTCCATGAGAACTCCCCCTGAAGGCAACTGGCACTACGAGTTGATCACCGAGGGCCTGATGCAGCTTGAGCAGATCCGCGAGGTGCTGTTCGAGGGCGATTCGCCGTACCAGCATGTGCTCATCCACGACGCCGAGTGCTTCGGCAGGAGCCTCGTACTCGACGACAAGACACAATCCACCGAGCTAGACGAGTTCGTCTATCACGAGGCGCTGGTGCAGCCAGCGATGATAGCGCACCCGAACCCGCGCAGCGTGTTCATCGCGGGCGGCGGCGAGGGCGCGACCGCGCGGGAGGTGCTGCGGCACAGGTCGGTGGAGCGCGTGGTGATGGTGGACCTCGACGAGCTTGTGGTCAGCATGTGCCGGAAGTACCTGCCAAACCACCACCAGGGCGCGTTCGACGACCCGCGCCTGACGCTGCTGCACGAGGACGCACTGCAATACATCGAGACGACCGACGAACGCTTCGACATCGCCATCATAGACGTGCCCGACCCTCTGGAGGCAGGCCCCGCGTACCTGCTGTTCACGCAGGAGTTCTACCGCAGCATGCGCTCGCGCCTGAACTCGGGAGGCATCATGGTGGCGCAGTCCGGGCCGACGGGGGCGACGTTCTACGAGCAGTGCTTCTCCGCCGTCGCCAACACGGTCGGCTCGGTCTTCCCGGAGGCGCACCTGAGTGAGGCTTTCATCCCGTCGTTCGGCACCACATGGGGCTTTGTGATGGGCGCGCCAGACGACACCGTGCTGACGCTGATCGCCGACGAGATAGACCGCCGCATCGCGGAGCGCGTCACCGGCAACCTCCGGAGCTACGACGGCATCGCGCACCGGGGCATGTTCGCCGTCCCCAAGTTCCTGCGCGAGGCGGTTGACGCGGAGGCACGCGTCATTACGCGGGAGGCACCGCTGTTCGTGGTGTAGGGCGGATAGTCATTCAGGCCGATATGATATTCAGCCCTTGCAGCCGACCGGAGTGCCTGGGATTGTTGCTTAGTAGGGTAAGCTCATATCTCAGCGCAGTGCTTCCGATGTGGATGCCTAGATCGCCGATGAGGTTGCCGTCCGCCCGTTAGAGCCATCCTTTCTCCTCCCACTGGCATACTGCCCCTTCGATTGCGCCTCACTTGCAGAACAAAGAAAAGCCCCTTCTCCAATTTCTCGGAGAAGGGGCCTGCTAATTCCAATATTTCTAGCTATTCAATCGTGCTTCCAGAGTTGATTGCCTCCCCGGCCATTTCCGACCGGGGAAGCACTGCTTACCTTCTAGTCGCTTCCGCCACCACTGATGTATCCGCTGGGAACTAGGCTGGCTGCCTCCCTGACGAATATCCAGTATGCGTCGCCGATCCTCAGCGTGTTGTTCATCTGCATATCCGGATCCAGTACCGTCTGCCACTGGTTCCTGATGGTGTCGAATCCGAGCACCCTAGCCAGGTCCAGACCGTCGTCCAGGTTCTGCAGGTAAACATCCGCGCTAACCGTGTCTCCACCAGAGCCATTGCCACTGATGTCGGTCACAGGTATCAGGTTCCAACCGGCGTACAGCGCGATCACAGGCGGCTGTATCGGCGTACCGGTTCCGGCAGCTCCGCCAGCCAGTCTCGGGATGCTAACTTCCCAATCCTGGATCGCGTCGCTGAGTACCCAGTATCCGCGGCTGCCACTGATCTCTGACAAGTCGCCCTGCCAGTCGCTGTCAAGCGTCTCACGCACTGCAACCATCCATCCACCCGGTACGACCGGATCGTAGGTGTACACAGTCCGTACTTCAACACCAGGTCCGAATACCGATCCGATGCTGCTGTCTGCAGGCTCACCCGGCAAGCTTACCAGGTTCCAGCCCGGGTTCAGCCGGCGCTCGAACGGATCCCTGTCGCTGACCTCGAAGTCGATCTCAAGAACGTCCTCTAGCATGTTGCCAGCTACGTCCATCGCCTGGATCTTCGCCGTGTGGTCGCCGAGCGCTACGTTCTCAAGGCTAACCAGGAATGTCTGGTCGTCCGTCGTCTTCACGCTGTCGGTCATGTCCACGCCGTCAAGCTCGAACATGGTGATTACCACGTCGTCGAAGTTGTCCTCGAGGTATTCGCTGTTCTCGTTCGTGCAGTTCGCCATCACGTAGTCATTGTCGTCATCGTCGCGGCAGTCCGTGCTGTGGTTAACCGTGAAGTCAATCTCCACGAACAGCGGGGACCTGAACTCGATGTCCGGCTCGTTGTCGGTGATCATATTGCCGCTCACCCTTACGTTGGGCTTCGCGAGGTTGATGTCACCCTCCCAGAACACTGCGTCGTCAACGTTGACGTCACCATCTGAGTCGAAGAAGTCGGTCACGATGCTGTCCGGTGCGATGCCTTCGCTGCCAGGGTTCTCCTGCGGCGAGCGGTCAACTCCGCTGATCCGGAAGCTGTAGTAGCCGGTGTCCTTAGGCTCGGTAACTGTCACGATCCACTCGGTGTTGGATACCTTCTCCACACTATTGTTAAGCGTTCCGCCCTTTGCGGCGCTGCTGTCCTGGCAGTAGTTGTTATTGACGATCTCGCCCCTGTCGCGGGTGCCCTTCTTGTCGTCAGCGCTGCCCTTAATGTAGCAGGATGCCGTGCCCTTGGTGTCAACGCTGTCCGCGTTCACATAGGTAACCGTAACGGTCGGGCGCGTCGCGTCCAGGCGCTCGTCGGACGTCACTACCAGTGTAACTTCATCGCCGTCACCGGCTAGGACCTGGTCCTGCGCGGTCTCTAGCGTCGAGGTTATCGACACTACCGTGAACTTAGGCGAAATCCAGTCGTCTGCCTCGTGGTCTCCGTCGTCCTGCTCGTTGCCCGCTCCGTCCTCAACACCGTTCGGCACTATCGTGACGTCTGGCGTCTCGTCCGCTAGCAGCTCGTCTTCAAGCTCGACGAATACCGAGTTCTCAAGGTCCCGGTAGCGATCTATGTGCCGCAGGTTCTTGCTGCCTTCGGCCGCGTACCTGCCGCTGTCAGACCAATCGACGTCATCGTCGTCCGGGTTCTCGTAAACAGTTACGCTCTTGATCGAGTGACCCTCGACTACGAAGTCGTCAGCCTCTACCGTCGCCGGGTTCAGCGTCGTCAGGTCGTTGAAGATGACCTGGATGTAGTTGCGGTTGTCGTCGTACTCGTTGTCGGTCGAGTCCCAGGTCAAGCCTGTCCGAGCCTCTACGAATACCGGGTCTTCGGTGTCCACAGTGATCTCGTTAAGCTCTTCCTCGTCGTCGTTTCCGTCAGGATCGTGGTACGCGCAGTTGCCCGCGTTGTCGCACACGATGAAGGTCACATAGTATGTATCGTTTTCAGTCAGGACTATCGTCGTCTCGACGTCGTAGCCGTTTTCAATCTCGTCGAAGTCCTTGTCGTCCCTGATCGGAGCGAAGCCGAAGCCGCCCTCCGCCGCGACGTACTCACCGTCCTGCATCCTGCCCGGGCAGTAGAGCGAGTCATCCTCGTGGATGTGCGCCGCGAAGTTCATAACTACGTCCGTGCCCGTAGGCTGCGTTTCCGCGACCGAGCACTGGCCCACGCCGCCTGCGTTCTTGCTGATCAGGGCAACAACCGGCGTGTAGTCGGCGTCGCCGTCAGCGTCAGGCAGGTCCTCCGGCTCAGGCAGACCGGAATGGTCATCCGTAATCGTGAACGTGTAGTCCACGTCGGCATCGTCGAACGCGCGCCCGTCCTCAGGAGCAAAGTTGCTTACCTCAGGGGCCTCGTTCTCCACATCGATGTTGGCACGCAGGTTGCCAAACTCGACCTCTACCTCGTCCTCTTCGTCCACCTTCAGCGCCGGTACGCCGCCGTCGGTGTGCTTGTAAACCGCTGCGTCGCCAGGAGTCGAGTCACTGGAGAGCTCGACCAGCATCAGAGCTGCCACGAACTCGTTCTCGTCATCCGCGCTCCTGTATGCCTGCAGCTTCAGTGAGTCGTCAGCAGAGTCGCTGTTGACGTTCACTATCACGCACTGGTTGCCGTTGCCGCAACTCGGGTTCGGGGACTCGGCGGTAACAGCTATCCGCAGCACCGTGCCCCAGTTCGCCCACTCGGTCTCAACGAAGTTCATCGGGCTGCTGCCGTCTGTCGCCGGCAGGTCTGCCGGGCGCTCAGGAACCGCAGCGCTGTATGTGGTCTTCGTGTTCGACAGCGCGCTCATCGGGTTGCCCATGGCCGTACCCGGAACCGGGTTTGCCTTGCTTACGTCAAGCGTGCTTACCGAGTCTTCCTCGCCTGTAACCGTAATTCTCACGGATGCGGTCGCTTCGCGAGAGCCGTCGCTGGCAACTACCGTCACCACGCAGCCGTCGGAGCCGCAAGGAGTCATCGCATTGTCGGCGTCAAGCGACTCGAGAGTCTCCAGGTCGCCGGTATCGGAAATCATGAACGACTTGGCGTCCGCGCCGCGCAGGCTGTAGCTGACCGCATCGCCGTCGGCGTCGCTCGCCGAGTAGTTGGCAAGCATCGTGCCGCGCGCGCTGTTCTCCGCAACACTCAAGCTAGTTGCAGGTGCGCTGTCAAACACCGGATCGTTGTCGTTCACATTGCTCAGGTTGACCGTCAGAAGCAGCGTGTCGTTCAGACCATCGGGGTCGTTAACTTCCACGTGCACTCTGGCATCGTAACCGCTGTCTTCGTAGTCGAGGCCCGGGCCGTCGCTGCGCACATGCAGCTCACCGCTCCATACCTCAACACCCTTAACCATCTCGCTGTCAGTGTTCTGGATCTCGAACAGGTCCTGAGACTGTCCCTGACGCAGGCTGAAGGAGAGGTCGTCCCCGTCTTCGTCCGTAGCCGTGAAGGTGAATATCACAGCGGCGCTGCCGGTATTCTCCGGTATCTCCGTCACTGCATCGTCACCCAGCGGGCTCGTGAAGGTCGGTGCCTCGTTCGCGTTAAGCACGAGCACCGTGACTTCCATCTCGTCCGTCAGGCCGTCTTCATCCGTCGCCCTCACCGTGAAGGAGTGGCTGCCGGCAACTTCCGTGTCCAGCGCGCCGCTAACCGTCAGCGCACCAGTTGTGGGATGCACCCGGAACGGCGGCTTGCCCGCGCTGATCGAGTAGGTAATCGTTGTGCCCCCGTCCTCGTCCTCAGCGTTGATGCTGATAGGCGGGTCAGTGGCCGCCGGGCCATCCTGGTCAGCCGGCTTCTCAAGAACCGGGTCACCGGCCTGCGCGGTCTCGTACACCCATGGGGTGCCCGCTATCGCGTCAAGTACCGGCGCTTCTTCAACGTCCGTTACCGTCACGCGCACTGAAATCAGGCCCGCGAGGTCGCCGGCGGCGTCGTTTGCGTTCACCAGGAACGCAGGGTTGTCGCCGTCCTCGAAGTTCGGGGCGTTCAGAACTGTGACACTGCCGTCATTGGCGACTGCGTAGTTCGTGTTACCGCCGTCAACACCGCTCTCGATGCTGTAGGAGGTAGCGCTATCCACAATTCCGGCAAGCGAGCAGCCCTCGCTGCCGTCCTGCATGCAGACGGTGCCATTCTCAGCAACCGTCACGCCTACGAAGTTGGAGGTGATCGCCGGCCGCGGCTCCACCGTTACCGAAACCGTGACAGTGATTGTCGCGTCCGCCCCATCGTCGTTCCAGCCGTCGTTAGCGGTCACCGTTATGGTGCTGGGGGTCGTATTACCCGGCGCGGTGGGAAGATAAGTCAGAAGCAACTTGTCTTCGACGCTGTGCACGATGTGCGATGGGTTGTTCGAAACTTCGAAGGTTACTGTGTTGCCGTCATCGTCACTCACCAGGTCCTGAAGGTCGGCAAGCTCCTGCGGCATATTGTCCGCCGCGGTCACCGTAATCACACCAAGATCAAGCGTGCCGTCAGCGGCGTCACCGGCGGGCGCCACAGGCGAGTTCTGATTCACCATAACGGTGGCGCTGATTGTCTGTTCATTCGCGGTTATTCCGTCAGAGACGGTTATCTGGAAGTTGAAGGGGCCGGGCGTGGAGTCCGCTATGTCAGCGTCGCCCACACTCACCGAGATGACATCATTCTCGACCGCAATCGCAAACATGCCCGCGTCGGCGCCTGCCAATCCGTAAGTCAGCTCGTCGCCGTCATTGGCGGACACGCTGATCGGATCGCCAACTGCGGTTCCGGCATCAACAAGAGTGCCGGTAGCGGGATTATTTTCATCTATGGTCGCCATGAATGTGGCAGGTGCCGTCGGCGCCATGTTCGACGCGGTTACGATTATCTTCACATCAGCGATTGCCGTCCTGTTGGCAAGACCCGCGTCACCGCTCACGGTAAGTTCGAGGTCAAGAGTTCCAACAGACAGGGAACCACCCTTGTACGTGAGCGTCATGTCGTCGTCATTGACTGAGAACATTTCGCTGCCGGTACCGCTCAGGATGCCGTCCAGGTACTCATCCTTATCATCAATGCCGCCGGTGACCGTGAAGTCACCTATAAGAGTACCCGCAGCTGTGCTCTGCGCTATCGTGAACTCATTATCAGACGTGATCTCGAGATCTGCCTGAGAAGTTATGACACCTCTCAGCGTGGAGGTGACTTCGACGCCCTCATCGTTAGTAGAAGTCACTGAAACACTGATCGACTGCGACCCGCCTGTGGGAGCCGCGCCGGAGTTCACCACGTAGAGACCGAACTCGTTGTCGTTGCCAGTCCCCTTGACCTCGAAATCACCGAGGTCGCCGGCGCCGTCGGCAAGCGTCACGTCGGTGTCGAAAGCCCACACCAGCGCGTTGCTGTCAATCGGATTGCCCACACCGGACACCTGGGCGCCCTTCACAGCCTTGGACGGAACGATGTCGAACTGGAGGTCGTTTGCCTCCGGATCAGGACCCGTCGCCGTCGAGACCGTTACGGTCGCAGCACCGCCCACAGTGTAGTCGGTGTCGTCCCCGGCGCTAGTAAGGGTGCCGCTGAAGTCAAAGGAGCCTTCTGTGCTCCCAGCTGTGACCTGATAGGAGAGCGAAGATGCCCCTAGCAGATTGAAAGCCAGCACACCCTGGGCTAGGTCCGAGCCTCCCGCGCTCATTGTCGCGGTACCAGAAGAGGTGAGAGACCCGTCCACATAAGCGAACCCGGATGGTATCGTCTCCGTCACCCTGCCTGGCGATGCAACGTTCTCAAACGCGATCGTCACCGTCACCGTCCCATCCGGCTCCACTGTCGCCGGCTGTAAGGATCTAGTGGCGCTGGGATCACTTGTCTGTGCTGCCAAGGGGGACGAACTCGACATGAGCGTCAAGCCGCCGACCACACTTAGCAGCAATGCCGCCAAAATGATTAGTCTATTCAAGGCCTCTCTCCTTTAACTTGTTTAGTAGCTCTACGTCTCTTTGGCTCGATAAATCCGTTAACTTTCGCAGGTCCGTTCACCGCTGCGGACTCCGTCCTTGCTTCGCCCACAGGTGAAGCAAACGGACCTGCTGTACCCTATGTAGTTACTTTTCTCTACATGAAGTAGAGGTCTATGACAGCGCTCACCTCTTCCAGGGTGAGGTTGCCGTCGAAGAAGTCATCAATGGCCGTGCTGACCTCCATGAGATCAATGTGACCGGAGTCGTCCGCGTCGTACCTGTTGAGCAACTCGTTACCGGTAGAAGGTCCCGATTCCTCACGGGTCACCATGACCGTGTAGGTCATCGTTTCCGTCTCGTCTTCTGACGTTACCATCACACTGATCGTGTTATCGCCCACCGTCAGCGGGACGTCGTAGTAATTCGCGAATGTTGCATCCACCAGCGCCTTCGCATCTCCCATTAGGCCTGGGTGCGTGGCATCTGCATTGTAGGTGGTGCAGTACGGGCTGGTAGCATTGTCCGGCTGGTCGTCCGCGCCTACTGCGTCATTCATCGCCGGGCAGCCCAGCATGTCCCAGTAAGTCGGGATGTCTGTCTTCATCGCGGCAGCGCCGTTAACCATTACGGACACATCGGCCTCCGGATTCGCCGCCATCGGCGTAACCGTTATCTCCGCTGCTTCGCCCGCATCGGCGTAGTACATCATCTCGGCGGAGTCGAACGCCATAGCCATGCCGGCCATGTCCGTCAGCTCAATAGCCATCCCTTCCATCATGTCCATGGGCAGGTGCTTCAGGCTCAGCGAGGATAGCGTCGCATCCATAGTATCGCCTGCGCGGGTTATCGTAACCGTGTATGTGTTCATCGCAGAGTAATCCGAAGCCGTCACCATCACGGTGATGACATTGGCGCCAACCATTAGGTCAATGGCATGACTGGTCACATTCCGCACACCAGTGGTGTCTAGATTATTGCCGATTTCATCATCCCTGTCCGACATTATCCGAACAGTCGCTCTGTCGTTATCGGTAGGGGTGGCACTGCCGAATCCCGTCGCCGTTACCGTTACCGATCCGGTGGAGTTCGGCGCCTCAGCAGTGTATGTCATGGTGTCCGGGTCAAAGGTCGGTGACAAATTGACCCCTGTGCCTACAACCGTCAAACCGGTCCCGGCGATCAGCTTCGCATTGTTGGAAGCTCCTGCCGGCGCGCGGTTCACTTGCAGCATGTAAATCTTATTGCTGGCTGTCTTACCGTCTTCAGCCATCACCTGTACCGCAATAAAGTTACCATAGCCGACGATCAGGGGAATGTCCCCGTCTGCGTCTATCGTTCCTGCAGTAACTTCAGCGTCAGTAGGGACGGCGGCGGCGGCTGTAACCGTCCTTATAACGGCCATCGCACCGGCATGCGTCGGAGTGGCAGCAATCTGTATCGAGTTCACTGCGTTAGGAACGCCGGTCACATAGATAGTCGTCGCCGCGGTAGCGTCATACACGGACAAGGGCAGGGACACACTATCGGCGCCCACCATCAAGGAGCTCAGACTCGCGTCGTCCGAAGCGCTCTGAGCCGCGCGCGTCACCGTCAAGGTGTACGTCTTTGTCGCAACGGCATCCTCAGCCTCCACCATTAAGGTGATGACATTCGCGCCTTCCGCCAGCTCAACGACATACTCACCATCGGTAGTGGTAGTACCAATAGCGTCATCCATGTCCGACGTTACTTCGACAGTTGCGCCGGTAGCAAGAGGCGCCGTTACGGTGATTTCATCATCTACCGCAGCCGTAGCACCGGACACATTCGCGTCCACATCGTATGGCACGGTAGCCGTGTAGCTCGTAACGTCCTTGTCAAAGGTTGGCGCCACGGTGATACCGGTGGGGGCTGTGATTGTCAAATTGGTCAATTCCGCGGTATCGGAAGCGGTTGGTGACGCGCGTGTAACGCTCAGTATGTAGTTATTTACCGTCTCGCCATCTGCAGCCGTCACCTGCACCGTAATGAAAACCGCTGCCCCAGGGGTTAGGTTAATCCTGCCGTCCGTGTCTATATCCCCTGCGAGGGCACCAGCTACGGTAGCAGCACTCCGTATGACGACCACAGCGCTGGAGTCCGTCGGAGTGGCAGTGACCAGTATCCTTTGCACTGTAGTAGGAACATTGGTCGTGTAATCTACATCGGCCTCAGCGGGAGTATCAGTGGAAGCGGTAGAAGTAAAGCCGGCCACGCTCACACTTTCGCCGCCCACCGTCAAGGCGCTCAGCGTCGCATCGTCCGCACCGGTCTCAGCGGCGCGCGTCACCGTGATGGTGTATGTCTGCCTAGTCACCACATCAGCAGCCTCCGCCACTACAGAGATGACATTCCGCCCTACCGCCAATTCCACGGTATGGGCACTAACTCCACTAGATTGAGCGGTAGCTATTGCAACATCTGAATCCATGTCTGATGTCACTGTGACCGTTGCTTCATCAGAAGTATCTGCCAGCGTCACATTTACGGTGATTTCGTCGTTGACAGTTCCAGGGGTGGCACCGTCCACATCGTATGGCACGAAAGCCGTGTAGCTCATAGTGTCTGGGTCATAAGCTGGTGCCAACGAGACTGCAGGACTTGTAATTGTCAAACCACCAGGAGCAGCCCCCAGTTTCGCATCGCTGGCAGCATCCTGCGCCACACGCGTCACCTGAAGTATGTAACTCCTTCGGCTGGCACTCGTTCCGTCCTCAGCCGTTACTTGCACCGCAATGAAGAGCGGCGTCCCTGCGGTCAGAGAAACCCTTCCGTCTCGGTCTATGGTTCCGTCTGCACCAGCAGCAGTCGCTGCGTCAGTCTCAGATGTCTTTATGAGAACCTGAGCGCCGGGGTGGTTCTTGACAGCAGTAACTTGGACCGATTCCGTTGCGAATGGGAACCTAGTTGTGTAGTCCACAACTTGGTTGTCAGGCGTTACGTATCTAATGCCACAGGGAGAGGGGGCGCTGACGCAGTTTGCTCCGCCTGCGGGAACGGACTTGCCACCCACCATCAAAGAACTCAGCCTCGCATCGTCCGTAGAATTCGCGCGGGCGCGCGTCACCGTTATGGTATATGTCTTCTTCGTCACCACATCCGCAGCTTCCACCATCACCCTGATGACGTTCTGACCTTCCGCCAACTCCACCTGATGACCGGTGGTATCAGTGTCTGAGTCGGCCGGCGTTATTGTGAACGCCGCACCGGCGGTAGTCGTTTGTGGGTCGGTAGCATCTGCTAGCGTCGGCGCTACGGTGATTGTATCAGTGGCGTCACCGCCGGTGTCATCCACATCGTATGGCACGAAAAGCGAGTAGTTCGTAGTGTCCGGGTCAAACTCCGGCACTAAAGTGGTGCCAGTAGGGAGAGTAGTGATTGGCAGCGTCGCCAAGTTCGCTTCGTCGTCAGCGCCTGACGACACGCGCGTAACTCTGACGACATATGTCGTTCCAGTTGCGGTGGCGCCAGATCCCGTCGCTATAACTACGCCAATATCTGTGTTGTCATTCGCTCGCAGTGGCACATTACCGCCGGGTGCAACAGTACCTGTGAGGGTCGTGAGATCTGTTACATCTCCAGGGGCGGTAGAAGCAGTAATACCCGGAGTGGGAGCGGGAGCGTACCTGATGCTATGCACGCGGGACCCTGACACTGCTGAGGCGCTGACCTGTATGTGAGTGGTTCCGCTCGACACCCGGATGGGGTTGTCTAGTGTAGTCCCAAGTCGCCAACAGCGAAACCGCTTACTGCCTTGCCGCCCACAGTGATGCTGGCTGCGGCCTGCGCGTGCGCGCGGTCTGGACCAGCGACAAATGGAGTCATCGTCGCCACTAGCGCAAGCAACAAAGCCCCCAGCAACGCTGATATGGGGATAAAAGCTTTTCTATTCAATTCATCCTCCTCGTTCTTAGTTCCGTTTCCGATTCGTTCCAATAATCCGGTTAATGGCGCGAAAGCGCGGTCGCCCATTCGTATATCCAAAAACACTACACCGCGCTGTATGCATCTTCAAGGCTTTATCCTGAACGTTTTTTATCTTTTTCGTATAAGTTCTAAACGCTTGCCCAGACAGTTTCTGCACAATAGCATAGGCACACCTTGCGCAGGCATGCAGAGTCAAAGATATAGGTTGAGTATTACGGGAGTGTTACTGCGAAAGGAATCCTCACCGAGCTAATGCCCAAGTGCTTATCGTCAATTTCCTGAATTTTTTGAATGCCATTCCAGAAAAGTATTGCAAATCGCTTTGGAATATTCAATATATTCTTCGATTCGGCCTCTGCCGCATCGAACGGACCACCCTTCCTTATAAGATAAGTTTCCTCTCTAGCTGAAGTAGAGGTCTATGACAATGCTCACCTCTGCCAATGTGAGTTTGGCGGGGTCTCCTTCATCGCGGAAGTAGTCATCAATTGCCGCGCTGACCTCGATGAGGTCGATTGTGCCGTCGGCGTCCGCATCGTACCTGTCAAGCAGAGCATCGGCACTCAGCCCGGAATCCGAGCAGCTTGGCCGGTGTCGGCGCGGAAGCGGCTTGAAATACCATTGAGCCATGCTTGAATAGCCTCGTCATCCGGCACGCAAAGTCCGGCATTCCCGGCGAAGGTGAACAATGAAAGCTCTCTGAGATTTGTGAGGCTGTGGGGTATCGCGCCCGTCAGTTCGTTGTTCGACAGCGCCAGCCTCGTCAGGTTCGACAGGCTGCCCAGTTCCCCCGGTATCGTGCCTGTCAATTCGTTGTCCCACAGGTACAGCCTCGTCAGGTTGGACAGGCTGCCCAGTTCCCTCGGTATCGTGCCCGTCAAATTGTTGTCTCCAAGGTCCAGCCACGTCAGGCTCGACAGGCTGCCCAGTTCCCTCGGTATCGTGCCTGTCAAATTGTTGTCCGCAAGGTCCAGCTCAGACAGGTTCGACAGGCTGCCCAGCTCCGGCGGTATCGTGCCTGTCATATCGTTGTCATCAAGATGCAGTGTTACCAGGTTCGACAGGCTGCCCAGCTCTCCCGGTATCGTGCCCGTCAGATTGTTCCCGTGGAAAATCAGTCCCGTAACACGCCCCGAGGCGTCAGTATCGACGCCATACCATTCGCCGAGCGGGACATCGTCGTTCAGCCAGTTTGTGCTGTCTCGCCAGTTATCGCCGTTGGCGGCGTTGTAAAGGGCGACGAGGGCTGCTCTATCGACGGGAGGATTAGGTTGCTGCGTCTGAGCGGCGGCGGGACCCGAGGTCGCCGTAGCCAGGAAGATGAGGGTTGCCACTAATGCGGCGATAAGGAGAATTATCGCGGTTTTAGCGCCTATGTGACGGCTGCGGGTAAATTGCACAGGACTTCTCCCTTAAATGAATAGCAGGCATTATGCCAAATGGCAGCTCGGACTAGCAGATTGAGACGCGGCGGGACGGTCGCCGGGAGCGCGTCCACAGCCGCTGATTAGTCGAATTAGCGGCCCTGGCGACTTATGAAACCGTCCTTGACCTTAAAACCCCTTGATGCGAGAGCAATCTCCGACAATATAATTTTATCATTCTAATACTTTGTCTATCTTTTCGTCCATCCAATATAGAGATATGCAAAAGTTGCCTTAGGCAAGCGAAGTTAGAGTGAATCAGCCGGACTGCCGTTGCTGCGGCAGTCCGACGCTATATGGAGCGCGATGAAGTCGCAGACTTACGCCATGACAATCGCAGCGAGGCTTGCCGCCTGCGCTCTCATCGTCGCGGGCGCGGTCGCGGTTGCTCTCCTGTTCGCCCCGCGCGCCAACGCCCAGCAGAACTGCGTGCAGGTGAAGATGATATACGCGGATGCGTGGAACACGCTCTACATGGTTGACGGCAACGGCAATCGCCTCCGCGACATCGGAAGCGGCAATACCCTGAGCAATCGCCAGGTCAACTCCTACATCGTGCTGCGAGCAACCCCGCCCAGCATCGGAATCGAGGTCGCGCACTCGGGCGAGAAGCTCTACGACTACAGGAGCAACGTCATACAGTCCGGCGACAGGGGCTACGAGGATCAGGACGACGCTGACTACAACGATGCCGTGATTCTTATCACGCCCATCAGCTGCTCGGCGCAGGGCAGCCCCCCTCAGCGGTCGTACATCCCGCCGATAGGGTCGAGTCCTCCGCAATCGAGTCCGTCGATCAGGACGCCTGGCGTGTCGTCGGTCAGCGCGGACAGCATCACCGCGACGAGCGCGCGGGCTGTCGTTAACATTGCGAACCACGATGGCAGCGATCTGGCCGTGAAGCTGCGCTACCAGCAGAAGGCGGAAGCGCAGGACTGGACCACCGATGTCAGCACCGCCGAGGCGACCGGCAGCGCCAGCCCGGCGACGAAGGGCCTGGAGGGCTTGTCGCCGGGGACCGAGTATGTCTTGCAGGCTTCGCTCGACGACGCCTTCCCTGCCGACGCAACGAAGGAGACTGCGTTCACGACGAAGCCGCTGCCGAGCATACAGTCGGTTGTCATCGGCAATATCGGGCAGACTTCGGCGCGGGCGACCGTCAGCATAGCGAACCCGGACGGCAGCGCGCAAACCGTAAAGTTGCAGTATCGGACCACAAGCCCGCAGAGCCAATGGAGTCAGCTCGAAAAGAGCAGCACGGGTGCGACTGCGAGCATCGATCTCAGTGGACTGACCGCCGACACCGGCTACGAAGTACAAGCCTGGCTCGCGAGCGACGAAGCCAACAAGGAGACCGCCACGTTCAGGACTTCGCAGTCCCAGCAGCGGCAGCAGAGATCGGTGTCTCCCAAGTCGCCCGCCCCCAAGTTGCCCGACCCCAGCCTGTCCGGTGTCAGTATAGGCGGCATCACACTGACTTCAGCAGTCGCCACCGTGAGCATCGCCGACGCGGGCTCGGCGCAGAAGACGGTGTACCTGTCTTTCCGCAAGTTCGGCGATACCGAGTGGAGCGAAGCGGATCCGAAGAAGACCAGGGGCGCGAGTGTCGCCTACGACCTGACGGCGCTGGAGCCGGGAACGACTTACGGGGTAAAGGCGCACCTCAAGGCTGACCTCCATACTTTCAAGCATGCGGTATTCACCACGCTGGCACCCGCGCCCGTGTCCGTGCCCAGCGTATCCGGTGTCAGCTTCGGAAGCGTCACCCAGACCACGGCAGTCGCTACCGTGAGCATCGCCGACGCGGGGTCGGCGCAGAAGACGGTGCGCCTGCGCTACCGCGCTAACGACGCTGCGACCTGGACTACGGAGAGTTCTCAGAACACCGACGGCGCAAGCAAGGCATTCTCATTGGATGCGTTGACGGCGGGGACGACCTATGAGGTTCAGGCGTGGCTGGGTAATACTGCGCCACCTGCGGGCACAACCACCTACACGTTCGATACATTGCCGCACGATCCCAGCATTTCAGACCTCAGCTTCGAGGACATAGAGCAGACCTCTGCGACCGCGAAGGTGGAAATTTCTGATGCCGGCACGGGGACGAAAGAGGTCTTCCTGAGATACAGCATTCAGGGTGAGGATGCCTGGACGACCCTCCCCAACCCGGCGACCACCAGCGGGGATGACGCTTCCATAGACCTGACCGGGCTTCAGGAGCAGACGACCTACGAGGTGGCCGTCGCTCTGTCGCAAGACTTCAGCGGCACGGTCAGGAAATCGTTCACCACGCTGCCTCCGCCGAGCCTGTCAGGCGTGGGCATAGGCAGCGTCACACAGACGTCGGCTGTCGCCACCCTGAGCATCGCCAACGCCGGTTCCGGTCAGAAGACGGCGCTTCTGCAGTACCGCGAATTCGGAGAGAGCGAATGGGGTGATGCCGAGAGTAAGACGACCGGCGGCGCGAGCGCCACTTTCAGTCTATCCGGACTTGATCCCGGGACGACCTACGACGTGAAGGCATATCTAAGCGCCGACCCCGACACGCCCAGGTATGTGGTATTCGCCACGCTGTCGTCAGGGACCGGCGTGGGCGATGATGCCAGCGTGTCCGGTATCAGCGTTGGAAGTATCACCCAGACGGCGGCGGTCGCAACCGTGAGCATCGACCACCCCGGCACTGCGCAGAATACCGTGCATCTGCGCTACCGCAAGTTCGGCGAAAGCGAATGGGTTTCGAATGCGCCCAAGACTGCCGAGGGCGCGAGCGTGCCCTTCGACCTTTCGGGGTTGATTCCGAAAACGAAGTACGAGGCGGAGGCTTCTCTCAGCAGTGACTTCTCGGATACCGAGTCAGCTACATTCACGACGCTGGCGCTTGACCCGCTCGTATCGGGTGTGAGAGTAGAGGACATAGCGCAGACCACGGCCACCGCGATAGTGACGATAGCAAACGCTGATGACGCTTCGCAGACCGTCCACACGCGCTATCGCGCGACAACGCCGCAGGGCGAATGGAGCGCTGCCCAGACGACAGCCGGCATCACCTCAACAGCCGAAATCGGTCTGTCCGGCCTTACTGCCGACACGGAGTATGAAGTCGAAGCCTCTCTGACTGCCGACTTTGGAGTGTCACGGACGGCCGTCTTCAGAACCCTGTCATCCAGTACCGTGTTGCCCGATCCCGTAGTGTCGAGAGTCAGCGTCAACAATATCGCGCAGACGACGGCCACGGCATTGATCGACATCGCAAACGCAGACGGTGAGGACCAGACAGTGCATCTGCGCTATCGCACAGCCACGCATGAAGCTAGTTGGGGCGAAGCACAGACGGCTACGAGCAAGACCGACAGTGCAAGCATCGCCCTGACAGGTCTCGCTCAAGGTGCAAGGTACGAAGTTCAGGCTTCACTGGACGATTCGTTCCCCACGAATCGCACAAAGTACACCGTCTTCACGACGCTGAGGTATCCGAGCATAGCCTCCGTCGAGGCGAGGAACGTCGGCAGAAATGCAGCGACCATAAGAGCCACTATAGCGGACTCGCATGGTGAGGCACAGACGGTCTATATCCGGCATCGCCGGACGAGCAGCAGCGCCTGGAGAACCACGCACCAGGAAGACTCCGTGAATGACGTTGCGAGTCTGAGCCTCGGGGACCTGTCTTCGGGAACCGAGTACATCGCTGAGGCGTCTCTCGACGACTCCTTCCCGTCGGACGAGACGAAATCCGTTACGTTCACGACCAAGGATACGGCCGAGGATGACACTACCAAAGACACGCCTAGGGACACGCCCGAAAAACGCGATGACGACGATGATGATGACGACGATGACGGCGGAACTTCAGGCGGGAGTGGCGCTGTCCAGGCAGCTCAAGCAGCGAACGTACCATTGCTGGGATTCTCGCCATTGATGCTCACGTTCACCGCGGTCGAGGGCGGTGACAACCCCTCGCCTCAAACCTTCCAGGTCTGGAACAGGTCGTCCGGGGCGATGACCTTCACCCTGTCGCATTCCGAAGAGTGGCTCTCGCAGGATCCACCGTCGGGCAGGTCCACCGGACCGGATGATCCCGTGACCATCACCGCATCGGTTGAATCGTCAGGTCTGGCATCGGGCAAATATGTGGACGTCATCAACATCAACGTGAGTTCGTCGGACGGGGCTTCCGGGCAAGTCAATGTGACGCTGGACGTGTTGCCTCCGGATTATGTAAGGCAGTTTGTCTCACGGGCCGAAGGCGGGGTTGTGATGCTGCCGGACGGCACCGTGAAGATAGTGGTTCCGCCGCTTGCGCCGCCAAAGGACGTGGACATCGAGCTGATGAAGGTGGACCCGCAGGCGCATGGCGCGCGCCCGGAAGAGCAGGAACGCGTGGTTATGGTGATAGACTCGAACACATACTCGCCGGGCGGAGACATGCCGGAGGACGTCGCCTACTCTCCCAATGTGGAGCTGTGGATATTGCTGATTGACGGTGAATCTACCGCCTGCGCTGAAGGCAGAGCCAAGGTGTATGAGGTTGTGTCCGGGGATTGGAGACCTGTTGAACATCGCTGCGAAACAGACGAGTCCGGCAAGGTATGGATTGTAAGTGAAATCGAAAGGCTTGGCGCATTTGCACTGGTGACAAATGAATCTCTCGCGACGCCAACGCCCGTAGCAGCGGCGGTCGCGTCTGCCGCAACGCCAACTCCGGTGCCCGCCGGTGCGACTACCATAGTTCTTACCATGCCGCAGGGGACTGCGGTGCAGCGAACTTTGCTTACCGCGCAAGCTCCAACGCCGATACCGACTCAGGCTCCGGCTCTGATGCCGACTCCCAGCGGTAGGACTGAGACCTCGCCTGCATTTATTCCCACACCGACCGCGGTACCAACATCCACGCAGGGGTCAATACCGGTGCTGCAGGCATCGACTGTCGAGCAAAGTTCCGGTGAGTTCTATTGGATGATGCTTGCTGCTCTCGGAGTACTGTTCCTTGCAGGTGCGTTTATTGTGATGTTCTTCGTTTATCGTAGGAAGGGTCGGGACGTCGGACAACACCGATAGGCGCCGCCAGCATAGACAAGAGCATCCTTTCTCGGCATCATGTGCGTAGAACCTCTGCTGAAATGCACGCAAGTCATGCGTAGAAACTACATCGTCCAGCAAGCTGACACCCCGCGTTTCCGATGAAGTATGGCAGCGAGAATGATTCCCAGCTGTGCCGGGGCGAATCATCCTACGTCTGGTGGCTTTCCATAGGCTGCGAGCCTTCTCGACCTCTTCCCTAATCAACAATTCCACTGGGAATCATGACACCTGAAGACCAGGTTCAAGGAGAGCATCCATGAAACATAGCGAATCACGTATCTTGACCACTCATACGGGAAGCCTACCCCGGCCGGAGCGGTTGGTCGAGATGCTTGGCGCGGTGTCACGGGGCGAACGGGTTGACGAGACGGCTCTGGAAAGTATGGCCGCTGAGGCTACCGCCGGGGTCGTCTCGGCGCAACTGGCAGCCGGAGTGGACGTGATCAACAACGGAGAGCAGTCCCGCGTCAGCTTCTCCACCTACGTCACGCAGCGGATGTCCGGCTTTGGCGGCTCGTGGGACCGGCGCGGCCAGCGTGACCAGAACGAGTTTCCTTCCGTAGCGCGACCCCGCGTCGTCCAACTGATGCGTGGTATGCCCACCTGCGTCGGCCCGCTGAAATACGAAAGGCTGGACCTGGTGGAGCGGGAATGCCGGCAGTTACTTGACGCGGTCGATGCCGCCGAGGGAAAGCCGGAAGACCTGTTTATGACAGCCGCGTCACCCGGTATCGTTTCCCTGACCCTGGCCAACCGCTACTACGACAGCCACGAAGACTATGTATTTGCTCTGGCCGAGGAACTAAGAAAGGAATACGAGATAATCGTAGCCAATGGCCTAACGCTTCAGCTGGACTGCCCTGACCTCGCCATGGAGCGGCATATATCCTATCAGGACGAGCCTCTGTCGGCATTTCAGGATCTGATCGCGCTGCATATCCGGGCGATAAATCACGCCCTATCCAACATCCCCGCGGATCGAGTCCGCCTGCATGTATGCTGGGGCAACAACGAGGCTCCCCACATCTACGACGTGCCATTGGAGGACATCATCGATCTGCTCTACGAGGCAAAGGTCGGCGCGCTGGTTATGGAAATGGCAAACCCGCGCCACGGTCACGAGCATCGTGTGTATCGGAACCACCCCCTGCCCGAAGGTATGCTGCTTGTGGCCGGTGTCACTGACACCAAGACCAACTACGTGGAGCACCCACGACTGGTGGCGGACCGGGTACATCAGGCTGTGGCCGCCGCAGGAGGCGACCCCACGCGGGTGATGATCGGAACCGATTGCGGTTTCGACACCTCAGCCGGATCAAACCGGGTGGATGCAGGCATCGTCTGGCTGAAGCTTCAGGCTATGCGTGAGGGAGCCGAGATCGCCAGCCACGAGCTGTTTTAGAAGTTCGGCCGGTAAGTGATCTGAGTCTGGTGAGCGGCTGTGCATGCCAATCGAGCATAGCTTGCGCCGAACCAAAGTTGCTCTGTGTTACTTCGCCGGCACCGGTGTGCCGGGTATTTTGACCCTGAATGTGCCGATCCTGTCACGCGAAGTGAAAAACACCGACTTCTAGTCGCTGTCGCCAAAGCAGAGGTTCGTGGTGGCGGGCTGTTCGTGAACAACGATACCTAGGCGCTCGCCGCCGGGACTGAGGATGTGGATACCACCGGAACCGCCGCAATAGACGTTGCCTTCGGAGTCCACCTTCATGCCGTCCGGTATGCCCTCTCTAGCGTCAGGAAGCATATCGGCAAACAGACGATCGGATGCCAACGCCAGAGTGCCGTCGTCCTGCACATCAAATGCCCTTATGATGCCTTTTCGAGAGTCGTTGATGTAGAGGATGCTCTCATCAGGCGAGAATGCCAGACCGTTGGGCACGACAAAGTCGCTCACCAGCAGAGTCAGAGTGCCCAGGTCGGCAGACAAGCGAAAGACGCCCGAAATGGTCTGCTCCCACTGTTCACGTGGTCGCCGAAAGGTCCATGGGTCGGTGAAGTAGATGCTGCCGTCTGACTTCACCACCACGTCGTTCGGGCGGTTGAGCTGCCGACCCTGGAACTGGTTTGCCAGGACGGTGGTGGACCCGTCGTGCTCCAGGCGGCTGATGCGGCGTCCATCGTGCTCTGCGGCAATGAGTCGTCCCTGCAGGTCTCTGGTCAGACCGTTGTGGCGGTTGACGGGCTGCGCCTCCATGGTAAGAGAACCCAGGTATTTATGTCCGTCCTCAGCTAGTCTGCCATCCACCGTGAAGCGCATGCGCCGGTCGTTATGGATGTCACTGAAAAGCAGGTGACCGCCGAATCTTTCGTCCGGGTCGGCCCACCACAGCGGCCCTTCGGCAGGACCCTCCGAACCGCCGAAACTGAAGCCCTGGGAATCGATCATGGAGACCTGGTCGGAATCGATGATGTCGTCGAGTGCGGGAGATAGTCTCTCGATAGGCATGTCTGTCCCTTCTGTCCGTTGCTATGGTGTCCAGATTTCCGAGCGCGTCAGCGTCATACTATCAGGTCTTACTATCAGATTGTGCGTCGCAGCCGACAGGTTGTCTATACTGAGGACTTCGGCACATCGTCAAGCTTCCACAGCACTCCTTGAAGCCCGTTCACCAGCGCCGAGAACGTCTCCCCATAAGCCCACTTCCGCATACCACCGCCGCTCCTTGCTGTGTCTTGCCTTCTATAAACATCCGCTTCATCAAAACTACCTATCGAGCAGCACAACCTGACATACTGCCCAGACTCGTGGGGGCTAACCCTGTCTATGATGAAAAGAACCTGCTCTCACACCAGAGGTCCCGGTGGAAGCCGCACCGGGAACGGCACGTCCGGGTTTTCGTCCACGATGCGGCTCCAGACCTTGTGTCCAATCGCCTCGGCCCGCGCGATCACATCGTCCTCGTCAAACGTCAGGATGCGGCTGTCCCGCATGATCCAGTTGCCTTCGACCATGACGTCGCTGATGTCTGCCCCCTGTGCCTGGTGCACGAACACCGAGACGACCCTAAGCGTCGGCACCAGGTGGGACCGTCTGAGATCGACCATGAACAGGTCAGCCTTCTTGCCCACCTCCAGGCTGCCGACCTCGTCGGCTACGCCCAGCGCCCTCGCGCCTCCGATGGTTGCCCAGTCGAGCACATCTTCCGGCTGAGGCCACATCTCGTCGTTTCTCCTGACACGCTCATGGAACAGCGCCGACCGCACCACCTCCACCATGTCCTCTGCCATGTTGTCCGACCCCATCCCGATGGGACACCCGGCGGCTTGCAGCTCGAACACCGGAGCTGCTGCTCCGCGCCGGGCGGCGATTGCCGGATTGTTGGAGATCGCCACGCCATGCTGTCCGAGAAGCGCGACCTCCGAGTCGTCCACGTAGCGACAGTGCGCGACCACCAGCCTGTCGCTCAGGAAGCCGTTGGCGAACAGGTACTGCGTCGGCCTGACCCCACGCGTCCTCATTACCCCTTCCACCTCCAGCGAGCTCTGGGACAGATGGATGGTGTACCTCAGATCGTGCTGCTCTGCCATCTCGACCGCGCTCCGAAGCAAGGCGGGAGAGCACAGCTCCGGCGCGTGTGCAGCCACGAAGCACTGCACACGGCCATCGTGCCGTCCATGCCACGACGATATGAGGTCAGCGCTCCGCTGAAGCCCTGCCTCCAGCTTTGCCTCCGAGAACTCGTAGCGACCTGCTCCGAACTGTTCATCGTCTATGTCGTTGAAGTTCTCGGCAAGGAACAGCCGAAGGCCCGCATCGGCGAGGCTGTCGGCATATTGCGGAATGCGGTCCGAGATCTCCAGCAGAGTCGTTCCCCCGCTGCGGATCGACTCCGCCGCCGCAAGCAGGGCGAACACGTTGCGCTCGTCAGGGTCCAGCAGCCCCCGGCCAGTCGTCGGAAACCTGAGCGTCGTCGGAAACCCGAAGTCCTCCAGTATGCCTCGGTCGGCAGTGGCGAGCATGTGAGTATGGCAGTTGACCATACCCGGAAACACCGCCCGCCCGCGCCCATCGACACGATCCGCGTCAGGATAGCGCGCCTCGATCTCATCACTGGGCCCAATCGCCGCGATACGTCCCTCATCTATAGCCATCCCTGCGCCGTAATGCACCGCCCGCTGCGAGTCGCAAGTCACAATGGTTGTATTCGTAATGGTAGTGGTCATTATGGAAGCCCTCCTGTGCGAACATCCTAGCACGGACTGGCCGCCTCAACAGGGCATTTTCGCTTTCCACTGACGGCCGGAACGCATTCGGAAGATGCTCGTCGCTTTCCACTTCTAGTCACTCGTCGCCGTGGTCGGTGCGTATATGGATCAGAGACGAGCATATTACGAGCAAGGTCGGCGCGAAGCTGATGATGATCATGGCAAGTCTCAGGTCGCCGAGCCTGTCATGGAGCGCGCCTACCAGCGCCGGGCCGGTGGCTACCCCGAACGTGCCTAGCGTCATCATGAAGGACAGTGCAACCGCGGACTCCCGCGGCTTTATGCCGGGCAGGTAGAACGGTATCGAGTTGAGGATCGGCCAGTATCCCTGCGCCACGCCGCTGGCAAGCGTTATGAAAATCAGTACAGGGATCGAGTCTGTAAGAGTCATTCCCAGATAGGTCGCCACCATGGTGACCCCAATCGCCTGGAGTATGTTCCTGCGCCTGTTTCCGCTCACCCTCGGCACGACTCGGCTGAGCACGATCCCCGACGGCCCACCCAAGGCGATACCGATTGCCAGCAGCAACCCAGTCCATTTGAGGGACACGTCGTACACGTCCAGCATCAGGGTGGGATAGAAGTTCACGAATGACGACCACGCCATCGTGGTTCCCATCGATCCCACGCCCGCTATCCATAGCTCCCTGTATCCCAGCACGCGCTTGATGATTCCGAGCCTACCCTCGTCGGAATCTGCCTCTTGTCGCTCCGATTCGGCATTTTCCTCACCGTCGCTCCCCAGGATCGTCCAGAGTACGGTCAGAACTCCGAGAGTCACCGCGAAAGTTAGCAGGACGCGCCGCCAATCATCCCCGACGCGACTCAGGATGATTGGTGTCAGAACCAGCCCCCCGCCGACGACAAGACCGAACAGCAGGTTGTACACGCCGGAGACAAGAATGAACTCTCTTGGCGTGAACAGCCGGTGCATGAGCAGAACGCGGGCTGGCTCACGGGCGAGTGTCGAGATGCCGAAGCCCAGGCGTCCGAGCAGTACGACGGCGAAGTTGGGGCCCCAGCCCTGCACGAACATCAGCGCAGAACTCAGCGCGAATGTAACCGTGGTAAGAATCTTTGGCCTGTACCTGGACACCCACCAGCTTATGGGCAGGTTCAGAAACAGGTTTCCGAGGAACGCAGCGGAGCCGTAGAATCCCTGCTGTGTGGGCGTGAGACCGAGGTCGGCGCTGATGGAGGGCAGCAGCAGTCCGACGCTTATGACCATCATGAAGCCCGCGACGCTCGATAGAAGCCAGAGGCCCATGATAGCCCAGCGGTGTCTCATTGGGTTCGTCATCTGTGTCAAGGGCCGAACGAGAACATGCCAGCGTGGTGTCACCGTTCAGGATAAATGTCAGTGTGATTGACCAGCATAAGTGTCACTAACTCATTCGGTGATGGTATCAGATCAGCGCGCCCTAGACGTCAGTTGCTCCATCGACATAATCGCTGAGCAACGGCAAGCCGGACGACTGAATAGGTTCCCGCCTCACCTGCTATAATCGGCGGCAGTAATTGAGGAGGCCGGGCTGATAATGGACTTGGAACTGAACGGCAAGGTAGCGATTGTGGGCGGCGCCAGCAAAGGGCTGGGACGCGCGTGCTCGGAGGTGCTGGCAGAAGAGGGCGTGCGGGTGGCGATGTGTGCGCGAACGGCGTCAGACCTGGAACGGGCGGCGGACGAGATACGGGGCGCTACGGGGACAGAGATTTTCACCTTTGCCGGCGACCTGGACAAGGAGGAGACCATCGCCGAGCTGGTGGCCGGCACGGTGGAACGCTTCGGGCAGTTGGACATCATGGTGAACAACTCCGGGGGGCCGCCGCAAGCCTTCGCCAAGGATTCCACCGAAGAACAGTGGCAGGTGTCGGCGAATCGCTCGCTGTTCTTCTTCGCGCGGATGACGCGGGAGGCGCTGCCGCATCTGCGGGCGCAGGGTGGCGGACGCATCATCAATATCCTTGCCAGCACGGTCTATACGCCGATACCGAACCTGGCGCTGTCGGCGGCAACGAGAATGGGCGTCATCGGGTTTATGAAGAACCTGTCCGATGACATCGGGCACGAGAACATACTCATCAACAACGTGTGTCCCGGCAGCATCATGTCGGAGCGGATGATGGAAAACATCGAGGATCGGGCGCGGACGCAGGGGATTTCCATTGAAGACGCCCTGGCGCAGCGGGCAGAACAGACGGCATTGAAGCGCATCGGCGAGCCGCGGGAACTGGCATACCTGGTAGCGTTCCTGGCGTCGTCGCGGTCAAGCTACATCACGGGCACGACGATGCTGGTGGACGGCGGGTTGGTGAGGTCGGTGATGTAGATCACCCTCACTCTCTCCCATCAAACGTGTGATGCAAATTAGTTTAGCGCTTTAGCAATGTGCCAGCGATGGCCGCCCCAAGCGCTGGTTCAGCCAGATACCCAAGTTCAGCGCCGTAGTCTTCCCGCCAGTGTCTCTGCCACCAAGATACAAAGATGCCGTTGTCGGCGATATAGGGAACACCACTCGGCGACACCACTCCACTACTGGGCCACAGCGGATCGGTCGAACCAACACAGGGCTTGCCGTTGCTACGATATGGGCTGGGCAAGTCTGAAACATCGAGTGGATATGCCCACTCATCGGCGCGCCAGCACATGAAGGCGTCGGCTACCTAGCGATCTTCAGTGCTCGCCGGAGCAAGCATAAAGCTTGTGCTTGCGCCTTCAGGCGTGCAAGACACCAGCAGCTTGCATCCGTAGTACCATTCGCGATCGCCGCCACCCTTGCCGATAGCCGCCTCAACTCCGAACAGACGCCTGCGCTGAGCAAATTGCTGCTGATAGAGGTCGTCCACTGTGGTGTACAATGCCGTAAGAAAGGTGTCGAGATCAAGCGTCATAAGTAGCATCCTTTGGTCGGGTATGGCTACCTTACTCTATCTTCGTCACTTTCCTGTTCTATTCAACTGTTAATTTGCATCACACGTATCAAGGAGAAAGGTAACAGTTGCACATACCCTTTAACGCTCAGAGGCGCAACTTCCAGACTCCAATTCAAGGCTTCCTATCCTGTACAACAACACTAGGGAAATGCTTTTCTTCCAGTAGGCACGCCGCCTATTGAGCCGACGTTCGTCGCGTGCCGCTACAAGAACCGTATCAGGTGACACATGCGTCTTCAGTCCCGTCAGTCTCGAATTTAACGTGCGATGAAGCCACCGTCTATCACGAGTTCAGTTCCGGTGACGAAAGACGACTCATCGGACGCTAGGAACAGCACGCCGTAAGCAACTTCTATAGTTTCTCCGGTTCGCCGCAGCGGTGTCTGGCGCGCCAGCTCTTCTTCCGCAGCCGGGTCCGGATTGAATGAGCGCATTGGCGGCATGAAGCCCGGATGCACAGAGTTCACGCGGATGCCCTGGGGTCCGTACTGCACAGCCATCGCCTTAGTGAATATACGCACCGCCCCTTTGGACGCATGATACGCTGGATGACTACGTTCGCCGCCGACAAAGCCCATAATGGATGATATGTTAATGATGGAGCCACTGCCGGTCTGCACCATCTGCTCCACGGCGTACTTCGTTCCAAGAAACACGCCGGTCGCGTTCACATCCATAATCCGCACCCATTCATCGAAGTCGAGCTTATCAATCTCAGGCGAGCCTCCGCTGACGCCTGCGTTATTGACCAAAATGTCCAGCTTGCCATACTGTGACACTGTCTCTGAGATCAGGTGCTCCCAGTCGTCCTCGCTGGTGACGTCCGCGTGGACGTAGATGGCTTCTCCGCCTGTCTCGGCGATCTCCGCCTCGACCTGCCTGCCGTCGTCGTCGAACACATCCGCGATGACGACCTTTGCACCTTCGCGCGCGAACAGCCGCGCCTCCTCAGCGCCCATGCTGCCCGCTGCTCCGGTAATGATCGCCACCTTGCCTTCGAGTCGCATTGTGTCACCTCTCTCGAGTCCTGCACTGGTCCCTGTGCGGTCTGGGACGTGTCGCTACGTGGGCCTGAAGTGGATTGTCGTTTCCTCGGCGCGTCCGAGTCCGGAGAAAAACTGCCGGGGTAGTCCACGGACAGCGCCGCGCACTTGAAATTCGCGCTGCCCCAAGCCTACAAGCCTGGGGCAGCAGATTCATCTGAAGTTGAGACGTATGCGCGCGCCGGAACGCTGATGCTCAGAGTAACCGTTCACCAAGGATTTTCGCAGCTGAGAGCCTGAGTAATCGATTTCCCGAATACGCTATTCGGCCAAGACTATGCTCACAGGGTAGTTGAAGTGGTAACCCCAGTATGGCTGCCAGTCCGCGATTCTCTCGCTGTGCACCCAGTAGCCTGGAATGGTAACGAATGAAGGCATCAATTGCCAGTACGAGAGGTAGTTGTTGAACTCGGCATTGGCTTCGAGGCGCTTTTCCAGCTCAGGCTCGGTGTCCGGTATGAAGCCCACATCGCAGACGTTCGTGGGCAGCTCAATGCCGGATACGATCCCGGCGTTGGCGCACATCGAAATCGCCTTCGCTGTACCGGGTGGCAAGCCCCATCCTTGCCTCCAGGGTACATCCATCTCCTTGGTCACCGCTTGCGGTCGTCTCGACGAATAGGCCGACGTGTCAATCGTGACATCGAGGTTTAGATTCTTACGCCACATTTCCGCAATTGCCGCAGAGACCTCAGGGTCATGGAAGTTAGGCAGGTCGTCGTTCGCCCAGAAAGTCAGAGCGAATCCGTCCGGATATCCTGCCTTTGCCAGGTATTCCTTCGCCAATTCGGGGTCGTATGGCACTATCCACTCATCCCTGTGAAAACGGTGTCCCGGAGGGAACTGCAACTCAAGGTGGGTGTATGAAGGCACTCCGTAACCGCCCAGCACATTGTCCAGAATTGCCTGCCGATCGACCGCCATCGACATGGCCCAGCGCACGAGGCGGGCGTTCTCCATCGAAGGGCACACCGGATTCGGCGGCGGCACCTGCAATGACGAAATATTCTCAAAGTCGCAGCCCTCAGCATGCGGATTTCCAATCCACGGGTGTTCCGTATCGGGCTTGAAGCCATCCCTGGGGTTGGCGAGCAGGTCCTGCTGGCCCTCCGGGCAGTCGGGGCACCATTTGGACCAGTAATTGCCGGACATGTAAATCGTCTGTGGCCATGGCATGCCCATAGGCAGCGGAGTGCCGCCCGTTGCCGGGATGATGTCGCCGAGTCGCTTCGCAGCAGTCTGGGCGAAGTCGATCTCGCCGGCGATCAGCGCGGCTTCCTTTACCGCCGCTTCCGGCATTTCGATCACATGGATCGTCTTGACGTTTCCTACCCGTTGCCAGTGCTCGGGGAGCGCTTCGACAACTATCTCGTCATGCCCGACCCATCTCACGGCTTTGTAGGCGCCGGTTCCGATGGGTGTGACTATGAAGTCTTCCTCTCCCATCTCCTCGTAGCAGCGTTTGCACACCATCCCGTAGGTGCCTTCTAGGTGGCCCAAGCCACCCTGCCAGACACCCCATGTCGGGGAGAATCCTCCTTCCTCTACGTTCTGAACAGCCGTCCATTGGTCCTTTAGGTCCCAGCCAATTCTATGCGGTAGGGACACAGCCTCTGCTGCGTTGCTTACGGACCCCTCTTCAAATGAGTTGTTGAAGGTCCATACCACATCTTCCGCAGTCAGCTCGCCCCAGCCGTCGTGCCACTGAATTCCCTTCTTGATGGCGAAAGTAATCTTGCTCAGGTCCTGCGCGACACGCCAAGACTCGGCAATCTCAGGAACGTACAATTCCGGTGAGGGAATAGTCCCAGCCTCTGTGTGCTGGCTTCTGAACAGCCCCTCGTAGATCTGCAAGTCCACTCCCAAGCCGCCGACGCTTCCATCGTTGTCCAGTGAATAGAGCTGCACTAAAGGTACGATCCGGGTCTCCGCAGCATAGATCACACCCTTCGGCTCGGGTCTGACTTCTACAATAATCTCCTGTGCCGGCAGAGGGGCGGCGGTCGGAATGGTCCTTATCGCATCCGACACTATCTTCTGCACCTCATCGGAGGAGAGCGTGGGCTGGTCTGATACTGACGCTTCGGCTACAGCCTGCGCAATCAGGTCTTCGATCTCCTCTTTGCTTGCGCCGGGCTGAGTGGAGGCTGCCACCGCCTGCTCCACCATAGCTGCGATGTCTTCGGGGCTTGCGCCTTCAGGAACTGCTGCCGCGATACCCACTTCCACCATTCGCTGAATCTCCTCAGCACTGACTGGCGCGGGGACATCCGGTTGCTCAGGAACGGCTCTGGCGACTGCATCCTGCACGAGCTGGCTCAGCTGATTGGGGTCGATTCCGGGTGCAGGTGCAGGCGCCGGAGCGGGCGCGGGTTCGCTGGCACAGGCAAGCGCCAGCAGAACTATCGCGCTCACCATAAATGCCAGGAAATGTTTGATATTTAGCCTTTTGCTCGATCCGATCATGGAACATCCTTTCCCACTAAGTATCCGAATTCAAGCCGCTAAGACAGTGGTGAGTAGGTAGAATTGAGCGAAAAGTATATCAATGAAATTGATATTGTTAATCTGAAGACTTAATGCAGGCAACTTACCCCTTCTTTACATAACTGTCAAGTACGAGTGCAGTCGCGGCATCCAGAAACAGAAAAAGGACAGCCGCTCTCTAGGCGGCAAAGTTCGGTGATGGCGACTGTGGACACGAATTGCACCGGGTCCCGCTACACGATCTGATACACCTGCACCCGGTGCCGGTTGCCTTCCGTCACGAAGAGCCTGCCTTTGCCGTCGAGTTTGACGGATACAGGGGCCCAGAAGTATTTCTCGATGTGCGAGGATACCTCGTGAGGATCGTCGGGGTCGAAGAAGTCGATGTCGAGCTCCAGGTTGGCACGTGAGCGTGCCTCTCCCTCTTCGCGGTTGATGCTCAGGAAGTTGATCGCCCACGCGGATAGTGTCGCCTCTCCGCGCAGGAGCTGAACGAAATTTCCGTCTGCGTCGAACACTTGCACGCGCTCGTTGCCCCAGTCCGCGACATACACATTCCCTTCGTCATCAACGGCAACGCTGGAAGGCTTCACAAGCTGCCCCTCGCCGCGCCCCGGCTCTCCGTAGAACGACACGAACTCACCGTCCGCATTGAAGCGCGCGATTCGGTCGTTGCCCCAGTCTGCGACATAGATGTCGCCATCAGGCGAGACCGTTATGCGCCAGGGCATCGATAGTATGCCCTCGCCCAGTGACGCGAGAAATACGCCGCCTGCCGTGAACTTCTGCACGCGGCTGTTGTAGGTATCGCTCACATAAAGGTTGTCGTCCGCATCGAAGGCGACGCCGCAGGGCCCGTCGAGTTCGCCCTCGCCACTGCCGTGCGTTCCCCAGACGCGCATGAAGTTGCCGTCAGCGTCGAAGGCAGTTATCCGGTGCAGATAGTCGTCGCTGAGGTAGATGTGTCCTTCGCTGTTTTTATCCCCTGCGGTCAGCCAGATGAACTGCCCATCGCCGTCGCCGTAGGAGCCGAATGTGCCGTAGTATTCGCTGTCCATGTCGCACATCGTCACGCGCACCCCTCGGTCCACGCCATCGACAGAGCGGTTGACGACGTACAGGCGGCCATTGTCGCCGATCACCGTGTCCGTCGGGTAATAGAAGCCCCGTCCCTCCATCACGGAAAGGCCGAGAGTGCATTCGTAGCGCAGCAGCTGGGTTGTGGTTGTGGCCGGCATGGTCTAACCTCATTCGCCTGCGGTCGGCTATCAACGATAGTCGAAGGGCAAGCTATGCCGACTAGCCTGCCCTTCCAAGAAACTCAGGGCTAAAGGACGGTGGAGAGGGGTCTATCGACGCACCTTCTAGCTTCGCTGGAACTCGTGGGTGGCGGTGGCTAGGCGCAGGATGTTAGAGACCTTTTCGCGAGTCCGCTCTTCGCCCATCTGCCCGGCAATGCGTTCAAGTACCCCGTGCGTTTCATCGGAGACTTCGATGACTCCAAGCTGGTCGAGGCACGCATCAACGAGGTGCGCTGGAGAAGTAGCATAGTCGTCCGCCATCACGCCGTCTATCATCGCCCTGACGCCCGCCTTGCTCATATCTCCGAACTGCTCCGACGCGAAGTTGATCCGCTCGACGAGAGTGCCGGTGTCCACCCATTCCATGCCCTGATGCCAGCCCTCGACACTGGGTGGGTTGTTGAGTGTCTGCCCCATGAAGTTCATCTGAAAGGATCTGTCCATGATCTCGCGGCGGGGCCTGTCGAACTCGCCTGTGAGCCGCAGTACACCCGCCACAAGCTCTGCGGGACTCTTTATCTTCTCGTAACGAATAGCCTCGTCCTTAAAGAAGTCTGAGGTGAACAGCGTGCGCAGCATCGCCTTGATGTCGTAGCCGCTGTCGAAGTATGCTCGCACCAGGGTGTCGATCGCCTCGGAATCGCGTGGAGGAGTGTAGGGCCAGGCCGGTACTGGAGGCTCGTCTGCGACGAAGAAGTGATACAGATGGCGCGCGATGAACTGCGCCGTCGCTTCCTGCTGGCAGATAATCTCAACGATGTCCTCGCCGTTGAAATTGCCGGTCTGCCCCAGGAAGGTCTTCTCGCCCTCGTCGTGGTCTTCGGGCTTGTAGTCGAAGTGCCAGGAGATTTTGCCGTAGGGCCAGTCCGAGTCTCGTTCGGAGCGGAGCACCATATACTCGGTGTTGCCGATGGTCCAGCCGGTGAAAGCGCGCGACGCCTCCTTGATGTCTTCCTCAGAGTAGTGTCCGACACCCAAGCTGAAGAGTTCGAGCAGTTCGCGTCCGTAGTTCTCGTTTATCGCGCCCCTGTGGTTGTCCTGGTTATCCAGCCAGACAATCATTGCCGGGTCTTTGGACAGTTGGACGAGCATGTTCTTGAAGTTGCCGAGCCCGTGCCTGCGGAACATGCGAATCTGGTTCCACAGTACCCTTCCCTGGACGACCTTCGGGTATCCTGTGGCGAAGATTCCGTGCCAGAACAGGCACATCTTCTCCTGCAATTGCGCCTCGGAGGTGACCATGCGATACAGCCAGTTCTCGCCCGACCCACGGAAACCCAACATCCCGGATTGCTCAAAGTGGAAGCGGCGCACCATGTAGTCACCCATCCACTGGGCATTCTCAGGTGGATCGAGCAGTTCATCGACTACGGCGTCGTAGCCCTTTGCTTCAAGCGCCTGGAGCTGTGTTCGAGTCGCACCGAAGCCGGCACGGCGCATCAGGTGTGCCAGCAATCGGAGGTCTCTCTCTGTTCCGACAACCATGGTAAACGCCTCCCTGTGCCATTGCTGGTCTAGCCTTGTTAACGTGCCGATGGCATCCGCGCAAGCATATAACGCATACAACAGTGAGAGCAGCGGTCTATCAGCTCCCAAGCAGCAAACGCATTCAAGTATGCTATGTCAGGATTGGCGGGATTATACCATACGGCGGTCTATCAGGCGTCGAATCGTCATAACCCAGGTTCGGTAATCTGGACAACCTGATCGGCAGGTATATCCTCGATCACCTGCGTCCTGCCGCTCGGCCACCGCACTCTGACTTCGTCGACCACTGCCGCTTCTCCCAGTCCAAACTCCAGCGCGATGCTATCCATCGAAAGGTAGCTCGACCCTGCGCGCACTTCCTGAACCTGCGTTCGCCCCCCGGCAACCAGATAGACACGCGCTCCTACCGCGTCCGAATTGCTGCCCGTGCCATCAACGCCCATGCGCCCCTTCAGCATAAGTGTGATCCAGTGATTGTCACCGCCCCCGTTGATCCACACGAACAGTGGCCCCTTTTCAGGCACGAACTCCTCCCTGCGCTCATCCCATCTCGGTCCGCTGCTGTTCGTTCCTATCAGGTCAAGGTACCCGTCGCCGTTCAGATCGCCATGCGCAAGTCCCTTGCCGTTCAGGTGGAACCTGTTGCTGATTCGCTGCTTGTCGGCGTTGAAGTCCGGGTCGTCAACGTCAAGGATCGAATAGTCAACATCACGAATGTCCAGCAGGCCCGCCCTTACCGTGATATCCTCGAAACTTCCACTTCCCTCCCCCCTCAGCATTCGTCCGGCGGCCGGAAATGAGGAGTTCCCCGGAGGACCTTCCGAGCCAAGCCAGTACAGGTCCTGATGCCCGTCGTTATCGTAGTCGAAGAATGTCGTGCCGTAGCCGAAGTCGTAGGCGCCAAGACCTGTGGGCACTTCCCAATCGGGGTGAATGCGCTTTCCGTCCAGCGAGCGCGGCGGCATCAGCGGACTTGGCTCTACCTCGGTATCGGACACGACGTCGGGAAACACGCCTACCACGCCCAGGTTCGCGTCCTTTCTCGTCCCGTCGTTCCGAAGCAGGTAGTGCAGGCAGGTTCCCCAATCGAACCTCTCCGTATATTTGCAATCGCCGCCCGGTTCCTGCTGCGGGGCGAACAGGCGAAGGTGATAACCCACATTTGGAATGAAGACGTCCAGGTCAACGTCTCCGTCATAGTCGCCCACGGCAAAGCCCATCCAGTTGCCGGACTTGTCTATCCCCATCGCCTCGGCTACTGGCGTGAAGCGCACATCTCCGGCCGTGGAGTCGTTGCGAAACACATAAGGGCGATGGCCGTCATTTGCCGCCCACAGGTCCTGGTCTCCGTCATCGTCATAGTCGAAGAACAGCACGGCGTGAGTACGGCCAGAAGGGTCTGCGACCCGGTTGCCGTTAGCGTCCATTATGCTCGGATCATATCCCTCGTACTCTGTGCCCGTCTCCTCGTCCTCGAACATTATGGGTGACCCGTCTTCATAGCGCAGCGTTATCTCGTCGCCGTCAACGCCCGCGGACTCTGATATTTCCTGGAAGGTCAGGTCCCCGTTGTTGCGGTAGAGACGATTGTAGTGCCCCGGATGCGACGGCTGATCGAACATGAACCAGTCCTCGTCCACCGCGTTGCCCACGTAGATGTCCAGCCACCCGTCGCCGTCTATATCGGCGCACGCGATGCTCGAGGCGGAACGCAGGTTCACGTCCTCGCCGAATGCCGAATCCGTGATGTCCGTGAAGCTGCCGTCGCCGTTGTTCAGCAGCAGGTGGTCTTGAATCGCCTCACGAAGTTGGGCGGCATCCTCGTCGTCTTCCATCGCAGATCTGAAGTCCAGACCGTCGCCAATGACGCCTCGCGCTCCCACATACAGGTCCTGGTAGCCGTCGTTGTTCAGGTCGCACGCGACAGCGCCGCTGCTGTTGCTCTGTGGAAGAGCGGCGCCTGTGTCCTGCGCCATATCGTTGAAATTGCCGTTCCCCTCATTGCGATAAAGAAGGTTGCCATTCCCTTTGTTTGAAGTGATGTACAGGTCGCTGTCGCCGTCGCGGTCATAGTCGAATACGACGACGGCAGGACGATAGTTGCTCACCTCAAATCCGTCCTTGAGAAACTGCGGCGCGACATTGATGAATGGCGTTATCTGAGGCGCTTCCTCTTCTAGCCGCTTGGCGCCCTCCCGCATCCTTGCTGCGGGACTGGGCCTGACTATGAGAGACGGTACAGCCGTGGAGGACGCGGTGGGAAAGGCGGCAGGCAACGTCCGAGAGATTACCGGCTCCGGTTCATCCGTACAGGCAACCACAGATAGCATTACAAGCGGCATGAGCCAGATACAGGCAATCCGAGTTGTCCTTAGGGTCTGCCGAACCACTGCGTACCCCTCTCTCCGTTAGCGGATAAAGCAGCCTGCCAAGCCGTCAAAGGCGCGCTAAACCTGCCTCAGCCGTGGGTCAAGCTCGTCGCGCAGCCAGTCGCCGAAGAAGTTCATCGAGAAGACTATCAGCAGAATTGCCATACCGGGGAAGAACGACATCCACCAGGCTGTCGCTATGTACAGCCGCCCTTCCGATACCATCGTCCCCCATGACGGATCGGGCGGTGGGATTCCGACTCCAAGGAAGCTCAGTACCGACTCGGTGAGAATGAGCGATCCAACTTGAAGGGATGAGAGTACCATTACGGTGTTGAACAACCCCGGAAGTATGTGCCTGAACGCGATTCGGAAGCTCGATGCGCCCGCCACTCGCGCCAATGCAATGTAGTCGGTTGTCTTTATCTGGAGCGTCTCAGCGCGCACCTGACGCGCAAATGGAGCCCACGTGAAAAGAGCCAGCAGGATGATGACAAGCACCAAACTCGGACTCCAGACTACGGCAGCCACCAGCGCCACAACGATAAAGGGCATGGCGAAGACGAAGTCCACTAAGCGCATCAGCACCTCGTCAACCAGTCCGCCCGCATAACCCGCAACCAGCCCGACCAGAGTGCCCATTGCCGCGCCCGCTATCAGCACAGTGGCGGCAACCTGGAGCGAGATGCGCCCGCCGTATATCGTGCGGCTGAGTATGTCCCGCCCTATGTAATCGGTTCCCAGGAGGAATTTGGCCATTCCGCCTTCCGACCATGCCGGCGGAACGTTCCTGTCGGCGACATCTCCCTCCAATGGGTGATTAGGAGCTACGAAGGGTGCGAAAATTGCCACCAGAACCAGAACAGACACGATGCCGACCGGAATGACGGGCCATTGTCTGAAAGAACGCCAAGCCTGCACTAGACGGCTCGGTCTGGCAGCCAACTCTGGGTCGCGAATACCGGTGTCGAGGTTACTCATACCGTATTCGCGGGTCCAAAAGGCCGTACAGGACATCCGCTATGAAACTGGTGAGAAGGAACATTACTCCGAATACCAACGCCAGTCCCGTCACAAGAGGAAAATCGACGTTGACGGCAGCCCGAACCGCGAGCCTGCCTATGCCCGGCCAGGCGAACACCGTCTCGGTTACCACCGCGCCGGTCATAAAGCCCGCCAGTATAATCATCACGTAGGTGAGAGGCGTTATCAGCGCGTTCCTGAAGGCGTGCTTCCAGATTATCTTCTGAGATTGCACGCCTTTTGCCCTGGCAAGTTTCACAAACTCGCTGTCCAGAACCTCCAGCATGGAGGACCTGGTGAGGCGCAACATGCCGGCGGCGGGCAGCCAGCCGAGCGTCACCACCGGCAGCACATAGTGAGTCCAGTCTCCCCTGCGAGAGGTGGGAAGCCAATCCAGATTTACGGCGAATATATAAATCAGAACAATGGCTAACCAGAAGGGAGGAACGGACTGCCCCAACAGCGCAAAACTCCGTCCGAAGTAGTCCCA
Organism: Dehalococcoidia bacterium; assembly: GCA_965203955.1. GTDB lineage: Bacteria > Chloroflexota > Dehalococcoidia > Lucifugimonadales > JADFKI01 > Bin90. Next base: position 1,542,682 of record OZ241923.1, on the reverse strand, counting down.
TACGGTGGCTCTCTTTACCGCTGACAGCACCCCCAAAGGCACTCCCAGCACTATGGAGAACAAGAAGGCGATTCCGGACAACTGCAACGTCGCGGGCAACGCCTCTATAATCAGGTCCAGCGAGTTTCTGTGATAGTGAATGGAATCTCCAAAGTCACCACGTACAGCTTTTCCAAGCCATATCAGGTACTGGACGGCCAAGGGCTTGTCCAGTCCCATCTTTCTTCCCTGCGCCTCCCACTGCTCCGAGGTGACTCTGGTGTACTGGGTCATGTAGGCGTATCGCGGGTCTCCAGTCGCATGCGACAGGCCGAACACTATCATGGTGAGTGCCAGCAGCACCACAACGATGGCGGCTAAGCGACGCGAAATCAGCCTGAGCAATTGTTCTCCCGTCTAAGCTATTCGGCCAGAACCACGCTTACCGGATGGTTGAAGAGAGGCGCCCAGTACGGCTTCCATTCAGTGATGGTTGGGTTGTACACCCAGTAACCGGGAATCGTCACAAAGGATGGCATCAACTGCCAGTACGACAGATAATTGTTGAACTCCACATTGGCCGCAAGTCGTTTGTCCAGGTCAGGCTCTATGTCTGGCAGGAAACCGACATCGCAGACTGATCCCGGCAACTCTATGCCGGAGACTATGCCAGGGTTCGCGCACATTGAAATCGCCTTTGACGATCCGGGCGGCAACCCCCAACCTTGCATCCAGGGGACATCCATCTCCTTCTGAACGGCCTCGGGCCGTCTGGAAGCGTAAGCTGACCTGTCCAGAGTCACATCGAGACCAAGATTGTTTCGCCACATCTCCGCGATTGCCGCAGAGACCTCGGGGTCCCAGAGATTGGCAAGGTCATCGTTAGACCAGAAAGTCAGCGCGAATCCATCGGGGTAGCCTGCCATTGCCAGGTATTCCCGCGCCTTCTCAGGATCGAAAGGAACTATCCACTCGTCCTTATGAAGCGGATCCCCCGGTGGGAACTGAGACTGTAAGTGTGTGTATGAAATTACGCCATAGCCGCCCAGCACATTTTCCAGAATGGCCTGACGGTCCACCGCCATCGACATTGCCCAGCGCACCAGGCGCGCATTCTCCATCGAGGGGCACACCGGGTTGGGTGGCGGAGTCTGCAAGGACGAGATATTTTCATAGTCACAGCCAGGGCCGAATGGGTCGCCTATCCAGGGATGTTCCGCATCGGGCTTGAAGCCCACTCTGGGCATTGCTACAAGGTCCTGCTCGCCTTCCGGACAGTCGGGACACCACTTGGACCAGTAATTGCCGGACATGTAAATCGTCTGGGGCCAGGGCATTCCCATGGGCACTGCGGTACCACCGCTCGCAGGTATGATGTCCTGAAGCCGCTTGGCTGCTATTTGCGCAACATCTACCTCACCGGTGAGCAGCGCCGCCTCTTTAGTCGCAGCTTCGGGCATTTCGAAGGCACGAACCGTCTGAACATTCCCTGTCTCCTGCCAGTGGTCCGGGATTGCCTCGAGCTCCAGTTCGTCGTGTCCAATCCATCTGACGGCCTTGTAGGCGCCGGTTCCGATGGGCGTAACCAGGAAGTCTTCCTCTCCCAGCTCATCGTAGCAGTGTTTACACACCATCCCGTAGGTGCCGTCCAGGTGGCCCAAGCCGACCTGCCAGACACCCCAGGTTGGAGCGAACTCGCCTTCGTGTACGTTCTGAACAGCCGTCCATTGGTCCTTTAGGTCCCAGCCCTTCTTGTGTCCCGGGGGGACCGACTCGGCGGCATTGTTGATTGATCCCTCTTCAAACGAGTTGTTGTAAGTCCAGACCACATCTTCCGCAGTCAGCTCGCCCCATCCGTTGTGCCACTGAATTCCCTTCTTGATGGCGAAGGTAATCTTGCTCAAGTCCTGCGCGACACGCCAAGACTCGGCAACCTCGGGTACATATATCTCCTGAGACGGTATTACTCCGGGATCCGTCAGCTGCAGCCTATAAAGTCCCTCATAAACCTGGAAATCTACGCCAATTCCGCCGACGCTACTGTTATTGTCCAGCGAATATAGCTGGACTAACGGGTCAAGCCGTGTCCAGGCTACGTTAAACTCACCCTTCGGCTCGGGTCTGACTTCTACAATAATCTCCTGTGCCGGCAGAGGAGCAGCAGTCGGGATCGTCCTAATCGCATCCGACACTATCTTCTGCACCTCATCTGAGGAGAGCGTGGGCTGGTCGGATACTGACGCTTCGGCTACAGCCTGCGCAATCAGATCTTCGATCTCCTCTTTGCTGGCGCCGGGCTGAGTGGAGGCTGCCACCGCCTGCTCCACCATAGCTGCGATGTCTTCGGGGCTTGCGCCTTCAGGAACTGCTGCCGCGATCCCCACTTCCACCATTCGCTGAATCTCGGCGGCGCTCACGGGCGCAGGAACATCCGGCTGTTCGGGAACGGCCTTGGCGACCGCATCCTGCACGAGCTGGCTCAGCTGATTGGGGTCGATTCCCGGCTGCGGAGCAGGCGCCGGAGCGGGCGCGGGTTCGCTGGCACAGGCAAGCGCCAGCAGAACTATCGCACTCACCGCAAGTGCCAGGAAATATCTGATGCTCGAATTCTCGCTCAGTCCGGTCATGGCAATTCCTTTCCCATTTACTTACCGAATTTCAGCTGAAGTGCCAGATGCAAGTGGAGCCAAATTTGAACGAAAACTCAATCAAGGACACAGATAATATTCATTTGTTAACTTGATGGGAGTAACTTACTCACTCTTTACATAAGTGTCAAGTCGCAGTGCAAATGGTGATCTACAGGAAGGGTTTATGAAGTACATATGGGCCCATTTTTCGAGTTTGTGATACGCGGCAATAGCTTTTGCAGGTCTGCATCTAATTGTGGCCCCTCATATACGATGTCACAGTAGCTAAATTCATTAAGCTAGCTGGCAGGGATACTTTAACGGGATTTTGCCGCAGCCACGACGGTTCGCCCGACACCCGATGAAGTCCAGCAAACAGGACCCAGGGGCGAGGGGGATCCGACTGGAATGGCAGCGGCAATGGGGAGGATGGGATGCCCCGCTTCGACCTAGCTACGAACGACATCCCAGCGTCTGAATCGCCTTTCTGACTATAGCCCGATTCATGACCAATCTCTCAGGAATCCTGGGATATGTTCCTGGCTACACTTGTTAAGCTCTTTATAGCACATGGCAAATCCCGAAACGAAGCGATCTTGGCAGTTGCCTTGGACAGATCGTGAGTTGCAGTGAACTCGTTTGCAACCATGATGCATTCAATGCCCGCCGCAAATGCCGACTTCAGCCCTCTCTCCGAGTCTTCAATAACCACCGTTTCAGCGGCGGTAGCGCCAAATCGCTCAAGTCCTCTCAGATAGGGGGCGGGATGAGGTTTGGCGCGCTCGTAATCCCCTCTGGTCAAATAGAATTCCATATAGTCCAGAATGGATCGCTTTTCGTGTATCAGGGCGAAGTCAGCTGGTTTCGATGTAGTAACGATGCCCATCCTATACTCGCGAGAAAGTACTTCTAACGTTTCCGAGACACCCTCGATCTCGATGTCTTCGGTCATCAGGTGTTCTTGGTAGTACCGGTTTCTTAGTTCTCGGCCACGATCAATTTCCGATTCGGGTACTCCTGAATCTCGTGCCCCCTGCCATGTGGGAACTCCATTGGCCATATTTGCCAAATACGCGTCAAGCGGGAGATCAATTCCGAGTGAGGCCAACGCTCGTTTGCCCGCAAGGTAAAACCATGGTTCTGTATCAACCAGAACCCCATCATGGTCAAAGAGAATGTATTTCTTCATGTGATTCCTTGGAGGTTGCTTTCCAAACGTGTCTCGATCCGTTCGTCCGATTCTGGAAACTCGAAAGAACGACCGGTGATCTTCTCGTAGAGGTAGATGTAGCGTCTTGAGAGTTCTATAACAAGGTCATCCGGGGCCGGCGGCAGGACCTCATCATCGTAGGGATTGCAGTTCTCCATGAACCAGAGCCGTAGGAATTCTTTGTCAACGTTGTCGGGTTCCTGTCCCTCCCGCATACGCTGTTGATAAGTGCCGGCGATCCAGTAGCGACTGGAGTCGGGAGTATGAATCTCGTCGATCAGAAGGATCTCACCGTTCTCGTCACGTCCCATCTCATATTTGGTATCGACGAGAATTAGGCCGTGCTCGGCTGCCTTGGCTTGACCGAAGGCGAAAAGTTCCTGTGCGGTGCGGCTGCATTGTTCCCAGTCATTGGCCGTCATCCAGTTCTCGGACACGATTTCGTCAGGGCTGATCGGACGGTCGTGGTCCTCCTCCTTGGTGGTCGGTGTGAGGATATTCGTCGGGAGCTTCTGGTTTTTCACCAGGCCTTCGGGCAGATCGATGCCACAGTATTGACGCCGACCATCCTGGTAAACCGTCCACAAGGAGGTACTGGTAGTTCCGGTGATATATCCACGCACCACGAACTCAATCGGGAAGACGGTGCACTTCTTGGCTATTGTGACGTTTGGGTCGGGGATGGATAGAATCTGATTGGGCACGATATGGCGGGTCTGTTCAAACCACCACGCGCTCGTCATGTTGAGGACTTGTCCTTTGAAAGGGATAGCGGCCAGCACTCGGTCAAAGGCACTCTGCCGGTCGGTAGTGATGAGTGCCATACGATCCCCAAGATCGTATAGATCCCGCACTTTGGCTATGACTTTTTCACCTTTAGAAAGATTCGTCTCAGTGAGGCAGTTTGCGAGGTCTTGTCGTATTCGATCCGTGTAGCTTTCTGGAGTGTAAATAGCGTTTTCCATTTAATACTGTCTCCGTAAGTTCAAAAGCCTATATGAGATGGCCCTACCATGGCGCCCAACAATCTACCAGACGTTTATCCCCTTCCCAAAGGGAGCCCCCAACCAGTCATCCAATGACATCCTCAGCGCGAGTGATTCTCAGAAACCTGGACACCAGTTCCCTAATGGGTAACACGCCGCTCCGAGCCATCTGCCGGCGGTGATCGGGAAGGTGGCGAGGCTTCGCCACGGCCCGCGCTTTACAGCCCGTTCATTAGCGGTATCCAAGTGTCTGGTTCACTGCTATGCCCTTCCATATATGTGCCAATGGTCGCCCATCGCTCCCTCAGCGGCGCGGAACAGGTGCGATGCAGGATCGTCACCGTGCCCTCCCGGCGAATCTTCTCCATCTGCCTGTACAGGCAGAATCTCGCCGGTCTCAGGATTCAATGCTACTCCGGCCTTGGCGACCACTTCCGGGGCCGCAAATAAAGGAGCGCCGCTGTGGACAGCCAGGGCGATTGCGTCGCTTGGACGCGTGTCGTACTCTATGGCATCTTTACCGTTCTTTACCCTCAGAATGGCAAAGAACGTGCCATCCACGATGTCACTGACAACGACCTTTTCCACCTCGGCTTCCAAGTCTCCCAGCATCTTGTGCATCAGGGAATGTGTCATCGGCCGGGGCATTTGCTGCCCCTGAAGTTCCATCGCGATTGCGTCGCCTTCCGCCTTTCCGATCCATATCGGTAGGCGCCTTTCGTCTTCCTTCGCCTTCAGTACCACAACTCGCTGGTCTGATACGTAGTGCATTCTCACATGGTCGATTATCATCTCGATCATACTGGTGCCTTCCTTTCGTTCGACGTAGTTGCGCATTTCCAGCCAGTCTTGAAATCCGTACTCCTTGGCAACGACGCGCTGGGCGTCGGCGAGCGACAGCGGCAATTGCCGCAGCTCGTAGTCCGTGAATCCAGAGTAGCGGGAAAACGATGTCCGAAAGCGCTCGACAGCGGACGAGTCCTCGGACCGGAACGCTTTCAGGAGGTCTTTGGCCTGTTTCCTGAGTTGCTCAAGATTCGGCCGCGCAGGTAGAGATGGAGGTGGCATAAGCACTCCTTTCCATTGGCCCGGTGTCCGCTGTCTCGGGCAGAAAAGAGTGTTTGAGGTTCAGTAGTCTGAACGTGGAAGGGGCAGGCTCGGCCTTTTCGCGGACTCGTTGGCTCCCCCTTGAGCACATGGTTGATGCTAGCAACGACCACCATTGCTGTCAAGAGTGGCCCCAAGATTCGGCAGGCTCTGTGAGACACTTTGTCTTGGACGTTCTCGAAGCATTACCGACGGTGTGCGGACACTGCCCTCCGACGTGCGGACACCCGAAACGCATTACTGACCTCGAGAACCATTCCATACAGATGAGCACCCAATATCTCTGTCATACGAAACGCGGCTGGAGCGGCGGAAGATGAAACGCCTGCTGAGTCCATCCAGACACCTCTCGTGAATACGTTGCCCGTTGATGCGATCGCTGAAACTGATTAATGTATCACTAAGGTCCTGTTATAAGTCGGCAGGATTGGCTAGGTAGGCCGAGCTAGATGCGAGTCGGTAGCGATAGCTCACCAGGTAGTCGGAGGAAAGAAAGGGAAGTAATAGAGTCACAGAAACAATCGATCTGCTTGTGTCTGACAGGGGACGATGCCGGAGGCCAGTGAGGCTGGGTGTACACATACCGGTGTGGGGTGCCTTAAGCGTTCCACCAAGTGGTCCATCGCTGCCTGACCTGCGGAGCTATTCGAGTGAACAGGATCGCTCGCGACACCGCTCAGCCCGGCGACGTTGAACTCCTGCTCAGGCTGGCGGTCTTCTGATGGATGTCTCGCACTACCAGGGGATCCATCAGTTCGGCAGGGACTATGCATTCATGCTCGAGAACGACACCCACGACTTGGGCTCCGTTGACCGTGTGCTAGCTGAGAACATGGTGCGCCTCTGCGCTGAGACAGTGGATTTCCTGCACATAGGGTACTCTCCTGCGTTAGAGACGTACGAGAAGGGTTCTCGACCTATGTTGGAGCGTTTCGCGGTCGATGCCGGGGCCTGCCATGGGACTAGAAAAGATCGGATTGAAAGAATTGCGAAATTTTGGGTGGTGTATCAGTTTGAAATGTGGAGCAGTCTAAATGGCAGTAAATAGTTCAAAGTGACACACGAAGAATTCTGCCGCCGCTTGACGTCTGTCCGTTTCCTGTTCCGCCAGTTTGACAGCATCGCCTCCGACAAATAAATTGCAAGTTGGAGCCTTAGCTTGATCGATAGTCAGCAAGGAGGTTGCGCAATGGCCGCAGACTTGAGCTTGGATGGACAGGTTGCCATAGTGACCGGGGCGGCACAGGGTATCGGCAGAGGCATCGCACTGGTCCTGGCCGAGGCGGGCGCCCGAGTCGTAATCGGGGATATCCAGGACGCCAACTCAACCGCTGAGGAAATCCGCAAGGGAGGCGGCGAGGCCGCCACGATGGTGATGGACACCAGCATACCAGAGGAGGCCAACGCACTGGTGGACCTGGCGTTGAGCGAGTTCGGCCGACTCGACATCCTGGTAAACAACGCCGCCATAGACGCGCCGCTGGGTAACGCATGGGACCTTCCGGACGACGAGTGGCAGAGGACCATCGACGTCAACCTGAGCGGCGTCTTCTACTGCTCCAAGGCGGCGCTGGGCCCGATGCTGGAAGCCGGAAGCGGCAACATCGTGAACATCAGCTCTCAGTCCGCAAGGATTGCCGGCGTCAAGGGCGGTTCCCCCGCGTACAACTCCAGCAAGGCGGGGCTCATAGGGCTTACCGTCGGCTTCTCCGCTCAGGTGGCAGAGAGGGGTGTGAGGGTGAATGCCATTATGCCCGCACTCGTCGAATCGAGGGACTTTGGCTGGTCTCCGGAGGAAAGAGCTGCACAGGAGCGACAGTACCCCCTTGGTCTGGGAAAGCCAAGACACGTTGGCGATGCCGTCCTCTACCTCGTCAGTCCGCTCTCAGCATGGGTGTCGGGGACCGCGCTCCACGTCACAGGCGGATATCAGAGGAGCGGCCCCTGGCTATAGTCCTTATAGACAGCTACTGTAGCCAAGGTATCGTAAATGAACAAGATCGGGCCGCGATGTTTTCGGGAGTCAAGGCTAATCTCGCCAAGCGCGGCTATTTTCTGCTGAGTTGTTCGGTCTTCGAACAGCGTAGAGAAGCACCTGAAACAGAGATTGTCGATGCTGCCACCGGAAAGACCTTCACGGCGTTCGATAACACCGCTCTCTGGGACCGCGAGACCGAGACCTGCTACAGTAGATTCAGAGTGGATCCGCGAACGCCGGACGTGGGTCCGGAGCATTATGACGGAACTATCCTTGTAAATGGGACCTGGTACATTCATCAGCGTCGCTTTCGGACCCCTGAGAGTCTGCGTACAGAGATCGAGAGCCGACGGACCTGGGCGCCTCAGGGACATCGTGGTGATAGGTCAAGGCGCAGCGTAAGACGCCGACTATGGCCCCTGCGCCTGCGCCAATGTCTTCCACTGCGATTTCCTTGAGGGCGGGAAAGCCGCTGCATGCGCTCAGCGCCCGCTGAAGCCAGTCAACCGTCAGCGCGTCCCTATCCTAGTCCCAAGGCGATGCGAGTCTTGCCTGTGCCGCTGTTGCCTATGGCTTTGACGTTCCCACGACGCACCATGTACTCGCACCGGGCGAGTCGGGTCACGAGCTGCCTGTTCAGGGATGGTATCGCGAGGAATTCGAAGGTGTCCAGGCTCTTCATCCAGGGAAGTGCGCTCCTTTGATCCTGCGTTTGTTGTCGGCATCGGAGAACACCTTGGTGCGGCTTCCGTGCCCCCAACAGTTGAAGGCGCGATTACTCGTTTGCTCCACCGCCCGAAGAAGACCTCGATATCGCACCGGATGAGTTGAAGTCGAGACGCTGATGGTAGCAAGCTACTTTGCACCTGGAATATGTTTGTTCATCCAACCGAGCAGTCGCGAAAGATACTCCTCCCTGAGTTTGGGGTGACCAGTCCTGACGAAGCCGTGTGAGCTGTCCGGGAACCGGACGAACTCGACCTCCTTACCCAGCCGTTTGAGCGTCACGAAATACTGCTCAGACTGCTCTATCGGACAGCGATGGTCGGCCTCGCCGTGCATGAGGAGCACCGGAGTTTCGACATTGGGCGCGTATGTAAGCGGAGAGTGTTCGAGGAATGCGTCCAATGCGTCCCAGCGGTTGCCACCCCACTGTACCTCTCCGAACCTGACGCCTATGTCTGACGTCCCATACATGCTGGATAGGTTGATGCAAGGGGCCCCGACAACGGCAGCCTTGAATCGAGTGTCATGTCCTATAATCCAGGAACTCATAAAGCCACCGTAGCTGTATCCGGTGATACCCAGTCTGGACTCATCCACGTAGCCGCGCTCACAGACAATATCGACTGCCGACATAATGTCCAGGTAGTCTTCCCCTCCCCAGTCGCACAGCACTGCCTTCATGAAGTCCGCCCCGTATGTGGAGGAGCCACGCGGATTGACCGCCAGCACAATATACCCGGCTGTTGCCAACACCTGCTGCTGGGCGCTGAAGCTGTCGGAAAATACCCCATGCGGCCCGCCGTGAATGTCCAGGACAAGAGGGTAACTCGAGCCTGGGTCGAAATTGCGTGGGAACAGCATCCGGGACTGTATCTCGAATCCAGCCCTACTATGCGTGAATTTCTCCAGTTTCGCCGGCGGGCGTTCCTCGAAGTACGCGCTGTTGAAGTCCGTCAGTTGCTTGACAGCGCCGGAAGTGATGTCCACATAGTGCAGATCGCCCGCGGAATCCGGCAGTGTCGTCAGAACAACCGCGGTTTTCGCGTCTCCATCGAATGAGATCTGTGACATCAAGCCGCCGCCCGTGACCTTTCGCACATCGCCCGTATCGGCGTCGGCCTGGTATATGCCCGACTCACCCTTTGCGTCGGCGATGAACGATATCTGACCGTCATCTCCCCAGCGCATCTCTGGCGCAGGTACCAGTGGTGCGTATCCACCCGCTAGGGTGATCGAATCCTCGGTTAGCTTGCGTGGAGCGTGTTCGCGTCCGATTATGAATAGCCAGGACTGCCAGCCCGCGCCTACTGTGTCGTCGTCTGAGCCTCCGACCGCCATCGCATCACCGGATGGCGACCAGCAAAGCGAGGCAACACTGGAGAGACCCTGAGGCATCGGCTCTATGCGGCCGCCGGAGGCCGGCACTACGTAAACGTCGGAGTGGGTCACCGTCTCGCGATCAGGCCTTCTATCCGCGATGAATGCGATGGACGAGCCGTCGGGTGACCAGTTGGGGGCGCTGTCATCGCCTTCACCATCGGTGAGCTGGCGCGTTTCGCCTGAATCTAGGTTTACCACGAAAATATGCCTGAACGCATCGCCCCTCCATCCCAGGCCGTCCGCCCTGTACCTGATCCGCCTGGCGACACTAACGCGAGGTTCTGTTTTTGGATCGTGGTCGTCCGGGGCGCGGTTCGGGTCGACGTCCGATACGAATGCGAGCGCGCTGGAGTCGGGAGACCAGGCGATGTCCGTGACGCCTCCATCAATCTCTGTCAATTTGCGTGCCTCACCGCCGTTCGTAGGCATGGTCCAGATCTGGGGCTTGCCGGCGTCGTCAGGTCGGACGAACGCGAGATGACACCCGTTGGGCGAAAATCTCGGACTGGAGTCGCTCTTGCCGCCGGTAAAAGTCGCGACTTTATTCGATGGAATGTCCGCGATCATGATCTGCGATCTGGTCTCGGCGCTGTCCTTATCAACATGGGATCGAACGAAGGCCAGTCTTTTACCGTCCGGAGACACTGACGGAGAGGCAACGCTCACGAGTTCGTACACGAGTTCGGGAGTGATGGCGGAGTGCATGGCTAAAGGTCCCTTCTCAATATACTAAGGCTATCTTAACCGGATAGGGGTTCTGACGGTCAAGTCGGCGGTGTGCCGGCTCGTTACGGCAAGCGAGAAGCGGATCTCTCGCCCCTCGGGTCTGTGCAACACTTACCCTAGGCCATTGTTGCATATCCGGTGTAGGTTGTCAGAGATAAGGGGAGCGCTCAGGTAGAGGAGAGGTTGGGATACTGCAACAACAGCAGGCGAATTATTGCATCAGTTTCGGTCTAACTGTTAATCGCTAACCGACAGAATTAGTAGAGGTCAAGTATTACGTACAGCCCACTGCAATGTGCTGCGTCGCGTCTCGAACCGCATCCTGCGCAGAGTTAAGTGCAATGGCACGTCCACGATGGGAATCGAAGAACGGTTGACCGGGGATTGGGCCGTGCAAACGCTCGGATGTGAACTCGCCGGTCCGACAAATTCAGTCCTTAATCTCTCTCCGCACACTGACTGCATAAATAACCCTTTTCACGTAGCGCGTGCGTCGGGCTAGACGGATGCTTAGAATCTCCAGAACATCGCTGTGCTTCACGGTTTCTCCTAGGGATGCTTGAGATGGTTTCTGCTCATAGTTGAGCGGTGAGTTACCTTACGCCATCTCCAAGGAGTAAGGAATAGTGTACCTTATCGGAGTCGGTCAACGGATTCCGGGGGGCGGCTTTCTCTGACAGGGCAGTCGTCCCACCCGACGTGCAGAACACATTGAAACGGCCATGCTACATAGTCAACTTCACGATGAACGGAAATGACAGGACCGACAGAAATAGGACTTTCCGCCTAGGCGAATCATCGGCTCGCCCATGTATCCCTCTTTTGTCGCCAAGTCTTTATTATAGGAGCCGTAGATGTCAGAAGTCTCCCACAAAGCCACACTGCTGGAGCATGCGAAGGCTCATCTGTTCCGTTCTTCCAAGGACTACGGCGAGCCCATCATCGCTTCCGGACGAGGCGCCACCGTAGTCGACACGGACGGGAAAGAGTACCTCGACTTCGGCTCCGGTCAGATGGCTGCAAGTCTCGGGCACAACCATCCCGCCATCACCGACGCACTCAAACGCAGCTGCGAGCGCATACTCCACTTGAACACCAATTTCGTCAGCGAAGAGGTCATCGAGCTGGGCAGATCCCTTGCCGACCTCCTGCCGGAGCAGCTTCAGAAGGTGCTGCTTCTCAGCACCGGGGGTGAGTCCACGGAGGTGGCTCTGAAGGTCGCAAAGATGTTCACCGGTCGTTTCGAAGTCGTGGGTCTAATTCAGGGATACCACGGTCACACGGGCGGCGCGATGAGCGTCACCTTCTCCAACCGCAGAGGAGGGTACGGGCCATGGGTGCCGGGGAGCATCGCCATACCCACGCCCTACTGTTATCGCTGTCCACTGAACCTGACGTTCCCGTCCTGCGAGTATGCTTGCGCGAAACTCGGCTTCGACATGGTGGACGCGCAGACCACAGGTTCCCTGGCCGCCTTCATTGCCGAACCCATACTCAGCGCGGCAGGCATCCTGGAGCCTCCTCCCGGCTACTTCCCGGTGGTGAAGCAGATGTGCGAGGAGCGTGGGATGCTGTTCATCCTGGATGAGGCTCAGACGGGCCTTGGTAGAGTGGGCGCCACCTTCGCCTTCGAGCAGGACGGTTTCGTGCCGGACATTCTGGCGCTGTCCAAGACCCTCGGAGCAGGGCTTCCATTGTCGGCGATGATCACTTCCCAAGAGATAGAAGAGACCTGCCACGACCAAGGGATGGCTTTCATCTCCTCCCACCAGAATGACCCTTTCGCCGCGGCCGTAGGACTTGCGGTGTTAGAGGTGCTGGTCAAGGAAGGGCTGGCCGACGAAGCCAGAGCTAAAGGCCAGTACCTGAAGGATGCATACATGAGGATGAGAGAAGACCATCCGATCATAGGAGATGTTCGCGGGCGAGGGCTCCTGCTGGGGATGGAACTGGTCAAGGACCCGGAGACGAAAGAGCCGGCCGGAGAGGAAACACGGCGCTTAACCCGGAAGTGTATGGAAAATGGCCTGATTCTCCAGCAGGCGTCCTACGCTAGTAACGCCAACGTGTGGCGCATTGCGCCTCCAATGACGGCGACTTACGAGGAGTTGGACCGTGGTGTGGACATACTGGACAGGTCCATGACAGAGCTAGGCCTATAGCCTGCGGCTACGTGGGCAGCACACTCCGATTGACAGCTGTGCGGCTCACGGCGGATAATCCCGAAGACTTCATGCTGGAGGGAGCGAAGGTTTGCCTGCAAGTGCTGACGTAGTCGTTATCGGCGCCGGTGTGGTCGGATGCTCGGTTGCCTATTACCTGGCTCGTGAAGGCGTCAGTGTGACCATTCTTGAGCGGGAATCCATCGGCAGTGGGGCATCCGCGCACGCCACGGGTTCCCTCAGTCTGCTGGGCGCCGAGTTCTCACCGGGAGCGTCCTTCGAATTAGCCCGCGCCTCTGACTTCGAGTTCCAGCAGATCGTCCCCGAACTGGAAGCCGCGACGGACATTGACCTGCTCTATCAGCGTCGTCCCTCTCTCCGCTTGGCTCTGGACGAAGAAGAGGCAGAGCTGATCAAAAACTTGATGGTATGGCAGCAACCACACGTCAAGATGCACTGGATTGATGCCCAGGAAGTTCACTCTATCGAACCCCGCCTATCCCCCTCCATCATTGGCGCTGTCTATGAGGACGAGTCCGCTCAGTTGGACAGCTACCGTCTGAACCTGGCTCTGTGCCAGGGAGCCGAACTCCTGGGCGCAAACATCCTTTACAGGGAAGTTACCGGCCTTGTCACCAACGGAACCGCGATTTCCGGCGTCAGGACCGCCTCCGGGGACATATCCTGCAGCACGGTGGTGATAGCCGCCGGCACATGGAGCAGGGCATTCACTCCTTGGCTGGATTTCCCTATTCCCGTCCGTCCCTTGAAAGGAGAGCGCCTCTTGCTTGACTACCCCGGCGAACCTCTTCCGGTCTTGATCAGTTCTCCCAAGCGCGGCCACATGATCAGCCGGATGGACGGATTCACCAGCGTCGGCAGCACCGGCGGGCGGGACTACGACCGGAAGGAGATCTTCTGGGGCGAGGAGTTCGACCGCCAGCCCACCTCAACTGCCCGGATGGAACTCCTCCAGCGCGCCATAGATGTGTTGCCAGACCTGGAGCGTGCCGAACTGGTTCAGCAGCTTGCCGGTTCCCGCCCCTTGAGTCCTGACGGCAAACCCATTATCGGACCGGTTCCCGGCAGAGAAGGCATCCTGTTGGCCACCGGCCACACCACGAAGGGCATCCACTTGGGGCCCATCACTGGCCGCATCATCACCGACTATGTCTGCAGCGGATCAACCCAAGTCGTCTCTGACATGAGCCAATTCCTCCCGGACCGCTTCGCAGATTTCGTGGACGCCGACTTCCTCCCCGCCGCCAAAGCTGTCGAAGAATAACCCCCACGTTTGCCCTCTCTATTGCCGGCGCCTTTCAATTTCCACAACAGCTGAAATTTGCTCGGCCACCGCTAATCTTGGGACGGGGACAGGCGACTGTCGTCTATATCTATAGTTTGAAGACGGAGGTATGGACGCAAACTCTCGTTGGAGCGGGGTGGCAGCATGGAAGCGGCGCCCACGATTACAGGCACGTCGTCTGTGTGCGGGGTCTCATAGACCCGTTCCAGGGGCATCACCCTGTATGGGAACGCGTGGTGACCGCGCGCTACCTGCCGTGATTGCACAGGTTTATCCAAGCGTGACACCGAAACGGGAGCTACTTAGCCTGAAAAAGCAACTGCTCGGATTCATCCGTCAGAAGTGCAAGTTGGTTCCCGAAGATTCGGTAAGCTTTCGCACGGGACAGGATGCCTAGGTAACGCCGTTCCTGGTCCATCAAGCCCTCGGGATCTTCGCACCACGCTTTGGTAACAGTGACTGCTCCGAACGTCACTTCCGCTCCGTCGACGCTTACGGACGCACTGTACTTGTTGCAGCCTGCCGACCCGGAGACACCGCCCTCGCGGAACCCTAACGTCACCTCCGTTCCCGGAATAACGTCGGTGGCTCGTGAGTGCCGCGTTTGCCCTGCCTTAGCCTCAAGCGGCTCAATAAAAGTCGTCAGCAACCATATCTTTTCTGTTATCCCGTCAGACACCTGTGGCAGAGGCTCATACACCAGCATCTTGCCATTCTTAGTGCGGATGCGGAGCAGTTTATCACCGGGGGTTTCCTCCACCGAGTAGTCATCGCTCAAAGACAGTTTATCCGTGTAGCTTCCTTCCAGGTCCAACTGGCGCTCGGCGCAGCCCTTTGTCGTGCCTGTCATGGATATTGCCGGAAAGTGTATTCGCTTATCGTCGGTCCTGAAGTGCACCACATATGCCCGGCAAGCAGTTGCACCTGCGGCTATGTAGTCGCTCAGGAACGCCAGCGTCGGCGATCCCTCGCCAGTGCCCTCGTCTTCCTCGACGACCAGACGCCACACGCTGCCTACGAGGAAGACCGGACTGCCGGGCAATGGAGTCTTACGGACCAGCACAATCCTTACCTCGTCAGTATCATCGAGGATTTCAAGCCTGTCACCTTCGAGACGGAATGTCTTACCTTCTCTCAGTGCCGTCGTATAGGCGTCTGCCTGTTCCATCAAGCCGTCCACGCCGCCGCATAGCCGGAGTGTCTGGATGGTGACAGGCGCAGAGAAGGTCCCGTCCTGCCCGGCAATAGGAGTCCCGTCGTCCCTCATTCCACTGAAGGAGTTGCAGCCATCATAGCCGCCGTACGAGTCTCCATTTATTTCGAGGGTGGCATTAGTGTCGTCTATGAGCACGTCACCATCAACCTCCACAAGCAGCCACTTTGACTCATCAGGTATTCCAGTCGCATCCGTCTCGGTGTTGTCGCGCAATCCCTTGCCCGCTATCAGCGCTTCAATCTCGTCGATGAACTCACTCTCAGGGCGATTCGGAAACTTACCGTCCATAGTTCCCACCGGACTCTCCACTCTCGCTTCGCCGTCCATCAACAGGAACTTGTACGGGTGTATCGTGCCGCTCCAGTAACCCGGATAGCTCTCGTTCTCTGTCAGGAAGAGCAGGTATCTGCTGCCTTCGTCCAGAAGCAGATTCTCATTTCGGTCGCGCACCTGTCTTGCCTGACCGCGGTCCCTGAAGTCAAAACCAGTAAATTGAAGGACGGGGATAGTATCGCTGCCGCTTCCTTTCAGGTAGCGTTCCACCCGGACGTTAAAGCCACTGCCGACCGACTGAACGTTCGCGTTGGACTGATCCTGAACACGGATACTCTCAGGTTTATCGTCCGGGACCGTTCCTATTACTATTACTGTTGAGTTTGCGACGAGTTTGGCGAGAGGGTCAGAGGGACCCGGGAGCATATTCACTGTCGCGTAGTCGAAGTGTGTGACCACGGTCCCAATCCGCTGAACAACAGTGGGAAGCGGCGTAGGAGGCGGCACTGGCGTATCGGGAGGCAGGGGCGTCGCCGGCAGTATCGGCGTAGGTTGCAAACTTCCAGCGGGCGGCATATCGCAGGCAAATGACGTAAATCCTACTGTGCCGCCTAGTATGAAGGAGACCGCCAGTGACACTAATCTGTTCATATTGCTTGCTCCTTGGATTACGGGTTGCAACTGACCATGAATAGTCCTACTCCCTCACCCTTCTATCCTTCAATTCAACCTTGAATCCGTATTCAACCTCTCCAAGCGGAGACTCATAGCTGGCGACAAGCAGGTAAAGACCTTCCGGAATATCAGGCTTCGCGAACTGTGCTATAGTCTCCCCCTCCTGCGCATTGAGGGAATAAGTCTCTTCACTCAGTTTCACTACCGCTCCCAGCTTCAGAATCGACGGTTCTTCCCACATCGTGAACATTCTTATCCGACTCACCCGACCCGAGTAGGTCGAACCACCGACGACGGTTATATGGGCATTCCTAGGTCCCTTGATAATTCCGTAAGTCTCCACTCCAGCTAACTCATTCCAATCTTCCCTTTCTTCACACCTGCGACCCTCTTCGCCTATCGGCCAGCAGTACGAACCCACCCATCCATTTCCCATGCAGGTGCCTCTCGTAGGGTCATCTTTTGAGAGGCCGACCTTTGGCATAGCGGGCTCACCAATGTTCTCCATCTCGTGGTCAGGCCACCCGCTCAATCCGCCGCAGAACCAGGACTCGCCCACATGAACACGCCGGTAGATCTCCGGGCATTCAGGGCGCGCGACAATCTGCTCCATCACGGAACTGTCCTCCAGCGCCGCTTCGAGCGAGGCCTTCCCCACCTCTGTCCTGTAGTCAGGTTTAGTTCTACTAGCAGTGCCGTCGCGGTTCAGATACACGATTGACCCGGAACGCAGGTCCGTCAATACTATCGACGCCACCCACTCCGCCGGAGATGGAACAATCTCGCAGGGAGGCAGGTATCGCACATGCAGGTAGCCGTCTATTACTTTCGTTAACTCCATACTCCTCGGGGCCGACTGTAATTTCTTTTCTAAGATAGTAGGTGTTGCAGCGACCGGAGGGAGAGGTGTAGCCGGGGGAGGGGGCGTTGCCGGAGGAATAGACGTGGAAGCTGGCTGCGCTCCAATCTCCGACTGGCAGCCGGTAACCATAAGCGACAGAAGCAGAACAAGGCATGTGGCTACCACTGATCTTGTCGCAATCACGCTCACCGTAGCCTCCTGCATTCTTTCGTCAAGTCATTTCTTGCGTCGGTTTTAACACTAACGTCCTTGACAGGCGATTTGTTCCACTGACCTGATTATGGATCTCGTTACCGCCTGTATCAGAGTCGATGAATGTGAACGCCAGCAGAATTTGTGAGAGCCGGGGCGACACAAGGAGGCAAATTCTCCCGAGGGTGTCAATCACCAATTCGCTTTGTACTGTCAACGCCAAGCTGCTTTTGTGCGTTTTCGCCAACTTAGATTTGACCCACCCTCGTCCTTTTACACCTCTACAGGTGTCTCCTCCGATGTTGATGTCATCAGCCGGTGCGATGTAAGCAGACCGGCTTGGCGCTTGTCCTTTAGCCTGTAACTCTCGCCGCGGATGTTGATGACGTGACTGTGGTGCAGCAGCCTGTCGAGGATCGCAGTGGCTATCACGGTGTCCCCCAACAGTTCTCCCCAGTCTGCGAAGCCCTTGTTCGACGTCAGTATGATGCTGCCCTTCTCGTATCTCGCAGACACCAGGCTGAAGAACGCAGTAGCCGACTCCCTGTCGTATGGCCAGATGCCGAACTCGTCCACTATCAGCACCTTGGGCGACAGGTACACGCGCATACGCCGGTCCAGCCTGTGCTCTGCTCTCGCCTTCCTCAGATCCTCCATCAGGTCGTATGCACGGACGAAGTAAGCGCCGTACCCGTTCTCTATCGACTTCAGAGCAAGCGCCACCGCAAGGTGTGTCTTACCCACTCCGGGAGGTCCCAGCAGCAGGAGGTTCGATGCTTCCGCCACGAAGGCGAGCGTGGCAAGCTCCTTCACCTGTCTCTCGTCTATCGAGGGCTGGAAGCCGAAGTCGAACTCCTCCAGTGTGCGATGGAAGGGCAGCTTCGCCATGCGCGTCCTGGTGGTCATGTATCGCTCCCTGCGAGCGGACACTTCCACTCCCAGCAGATCGGCGAGCATCTCGGGATATGGCAGCTGCTTCCTTGCCGCATCGTCCAGCCTGCTGTCCAGCACCTCCATTGCCTGCGTCATCCCCAGTGTCTCCAGGTAGCTGCGTGCCTGTTCAAGAGCGATCATCGCACACCTCCACCGGCTATAAGCTCGTAGATGTCCAGCGATCGCCGCTCCACCTGCTGCGCCGACACCTGCACCGCAAGGGCCTCACGCTTGGGCCTCGTCTCACCGCTCACCAGCCCGTCCCACTGACCGGGCAGCGTCAGCCTCTGTCCTCGCCTATGCGCCCGAGGATGCACCGCCAACCTTTCGTTACCAGACCATATCTCCACCATCCCGGCGGTCATTCCAACCTGCACTGTGTTCCCGGACCAGGACCACGGCACTCCGTAGCGCGATCCGTCCCAGTTAACGTATCCGTCACGTCCCACCTTGCGGTCCTCGCGAAGGTACACGCCCAGGGTGGAACGCTCAGGCAGCGCACCGAGACTGCTGCGTTCGATGCCTAGCATCGCCTTCGGCACTTTCCTCGTTGTGCCGTGTACTCGCTCGTTGGCGACTTCGCCGCACCAGGCAAGCGCCTGCCTGTTCAGATCGGCATCGTCAGTGAAGCGCACCGACGGCCAGAAGTTCCCCTTCACGTACTTCACACCGCTCTCAACCTTCCCCTTCGTCTGTGCCCGGTACGGCTTGCACAGCCTCAGCTCAAAGCCCACCCTGCGCGCGAAGTCCAGCATCCGGCTGTTCCACTCGTGATCGCCATCCTCGTCATCACGCTCGATCACCACTACCTTGGCGTTGTCGTACAGGCAACGTCTCGGCTCTCCGCCGAAGTAGTCGAAGGCGTTCAGGTGACAGCGGATGAACGTCGGCACGTCCGCACGACGCACGAACTCCGCGTAGATCGCCCGCGAGAAGCCCAGCACCATCACGAACGCCCACATACGATGCTTGCGTCCGTCCTCTCCCTTATAGCTCACCACTCCCCAGTCCACCTGTGCCTGCTCGCCCGGACCAGTCTCGAACCGTACCGTCGCCTTCGGCTGACGCGGTCGCCGGCGAGGATGCACGTAGTCCTTCAGTGTCGTGTAGCCACCCTCGTATCCCAGCTCCCTGATCTCCCTCAGCAACACCACGCAGTTCTCAAGTCCTTCCGCCAACCTGACGTCTATGTAGCCGGCGTACGCATCCAGCTTCGACCCCCGCTTCTCTCTCGGCTTGGACTTGGGGACCCCCTCAGAGCGCAGATACTTGCGTACCGTGACCCTCGATATGCCCAGATCGTCCGCGATCCCGCGGATCGACCTCCCCTTGCCCTTCAACTCGTAAAGCTCTCTCACTGTTCTACCCCCTAACATTAGGCCAGGCACCTCCTGTCGGTTGTTCCGACAAAGATGCACTCCGTTTAGGGGTGGGTCAATTCCAACTTGGCGATTTCGCCCATTTTAATCTTGGCGCTAACAGTACCTCCTAAAGCCTCCAGAATCAGGATCCAAGGCGATGGCGCACGATGCGGATTGTTCAAGAGTTACAAACCACACGCTGCTGTCCCTAAAGGGACGAAACTGACTGACCAGATCGGGCCGATCTCATACAAGCACATCCTCTATCCTTAGACCACACATCTGGGCGCTGCCAGCGCCGAAGGTGAAGAACGTGCCATCGGGAGATGATGTCAGCCGCAATGTTGTCCGCATCAGCTCTGTTGAACCCCCATCAGTGAATCGAGCCTTCCGAACGCAGGCCACAATTTTGAAAAAAACCGGCGCTGACTGAATCGAAAGTTCCCTACTTCTTGGAGTAGTGAAGCTTCATTGTCTGTTTTCAAGAAGTCAAGCTTGTTGCGTACGCCTGCACGTGGAGTATCTGTTAAGCTAGCGTGGCACTTACAGTCACTGCTTGGCACAGCGTAAGGGGAGTATCCATTGAGCACAAACCCAATCGAGGCGATAATATTCGACCTCGACAATACGCTTGTTAGCCGATACGAGGCGTTCCTTCGTCTATTCGAACACTGGTATGATACCTTGCCAGTTGGAGGGCGCCCTGCGGACAGGGATGCATTCATAGGCCAGATGGCAAAGCATGCCGACTACTACGAGCCTCTCGCAGATATCTACCTTGACATGCTAAGAGTTTGGCCCGGCAGCATCTCCAACGTAGACGAAACGGTTGAGGCTCATTCCAATCTCATGCCCCAAATGGTGCGACTCGATCCCAGAACGGAGGAGATGCTGAGACGGTTCAATTCGGTTGGCATCCCTGTCGGCGTTGTCACTAACGGAGGATCAACGATTCAGCGTGGAAAACTGCGCAACACGGGCATCGCCGATCTGGTTACTGCATGCGTCGTCTCAGAGGAATTCGGTGCTCGCAAGCCCGATCCTTCAATTTTCACCCAAGCAATGAAACTCATAGGAGCCTCTCCAGAATCCACGCTATTTGTTGGCGACAACCCGGAAGACGACATCGTTGGGGCCGATGCAGTAGGTATGTCAACAGCCTGGATGAGTCTCGACAGGGAGTGGGAGATGACTTCAATCCAGCCGGACTATGTACTGCAAGAGGTGTGGGAAGTAGAGAATCTGGTCGCGGCGCCTTAAAGGACTTCTTCAGATACGTAAACGCTTGGGTAACAGATGAGGCATTTCTGAAAATCTATTAAGAAGGAAACCTTCCCCTGCTGGCCAGCCCAGTACCGGTACAAGTTTTCCGGCGACGTCGGCTAGGTACCGGCAATCTTGAGATTGCTTTCCGTCCCAAGGCACACGTTGCTGCGGTTTCCTTCGTTTCATAGCGCTGCATATCCCGCTCACCTGCGGGCGGCAAGTGTATAGGCTTTTGTGTGAGCCACGTATGCACACGGCTGGGGCGTCAAAAATCCACAAAGTATCGGAAGTCCCGCTTGTCCTCGTGCGGTGCCGTCCGCAGCACGACCGCATAGTCGTCAATAGCGTCCTCGACCGTCCAGCCAAGATTGGTCAAGAAGAAGGACACGGCCCGTCTGACCCCCGGCAAATTGTAGTCGTCCAGGATCAGAATGCCACCCTTGTGAACCAGGCGCCCAAGATAGAACAGGTCCAGAAAGACTCCGTCGAAACGGTGGTTGCCATCAACGAAGCCTAGGTCGAATCTCCGACCTTCCTTGAGAAACTGGGGCAGCACAATCTCTGACAACTCAGAGTGATGTTCCACAATCTGGCTCACGCCTGCCTCTTCAAGGACCTGCAGCCCACAATCCGAAAATCGCTCGGACTGATTGGGATCAAGCACAACGTGCCTAGCGGCCGGATTGTCGCTCATCAGCAAGCCTTCACAGATATGCAGCGCAGAAATTCCATAACCCAGACCGATTTCGATGGTCTGCACCGCGCCCTCTCGGAAAACCCAGTCCCGCAGAGATTCGCCTTCCGCGGGGCTCACGGCTACAGGGAAGATGCTATGCTGGGTTCCATCGGAACGCGCCACCATGGATCCATCGTGGACCAGTCGCTCAATTACCTGTCGCACCTTCTGAACCGATGGACCGAGATTGCGTAGGTCGTCTGCCTTCAACATGTACCTCCCAATTTCTGACAGGGGACCAGATATTTTCGACGCTTCATAGATCAACTTAGGAACGGCCCGATACGTGAGTGACACCAGCGAGCATTTGGTTGCAGACCTGATTCAGACAGCCGCGGCTGTACCCTTTCTGGCGAATACCACGAGACAGTATTTCCAGTCGCGGAACCTTTGACGCGACAACTCGGGCATCGTGCCATCGGGAGCGTCTCTAACCGCCACTTCTTCGAAGCTGTCGATTGAACATCCGGCCGCGGCTAAAGAATTGAAATAGTCTGATCAATACTGTTCTCTCGGTTCTCAATGTAAGTCAATGTACAGAAAGTGCCACAGTCAGTCGTGAAGTGTATAGGCCACTGGAGATCAGGCGACCGGATCGTTATGCGAAGCGTCTGGGATGATAAAGGTCCAGGCTGCCTGGCCGGTGACGGTCGCAAGCGACTCTCCGGAAGCACTAGTCTTATTCCTGGCCTCGGGCACGAAGTATAGGATTCGTCAGTTCCCGGGAGATATGCAGGGACGAATGCCGATCGGAGAATGGAAGCTAATCGACCGCGAATGGACTCGCGACATGATTCGGATCATGCTCCCCGGAGATAACCACGCTTGCCTTGGCTTCTGGGATCAACATCGTCGCTTTGAAAGATGGTACGTCAACCTCGAACGAGAATACAAGCGGACATCCATTGGCATCGACTTCGTCGACCTCTTTCTGGACGTAATCATAGACCCTGACACGAAAGAATGGCACTGGAAGGACGAGTCGGAGCTTAGCTGCGCGGTTTCCTTGGGGCTGGTATCGCAAGAGGAAGCGAATCCGATTCGGGCGGAAGGTTCTGTAGCTATCCGTCGATTCAATGACGGCGCGCCGCCATTCAGACAGGGCTGGGCGCATTGGAGGCCGGATCCCGACTGGCCAGTACCGTCATTGGACACAGAATGGAATAACTAAGGGCATCTAGGATGAACTTCTCGTAGCATCCAGCCTGAGTGGTAAGGACAACCTATAGGAAATCCCATTACAGGAAGACACCGATGGAAGCCGACTCTCATAGATTGATTCTCTTCGATGTGGACCAGACGCTTGTCAGTCTTCGCGGTGGCAGCGCCGAAGCCCTTAACAGCGCCTTTGAGGAGGTCCATGGCATCCCGGACGCCTTTAGCGGGATGACCTTTGCCGGCGGCCTGGACTTGCCTCTTATGAAAGAGATGTACGTCAAGTGGCAATTGACACCTGGCGGCTCGGGTGCCCTGCCTGATCTCACTGACTTCAAATCAGTCTATTTCAGACATCTGAGAGAATTGCTGGAGACGTGGACCGATGGCGAAGTCTGCCCGGGTGTTCCCGTCCTACTGGAAAGGCTCGCTTCTGAGCCGGATGTGCAGCTGGGGCTGGAGACCGGCAACTTCAGAGAATCGGCCTTCATCAAGTTGCGAAGGTTTGGGCTGGATTCCTACTTTCAGGATGGTGGATTCGGAGGGGAGCACATGGATAGGACTGATGTCGTGGCAAGTGCAATTACCGCATGTCAAGAGAGGTCCGGGCGCACCTACTCCAATGATCAAATTGTCGTAGTCGGTGACACGCCGTCAGACATACAGGCAGGCTACGCCAATCATGTGCAGACATTGGCAGTTGCGACCGGTCACTACACCGCAGATGAGCTACTCGAACACCGTCCCAGCCACCTTCTTCAAGACCTGTCAGATACTGCAGGAGTGATCAAACTGCTGCTGGACCGATAGATTCCGTCCGACCTCGGTATTAGCGAACTACGGCGTTGCCGATAGTGGAATTGATAAAGTCCCTAGAGTCCACAAAGCGAGGCTAGCCTGGGAGAGACAATTGATCAGTTCCCGATTTGCCGCCATACCAAAGGCAGATATACATCTCCACGCTGAGACTAACGCACGCGTCGAACGCTTCATTTCGCTGCGCGAGGGCAGACCTCCTCATAATTGGCAAGCAGCAATCCGAAGGCTCCGCGAGATACCTCCAGGCATAGAGAGGCTTAAGGCGCTCAGCGGTGATCTGGAAGTGAAGGATCTGGATCGCCTCGCCAGGGAGAACTTCGTCGAATGGGTCGCGGATGCCATGAGCGAAGCTGCACAAGATGGCGCAACTCTCATCGAGATCCGTTTCGGAGCAGAATGGGGTGAAGTGGCCGGACCTCATGCCGAAGTTTCGGGAGGCGGAAGAGCTGGTGCGGAACGATCATCAAAACTTTGTCGCCGAAGCTATCATCTCCGGTATATCGCCTGCGCGAGCAGATGCGCAAGAAGTGATCGACTCCTGCCTTCAAGCACACAGTGACGGCTTGGCAGGCATCGACTTCCTGCCGGTGCCCTATGAGAGAGAAGCGGACGGAGAGTCTTGGCGAATGATCTACTCCTGGGGCGAACTGGCATCTGGCGTCGGACTTGGCATAACCGTCCACGCCGGCGAGTTTTCCGCGGCCAACATCCGCAGCGCGCTGGGCGTTCCAGGACTCACACGGATAGGACACGCCACCTACGCCGCCCACGACTCTACACTTCTGAGCGAGATGGCTGAAGCGCGAGTTACGGTGGAATGCTGCCTCACTTCCAACGTTGTCCTTGGGGCTGTGCCCTCGCTCGAAGAGCACCCCATAAGAACTTTCGTAGATGCCGGCGTACCAGTCACAATATCCTCTGACGATCCGGTGTGCCTCGACACAACCATTGGAGGCGAGTATCACCTGGCGACGCGCTTCGGATGTGATGCGTCAGACTTGTTAAAATTCACTCGCAATGGGATCGAGTCTTCGTTCACATCGGAAGAGCGAAAAGCGAACCTGCTGGCCAGCATGCCCCAATCATAGGAAGTCAGCGATGGTGAGGAAGGGCTCCTATTAGCCCGTTAGTCCGAAAAATGCCCTACCGGACGCACTTGGACACAGCCACTTAATGACGACGTCACGAAGCGTCTCAGTATAGACACTCGACAGGAAAGTAACAATGGAACTGATACTCATAAGGCACGGAGAAACCGATGCCGACCGAGAAGGCAGGCTGAAGAACAGCAGGGACTTCAGCCCGACTCTGAACTCGACGGGCAGATCTCAGGCCACCGCTCTGGCTCGCGCCCTCGAGACGGAACTGCCCTTCCACTTTTGCACGAGTCCCATTCGCCGCGCTAGAGAGACGGCACAGATCATCTCTGAAACTCTCGGTGTTCCATTCTCTGTCGTTGAAGGTCTTGCCGAAATCGACGTTGGAGCATTGGAAGGCCTCACTCGATCGGAGATACGCCAGAAATATCCCACCTACTTCAGAGATTGGGAGAGGAACGCGGTCACCGCAAGATGCCCCGGAGGGGAGACCATACAGGAGCTCCAGGATAGGGCGTGGCGCGCTGTTCAGCGCCTTGCTGGCACGCACACAGAAGAAACCGGTCGTCGCGGTGAGCCACAATTACACTATTATGACAATCGTGGCAAAGCTCCTTCACATGCCCTTGCAAGAGTTTCGCAGGATCCGCCTCGATGTCGGCGCTCTGGTCAGGCTCGAATTGGGGCTGAAAGAGTCCAGATTGTTATCCACCAACGAGACATGGCATCTGAGAGACGCTGGAATCCAGACTGACCGGAGTTGAGATGCTTCCATCGGAACTGCGGTCGAGCGATTAGCCCGGCACGATATGGGTGCGAACTAACCGGGTGCCTCACGGTATGTTCCCACGAGCCACTTCCTTTTCAAGGACCGCAACGTATTGCGCGCCTTCGGGCTCAATGAACTTCCGAATTGTCCATCCCGTTCCGTCCACAATGAGACGCATTTCGTCCCTCGACACGAATAGCCAATCGAACCACGGACCCTTCAGGTTCCGATAGCGCTCCCGATGTAGGTACTGCCCGCTCATTCTGCCCCTATTCCGATTTCTCTCCTGGTAGGCCAGATGAACAGGATCATCGGTCACATACGGATCCGTAGTTTCAGCAATGATTCGCCCTTCGTCCGTCGTGATGTCCAGAAACCGCCGCAAGAGCAAGCGAGCGCGGTCCGCATTCCCTAAGATGCCGAAGTTGTTGCCGGTCATGACGATCGTGTCGAACACGCCCAGTGAACTGGCGCTGACCTCAGTGGCGGATAGAACTCTGGCATCGCGGAGGCCCCGCTCCCTGCATACCTGCGCCGCTAGCGAAGACCGGTCGATGCCGACGACATCAACTCCCGTGTCCTGCAGGTAGAGAGAGACTCGTCCTGCGCCGCAACCGATGTCCAGGGTACGACCTCTGACGTATTTCATCGACTTCCGAAGGTGAGGATACCATTCCGCAAATGGCGCGAAATACCAGCTGGGATGGTCATACACTTGTATATACCCATCGTCGCGCTCGCCGACCTCGCGGAAGATTTTCGGAATAAGACCAGCATGTTGGTCGTATATCTGCCGCCCGAAGACATCCGCTTCGTGGTTGCCGGTTCCGGTCGCGCGTACTTGGGTTTCTGATTGCAAGTCACTGCTGCAATGAGACAAACTTACCTCCCCTGAATGTCAGTCGCGCCGCTGAGCAGACATCTCGAGTATCGTCCACAGATGATTTTCGGCGTCGTAAACGGCGCGTATAAAGCACGCATCTCCCATTGCGAACCGGACGCCGCTCTCTGTGGTTGACGGAGGGACGCCCAACATGCAACTGATGGCTGCATTGATTATGCCGCCGTGCGCCACCACGAGGTAGGAGCCTGGGCCTCGTCTGACCACACGCTGCAGCGCTCGTGCCGCGCGCGAGTGCAGGTCCCAGCCACCTTCCCCCTGTCCTGTTGACGGGATATAGGGTTCAAATGGACCGGCAGAGGCAGGCCTGGGGTATTTCGCCCGACCCACGTCAAAAGGAAGTCCTGCCAGCGGACCGTTGTCCCTCTCCATCCAGTCCGGATCGTACTCAATTGGCACACTGATTGATTCGGAGACTATGCGGGCGCTTTCGGAAGCCCGCGCCAGGGTGCTCGAAATGATGAGATCAAAGGTTACAGGTGAACACTTCCATCCCACCGCCGTGGCTTCTACCTGTGAACGGCCCACGTCGGTCAGGGGAGAGTCGTATCTGCCTTCATGCACCATCTCGTCGTCGGCGCGCGAGCGACCATGCCGCATCAGCGTGATCTGGATACCATTGTCCAATCGCAAGTCCTCCCCAAGCGCCAAGTCGGATATCGGCGGTTGCGCCGGGTTCCGCTTTATCTTAATCGTTCTAACCTGAGTGCCGTCTGCCTAACGCTCCCGCCGGGTGACGAGGATGATGTGACTGCCCGTATCGACAAGTCCCGGTTCAGTGTTCATCCTGCGCTCCAGACTCACAATCGTCTCCCAGGCTTTGGGATCTGTTGCTACTTCCGATAACGCCGCCGAGCCTTCGAATGTCGTCACATTGCTGCCGGAGATGTCCGCGTGGACGAATGCGTCAACTCTTTCCAGCATCTTCGCCTCGCCGACCCTCTGCTTTGCAAGCTCCAACTGACGCTCCGAAATATCGAGGGCGGTTACGGTCGCGCCGAGTTGTGCGGCTACTGCCGTAAATCTGCCCGGCCCGCAGCCGGCGTCAAGTACCCTGGCTCCCGGTCTCACGTATCGCTTGATAAAGTCGGCGTGTATTGTCGCCTGAAGACGGCCGTATGGTGTGGCCTCAAGTCTCTCCCATTCAATGTCCCCATAGACATCGTAGAACCTGGCGGTGTAGTCAGAATCGAACTCAGCCATGTACTGCTCCGTATTGCCGCAAGGGTCGCGCAGCGGCGAGGATAGCATATAGACTCTAGCTATCTTAAGGTGAATTACGGCTCGATGAGTTCAGATGCCTCATTCAAAGTCGGCAAGAGGGTTGCATAATGGAAATTCGCCCTGTGGAGCTTACAGACGTGGCCCCCCTGGCGGACGTACTCGGTCCTGAGGTCAGCAGAGAGCAGGTCAGGAGCAGGTATGACGAAAGTCTGCTCGGGTATCGGCAGATGCTCGTAGCGGAACTGGATGTGCATGTCGTAGGGACCGTCAGCACCGGCGGATGTGGATTCCAGAGGCCCAACTCGCTTCGGATGTTCGCACTCGACGTGGGGAAGGCGTTCAGAAACAGGGGGGTGGGAACCGCGCTGATCGATGCAGCGGAAGCTGCCGCAATCAGCCTCCACATGAATGAAGTCAACCTGGAAGTGTCAGTTGACAACGTCAACGCCATTCGGCTGTACGAACGCCTAGGATACCGGTGTCTTCCAGAGCCGGTGACCGACTCTTGGGACGAATTGGATGAGCGTGGTAACAGACGGACGGTTGAGGCGTTGTCCTGGATAATGATCAAAAAGATCAGAAGGACAGAGCAAGATGCAACAAGGACTGAGATCTGAGTGAGCACCAATCAGGAATTCGCGGATAGCGTGATTGCCACTTTGCGCGAACACCTTCCTACCGGCGATGTGGCTTTCTTCGGCTCACATCGAACAGGCGAAGCAGACGAGTACAGTGATGTCGATATTCGCGTGCGAATTGACCTGCCGTTGGACGACTCCTTCTTCACCTCCCTGACGCCCTGCATCGCAGAACGACTCCGTCGGACGACCGTGAGGCACGACCCAGACTACAGAAATGATCCGCAGACCCAGGACCTGAGGTTCACGCTATACGACTTCCCGATATTCTGGAGGGAAAACTTCCCATCTGTGTGACCAAGCAATCTACATCGCTAAGTGCAGAGGCAAAAATCTTCTGTAACACCTGGATGGGAATCGGTGTGCGCTCTTTGCAGGTGCGGGAAACGCCTATGAAGCGCGCTTTGACGATACAATCTGCTCGGATGGGGTTGAGAGCGACGACTGCTACCTAGAGGGCAGGTTGCACGGAATACACCCGTGACCGATTCGTGGCATGAAGGAGTTACTCGATTCGATACGTCAAAACATGAGCTGGCGTGGTTGGAAGAAATACAACAATTGCGAATGTTCCTCCCATCAAACGGGTGATGCAAATTAGTTTAGCGCTTTAGCAATGTGCCAAGTGCCAGCGATGGCCGCCCGAAGCGTTGGTTCAGCCAGATGCCCAAGCTCAGCGCCGCAATCTTCCCGCCAGTGTCTCTGCCACCAAGATCCAAAGATGCCGTTGTCGGCGATATAGGGAACACCACTCGGCGACCCCGCTCCACTCCTGGGCCACAGCGGACCGCTCGAACCAACATAGGGCTTGCCGCTGCTACGATATAGGATAGGCTGGGCAAGCTCGGAAAATATCTTCGCCAATGCTCTGTGGCCTATCTGACGAAACCACGCTCCGAAGTTCCCGACCACTGGGCACAGATGCTCAGCGTCAGAACCACACCGTCGGACAGTCGGGGACGTCTCCCGCGACGAGCGGGCTTGTGCTTAACGCAATGCCCCTGATAGAGGCCGTCCACTATCGTGTACAATGCCGTAAAGCCGTAAGGAAGGTGTCGAGATCAAGCGTCATAAGTAGCATCCTTTGGTCCGATATGGCTACCTTACTATCTTCGTCACTTTCCTGTTCTATTCAACCGTTAACTTGCATCACACGTATCAAGGGAGAGGGTATCGGAGAGACGCTTGTATCAAGGCCGGCATTCACTCCGCCGCCGGATCTGACTTTGGCCGCCGAGTACGTGGAACGGGGCAATCGCTGAAGCCGCAACGGAGTGTACGAGCGGACGATTGCCGAATGGCGGCGATTGAGCCGGACGCCGCGAGGAGATTTGAGATGGCAGACAAACAGATCCTGTGCGCGTTTGGGGTTGACCTGGACGCCGTTGGCGGTTGGCTGGGTTCCTACGGCGGGGAGGACTCACCTGACGATATTTCCCGCGGCATATTCGCTGGGGAAGTGGGAACGCCCCGGCTGCTTAAACTCTTTGAACGGCTGGACATCAAGACTAGCTGGTTCATCCCTGGTCACTCCATCGAGACCTTTCCGGACGAATGCCGGATGATTGTGGAGCAAGGGCATGAGATCGGAATGCACGGCTACTCCCACGAGAATCCCATCGCCATGTCGCCGAAGCAGGAGGAGGATGTGCTGCTGCGCTGCATAGACCTGATTACCGAGATTTCAGGGCAACGGCCACGAGGCTACGTCGCGCCCTGGTGGGAGTTCAGCCACGTTACGAACGAACTGCTGCTGAAGCACGGCATCAAGTATGACCACAGCCTGATGCACCGCGATTTCGAGTGCTACTATGTCCGCGTGGGCGACCGCTGGACGAAGATTGACTATTCCATGCCGGCAGAACACTGGATGCACGCCTTGGAGCGTGGTGAGGAGACCGACCTGGTAGAGATACCGGCCAACTGGTACCTGGACGACCTGCCGCCGATGATGTTCATCAAGAAATCGCCCAACAGCCACGGGTTCGTGAATCCCAGGGACATTGAATCGATGTGGCGGGACCAGTTCGATTGGGTGTACCGGGAATACGACGAGGCGGTGTTCCCCATAACTATTCATCCCGACGTGAGCGGCCGGCCGCAGGTGCTGCTGATGCTGGAGCGCATCACGGAATACATCCGCTCTCACGACGGAGTGCGCTTTGCAACGTTTGAGGAGATTGCGGACGATTTTCTGGCCAAACACCCCAGGCAGCAACGGTAAGACAATTCCTGTCATATGTACTCCGAGCCACAGTGCGGTTAGAATGTAGAACAACATCCCGAGCCTGAAAACACGTCCCGACATGCCCCGAGGAGGGCTTCATGGTCTCCGAAAAGTCAAACAGGTCGCTGGTGGTCGTCGAGCTTACCGGCGGCAACGACTGCCTGAACACGGTCGTTCCATACGACGACGAGCTCTACTACGACAACCGCCCCACCGTCCACCACAAGCAGGACGCGGTACTGAAGATCGACGACCGGCTGGGGCTGAGCCCACAGATGGGCCCCATCAAGAGGTTGTGGGACGATGGCAATGTCGCCGTTATAAACGGCATTGGCTACCCGGAACCCAACCGCTCCCACTTCAGGGCAATGGACATCTGGCACACCGCCGAACCCACGAAGGTGATCGGGGAGGGCTGGCTCGGGCGCGCGATCAGAGACCTCGACCCAGGAGGCGAGAACGTACTCACAGGCTTGAACCTCGGTCGAGGGCTGCCCAGGGCACTGTCGTGCGTGGGCGTGCCGGTGGCGTCCGTAGGAAACCTCGAGACCTACGGGCTGTTCCCCGACATCCAGGACGAGCAGGCGCGGCTGGACACTCTCAACACCTTTTCACAGATGTACGGCGGGGCCGAGGGAAGGGACGTTGTGTCCGAGTTCATCGGACAGACCGGAGAGGCCGCCCTCAAGGGAGCGGACATCCTCAGGTCGGCGCCTGAGAGCTACGTTTCAGAAGTGGAGTATGGGGCGAATCCGTTCGCTCAGACGCTTCGCGACGCAGCCCAGGTGATCTGCGCCGACCTCGGCACCCGCATCTACTACGCCCAGCACGGCAGCTTCGACACCCATGGGGGCGAGCTTCCCGTTCACAACAAGCTATGGCACGAGGTCTCCACCGCGATTGGCGACTTCATGGACGACCTCAAGGACCATGGCCGGGACCGAGATACGCTGGTACTCGTCTTCTCGGAGTTCGGGCGCCGAATCAAGGACAACGGCTCCGGCACCGACCACGGCTCCGGAGGCGTCGCCTTTTGCATCGGCGGCTCTGTGGAAGGCGGTCTGTATGGGGAATACCCCTCACTCAAGTCTGCCGACCAGCTACAGGGTGACCTGCACTTCAACAACGACTTCCGTTCCACTTACTCGACGATACTGGAGAGGTGGCTTGGGCTGGACCCGGCACCGATTGTCAACGGCGCCTTCGAACAGTTCGACTTTATTGGACGGTGAAGAGATGGTCAGCAGACAAGACATAGAGTTGATGGCGCATCTGATGCGCCGCGCAGGATTCGGCGCCTCCAGGGATGAGATCGAGGAGCGTGTGGCAAGGGGCTACGAGGAGACGGTGGAAGAGCTGCTTAATCCTGTGGACACACAGCGCCTCGGTGACGATGTAATCCGAAGGTACCACGTCGATATTCACGAGTCCCGCCTTCCCGAACCACCGGCAACGGAGTGGCTGTACCGGATGGTCACCACCAGCAGCCCCCTCGAAGAGAAGATCGCCCTCTTCTGGCATGGCATCTTCGCATCGAGCTTCAGCAAGACCCAGCAGGCACGGTCGCTGGCAGTCCAGATCGACATGTTCCGGCGATTCGGCCTGGGCAGGTTCGACACCCTTTTACTGGAAATATCCAGAGACCCGATAATGATCATGTGGCTGGACAACCAGGACAATCATAATGGAGCCATCAACGAGAACTTTGGCCGCGAGCTACTCGAGCTGTTCTCCATGGGAATCGGAAACTACACAGAGGACGATATCAAACAGTGCGCCCGCGCATTCACGGGCTGGACTGTGGGCAACGCGGAGTACATGGCAGCGAGGGCAATGAAGGCCTCGATCTGGCCGTATGGCGCAATCGCCTGGCACTTCGACTACCGGGACTACGACCACGATCACGACGAAAAGGAGTTCCTTGGGGAGAGCGGCCCATTCAACGGAGAAGACATAATCAGGATAATCGCTCGCCAGCCCGCGACCGCCAGGTTCATAGCCAGGCACATGTACGATTTCTTCGTGGCAGACGAAGCGCCCGTCCCGCAGTGGCCCGACACTCCACCACTGGATCCCGACGCCATCGAGGAGTTGGCGGGCGTTTACGTGGACAGCGGTCACGACATACGCTCCATGTTGCGAGTCCTTTTCAACTCCGATTTCTTCAAGGAGGCGCAGTTCGCGCGCGTGAAGTGTCCCGCCGAGTTCGTAGCGGGCACAATGCGGCTCGGAGGCAGCGTTACCGAGCCAACGCTGGATATGAAGGAAGCCAACGCGGTGATTGGGTACATGGGGCAGAGCCTGTTGGCGCCGCCGTCGGTGGAGGGCTGGCATGAGGGCACGGAGTGGATTAACAGCGGTGCGCTGGTGGAGAGGGTGAACTTCGCGGCAAAGCAGTTCAACGACGTCGAAAAGCCCGGCGTTAAGCAAATCCTCGGTCGGCTGGCCAGCGAGAATGGCAGCGCCTTCACTCCTGAGGAGCTGGTTGATAGCTGCCTCGACCTTATGGGCCCGCTGACAAGGGTGGAGGAGTCAACCCGCATTGCGCTGGTCCGTCATGTCGGCAAGAAGGGCGATGTATCCCTACGGCCTCGGGCGGCAGGGGGAGAGTCCGACATCCGCGTCGCCGAGCTGTTGGGCCTCATCGCGGCGACAAAGGAGTTCCATCGGGCGTAGCCTCGCCGCGCGAAGCAGCGGGCAACGGCACCCATTCGGCAAGGAGCGAACACTGAACGGCGTCAATCGAGCAAATGCCCCCGGGCTGAGCTATCTCAAGACCATCGGCGTAATGAACAACAACCCGACCGGCAGAGGCTTCGGACACCCTGTGGACCTCGCCGTCGGCCAGGGCGGCCGCATCTACGTGCTGAATCGGCACGCAGAACTCGCGCGGGTCGGCATTTGCACTCTCGACGAGGAGTACATCGGCGAGTTTGGCTCCTACGGCCACCAAGACGGGCAGTTCTGGCTGCCGACGGCTATCGCTGTCGACAGCCGGGAGAACGTCTATGTCGCCGACGAGTACCATCACAGCGTCACCGTGTTCGACAAGTCCGGAGCGTTCAAGAACAAGTGGGGGGAGCACGGAAGCGGCGACGGGCAACTGGACGGCCCCTCCGGTCTGGCCATCGACGCCGGCGACAACGTGTACGTCGTGGACCAGAAGAACTATCGCGTGCACAAGTTCACCTCGGACGGTCGGCACCTGCTGCAGTGGGGAGAGAGTGGTGAAGAGCAGGGGCAGTTCAACCTCCCCTGGGGCATAACACTGGACACGCAGGGCAACGTTTACGTCGCTGACTGGCGCAATGACCGCATCCAGAAGTTCACAGCCGACGGCCGCTTTCTGGACGCATTTGGGGAGCCGGGGGATTGCGAGGGACAGTTCCACAGGCCAGCCAAGCCGGCGGTGGACGCCGAAGGGTACATCTACGTCGCCGATTGGGGTAACGAGCGCGTGCAGCTGCTGGCGCCGGACGGCGCATTCCTGCAAAGTCTCCGGGGCGAAGCCACGGTCTCGAAGTGGGCGCAGGAGTTCCTAGACGTCAACCCGGACGAGAGCACCACGAGAGACCAGTCCAACCTGGTGCCCGACCTACCCTCCCACCTCAACACGCCCTACTTGGTATCGACGCAGACGGAGCCGTACTTCTGGGGCCCGGCCTCAGTTACGCTCGACGCTGACGGCAGGCTCTATGTCACGGAGTCCTCCAGGCACCGGGTCCAAGTGTACCAGCGCGTCGGAGGCTGACCGTCCGGGCACGCGGCGCACTAGCGCGGCCTGATCTCCACACCCGCCGCGATCTCCTGCAGCCGATAAATGACGTGGGTGTCCAGGTCTCCCCAGCCGCGGTTGCCGCACTCGATGGCGACCTGCTCCACAATGTTCGCAACCGGCATCGGAACGCTCAGCTCCCGTGCCAGCTCGTTCGCGAGTCCTATATCTTTTCTAGCCAGAGCCTGCCTGAAGGAGGGAGGCTCGAACTCCCCCCGAAACACGGTCCTCTCCAGACCCTCTCTCTGAGTCCCCAGAATCATTCTGCTGCCAGCCTCCATGAGGGCATCCAGGTCAAGCCCGGCCTTCATACCTAGAGTCAGCCCTTCCGCAACCACCTGCCTAACGGCTAGGGTGATCATGTTGTTGACCAGCTTGCATGCGCTTCCCATGCCCAGCTCGCCTTGATAGACGACCTTGTCCGCAAAGGCCTCGAACACCGGAAGAAGGCGCTCGAACACCTCCCTGTCTCCGCTGGGCATGACGATCACCTCCCTGTCCTCAGCGGCTGCTGGACTTGTCAGTACCGGGGCGTCGAGCACATGGGCGCCCTTCCCTTCAAAGACGCCCGCGATCTCGCGTATGAGAGAAGGCCGACTGGTGGAGAGGTCCACGTAAACGTCCCCCTCACCAATGCCGCTGACGATCCCCTCGGGACCGAGTGCTACCTGCTCCACCTCTGGAGGCCCCGGCACCGAGCTGAGAATTGCTTCGCTCGCCGCCGCGACCTCTCCGGGGGAGGTAGCAAACCGAGCGCCACCCTCAAGTAGAGGCCTCGTCGCACCCTCATCCACGTCGAACACGACCATGGGGAAACCGGCCCTCTGGATGTTTCGCGCCATAGGCGTTCCCAGGTTGCCAAGCCCTATGAAGCCTACCGTCTGCATGCTGACCTCCTATCGTCTCGCCAAGCGACTCCGCAATCGATTGCATTGAAACTCGAGGTACAGCGCCAAGCCCATCAGCGCCAAGCCCATCAGCCCCAACTCCCACCCTGACCTGCCCCCTGTAGTTTGTACCACCTGTTATCTTACACCGACAAGCATTGGGACCAAATCTGCCGTCAGCACGGCATCAGGCGCCGGGGCATGTTCGCAATCCCCAAGCTCCTGCACAAGGCGGTGGACGCGGAGACGCGCGTCATCACGCGGGAGGAGCCGCTGTTCGTGGTGTAGGGTTGGCTTATAGCGGGTTGCGCCAACGAATGTCAGGGAACACGCCAAAGTCTTGGTCGGCAGTATGTATCTCCGCATCGTGGTCTAGTGCGAGCGCGGCGAGATGCGCGTCCGTAACTAGCCTACCCGCTCTGCCGGAAGCATCAAGGCATTGCTCCAAGTGGTCAAAGTGGTTCGCGCCGGAATCCAACTGAATGACATGGGAATGCTGAAACCACATCTTGACAATAGAGATTGCATGCGCGCTAGTCATAGGGGGCGACAGTACGCTAGGATTCGTCGCCAGCCTGACAAATCCGATGGATACGGCAAGGGGAATGCCTATGGCTTCTTCCCCGCTCAACAGCCCTCGCCACCATCTGTAAGCTGCGGCATATCTGCTATCGCCTGAGCTATGCGCGTACAAGAGAAGATTGAGGTCCGGGATAATCATCGACGGGCTTTTTCAAGATAGTCTTCGACGTACAGGTCTTCAAGCACTTGATTTAGATTCTTGCCCTCAATGTCAGGATTAAGCGTGCTCTGATTAGGAACGACGCGAGTGTCGTCCTCTTTTAGCTCATCGCCATAGCAGCGCCCAGACGCTATGGCTCGCCGCAGAATCTCCTCCGCAATCTGGTCGCATGACTTGTCCTGCGCCAGACTCTGCTCTTCCAAGTATGCCCCTACATCGTCGGACAGCGTTACCTTGATCGTCATTGCAGAAGCCTTTCGTGCAGGTGTGGTTCACCATCTACTTTACCATCTCACGGGACTTTCGTGCACGGCAACGCGCACAAGGGCATGTTCGCCGTGCCCGATTTTCTGCGCGAGGCGGTGGAGGCGGAGGCGCGGGTGATCACGCGGGCGGAGCCGCTGTTCGTGGTGTAGGTGAATGCTATACTGGGCTTGACATTACGAGGGGAAGCGGCTGCATCATGATGCGAACATTCACGGGCAAGCGTCTAGCAGGAATACGAATGGTACGTGGCTCAGGCATTGGAAGCCGATGTCGCCAGCCAGGGAGAATCAGAGGAAGAAGCGTTAGAGAACCTGCGCGAGGCGCTTGAACTCCACTTTGAGCCGCCTACCGCCGCATTACTGCCAAAGGTTCACACCATCGAGGTCGAAGTTGGTGCCGCCTAGGTGGACTGATATTTCTTAATTCGAGACGTATGATATTCTGGATTGAGCGCAGACTTCATCCGCACGAAAGGCACCACCATGCCCAAGAAAATCAACATCCGCGCCGTGTACAAGAACGGCTCGCTCACGCCGCTAGGTCATGTTGACATAGAGGACGGCGATGTCGTGTCGCTGACCATCGAAGTCGAAGATAAACTCTCCAAGGAAGAGCGCATTAAGAAACTCAAGTCAACCGCCGGCGCATGGGCAGACAACAGCGAATACTGGGAGGATTTCAAGCAGTACATCTACGAGAGACGCAGCAAAGGCGTGGAAGGGTTGGAAGGCGAGGAAACATCGTAACTCTCATGCGATACTTGGTTGACACCGACTGGGCAATCGAACATATGCGGCGGCGTGAGCCAGTGACCAGTAGGCTTGCAGAGTTCAATCCGTATGGATTGGGAATGAGCATCGTATCTGTTGCCGAACTGTATGAAGGCGTTTTTCGCGCTAGGGACCACCGGTTCGAGGAACATACGCTGATGAATTTTCTCGGTGTTGTAGATGTAATCCATTTGGACTACAACATCTGCCGCATATTCGCCCAGCAGCGCGGACGGCTAAGAGCCGCCGGAAACCTCATCGGCGACATGGACATCCTGATTGGTGCAACTGCGCTGCGCTACAATCTCACGCTGCTCAGCAACAATCGCAGGCATTTCGAGCGACTGGAAGGGCTGAACATCGTATCTGCATGAGCGCACTGCCTCCTTCTCTCCCCACCATAAATCTCCCCCGCGCATAAAACATTGATACATCCCGCGAATGCGATACAATATACTAATCGCTCGTCTATCACATGTATCAGTGTCTGTCCCAGGAGATTTCCCCCATGTTCAACCCCGTCGATACCAAGACCGATTTTGCCGCTATGGAGCGCGACATCCTTGACTGGTGGGAGCGCAACGACATCCCCGCCAAGTACATGGCTCGCAACTCCGGCGCGGACAGGACTTTCTCGTTCATTGACGGGCCCATTACGGCGAACAACCCGATGGGCGTGCATCACGCATGGGGCAGGTCGTACAAGGACATCTTCCTGCGCTTCCGCGCGATGCAGGGCTACGACCAGCGCTACCAGAACGGCTTCGACGGGCAGGGTCTGTGGATCGAGGTGGAGGTGGAGAAGGAGCTGGGCTTCGGCTCGAAGCGCGACATCGAGGCA
Source organism: Dehalococcoidia bacterium (assembly GCA_965203955.1). Taxonomy (GTDB): domain Bacteria; phylum Chloroflexota; class Dehalococcoidia; order Lucifugimonadales; family JADFKI01; genus Bin90. Next base: position 1,504,866 of record OZ241923.1, on the reverse strand, counting down.
TTCGGCGTGGACAAGTTCGTTGACCTGTGTAAGCAGCGCGTGGACAACTTCGCCGACATCATCTCCCAGCAGAGCATACGGCTCGGCTACTGGATGGACTGGGACGACTCGTATCACACCAAGTCGGACGAGAACAACTACACCATCTGGCACTTCCTGAAGACCTGCCACCAGAAGGGCTGGCTGTACGAGGGGCGCGACGTGATGCCGTGGTGCCCGCGCTGCGGCACGGGGCTGTCCGAGCACGAGATAGTGACCGAGGGCTACAAGGAGATAGTGCATCCGGGCCTGTTCATCAAGTTCCCGCTTCTGGACTCCGACGACAATGAGGCGCTGCTGGTCTGGACGACTACCCCCTGGACGCTGACTGCGAACGCAGCGGCAGCCGTGCATCCCGAAAAGACCTACATCAAGGCGCGACAGGACGGCGAGACGCTCTATCTCATCAAGGAACTCGCCTCCGTGCTGAAGGGCGACTACGAGATTCTCGGTGAAGTCCCCGCGAGCGAACTCATCGGCGCGCGCTACCGCGCTCCCTTCGCCGAGCTTACCGCGCAGGAGGGCGTGGAGCACCGCGTGGTCGCGTGGGACGAGGTGAGCGAGTCCGAGGGCACGGGCATCGTTCATATCGCGCCCGGCGCTGGTAAGGAGGACTTCCAGCTCGGCAAGGAGAACGACATTCCCGCCATCGCGCCGCTCGACGAGTACGGCGACTTCGTTGACGGCTTCGACTGGCTCACCGGCCAGAACGTCTATGACACGAATGACGCCATCTACGACAGTCTCAAGTCGAAGGGTGTGTTCTACAACCTCGAACAATACTCGCACCGCTACCCGGTCTGCTGGCGCTGCGACTCCGAGCTGGTCTTCAGGCTGGTTGACGAGTGGTTCATCAGCATGGGCGAGAAGCACGACAAGCCGCGCGAGGAGCTGACCGCCGACGAGAAGGCGAACAGCCTGCGCTACCAGATCATGGAAGTGGTGGACGACATCCGCTGGATCCCGGAGTTCGGCTACGCGCGCGAACTCGACTGGCTGCGCAACATGGACGACTGGATGATCTCCAAGAAGCGTTACTACGGACTCGCGCTGCCCATCTACAAGTGCGGCGGCTGCGGCTGGTTCGACGTCATCGGCAGCGAGACCGAGCTTCAGGAGCGCTCCATCGAGGGCTGGGACGAGTTCGAGGGCAACTCGCCGCACCGCCCCTGGGTGGATTCGGTGAAGATTCGCTGCGACGAATGCGGCGAAATCGTGAGCCGCATCGAGGACGTGGGCAACGCATGGCTGGATGCGGGCATCGTGTCATTCTCCACCATCCAGTACCGCCACGACCAGGACTACTGGCGCAAGTGGTTCCCCGCCGACTGGATCTCCGAGAGCTTCCCCGGGCAGTTCCGCAACTGGTTCTACTCGCTGCTCACGATGAGCACCGTTCTGGAGAGCACCGCGCCCTTCAAGTCGGTCTTCAGCTACGCGCTGATGCGCGACGATCAGGGCGAGGAGATGCACAAGAGCAAGGGCAACGCCATCTGGTTCGAGGACGCCGCTGAGCGCATGGGCGTGGACGCGATGCGCTGGGTGTTCCTGCGCCAGAACCCCGCGCTCAACATCAACTTCGGCTTCCGCTCCGCCGACGAGGTGCGCCGCCGCTTCATCATCCCGCTCTGGAATGTCTATTCGTTCTTCGTTACTTATGCGAACATCGACCGCTACGACGCCACGGCAACGCCGCCACCAGTCTCCGAGCGCGCCGAACTCGACCGCTGGATTCTGTCCGAACTCAACCAGCTTGTCAGAGAAGTTACCGACGCCTTCGAGAACTTCGACCCCGACAGGGCGGCGCGCAACGTCGAGGGCTTCGTCGAATACCTGTCGAACTGGTACGTGCGCCGCAGCCGTCGCCGCTTCTGGAAGGCGGGCATCCTCGCCGAGAACGCCGACGCCGACAAGCACGGCGCTTATGCCACGCTGTATGACTGCCTGCTCACGCTGATAAAGCTCGTCGCGCCGGTCATGCCCTTCATGACCGAGCAGATGTACCAGAACCTCGTGCGGCAGTCAGCAATCAGCGGTCAGCAGTCAGTGGACGGAAAAATCCCTTCCCCCTCTGGGGGAAGGTTAGGAAGGGGGCACGAAAGCATCCACCTCGACGACTTCCCCGTCGCGGACGAGTCGCTGATAGACGAAAGCCTGTCACGCGCAACCCGCATGATAATGCAGCTTTCCAGCATGGGACGCGCGGCGCGGCAGAAGGCGGGCATCAAGGTGCGCCAGCCTGTTCAGACCATGAGAGTGCTGGTGTCCGGCGAGTCCGACAAGACGATAGTGGAAACGCTGTCCGACCAGCTCAGGGAAGAGCTCAATGTCAAGGATGTGGAGGTAATCTACGACAGCGCGGGCATGGGGGACATACACTTCTGGGACTGGAAGGTATCACCGAACATGCGCGTCCTGGGTCCCAAGTACGGACCTCGCCTGCGCGAGATTTCCGAAGGGCTGGCGGTGATGGACCCGCGCGAAGTCGTAACCAAGCTGAGACGGCGCGAAAAAATCGTGCTGCCGTCAAACGACGCCGACCTGCCCCCAATAGAATTAGGCGAATCCGCTGAAGACTTCTACAAGCGCGTCGCGGAAGCGCAACACTCATCAGTGTACCTTACCGCCGATAGCGGTGTAGTGCAGTCCGGCGCATTCGACTTAATGCAGGAGAGAATCGCCCCAGAAGGCTTTGCCGCCGAAGAAGATAGAGGCTACTCGGTTGCATTGTCAACGGAAATAACGCCCGCCCTGCGCCTCGAAGGCGACGCCCGCGAGCTTGTGCATGGCATCCAGAACATGCGCCGCTCCGCCGACTTCGACATCGCCGACCACATCGTCACGTACTACGAAAGCAGCCCCGAGCTCGACGCCGTAATCGCCGCCCACGGCGACTACATCCGCCAGGAGACCCTGACGCAGGAACTGGTAAGCCAGCCGCCAGCAGATGACGCCTACACCGAAACCCTGAAGGTCAACGCTATCCAGGCGACCATCGGGGTGCGCCGCGCCAACTAGCCAACCCACTTCAAGTCCCCTCTCCCTTTGGGAGAGGGTTAGGGTGAGGGCAAAAAGTGTCATCTCTCAGATATGATTGACGTCATCGCGTACACCGACCACAGAGGGCGAAACCCTTTTCAGCGTTGGCACGGCAGACTGAATAGCATCGCGGCAAACAGAATAGACTCGGCTTTGCTTCAGATGCGGTCGAGAAACTTGTCCAATGTCAGAAGCGTAGGGCGTGGCGTATCAGAATATCGAATAAACTTCGGTCCCGGTTACAGAATCTACTTCGGAAGGGACGGCGATACACTGATTATATTGCTTGGCGGCGGCACAAAGAGCCGCCAGCATAGAGATATTCAGAATGCCCACGCGCTTTGGCAAGAGTATAGACGCAGCAAGAGGAGGTAGGATTAAGCATGGCTAACGAGATTGGCATACCCATCGACGACATATTCCGGGAACGCGCACAGTGGGACCCAGTATATCGCGCAATGATGCTCCCAAGCGCAATCGACCTTCTTCTCTCCGATGACGTCAGAGTCGGAAAAATCTCGCTGCATTCCTGCATATACGCCACCATAGGCTACGAAAAACTCGCTGAGCTTATGGGCAAGACCCCCGACGACATTAGGCAGATGCTCCATCCCGACTACGACACAAGCGTCAACGACCTCTTCGACATAATCGGGCACATCCAGCAGCACGAAGGCATTCGCCTCGAAGTGAAGGTCTGCTCCGGCAAGCCTGACTGCGAATCCGTCGCTCACGACGAGTCTGCTTCTCAATCCGTTCGTGGTGAGCCTGTCGAACCACATCAGCATCCCGAAAAAGTCCCAATCCAATGACAAAATCCTGTACATCCATGTGAGTTCCCGAATGAACCTCTACATTCTCAGGCACGGCATCGCAGCCGACCGCGGCGCGCAGTACCCCGACGACGACCTGCGCCCCCTCACGGACAAAGGCATCAGCCGCATGCGTCGAGAAGCCAAGGGCATGGACGCCATTGGTGTCTCGCCTGACCTGATAATCAGCAGCACCCTCGTGCGCGCAATTCAAACGGCCGAAATCGTGCAGCAGCGCTTGAGTTCACCGCCGCCGCTGATCAAATCGCGCTCGCTCGTCCCGGAGGCGCACCCCTCGCAGATTCTCGACGAACTCGCAGCCAACCATTCTTCTTTGGACAGCGTAATGGTCGTCGGCCACGAACCACACATGAGCAGTCTCGTCTCATATATCCTCACAGGGCGAGTCTCTTGGATCATTGAGATGAAAAAGGGCGCGCTTGTCAGCATCGACCTGTCGCCTTCCGGTCGGGGACAACTGCTGTGGGCATTGGCGCCTAGGCACCTGAGAGCATTGGCGTAGCCAACTGGTAGCTCCGCCCCCTTGACACAGCCCGCCGCAATACACAGGATAAGACTGACTACTCATAACTGACCACTGACCACTACCGAAGGAGGCTCACATGGCAGCATCACTAGCCTATAACGTGCGAAGCTACAGCACCGGCACGCTTGGTCGCGCCATCTGCAACTCGCGCAACCACCACTGGGTTGCGGACGACTCCGGCGGCGAGGAGCTTGGCGCGGGCGAGTTCTTCCTGTCCGGCCTTTCGGCGTGCGCGGTCAACATGATAGAGCGCGTCGCCAGAGAGGAAGAGAGGCCCCTAGACTGGATGGATGTCAGCGTCGAAGCGTACAGAGACAGGGACGCGCCGGTCGGAGAGCGCTCGCTGTACGAGGACATCCGCGTCCACTTCCAGATGTGGGGCGTAAGCGACGAGGACGGCGAATCCCTAGTGAACCACTGGAAACGCCATTGACCGATCTACGGCACGGTTGCGGTCGCAACCCCACAAACATCGGTCACAGCGGAGTTCACGGCGGACGCCCATCCGAGATAGGCGACACCAGTGCAGGGATATGCCTTACAGCGACAGGCCTCGGTAGCTTCGAGAAAGCCGACCGTTAGGCGACAGGAACTTCGCAAAAGGGCGCGGCTCACTGGCGTCAAGCAACTCCAGGGCGTCCCACTTTTTCAGCTGAGTATCAACATCCCTGCTTGCCCTGCCAAAGCCAGCCACTCAATGTCGGGCCTTCCCTGCCAACCCATTCCCACCATAGAGTGCGCGTCGTATCCGACTGCATGCAGAGCATTGGGAACACCGGTGCCGATATCCTCATCGCAGAGCAGTATCACGCGGCAATTCTGTCTCCGTACTGCAATACCGTTTCCACGTCGTCGGCTTCCAGCGCTAGATCACGCGCAATGAATTCGATCTTCAGCCCGGCGCGCCACCGCCTAAGGATGGCATCTACGCTGACTCCCCTGCCGTCAATCGTGGGAATGCCCGAACTGACGCGTGGGTCAATTACGATGGGACACTCCTTGCCTGCGGGGAACCACCTTGCGGCGAATTCACCTTCATAGTCAATCTGATGGATAACTTCTAGAATGAACCCAGGAAGAGACCTCTGCGGTGGAAGATCAAGAGCCTGATGGCTTTGACCAATCTCCTCACCTTCCAACCTTGCAATGATGTGACCACCCAGAGGTTCCAGTCTGAGATGGGCAAAAGGAAACTCGACGCCAAGAATTTCTCGCGCATTTCGGTATGCGGCGTGTACATTCCGATACGGAACACGGTCCGAATTTCTGAACCGCGCAGCTACGACGGTTTCCATAAGCTGAAGGTACGAAACCATTGCCCCATCTGCGGGACCTTCGGCAAACAGCGGAGGAGTTTGCCTCGCAGCATTCCCGAGGAACCAGTTTCTGACCGTCGAAGTTGACACTCCAGCGAGGCGCGCAGCTTCTCCGAAGCCATACATCGGTTGAGTTCGCCATTTGTCAGAGACGCCAGCCATGACGATACCCCTTCGAATATCTAAATCTGAAATGGTGCATTGATACTATCATAGCAATCGTATTCCACACCATTTGCGAGGACTCGGAGCGTATAATCTCTCCCCCTACCCACTCCTCACAAACCAGAAGTGAAACTCCGCGCCCACGCACTTCACGCCGCCCACCTTGCGGCTGCCGATATTGTCCACGCTCACCAGCCGCCCGTCATCCACCGCTCCGCCCCATGTCGGGTCCGCGCTCGTCGTCGCCTCGATGCTGCAATCGCCACTCGGCTCCGCAAATGCCACCAGCGATTCTTCTGCCTGCCGCGCATCCGCCGCCGATACCAGCACCTCCACGCGCAGGCTGCCCCTGACCGCGCCGCCGCCGAGCGTCTCCACAGGCTCGCGCGACTCAAGCCGCACGATCGCCGCCGGGAATTCATGCACTCTCTCCGGCGTGTGGTCGAACACCCGCAGCCCCTCTATGCCCGACAGCGCCGCCGCTAGTCCTCTCTTCGCTCCCGCAATCTCGCCTGCCATCACCATACCCCTATCTTCATCCTATCCATCCTGTTTATCTTGTTAGTCCCCGTCAGAATACGCCCAGCGCCGGCTTGCGGTACGGACTCAGCAGCAGCCCAACGTCCGAGTCCATGCCCATATCCTCCACCTGCCAGTCATCGACTCCGCCGCGCGCTCCCTGCCACAGTCGCGCCGCAATCAGCAATGCCGCCTCAGACACCGCCGCCGGGTACACGTAAATGTCTATCGCGCTGCCCTTGGCGATTTCCCCCGCTGTCGTGCCATTCACGCCGCGGTCCACCGTCAGCGTCTCGCTGTCCCGCGCCCGTGCGTACACCTGCTCCTCGCCTATCAGCAGCGTATGTCCGGCGGCAATCTCCGCGCGGCCCGGCGGCAATGCGGACAGCGTCAGCGTAGTGGCGTCAATATCAGCCGCCGCGTCAACAACCCGCGACAGGCGTCGCAAGTGCTGCCACCAGCCCCACAGTCCGTTCACCTCCACATTGCCGCGACCCGGCGGGAAGCGCACCCTCCCGCTCCTCGCGCCCGTCGCCAGCAGCCGGGTATAAGGGCGCGAACTCGGATTGCCCACCGATGCCGGGTCCGCATTCTCAGGCAGCAGCCGGTAATCGTCCGCCCCCCAGGTCGTCGGGAAGCCGCCATGTCCGCGCTCATAGATACGCACTCCGTCATCATCCACGCTCACCAGGTCCGGCACGCCCAGAGTCGCCCCGCCGCTGCCGTCAAATCGCAGCGTAGCCCTTCGTGTGTAGAAATGTCGGTTGCACCAGCGGTCTATCACGCCGCTCGCAGCCTCCGCCAGTCCCAGCAGCCTGTCGTCGTTAGCCGTCCCCGTAATGTTCAGCGCCGACTCGCCTTTCAGAGCATCCAGCGTTATGTATGCGTGTGTCATTCTCAAGTCCTTCAGTTTAGTCCCCTCTCCCAGAGGGAGAGGGTTAGGGTGAGGGCAAAATCCCTTCCCCCTTGATGGGGGAAGATTAGGATGGGGGTGAGCAGGACACAATTTCCTCCCCATCCTGTCCATCGATGTTAGTTCGTCCCTACGCCAAATTGATGTTGTACTGTAGCGCGGTATGAGTCGCCGAACTGCGCGTGCCGCTGCGCTCTGCCAGCGCATGGCGGAAGCTCACCGTAACCACCGTCTGTCGCTTCTGCGTGTCTCGGTCAACGTCGATCATGAGCTGCCGGCGGAATCCCTGCGCCCACTGCGTCCGGTTCACCAGTAGCAGCCTGCCCTTCGTGTTCGACGACGCGCCGTCCGTAATCTTGCCGTCCGCGTCCGCAAGCGGCATCTGCTCCGACACGATGACTGGTATGCCCTCCACCGCGCCCAGCATGCCCGTCAGCAGCGTCGCGTTCGGTCCGAGCTTGTCCATCGTCCTGAACTGCTCCACCGACTGCGCCCGTATGAACGTGTTCACATCCATGACCCACGCAAGCTGCGACGGCCTCGCGCCATACTTGCCCAGCTTCGCCCGCAGCTCGTTGAACATGTCGTCCGATACCTTGTCGTTGTGGTTGTTCGCCTGGTCCGAGTTATCGACCAGCGGCAGGTGCAGGATGCCGTCGTAGCCCAGCAGCCAGTGCGCCTTACCCGCCGCCGACGCCGAGATTGTCGCCCCGTCCGCGTTGATGTTATTGGTTGCGCTCCTGTCCGCGTTCAGGATGATGTCGTCCAGCACCTCAGCCACATTCCGCACCAGCCCCGCGCGTATCTCCGGCAGCATGGCGATAACGCCATCCTCTTCCAGCGTGAAGCTGTACGGCACCTGCCCCACCAGCTCGAATGCGGTCAGCGTAGTCCTGCCCGTGGCAAGCGCGGTGTCCGTTGTCGCCGTGTTCTCCGTGCCCGGGAAGAAGTTCACGTCCCCGAGCTGGCGCGGCACCTCAAACGGATTGGACGGCATCGGGAATGTCGGTATGATGGGCGCGACCAGCGTTTGCAGGTTCACGTCCTGCCACAGCTCCCGCGCCTCCAGCGTAGCCACCAGCTCATCGCCGCTGCCCGCAGTCGTGCTGTCCATCGCCGCTCGCGTCATCGCGCCCAGCAGTTGCCGGCTGAACCCCTGGAACTGCCCCGTATCCTTCGAATCGACCCTGAACCAGCGCTCAAGACGCCGCTCCGCCGCCGAGTGCGATGCCTGAATGTCCGCCGGGCTGATGCTCGACGCAAGCAGCCGCTTCGCCTCCTCAGCGCGCTCGATCCACGCGGGACCGAACCCTTCGCGCCTCTGCGAATGGGCGAACCGCCGCACCAGCGCAAGGTCCAGTATGTCCATGCCCGCGTATGCGCCCGAGGGCACGGTCGGCAGCCCCGCATCCTGCGTGTATCCGCTCAGCGCGTTACGCCGCACGCTGCGCTCGCGCTCCATCGCCGAGTTCACCGACTTACTGATGCGCTCCGTCTCCTCTCGCAGCAGCCCCACCTCGCGGCTCACCGGCTCGAACCGCTCCCGCACAAACGCATTGATGTCCGCCAGGTCCTTCTTGATTCCCTCGATATCCGTAGTCGTCATCCTCGCAATCCTCCCTCTCTTATCCTGTCCATTCCTTTGAGTCCCCTCTCCCTCTGGGAGAGGGTTAGGGTGAGGGCAAAAATCCTCCCCATCCTGTCCATCGATGTTAGTTACCAGCGAATCCAGCATCCGCCGGTGCGTCTCCCGCAGCGCGTCCGGGTCCGCCGGCACCGACACGATAGACCACTCCAGCAGTTCCGCCCGCACATCGCGCACACTGCCCCGGATCGGCACGCTCTCCACCGGCAGCCAGCTTATGGACGCCGCCTGCAGGAACCCCTTATCCCATGCGTTCCGTATCCTCTGCGCGAACGGGTCATCCTCCAGGAACTCGAACTCCGCCACAATGCCGCCATCGCCGGACCTGCTGATACTCAGCGTCCTGCCGATGGGCAACCCGCCCGACGGCGACCGTCCCGTAGCGTCATGCGCCCACATCACCACCGGATTGCGCCGGTAGTTGTCGAACCGCAGCCCCGCAAGATCGATCTCAGGCGCAGTCCGCGCCCTCTCATTCGCCGCGATAACCACGCTGCGCCGCCTAGCGTCCACCGCCTCGCGCCGCACCACATCCATCCCCATCGACCGCACCCTATCCTGTTCATCCTGTCTATCCATGTAAGTTCCTTCTCAGAGACGCCAAAAGCCCCCGACACACAGGACCGTCTCGGTCCACGAAATCGGGGGCATCTTCACCCTCAGCAAGGGCTCCGTCACGGAGCGTCTATTCAACTATGCAAAGAAACTAGCACATAAGTTTTATAGTGTCAAGGGCTATTTCAGTATGCTCGATTTCATCTGTTCAACGCGTCCGTCCGACGGTCTGCGTCTGTTAAAATAAGCCCAACACCTGAGTAAACGAAGCGACACGGTCAAGGAGTATGAGATGGAGTTGTACCAGTTGGACTACATCTTGCATGAACCTACTGAAGATCAGGGATGGCTCTATATGGCAGAGATTCCCGACCTTCCCGGTTGTCGCGCGTGGGCCGAAAACGCCAACGCCGCCCTTGCCGAACTGTCCATCGTAGCGGAGCAGTTCATAATCTCCTACAAGGACAGGGGCGACCCTATGCCCGCGGCGATAGCCCGCTCCCTGAACGGACAAGGCAGAATCTCCGTAGCCGGAACTTTCTAGTCAACAAGACGATTTCATCGTAGGGGCGACCCCAGCGTAGATCGCGCGCGGTCAATCCCCGAACGAGAAGAGCGGCAGAAGCTCCCTGCGGATGTAGTCCAGGTCGTTCTTGTCTATTCCCACGAACGGCCCGTCGTCCGATGCGGCGAAGTCGAAGAGGTCCGGGGCGTCCTTGAGGGATAGCTCCAGCTCGCGGCTGTCCCCGTAGGCGTCGTGCTGCTCGACGGTTATCTTGCCTTGGCTGAGCAGGTAGTCGAGGAACTCCTGGGCGTCAACGGTGTCGATCCTGACGCGGGTGGTGTTGCCGTCGCCGTCCGTGACGACCGTCTCCAGGCTGCCGTCCCGGATGACGATGTATCCGTCCTGCCCGGATGCGGCGGCGGCGGAGTCCAGCAGGGATTCGTCGAAATTTCTGAGCATGTGATTTAGCTGGCTTTCACTTATAGCGAACTGTTCTCTCAGGTAATTTTCACCCTTAGACTCCAATAGTTTGTAAATTGCGACAGTCACCTTATCGCCCGAAACAGTAATTGTATCTCCACTACGAACGGCCCTCTTCTGTGCAGAGGTTAGAACGCCTTCCTTGAGCAGATAATCCAAGAGATCGCCAGCGTTCCTAAAGCTAATATAACCTCCTACCTCATAACCAAAACTGCCGGTAGTATCAGAACCTTGGCTAATAGTAACTTCTTCGCTCACGCGGGGGGTGGCGGGAATCTGGGCGGCGCGGGCGACTAGCGCAGAGTCGAGCAGGGATTCGTCGAAGTAACGAAGTATCCGGTCTAATTCGCGGTTGCTTATACCGAAATAATCTTCCAGATAATTTTCACCTTTAGAATCCAATAGTTTAATTGCAACGGACACCTTATCGCCCGAAACCGTGATTGCCTCTCCAGTAAGGGCAGCCCTCATTTGTGCAGAGGTTAGAGCATCTAACTTGTGCAAATACTCCAAGAGAACTTTGGCGTTGCTAAAGTCATAAACACTGCTCCCATACAAGAACTTGCCGTCAGCATGGGTAGAACCTATGTGAATGACAACATCTTCACTCACGCGGGGCTTGGCGGTTGGGCGAGGCGTCGCTGCCGTAGGAGTCGATGCGGGTGTGGGCGTGGCTGACAAAGCCGCTTCTACCGCTTGGGGAGCTGCTGTTGCCAGCGCGGTGGCTAAGCGCGCCTCGACTGTGGCTTCGATGTTGACATCCTGCGCCGGTACTTCCACGACGACCTCTTTTATGACTTCCTTCTCGACTACGACTGTCTGCGGTTCTGGGGAGCCGCAGGCGGCGAGCGCGGCGAAGGTCGCCATGAATACGGCGAGCAGCGCGGAAGTCGTGCGGAGTGTCGGCGCGCGAGATGGCATGGGACTCGATGCCTCCGGGTGTGTTCAGGGTTCACGATTGCAGCCTGTTGTGAAGAATGTAGCACAACATCCGCCCGATGTCCTGCCACGCCGTTCACTTCCCCGCGCAGATGAACTAGCGTCTGAGGCGCGCCCGCAGCGTGTGATATGCTGGACTACAACCTATCTCACTGCGAGGGCGATATGACCGAAGAAAGCGCCATCACCAACGCCATCATCAACAAGATAATGTCGGCGGGCAAGCCCCTGTCCGAGTGGAATGTGAAAGTACACTGCGGCATAGGCGCCGGCTATCGCAAGACATTCGTCGTGGACGATGAATCCGACGAAGGCAAGTACATCTGCGCCGTGCTGAACTCCACGCTGGCGCGCTGGTTCGCGCTGCACGCGCTGTCCGCCGCCTGCTCCAAAGCGTCCGGCATAGAAGAAATGCCCATCCCGAAAATCAGATTAGCGATGCAGCGCGAGATTGTCGATTATCTGGAGGAAATCCTCTCCGACATAGCCGCCGATCCTCAGGCGGACATCTTTTACTTAGAGATCGCAATCAACGAGCGCGTGTACGAGATGTATGGGTTGACAGAAGAAGAGGATACACTTATAGAGCGCAGCCTGGGGTTGATACACCAGACTGACGAAGAGGAAGAGGCAGCGCTTCTTCGCCTTATGGAAGAATCAATGGCGGAGGAGGGCTATGTCAGCGCGGAAGAGATAAAAGCGATCTTGCGAGCTTCAGATGCGGATTAGATACGAGCCTGCCTTCAGACGAGACCTCAGGCGCATACGCGACAGAGTGATTATCAGAAGGATAAATCGAAAAATCGCGGAAATAGAAGCAGCAGCAAGCATGCGAGACATATCCAATGTCAGCCGGATGACCACACCGAGCGGACGCCATTATCGCATAAAGATAGGCGGCTATCGCATAGGCGTCACTATGGAAGGCAACACAGTGGTACTGCACAGAGTCCTTCCTCGAAGCGAGATATACCGGCGCTTTCCGTAAAGGCCAAGTTAGTATGAACATCCTCCACGCCACCACCGATCCCGACCTGCTCACGCGCCTCAAGCAGATGCTCAGCAGCGCGAGCCGCGCCGACATCGCCGTCGGCTACTTCTTCGCGTCCGGCTTCGGCGCGGTGGCAGACGAGATTTCGCGGCTGGGCAAGGTCCGCATCCTCGTGGGGCGCACGGACAGGCAGACGCTTGAAGCCGTCGCGCTCGGACTTCGGCAGCAGGACGCGCTGCGCGCCAGGCTGGAGGCCGATTCCATCGTGCGGCGCAGCCGTCGCGACGCCGTATCGCAGGAAGCAGTCAACCACATCGCGGACGACATCGCCGCGCTGCCGCAGACCGAAGACTCGCAGAGCGCGGTCACCAGGCTCAGGGAACTTATCGCGGCAGGCTTCCTGGAGATGCGCGCCTATCCGCGCGGCCTGTTGCACGCCAAGGCGTACCTGTGCTGGTACGACGACCACGCCGAGCCGGGCGCGGCAATCGTGGGATCGTCGAACTTCACGCTGGCAGGGTTCAGCGGCAATACCGAACTCAATGTGCGCGTAACCGGCGACGGCGAGATGTCCGAGCTTTCGCTCTGGTTCGATGCGCTCTGGGCAGACTCGGTGGACATCAGCGAGGCGCTGACGGTGGAGCTGAATCGCTCGTGGGCGCTGGCACAGACGCCGCCGTATCTCGTGTACCTGAAGGCGCTGCACGAACTCTACGGAGCGGGCGTTCCCGACGATACGGAATTGCCGCTGCATACCGGCCCCGTCGAACTCGCCAATTTTCAGATTGAAGCGGTGCGCTGGGGGCTAGGCACGATAGACCGCTATGGTGGCTGCTATATCGGCGATGTAGTGGGATTGGGCAAGACCTACATCGGCGCGGAACTGCTGCGCCAACTCAAGCATAGCTACCCGCTCGACGGCAATCCCCTGATTATCTGCCCCGCCGGGCTTGTCCCGATGTGGCAGCGGGTGAACGAGCAGTACCAGCTCGGCGCGGATGTGGTGTCGCAGAGCGTAATCGCGCCGCCCGCCGACGCTGAGTTCGACGAAGAGTTGGGGCGATATGTGGACACCGACGCCGATACGCGGGGCGTCGTCCTCACGGACACATACCCGAATCGCGGCGCGGTGCTGGTCGATGAGGCGCACAACTTCCGCAACATCAACAGGCGCTCCGAGGGGCTGCGCCGCTACTTGGAGAGCGGTGACCATAAAGTAGTTCTGCTGAGCGCGACGCCGCAGAACCTCGGTCCGCGCGACATATACCGGCAGCTGCGCCTGTTCCTCGACGAGACCGAGCACGGGCTGAACATAGAGCCTGTCAGTCTTGAAGACTACTTCCGCTCGGCTGAACGCTGGCACGCTTATAAGATGGAACGAGACGGCTATCGCGCCGCGCGCGCCGAATGGCGTAGGAACGGCAGTCAGGGAGCGGAGCCGCAGCCACCCACCAGACCGGGTACGCCGCGCGCCAGCGTCGAAGATGTCCTGACGCCCGTGTTCATCCGACGCCGACGCCGTGACCTGCGCGAGCTTTACGGCGACACGGCGACGGTCAACGGGGAACCGGTGCGCTTTCCAAACCCCGTGCTGGGCAATCTCGAATACAGGCTTGACCGTGTGTACGCAAAGGCGGGTCCGTTCAGTGAATTGCAGGAGCTTTTGCGGAATCATATGGCATACCGTTACCGCGCCACAGACTACCTGACGCAAGAGGCGGCGCGCAGGGAAGAGTACAGGGACTTGCTGCGCGCAAAGGGGCGCATCGCCGGACTTATGCGCGCGCTGCTGCTTAAGCGTCTGGAGTCCAGCATCGCGGCGTTCCGCTCCACGCTCCACGCGCTCATCGGCAGCAACCGCAACTTCAAGCAGGCACTGGAAGAGGGATATGTGCCGATTGGCAGCACGGCGACGAGGATGCTCGCGGGCGCGGACTTCGACGCGGAGGAACTTCTGGAGACGCTGCAACAGGAAGAACAGCGACGGCAAGAGCGTGGACTGCGCCGCGCCACCCTTGTACATTCGACCGACGACTTCGAGGTAGTCCGATGGCTGGACGACCTAGTCGCCGACTACGAAACCCTCAGAGAAATCCGCGACCGCATAGCGGACATAGACGCGGAAGACGACGATAAGCTGCACAGCCTTCAGCGTTTCCTGAACGACCCCGAAACGGAGGACGGCAAGGTACTGATATTCTCGGAATCCGAGACGACCATAGACTACCTGCACGAGCAACTGAATCCCGACGGACAAAGCATCGACATAGCGAAGTTGTCCGGCAGCGTCGGCAGAGACCGCGCGGCGAGCATCGTGAGAAGGTTCTCGCCGAAGTCGAACTTTGTTGAGAACGGTAGGTTGCGCGCAGGCGAAATCCGCATACTGCTGGCGACCGATGTGGTGTCCGAAGGGCAGAACCTTCAGGACTGCGCCCGCGTTCTCAACTACGACTTGCACTGGAACCCGGTGCGGCTGATACAGCGCTTCGGGCGCGTTGACCGCATCGGCTCCACGCACTCCGACATATACCTGCATAACATGTGGCCCGATCTCGACGTGGACGAAGACTTGGCGCTCACCGAGCGGCTGAACAATCGCATCCAGATGTTCCATGACTTGTTTGGCTTGGATAGTCGCCTGCTGTCGGACTTGGAACGGCTGAACAATGCCGATATGTACCGCATATACGCAGGCAATGAAATGCCGGAACTGAATGACGAACTCGATGAGGCATCGGCGGGACAGAGGGCGCAGGCGTTGTTGCAGCGCGTACAGCGAGAGGACTCCGAACTCTGGCAGGCTGTAATTGACTTGCCGGACGGACTGCGCTCCGCGCTCAAGGCGCACGTCGCGCCGGATGAAGCCGAAGAAGAAAGCAACGACCAGTTCATTCAAGCCCCGATGGGAATTGAAGGTGGCCAGATGCCGATGGGATTGCCCGCCGACGTAGAGCCTTCGCCGTTTGACGCTCCTGGTGCGGGCGAGACGCTGGTTCTGCTCGCGTCCGGCGACCTCAAGGGCTGCTACGCCGTCGCCGATGACCTGCGCCCGCGCCAGATCACGCCCGCGCAGTTCGTAACGGCGGCGGAATGTCTGCCCGACACACTGCGGGAGTCTCTGCCAGCCAAGACCAACGAGCGCGTTATGGCGGCGGTCAAGGTATTTCAAGGGGATGCCGCTCGCAGGCTTGGCAACATGCGCCGCAGAAGAGATACAAGGAACAGGCGATACCTATCCAGGCAGCTCCACATCGCAATGGAGCAGGCAACTGCGGACGGAGGCGATACCGCGCAGATAGACATCCTGCGTCGCATATTTCTGGGCGATTTGCCAGCCTCAGTGGAAAGTCACCTGACGGAAATACGCAGTCTGCAACTAACTGGTTCGGCGATGCTGACGCGCTTGCGCGCCTTGCGCGAACGCTACCGCCTCAATCCGCGCGACGAGTCCGCCCAGCCCAGCCCGACGCAGCAGGTCATTCGAGTGGTGTGCTCGGACGGGCTGGTGGAATAAAAGGAAAAACTCGGCCTGCCGAACACCAAATCCCCTCAATCCAGTGCATCCACGTCCTTTTTTCCATCAGAATGTGAGGCAAATCCCCCACTAGAAGCCTTGCGACGATTATTGGCGAACTGAACGACATTGCGCGCAGGCTGGTTACCCCCCGCGAAGGAAGGGAGATACAACGAGTTGTGCCCACCTCTATCCCGTTCCACACGCCCTGCCAACCCCATTCCGATAGGCTATAATCGTATCCAACAGAAAGAGAGAACTGCTTGGCGACCATCGACACTACCGAAGACCTTCTGCGTCTCGTCCGCGAAGACTCCGACTTTCGCGCCACGATGAGACGCGAACTTCTGACGGCAGAACTGCTGGAAGTTCCGCATCGTCTCGACACGATGGAGCGGGGCATCGCCGCTCTACTGGAGCATGCCGCCACGACTAACAGGCGGCTTGACCGCATTGAAGGACGGCTGGACGGTGTGGAAACGGACATCACCGTGATGAAAAGCGACATCAACGGACTCGGCGAAGCATTCAGGCGAGAAGTCCAAGCTCAGTCCAGCTACCGCGGCGCGCATGCCCAAGGCGCCTCGAATAAAGACAGAGTTAGAATCTCAAACCTGTTCGCCCAGTTTCACGGCATAAAGCGCACAGATGCCATCCCGGTTCGCAGGAGAGTTCTGAAATCTTGGCTGCAAGGCGAGAACACGGAAGTGGTCGAATCACTCAACCTGCGCGAAAGGGTATGGGAAACATTCCTGGAGCCTGACATCGTCGCCGAGGTCCACGACCTGATGACGGACGACGACGCAGAGCCTGAGTTCTACATCGTGGTGGAAGCCTCTTACACCGGAGAGGCCGAAGACATCAACAAAGCCACCGACCATGCCAAGATAGTCCGCGCCGTCACCGGATTGGACGCCTACCCGGTGGTAGCGGCTGTGCTGATCGACGACATCGAGCCGGAAACCCGCAGGAAGCTCTACGACGACGTTCAACAGTTCGTCGCAGCAAACGATGAAGATTCAGCATTCTGGTATCGACTAGGCGCGGCTGACCTCAGGCCCACCGAGCCGCGCTAGCAAAAGCGCCTCCCCAGTCTAGCAGGGAAGGCGCTCTTTTTCGTTCCAGACTGTTCCCGCATCAGATATTGAACTGCGGGTCGTCGTAGTTGTCGAGCTTGTTGTATATCTGTATCCGCCAGCGCTGCGGATCAACCACCAGCAGCCGCGACTTCACAGGGTCGAACTCGACGGCCATGGGCAGGGCGAAGCGCCATTCGGGTTCGAGGCTGTACACGCGGCGGCGCGCCTTATACACATCCGGGTTGCTCAGAACATACTCGTGCTGCCACTTCGACAGCTCCTGCGCGTCCCCCGTGAACGTCGTGATGTAGTTCCGATCCGCGTCGTAAGCCTGCACCCTGTTGTTCACCCAGTCGCACACGTAGATATCGCCGTCAGGGTCCACCGCAACATCCGTCGGGTGGTCGAACTGCGCCTCGCCGTCACCATGCTCGCCGAGACTGAACACGAACTCGCCGTCCGCGTCGAACTTCTGGATGCGGTGGTTCTTGTGGTCCGCCACATATACGCAGCCGTCCGCATCGGTGGTCAGTCCCCAGGGCGCGTTGAACTCGCCGTCGCCATCGCCCTGCTGCCCGAAGGAACAGAGCGCATTGCCGAACTTATCCAGCTTCTGTATGCGATGGTTCAGCGCGTCCGAAACGTACACGCCATCGTTGCCGTCTATTGCAATCCCCGACGGCCTGTTGAACTGCCCCGGCCCGTCGCCCTGCTCGCCGAACGACCGCAGTAACTCGCCGTCGCTGCTGAACACCAGGACCTTGTGCAGCCACTCGTCGGTGACGTACACGTTCTCCTCGCTGTCGAGCGCGAGGTGTGCGGGCCACCTGAACTCGCCGCCGCCCTCGCCCGTACTGCCGAACTGCGTCAGAATCTCCTCGTCGCCCGGCATCGTGCCGATAGACAGCTTGGCGATGTTGCTGCTGTTCGGACGCCTCAGCAGAACGAACACATTGTCATCCCGCCCAACCGTCAGATTCAGCATGCCGGTAACCTGCCGCCCTCCCACAACATGGCTGTAATCATAGACCCTATCCGCAACAATCCTCGTCAGCATGGATGTTCTTCTCCTTGAGTTTCGTCCGCGCGCAGTCCCATGACCTCAACACTGCCGTCCGGCATCGGATGCACTGCCACACGCTCATTCCACGGAAAGCCGCGCCCGCTTCTGACGATTCGCGTGGTGCAGACTTCTATGTCGGATCTAGCCCGTGTAATCCGCCTGAACCTGAAACGGTTTCCCAGAAGGGACAAGTCGAACTCCCAACCTGAGGGATCGTCGGTCATTCCGTCACCTCTTCCTCTCCAGGGTCAGGGAAATAGAATAAGTCTATGTTCCCGTCCTCTGACTTCACCCCAACCATATACTTGTCCAAGAGCTTGAACACATGCGGCTCGCCCACCGTCATGAGCTTCGGGTCAAGGATTACGGATTCTCGCTTGCGCTTTACGGCTCCGTCTTTTCGCGCTACAAGCTCAACCTCGAACATCTCGCGCTCTTCACCGTTTTCCAGTCGTATCGTGGTAGTTTGCATATCGCTAAACTCCTTTTGGAAGCAATGCCCATCACCTCCATCCTATCAGACCCACCTACGCGAACATGTACTCCCGCGTCGATACGATGAGTTGCAGCAACTCCGCCACCTGCTGCGCCGACTCCACATCGCTCTTCCCGTTGCCGCAGACGCCACTCTGCTCCGCATGCGCCACAAGCTCCGCCCTCGTCCCCTCGTTGAACTGCAGCGGACCCAGCAGGTCCAGACATGCGTCCACCAGCGCCTCCGGCGACGTCGCCTCAGCCTGCGCCCTGTCAATGATCCTGCGTATGCCGGGCCTGTCAACCTCGTTCACCATGTCGGCGACGAAGTTCGTTCGCTTCATCAGCGCGCCGCTGTTGATCCACTCCACGCCGGAGTGCCAGCCCTCCACGCTCGGCGGGTTCAGCAGCTCCTGCCCCATATAGGTGATGTGGTTCGCCCACTCGTAGATGTCGGGCGAGGGCAGCGTCGCATCGCCTGCCATCCGCAGCGTGCTTACGACCACCTCCGTCGGGTTCTTCACCTTGCGGAACTGCGCCGCCTTGAAGAAGTCCGAGTTGAACAGCAGCCGAAGCACCTCTCGAATGTCGTAGTCCGTTTCCATCAGCGCATTTGACATGAAGTCGATGGCTTCAGGATCGCGCGGCGGCGTCACTGGCCAAGCCGGAACCTGCACCTCGTCCGCCACGAAGAAGCTGTACATGTGCCGTGCGACGAACCGCGCCGTAGCAGGCTGCTTCAGAATGATGTCTATGATGTCCTCGCCGTTGAAGTTGCCCGTCTCGCCGAGGAACGTCTTGTCGCCGTTGTCGTGGTCGTCTTCCTTGTACTCGAAATACCAGTCCCACCTGCCCATGTGGAAGCGCGGCAGCTTCGGCGACATCGTCCAGCCCGTGAACGCCCGCGAGCACTCCCGCACGTCATCCTCCGTGTAGTTGCTCACGCCCATGCTGAACAGCTCCAGCAGCTCCCTGCCCCAGTTCTCGTTGACGGCGGTCGCATGGTTTTCGTTGTTGTCCAGCCAGTAGATCATCGCCGGATTCTTCGCCACCTCGATGAGTAGGTCGCGGTACTTGCCCATCCCCTTCTCGCGGAACATGTCAATCATGTCCGTAATCTCGTCATAGTGGTCCACCTTCGACACGCCCGTCGCGAAAATCTGGTGCCAGAACAGGCACATCTTCTCCTGCAGCGGCGCCTTCGTGTTGATCATCCGCCAAACCCAGCTCACCTGCCCCACGCCGCCAAGCGTGCCCGGCTTCCACTGCATGTGGTGATAGCGCAGGAACTCGTAGATGTCCACCGCCTCCTGACGCTCCGGGTGCAGCAGGTCCTCCACCGTCTCCTCATAGCCGGCGGCAAGCCGCTCCTCTAGCTCTTCGCGTGAAGCGCCAAATCCCGCGCGTCGCATCAAATGGGCTATCATCGCAAGGTCGCTGCTGCTCATCGTTGACCTCCTACGGCCTGTGTGGAGTTGCTGTTGCACGTTCAATAGTCGAGCGCGCCAAGCCATCGGCTCGCGCGTCGCTACATGATATGGCATGCAAGTTGACCATCGCAACGCGCCCCACGCCATCAGGAGTCGGCCCGGGAATTCTACCTGTCAGCGTCGAAAATCCGCTATAATCTGTCATACTCGGAGAATCCCTAGGGTCAAGATGAGATGGTCACCATAAACAACACGGACGACCTCATACGCGCACTTCGCGAGAACCCCGACTTCCACGCGGCGGCGCGGCGCGAGCTGCTGACCGAAGAACTGCTCGCACTCCCGCAGCGATTCAGCCAGTACGCGGAAAGCACCGACAAGCGGCTTGACGACTTTGACCGAACTAACAAAGGACCCTAAGGAGCGACAGCACCAGCTCGAACGCAGCATGCGTCGCCTCGAAAGCCATTTTATGTCTCTGCGCGGCGACGCCCTTGAGACGAAAATGCCCAAGACGCTTTGCGAAATACTGAGCTGCGAGCTAGACATCACGAGGTTGCAGATATTCTGGATGGCCAGACGCCAGACCCAACCTTTGAACCGCAGCGAACACTTCATCAGGGCACTGGAAGAAGCCACCGACAACGGCATCACCACGGATCGCGAAGAACTCAGGCTTCTCACCACCGATATGGTTGTTCGCTCTCAGAGGAAGTCCGACGGTAGCCGTCTCTGGATTGCCGCCGAAGCATCCGGCGTAATCGATCAGGACGACATAGAACGCGCCCGCCAGTCCGCATTGGCTCTCAGCAAGATATACGGCGAAGATGCCATTCCCGCCGTCTATGGCTACCGGATCTCCGACCAGCAACGGGAGCAGGCGGCAGCAGCGCCCGGTCTGCAGGAAGTGCATATCTTCCTGGAACCCGACCAGGCTACGGAAGAGCAATAGGCTGCGCCCACTCAATCACGCATGGCTCAGCCCGCCGTCTATATACAGCGTCTCCCCCGTCATATACGCCGACGCATCCGACGCCAGGTACACCGCCAGCAGCCCCACCTCGCGCAGTTCGCCCACGCGCCCCAGCGGTACGGTCGTCTTCGCATTTTCCCTTGATGCCGCTATGCGATCAGGCTCGCCCGTCTCCGGGTCCGGGAATATGCCCGGCGCGATGCAGTTCACCGTCACGCCGTATGGCGCCCACTCCAGCGCGAGCGTCTGCGTCAGCCGCGCCAGCCCAGCCTTCGCCGCCGAATAGACCAGCATCTCCGGCGAACCCTTGCGCGCCGCGAACCCGCTGATATTGATGACGCGCCCGCTCCCCCGCTCGATCATATGCTGTCCCACCGCGCGGCACCCCATGAACGCCTCCGTCAGGTTGATGTCCAGCACGAACCGCCACTCCTCGTCCGTTATCGGCGTCCCTTCCGACCCCGGCGCGGGCACCAGCGGTTTGCGTATCGCGTCCCCCAGGTTGTTCACAAGCACATCGATGTGCCCCCACGCCTCCAGCGCCGTGTCCACAGTGCGCTGCCAGTCCGCCGAGTCCGTCGCGTCCGCCGTCAGCGGTAAGATAGGGTGCCCCGCCGCCGCCATCTCCTCCGCCAGCGGCGTCAGGTAGCGGTCAGTAAGCGACGTAACCATCACCTGCGCCCCCGACTCCGCGAACACCCGCGCAATCCCCTTCCCGATTCCACGCGCCGCCCCCGTAACAATCACCGTCTTGCCCTCAACATCGAACTCACTCGGAAACATCCCTCACCTGCCTTTCTTGCTAATACCATCCCGTAAGCGCCCCAATTCTACGCCACTGCCACCTCATTTCAACTCCCAATAGAAACCCCTTCCCCCTCGTTCGACGACCATAAGCCCCCTCTCCCCAGGGGAGAGGGCTGGGGTGAGGGGAAACCTCCAATTCATCACCTGACCGCTGACACCTGATCGCTGATGGCTAACCGCTGACCGCTAACACCCCCCGTTGCCCTATCCGCCAAGCCGTTGTAACCTAACGCCAGAGCGCATTCCCCTGAAGCCAGAAGGACAACAACATGGCAACAGTCAGCATAGACCACATCGCAATGCCCACGGCCAACGCCGAAAACCTCATCGCCTTCTACAAGAAGCTCGGCTTCCACATCAACGACGAAGCCGAGTGGCGCGCCGGCGAGGCGAACATCATCTCCATACAGGTCGGCGACTCCAAGATCAACGTCCACCCCGAAGGCTACACCGCCGCCCTGCGCGGCCCCACCGCAGTTCCCGGCAGCGCCGACATCTGCTTCGTCTGGAACGGCTCCGCAGCCGACTGCGAGCGCATGCTCAACGACGCCGGTGTGGAGATCATTTCCGGCCCCGGCCCCCGCCGCGGCGCCCTCCGCAACCATCCCGCCGTCAGCCTCTACGCCCGCGACCCCGACCAGAACCTCCTCGAATGGATGATTTACGAATAACCTATAAGCCCCCTCTCCCCGCGGGAGAGGGCTGGGGTGAGGGGAACAAGGGAATAGTCCCTTCCCCTTGATGGGGGAAGGTTAGGATGGGGGTGATGTCTCCATTTCATCGTACCTATCCTCCCTATCCCTTACATCCCGCTAAGCAAGAGTGCCCACTGACTGACCGACTGACATACTGATAGACTGACCGACTTTCACGGAGGTTCCACCATGCCACGACTCGAAGGCAAAGTAGCACTCATCAGCGGCGGCGCGCGCGGGCAGGGCGCGGCAGAAGCAATACTGTTCGCCCGCGAGGGCGCAAAGATCGTCATCGGCGACATCCTTGACGAAGAGGGCAGGCAGACCGAAGCCCAGATAGCCGAACTCGGCGGCGACGCCACATACGTCCACCTCGACGTCACCAGCGCAGACGACTGGGACGCAGCCGTGCAGACCGCCCTCGACCGCTACGGCAGGCTCGACATCCTCGTCAACAACGCAGGCATTGGCGGCATGCAAGTCGGACTGGAAGACACCACCTCGGAGTTCTGGGACATGATGCTCGACATCAACGCCAAGGGCGTCTTCCTCGGCACGAAGGCAGCTATCCCAGCCCTGCGCGACGCAGGCGGCGGCTCCATCATCAACATATCATCCATCGCGGGCCTCATCGGCAGCCCAAACGGAAACCCCTCTTACGCTGCGAGCAAGGGCGCGGTCCGCCTTCTCACCAAGTCAACCGCCATCCAGCACGCCCCCGACAACATCCGCTGCAACTCCGTTCACCCCGGACTAATCGTAACCGCCATGACCGAGGCGATTCTCGCCGACCCCGAGCGCCGGCAATACTATGATGAACGCATTCCACTCGACAGACTCGGCACGGTGGACGACATCGCCAATGGCGTACTCTTCCTCGCCTCAGACGACTCGTCGTTCGTCACCGGCAGCGAGCTGGTCATCGACGGCGGCATCACCGCCCAGTAACTGCTGTATCCCTTCCCCCCAATTAACTCCCCTCTCCCCTAAAAGAGAGGGTGAGGGTGAAGGACCAGACAAAAGCCCCTCTCCCTGAGGGAGAGGGTTGGGTGAGGGTGAAGACACAATTCATCCTGAACCCGTCGAAGGACATCGACCAGCCATCACCGCCAACTGTAAACTGACCACTGAAAACTGTTAACTCAACCGGAGGTCCCACCATGCCACGACTAGACGGCAAAGTAGCACTAATCAGCGGCGGCGCGCGCGGGCAGGGCGCAGCCGAAGCCATCCTGTTCGCCCGTGAAGGCGCAAAGGTCGTCATCGGCGACATCCTCGACGAAGAGGGCAGGCAGACCGAAGCCCAGATAGCCGAACTCGGCGGCGACGCAACCTATGTCCACCTCGACGTAACCAGCGAAGACGACTGGGACGCAGCCGTGCAGGCAGCCCTCGACCGCTACGGCAGGCTCGACATCCTCGTCAACAACGCCGGTATCGGCGGCAGCGGAGGCGGCATTGAGGGCGAGACCTCGGATAACTGGGACACGACCCTCGACATCAACGCCAGGGGCGTCTTCCTCGGCACCAGGGCAGCCATCCCCGCCATCCGCGACTCGGGCGGCGGCGGCTCTATAGTGAATATCTCCTCCATCGCCGGACTCATCGGACTCGGCAGCGGCAACCCCGCCTACGCCGCCAGCAAGGGCGCGGTCCGCCTTCTCACCAAGTCCACCGCAGTCCAGTACGCAGCCGAAAACATCCGCTGCAACTCCGTACATCCCGGACTCATCGTAACCGCCATGACCGAGGGCATTTTCGCCGATCCCGAACGCCTCAAGTACTGGGACGACAACACCCCCGTCGGCAGGTACGGCACCGTGGACGACATCGCCAACGGCGTACTCTTCCTCGCATCCGATGAATCGTCCTACATGACCGGCAGCGAGCTGGTCATAGACGGCGGCGTCACCGCCCAATAACCTAAAAGTCCCCCTACCTTATAACCCCCTCTCCCTGAGGGAGAGGGTTGGGTGAGGGTCATAGCCCCTTCCCCTTGAGCCCGGCAAAGGACACCGACCGCCCCAACTGATAACTCCAAACTGAAAACTCACAACTCCCCCGGAGGCCCCACCATGCCACGACTCGACGGCAAGGTAGCACTCATCAGCGGCGGCGCGCGCGGACAGGGCGCGGCGGAAGCATTGCTATTCGCCAGGGAAGGAGCAAAAGTCGTCATCGGTGACATCCTCGACGACGAAGGCAAGCAGACCGAAGCCCAGATAGCCGAGCTTGGCGGCGACGCCACCTACGTCCACCTCGACGTAACAAGCGCCGACGAATGGGATGCCGCCGTGCAGACCGCCCTCGACCGCTACGGCAGGCTCGACATCCTCGTCAACAACGCCGGTATCGGCGGCGGCGGTATCGGGCTGGAGGACACCACCCTGGAGTTCTGGGACAGGACGCTCGACATCAACGCCAAGGGCGTCTTCCTCGGCACCAAGGCAGCCATCCCCGCCATGCAGGACTCCGGCGGCGGCTCCATCGTCAACATATCCTCCATCGCTGGCATCATCGGCAGTAGGCTCGGCATCCCCGCATACCAGGCAAGCAAAGCCGCAGTCCGCCTACTAACCAAGTCCACCGCCCTCCAGCATGCCGCCGACAACATCCGCTGCAACTCAGTACACCCCGGAATGATAGTAACCGCCATGACCGACGAGCTCCTTGCCGATCCCGCGCAGCGACAAGGCTACCTCGACAGCATCCCCCTCGGTAGGCTCGGCACCGTGGACGACATCGCCAACGGCGTCCTCTTCCTAGCCTCCGACGACTCATCCTTCGTCACCGGCAGCGAAGTAGTCATAGACGGCGGCCTCATCGCCCAATAACCCTTGAATCCCTTTCCCAAAATAGATCCCCTCTCCCCGCGGGAGAGGGCTAGGGTGAGGGGAACTCCTTTCTTTCCGCCAAGCACGTATTGAATTCGTCATTCCCGCGCAGGCGGGAATCCAGGGACGGGGCACGTCAGAAATGCTCACCATCCAGTCAGTGCCCTCTGTACTTTTCATCCGCCCCATTCGCTATACTAGCATTGGCGCATCCCATAACAAGCCGCAACCGGAACACTCCCCATGCCCACACTGGAAAGCATCACCATCAAGGGCTTCAAAAGCATACGCGATGTCACGGTCGAACTCCGCGACATCAACGTGCTCATAGGCGCCAACGGCTCCGGCAAGTCGAACTTCCTTGAAGTCTTTTCGTTCCTTGGCAGCATTCAGAGAAAGATGGGCACAGTTGGGATTGACCATGACAGTCTCCGTGAATATGTCGCTCGCGGGGGCGGTGCCGAGAGACTGCTTCACTTTGGCTCAAAGGTAACCAATAGGATTGATTTTCTGATTGGATTCCAAGATGTACTGGGTCCAGACAGCATTTCCCTTTTTGCAACGGATGCAGACTCTCTTACCATAGGCCTAGTGTCTCTAAGGTACTGGCGACCGCTGTCTACAATTTCTCTCGAAGAAGAGGGCGAGTCACAAAACAGTGACATCAGCAAACCCGAATCTGAACTTGGTAGCAGCGCAAAAAGCAGACTTCTGGACAGCTGGCGCCTCTACCACTTCCACGACACCAGCCGCTCTGCTCCCATAAAGAAGACCGCCAACCTGCATGACAACCGCTACCTCCGCGCAGACGGCTCCAACCTCGCCGCGTTCCTCTACCTGCTGCGCGAGAAGCACGAGCATTCGTACAGGTTCATGCGCAACACCGTGCGCCTCGTCGCGCCCTTCTTCGACGATTTCATCCTCGAACCGGAAGCACTGAACCCCGACACCATCCGCCTCGAATGGAAGCACGTCGGAACCGACGATTACTTCGACGTCTCCTCACTCTCCGACGGCACTCTGCGCTTCATCGCCCTTGCCGCGCTCTTGCAGCAACCCGTAGAGCTGCGCCCGTCCGTCATCCTGCTGGACGAGCCTGAACTTGGCTTGCACCCATTGGCGATCACGATGCTGGCATCCATGGTCAAGACCGCATCCGTTGATACGCAGGTCATACTCGCAACCCAGTCCCCGACCCTGCTCGACCACTTCCAGCCGGAGGATGTGATCGTAGCGGACAGGGTGAATGGCGCAACCCAGTTCACGCGGCTCAGTTCAGAAAAACTGGCACTATGGCTGGAGGATTACAGCATCGGACAATTGTGGGAGATGAATGACATTGAAGGCAATCCCATGCCTGAGCGCAGGACATCCCGCCAATGAGCCGTCTCCTCGTTCATGTCGAGGGTCGAACCGAATTCCTTTTCGTGAACGACGTTCTTGCGCCCCATTTTTACAGCTTGGGGTACTTAAGTGTCAGAGCGCGCATAATGGGGTCCGCGCAGGAACGTGCCCGGCGCGGCGGCATAGTGCCTTGGGCAATTGCGCGGCAACGAATACTGAGTAATCTCAGAGCAGACTCCGAACTTGTCATAAGTACCATGGTCGACTACTACGGAATGCCCGATGACTGGCCCCGTCGTGCCAACCCGTTCACCGCCGCAATGTCACCTTCCGACAGAGCAAACGAGATAGAAGAAGCCCTGCTCCAAGACATCTGCGACGAGATAGGCGCGGACTTCAACCCCAACCGCTTCATTCCCTACGTGATGATGCACGAGTTCGAGGCAATGCTATTCAGCAACTGCCAGGCATTCGCAACTGCAATCGGGCGCGCGGATCTGAGTCCAAACTTTCAATCTATCCGAGACGAATTCGGCACCCCGGAAGAAATAGACGACTCTCCGGATACCGCGCCGTCCAAGCGCATCGAAAGACTCATGCCCGGATATCAGAAGCCAACTATGGGAGTGCAGGCAGCGCAGAGCATCGGCATTGCTACCATTCGCAATCAATGCCCACACTTCGCCGCTTGGCTGCACCGCCTAGAAACCCTGCCCTGACTGAGACTCCACCACACTTACATGACACCCATCCACTCATAACTGTAAACTGATCACTCACAACTCAACACTCCCCCGGAGGTCTCACCATGCCACGACTCGAAGGCAAAGTAGCACTAATCAGCGGCGGCGCGCGCGGGCAGGGCGCGGCAGAAGCACTGCTATTCGCCCGTGAAGGAGCAAAAGTCGTCATCGGCGACCTGCTCGACGACGAAGGCCAGCAGATCGAAGCGCAGATAGCCGAACTCGGCGGCGAGGCATCCTACGTTCACCTGGATGTAACCAGCGCCGACGACTGGGACGCAGCCGTGCAGACCGCCCTCGACCGCTACGGCAGGCTCGACATCCTCGTCAACAACGCCGGCATACTCGGCGGGCGCACCGGCCTTGAGGACACCACATCCGAGCAGTGGGACACCGTCCTCGACATCAACGCCAAGGGCGTCTTCCTCGGCACCAAGGCAGTCATACCCGCCCTCCGGGACGCAGGCGGCGGCTCAATCATCAACATCTCGTCGCTCGCCGGGCTTGTCGGCAGCAGGAACGGCATCCCCGCCTACCAGGCGAGCAAGGGCGCAGTCCGCCTCCTCACCAAGTCCACCGCCGTCCAGCACGCACCCGACAACATCCGCTGCAACTCCGTCCACCCCGGCATGATCATCACAAAGATGACCGACGAGATCCTCGCCATCCCAGAAATGCGCGACTTCTACGACCAGAACATCCCTCTCGGCAGACTCGGCACCGTGGACGACATCGCCAACGGCGTACTCTTCCTAGCCTCCGACGACTCCTCATTCGTAACCGGCAGCGAACTCGTCATAGACGGCGGTCTCATCGCCCAATAACCGATAGCCCCAGCCCCCATAAATCTCCTCTCCCTGAGGGAGAGGGTTGGGTGAGGGTGAAATATTATTGACCTATCGGTACACATCACCTCTGGTGCCGGCATGAAAAACATGAACAACGTTCTCGTCGTCTATGACTTCGTACATAAGGCGATAGTCGCCTTGACGCCAGCGATAGCTGCAGTGCCATCTACCCTTCAGATGGTTGATGTGCGCTCCCTGTCGGGTGACTCCGATATGCGGCTGCTGATGCTGTCCCAGGTCGCCGCCAGCTCCTGATGCCTTCTGAAAAACCGCGTTACGTTTCTGTGCAGTTCCACATCATATCGACGGCGGCTGGAAGTCATCTATTGCGTGTCTCCCGGAGTTCGTCTTCTGGACAGAATCTCAACCAGATCGTCCCCGGCAGCTACGGTCTCTTCCATTGACGCGAACCAGCTGTTAAGCAATCGGATAGTATCCAGGTCACCGCCGCCGCGAGCGGACTCGGCTGCAGCGTTCATTATTGCGACGGCGAACTCTCTGAGATCGCCTATCTCCAACCGAGAAACGACCTCAGCCACTTCATCCGAGCTTGGCAGCATCTCAACTTGAATGCTCCGCTCGTCGTCCGCAGTTTCGACAGCCTGTAAATCGGTAGCCATGCTATGCTCCACTTAAAGTTATCCCGCAGAACTTCCCCACCTGCACTCTCCGTACAAATCATATATTGGCAGATATAAGCGTGCAACAGTACCCACTGCCGCACCCGGACGACTCCTCCTTCGGAACCGGTTCCGCGCGGGCGTCCTTCAGGTTGATTCGTTGGCTGGGGATTCAACGTTTCGGGGCTGAGGTATTCGCCTAGGCACCTCCTGTGCTTCCTGCAGGCTGGTCATGTCCATGTGCGGCAGGTCCACCTGGACAAACTCCTGTACGCTGTTTGCCAGTTCGTTGTACCCATCAAACCAGGCTGCCAGGCGGCGGCGCCATACCTCCGGCCCACCACTGGCATGAAGCTCGAAAGCCGCCTCTCGTCCGTCCAGACCCGACGACACCTGGTCCCAGGCGAGCTGCAGCAGCGCCGCCCGTTGCAGCGCAGTATAGCCGCCCCCGCCAAAGGCATCCTCCAACTCGGTGGCCATCCTCGGGTCTGCGAAGTCGGTGTCGGCCGGAGCGTTGACCAGCGACGACCCGGGAAGGCCGCGCAGGATTTCAGCCATTCTCTGGCGGACCCTGAGCATGTTGATTCCCGAAGCCATCACATGGAGCTGGTTGGGCAAGGCGTACCCGCTCGCTGTCGCTTCCGGGTCCAGTTCCGCCGCCGTCAGGCAGGAGCGAGTGGTCTGGACGTTGACGGTCAACTCGACCAGCTGCTCTATTGTCCTGGGATTGTTCTTGAGGCCCATAACCTCAGCCAATGCAAGAGCGAGGCTCAGTGTTAGTTCTGCCTTGGCGAGCCAGCCGTGGCTGTGGTGCCAGAGCAGCCAGCATACCAGCGAATGGCGCCTCGTTTGACGCGCCGGTTCCCCGGTAAAGACGCGGGAGCGGGGGACGAACACGTCCTCCAGCCAGACCATGGAATCCAGTTCATCGAACCGGCTGCTCAAAGGCGACAGAAATGGGTTCTCGTGCTTGACGGCAGGTCGGCGCGCCACCACCCGGATGCCGCTCGCGTTCACCGGCACTATGAACCATAAGTGTCTCCCACTCCCCGCTGGCAACTCATTCATGCTGCCAACCAGCACATCCTCCGCAAAGGGCGTGCTGGTGTGCATCTGAATCTTGCCGGTCACCACAATGCCTTCAGCGGTCTCGCTGACCAGGCGGAGTGCCACGCGCTCGCTCTCAGCCTCACGGAGCCGTGCACCGATTAGCGGCCCACCTGAGGCGTAGGTGAGAAACCTGCCACTCTCAGACAAGGACTCCAGGTACGCCTCAGCCGCCTCAATTTCCTCTGAGGAGTGGTTCAGCCGCTTCAGGGAATTCAGCAACCCCAGGGCAATCAGGACTCCATAGCCCGGGGTGTGGGT
This sequence comes from Dehalococcoidia bacterium, assembly GCA_965203955.1. Classification (GTDB taxonomy): domain Bacteria; phylum Chloroflexota; class Dehalococcoidia; order Lucifugimonadales; family JADFKI01; genus Bin90. The sequence goes on along the minus strand of OZ241923.1, from coordinate 1,474,609 downwards.
CATGTTACCGCCGGTCAGGAAATGCATGGCGCTGATGGCCTTCCCCAGTCGCCTCAAGTCTGCGGACGTCTTGGGTGGAGTGAACGCGAGTGGATGGCGCTGACCGTTGCCGTCGGGAGGCGTAAGAAGGATGTCCTGCCAGTCAGGGTCAAAGTGGCGGTCATACCATGCAGCATACTCATCCACCATCGCCGAAGTCGAAGGGTCTGTCGTGACATCGCGCACAGCGCCTTCGCCCAGCACCCATACGTCGCGCCCATCGCGCAGGCTCTCTCTGTACTCAGCCCCTGTTCGCATACTTCACTGTCCACAAAGGTAGCAGGTCAAATTTACTGGCCAAATAAACACACACAGGCGGAGATACTATTTGTACATGATTGCTGGAACAGGCGGGGATCAAGCCCTTGCGGACGTACACCCTGGGGATCGCTCCGAGTCCGACCGGGCAGCCGCGGGCCCAGAGGCATTCCAGCGCGTCTGCCAATGCCATCACCAGCCCCCACAGCGAGTTCATATAATAATGGACAGCCCCCTGCGGTGCAATTCTCTGAAAATTCGAGTAGTGCATCAGTTTGAAATGTGAAGCAGTCTAAATGGCAGCGCATAGTTCAAAGTGACGCGCTAAAAAATTCGGATGGTGTATCAGTTTGAAATGTGGAGCAGTCTAAATGGCAGTACATAGTTCAAAGTGACACACTAAAAAAATTCGGGTATTGTTTACGCATGTTGAGGTAAGTCATTTTGTACCTTCCCCCTCTATGGGCTAACAAGGGCAGGTAGATCAATGCGTCAATCCTTCCCGTTCGTCCTGAGCCTGTCTCCGCAACCGCATATTGTGCTCAAACCCATTTCCACGCGCCCAACCGAAGATCGGGAATCCAGAGAGGATGGGCAGGGGGTGAGGGCAAAATCCCCTCCCCTTCTGGAGGACGGTTAGGGAGGTAGTAGCCTCCCCATCCTGTTCATCCCGTTAGCCCCCCTGAAACCTGATCGCTGACGGCTGAATGCTGACACCTGCACCCCACGGCGCAACATGCTCCCCCTCCAGCCCCACCGCCGCCCGCAGCGTTGGATCTGAAATCGCCCCCTCGTACAACCCATACCGCGCCCCGAACTCCGCCAGTATCGCCTCCATCACCGCCTCGTACTCCGCGCCTCCAAGCTCATCCTCCACGCTACCCACCGTCTCCGGCTTCCAGGCCACCTCCAGCGCATCGTACACCGGCACCAGCACATCCCGTATGCGCTCCCCCCCGCTCACCACCACAACCCCGCCCACATGCGCCGCCCCCCGAATCAGCCGCTGTCCCACGCCCATCAGCTTCCGCTCACCCCGCGCGTTCACGCTATGCTGCCCCGGGCAGTATTCACCGGGCACCTCTCCCACCCGCGCATCAATCCCCAGCCGCCGCAGCGCGCGCATCATAATATCCGCCGCCTCGTCGAACCGCGCCATCACATCCTCGCGCGGCACCGTATCCGCCATCGTCCACGAGAACGCAATCGTCCCCCCGTGAAACACCGCAGCCCGCCCACCAGCAAGCCGCTCGATAGCCTCGAACCCCGCTGCACGCGCCGCCGCAGTCGCAGTCGCATACCCCTCCGCCCGCGTATCCTGCGGCCCGAACGCCACCACATCCGCCGGAGTGTACACCCGCAGCGTCTCCGGCTCTGTACCCTGCGCAACCCGACGCAGCAGCGCCCGCGACACCGCCGTATCCAGCGCCGCCCGCTCCCGAAACGCCTCCCGCGTAACCCGTATCCGTCTCTCACCCATAACCGCGCAAGCATACCACACCCTCCCTTATGTCCCCTCTCCCCGCGGGAGAGGGTTAGGGTGAGGGGCTGATAACCCTCCCCATCCTGTCCATCCATGTCAGTTCCTATGTGTTATCCTTCCTGCGTTTTAGAATTAACCAGGAGAGAAAAACATGAAAATCAAGTCCGTCCGCGCCGTCAACGTCAACATCCCGCGCACGCCCCCCAAGACACCCGCCCGTCGCGCCGGCTGGAACTCCCACGCCCGCCGCGCGCTCCCCATCAACAAGTACCCCGAGTTCCCCCGCATGCACGGCCAGATGCCCGGCGCAAACACCCAGGCAGACCTCTGGGTCCAGGTCCTCGCCGAAGACGGCACATACGGCCTCGGGCAGTGCAGCTTCGGCGAGCTAACCGCAAGCATCATCGACTACCACTTCGGCCCCCTGCTCAAGGACCGCGACTGCTTCGCCACCGAGTTCCTCAACGACCTCATGTGGCGCTCCACCCAGCGATTCGGCGCCGGCGGCATCGCCACCGTCGCCCAGTCCGGCATCGACCTCGCACTCTGGGACCTCAAGGGCAAGCTCCTCGAACAGCCCGTCTATCGCCTGCTCGGAGGCCCCTGCCGCGACAAAATCGACATCTACGTCACATCCGACGACCTCGACTGGTCCCTCGAACTCGGCTTCCACGCCTTCAAGGTCAGCAACCCCGTCCACTACGAGGAAGGCATAGACGGCCTCAACATCCTCGACGAGCACATCGGCAAGGCGCGCGACATGGTCGGCTACGACGTCGAGCTGATGTACAACCCCGTCATGTCCTTCAACGTCGAATTCGCCGTCCGCGTCGCCGAGCGACTCCGAAAGTACGGCCTCCGCTGGCTCGAAGAGCCGCTAATCCCCACCGACCTCGAAGGACACATCGAGCTGCGAAAAGCGATAAACTGGGTCCCCCTCGCCACCGGCGAAGACCATCACGGACGCCACGCCTTCCGCCAGCTCATCGAGCACCGCGCCATCGACATCGCCCAGCCCGACCTCAAGTGGTGCGGCGGACTCACCGAGGCAGTCAAGATATACACCATCGCCGAGGCAGCAGGCATCGCCACCATCCCTCATGCTGGCGCAGGCACCCCCTACGGCCAGCACTTCGCCCTCGCAATGCCCGAATCCCCCATGGCAGAGTTCTGGATGGGCTCAGACCCCGGCATCCCCCTCGAAGAAGTCTGCCCCATCCCCGGCATGCCCATGCCCAAAGACGGCTACCTCACCCCCTCCGACGCCCCCGGCTTCGGCATGCAAATCGCGGACGAATGGATAACCCCCTGGGACCACACCGCCGCAATGAAGACGCTAGCCTAGAAATCCCCTCTCCCCGCGGGAGAGGGTTAGGGTGAGGGGAGCAAATTCGCGCTTAACCGCGCAGGCCTTATACGATATACTCGTAAATACAAATCACGGTCGGGAGACACGGATACGACTACACCTATGGAAGAGCGTATGGTAAGGGTAGAAGCCACCTTGCCGCACTTGGCGACGAAGGCTGACTTGGAGCGCGCAGTTGCGGAAATGCGGACAGACTTGCAGAACGCCGTATGGAAGTTGGCGGGGCTGTTCGTAGCAATCGCCGCCGCCGCAGTCGCCGCCGCGCGCTTCCTGCTTTAAGTCGCTCGGCACTACTGCTTACCAGGCCTGACTGACAGACTGAAGAACTAAACAACCCCCTTCCCCGGCATGCCCATGCCCAAAGACGGCTACGTCACCCCCTCCGACGCCCCCGGCTTCGGCATGGAAACCACCCCCGAATGGATAATCCCCTGGGACCACACCGCCGCCATCAAGACCCTCCGGTGAATGACACTTATTGCAATGAAGTTCGCCATCGGTAGGGCGTTAATGTAAAAGCGCCTTCTCCATAATTGACACATCTATATTCGCGCAACGTTTGTCGCGACACAACATATCAATATATTGTATGATTGTAGGCATTCAAACAAAGCTTAAGAGGTGCAATCCAAGTATGAATGTGGTTCAAGTAGACGTGAGCAATTTCCGAAGTATATCGTACTCTAAGCTAGAGGAATGCGGCGGATTCAATGTGTTAATTGGAAAGAACAATTCGGGAAAGTCGAACTTACTGTTTGCGATCAACGCATTTTTCTCGGCAGTAAATGATGGAAGTGCAGTTTGCCTAGACCCGCCCATAACTAAGGAAGTGGACTATCACAACAGGAACTACGAAACTCCTGCTGAGATTACCCTTACCTTCTCGTTGAACGACAACGAGAGGGCTGAGCTAATGGCAGGAATCAACGCTGATTCTCCTCAAATGACTAACGCAGTAAACAGTCTTGAGATGGGATTGCGACTGAGAGTAAAAATCGCCTTCAATATTGAGCCAGCTGAATACGCTTATGTGAAACAGATTTCGCTTGTCCCGCATGATGATGTGACTTGCGAAACTACCGAGCGTGAGGCAATCATCCTTGCAGTGGACGAACAGGCCTCTATAGAACTTAGCGATCTGCATGGACAGCATGAAAATATCGAAAGGCAATCTCAAGGACTCTCTGAACTGTATCAAGGAATCGACAGGCGCGCTTGGGACAGGTTAAATGCGGAAGGACGAGAGAGTAGAGTTCCCTATAGACCTCCACGATTCTCACGCATAATGAGAAACTTGGACTCTAAGACTGCCGACTGGGTAGAAGCAACAATTCGAGAATCGAGCACCTATGAGGACTTTGAGCAAACACTTCTCCGACGGTTGAGCGACATAACCATACTCGACGAAGCATCGGACAAGAACAGGCTGGAAGAGCATTCAGTCCAAACCTTCGCTGGCAGGGAGTCACGAATTCCAGGCCACGTACTGACCCTCTTGAGAAGATTGTCTGAGATCAAAGTCTTGAGCATCACGGATGCGCGCCGCGAGATTGGCAGAGAAGAAGCACAGAAACTGCTGAATTTGAAAACTCGCAGGGGTGGGCAGGAGCGTCTGGACAGAATCCAAGAAACTGTCTCAGCGTTACTCGGCGTAAAGATTGACGCGTTTTCTGGCGAGCAGATGACACCAATGTCAGAGACAAGAGCTGAATTGGATGTCGATGATTTTGTTATTGAAGTCAACGGCTCTGGGATTAAGGAAGCACTTGGACTTGTACTCGATGTGGAATTTCAGGCGCCAGACATCTTATTGGTTGAGGAACCAGAAATGCACTTGCATCCCGCATTGGAAACAAGCGTGATGCGATACCTAAGGGAGGCAAGTGAAAATAGACAGGTGTTCGCCACAACGCATTCTACTAATTTCTTGGACACCCCCGCGATGAAGAACATCTACCTCGTCTCAAAATACGATTCGACATCCGTCAAGTTGCTCAATCAGGGTGAAGTTGAAGAGCAAGTGCCAGCAGAGTTAGGTATCCGACTAAGTTCGCTTTTTCTCTATGATCGCCTCGTCTTCGTTGAAAGCCAGACCGACGAAGAGATCCTACGAGCGTGGGCCAGTGCTCTCGGCTTCAACCTTAATCACTCCAATGTTGGATTCATTCACATGAATGGCTCCAGAAATATTTCGTCGTTCGCCGCAAGGTCCACTCTTTCATTCCTTGCCCAGCGTCAAGTCAGGATGTGGTTTCTGATTGACCGGGACGAGAAGGACGAGAGAGACATAGCAAAGATTCGAGAAAATCTCGGAACAGGAGCAGTCGCGTCTGTTCTGAACAAACGTGAAATTGAAAATTACTTGATTCACTCTAGGATTTCGGTTAGTCACATTGCCCACAAGCAATCGGTCGCCGGTCTTTCATCCATAGAACATCCCGAGATAGAGAAGATTAGATCACTGATAGATGAGGAAGCCAACACTCTGCAAGAGATGACGATACACAAACGAGTGGCCAAGGAATTGTGTAACCCCTTGTACCCGTTTAGAAGCGACGACTTAGAGAATATGGACGGAGGAACGGTAGAGGAAAAGATACTTTCTCAACTCAATGCTTGGGAACACACAATAGCCAGACTGAGAGGTGAGATTGAGCAGGAAACGGAGAAGCAGAAGCAAAGAATCGAAAATTATTGGCAAACGAGGAAGCTAGACATCGTACCTGGTGACCTGCTGATTGATAGGGTTTACAGACACTATGGTGTTAGGTTCCACAAGACAAAAGGCGATGGAGTCGAACTCGCTAGATTGATGAATGCTACAGAGATCGGCCATGAATTAAGGGAAATGATTAAGTCCATTGTCAGTTAACCTTAATTCGAAACTGCTCAAAGCATAGACTCAATGCTAGACCTCCCCCCTTGACACCCCACCCCCTCCACCCCTATAATCCGAACATATGATTTCACAGGAGCATCACACAACACCACAGAATCAGCAATCACACCGCGAGCTTGTCGAGTCCCTCAGGCAGATCGTCCTCGAAGAGACCGACAACGGCAGGGCAATCATCACGTTCCTCAAGTCCGCCATGAACGGCGACTTCGAGGACTTCCAGCCCTGCCACAAGCTCGACGCCGCCCGTATCCTCCAGAGGCTCGGCCTCGAGGAAGCGCAGGCATTCATCGACAGCGTCACGGCGCGGCGCAGGCAAAGCCGCAGCTCACAGCGCGCCGAGCAGAGCGAAGCGCAATCCGCTGACAGGCGCATCCGCTCCGAACTCGCCCAGATGGTCCGCGAGGAAACCGACAACGGCAGGACCATCGTCATCTTTCTCGTGCAGGCAATGCAAGGCGAGCTAGAAGACTTCAAGCCCTGCCACAGGATGTCCGCATCCAGGGAGTTGATGTACCGCGGCTTCGAATACATCCCGCCGGACGAAGACTCGGATTCACCCGTTCGCCCTGAGCCTGTCGAAGGGCATGCAGAAGAGAGCGACCCGTTCGCAGACGAGCGCCGCCGCCGCTACGAGGAAGCCGTCGAATTCAGTCTCCACGGCCCCCTGTACTACGAATTCCGTCAGTTCCCCTGCCCCTGCGAAGACCGCCTCCACGACTGCGACGGCAACGAGCTCACCGAGCAGGAGTGCGAGGAAGTCGCCACCCTCCCACCCGGCAAGGCAGCGTCCATCACCTACCCCGGCGAACTCGAATCCTACATCGCCGGCTACAACGCATACATCACCCGCATCAACCCCGGCAGGGACCTCGACCACCACCTCGACTCCATCCGCTGGCCCACCATCACCAACGACCCTTAACAAAAAGAAGTCCCCTCTCCCCGCGGGAGAGGGCTAGGGTGAGGGTCAAAATCCCCCGCCCCTGACAACTCAATACTCACAACTCACAACCGAATACCACCCCCTCTGTGCCCTTTGTGCCTTGTATCTTGGTTATTGTGTGTAACAATTCATTAGACGGATCGGGGTACGGCAGACCGATTGTGCCTAGATTATTGAAGATCGTACAGAAGCTTGGGTCGCCGTATCCATCCCGGAGACAGAGCCCGAACAGTTGCCAGGGCTAGCCAAGCCCGTATCTCGCAAGGATGGGCCAGTAACCGGCAGGAGGTTCTCATGGAACAGGAAGCGATCTATGTAGGCGTAGATGTAGCCAAAGCCCAGATGGATGTCGCCGTCCGTCCAACGGATGACGGCTGGGTAGTCGACAACGACGATGCAGGGATCAGGCAGTTGGTCTCCCGGCTGAAGATCCTGGAGCCGCAGATAGTGGTGCTTGAGGCATCGGGCGGACTGGAACTGCCGCTTGTGGCAGCTCTGGCTGTCGAGGAGTTGCCGGTCGTCGTAGTCAACCCAAGACAGGTGCGCGACTTCGCCAGGGCGACTGGGAAGCTAGCCAAGACCGACGCCCTCGATGCGTCTGTCATGGCTCACTTCGGCGAGGCGGTCAAGCCTCCTGTGCGTCCACTGCGCGACGCCGAGACCCAGACGCTCAACTCCCTGGTAGCTCGAAGACACCAGGTGATGTCGATGCTGGTCTCGGAGAGGAACCGCCTCAACGCGGCCATTGCCGTAGCCGTGCGCTCCAGTATCGAGGCCCACATAGAATGGCTTCAGCGCGAGCTGGATGACCTGGACACTGACTTGCGGCAGACTCTGCTGCAGAGTCCTGTCTGGAGGGAGAAGGACAACCTGTTGCGCAGCGTCCCCGGCGTGGGGGAGCAGATCTCGCTCACACTCCTGGCCCACCTGCCGGAGTTGGGCACACTGGACCGCCGACAGATCGCGGCTCTGGTCGGCGTAGCTCCCTTCAACCGCGACAGCGGCACCCTGCGAGGACGCCGCACAGTATGGGGTGGACGAGCCAAGGTGCGTGCCGTGCTGTACATGGGAGCGCTGGTGGCGGCCCGGTATAATCCCGTCATCAGGGACTTCTACCATCGGTTGCTGGCCGCCGGCAAACCGAAGAAGCTTGCTCTCACAGCCTGCATGCGAAAGCTGCTCGTGATCCTCAACTCTATGCTCAGACATCGCTCCACTTGGTGCGATCTGAGCGTCCAAGATACCGCGTAACCTATTGACTCTAAAGACAGTTGCTTTTGTGGCCATTCCACCCCCTGAAGGCTGATCGCTGAGAGCTGACCGCTATCACCCCCGCCTCCCCACAAAATGCACCAGCAAATTCGACGCCACGATCAGCGCCGCCCCCGCCGCCAGGTACAACGGTCGCTCCACCTCGATCTCCCCCAGCAGCGCCAGCCACACCAGCGACACCGGCAGCGTCGCGTACGTCATCCCGATGATCCCCAGATTCCGCGTCATCAGGTTCGCCCGCCTGAACAGCACCGTGCAGAACCCCAGCGAGAACACCCCGACCCCAAACGCCAGCGCAAAGTCCGCCGCCTCGATGCCCACCGGCGACTCCCCCCGCGCCAGCCCCAGCGCGAAGTTCGCCGGCACAGCAGCCAGCGCCGCCACCACGATCCCCGTCAGCACCCCCGCCACCTCCAGCGCCTCCCGGTCGTATGGCCGCTCCCCAGCCGCTTCCACCCGCTCCGCCGTCTCCACGCCCCACCGCAGCACGAACGAGCCCAGCGTCGCCATGCTCATCGAAATCACCGCCAGCGCCACCCCAGCGCCGACTTCGATCAGCGGCGTGATGCCCTCCCCGAAGTCGAAGATGTCCGCCCGCTGGCTCAGGATCGCCAGCGCGAACCCCGCGAACCCGATCAGCATGAACCCCACCAGCGCCCCCGACGTGCGCTCGTACCGCCGCTCCCCCCTGAACGTCCACCCCACGAACAGCACCGTCGAGAACGTCCACCCCCCGAAGATTACCGTCGTCACAGCCGGGTCTATGTACTCCGTGGACCACGAGTAGAATGCGTAGTTCAGGTAGCCCGACAGCGTCAGCAGCATCGTTGGCCGCACCACCTGCCGCGCTATCACCCGCAACGCCCGCACCCGCAAGAACAGGTGCCGGTACGCGAGCAGCGTGTACGCCCCCAGCCCCACGAACTGCCCCGCGTACAGGAACGCCGTGAACACGAACGGCGCGCGGTGCGTGTCCGCCACCGCGATATAGACGGGAATCGCCGAGAACCCGATCACCGCCACCAGCATGAAGCGAGTCGCCCGCGCCTGCCGGGAGGAGTCGTGAGTCGTCAGGTCAGCCACTACATTCCATCCCGTTCATCCTGTCCATCGATGTTAGTTCTCTCCCTTGACACGCAGCGAATACCCCGCCGGCTGGTATGTCGTATGCGTGGTCGGCGCGACCACCAGCACCGCGTAGTCCAGCGTCTCCCCGAATCCCTCGATGCTGAACGTGCCGCTCTTCATCCGTCGCACCGTTATGCCGCCGTCCCTGCCAAACTCGATGACCTGCACCACGAACCCCTGCGGCAGCCTGTTGTCGATGCGCTGAAATCCGTTCGCCCGCCAGTCGCCGTCCGTCTCTGCATCGTCCGCAAACCCGATCTCCGGCACCGCTATGTCGTCGATCACGATGCCGCCCAGGTTCACCCCATCGTCTGTGATGTACTCGAACCGCACCAGCACGCTCTCCTCGCCCGCGTACTCCGACAGGTCCATCCGCTCCTGAACCCACTCGGCAGACTTGCCGCCTCCCTGGCCATCACTACTAATCCCGGTGAAGCCCGCGCCGTAGTTCGCCCCCAGCGGGTCCTCGCGCGTCGTGTGCTCCCCGTCCAGCGTCGTCCACGTCTCGCCCCCGTCCGTGGACACGCTCGCGTAAGCGTAGTCCCACTCCTCCTCGATCTCGTGCCATACCCGGAACTCCAGCGTCGCCGCGTCCACCCCCGACAGGTCGAACTCCCGCTCCAGCGTCGTATCAATCGAGTCGCCGTTCCCGCCCCACCAGCAGTACCGCCCGCTATGGCACTCCGTCCCCACCTGCGCGACCGTCGCCTCGCCCTCGAACTCCACCACCACGTCCCCACCATCCGGGAGTCCGATCTCATAGTACCGCGCCGAAAGCTGCGGCTGCGTAGTAGTCTCCTCGAAATCGCCTTCCGTATGCCGCACCCGGCGCAGCCCCACACTGCGCCCCGGGTAGCGGTACGCACCCAGATGGTCATACGAGCTTGCATCGGCGCGCCAGTCCAGTTCGCCGTCAAGGAAGTTCGCCACAACCCAGTCCGCGAACACATCAGTGAAGTTTATGCCATACTGCGACAGGTAGCTGTCCACTCCGTTCACCCCGTCCAGCGGTTCGCGCCCAAGCTCAGCCAGCCCGTCATCGCCGCCGTAGTGCTCCGCAAGGTACTCTACGAACAGCGTCGCCGCGCCGTAGTGCGGTATCGTGTCGCGCGGCTCGTCCGGCCAGTAGTTCAGCTGCACCTCCGGGTACTGTATAAAGACATCCACGAAGCTCGCCTCGTATCCCGCAAGCTCGGTCGCCACCTCCGACATCCCCTCGTTCACCCACACGTCCTCGCCCAGGTCCAGGTTCCAGTGCACCGCATGCTGGAACTCATGCGCCAGCACTCCGAAGTAGTCGCGGCTCCCCGGCCGCAGCCAGTCGCCGTCCATCACGATCATCTCGCGCTCGTTGCTGTGCGGATGCGTCGCGCGCGGGTACGAGTCGCTCGACGAGAAGTAGCCCGCAGCAGCCACCAGAGGCGTATGCAGCACCACCAAGTGCGGGTCGCCATCGACACCCGGCTTCCAGATGTCCCCGATCGCTTCCACTATCGGCGGGCGAATCTCGCGCTCGAACACGTCCGCCGTCTGCTCCATTTCCTGCGCCGTAAGCTTCGTATCCACGTCTGCATACCAGTACGCATTCTCGCTCACGGCAAGCAACTCCGCCTCCACCTCATAGACGCTCCGCTCTATCAGGTCCGTAACGAAGAATGTCTTTCGATGCCCCACCTCGCAGCAGTCAGGGTCCGGCGGCAGCGTGCGAGTCAGCGACGCGCCGCCCGCATCAGCCCTGCCGTACCGCTGCGCCAGCGTAAACAGGTCACGCACGGGTGGATCGTCGGCTGTCGGGACGGCAGCGGGAATCGGCTCAGGCGTGGGTGTCGCGGTATGGATTGCTGTAACTTTGGGCTGCGGCGTTGGCTCGGGTGTCACGGTCCGCTCACCTGCTATCGCCGCAGTAGCCGTAGGCGTGGGAATCATGACAGTGGCTTCCGGCAGCCACGCTTCCTCGACAGCGGACGGCTCAGTCTCGCACGCGGCAAACAGCACAGCAGCCATAAAGACCACACCGCACACACCACGCACGAAAAGCAATCTCATCCTATTCATCCTATCCATCCATGTAAGCTCCCCGCCGCCCGTTGTATCATATACTCACGACGACTCCCGTCGTTAGTTGTAACGCTCCGCTATCGGCTGCTGTTAGCCCGCGCCGTGACGTGTTCCAGCCCAACCTGTCGTGGTATAATCCCGCTGATCCACGGAAACAGAATGAAGGAGTGCGACTACCTGTTTCTCACGATACTCCGTCGCCTCACCGGCTCGGTGCAGGACCTCGCTCCCATCATACTGGTCATCGCATTCTTCCAGATAGTGGTGATCCAGCAACCGTTTCCCAACCTCTGGAACGTGGTAATGGGGCTGGTCTGTGTGGTTGTCGGGTTGGCTCTCTTCATTCAAGGGCTGGAAAGCGGACTCTTTCCCATTGGAGAGGCGCTGGCTCAGGGATTCGCCCGCAAGGGAAGCGTCATCGCTCTGTTGGCTTTCGCCTTCTGCCTGGGTTTCGGCACCACCGTCGCCGAGCCGGCTCTCATCGCCGTTGCGGGCGAAGCCGCTTCAGTCGCCGCCGAAGCCGGGGTAATCCAGGACAGCGCCGCCGCACAGGACTCCTACGCCCTGCGACTCCGCATCGTAGTGGCTTTCTCCGTGGGCGCCGCCATAGTGTTGGGTGTGTTTCGCATCCTGAAGGGATGGCCCATCCACTACCTCATAATCGGGGGCTACGTGCTGGTTACCGTTATGACCGTTTTTGCTCCCCCTGAAATCGTGGGCATCGCCTACGATTCGGGAGGGGTCACCACCAGCACGATCACAGTCCCGCTGGTCACCGCGCTGGGCGTCGGCTTGGCATCGTCTCTCCGCGGACGCAGCCCAATGGTTGACGGCTTTGGCCTCATAGCCTTCGCCAGCCTGACACCTATGATCTGCGTAATGGGCTACGGGATGGTGGTCTGACCTTGGAGTTACTGTTCCACGCCTTCCTGACCTCCCTCAGATCAACCGCGCTGGACGTGGCGCCCATCGCCGGGATACTGCTCTTCTTCCAGGTCGTCCTCCTGCGCCGCCCACTCCCCAATCTGCGAAAGCTGATCGCCGGGTTTACCTGCGTCCTGGCCGGCTTGGCGCTGTTTCTGGTCGGCTTGGAACAGGCGCTGTTTCCCATCGGAGAGACGATGGCGAGACAGTTGACCTCGCCCGAAACCCTGGGCGCCGTCGCTGGCGAAGGCGCACCTGACTGGCGAGCCTACTGGCTCGTGTATGCGTTCGCAGCGGCAATCGGCTTTGCCACCACGGTGGCAGAACCTTCGCTGATAGCCGTGGCGCTCAAAGCCGAGACGGTTTCCGGTGGAGCCGTCCGCGCGTGGGGGCTGAGAATCGCTGTGGCTGTCGGTGTGGCGATCGGCGTGGCGCTGGGATGCTTCCGCATCGTCACCGGAACGCCGCTGCCCTGGTACATCATGGTCGCCTACGTCATAGTGATCGTGCTGACCTTCCGCTCTGTCCGCACAATCGTGCCGCTTGCCTATGATTCCGGCGGCGTCACCACCTCGACGGTTACCGTCCCTGTGGTCGCCGCCCTCGGATTGGGACTCGCAGCTAGCATACCGGGCCGAAGTCCGCTGATTGACGGGTTCGGACTTATTGCTTTTGCCAGCGTGTTTCCTATAATGACAGTGCTGGGATACGCCATTGCCGCTTCCTGGTGGAACCGCAGGCGCGTAGAGCGCCCGCCCGATACGGAGGAAGAGTCAAGGAATGAGACTCAAGCTGATAGTCGCACTCGTCAGCGACCGTAAAACCGATGTCGTAGTCCAAGCGGCGCGGGACGCGGGCGCTACCGGAGCGACCATCGTAACAAGCGTAAGAGGCGAAGGCCTGACACCGGGTAAGACCTTTCTGGGACTGGAACTGGAAGCTATCCGGGACATCGTCCTGTTCCTGGTCGTCGAGCCACGCGCGAGAGAAATACTGGAGCGCATCAGGGACGCGGCGCATTTCGACTCCGAACACGGGTCCGGCATCGCCTTCCAGATTGACGTAGAAGACGCAGTTGGCATGATCACCCAACTACCCACCATTTACGAGGACTTGATTACAGAAATATGAGCTTGAAACCAGAACTCCGTGTCGGCGACGTGATGGTCACCGAGATTATAAGCATTAACGGACTGGCCACCGTGTCCGAAGCAATGGCTTTGATGCGCCGGCACAATGTTAATTCGCTGGTAGTCAACAGGCGCGACGAGGACGACGAGATCGGACTGGTCCTGGTTTCCGACATAGCTCGCCGGGTGACCGCTCCCAATCGGTCTTCGGACCGGGTCAACGTCTATGAAATCATGTCCAAGCCCGTCTGGACGGTGCCGCCTGACATGCTGGCGCGCTACGCCGTGCGTCTGCTGGTGCGCTTCGAAGTTTCCCGGGCCGTCGTCGTGGATCACGACCGCAACCCCATCGGGATAGTCACCCTGCGCGACCTGACGCTGGGAGAATAAAGCCAGGAGAAAGAACATGAAAATCACCGACGCATCTATGGAGATATACCGCTGGGACCGGCCCGTGCCCATCCGCAACGGCATGTACACTTACCCAACTGTCGCGCTGAACCTGATCAAGTTGGAGACCGACGAGGGCATCACCGGCTACGGCTACATGGGCGGTGAGCATGTGACCGACGAGATGACGATGGGAACCTTCAACAACATGAAGCAGTTCGTCATCGGGCAGGACCCGTTCGACAACGAACGCCTGTGGGACGCGATGTGGCAGCCCAAGCTGGTTGGCAGGCGCGGCACATCGACTCGCGCCATAAGCGGCATCGACATCGCCCTATGGGACATCAAGGGCAAGGCGACCGACACATCCGTCCACAAGCTGCTCGGCGCGTACACCGACCGCATCCCTGTCTATATCGCGGGCGGCTACTACGAAGAGGGCAAGGGACTGAACGAGCTCGCGGCGGAGATGGAGACGGCAGTCGAGATGGGATCGAACGCGGTGAAGATGAAGATTGGCGGCGCGCCCATCAACGAGGATGTGGAGCGCATCCGCACCGTGCGCGAGGCTGTTGGTCCCGATGTAAAGGTGCTGATGGACGCCAACTGCGCCTACCGCTACTACGAGGCTATCGAGCTGGCGCGCAAGGCTGAGAAGTACGACGTCTTCTGGTTCGAGGAGCCGGTGAATCCGGACGACTACGAGGGACATCGCCTCATCAGCCGCTCCACATCGATCCCTATAGCCACCGGAGAGAACGAGTACACTCGCTACGGCTTCCGCGACCTCATCAACAACCGCTGCGCCGCAATCATCCAGCCGGACGCGCTGATTATGGGCGGTCCCACCGAGTTCATGAAGGTAGCGGCGCTCGCATCCGCCCACGACCTGCCCATCGCGCCGCATGGCAAGCAGGAGGTCCACATCCACCTGGTAGCCGCGATTCCCAATGGCCTGATACTCGAATATTATGCGGGCGCGGTAGATCCGATGCACGGCAAGGTATTCGAGGAGCAGCTTGAAGTCGCCGGCGGGCATGTGCTCGCGCCTGACAGGCCCGGCTTCGGCTTCACCCCGAACTTCGAGGCTCTAGCGCCGCATAGGGTGATGTAGGGCGCTGACCGCATGGTCGCATTCCAAGAATTCGACAAGCCCGCTGTGCTACAATTGCATGTCGTAACTCTTGGGGCGAATGGAGCCGATTTGCAGTGACGTCTGACGAAGAGAAAAGCGCAGAGGAGTATGCGGCGCAAGCCTTACAGTTCCTCGCACAGTCCGATGCCGAGTTTGACGCTGGCGACGACCGGCAGGGCGCGGAGAAGTTGTATGGCGCCGCAACGCAGGCGGTTATTGCTGCTGCCAAGCAGCGCGGCTGGGACTACGACTCGCATCGTGCAAACGTACTTGCTGCGTCTCGCATCGGGGCTGAATGCGATGATATGTTTCTGGCAACGGGGTTCTCGGCATCCGATAGGTTTCGCACTCACGCCCGATATGGAGACATGGAGGATTACCAGATAGCCCTTGACCGTCCCGTCATACGCGATTACGTTCTCAAAATGGTGGCTAAAATCCGCGAGTATGAGCGCAACGGGCATGGAGAAGATCAATGACCACCGATAACGGTCAAAGCGTAGAAGATTACACCGCGCAGGCGCTCAAGTTCCTAGCGCAATCGGACGCCGAGTTCGCAGCAGGCGACGATAGGCAAGGCGCGGAAAAATTGTACGGTGCCGCAACCCAAGCCGTTATTGCCGCGTCCAAGCAACGCGGATGGGGATACCGGTCGCACCGCGCCAACAAGAACGCCGCAACGCGTCTCGCCGCGCAATACGATGACATATTGCTGTCTGCCGGATTTCTGGGCGCAGAAAGGTTTCACATTCACTTCCACCATGGGGACATGGAGGACTGGAATATAGAGGAGAGCCGCCCCATTATACACGCTTATGTCCAACGCATGGTTGATCTCATCAACGATTACGAATTGAACGGACATAGCCGATCACAAGCCTAGGCGCTACTGCCAACACTGACACACCAAAACACACAGGAGCAATCACACAAAATGATGGACGTGCAATTATTGGGCCTGTCGCAGCGCACTGTGACGGGCAAGAAAGTCAAGCAGCTACGCAAGCAGGGCATCCTGCCCGTGCACATGTACGGCAGTGGTATTGAATCTCAGTCGCTGCAGGGTTCAGCGGGCGAATTGCGCCGCGTTCTGCCGCGAGTTGGCGCCAACATCCCCGTGTCGGTGCAGGTCGAAGGCTCTGACGATGAGAATATCTGCTTCGTGCGCGAGGTGCAGCGCCACCCGGTAACGGAAGACATCTTGCACGTCGATTTCATTCGCGTCGATGTGACGCAGACCATCAGCGCCGAAGTGCCCATCACCCTGGTCGGCAGTGCCCCCGCGACGCAGCAGGGCGGCACGCTGCTCCAGCCTCTCACCAGCCTGCTCGTCGAAGCTCTGCCGATGGACATTCCCGCCAGCGTTGAAGCCGACATCAGCGGCCTCGACGACTTCGAGAAGTCTATCGTCGTTAGCGACATCGTCGTCAGCGACAACGTTACGGTTCTGACCGACAGCGACGAGTTCGTGGCTCGCGTCAGCCCGCCGCGCGTTGAGACTGAAGACACCTTCGACATCTCCGACGAGGAATATGACGAAGAGGCTGAGGGCGAAGAGGCTGAGGGCGAGGAAGAGGAAGAATAGTACGAAACCTACTTATGGAGAGGAGTGTACGCTCAGTGCAGTGACTCCTCTCCGCCTCCTATTCATTCCTCGCTGGTCAAATAGATGATTGCAACCAGGCGCCCTGCCGTAGCGCCACGCACAGGTGCGCTGTCGGCTGGCTTTCGGCGTACTTTTGAGTCCCTCGGCAACTTCAACTTCGCGCTGCTCTGGGTAAGCATGCTCTTCCTGATGGCGGGCACGCAGATGCAGATGCTCGCGCAGGGCTACCTCGCCTATGAGATCACCGGAAGCGGCACTATCCTCGGCTTCATCAACCTGGGCATCGCCGTGCCCCTGCTCACTGTGCCGCTGTTCGGAGGCGCGCTCGCCGACAAGATTGACCGCAAGCTGCTGATACAGGGCGCGCAGCTTACGGCGGCGCTGCTGGCGCTGGTGCTAGGCGTGATGATCGACACCAATATCATCGCGTGGCAGCACCTGATGATCTCCTCGATGGTGCAGGGTGCACTCTTCTCGTTCATGATGCCCGCGCGGCAGGCAATCATCCCGCAGTTGGTTGGGCAGAACCGCCTGTCGAATGCGATGGCTCTGAACGCGGCAGGCATGAGCGCGATGTCTATGGCTGCGCCTGCGGGCGCGGGGTTCCTGTACGACTGGGCAGGATCGTGGAACCTGTACTACATCATCGCGGCTCTTAGCTTCATCGCGGTGGTGCTCATGGGCTTCGTCAAGCCAACGGGCGATCCGACACCGAAGAAGCAGACGGCGATGGTGCGGGACATCTGGGACGGCATAGCGTACATATCGCAGCGGCGCATGCTCGTCGTGCTGCTGATAGTGGGTCTGGTCACCACGATACTTGCGATGCCTTTCCGCTTCATCCTGCCGGTGTTCGTTGTGGACATCTACAAGCAGCAAGCAGACTCGATGGGACTGCTCACGGCGATTATGGGTTTCGGCGCGATGGCAGGCGCAATGTATGTGGCGGCGATTGGCAGAAAGAACCGTGGAATGCTGCTGATCCTGTCGAGCCTGCTGTCGGGCATTGGGCTGCTGCTCGTGGCAGCGATACCCATTTACTCAGCGGCGGCGTTTATCATGATAATACTGGGCATGGGTGATGCTGGACGCATGTCGCTGAACCAGGCGCTGCTCATAGAACTGTCGGACAACGAGTATCGCGGTCGGGTGATGAGCATATTCATGCTGAACTTCGGGTTCATGCCGCTCGGCACGTTCCCGGCGGGGCTGATGATCGACTACCTGGGCGGGCAGGCAGTCATCGGAATGATGGGACTGGGGTTGGTGGCGGTTACGGTGGTCATATTCCTGACGCAGAGGCAGCTGCGCGGAATTGCGTGACGGGCGAACGGGCACATTGATTGGTAGTTGAGGATTATACATGCCGACCTTCAACGACATCCACTCGCAGCTGAACGAGACGGCGATGCGGCGGGTGGTCAAGCCGGAATCGGCTGAAGAAGTGCAGCAGGCGATTGCCGCCGTCCGCGACGAGGGCACAAGCCTCAGTGTCGCCGGAGGACGGCACGCGATGGGCGGGCAGCAGCTCCTCCACGATGGTGTGCTACTGGATGCGGGCGGGTTGAACCGCATTCTCGAACTGGATTCGGAGCGCGGGCTGGTGCGCGTGGAAGCGGGCATACTTTGGGATGAATTGGTGCGCCGACTGCGTGAGATGCAGCACGGCAAGGATCGGCGCTGGAGCATCGTGCAAAAGCAGACCGGCGCAGACAGGCTCAGCATCGGCGGCGCGCTGGCGGCGAACGGGCATGGGCGAGGCCTGACCTACAAGCCCATCGTACAGGATGTGGAGTCGTTCGAGCTGGTGGACGCGACTGGGGAGATGCTGCATTGCAGTCGCACCGAGAATCCCGAGCTCTTCAGCCTCGCCATCGGGGGATACGGGCTGTTCGGCGTGATATATTCGGTAACGCTGCGGCTTATGCCCGCCCACAGAGTGCGACGCGCGGTGGAAATCACGAGCATCGAACGCCTTGAATCTCTATTCAAGCAGCGCATCGCGGACGGCTTCACTTACGGCGACTTCCAGTACAGGACGGACGAAACCTCGCCGGGATTCCTGCGGGACGGCGTGATGTCCTGCTACATCCCAGTTCCCGGCGACGAGTCACTAACCGACGAAGCGCCACTGAATCTACTAAGCGAGCATGACTGGCGCGGGCTGCTATACCTGTCGCACGCGGACAAGGCACGCGCCTTCGACGAATACGCCAGCTTCTACATGAGCACCAACGGGCAGACCTACGACAGCGACACCTTCCAGCTCAGCCAGTACATCGACGACTATCACAAGGATCTGGACCGCAGCCTGAACTCCACCGTCAAGTGTACCGAGACCATCACTGAGCTTTACGTTCCACTAACCTCCCTCGCCGACTTCATGGACGCAGCAGCGCGGGAACTGCGAGACCGAAAGGCGAACGTCATCTACGGCACGATACGGCTCATCGAGCGGGATGATGAGACCTTCCTGAACTGGGCGCGGCAGCCTTACGCATGCATCGTCTTCAACCTGCATGTGGAGCATACGGAGGCAGGCATAGCGCACACCGCGGACGCTCTGCGCGCGCTGATCGACCTTGCAACTGAACGCGGCGGCAGCTACTTCCTCACCTACAACAAGTTCGCCACGCCGGAGCAGCTTGCACGGTGCTACCCGCAGTTCGACGACTTCTTAGCCCTGCAACGACGATACGACCCGGACGGGATGTTTTCAAGCGACTGGCTGCGCGCCTATTGCGGGGGTTGACAGGATAGACCGGGTGGATGCGCTGCAGCGCATCTTCGGACCAGATACGTGATCACTCAGTCATTACGAAAGTCCCCGCTCTGTCCGCCGCTCTTGCGCGTGAGGCGCACGCCCTCGACTCGCATGCCGCGGTCAACCGCCTTGCACATGTCGTAGATGGTGAGCGCCGCGATGCTGACGGCGGTGAGGGCTTCCATCTCCACGCCTGTCTTGCCAGTCGTCTTGGCTTCTGCGGTGATGCGGACTGCGCTGGCGTCCGTATCGAGATCGAAATCGACGGCGATGCGGCTGAGCGGCAGCGGATGGCAGAGCGGTATGAGGTTCGACGTCTGCTTCGCGCCCATGATACCCGCTATGCGCGCCACGGCGAGAACGTCGCCCTTGTCGAATGCGTTGTCCGCGACGAGGCGCAGCGTTTCGGGCTGCATCGCCACGCTGCCGACTGCGACCGCGATGCGCTCTGTGTCGGGCTTGGCGCTGACATCGACCATGCTTGCATTGCCGCTCCGGTCTATGTGGGTTAGTGTGCGTTGGGTCATAACGACGCTATTCGTTGAGAAGTAGTATAAGTATAGTTATCAACACACCATAGATAGGGACGAACAGAGCGACTGCGATACCAACCATCCACTTGATTAGACTGGACATTGACTTTTCTATATCAGCCCTAAGCCGTTCAAGGTCGGCTGTTGTAGCGAGATGCTCATACGCGCCTTCTATACGCGCCAGACGCTCTCCGGCAAGTTCCGTATCCGATCCATTGGTCATATTGGACAAGCCTCCATTATCCAATTGACTAACAACGATATATCAGCGATTTCAACTGTGCCTATTGCCAAGCATCATATCGCCAACTACTCACAACCGCAAATTGATTGCCGTCAACTATACTTCCGCTTCGTACCCTTCATCGATCGCTAGATTCTCGCCCCGCGACGCCGCCACTGCGAGAGCGTCCGCGCGCTCGTTGCCGGGGTTGCCGGCGTGCCCCTTCACCCAGCGCAGATTCACCGTGTGAGTGCCGAGCAACTCTAACAACTTTGCCCAAAGGTCGGGGTTGAGCGCGCGCTCCCTCTTGTTGCGCTTCCAGCCGTTCGCCTGCCAGCGTTCCGCCCAGCCCTTGTTCACAGCATCCACGATGTACTTGGAGTCGCTGAAGACGATTACCTCGCATGGGCGCTTCAGAAGCTGCAAGCCCTCTATGACGGCAAGCAACTCCATGCGGTTGTTCGTCGTCTTGCGGAACCCACCACTGAGTTCCTTGCTATTGCTGCCATATTGCATGACAGTGCCGTAGCCGCCGGGCCCCGGATTCCCGGAGCATGCGCCGTCGGTGTAGATGACTACTTTATCTGACATAGGTACACGGACGAAACATCACAAACGGGCGTTTGAAATCACTTCGACGCCGTCATCTCGGGCGCGCTGAGTGTTTTCGTCGGAGATTTCGGCGCAGTACACAGCCGCCCAGACTTCGGCATCAGGAAAGATTTTTCTGAGCGCGGACGCGGTGCGGTTCGCCCTTACGATGTCAGAATCGTCTATGGTGAAGGATGACTCTAGCGCTACATAAGCATCCTTGCCAGTATCACTTGACCTACCGCGGACAATCAGGTCAGTATCCAGAATTCGCCGGCGCTGGATTTCCGACAATATGCCTGTGTCTGAAGCATCGTAGATAGCATCGTCAAAATCGTGCGCGGGAATGTATTGTGTGGATGCCCTAACTACCCTTGGACGCCTGATGTTAAATCTATACTCCAAGCGAGAGGCTGCGCGCCCCGGCAATTCAGTTTCAAGCACTTTGCCCTTCAGATAGGCTCCGTCGATTTTCAGCTGATTGACATCGGTCTCAATTATGCTGAGGCGCGCATTGATGACTTCGAACTGCTTGCTGACCGCCTCGAACTGCTTGCTGACCGCCTCGAACTGCTTTTCAATTGCCTCAAATTGCTTGTTGGCATACTCCGCGAATTCAGCGAGTTTTTGTGGCAACTCCAGTAGCTCGCGCGTCAGCAGCAAGGAACGCAGTTCTTCCAGCAGAACCGGATCGTCTTGCAGCATCTGGATCAAGTTTTCTTTCGTGATGGTAGTCATACCATACGCCCTATATGGATTCTGCGACCTTCGCAACCAACCGCGATGTAAAGGCTACCCGCCGATGTGGTACATCTCGACCTTCTTGCGGAGGGCGCGGAGTTCGTCGGTCATTGAAGCGCGCTCTTCGGAGTAACGGTCCGCGCGGACGCTCCATGTGCCTCGGATGATGTCGGTGATTTCAGCGTCGCCAGCGCCGTCACGCATCGGAGTCCGTAGGTCTGTGCCGTTAACACCAAACAGGCATGTGAAGAGCATGCCTTCGGGTGAGAGGCGCAGGCGAGTGCAATCGCCGCAGAAGGGCTGAGTCACCGAGGCTATGACGCCGATTTCGCCGCCGCCGTCCTTGTAGCGGTAGCGGTTGGCGACCTCGCCGCGATAGTTGGATTCAGCCGGTTCAAGCGGCATTTCGGCGTCTATGCGCGCGACAATCTCCTCGGCGGACACCACCTCGTCCAGCCGCCAGCCGTTCAGGTTGCCCACATCCATGTATTCGATGAAGCGCATGATGTGTCCGCGCTCGCGGAAGTAACGCGCCAAATCAACAAGCGTGTGGTCGTTGACGTCCTTTTGCACTACGGCGTTGACCTTGATGGGACGGAAGCCGGCGTCCTCGGCAGCGGCGATGCCTTCCAGCACACGCCCCACGCCGAAGCCGCGCCCGTTCATCTCGCGAAATATCGCGTCATCCAGCGTGTCGAGGCTCACGCTGATGCGGTGCAAGCCCGCGTTCCGCAGCGCGACCGCCTTCTGCGGCAGCAGGTATGCGTTGGTGGTCATCGTCAAGTCGCCGATGCCGTCGATACGCGCAAGCATCGCCACGAGTTTCTCGACTTCGCTGCGGACGAGAGGCTCGCCGCCGGTCAGCCGCACCTTCACCACGCCAAGCTCCACGAAGATCCGCGTCAGCCGCGCTATCTCCTCGAAGGTCAGTAGATCCGCCTTCTGCAGGAACTCGTAGCGCTCGCCGAATATCTCGGCGGGCATGCAGTAGGTGCAGCGGAAGTTGCAGCGATCGGTGACGGAGATACGCAGGTCGCGCAGAGGCCGCCTGAACTTGTCGAGTATGGCGGTGGTCTGGGTGTCGGTGGTGGTCATGATGACATTATAACCTACGTCCGCAAAAAGGGAACTAACATCCTGTCAGTGAAGCAGCCGCTTTGCGAACCGCGATACCGCGATGGCTGACTGCGTTCTTCTCGGAGTCCAACAGCTCCGCCATAGTGCGGTTGCTCTCAGGAAACAGGAATGCCGGGTCGTAACCAAAGCCGTTCTCTCCGCGCGGCTCTGAGATTATGACGCCCTCGCACGCGCCACCGTGCATCTCGATGCCGCCGTCAGGGGACACGATGGCTATGACGCAACGAAAGCGCGCCGTCCATGGCCGCGGGTGTGGCGCCAGATTCTTTAGCAACTTTGCGATGCGGTCGGCGTCTGTCGCGCCCGGACCGGCATATCGCGCCGAGTGAACGCCGGGCGCGCCGCCGAGTGCGTCCACTTCCAACCCGGAGTCGTCCGCAAGGGTTGTAAGGCCGGAGAGCCGCGCGTAGGTTGTCGCCTTTAGTTCGGCGTTCTCCTCCAGCGTCTCGCCGGTCTCATCCACGTCCATCTCTATTCCCACATCCGAGAGAGACACAAGCTCAAACGGAACGCCGTGCAGGAGTTCGCGCAGTTCTGCCAGCTTGCCCATGTTGTGAGTTGCCACAAGAAGTCTGTCTGTCATTTTCGTCGCGGGTTCTTCAAGCCCGTGGTGATCTTCGCACGGACCTCGCGCTTCACGCGGGCAGCCAGATGGTCCTCGTGGATGTCCAGGAACGACTGAACGGCTTCGGCGTCGTGCCACACCAGTTCACGCAGCGCCCAAGAAAGCGCCTTCTGCACCATGTCTTCGCGGTCTGCGGCAAGCATCTCGCAGATCTCAAGAGTGCGCGGGGTGTCGCCGGCGCCTCCGTATGTCCGCATGTTCAGCCCGACCGTGCTGACGAGGGCGGCGCGTCTCCACCAGAGATCATCGGAGGTCGCCCAATCGCGTATCAGCGCATCAGACGCCATGCCGTGCAACCATGCGGGACCGGATAGCGTGCGCGAGAAGTCGTCAACCGTGTCCCAGCTATGCATACCCTGCCCCAATTCTTCGAGCAGCGCGTCATCTAGGCTCTCGAATGCGGGCTTGTGGTTGCGGATGATCTCATAGGCGACCCAGCGCAAACCACCGCGCCCACTTCTTCGGTCACGGGCGAGCAGGGCGCGGGCAACCTCTAGAATGAAGGCGGCATCCTCTGTCTTCATCACGCGGGAGTGCTCGCGGCGCACCTTGCGTACTGTCGCTGTGGTTCGCTGCGGCAGGGCGGCAACGTCGGCTTCGATACGCGCCGCGACCTCGGACGGAGCGGTCATCCTCTACGTGCCCATACCCGGTGTGTACCTGCCCTGCCGAGCTGCGCTGTTGAGCATCGCGCGACGGTAGTACTCCTGCTGGGCAGCTTCGGTATTGGCGGCGTCGCCTCCCCACGCCTTGAGCGGAGCTGCCTGCAAGGCGCGACCATAAGAGAAACTGAGCTCCCATGGAGTGCTCATGTTCTCGGCGGCGACATTTATGGCTTGCAGATTTTCGGTCGCCTCGTCGTCGGTCTGGCCGCCGCTGAGGAAGACAATCCCGGGCACTGCCGCGGGCACCTCGCGCATCAGAGCGTCGAGAGTGCGCTCGGCGACCTCGTTGGCGTCGGCGCGGTCGGATGCGTCCTTGCCGGAGACGACCATGTTTGCCTTTAGCAGTGTGCCGCGCAGGTCAACGCGCTGGCGGGCGAGTTCGTCATAGGTGCTGTGCAGAGCGTTCAGCGTAACTTCGTGGCAGCGCTCGATGGTGTGCTCGCCATCCATCACGGCCTCAGGTTCGACGATGGGGACGAGGCCGGCTTCCTGGCTCAGGGCTGCGTAGCGGCCGAGAGCGTGGGCGTTCGCATCTATGCAGTACTGGCTGGGGATGTCGTCTCCGGTGTTGCCCTGGCCTATATTGATAACAGCTCGCCACTTGGCGAACCGCGCGCCGATGGCATAGTACTCGGCAAGCCTGTCACGCAGGCCGTCCAGTCCCTCGGTGATCACCTCGCTGTCGGTGTTCGGGAGGTGATGGGTGCTCTTGTCAACCTTGATGCCGGGGATGATGTTATGTTCTCGCAGCAGGTTCACCATAAGCCCGCCATCCGCCCGGCGCTGTCGTATCGTCTCGTCGTAGAGTATGACGCCACTGATGAATTCGTTGACTCCCGGCGTGCGGAACAGCATCTCCCGGTAGTCGCGGCGGCTCTGCTCCGTACATTCCACATTGATGGAGTCAAATCGGCGCTTTATGGTATTGGTGCTCTCGTCGGCGGCGAGTATGCCTTTCTTAGGAGCGACGAGTCTCCGCGCAATATCATTCAGTTCGCCAATAATCATCGCAAGACTCCTGGTGGAAGGTTAGGCGTAATGCCAGCCATTAAATTATACTGGCTGCTGGTATCTTATCAGAAATGTGTTGGAAGAATTCATATGTTGTTAACACTGCAAGCAGAGTGGCTGATTGAATCACAATTACGCCACTCCCAGACCTTGCATTGCATAGGTATATTTTCATATAGGTATCCCGGCAAGGACTTCAGTGGAACTGTGCATTGTCCATTGTCCGATGGAGTTTCCACCGGCATGTATCCTATAATGTAAGGCAGAGTGCGTAACGGCAATCTGATTCCCTAGGGAAGGAAGGAAGACACATGATCAATTACACAGACTCTGACGTTAAAGAACTCGTGCGCGAGCGCTACGGTAACTTCGCGCAGAAAGCGACGAGTTGCTGCGACTCAACAGACTGCTGCGGAGACAGCGAGGTTACCACGAAGAACCAACTGTACGAAGTGGCGCAACTGGATGGGCTGCCGGACGAGGCGCTGCTTGCGTCGGCAGGCTGCGGCAACCCCACGGCAATCGGCGATCTCAACCCCGGCGAGACGGTCGTGGACTTCGGCAGCGGCGGCGGTATAGACTGCTTCATCGCCGCGAAGGCTGTGGGCGAGCAGGGCAGCGTAATCGGCATTGACATGACGCCCGATATGATTGAGCTGGCACGAAAGAACGCCGATAAGCTCAGCATGCCCAATGTGGAATTTCACCTTGCCGAGATGGAAAATACGCCCCTCGAAAGCGACTCAGTTGATGTGATAATCTCCAATTGCGTCATCAACCTTGCGCCCGACAAGGACGCCGTGTTCCGCGAAGCATACCGCATATTGAAGCCGGGCGGCAGGATGTTTATTTCGGACATGCTGCTCACCGCTCCTCTGCCGGCGCACGCCACCGAAGACGCCGAGAACTGGGTCTCCTGTCTGTCCGGCGCCGAGCCGAGAGATGTGTACGTAGGCAGGATGTCAGATGCCGGACTTGCAGACATCGAGATTATGGATTCCAGGGCGTGGCAGGGTCAAGAGGAGTGGGCGTCACGCGTACGCAGCTCGCATATCAAGGCGTCCAAGCCGTAAGCTAAGCGAACACAAAAAGACAGCGCATCAGAGTTCAAAGTTCTCGATGCGCTGTCTTTTTGTATTTCTGTCGCACTCTGCTTTGGCTATGCTACCGCAACGCCGTTCTCGGAAGCGACCGATCCGTTGACGGGCACGCTGTTCTGCTGCTGCTTTCGCTTGCTCGCCTCCACTTCGAGGTTGAGCGCGTCGATGCCGCGGCGCACCTGGCCCAGAATGTCGGCAAGCTGCTCTTCGAGGTTGAACAGCACTTCGCGAGCGTAGCTGTCCGCGCCGTCTCGCCTTGCCAGCGCTACATTCTCCGCCTCGCTGACGATTCGATACGCCTTGCGCTGCGCGTCCTGCAGGATCTGCTGCGACTCGTAGCCTGCCTGCTCCTGCATATCCTGCGAGATTTCCTCGGCGCGCTTCAGCACGGACGACTCGCCTACCTTTGTGCGGTACTCCGACTCCGCCTGAGTTGTGAGATTTGATGCCTCCTCCTCGGCGTTTGTGCGGATACGCTTTGCTTCCAGATACGCCTGATTGAGGATGCTCTCCTTCATGCGGATGACCTCGGCGGCCTCCCGAACGTCATCACTCATATCGACATTGCCGAGCTGGTCGCCGAGTCTGACCAGGCTGTCAATGTCAACCATTACTTTGCCTCGGAATCCCGGTACGCGGGTCCCCGATGCCGCCATAGCCCTGAGCTGGTCTGCAATCTGTGGTGTCTGCATTTGTCCTCCCCCAAAAAGTTTATTTCAGGTCTGCCTATCGATCGGTGTTACAACAGTCGTCAACTTTTCGAACAGTAATTTCGCCGGTTTGAACCTATCCTCACTGCAAAAACTAGCCGGACTCAAGCTTCTCGGTCAGAGCCTCCAGCACCGGTTCGGGAATCAGGTTCTCGATCCTGCCGCCCAGCCCTGCCACCTCTTTTATACGGCTCGAATGCACGAACTGGTTCTCTAGCGCTGTCATCAGGCAGACCACATCGATCCCCGGGTCGATGTTGCGCCACATCAGCGCCATCTCAAACTCCGTTTCGAAGTCGAAGCCTGCGCGCAATCCCCTTATGATGAACTCCGCATCCACGCTGCGCGCCACCGCAGGCGCCAACCCTGTGAACGGCACCACCCGCACATTCGAAAGGTGTGGTATGGAGCGCTTGAACAGGTCAACTCGCTCCTCCGTCGTGAACATCAGCGTCTTCGTCGGCGGCGCATCGTAAACGCCGACCACCAACTCATCGAACAGGTGCGATGCCCTCGTCGCTATGTCCACATGCCCGTTGTGAACCGGGTCGAAACTGCCAGGGTATAGCGCCCTAACCATCTACCTCTCCACATTCATATATCGATATTGCCGTATCGCCATAGTGCCGCCGTGTCAGCAGCGCCATCTTTCCGTATTCATTCGCCATAACGGTGCTGCGCCTGTGCTCAGCCACCATAATCCCCCCTGCATCGAGCAGCCCTGGGCGGTTCAGCGCCCCCATCAGCCCGTCCCAGTCATCCAGCGCATAAGGCGGGTCCGCGAATACGAGGTCGTGCCCACCATCCAATGACTCCAGCACTCGCTCCACTCTGCCGTTGTGGACTCTACCTCGCTCTCCGAGGCCCAGTAGCGCCAGCGCCCTTCCGATCTCCCTGCACCGCATCCCGTTCACCTCCACAAAATCCACACTCGCGGCACCTCTGCTCAAAGCCTCCAACCCGAGCGCTCCGCTGCCGGCGTACAGGTCAAGCGCCCGGGCTCCCTGCACCGCATCCACTCCCAGAATCGAAAAGACGGCCACCCTGACCCTGTCCGAAGTTGGCCTGAGGTCCGATCCTCTCGGCAACCTGAACCTGCGTCCGCGGTGTTCGCCGCCCGTAATCCGCAGGGTCAAGTGATTACCCCTACCCTATTCATGCCTCGCCACTACTCAATTCCTGCGTCAACACTAGCACGCTGTATTTCACTGCATAAAGGACTTTTTCAGCCATTTTTTGAGAAAGTGTTTAACAGAATTCGCATAGGCATCCATTGGCAGCGCGCAAATTGACCGTTCCACTACCTGCATCTATGTTCGCCCTTGCCAGTTAGACCTGCTAGAATACGAAAGGTGTTTTTTCGCAGCACAGGGTGGAAAATCGGCAATGACTCAATCGGAAAACGAACTCTTTCGTGTACGGCTCGAAAAGCTCGAACGCATCAGGGAGCGCGGAATCGAGCCTTATCCGCACAACTACGAGCGTACCCACACGAGCGCGCAGGCAGAGCAGCTTTTTGCCGAAGCTGAAGCAGAGCAGCCAGAGGACGCGCGCACAGAAGCCGTATCAGTTGCGGGGCGCATCGTCGCATTTCGCGGCATGGGCAGAGCGTCATTCGCCGACCTTCTCGATGGCGACGGGCGCATCCAGGTCATGTTCCGCCGCAACCAGCTCCCTGGCACCTACGAAACGCTTGGCGACCTCGACATCGGCGACTGGCTCGGCGTGAGAGGACCCGTCTTTCGCACGCGCACGGGACAGATAACGATAGAGGCGCAGGAGTTCACCCTCATCTGCAAAGCGCTGCGACCGCTGCCTGAGAAGTGGCACGGCCTGCAAGACGTGGAGATTCGCTTCCGCCAGCGATACCTCGATCTCATCGCGAACCCGGAGGCTCGCCGCGTTGCCGTGATGCGAAGCCACATCGTAAGCGCCATGCGCCGCTTCATGGACGGGCGCGGCTTCATTGAAGTGGAAACTCCTACCCTCGTGCCCATTGCCGCCGGAGGCATGGCGCACCCCTTCATCACGCACCACAACATGCTCGGACGCGACCTCTACCTCCGCATAGCTACCGAGCTGCACCTGAAGAGACTCATCGTGGGCGGCTTGGAGCGCGTCTATGAGATAGGCAAGATATTCCGCAACGAGGGGATTGACCTGACCCATAACCCGGAGTTCACCTCGATGGAGAGCTACGAAGCCTTCGCCGACTACAACGACGTGATGGAGATGGTCGAGCAGATGGTGTACGGCATAGCGCAGGAAGTGCTGGGTTCGGCTGTCGTCGAGTTCGACGGCGAGCGCATAGACTTCACTCCACCGTGGCCACGCCTGAGCCTGCGGGAGCAGATCAGGAAGACCAGCGGCATCGACTTCCTCGACCACCCGGACATCGAGTCCCTGAAGACGGCGATGGCTGAGGTCGGCATTGACGTGAGCCAGCAGTTAAGCTGGCCCGGCCTGATGGACAAGCTCATCTCATCTCGCGTCGAGGACACGCTGAGGCAGCCGTGCTTCCTGGTGGACTACCCGGTGGGGATGTCGCCGCTTGCGAAGAAGAAAGCCGACGATTCGCGCCTTGTGGAGCGGTTCGAGGGCTTCGTCGCGGGCATGGAGATATGCAACGCCTTCACAGAGCTTAACGACCCGATTGACCAGAGGGCGCGCTTCGAGGAGCAGGAGGCGCTGCGCACGCAGTTCGCGGATGAGGAGACAGACCGGCTGGACGAAGACTTTCTGATCGCGATCGAGCATGGTCTGCCGCCAACGGGCGGGCTTGGCATCGGCATCGACCGGCTTGCGATGCTCTTCTCAGGCCACAAGAGCATCCGCGAGGTGGTATTATTCCCGCAGATGCGCTGACAGTAGCCGGCACCAACAACCAAAGGGGCACATTGCGATGCCCCTTTGTTATGAGAGGCAACGCACGATGATGCTTGAAATGGGTTTTCAGATAATATCCTGTCCGGTTGGAGGCGAGCCTACCGCGATCATCCTGCCATACGATGACGCCGCCTTCATTGTAACGGAGATGCCCTACCTGGAGGTCGATCCGGAAGCCTGGCAAGAAGACGTCGAGGAGCGCATCATCTGCCCCGGCGGCCATACCTTCTACGTGTATGCGTACTGACGATTTCGCCTCAATGCCCCTCACGCCTGCTTCAAGGCGATTACAAGTACCGTATCCGCGTCCCAACACACCTTTTCAGTAGCCCTACAGAATGGAAACTACCCCTATCTGGTCGATAATCATTGATAGCGCGGAGAGTGTAATCACTGTTGCGGCGATATTGGTAGCCGGCTTCTTCGCTTGGCGAAACCGGAACATCTTCCGCCACCGCTCGCCTCACATAAATATCACCCATGACGTCACTCATCGAGCAATCAGCGAGAGCTACAATCATCTCGCCGTAACCGTAGAGTTGCACAACACCTCAAACGTGAAGGTGGACTTTAGAGACGGACTGTTTGTACTGCAACACCTTGCCCCAATGCCAGACGACGAAGTGGAGCCGCTATACTACGATACTCCTGCTTCTCCGCAAACCGAAGCCCCATTTGCAATCCAATGGCATAACTTGGAAGAAATCTGGAATACATGGCCAGCCGATGAGTTAAGCGTAGAACCTGGGCAAACCGCGGCTTATACAATGGAGTTTGTAGTTCCCTCAGATGTTGATTCAGTTCTCATAACGACCTTTATGTACAACTCAAGAACTATGGGCAAAGTAAACGATTCCATTGATAGTCCGATCAATGCACAGAAGCAGAAGCGCAGACTGTTGCGCTGGCACGAAGTTGAAGGTCCACGCGGATGGACAAGAGTTACCGCCCACGATATAGTTTTGGGAGAGATACAACGAGCCGAACGCTAAAGGGAAAGCACGAGCGAACTATATGAGGAAGATACGCGGACTTGGCACCAGAGAGAGAATTAGTCCTGATAAGCGCGCAAGGGTGCCGATAACCTCGCGCGACCGCAACCCCAACGGCGATTCTACTTCAGATCAAAATGGCTTAGTGCCAATCAAAAAGATATATGGGCTGGGTACAAGAGAAAGAAAGACGCCGCCCAAACTTCTCGAGGGGCTAAAGCGAACCACCAAGCCTCGTCGTGCTAAAAGACCTTAGCGGCAACGCTATCGCATAATCCGAAATTCCATGGTACTCGATTTACAACGAAGCACTATGAAGCTGAAGAAATTTGATGTCGTAGATTTCCTTGACAGCGATGAAGCTATGATCGAGTATTTGAACGTCGCTCTGGAAACGAATGATCCTAGGTACTTCACAAAGGCGCTCGGCAATGTTGCCCGTGCCAAGGGTATGTCCTCCATTTCAGATGCCAGCGGCTTGGGGCGACAATCCCTTTACCGTGCGCTCTCTGACGAAGGAAACCCGCGCATCGATACGCTATTCAGGGTGCTAGATACCCTGAATGTACGTATTGCAATTACTCAATAGCCTTCAGAACTCACTCACCACCCCGACTCCAGCGCGCCGCCAGCACACCCGCTATCAGCCCGAACAGGTGCCCCTCCCACGAGACAAAGCCACCCTGCGGCAGCACGCCGAAGATGATTCCACCGTACAGCAGCAGAACCGCAAACGCGACCACGATTGACAGCGTGCTGCGCTCGTACCAGCCTTGCGCCACCAGGTAGCCGAAGTAGCCGAACACCAGCCCGCTCGCGCCCACATGAATCGCTGGACGCCCTACGAGCCACACCAGCAGCCCACCGAGCACGACCACCACCAGCGACACGCCGATGAGCGTCTTCGTGCCACGCAGCGCGACGAAGCCGCCGAGCACCAGCAACGGCAGCGTGTTGGACAGCAGGTGCGAGAAGCTGCCGTGCAGTATGGGACTGAGCAGTATGCCCCTGAGACTTACCGCGGCATAGGACGCGCTCAGGTCCAGATTCGACAGGCCGCGATACGGCAACGCAAGCGGAGACAGCCCGTACTGGTTCAGGCTGCGGTCGAGCAGCAAGCTGTTCACTATATGGACGAGCCATATTGCCCCCACGAATACGAGCATGAGTACCAGCGCTCCCAATCTTTCTTTCATCAGCCGTCCCCTTATCCCAGATTGTCGATCTGCACAGGCTCGATGTCATCGGCGAGGGCGAACTCGAACACGCGTGAGTAGAAGTACAGCTCCGCCTCCTGCGCGCGACGGATATTCGCCGCCTGCCGGAAGCCATGCTGCTCTCCCTCGAATGTCAGGTAGGCGACGGGCAGCCCCTTCTCGCGCAGCGCGTTTACCATCAGCTCGGCTTGGTTCGGCGGCACGATCTTGTCTTCTAGTCCTTGCAACACAATCATCGGCGCGGACAAGCCTTCTATGTGATTGATGGGCGAGCGCTCGCGGTATCGCTCTTCCTGCTCAGGAAATGGCCCAATCAGCCCGTCCAGATAGCGCGACTCGAACTTGTGGGTGTCCCGTATCATTGCCTCGAGCTCGCTGATGCCGTAGTAGCTCGCGCCCGCGCTGAAAGTGTCTCGCGTGGTCAGCGCAACCAGTGTGGTGTAACCGCCCGCGCTGCCTCCTCGGATAATGAGCCTTTCGGCGTCTGCGAGGCCCTGCTCTACAAGGTAGTTCGCGCCATTGATGCAATCGTCCACATCCACGATGCCCCAGTTGTCGTTGAGCCGGCGGCGGTACTCGGTGCCGAACCCGCTGCTGCCGCCGTAGTTCACATCCAGCACGCCAAATCCTCTGCTCGTCCAGAACTGCTTGCGTAGATCGAGGGACGAGTCCGCCGCGCTTGTCGGCCCGCCGTGGCTGATGACAATCAGCGGAGGCTTTTCGCCTTCAGGCGCAGCGTAGTCCCCGTTGGTCGGCGGATAGTAGAAGGCATGCGCCGTCAATCCATTCTCGGTGGGAAACTCGATTGCCTGCGCGCGGGAGACGTAGCCATCATCAAGCGTGGCGGCGCTGCTGCTGCGAAGGCGCGTCGTGCTGCTGTCCGTCAGGTCATGGCGCATCAGCGACATTGGCATCGTGGACGAGCCGGCGGTGAACGCCACATGCCTCGCCGTAACATGCAGCGTGCCGACATCGGTGAACGGCGTAGGTACGGTCGTCAGCGTGCCGGCAGTCGTGTCGATGTCTCCGATATGCCAGTCGCCGGACTGCGTGTATGTGCAGATGATGCGCTCGTCGGAGGCAAAGCCGTAGGTGCCAAGCCCGAACACCCACGCAGGCCTGCCGAACTCAGCCTCCATCTCGCATACCACATCTACGCTGCCGAAGTCGGCGGCTGCGCGGTATATATTCCACCAGCCCGTCCGGTCCGAGACGAAGTACAGCCCTCCCGACGGCGACCACGACGGCTGGAAAATTGACTCGTCAACGCCGCCCGACACAAGACGCCGCTCGCCCAGACTCCCATCATCGAGCAGTTCGGCGACCCACAGCTCGCAGCCGTCCCATGGCATGTTGGGGTGGTTCCACGACAGCCATGCGAGCTTTGAACCGTCCGGGCTGATGCGCGGGCTGGAATAGAAGGACGCACCCGACACCAGCACACGACTACCGCCTCGCTCAAGGTCTATGGCGACAATAGTATTCACCGCCTCGCGCCACGATGACGAGTGGTCCTCGCGCACGCAGACCATCGTGTTGCGCCGCTCGCAGACCACGCCGTCCGCGTAGCGCATGTCAATCTCAGGCGTCAGAGGCTGCGGTTCGCCAACCTCGCCCGACGGCGAAACCGTCTGTCGGTACACCCGCTGGTCGCTGAAGTTGCTGAAATAGACCACACTGCTCCCGCCATCCGCTCCGGCAACACAGTACGCGCCGCCGCCATACTCGTGGACGCGCGTGCGCGCGCTGTACCCGGGCGGCGTGAGGTCGTGCATCATGCCGTCCTGTGTGCGCCGCACTATCACGCTGCGCGCGTTGTCCGCTGGGCGCATCTCGGCCCAGTAGATGTCATCACCGTGCAGCGCGACATCGCCGATACTCACGCTGTCCGCGACTATCAGTTCCGATGTCACCGGCGATTCCCAGGAGCCGTAGAGAGCTATGATCTTGTCGGTCATTGTCGTCTCCAAGTTGTTCGTGTATCGGATTGCTGTCTCTGCTGAGCGCAGAACCATCCCAGTTAACTAGGATATAACATGAAGGCAGTGAGCATGTGCTACCATGCCCACGTTATGCACATCACCAGACAACACAACCGCACCAGGCAGCAGGCGAAGGCTTGGGCCGATGTGAAGCTCGCGGAGATGCTTCAGCAGTTCGGCGATTCCGTTTCAGACGTATCGCACCAATGGCGAGGCGACACGCTTGAGTTCGCGTTCAGGGCAGCGGGACTGGTGAGCTTCCGCGGCACGCTAGCCGTAACGGACACCGACTTCCGCCTGGACATGCCGTTTCCGTTACTTGCCAAGGGGTTTGAGCCGCGTGCCGAGGTCGAGGTGAACAGATGGCTTGATGACAATCTGACGGACTGAAGCGGAAAGGTGTATCATACTGCCATGATTATCAGAATCGAGCCAAAAGACTGGAACATGCACACGGTGTTGATGTTCTTCAACGAAGAAGAGCCGCACCCAGAGGACTCCAACATTCGCAGCTACCTCGAAGAGCGTCGCCTTGAGCCACGCCGCCAGTACAACACCGAGCTTGCGGGCGAGAAGTTCGAGGTGTGGACCTACGGCGGCTGCTACCTCGGGCGCCACATGAACGCCCTCGCCGACATCCAGCGCGCCGTCGTGGAGAAGGAGTTGCTCGCCGAAGCGATACCCGAACTGCTGGCAAGCGGCCCCGATGCCAATGCGGTCGCGCTAGCGGCAACAAAGTCCGCTTCCGACATGACCGCCATCGTTGACGCGCTAACACAAGCCCTGCACACTCCCGACAACTTCGGCATCGATGCCAACGGTGAACTGCAGACCACCGTCAGCGCCGAAGACGTTCAGGCGCAGTTCCTTACACTGACAACCGATAACTAAAGAACTGATATACACCTTAAAGGAGACACGAATGTATCTAGTCAGAAGGACTTACAGGACCAAGCCCGGCGAAGCGCGCCGCGTCGCAACCCTCGTGCACAAGCAGGTGCAGATTTACCACGACGCCGGCCACCGCGAGGAGTTCCGGGTTGCATACAACGACCGCACATGCCCGGGCGACCAGAACATCGTCGTCCTCGAGTGGGAGACCGCCGCCTTCCAGTCGCCGGCACGCGACGACAATAACATCCCGCCCGCGGCGATGGAAGCTGGCGCCGCCTACCGCCCTTACATCGAGGACACCTACATCGAGTTCTGGGAGCTGATGACCCCCGGCAAGATGCAGGAGTAGGTATCAGCCCTCATTGGCGCATATTTTTCCCGTCCACCACGGGGTTGCGCCATGCTCCTGAAACCAATTCGCATCAGATTACACAGAGGAAACCGGATGTACCTGGTAAGAAGAACCTTCATAACCAAGCCCGGAGAGGCACGCCGCGTCGCGACTCTCGTGCAAAAGCAAGTGCAAATTTTCCACGATGAGGGCCACCGCGAGGCGTTTCGGGTCGCCTACAACTCCGGCACATGCCCCGGCAATGAGGATGTGGTCGTCCTCGAGTGGGAGACTGCTGCCTTCCAGTCCCCGTACCGCGACGGCAACGAAATGCCGTCCGAAGCGATGCGGGCGGGCGCAGCATTCCAGCCCTACATCGAGGGCACGTACATAGAATTCATGGAACTGCTCACCCCCGGCAAGATGCAGGAGTAGCCCGCCAATGTACCTCGTTCGGCGCGTCTATAAGACCAAGCCCGGCGAGGCGCGCCGCGTGGCGACCCTCGTACATAAGCAGGTGCAAATCTATCACGACGCCTGCCACCGCGAGGCGTTCCGCGTTGCATACAACGCCGGCACATGCCCCGGCGAGCGAGATGTCGTCGTCCTCGAGTGGGAGACCGCCGCATTCCAGTCCCCGTCGCGCGAAGGCAACGTCAGGCCGCCTGACGGAGTGGAAGCAGGCAACGCATTCAAGCCCTACATTGAGGACACCTACATCGAGTTCTGGGAGCTGCTGACCCCCAGCAAGATGCAGGAGTAGTGGATTCTATTACTTCCGCGTCGTAATCACCAGCAGGCTGGACTGCGATGGATCGTTTCTCCCGGTAAGCGAAGGGTGGAAGCGCACATTCGCAAAGCCAGCATTCTCCAGAACGGCGCGGTACTGCTGGTCCGTGTACGCCTTCATGCTCTGCGCGTATCTGGACACTTCTCCCGTGGCTGCGTCAACGATGAAGTACCGCCGCGTAACCGTCTCGCTCTCGGCATCCCAGAAGTTCTCCTGAAGGCACAAGTGCGGCGACTCCGAGAACAGCCCACTCTCGGACGCATACCACGTCGCCGGTCGCTGACCGAACTCTCGCATGGCTTCGCTCGTATGCGCCTCTAACAACAGGACTCCGTCGGAATCCAGGACATCGTGCGCCTTCTGCAAGATGCGCCCGGCGTCCGACGGCTTGAACACATTGAACTCGCCGAAGATGAGCATCACCAGCCCATAGCCGGAGCCGTACTCTGCGGTGCGTATATCCGCGTGGATGTACTCGCAGTCAAGGCGTTCTCTTGCCGCCTGCTCCCTCGCATATTCTATAGAGGCAGGCGAGTAATCTATCCCCACGCAGCGATGTCCGAGCCGCGCCAGCCGGCTGGAGTAAAATCCGGGCCCGCACCCTAGATCGAGTATCTTTGCAGGACTCCCGCGTAGCGCCTCGCGATGAATCCAGTCCACATGCGCGTCTATCTTCTCGCTGCGACGGCTGGCAAGGTCATGCGACTGTGTGAGATGCTCCCGCAGCATGCGGCGGCTGAAACCCGGCTCGTTCCACGGGATGTTGTCGCCCTCGGCCCACGGTTCGGGCGGCGACTTGCGGTCGAGCATGTCACTCAGCTTCATGGCTTCAGCCGGGCAATCGGCCCGCCTGACGTAGCTCCGTCAGCAGCGCGTCGTACTCCGCGCGATCCACAGGCAGGCTCACCTGCTCGCCCCGGACACCCGACAGCGTTATCGCCGCAACAAGCTCCTGCGCGCCCAGCGCGTCCTCTCCCGTGACCGCAGGCTCGCGGTCCTCGATGAGGGCGCGCGCGAAGTCGTCTATGGCGGGCCTGTGCGTTCTGCCCGCAGCCTCGAACTCGAAGGTCGCCTCCGTGTCGGACGGGCTGACGAATTCAATCGTCTTGTCGGTATCAATGAACTGCTGCACCGGCGTCTCCAGCGTGCGCAGCGTGACACGCCAGTCCTCCATGTATAGCGCGCCGCGCTCGCCCCAAAGCGTGATGCGCTGCTGGTTCGGAGCCTGCGCAGTGTTGCAGTGAATCACGCCATGCACACCATCCGCGTAGCCCAGCAGTGCGGTCGCGTAGTCCTCCACTTCAATGTCGTGCTTCAGCGTGGACACCATCCCGAACACCGTCTCCGGCAGGCCCGCGAGCCACTGATACATGTCGATGCCGTGAATCCCCTGATTCAGCAGAGCGCCGCCGCCCTCGGCGTCCCATCTGCCGCGCCAGTCCAGCCTGTCATAGTAGTCCTGGCTGCGAAGCATCGCCGACGACATCTCAGAGCGGTAGATCGCGCCAATCGCGCCCTCATCAATGAGCTGCCGCATCTTCATAGCTTCGGGCCTGAAGCGGTTGTTGAACAGCACGCCCAGTTTCACGCCCGCCTCCCGGCATGCCGCAATCTGTGCTTCAGCCTCGGAAGGCGTGACGCCCAGCGGCTTCTCGGCGAGCACATGCTTGCCCGCGGCGGCGGCTTGGGTAGTTATCTCCATGTGCGACGGGTGCGGTGTCGCGATGACAATGGCGTCAACCTCATCGTCAGACAGCGCATCATCCAGCGTGGGATACATCCGCGTGCCAAACTCGTCCGCCTGCTGTCGAAGGGGCTCCTGCCGCCGCGCGTGTATTCCGACCAGCCGGCAACTGTCGAGGCCGCGCATCGCCTCAATATGCACCCTGCCGATGATGCCCGTGGAGCCGATGACAGCCAAGCCTACTTTGTTCATGTCCATCCCTCTATATTATCCATCCCGTTAGACATCGCCCGCAAACCGCGGCATCACCTCGTCGGCGAACAGCCGCATCGAGCGCATCACCTTGTCGTGCGGGATGCCGCCCATTGCGAAGTTGCAGCCGAAGTATTCGACGCCGTGCGCTTGCAGTTCCGCAATCTTCGCGGCGCACTGGTCGGGCGTGCCGATGAAGGCGCGGTTGTCGCTGATATAGTCGAAGCTCAGGGGAAGCTCGGCGCGCTCCCTGCGCCAGTCCGCGATGCTGTACGGTACCTCGCTGCTCTCGCTGAAGATGCGCCGCCACTGCATGATGTCCAGAATCCAGTTGATGTGCGCCGCCGTGTCCTCGCGCGCCTGCTCCTCCGTCTCCGCCACGTAGAAATAGCGGAAGAACGGCACATCTTCCAGCGTCGGTTCCTTGCCCGCATCGGCTGAAAGTTCAAGATAGCGTTGGCACAGGTCCAGCGACTGCTGCGTGTCCTGCACCACCGCGATGCACAGCTTGTAGCCGTTCCTCACCAGGAACTCCAGCGTCGCCTGCGTGTACGATGCCGCGATGTAGATGGGCGGGTGCGGCGATTGCAGCGGCGGCGGCACGAGGTTGAGCTTGTTCAGCGTGTAGAACTCGCCCTCGTGCGAGAACTCCGGCGTCGTCCACAAGCCCTGCACGATGCGCACGCTCTCTCGGAAGCGCGCATGCGCCTCGTGCTCATCCACGCCGAAGCCGCCGTACTCGTAGCCGAAAGTGCCGCGCCCGAAGCCCACATCCAGCCGTCCACCGCTCACACAGTCCAGCGTAGCCGTGTCCTCGGCAAGCCGTATCGGGTTGTGCAGCGTGGGTATGAGCACGCCCGTGCCCAGCCGTATGCGCTCGGTGCGCGCAGAGATTGCCGCCGCCAGCACCAGAGACGACGACCCCAAGCTGTACCGCGAGAAGTGGTGCTCCGCGATCCAGGCGCTATGAAAGCCCAGCCGCTCTCCGAACACCGCCTGCTCCACGCACTCTGCGAACAGCCGCGCCGGCGATTCGCCCTCCGGCCAGGGCACGTGGGTGAATAGCCCGAACTTCATTCTGTCGCGTAAACCACCACACCCTCTTGAAGGGCTGGTTTGATTATCAGGGAGTGGCTGCTCTTATAGCGTTCGACATCAGCGGTCGAAACTACCAGCGCATCGACCGCGACGCCTACACCGTGCATTTCTCTGTAAATACGCGACATCAGCGTGAGGGCATCTTCCCCATCCTTGACTATTAGCAGGTCAACATCACTGTCTTGCCCTAGATCACCACGGGCAGCGGATCCAAAGAGTATAATCCTCTCCGGGGCGGCAACATCGACTATGCGATCGATGATATTTTCGAGTGTCGCCTGCTCAACCATCTCGCACCCCCGAAACCCGACATACATTCAATCTCACAAAAGATTGTACAGCAATTTTACCCGTTCATCTCACCCATCCATGTTACCCTTTCTACAACCCTTCAACCACAACACCGGAGGCAATCCCAATGCTCATCCAAGCCGTCATAACCCAAGCCCAAGAGTACCTGCGCGCTCAGAACATCAGCGGCTGGCTGCTCTACGACTACCGCAACATGAACCCCATCTTCTGGGACACCGTTGGCAATATCGCCAACGTCACGCGCCCATGCTGGCTCTGGATTGCCGCGGACGCGCCGCCGCGACTGCTCGTCAGCTACGTGGACCAGGGGCGCTTCACCCATCTGGGCATCGAGACAACACTCTTCGTCAGCCGCCAGGACATGACCGCCAAGCTCGGCGACATGCTGGCAGGCGCAGACCGCATCGCAATGGAATACTCGCCGCAGGGAGCGCTACCCCGCGTATCGCGCATAGACGCAGGCACGCTGGAGCTTGTGCGCTCGTTCGGCGTCGAGGTCGTGTCGTCCGCCGACCTGCTCCAGCACGCCACCCAGCGCTGGAACGACGAGCAGCTTGAGTCGCATCTCGCGGCGGCGGACGCGCTGGGCAGCATCGTGCTGCAGGCCTTCCGGCGCATCGGTGACACCATAGACGAAAGCCCGACCGAGTTCCACATCGCCGAGTTCATCCGCCAGCGCTTCATCGAGGAGGGCATGGTCGTCACGGACGGCCCCGTTGTCGCTGCCAACGCCCACGCCGCCGACCCGCACTTCGAGCCGACCGAGGAGAACGCATCGGTGATTCGGCTCGGCGACTGGATACTCATAGACTTGTGGACCCGACAGCCGCACGAGGACGCGATGTTCGCGGACATCACCTGGACCGCGTATGTGGGAGACAGCCCGACTGCACGCCACCGGCAGGTGTTCGACGCTGTTCTCGGCGGGCGCGATGCCGCGGTGGAGCTTCTGGAGCGGGCGCATGGCGAGGGCAGGACGCTGGAGGGCTGGGAGCTGGACGCCACCGCGCGCGAGTACATCACGCAGGCAGGGTACGGCGACTACTTCAACCACCGCCTCGGTCACAGCCTCGGGCGCGAAGTGCACAGCAACGCCGTCAACCTCGACGGCTGGGAGACGCACGACACACGCAAGCTGATTCCGGGAGTCGCGGTTACGGTTGAGCCGGGCATCTACCTGCCCGGCGAGTTCGGCGTCCGCTCCGAAATAGACCTGTTCATGGGCGACAACGGCCCACAGATAACAACGCAGGTGCAACGGGATGTGGTGCTAATCGACTGCTAGCATCTTCAGCAAGCCATGTACAGGAATAAGGCACTGTCCAAATGGATCTACGCCTAGGAGTAAACCTTCTAAAGCATGCGCACCCAATATCGGAGATGATTCCTCTTCCCCGAATATGACCCATGTGGGGGTTTCGTTCCCATCTATCCTGACTGTTATCGGTGCCATGTCAAGTTCTGTCCGGGCACCATTAGCGTACTCGAATATCTGGCGCTTCGTGGGCGTGATACCAAGCCTTTCAAGGGCAGATGCCGCAACCATCGTCGCGGTCGCGCCGGTATCGACCAGCGCCTCCATCTCCTCAAACCGCTGCCCGTAGAGGTCCCCAATCTCAATCGTTACGCTGAAAGGCCCCATGACATCCTCAAACCCTGTTTATCCTGTCCATCCATGTTAGCCTCGCGTCACCCCCTGTCAACCTGCGGCAGCCGCGTCAGCCCCAGCAGCGCCGCCGCCGCTATCACCGCCGCGCCGCCATAGACGAAGGCGTCCGAGTTGCTGCCCAGGTCAACGATTACGCCCGCAATGAACGGCGAGAATGCGCCCAGCAGGGACGCGCCGTATATCAGCGAAACGACCGTGGACTGCGCCTCGCCTTCCGCCACATCCATAGCCGCCGCGATGTATATCGCGTGCAGCGCGTACAGGAACGCGCCCATCGCCAGCGCGATTATGCCGAACTGGATACCCGGTACTGTGATCTCAATTACAACAATGTCGAATATGAGCGGGGCATCGGTAGGCGAGAACTTCAGCGCAATCATCAGCACGCCCAGCGCGGCGGTGCAGGGCACCAGAACCGCCTTATGCCCGAACTTGTCCGCCAGCCAGCCCATCGTGGGCTGGGCAAGAATCCCCACGAACTGAATGCTCGACATGAACAGCCCGATGACAATAGCGGATATGCCCTGGTCCTCCAGCAGGTACACGGGCAGGAACGCCATCATCGCGCCCTGTCCCATGCTGCGAAGAGCCGTTGTCAGCACCAGCATCTGCATGCCCCGGCGCCGCAGCATCGTGAGCAGTTTGGAGAAGTATTCCCTCAGCGACTCGGTATCCGTGCTGCCGGCCGGGATGCCGCGCATCATCAGGTAGATGAGCAGCCCAAAGATGAGTGCAGGCCCCGCGCTTATCTGCAGCACCTCATTCCACTCGAACGCGAGGAAGTAAACGCCGTGGATCAGCCCGCCGGTCAGAATCGGGCCCACGAACTCGCCCACGCTCCCGCCCGTGCCGTGCCACGATATGGCGAAGCTACGCTTGTCCGGGAACTTGCGCGACAGCGAGGCTATCGCCGGCGAGTGGTACAGCGAAGGCCCTATGCCCACCAGCAACATTGCCGCGAGCATCAGCCAGTAATTCGGCGCAATTCCAAGCAGGAAGTACGATACGCCCATCATGCCGAGCGAAATCATCAGCATGATGCCGGAGCGGTTGGCGAACCTGTCCCCCAGGTAGCCGGCAACCATCGTGGTCGCGCCGCTCGTGACGCGCCCCGACGTGGTAAGAAGGCCGAACTGCGTGCCGCTCAGTCCAAGATCGTCCTTCATCACCGCCAGAAGGACGGAATGCATGCCTGCGTTGTAGATGTGCTTGATGGCGTGACCAAGAACGACCGTAACCGCCAGCCTGTTCCTGCCCCGCCTGATTTCTTCTGATAACGGTATTGCGCGAGCTTGCGCCACTATATTCCCTCCATTGAAACAAGTCCAAAGGGAATAATAGCACAACGGGCGCGGACGACTTTCCCGCTAATCGTGTGCACCCAGATCAGCCTCGACGCCCAGGAATACCGCAAGTTC
Organism: Dehalococcoidia bacterium; assembly: GCA_965203955.1. Classification (GTDB taxonomy): domain Bacteria; phylum Chloroflexota; class Dehalococcoidia; order Lucifugimonadales; family JADFKI01; genus Bin90. Next base: position 1,432,350 of record OZ241923.1, on the reverse strand, counting down.
ATCGAGATCGGTAACGGTGGCATCCGGCGTCTCCGCCTCCTCGCGCGGCTGCTGAAAGCGGTGCGGGCCCTGCAACACGCGCACGGTTCGGAAGCCGAGCGCCTTTGCCGGGCGGATGTCGTTATCCAGCCTGTCGCCGAGCATGACGGATTCAGTGGGAACACAGCCCGCCTGCTCCAGCGCGAGATGGAATATCGCCGGGTCCGGCTTTTCCATGCCCACGTCCCCCGACGACACGCACACATCGAAGTAATCCAGCAGCCCGTACCCCTCCAGGCGCTCCGCCGTGCCCGCCGGCTGGTTAGCGATTACGCCGAGTCTGTACCGCTCGGCAAGACGCTCCAGCAATCCCTGAGTCCGCGGGTACGGAGATTCCAGCTCCTTCGGATATCTGCCCGACGAGCGCACGTGAGCTATCACATCCTCGTCGTCTGTAAAGGCGAGCAGGAGGCTCCTGAAGGGATTCGGATCGAACCGAGCGGACGCCGCTTCCAGAGATGAACGCAACTCTTCCGGAGAAGCCTCGATGCCCCGTTGCGCCAGCGCATCGGACACCTGCCCCAGACGCCCCATCGCCGCCCCATCCTCGTTGATAAGCGTGTACCCAAGATCGAAGAACAGCCAGCGAACGCCTTCCAGGTCCAGTGTCATCCCGCTACGCCTCGTTCACGGGCCGAACATTCCCCTCGGCGTCCGCTTCAAGCAGCGCGTAGAAGTCATACCCCCGCCGCCGCAGCTCGTCGCTGCCGCCCTGGTGCCTGTCTATGATCGTGAGCACCTTCACCACCTCGCATCCAGCATCCTCCACGGCTTCTATTGCGTGGAACAGGCCGCTGCCCGTGCTGCATGCATCGTCCACAACTGCGACCCGCGATCCCGGCACTAGAGGACCTTCGATCGCGCGCCTGCCGCCATGCCCCTTCGTCTCCTTGCGCACAATCAGGCCCGGCATAGGCTCGCCATCATCCTGGTAGCTCATCACCGACACCGCGGCTACTATCGGATCCGCACCCAGCGTAGGCCCCGCGACGGCGCTGGCGCCGCTTTGCCGTATTACCGGTAGAAATGCTCGCGCCACATGATACGCCCCTTTCGGGTCCAGCGTTACTATGCGCCCGTCGAAGTAGTACGAACTCGTGCCGCCCGCCGACAGTCGGAATTCACCGAAGGTCAGCGCGCCCTTCTCTTTGGCAAGCTCAAGTATGATTTCTGCGTCAGTGTTACTCATGAAGACCTCGAAAATATGTCGATGCAAGACAGTTGCGTTGGAGTTTACAGGTCGCCGCTGAGATATTCCAGTTCGTCCAGAACCTCGCTGAACACGGGAAACTGGTAACGCTCCAGAACCTCGTGAAGAACTTCCTCCCCTGTCGCCGGGTCGTATATGCGGTGGTGATACTCGTCCCGGTCCTTGTGCAGATTGTGGTACTTCAGCAGAAGGTGTCCGCCACGCAGCCAGCCGATGTAACGATAAGTGTGGCATCGCACTTGAAGCATATTCCCCGCATAGCGCAGCTCAAAGTCTTTCACCGCCAAGACCGAAACATCGTTTTGGCAACGAACGATACAGTTCAGATGAAGAACGCCCTCATCCTCAGACATATTGAAGTTGAGAGCGTCTCCATAATCAGCTACGAAGGGATGCTCGCTTATTCTAATTTCGTGGATGGTTCGGTAGTGGTCCCAGGAGTTCCAATCGTGGGGGTCTTTCCTAGGAGCGATTGAACTCCGTAATAGTCCTGATACCATTCAAGTACCTCGGCAGTTGGTCGGATCGCGTCAAGTTCCAGGAGCTTCGCCATCTTTTCGCTCGACATCTCGTAGCGGCGCTCGAACTTGCGAAGCTTGGCTTGCCTCTCTTCCAGCATCTGCGCGCGCGGCACAACCTTGACGCGGGTGCGCGGTCGTTCTTTAGTCGCCATGGTCTGTTCCTTTCACTGGCATGCCCGGCATTGTAGCCGAGGGACATTCGTATTTCTACTAGCTAAATAGTGTGGGACTTCATAAGTAGAGCCTTTGTTTAGAAAATCCCGTCAATCTCCAGCGTGAACCCCGCCAGCAACGGTGATTCAAGAGTCTGCCCCTCGCCGTATATGCCCGCCACGTGGAATTCTCCATCTTCCAGCGTCAGCACCGTTACATTCTTCGCGTCCGTGTCCGCCTGCCAGTATTCGGATACGCCGTGCAGAGCGTACAAGGTGCGCTTGAGCGTCCTGTCGCGCTGCGCCGTGGACGGAGACAGCACCTCTATCACAAGGTCGGGCGCGCCGCGAATATTGTCCTCATTGATGATGTACGACCTATCGTTGCTCACGAACAGAATGTCAGGCTGCACCACGTCAGTATCCGATAGTACGACATCATAAGGTGAGTAGAAAACATCACCCAAGTCGTTCTCCTTAACGAATGTGATTAGCAGGAACTCAATCTCTCGCGACGTTATCTGATGCGCGGTCCGCGGCGCAGGCACCATTATCAAATCACCATCTATCAGCTCGTAACGCTTGTCTTCAGGCGTGTGCTTGTAGTCTTCGTATGTGAACTTGACGACTCGCCTCTGCGTTGCCATATCTTTGCACACCCCTTTCTAGGGCATTTCCGTGTGGGGAACCGGAATACTCAGCCAGAATACTCAGATTGTACACCAACGGACTGCGTGCAAGATGCCGAGCCTGGCGCGCCTGAAGGTTCAATCGGCGGGAAGATACAGCCCGTTCTCGCTGATATACCGCTCCACCGCAGCGGGCACCCGGTATCGGATCGACCGGCCCGCCGCCACGCGCTGCCGTATCTCTGTGCCACTGATGTCGATCAAAGTGCTGTCAACGAGCTGCATCCGGCTGGACGCGCCGGGTATAGCAGCATTGAGCACGCTGGGGTCAAGCGTCGCCCCCGGTCGTGCCATGCCCACAACGCCCGCCATCTCAAACAGTTGACGCGGCTGGTGCCAGCGATCAATCTCGCGCAGCGCGTCAAAACCCAGTATCACGACGAAATCGGAGCCTCCGTACTGATCACGAAGCTCGGCGAGCGTATCAACCGTATAGCTCGGTCCGCTGCGCCTGATCTCGATGTCCGACACATCGAAGAACGGGTTAGATTCGACAGCAAGGCTAACCATGGCAAGGCGGTGGTTGGAGTCGGTAATCTGCCTGTACGACTTGAACCACGGCTGCCCGGCAGGGATGAACAGCACCTTGTCCAGTCCGAGAGCCGCCCGCGCATCCTCAGCGACTACAAGATGCCCCATGTGAATGGGGTCGAAAGTGCCGCCAAAGACGCCGATCCGCACGCCTACTCCCACTCCCACTCGACTTCGCCAAAGCGCACCGTATCGCCGGGCAGTACGCCGGCCTCTTCCAGTGCCCGGACCACGCCGGCGCGCTGCAAGTACCCGAGGAACTGCACTCTCGCGTTCCAGTCCTCCTCGTTCAGAAGCTCCGCAATCCGCACGGCGCGCCTCGCCCGCACCACGAACACATCGCCCCGCTTCCGAACAAGCGTGGTCTCCCTGCGCGGCTTTGGGCGCAGCACAGGCAGTTCGCCGTCATCACGCACATCAACCCGTGCAATACCATTCATATCTGAAGGCGCATACTCATCCATTCCGACCGACTCCAGCGCGGCAAGCACGCTGTCCAGCATCCCGTCAACGCCGCTTCTGGTAGCCGCAGATATGAAATGCAGTGTCCCCTCACCATCCTGCAGGTCATCACGGCGGCCCCGCAGCCTTCCACGTTCTGCCGTGCCAGGCTCAACGGACGTCAGCAGCCCAAACTCCTCCGCAAACATCTCCTCAAGCAGAGGAGCTATCTCCGCAACTTCTGTGATGTCCATCTTGTTGATGGCCACAACCTGTGGCTTCGATGCAAGCTCCTCGTTGAAAGCCCGCAGCTCGCTGTTGATCTGTCGGTAGTCGCGCAGCGGATCTTCCGCGGACCCGTCTATCATGTGTACAAGCACACGCGTGCGCTCCACATGTCTCAGGAAGTCATGCCCAAGGCCCACGCCCTCATGCGCCCCTTCAATGATCCCCGGAATATCAACCATCACAAACGTCTGCCTGCGATGCTCGACCACACCCAGCACCGGCTCCAGCGTGGTGAACGGATAGTTCGCCACCTTGGGCCGCGCCGCGCTCACAACCGATAGCAGGCTCGACTTTCCGGCGTTGGGCAGGCCGATTATGCCCACATCCGCCAGCAGCTTCAGCTCTAGCCGCAGGTTCAGCGACTGTCCCGGCTCACCCTTCTCGGCAAGCAGCGGATACTGGTTCGTCGCAGATGCGAAGTAGGCGTTGCCACGACCACCGCCGCCGCCATGAGCCAGCTCCACAGTCTGCCCCGGCGTCGTCAGGTCGGCAAGCATCAGTGGAGGCTCCGAGTCCGCATCCCACACCTGCGTCCCTACCGGCATCCGTATTACCACATCCTCCCCATCTGCCCCATGCTTCAGTGCGGACGCGCCATTGCGTCCGTCACCCGCAGCGAACCTTCGCTCGTACCGGAAGGCAAGCAGTGTGTTCATATTCTCGTCGCACTTGGCAATGATCTTCCCACCGCTCCCCCCATCGCCTCCATCGGGACCTCCACGCGGCACAAACTTTTCACGTCGGCCACTAACGGCCCCATCGCCGCCATTACCGCTACGGATGTGGATAACTACTTCATCTATCATCAGATTCTCATAGATAATAACGATAATAATAAGGGTGTGGATAATGGGGATAGCCGTGATGCTATCCATTGGGAACATGCAGAGGCCCGGAGTGTCCACCTCATGATACCCGTGCTGCATTGCTGCGTCGCTGCCCGGAATGTGTCCGCGGTTCGCCGCCATTCTACCATGTATATCATGTGGATAGCTTTATGGTTATCGTGGAAAGTGTGAGTGTCAGAGTGGATAGAACTTTTCTTGGAATGTTACAAACCTGACTTATTCACATTCCGCGCCACTTATCCACAGAAATTAGCGAGTTATCCACACTACTGAGCGCCGATTGTTCATTACTTGTTCAGGCATGGGTCAAAATTAAGACTACACGCTGGATAGTTCACCCGCGCGGAAAGTTAGTTCTGACCATCGTCACAGAGGTAGGGGCGGGCGCCGCAAGTGGATGTGCGAATATATCGAACCCGGCCGGCTCAGGACATCGACTGGCGGATTTGCAATATGTCCCGCCGTAGTTTCGCATCGGCATTTTGCTGATTTTCGATAGTTTTGCACCCGTACAGGACGGTCGTGTGGTCCTTCCTGCCAAGTGTTCTGGCGATTGCGCTCGCGTTCATCTGCGCGTCCTCTCGCAGGATGTACATGGCGACCTGACGCGCAAGCGCCGTCTTCTTGTCGCGCTTGCGTCCGCGCAGCGTTTCCAGGTCAACCCCGAAGTGCGCCGACACCGCGTCCAGAGTTTCCTGCTCGGTCGGCTGATGTCTTGCGCTGTCGTCCAGCGTACCCTCAATCACGTGCCGCGCCAGTTCCGCGTCCAGTGTGCGCTTCGTGAGTTGTGCGTATGCCACGACGCGATTGAGTATCCCTTCAAGCTCGCGGATGTTCCTTGATATGCGCTCGGCAAGTAGCCCCAGCGCGGACGCATCTATGTTCAGTCCCATCTGCTCCGCCTTCGCGTGCAGAATGGCGGTTCGTGTTTCCAAATCCGGCGGGTTTATGTCCACTACCAGCCCCCACTCCAGCCGTGAAGTGATTCGCTCTTCCAATGTCCTCAGCGCGGACACAGGCCTGTCGCATGTGATGACAATCTGCCGGTTGCTCATATGCAGCGCGTTGAAGGTGTGGAAGAACCCCTCCTGCATCTGTTCTTTGCCGATGAGGAACTGGATGTCGTCAAGCAGAAGCATATCCGCGCCCCGGTAGCGCGCGCGGAACCCGTCGGTCGTGCCCTCTTTGATAGCTGCGATGAACTCATTCGTGAACTCTTCGGTGGTCAGATATACAGGTTGCATCCCGCTTGAAACCGCCTGATGACCAATGGCATGCATCAGGTGCGTCTTGCCGAGACCGACATCCGAGTAGAGCACCAGCGGGTTATAGACATTGCCGGGGTTGTCCGCCACCGCTCGCGCCGCCGCGTGCGCAAGTTCGTTGGACTTGCCCACGATGAAGCGCCCGAAGGTGTAGCGATTGTTCAGCGATGGGGGAGGTGACAGAGGATGCCTGCCCGCCCGCCCATGCTCTGCGGGCTGCTGGAGCGGTGTTGTAGTCCCCGGTTGTTGCTCGCTGTCCTCATCGGCAAGAGCCGGCATATCCGATTGCCTGCCATCAGGCGCGCCGGATTGCGTTACCACTTGGAAGCGTACCGCTGTCGGCTCGCCTATGACGTGCTCGATGGCGCGCTCGATCAGCGGGTACATGCGGTGTTCCAGCATCTCGGAGACGAATGCGTTCGCCGTGCCCACAATGAACTCGCCATCCCTGTGCGCCACGCCGTCGGTATCCCTTAGCCAGGTCTCGAAGGCGGGGCGCGCGACTTGCAGTTGCAACTCTCCTAGCGCTGCGTCCCATATCTGGCCGGGTTGCTGGGTGCGGCTGGACAATCGCGGTATCCTCTCCCATCCGGATCATCTGGCATACTGAAATAAGCGAAAAGAACGCTCAAAAACGGCAGCAAGTGTCGGATGTATTTGAAGGTATCCGACTATACTATTGCTGCAAAAATCCTCCCGCAAGGCGTCAAATGTTTCGTAAAATCGCCAAAAATCGCATGATCTGCATCAATAAGCAACAAAGCGATTTTTGAGCACTTTCAGGCTACTCGCCTGACCCCAAGCTCAGGGAGTTTCGCTCTCTGCCTATGCTACAATGTCGCCAACCCCAATGTAGTCCGCCGGAGACTCGATTATGACAACACCCACGACCAAAGCGTCGCCGCTGCCGGACGCAGTTGAAACACCCTGGTACGAACTCATCAACGACGCCCCGGAGCCGCCTGAAGACGCGATGCAGCAAGCTGACACGATTCTATATTTAATGTCCATACTCAGGGCGCGCTACAAGAACGACCCCAATGTGCTCTGGTCAAATCAGTCCAACGTGATCTACGACTCTGATACGCCCGGCTCGGTCATCGTGCCTGATGGCTACATTGTATTCGGTGTGCCCGCAAGTTTTATCGAGGCTGAGCGACGCAGCTACCGCATAGATGAATGGGGCAAGCCGCCGGACTTTGTGCTGGAGGTGGCGTCGGAAAGCACGGCGCAAAATGATCTGACGCACAAGCGGGAGTTGTACGCCCGCATGGGCGTGACCGAATACTGGCGGCTGGACAAGCACGGCTACTATGGCGAGCCGCTGGTGGGCGAGCGTCTGGTGGACGGCGAGTACGTGCGATTCGAGCTGCACACCGAACCCAACGGCAATACTTGGTCGCGCAGCGAAGTTCTTGGCGTGGACTTTTATCAAAGGTCGGAGGACGGTTTAAGTACCTTTTTCCTGAAAGACAGCGCCACGGGGCAATGGCTTGGCGACCTTGGCGAGGAGATCGAAGCACGCCAGTCGGCGGAAACCGAAGCGCAACGCGAACGGCAGATGCGTCAGGAAGCCGAGGCGGTAGTGCAGCAGGAACGGCAGGCACGTCTATCCGCCGAGGCGGAAGCGGCGCGCCTGCGTGAACAACTGCGCCGCCTGCAACAAAGTTGAGGGGATAGGGACAAGCATCCTCCCTATCCCGTACATCCTGTTGGCTTCCGTGAAACCCTAGAACTGCCTGAACGGCATGTCCTTCTCGTCTGCGTCCGTTACTATTTCCAGCAGAGCCGTCTGTCCCGACTCAACGATTCCCGCGCAACGCTGCACCGCCCCGATCACATCCTCCGGCTGCGTTACGCGCTCGCTGTGCGCTCCCAGCGCCTCCGCCATCTTCACGAAGTCGCCGCCGGTAGTCTTCGTGCCGTACAGCTCGTGCGCCGTGGCGAAGTGTTCCGGCCTGTATATCCCCATGGACGAGTTATTCAGCACCACCGTCAGGATCGGGATGTTCTCGCGCACCGCCGTCTCAAGGTCCGTGCCGACCATGCCGAAGCCGTAGTCGCCGATGACGTTGACGCACAGCTTGTCCGGCGCCGCCAGCTTGCTGCCCATCGCCGCGCCCAGGCTGTACCCAAGCTGCGTTGACTTGCCCCACGCGATGAAGCCGCGCGGCGTGACCGTCTGGTAGAACGGAATCATCTGGTCGCGCGGGCTGCCGGAGTCGTGATTCATTATCGTGTTCTTTTGATCTATCGCCTTCGACAGGTCGTTGAGCGCGCGGAATGGATTGATGGGCGTGGCGTCCGAGTGCATCTTCGGCAGCCAGTCCTGCATCCACTCCTCGCGCACCGCCTTGACCTCGCCCGCCACATCGCCGCGCTCAACGCGCTCACCGCCGTTCTCGGCGAGCATCGCCTTTACCTCGTCGATGACCTGCCGCATCACCAGCTTGGCGTCACCCACGACCGCCACATCCGGCGAATAGTCCTTGTTCACATCGTTCTCGTCGTTGGTCACATGCACCAGCACCTTGCTATCGAACAGGTCCGCGCCGTAATGCATGCGCGTGAAGCTGCAACCGATGCCGAACACTACATCCGCCTTGTCGAGGAAATGAACGACCATGCCGGTCGTGGTGCTGGAGCGCGTGCCCAGAGAAAGCGGGTGGTCCTCGCGGAACGCGCTCTTGCCCGCCATTGAGGTCATCACCGGCGTCTGCGTCAACTCCGCGAGTTCCTGCAGTTCGTCCCACGCCTCTGCGTACAGCACGCCCTGTCCGGCGTGTATGACCGGGTCTTGCGCGCCAATCAGAATCTTCGCAGCATCGCTCACATCCTGCGAATCGCCCATAGACCGCCTCTGACGCACGGGCATGTACGGCGCATCCCCGTTGTTCAGTTCGCCGCGCAGTATGTCGCTCGGCAGCTCCAGCAGCACCGGGCTTGGCCGCCCCAGTCGCAGCTGGCTGAAAGCGCGCCGCAGCGCGTTCGGAATCTCCTCCGGCAGCTCTATCCTGCCCGACCACTTCACCACCGACTCGTAGGTGCGGCTCGGACTGAATGTGGGATGCACGCCTGAGCGGTTGCGCGGCGCGGACGCTGGCAGCAGCAGGATCGGCACAGAGTCGGCGTATGCCTGCGCCACGCCCGCGAATGCGTTCTCCGCGCCCGGCCCCGCCTGCATCGAGAACACGCCCGTGCCTCTGCCGTTCGTAATGCGCGTGTACGCGTCCGCAAGGTTCACGCCCACCCGCTCCTGCCGGAATATCAGCGGACGGATTCCAGCCTTCGCCGCCGCCTCCTCAAGCGAATTGAAGGGAATGACCCCCATAAAGTCCACGCCCTCTTGCTTCAGTATCCGTGCAACCAGGTCTGCGCCCGTCATTCTGTCTCTCCCTTGTATGAAATCTTATGCGTCCTGCAAAGCCAAGACATCGGCATCGAATATGTCGTCAATATCCAGCGTGAACCCCGCCAGCAGCGGCGAGGTCAGTGTCTCCCCCATGCCATATTCGCCCGCCAATTCATAGTTGTCGCCTGCCAGCGTCAGCACCGCCACGCTACGGGTCTCAGCATCCGCCTGCCAGTATTCCGGCGCGCCGAAACGAGCGTATAGCTCACGCTTCTGCGTTCTATCGCGTTGCGCGGTGGACGGAGAGAGGATTTCCACAACTAGGTCGGGCGCGCCGTTGATAACGCCGTAAGTCAGTATATGCGCCCGTTCTCTGCTCACGAACATCAAATCCGGCTGTACAACATTCGTATCGGACAGATATACATCGGTAACCGACTGGAACAACCTGCCCAGATTATTCGCCCTTATAAACATATTTAGTAGCCACCCGATATTGTCCTGAATCATCTGGTGCACCATGTTTGGCGCTGCCACCATAATCAGTTCCCCGTCTATCAGCTCATACCGCTCGTCTTCGGGCGTGTTGCGGTAGTCTTCATAAGTGACCAGCGTTCCGCCGCGCTGCGTAGCCATCTCGCGCCTCCAGTCTCTGATTCCTGCTTAGGCGGTGAATATATCGTCAATGTCCAACGTGAACCCCGGCAGAAGTGGCGACGCAAGAGTCTCGCCCAAGCCGTACACACCGGCCGTTTCGTAGTCGTCGCCCGCAAGTGTGAGAACCAATACATTGAGGTCGTCTGCGTCCGCCTGCCAGTATTCCGGCACGCGGAAGCGCGCATACAGCTCTCGCTTACGAACCTTGTCCAACTGCGCCGTTGAAGGAGAGAGTATCTCTATCACCAGGTCCGGCGCGCCCCTGATACCTTCGTCCACCAGTATGTGCGACCGCGCGTTGCTCACGAAGAGTATGTCCGGCTGCACGACGTTTATGTCCGACAGAATCACATCCGTCGGCGCGTAATACATCTCGCCCAGCCGGTGCGTCTTCACATATATGTCCAGTGGCGTGCTGATATTCCTCGAACTTGCCTGGTGCACCCTGCGCGGCGCAGCTACCATTATCAACTCTCCGTCTATCACTTCGTAGCGCTCGTCATCAGGCATGTTGCAGTAGTCTTCGTAAGTAACCAGCGTACCGCTGCGCTGCGTAGCCATCTCGCGCCTCCCTCTTCCTGATTTACGGCAATCCGTGTGAACCGCTCAATATAATCACGCACACGCTGATTCTAGCATGCATCAGAAGACCGAACAGGCACTGGCATCAGATGACAACTGTTTCGGAGGTCAATTCCCCCGCAGCGAAGCGCACGCCACCCCGTCGCCGTCCCCGTCGAGCCGGTGTCGGTCGGTATCAGGCCCACCCGCAGCGATGTAGAACGCCTGCGCCTCGTTCCAGGTGTCAAAGTCGCCGCAGTCGCGGTCAGGCCCGTCAGGGTCGTAGCGCAATGGGCCGTCCGCCACCGGCTCCGGAGTTGCCGCAGTAGAGTCGGGCGTGGAAGATGGCAAGACAGCGCCATCAACCGCCGCCACCACCAGCGTAACCGGTTCGGCGCAACTCGCAAGCATCTCGCGCAGGGCGTCCGCCTCGCTCGGATTTGCCGTCAGTCCCCAGCCATGCTTGATCGTCACCCAGTCGGTCGCGTACTCGCACCAGTACTCGCGGCGCGGCGGCTTCCACTCCTCCGGTCCCTTGCTGCCCTTTCGCCGGTTTGCCGACGCCTGCACAGCGATCAGGTGGTTCGCGTATGACAGGTCGTTGGCGTAATCAGCCTTGCGCTCCTTAGACCATGCCCAGCCGCCCGACCTGTGCGCGTTCTCAAGAGGAACCATGTGGTCAACATCGAGGTCGCCTGGATCCGCGAACGACTCCCCTGTGTACGCTCCGAACCAGTCGCCGCTCTCGACGCGGCATTGGTCTTGCGTCTCATACACGACGGAACTAAGCGATTCGGCGATGAGCGCCTCTTGCCGCGCATCCTGGCAGTCGCGGTCCGCGTCAATCCAGTGCCGCCAGTCCCCGCGGTTGTAGTCGGGAATGTCCTGCGAGTCAGGCGCGACGCTGATGGTCAGTGTGATGCCCTCGTCGCCGGAAGGCGTCTGTGGCGCTGTAGGCGTGGTTGTGGGAGCGGATTCCGTAGGAGCCGGAGTCGCGCTTGGCTCAGCCTTCAGCACGGATGGGACGGGCAGTGGCACAGACGGCAAAGGCGGCTCGGTAACGCCGCAACCCATGACAATCAACAGAACAAAGCCGAGCAGCCCTATCCTGCCAATCCTGTACATTGATGTCAGCCCCACCTAGAACAGGCTCATCTGCTGGGCTTGCTGCCCCTCATCCTCATCCACCGCGTCTTCCGGCGGCATCGCGATAACCTCTTCTACGAGCGGCAGCAGGTTGCGGAAGTCGTTCTCAAGCGCCGGGCGCAGTCGCGGGTTGTGCAGTGTAGCAGCGGGATGGTACATCGGATATATCATGCGCCCCTGCCACGAGCGCGGCTTGCCTCTCTCACGGCTGATGCTGCGCCCCGGAAAGAACTTGCCGAACGAATAGCGCCCCAGCGCGACGATAACCTTTGGGTCGATAAGCTCTATCTGCGCGTCGAGGTAGCCGGAACACGCCTCGATCTCGCCGCTCAGAGGGTCGCGGTTGTTGTTGGGGCGGCACTTCACCATATTCGTGATATACACGTCCGAGCGCCTCAGCCCTATGCCCGCCAGCAGGTCCGTAAGCACATTGCCCGCCGCGCCCACGAACGGCAGCCCCTGCTGGTCCTCGTTGTAGCCTGGCGCTTCGCCGATGAACATGATGTCCGCGCTCGTCGAGCCGTTCCCGGGCACGGTGCGCGTGCGCCTCTCCGACAGCGCGCAGCGCGTGCATCCGGCGATCTGTCTCACTATATCGTCGTAGTCGGTCATGGCAAATCCTAGTATTTAGCAACTGTCCAGCACAAACATTAGAATAATCGTAAGCAGATGCCTCGGCTCGGGTCAATGTAGATGAGGGGCGCAATAGCGGCAATTGGACCTTCCCACCATGCGACTCCCCTTCTCAATGACGTCGCCGACCCGACGGATGGAGCATCTTCTTGCACGATAATGACCGCTCCGTACCATACTGATATACTGAAAACTGACAACTGACAACTGACAACTGATAACCAATATCGGAGGTAGCGCTATGACACAGCTAGCAGGCATATTCGGCTACCCGCTTTCGCACTCATTGTCGCCGGCGTTCCAGCAGGCGGCTTTCAACCACTACGGGCTGGACGTGCAATACCTCGCGTGGGAGACGCCGCCGGAAGGTCTCGCCGAGGAGGTGGCAAAGCTGCGCAGCGGCGATTTCATCGGCGCGAATGTGACCATCCCGCACAAGGAGAGCGTCATCGCCCTGCTGGATGAGGTTGATCCCCTGGCGCAGTCCATTGGCGCGGTGAACACCATCGTCAAGACCGCGGGACGACTCGTCGGACACAACACAGACGCGCACGGCTTCATGCGCGAGCTGAAGGAAGACGGCGGCTTCGAGCCTGCGGGCAAGAGAGTGCTGCTTCTCGGCGCAGGTGGCGCTGCGCGTGCCGCCGCGTTCGCCCTCTGCCGTGAAGGAGTCGCATCCATCACCATCGCCAATCGCAACGTCTCTCGCGCCGAGACGCTTTCCGCCGCCCTGCACAACGACGCGGTTAGTGTGCTCGCCGCCATGCTGGACAATACGACTCTTGAGCCTGTCGCGCTCGAATCCGACCTCATCGTCAACTGCACCTCCGTGGGAATGCGGCACGGAGACACCGAAGGGCAGACACCGCTCTCCGGCGGCATAATATCCCACGAAGCGGTAGTCATGGACATGGTCTATAACCCGCAGAACACCCCGTTCCTCGCAGGCGCTCGCAACGCGGGAGCAACCGCGCTCGGCGGCATGCCCATGCTCATCTACCAGGGCGCGGCAGCCTTCGAGATGTGGACCGGCCAGCAAGCCCCACTCGACGCCATGTTCGCCGCCGGCAACGTCGCCCTCCTCACAACCGGCTAGGGACGATTGCTTTGAATTACCGGCGTCCTCTGTTTAGTCCTAAGCCGAAGCCGCCGACAAAGCCGAGAATCGCAACTATGACGGTCGTCAGAGTTACCCTGTCGTCCGTCAGCGAGAAGAAAACGATAAGTCCGATGGCGGCGATTAGACCTATCAGGAAGTAGAGGAATTGGTATCTTCGCGCCGATGCTTGTGAATCGTGCTCACGCTCGCCGCTTCTTTCAGAGTTTTCAAGTATCTTTGAGATATGCTCGGGTGTGAGGCTGCGAAACAGCGGGCTGAATCTGTCGCCGCCGATTGAGGTAAAGATGGATATAGACCTGGTTATCCTGCTCCTAGATTCGGGCGGGACATGCTCATAGGTTTCTTCTCCTATGAGCTCTGCGAGAGCATCGACTTCTGTGCCTTCGTTAGGATCTGTGGAAGAAGGCTCTTGTCCCTGGTATTCCTCCTGTGAATCGTTGTCTTGTCGTTCCATGTCGCCTCTCGCCCTTACTTCGCTGCAGAACTATCTGTTATTGGCAATTTGCTCGATGAGCATCTGCGTAAAAGCATCCTCGATTTCAGATGTCATTACGTCAGCCTCCGACAAGATGTATCCGGACAGCATCAATGAGAGGATTATCTCCATATCATTCTGCGAAAGTTTGCCCTCACGGAAGAGTTTGACTATTACTGCCGCATCCTCTCGGAGTGTCTCTTCGGTCCAGATGGTTGGATTGACTGTCCTTGCCGTTAGTCCTGTTGATTGCAGTCGCCGCTTGGATTCTGTGGACAACATAGCTTCGCATCTCCATCTTGCAATGCTCATTCCATTGTGAGCGTGATTATAGTGTTCTGAAATTAGCATAGCAAATCAATCATGGACATCTTGCGGTGGTTCACACGCCCGCTAAATCGGAGTAACATGAAAGCTGCCATGAAACACTAGCCAACTGGCAAATCGAACTACGGAATGGCTGATAATTGAAACCAAACATCTTCATCACAGGCTTCTCCGGCGCCGGCAAGACGACCATCGGGCGCGAGGCCGCTCGCATCCTTGGCTGGCGATTCGTTGACCTCGACGAGCGCATCGAAGCGGACGCCGGCACGACCATAGACGCCATCTTCGCGGAGCACGGAGAGCCGCACTTTCGCGCGCTGGAAACACAGACCCTGCTCGCCGCGTGCGAGTCTGAGCGGCAGGTCGTCTCCACCGGCGGCGGCATCGCCGAGAGCGCCGGCAACCGCGCCGCCATGATGCGGAACGGCACCGTCGTATGCCTGGAAGCATCGCCCGAGACGATATACGAGCGTGTCCTGGCGCAGAGCGTCGGCGACGACGCAATAGTGCGCCCCATGCTCGCTGCGGACGACCCCCTCGACCGCATCCGTTCCTTGAAGTCCCTGCGCCAGCTGAACTATACTCTTGCTCACTGGACGGTCCACACCGACATCATTTCCCCTGAGCAGGCAGCCCACGAAGTCGTCAGAGCCTTCGACATACTCAATGACGACGATGAAGCGATATGCTGGAAAGCCTACCCCGATTGGATGCGCGAACGAGCCGAAAACCTGCAAGACCAAGCCTGAAGAAACCCTTTATCCTATTCATCCTGTACATCGATGTTAATTCCCTTCTGAGAGACTGCACACCGACATGACCACTCCGACCTCCTACTCCGACCTCGCCGCCATCGTCAAGACATCCCAGGGCGACCATCCGATATGGGTGGGCTGGGACATCATCGAAGAGATAGGCGAGCGCGTTAACTCCTTGCTTGACACGTCCACCGCGTACATCATTACCGACGAGGGCGTCCATCGGCAGGCGCGCCGCGCGCAGTTCTCCCTCGAAGCCGCCGGCATCGCCGCGCACATGTTCATCATGCCCGCCGGCGAGACACACAAGACGCTGGAGACTGTGCAGCTCGTATATCGCTGGCTTGCCGAGCGCAAGGCAGAGCGCGGACACCTGATAGTCGCGGTCGGCGGCGGTGTCGTCGGCGATCTCGCCGGCTTCGTAGCCGCGACCTACCTGCGCGGCTTGCCATTCGCGCAGGTGCCCACAAGCCTGCTCGGCATGATGGACGCCGCAATAGGTGGCAAGACCGCCGTTGACCTGCCGCAGGGCAAGAACCTCGTCGGCGCGTTCTACCAGCCGAAGTTCGTCCTTTCCGACGTAAGCGCCCTCCAGACTCTGCCCCCGCGCGAACTCACTTCCGGCTGGGCTGAGGCGATCAAGCACGGCCTGATCCTGGACCGCGACCTGCTCGATGACTTCGAGACCCACAGGGCGTCACTGCTCGCCCTCGAACAGGACATCGCCACCGGCATCATACGCCGCAGCGTGGCTATCAAGGCGAACATCGTCTCGCAGGACGAGCGCGAAACGCTGGGCATTCGTATCCTGTTGAACTACGGTCACACCATCGGCCACGCCATCGAAGCCGCCACCGGCTACGGCAGCTTCCTGCACGGCGAGGCGGTCAGCGTAGGCATGATGGGCGCGGCTCGCATCGGCGAGGCGATGGGCATGATGTCCGCCGAGGAAGTCGAGCGGCAGCGCGTGCTGCTCGAAAGCTACGGCTTGCCCCTCACCTGTGGCGAGATCGACATCGAAGTCGTAAGTAACGCCATGATGTCCGACAAAAAGGTCGCAGGCCGCGCCATACGCTGGGTGCTCCTCGACGGCATCGGCAACGCCACCACTCGCAACGATGTGCCTCCGGCGCTGGTGCAGCAAACCCTAGAGGCCCTGGCGGTGGACTAAATGCCGGGGCTGGACTGGCTCACCGGCTCCGGAATCGAGTGGTTGCCTGCTTTCGGTTGGCAGCAGGCAATCGAGTGGCTGACACTTGCCGTAGTCGGGTTCATAACCGGCGTCTTCGGAGTTCTGGTCGGTGCGGGCGGCGGTTTCATCCTCGTACCCATCCTGCGTATATTCTTCCCTGGCATAGAGCCTACCGTTGTCTCCGGCACCGTCCTCGCCCTTGTCGCCGCCAACAGCATATCCGGCGCGTTTGCCTATCGTTACATGCGTGTCGTGGACAAGCGGAGTGCATATCTCTTCGCCGCTGCCGCCATTCCCGGTTCGGTCATCGCGCCCTTCATCCTCAAGCAGGCGCTCGCCGGACTGCCGGGCATCTACGATACCGCTTTCGGCTTCATACTGATCATCCTCGCGGCGCGATTAGCCACCCAGCAGTTCGACACCGGGCGTCACTCGCGCCTTGCGCGCGCTAGAAGCCGGAGGCGGAGCTTCATCGATCCCCAGACCCTGCACCGCCGCCGCATAACAGCGGAGTCCGGCGAGACATACCGCTATCGTCTGAGCGAAAGGTGGGCCGTACTCATCAACTTCGTGCTCGGCTTCATATCCAGCTTCTTCGGCATAGGCGGGGGCTTCCTACGCACTCCTATACTCGTCTATGCCTTCGGCTTCCCGGTGCAGGTCGCGGTCGCCACATCCATCTTCGCGCTGTCCTTCTACACAACCGCCGGTGCGACGACTCACGCTTTCTTGGGCAACATCGAGTGGTTCCCCACATTCATATTCGCGGGCATAGGCCTCGTAACCGGCGGGCAGATTGGCGCGCGTCTCTCCGGCAAGGTGCGCGGTCCGTGGATAATGCGCCTTCTCATGGTTGTCATACTCGCCATGGGCGTCCAGCTCGTCATACAGGGCATCCGAGGCTGAAGGTCTCCGTTGCCTTTCCAGTTCATAAGGATTCGGTGTTATGATGACATGCGATACATTCGGAATGTAAATGATTGATTTTGATGAAATCAGGGGATTCCAGTGGGATGATGGCAATAATGAGAAGAACTGGTTAAGACATGGCGTGACTAACGCAGAGTCTGAGCAGGTCTTCTTGAATAGTCCACTTGTCATCGCAGAACCGCATGAGCAGATTTGGGGCGAACTGAGGTATTATGCTTATGGTCGGACGAATGAAGCCCGTAGGCTATTCGTAGTCTTTACCCTTAGACAAGACCTCATTCGCGTTATTTCTGCCAGAGACATGAGCAGGCGGGAGCGTAGGAATTATGACGACGCTTAAGAAACCGATACCTAAGTTTGACTCCGAGGATGAAGAGCGCAAGTTCTGGGCTACGCATGACTCCGCAGACTACGTTGACTGGACCGAGGCTGAACGGGTGGAGATGCCGAATCTGAAGCCGTCCACGTCAAGCCTTCCTGACAAGACTGTATCCATCACTTTGCCGCAGTCGGTGATTGATGACTTGAAAGTATTGGCGAATAAGCGGGATATTCCCTACGAATCTCTCATGAAAATCTATTTGGCAGAGCGGGTGGAACAGGAGATGCGCCGCTAGAAACATACCTGTAAAATACCGGCATGCCCTTCTTCACCCTCACCGCCACCGATGGCAACGCCCGCATCGGCGCCCTGCGCACTCCGCACGGTGACGTTCCCACACCCACCTTCATGCCCGTCGCAACGCAGGGCTCGGTCAAGGCACTCGACTCCGCCGACCTGCGCGACATCGGCGCGGACATCGTCCTTGCCAACACCTACCACCTCTACCTGCGACCCGGAGTGGACATTGTGCAAGACCACGGCGGGCTGCACGGCTTCATGCAGTGGCACGGCGCGACTCTCACCGACAGCGGTGGCTTTCAGGGATTCAGCTTGGAACACCTCCGAAAGATCACCGAGGACGCCATCATCTTCAAGTCCCACATAGATGGCAGCGAGCACACCTTCAGCCCCGAGGCGGCGGTCCGGCACCAGCAGGGAATCGGCGCGGACATCATCATGCCCCTCGACATCTGCGCCCCTGCCGACAGCGACTATGAGACTGTGGACGCCGCAGTGGACAAGACGAACCGCTGGCTCCTGCGCTGCGTGGAAGCGCACACCCGCGCCGACCAGCGGCTCTTCGGCATCGTGCAGGGCGGTCTGTTCCCGGATCTGCGCCGCAAGTCCGCCGAATTCATAACCGGCGTCGGCTTTCCCGGCTACTCCATAGGCGGTCTGAGCGTCGGCGAGTCCAAGCAGGCGATGTACGACACCGTGGAGATAACGACGCCGATGCTGCCCGTTGACGCGCCCCGCTACCTCATGGGCGTAGGCTCGCCCGAGGACCTCGTCGAGTGCGTGGCGCGCGGTATCGACATGTTCGACTGCGTGCTGCCCACGCGCGTCGCACGCAACGGCGCGCTATTCGTGCGCGAGGGCAGGCTGAACATCACCGCGGGACGCTACAAGCGAAAGTACGCGCCCATAGAGGAAGGCTGCGACTGCTACACCTGCCGCACCTACACGGCAGCCTATGTGCATCACCTCTTTCGCGCGAAGGAACTGCTGGCATACCGGCTGGCGACGATACACAACCTGCGCTTCATCCTGCGCCTGATGGAAGAGATGCGCGCTGCCATAGCCGCAGGCGAGTTCGCCGACTACCGCCGCGAGTTCCACAGCCGCTTCACGCCGCCCGACGAGCAGACGCGCCGCGACCAGAAGCAGAAGTGGCTCGCCTCATTCAATCGCGCCTGATGCAACTCTCGGCGCATGAGGCATCATAAGGTGTCTGTGGCAAACAAGACCCTTCCCCCGTCGATAAGGAGGAAGGTTAAGAATGGGAGTGCAGTGAGCGGATTATGGAAAGTCCGCGATGCTGGTTAGCAGCCGCCCGCAACTGCTGGCACGATGCTGACCTCGTCCCCGCTCTTCGTCGCGGTGCCCAGTCCGTCGAGGAAGCGCACGTCCTCGCCATTGATATAGACGTTCACGAAGTTGCGAAGCTCGCCCTCTTCGTCGCACAGCCGCGCCTTGATGCCCGGATACTGGCTCTCCAGCGATCCGATAATCTCTTCCAGCGTCGAGCCGTCCGCATCCACCTTGTCCGCGCCGTCAGTCACGCGTCGAAGCGGTGTCGGGATCCTCACCGATATGCTCATGTCGGGTATTCCTCCAATTGGGTTGTTTCGATTCAATTCGGTTGCGTGTCCCCTTGCAGAGAAGTTGAAAAGGGACAGGAAAGCAGTCTATCGATGTTAGGCCCTACCCCTCGATCAGATCGCCGATGATCGGGTCCACCCGCACGCCCGCCTCCGTCATCCACTCCAGCCCGCGCTCTATCTCCCCGTCATCGCCCTCGAGTTCCAGCACAACCCAGCCTACGCGCTCCTGCACGTTCGCTCGCCGGATGTTCGTGATGATCTCGAAGTTGCGCCCCAGGTTGTATATCAGGGGCTCGGTTATCAGCTGTTCCGGGAAGGTGAACCTGACGCGTCTCTTAGCCATTGCTCCCACCATTTCTTTCTTCCCGCGCTGCCATGTTGGTCATGAAGTCGTCGTATGCGGGCGTGGTGAACACCGGGTCTATCACGGGTTCAACCACCTCTTGCGTCTTCAGACCGTTGCCCGTGATGTACGCCACCGTCAGGTCGTCCGGCCGTATCTTGCCGCTCTTCGCCAGCTTCCGCAGCCCTGAAATCACCACGCCGCCCGCCGTCTCCGTGAAGATGCCTTCCGTCTCTGCGAGCAGTTGAATCCCCTCCACCACCTCGTCCTCCGGCGCCGCAACCGCGCTGCCGCCGCTTCTCTCGATAGTCTTGATGGAGTAGAAGCCGTCCGCCGGATTGCCGATGGCGAGAGACTTCGCGATAGTATCCGGCGTAACAGGGCGCACATGCGGCGTATCCTCGTCGTATGCCGTCACGATTGGCGAGCACCCCTCGGCCTGCGCGATGTGCATCTTCGTGTGCGCCGCCGAATCTATCAGCCCTAAGTCCGCAAGCTCGTTCAGCCCCTTGTATATCTTCGTGAACAGCGAACCCGAAGCCCCCGGCACCACGCACGCGTCCGGCGCGCGCCAGCCAAGCTGCTCCGCCACCTCGTAAGCCAGTGTCTTGCTCCCCTCCGAGTAGAACGGGCGCATGTTGATATTCACGAACGCCCAGCGGTGGTTGTCCGCAAGCTCGCTGCACAGCCTGTTCACCTGGTCGTATGTGCCATCGACGGCAACAAGCGTCGCGCCGTAAATGCCCGCGCCCAGTATCTTGCCGCGCTCCAGGTCCGACGGGAAGAACACCATCGTTTTCATCCCCGCCTTCGCGCCGTGCGCCGACACCGACCCCGCGAGATTGCCCGTTGAGGCGCACGCCAGCGTATCGAACTCGAACTCCAGCGCCTTCGCCGATGCCACCGACACCACCCTGTCCTTGAACGAGAATGTCGGGTTCACGCTGTCGTTCTTGATGTACAGGTTGTTCAGGCCCAGCAGCCTGCCTAGGTTCTTCGCGCGAATCAGGGGCGTAAACCCCGTGTTCATATCCAGAGCCATCTCCGCGTCAACCGGCAGCAGGTCGTGGTAGCGCCACATCGTCAGCGGACCCTTTTTGATGCGCTCGCGGCTGATGACCCTTGCTACTGCATCGTAGTCATAGCTCACCTCAAGCGGCCCAAAGCAGAAGTCGCAGACATACTGCGGCTCGACGGGGTACTCGCTGCCGCATTCACGGCATTGAAGGCTCTTTACATTAGACAAGGCTGGTGCTCTCCGTCTCGTACTAACGCGCAAACGCGCGCCAGCCCTCATGGTAGCAACGCCCCCGTTCCAATGTCAATTTAGACTGGCGCGCGAGATTGACGGTTATTGATGGGATAAGTGTTGAAACCTATTGGCAGACGAGTCATATGCCGAGTTACAATTGCCGTCCGGATCCCTCTTGCAAGGCAGATGAGCTATTCGTCCTCAACTCCATAAGCATGGCAGAGGACTGGCCGAAATGAACTGGAACACCAATAGTGTAGGTTAGGTCAACCTTATCAACGCCGACTCAGCCGTTCACAGGCGGGTCGGCGTTGCGCTTGTTCGTCTGTGATAGAATCACAAAACAAATAAGGAGGGTTTCATGGCGACTGGAACCGCTACCACCATATTTTATCCTGAATCGGACGGAATGCCATTGCCCGACGGTGAGTACCAAGCGCCCATCTATGTCAGAATACTCAGCATCATACTCGCATACTTCAAAGATGTGCCCGGCGCTTGGGCGAACGGCGATACCTTCATCTACTATGTCGAGGGCGACAATCGCCGCTCGGTGTCGCCTGACTGCTATGTGGTCTTCGATCTGTCGGAAGAGGCGCAAAAGTCTCTGTCGCTGGAAGGCAACAACACATACCTGCTGTGGGAGGTGGGCAAGCCACCGGACTTCATACTTGAGATAGGTTCGCCAAGCACCGCGAGAAGAGACTTTGGAAGCAAGAGGGATTTGTACGCCGAACTTGGTGTGGGCGAGTACTGGCGGTTTGATGCGACGGGTGGTGATTTCTACGGTGAGCCGTTGGTGGGTGAGCGGTTGGCGGATGGGGAATATGAGCGTCTGGAGATGCAGAATGAGCCTGACGGTCGGGTGTGGGCGCATAGTGATGCGCTGGGCTTGGACTTGTGGTGGGAAGAAGGGGAGCTGCGATTCTGGGATGCCACCGCGGGACGGTGGTTGCTCACTTATGAAGAACAGCAGTCAGGGCGTGTTGCAGCCGAGAATCGCGCTGAATTAGCTGAGTCTCGCGTGGCGGAGCTTGAAGCGGAACTTCACCGTTTGCATGGCGAATAAAAGTCGCTGCGCCTGCTCATATCCATTTCGTTTAGCCCCACACGGAGGTCCATGATGAGCAAATTCGCAGGCAAAGTGGCAATAGTAACCGGCGGCGCGGCAGGCATCGGCGGCGCGACATCTCGCCTCCTGGCCGAGCAGGGCGCAAGCGTGCTCATCGCCGACATCAACATGGCGGAAGCCGAGGCGAACGCCGAAGCCATACGCGCCGCCGGCGGCACAGCAGAGACAATCTCCACCAACGTCGGCAGGCACGAGGAAATCGCCGCGATGGTGCAGATCGCCATCGACCATTGGGGCAGGCTCGACATCCTCGTCAACAACGCTTTCAGCCCCACCGACGAGGGCGACGGCGACGCCCTCACCGTGACCGAAGACGCATGGGACGCGGGCATGGCAACCCTCGTCAAGGCGCACTTCCTCGCCGCAAAGCATGCCGTCCCCCACATGCGCGAAAGCGGAGGCGGCAGCATCGTCAACATATCCTCAGTGCATGGCTTGCTCATGGCGCCGCGCAAGCTCATCTACGAAGCCGGCAAGTCCGCCGTCATCGGCGTAACCAAGCAGATGGCGATAGACTTCGGCCCCGACGGCATCCGCGTCAACGCCATCTGCCCGGGCCACATCGTTACCGAGCGGCAGCAGGAGCGCTGGGACGAGAACCCCGGCGGCCTGCGCTACTTCGAGGACCAGTACCCGGTACGACGCACCGGAGTGCCGCTGGACATCGCCAACGCCGTCGCATTCCTCAGCTCCGACGAGGCATCCTTCATCACCGGACACGCCCTTGTCGTGGACGGCGGCCTAACCATCCAGCTCCAGGAGGACTTCAGCGTGCGGCAGGTACACTACATCCGCGAGCACCCCGACGCCCGCATGCCATATTAAAGTCTGTCGGTTATCAGTTGTGAGTTGTCAGTCGGTTGTTCTAAACGAAGCTGCCCACTCACCTTGTCATTCTGAACGCAGCGCAGCGGAGTGAAGAATCTAAAATCGTTGAACATGCGGCAATCTCCGCTTTTAGATTTCTCGCTTCGCTCGAAATGACCGGAATAAAATATCAACACCCTTAAGCATCCTTTATCCTTCCCATCCTGTCCATCGATGTGAGTTCCCGTTGAACACTCTGCCCGACTACCTGAAGCCGGACCTCGACATCATTCTCGTCGGCTTGAACCCCAGCCTCTACTCGGTCGAGGTCGGGCACTACTTCTCCACGACGCGCAACCGCTTCTGGCCCGCCATCAACCGCTCCGGCCTGCTCGCCGAGCCGCTCGATGCCAGTACCGACTACAAGATGCTCGAACAGGGCATCGGCCTGACCGACATCGTGAAGCGCCCCACGAGAGGCGCGTCCGACCTGCGCGCCGCCGACTACCGCGAGTGGGCGCCCGTGCTGAAGGAGAAACTGGAGCGTTTCAGTCCACTGATAGTCTGCTTCCACGGCGTCGTCGCATACCGCAACTACCTGCGGCATGCCGAAAACATCAGGCAATCTTCAATTGAACTCGGCTTGCAGCCCCACACCATCGGTCGCTCCCGCGTATTCGTCATACCCAATCCCAGCCCGGCAAACGCCGCATACTCCCTAGACACCCTGATACATTGGTATCAGGTATTGCGCGACCTGCGTGACAGCATCAGGGCAAGTCATACATGAGCGGTACGGAAAGCAAAAAAATCCGCACCTTCGTCGCCGTTGAACTGAGCGACGAAGTTAAGACACACATCGCTGCCGCCATCGACCAGCTTCGCAGCGAGCAAATCAACAACCTGCGCCTCGTGCGTCCCGAAGGCGTTCACCTGACCCTCAAGTTCCTCGGCGACATAGATGCGGATCGGGTTACGGCGGTCGCGGAAGCGATGTCGCAGGTCGCGGTGCGGCACACCCCATTCGGCTTGATACTTGGCGCAACGGGCGTGTTCCCCAACGCAAACCGAGCGCGTGTTCTCTGGATCGGCGTTGACGGCGACCTAGAACCGCTCAGGCTGCTTCAGGCAGGCATCGAAGATGCACTCACCGCAATCGGCTTCTCTCCCGAAAAGCGCGGATTCAACCCGCATCTCACCATCGGCAGGATGCACCACAGGGCGTCACGGTCCGACCGCAGCCGCGCAGCAGACACCCTCTCCTCGCTGCTTCTGCCCGAGCGCCAACCCATCGCCGTTAACGCCATCAGCCTCATGAAGAGCACCCTGCTGCCCGACGGCGCAATCTACGAACGCATCGCTTACGCATACCTTTCACCTTGAGTTTCCTGGCGCGGCATGGGAAAGTGATCCGTGGGCATTGCTTTTGCATAAAGGTTTGGTATCATAAATGGAGCGATGCCATAGGTGAAGTTAGTTTATTAAATGCGACTATAAGGAATGGTGCTTCTGGAAGTCTGGGCCGGATTCAGTCTTGGAGCATAAGTACAGAGACTGATATTACAAGCACTTTGAAATACTTGTATAGCGCAATAATATAGTGGTATAATTCCTGAATTATAAGTCGGTCTCAAAAGTCGTGTAGGTAGAATGAGGAGGAAGCCGTGCAGCAGACTTGGCCGGAATGCAGAGTATGCCCGGAAGGAAGTTTGCTCCCCCTGTCGGACTTCGGAAGCCAGGGGGCGCCAATACACTTCAAGGCGTGGGTATGCAGCAATCCCGATTGTGGGTTTAATCTCAAAATCCGCAACGGCGATGTGTACCTGAACGAGCCCATAGCCAACGGCGCGGCGCACATACCGCGCGCGAGATAGGAGATCTGGGTCCCCCCTATTCGGCTTCAGTTTATGACTTGCCAGAACTTTGGTGGTCACCTTGCGCCCGTGTACGGGCGCTTTTCCGTTCAAAGACGATTTCACAAATCCCTAACACTGTCATTCTGAACGCAGCGCAGCGGAGTGAGGAATCTGAAATCGTTGCCCGAAACCTGTTCCCGACTTAAGACTTCTCGCTTCGCTCGAAATGACAGGGATAAATTGCATTTGTGAAGTCGTCCCATTCAGGGCGCACTTGCGGATACGCTATAATCCTGTTTAGACAGACGCTCCAGCCCAATTGACCCAGCCTGACCGCCGGCCTGAGACAGTACAGTAACCCACGCATGAGAGCCGACCATCAGCAGAACGAGCCAGCACACGCGCACAGACCGGGTGCGCCCCGGTTCGGCCGGTCCCAGTTAGGCAGACTACTGCTGGGGCGTTCCCTCGGCATAGCAATGGTGCTGATCGGCGCGCTTCTCCTGACGCTCGTCAGCGGCTACTACGCCTACTCCGCGAGCGCCCGCTCTCAGCTCGACGACCTCAACTTCGTAGTCGAGCAGCCCATGCAGGCGCAGCCCATGCAGGCGCAGCCCATGCAGGCGCAGCGAGTGCGGCCACAGCTACAGCAGCCAGCGCCCGCCGTCTCATCTGGAGCGCAGCCGCCCGCCACCAACGCGTCGTTGCAAAGGGATGTATCGCAGGTGTCTTCCGTGGCCGCTTCCTCGACCGGCGCGCTCAGCGTGAGTGCGCCGCCACAGCCCGTCCAGCAGACCGCCCCCGCAAACCAGGAAGTCCCTGCGCGTCCGCCCTCAAGCTACACCGCCCTATATCCGGCGACGTACATTCACCCGAAGTTCTGGGCGCAGCCCCTCTGGTCCGGCGGCGAGCCATACATGTACAGCCCCGGCAATCCCGACACCGGACTGCCCGACGGATTCCGCTTGGTATCTGCAACCGATGACGCGCTGCGGCGGGGTGAGGGCGCGCCCACCTCGCGCATCGCCATCCCGCTTATAGACGTTGACTCGGAAATTACCGAGCTTGCAATCCTCAACCTCGGCGATAGCAGGGCTTATGAGACGCCCAAGCACCTCGTGGGTCACATACCCCAGTCCCCCAACCCCGGCGAGACGGGCAACGCCTGGTACTTTGGCCATCTCGAAAGCCCGATCAAGGGCGAGGGCAACGTCTTCCATCGCCTGCCGGAAATACCCGACCTGCTGCGCGACGGCGACGATGTCTTTGTAGAATTGGAGAGCGTGGACGGACGCACCTTCCTTTACAGGACGACGCGCACCGAGGTCATTCACCAGGACGACTTCGAGTTCTACGGCTCGGATGTCGCGCAGCTAACCCTCGTCGCCTGTGTGCCGCGCCTCGTCTATGACCACCGCATCGTCGTAACGGCGGAACTCGTTGGCATCAAGGACGCGTCCGGCGCCGTCAACTAGCCAAGCGGTCTTACCGCCGCGATCCCGCCGGCGATAGCACATCCTGCATCACAGAGATGAAGTTGCGTGTCGGCGTTGCCACCGTCTTGCCCTTCAGCGTAACGATGCCCGCCTGGTCAACCGGCAGGAAGTTCGCCAGGCTTATCACCCCCACCCGCTGCGAGTCCTCCGGCTCAATCGACAGGCGCGGCCCCACCGATATACCCATCCCCAGCTCCACGTACCGCTTGATCATGTCCATGCTGTCCAGCTCGACCATGATGTTGTAGTCAACCCCGCGCCGCTTGAACTCTTCCTCCAGGATCTCTCGCGTATGCGTCCCTCGCCCCATCAGGATGAGCGGCCACTCCGCGATCTGGTCCAGCGACTCCAGAGGCTCCCTCATCAATGGATGGTCCAGTGGCGTTATCAGCACCCGCTCGTACAGGAACAGACCCAGGAACTCCAGCGCCTCGCGCTTCTCCGAGTGCTGCACGATTCCCAGGTCAACCTCGCCGCTCTCCACCATCTGGAGCACCTCGGCCCGCGTTCCTGACCGTATCCGCAGGTGCACTTGCGGGTAGCGGTTCAGAAACACGCGCACCACGCGGATAAGCGTATGCGGAATGATGTCCGGCGTGGACGCTATCTGCACCGGCCCCTGCTCCTCAGCCAGCGCCGTCATCGTCGGCAGCGCATCTATGCCCTCGACCAGTGGCCCAACGATGTCCGCCAGTCGCTGCCCCGCAAGCGTGAGCTGTATCGGGCGCTTCACCCGGTCGAACAGCGTCATGCCAAGTTCTTCTTCCAGCTTCTTTATGTGCGTGGTAACCGTTGGCTGACCCAAGCCCAGTTCCCGCGCCGCCCTCGATATGCTCCGCAGGCGCGCCGCTGTATTGAAGCTCCTAAGTTCCCTAATCTCCATTGCCTGATTGTCCTCCGAAGTGTGCAGCGCCACTGGGGCATTGCCAGAATAAATATAACATATTGGACAATATGCCTTCAAGGAATAGCGCGGGTTGGCTACCATGAATGTACACCGTAGAAACCTGCCAATCGTGACAGCTTGAAACGGTCATTAAGCAGCCCTTGAATGTAAGGAAAGGAGGTTGCACATGTTTGACAGATTCGTAGGTTCCATTCGGAGAATCCGCAGCCACCGCACCGGGTTCGACTCCTACCTCGTAAATGTCCAGAAGGGCAGAGGCACGGCCGGCCCCAAGTACGATGAGGCGCGCAGGGACTACAACAGCGCCGTTCGCGGCGAGTTCCGCGGCTTCCTCCGCTAACGGAGACCTCTGGCAAATAAACCGGCGGGAGCAGTCGAAAGGCTGCTCCCGTTTCTTTCATCCTACTCCTAGCGCATCCCCTTCCCATCCATCCACACCCGCCCGCTCAGGGCCTTTCGGTTGTCACCCTGAACGGAGTGAAGGGTCTAAAATCTTTGCGGGAAAACAAGGCATGCCGCAGTCAGCAATTTAAGATTTCTCGTTGCCCTCGGAATGACATGGATAACCAAAAAACCCTATCCGCCCGCTCAACTTGTTAGCCCCCAGCCCTTGATGTTACTCTTTTAATAGTGGGTGTCTGAGACATTTGCTAGCGCATGTCCAAACGATGCCCCGCAAAGACCAGCAACAGGGAGGCACACCCAATGAGCAAGCTAAGCGCAGACGCCCTCCGACTGCTCAGCGAGGGCAAGAATCTCGCAATCATCGCGACAACAATGCCCGACGGCTCCCCGCAGGCAACCGCCGTATGGGTCGACACCGACGGCGAGCACGTCCGCTTCAACACCGCCGAGGGCCGCGTCAAGACGAAAAACCTCCGCCGCGACCCGCGCGTCGCCGTCGCCATCCTCAACGCCGAAAACCCCTACGAGCAGGTCACCATCCGAGGCCGTGTCGTAGAGTTCGCGCATGAAGGCGCGATCGAGCACATCAACTCGCTCGCCAAAAAATACACCGGCGCCGACGAATTCGAAGGCCGCGACCCCAACGACCAACGCGTCATCATCAAGATCGCTCCCAACTAAAACCCCTTCCCAATCAAGTCCCCTCTCCCATTGGGAGAAGGTTAGGGTGAGGGGATGATAAAATCCCTTCCCCCTCGATGGGGGAAGGTTAGGATGGGGGTGGAGGTTTTCCCACGTCGCGCCTGTCCAAACCACACCGACCACCACCACAGAGGGTCACTACACAAAAAATGCTCAAACTATTCCGCCGCCGCTCAACCCCGGAAAACAAAGCAAAGACCGAACAAGCCGTAAAGCGCTCCCGTCGGACATTCTTCGGCCAGATGACCGGCCTCTTCCGTCGCCAGCAGATAGACGACAGCCTCTGGGACGAACTCGAAGAGCTGCTCATCACCGCCGACGTCGGCGTGGAAACCACCTTCAAGCTCATCGAACGCCTTCGCGACCGGGTGCGCGACCGCCGCATCTCGGACCCGCAGGACGCACTCGCCCTGCTCCGCGAAGAGATGCTCTACCTCGTGGACTTCGAGGACACTGACCAGGCGCTCGAAGTCGATGAAAAGCCGCTCGTGATCCTAATGGTCGGCGTCAACGGCGTCGGCAAGACCACCAGCATCGCCAAGCTCACCAGGCTCTACCAGGACGAAGGCAAAAGCGTCCTGATCGGCGCAGCCGACACCTTCCGCGCCGCCGCCATCGACCAGATACAGGTCTGGGGCGACCGCCTCGACGTTGACGTCATCGCCCACCAGCAGGGCGCAGACCCCGGCGCAGTCGCCTTCGACACCCTGCAGGCAGCTCGCGCCCGCGACGTGGACGTCGTAATCATCGACACCGCAGGACGCCTGCACACCAAGTTCAACCTCATGGAAGAGCTGAAGAAGATGCAGCGCGTCCTCTCCCGTCAGGGCGCCGACACCCAGCGCGTCCTTCTCACCATCGACGCCACCACCGGCCAGAACGGCCTGATGCAGGCTCGCGCCTTCACCGAAGCCGTCGACTGCGAGGGCGTCCTGCTCGCCAAAGTGGACAGCTCCTCCAAGGGCGGCGTAATCTTCGCCATCGGCGACGAGCTCGACCTCCCCGTCCTGTTCATCGGCACCGGCGAGCAGCCCGAAGACCTAGCCCCCTTCGACCCTCAAGCCTTCGTGGAGAGCCTGTTCGCCGACGGCGAATAGTAAATTGATTCGCAATAGGGGAGCGTATTCATGACACAGCCACAGAGGAAAGTCGCCGACTTAACCGTAGAAGAACTACGCACGCTCATCAGAGAATCTGTAACGCAGGCGCTTTTCGACTTTACGCAAGGTACGGACGATGGGCTAGAGTTGCGCGAAGAATTCGCCGCAGAACTGGAAGCTTCAATAAGGGCTGTGGAGGCTGGTGAACCCACCATCCCGGCGGAGGAAGTAGCCCGACGGCATAACCTGTTCTAGGAGCAGACTGACTTTGACATCACCTGCACATAATGTCTATCATCCAATTCAGTGAGCAGATTCAGAAACAGAGACACTGAACGGCTTTTTAACGGCGAGCGTAGCCGCCGATTGCCGCCCGACATTCAAGAACGAGCGCGTATAAAGGTTCAGCGAGTAGTTGCTGTGCGAAGCTTAGCATCCCTCGCCAACCCGCGCTCTAACAGACTTGAAGCCTTGCATGGAAATCGTAGAGGCCAGTACAGCATACGAATCAACGACCAATGGCGCGTGTGCTTTCGGTGGACACAATCCGGTGCCACAGAAATTGAAGTAACAGATTACCACTAGGGAGAATTGCAGATGTGTGATGCTAAGTTTATCCATCCCAGCGATCATCTCGAAGAGTTCCTTGAAGACCTAGACATCACCCAGTCCCAGTTCGCTAAGGCAATCGGCGTTACACCCTATCGCATCAGCCAAATCATGAACCGCCGTGCGTCAATCACAGCGGACATCGCGCTGCGAATTGCGAAGGCGTTCAGCACGGACGCCGAAATGTGGATGAACCTCCAGCAGATGTACGACCTCGAAGTAGCCCGCGCCACTGTCGATGTCAGCGCAATCGAGCCGCTCTACGAGCCGCTCCCCGACGACTGGGAGCCGCCCCTTGAATCAGAGGAAGACGCTAAGCGACGGGACACCGGCCAAACCCTGGCAGCCATCGGCACACCGACCTCATAGCGCCGTATAACCGACTACTCATAACTGAAAACTCAAAACCAACAACCAAGGAGGCACACCCATGACCGCAACAGCCACAATCCGAGACCGCTACGGGCTCGCCATGACCACGACATCGGCGGAAGCCGCCGAGCACTACGTCGAAGGCGTTGACATCCTGCTCGAACAGGGCTACGGCACCGAGCAGCGCTTTCTGCAGGCGATAGACGCGGACGAAGACTTCGCGCTCCCCTACGCCGGCCTCAGCATGATGCAGATGCTCCGCGGCGCGCCCGCAGAAGCCAAGGCAAGCGTCGCCAAGGCCCAGCAGCTCGTCAGGAGCGCAACCCGCCGCGAGCAGGGACACGTCGAAGGCATTGCACTCTTCATCAACGGCCACGGCCCCAAGTCTCTCGCCGTCACCCTTGAGCACCTCGACGAGTTCCCCCGCGACGCCGTGATGATGCGCGTCGCCAACCGCCTCTACCTGCTCGGATGCAGCGGCGCGGGCGTGCAGAACTTCCCCGACGAGCTTTACGCCATGCTTCAGAAGCTCGAGCCCAGCTACGGCGACGACTGGGCATTCCTCGGCCAGTACTCCTTCGCCCACCACGAGACCGGCCGCCTCGACAAAGCCCTTTCCCTCGCCGAGCGCTCCCTTGCCGGTCGTCCCACCAGCGGTCATGCATCCCACTCCATCGCACACGTCTATTTCGAGAAAGGCAACGCCGTGGACGGCGGCGACTTCCTCGGCAACTGGCTCAAGGGCTACGACAGCCGCGCCCCCTTCAACATCCACCTCTCCTGGCACCAGGCGCTCTTCGAGCTGGCGCAGGGCAAGTACTCCGACGCCGTCAAGATGTACGAAGACGTCATCCGCCCGACCGTAGTGGAGAAGAGCGCGAACTCGCTCATGGACAGCTCCTCCCTCATGTGGCGGCTCAAGATATACGGCGGCTGCGACACGCCATTCCCGCCCCAGGAGATCGCAGAGCAGGCATCCCCCGCAGCGACCACGCCCGGTCCCGCGTTCCGTGACGCCCACGCCGCCCTCGCATTCGCCGCCAGCGGAGACGAAGAGCGCCTGAGCGGAGTCAAGGCCCGCCTGCGCGACCTCGCCGGACAGGGAGACGCGCTCGCCAAGGAAGTGACGCTCCCGCTAGTCAAGGGCATCAGCGCATTCGCCGACGACCGCTACGAGGACGCGGCGCGATACCTCGAACCCGTATTCCCGCAGCTCGCCCGCATCGGCGGCAGCCACGCCCAGCGCGAAGTCTTTGAGGACACCCTGCTGGAGTCATACATACGCGCCGAGCAATACGACAAGGCAGAAGACCTCCTCCGTGTGCGCCTCAACCGCCGCGCCTCCGTCCGCGACAGCTACTGGTTAGCCCGCACCAAGGCATCCACCGGCGACACCGACACAGCCCGCAACACCCTGAAAATGGTCGCCCAAGACTGGCAATCCGCCGACCCGGAATCCCCGGAGATTAGAGCCCTGAACAGCCTTGTCAACGCCGGCTAGAATGAACAAAAACCCCTTCCCCCTTGATGGGGGAAGGTTGGGATGGGGGTGAAAATGCGTCAGTCAGACCCTGTACTGGCGGCACTACTCTGCGCGCCAGAAGACGACGAACCCGAAACCGAATACGAGCGTCAAGCCGTAGCCGAAGCGATGGCCGAGTTGGAAGCGGGGCGAATGTTAACTTCAGACGAGATACTCGATGACATTTCGCAGAATTAACCCTTGTAACCCACCCAGCCTTTGCTAAAATGGATGGCTGACTTCAACAGACTACCAGCCCCACAGGACACCACACCATGCTCACAGGCATAGGACTCCGCAACTTCAAAGCATTCGGCGACGAAATGCAGGAAGCTCCCCTGTCCAAAATCACCCTAATCTACGGCCCCAACTCCGGCGGCAAGAGTTCCATCATTCAGGCACTGTTGCTGCTGAAGCAGTCGCTGAAGAACGACTATGGCTATTCTACAGTAAGAGTGCTTGAGCCAAGAGGCGAATTCGTGGACTTGGGGAGTCCTCAGGCTATGCTTCATAAGCATGATGCCGAGCGGGGTATTGGCATAGAAATCAAATATAAAGATACGCAGCCTGATACTGAGGTTGACGTTTCCGAAACTACGATAGGCTTGACCTGCTCGGGTAACGGAGATATATCCCAGGTAACCTATAAAATTGTTACGCCAGAAGATAAAGAAGCTTTGGTTGATGCCGTTATAAAATTACCTGATGCCCCTAAGTCCGTATTTGCGGCAGGGTTTGATTCGGACGCTGTGGATATCAAACTGCTGGGTGGACCCGTTGAGAATAACACCACGTATAGTCACTATGATACTTCCTCTTTTCTACCCATGTGGTTTCTTATGCATGAAGACGAGCTGAGCGAAGAAGCACTGCCACTGGCAGAGGCACTATCGGAAAGAGTAGATGAATTCGTAATGGATGGGGCGTCGTCGCTGGTAGGAGCGGCGGAATTGGCGCAGACACTGGAGGGGGCGCAAACCTGGGCAGGAACTCCGACATGGTTAGGAGCAGGTGCTCGAACATTGGCACGGGCGCGGACGTTAGTATTAGGAGTTGCACACACACGGAAAGAAGATTTAGATACGGAATGGGCGTCCGAGCTGGAATTGGAACGAGCGTTGAAGTTGGCTCTTGGCATCGAAGGGTTCAATCTGTCTGAAAATCAGACTGGGGTATTATTCCGTGAAAACGCGCCAATTGACTACGAATGCCATCTGCACTCAGTCAACTACCTAGGTCCGTTGCGAAGCGCTCCGGAAAGGCTTTATGACCTTTCGGTCGAAAGCGACTCATCAACAGGCACTACTGGTGTACAAGGCGAGCATTCAGCCAATGCGCTACACCGCAATATCCGTCTTGAAGAAAGTGTAAACGACTGGTTCGACCAGTTTGAAATCCCGTACAATCTCGAAGTCATTAAACTCGGCGAGCCGTCACTCGCCGGCGAACATATCACCATCGCCCTCACCGACAAACGCACCGATACACAAGTAACCCTCGCCGACGTCGGCTACGGCATCAACCAAATCCTGCCCGTAATCATCGAAGGCATCGCCTCGCAGGAAGGCGCAATCCTCTGCGTCGAGCAGCCCGAAATCCACCTGCACCCCCGCCTTCAGGCAAACATCGCGGACCTGATGATTGACACCATCGCCGACGAACCCGGCAAGCGCAAGCAGTGGATTGTAGAAACCCACAGCGAACTGCTAATACTGCGCCTCCAACGCCGCATCCGCGAAGGCAAAATCAAGCCTGAAGACATCTCCGTCCTCTACGTTGACCCCAACGAAAAGAGTGTTGAAGGCAGCGCAATCAAAGTCCTCCGCCTCGGCGAAGACAGCTACTTCAAAGACCCCTGGCCCGACGGCTTCTTTGACGAAGCGCTCAAGGAAGAACTACAACCCGATGATGAGCGTGGCCGCTCAGATGAAGGTGTGGATGTGCTGGACGAGCTATTTGCCGAATAAGGTAAGTCTTTAAGTATGCTGGTGAATTTCTACATTGACCCTGATGCAGTTGACAACGATACTAACCGCTCCCATATCAATGCGCTGAGAAATAAGTGGCAACAGTACGGTGTCTTGGCGCACCCCTCTCAGGACGATGGCGGTTTTGCAAACATCCGCCGCAAATTTCCGGAACTGAACCAAAGCTTACAGAGGATATGGGCTCGCGCGTGGCGTGAGATAGAGAACGACCCTATTCGTTTCTTGAAATGTAGAGACAACTTTCGGGTTGCCCTCATATCCCAAGTTCGCGCTGGAAATGAGCAAATTCCCGATGGTGACGGCAAGTATTTCCGCGGTGTGGAAGCCGTCAGATTGACGCAAGTCAACGATTCAAGAGAGTTCATACAAGCCGAAGCTCTTGGCAGGAAACGCATTGCCGTTGGTGATAGTGTTAGTAGTCTTTGGCAAGAACGGTTTCAACGGTTAGCCAGGCATTCACGCGAAGTAGTGATTGTCGATGAGTGGGCAGTGCGAGGTAATACCTTTGAAGGGCTAGTCCGATTTCTCAATCTCCTCGACGGCGATTCCAATGGCTGCGCTGTAACGATTTATTCTTCCCCTGAGACCGAACTTCAGGAACAAGTGACGACCATCATCGACAATTTGAGCGATTGCGCTGTTCAACTCGATGGCTACGGAATTGACAGCATAGAAGTTAAGCTGCATCCCGAGGACGATTTCAGAAGATACGCTCATGAAAGGCATATCCGTTTTGATAACAGAGTGATTGACATAGGAAGGGGAGTAAGGATTTTCCAGTTCGATTCCGTCAGAGAGGCTACGCGCACTTCGTTTAAGGTTTTGCCTTCCGGGGAAACCGACGGTACTGAGGACGACTTGGACACCAGAGCGCACATAATTTCCGACTTCACCATCTCCGTCGGCGCGTCCAACTCTACCTAAAAACCTGCCAATAACACCCCCACCCATAGTATAATCCCCCCACCATGCTCGACGCCCTCCGATGGCTCATCACCGTAGAACTCATTGGGCTGGCGGCTTTCCCGCTTGCCTTCTACCTCCTACCAAAACTTGCTGACAGGGGCTTCACC
This sequence comes from Dehalococcoidia bacterium, assembly GCA_965203955.1. Classification (GTDB taxonomy): domain Bacteria; phylum Chloroflexota; class Dehalococcoidia; order Lucifugimonadales; family JADFKI01; genus Bin90. The sequence goes on along the minus strand of OZ241923.1, from coordinate 1,397,443 downwards.
CTCAGCAAACCCCTTGGCATTCTCCTCGTCTCATACCTCTTCTGGGTATTCGGCCTCGCCCACATCCCCACCGCACAGCCTACCGCCATCGCGCTCCTGCTGCTCATGGCGTCCGCCTCCGCCTACATCGCCTACCGCAACCTCGACGCCCTCCGCGACTTCATCGCCCGCGAGTGGCGCGCGCTCGTCATCGCCGAGGCCGTGTTCCTCGTCTTCTTCATCGGCTGGGCGCTCTTCCGCTCCTACGACCCGTTCATCAACCACACCGAGCAGCCGATGGACCTCGCCCTCCTCAGCGCCTCCATCAACTCGCACGTCGGCCACCCCGAAGACCCTTGGCTGCGCGGCGAGTCCATCAGCTACTACTACTTCGGCTACTGGATGATGGGCGCAATCAGCCAGATCGCCGCCGTCCCCTCCAACATCGCCTACAATCTCGCAATGGCGCTCATACCCGCCATGGCAGCCACCGGCATCTTCGGCATCGTCTTCAACATGGTCCGCCTAAACAAGGCACGCACCGTCGCCCCTGCCACAGACGGCAACAGTACGGATGGAGCATCCATAGGACCCGCGTCCCTCAATGGCACACACAAGAAATATGCGATCGTGGCAGGCATCGCCGCCGCCCTCTTCCTTGTTGTCGCAGCCAACCTCCAGGGCATCCTGGAGTTCATGCGCCTCAACGGCATGGGTTCGCAAGGCTTCTACGACTGGATCCGCATCGACGGCTTGCCCGGCCCCATCGAGACGCCCCCGCAGAGCTGGACGCCGCCCGACTTCTGGTGGTGGTTCCACGCCAGCCGCGTCATCAACACCTTCGACGGCATCCACTTCATCGACAACACCATCCAGGAGTTCCCCTTCTTCAGCTTCCTGCTCGGCGACATGCACCCGCACGTCATGTCCATCCCGTTCGTCCTGCTTTTCGTCGGCGTCGCGCTCAACATCTACCGCCTGCCCGCCGGCTTCTGGCGCGACTTCCGCAGCCCCTACACCTACGCCATCGTCCTCGCAGCGGCAGTGATTCTCGGCGGACTAGGCTTCAACAACCTCTGGGATATGCCAACATTCGCCGCCCTGCTTATCGCCGTTCTCGCGCTCAGGGCATACCGCGAGGGCAGCGACATCCGCCAGTCCTTCGCGCTCGCCCTATTCCCCGTCGGCCTTGCGGTCATCGCACTCGCCGTCCTGATGTACTCCCCCTACCTGTTCGACATCAACGCCGGCGTGAACGGCATCGGCGTCGTCATCACGCACACCCGCGCTGTCCACATGTTCATCGTATGGGGATTGTTCCTGACCGCCGTCACGCCCTTCCTGCTCGCGACATTCTGGCAGACCACCGTCCAGCGCGACTGGGCAGCGCAGGCATTCACCGCACTCGCGCTCGCATTCGCCCCCTGGCTGCTCTGGGCGCTCGCCTACCTGCCCAGCGACGGCAGCATCGAAGAAACTATCTCGCGCTTCATCGGCATCCTGCCACTGACTGGCCTCGCCGCAATCGGCATCTACAACGCGCTCTACCTCGCAAGGCGCGATAACGAGGGCGGCAGGCTGTTCGCCACCCTTCTCGCCGTGCTTGGCCTCGGACTCATCATCGGCGCGGAGTTCCTCTTCATCCGCGACTTCTTCAACAACCGCGGCAACACCGTCTTCAAGCTCTACTACCAGGCATGGATTCTCCTCGCCGCCGCGTCCGCCTTCGCCGTGTACTACTGGCTGAACATAATCCGCAATCTGAATGGCTGGCGCACCGCAATCTCGTATGTCTGGGCCGCGGCATTCGTCCTGCTGCTGCTTTGCTCGCTCTACTACCCGCTCGCAGCCGTCAAGACCAAGCCCGAAACGCCCCTGGCCGGGCGCACCCTCGACGGCTTGGCATTCGTGCAGCAGTACAACCCCGCCGAGTACGACGCCATCGAGTGGCTGAAGGGTAACGCGCCCCGCGACGCTGCAATAGTAGAGGCCGTCGGCGAATGGAGCGACTGGGGCATGGTCTCCCGCAGCACCGGCCTGCCCACCATCGTCAACTGGCTCGGCCACCAGAAGCAGTGGCGTGGCGGCTGGGAACAGTTCGACGCCGACAAGCCCGATGTCTCGCGCGCCCTCCGCGACCGGTATTTCGACGACAGAGCAGCCGAGGTTGAGCGCATCTACACTACCCTAGACCCCGTCGAGGCGCAGCTCATCCTCTACAAGTACGACATCGACTACGTGTACATCGGTCGCCGCGAGCGCGAAAAATACGGCATCGAAGGCATCCCCAAGTTCGACGCCATCGCCGACCTCGTCTTCACCGACCCCAACGGCGAGTCCGCCATCTACCGCGTCCGCTAAAACCCTGTCCCTTCCCCCATCCAGGGGGAAGGTTAGAGCCTGTCCTGAGTTTGCCGAAGGAATGGGGGTGAAAGAAAAAAACGGGCAGGACCCGCCCACAACGAATCCTGCCCATCCCGTCTATCGATGTCAGTTAAACCTACGCAACCCGCGCGAACTTCTGCACCCTCGCCCCGTCCAGCGTCTCGCCCACGTACAGGTCGCCGCTGGAGTCCATCGCCACCGCGTGCCCCGCGATGATGTCCCCCGGCGTCTCCGAGCTCATGCCCCAGCCGCCTAGCCACTGTCCCGTCGGCGTCATAATCTTCACGCCCGCCGGATGCGACAGCGCGTTCGGACTGGGCTGGTCCGGCCCAAGCCCTTGGTGGAAGCCCAGATCGGTCACGAACATGTTCCCGTCTGGCCCCTGCACGATGTGGTCAGGCCTATGCACGCCGCCCCACTCGCTCAGGTAATGACCCTCAGGCGTGAACACCTGTATGCGGCTGTTCTCCCTGTCCACCACGTAGATCAGCCCCTCCGAGCTGACGCACACGCCGTGCGGGATGCGGAACTGCCCCGGCCCCTCGCCCGGCTCGCCCCACGAATGTATCCGCTCGCCCGTCGCCGTGTAGTGGTGCACGCGCGCATTCCCGTAGCCGTCCGAGATGTACAGCGACCCGTCCGCCGCTATCGCGATGTCCGTCGGCCTGTTGAACGGCTCCCCGCTGAACGCCTCCGGCACGTTGTCCGGATCGCCCAGCGTCATCAGCAACTCGCCCTCAGCCGACCACTTCCGCACCGTGTGGTTGCCGATGTCCGTCGTGTACACGCTGCCGTCAGGCCCCGCTTCGATATGGTGCGCCGAGCCGAACTGACCCTCGCCCCAGTGGTCGATCACATTGCCCGCCGTGTCCAGCACGATTATCGGGTGTGCGCTCCGGTTGTACACGAATATCCTGTCCTGCCCGTCAACCGCCACGCCCACCGCATGGTTCCACTCCCAGCCGTCCGGCAGGCTCCCCCATCCCGGCACATGCTCATACACATATTTTCCGTAACTGACTCTCAGACCCTTTTCTCCCATTGGAGCAGCCCTCCTTATGGCATTTACCCCTTGTTACACTGTTCAAGACGATTCGTGAACGGGCAGAATTATAGCACGCTTTCGTGATACCATGAGGCTCGACCATGAGGCTCGGCGAATTTTATGCTATTCTCCACGCAATTGACTGGCTGACATACCGCTATACCGACAAACCACCAACGCGAGGTTTGATATGGCAACACAAACGAAAGATGCGCTGAAGCCGGCGCTGCCCGAACACTCCTCCTTCCACCTGTCTAACATGCAGCCGGGAGACGACCACTACCAATTCCCGGACCCTCCTCCCAGGTTCGATATGCAAAATTTCAAGCACCTGCACAAACAGGGCTACGCAAGCGCGATAGAAATGTTCCTGGTCGAATCGCTAGGCTTGTCGCCCGATACCGTCGTCGTAATCAGCGAAGCCTATCTCGCCTGGAACAGCTATCAGCGCGGCGGATGGTTCGTTCCCGATTTGATGGTAGCCTTCAACGCTCTGATGCCCAGAGCGATTGAGCGCAACGGTTATGCGATAGACGATCAGGGCAAGCCGCCCGAGTTCGTACTTGAGATAGCATCGAAAAGCACGGGACGCAGAGATGATACGGTCAAGCGCGTGGGATACGCCAACTTCGGCGTTCAAGAATACTGGCGATTCGACCCGTCCGGCGGCGGCCGCCATCAGACGCATCTAGCCGGCGACCGCCTTGTGGACGGCGAATATCAGCCCATAGAAATAATAAAGGTGGACGACGAGAACTACCGTGGGCATAGCGATGTTCTTGGGCTGGAACTTCGCTGGGAGCAGGGAGAGGAGGAGGGACAGTTGCGCTGGTACGACCCTGTGCGACAGCTCTACTTGCAAACCCACCAAGAAGAACACGAAGCGCTCGCAGCCGCAGAAGCCCGCAATCAGGAACTTCAGGCAGAACTGGAGCGACTGCGCCGCCAAAGCTGATAACCAACTAACTGACAAGCCGACAAACTATAACGTGAGGTAATAGAATGCTCGAACGATTCAAAGTACCCAAGAAAGACGAAGTGCGCGTCCCCATCGAGTCTCTGGAGGAAGTCATTCAGGCGATCTTCGAGAAGATGGGCAACTCCGAGTCCGACGCGAAGGAAGCCGCCGAAGTCCTCGCCATGACCGACCTGCGCGGCGTCGAGACTCACGGCGTCTCCAACATGCTCCGCGCCTATGTCACCCAGTACACCAGCGGACAGGTCAACCCGCAGCCCGACTGGCGCATCGAGCGCCAGACACGCGGCACCGCCGTCATCAACGCTGACAAGGGGCTTGGCGTTGTGCTCGGCAGGCGCGCCATGGACATCGCCATCGAGAAGGCGCGAGGCGTCGGCTTCGGCGTCGTCACCATGAACAACGGCGCCCACCTCGGCGCGGTCGGCCACTTCTCCATGTACGCCGCCCAGCACGACATGGTAGGCATGTGCGCCACCTCCGCCGGCAGGGGCGTCCTGCCCACATTCGGCGCGGAAGGGCGCTTCGGCACCAACCCCATCTCCATCGCAGCGCCCGCCAACAGGGAAGCTCCCCTGCTCTTCGACGCCGCCACGTCGCAGATAGCCGGCAACAAGTTCTCCCTCGCGCGCAGGGTCGGCTCAGACCTGCTCCCCGGCTGGATATCCGACGAGGAAGGCAACCCCATCATGGAGGAGACGGCCGTCCCCGGCGGTGAGGGTGTCAACTACGGCAGCCTGCTTCCCATGGGCGGCACACGCGAAAACGGCTCCCACAAGGGCTACGGATTCCTCATGATCGTGGACATCCTCTGCGCCTTCCTGTCCGGCTCCCTGCCTGTCATATTCGACGAGGAGTTCTTCGAGAGCGGCTACAAGCACTACTTCGCCGCTTACAACATCGCCGCCTTCACCGACGTTGACGCCTTCAAGGACAATATGGACCAGATGCTTCGCACCCTGCGCGAGACCCCGCCCGAGCCCGGCAGCGAGCGCGTCCTATACCCCGGACTCTCCGAGTACGAAGAAGAGCAGGACCGCCGCGCCAACGGCACCCCCCTGCACACCGAAGTCATCGGCTGGTTCAAGGAAATCTGCGACGAGTACGAAATCCCCCACCTCCAGACATACTAGAATCAAGCGGCGTTTGACACACGAGATATAGCTGAATTGACAAACCAAATTACTCTGTCAATATGAACGATAGTCCTTTCAATTGTCATTCTGAACGCAGCGCAGCGGAGTGAAGAATCTAAAATCTGTGCCTGCGTGGACGCAAAGATTTTAGATTCCTCGCTTTGCTCGGAATGACTTTAAGCGGAGGTAGATAAAACCATGTATTCCTGCGCTGTCTGCCATTCGAACGAAAGCAGAGCGGAACATGTAGAAGAAATCTTCCGTTCAGCGGACGGAAAGTACATCCTGGTAAGAGATATTCCTGCGACGGTCTGCATTCGCTGCGGAGAAGAGTCCTTCAGTGCGAAGACTGCTGAGACCGTCCGCGTAATGGTGAACGGCCAGACAACTCCCAAAGCATCTATTCAGATGGATGTCTTTACGTTCGTGTCTGAAGCATAGCCATAGGGAGAAATGACGAATGACAACCATCCCCGAAATACAGCAGGCAATTCTGACGCTTGACGAAAATGACTACCGTGATCTGATGCAGTGGATGAATGAACTGGACTGGGAACGGTGGGACACACAGATTGAGGAAGATTCGGAGAGCGGCAAGCTCGACTTTCTGGAAGCGGAAGCCCTCGCAGCAAAGAGGGATGGCACACTGAGAGAACTGTAAGTGCATCGAACTGCGCCGCGCTTCTGGAGATATTTCGACCAGTTGCCTGAATCTACTCAGCGAGTGGCGAGACGAAACTTTGAGTTACTGAAGTCTAATCCAAGACATCCGTCACTAAATTTCAAGAAGGTTGGGAAATACTGGTCGGCGCGTGTGGGACTTGGATACAGGGCACTTGCGGTTGAAGACGAGGATGGCTTTGTGTGGGTATGGATTGGACTCCACGACGAGTACGATCGACTGACAAACTGAAATACTGACCACCCCCGGAGGTACACCATGGGCAAGCTCGACGGCAAAGTAGCACTCATCAGCGGCGGCGCGCGCGGACAGGGCGCAGCCGAAGCCCGCCTCTTCGCCGAGGAAGGCGCAAAGGTCGTCCTCGGCGACATCCTCGACGAGCAGGGACAGCAGGTCGAAGCCGAAATCAACGAGCTCGGCGGCGACGCCCTCTACGTCCACCTCGACGTCACGAATGAAGCCGACTGGGAAAGCGCCGTCGAAGCCGCAGTCTCCAAGTACGGCAAGCTCGACATCCTCGTCAACAACGCCGCCATCGTCATCCAGAAGGCAGCCATCGAAGACCGCACCGGCGACGAGTGGGACCGCATCTTCGAGGTCAACGCCAAGGGCGTATTTCTCGGCACCAAGCACTCCATCCCCGAGATGCGAAAGACAGGCGGCGGCTCCATCATCAACATCTCCTCCGTCGCAGGCATCGGCCAGAGCCAGCACCAGGAGCCTGCCTATGCAGCAAGCAAGGGCGCGGTCCGCATCTTCAGCAAGGTAACCGCCTCCCAGCACGCCGCAGACGGCATCCGCTGCAACTCCGTCCACCCCGGCCCCATCGACACCGACATGATCCAGTCCGCCATGGCCGACCCCAGCCGTCTCGAAGCGCGCCTGGAGCGCGTTCCCATGCGTCGTCTCGGCACAGTTGACGAAATCGCCAAAGGCGTCCTCTACCTCGCCTCCGACGACTCCTCCTACGTCACCGGCTCCGAGCTGGTCATAGACGGCGGCGCAATCTCGATGTAGGAGGCACAGGTAGGTTTCTGCGAGCTACTAAAGAATGCACGTCATCAGCAGAAAGGCGCTGCGCGAATTCTGGTCTAGACATCCTGATAGCTCAGCCCCTCTTGTTCGATGGTTCAAAATCGTGGACAGGCAGACGTTTAGTAATTTCGCGGAGCTGCGCGCAACCTTCCCAAGTGCTGACAGGGTTGGTAATCTGATTGTGTTCAATATCGGCGGCAACAATTATCGCTTAGTCGCCTCTATCCACTTCAATCGTCAGAAGGTCTATATTCGCCATGTTCTCACTCATGCCGAATATGACAGAGGAGAATGGAGAGAATGAGCATGATTACTGAGGACATTCAGGCTCATTGGCAAGCCGTGAGTCCGCTCTTCGTTATTCGTAACGAGAACGATTACGACAAAGCCATCGAACTACTGAACGCTCTGGTCGATGAGGTCGGCGTCGATGAGCAGCATCCCCTTTACGACATGCTGGATACGCTTGGCACAGTCGTGCATGCCTACGAAGAGGAACACTATCCAATACCCGATGCCGACGCTGTTGGCGTCCTTCAATTCTTGATGGAAGAACACAACCTAGACATACATAACCTGTCAGAAATCGGTACGCCGGATACTGTATCGGATATTCTTGAACGCAAGCGAGAACTTACCGTTAAGAACATCCAAGACTTGGCAAAAAGATTTCAGGTATCCCCGGCAGTATTCGTATGATGACTTACAAAATCCTCACCGCCGACCGCATCATCGACGCAATCTCGCTGTAGTTAGTTTAATCTTCCTACTTTCACCTACCGTGTATTATTGGCATATTGTATCTAATTGGATACAATGTCCTTATGAGGTACGAGGTAGCCAAGAGCGACAGATTTCTTCGCTGGTTCTCTCGGCTACGCGACAGACGTGTACAGGCGCAGATTCTTGTTCGTATTGATCGCATTGAAGAAGGCAATTTCGGAGACCATAGGTCCGTCGGAAGCGGTGTAAGTGAACTTCGCGTCAATGTCGGTCAGGGCTATCGTATCTACTACACCATCCGCCGGCAGAGAGTCGTTATCCTGCTCTGCGGTGGCGATAAGGCGAGCCAGCGCAGAGACATAGCACACGCCCAGCGAATGGCGAGTGAAATCTGAGGCGATGAAATGAGCGAAGAAAACTACACCCCTTGGGACACTGCCGAGTTTCTCACCGATGACGAACTGATCATCGAGTATCTGAATGCTGCCCTTGATGAGGACGACCCCGCATTCTTTATGAAGGCTGTCGGCAACGTGGCGCGCGCAAAGGGCATGACCACTATCGCTCAGGAAACGCAGCTGGGCCGCCCGAGCCTATATAAAGCCCTTTCAGGCGAGCGCGACCCAAGAATCGGGACTGTGATGAAAGTGCTCGCCGCGCTCGGCATTCAGCTCACCATCCGCCAGTCCACGCGCGCCTGAAGGAAGGATGACATGCTCCAAGTGTCATGATCTTGGTCCATGCCAAACAAATCAGTTACATAGGAACTACTCACACCATGCCCACCACACCCACATACACCATCCTAACCGCCGACCGCATCATCGACGCCAGGGGCGGCCCACCTATCGACAACGGTGCCGTCCTCCTCGAAGGCTCAACCATCGCCGCCATCGGACGCGCCGCCGAAGTCCGCGCCCCGGACGGCGCACCCGCCCAGACCGTCCACTACCCCGGCTGCACCATCATGCCCGGCATGGTTGACTGCCACACCCACCACAACGGCTTCGGCGATGGACGGCTCGGCGACGACCTCTCACTGCTTCCCGATGAAATTCTCACCGTCCGGTCCGCCCGCAACGCCCGCGCCAGCCTCTTCTCCGGCGTAACCACCATCCGCGAGAACGGCCCCAAGAACGTCACCATGTTCAGGCTGCGCGACGCCATCAACGAAGGTCTCGCCATCGGCCCACGCATGGTGCTCTGCGGCCGCCCCGTCGCCATCATCGGCGGGCACATGGGCTACTTCGGCGGCGAGGTCACCGGCGCAAACGACGCCCGCGCGCTCACCCGCCAGCTCATAAAGGAAGGCGCCGACTACATTAAGATAGTCGCCACCGGAGGCACCACGCGCACTTCCTTCCCCACGCTCCCCTCCTTCAACCTCGACGAGCTAAGAGCCGTCACCGACGAGGCGCGCAAGTTCGGCAAGCTCACCGCAACACACTCCTCGAACTCCGCGGGCATAGCCAACTCGCTAGATGCCGGCGTGGACATGATCATCCACTGCTATTACCTCGATGCCGACGGAACGGTCAACTTCCGGGAGGACATCGTCGAGCGCATCGAGCGGCAGGGCGCTTTTGTCAACCCCACGCTTCAGGTCAGCCGCGCCACCGCCTGGGACCTCACCCACAAGCGCGAATACACCGGCCTGACCGCCCCCGAGCAGGCAGAGCTAGATACAGCCCGCGCAAACCTCGACGTGCGCCTCGACCACACCCGCCGCATGATCGACATGGGCGTCAAGGTCATCACCGGCTCCGACTCCTCATGGAGCAGCTACCAGCTCGGCAACACCGTCTATGAGACCGAACTGCTAGTCCATGCCGGATACACCCCCATGCAAGGCGTCCTCTCCGTAACAAGCTGGGCAGCCGACGCGCTCGGCGTATCCGACACCGTAGGCACGCTAGAACCCGGCAAGGCAGCCGATGTCCTCGTCGTGCGCGGTAACCCCGCCGACGACATCAACGCCCTCTGGAACGTCGAGGACGTCTTCCTCGCTGGAAACAAGATCGTGCGCGGCTCCGACGACTCCATAGCCGCCGTCCGCCAGCCACCCGCCCAGATATAACCCAACATCCAATACATCCATCCCGTCTATCCTGTCCATCGATGTCAATTCCCGGAGACCAAAACATGCCACCAACCACCCCCAGCTTCACCCTCCTCAAAGCCGCCCGCCTCATCGACACCGCCCGCGAAGCCATCCAAGAGCAGGCAGCCATCCTGCTCGAAGGCGACACCGTCCGGCAAGTCGGCACCTCAGAGACCGTCCACGCTCCCGAAGGCGCGCCCATTCAGGAGATTGACTACGGCGACGCCACCATTCTGCCCGGACTTGTGGACTCTCACGTCCACCTCAACGGCATCGGCGACGGTCGCGCAGGCGACGAGCTTGCGACCCTCCCCGACGAGGTGCTCACCGTGCAGGCAGCCGAAAACGCCCGCCGACACCTCTACTCCGGCGTGACCACCCTCCGCGACTGCGGCGCGAAGAACCGCACCACCTTCCTCCTGCGAGAGGCCGTCGAAATGGGCATCGTTCCCGCCCCGCGCCTCATTCTCGCCGGCAGGCCCGTCGCCATCATCGGTGGCCACCTCAGCTACTTCGGCACAACCGCCACCGGCACCGACGAGTGCCGCGCAGCCGTCCGCCAGCTCATCAAGGAAGGCGCCGACTTCATCAAGATTACCGCAACCGGCGGCAGCACCCGCACCAGCCACCCGCTCAGGCCCTCCTTCAACGTCGAGGAGCTGAGCGCGATCTGCGAAGAAGCCCACCGCTTCGGCAAGCACGCCGCTGCCCACTGCGTATCGTCGCAAGGCATGCTCAACTCCCTAGACGCCGGAATCGACACCATCATCCACGGCGTCCACAAAGACCCCGACGGCGCAGACACCTACCGCCCCGACATCGCAGAGCGCATCGCCGAGCAGGGCGTCTTCGTCAACCCAACGCTCGGGCAGGGCGTCGCGCGTATCCGCATGCTCGAAGACTTGGAAAGCCTGACCGCCGAGCAGCAAGCCGAACTCGACACCTTCCGCCAAAACTCCGACGCCCGTATGGACCACTTCGCCCGCATGCGAGACGCCGGCGTGATAATGGCAGCCGGCTCAGACTCCGCCTGGTCCTACTACCCCATGGGCGACTACCAGACCGACATCGAGGCGCACGCCATGGCAGGCATGACCAACATGGAAGCCATCGTGTCCGCCACCCGCGACGCCGCCCGCTCCTGCTGCATCGACGAGCAGGTGGGCACTCTCGAACCCGGCAAGCAAGCCGACGTCCTCATAGTCAACGGCAACCCCATCGCCGACCTTGCCCACCTCCGCCAAATCGCCGCCATCTTCCTTGCCGGCGACCGCCTCGACCGCCATGCCCTCATTTAGCGCAAGCAAACCCCCCGTGCCCTCGCATGATAAAATTACGAAGCAAATGTCGGCAGAGACTCTTCCCGAAGTTCAGGTGTCTTTATGACTACGCAAGCAAAAGCTCCGGCGGCGGTTTCCACGCAGGCAAGCGAACCAGTCACGGATTGCAGCGCGCGCCTTCCCCAAACCCGCAAGTTCACGGTGGCAGAGTATTACCGGATGGCGGAAGTCGGCATCCTGCATCCCGACGAGCGGGTGGAACTTATCGAGGGAGAGATTATAGTTATGCCGCCTATTGGTCCTGAGCATGCCAATAACGTGGACGAATACATCGAGGTCTTTGCCCAATATGCCCCGGGCCGCTTCCGCATTCGCATCCAGAACCCGGTCAGACTCGACGACTATTCCCTACCGGAGCCGGATGTTGCCCTGCTGCGCCGCCGTCCCGAAGGCTACGGCGCGGCGCATCCCACCCCTGCCGACGTCCTGCTGATCATCGAGGTGGCGCACACCAGCCTCGAATACGACCGGAACACCAAGGCGCACATCTACGGGCGCAGCGGCGTGCCGGAGACTTGGGTCAGAAACCTGCCAGAAGACTGCATCGAGCGGTTCACCGAACCAGGCGCCGACGGCTACGCGCAGCATACAATCCACCGGCGGGGAGAAGCTCTGACCCCGGTCGCCCTACCCGAGCTAGAGTTGGCGGTGTCAGACCTACTGCCGCCCCGAACCTCCTCCTGAACGCAGCCATCCTAGTCTGCCATTCCGAACGCAGCGTAGCGGAGTGAAGAATCTAAAAATCCCTGACAGCGGCATGCGTCGTCCAATCACAGCGACTTTGTCCTCTTCACTCCCTTCAATGTGACGGTACGAAGGGCGTATCACCTTGCCAGCCTCCATCTCCTGACCGACTGACTAACTGAAATACTGACAGACTTCATCACACCCGCGTCACAATAAACGACTCATCCGTGAACCACAGCCCTCCGTACTTCTGAAGCACCTGCGCCGTCACGTCCAGATACCTGCCGTCCCGCATCACCTCGTCCAGCCGCTCGTCCTCGATCTGCGCCACATACACCGCCGCATTCCACCCCGCCAGTATCGCTGACGTCCCGATAGCCCCCGCGCCGCCCGAATCCGACAGCTGCATGAAATACCGGAACTCCGCCCGCGAGTCCATGTAGTTCACATATCTCAGGTCTGAGCGCGTCTCCCCCACCTGCGATTGCAACTCCCGCAGCAGCGCCATCCGCGGCGTGCGGAAAGGCCTCTCCCCCGGCCATATCCGCCTGATGATCTCCATCCCCGGGTCCTTCCCCGTGGACTGAATCACCACCATGATCCCCTCAGGCGCAAGCGCGCGGGCAAGCGGCGCAAGCACATTCCGCACCTTCACATCCTCGCTCTGTCGTGCCCGAAACGGCTGTGCCGCGATCACAAGGTCATATTCCCGCTTCGTGGCATCCCCGCGCCGCGGAATCACCGGCGCAAGCGGCCACTCCATATCCTTGCGATAGATGACCAGCGTCGAAGGCGCGGCATATATCGGATTCCCCGACCGCTCGCTCACCTTCGTCTGCCACCACTCACGCACCTGCGGCTCCATCGCCTTTATCTGCTCATGAAAGTCGTAAGCCGTCGAACCCTCCAGCGCCACCTCCATCCAGTTCAGCCGCTCCCTGTTCCGCCGCAGGCGCGGCATAAGCTGCGGAGCCTCCGAGTAAAACATATTCGTAACGACCAGCGCCGTCAGCGGATGCTCCATCAGCCTGTCCGGCATCTTTTCCAGGCTGATACGCACATCCTCGTAGCTTATCTCCTTCCCCACCACCAGCATCGGCACGGTCGGGAAGCGGTGATGCAGGTTCATCATCACCCGAGTCAGCACGCTCGCGTCCCCCATCCCCGCATCGAAAATCCGCAGCGCAGGCTGGCGCGGCTGCAAGAACATCGTGTCCATCGCCACCCGCTCCGCGATAACCTGCTTCTCGTTGCAAGTCGTCACGAACAGCAGGTACTTTTCCCTGTTGTCAAAGAACCGAAACGGGCTGTTGTCCGCAGTCGTCATCATCCTACCCGCCAGTACCAATTAGTCCCCTCTCCCCTGGGGAGAGGGTTAGGGTGAGGGGAATTATCCTCCATATCCTGCACATCCCGTTAACTGCCCCCCGCGCCCACTATATGCATGCCACTAAAAAAGGTATGACCGCAGGGCGGTGGTGTCCGCTACCCTCTGGTGATCAGCGGGATGTAGTTCTTCTCTATCTCCCGGTGAAAGCTGTCCGGCAATCTCGCCCAGTCGTGCGCTTCAACAAAGATCGGGACATTGGAATCGCTGAAAGCCTCTCTCAGAGCCTGCATCTCCCGCGCCGAAATTGGCTTCAGTCCGGGCGAGCGCACCACGAGGTCGAGGTCGCTAGTGTCGTAGCTGGTCCCGTCCACGCGGCTTCCGTATGCCCATACGTCCGCATTGGGCACTTTGTCCCGGAGTATGGCTTCCACCTGCTCACGATAGCGCTGCGGCAGCTCCAGCCGGTCACTCATCGAAATCCTCCCCCACGATATGAGCGAGTTCCGCAGCGTCCTGAATGAACTTACGCAGCGACTCCAGCGTTGTCTCTGCTAATTCCTCTCCATAGAGGTGCGCCGTATCGTTTCTAAGGTCGCGATAGTCAAACCAACGCTCTGCCGCTTCCAGGGAGATCAAATGAAATTTCGCGGCGTTCCGGAATACATCCTTGTAGGCCAGAGTGTTCACCTGCCGGGGCGTGGCGAAATATGGTCTGAGCCGTCTCCTCAAAAGACCGCCGGACTGTTCGAGAACAAGCTCGAATTCCTTTACGCATGCCGTCCTCGACAGGTCATAGTAGAATTCGCCGGGCTCGTGCCGTTCGAGTTCCGCCAGAAAGTTTTCCAGATTCCCGATGCATCGCACCAGAAAGTCTGTGTTAATCGTCGCCACGTATCCCCCTCCCTGTTCATAATCCAAGTTTACCAGCAGGAAACGGGCTATTGTCCATCCTGTTAATCCTGTCCATCGATGTAAGTTCTCAGCGCCCGCACATGCGCCGGCCCCGTCCCGCAGCACCCGCCCACGATATTCACGCCCACATCCTCCACCAGCGTCCTGAACCCACGCGCCATGAACTCCGGCGACTCCGGGTACACGATCTCCCCGCGCTGCACCGCCGGAATTCCCGCATTGCAATGCACCAGCAGAGGCGCATCCGTCGCCACCCGCAGCTCCCGCGCCAGCTCCACCATCACCTCGATCCCGTTCCCGCAGTTCGCCCCCACTACATCCGCCCCAGCGTCCTGCAGCTCCTTCACCGCCCGCTCCGGCGTAACCCCCATCATCGTGAAGAACCCGCGTGGCCCTATGTCGAACGTCATCGTCGCCATCACCGTCAGCCCCTGAGCAGAGAACTCACGCGCAGCCCTGATAGCCAGCGCCGACTCCTCCAGAGCAGTCATCGTCTCCACCACCACCGCATCCACGCCACCTGCCACCAGCGCGCTTATCTGCTCCGAAAACCCGTCCAGCATCTCCGACTCCGACAGCTCCCCCAGCGGCTCCAGGAACTCCCCCGTCGGCCCCACCGACCCGACCACATAGCGCCCCTCCGGCGCCTCGCTGCGCGCATGCGCCGCCGCCAGCCTGTTGAACTCGCCCACCCTGTCCGCCAGCCCGTACTTCCCCAGCATAAACCGGCTACCCCCGAACGAATTCGTCAGAACCATATCCGCCCCCGCCTCGAAATACTCCCGCGCCATCCCCCGCACAATTTCCGGATGGCTCACGTTGAACGCCTCCGGGCACCCGCCCGGCTCCAGCCCGTGCCCCTGCAGGTACGTCCCCGTAGCCCCGTCCGAAATCAGCGTCTCCCCCCGCCCCAGCCTCTCCATAATCCTATCTATCCTGTCCATCCTGTTAGCCCCCGTTACGGAATGATAAGATACCGCAATCATATCAACCCACTGGAGGAAAAACATGCCCGATAAGAAGAAAGTCGTAGTAACCGGCTTCGGCGGCAGAATCGGCAAGGTCCTGCGCGACCACCTCGGCGACAAGTACGAGTTCAGCGGCATCGACCGCGTTCCCCTCGACGGCATCGACTCCCTCACCGCAGATCTCACCGACCTCGAAGCCATCACCCCCGCATTCCAGGACAAAGACGTCGTCATCCACCTCGCCGCCGAGCCGCGCCACACCCCAGACATCGGCTGGGACCTCCTCATGCCCGACAACGTAATCGCCACCGCCAACGTCTTCGAGGCAGCCCGCGCCGGCGGCGTCAGCCGCATCATCTTCTTCAGCTCCATGCACGTCGTCGGCATGTACGAGCGCGATCAGCCCTACAAGGCAATCGCCGAAGGCGACTACGGCGACCTAGACCCTGCCAGTGTTCCGCTAATCACCCACGAAATGCCCGACAGGCCCGACGGCCCCTACGCCGTCAGCAAGATATTCGGCGAGGCGCTCGGCCGCTACTTCTGGGAAGACCACCGCATCAGCGTAATCTGCATCCGCTTCGGCACCACCGCCCCCGACGACCGCCCCGGCTCAGACGCCCGCAGCCTCGTCAGCTACTTCAGCCACCGCGACATAGCCGCCATGGTCGAAGCCTGCATAGAAGCCGAAGACATCGGCTTCGACATCTTCTACGGCGCATCCAACAACACCTGGAAAATCTACGACACCCCCCGCGCCCGCCAAGTCCTCGACTTCCACCCCCAAGACAACGCCGAATCCTTCCGCTAGAGGTACGGCTTATGCAACCCGACTGACCTCTATCTGGTCTGCCCTTTTCATCACTTGGGCAAGGTCATAAGCCGCTTGCAACTGGTACCACGTCGAAGCGCCGCCGCCGAAAGCCTTATCCAGACGCACCGCCATCTCCGGGGAAATCCCGGCGTGGCCGTTGATAACATCGGACAGATGCTTGCGGCTGACGCCTAAGTGCGCGGCAGCTCCCGTCACGCTCATGCCAAGCGGCTCAAGGCAGTCGTATCGGATAGAAAGCCCCGGGTGAGGCGGATTCTTCATAGGCATGACTTCAACCTCTCAGTGATAATCAACAAAGTCAATATCTCGCACATTGCCACCGTCAAAGCGAAATACAACCCTCCAGTTTCCCGAAACCCTGACAGACCATAGCCCCGAGAATTCGCCTCTCAGCGGATGGAGTCTATATCCGGGCAAGTCCATGTCGCTAGGCTGCTCTGCCACATCCAACCTAGCGAGAATGCGCTCAATCTTATCTGCGTGCTCAGGCGGAATCCGCCTGCGGTCTCCCCGCTCATATAGCCTTGCCAATCCCCTATGCCGAAAGCCGAGAATCATGCATTACTTGTAACCTATAACCTCACAGGTGTCAATTGTCGTCGCTCGCTATTGTGTGCTCGACCAAGAATTCAGGCGCCACACAAAAACACCGCCCCCGCCTCGCTCTCCACGAGACAGGGGTGGCAAGCCGGCAAATGAGCGTCTCTCCTCACTCCACCACCTCAACCACGCTCCCACTCATCCGCATCATCCCCGGCCCTCTTATCGGAGCGCCTCCGACCACACAGCCCACAGATCGCCTTCATCCTCTGCAACATCCGGCGTGAAGGCAGAAGCCGAGCCATCCCCGCCTCCCGCATCGCTCACCGCCACAACGCCCCTGCTGTCATCCGTCGCCGAAGCCGTCCCCACATGAAACGCGCCCATCAACACCACCGCCAAAGCCACCGTCAGCAGTCCCATCGTCAACATCATCCCGATTCGCAACTTCATCATCATCTTCACCCCTGCATCTCGCCCGCCGACGGTGGCAGGACGGCTCTCCTTCTATAATGATGAATTTATTATAAGTGCTTTTATCATAAACTGCAAGAGGCATATATGCAAGCATATAGCCAAATCCACTCACGCCATGCCCGCTCAGCTTCCCGCAAAAGCAATCGCCCCCGCCTCGCTCTCCACGAAGCAGGGGCAACCAACACTCACTGAAAACTGGCTACTGAAAACCTATCTTCTAATCCTTCCCATCCTGTCCATCGATGTAAGTCTATTACTCCCCACATACGCCGCCAGCGCATTCATCATATGCCCCATCTTCGGGTACTCCGGCTGCGTATCCGTCGCCACACCCACATCCGCCAGCGCCCCCGCGCAAGTAGGCCCCACCGCGCACACGATGGTCTTCGCGTTCAGCGCATCCGACAGCGCGCCCTCCGCCACGCCATTCGCCGCCGCCACCTGATACAGATGCCGGATCTGCACCTGGCTCGTAAACGTAATCACGTCCACGCGCCCGTCCAGCAGGTCCTCCACCAGCGCAACCATCGGCGACACGTCATCAGGAAGCTGCCACTCGTACAGGCAAAGCTCATCCACCGTCTCGCACTGCTCCCTGAGCGCATCCATCAGCGCAGCATTCCGCTCCCCGTACTGCAACGCCATCAGCCGCTTCCCCCGCGCGGGCAGCGCAGTCAGCGCATCCAGCAGCTCATTCGTCGTGTACGGCGCGGCAATCCCCACCGAAATCTGCACACCCACCTCCCGCAGCGCGGCAGTCGGCTTCGGACCCCGGCACACCGTCGTAATCCCCCGCAGCGCGTCCAGCAGAAAGTCCAGTCTGCCCTGATTGTCGGCTTCCTTGAACAGCGCCCTCGCGCCCACACCCGTCTGGAACACCACCACATCCAGGCTCCCGCTCTCCAGCTTATCCAGCAAGTACCGCACATCCTCCGCGCAGTCCAGCGGAGCCTCCCGCAGCGCAGGAGCCGTCACCGGCACACCCCCGCGCTTGCTTATCAACCCCGCCAGCGCGCCCGTCATCCGAGCCTCCAGCGTCGCCACCCGCATTCCATCAAGTTCAGCCATCATCCCAACCTATCCATACGCATTATGTAAATCCCTCTACCCACCGCATGATACCAGAATCTCCCCCACCTGACCCGCCGCACCCGCGCAAGCCTCGACTTCCGCAACATCACATCCAGCCTTTGGCCGCCCATGCCCAATTCTCTTACTCTGCATACTCTCGTCTCTATCTAGGCGTAATGATAGATCACATATTCGCAAGCATGTTAAGATGCGAGAAACTGATAGTAGGGCAATGGGGGCTCGCTATATGAAGAAAATCACTCAGTGGATGCAGGTAGTATCCGCGCTCAAGCAACTTGGCGGAATCGCTACCCTATCACAGTTGAACCGTGCCCTTCTTGCCCCTGACGGAGACGCCACCCATTGGAAAACCAAAACGCCGGAAGCCACGATACGCCGCATCGTGCGAAACACGCCAACTCATATCCACCCCCTGAAGCCCGGCCTGTACTGCCTACAAGAATTGGCGTCGAAGTACGAACGAGAGTACAGCCTTCCCGAAGAAGGCGAAATCCCTCCCGAAGTGGAAGAGCGCAACCATTGGTACTATCAAGGCTTGCTGGTCGAAATCGGCAAAGCGCGGAATTACAAAACCTATGTCCCCGCGCAGGACAGAAATAGAACTTACGGTAATCAAAAACTCGGAGATGTCTGCGACATAACGAGACTGCCCAACTTCGGTTATCAGAACTTTCTACGCAGGGCAAGGACTGTGGATGTCATCTGGTTCAACAGGCGCGACATGCCGGCCAAGATGTTCGAGGTCGAAATGTCCACCGATATGCTGAACTCATTGAGCAAGTTCAACGAACTGCGCGACTTCTATACGCAACTCAAAATCGTCGCGCCCGCACCGCGTAGGGACCACTTTGCCGACAGACTCGAAATGGACACTTTCCACGAAATCCGTGGGCGCGTGAAATTCATGGGCATAGACGAACTGGAGAAGAGATACACTACAGGAAGATTGTGAAATGAACTCCAACAACAGCGAAACTCAGCCAAAATACGCTTGTGCCAGATGCGGCAGCGCCGAGGTTAGAGGTGACTTCGACACATGCCCGGTTTTCAGGGCAGAAGGCGATAGGATTATTTACCTGAGGTCAGAAACCTATCCGCTCGTTGATGCGCTTTACTGCAACTTTTGCCACGAAGATATAGAAATCCAAAACATTGACGAATTGATAATCGAATAGTCAATTTATCGTTACTACCGGAGAAAAAGAGGCGGCAGATGGCGTACCACTAGGGAGGCACCATAATGGATTTCATATGCGATACTCTCGGCAGAATTGCGAGAACTAGCCAAGGACACCTACGCGCCAGAGAGTACGGAGAGCGAGCTTTTAGAATTCTTGGTGAGCAAGTAGATGTCGTGTATTGGGATGTCGGCAACGGCTGGTCGTCCATAATCACAATCATCCCGCACGACGAGCAAGAATCGCAGATTCAAGAGTTCTGGAACGCGCTCATGCTAACCGAAGACGAATAGAGGCTACCCATCTTCGACTCACCGCAACCATCATGGAGTGCCGCTTCTGGCCATTCCCAACCTCATGTCAACATTTCCTAACTACCCTCCACTCCCGCATCTTCCTAACCTATCCCCATCTCCCCATCCTGTAAATCATGTTAGTTCCCGCCATCTTGCCCTGCATGGGACCGGGAGATAGCAGAAATTGACATTTCGACTGGCAGGCTGATAGGAATATCAGAACCCAGAAGGAGCAATTACACAATGAATGACACTGAACTTCTCAGCCGGATAACGGCGAACCAGAACACACTTGGCGGAAAGCCTGCCATCAGGAATATACGGATTTCCGTTGAACTGATTCTCAGCCTGATGGCACAGGGCGCCGACCAGGCAGAACTCCTTGACGATTACCCCGACTTGGAACCCGAAGACATTCGTGCATGCATCGCCTACGCACACGCTGTCGTATCCGGAGACTCGATTGATGCGGTGACCGTCGAAATCGTATGAGATTTCTAATTGACAACTCCGCGGGACAACAGATGGCAGATTGGCTACGCCGTAACGGGCACGATGTCATCGCAATTAGGGAACTTGGACCCGACCCGGGAGACAGAGCGATACTTGATCTTTCAGTCAGAGAGAATCGCGTTCTTGTGGCGATCGACACCGACTTCGGTGAGTTAGTATTTCTCCACGGCCTCCCCCATGCCGGTTTGGTTCGACTTCCTGACACTCGGACTCCACAACGCATCTACTTGATGTCTATGGTAATTGCGCGCCATCAACGAGAGCTGGAAATGCGAGCGATAATAACCGTAAGCCGTGGAGGGACAATCCGCATTACTCAACACCCATAAAGGTGTCACGCGTCCCATCGGTTTTGCCCTGTCGCATCCGCCGGTGCCTCTTTTGTGTCATAAGTAAAGCGAATTGGTATTATACTCAGCCTGTTGGCACAGGGCGTCGAGTCCGAGGCCATTCTTGACGATTATCCCGACGTTGAGCTGGATGACATTCGCGCCTGCATCGCTTACGCTCACGCCGTCATCGCCGGAGACTCACTAGCAGCCGTATCAGTCGAGAGCCGATGAGGTTTCCGACAGACATCTTCTTACTCAATCGTCCCTCCCACTCAGACACTCCTCCATCCCCTCCACTCTGTGACTTTTGTGCCTTTTGTGGCAATTCCCTCTTGACAACCCAAACATCCGTACGTATCATAGGGCTTACAGATCAATGCAAACGTTCTCAAGAGGCGCAGCGCCAATCACCATCATGATTCCTGCGCCTCTTGTGGCTATCAAACCAAAAACTCACAACTCAGAACTGGAAACTCAGAACTCACATGTGCATCACCAGCAGACTACAACAACACATTCGCAACCTCACCGGAGACGGTGAAGTAGTCGCGCGCTTCCTGGTTGACACAGTAGAAGGCAGGCACACCGGCGCAAAGTACCACCACAAGCTCGAAGCCATGAAGCACATCGTCCACTTCGGCTTCACAGAGGACGACGAACCCCAATTCTGGGGCCTAATCCCCACACCCGAAGAACTAGCAGCAGAGAAAAATCGTCATTCCCGCGAAAACGGGAATCCGGCGGGCGGGGACACCGAAAACTCAAAACTGACAACTGTTAACTCCCTGGACATCCTCAATTACGACATCGCCCACCTCATCCGGCAGGAAACAGCCGACGGCCACACCATCGCAGAGTTCCTGTCAGACGTCATGACCCGCCGCGACAAGCCATTCACCCCGAAGAAACTCCGCATCCGCCACACCGACCGAATGGCAGCAGCAAGAGAAATCCTGCGACGCGGATTCGGACACTTCGGCAGAAAGCGCAAGCTCGTAGTTGACGCCAGCGATGACAACAGTCACGACACCAACGACTACGACACCCTGCACACCGACCTTGCGAAAAGGATGAGAGAGTACAGCGAGCACGGCACAGACGCCGTCCGCTTCCTCCTCGACGTCATGGAAGACGCTAACCCCGACGAGCCTTATGTCTGGCATCACCGTATGTCAGCAGCCCTTGAGCTACTCCGTCGCGGCTGGGACACCAACTACGACGCAATCACACCTGAGATGCTCCAAGACTACTGGCGCGACCAGCAGTCCACCAGCCTCATCGCAGCCCAGAAAGAGCGCCTAGCCGCCCACCCCATCGAAGCAGCCGACCACGACCAATACGACAACAACGACTACCAATCCCTAGCCCAAGAGCTAAAGGAAACCGATGACCTCGAAGCCGAACAAAAGGACACGTTCGTCCTGAGCCGCGTCCTGAGCCTGTCGAAGGGCCTGTCGAAGGACCTGTCCGCCAGCTCTCCCGACAACACCGAGCAGACCAATCCTATCCATCCTGTAAATCCTGTTAGTAACCCCGACGATGACAAGCCCGACTGCTACCACGAACCCCTGAACCCCGACCAACAGGCAATCTTCGACTATCAGATGCACATCGAATCCGGCGACTACGAAGAAAGCGAAATCACAATCTACCAGCCCACCCCCGAAGACTGGAAGGCACACGAAGCCGCCCTCGCGCATCTAACCGAACTCGCCGAATCCGAAGGCGTCCCCCTCCTACCCAACCCACTGGCAGGCACTCTAAAGATGCCCACCATCCGCAGCCCATAGCCCATCCTATCCATCCTGTACATCGATGTTAGTTCCAGCGCATGCAGGAATCCAGCGGGGCAGGGCGGGGAAACTCATAACTCACAACTCACAACTGATAACTCAAAACTAAATCCCCACACCCAGCGCGGAAGCAACCGTGTCCATATCCTTGTCCCCGCGCCCGCTCAGACCCATCAGTATGATCTGGTCCGCAGGCAACGTCGGCGCAAGCTGCGAAATATAGTAAGCCGCATGCGCCGGTTCCAGCGCCGGGATGATCCCCTCCGTGCGGCACATCAGCTCGAACCCCTCAAGCGCCTCCGTGTCCGTCACACTCACATACTCCGCCCGCTCAAGGTCGTTCAGCCAGCTATGCTCCGGCCCAACGCCCGGGTAGTCCAGCCCCGCCGATATGCTGTGCGCCTCCATCACCTGCCCGTCGTCATCCTGCAAGAGGTACGACATGCTCCCATGCAGCACCCCCACCCGGCCCGACGTCAGCGTAGAAGAGTGCCTGCCCGTATCCACCCCCTCGCCGCCCGCCTCCACGCCCACCAGCTTCACCCCCTCATCCCCGATGAACTCGTAGAACAGCCCCATCGCGTTGCTGCCCCCGCCCACGCACGCCACTGCGTAGTCCGGCAGCCTCCCCACCGTCGCCAGCAGCTGCGCCCGCGCCTCCGCCCCTATCACCTTCTGGAAGTCCCGCACCATCATCGGGTAGGGATGCGGCCCCACCACGCTCCCTATAAGGTAGTGCGTATCCTCCACATTCGTAACCCAGTCCCGGATGCACTCGTTGATCGCGTCCTTCAGCGTCCTGCTCCCCGACGACACCGGCCGCACCTCCGCCCCCAGCAGCCGCATGCGGAACACGTTCAGCGCCTGCCTGCGAATGTCCTCCTCCCCCATATAGACGATGCACTCCTGCTTCAGCATCGCGCAAACCGTCGCCGTCGCCACCCCATGCTGCCCCGCCCCCGTCTCCGCGATCACGCGGTTCTTGCCCATCCGCCGCGCCAGCAGCGCCTGCCCCAGCGCGTTGTTGATCTTGTGCGCCCCCGTATGCGCCAGGTCCTCCCGCTTGATGTAAATCTGCGCCCCGCCAAGCTCCGCGCTCAGGTTCTCCGCGTAATACAGCGGCGTCGGCCTCCCCACGTAATGCTCCGACAGCGACCGCATCTCCGCCTGGAACTCCTCGTCAGATTGCGCCGCCGCGTACTCGCGCTCAAGCTCCTCGATCGCGCTCATCAGCGTCTCCGGCACGAACCGACCGCCAAAGTCCCCGAACCTTCCCCGCTCGTCGGGCAGCGTTTTTTGTGTAGTGGTCATTACAAGTCCTTCTGCAATAGAACTAAGGAATGTACAGTAAAATGGAGTGTTCCCATTATCGCCGCTCAGTTGACCTGACGCAATCATAACCCTAGAATGAAGCAGAGGTTCTACTAATATACTGACAACTGATAACTCTAAACTGAAAACCGACTGAGGACTTGCCATGCCCATCTACGAATACACCTGCGTTACCTGCCACAACCGCTTCGACAAGCGCCGCTCCATGAGCCAGATGAACGATCCCGCGCCCTGCCCCGACTGCGGCAGCGAGTCGCGCCGCGTCTTCTCGGTCTTCGCGGCATTCTCAGCGGACGGCAGCGGCCAGACCAGCGCCGTCGCGGGCGTAGGCGGCTGCTGCGGTGGTGGCGCAGGCGGTGGCTGTGCCTGCGCGATGGGCGTCTAAGGCACAGTCTGCGAAGTGACAAGCAACACGAAGGGATGTCGATGACACCTGATATTATCGTAGTAGTAGTTGCGATACTGGGCGTTGGAGTTGCGCTTGGAGGGCTGATTTTGACCTCGCAAAATCGCATGCACAAACGGATTGATGCACTCGAAGCCGGCACCAAAAGGGACATTGAGGATTCTGAGGCTCGCACTAAGGCAGAAATAGTAGCGTCAGAGGCGCGTAATAACGCAAGACTTGAAGAATTGCAAGCGCGCGCCGACAAAGGCTTCGCCGATATGCATGAAGAGCTTCGCATCACTAATGCCCGAATGGCTTCTATCGAGCAGCGACAGGCCCGGCTCGAAGGGCTGCTTGATGGTTTGCGCGAAGCGCTGTTCCAGCGTGTGCAGCAGTGATTCCACTAGGCTGAAGGAGTTTCAACAATGGCCGCTGAGCCACAGCCCTCGCGCGATGAGCGACTCATCAGAATCGAAGAAGCAATCAAGTACATGGCGACTAAAGCGGACGTAGCCGAAGCCAAAGCGGACATGATGAAGTGGACCGGCTTCATGATAACCGTGGCGACCGCAGTTATCGTAGCCGCTATAATGCTGTTCGATTAAACTTTCAGAAACTCATACCTCAACAGGAGGACAACATGGTCGTAGAAACCCGACAACGCTATGTGCTCGTTGACCCGACGACGCTGCCGATAGTGCCCGAGTTTGAGGGCGCGCCACGCCTTGACGACCTGCACGACAAGCGCGTGGGTGTCATCGACGACAGCAAGGTCAATGCCAAAGAGTACCTTGAGCAGCTCACCGACCTGCTCGATGAGCGCTTCGGTATCACCAGCATCAAGTACCACGCCAAACCCTCCGCATCCAAGCCCGCCGACCCCGCCGTGGTCGCGGAGATGGCGAAGGAGTGCGACTATGTGATTGTCGGCATAGGCGATTGAGGGTCCTGCAGCGCGTGCAGTGTGCACGACGGAGTTCACGTTGAAAAGGCAGGCATCCCTTCGGTTACGATCTGCACCGACCGATTCATTGAGACATCGAACTCGATGGCAGCGATGTGGGGCGCGTCCGGCTATCCGGTGATTTTCACGCCGCATCCAATCGCGGGGTTGAGCGAGGAGCAGCTTCGCATACATGCCGACGAAATCTTCGACACGGTCGTCACTATTCTCACGGGCAGGTAAATTACCTGCGGAAGCTTGGGCACAAGTTGTCGTCGCCCCGGTCTAGGAGGATTCTATGGCGCGGCAAACCGTGTCCAGCGGCAACATGAAAATGCCGCCCGGCCCCAGGGGGCTGCCCATCATAGGCTCTATGTTGAGCCTGCGTAAGAACCCGCATCATGCCTTGGCGCGCATCTCGCGGGAGTACGGCGATGTCTGCACCGTCCGGCTCGGCAGCGTGCCAACCATAGTCATCAGCCACCCGGCGCTGCTGCGAGACGCCTTCAGCAGGGTTGCGCTTGCCGACAGGTGGGTCAGCAGGATTACCGATATAGTGACCAAAGGCGAAGACTTGGCTTTCGCGCCCTATGGCGAATACTGGCGGCAACTCCAGCGTTTCGCCAACAGGGAACTGCTCAGTTACAGGCGTGTTCAGGACATACGCGAACGCTACATCGAAGAGTCGGTGAACGCCCTTGTAGATCGGGTGGGCCGAATGTGCGACGCGGGAACCCCTCTGGAACCGCGCGACTTTCTGCCCCGTGCCAACGGCGAAATGATGTTTCGCGCCATATTCGGCAGGGGTGAGAGCGATACGGCAGAGTTCCACGAGAAGCTGGACGACCTTCTCGAAACCGTATTCTGGTTCTTCTCTAACGCCACCGCCGCGAATCCTGCCGACTACATCCCCGCGCTCAAGTTCCTCCCCAATCGCGCATTGGAAGAAGCGGAGAAAATCTCGAATCAGATGAGCGAGGTTATCGATTTTCTGATTGACAAGGTGAAAGAGCGCCCGGACCTGAATCTGAACGCTCCGACATCTCTTGTCGAAGTAATGCTGGCGAGCGTAGAGCGGGAAGAAATCACCTACGAGTCTATGCGAAGCCTGATAGGCGATCTGCTGGTAGCAGGCATAGACACCACGGCGCAGACGACCGCATGGCTGCTGCTCATACTCGCCAACCGGCAGCATATCCAGGAGCGCGCGCATGAGGAACTGAAAGCGGCCGTGGGCGCGGACGAGAGGCCGGGCATGGAGCATCAGAGCAGCCTTCCCTACCTGCACGCGGTTATCCTGGAAAGCATGCGCTACCGCACCGTGGGACCTCTGGGACTGCCGCACAAGGCAATCGAGGATGTCGAACTCGACGGCTACATCATCCCGAAGGACGCGCAGGTGCTGGGCAACATCTACGCCATCCACAACGACGACAGGTTCTGGGATTCCCCGGACGAGTTCACTCCCGAACGCTTTCTGTTTTCCGGGGACGGCGCTCCCCCGCCCGCGCTGACAAGCGGCGCGTTCATGCCCTTCGGGACGGGACGGCGCGGCTGTCCGGGGCAAGGCTTTGCCGAAATCGTGATATGGCTTCAGGCTTGCAGACTGCTTCACAAGTACAGGTTCACGCCGCGCGGAGCAAGCCGTCTGCCCGAAGATGAAAGCTTCGGGCTTGCGGTAGGTCCTCGACCATTCGCGCTGGACATAGCGCGCAGGTAGCCTCACCCGTCCCTTCCCACTTGATGGGGGAAGGTTAGGATGGGGGTGAACCTGCATCAAGAAGTAATACTGAACTTAACCAACACCTAATTGACAACACCTTACTTACAAAGAGGTTGACACATGGCACAGGCAAACACACCTCAGCCCCCGTACTACGCGGCGATATTCTCATCTACGCATACCGGGGCGCACGAGGGCTACGCCGAGGACACCGAGACCATCCTGGAACTCGCGAAGAATCACCCCGGCTTCCTTGGCGTCGAGGCGGCAGGCGATGACGACCTCAGCATCGCCGTCTCCTACTGGGACAGCGACGAGACCATCCGCAAGTTCAAGGAACTCGCCGAGCACCTCATCATCCAGCAGCGGGGCCGCGACACCTACTACAAGAGTTACAAGGTGCGCGTGGCAAAAGTCGAGCGCGACTACGGCTTCAACGTCTAGCCTGCGCTCGAAACATCCCTCTACACTGCGCTCATGCGTACTGGCTGACGAAAGAGCGGCAGCCAGCACTGGCGTAGGCTGACTGCGCCAACACTACCTGTTGCTTGTCTGCATCTAACCCGGCGCCATTCTGCACTCTCCCCAAATTGCACCTCAACGTCATTTATATTGTGCTTAAAGTCATCCCTATGTCACTGTAGCGCAGGGTATAATTGTGGGACGCTATTAGCGAATTTTCCCTTAACAGATTCGTCGAGGTGAACTATTGCTTGGAATTACCCCCCCTCCCCGAATATGAGCTCTAAATCGATACTCGCCATTCTGCTTGCCATCGTCGCGCTGGGCGTCTTTGCTTCCCGGGCGTTGCGGACGCGCAGTCCGAATGCGCTCAGTCGATGGGCAATAATGAGTCTGTCAGCGGCTCTTGGACAAGCGACTGCCTGTCCGAAAACGTGCCAACGGATCTCCCTTCGGGCACCCGCTACGCCCGCTCCTACTCGCTCACCCTCACCGAGCGATTGGATGTAGTCATAACGCTGGAATCGGCGACGGACCCGTACCTCTTCCTGCTAGATGGCGAGGGAGATGTCCTGAGCGAGAACGATGACATCAACTCGGGCGGCGCTCACTACAACTCGCGCATCGAGGTTACGCTCGACTCCGGCGACTACACCGTCGAGGCGACGACCTACGCTACGGAAGCGACGGGCGAGTTCACTCTCACCGTGGACGGCCTGCCCGCCGCCGAGGAGGAATACGGCCCCGCTGTTACTTCCCAGCCGGCGCGATGTTCGGACTCCGATACGACGACCGCGCGGTTCGATCCGCCCAGCAAGGACCTCAGCGGCTGCTATCTAGCGAAGGCGGACCTTGCAGGTTCGGGCGTCAGCTGGCGCTCGGCGAACTTCAGCAGCGCCAATCTCACGAATGCGAACCTTAGTGGTTACAATTTCACCAATACGAACTTCAGTGAAGCCACTCTCACCGGCGCGGTTCTCGACGGCTCTTCATTCCCCCAGACGAACTTCAGTGGAGCTACTCTCACGAATGCGGACCTCAGCGGTTCCGGTTTCACCGATACGAACTTCAGTGGAGCTGACCTCACCGATGCGGACCTCAGCGGCGGTGGCTACGAATGGTCGAAGCTAAATTTCACCAACGCCAATCTCATCCGCGCGCGCTTGGGGGCGACAGCCGACATCAGCAACGCCGTCTGGAGCAACACGATATGTCCCGATGGTACGAACAGCGACGATTCCGCGAACACGATGTGCTACCCGGACCATACGGGCCTCACTACGAATGAAGGCCCGCACGCCACGCTAAACCCGGACGTTCCCCCGCCCACTCCCGACGGATTCCGTGTACGTGTCTCCGACACTCACAACAATATAACCTTCCTATGGTCCCCTTCACGCATCGGGATTGCCAGCTACCGCATAGAATACCTCGCCAGAGGCGGAGAGGCTTGGGCGACGCTCACCGAAGACGGAAGGTCCGGGACGACAGGATGGGACTCATTGCGGGGGCTTCCTGTCGGCCTGGCATGTGAATCTTCTTACGAATTTCGTCTGTTCGCCTATGGTGACGGAATCACTTGGAAAGCCGCGTGGGGTCAGCCCACCGCGTCATCGGGTCAGATGTACATGCCCGACTGCCCGGCCGCGGCCGGCGCTCCGGATAAGCCCAGAGGATTCACCTCCACCGCAGGATACGAGAGCGCGACTATCAGATGGAACGACCCGCAGGACGACAGCATCACCAAGTACCAGTACCGGCTGGACGATAGCGAGAGAGGCGCGTGGCAGGACATTCCCGGCAGTGGGGCGGATACGACTAGTACCAAGTCCACTTGATGATGACACGCGCCATTCTATTTATAACTTTGGCTCTGGATAGACCCGGTTGAGTTTCACGCGAGCGTCCTGAGAACTGAACCGCCAGTCTATTGTCGCGCCAACGGAGTTGCGCTCCCGCTCAAGTGCGGCTATGTGCAGTCTGAGCGTCTGTTCGTCACCGATTCGTCCTCTCAGGCACTGCTTACTGAACACGCTCAATTCTATCTCCGCCATATTCAGCCAACTCCCCTGCTTAGGTGTGTAGTGAAACTCCAGCCTCCGCGCTATGCGCCTCGCCTCAACAGGTTCATACGCCTCATACAGCGAACCGAACTTGTGAGTGTTCAGGTTGTCCAGCACAACCCTGACCACCTTGGCGTCGGGATACGCCTCATCCACCAGCCATCTCATCTGCTCAGCGAAGTCCACCGCAGTGCGCCGCTGGGTAACCTCCACATGTCTCCATCCACCTTTTGGCTCGCAGAAGACGAACAGGTTGCGCGTCCCGTTACGCCTGTACTCGTAGTCGTAACGCCGAACTCTCCCCACCTGCGTGCCGATGGCCGCTCTCGTATGTCCGATCAACTGCTTGGATGTCTCATCGAAGCACACCACAGGTCGCGCAGCATCATACTCCTCCTCGTACAGGTCCAACACATCTTCCATCCTTGCAACGAACTCCCCGCTCAGTTCAGGGATGCACCACGCCTTGTTCTTCCACGGCTTGAGTTCGTTTTTTTCAAGCTCTGACGCACCGTCTCGCGCGCTACGCTCTTCACATAGCCCAACTCCACGGCCTTGTCCGCAAGCAACTTCAGCGTCCAGTGGGTATGGCCCTCGGGAGGATCACTGCACGCTATGGCCACAAGATGCGCCTCCGCACGCTCATCCAGCTTGCGCTTCTGTCCGGGACGCGCCAACTCGGTCAGTGATCTCTCGAGTCCCTCCTCGCAGAAGCGCTTGCG
The DNA here is from genome assembly GCA_965203955.1 of Dehalococcoidia bacterium. GTDB lineage: Bacteria > Chloroflexota > Dehalococcoidia > Lucifugimonadales > JADFKI01 > Bin90. The sequence goes on along the minus strand of OZ241923.1, from coordinate 1,367,455 downwards.
TATCCTTACGACCGTGCGCCTGCTGAGCGACAGCGCTTCGGCTATGCGTCCGTCGGTCTGTCCTTCGTCAGCCTTCAGCAGCGCCAGCGCTCGCTTGACCGTGCGCGCCGGCGATCTGCCTCGGTGGGCCACTTCATTCAGCCGGCGCTTCTGGGACTCGGTCAACTCCACTCTGTACTTTCTTGCGGTCATATTCGGCGACATCCTCATTGTAAGATGCGCCACAATCTAACCCATTTCTTATACTTGTGCCAATATCAGGCGGACTTGGTACTAGTTCACACAGGCTGCCATCCTGACACAGAGTGTGCCGTTGTGAAACGTCGGTCTGTTTAGCTCTACAGAATATCTGCGAAAGCAGATGAAAGCACTTCCTGCTGCCGACAGGAGCTTTCACACGGGCGGGTAGCTTAACCTGCTGGATTCTTGAAGTGTAATGCCGCGGCAAACTGACAGCACTTGGCCGAGACGGTTACGCTGACGGTTTACAGGATAACTTGCAGATTTCACGAGCAGATTGACAATAGCACGAATGGGGGCGTATATTCCCTTTATCGTCTATGTTATGTTGAGTAAGGAGTGTGCCAGTGTCAACGCCAAGCTGCTTTTGTGCGTTTTCGCCAACTTAGATTTGACCCACCCTCGTCCTTTTACACCTCTACAGGTGTCTCCTCCGATGTTGATGTCATCAGCCGGTGCGATGTAAGCAGACCGGCTTGGCGCTTGTCCTTTAGCCTGTAACTCTCGCCGCGGATGTTGATGACGTGACTGTGGTGCAGCAGCCTGTCGAGGATCGCAGTGGCTATCACGGTGTCCCCCAACAGTTCTCCCCAGTCTGCGAAGCCCTTGTTCGACGTCAGTATGATGCTGCCCTTCTCGTATCTCGCAGACACCAGGCTGAAGAACGCAGTAGCCGACTCCCTGTCGTATGGCCAGATGCCGAACTCGTCCACTATCAGCACCTTGGGCGACAGGTACACGCGCATACGCCGGTCCAGCCTGTGCTCTGCTCTCGCCTTCCTCAGATCCTCCATCAGGTCGTATGCACGGACGAAGTAAGCGCCGTACCCGTTCTCTATCGACTTCAGAGCAAGCGCCACCGCAAGGTGTGTCTTACCCACTCCGGGAGGTCCCAGCAGCAGGAGGTTCGATGCTTCCGCCACGAAGGCGAGTGTGGCGAGCTCCTTCACCTGCCTCTCGTCTATCGAGGGCTGGAAGCCGAAGTCGAACTCCTCCAGAGTGCGCCTGAAGGGCAGATGTGCCAGGCGCGTCCTGGTGGTCATGTAGCGCTCCCTGCGAGCGGTTACCTCCACTCCCAGCAGGTCGGCGAGCATCTCAGGATACGGCAGTTGCTTCCTTGCCGCGTCGTCCAGTCTGCTGTCCAGTACCTCCATAGCCTGTGTCATCCCCAGTGTCTCCAGGTGACTGCGTGCCTGTTCCAGAGCTATCATCGCACACCTCCGTCGGCTAGCAGCTGGTAGATGTCCAGCGATCGACGCTCCACTTGCTGAGCTGACACCTGCACCGCCAGCGCCTCACGCTTGGGGCTCTGGTCCCCGTTCACCAGTCCGTCCCACTGACCGGGCAACGTCAGCCGCTGTCCGCGCCTGTGTGCCCTCGGATGCACCGCCAACCTCTCATCACCGCTCCATATCTCCACCATCCCGGCGCTCACTCCCACCTGCACCGTGCTCCCTGACCAGGACCACGGCACTCCGTAGCGCGATCCGTCCCAGTTAACGTATCCGTCCCTGCCCACCTTGCGGTCCTCGCGTAGGTACACGCCCAGGGTTGAACGCTCCGGCAGCGCACCGAGACTGCTGCGCTCGATGCCGAGCATCGCCTTCGGCACTCGACCGGTCGTGCCGTGTACTCGCTCGTTGGCGATTTCGCCACACCAGGCCAGTGCCTGCCGGTTCAGGTCGGCGTCATCGCCAAAGCGCACCGACGGCCAGAAGTTGCCCTTCACGTACTTCACTCCACTCTCGACCTTGCCCTTGGTCTGCGCCCGGTACGGCTTGCACAGCCTCAGCTCAAAGCCCACCCTGCGCGCGAAGTCCAGCATCCGACTGTTCCACTCGTGGTCGCCCTCCTCGTCACGCTCAATCACCACCACCTTGGCGTTGTCGTACAGGCAACGTCTCGGCTCTCCGCCGAAGTAGTCGAAGGCGTTCAGATGACACCGGATGAACGTCGGAACATCCGCACGACGCACGAACTCCGCGTAGATCGCACGCGAGAAGCCCAGCACCATCACGAACACCCACATACGATGCTTGCGCCCGTCCTCTCCCTCGTAGCTGACCACTCCCCAGTCCACCTGCGCCTGCTCGCCGGGCGCTGTCTCGAACCGTACCGTCGCCTTCGGCTGTCTCGGCCTGCGCCTCGGATGCACGTAGTTCTTCAGTGTCGTGTAGCCACCGTCGTAGCCCAGCGCCTGTATCTCACGCAGCAACACCACGCAGTTCTCAAGCCCTTCCGCCAACCTGACGTCTATGTAGCCGGCGTACGCATCCAGCTTCGATCCACGCTTCGACCGGGCCGTGGGCTTCGGAACCCCCGGTGAGCGCACGTACTTGCGAACCGTGTTCCTCGATATGCCGAGATCGTCTGCTATCCCGTGTATCGACCTCCCCTTGCCCTTCAACTCGTAAAGCTCTCTCACTGTTCTACCCCCTAACATTAGGCCAGGCACCTCCTGTCGGTTGTTCCGACAAAGATGCACTCCGTTTAGGGGTGGGTCAATTCCAACTTGGCGATTTCGCCCATTTTAATCTTGGCGCTAACAATATTGAGCTTCTAATATCTCCCACTGCTTCCTCCCATCACCAAAATCCTGCAAAACAAAAGAGACGCACCCGCAAAGGTCCGTCCCCTGATTCTACAAAAGTAGTACATATATTCTTATATGTCAACCCTTTCCATCATACACATCCCGTAAATCCTGTTAGCCCAGCCCCGTTCGCCCTGAGCCTGGCCTGAGCTTGCCGAATGGGCCTGTCGAAGGGCGCTGACAGACTGACCGACTCCCACCTCTTGACAAGCCAAACATCCGTGCGTATCATAGATGTCAAACGTAAGAGAACATATTATCTATACATCTACCCATCCTGTTAATAGTCCCCTCTCCCCTTGGGAGAGGGTTAGGGTGAGGGCAAACTGAAGACTATGAACCCACAACTCAAAACTGAACAACAACCCGACTTCACCGAATCGGTCCAGTCCATCATCGTCGAACAGACCGACAACGGCAGAACCATCGTCGAGTTCCTCATCTCCGCTGTGAACGGAGAGTTCCCAGACTTCCAGCCCTGCCACAAGCTCGAAGCAGCAAGACTGCTCGAAAAGTTCGGCTACGGCCGGCTCCCTCAATCCGTGGGCGCGCTCACCGGCAACCTCAACCTGCCAGAACCCACAAGACGAGAGCGCAGAGACTCCCGCAGAGCGGACAGGCGCATACACTCCGAACTCGCCCAGATTGTCAAGGAACACACAGACAACGGCAGAACCATCGTAACCTTCCTCGTGCAGGCTATGGAAGGCGAACTCACGGACTTCAAGCCCTGCCACAGAATGTCAGCAGCAAAGGAACTGCTGAACAGAGGCTCCCAGTGCGCCATCGTCGAGGAAGAGCAGGAGCCTGAAGAGTCGGAGACTGAACGGGAAGAGCGCGAAGAGCGGGAGCGACGAGAGCAAGAGCGCGAAGAGCACATCGAGTACAGCCTGCACGGTCCGGTGTACTACGAGACATACCCCTGGCCCTGCGTCTGCGAGTACAGGGAGCGCGACTGCGAGGGCAGCGAGCTGAGCGGCGAGAAGCTGGAAGAAGCCCTGACCAAGCCCCCGGCAAGAAGGCTGCTCATACGCTACGACGACACGCTCGAAGCCTTCAAGGAGCGCTACCGCGACTACCTTGCCCGTCGCAATGCCCGCTTCCCGGACGACCCTGTGAAGTTCGACCGCATCCGCTGGAAAAGACGCAACCGCGACCCCTAGCGCAGCAACCCCCATCCTGTGCATCCTGCCAGCCCACGCCCCACATTTGCGGCATCCGCCCGCCTCTGATAGCATTTGAAAAACCTGTCTAGTGTTTGCTAAACAGACTAAAAAATTGCTAAAGGAGGTAACTCATGCCTCAAGAAATCAACCTGCAGATGGTAACGCGAGACGACGTAGCGCGCATCAGGCGCTGGCTGGATGACGAAGAAATTAGTGAGTCCTGGTTCGGCCGCTACGCTTATGGCGACCCGGCGCACCTCGGCTACCACCCCAACGAGATGGACGAAGTATCCGACGAGGAATGGGCGGAAGTCTTCGACAACCCCGAGCACCGCATCCTCTCCATATACAGCCCCGAAGACGGTCACATCGGCGAAATCCACCTTGCGATCGAGGAATCCCTCGGCGACGGCCAGCTCTCCATCCTGGTAGGCCGCAAGGACCTGTGGCACCACGGCTACGGCTCGGCGGCAGCCCGCCGCGCCCTTGAGACCGCCTTCGACGAGTACGGCCTCTACCGCGTTTGGGTGGACATCCCGGAGTACAACACCGCCGCGCGGAGCATGTTCGCGCACCTCGGCTTCCAGCACGAAGGCACCCTGCGAAAGAGCCGCCCCCACGAAGGCGCGCGCTTCGACTCCGTGGTCATGGGCTTGCTCGCAAACGAGTACGTCCCCCTCGACGGCGCATCCATCCAGCAAATCCCCCGCGTATAATAGTCCCCTCTCCCTCTGGGAGAGGGTCAGGGTGAGGGCAAAAGTCCCTTCCCCCTTGATGGGCCGACAGCGAGGCGTAAGGTTCGACAACCTCTTGCCACGAAAAAAGTACGACAATGACGATGATTGAAGAGCGAACCGCGCGGCTGGAAGCCGCACATGAGAACGAACAAGAATGGCGGCGCGAGATGTTGACGCGGCTTGAACGCTTGGAAGCCAACCAGCGTTGGATGGTCGGGCTAACCATACTACTGCACAGCGTAACCATTGGCGCGATTTTCGCGGCGGCGGCGCTGTTCTAGCCAATTCCCCTCGATTGGACACCAGCGGGGCGTAAGGTTCGACAACCTCTTGCCACGAAAGAAGTACGACAATGACGATGATCGAAGAGCGAACCGCGCGGCTGGAAGCAGAGCGCGAGAACGAACAGGAATGGCGCCGCGAGATGTTGGTGCGGTTTGACCACTTGGAATCGCGGCAGGATGCAAGGCTTGACCGCTTGGAAGCCAACCAGCGCTGGATAATCGGGCTAATAGTCGGGCTTCACGGCGTAACGATTGGCGCGATTTTCGCTGCCGCGGCGCTGTTCTAGCCAATTCCCCTCGATTGGACACCAGCGAGGCGTAAGGTTCGACAACCTCTTGCCACGAAAGAAGTACGACAATGACGATGATCGAAGAGCGAACCGCGCGGCTGGAAGCAGAGCGCGAAAACGAACAAGAATGGCGACGCGAGATGTTGGCGCGCTTTGGGCGGCTGGAAGCTAGGCTTGACCGCTTGGAAGCCAACCAGCGTTGGATGGTCGGGCTGCTGATTGCGATTTTGATTGCGGTCATCGGCGGCATGGGTGGCGTCATCGCAAGTCTGTAAGGACAAAATTTCCTCCCCATCCTGCCCATTGATGTTAATTCCCCTGAAAGGCAAACCAAGTGCTCTACGAAGCCCAAGCCGGCAACCTCACCATGGTTGCCAGCGGCGACACGATGATTACCCGCAAGATGTCCGTCTTCCGAGAGGAAGGCTTCGTGCGCCTGCGCCAGCTCTACCGTGACGCCGATGTCGGCTTCACCAACCTCGAAATGCTCATGCACGAGTACGAGCACTCCCCCGGCATGGCGGGCGGCACCTTCACCGCATCCGACCCCAAGAATCTCCGCGAGCTCGAATGGCTCGGCATCAACCTCGTGTCCTGCGCCAACAACCACAGCTACGACTACGGCGAAGGCGGCGTGCTCACCAACCTGGATCACCTCCGCCACTCCGATCTCGTACACGCCGGCACCGGCCGCAACCTCAGCGAAGCGCGCGCCCCCGCCTACCTCGACACCGCCAACGGCCGCGTCGCCCTCATCTCCGCATCCTCCACATTCTCCGAGGCAGGACGCGCCCTCGACCAGCGACCCGACATTCGCGGGCGTCCCGGCCTCAACCCGCTCCGCTTCTCCACCACGCACATCATCGACCGCCCCGCCTTCGACGCCTTGCGCCGCGTCAACACCAAGCTCGGACTGGAGGCGCAGCGCAACGCCCTCCGCAACTTCAGGCATCCCGGCGCCATCCCCGAAGACTCCGACACCCGCTTCGTGTTCATGGACAAGGTCTTCGCGCTCGGCGAGCAGTTCAAGGTCAGCACCGAGCTCAACAGGCGCGACCTTAAAGACAATCTGAAGTGGGTGCAGGACGCCCGCCGCATGGCAGACTGGGTCATGGTCTCGGTCCACTGCCACGAGAGCGGCGACCACCGCGACGAGCCGCCGCAGTTCCTCGTGGACTTCGCGCGCGCCTGCATAGACGAAGGCGCGGACGTGTTCATCGGTCACGGCCCGCACATCACTCGCGGCATCGAGATATACAAGGACAGGCCCATCTTCTACAGCCTCGGCAACTTCATCTTCCAGAACGACACCGTGCGCTGGCAGCCCTCCTACAATTACGAGACCGTGCACCTCGACGCCGAAGCGACGCCCGCCGACTTCTACGACGCCCGCAGCGACCACGACAAGCGCGGTTTCCCCGCAGACGCCCTCTACTGGGAAAGCGTAGTCGCCCGCTGCGAGTTCAAGCGCGAGTCCCTGAGCGGCATCACGCTCCACCCCATCGACCTCGGGCACGCGCAAAAGCGCTCCCAGCGCGGCAGGCCCGTCCTCGCCAACTCCGGCGTAAGCCGCCGCGCCCTTGAGCGCATGAAACGCCTCTCCAGGCCCCTCGGCACCGACATCCGCATCGAGCGCGGCATCGGCAAGGTCCGGTTGTGATTGCTGCTCAATTTTCACAATTGTGCAGAGGGGAGAGTGGATGCTAGTTTTCTTGGATGAAAGCGGAATACCACACCCTAATGACTCATCCACTAGACCCGTCATTGTAGGTATCTGCATAGATAGAGAAAACGTCCGCGCCGTGTCCGCCCAACTTTACTCCATGAAGCGCCGCCTCGGAACTCCAAATGCGGAACTCAAGGGCAGCAAATACATGACGCCGCGAGTCTTCAGAAACAGACCTAACGAGTGGGAAGTGGTGGAGTCATTCTTTGATCTGTGTCGCTCGTCACCCTTTACCTTATTCGCCGTTGTTATGGAGCATCCGGAGCAATTACCATACGGTCGTGAGGCAGAAAACTACTTGCCTAACGAATACAGATACCTGCTTCAACGCATAAATCAACTTGCCGAAGAAACGAACAGAATGGCGACAGTTCTGTTCGATGGTGAGGGGCCTACTCTATACGGTGGCATGCTCCCAAAGAAGTTCGACTCTTTTCTTTACCGTTCAGCAGAAGGGCAATCGTTCACATCAATATGTGATTCCCCGTATTTCGTGGATTCTGGCTTGACGCAAGGCATACAGATAGCTGACATGGCGGCTTATGTATGCCGAGTTTACCAAGAGAACAGTTTGTATGAAGGAATACCTAGAGGAGATGGTTACCTGTCCGCCATCAGCAGGCACTACAATGTAATCAGAGACAAGACGCTGGACATTACGACACCTGAGGGGTTTTTTCGTCCTGGCATCTACTTCATGCCGGAGAGCGACCACTATAGAAGAGAGCAATGAGGAGTTGAAGAAAGTCAATTAACGAAACAATACCAGCAACCAAGGGTCGCTGGTATTCCCCAGAATCACACATGACGCCCGCCGGGAATCACTCATGATCCTGAATTTAGAGTAACATATAGGCATGTAGAATTCAATGGGAACGCGGCATCGACAAGGTGCGGCTGTGATTGGAATGTTCTGCGAGAAATAATATGCACAACACGGATAAGAAAGAAGATTGCCAGCCGCTGAAACGCAAGCGCATTGACTTATCACGATTGGCTTTTCTCAAAGATAAGATACCGTCGGATCATCCGCCGTTTGATTTAGAGACTTTCAGGACGCAGCGGTATAATAGATCGCTGCGTGACTAACAGGAAGGACGAAAGTTTTGCCACTCTACCTAACCGAAGCCGAAGTCAACGAAGTCCTCACGATGGAACTCGCACTCGAGTCCGTTGAAGAAGCCTTCCGCCTCATGTCCGAAGGCGGCGCGACCAATCCCCCACGCTCCCGCATCCGCCTGCCCGACGGCGGCCTCTTCAACTTCATGTGCGCGGCGGCTCCCGGCGCGGGAGTAATGGGACTCAAGGCATACGGCGTTACGCGCGGCAACCCCGTCAGGTTCTACGTCCAGCTCTTCAGCACCGACACCGGCGAGCTGCTCGCCCTCCTCGAAGCCGGCGACCTCGGACAGGTCCGCACCGGCGCGGCAAGCGGCGTCGCCACCAAGTACATGGCGCGCGAGAATTCCGCCACTGTAGGCGTAATCGGCTCCGGCTACCAGGCTCGCACCCAGCTCGAAGCCGTCTGCGCCGTCCGCCCCATCGAGAGCGTCCGCGTCTTCAGCCGCACCGCGGAGCGCAGGGAGCGATTCGCGACGAGAATGGGCGAAAGGCTGGGCATAGACATCGCCCCGGTTGACAGTGGCGAAGAGTGCGTCGCAGACGCCGATGTCGTCATCACTATGACAAGCACGAATCGTCCGGTGCTCAACGGCGAGTGGCTCAGCGAGGGAACGCACATCAACGCCGCCGGTGCCAACCACTGGATGCGCCGCGAACTCGACGGCAATGCAGTGCGCCGCTCGGACGTCATCGTTACCGACGAGATTGAGCAGGCAAAGTTGGAGTGCGGTGACCTCATATACCCTGCCGAACTCGGCTCAATTCGCTGGGAGCAGGTAAGAAGTCTCGCCGATGTAGTTGGCGGGACTGCTCCGGGTCGCAACTCCGACGCCGACATCACCCTCTTCGAGTCGCAGGGCCTCGCCGTGCAGGACATCACCACCGGCATCCGGATCTACCAGCTCGCCCTGGAGAAGGGCATCGGCAGCGAATTGCCTTAGGCTAACTCCCGCCCAAGAACTGCTGGAGCGGGTTCGCGGGCTGCGGCGATGGCGTTATCGCCGTGGAAATGCCCAGCTGCTGGATCATCCACGCGTAGATGTCTGAGTTGAACACCGCATACACATCGTGCTCGCGCCGCTGCTCGTTAATCCAGCGTTCCAGCGCGCGCGTCTTCAGAGCCTCGTGATTGCTGCGCTCAAGCTCACGCAGCTCGTCAATCTCCGACACCATGAATATGAACGCCTGCTGGCGCTGGTCACGGTTGGGGATGGGATCGCTCAGCTTGCCCACCTCGACATGCGCGATGACGTCATCGTAGTCTTCCAGCACTCCGAGGGGCACCCAGCCAACCTCGCCGCCGCGCCTCACCAGTTCCGGCGACTCCCGCGAGAACTCGCGCGAAATTGCCTTGAAAGCCTCGTGCAGCAGCAGAGGGTCGGTGCTGTTCTTCACATAGTCGTTGTACTTCGTAATCATTATGTCTATCTCGTCTTCATGGCTCACCGCCATGCGATAGACATGGTACTGCTTGGCGACGCCGGGCACCGATTCGCCAACATACTGCCGCACCTTTTCGCGCAGCAGCGAGCGGCGAACGATGTCGCGGTGCTCGTCCTCGCTGATCTGCGAGGCGTTCAGGAAGTTCGAGTACAGTTCCTTGAACTCGCGGTCAAGCTGCTCGTCCGATTTCCCCGCAAGCTGTCCGCCTGCCTGGAAGATGATCGTAGCCTGAATCTGCTGGTCAACCTCTTCATCCGACACGGTGATGCCGATACTCGGCGCCGACTGCGCGATAATCTCGTTCTCCACAATCAGCTGCAACGCCTGGAAGATGTCGGTGCTGGAGTCTATCCGCTGTCCCGTATCCTCGAGTAGCCGCTGCCGTATCCGCAGCATCTTCACCATGTCTCCACGCGTGTAGGTCACATCATTCACGCTGACCACGCGCTCCTGCGGCGGTCGCACGAAAATGATGACATAGCCCGCAAACAGAATGCAGATGACCAGGAGCAGCATCACGCCTATCGCGCCGAAGGCGACAAGCCTCCTACGCTGCACCTGCTGAATGCGGCTCAACTCTCGGCGGCGGTCTGTCAGGGCTGACTCGCCCTGTCCCTGGGACGGATCGTTCACCACTTCCTGATTCTTTCGTTCCTTCTATGTATAGACAAACAAAACATGGATTGTACAGTATGAAAAGGACATATCACTGATAGCATATCCTGTTCTTGCCGTAAATCCATGTAGTTCCCGGTAGTGTATAAGTTTGAAATTTGGAACCGTCCCTGTAGGGACCCACATTTGAAACTGAGACACTAGAAAATTCCCCGGAGGCTTGGGAGCCTGCTATGCAGCGTAGCCACCGCCGGGCATCTTGTGGTCCGGGCTGAAGGGGATCAGCGCGAGTACGCGAGCGCGCTTGATGGCTCGCGACAGTGCGCGCTGGTGCTTCGAGCACACCCCCGTCTTGCGCCGCGCCTCCATCTTGTAGCGGTCCGAGATGAATCGCCGCAGCCTGCCCACATCCTTATAGTCGATGTGCTTCACCTTGTCCACGCAGAATGTGCAGATCTTGCGCCGCGCATAGTAGCGAGGCCTGCCGCGCCTGCGCTGGAAGCCGCCCTGTCCGCCGCCGCCCCTGAACGGCGGCCTGCCGCCACCTCCAGGTCGCGGTGCGCCGCCGGGTGACCCCGTGCTTGGCGCGCTGGGTGCTGCCGAAGCCGCTGCGGGCGCTGGACTGGCTGGTCGTTCTGTAGTCATGTGCATACCTCGTATAGTCAATCGTTTCTTCGGTAATTCGGTTAGCGGATTGTCAGCTGAAATTGCTTCAGACGCTTGCGATGTCACACGCTATCGTTATCACGATAAGAACATTACAGCAGCAACAGCAATCAGTCCGCCTGCAAGTAAGAGATATAGATTGTCTATGCGCCTGGTCATCCTCTCTTCAAGCGCAGCCAAACGGATGGTTGCGTCACATGTATGGGCGGTCTCGGTTCGGCTGGTTTTGCGATTCATCGCGGTGCCTCGTTTCAAACATCAGGTGTTGGAAATCACCACGGCAAGTCATCCGCATCCGACGGCTCGCCCGGCCCGCCATAGTAGTCGCCGTCCGCGCCGTATCCGCCGCCGCCACCACTATATCCGCCCGGCTCTCCCGACGGTGGCCCACCAAAGCCGCCACCCTGCGGCCGGTTAAGGAATGTAACGGTGTTTGCCACTATCTCATTGCGAAAGCGTGTCTGCCCGTCCTGGCCTACCCACGACCGGCTCCTCAGCCTGCCCTCGACATATACCTTCATGCCTCTGGTCACATAGTTGTTGCAAGTCTCAGCAAGACGGTTCCAGGCAGTGATGTCAAACCACTCTGTCTCTTCTTGTGGCTCGCCACCGGCCGGCGTATATCGCCTGTTCACGGCAAGGCTGAACGACGTCACCGCATTGCCGTTGGGCGTGTAGCGCATCTCCGGGTCTCTGCCAACATTGCCTATGACCAGCATCTTGTTAAGCATTGATACAGCCCTCTTGCTTCACTGGGGTCGTACTAGGCGCTTTCGGCTACGGCTTTGGTCACGAGATGTCTGATGACATCCTCCGAGGTCGTCAGGCCACGCTCCAGCTCCAGCACGTCGGATGCGTCCAGGCTGAAGTTGGCAAGGACGTATATGCCTTCCATGAACTTGTTGATAGGGTACGCCAGCCGCCGCAATCCCCAGATCTCATGCTCGCCGAAGCTGCCGCCCCGGTCGCTCACGAACGTGCTGATTCGCTCTACCGCCGCCTCCACCTCGCCCTCATTCGCCTCAGGCGTCAGTATGAATACAATCTCGTAGTCCCGTAGTCGCTGAGCTACCACGCTATGCTCCTGTAAATCGTCCGTCCCGCAAAAATCACGTACACGCCATTATATCACGATTGCCAAAATACTACATGAACTACGCATCGCTATAAGGCTGGGCATAATCGCTAAACAGGGCGACTACATGAGTGCAAGGCTACATGAGTGCAAGGCTGCCTGAACTACGGGGAGCGCTACTCCGGCTTCCTCGCATGAACGAAATACATCGGCGTGAAGATGCCCAGCCTGCCAGCCTCTGCCATCGCCGCCGCGCATAGTTCCAGCGTCTCCAGGACCCGACCGGAACCTTTCGGCGCAATGCGCAGCGTCTCCAATACTCTCACCGAATTAAGAGTGACCCAGCGCCCGACGTTAGAACTGCGGAAGCTTGCGAAGGAAATCCCCGATCCAACCAGCGGTTCATACCACGGAATAGACGGTCCAGCCTGTATCGCCATGTCCCGCGTCTCCAGCACCTCGAACCCGACAGTCCGAAGCGCGTCATCAACCGTCGGCTCATCGTCGATCACCAGCAGTCCGCCACCAAGCTGCAAATCCTCCTTGAACTTGACGTGAACCGGGTCAGCCGGGTCGAAGCGCTCTGTCATGCAGTATTCGTAAGCGGCGAACCGAGCGCCCGGCTTCAGCAGCCGAAACACCTCGCCATAGATACTGATCTTATCCGGCGCGCAGCAACTTGCCTCAATGGAATAGGCAGCGTCAAACGACTCGTCAGGCGCATCAACGTGCAGGAAGTCGCAGTGAAGGAACTCCGCCAGGTGACTCAGCTCTGCCTCTTCCGCATATTGCCGGGCGCGTACTAGCTGGTACGCACTACTGTTTACACCAACGATATTCGCGCCCGAAAAGCGCGCAATCTCCAGTAACGGCCCGCCAACGCCGCATCCCAGGTCCGCGACGACCATCCCGGGTTCGAGTCCGAGCGCCTCCGCGATATTGCGCTCGTGACGAGCAAGCGACGCCTTGAAGCTCTCCCCTGGCTCCCGCGGCGCGAAGTGAAACGACCTGCCCCATCCATACTCGAAGAAGTCCGTTACTAGGTCGTAGTAGAGATTATTGAAATCCCTGTAAATGCTGCTTCTGTTATCCGGTCCCTCTCGCCCGGAGTTCCTGAAGCGATCCTCGTACTCCCGAACGGCAGGCGCCACACCCAAAGTATCCGAGCTGTCCTTATTTGTTCTGGAGAGTCCGAAAGGCATCTGAGCGTTCCCAGACAGGTTGCAGAGTGGCGTGTTCTTGATGTACTGAAGAGGTCGTGGCTCGCATGATGTATCGGCATGCGAATGGTGCCAGCCAACATGATATTCGTCAGGAAATTATTGTACACCAATAATGTCAAGATTCATGACAAAGGGGCCTTGATTGCAATTCAAGACCCCCTAAAAGAGCAAGCCCATTAAGAAAGCGCCGATCACTCCTTCCGCGCCACAACCCTGCATCCGCCCGTCGCCGCAAGCGTTCCCGGCTGCGCCGCCCACTCCCGCATCTCCACGCACATCGCGCCAAGCTCGTCACGCGTAGTCAATCCCTCCTCGATCACCCTGTCGAACAGCGGCAGGTTCTCTATCCACTCCGCCCAGCCGGCTACCATGGCATTTCCGGGTCCGGGGGTGTATCCGCCGTTCATCGCGATCAGCACGTTACTGGGTTCAACGACCAGACCCGCTTCCTGCAACATCCGGGGCAGGTCCCTGCCGCCGAACATCGTGGCCCCTTGAGTCTCGAAGCCCCTCTGGAACAGCTCGATGAAGCGTTCCGCGGAGGGACACGCCGGCGCAAAAAGGTTGGCGCTCCAATCTGTACGCGTGATGCCCACGACTCCGCCCCGTTTCGCAACGCGCCCCAGCTCGCTCATCGCCTTCACCGGATCGCTGAGGTGCTCCGTCACCGCGCACGACATCACCACGTCGAACGTGTTGTCCTCGAACGGCAGGTCCAGGATGTTCCCCGCCTGGAAGCTCAGGTTGTCGAGGCCCTTGCCCTCCGCAAGTTCTGAAGCCCGCGCCACCATGCCCGGCTCCAGGTCGCAGCCAATCACCTTGCCAGGCGCCGCGATCTCCGCAAGCCCCTGCGTTATCGTCCCAGGCCCGCATCCCGCGTCCAGCACGCTCAACCCCGGCTTGACATGAGGAAGCAGGAAGTCCACAACACCCACGGCCCCGCGCCCCACGTACTGCTCCTGTATCGCAGCCACGTTGTAGCCATAGAACGGGCTGTCGTCGTGCATCGGCATCTCTGTCATAATTCTCTCCTCTATTCTTATGTTCTTCTAAGTTATATCGACAATTCAGATTTTCAGCCCGTCATTCCCGCGCAGACGGGAATCCAGAGGGGCTGGGCGGAGCAGATGTACGCTGGATCTAACCATTTTCGCGCCGAATCTCCGCTAACCGCCCTTAAGTTCAGGACGTCAACACGCCCCGACCGGCCTGTTAGTTTGCCAATTCCTCCAACAATCCTACTGCGGACATCGCCTCCGCGCATCCCTCATCCATTACCCACTCCCGTAACTCCGCAATCTCGTCGTCTGTATAAACGCGGCCGTAATGAAGCATATCCCAGTCTGCGATCCGCTTCTCATAGTACATCCACGATAGGCAATACCTGTAGTCCGCAATCTCCGCTCCGCTATCGAGAAGCGCGTCGATCTCCGCTATCGATTCTCGCACATCCGACAACGCGAATATAGATTGCGACGGCCTCCCCGCAAAGGGACCGGTCGTAAAGTGCCACTCATCCGAGAGAGCGTCATCCGTACTGACGGAAGCGACCGACGGCATCCACGCAGCCTGATATGGCGAACCCTGTCGCCCTTCTCCGATAAAGGCATACTCGCTGCGCTGCGCTCCACCCGTCCCCGGCACAGCGGACGGGTACGGCTTATTCCGCACCAGGAAGATAAGCCACTCCTCGCCGTACAGGATGTTATCTCCAATTTCCCACGCTTGCAGGCACTGCCCGCTCCTTCTGATTCCCTCTACGGAAGGCTCATCACAGTCCAGGTCGCCCTCTATGTACTTGCTCATGTGGTTGGTCATCCTTTCAGCAGTGGAGAACGCGAGATTCAGCGCCGATTGCTGGCTCACGCTGGTGCGATTGCCGAAAAAGATTGTCGCCACTGCTATTTCGTCGCCCCCATCCCCCTTCAGATACTCCGAAACCTCATAAACGAACTCAACCACTGGACGATAGTGCCGCTCACCACCTTGCTCGTGCGAAAATGCCGCCCCGACATAAGCAGACCGCAGCCGCGCCCTCGCAATAGTATCCGATTCGATGATTCTTTCCTCTGGGGACCAGGGCCCGTGGTATCGGAACGCAATAGCCGGCTTCGTTTCTTGCGCGCGGACGCCATCTTCGGCTTTGGCAGTCTGCGCCAAGGCGGGTACGATTGCATCACCGCCTCCCATTGGCGGCGGCGGGCTGAACCCGGATACCTCACCAAAAAACAACTCCTCAGTTCCGACAGGAGTATCTGTTTCGCGATCAGCCATTTCCGGCGCCTGACCATCCGCAGCCTGCCCATCCGCCTGAAACAGATCGCATGCCACCACAAGCGTCGAGCAGACCACCAGTGCCGTTATGGTGACGCAAGCCCGCCTCAATCTAGTCTCTACCACTGACGAACTGACTGACTGACACACTGACCAACTAGATGAGACTATACCCGCTCCCCTCGCGTCCCGACGCGGTTCCCGTCCCCTGCGCCGCGTCTATCCAGCCGTACTCCTTCAGAATCTGCTGGCTGTATGTGACGCGCCCCGAAACTTCCTCCACCGGCTCCGTCGCCAGCAGCAGCGAGGCTTTCGCCATCAGCTCCGGGTGCTCGCCCCGCGGATCGTCGATTCCTGTCACAAGGTTGTGGAACACTGTCCCCGGCGTCGGCACCACCTGCGACGGCGACACCGCCGTCACCGAAATGCCATGCTCATAGACCTCCTGCGCCAGACCCTGCGAAAACCGCTCCAGCGCAGCCTTCTCCGCGCCGTAGCACGTCCCGCCGCTGTTCGGAGGCACATCCTGGTACGGTCCCCGGCCCGGTCCAATCGCCGCGCCCGACGAGATGTTCACGATGCTGCCGCTCCCCCTGGGTATCATGTCCTCCAGCACAAGCTGGCTCAGTATGAACGGCGCGTGGAAGTTCACCGCCCACGAGCGCATCCAGCGGTTCAGCGGATAGTCCTTCACAGGGATGAAGTAAGTCAGCGCCGCGTTGTTCACCAGCACGTCCACCGGTCCATAGGTGTCACGCGCCGCCTGCACCAGCGCCTCGCAGTCCTCCGGCAGCGATATGTTCGCAGCAGCCGCAGTCGCCTCGCCGCCTGCATCCCGTATCTCCTGGATCGTCGTATTCAGCGACCCTTCCAGCGGGTGCGTCCCTTCCTCCACCGTCCGCGCCGCGCATATCACCTTGCCGCCCTCCGCCGCGAACAGCACCGCGATGTCCTTTCCGATGCCCCTGCTCGCGCCCGTCACAATCACAACCTTGTCATCAAGCCTGCCCATGTAAAGCCTCCGTGTTTATAAGTTGATAGTTTTCAGTTATCAGTGCGCCGGCTGCCGCAACAGAGCGGTAGCCAGTCCCTGAACTTCCAGTTGAGTCAAGTCTGCGAGTTTGCTTCCATCCGTTATCTCAATCCCGACCACGCTGTTGTCCTCGTCATAGTCCAAAACAATGCCCGGCGCAATCTCTTCAGACTCCACGCTCGCCCGCGAGTGCAGCCCGATGTACAGCATGTCGCTGGCATCGTCGTATTGAATTTCCATGTTGGCTCTCCTAATTGCTCGGACGAAAACGACGGTCAAGAAATGCGTTATGCACCGTTTCTCCATCCGGCTCAGTAATGACCCTCAGATATCGATTTCGTTCGACGATGAAACCCCAGCGTCTGATTCGCCTATTATCTTCTATCTGAACCTCGATGGGATTATCCAGCACGGATTGAATCCAATCCATTCTTAGTTCAGGACGTCGCGGCAAAACCTTATTGTCAAAGTACCATGTCGTTTTCACTGGTGCGCGAACTTCCGATCAATTGCAGGAATGAACGAATGCACATCCTCAAGACAATCCTTCCAGATAAGCACGCTCTCGAAAAACGCGCCCGCCCGCCTGCCCGTCCGACGGTTCACATGCCGCTCAACGCGAGCCTCCAACCGCATCCCGACCCTCTCGCGAATTTCGTCGTACAGATCGCGCTTATCGTTCACAATCACCACCATCCGCCCGCCCAGGGCCAGGCTCCTCCGCACATTCAAGAAGGTCTCCGCAATCCCGTCAACATACTCTGCCTGCGCCCGCTTCGAGCTTCCCTTCGACGCGCGTCCAATCTCGGACTCGTCGCGCCAGGGCAGCCCCAGCAGTTCGTAAGCGTAGCGATGCTGCTCGTGATAATCTATCAGCCCGACATACGGAGGCGATGTTATAACCAGTTCGTGCTCAGGGAATTCTATCGTGCGACTGTCTCCCGTAATTATGGATACCTCGGCTTCCTGTCGGATTGAAGCGAAGTCGCGAATTCGGTTGAACGTATCCGTGCTATACCGTTTGAGAAACTTCGCCGCGTCCTCCGTAGGTCTGCACGTCCGACCGTGCTTGTAGCATCTGTAGGGCCCGATCTGAGGCTTCTTCGGAAAGTCCAGGTCGTAATGAGTCGTCAGTCGCGCCGACCGCGCCGACCGCGACAGTATCAGGCGCAGCACATCTTGGTAAGTGTACTCCGAGATGAGCGCCCTGTACGCGAGCAGCGATTCCAGCGCCGTCGGCGCGAACCAGGAACTCAGATACTCACTTGTGCTGTATGCTGCGCCACGCTCCAGCAATATCCCCTGTGGCTCGGCAATCGACCTGTTCGCAATGTCTCTGATTTCCTGCTCCAGAAGGTCCAGGTCATAGCTCCCCGTCTTCACGCGGGCAATCAGCGAATTGAACTCTGATATATCGGAACCAACAGCGTTGATGCCAAGCGCCGCCGCCTCCACAATCGTCGTCCCCGAACCCGAAAACGGATCGCACACCGTCGCAGGCCGAAACTTCCGCAAGAATATCTCCACCAACTGCGGTATGAACTTGCCCAGATACGGATGCAGCCGGTGAACGTGCTTCGTCCTCACGCGCTCCGGCAGGTCCTGCTCTCGCCAGTTCAGGTTGAGTTCTTCCAGCGGCGTATCAGGACCTACGGCGCTCGCGTCCGTCAACGGCCTGTCGGGATACTGCGGAGAGTAGCCGTCGGTCGAAGGCTCGATTTCCCCCGCAGAACTGCCTACTGCTTCATGCTCTCTAGTAGCGGACTTCACGGTCTAAAGTTCATCCTGCTCAAGTTCTAAAATCCCAGCAGCGCGCGAACATGCCCCTTGATTGCGGCGTATTGGTTCATTTCGATTTGTCGGACTTCCTCCGTATAGAAAGACACGACCTCGTATCGAGCGGTCATGCTCAATCTATAAATATACGAATATGCAGGCCAAATCTCTCTCAAATCAGCTGATTCCCAGATGAATCTGTTGCGGTCCGAGTGATTTTCGGAGTTCTGCCTTTCTCGAAAGACGCGGTAAGCTTCAACATGATGCACCAGCGAGTAGAACAAGGCGACCAATTCCCATTCGGTATATTCAGGTTCGGTGGATTCGAGCCTGCACAAATCTCTATAAAGGCTCTCGTTTCGTTCCGCTTTACTTAGATGCTCTGAAACGCTAGCCATCCTCACGCTTCCACAAAGTTTCCGCCTGTGCCGGGATGTAGTAGTCCATCGGGTTTTCTTCGGGCAGTTCGTTCAGATTGACTATGCGAAAGTCAAAGAGCGGAACCTTCTGAAAACCCAATACATCACCGATTGCCTCATGAACAGGCTCCTCTGATGAGAAGTCCATGCGTGGTCCTTTCGTTATCACCCACCCCGTAACCCCATGCACCTCATAAGTGAATCTGACTTCCCTCACGATTTCCACTTCGCGCAGCCGTTCCGCGAAGAAACGAATCACCCTGTCCGCCTCCTCGCGCAGCCAAACCGGATCCGCCGTCTGTATGCTGTATTCTTGCTTAGTATCCTGCTGCGCCATTGCGTCCTCCCAACCCTATCCTATCCTGTCCATCGATGTCAGTTCCCCTACACCCCCAGCTTCACAGCAAGGTCGTTGAAGTCCGTCGCATAGACGTCCAGCCAATCCTCGTTAGTCGTATCAACTTCCACATCCGGCCCATGCTCGCCCGGTCGCGGCACGAACGCCGTCCTCAGTCCCGCCTCCTTCGCCGACTTCAGGTCGAACTTGTGCGCCGCAACCATCATCACCTGGTCATAAGGCAGCCCCAGCAGCTTCGCAGCCCCCTGATAGACCTTCGGGTCCCGCTTGTACGCCTTGAACAGCTCCGCCGACAGGATGCAGTCCCACGGCAGACCGCCCCACTTCGCCATATTCGTCAGCAGCGCCACATTCCCGTTCGACAGCGTTGCGATCACGTACCCCTTCTTCAGCCGCGTCAGCCCCGGCGCCGAGTCAGGCCACGGGTCCAGCCTGTGCCACGCCTTGTTGAACTCAACCTTCTCGTCCTCCGACAGCCCGCCGATGCCAAACTCGTCCAGCAGCTCGTCCAGTATCATGCGATGCAGCGTGTCGATATTCGTCCACGGCAGCTCGCCCGTCCGAACCCGCTCCATAGACGGCCCATACCCGCCGCGCCACCTGTCCGCGAACTCCGCCCAGTCCACGTCCAGGCCGCCCCTTGCCTTCGACAGCTTCACGCCCTCGCGTATGATGCTGTCCCGCCAGTTCACCACCGTCCCGAACACATCGAACGTAAGCGCCTTCACCTGTGTAACGTCGAACTCACCCATAATGAAACCCAAGCCTCCTGTAACCATAAGATCCCTTCCCCCTCGACGGGGGAAGGTTAGGATGGGGGTGAAGTCGTCGCACATTTTCGCCGGCTAACATCCCAGCCAACCTGCGACGAATGTTACGGCGATGCCTATGCACTGTCAAACGGAATATCCGCGCCTCTGCGCTGAATTCGTTTCGGCAATAGACAGAACACAGCCGCCTCCGTTCAAGTTTGCCCGAAGGACTGTTACCGCTATGGTATAATCCAGCCAAGCCGAATTCATCAGGCCAATCAACAAGGCAGGAATATGGCAACCGGCGAAGAAGCCAGAGACCTAAGCGACAAGATTCAAGGTGTCGATAGCCGCGTAAGCCGCTTGGAAGGCGGTTACGAACACCTTGCCACGAAAGCCGACATGAAAGACCTCGAAAATCGGCTATTCGTGCGCCTGGGACTGCTGATTATCGTTGTGGGCGCAGCGGTCGCCATAGTGCAGCGATTATAGTGAATGGCGCATCACCTCAATCATCATATCTACGCTAGACACGACCAAACCCAGATGATATAGTTTCGCCAACAATCAAATAGCGCACGGGGGGAGCTTGGTTTGCCAGGCTGAGAGGCTCCGACCAATTCGGAGCGACCCCAATAACCTGATCTGGGTAATTCCAGCGTAGGGATGTTGGTTCTCGAATAAATCGCAAAGGCTGCCCCAAGGTTGGGAGCAGCTTTTTTGTTGCCTTTCCGGCCTCCTCCACTGCGCGAGCACAAGGAGGCATAGGACTATGCTGAGCACAACCGTCGGACTGGCAACGCTGATTGTCGTAGGAATCGCGTTCCTTGTTCTGGGCATCGCCCGCATCGGACGCCGCACCCAGAGCGTCGAGGAATACACGGTGTCGCGCAACCACGCGCCCACCAACATCGGCATCGCAACCCTCGTCGCCTCCATGTTCGGCACCTGGGTGCTCATGAGTCCCGGCGAAAGCGGCGCTAACTTCGGCATCGTATCCCTCATCGGCTACGCGCTTGGCATGGCAGGCATCCCCGTCATGTTCATGTTCGTCGGCCCCCGCATCCGCGAGCTTATGCCCAACGGCCACTCCGTCACCGAGTACGTCAGGCACCGTTTCGGCGCCGTTCCGTTCATTTCCATCGCCATCGTCATCATCTTCATCATGGGCATATTCATCGCCGCCGAGATGACCGCGATCACCACCGCCGTCACCATACTCACCGGCACTCCCGCGCTTGCGACAGCGCTCGGCGTCGGCATAGTCGTCGTCATCTACACTGCTTACGGCGGCCTGCGCGCATCCATCTTCACCGACACCATCCAGTTCTGGGTGCTAATGCCTGCCCTGCTGCTGATTGTGATTGTCGCCGCCGTTCTCATCGGCGGCAGCGGCGCCTGGGGCAACGCAGGAGCGACTGGTCTGCTCTCCTTCACCTCCAGCGGCAGCTACTACTTCGCCATCGTGCTAATCATCGGCATCGTCGCCTCCAACGCCTTCCACCCAGGAATGTGGCAGCGCGTCTATACCGTGAAAGACCAGCAGGCGCTCAACCGCAGCCTCTGGACCGCCGCAGCCATCTCCATCCCCATCACCTTCCTCATGGGCATGGCTGGCATCGCAGCGGTCGCCAACGGCTCCGTAGGCCCCTTCGAGTACCCCGCAGTCGCCGCAGCACTCTTCGCGCTCGGCAGCGACATCTTCCCCATCTGGATGCACTTCCTCATGCTCATCTGCGCCCTCATGCTCGCCATGAGCACCCTCGACACCTTGATGAACGGCCTCGCAAGCAACGTCGCCGCAGACCTCGCAGACACCCATATCAGCACCGAGAGCAACGCCCTGATGTGGATCGCTCGCATCGTGACCGTCGTCGTGGCGATACCCGCCATCTTCGTCGCCGCGCAGGGATTCAGCGTCCTCTACGTCTTCCTCATCGCCGACCTGCTAGGCGCGGCAATCGCCGTCCCCATGCTCATCGGCCTCTACTCCCGCCGCATGCCCGGCTGGGGCGTCGTCATCGCGGGCGGAGTAGGCATCATCGTCGGCGCTCTCTACTACCCCACGCCCGACTTGCTCTCCCCCTGGGCGCTCACCGCCCCATTCGGCACGCAGATGTTCTTCGCATTCGCATCCGCCCTCGTCGTATCCTCCGTGATATGCGCCATCATCATCTTAATCCGCCAGCCCGCCCAGGACTACGACTTCTCCCGCCTCAGCGAAGAAGTCCAACTCATCGAAGGCTAGCTGCGGAAACGAAGCCCCATTACTCCCCCTCTCCCAGAGGGAGAGGATTGGGGTGAGGGCATGCAAAGTAAAGTCCCTTCCCCTTGAGGGGGGCTAGGGGGCTATAAACCCCTTCCCCCTCGATGGGGGAAGGTTGGGATGGGGGTGAAATGCCCAATCAACCTACTAAGGACATTTCGGGAGAGCGACGATCAGCCTCAATGTAGAACGGTCTTCTATCGCTGTCTGAAGTCGCTCCCGCCCTTCATCCGTCCTGTAGTCAGGCTTCTGAGTCGCGTTGACAGTGCCGTCCCCGTTCAGATAAATGATGGACTGGGAATACAGGTCGGTCACGGTGATGGCGGCTGGAGGGGCGACCATGCTAGGCGGGCAAGGCGAATGCGCCACATGCAGGAATCCGTCAACAATCTTCGTGTGAGGCTCAACGCCTGGAACCACCCTATCTTCAGGAGTTCGCGTCACCGGATGACAGCCGCTTGCCACCGAAACCACCAACGCCAGTATCAGGCAGGCAGTTGCAGCCGCCCCATCCACCCTAAAGTGTGACGCCCTCATAATTATTCCCTTTTACTCCCTCGCCCCGACCGATACCTTGAACCCATACTCCACCTCACCCAGCGGCGACTCGTAGCTGGCTATCAGCATATAATCGCCAACCAGAATGCTAGGTACTTGGATAACATCGAGTCTCTGACCGTCCTGCGCCTCGACCGAGTACACCTCTGCTCCGCGCTTTACGACCTGTCTGAACTCTCGGAGCGCCCACCTTCTCTCTATCGTGTGCATCCGTATCTGGTTGATCGTTCCCGGGTTAGCCTCATCACCTAGAACCGTGAAATGGAAGGTAGAGTCTGGACGGCTCCTAAGTGCTCTCGCCTCAGCAAACCCTTCCCAGCTATCGACATCTTCACATTTAGGGCTGTCCGTACTGACCGGCCAGCAATATGAGCCTCGCCACCCCGGATAAATGGCCGCGCCAAGCGTCGCTGACGGCACTGTCGAGATCGCGACCCTTGGAATCACTGGTTCACCAATGTCCTCTGCATACGCGTCCGGCCAGCCACCTTGCTGCCGGATCCTCGGGTCGTCCGCTTGCTGTCCACCACAGGAGGGCCGTGCGACGACCTGCTCCATCACTGAGCTGTCATTCAGTGCGGCTTCGAGCCGAATTCGGCCTTCCTCAGACTTATATCTGGGTTTCGGCGACTCCCGGAGCGTGCCATCTCGGTTCAAGTAAACCTTGGAACCATCGTTCAGGTCGGTCACACTAATTGGTGCCACCCATTCGAATGGCGGATCAGGATTTTGCGGGCATGGTATATACCAGACATGCAGATTCCCTTCGATGACTTTCGTATTATTCCCTATTTCCGGCCCCGTCTGCACTCGTCGCTCTTCAAGAGTAGGAGTAGCCGGCGGAATTGGCGTGGGAGCAACCTGCGCCCCAATCCCCCACTGGCACCCGACCATCACCAACACCAGCACCACCAAAGCGAGCCACGCGGCTGCCGTCACCCTATCGTCATTCATTCCATTCCGTTTCGCTTCAACGAAGGTCAACCACTGCCACTCCGGTTGGCTCGAAGTGTCGCACGTTGCGGGTGGCGACGGTCAGCCCGCGCTCAAGCGCGGTCGCGGCTATAAGAAGGTCTGTGTTGTCGTGGCCGAGCGCCGCGGATAACTGCCCCCAGCGCCGGGCAGTGGCGACATCGACCGGAATAATGCGGTCACCGTACCAGTCCAGTATCCGGTCCAGCCAGCCGGACAGGTCTCGCGCAAAGTCTGGGTTACGTCGCTGCTGTTGAACTATGCCCCGCTCGATCTCTCCGACCGTGACTACGCTTATGTACAAGTCTGCCATTCGTTGGCTTTCTATCCACCGCACAACATCGGGATCCCGGTGGCGCCTGCGTAGGGCTGATAGAACGTTCGTATCTATGAGATACATCACAGCTCCAGTTGACGCGCAGGGACGGACAGGCGCTCAAATTCTTCGTCGTCTTGCGGGATTTCAAGCAGCAGTTCCGCGAACGTGGGGGCATTAGCTCGTTCCATGCTGCGTAGCCGCTCGTACTCGTCCACTGCCAGCACCACGACGGCGGGTTCCCCGCGTCGGGTTACGTGCTGTGGTTCGCCCGCAAGGGCTGCGTTTACCAACGCGCTGAACCTGTTCTTCGCATCCTGTAACGGCCATTCTGTCATCATCCACCTCTCAACTAGACATTCTGGCTAGATTGTACACTGTATAGATGGGATAAAGGGAATGAGCAATTTGTGCACCCTGTTCATACGTGTCAGCCCCCGTTCACGCCACCGCGAACAGCCGCGCCGCCTTGATCACCGCCACCAGCACCGGCATCATCACGTCCCGCAGCCGCAGCGTCAGCGCCGTCACCAACAGCGCGATCACCACACTCCCCAGTATGTCCGCCGGATAATGCACCCCCACGAACACCCGCGACAACCCGTACACCACCGCCACCACGAACAGCGCCGTCCCGATGCGCCGGTTCACGCACCACACACCCGCAGCAATCCCGAACGCCACCGCCGCGCTGTTCGACGGAAACGACGAGTCCGTAGGCTGGTAGAACAGCAGGTTCACCCCGTCCAGCCCGTCGAACGGACGCGGCCTGAAGAACAGCGCATTGCAAATGAACACCGAGAGGCTCGACAGCGCCATCGCAGTCAGCGCCGTGAACATCCCGATCTGGTAGCGCATCCGCTCCGGCCCGTCCCTGCCGATGAACCACAGCGCAACCAGCGTCAGCCCCATGCTCACAGGCGCAAAGTAGTCGCTCGCCACCCACGCCATAACGAAATCCACGGCAGGCGCGCGCCCGGCAAGACCGTTTATCCAGAGAAATACCGCTTTATCTGCGTCCGCCAGCATCGCCCCTCTCTGAACCAGTTACGGTAGTTACGCCTCACCGCCTGCCACCAGGTCCCATCCCGCAGCGCCCCAAGACCCGCCTCCGGCGCCATCTCGCCATCACTCCTGTCCCGGCCCAGTCGCCTGTTCACTAGGGAAGTCAGAACACAGGTGGACATGCCGCTCGCGGCAACGGCAAGAAAGAACAGCAGCCCCTGCTCGTTCGAGTCCAGGCCGCCCTTGTAGTCATTGATATTGCGCTCTTCGCTCAGGAAGAACCACGCGACCGCCGCAATCGCGACAGCAATGCCCAGCGCACGCGCAATCAGGGGATTCTTGAATACCAGCAGCCCGCGCAACCCGCCGACGGACGCCGCAGCCTGCATCACGCCCAGGCTCGCGACAAACACCATCAAGAAGTAATCAGCAGCGAAGGAGAACATCAACGAAGGGTAACAAGTTCCTTCCCCCTTGATGGGGGAAGGCTAGGACGGGGGTGAAATTCCCAGTTCGCGGTGAACTTGTCCAACTCCACTTATCCTACCCATCCTGTCCATCGATGTTAACTCACGTTCACCTTACTCCAGCGGCACCGCGGCGCACCAGTCCATGTACTTCGGATTGTTGCCCGCGATGATGTCCACGTACATATCGTTGATCTTCTGCGTGATCGGCCCTACGCCGCCCTCGCCAATGGGCCGCATATCCAGCTCACCCACCGGCGTAACGTGCGCCGCCGTCCCCGTCAGGAAGATCTCGTCCGCAAGGTAAAGCTCGCTACGCCGAATCCGCCGCTCCACGATGTCCAGCCCCAGCTCGTCCCGCGCAATCGTCATCGCCGAGTCCCGCGTGATGCCCGTCAGATTATTGTCAGCGACTAATGGCGTATGTATTACCCCATTAGAAACGAGGAAAAGATTCTCGCCGCTGCCTTCCGACACATCCCCGTCCTGCGTCAGCATAATCGCCTCGTCGAAGCCGGACAGCGTCGCCTCCGTCTTCGCCAGTATGCTGTTCACGTAATGCCCCGAAATCTTCACGCGCGGCGGGATGATCGTGTCGTCCACACGCCTCCACGACGACGTGCAGCAGCGGATCGCCCCCTCCACCTCGATGTACGCCCCGAACGGCACCACCATCAGCGTGAAGTCGCTCCCAAGCTCTTGCAACTTCAGGTTCGCCACCCGCTCCTCACTCTTGTACGCCAGCGGCCGGATGTACAGGTCCTCCTTGTACCCGCACCGCTGCAAGAGGTCGAGCGTAATGTCGCACAAGTCGTCCACATCATAGGGAAGGTCCATCATCATGATGCGGCATCCCTGTATCAGCCGCTCGTAATGCTCCCGCATGCGAAACACATACAGCTTGTCGTGCTCCGCGTTCCAGTTGCCCCGTATGCCCTCGAACACAGCCGTGCCGTAGTGGAGGGCGTGCGTCGTAACGCTCACCTTCGCCTCCGATAGGGGAACGACTTGTCCGCGGAAGAAGGCAAGGGCTTCAGGCATTTCAGGAACTCTCCTTAGCAGTTTTTCGTCAAGCACATATTATAAGCGGAATAAGCCCATAATGCACAACCCTAATCCTGTGTGCTCGTCATTCACATCTCCGTCAATCACCATAAGAGTGAGTGGTGCCAGGCGTGGTATGATGGTGTGAAGAGGAGGTGCGTCCCGTGAAAGGCTATCGCTTGGACTACATCCTATATGACCCCGAACTCTCCACTGAGCCTGACCAGTACATGGCTGAAATTCCCGCTCTCCCGGGTTGCAGGGCGTGGGGCGATACCCCAGAAGAGACCATTGAGTCGCTTCAGAGCGTCGCCGCTGCATTCATTGACATATACGAAGAAAACGGCGAAGAGTTGCCACAGGCGGTCTTGGCTGGAAAAGTCAATACAACAGAGGAGCAGGCTGAAGCCTCGAATCTCTTCATTAAGTCAGCAACGGTGCTTGCTTGACTTACCGTGAACTCGCCCGCAAGCTACGCAGGTTGAACTGCAACTTTGCCAGACAAGCAAGCGGCAGCCACGAAGTCTGGGTCAATTCCGCGACCAAAGCAAAGACCACGATACCAAACAAGCGTGGCCGCGACTTGAAGCCCGGTACACTACGCAGCATCATACGGGACTTAGGCATATCAAAGAGTGATTTCGACAGTGCCTAGTGCGCCCGCCAATCTCTCCATCCCATCCTCCCCATCCTGTCCATCGATGTTAGCCCCCACCCCGCTGCATCTCCGCCTCCTCCAGCATCCGCTCCAGCAGCGCGAACGAAGCCTCGTTCGTATAATCAAGCTCCGCGATGCTCAGCGCCCGGAACAGCACAGCAGTCGTAACCCGTGTCTGCACCGTCTCCCCCAGCGCCGGCAGTGGCGCGCCCAGCGCCTGCGCCATGAACCCGCTCGCCGCCATCCCCTCCCGCGTCAGCCGGCAGCTCACCAGCAGCTTCCCCTCGTGCGCCAGCGTCACCCCCGCTTCCACCTGCGCCAGCTCCAGCAGCAACCGAGCCCGCGGCACGCTGATAAGCTCGTCCGCATACTCCGTAATCTCCACATCCTTCTCGCTCACGGCGCTATTCCTCACCCTGCCGCAGCCGTTCCAGCTCCGCCTGAAGTTCCCGATTTCGCGCCTCAGCCGCCTGTGCCGTAGCTTCTGCCGCCTGCACTCTTGCCTCCGCATACTGCCGCAGCGCACGCTCCGTTCCCAGTGTGTTCAGCCACTCTCCCGTGGCGCTGTCACGCAATAGAAATTCTCCGCGCCCATCGTCCCCTACATGATAATAGAAGTCCACGCCAAGAACCTCGCTGCTCGACCATACATCGCCGTTGGCTTCCGTGTGCAACTCGAACCGCACATACTCGCCATCCACAAGCCGCTCGCCCACAAGCGGCTCTCCATAGTATTCCCGCCTCTTGTCCAGCCTCCAGTATTCCTGGGCGCCCATCTCCGCGTATATCTCGCGCTTCTCTCCCAGGTCCCTTAGTGCAGTGCTTTCCGAAGCCACTTCCAGCACGAACGCCGGTGTCGGCCCCCACTCGTCTATGCGGTAGCTGCGCCTTTCCCACTTTATTATTTTCGAGTCTGTTTCCAACCCGAACACGACAAACCCGTCCGGCGCGACATAAGAGCCGGGAATCTCCGAGTTATAGATTACATTCGTCTGCCCCGACAGCAGGATATCGGGGTGATTTTCATATCGCGCCTTAAGTATGGACATCACATCGTGTATCGTATCTTCTTGTTGCATCCCGTCTTCCGGCGGCTCCGGGTCGTCTATCAGGTCCCACCAGGGCGTTTCTACCGCGTCTGTTGTCGCATTGGCTGACTGCGGTGCGTTGGTTCTGGCAGTCGTCATGGTCAGGCCTCCGATGCGGCGTCTTCATATCTGGGTTGTTCGGGCTATTCTAGCATAGACATGAACATAACCTGCCCCAACCATCATCACCATAGGGCTGGGCATAAGGCAATCGAAAACCGATTACCGACACACCGACCAACTGATATACTGACAGACTGAAACACTAACTTGAGGTTTCCCTTGATTAACATCCAGCACATACGAAACAGGCCCGACGAACTGCGCGACGCAATGCGCCGCCGCAACGAAGACGCCCCCCTGGACCGCATCGCCGAACTCGACGTCGAACGCCGCTCCACCATCGTCGAAGCCGACGAGCTTCGCGCCCGCCGTAACGAGGTCAGCCGCGAAATCGGTCGCACCCGCGAGCGCCCCCCGGAACTCATTGACGAGATGCGCCATGTCAGCGCCAGCATCCGCGCCTTGGAGGAGACCATCCGCGCCCTTGAATCCGAGATCAACGACCTCCTCCTCAGCCTCCCCAACATCCCGCACGACGACGTCCCCGCCGGCGCAGACGAGACCTCCAACGTAGTCGTCCGCACCGAGGGTGAGCCGCCGCACTTCGACTTCGAGCCGCTGCCCCACTGGGAACTCGGCGAAAATCTCGGCATCATAGACTTCCAGCGCGGCGCTAAGATGGCAGGCTCGCGCTTCTTCGTCCTCAAGGGCAAGGGTGCGCGCCTCCAGCGCGCCCTCATAGACTGGATGCTCGACACCCACACCGGCGAGCACGGCTACGAGGAGCTTTACCTGCCCAACATCGTAACCACCGAGTCCGCCACCGCTAACAGCAACCTCCCCAAGTTCGCCGACACCATGTACCGCGACGACGAGGACGACCTCTGGCTGCTCCCCACCGCTGAGATGGCGATAACCAACATGCACCGCGACGAGATATTGCAGCCCGGCTCTCTGCCCATCCAGTACGTCGCGCACACCCCCTGCTTCCGCCGCGAGAAGGCAGCCGCCGGGCGCGACACCCGCGGCATCAAGCGCGTTCACCAGTTCGAGAAGGTCGAGATGTACCGCTTCGTCGAGCCGGATCAGTCCGATGACGCCCTCCAAAGCCTGCTCAGCGAGGCGGAGACGATATGCAATCGGCTCGGCATCCGATACCGCCTGCTCGAACTCTGCGCAGGCGACCTCGGCTTCCAGTCCGCCAAGACCTACGACATCGAGATGTGGGCGCCCGGCTGCGACGAGTGGCTCGAAGTCAGCTCATGCTCCACCTGCACCGACTTCCAGGCGCGCCGCGCAGCCATCCGCTACCGCCCCGAACACGGCGCAAGACCCCGCTTCGTCCACACCCTCAACGGTTCAGGACTCGCGCTCCCTCGCGTCATCATCGCCATCCTGGAGAACTACCAGCAGTCCGACGGCTCAGTAGTGATACCGGAAGTCCTCCGACCCTACACCGGCTTCAATCTCATCGAGACTTAATCGGCCCGGTCCCCTCCCCTTTGATGGGGGAAGGTTAGGATGGGGGTGAAGTGTTATGTGCCCACCTCTCACAACAGGAGTCACCATTGGCAGAAGGTCGAGACGACGACAGGCATGACATCCTTGAAGAGCTTGCGTCCGTCCGCAAGCAACTCGCTGATGCCACCGTCGTTCTCAACGATCTTCGCTGGCGCCTGACTCAGCTGGAAGATCGCGTGCGGGAAGAGTCCCCGGCTCCGCAGCCTGATCCGACACCCGAAGCCTCCACAGCCGAAGCCTCCACAGCCGAGCCGCAGGAAGCAGTCCCCGCCGCCGTCATTCCCGAAGCAACCCCGGAAGTAACCATTGAAGAGCCGGTGCCCGTCGCGCGGGCAGCCGCCGCCACACAGCCCGCCGCATCGTCAGGACCCGACTGGGAGTTCCTGCTCGGAAGAAACTGGTTCGCCATCATCGGCGGAATCGCCGTCGTGCTCGGCATAGGCTTCTTCCTCAAGCTCGCCTTCGACAACAACTGGATAAGCGACACAGGCCGCATCATTCTCGGCATCGTCGTGGGACTGGCTTTCCTCGGCGTCGGCGAATACGCGCAGCGCAGGGTGCCCCGCTGGGCGCAGGCGGTAACCGCAAGCGGCGCGGCAATCCTCTACCTCTCCATCTACGCGGCATTCGGACTCTACCGGCTCATCCCGGCCGACCTTTCGTTCATCCTGCTTGCAGTCGTCGTAACCGCCGCAGTCCTCCTCGCCCTCCGCTATGAGTCCATAGTCATTGCCCTCCTCGGAGTCGTCGGCGCATTCATCTCTCCCCTGCTGTTGGGGACCGACCTGCCGGACGAGCGGTTTGTGCTGGCATACATTCTGCTCGTTGACATCGGCATTCTGGCAATTTCCGCCTTCCGCAACTGGAGATGGCTCACACTCGTCGGCTGGGTCGGTTCCTACGGCATCTTCAGCTACTGGCTGATCGACCTCCCCGGCTACGACCCCGTATTCGCGCACATCGCTCTGTCTAGCATATTCCTCACCTTCGCCGCCGCAATGCCCCTGTACCATATCCTCTGGCGGCGAACTCCCGGAGCCGCCGACCTCACGCTCATGACCATCAACGCCGCCGGTTACTCCCTGCTGACGTCCTTTATTCTCTGGGAAGACTACGAAGGCTGGTTCGGACTGATAGCCCTGAGCCTAGCCCTCCTCTACGGCATCTTCGGCATCGCCGCCCACCTGAGGAAAGGCGTGCCCTCCACCGTCACGGTGTTCTCGCTGGCATTCGCCTCCGTGTTCCTCGCGCTGGCATTCCCCTTGCAGTTCAGCGGCAACTCGGTCGCGCTGGGCTGGGCAGCGCAGGGCGCCGCGACCGTCTGGCTCGGCTTCTACATCGGACGCTGGCAAACTCGCGCCTTCGGCATCGCCGCCCTTCTTCTCGCCGCAATGCACCTGCTCCTCTTCGACCTCTGGGTTGACCCGGCCGCATACAACCCGGTCATCAACGCGCGCTTCGTCACAATGGCATTCGTCATAGCCGCGTTCAGTGCCGCCGCGCTGTTCTATCACCGCTACCGGGAATCCGAAGGCAGGCTCAAGATCGAAGTCGGCGCTATGCCCGCCATGCTGGGCATGGCGAATCTCGTTGCCATAGGCCTTCTCAGCCTAGAAGCCGTCAACATTCTGGACGCCGACAGCCGGAGGTGGGATTCGCTCTTCGACCTGATAGCGCGGATCGGCCGTATCGGAAACGGCGCGACCCTGGCGATAACCGCGCTGTGGGCAATATATGGCGCTGCGGTGGCGGGCGTCGGCTTGCTCAGGCGTTACGAGCCTGCGCGCTGGGCAGGCGTCGGCTTGCTGGGCTTGGCAGTCTATAAGCTGCTCACCCACGACACATTCAACGTGCATATTGATCCGCTGGACTTCACGCCCGTGCTCAACATCCGCTTCCTCTGCTTTGCGCTGGTGCTCGCGCTGCTATCCGTCCTTACCGCCTTATTCAGGCGCAACAGGTCCCGCCTGAGCGAAGACGAAAACATCCTCTTCCTGGGCGTCCTGATAGCCGCCAACGCCGTCGCCCTCTGGATGCTGAGCCAGGAAGTGATCTACTACTTCGACAGCTTGGGCGTCCGCACCGGCGGAGACTACGAGGACGCAATGCACCTCACCTTGACCGTACTCTGGGCGCTGTACGCGATGGCAGCAATCGGCGCGGGCATTGCCAGCGGACACAGCCGCGTAAGGCTTGCCGGAATAGCACTGCTTGCAGTCCCGGTCGCCAAGCTCTTCGTCTTCGACGTCTTCCTGCTGGAAATGGCTTACAGGGTCGTCGCCTTCATCACGCTCGGCTGCCTGCTGCTCGGCATGGGCCTCGTGTACCAGCGATACAGCCACGCCGTGCGAGGCTTCCTGTTCGGCTCCCGCCCTGAAGCCATTGGACAGGACGACTAGCCTCCGTTCACATTTCCGGTCTTCAGCCCGTCATTAGTATGTTGAGTCCCCTCTCCCTGAGGGTGAGGGTAAGATAGTCATTCCCGCCTGCGCATGAATCCAGAGGTGTTGTGCGGGACAGGGGCGCCGTCGGATACCGTCATTTGCGAGGCGCGACGTAGATTGCCGGCTACAGGTAGCCAACTATTGTCTCTAGTCGCCCATCCACAGGATTGACCTGAAGCGCCAGACCCTCGAGCGTATATGCGCCCAGGAGCGGAACACGCATGTTGTCATCGCCGAATACAACAATAGTTGGCGCGGAGTTCCCGTCTATCTTAGCCGTCGCATGTCCCAGTTCGTATTCCCTTACGCTACCGTCCGCCAGTATCATGGGGATTACGCCATACGGAACGATTCCCAGGCGATGAAGGATAGACGCAGGGAGTACCGAATACGAAGCCCCCGTATCCACCATAGCCTCAATTGTCTCGAAGCGAGCGCCTGCCAGGTCACCTATCTCTATTGGAACTCTGAACACGCCCATCAAATCTATCCCCCCATCCTGTCCATCGATGTTAGTTCCTGTCCCTACTCCACCACCACCGGATAGCTGTACTCTTCCTTCAGGATCCGCTTCAGCACCTTCCCCATCTGATTGCGCGGCAGCTCCTCGCAGAACACCACCGACTCCGGCTTCTTGAAGCTCGCCAGACGCTGCCGGCAGTACTCGGCGATGTCGTCCTCGCTCACCTGCGCCCCGTTCCGCAGCACCACAAGCGCGCGCACCCTCTCGCCCCAGTCCAGGTCAGGCACCCCGATGATCGCCGCCTCCTCCACCGCCTCGTGCGACTGGATCACCTGCTCCACCTCTTCCGGCGACACCATCTCGCCGCCCCGCTTGATGAAGTCCCGCGCCCGCCCCGCAAGGTAGATGTACCCGTCCTCATCCTGGTACCCCAGGTCCCCCGTGAACAGCCAACCCCCGCGTATCGTCTCCGTCGTCGCGTCCTCCTGGTTCCAGTACCCCTTCATCAGCCGCGCCCCTCGCGCCGCGATCTCGCCCGTCTCGTTCAGCGCAACCGTATGCCCATCCTCGTCGAAAATCGCCACTTCAACATCGTCCAGCGGCTTCCCAATCGAACCCAGGTGCTTCAGCTTCCGCTCGATCTCCTCCTCGTCCCCCTCCAGCACATGGTCCTCAGGCGGCAGCATCGTAATCGTCGCAGCCGTCTCCGTCTGCCCGAAAGCGTTGATGAAATACGTCCCCGGGAACTCCTTGATCGCCTGCCGTATCACCGGCACCGGCATCGGCGCAGCCCCATAAGTTATAACCTCCAGGCTGCTCAGGTCGTGCTCGTGAAACTCAGGATGGTCCATCAGCATCTTCAGCATCGTCGGCACCATCATCGCCCGAGTCGCATGCTCCTGCTCCACCAGCTCCATCCACTGCTTCGCCTCGAACTGCCGCTGGATCACCAGCGTCCGCCCGCCGAATATCGCCGCCATCACCGACTGCACACCCGCGATATGGTACAGCGGCACCGTCAGGATGTTCGTGTCCTCCTCGAACGGGTCCGCAGGCGTAACCGTGCTGAGTATGTACGACGAGAAGCTGTCGTGCGACAGCATCACGCCCTTCGGGAAGCTCGTAGTCCCTGACGTGAACAGGATCATCGTCAGGTCGTCATCATCCCCCTCTGGGAAGCGCTCGAAGTCCTCCGCGCCCTCAAGCAGGGCATCGTATGAGTGCCACCCCTCCACATCATCCTCCAGCGTGATGAAATGCTGAAGCGACTCCACATTCGCCGCGCAGTGCCGCACAAGGCTCACATACCGATCGCCCGCGAAAATCGCCTTCGGAGCCGCGTCATTCAGCATGTGCGTCAGCTCGTCCTCGCGAGTGCGGTAGTTGATAGGCACGAACACCGCGTCCAGCTTCGCCGTCGCGAAATACGCCTCGATATACTGGTTGCAGTTCACCTGCAGCATCGCCACCCGGTCGCCCGCGCCCACGCCCAGGTTCGCCAGCGCATTCGCCAGCCGGTTCACTCGCGACTGCATCTCCTCGAAGCTGATGCGCCTGCCCTCAAAGATCATCGCCGGCCTGTCAGGCACGATAGCCGTGGAAATCGTCAGAAACTCCGTTGTGTTCATTATTCCCCTATACCTTCTAATGGGCCCTCTTTCGTCACCCCTGCACCCGCAGGAATACGCGCAGATTCAAGCGCAGCGATACTGCGAATTGCACCAAGAAATATTATCACATGCCAGTATGTAAAGTCAGTCAAAAGCCTTGCGGAAGTGCCAGTTCTTCCTCGTCGAGTCCCTGCCCCTCGTGAACGCGCTCATAGGGGAGAACAAAGTCCCCTCTCCCCGCGGGAGAGGGCTAGGGTGAGGGCCAAAACTCCTTCCCCCTTGAGGGGGGAAGGCTGGGATGGGGGTGATATGGCCAAACTGGCCGACTGGTACTTACACCCCCGACCACTCGTCAATAGTAGGCGCGTCCGGATCCTCCAGAAAGACCAACTGCCCCTGAAATTCGCCGAACACATCCTCACAACTGCGCCCCACATGAGTCGCTTTGGCTTCGGAGCACAACCCGGATTCGCCATCTATATCCGTTCGTCCTGAGCCTGTCGAAGGACATCCCTTGTTACTGTCTTCAACTTCCAATGGCTGCGCCAGATACAATTCGCCTTCCTTCCACACCCTCGCTGTCAACTTTCTTTCCATGGCTTGCCGCTCCTTGCATTCTGACAACCATTGTAGCGCAACGACTGAACTTATCCGTGTGTAATCTCCATCGAACTTCAATATGCTAAACTCCAAAATCATCAATCCACCCTCACGTCACCAGCACCCACAAAGGACGCAAAGCATGACCACCAAGCCCACCACCATCCACGTCCTCGGCGCAGGCACCCCCACACCCACGCCTACCCGCTTCGGCTCAGCGTTCGCCCTCCAGATCGGCGACGAGCAGCTCATGGTTGACTGCGGCCCAGCAGCCACGCACAAGCTCGTCAAGGCAGGACTCTGGCCCACCGACATAGACCACATCTTCTTCACCCATCACCACTTCGACCACGACATAGACTACCCCTGCTTCCTGCTCTGCCGCTGGGACCAGAGCACCGGCAAGGAGAACGACCTGCAAGTCTTCGGCCCCACCCTCACCGAGCGCATCACGCGCGGCATCCTCGACGAGAACGAAGGCGTCTTCGCGCACGACTGGAAGGCGCGCGTCGGCCACCCCCTCAGCCAGCGCATCCACCAGAACCGCGGTGGCTCGCTCCCCCGCAGGCCGCCCCATGTAACCGCCACCGACATCGGCCCAGGCCCCGTATTCTCCGGCTCCGACTGGCAGGTTACAGCCGCCCCCGCCGAGCATGTTCAGCCCTTCCTCGACTCCCTCGCATACCGCTTCGACACCCCCGCCGGCAGCGTCGTCTTCACCGGCGACACCCAGCCCTGCGACTCCGTCACCGAGCTTGCCAAAGACGCCGACCTCATGCTCTGCATGTGCTGGGACGACCAGGAAATCATGGACGCCGACGGCGAAGCCCCCGGCCAGTGCGGCACTCTCGGCGCAGCGCGAATGGCGCAAGCAGCCGGCGTCAAGCGCCTCGCCCTCGTCCACATCGGCCCCCACCTCTCCCAGCACGGCCCCATGGAAAAAGGCATCGGCGACGTCCGCCAACTCTACGACGGCGGTATCCTCTTCACCGACGAGCTCCAGACGATTAGCCTATAATAAGACAGGCAACCAGCAAGGAGCGCACGGTCATGGAGCAAGAGAAAGCCCTCAAAATCCTATCCCAACACCGCCAGTCCCTCGCCGACAAGTACGGCGTAAAGAAAATCGGCGTCTTCCCCTACGAGGAAAACAACTCGGCAGACTGCAAATGCGAATGTGGAAATTGCTGCGGCTATCATCCCGACAGAAAGATAGGTGTCGCCGTCGAGTATGAATCTAATGCGAAGATCGGCATGCTCGAATACGTCCGACTGGAGCGACACATATCGGAGATATTCGGGTGCGACATTATGCTGGATACAATTGGGGGGCATAGAGACCCGAGATTCAAGCAGGATGAATCTTACCTAGAGGAAGTCGTCTATATCGGGTGATATGCTGTGCAGTGAGGTATTTGCGGAAATGCACACACAGAAAAAGGATGTGTCTTCATGCGACGCGACGAAATATTGAATACGCTATCTGGCCACCGCAAAGAGCTGAAGAAATTCGGCGTTACTTCCATAGGCATCATAGGTTCAGCAGCCAGAGACGAACTTGCTCCGTCAGAAGAACTGGAAATCATAGTCGAATTTGACCCGGAAGCCCACGTCGGGCTGCTTGGCTTTGTGCGTCTGGAAAATCACCTCTGCGACCTGTTCGGCAGGCCTATCGTCTTAGGAATGCCCGATGCTCTGAAGAAATGGAATCGCCAGAGTTGGCTGGAGGACGCGGTGTATGCCGAGTGACAGAACATGGCGGCAACGCTTTCAAGACATGCTTGATGCAGCTTACCGAATCTTTGACTATACGCAAGGTATAACATACGAAGAGTTTGTTGCGGATAGACGAACTTTCGACGCGGTCCTATTCAATATCGCTGTCATAGGAGATGCTGCAAACAATGTAGATGACGAGATTCAATCATCGCTGCCCGATATTCCTTGGAGCGACATGGTTGGCATTAGAATTATCATTGTTCACAGGTACTTTCACATCAGCGAACCGCTCATCTGGGACGCCGCCGTCCTCCACACACCGACTCTAGTACGACAACTCCAGTCCTACCTCCACTCCCCCCAATCCCCATGACCACCCACCCCGCACATTGACCCTCCTCAAGACCATCGCCGACTGGCGACCACGCGTCCCCTTCTACTACGGCTGGCTCATACTCGCCATGTCCGCCGTCGGCACATACGCCGCCACCGGCTCCACCCAGCTCGTCTTCGGCGGCGTCCAGAACTTCATCTTCGAGGACATGGGCTGGGACCGCAGCACCATCGCATACGCCGTCACCGCAGGCACCTGGGCATCCGGCCTCATCACACCCTTCGTCGGCAGGCTCGCCGACCGCTACGGACCCCGCGGACTCATGCCCATCGCCGCATTCATCGCCGGCGTCTCCTTCTTCGCCATCGGCGGCATGCAGACGGTCTGGCACTTCTACGCCGCATACATCGTCGCCCGCACCATCGCCAGCCCCATGCTCGTCGGCGTAGTCCCACGCACCGCCGCCGTCAACTTCTTCAGCCGCCGCCGCAACCTCGCGCTCGGCATCTCCGCCATGGCGCGTCCCTTCGGCGGCGCAATCAACATCCAGATATTCTCCCTAATCGCCCTCGCCGCAAGCTGGCGCACAGCCTTCCATGTGCAGGGCATCATATCCCTGCTCATAGTCATACCCCTGTTCCTCATAATGCGCCGCCGTCCCGCAGACATCGGCCTAACCCCTGAAGGCGCATCCGATCCACCACCACAGCGACCCGCTTCCGACGACGACCGTAGGCAATCTCCACCCCGCACCGAACAGGACTGGTCCGCCAGCCAAGCCGCCCGCACATCCGCATTCTGGCTCATCATCGCCGCCGAGTCCCTCGTCATCCTCATGTCCGGCACCATCAACTTCCAGATCGTCCCCTACCTCCGCGACGTAGGCGTCTCACCCGCACTCGCCGCCGGCGCGCTCAGCATAAGCTCCCTCCTCGGCTCGCTCGGCAACCCCTTCTGGGGCTGGCTCTCCGACCTCTTCTCGCCCCGCCGTCTCGCCCTCATCACCCTAGCCATCTCCGGCGCGGCAGTCTCCCTCTTCCTCATCATCCCCGAAGGCCGCCTCAGCATCGCCGTCGTCATCCTCTACGGCACCATCGCAGGCGGACTCAACATCCTCGGCCACATGATGATCGCCCAGTACTTCGGCAGGTCATCCTTCGGCTCCATCACCGGCCTCATGGGACCCTTCCAGACCGGCGCGCTCGGACTCGGCCCCACGCTCGGCGCCCTCCTCTTCCGCATCACCGGAGGATACCGCTCCATATACCTCCTCGGCGTGCTATCCTACATTCTGGCGCTCGCCTGCATCATCGCAGCCCGCCCACCAACCCGAAAAGCCAATCAATAAGTGTCCCCTCTCCCCGCGGGAGAGGGATAGGGTGAGGGGCAGAAAATACCCCCATTAAGTCTCGCAACTACCGGAGGAAAAGCATGACCACCACACCCACAACCCAAGTAGCAATCATCGGCGGCGGCGCAATGGGCGCATCCACCGCATACTACCTCGCCAAGGCAGGCATCCGCTCCACCATCATCGAGCGCGACGGCATCGCAACCAAGGCATCCGGCTACAACGCCGGCGGACTCAACCCACTCACAGGCTACGGACTCCCCGGCCCTCTCACCGACATCTCCAACGTCACCTTCAGAATGCACGCCGACCTCGCACAGTGCCTTGAAGAAGAATCCGGCGTCCCCTACCACCACAAGACCATCGCCATCGTCAGCGTCGCATTCGACGACACCGACCTCCCCGAAATGCGCGACACCCACGACGCATTCCAGTCAGCCGACGAACGCTTCACATCCCACTGGCTCGACGCAGCCGACCTCCGCAAGATGGAGCCGCGCCTCAACCCCGAGGCGCAGCGCGGCCTCTACACACACGGCCACTGCTCACTCAGCGGCTACGAATTCACCCTCGCACTCGCCCGCGCAGCAGAGCGCAACGGCGCGCAGATACTCCACACAGAGGCAACCGGCATCGACACCGACGGCGACCGCGTAACCGCCGTCAACACCCGCGACGGCAAAATCTCCTGCGACGCCGTAGTCATCGCATCCGGCCCCTGGAGCGCGCAGGCACAGCAATGGCTCGGCATCGAAATCCCCGTCGAGCCATACAAAGGCGAGATACTCCGCCTCCGCATACCCGGCGACCTCCCCGAGCACGACTACTCCGGCGGCGGCGCAAACGTCCACAACCGCGCAGACGGACTCCTCTGGGCAGGCGCAACCGAACAGAAAAAAGGCTTCGACCTCGAACCCTCCGACTACGCCCGCGACACCCTCATGAAAGGCGCAACCACCCTCATGCCCTTCCTCAAAGACGCCGAGATAGCAAAGCACACCGTCTGCCTCCGCCCCCTCACACCCGACTGGCTCCCCATCGTAGGCGCCGCCCCCGGCTGGAGCAACGCCCACCTAGCCACCGGCGCAGGCAAAAAAGGCATCCTCCTCGCCCCAGCCATCGGCAAAGCCACCGCCGACCTAATCACCACCACCCAAACCGACATCCCCCTCGAAGGCTTCTCCCCCACCCGCTTCGCCTAGTCAGTCCCCTCTCCCTCCGGGAGAGGGTTAGGGTGAGGGCACAGCCCAAAACCCCTTCCCCATTGACGGGGGAAGTTTAGAGCCTATCCGATACCGCTGTGCTTGAGTTGCCGTGCCCGTTTCGGCGCAACTGTGAGCTGAATATCGAGCGCGGCAAGCACCTTCATCACGGTGCCTATTCTTGGGTCCCGCTCTCCCGACAGCGCCTTGTACAGGCTTGGACGCCCCAGGCGTGTCTCTTGGGCTATGGCGGTCATGCCCTTGGCGCGAGCCACATCGCCCACGGCGCGCGCGAAAAATTCGGGGTCGTTCTCTTCAAGTGCGTCTATCAGGTATTCGACGATTACCTCGTCGTCGGCATCGGCGAGAAACTTGGCAGCGTCCCAAGGAGTGTAGTTCTCTTTGTTCATGCCATCACCTCATACTTCCCTCGCCATCTGCTGGGCGAGTCTTATATCTCGCTGCTGGCTTGCCTTGTCGCCGCCGCACAGCAGCATAACCACCCTCTGCTGGCGAATAGTGTAGTAGATACGATAGCCCTGACCGACATCGACGCGAAGTTCGCTGACCCCGCCTCCGACAGAACTATGGTCTCCGAAATTGCCCCTTTCAACACGGTTAAGGCGACCTGCGATTCGTGACTGTGCTCGCTTGTCGCGCAGCCGAGTCAGCCAGCGCAGGAATCTATCGCTCATTACTACTTCGTATCTCATAAGAGCATTGTATCCCAAAGGAGACGCAAATCCAATAGATTCTAGACGATTTCACAAATGCCGCTCTGTGCATTTACTTATCCCTTTCAGCCTCTTGCGCCATCGACACCGCCGCCATCTCAAACTTATCCCGGTCACCCGACACCACCAGATACTCCCCGTCCCAATAAGCCATCCCATCCACAATCTCCATCGTCCGCACGCTCACCGCACAAACCCGCCCCAGCAACTCGATAACCTCTTCCTTGTAATCCGCAAACCGATAAGTATTGAACCGCTCCCTGATAGTCGGATCCCGCGGCTTCTTCTCCTTATACTGATCAAGCACCCACTCCAGCGCCGACCGGTTCCCCAGCATGTACCGCCAAGCATCCGCCGGCACACCCCGCAGCGCCGTCCGCTCATCCAGCCGGATAAGCCCCCGTTCCTTATCCGCCCGCAATATCGCCTTCCCCCCATCCTTCCCATCCTGTCCATCGATGTCAATTTCCAGCGGATAAGGCTCCACACCCTCAAACCCGATATGCAAATCCAGCAACTCCCGACCCATCTTCACCCACGCCGCCCAGTCGTGATACAGCGGCAGCCGCGGAAACTCCCGCAGCAAGTCCACCGCATAGTCGTGCCGGTACACCGGATCGTGCAGAACTGCGTAGGTATAAGCGAACACATCCTCCGCCGTGATGTGCTCACCCCCCACGACCTCCTCGAAACGGCCGCCGAACTCCTCCCGATAGTGCGCGTTGATCCGCCCCAACCCCCACTCCGTGATATTGCTCACCCGCTCCCCGTCCTCCGTATAGCGGTATAGGGGGAAGCATTGTGTTCCGTCAATAAATGTAGCAAGTGAAGGTACTGCATCAGCAGCTAATACTGAAAACTTAGGGCGCCCGCCCGGTGCGAGAAAGCAGATGACCTTATTCTGGCCCGATTTACCGTATGGAAATATGCGTGGCATCTGATATTGCCTAGCGTTTAATTCACGCAAGAAGTAGAGTCTTTTCTTTGTGAACGGGCGGTGCAGTGATTCGACAATATCCTCTTGTGAATACTTCACATGAATGTTTCTGCGAAGAAAGTTGCGAAGATCATAACCCCATTTGATTTCCGTTCCCAGCATAGCGTCATCAAATTCTCCGCCTCCCAATTCCCTGCGCTTACCCTCATAAGCGTTCACAAAGAAATTTACTTTTGACGCAAGATTACGCTCTTCAAAATCAAGTACCCATTCGTCACGCTTACTCTCTAGTCCCAAGGAGTACAGTTTGAAAATCGCAGTTTCATCACTCACACTTTTGGCATTTCTAGTCTGGCGATTAATGATAGGCAATAGTTGCTCAAAGTCGCTATTGGACTGGTTGAGCCAGTGGTTGTACTTGTCCGGTGTAATGCGCTCGAAGTCAACAGCGCCGAAATCTGCCCTGCCCAAGTACGTCAACTTATCAACAGCGAGTTCAGCGTCTTCACGACGTGCGTAATGTATGCCACAGTCGCCTAGTTTTGCCTTTTCGCGGACGAAGAAACCTATGGCGACTCCCGTCTGTATGCCGAAGACATTGTGCGTTGTACCTGAAATCTTGGGATTGCGCCGCACATCTGAGCCCAGATCCAACACATAAATGTCGCTGAACTCTTGTACTGAAACCTTACGGAATCCGTCGTCTTGCCGTGCTTCTAGGAACGCTCTATTAGTTATGAATGCAACTATTCCATCATCTGCAAGCCTGTCGGATGCCCAGCGAATGAACCGCTTGTACATGTCGTACTGCTTATGACGAGTTTGAGCGGTGCTGGCTTGCGAGTAGGTTTCTCTGATGCGCTGGTCTATCGCCGGATATGTACGATTCGGGTTGAACTCATTGAAGTTGGTTTGGTGCGCGTTATACGGCGGATTCCCCAGTATCACGCTTATCTTCTTCTCGTTCTGCGCCTGCATCCGATACCAGTTGTCGAACGACAACCCGCCCAGCTCGAACAACCCGGTCTGACGCTGCACCGCCTCGCCTGACGCGCCCTCCCAATCCATGTTGTCCAGCGTATCCACGAACACCAGGTTCGGGAACTCCAAATACCGCCCCGTCTTCTCCCTGTACGTGTACTCGATATTCAGGTTGGCGATGTAGTACGGCAGTATCGCCACCTCGTTCGCGTGCATCTCGTTCAGGTACTTGTGCTCCAGCCTGTCCGCCGGCAGGTACTCGATAAGGTTCGTGATGAACGTCCCCGTCCCCGTCGCCGGGTCCAGTATCTGCACATTCTCGTCCGCAAGCCTCCGCCCGAAATGCTTCTGCAACAGGTAGTCCGCCCCCCGGATGATGAAGTCCACAACCTCGTTCGGCGTGTACACCACCCCCAGCCTGTCCGCCGCCGCGGGGTTGTACGCCTTGTAGAAGTCTTCGTAAATCGCCTTCA
The DNA here is from genome assembly GCA_965203955.1 of Dehalococcoidia bacterium. Classification (GTDB taxonomy): domain Bacteria; phylum Chloroflexota; class Dehalococcoidia; order Lucifugimonadales; family JADFKI01; genus Bin90. The sequence goes on along the minus strand of OZ241923.1, from coordinate 1,324,857 downwards.
GGAAGCTCTGCTTTTCCGTATAGTCCGCAATCCCCGTCGCAGCCTTCGTGATAGCCCCGTAATACGACCGCAACCGTCTGATAGCCTGCCACCGCGTATCCCCTGTGAAGAAAGTGCCTTCCAGCGCGTCGAGTTGCCGCGCGATGTTGTTCGCCCTGTGGAACTCGTCCACCTCAAACACCCGCAGGAATATGTCTTTAGTCAGGATGTGCTGCAACAGCATCTCCCGCACATCCAGTTCCGACACATCCGGCCCGATGCTCTGGTGGCAAAGGTCCAGAAACTCCGCCGCCGCCCTCTGGTACTCCGCGTTCTCCGATTCCGCCGCCTCCACAGTCGCCCGCAGGCTATCCAGCACGCTCGGAAGGTCATCCTTGAACTGCGACTGCGCCTTCCGAAAATCCTCGATCTCCGGCAGCTCGTAGTCCAGGAACCGCCGTATCAGCCGGTGCAGCTCTCCCTCGCGGTGCATATCCACCCGCATAGCGGTCTCGCCGTTCTGCACCAGCACCGCCGTCTCCGAGTCCTCGAAGATGATATTGTCCCGCGGGTAGCCCCTGTCGAACTTCGCCCGAATCTCCGCATCCAGGTCGTCGTGAGTGTCCTTCGCCTCCCAGTATCCGCGCGCCATCCGCAGCGAATCCTTCACCGTCCCATCCGGCACGACCCCGCCCGTCGCAGCCAGCTCAGGCACCAGCGCCAGCCGCTCCCGGTGCTCCCTGCAATAAGTATCAAGGCAATTCTGAAACGCCGGACGGATATTCAGCTCATTATCCGCCCCGCCGTATTCGATGAGGCGCTCAAGCTCGGCGCGGTAGCGCTCTATATGTGGATACCCAGCCATACTCAAACCACCATCCCCAAGGCAAACAAAAAAGGGCTGTCTCGACAACCCCAAGCCAAGACGCCCCCATGCTAATCGCAGGCAATCAGCCCGTCAAACCACCGCGTACTCCACCGAATCCGGTATTTCCATTCGCTTGGACGCGTCCAGTATCTCCATCCCCACCACGTTGCCCGCAGCGTCATAGTCCAATATGACACCCGGCTTATCCTCGTCGCTCTCGTCGATAGCGGTGTCAGTGAGTATTATCCGCAGCGTATCGGTATCGGTGTCGTAGGTTATCCTCATGGCTAACTCCAATACTTGCTTATCTTGCTGGTCTTATAGACGGTTACAACCTCTGCGGGATGAACATTGTCATCTACTATGGCTCTCAGCAAGTAGGTTTTGCCTTCCCCAAAATAGATTTGAGACTGATACACAACCCTGTTACCGTAAGTAGGCACAATCTGTTGTGGCGAAAGCAAGACTTCACTAAGCAACTCGGACGGAATTGACCTGCGCGTTAACTCGTCTCTGGCATGTTCGCCTATCTCAAAATCCACAACCCCATCCTAGCAGGTCAGCGACGCCTGCATCAATTCGCGTGCAGGCGCCGCTAGACATGTCAATGGGCTTTTGCGAAATTGCCGCTGCGAATTCTTGTGACGTGGCAAGCTAAGAAGGGATATTGTGGCGGACGGCGACAAGGACGAAAGAGAGGGACTGCTCACCACGATACGCGCCAGGCGCAAGTGGTACTTAGGCGTCTATGCCTTACAGATACTCGGTTGGCTTGTCCTGATCGTTGTCAATGAGGTGGTTGATGTCAATTCCACCGATACCTTAAGCCGGCGCGTCCAAGATGCCGCCGTAACCATGTCCTTCATAGCGCAAGGATCGCTGATTTCGACTATACTCTTGATAGATGTCGTCTTCGACGGCTTCCGCTATTTGATAGGGAAAGGTGCAGAGATTATGGGCCTGCTATTCGACAATTTCGAGAACAAGTTCGTCGTCCGCGGCCGAAAGCAAGGACGAAAGCAAGAGAATGCTCAATGGAGCGCATGGATTGCCGACAATCCTGAAATAAAAGATCTGATAGACGAGGGAAGAGTGGCAGCGCCTCCAAAGTCGGACGGTGATCGCAAATAGCGACCGGCGGTGCAACGCCCCTTGCCATTTCAAAGAAGGGAGCCGAGCTCATGGGACTGCTATTCGACAATTTCGAGAACAAGTTCGTCGTTCGTGGCCGAAAGCAGGGATTGAAGCAAGGACAGGAGCAAGCTCACGTTCAAATTAACGAATGGATTGCCGACAACCCTGAGATAAAGAAGCTTATAGACGAAGGGCGAGTATCACCCCCTCCAAATATGGACAACGACCGGAAGTAGCGACCGCTGGCGCAAAGGTCTCTTTAGCCTCCGCGCCACCCGCTACACATCGAAAACATCCCTCACCGCGCACGAAAACCCCGGCAGCACATCGCCCCCGTCCAGCGTGTCGCCTTCGCCCAGCGTGAACACCGCGCCGTCCGCCGGATACACATCCACCATCCGTTCATCTGGAAATCCGACCCACACCAGCCGCACGCCGTTGTACAGCCACATCAACGCCTTGTCGTGAATGCTCTGCACCGTATCGTTGGGAGAAGCCACTTCAACCACCAAATCGGGGATGACATCCGAGTATCCGGGCATATCCGCATCGAGCGGCATCTTTTCTGCGGAAAAATAGCCTATGTCAGGCTCTCTAACGGTATGTCGCGTATCGTCGAGCAGGATACCAGTGTCCGAGGTTATTATCGTCCCAAGACGCTGTGGCTTGACAAAAATGCCCAGCAAAATGGTCAAGTTCGCCACTGTCTTGCCGTGATTAACCCCCGTTGACATCGTGCCGCCAAGCCTCCCTCGAATCAACTCGCCGCGAACCCCCTTGCTGTGCAGTTCCAGCAAGTCATCGGCAGTCAGCAGCTTCTCTCGCGTAGTCGTCATACCAGTCGCTCCATCCCAATTGCAGCCATAATCCGCATTATAGCAGCGGCAAAATCAGGGCCTTTCAAACTATGGCAAGTTGCCTGCACTCTCCATTTCCTATCCTCCCCATCCTGTCCATCGATGTTAGCCCCCCGCCCTAATCCGCCGCGCTCACCGCCTCCACATCCACCCCCAGCAGCCCCGCGAGATACTGCCCCGTCTGCGAGTGCCCCATCCGCGCCACATCCTCCGGCGTCCCCTCCGCGATCAGCTCCCCGCCCCTGTCGCCCGCGCCCGGCCCCAGGTCGATCAGCCAGTCCGCGCTCTTTATCAGGTCAAGGTGATGCTCGATCAGCACCACCGTATTCCCCGCGTCCACCAGCCGCTGCAGCACCCGCAGCAAATGCGCGCAGTCCTCGAACGACAGCCCCGTCGTCGGCTCGTCCAGAATGTACAGCGTCTTTCCCGTCGCCCGCTTCGACAGCTCCTTCGCCAGCTTCACCCGCTGCGCCTCGCCCCCGCTAAGTTGCGTCGCCGGCTGACCCAGCCGTATGTACCCCAGCCCCACATCCTGAAGCGTCTGCAAGCGCCTCCGCACCCGCGGGATGTTCTCGAACACATCCAGCGCCTCCGTAACCGTCATCGCCAGCACATCCGCGATATTCGCGTCCCGCCAGTAAATCTCCAGCGCCTCCCGGTTGTACCGCTTCCCCTCGCATATCTCGCACGGCACCGTCACGTCCGGCAAAAACTGCATCTCGATGTTGATATGCCCGTCACCCGTGCAAGCCTCGCAGCGACCGCCCTTCACGTTGAACGAGAACCGCCCCGGCTTGTACCCGCGCATCCGCGACTCCGGCACCGTCGCGTACAGCTCCCGTATCGGCGTGAACGTGTCCGTGTACGTCGCCGGATTGCTGCGCGGCGTCCGCCCGATCGGAGACTGGTCGATGTCCACCACCTTGTCGATGTGCTCCACCCCCTCGATGTCGCGCACCGCCCCCGCCCGATCCCGCGCCCGGTAGAACTGCTGCGCCAGCTTCTTGTACAAAATCTCGTTGATCAGCGTGCTCTTCCCCGACCCCGACACACCCGTAACGCACACCAGCATCCCCAGCGGAATCTCCACATCTATGTCCTTCAGGTTGTTCTGCGCCGCCCCCCTGATGACCAGATGCTCGCCGTTCCCCTCGCGCCGCTCGGTGGGCAGCGGAATCTGCCGCGTCCCCCCAAGATACTGCCCCGTAATCGAGCGAGGCTCCGCGATGATCTCATCCACCGGCCCCGTCGCCACCACATGCCCCCCGTGCTCGCCCGCGCCCGGCCCAAGATCCACGATGTAGTCCGCCGCCCGCATGATCGCCTCGTCGTGCTCCACGATCAGCACGGTATTCCCCAGGTCCCGCAGCCCCTTCAGCGTCTGTATCAGCCGGTAGTCGTCCGCCGGATGCAGCCCGATTGACGGCTCGTCGCACACATACAGCACCCCCATCAGCCCCGACCCGATCTGCGTCGCCAGCCGTATCCGCTGCGCCTCCCCCCCGCTCAGCGTCGATGCCGTCCGCGACAGCGTAAGATAGTCCAGCCCCACGTTCAGCAGAAAGTCCAGCCGCGCCCCGATCTCCTTCAGTATCTGCCCCGCAATCGCCCGCTCCCGCTCAGACAGCACACTCGGATGCTCGACGTGCACCCGCCCATTCCGCGAACCATTTGTCCCTGCCCCCTTCGGGGGAAGGTTAGGAAGGGGAACAAAAACATCCCGTCCATCCTGTACATCGATGTCAGTTCCGTCCCCTTCGATAGCCGTAATCCACCGGCTCGCCTCCGCGATCGACTTCCCCGTCACATCCATGATGTTAAGCCCGCACACCGTAACCGCACGCGCCTCAGGCCGCAGCCGCTCCCCCTCGCACGCCTTGCACGGGTTCGACGACATATACCGCTCGATCTCCGACCGCACATGCTCCGACTCCGTATCCTTGTACCGCCGCTCCAGGTTCTTAATGACCCCCTCGAACGCCGTCCGCCAGCGATACGTCTTCCCTCGCCGCGTATGATGCCGCACGTTGATCGCCTTGCGCTTCGTCCCGTGCAGCACCCTGTCCAGGTCCGCCTTCGCCATATCCCGCACCGGCACGTCCAGTGAGAAGTCATACGCATCCGCCAGCGACTCCAACTGGCTGTAATACCACGGACTCATCGCCCCCGACCGCGCCCACGGCTGCACAGCACCCTCCGCGATGCTCATGTTCCTGTTCGGAATCACGAGGCTCTCATCCACCTCCAACTTGTACCCCAGCCCCGTGCATGTCGAGCAAGCCCCGTGCGGATTGTTGAAGCTGAAAGTGCGCGGCTCAAGCTCCCCCATGCTGATATTGCAGTGAACGCACGCGAACTGCTCCGAAAACAGCAGCTCATCCCCGCCGACCACATCCACCAGCACCGTGCCGCTCGCCATCTTCAGTGCAGTCTCCACCGAGTCCGCAACCCGCGTCTGCTCCGCGCTCGCCCCGATCACCAGCCGGTCCACCACCACCTCGATGTCATGCCACTTCTGCTTGTCCAGATCAAACGACTCCGACAGATCGGACACCTCCCCGTTCACACGCACCCGCACGAAACCCGCCTTGCGCGCATCCTCAAAAATCTCCTTATGCTCGCCCTTCCGCCGCCGCACCATCGGCGCCATTATCTGGATCCTGCTGCTCTCCGGCAGCCCCAGCACCGCATCGACTATCTGCTGCACCGTCTGCCGCTCCACCGGACGCCCGCACTTGTAGCAGTGCGGATGCCCCGTCCGCGCAAACAGCAGCCGCAGGTAGTCGTAAATCTCCGTAACAGTCCCTACCGTCGAGCGCGGATTATGCGACACGCCCTTCTGGTCTATCGAAATCGCCGGCGACAGTCCTTCGATATAGTCCACATCCGGCTTGTCCATCCGCCCCAGGAACTGCCGCGCGTATGACGACAGCGACTCCACATACCGCCGCTGCCCCTCCGCATAGATAGTATCGAACGCCAGGGAACTCTTGCCCGACCCCGAAACACCCGTCATCACAACGAGATTGTTGCGCGGAATCGTAACGCTCACATCCTTCAGATTATGCTCCCGCGCCCCCTGAACAACGATATTCTCCAACGGCATACTTCGTCCTCTGTCTTAGAAATCGGCAAGAAAATAACGGCAAAAAAATAAACGCCCCGCAGCGTTCATTCTATCATTGAGTCAGGAGTTAGGACAGGTGTTTGACGACATTCTTGAACAAGCACCACAAAAACCCCACAACCCTCAGTCCCCTCTCCCTTGGGAAGAGAGCTAGGGCCTGCCCCTGCGAAAGAAGGGGGTGCGGGGACAAACCCGTTGCCAAAGACGCTGTTTACCTTCAGCCCGTTTCGCCAATGGCATCTCGGATACGCTCAGGCAGACCTTCAATATCAATCATGTCCCCGACTTTCTTAGTGAGCTTATACGTCACTGCCTGCCCTTCTGCCATTCGTACCAACGTGCCCGCCTTATTCTCCGCCACGTCGCCCTTGCGCCACATATTGAAAACTAAACGGTCCGGGCAGATTCCCAAGCAAAGCAGGTACGAATAATTCCGGTCTAATCGAACGTGATTGAATTGGAATGTCCCGTTTGCCCCAAGCGATGCGGTTTTGACCTCAAATGGGTGAGATTCGATGCGTAAATCCGTTCGCGAGGTTCTGCCCCCGTTGCTAGTCTTGATCCCATGTTGCTCAAGATATCGGCGGATGAACTCTTCGCCAATCGCGCCACGGTTTGTATTACCGAGCAATCTGTAGCCGATTAGCGGCGAGTCCCGCCAAATGTCTGTCGGCGTATGCTCTTTGATAACTGCTAGTAGCAGTTCTACAGCGTTCATTTCGGCGGCGGTTCCCAGACCCCAGAGCCTTCTCTCTTCCAGAAGACTAGAAAATACGAATGATTCTTCCTGGCATGTACCTGCTTGATGACACGGCTAACTCCAGGGCGATTCTGGCGCATCACGACGAACAAGTCCTCCGCAACGAAGCCGATCTGCTCATACGCCCGCATGATTTCGACATGTGTGAACCTCTGGCGATTTGAACACACTTCGTCTTGGCATTTCACGATCAAAACGCCCTTGTCTCGCAGAACCCTATATGCCTCTGCGCCGGCGTCTTCGTACAGTGCCAGCACTGCCTCGTGATACTTCCTGATAGTCCTGTTTCCGGTTCCATTGTTCCTGTAGTGGCGCTCAAAAGCGCCATGAGCCGTGTGCGCTGTCCCTCCGGGTGAATGCATATATGGAGGATCCAATACAACGCAGTCTATTTCGCCATCTCCATACGGTAAATCGCGGCAGTCAACACCGTCTTGAATATCGGTTGCAAGTAACCTGTAAGCATCCTCCGGGACATTTCGCCAAAAGACGCCTCTTCCGTAAGTCACATCGGCAACCGTACTTTGAGGAGCAACGTACAGGCTCAGGATGCGAGGGAACACATCCTCGTTGCCCGCCACGTACGCACTGTGGACTAGATCATTTGTCGGTTTTCCGTTTCGGACGCGGCGACTAAGCATGGGTAATAACCTGTTAGGATGTCACGTTCAAACGACCACCAGAGGCGGTAATTGGGCATACCCTTATTGGCAAATATGGGTATTGTCAATTCAAAGTAGCAGCCAGCTTGTAATCTATGTGAATGGCTTCATTCTGAATTCGCAATCTGCTCCAGACGTAATTGTGCAGTCTTCGGGACTTTACGTGTCGGCTTAAAGCCAGTGCCAGAATAGACGACGTGTATGAAGATGTCTATCGGAAGCCCCTTCAGGTGCTCTTCCATCAACGGCTGTACTTCCGTCCAATCCAATTCGCCATTCCCACATCCTAGCTGTGGGAAAGAGATAGATGTAATCCTAGCCTCCTGATAGACCTGGGCAAACTTCGTAGTCCCGCCTCTAGGTATTCCGGCTTTGAGGGACTGCGCCAGTGCTTCTTCGTCGGGAAATTCAGCACCCACTTGTGAGGCGTCTTATAGACCCACAAGTCGCCAATATCAAGCATCCCCCTCTCACACAACTGCTGATATTCCTTAAACATGTCGGGATAGATGCTCTTAAACTCCTTCGCGATCCCCTTGCCCATCACCCCAACGGTATTGACAGTGTTCACCAGCACCTTAGCCGGACTGTCGAACAAGCTGAAGTCAACATATGTAATCATCGTGCATTCCCCGGATCTAAGCTGCTGTGCCGAAAATCGGATGCGATTTGGATGGTCATCTCAACATGCCTAACGTTTTGGCCTCCAAGCAGTACAAGGTATCCTCCGCAACTGAGGCTCCTCACCGCACAAGTTCAACTTAGTCGAGTGGCTCTCAAAATTGCTAGGTTCACGAATTGCACCTTGGCAATCTTCCCCCAGAGCGTCATTTTGCGCACAGTGTAGCATAACCTCTCATGGCATCCGTCCCCACACCTTTGTGCGGCAACTACCCTTGACAAGTCAAACATGCGTGCGTATTATAGTCCATATCTATAGAACATACAATCTTAACAGGCGGGCGTCCGCCTGTGGCGAGGCACCAACCAAGACCTATGTGCGTCAAGAGCAGACTACAACAACACATCCGCAACCTCACCAAAGACGGCGAGATAGTCGCACAGTTCCTGGTGGACACCGTGCGGACAAAGACCCCCGGCGTCAAAACCTGCCACCAACTCGAAGCCATGAGGCACCTCATACGCTTCGGCTTCTCAGAGGAAGAACAATCTCAATTCTGGGGCCTAATCCCCACACCCGAAGAACTCGCGACCACAGAGCAAACCCCTTCATCCTCCCCATCCTGTACATCGATGTCAGTCTCATACCTCGACATCCTCAATTACGACATCGCCCACCTAATCAGGCAGGAAACAGCCGACGGCCACACCATCGCAGAGTTCCTGTCAGACGTCATGACACGCCGAGACAAACCCTACACCCCCAAGAAACTCCGCATCCGCCACACTGACCGCATGGCAGCCGCAAGAGAAATCCTGCGACGCGGATTCGGACACTTCGGCAGAAAGCGCAAGCTCGTAGTTGACGCCAGCGATGACAACAGTCACGACACCAACGACTACGACACCCTGCACACAGATCTCGCCAAGCGTATGCGCGAGTACACCGAGCACGGCACCGACGCCGTCCGATTCCTCCTCGACGTGATGGAAGACGCCAACCCCGACGAGCCATACACCTGGCATCACCGTATGTCAGCAGCCCACGAGCTACTCCGTCGCGGCTGGGACACCAACTACGACAACATCACCCCCGAGATGCTGCAAGACTACTGGCGCGACCAGCACTCCACCCGCCTCTCCGTAGGCCAGAAGAAGCACCTAGCCGGCCTCCCCGCCACCCTCGACGACTACAACACCTACGACAACAAAGACTACCAAGCCATAGCCCAAGCCATCCACGAACAGGAAGACCTCGAAGCCGAAGACTTTGAAGCAGTCTCCCCCGTCGAGAAAAATCCCCTCTCCCCGCGGGAGAGGGCTAGGGTGAGGGGCTCCGAAGAACCCCAACTTTCACAATCCACCCCAACCCACGACGAATTCAGCCACAGCGAAGACGACTTCGACGACAAACCTGACTGCTACTACGAACCCCTAAACCCCGACGACGAGGCGGCCTTCAACTACCAGTGCAAGATCGAATCCGGCGAATACGAAGAAGGCGAAATCACAATCCGCCAACCCACCCCAGAAGACTGGAAGGCACACGAAGCCGCGCTCGCGCAGATAGCCGAGATCGCCGCAGCCGAAGGCGTCCCCCTTCTGCCCAACCCCATAGCCGACACCCTAAAAATACCCACCATCCGCAGCCCCTAGCTGATAACCCCTCTCCCCGCGGGAGAGGGTTGGGTGAGGGGTCCCAGAACACATCCTCCCCATCCTGTACATCGATGTTAGCCCCGGCTGACCGCGCACTCACAACTGACAACTGTTAACTGAAAACTACCTCACCGGAATCCGTGTTCCCGCCGTCGTCATCCGCATGCTGTAAATCGACGTGTTCGACGTGAAGAACATCGTGCGGTTGTCATCCCCGCCCCACGCGCAGTTCGCCGGGTACTCCGGCAATTCGATCACCCCGATCAGCTCTCCGCTCGGCTCGAACACCCAGCACCCGCCGGGCCCCGTGCAATACACGCGCCCCTCCACGTCCACCTTCATCCCGTCCGGCACCCCGTTGTCCGCCCGCTCCGACGGCATATCCGCAAAGTGCCGCATCCCCACAACATCGCCATTCCCGTCCAGCTCCAGCGCGATAATATACTGCCCCGGCCGCGTGTTCGCCACATACAGCACGCTCTCCTCCGGCGAAAACGCGATCCCGTTCGGATACTCGAACGGCGCAATCAACTCCACCTCGCCGCCCGGCCTCATGCGGTGCACGCTGTTGAACTGCACGTCCACATCGGTAGGGTCCATCCGGTCCCGCCCCGGGTTCGTGAAGTACAGGCTCCCGTCCGACTTCAGCACCACGTCGTTCGGCCGGTTCAGCCGCCGCCCGTCATAGCCGTCCGCTATCGTCGTGTACGACCCGTCCGCCTCCATCCGAGTCAGCCGCCGGTTCACCATCTCGCAGATAACCACATTCCCCTGCGCATCGAAGGTCATCCCGTTCGACTCCCCGCTGTCCTCGCGGATAAGCTCCGGTTCCCCGCCCGGCGCCAGCCTGAATATCTGCGCCCGCCGAATGTCCACGAACAGCAGGTATCCGTCCGGGTGCCACAGCGGCCCCTCCGTGAACACGAATCCCGTAGCAAGCTGTTCCGCCTCCCCGGATTCCACGATGCTTGAAAGTGCGTCAGACATATCAGCCTCCTGCGCTATCCATCCTGTTGCCTGTCATCTCTTAGACCCGTGTGTACTTCACGATGCGCCGCCCCGTGCTCCCCTCACCCGAAGTCGGCTGCACAAAGTAGATGTTGCCCTCCGAGTCGCCCGCCGCGCCGTGGCAGCTGCGGTACTTCTCGTCGCCCCAGCGCGCCAGCAGTTCGCCGTCGCCATCCAGTATGCTGAAGTAGCCCCCGTTGTGCTCCGCCACATAGCAGACACCCTCCTTGTCCTCCCATACAACGGCAGGCCCAATCAGCTTCGTCGGCCACTCCGCCGCGAATCTGCCGTCCTGCGTGAACACCTGCACCCGGTCGTTCTCCCGGTCCGCGATGAGCAGCCGCCCATCCGCCGTGACGCAGGCTCCATGAGGCAGCCTGAACTGACCCGGCCCGCCGCCCGGCTCGCCCCACGACTTCTTCAGTTCGCCCTCAGCCGAGAACCGGTGCACCCGCGCGTTCGCGTACCCGTCCGCGATAAAGATGTCCCCCGACGCCGCAACCGCGATGCCCGCCGGCATGTTGAACGGCTCACCACCATGCGTAACCTGCGTATAACCGCTTGAGCCCCAGTCGTCGGGGTCCGCGCCCGTGTCGGAGCGGAAGCCTTTCTCGCCGATGGTCATCAGCAGTTCGCCCTCCGGCGTGTACTTCAGGATCTGTTGGTCGTTGCGGTCAACTATCCAGATGTTGTCGCGCGCGTCCGCGTAGATCGCGTGCGGGAAAGAAAACTCCGTCTCGCCCCAGTCGTACAAGTAGTTGCCGTCCGTATCGAACACGATGACCCCGTGCTCACCCCTGTTGAATCCGTAAACCCTGTCCCGCGAGTCCACCGTAACCGCCGCCATCGGCACATTCCAACCCTCCGGCGTCCGTGCCCAGTCCTCGTTCACCTCATAGGTATGCCTGCCACTGCCGACTGTATCTGCCACGATTACTCTCCTTACACTTCTGAATCGTCGACTGATTCCGTACCACCCAAAACGTATGCCCTGTAAATCTAATACTGATCAGGCCTGCAAGCCTCCATCACCGCGCGCACCGACTCTATGCCCGGCCGCGCTGCCACCACGCGCACCATCGCTATGTCCAGCCCCTCAGCGAGCCGCCTGAATTCCGCAGCCGCGCCATCCGCATTGCCGTAGTAGCCCACCGTTCGCAGCAGCTCAGGCGAGAATGAGTTCGCTACTTCGTCCGCGCTTGCGCCGTTACGCCGCATGTCGTCCAGCCCCGCAAGCTCCTCGGTGAAGCCCATGCGCTCGAAGTGCGCCCGGTAGCCGAGTTGCCGTTCACGCTCCGTCGGTATCGTCGCCCCCAGCGCGTAGTTCATCGTCGCTTTGGCGAACGCAAGTCGCGCCACATCCTCATCATCGTCAACGCACACCCGGATATACTCCGCCAGCTTGATCTCGGACGGGGCGCGCCCCGCCTTCTCTGCGCCCTCATTCACGCGCTCACGGCTCCACGCGATCTGCTCCGGGCTGCACCAGTTCAGGCACGCGCCGTCCGCAAGTTCGCCCGCGAGCCGCAGCATCTGCGGGCCAAGCGAGCCCAGGTACACGGGTGTCATGGGCGGTGGGTCTATGCCGAGACTCGCACCGCGCAGCGTAACCACGTCGCCCTCGTAGTCCACGCGCTCACCTGCGACAAGTGGGCGAATCGTGGCAAGGTAGTCGCGCATCAGCGCCATGGTGGAGAAGTTAGGCAGGCCGAGCGCCTGTCTCGCGCGCGGACGATAGGAACCGCCGGACCCTATGCCCATAATGAACTTGCCGCCGCTGATGTCGCTGACAGTGCCACCGGTCATTGCAAATCCCATGGGTGTGCGGTACATCACCGGCGACACCGATATTCCGGTGGTAACACCGCCATCTACTACATCGCAGCTCGCCTCCCAGCGTCGAAGGCAGAGCTGGTACGAGTCATGGCCGGTGCCCTCGGGCGTCCAGATGCTGGTGTAGCCCTGCGCCGCAGCCTTGCGCGCAAGTGTTGCCTGATCGTCCCAGGACAGGTTGAGCGTCGCGTCCAACCCAACACCGATTTGCATTGCTATGTTCCTTTCTCTTGTGGGGTACAGATGTGTGGTATTCAATCACACCTGAGCCATGAGTTGACATAAAATAATAGGCTTGTTAACATAACGCCAACAATATCACACTATACGCTGTGAAAGGAGATTACCGATGGCGGATATTGCGTTAATTACCACGGCAATTGCGAGCCTCGTGGTTGCCGTGGGGTCGCTTCTCGTGTCAGTGGGCGTGCTCTACCTCGTAATGCGGATTGGCAACGCGATCGAGAATATAACCTCCAACTAACAGACAACCACTTAGTAGGCGGGGACGCTTGAATAAGCGTCCCCGCACCTGTTTCCATAGCCGAATGTAGCCTGCCTAGTCTCTGGAAGGCAGTGTAACAGTCGCCGAGCCGGGCGTGGTCTTCTTGCCCTCGTGGTCCTCCAACCAGATATCGCAGTCCACGAGATTTTCCCCGTTCTCGGTGTACTTCTTCGTGACGACGCCCTTGCCGAACATCGGCGTGCCGGGCACGTCCATGCCACGATACTGCGTCGTCAGCGACTTCAGCATACCTTCTTCGCCGATCCAGTCGGTCATCAGCTGTCCCAACCACGCGCCCTTCAGCGCACCGTGCAGTATGACATCCGGCAGTCCGTTGCCCTTCGCATAGTTCAGGTCGTAGTGTATCTGGTAGTAGTCGCCTGACGCGCCCGCGTACTTCACGAGCTGCTGCGTGGTCGGGTCTTTCCTCAAGGTAGGGACTTCCGTGCCTTCCTGAACATCCTCGAAATATACCTGATTGCCCATCGCTGTTCTCCTTGCTGGCAAGTTCTCAGACTTGGAACTGATAGATGAATAACCGATGTCCCAATGTGATTACGCTTAGGGGTCGTAACTAATGCCCGTCGTTCGCTGCAGCGCGACGGTCTGTCCGAACTGGTTCACGTACTTCGTCTCGCGCACACTGAACAGCATGTTGCCCAGCCTGCCCGGACGCTCAAATAGGTCCGCAAGCTTGGTGGTAACCGTGATGCGGTCGCCGGGTCGCACCGGGTGAAAGTATTCCCACTGGCTCCCTCCGTCCAGGTTCGCAGAGTAAGGACTCTTGTACGCAGGAGGAGAGTTCGAGATTAAGGAGCGCATAAACGTGGGCGGCGCAATAATTCCGCCGTACCTTGTCTTTCGCGCCGCTTCCTCATCGTTGTAAAGCGAATTAGTATCTCCGATGGCCTGCGCGAACTTGACGATCGCGCCCTTCTCCACGTCATGCGTGATCGGCTCGGACTCCACATCGATGGCATCGCGCATCTGCTGGGTTATGACCGACTCTTCTGTCATGCAACATACTCCTGAAAGTGCGTCTGTAATTTTGGCAAAAGTTTAAGTCGCACCCGTGAATGTGTCAAGAACGCGGCAGAACAGCACTGGACTGACAGGATGCGGTAGTTATGGTATAAACTGAGACCTGATCACCGGCCACATATCTGATTAAGGAGTTCAAGACCATGACTTCAAACGGAAAGGTCGCCATTATTACCGGCGGCGGCTCAGGCATTGGCAGGCAAAGCGCGCTTGCGCTCGTGAATGACGGCTATTCGGTCGCCATCGGCGGCAGGCGCATTGCGGCGCTAGAAGAAACCATTGAGCTTGCAGGCGATGGCGGCGAGCGCATGCTTGCGGTCGTTACCGATGTAACCGACACCGACTCCATCCGCAGTCTCTTCGCGCAGACCAAGGAGAGATTCGGCAGGCTCGATGTGCTGTTCAACAACGCCGGTATCGGCTCGCCGCGAATGCCAATGGAGGACATCCCGGTGGAGGCATGGAAGGCGGTCGTTGACACCAACCTCACCGGCTCTTTCATCTGCACGCAGGAAGCCATCAAAATTATGAAGGACCAGGACCCGATGGGCGGGCGAATCATCAACAACGGTTCCATCTCCGCGTACACTCCGCGTCCCGATTCCGTCGCATACACCGCTACCAAGCACTCGATTACCGGCCTGACAAAGTCAACATCACTGGACGGGCGAAAGTACAACATCGCCTGCGGCCAGATAGACATTGGCAACGCCGCAACCCCCATGACCGAGCGCATGGGTGGCGGTGTTCCGCAGGCAAACGGCGAGGTGATGGTCGAGCCGACCTACGATGTCAACCACGCAGCGGATGCCGTTCTGTTCATGTCCAATCTGCCCCTTGACACCAACGTACAGTTCATCACCATCATGGCTACGAAGATGCCTTATGTGGGCAGGGGCTAACCCCAAAGTCCCCTCTCCCAGAGGGAGAGGGTTAGGGTGAGGGGACTGACAACTGAATACTGATAACTATTCACGAAGCCAGTTCCTTAGTGGCTTCCGCCAGATTCCTCTTGTGCAGGGCGCGCAACCCCGGAACCTGCGACAGCAGCAGCACTACCATCGTAAGCACACCCACAGTGGCGAATGTGGACGGCTCGATGATGATGTCCATGTTCCAGTCGAGCGTGGACATCTGCCCCACCAGATATGCCTCGATCACGTAGCCAAGGGCGAAACCCATTATGATGCCGATCACCCCTGTCATCAGACTTTCGACTGTAATGAGCAAGTTCACCTGACGCTTGCTGAACCCCAGAGTTCTCATAGTGGCTAGTTCGCGGCTGCGCTCGGTCACATTCAGCGTAACCGTGTTGAACACCGCGAAGGCGGCGAGCGACATGCCGAAGATTGTCATGATTCCAATGAACAGATTGGTCAGAGCCATCAGCTCCTCGAATCCTTCCCGCACCGCCGCGCTCCGCTCTACCGCGAGCACATAGGCTCTCATCTCCAGCATCCGCGTAACGTCCTCTTCGTACTCCGGGCGTTCCAGCGTCAATAGCGCGGATGTGGCGTGGAGACCCCTCATCAGGACGGCGGCTTGCTCCAGCCTCATGTATGCAGACTCGCCCATTGGGAAGCGCACGAGTCCTACAACGGGAAACGCCTGATCCCGGCGCGCAGACTCCACCATCACCGTGTCTCCCACTTCGAGGCCCAAATCCTGCGCCAGAGTCTCCGTCAGGAATATGCCGTCAGCGCTCAGCGGCTGCGCGCCCGCCACATGTTCGGGCATCAGGAGCGTCGAATCCTCCATTACGGCGGTAACGACAGAGTGCTCCGAACGCTCGCCGTTGACCAGCTTGACCGGAATCTCCGCTAACGGCTCTGCCCGGCGAACCTGCTCCCAGGACTGGAACACTTCCGTCTTTCGATAGTCTATGCTCTGATCGAACACCGCTTTGAGATCGTGCTGCTGAATCTCGTTGAACTGGACATCGAATGCGTTATTCATCGTGTCCAGCATACCCATCACCGCCGTAACGAGAGCGACCGAGAAGGCAATTCCGATGATCGAGGAGAAGGTTCGCCAGCGCCCTCGGGTCATGTTCCGCAGCGCCATCCGCAGCATGCCCGGCAAACAACGCATCGGCAGCAGCCTCTCCAGCATGATTGACGCCGCGCCGGACCCTGGATTGGTGCGCATGGCTTCGGATGGAGTGAGCCGCGCCGCTGCCAGCGCAGGTTGTATGCCCGCTATGGCGCAGGCAACCAAGCCCACTGTAAACGCAGCGAGCAGGACCCAAGTCTGGCTGACTACCACGGTATATGGCAGGTCCAGCGTCTCTACATACAGGCTTGTGAAACCACCCGCCGCAAACGATCCCCACAATATCCCCAGCCCGTTGCCGATTAACGCTATCAGGATGGGGAATGTAAGGTAGTGGCGAAGTATCTGGATACGAGAGAAGCCCTCGGCGCACATCAGCCCTATGATATGTCTCTGGCTCTGCACTATCCGGGTCAGCATTGCGAACGCCACCATCGCGGTTATGGACAGGAAGAGCACGGGCATGGCAATCGCCATCTCCTGGAAGCCGTCTATGTCCGACTTCAGGGTGGCGTAGCTTAGCTGGTCCTCCTTCTCGATAAGCTGATGGGAGCCGTATCTATCTAAGTAAGCGTCAATCTCGGCTTTGATGCGCTCGGTTTCCGCGCCGGGTTGGTAGCGAACTGTAATCTCGTTGATCAGTCCCTCCACACCGAGCATGTCGTCGATGGCGTTCCTGCGAACCATTACGATGGCGAAGTCGCCCGGGGAAGTGATTAGCTCCGCGCCACCTTTGGACTTCCAGAGGTATTCAGGGCTTGTGATTGCCCCGCTGATCTGAAAGTCCCTGTCCTTGCCCTGATAGACCAGGGAGAGTGTGTCGCCCGGCCGCAAGCCGTAGTATGCGGTGAACAGATTGTCCACGAGGGCATGCCGTCCGTCACCCGTTTCGAGGTATTCACCCTCCCTCACTATGACGCGGTTGATGTCCGGCGTTTCGTCATCCGGGATGCTGATGACCCTGGCAGACACGGTGTTATCGCGGTCGTCCGGCTGGCGTACTGCTATGTCAGCGACATATCTGCCCTCTGCGACAGCAACGCCCTCCATATCGCGGACCACATCCACAGCCCGCACGGGTATGGGCGGCGCGACGTAGTAGAACGCATCGGCGAACTTCAATTCCTCGTATGCGAAGTCCTCTGAATTCTTCACGTTCAGGAACGCTGAGTACATGGTGACGAAGATGCCCACGCCCAGAGTCAGCAGGGCTATGATGGAGATGAACAAGGCGCGCGACTGCCACAAGTCGCGGAACGCCTTCCTCAGCAGTGTATTCACGGCTACCACTCGAGGTCTTCGGGTGGGATGGGATTGCTGATGATCGTGTCTTTGATGATCTCGCCGCTGCGCATTCTTATCACGCGGTCGGCCATGCGGCTTATCGCGACATTGTGAGTGACTATGAGCATCGTAGTGTTTTGAGACCGGTTGATGCGCCTCATCAGCCCGAGAATCATCTTGCCGGTCTCATAGTCTAGGTCGCCCGTGGGTTCGTCCCCAAGCAGTATCGAAGGTCCCTTCGCCAATACCCTTGCTATGGCAACGCGCTGCTGCTCGCCGCCCGAAAGCTGCGCCGGGAAGTTGTCTATGCGCTCGCCCAGACCGACAGATTTCAAAGCAGGAATGGCATTGCGCCTGTTCCCCGTCAGTTCCGCTACCATCTCCACGTTTTCGCCGGCAGTAAGCGACGGAACGAGGTTGAAGAACTGGAAAACGAACCCCACGCTGTTGCGGCGGTACATGGTCAGAGATGCCTCGTCCATGTCGGTAATCTCGCTGCCGCCAACCCATATTCGCCCACGCGCCGGCGCGTCCAGGCCGCCTATCATGTTCAGCAGGGTTGTCTTGCCGGAGCCGCTGGGGCCCAGCAGCACTACGAACTGCCCCTCCAAGATTTCTAGGCTGACCTCTCTGAGCGCATATACAGTAGCATCACCGACCTCGTACTGCTTGGACACGCCTTCGAGGCGGACGAGTACATCTTCCGCCCCTTGGTAAGATGTACTTTCAGACATTTCGGCAGCCCACCCTCGTTCATCCTATCCTGTACATCCTGTTAATCCATGTCAGTTCAACGCCTTACGAGGCGTCTGAGGCGTCGCTTTATCCTTGTCTTGCCTTGCAGGTTGCTCGCCACGAAACGCGCAACATTCGGGCTGCCCAGCAGCAATGGAGCGCGCCATTCGCGCAGTTCCTTCATCGTAGTCGAGCCGCTGCTCCAAGAAGGGACGAACGATTCCAGCGGCTGCCAGCTCAGGCCTGCGGGCAGCCTGCCCAGCAGCTTGCGCTGTCCGCCTTGCAGCACAACGCCGCCCGCCTCCTTTACAAGCAGCGAGCCGGCAGCGGCATCCCATAGGAACGGCGCGGTCGTTATGGTGTACTGAGTGACGCCTTTCGCCACCATAGCAAGCTCGTAGGCGATGCTGCCTGTCATGCGAAGCTCGCCTGCCCTGCTGCGCAGGGGCCTACGCACGCCAAAGAGCGCGCCGAAGCCGCCCGGCAGCGTAACGAGCCTGTTGCCATCCGGAGCGTCCGCATTCAGCAGAGGCACAGATTCGCCGTCTATACGTGTGCCGCCGCTCCTGCGCGCGTGCATTACGATCCCGCCCTCATCATTCGGCCAGGGTATGAACACTGCTGCTGCAACGGGCGCGCCACGGTACAGAACACCGATGGAACTGGCGTATAGCGGCAGCCCGGACATGAAGTTGCGCGTGCCGTCAAGCGGGTCGAGCACCCAGACGAAATCGGGCGCGGGCTGGCTGTCGGCTCTCTCTCGCTCTGCAGCGTTGTCCTCCTCGCCGAGTATGCCGTGCCCAGGAAAGCGCCTGAAGATTTCGTCCTGCAAGAGGCGCTGGCAGGCAAAGTCGGCGTTAGTAACGGGGTCAGATTGCCTGTCATCCTTGTACTGCACGTTCAGAGCGCGCTCGAAGTGAAAGCGCAGCAACTCTCCTGCTTCCTTCGCAATCCTCGCCGCGTGGCGCTCGATGTCGCGCAATGTGAGGTCGTCGTCCAACGTCACGCCCGTCCGTCCACCAGCCACGACCGACTTCAATCCTCTGAATATGTTTCGCATGAGAAAAGCCCTGTATCCTCGATACCTAATGCCGGCCCATTAGACACCCTAGCCTATCGGAATTATACTGCACATACTATCTTATCCTATCTATCCTGTTCATCCTGTTAGCACCGCCGTTCTGGGGAGTTACTTCTATGACCACACAACAAGAAAGCTTCGAGATTTACGACGACCGCTTCGCTGCGATGATTCCAGACGACGCAGAACTGGTCCGGCACTTCACCGGAATGGAGTGGGCGGAAGGTCCCGTCTATTTCTCGGAGGGCGACTACCTGCTGTGGAGCGACATTCCGAACGACCGCATGCTGCGCTACTCGGACGCTGACGGCGTTTCCGTCTTTCGACAGCCGGCAGGCTACACCAACGGCCACTACCGTGACCTCGAAGGCAGGCTCGTGAGCTGCGAGCACGGCAACCGTCGCGTCAGCCGCACCGAGCACAACGGGACGATAGTAACCCTCGCCGACAACTACGAGGGCAACCGTCTCAATTCCCCGAACGACCTTGTGGTCAAGTCGGACGGCACAATCTGGTTCACCGACCCGCCCTACGGCATCCTCAGCAATCGCGAAGGATATAAGGCCGACAGCGAGCTTGCCGGCTGCTTCGTGTTTCGCCTTGAGCCGGATACCGGTGCGCTTGAAGTCGTCGTGGACTCTATGGACAGGCCCAACGGCATAGCCTTCTCGCCAGACGAAAGCGTTCTGTATGTGGCGGACACGGGCGAGCCCCGCAACATAATGGTCTTCGACGTGGAGGATAGCAGGCGTCTGAGCAACGGGCGCGAGTTCGCCGTCGTCAGTCCGGGAGCGGCCGACGGCTTTCGCTGCGACACCGACGGCAACATCTTCACAAGCTCTGCGGACGGCATCCACGTTTACAGCCCCGATGCCGAACTGCTCGGCAAGATTCTGGTGCCCGAAGACCGCAACGCAAACTGCTGCTTTGGCGGACCTGACAAGAACCGTCTCTACATCTGTGCCGATAAGTCGCTCTACTCAATCGTGCTGAACGCGAGAGGAGCGCAGACGCCTTAGTAGCTGTCAGGTGTCACGTATCGGTAGTCAGTAGGCGCTCCGAAGCGAAGTCGAGAAATGCTTGGGCAACCATGGCAAGGATTCTGGTTCTATCGCTTGCATTCGCCTTGGCTGTAGTATCCGTTCTTGCTGCGAGGGAAAATTACTTGTTCGACAGATGGCTGGCGTTCTTCCCCACGAAGGAGATAACCAACACCCCTGACGACCTGGGTATGCACTTCGAGGAAGTGTACTTCCCCGCAGCCGACGGTACGCAGTTGCACGGCTGGTTCATCCCCGGCAGGGGCGACGACACGATTGTCTGGTTTCATGGCAACGCGGGCAACATCAGCAACCGGGTCTATAACATTATGCTGATGAACGTCCGTCTGGGAGCGAATCTGTTCATATTCGACTACCGGGGCTACGGGCGCAGCGAGGGCAAGCCGTCCGAGAAGGGCATGTACTCGGACGGGGAAGGCGTGCTGGAATACCTGCGCTCGCGAGACGACATAGACCACGATAGGCTCGTGCTATTCGGACGCTCGCTCGGCGGCTGCATCGTGGCGGAGCTAGCGATGAGTCATAGTGCAAAAGCCGTGATAATGGAGTCGTCATTCACGTCGGTAGATGCCATGGGGCGGTATAAGCGCCCGGCGATTGCATTCTTCATCCCGTCTCGCCTGCTTGTGAAAAGCAGGTTCGACTCCATAAAGAAGATGCCGCGCATACACAGCCCGGTCATGATTGTGCATGGCAGTAAGGATGTCACAGTTCCGATTGAGATGGGCAGAGCACTATATGACGCTGCCAACGAGCCAAAGCGCTTCTACGAGATCAGAGGCGCGACTCACGACGACACGCACATGGTCGGTGGGGAGAACTACTTTGCGGCGCTGCGCGACTTCATAGATAATCCTACGATGTCCGTTGCTCCCCAATTACAATAGGTTGAAACACTTTCATCTGGAGAATTACATTGCTTGTACTAAGAGCTTCCCGGAATTTTCGCAACAGAATCGCCGTCGTGGAACTGTTCGGCAGCATCGGCGGACAGATTAAGTCCCCTGCCTATGAGCAGATATTCGCCACCATCGCGCGTGACGACAACATTCGCGCGCTGGTGCTGGACATCGACTCTCCCGGCGGCGGCGTGTCGGCGTCCGACTACCTGTATCGCAGCGTGCTGAAGGTCGCGGAGAAGAAGCCCGTCATCGCCAGCATTCGCGGGCTGGGCGCGTCCGGCGCGTACTACATCAGCTGCGCCGCGCACAAGATTGTCGCCAGCCACGCCTCCATCATCGGCTCCATTGGCGTCATATCGGTGCGCCCGGCACTGCAGGAGCTTATGGAACGCATTGGCGTCGGAGTGAACGTGAACAAGAGCGGCTTGCACAAGGACATGGGCGCGTTCTGGCGCGATGCCACGCCGGAGGAAGAGGAAAAGATGCAGGCGCTCATAGACGACTCCTTCAATTCCTTCGTAAGAATCGTCTCGGAGTCGCGCAAGATGGACGAAGAGGATGTGCGCTGCATCGCCACAGGCGAGGTGTATTGGGCGACTAAGGCTCAGGAATTAGGGCTTGTCGATGAGCTGGGCGACCTCGACAGGGCGCTTGACATCGCCGCCGAGGTTTCGGGCGCGCCACGCAAGCCGGTCTATTTCCGTCCGCGCCGCAGCCTGCGCCAGTTGCTCCTGAACCCTGCCGCCGAAGCACTTACAGAGTCGATCGGCAATGAGGTAGAACGGCGTCTGTGGTCAGGATGGCTTCGGTAAATTGATCCAATAATAGGAACAAACAGGATAAAAGAGCTTTTATTCTCATTTTGGCGGAAAATCCAGCTGGATTTTGGTCAAAATAGCCCTGTGCAGTGTTCTAAACCTTTGCTAGACTTTTATTCACCTGATTTGCATTGCGTCAGGCTCAAGCAGTAGCTGAACCTTTACAGTAGGGGTGTCAAGTAACAACAAGTGAATAAGAACGGGTCTGACGCGTTTCGCAAACCTGAAAGCTACTCTTCATCAACGGACCTTACTTCTAAGCAGCCCCCACAGACTACCGACCAGTCGGTCAAGAGCCTCGTTTCCACGGAGGTTTCTGCGCCGGATGTGAGCCTCGTGCCCACGCCGGAGCAGCAGGAAGTTGCGACTGCGTATCCCGTGGGTGAGTTGGTCGTGGAATCTGCCGGCACAAATAGCGCACAAGCCACGCCTCGTCGCCGGCTGCGCCCCCACATCCGCAAACCACGCGTACCTCGCATGCGCGCTCCTCACTTGCGGCCACATGTCCCCCGCGTCCGTCCGGTGCGGGTGCATACCTTCGACTCCTTTCTGCACCGCGACTACCGTTTCCTCTGGGCGTCCACGCTCTTCTTCAGTGGGGCGTTCTGGATGCAGCAGGTCATCATCGGCTGGCTGACATACGAGCTTACGCAGTCCGCACTGCTGACGAGCCTTGTGATGGGCCTGGACGCCCTGCCAATCCTGATTGCCGGGCCGATAGGCGGATTGCTCGTGGACAGATGGGACAAGCGCAAGTTGCTGACGGGCGTGTTCGTGTACCAGTCGCTGCTCGCGCTCGGATTCGGCACGCTGGTACTGCTCGGCGACGTGAACGCCTGGCATGTATTCGGGTTCGTATTCCTGATGGGCGTTGGATGGGTCATAGCGGATCCGGCGCGCATGGCGCTGATACCGTCGATAGTGCCCCGTCACAGCCTCGTGAACGCGTTCGCCCTGAACTCGCTGGCTTTCAGCATAACGCGCCTAGCGATACCTGCTATGGGCGGTGCGCTGCTCGCGGTCGCCGGGGCAGGTGCGGCGCTGCTGCTGCAGGGCGCTATAGTTGCAGCTGCCGCGGCTATGGCCCTGGGGCTTGGCGCCTTTGCAGGTGCTTCACAGTCGAAGTTGAACCCACGAGCCGCACTTTCGGAGATTCTGGAAGGCGTGCGTTATATCCGTGAGAACGCGGTCGTGCTGGGGTTGCTGCTGCTCGGATTCATCCCAGCCGTGCTTGTTTCCCCGTTCCTGCATGGGCTGATTCCGGTGTATGCCGCCGAGGTGTACAAGGTTGGCCCCGCGACTCTCGGACTACTGATGTCCGCGGTGGGCGCGGGATTCCTGACGGGAACGCTGGCGCTGGCATCGCTGGGGGACATACGGCGCAAGGGCTTGATGATTATGGGGTGCATCGCGCTGATTTGCGTATCGATGGCGGCGCTCGCGCTCAACCCAACAATCACGATGGCGTATCCGCTGGTCGCCATAGGAAGCATGGGAACGATGGGCTTCTTCTCGATAACTAGCGCAACGATGCAGAGCATTCTGCCGGATGGAATTCGCGGCAGGGTGTCGGGCATTTACATCATGACATTCGGCGCGATGCCGCTGGGCAACCTGACGGCAGGCGTAATCTCGGAGAATATGGGCGCGCCCACCGCAACGCTGATAGCCTGCGGCGTCATAGCGGTCGCCGCCACCGCGCTGATGGTACTGTTCCCGTCGCTCAGGAGGCTGTGAAGTCAGTCAAGGGGCTGAATGTCTCATGTGCTATAATCTCGCTACCCTATCGGAGGCAGCGAGGGGTAGTCGTTGTTTGAAGGTAACCGCCTCTTATTCGATGGGGCGGCATCTATCAGCCTCAGCGCATTGCTGGCGACGTTGAGCCGGGGCTATTTCTCCTTCCAGGTCGTTCAGGAAACGGATGGCGTGATGTTGCTGGCTTCGATATTCTTGCTTCCGTCAACCGTCATAGCTTTTGGAGTGTCGAGCATGGTTTTCGCAGCTTATGAGTTCGTGCAGAAGAGAGCGGAGCGGAAGGGGCGGCAAGAGGGGCAGAAGGAAGGACGGCAGGAGGAGCGCGAGCGCATCGAGCGGGAGCTGGATGCCCTGGTGAGCAATGGCGACGGCTCGGTCACAGTCTCCCGAGAGGACATCAAGCGTATCACCCGCCCGAACCGAGAGTAGCCCTATAACGTTGGCCTCAGTCGCTTATAGGCGTCATCGCCTTCGCCTCCTGCCACAGGGCTTCCTTTTCGTCCAGGGTCAGTGCATCGAACGACAGGCCGCGCTCCCGGCTCAGCCGCTCCATGATTGCGTAACGCTGGTAGAAGCGGCGATTAGTCCCGCGCAGCGACGCCTCAGCTTCGATGCCCAGCCAGCGCGCGGCGTTGACCACTGAGAAAAGCAGGTCGCCGAGTTCCTCCTCGCGCTCTTCATCGGAGCCTGCCGCTTCGACCTCAGCGAGTTCCTCTGCTACCTTGTCCAACACACCCTGGAAGTTGTCCCAGTCGAAGCCTGCGCGCTGCGCCCTACCCTGCACTGCCTGGGCGTAGGCGAGCGCAGGCATATTCTTGGGCACGCCGTCAAGGATCGACGCGCCGGATGCCGCCCTCTCCTGCCTCTTGATGGCATCCCAGTTCGCAATCGCGCCTTCGGCGTCGGGCACCCACTGGTTGTCGAAGACATGCGGGTGGCGGCGCACAAGCTTGTCCACCAGCCCACGGAACACATCCTTGCGGTCGAACTTGCCGCTATCTTCCCCCAGCTTGAGCTGGAACATGACATGGAAGAATACATCCCCAAGCTCCTCTACGATCTTGGCGGTGTCGCCTTCTTCTATGGCCTCAATAAGTTCGTAGCACTCTTCGAGGAACATGTCCGCCAGCGACTCGTGAGTCTGCTTTTTGTCCCATGGGCAGCCGTCGGGACCGAGAAGGTGATCTACAACTTGCACAACACCTTCGTAGGTGGCGGGGTATCCTTTGTCCTCTGTCATATCGTCTCATCCTATTCTGTTCATCCTGTCCATCCATGTTAGTTCTCCACGAAACGCTATCAGATTGGAGGGGCGGATGATAGCATTGGAGAATGACGCGAATCGCAAGAATTGTTGCCACGGCGCTGTTCACGGCACTCGTCCCATTGTTGCTGATAACCAGCAGCGTCAGGTTCGTCATCAACCTTCCCGCGCTGTACAGCTACGGCTTCGACAGGTACGACATTGCCGAATACACCCGCATCGAGCGCACTGACCTGATCGCGGCGGGCAAGCAGTTTCGGGACTACTTCAACAACGACGAGCGGGACTTGATCATCCGCACCTATGTGGGCGGCGTGTTGGTGGAGTCGCTGTACAACGAGCGCGAGATACACCACATGCGGGATGTGAAAGCGCTGGTGCGCGGTGTCTATCTGGTGCAGATGCTCACGCTGCTGTACATGGCGATCTATGTCGTCACCGGCTTCTGGCTGCGGCGCGCCGAATTCTGGGAGACTCTGGGGCGGGATGTGAGCAGGGGTGGCAAACTGACACTGGCGCTGGTCGTGGTTGTGGGGCTGCTGGCACTCGTCGCCTTCAATCAGGTGTTCCTGCTGTTTCACCTCATCAGCTTCAGCAACGACTTCTGGATGCTAGACCCGCGCCGCGACTACCTGATAGCCATGTTCCCGCAGGGCTTCTTCTTCGACGCGACGATGCTGATAGCCTCCTGCACCATCGCTGCTGCGGCCGTGCTGGTCGCCGCACCGCGCATCGTGCGGATAGTCGCCGCGGCTTTCAGGAGCGGCGGGGCTGACTTGCGTTAGCCCCGCGCTGAGACTAGCTATTCGTTAGCCGTCCATTGCTCCAATGTAAGTCACCCGAATATAGCAACTGCCGTCAGCTACAGCTGGCGTCCTTGACCGTGCCGTCCGGACAGGTTGTATCGCTCCATGTATTGTTGCGGAATTCCACATTGGTGAGATCTGCTCCGGTTAGATTTGCCCCGCTAAAGTCATTCCTATGGACTTCCGCGCCGGTTAGGTCAGCGTTTGTAAGGGTCGCGCTGCTAAGGTCGCTGTCGTGTATTCTCCCGCCGGTGAGATCGGCACCGGTGAGGGTTGCGTTGCTAAGGTCACCGCTGTAGACTTCCGCGCCAGTTAGGTCAGCGTTTGTGAGATTCGCTCTACTCAAATTAGTACCGTGAATATCCGCGTTGGAGAGATCGGCGTTTGTGAGGTTCGCTCCACTCAGGTTTTTACGGTGAAGCGCTCTACCGCTTAAGTCGCAGCCACTCAGGTCCGCGCCCTTGCTCAGCTTCGAGCAGCGCGCCGGCTGAGCCGTCGCCGTCGGTGTGGCCGTCGCGGTAGGCGTAGGAGTCGCGGTCGCCGTCGCGGTAGGCGTGGGCGTCGCGGTCGCCGTCGCGGTAGGCGTGGGCGTCGCCGGAACCAAGCGCGGGAAGCAGCTGTCCTTGTCCATGTTGTCGCTGTTTGTGCCGCCCGGGCACACCGTGTTGCTCCAGACTGCCGTACCTAGTCCGCTCGAGCCTCGCAGCGAAGCGCCTTTGAGATTCGCGTTAGTGAAGTTCGTCTTGGTGAAGCCGGAACCGCTGAGGTCCGCATTCGTGAGATTCGCCCCGTTGAAGTTCGTCTTGGTGAAAGTGGAACCGTCGATTTCCGCGCCGGTGAGGTTCGCGTTACTGAAGTTCGCCAAGCTCCAGTTCTTTCCGTCAAGGTTTTCTGCGCTCGACAGGTCGCAGCCGCTCAAGTCTGCGCCACTGCCTCTGCCGTTGCAGCGCGCCGGAGTCGCGGTAGCTGTTGGCGTCGCCGTGGGCTGAGGCGTTGGCGTTGCGGTGGCTGTAGGCGTAGGCGTCGCTGTCGCCGTGGGTGTTGGAGTTGCCGTAGGCGTTGCCGGAGCCGGGGTTGCCGTTGCCGTAGGCGCGGGAGGCGAAGCCGTCCTGTCGGCTTCAACCCAGCGATGTGTGGCCGCTTCGCCCGGACCGTGAGTGTTCACCGCTCTCAAGTGTCCCTCATATCTTGATGTATCCGGCAAACTGATAGTGTAGCTAGTACCAAGTCCGCCTGATATTGGCACAAGTATAAGAAATGGGTTAGATTGTGGCGCATCTTACAATGAGGATGTCGCCGAATATGACCGCAAGAAAGTACAGAGTGGAGTTGACCGAGTCCCAGAAGCGCCGGCTGAATGAAGTGGCCCACCGAGGCAGATCGCCGGCGCGCACGGTCAAGCGAGCGCTGGCGCTGCTGAAGGCTGACGAAGGACAGACCGACGGACGCATAGCCGAAGCGCTGTCGCTCAGCAGGCGCACGGTCGTAAGGATACGCAAGCGCTTCTGCGAGGAGGGACTCGAGAGATCACTGACCGAGTTGGCGCGTCCCGGACAGAAGCGCAAGCTGGATGAGCGTGCGGAGGCGCATCTTGTGGCCATAGCGTGCAGTGATCCTCCCGAGGGCCATACCCACTGGACGCTGAAGTTGCTTGCGGACAAGGCCGTGGAGTTGGGCTATGTGAAGAGCGTAGCGCGCGAGACGGTGCGTCAGAGCTTGAAAAAAACGAACTCAAGCCGTGGAAGAACAAGGCGTGGTGCATCCCTGAACTGAGCGGGGAGTTCGTTGCAAGGATGGAAGAAGTGTTGGACCTGTACGAGGAGGAGTATGATGCTGCGCGACCTGTGGTGTGCTTCGATGAGACATCCAAGCAGTTGATCGGACATACGAGAGCGGCCATCGGCACGCAGGTGGGGAGAGTTCGGCGTTACGACTACGAGTACAGGCGTAACGGGACGCGCAACCTGTTCGTCTTCTGCGAGCCAAAAGGTGGATGGAGACATGTGGAGGTTACCCAGCGGCGCACTGCGGTGGACTTCGCTGAGCAGATGAGATGGCTGGTGGATGAGGCGTATCCCGACGCCAAGGTGGTCAGGGTTGTGCTGGACAACCTGAACACTCACAAGTTCGGTTCGCTGTATGAGGCGTATGAACCTGTTGAGGCGAGGCGCATAGCGCGGAGGCTGGAGTTTCACTACACACCTAAGCAGGGGAGTTGGCTGAATATGGCGGAGATAGAATTGAGCGTGTTCAGTAAGCAGTGCCTGAGAGGACGAATCGGTGACGAACAGACGCTCAGACTGCACATAGCCGCACTTGAGCGGGAGCGCAACTCCGTTGGCGCGACAATAGACTGGCGGTTCAGTTCTCAGGACGCTCGCGTGAAACTCAACCGGGTCTATCCAGAGCCAAAGTTATAAATAGAATGGCGCGTGTCATCATCAAGTGGACTTGGTAATAGGTTCTGCTCGTCGAAGACCGCCATGAACTCCAGCTCAATCGTCTCGCCTGGGCGGGCAGCGAGTGCCGGAGATCATAAACGAGGTACGGCAGGCGGAGGGGATGGCTCTCATTAGCGAGTAGCACGCGGGACTGTCCATTCGAGCTGTGCCACGATCTGAGGACGCAGGCATACGTGAGTCGACGAATCGCAGAAGGAATGGGCAAGATCGAAGTCATCCGCTGCCTTAAACGCTATGTCGCTCACGAAGTCTACTCGATCCTCCGCAAGCCCAACCAGATTCAAGGAGCATCCAATAGATGTTAGCACTTGAGCGTCCCGACCGCATCCACGTGGCCTTTGACGATTCCTACCTGGTGGCTAATGCCGGACTGCTCTTACCGGTCACTCTCGTCGGGGCGACTTTTGGTAATGAACATTTCAATAATCTATATACTTCGCATCACTCAATCTGCTAAAATGATGTCACCCGTTAAATTAACGCTCCAAAATTGGCCTGCAAGGTATTCACAATTCCCCCAAGTTTCCACACACCGCCCTTCATCTAACATTTTCTTGTTTTGGCCGCCGCATGCATAATCGCATGTGTTGCCGCCTCTTGACCTAGGAGTCTGATTCCGCATGTCTTTACAATCCGTAAGCGCGCGTCCGCGTTCTTCCCGCCGCTTTAGGCGCCATTCTGTCATTTGCGCCGACTGCAATGAGTCCGCGACGGTGCCATTCCGCCCAAACCCCGATAGGCCGGTTTACTGCCGCCCATGCTTCAATGCCCGTCGGAATGACGAGGCCGCCACGCCGTGTGAACCTTTGAGCAAGCCGCCTGGCAGGAATAATCGCCCAGACGAGCCAATCCCTTCCGACGAAGCCGGCGAAGTAGTGTTTCCTGATATCGCGTTGAAGGCGGTAACCAGACGGGCACTTTCCTCGATGAACATCTCGCAGCCCACACCCATCCAGACAGAATCCATTCCCCCTCTTCTGGACGGTCGAGACCTGATAGGACAGGCGCGAACGGGTTCAGGAAAGACACTGGCCTTTGTAGTCCCACTATCGGAGCTATGCGACCCTTCCACCCGTCGAGTTCAGGCGTTAATTCTTGTGCCCACTCGCGAGCTTGCCATCCAGGTGGCAGAAGTAACCAAAGCCCTATGCTCGTCGCAGCGGCTGCATGTCTCGTTATTGTATGGGGGGCGCTCGGACAAGCCGGAAAGCGCGGAGTTAAGGAGCGGAGCGCAGATTATCATTGGGACTCCCGGGCGCACACTCGACCACTTGCGGCAGGGAACTCTCGACCTGCGCTCAGTGCGATTTCTCGTGCTGGACGAGGCAGACGAAATGCTGGACAGGGGATTTGCGCGAGACGTCGAGGCAATCCTCAGCGAGACGCCCCCAGAGCGCCAAACCGCTCTCCTTTCTGCGACACTGCCGGACTGGGTGGCAACCACTGCCAGAAAGCATCTGCATAACCCTGTGAGGGTGGAAGTTGACACGGATCTGCGGTCGTTGCCTAGCGTGGAGCATCTGGTCTATACAATTCGCCCGAACGAGAAGATAAGCGCACTTCAGACGCTTCTGGACGCGCAGGACGGCTCTCCGGTGATCGTCTTTGGCAGGACCAAGCGCGGCGTCAAGAAACTGGCAAGACAACTCGATACGCTGGGCTATTCGGTGGGGGCGCTCCAGGGGAATATGAGCCAGAACGCGCGCGAGCGCGTGATGAAGGAATTCCGTTCCGGCGCCACGCCCATTCTGGTGGCAACGAATGTGGCGGCGCGAGGGCTGGACATCGATGGTGTCTCACAGGTCATCAACTTTGACTTGCCGGACACCGACCTGCTCTTCACTCATCGAGTGGGCAGGACTGGCCGCATGGGACGTTCCGGCGAGGCGGTGACCTTCGTCACACCGGATGAAGAGCGCAAGTGGAGGGAGATTCAGCGGGCGCTGGGGCGCAGGTTCTCAGTAAGACGCTGGAATGCCTCCTCCGAAACGGACTGAAGGGCGTCGGCAGGCTGAGCCCACCGGTTTGGGACAAGTGTCGCCGATAGCGATGTGAATTGCATCGCCGGGTTCAGATGTGTCTAAGTATTCGGAGTGCCTTAAGTTGACTGACTGCAAGAACGAAAATATTCGCAACCTGGCTATCATTGCCCATGTCGATCACGGCAAGACGACCCTTGTGGACGCGCTGCTGAAGCAGGGCAAAGTCTTTCGGTCCCACCAACAGGTGGGCGCCCTGATCATGGATACCAACCCTCTCGAACGAGAGCGCGGAATCACCATACTCGCCAAGAATGCCTCCGTCTCCTATGGAGATGTGAGGATCAACATCATCGACACGCCGGGCCACGCCGACTTCAGCGGCGAAGTGGAACGCATCATGAATATGGCCGATGGCTGCCTGCTGTTAGTGGACGCGGTGGATGGTCCGATGCCTCAGACGACCTATGTGCTTCGCCAGGCCCTCCAGCAGAATGTCACACCGATGGTTGTCATCAACAAGATAGACCGCCCAGAGGCGCGCGCGGCCGAAGTAGTCACGATGATCCATGACCTGTTCCTAGAACTGGCTACTGAAGTAGATCAGCTTGACTTCCCTGTGCTATATGCCTCGGCTCGCGACGGCTATGCCACTGACGACCCGGGCAACCCTGGGACAGACATGCAGCCCCTCTTCGACGCGATTGTGGAGTCTGTACCACCGCCCGACGGCGATCTGGACGCCCCGCTGCAGATGCTCGTGGCAGCCCTGGACTACGACAACTACCTCGGCCAGGTATCCGTTGGCCGCATATCCAACGGAAAGTTGCGAATGCGCGATGATGTCGCCCTGCTGGGGCGCGACGGGGAAGTAAGTACGCACAACATCGAGCGTATCTTCGTCTTCCGCGGGATGGAGCGGGTTGAGGTGTCCGAAGCCTTTGCCGGAGATATTGTCGCAGTTTCCGGACTTGATGGCGTGTCCATCGGCGATACCATAACTTCGACTGAGAACCCGGAGGCATTACCGACAATCGACATCAACGAACCTACGGTCAGCATGACTTTCGGCGTGAGCACTTCACCGTTCATGGGCAAGGATGGTATTCACTGTACGTCTCGAAATCTTCATGAACGACTCATGAGGGAATTGCGGACCAACATCAGCCTGCGGGTGGACACAACATCCAGCCCGGATGTGTTCGTCGTCGCCGGACGAGGCGAACTGCACCTGTCAATACTCGTTGAGACTATGCGCCGCGAGCAGTTCGAGTTTCAGGTGTCGCGGCCCACTCCCGTCACCAAGATGATTGACGGCAAAGAATACGAACCGTACGAAATCCTGAATATCACCACTCACGAGCAGTATGTGGGTGCGCTTGCCGAATACCTCTCTACGCATCTGGCACAGCTCCGCGACATGCGCTACGACGACAACGGCTATGTTGACCTGGAGTACAAGATTCCCACCCGCGGACTAATCGGATTCAATGCCTTCTTCCTCCAGACCACTCGGGGCGATGGTGTAAAGAGCAGCTTCTTCACCTCATACGAACTCATGGAGGGCGAGATAAAATCCCACGGTGGCGGAGTGCTCGTGGCGTCCGAATCCGGAACTGCAGTAACGTACGGTCTGCTCAATGCCCAGGGTAGGGGCGACACGTTCATCGATCCGGCCACTATGGTCTATGAGGGGATGATTATCGGCTCGCACCGGCGTGACGGGGACATCGAGATAAACGTCTGCAAGCAGAAGAAACTGACAAATATACGCTCATCAACCGCTGATATTGCCAAGCGCCTTAACGCCACAATCAGGATGAGCCTCGAGGAGGCGTTGGCGTTCATCTCAGATGACGAACTGCTGGAAGTCACACCCTTGAATCTTCGTCTCCGCAAGGCAGAACTCTCTGCCCACGAACGCAAGCGTCAACGCCGGGACCAAGCGCGCGCGCGCAGCTAAGGGGTCTTCCTGAACTCTACCAAGAATAGCAGGCGGACGTCAGATCAAAGTCTCCACTCCACGCTTTGTCGCACTTTGCCGTACATTGCAATTGATGTGTGAAAGGCAAGCGCGACGTCTAACTCATACAATGCAAATAGGTATTTTCTAGTGCAGGAAAATCATGGCAGAATCCAAGTAGATTAGCGCGGGCGCGCGGAAGAATCTCTAAGGACGAGGGGTACAGTCTGTCATCCTGTCTATTGGAACCGGATGCGCGAGAAGATAACCGGGGTTCAGGGAATTCAACTATGGACGACCGGAGGAGAAGACCTTGGCTGCTCGTAGTAGTCCCATCACCCTACGCAAGTTGCTGTGCCTACTGGCATTGCCCCTTTTGCTTCTGCTGCTTATCGGGTGCGGTAACGAGGTCCAGCTGCAATACAAGCCGGCGACATCGGGTAGTGCTCCTGCGCCTTCTGCACCGGTGCAGAGCCTATCCGAGACAGCGCGCGCGGGTGAAGACATCTTCAACAGCAACTGCCTGCAATGCCATGGCGCAAATGCAACGGGAACCACACAGGGGCCTCCTCTGGTCCACAAGTTCTACGAGCCCGGCCATCACGGAGACGCGAGCATCCGGAGCGCCGTCCTGAACGGCGTGCCGCAGCACCACTGGTCCTTCGGCAACATGCCGCCTGTGGCAGGCGTGTCGGTGGATGAGGTGGAGAAGATCATCTGCTATCTGCGGGAGACACAGCGTGCCAATGGCACATTTGAGGGAGACGCCTTCCCGACCGTTTGCTGAGGGCTATGTGAAGAAAGCAGTCTCCGAGGGTGATAGGGAACAATCAGTGTGCCTGCGTATCCCAAAGCAAATTCCTCTATCCTTACTGCCGATGGTGGCTCTGGCGGTTCTCTTAATGGGCTGCAGCTTCCAATTCGGGCTCTGGGCGTCTCCTGATCTTTCCGAGGGAAAAGAAATCTTCGCCGCAAACTGCGCAGTATGCCACGGGGCAGGGGGCGAGGGCCAACCCGACTGGCATGTCAGGAGGGATGACGGCACGCTGCCGCCACCGCCGCTCAACGGAGACGGACATACATGGCATCACGGCGACGGTCTGCTGTACAGGATAGTAAGCGAGGGCGGAAAGACTCTTGAAGATCCTGACTATCCGGGCTTCAGAAGCGCCATGCCGGCGTTCGGCGACCGGCTCAGCCCCGAGGAGATAGTCGCCGTTCTGGAATACTTGAAGCACCTGTGGGGAGACAAGACCAAATTAGGACTGTCCATACGTGAGTCTCAGGCGCTCGTGAGCGAGCAGGACCCATACCCGACCGATGCTGGGCGCTTCTAAATCGGGAGCGCTCGGATTGGGGGAAACAGCTCCAACCAGTTCTTCTGCAATAGGTGGGACGCGCCCATGATCCTTACCCTAGGTCGTGAGATGTAAGCTTTGTGGGTATTTCCTTGCATCCGATGCAGTGGCGATTGCGAAGGGGTCTGATTGGCGTGAATTCTCTTTGCTGCCATGTCATCGTATATAAGGTATTGCACTACTCTTCTTCCTGCTCTTCCTCTTTAACCACCCGAATTGTGCCATCTGGAGACAATTCCACGTGTTCGTCCTCCGCCGCCTCCAGAGCTGCCTTACGCATTCTATCCAGAAGTTCCTCGCGCCCTTCCTCTTGTTCGTCACTCCACTCAAACATTACCATCGCAGTTCTCCATTTACATCATCTCAACGCCCGTATACCACGACCACCCTGCATGAAGTGGTACACGTACCACTCACCAAACAGCGAACTCTCATCCGGCAGATAGTCATACTCGCATCTGCATAGCCCTCGCGTAGCGGAATATGATGCCCAGAGCTTCCGGCTTAGCGAGTGGCTTCGGATGCAATAACATGAACCTCCCCGCGTGCGGCCAGTCGTCCCTGTACGTCGCTTCCTTCTTAACCGGATCCAGCGTGATCCCAACGCGACACTTCGCGTAAGGAACTATCATCGCCGGGAACGGGAGTATCGTCCGCATGCCAACCCCCTGTCTCATGCGTAGAGCCTTGACAGGACTTACGCAAGATTCTCATGTAATGTGAGTCACGGCATCTCGTCTTGTCCGCAAACCACAGATCCTTTCGCTCCTGGTCAGACATACGACTACTACTTCAATTCAGCCGCCCAGCATCTACCACCGTTCTGCGCCTCGCAACGGTGGCAAGATGATCTCCAGCCGCGTCCCCGCTGCAAAGGGCATATTCCCTTAGATATTGGCACCGATACTCTCGCTGAACAGTGCCCCAATTGGGACACCTTTACCGGACTGTTGAAAAGGATGTGATATTGGACAGGGAGGAGATGAGCAGCGCTCGGATGAGGACTCCTGGATGAATCGCCGGTCTGTCGCTGTCACGACAGTAGTGGTCTTCAAACGGCTCGACGACCCTCTGGGAGTCGAATTGTTCGTCTATCTGGATGAGAAGGTGATTTGGGACGTGAACTCCCTGGGACGCTTCGTCGTGAGCTGGAAGAGAATGAAATCCTTGATGTGACGGTCTAGTGGATCGAGGACCGTGTCGCTCCTGAAACCGGATGTTCGTGCCATTCCACGCCGCCAACATGTCCCCCTTTGACCCAGGCTCTTTCAACAGTCCGTTTACTCTGCCCTTGACAGCTAAGGGGGTTTTCGGCGAGAGGCTGTGGACATTCCGGCACGGAAGCTAGAAGGCGTTGTGCACAACACATACCCTCTGAGGCAACATTCACGGCAGATGTCGTAGCAATGATAATCCCAGTCCCTGCTCTGCTCAGAGCTGGCGCAATCTGGGGTCGAACCTGTCGCGCATCCAGTCACCCAGAAAATTGAGTGACATCACTATCAGGAAGATCGCGATCGCGGGCAAGGCTGAGACCCACCAGGCGTCTCGAAGATATTCTCTCCCGTCGGCGACCATGTTGCCCCATGTGGCTGTTGGCGGTGGGATGCCGGCCCCCAGGAAGCTCAACGTCGCTTCCGCCAAAATGAGCTGACCGGTTCGAAGTGTGGCGATTACGAGAACTGTGTTGATGACACCCGGAAGGATATGCTTGACCAGGACCCGAAATGTGGAGGCGCCAGCCACTCGCGCCAGCGACACATAATCGCGTTCCCTTATCGAGAGTACCTCGGCCCGTATGTATCTCACGTAGCTTGACCATACAAGCAACGCAAGAACTCCCATCATGGTGTTTACGCTGGGAGTGAGCATGACAGCGATGATCATGGCCACCAGAATGAAGGGTAGCCCAAACCAGATGTCCACGAAGCGCATAATCACTTCGTCGATCAATCCTCCGAAGTATCCGGCGATCAGTCCCAGGGCAGTGCCCACTATGGTCCCGGTCACGAGCGCTACGCCGGCGACGAGCAACGAAATTCTGGCGCCGTGAACGAGACGGCTCCACATATCACGCCCGATATTGTCAGTCCCGAGTATGTGGTCGAAGCTGCCTCCGGAAGACCAGATTGGCGGAATGAGCCGCTCTCTTATGTTGTTCTTCAGCGGAGGCTGAGTTTCGATCACCGGTGCGAGAATCGCTACCATTGCCAGCAGTACAAGGACGACAACGGGAATCACCGGCCACCTGCGAAGAAAGTCCAGAGCGCGGAATGGACGCACCCATTTCCTCCGAACACCTGCGACTGCCCTGGCAGACACTTCTGTCATTGAATTCCTTAGCTGTACCTTATTCGGGGGTCTATGAAGGCATACAGGACATCAGCGACGAAATTCGCCGCTATGAACAAGGCGGTGAACATTACCGTTATTACGACGAGTATGTTGATGTTATTCGTGAACACCGACTGCACCGCGAATGAGCCGACTCCGGGCCATGCGAAAACGGCCTCCACCACAACGGCCCCTGTGATGAATCCTGCGAATACGAGAACGGTGGCTGTCAACGGAACGAGGGCCGCGTTCTTAAAGGCATGCTTCCACACAACTTTGGAGGAACCTACGCCCTTTGCCCTTGCCAGTTTGACGAATTCGGAGTCAAGAACTTCAAGCATGGCTGAACGCGTTAGGCGCAGGTACGAGGCCGCCGGAAGCCAGGAGAGGGTTATCGTCGGCATGATGTAGTTCCGAATCGCCAGTCCTTCTCCCTGCGTTCCTGCTGGCAGCCACCCCAGCCACACTGTGAACAGCAGTATCAACAAGATGCCCACGACAAACGCCGGAGTTGCCTGGCCCAAGAGCGCGAAGGTCCGCCCGATGTAGTCCCAGCCGCTCCCTCTCTTCACTGCGGACAGCACGCCCAGTGGAATTCCTACGATTGTGGCAAGCACCCAAGAAACGATCCCAAGCTTAATCGAAGGTACGAATTTCTTCTTCAGCTTTGGCCAGAGTGGCAGGCCGTCCTGCAGATCAGTGCCCAGATCTCCGTGAGCAAGGTCCCAGAGCCAGTACGCAAACTGAACCGGAACCGGATCGTTCAGGTGGAGTTCGTCCGCCATCCTGTTCCAGATCTCTTCGTCTATCCCTTTGCGCCCCTGCTCCGGCAGCAGCAGGTATTTTGGATCGGACAGTAGTCTGGAAGCTGAGAAAATAAGCAGCGCCGCGGCGAGCAGTGCCAAGATTGACCCAATAGCCCTGCGGACTATGAACTTACGCATCTTACCTCCGTCCAGGAAGCCGCTTAGAACGCGAAAGCCAGCGAAAACGAGAGCCTGGCGTCCAGCGCTTTGAAGACGCCACAGAAGCATACTGTGGCGTCTTCAGTTCGCTTACATCGTCCTACTCCAATTCAGGTCGGCGTCTCGCTTTGGATCGGTCGCCGGCTACTTCAGCTGTATCCACTCGAAGCTACGCATCCCCGACCATCTCATCCAGTGGAATGGCCGCATCTGCTCCCACTCCATGGCGTCCGGGTTGTACACTGCGCCACCGGGGTGCTGCACTATCCCAGGCCAGACATGCCATTCCCGCAGGAAGTCGTACCAGTCAACGGCGGCGGCTATCAATTCCTCCGGATCTGTCGTGTTGCTCTTGCGGTCAAAACTCTCCCAGGACTCGTCGAATTCCTGAGCCGTGTTGTAACCGCCAGGGAAGTTTGCAGCGTTCTGCGGCCATTCAAGAGGCCACGCAGGCAGGCCGTAACAGCAGCCGCCGAATATGTCAGTATTCGTGCGGTTGACGATTGTGGGCCGCCACGAGGTGTAAATCTGGCGGTCGAAGGTAGTCTCGATGCCCAATTCGCCCAACCAGCCAGCCGCAACAGTCTCGAAGATCTCGATGTTGCCTGGCCCGCCGTACCATTCGATTTCAAATCCATCTTCGTGTCCGGCCTCAGCCATCAGCTCCCTTGCCCTGTCCGGATTATACTCGTAGGACCACCTGTCCTGATTCTCTATGAACAGGGGGTCATCCGCCCAGATGCCGCCGAGGTGATGCGGCAAGCCTATCCCGGACAGTATGGTGTCGTTGATTGCCTCTCGGTCTATGGTTATTGACATCGCTTCACGCACGAGTTTCGAACGCTGCATCGACGGGGTATCAGGGTCAAATGTATCCCCATTCTCGAACGGGTCGCCCACCCAGGGCTTACTGATGTCCCTTGTACGTTCAAGCGGCTCGCCGGTAGTCGGATGATGCGATTGCCAGTAGTTCCCCGCCATGCTAATGGCAAACACTGTGTTCGTCGTTTCGGGAGCCAGGGTAAAGCCGTCCTCAAACAGAGCGGGCCAGTCCTTCAACGCTATTTCAGCGGCTTGGACCTGCCCGTTTTCCAACATTGCGCGGCGCGTTGCTGCCTCAGGAACATGAAGCATTCTCACACGGTCGATGTAGGGTGTTTTTCTCCAGTGATCGGATACGGCCTGAAGATCGACCACTTCCGCATCGGTCCATTCAACAACCTCAAAAGGTCCGGAACCAATGATGTTTTCCTCCATGTACCCGATGCCCTTATCGTCGTAGAGCGATTTGGAGAAGGGTCCCATGCCCTCCTGGATATCCGTATATGTCATCCAGAGAGTGTGCCCGGCGAATGCCGCCCAGTTAAATCGAAAAGTCTCATTATCAACGACCTCAGCGTTATCCAGAATTCCGTGCTGCTGAACGCCGGTGTCGTGTCGGGACTCAGGATTGTTGAGAGGGTGAATCAGATTGAAATACCAGACAACATCATGAGCTGTCATCGGTCCCCAATTCTTGTGGTACTCAATGCCGTCATGGAGTTTGAAGTCTGTATAAGCTAGGTCTCCGGAAGTTTCCCATGAATCGACTATCCAGGGAACAAGTTCAAGTCCGCCATCGCTACCGCGTCCGGCATGAAACAGCGCTTCGTGTGTGCCCAGATGCACGGTATCGGCGCACCACACACATTCGGGGGGCCAGCCTGTCATGGTCCTTACGACGGAAACCGCTCCGGTGAAAGTTCCAGTAGGTCGTATTTCTACTTCAGGAACTGGCGTTGGTGGCACAGCTGTAGCAGCGGGTGGACTGGTCGGCGCGATCTGAGGAGCGGGCGCTGCGGTTACGATGGGTGCAGGCACGGGCTGCTGGGGTTGTTGGGGAAGAGCGGGCGCGACTTGCTGGGGCTGCGCAGGGGTTGGCGCGGCGGCCGGACTGCAACCCGCAAGTGATATGAGTCCAATGACAATGATAAGAGGTAAGATGTAAAGTGCTTGAATTGACCTACGCATAAAGACCTCCTCGTTAAACTGCCCAAGTGTGTATTCCAAAAAAGAACGGCTAAAGGTCTTTTGTTTGAAACCTCCTCAACCCAATTAAACTCTGGTGTTAGCGCCAAGATTAAAATGGGCGAAATCGCCAAGTTGGAATTGACCCACCCCTAAACGGAGTGCATCTTTGTCGGAACAACCGACAGGAGGTGCCTGGCCTAATGTTAGGGGGTAGAACAGTGAGAGAGCTTTACGAGTTGAAGGGCAAGGGGAGGTCGATACACGGGATAGCAGACGATCTCGGCATATCGAGGAACACGGTTCGCAAGTACGTGCGCTCACCGGGGGTTCCGAAGCCCACGGCCCGGTCGAAGCGTGGATCGAAGCTGGATGCGTACGCCGGCTACATAGACGTCAGGTTGGCGGAAGGGCTTGAGAACTGCGTGGTGTTGCTGCGTGAGATACAGGCGCTGGGCTACGACGGTGGCTACACGACACTGAAGAACTACGTGCATCCGAGGCGCAGGCCGAGACAGCCGAAGGCGACGGTACGGTTCGAGACAGCGCCCGGCGAGCAGGCGCAGGTGGACTGGGGAGTGGTCAGCTACGAGGGAGAGGACGGGCGCAAGCATCGTATGTGGGTGTTCGTGATGGTGCTGGGCTTCTCGCGTGCGATCTACGCGGAGTTCGTGCGTCGTGCGGATGTTCCGACGTTCATCCGGTGTCATCTGAACGCCTTCGACTACTTCGGCGGAGAGCCGAGACGTTGCCTGTACGACAACGCCAAGGTGGTGGTGATTGAGCGTGACGAGGAGGGCGACCACGAGTGGAACAGTCGGATGCTGGACTTCGCGCGCAGGGTGGGCTTTGAGCTGAGGCTGTGCAAGCCGTACCGGGCGCAGACCAAGGGCAAGGTCGAGAGTGGAGTGAAGTACGTGAAGGGCAACTTCTGGCCGTCGGTGCGCTTTGGCGATGACGCCGACCTGAACCGGCAGGCACTGGCCTGGTGTGGCGAAATCGCCAACGAGCGAGTACACGGCACGACCGGTCGAGTGCCGAAGGCGATGCTCGGCATCGAGCGCAGCAGTCTCGGTGCGCTGCCGGAGCGTTCAACCCTGGGCGTGTACCTACGCGAGGACCGCAAGGTGGGCAGGGACGGATACGTTAACTGGGACGGATCGCGCTACGGAGTGCCGTGGTCCTGGTCAGGGAGCACGGTGCAGGTGGGAGTGAGCGCCGGGATGGTGGAGATATGGAGCGGTGATGAGAGGTTGGCGGTGCATCCGAGGGCACACAGGCGCGGACAGCGGCTGACGTTGCCCGGTCAGTGGGACGGACTGGTGAACGGGGACCAGAGCCCCAAGCGTGAGGCGCTGGCGGTGCAGGTGTCAGCTCAGCAAGTGGAGCGTCGATCGCTGGACATCTACCAGCTGCTAGCCGACGGAGGTGTGCGATGATAGCTCTGGAACAGGCACGCAGTCACCTGGAGACACTGGGGATGACACAGGCTATGGAGGTACTGGACAGCAGACTGGACGACGCGGCAAGGAAGCAACTGCCGTATCCTGAGATGCTCGCCGACCTGCTGGGAGTGGAGGTAACCGCTCGCAGGGAGCGCTACATGACCACCAGGACGCGCCTGGCACATCTGCCCTTCAGGCGCACTCTGGAGGAGTTCGACTTCGGCTTCCAGCCCTCGATAGACGAGAGGCAGGTGAAGGAGCTCGCCACACTCGCCTTCGTGGCGGAAGCATCGAACCTCCTGCTGCTGGGACCTCCCGGAGTGGGTAAGACACACCTTGCGGTGGCGCTTGCTCTGAAGTCGATAGAGAACGGGTACGGCGCTTACTTCGTCCGTGCATACGACCTGATGGAGGATCTGAGGAAGGCGAGAGCAGAGCACAGGCTGGACCGGCGTATGCGCGTGTACCTGTCGCCCAAGGTGCTGATAGTGGACGAGTTCGGCATCTGGCCATACGACAGGGAGTCGGCTACTGCGTTCTTCAGCCTGGTGTCTGCGAGATACGAGAAGGGCAGCATCATACTGACGTCGAACAAGGGCTTCGCAGACTGGGGAGAACTGTTGGGGGACACCGTGATAGCCACTGCGATCCTCGACAGGCTGCTGCACCACAGTCACGTCATCAACATCCGCGGCGAGAGTTACAGGCTAAAGGACAAGCGCCAAGCCGGTCTGCTTACATCGCACCGGCTGATGACATCAACATCGGAGGAGACACCTGTAGAGGTGTAAAAGGACGAGGGTGGGTCAAATCTAAGTTGGCGAAAACGCACAAAAGCAGCTTGGCGTTGACAATATACTATGACTTGCTGGGAGAGCATGAAAGAAAAGAGGGTAGGGCCGGCATTCTGGGAGGGATGTCTGCGCTGGAGTTCGTTGAGGGGATGCTGAAAGAGAGGCCCTACGACAAGCAGAGGGAGATACTGCGGCTAGTGGATTCGGAGGCGTGGCGCATATCGGTGGTGGGGTGCAACGGTTCGGGGAAGGACTGGACTACGGCGCGGGTGGTGCTGTGGTGGGTGCACAGGCACTCTCCCGCGAAGGCGATCGTAACGGGTCCGACGCTGCGACAGGTGGAGGACATCGTGTGGAAAGAGGTGGAGGCCGCATACGGCAAGACTGCGGACAAGCTGCCGGGCAGGATGCTGAAGAATCGGTATGAGATAGACGAGGAGACTTTCGCGCTGGGCTTCACGACGAATTCGCCGGACAAGGTCCTGGGGTTTCACTCGCCGAATTTGCTTGCTGTGATCACGGAGGCGCATGCCGTTCCTGACAACTACTACGATGCGGTGAGGCGTCTGAACCCGTCTAAGCTGCTGATGACGGGCAATCCGTTCACGAACAAGGGGGTGTTCTACGACTCGCACCACCGCAGACGCCATCTGTGGGAGACGGTGCAGATCGGGGCGGAGGACACGCCGAATATCGAGCATGGACAGATTGTGCATCCTGGGATGGTGACGCTTGCGGACATGGAGAACCACAAGCGGGAATGGGGCGAGGAGTCGTCGATGTACACCGGCTCGGTGCTGGGGCAGTTCCCGGAGAATCTCGACGAGACGGTGGTGCCGTTGAGCGCGGCGCGCGCGGCTGCGGAGCGGGAACTGGAGCCGGAGGGGGAGATCATAGTGGCGTGCGATGTGGCGCATAGGGGTCATGATCATACGGTGGTGATGCGGAGACAGGGCGGCGTGGCGCGGATCGCGCGGCGGGTGCGCGGGTACGACACGATGGAGGTGTCGGGCATTTTGAAGTCGTACTGCGACGAGCAGAGGGCCGCCGCGCTGGTGATAGACAGCGTGGGCGTGGGGGCAGGGGTTGCGGACAGGCTGCGCGAGGTGGGCCTGGCGACGGCGCGCATCGAGGAGTTCAGAGGGGGCAACGCCGCATATCGCGCGGACAGGTTCAGCAACCGGAACGCGGAGGTGTGGTGGGCGATGCGCGACTTCTACATGGACGGGAAGCTGGACACGGAGGCGGACGAGAACCTGATCGGTCAGGTGAGCGGCCGCGCGTACAGCCTTGACAGCAGGGGGCGAGTCAAGTTGCAGAGCAAGAGGGAGCTGTCGGACTCGCCGGACGAGGCGGATGCGCTTGCGATGACGTTCGCGCCACTGCACGAGAAGCCTGCATTCAAGATATGGGTGTGAAGACTAACATCGATGTACAGGATGGGGAGGATAGGGATGAATATGATGAGGGGACTAAGGGCGTTTCTGGGGGCTGTTCGGCAAGGTCAGGGGGCGCGGCGCGGGATTGGCGTCGGGAACTTTGGCGAGGCGTACACGCACGGGTTCGGGGAGCTGGCGAGCGGCGGCGCGACGGGCTGGGCGCCCACGACTTTTGGCGAGTATTACCCGCGCTCGGCTATCGTCTATGCGGCGATCAAGGTGCGGCAGGATGCGATAGCGCGGCTGCCGCTGCGGGTGCTGCGCCGTGAGGCGGGGGCGCGGAGGCGGGAGTATTGCGTTCGTGCTGAGCATGATTCGTTTCACCCCCACCCTAACCCTCCCCCAGAGGGGGAGGGGATAAGAGGAAGGGCGGGCGGTGAGCCGGTGGGGGCGGAGCATCCTTTGCAGCGGCTGCTGGACTCGCCGAATCCGTTCTGGAACAGGAGCGACCTGTGGCGGGCAACGGAGACGTACCTGTCGCTGTGGGGCGCGGCGTTCTGGGGGCTGGAGCGGGACGAGGATGGCGGCATAGCGGAGATATGGCCGTTGCGCCCGGACAAGATGCGCGTGATACCGGACTCAGAGCGGTACATCAGGGGGTTCGTGTACGTGGGAGCGGGCGGCGAGCTTGTGCCGTACCTGCCGGATGATGTGGTGTGGATGCGGTACTTCAATCCTCTGGACGAGTACGCGGGGCTGTCGCCGATAGCGCCGCTGCGCCAGTCGGCGGACATGGGGATGGACGCGCTGCGGGCGAACCGCAAGCTGCTGCAGAACGACAGCACGCCGGGCCTGATCATTGAGTTGGGGGGCGTACCTACGGACGAGGAAGTGAGCGAGTTCTACGCGCGCTGGGAGTCGCGCTTTCAGGGCGTGGACAAGACGCGAAGGCCGGCGTTGCTCAGTCCGGGGATGAAGGCGAGCAATCTTGGGTTCAGCCCGCGCGACATGGAGTACATCGAGAGCCTGCGCTGGAGCCTGGAGGATGTTACGCGGGTGTTCGGCGTTCCGAAGGTGATGATCGGGGACCTGGAGAACACGACGTTCTCGAATTTCAGCACGGCGCGGCGGCTGTTCTGGGAGGACACCGTGGCGGCGCAGCTGGCGTTCTACACGGAGGCGCTGCGACATCACCTGCTGCCGCACTTCGGAGACGACTCGCTGACGGTGGAGTTCGACCTGAGCGGAGTGGAGGCGCTGAAGGAGAGCGAGGAGAACAAGGCGAAGCGGCGCAATATCTACGTGAAGGCGGGGATTATGACGGTGGATGAGGTGCGGCGGGAGA
The DNA here is from genome assembly GCA_965203955.1 of Dehalococcoidia bacterium. Lineage (GTDB taxonomy): Bacteria > Chloroflexota > Dehalococcoidia > Lucifugimonadales > JADFKI01 > Bin90. The sequence continues at coordinate 1,281,014 of OZ241923.1, read as the reverse complement.
TGAATTTGCCGCCGTTGGAGAGTTAGTCAGTATTTCAGTTTGTCAGTCGGTCAGTCCCCTCGCCCCGCTGGATTCCCACCTTCGCGGGAATGGCGATTTGTAAATAGGGAGAGAGGGGACTTTACGTTGTTAGGAGTATTGGATGGAATTGAGTAAGACGGTGGCGATACGGTGCGAGCATGACGGGCTGAAGATGGCGGAGGTGAAGGCGGGGTGCCTGATATTGCGGCAGCGACATCATGGGGAGACGCATGTGCAGATTGTGCCGCTGCGGGAGTTGATTGATGATGCCGATGGACAAGGCGAACGTAACAGCAGCCACGAGTAGAGCAAGACAAGGGAACATCGGTAAATTAATGGGGAATCGTCCCAATCCCCTCGTTTGCCGCTGATGCCAGTGCCGGTAATCTCTACTCAGAAGATGTGGCGGTCTCCTGCGAATATCCCATTCCCTCGACAATACCTTCCAGCCGCGCCTGACGCTCTCTAACCTCCACAAGCCCAAGCCTTACATCCCGCAGGTCTTCTCTGACTTCGCCATGTTTCAGGTTCATGTCGGCAACGATGCGGGCTTCCATCTTTTCCATGTCGGCCCTGATGCCGGTTTCCATCTTTTCCATGTCGGCCCTGATGCCGGTTTCCATCTTTTCCATGTCGGCTTTCATATCGGCTTGCAATCTGTCCAGACGGCGCAGGAAGAATAGCATAAAGCCGACTATTCCTATCAGGACGCCAATGTTCGCGGCTATCTCCAAAGGCATGGCGCACTACTCCTAAACCCGTATCATCCCCTATTATCCCGATTGCTTCGCTATCGGGCAAGCATGAGGTCCAAGGGGGCGTTCTCTATGCACATTTATTCTGTGTCGGTGTCGAGGAAGACAGTGACATCTAGCTGATTTGCCAGTTCTTTCTGCTCATCGTGAATCTGATAGCCATAGACTAACGGTACCGCGTCCTGTTCGTATATCTTAGCGATGGCATTCGCAGAGCGTTTGGCGCGGGTGATGTCTTCGTAGTTGATGACGCCGGAAGCCTCAACCGTGAACCAGAGTGTTGACCTGTCCGCCTTGCGCTGTGAGCGCATAACGAGGTCGGTAACTCTCAGGCGGGTTTCGTCATCGTCGGTGATTGTGCCCTCTTCGGCTGCTTGCTCTATCTCGTCCTCGAATGCCTGGGACCTTGGATTTGGCGGAGTGATTCCGGGAGTCCAGATGGGATAGACGCGCCGCAAGTCAAACTCTCCGCTTACGTAAGGAATCAGCCTTTTGCAAAGTCTCGCTACGAGAAGCCCATATACGTTCAGCGCATCGAATTTGAACCTCGCAACTTCGCCATCACTAATCATCAGTCAACTTTACGCTCAGTGTCAGTCTTGTAAAATGTTGGAGGTCGTCATTTCTTTCCTTCTGCGGCGTTATTGTAGCATAGCGGATTGATGCCGTTGAAACGGCATAGTCTGAAAATCGACTGACCAGTGCATTCAATTATTGGTACAATGGATAGGTGCGCGCTTGTTTTCGGGCGCTCAATTTTAACTTGGATTGTATCTATTGCAGCAAAGTTCCAGAGTCGTGGTTCGGGCGCGTAACCTAGTCAAGCGGTACGGCGAACTCACAGCAGTCAACGGCATAGACTTTTCCATCTTCGAGGGGGAGTGCTTCGGCTTTCTCGGTCCGAACGGGGCGGGCAAGACCTCGACGATGAAGATGCTGTCGTGCGTCTCGCCGGTGAACGGCGGGGAGCTGTTCGTCCACGGCATGGACGTGGGACGTAACGAGAGGAAAATCAAGCTCGAGCTGGGCATCGTGTCGCAGTCGGACAGCCTCGACCCGGACCTGAGCGTGCTGCAGAACCTGCTGACATACACGCGCTACTTCAACATGCCGCGCAAGCTCGCGGAGCAGCGGGCGTGGGAGTCGCTGAACCAGTTCCAGCTTGAGGAGAAGGCGTACCAGCCGATAGACCAGCTTTCAGGGGGGATGCGGCGGAGGCTGCTGATAGCGCGGGCGATGCTGCACGATCCGAGGATACTCGTGCTGGACGAGCCGACGACCGGGCTGGACCCGCAGGCGCGGCTGCTGGTGTGGGAGAAGCTGGCGATGCTGAAGGCGCGGGGGATAACGATACTGCTGACCACGCATTACATGGATGAGGCGGAGCACCTGTGCGACCGGCTGGTGGTGATAGACCAGGGGAACATACTGGTGGAGGGTGAGCCGCGTGAACTGATTCGCGAGCATGTCGGGGACCAGGTTGTGGAGATGCGCGTGAATCCCGCGCGCATGGCGGGCGTGGTGCAGCGACTCACGGATGACGGGATGGAGTTCGAGTACGGCGGCGACTCGCTGTACTTCTATGGTAAGAACGGCGCTGCGCTGAACGAGGACACGGGCCTGAACGGGTACGAGATGTTCCGGCGACCGGGCAACCTGGAGGACCTGTTCCTGCGGATGACTGGGCGCGGGCTGCGCGAAGGGTAGAACTTACATCGATGGGCAGGATGGGGAGGATGAAGGGGCGACCGGCCGGTCGCCCCTACGGACGGACTACTATGACGACACTTGCGGCGATGACGACGATAGTTCAGCAGACGCCCGTGTGGGGCGGGTTCCGCGTGTGGCAGCGCAATTTTGATGCCTTCCGGCGCGCATGGCGCTTCGAGATCGGCGGTCTATTCGTAGAACCGTTCGTGCTTCTGCTGGGCGTGGGCTTCGGGCTGGGCGCGTACATATCGAACCTTGGCGAGGGCATAAGCTATCCGCACTTCCTCGCGCCGGGCGTCATCGCTTCTTATGCCATGTTCCACGCGACATTCGACGCTTCATACGGCGCGTATATGCGGATGACGACGCACAACCTGTACGAGTCCATCCTGTTCACTCCGCTGGGTCCTGAGGACATCGTGGTAGGAGAGGTCTTGTGGGGAGCGACGCGGGGGTTGGTGTCGGCGGTGGCGGTGCTTTTTGTTGCGACTATATTCGGCCTGGTAAGCTCGCCGTGGGCTATTCTGGCGCTGCCGGTGGCGTATCTCGTCGGCCTGACGTTCTCCGCAATCTCGATGGTGGTTACGGCGACTGCGAACACGATAGGCTCTATCAACAACTTCCTGACCCTGTTCATCCTGCCGATGTTCTGGGTGAGCGGCGTGTTCTTTCCGCTGGACAGGCTGCCGGAGGCGGTGCAGAACGCTGCGTGGGCGCTGCCGCTGACGGCGTCGGCGGCACTGGTGCGGGGCCTGTTCGCGGGAGAGCTTACGCCCTGGATGCTGCTGTGGGCTGGGGAACTGGTGCTGTTCCTGCTGGGGGCGCTGTGGCTGGCGTCGCGGCAGATGCGGAAGAGGCTGATTAAGTAGGGCGGGGGCTAACATCGATGTACAGGATGAGCAGGATATTTTCACCCCCATCCTAACCTTCCCCCATCAAGGGGGAAGGGACTAAATGGCTCATGTCAACTCAGTTATCTCCTGATATAAGACCTCTGGTTCAGGGCGAAATCCCGCTGCTGGACGCGCATCTGGATGCGGAGCGGCTGGCGGGGCGGCATCACGACCGCTTCACCCAGCAGCAGGACGGGCGGCTGACGTACCTGATTGCGTGGCTGGACGGGATTCCGGTTGGGCATACGATGGTGCGTTGGGAGGGCACGACGGATGCCTATGTCGCCGACCGAATCTCGGAGTGCGCGCATGTGGAGGACTTGTTCGTGATGCCGGAGCTGCGGTCGCGTGGCATAGGGACGCGGATACTGGGGCATGTGGAGCGGCTTGCGGCGGAACGCGGGTTCACGTGGATAGGTCTGGCTGTGGGCACCGACAACCCGCGTGCACGGGCGCTGTATGAGCGGCTGGGCTATGTGGATACGGGATTCGGCGTGTTCGAGATTGGGGGGACGTACACGGACATTCACGGTAATGTGCGGGAATGGCGTGAGGTGTGCGAGTACCTGGTGAAGGGGCTTGGGCTAGACTGACATAGATGGAGGAGATTTTCACCCCCATCCTAACCTTCCCCCATCAAGGGGGAAGGGACTTCATACTGGGTCGGTCCTTCTTGTCCTGTGTCTGATGACGGCGAAGGGGATGAGCGCGAGCAGGAATACGGCGAGGAGCGCGGGAGCGACGTACTCGTAGCGGGCGCTGGTGACGGCGCCCTGCACTCGGTCGGTGAAGGTTGTGCGAGGCAGGTCTGACAACTGGACGTTGATGCGGCTGCCGCGCTCTATTCCTGATGTCTCGATGAGCAGGTACGGGCGCTCGCCGATGGTTACCGGCTCGGGCGCGCCAATTTCCTCGCTCGCCAGTGTCAGAACTTCGTTTGGGGATAGGACGCGCAGATTGTCCGCGCCGAAGGGGAAATTTTTCGTGAAGGTGGTCTCCGTGCCGTCGTAGGGGAAGGCGTAGGTGAACAGAATGTCGTGCTCGCCGGGGGGCACACTGCCGATGACCGCGAAGCCTCTGTCAACCTGCACGACGTCCGCGCCGAGCAGGCGAGTGTCAACCTGCAAGCCTTCCGCGCCCGGGGGCAGTCCGAAGCGCAGGAGGCTCATGGGGCCTCCGCTGCCGGGCACGAAGGTGAAGTCGGAGTCGTTGATGACTTTGACGATTTCGAGGGCGGAGACGGTCTGGGTCACGCGGTCGGCATCGGCGAAGAGAAGCGATGAAGAGCCTACCCGTATTACGTCCTGCTCATAAACGGCGTCGTACACCTCGATGGTCAGAGGCGGCGTCGTTCCGTCCGCGAGGTTGACTTCCGCGCCGTAAACGGTGTCCTGATAGCGGACTGACACGCCATAGAGGAGGGCAGGGTCGTATAGGATGTCGTCGAAGGTGAACCGCCCGTCGTTGTCGGTGATGGTTACTTTGTTGTCGTAGCTGGTCTCGCCTTGCATGTGGAGGGTGACGGCGAGTCCGACGACGCTGCCCGCCTCCGGTGAGCCGTTGACGACTTGGCCGGATACAGAGACGGGTGACTGCTGCGCCGCGGCGGTGTAGTGAGCGACAATCGTGATCATGCACGCGGCTGCGAGCATTAGCGGCAGGGTTGAGATGGCTTGGCGTGGGCGGCAACTGGTTCTCATTGCATGTCAAAGTTACCAGTTTTCGGTACTCGGTGGCTAGTGAAAACACTTCTCGCCTGCTCCGCGCAGGGCATTGGTATGAAGGTGTGCTACAATCGCCTTACGGCGGTGTCTTGTGCGTAATGCGTTCAGGAAAGGCTTTGTGGACACGAAACGGGTCGATTGGCAGTCAATATACCTAGTCATACTCAGCATCACCGTCGTTGTTACAGTCGTCATAACCGGGCTGTTCGACAGATGCCCCAATGCATGCTCAGACTTACTTGAAGTCGTCGAAGTGGGCACTCCCAAGGGGATAATATACGGAACATTCATCGTCAGCATGATGGAGGTGATACGCATCATGGTTATGCTGCCGGCAGATTACCTCAGACTTAAGTTGATAAAGCCGCTGGAGGATCGCATCTTCAATCGGGGCAAAGTGGAGATGCACGCGGAAATTGTGGAATGGCTCGAGGACAAAGAGGAAGCCGAGCGTGAGGGAAGAGAGTTCAACGAGCCGATGCCTACTCCTGATCGCAATGGCAGCGAACCGCAGGAATAGCGGGCGACACCATTTGAACTCGCCGCTCAGCCCGCAGGCTGCTCTTCGCCCAGCACGCGCTCTCTGACGCGCTTGCTTTCGACTTCGATCTGCGTTAGTAGCGCCTCTTCTTCTTCGTGCTCCAGTTCCATGGCGCGCATAACGACCGCCGCCTCGCGCATGTACTGGCGGCGCAGCCACCGATAGTCTTCTTCGCTCAGGTTGCCGATTGCGTGCTCAAGCTCCGCGCTGCGTATGCCGTCGAGCGCGGCTTCCCAGCGCCTTTGCAGCGTAGCCAGCGGCGAGCTTTCGTCATCGAGCCATTCATTCTGTTCGCCGCGCCGCAGGAAGGGGTATGCGATGATGACGGCGGGAATGAGCGCGAGGATTATGGCTATGAGTACGATCATGGCTCTACGCCCTCGCTGCCTGCGCGCCGCCGGGTACCCTTACCACGGCGGGGGCGGGCTGTCTTGAGGGCCAAAGACCTACCAGTATGCCCAGAACCATTACCGGGCCGGACGCCCACATCCACCAGACCATCGGGTTTATCAGCACGCGGAAGACGGCTTGATCGTCTGCGCCGAACTCTGACGGGACGATGTAGAAGTCCTCGATGGGTGTGCTGCGGATCGCGCCCTTTGTGGAGGCGATTCGGAAGGTGGGGTAGAAGGCGCGGAACGCTTCCATCCTGCCTGTCAGTTGCTCACCCTTCCACACGTCGAATGCGGCAATGGACTCTGCTCTGTCCGGGTGCATCGTGTGGATTGCGCCGACATACCTGAAGGTGTAGTCGCCGAAGGATGCGACATCGCCGGGCTTCATGGCGATGTCTCTTTGCACGCTGAAGAATGAGGAGGCTATCGCGCCGATGGCGAGCATGGCGATTCCGAGATGCACTATGTAGCCGCCGTAGCGCGGGCGGTTGCCTGACAGCAGGTTGAGGAATGCGACGAGATACGCTTCGCCGCGCCGGTGCCGTGAGCGGGTTCCCCGGAACCACTCTGCGAGGATGCCGCCGACCGCCAGACCCACCGAGCCGAAGGCAACGAGAGCCACGGGCTGGCGTATGCCGACTACCAGCAGGACTGATATGGTCAGCAGCGCGGCGATGACGGGGACCCGCAGGGCGCGGACGAGGCTCTGGGTGGTGGAGCGACGCCACGGCAGCAGGGGGCCTATGCCCATCAGCACCACGATTAGCAGCAGGATGGGGCCGTTCACGCGGTCGAAGAACGGGCGGCCTATGGTGATGACGGTGTCGTCCGCGGCTTCGCTGAAGACGGGGAATATCGTTCCCCACAGGGTGACGAAGGCGACGACGAGGAATAGGATGTTCTGTCCGAGGAATGCGCTTTCGCGAGAGACGAAGGACTCCAATTGCGCGCGGCTCCTGAGCGAGTCGTAGCGCCACATGAAGACTGCGATGGACACTAGCAGCGTGCCGACCATGAACGCGAGGAACAGCCAGCCCATCGTGCTTTGAGCGAAGGAGTGCACGGAGGGCACGGGGCCGCCACGGTTGATGAACATGCCCATCTGCGCCATCGTGAAGGCGATCATGATGAGCGCCATGTTCCACATGCGGAACATTCCGCGCCGCTTCTGTACCATGATGGAGTGGACGAAGGCGGTCATGGCGAGCCAGGGCATGAGCGCGGAGTTCTCGACGGGGTCCCACGCCCAGTATCCGCCCCAGCCGAGTATGGTGTACGCCCACCAGCTTCCGAGCATGAGTCCCATCGTCAGGACGAGCCAGGAGACCATGCCCCAGAGCCTGCCGAGGTCCACCCACTCGTCGCGTCCGCCGCGCCGCGCCGCAAGAGCGCCCATCGCTATGCTGAAAGGCACCGCGACGAGCACCAAGCCCGCCATCTGCAATGGTGGGTGTATGAACATGCCGAAGTGCACAAGGAGGGGATTTATGCCCTGACCGTCCGGGGGAATAATCGGGAGTCGTTCGAGCGGGTTGGCGAAGAAGAGCATGATGGCGAGGAAGAACAGCAGTATGAGCGCCATCGTGCCGAGCGCGTAGGGTGTGGTGTGCGGGAGGCGCTTACGAATGGTCAGCACGGCGATTGCGGATACGATTGCCAGCACGAGCGCGAGGTAGAGCAGCGAACCGGCGTTGCCAGCGTAGAAGGCGACCCAGGTATAGACGTGCGGCATGGCGAGGTTGCTGTTCTCGGCGACGTAGCGCACGCCGAAATCGCGAGTCACGAAGGCGTACACGAGCGCGCCCGTAGATACGAGTAGGAGCACAGGGACCGAATAGAAGCCGTAGCGCGCGCTTGCTGTCAGATCGGGTATGCGCTGCCATGCGCCGATGAACGAGGCAATCACCGCGTATGCGGTCACGACCAGCGCGATTACGAGGGCGAGTTGTCCGGCGTCAACCATGTGAGTCCTTCAGTCGGTCAGTTCGTCAGTGTTTCAGTCTTCCTCTAATAGGATGTACAGGATAGGAAGGATTTTTCGTCCTGCTCACCCCCATCACCCGCTTTCGCGGGCGCAGACTCTAACATTCCCCCATCAAGGGGGAAGGGATTTATGAATTCGACATTCTTCTATTCGTCGGATACGGACGCTTCGATGCGCTCATAGTATGGCTGAAGTTCGTCGTCCGACATCTCATCCATCTCATCGTCGCCGTCATCAATGGGCGATTCTTCGGGGCGTCGGCGCATGTGACGCACTACAGCGACAAATACCATAACTGCGGCGACAACGCCTACCGGCGGCACAAGCCAAGCCAGTAGCGATACGCCCTCAGTTGGCGGCTGCAGCAAGACGCTCGGACCGTAACGCTCAACGAAGAAATCGCGAATCTGATCTTCGGACCAGCCCTCGGCGAGCTTCTCATCGACGATGCCGCGCATCTGTACGGCAAGGGCGACCTGCGATTGGTCTATGGACTCGCCGGGGCAGACGGGGCACATAATAGACCTGTTGAGGGCCTGCGCTCGCTGCTCGATGGGCGGCACGTCGGCCTGCGCGTTGGCGCAGGCTGCCAGAAAGAAAATGAAGTAGATGCAAAGCGCAAGAGCAAGATGGCTGTTCACCGACATCCGGTACATTGGGGATGGCACCTGCATCAATCCTGTTGCAGCCGTCGCAGCTGCTCCTGCACTCTCGCCAGCTCCGCTTCGGCTGCGTTGGCGCGTGCTTCCTCTGCACCGGCGCGCGCTTCGGCGGCATCACGCTCGGCTTCGGCTGTGTCGCGCTCGGCTTCGGCTGTGTCGCGCTCGGCTTGCAATTCCTCCGGTGTGGGGAGGAATTCGCCTGTCGTCGGATCGCGGAAGCGCAGTTCGCCATCATCCCAGCATAAGTCCAATCCAAGTACCGAACTGTGTCCCCAGAGCAGTCCGTCGTCCTCTTCGTGTATATCAAGTCGCTCGTATTCACCGTCCACGAGGACATCGCCTGCGAGCGGAGCGTCGTGAAAGCGGCCGCCGGTGTGGTCGAATCGCCAATACTCCTGCACACCATAGCCGGCATAGCCTTCACGCTTGACGGTGTAGTCTCGCCTGCCAGTGCTGCGCGATGCGACTTCAAGCACGAAGTCGGGTGGCTTGCCGACTTCGCTTATCACATAGCCGTTGCGGGCAATTATGCCTTCGGGGTTGACGCCAAAAGCCACCACGCAGTCGGGGGCGAGTCGCTCGGCGTTGTTGGTCGCTTCGTGGCGCAGGTAGCCTTCGCCGGAAATCAGCACGTCGTCTCTGTGGGAGAAGTACGGATTGAGAATAAGGTGGAAGGCGATTATACCTACTGATTGCTGCATATCAGGCTCACGCTCCGGGTCGGGCAGCGGCTCCAGATGAGCATAATCGGCGATCTGCGGCCTGAGTGTGCTTCGCGTGGTCATGGTTTGCCTTTCTATCGGGCAATGAAAACAGACCCCTATGACGGTATCGTGCCTGAAAGTGGCAATGCTTCGTCACTTCACTAACTTTAGCACAAAGTACACGCTGCCCGCGCCTTTTGCTATAATTGCGGCGGCAAATCCTCGGGCAGTCTGAAGCAATTCGCGGGAGCGGTGAATGAGCATCCTTTATGTCGTATCTGACCGGTCGGGCGCGGGCAAAACGGCCGTGTGCATGGCTCTGACGAAAGCGTTGCGCGCGCGGTCGAAGTCGGTTGCCGCAATCAAGCCCGTTGCCGACGATGCGGATGATACGGATGCAGAAATGTATGCCAGTCTGCTGGGCGAGAATACGAGTGGATGGCCGGTTGCCACCGCTGAGGATGTGAGAGGCGGGAATCTCGAAGAGGTCAGCGCCCTTATCAGAAGCCTGTCGTCGGAGAACGATATCGTCATCGTGGAGGGTTCGAGCGGACTTGCGGGAACGCTGGGGCGAATCGTATGCGACAACGTTGACGCGAAGGTGCTGGTGGTTGCGGGATACGAAGCGTCGCTGTCGCACGGCGTGGTGCTGACTACAGGCGCGCCATACGGCGGAAGGGTGGTAGGGTACGTCATCAACGGCGTAACGCAGTATATGGGGACCGAAGCGCGCGCGAACCTGGTGCCGCCGATTGCCGCGCAGGCGTCTATGAGGGGAGCGCGCGTGCTTGGGCTGATACCGGAGGACAGATGCCTGCTGGGAATCAGCGTGAGCCAGATCGCGGCGCACCTGGACGGAGAGTTCATCGGCGAAGAAATGGAAGAGGACGGCCTGGTGGAGTACCTGATGGTGGGCGGAATGAGCCTTGATCCGGGCGAATACTACTATGGTATTCACGACAGGCGCGCAGCGATCGTGCGCGGCGACAGGCCCGACCTGCAGATGTCGGCACTGGCTGCGCCGGGGGCGACCGCATGCCTAGTCGCCACCGGGGGCATCACGCCTATCGAGTATGTGCGGTACGAGGCGGAGCAGGAGGAGACGCCGATCATCCTCGTGCAGACGGATACCCTAGATACGATGGCAAGGCTGGACAACCTGCTGGACAGCAGCAGTTTCAGCCATCCGGACAAGCTCAGGCGTTGCGTGGAACTATTGGAAGAGCATGTGGACATAGAGGGATTGCTGCACGCGCTGTAATCGCTGCGTTAGGTTATTCCTCTGACTCCCAGGGCGGCGGCTCATCGAAGGGCTCGCCTTTTTCGGCGGCTTCCTTCTGCCTGGCGTGCCACGCTGCAGCTTTCACGCGCATTTCTTCGCGTCCCTGCTCTAGCCCTTGTTCGTGCCCTTCGTCGCGGAGGCTTTGCTTGAGCGGCTCAAGGTACTTGGCGCGGAGATACTCTGCGGTAATCATCAGAACTTTCACTCCTTCCAGCAGAATCGTCGTGGACGCCATGGCGACCGGAATGCCGACGGCTACATCGTACACAACAGCGCGTGCCGTCTCCGTAAAGCCATCGTGTCCGTCGTACATGGCATGATAGCGCGTCACTAACACTGTCCACAGCGTTATCTTGGCGCTGAAAGTCCAGATGTACGCGGGCCATCAGCCTGCCGGGATAGTGCCGACAGGCTCTCTGGCAGAGCGATGGCTTGGGGAACGGCGTGTCAAGAAGCGTTGGCAATAGCAGCGCGAATGGCTCGTCCGGCGTACACCGATGTCAGGTGCGCGCGGTACTCAGCGGATGCATGGACATCTTCATTGAACTCGATGCCGTTGCCCGCTGCGCTCGCTGCCGCGTTGATTGCGGCATCGTCGAGGCTGCTCCCCACCAGCGCGGATTCAGCCGCGCCGGCACGGACTGCCGTGGGGCCCGCGCCCGTGACGCCGATGCTTGCGCCGGAGCAGTTGCCGCTGCCGTCCACGGTGACGACCGCCGCCACGCCCACGATGGCGTAGTGGGAAGCCTTGTTGCCGAACTTGGCGTATGCGGAGCCGCTGCCTGCCGCGAGAGCGGGAATGCGAATCTCGTTGAGGATTTCGTTCGGCTCAAGCGCGGTGGTCAGCAGGTCAACGAAGAAGTCGTCGATGCCGATGGTGCGGTGACCGCCGGTGGAGCTTGTGACCAGCTCGGCGTTGAGGGCGACTGCGACCGCAGGAAGGTCGCCCGCGGGGTCGGCGTGCGCCAGGGAGCCGCCTATGGTGCCCATATTGCGGACCTGCTGGTCTGCGACCTGTCCGGCTGCGTCCGCCAGTACGGGTGCGCCTGCCTGCACAAGGTTGGAGCCTTGCAGAGCGGCGTAGGTGGTCATCGCGCCTATTGCCAAGCCGCCGCCGTCCGCCTCGCGGATATAGGACATACCTTCGATCTTGCCGAGGTCGATGAGCACGGAAGGCTCGGAGAGTCGCAATTTCATAAGCGGTACGAGGCTGTGCCCGCCCGCAAGGAGCTTTGCTTCGTCGCCGTGTTCAGCCAATAGCCTCGCGGCTTCGGCGACGCTTGTTGGCGCATGATATGCGAATGCACTTGTAACCATACTTCAGCCTCCTCTTATATCGGAGTAAGTCAGTTCATTTGTGTAGTGGCAGGTCAGGGGCTGACATAATCTGTGATTGCTTCACCCCATTCCTGAATCGAGTTCAGGACAGGCTCATAACCTTTCCCATCAAGAGGGAAGGGACTTTGCCCTATTATGACATCTTTTCGGCGGCGTACTGGACCGCGCTGACGATGTTGTGGTAGCCGGTGCATCGGCAGAGGTTGCCGGCGAGCCCTTCACGAATTTCAGCTTCAGACGGGCTGGGGTTCTTTGTCAGCAGGTCGTAGGACATCATTATCATGCCCGGCGTGCAGAAGCCGCACTGGAGGCCGTGCTTCTCCCAGAAGCCTTCCTGAACGGCATGAAGCTCGCCGTTGGCGGCAAGTCCTTCGACTGTCGTAACCTTGCCTCCGTCAGCCTGCACTGCGAAGACGGTGCAGGACTTGACCGCGTTGCCGTTGAGTATGACGGTGCATGCGCCGCAGTTGCTGGTGTCGCAGCCGATGTGCGTGCCTGTCATGTTGAGAGTCTCACGCAGGTACTGGGCAAGCAGCAGGCGAGGCTCCACTTCGCTGGTATGTGATGTGCCATTGACCTCTACGGTAATTGACTGACCCATACGAATCCTCCCAATACAAAATAACCAGTGTCATGAACCTACATTAGCGGGCATGTTCTCGGGCCTGCCCTTAATGTGAGAGGGGTGAGTTGTGCTACCCCTTCGGATTTTGGGCGATTATAGCAGGATAAACCTTAATGGGCTACATGGTGGCGTGTGCTAGAATGGGGCGGCGCGGGTGGGGTTAATATGGATTGAAGATGGGGGGGAAGGAACGGAGATGACTACAACAGAGGAACGCTTGGCAACACTGGAACAAGGCTTTGAGAATGAACAAGAATGGCGGCGCGAGATGAACGCCAAGATTGACCGGCTGGATACAAAGTTCAATTGGACAATTGGCTTGCTGATTTTGATACTGATTGCCATTATCGGTAGTAACTGGATTGGTTAGTTCTGCCGTTTCGGAACATCATCCCTAATCTGGGATGGGTCAAAGCGCCCCTCGCAACCGAGCCTAGACAGATTATAGGAGTATCCGCTTGAAGGTAGAAGGCAAATTCATGATAGAGGCCGAGCGCGAGCGTGTATGGGACCTGCTGATGTCGCCGGAGACGCTCGCGGGGTGCATTCCGGGCTGCGAGGGCTTCGAGCCGGTGGACGCGAACACCTACAATGTGACGATGCGGGTGGGGGTAGGCGGCGTTCGCGGCAATTACAGCGGCAGCGTGACGATTGCGGACAGGCAGCACCTCGAATCGTACAGGATGGTCGTGCAGGGACGGGGAAGAGGTGGCAGCGTGCGCGGCGAGGGCGTGCTGAGCTTCACGGACATCGACGGCGGGACGCAGGTGAGCGTTGAGGGGGATGCACAGGTTACAGGCGTTGTGGCGCGTGTGGGGCAGCGGCTGATGGGGAACGCATCACGCATGCTGATGAACCAGTTCTTCAACTGCCTGAAGTCGAAGATCGAGGGCTAACGGGACATACTTGGCTGGAAGAATTAATCACCCCCATCCTAGCCTTCCCCCATCGAGGGGGAAGGGACTGATTTTCACAGATTAAGGAAAAGAGAATGGGATACGAATATATTGATGTGCAGGAAGTGGGCGGGGTGCTGGTCATTACGATGGATGATGCGCCGACGCGCAACGCCATTGGCGACGAGATGGCGGCGGAGATCAACACTGAGATAGAGCGGCTGGAGGCGTCATCCACATTGCGCGCGCTCGTGCTGACGGGGCGCGACCCGTCGTTCTGCTCGGGCGCGAATGTGAAGCGCATGAACCAGGCGAACGAGGAGCGCGATGAATCGTCGATCCCCGAAGATATGACGCCGTGGGATTATCTCGACAGCGAATGGGAGGCAGCGGCTTCAGGCGAGAGCTACATGGACGGGGTGCGCTTCCTGCCGCTGACTCTGCACAATATGCAGAAGCCGACCATCGCGGCGGTGAACGGCTATGCGATGGGGCTCGGCATGGGCATCGCGCTGTCGTGCGACATTCGCATCGCGTCGGAGAACGCGCGCTTCTCGGAGACGTTCATCAGGCGCGGGCTGATTCCGGCGGACGGGTCGTGCTGGCAGCTGCCGCGCATGATTGGCATAAGCAACACGTTCATATTGCAGTACACGGGGGACATCGTGAGCGCGGACGAGGCGTACCGGCTGGGCATGGTGAGCAAGGTCGCGCCACACGACGAGCTTATAGAGACGACGCTGGATCTGGCGCATCGCATCGCGGACGGGCCGACGTACTCGATGGCGATGATAAAGCGGCTGGTGCAGAAGTCGCTGCACACGGACCTGGAGGAGAGCCTGAAGCTGGCGGGGCCGGCGCAGAACATAGCGCGGCGCACGGCGGACCACAAGGAGGGCGTGCGCGCGTTCGTGGAGAAGAGGCAGCCACGGTATATCGGCAGGTAGGGGCTGGATATCGATGGACAGGATGGGAAGGATATATCGGAGGAACGGGAAGCAGGTGCAGGATGGTTGAGCAGAAGCGGAAGATCGAGACAATCCAATTACCCAACGGGCAGGAGGTCAAAGTTAAACGTCTTTCAGAGAAGGATGTCGCAAAGAGGCTCACCGAGTTTGAGGAGAAGTACGGAATGACTTCTGAAGACTTCGTTGGTAAGTGGAGCCGCGGTGAACTCGATTGCGCTGAAATGGACTATTTCCGCTGGGCTGGCTACTGTTTGTTCGCGTATAAGCAAGGTCATTCCGAGTTGCAATTGGAGGGCTAGACCGCTGGACCCGTTATTGCGAAATTACCTTGAGCGCGTGCTTCACATCCTCTTTTCACTAGGAGTAGTGGAAATTGAAGAATTAAAGTTTGAGAGTGAGTACGAGGAAGCCGCAGAATTGGAGTCCGTCGTTAGATTTTCCGATGGCAGCCGTTTGCGATTGGGGATAATCGTAGATCAACTAGACGGATTTCCATATCGCAGATTTTACTCGTTTCATTACATGGATTCTAGAGATACTACCATTTTCCGATACGACAATAGCCGGCATCACAGAGGGTTGCCTCATTTTCCGCACCACAAGCACGAAGGCGCGGATGGGCGGGTGATAGGATGCCCGCAGCCGAGCATGCATGATATACAGGACGAGATAGGGACTCACTTGAAAAACTTGGGATGAAAGCGAAAGTGGGTAACCGATGGTTGAGCAGAAGCGAAAGACTTACACTAAGACGACTCCGATGGGGCATGAGGTAACGGTTACGGAGATGTCCAGAGAGGACATCGAGCGGGAACTTGCCGAATTCGAGGCGAAGTATGGGATGACCTCGGCGGAGTTCGCCGACAAATGGAGAAACCTCGAACTGGAATGCACTCACGATTACATCAATTGGGCGATGGATTGTGATTACATAGCAAGAGCGCATGGGGTCAAAGAATTGTCGATACCCAGCCGCGGTGTTGGGGAGGAGTGGAAGATTTAGCTGGGATTTAGTCCGGTGCTCGAACCACTGCTGGCAATATACTTCCAACGTTCGATTGATGTTCTCTTGAGCGCAGGCGCAACGGCAATAAATCGGCTACCGCCTCAACATACGGACGACGGACGCTTGGAGATGCGCGCTGTCGTAACCTTCCCTGGCCCTAGCTACTTGAATATCCGGTTGGTCGCCATTGTGTCTAATGATACTCCACTGCTGGACAAATACTCATTCCACTACATAGACGCTGACAACACTACTATATTCCGGTACGACAACAGCGACTATCATCCTGGGCTGCCGTATGAGCCGCACCAGCTTTGTACATAAAAGCCGTCTTGCACAGTAATCAACATTCCTGCACAAAATATAAACCCCCGACTGCTATCTGCTGTCGGGGGCTGCCAGCTCGATTGTCTATGGATTTATGACCTGTCAGTCTCCAAGATGACATGCACTTCTGACAAGTTGTTCACCAGGTTGGGCTGAGCCTCGCTGACCTGCTGCTCTGCGATGCTATATCCATACACCACCGCAATCGCCTCCGTGCCGTACAGCCGCTCCAGAATCGATGCCGACTCACGGGAGCGATTAACATCGCGAGTCCTGATACCGCTAGAGGCTTCCACGGCGATATGCACGAGTTCGCCCCCCAGCACCCTTGCGCCAGTCATAATCATGTCGGTATCCAACAACCTGCCCGCCTCGCCATCCGTTATCACTCCATCGTCTACTGCGGCGTCAGTCAAATTCTCAAAGACTTCCGCCCTTCCCGTTGCCTGCGCACCGATCCGGGCAGTCCAAAGCGCTCGTACCTTCCGAAGCCCAAGCGCACTCCCAATCCTCTGCCGCAGCCTAGAGTGCATCTTTCGCTCAAGATTGTAGCCTTGTAGCGTGCCCACATCGTCCTTCACTGTGCCCATATCGTCCTTTAACGTGCTTATGTCACTTTCGATAGTCTTGAGACGACCATCGGTCTTCAAAGTGTATTCCGTGAATCGCGCAGGAAGTTCCATCAAGTCCTGCGTATAAATGACACGTCTGGCAGCAGCCAAGAACTCCTCATTTTCCTGCAACAGCCGGATGAAGTCGTCTGTAGTGTTGATCGTCGTCATTATATCTCTCCTTCTCTGATTATAACCCGTTTAAGCTAATAGAAAAGGGCTATGAGGCGAACCTCACCACCCTCTTTAGGTCTAGCCGAGAAGCACTCATTTCTGTTGCTGACATTTCTGTACAGAATTTGTTAATTCTTGTGCAAAGCTCAATTTCTGTACAAAGCCAGCCGCACCATAAGCATGTGGGTGCGGATGAGCGGGTGAGGTGATAGGATGCTCGCAGCCGAGCGTCAGCGAAATTCGGAACGAGATAGTGGGGCATCTGAAGGGCTTGAACTGACTATGCCTTCTAACGACAGGTCCGTTGAGTTTGCCACCTATCCGAATGAGATGGAGGCGCAGATGGTCGCCCAACTTCTGCGAGAGAATGGGGTCGGTGCATTCGTCCAGCCGCTGGGGTTCGGGTATGGAGGGGTGGGCACATTCCAGTTCATACCGCACCGCGTGCTTGTGTACGAGCATAACCTGGAACGCGCGCAGGAAATTCTTGATGCTGGTGCCGAAGAACATGATGGCTGAGGGTTTGCACCCCCATCCTAACCCCTGCTTTCGCTAGGGGCAGGCTCTTCCCCCGTCAAGGGGGAAGGGACTTTACCCTATCCATTCATGTTGGATCTGACGGCGCGCATGAACCAGCGGAAGGTCATCTCGAAAGCGCCGGGAAACTCCTGATAGAACCAGTGGCCGCCGCCTTCCAACTCGGCGAGGCGCACCAGTGGCGCTTTGCCTGTGATTGCCTCTCTCATCCGAACGGCTACCTCGTGCGTGAGCAGGTTGCTCTGCCGTCCGCGCACGATGAGCGTGGGCACAGAGAGGCTGCTCCACTCTTCCCAGAGGTCGGGGCGTTCATAGGCTGCGAGCAGACGGCGGTCGCGCTTCCAGACGCGCCTGCCGTCCGGGAGTTCGAGGGTCATTACTTCTGCTTGATGCAGCAGCATCTCGTCGGTGGATTGAGGCTGGCGGGCGCGCAGACGCTCGACTACGGCATCGAGCGAGTCCCACTCGTCGGACTCGGTGTTGTATCGGACGAACATGCCCTGAGAGTCCGGGTTGATTGCGTCGGGGTCGATGTCCACGACGACCAGCGAGCGGATGAGTTCGGGTTGCTCGGCGGCGAATACGAAGGCGTAGCGCGCGCCTGCGGAGTGGCCGACGAGAACGAAGTCGCTCAATCCAAGATGCGCGACGAGAAATTCAAGGTCGGAGATGTAATCACGGAAGCCGTAGGTGTCGGGCGTGGCATGGGCGCTGTCGCCATGACCTCGGTGGTCGAGTGCGATGACGCGGTATTCGGAGCGGATTGCGGCGGCGAAGATGTCCCAGCTCCGGGCGCAGTCCTGCAAGCCGTGCAGCAGCACCATTACTGGCGCGTCGTCATGTGGATTGCCCCAGTCGGCGTAGTGAAGGCGGACGCCGTTGGCGTCGAAGGATTTTTGTGAGGGTTGGGAATCGGGCATGTCGTAAGGCTATCCGGTATTGTCAATAGGCGTTGATGTCAGATTCAACATTGTTTAGGGTGCAGGTTTCACCCCCATCCTAACCTTCCCCCATCAAGGGGGAAGGGAAAATATGGCCCTTAACTGCGGGGCAGGTAGCGCTTGGGGAACTTCGCTACGACCGAGTAGAGGATGTCCACCATGTTGGCAAGGCGCACACGGGCGACCTGAGAGCAGAGCTGGTATGCGGTCAGGCGCTCGATGCCGTAGGCAGACTCGAGCCACATCACTAGCTCGTAGAAGGCGATGCGGGCGGCGTCCTCCATCGGGCGCGCGCTGCCGACTGTCATCAGGAAGTCGTCGGATTCGACTCGCGGAGTGGCGACGTACTGCCCCTTGATGAGGTCAATGGTGAGAGTGCCGCGCGTGGGAATCTCGGTGGCGACTCCGCAGACCTCGGCATCGCCCTGAGCGGCGTGGCCGTCGCCGATGTGCAGGAGCGCACCGGGTACGTTGACAGGCAGGTGGATGGTGTTGCCGGGGCAGACATCGGCGGCGTCCATGTTGCCGCCATGGAAGCCGGGGGCGAGCGATGAGATTGCCTCCAGCTCCGGCGCCGTGCCGATCGTGCCGTAGAAGGGCTCGTAGGGAATGGCGGCGATATCGAGGTCATCGGAGAAGGTTATTTCGCCATTGCTTATAGGGTGCAACATGACGCGCGGCGGGAGGGGCGGGTTCAGGGTGCGGGTGAAGACCGTACCGCACAGCCCGCCGAACTCCGGGATGAGCGCGCTGACGCCGTAGTTGCGGGTGACCTCGATGGAGTGGATGGTGACGGCGATCGTGTCGCCTTTCTCCGCGCCCTCGACATATATGGGGCCGGTCAGAGGGTTTACATAGGGCAGCGTGATTATCTGCGTGATGTCGTCGTCGGGCGAGGTAATTCTGTTCTCGAAGGCGTCGGCAGTTTCGACGATGAAGGTCTCGCCGGGCGAGACGGTAGCCACGGGCTGCTTGTAAGGCCCGATCACGTAGGAGAAGTCGCCGGGGTCGTTGATGATGGTTTGCAAGATGTTGCTTTATCCCTGTCGTCCACTTGTATTCTGCTGTCTTTGCTGCTGAAACTGGCTATTGAGACTTGTCTGCGCAGGTGTTCCCAACCGTTCAATTATCAATTGACAGATCTTTTGACCAGGATATAACAGGCATGGATAAGGCCCCGTAAGGGAAATTTCCAATCTCAGCTGACCTTCGAAGGTTGCATGAACAGTTGGAGCAGTCTGATGAATTGATATTCCCAATCGTGCAAGAGAGCTACGCCCTTCTACTCTCGCGGCGAGGTAGTTAGGTAGCTTGACATATTCCATAGTGTAAGCCAGTACAAATTTTCCGGGCTCTAACCGAAATGGCTTACCAGCTTCACGAAAGTGTGTGTCACCGTATGCCGAAGCTATTTCTTCAACATTGTTGACCCTCGCCAGATCGATAACTGTGTCAACTCCTGTTGGTGGAGTCTTGAAGACAGTGAAATGATTGCCAAGTCGAAGGTCAACGGCAGAAGGTACGACTTGATTAAGTTCAATTGCAGGATCAAAACTGAGATGACCGCTTGCAATTTCCATCCAGATTTCTCGATCACTAAGTATCATGAAATAGTCACATTAGACGAAAACGGACTGCATTTCCGATTCCTGCACAAGAATTCTAGCCCCTGAGGTTAGGGTTTCTGCGGGGATTTCCACCAGCACGGCACCTGGACAATCAGCGATGATGACTCCCCACAACCCTTTGCTCTCACGGTCAACAAAGCGCTCAGGCACGAATGAGACAAAATTCTCACCATTCGCTTCGAATTGCACAATGAGTTCGCTAGTTCCGGGAGACTCTGTAATATCCTGACAGGCAATCCATACCGGTTCTTGCTCTTGTCGCCATACAGGAACGCTTATCATAAACACTCCTTCCGAAAATATCCTAATTTCGCAGTAGTTAGCTGGCGCCGACTACTTCTTCGTCAACTAGAGCCTGCACCTGGTCGTCGGAGTAGCCGAGGATGTCGGCGAGAAGCTCGCGTGTGTGCTGTCCGACGGTGGGCGCGGAGCCGACTACCATAGGCGTGCGGCTGAACTTGATGGACTCGCCGCTGACCCACATCGTGCCTGCCACAGGGTCGGGCACTTCCATCAGAATGTCGCGCTCGTGAAGCTGCGGCTCGTTGGCTGCCTGCTCGGTGGAGTTCACGGGAGCGACCGGTATGCTGTGATCGGAGAGTTCGTCAACGGCTTGCTTGGTGGTGCGCTGCTTGAGCCAGGCACCGATCTCCTCTTCGAGGACATCCACATGCTCGGTGCGGGAGTCGCGCGTCTCGAAGCGCGGGTCCTCCAGCCATTCGGGATGGCCGAGCGCGGCGCATGTGCGGGGCCACATGTTGTCGTTGCCCGCGGCAAGAATGACATAGCCATCAGCCGTCTCATACATACCACCGAACGGAGTTCCGCCGCCGCCGACCGCGGAATCCGCGCGCTCGGTCTCCACGCCTCCGCTGAGGTAGGCGGAGATGGGGATTTCGTTGACGGTGAAGCCGGTGTCGGCGAGGCAGACTTCCAGCGCCTGCCCTTCGCCGGAGATTTCGCGTTCACGCAGGGCGGCAAGCGCGCCGATGCAGGCGTGCAGCGCGGTGATGCGGTCGATCAGCGGGAAGTAGGTCTTGATTGGGGGCAGGTCGCCATAGCCGGTGAGGGACATAAGTCCGCCCATCGCCTGACCGATGGGGTCGAAGCCGACCTTGTCACGGTTGGGACCGTACTGCCCGTAAGCCGAGACGTTGATCATGATTATCTTGGGGTTCAGCTCCTTGAGCTTGTCGTAGCCGAAGCCCATGATGTCGATGGTGCCGGGGCGGAAGTTTTGCAGGAGGATGTCGGACACCTTTACGAGCTCGCGCAGGACCTCCTTGCCCTTGTCGGTGCGAAGATTGATGGCGAGGCTCTTCTTGCCGCTGTTGTACTGTACCCAGTAGGCGGACTGCCCGCGAACGCGCGGACCATTGGCGCGGCTCTCGTCTCCGCGAACCGACTCCACCTTGATTACCTCGGCGCCCATGCGGGCGAACATCAGGGCACAGCGGGGGCCTGCCTGGTATCGGCCCAGGTCCAGCACTCGAATGCCCTCTAGCGGTGTGTTCAGCTTGCCATTTGCAGATGTCATCGGCGTATGTCCCTTTCAATTATGTCTGGTTTTCGTTCCTGAATTGATAGCGGCTCAGTGAGACAGACTGTTACGACAGGAACTGCCCAGCGACACCCGCAATCACAACTGCCAATATCGCCAAGGCAAGCCATCGTTGCAGACGCATCTCCGCTTTCAGTTCGGCGATATCCGCCTTCGTTGCCAAGTGTTCATAAGCGCCTTCAAGCCTGCTGATCCTGTCAGAGTCGGTTGTCATCATCCCACGTTCCCTTATTCATCCATCTCATGGTTCTTGTTAGTCTAACATCACCGGCGACATCAGGAGTCCGTCCACCGGCACAAGCCTCTGTTCGACTGGGTCGACGCCGAGGAACAGGGCTTCCAGCGCGAGCGCGCCTAGAAGCACCGGCGTGCCTTCGTCGTTGAATGCCACTAGAGTGGCCGTTTCCAGTCCGTCGATCCGTATTCGCGCTTCGCCTATGTCCATGTTCCTCACACTACCTTGTGCAAATCGGAATCGATGTTGCGTGGCAGGCTTGATGCCCAAGTCAATTAATAATGAGGCCGGCACGGATACTATCGAAGCGCCTGTGTCCACAAGGGCGTCGAACTCAATCCAGTTTTCGCCCTGCGGGTCGCCGATGCTTATCGGTACGCTGAATGTTCCCATATTCCGTTACGACAGAAACTGCCCCGCGACTCCCGCAATAACAACTGCCAATATCGCCAAGGCAAGCCAGCGTTGCAGACGCATTTCCGCTTCCAGTCCAGCTATTCGCGTCTTCATCTCGGCAATATCCGCCTTCGTTGCCAAGTGTTCATAAGCGCCTTCAAGACGGCTGATCCTGTCCGAGTCGGTTGTCATCACTCGTCCGTTTGCTTCAAACCCTATTAGCCTAGCTTGGCTAGGCGTCCTTGCGTCCCTTGCGGGCGAGGAAGTCGGCGAAGCCCTCCTCTACGGGCGTGGGAGCGAGTTTGCCCTTCTGAGCCGCGGATTCGTTGTCGTGCATCCAGCGCCAGCCCTCGCCAACGTCGTCAATCATCAGCTCCTTGATGCCCTGCACCATGCGTGCGTCATTCGCGGCGATCTGCTTCGCGATCTCAATTGCCTTGGGCATAAGCTCGTCCGCAGGGACGAGATGGTTGAGCAGACCGATCTTGTACGCCTCTTCCGCCTCGACCACGCATGTTGTGAATAGCAATTCCTTCGCCTTGGGCCAGCCGACCTGCATCGGCAGTGTCCAGGTGGAGTTCACGCGACCGTATGATGCCGCGAGGAAGCGGAATCTGGAGCGCTCGCAGCCCACGCGAATGTCGAAGCTGGACGCCATCACGGCGCCGCCACCGTATGAAAGCCCGTTGAGCGCGCCGATGGTCGGCTTGGTGCATGCGGCGACATGCCACGAGTATTCGCTGCGCCCGGGATCAGGCGGTGGCGGGTTCTCGGCGTCGCGGACCTGTTCGTGGATGTCGGCGCCCGCGGAGAACGCGCGGTCGCCAGTGCCGGTGAAAATCACCGCTTTGATGTCGGCGTCCTCTTCCATTTCGGTGATGGCGGTGTCCACCTCGCGGTAGAGTCTCTTGCTCAGCGCGTTCAGTACCCTCGGCCTGTTCAGGCGGATGATGCCGACGCCTTCATCTTTAGTAACGACGATGTCCTGATAGCTCATGGTAAACCCCTTGGCATTGATTAGGGATTGGTCTCAACAGGCGTAAGTATATTCCCACATGAGTGGAGCCGTCAAAACAGGCAGGCAGCGTCAAAGCGCCAGCACTCGTTCATAGGGTTGAAAGTTTCTGTGGCAGGGAAATCAGCCCAGAGGGATGGCTACGGAGACGCGCGTCTCGTCGCCGACAGCCTTGGTCGTGTGCCCCTGCCCGGTGAGGTCTTCGGCGAGCATCATGTCGCCGGGTCCGAGGGTATAGACGGTGCCGTCGCCGAGGCCGATCTCGACATTGCCGCGCAAGGTGATGATGTACTGCCGCTGTGGGGCGGGATGCCAGTCGATGAAGTAGCCTACTTCCTGCTTGCGGACGACGATGCCGGTGGCATCCTGTACTTCCGGCGGCTCGAAGCCTTCTTCCATGTGGGACTGACCATCGTCGCCTGTGTAGAGTCTGTAGAACATGTTGATTCCTCCAGCAGTTTCTTTATCTTTTTGTCATTAGCGGGGGCCCGGCACGACTGGCACAGGTCAAGGTTACGGCAGTGGGGGTAAACCCTCAGAAGTGGCGGCGCGTTCGAGGGCGTTGTCGAGGGTAGCGAGTGACAAGCCACGACGCATAGCTAATTCCAGATACAAGGCGTCGTAGAATGACAGTTGATGCCGTCGCGCCAACTCAAGCGCCACGTCTAGGTCAGGCGTTTGGTCTGTTCTTATAGAAAGGTTGCTCAATCTATTCAGGTGCGCGGCAATCGTGCCCTGTACAATGCGACCTTTCCGTTCCGCCATAAGCAAGGCGTTGCGTATCTCGAAGTGCCAGTGCTGCGGCACAAAGCCGCCATTCGCTTGTACGATTGCGTATTCTTCGTCGGCGAACGAGACTGACTCATCGTCCAGCATCCAAGCAGAAGCGACCGAAGCGTCTATGACAGACAAATGAGAGACACTATCACTCGCGCGCATGGATAAGATCTATGATGTCCGTTCTTGTTATCTCTACTTTGGGCACATCCTTGCGCTCGTCACGAAGGCGCTCCACAACCGCTTCGTTCAGTTCGCGCAACCCTTGCTCCACATCTTCGTCCCGGGGCATCATGTACCCTATGGTCTTGCCTCGGTGCCTTATCACCACCGTATCGCCTTCCAGCAGACACACAAGCATTTCCGGCAGCCTGAACTGGAGGGATTCCGTACTAACATAAGTAAGCCTTTTTGTTACTTCGTTGTCCTTGCCTTCATTCTCGTTCATGTCAGCTCCCTTCAAGCGCGATTCTAGCCCTGTCCGCAATGCCGGAATACTCGCTCAGCACGTCGTTGCTGAGCAGGACGGTCGGCTTGGAGGTGTCGCGGTAGTCGGGGCGGAGTTCGAGGCTGCCGAGGAAGTCTAGGCCGAGTTCGCTGGCAAGCTCCTCGCCTGCGCCGCTGCCGAAGATTTCGCCGGAGAAGTTCTCGACTACGCCGAGCACCTTGACTTGCAGCTTGCGAATCATGTTGATGGAGCGCTTGGCGTCGATCTTTGCGAGTTCCTGCGGGGTGGTGACTACGATGAAGCCGTCGAGTTCGAGGTTCTGCATGACGGTAAGGGGGGCGTCCGACGTGCCGGGGGGCAGGTCAACTACGAGGTAGTCCAGTTCGCCCCAGTCGGTGGTCTGGAGCAGCTGGTTGATGGCGTTGTGGACCATTGGACCGCGCCAGATGATTGCCTCTTCCTCGTTCTGCTGGAAGAAGCCCATAGACATGACCTTGACGCCGAAGCGCTCTGACGGCAGCATCTTGTTGTCCTGGCCGACCTGCGGGCGCTCGGCGACCTTCATCGCGCGCACGACGTTGGGACAGTCGATGTCCACATCGAGGATGCCCACGCTGTGCCCTTCGTGCGCGAGGGTTGCGGCGAGGTTTACGGCGACGGTTGTCTTGCCGACGCCGCCCTTGCCGCTGTACACGCCAATCTTGTGGCTGATCTGCGCCAGCGCGCCGGCGACCTGCCGCTTCTGCTCGAACTGGCGTCGCATCGATTCTATGCGCTGGCGCGCGTGCGCCTGCTGCTGCGGATTCATAGTCATGGCAGTTCCTTAGCCTTTCAGTCTGTCAGTTGGTCAGTTAGTCAGTGCGTCAGATGTCGCATGGATGGATAGGGTGAAGGGATTTTCACCCCATCCCTTCGGCAAGCTCAGGACAGGCTCTAACCTTCCCCCATCAAGTGGGAAGGGACATAGAAGGGCTGAGCGACTGAAAGAACTGATTGACTTCGCTAGTCGAGTCCGAGCAGCTTCTTGCCTTCTTCGGTGATCTCGTCGGGGGTCCAGGGCGGGTCGAATACGAGGTCGACGTTGATGTCCTCGACGCCTTCGAGTTCGGCAAGCCTCCACTCCGCCTGCTGCGCGATGTAGGGTCCCATGCCGCAGCCCGCGAAGGTGAGCGTCATCTTCATGTCGATGTTGCCTTCGACCAGCGAAACGTCGCGCACCAGCCCAAGGTCAACGATGTTCACCGGAATCTCGGGGTCGTACACGTCTCTCAGCGCTTCGTACACTTCGTCCAGCGTTAACTCTACGGTGTTTGTCATGGTGCTTCTCCTCCATGTTCAATAGCTTCCTAGAACGCCATTGTATCACGCGCCATACGAATCATGTGTCCTCGACGCCGTAGGCGAGTACCGCACGTCTATGATTCTCTTGAAGGCGCCTATATGCTGTGCTATTCTCATGACTGGCCGGGGAGTAGCGCAGTTTGGTAGCGCACCTGCATGGGGTGCAGGGGGTCGCTGGTTCGAATCCAGTCTCCCCGACCAGTCGAGCATAGCTCGGATTGAAGGCTGGCATTTCTTGTCATAGGATAGGGATGCCAGCCTTTGCTATTGGGCCAGATAGATTTTTGAGTCAGGAATTATGCGTATGACTACTGCCAATTACCCACCACTTTCGGGGCCGACTTATCCCGACACTTTGGACGCGCAGCTTCGCGCGCTGGAGTCGGATTCGCAGCTGCAGGCGTTTGCGGACGCGCGGCGACGGCTTTCGGCTGATCCGTACCGTCCGGCTTACCACTTTTCGCCGCCACAGAACGTGATGAACGACCCCAACGGGCTGTGCTTCTGGCAGGGGCGGTGGCACCTGTTCTACCAGTACCGTCCGGGCGGCGCGGAGGACCGCGTTCACTGGGGGCATACGGTGAGCGACGATCTGATCCACTGGCGCGACCTGCCGCTTGCGCTGTATCCCGACACGGAGAAGGACTGCTATAGCGGGCAGTCGCTGGTGGAGGACGACCGCGTTATCGCCATCTATCACGGCACGGAGTCGGGGAATGCCATTGCCACGGCGTCGGACCCGCTGCTGCTGAACTGGCGGAAGCACCCGAATAACCCGATTATTCCCATAGTACCGATGGACGAGAACGGGCTGCCGTATCGCGTGTTCGACCCGTGCATCTGGAAGCAGGACGACGGGTACTACTACTCGGTGTCGGGCACGTACAAGGACGGCGTGCGCGGCGAGGACTGCCAGGGAATAGACCATCTCTTCCGCTCGAAAGACTTGGCGGAATGGGAGCACATCGGGGCGCTGCTGGAGGACACGTTCTTCGCGGAGCGCGGGGAGGACCAGGCGGTGCCGGTGTTCTGGCCGCTGAGCGATAGGAACGGCAAGCCGAGTGGCAAGCACATGCTGCTGCTGTTCAGCCACAAGCGTTCGGGGCGCTGCTATATCGGCGATTACGATCCTGATACGCACGAGTTCACGCCGGATATGCACCAGCGAATCAACTATGGCTCATACACGGTTGGCGCGCTGCATGCGCCGTCTGCGGCTATCGGGCCGGACGGTCTATTCACTGCGATCTTCAATGTGAAGGAAGGTAAGCCTCCCGCCGGATGGGACGACATTATGTCGCTGCCGCGTTTCTACTGGCTTGGGGACGGCTCGCTGGCTGACGGCGGGACGCTCGGCATGTCGGTGGCGGGTGATGTGGAGTCGCTGCGATATGACCACAGGCAGGTCGAGGCGATGGACATTCCGGCGAACGAAGAGGTAGTGCTGGACGGCATCGGAGGCAAGGCTGTGGAGATTGAGGCGGTCATCGAGCCGGG
Organism: Dehalococcoidia bacterium; assembly: GCA_965203955.1. Lineage (GTDB taxonomy): Bacteria > Chloroflexota > Dehalococcoidia > Lucifugimonadales > JADFKI01 > Bin90. The sequence goes on along the minus strand of OZ241923.1, from coordinate 1,254,022 downwards.
AGATGCTCGCGAGGTGGGGCTGTATGTGCTGCGGTCGCCGGACGGCGCGGAGCGTACGCGCATATCGCTGTACCTGCAGGACAATCGGCGCTTCGACATGAGTTCGCTGCAAATAGACGGGGCGGAGGCTTCGTTAAACAGTGACGTATTTGCGCGGACGCCTGAGACGGGGCCGATCAAGATGGCGCAGGACGAACCGCTGCGGCTTCGGGTATTCGTGGACCGCAGCATCGTGGAGGTGTTCGCCAACGACCGGCAGTGCTTGACGCTGCGAGTGTATCCGCAGAGAGAGGACAGCAGCGGCGTGTCGGTGTTCGCGCGAGGCAGCAGTGCGCGGCTGGCGTCGTTCGATGCCTGGCAGATGGGGAGTATCTGGGAGTAGAACTTACATGGATTGACAGGATGGGAAGGACTATCAGCCCCATCCCTTCGGCAAGCTCAGGACAGGCTCTAACCTTCCCCCATCAAGGGGGAAGGGACTTTATCCCGTCTATCCGTGTAGATACGCCTCGGCGGTGCGCTCCGCGGCCGCCTTCAGTGCTTCCAGGTCCGGCATGCGCTCTTCTTGCTTGGGGCGCAGGAAGAGGAAGATTACATCCTTTACGCGCTTGCCGGTGACTTGCTCGGTGATGAGGGCGTAGCTGCCAGCCTGCTCGCGGTAGCGGCTGTTGGCGATGTACTCGGCGGCGTTGGCGTCTATGGCGTCGGTCTTGTAGTCCACGATTACGAGCTCGCCGTCTTCCTCGAAGAGCAGGTCTATGAAGCCTTCGAGCACGCCGTCGCCGATGGGGGCGGCGATATGCGCCTCGCGCCAGTAGCGGCCTGATGACACCGCGCGGCGCACTGCGTCGCTGTTGACGGCTGTCCACGCGAGCTTGACTATATCGGACTGCGAGCCGGGTATGCCCTCTGCGGTCGCCTGAGCGCGGGCGGTGTCCCCTATACCTTCGCCGGTTTCGAGGTCTATCGTCTGGAGGACGGCATGGACGGCTCTGCCGAGCGGCGCGCCACCACGCCCCCGCCTTGACGGCTGCATGTCCTCGCTGTCGATCTCGGCGTCTGACTCATCCTTTGATGTGCCCGCAAGGGATGTTGCGGCGACGGACGCGGGTCTGCTTTGTGTCTCGATGACGTCCTGTCGCCTACTATGCCAGTCTTCGCGCGCCTCGACGGAGTGTTCGGCAAGGTCGAAGGGCTGCTGGGACTGGGCGGCGGACTGGGCTTGCTGCGCGATTGCCTGCGCTTGGTACTGCGGCTGAAGTTCGACTTGTTGCCACAGGTCGTCATGGTCTTCGAGCAGTTCGGCAATCTGCGTGGAGTCCATATTGGCGTTGCGCTTGTCGGGCCTGTGAAGGCTGAGCAGGAGATGGTCGCGCGCCCGTGTCGTGGCGACATAGAGGAGGCGCACATGCTCGTGGTCGTCGAAGAGTCCTTCTCTCCTGGCTTGCTCATCGTAGCCCGCCGTCTGGAAGCGGCTGCTTCGGCTGCCGATGCCGACCTCGACGTTGCCGCCGTCGAAAATGACGCTGTCAAGCCGAACGTCACGGTCTCTGTTCAGTCCGGTCAGAATGACGACGGGGAACTCCAGTCCCTTTGCCCCATGCACGGTCATGATGCGGACGGCTTCCTCGTCCGACTCCGGCACGGGTGCCTCGGTTACGCGCGCGCCCTCATCAGCCTGGCGCTGCACCCACTCTAGGAAGGCGCGCAGTCCGTTGCCACCCGCCGCAGCGAAGGCACGCGCCTGCTCGACGAGGAAGCGGTAGCGGCGCCACTGCTCCCGTTCGCGCTGCCGGCTCAGGGCCGATTCCATCAGGAGACGTTCCCGAATGAAGCGGTCTATGAGCGCGGGGGTTGCCGTCCACATGCGGGTATCGTGGAAGTCCCTCAGTACGGAGAGGGACGCAGCGACAGGGTTTTCTTCACCCCCGTCCCAGCCTTCCCCCTGATGGGGAAGGGGTTTTATGTGTAGGTAGTTGAATGTGCGATGTACCTGATGAAATTGTAGGAGTTCGATGTCTGTGCAGGCGAAGGCGGGAGAGCGCAGAGCGGCGACTATGGCTATCTCGTTTGAAGGGTCGTCAATGGCGCGCAGACAGTTGAGCAGGTCGCGCACCTCCTGCGTGTCGAAGAAGAGGGATGCGCCCTCCAGCCGGTATGGGACATTAGCGTCGTCGAGGGCGAGTTCCAGCGTGCGGAGGGCGGTGCGAGTGGGCATCAGGATGCAGATGTCCGAGTATTTTGTGTCTTGATACTGCTCATTGCCTGCCTCATCGACAGGATTATTGGTATCGAGGACTTGCCATTGCTCGCCGACAATCTGGTGCAGCAGCATCGCAATTTCGGCGGCTTCCTTGCGGCGCACCTCGTCCGTCTTGCCTTCCGTCTCCTCGCCTAAGGACCAGACGCGCGGCGCGGCGGGATGGCCGGTCTGCGCCGTCCAGCGATGGTTGATAGGCGTGTACTTTGCTTGATCGCCGCCCTCTTCAGACATCCACTTGGCGAAGAGGGTGTTCACCCACTTGACTACGGGCTGCTGTGAGCGGAAGTTCTGCACGAGCCGGAGGGTGTCGCCGCCCATGCGTTCCTGCAGGCGGCGCATCTGTCGCACGTCGGCGCGGCGGAAGCGGTAAATGGACTGCTTCGGGTCGCCGACCACGAAGAGCTTTCCTTCCTGTGGCGTAATGTCAGCCCAGTCGTTGGGTCTGGCAGCGGCGGGTGTGTTCGGCTGTACATGCTCGGCGAGGAACATCGCTATTTCCGCCTGAATGAAGTCGGTGTCCTGCGCCTCGTCTATGAGCAGGTGTGAGAAGCGGCGGCGGAAGTGGTCGCGAGCGTCGAGGTTGTCGCGCAGCATGTTTCGCGCCCAGACAAGCAGGTCCTGGAAGCCCGCGCGCCCCTGCGCCTTGCGCCTGTCGGCGTATTCGAGCACGAATGCCCTGAGCGCGCCGAGCAGCGGAACCAGCGCGGCGGTGCGCGTCTCCGCGATGGCATCGGCGACTTCGGTATCGAGTTCCTGGAGCAATGCTTTAAGAGTTCTACAGGCATTCTGTCCATCCGAGGGATCAGTATCCCAGTCCGACTGGCGGCCTCCCCGCTGCCGGAGCGGGAGCAGGCGTGTGAGCAGTCGGACGGCTGCGGGGGATGCGGCATCCAACGATGCGAACTGCCGGATGGAGGTCAGCTTTGCCTGCGTGTGAGTGTGCAGGACATCGCCGTTGCCGAGCTGTGAGAACCGGCAGAGCCTTTCAAATTCGGGAGCGGAGTCTATGAGCCTGCGCGTGGCTGACGGTGCGGCTGAGTCTCCGGTGGATAGATCGTCGAATGCGGCACCGGCGAGCAGGTCGTAGTTTTCGTGGAACTTCAGGGCAATCGAACGCAAGCCGTCCAGCTTCAGACCGAGAGAAATCGTCATCAGGAAGTGCGGCTGCAGGGCGGGATCGTCCAGCGCGGCGTCAATCCACTGCGTCCACGCCTCGTCGAAGGCAAGCTGGCTTTCGATGGCGTCCATCGTGTCGAACGACGGGGGCAGTCCGGCTTCGAGGGGACGCTCATGCAGGAGCGCGGCGGCGAAGCTGTGGAGCGTCTGAATAGCGGCGTTGTCGAGCTGCTCCACTCCCTGCCTGCTGCGCGACCGCTCCTCGTCGCTGAGCGAGTCGTCATCTACGGACTTTTCTAGTGCGGTGCGGATGCGGTCGCGCAGTTCCGCGGCGGCGGCCTCAGTGAAGGTGATAGCGGCAATCCTGTCGAGGGTGGTCGCGCCGCTGCCCACGAGTTCGAGGATGCGGTCAACAAGGCTGGTCGTCTTGCCGGTGCCCGCGCCCGCCTCGACGAACAGCGTCTCATCGAGCGAGGTTGCGATGCGTTTTCGTTCTGTGTTGTCTTGCGGTTGGAACATAGAACTAACAGGATGGAGAGGTTGGATTTTGCGTTCCGTCTTCTACAATTTTGTTTTTGCTATAATGCGTCCCGCCAACAGATTTGCAATACGGAGCGCGTTATGACTACGCCTCAATACGAACAGCCGCTAGGCGAGAGAGTGGCAAGCAATGAAACCCGGTTGGAATATCTTGAAAGAGAATTGACCTTCATGAAAGCTCAGCTATGGGGGTTGATTATCGGAGTCGTTGCCGTGTTGACCGTGTCAGTCATCAATTTGCTTGGGGGTTAAGGCTCGTCTCCTGTCAGGCTCAGATAGTCAGTCAATGCTGATGCGCTCCTCTTGCGGCTCCACTGGACATCGCGCCTTGACGGGCATAGGGTCTTGAAGTCGCAGAATCTGCAGTTGGTCTGGCGATTGTTGGAGCTGTTGGGATCGCCCGGACCGGGGTTCGCGGGGAACATGCCCTGCCGAATGCCGCCTACTATCGTTGACATGCCCTCGCTGAAGCGTTCCATCACGCCTTCGGACTCAATGTTCACGGGCTGCGCGGGCACCAGCTCGAACTTGCCGCCGCTGGTGACGAACCAGTACGCGGCGCTGACGTCAGCGCGCTCGCCGAGCGCCTGCCGCGCCGCAAGCGAGTATATGGCGAGCTGAAGGCGCTGGCCGCGATCAATAGGGTCGTCCTTCAGGTTTCGATATGAGTAAGACCCGCCGGTTTTGTAGTCCAGCACCAGCGCACGCTCTCCAGCGCTATCCGCGTCAACGCGGTCAATCTTGCCGCGGAATCTGACCTGCGTGCCATCGGGGAGCGTGAGCACGGCGGGCTGCCAGCCGTCCTGACTGATGCCGAATTCCGCCTCCGCAAGCATGGGAGATACGCCGAACTGCCGGCGCGTCCGCAGGTCGGCCTCAAGAAAGGCTTCGAGGTCTATGAGTATCTCGTCCCGCGCAATCTGCCACATCACTGCCTTGCCGGCTACGCCTTTCGCTTCAGTGTCCTCGAATTGCAGCGCGGCGATGCGGCGCATTTCGGCGCGGTGATGCGTAGTCCATTCTTCTTGCGGCGCGGGCAGGCTGCCTTCCCTTTCGGCGGCTTCGACAAACTTTTCGAGAATGTTGTGAATGAGCAGTCCGCGTTCCAGCGGCGAGATCTCGTAGATGTCCTCGGGGCTGTCTTCGGCGCTCAGGCGGAGCACGGCGCCGAGAAAGTAGCTGAAGGGGCATTTCGCCCAGCGTTCGAGACTCGTGGGCGACAGGGGCCGACCGGTCAGCATCTCGCCGAAGTCCGCGCCCGCCGCGCTGAGATTGCCGTCCCATTCTGTGAATCTCCTGCCGAATCTCGCGGCGCTCAGGCGCATCGACGCGGCGAGCACGCCGTCAGCGGCGAATGGATGGTCAGCGGCGCGCAGTCCGGCAGACTTCCATGATTGCAGCCGCTCCATGTTGTAGTCGTGCCCATCGGCATGGACGCTGACCTGCGACGTCTCGAACGAGTGGCGCATGGACCTGATGACGGTCATCCATTCGCTTCCGCTGTACTCCGGCAGCGTGGACGAGAAGACCTGCTCTCCCGCAAGCCGCGACGCCTCTTCGAGGAACCAGCGTGAGGGGAAGTTCTCGCGCTGTCCCGCGGGGTCTGCGACAGGGTAGGACAGCGTGCGCTCCGGCGCGGTGGCGAGCGCGGCGAGATAGTCGTAACGCTCGTCGTCCTTCTGCTGTTGCTGAAGGGGCAGGCCAGCAGCGGAGCCGCCCGCCCGCTCGCGGTCGCGCTCCGGTATGAGTGGGTCGTCCCGGACGGCGGGAGGGACCGCGCCCTCGATCGTGCCGACGATATGCACGATGTCGAAGCTCATTGCGGCTGCCAGTCTCAGGGGCGCGACGAACACGCCATGCCCGACCGAACCGAGGTGGCCGACCGATGCCTGCAGCGCCTCGCTCAGTGCGCGGCGGAACACCTCGAAGGACGGATTCGGCGAGATTTCGTCAGCCGCTTTCAACTCTTCAAGGATGCGCTCGCCCCGGTCGTAGGCGCGCTGCTCGGCGGGTGGCAGGCTGTCGTAGGGCGCAAGGTAGCGGTCAAGCAGGTCATTAGCCCAGTCGGAGTAGTCGCTCCACGATGCGCTGGCTGCCGGGGATGCCGACTCGATGAGGCCGTAGATGAAGGTATGCAGTTGGCGAGCCACTTCAGCGTCAGCGCGCATACGGAAGGCGCGAGACTCATAAATCTCAGCCTGTTCCCACTCGGAAGCGGCACTCTCCTGATTGTCGGCGAATTGGCTGAGCCGCTGCTCCCAGTTTTCCGCGCCGCGCACGACATTCGCCTTCTTGGATATGGTGTCCCACAGCGTCGGATTGAAGGAAGCGGCATTGATGCCGGATGGCGGCTTGAGGGGGCTTCCGGTGAGCCACGCCATCACGGTGTCGCGGGAGAAATCGGCTTCCTGCATGCCCAGCAGTCCGATCAGCGCGCTGCCAACGGCGGTGTCTGCGAGCGATGCGGTGTTGGGGCCGGCGACGGGAATATCGGCGAGTGCAAGTTCCTCGCGTATTAGCGTGCCGTAGGGGGCATCCTTACGATACAGCACGGCCATGCGGTGGAATGGTGTGCCGGCTTCGGCGCGCTGCATAATGTGGCGGATGACCCAGCGCAGTTCTTGGTGCGCGTTGGGAGCGACCAGCAGGTGGGAGTGCGGCCTGGGCTGATCTGTCTCTTGGTCTGCGGCTGTCAGTGGTGCATCAAGCGCCGGACGCAGGTGGTCTGCCAGCGCATCTATGGATGCGTCAGCGTTACGGTCGCCAGCCTTGCCCAGTAGGACGGCGCAGCGGCCATCCTCGGCGAGTGCCTGAACGAGCGATGTCTGCGAAGGCGTCAGTCCACGCACACGGAAGAATACGATGGAGCCGAGGTCGTCGAGTCCATAGGCGCTTTCGCTTCGCACGGCTTTCGTAGCGGCTTCCGCGAGGTCTTCGTCGTCGTAGAATTCGGCAATGCGCTCGCGATAGACGCGGTAAAGCGCGATCGTCTCGGCACGCAGGCCTCCCTGCCCGGCGAGGCTGTCGAGAGCGTCTTCGGTGGCGTGGCGCAACTGCCGGAAGGTGCGGCGCAGGCTCAGGTGCGTGGACGGGTGTTCGCGCAGAGGCTCCAGCATGCCCGTAGCCTCGGATGCGATGCTGCGAACGACCGCGCTGTTGATTATGGATGTAAGGGGACGTCTGCCGAGCGCGGAGAGCGAGGGCGCGCCAAGCAGCTCGGCAAGTCGGGGGAAGACCATGAAGCGGACATTCGCTATGCCTGACAGTCCCAGCCTGTGGCGGAGGGAGAGGAGCGCGTAGTTGCTTGGCGCGACTACTGTGACCGGGCGTAGGGGGTCGTCCTGCTGAATCTGCCGGACTGTCGCAAGCAGTTCGTCGGAGTCATTGGGTGTGAGAGGGTTGATATGGAGGGTGGTGTGGACGGTCAATCTTATGCTCTCGTGATTATCTTCGGAACCACCTACTCAGCAACAACAGCAGCACGACTATGAGCGCCATTGCCGCGACTCCGGCAATCAGCGCGAGTACGAGGTGGGTAATCTCATTGGAAAGGATGCCTGCGATGTCCAATTTTCACGAGTCCGATGGGGCTATGCCACTTTTCTACGCGGACCGGAGTGGTTGTCTGTATTGTAGCTTAGAAGCCTCGCATAGCTTGACCACTTGGGTTAGGAAAACCGCTCGCCAACCTGTCTATATGTTCAAGTAAGTCATGCGAAATGCTATGCCAGAGCGGATCCAGAATAAAGGTAGCGCCTTCTCTTCGCGCCAACTTTGCCGCAGGAACGAAATCACTATCTCCAGATATCAGGACGATGATATCAGCTTGATGCTTCATCGTAATGGAAGCAATATCAATTCCGATCCTCATGTCCACACCTTTTTGATAAAGGTCGGCTACGAAGTCCTTGTCAGTAAGTTCAGTAGCGTTGATGTCACCTCGTAACAGACGCTTCTGAGTTTGTGGCTTCATAACCCATGAACTATCGCTGGCCTTCCTGACTTCTCCTAAACGCAATGCAAAGTTTGATCGTCCGCGCAAAACATCGAAAATCTGGTTTCTCAAGATTGCCACATTTGATTTGGAGAAATCGACACTTCGTTTGCTTATCAGTGTATGACCTTTGTTGCCGTAAGGAAAAGCATCGTAATAAAAGCATCTGTATAGAAGCCCAAACATATTTGGCGCATGATATATCTCATTCAGCTGGCTCAAGTGGCCGTGAATCAGCTGGTCAATCGCCCTGACGACCTCATGAGGATCAGATACATCGATGTCATCCCTTACGGACGGCAAACGCTTCAGGAAATACCCACCATCAATCAGAATCGCCACCTTCGTCATATCGAGAACCTGCATCCTATTCGAGCAAATAAAAAGCCCCAGGGGTTCGGCTTGCTCGTGGTCGCCAGATGCATTGTGCATCGGGAGCGAAGCGTACTGCCAAGGGGCGAATGTACATTTATTATATCAAATGCCTAAAGGTTGTCAATTTCAGTCCCACTCTTCGACGCGGATTAGGCTGCCGATTTCGTTGACGACCTGCAGCTTATCGATGGCTTTCAGCGCGGCCTGCACTGACTCTTCTTTGGCGCGGTGGGTCATCAGGACTATTTCGGCGCGGCGGGCTGCTTCGTCGGTCTCTTTCTGGATGGCGGATGCGATGCTGATATCGAGATCGCCGAGCACCTTGAGAATCTGGGCGAATACGCCGGGGCGCTCGACGACGTTCATGCGCATGTAATACTTCGTTTCGAGGGCATCCATGGGGCTAATGCGCACGTCGGCAGTGAGCGACGGCAGCGGCGGGGCTTCGACTCCGCTGACGATGTTGCGCGCTATGCCTACGACATCGGCGAGGACGGCGCTGGTGGTGGGCATGTCGCCAGCGCCGCGCCCGTGGAACAGCACGCGGCCCGCGAGGTCGGTCTGCACTTCGATGGCGTTCAGCACGCCGTCAACTTTTGCGAGCATTACTTCGGATGGCACCATTGCGGGGTGTACGCGCACATGCACTTCGCCGTTCGTCTTGCTTGCGATAGCGAGCAGCTTGATGGCGTAGCCGAGTTCGCTGGCGTAGCGGAAGTCCTGCGCGGTCAGGTGGGTTATGCCCTCGCTGTACACATCGGCATCGGTGACGCGGGCGCGGAAGGCGAGGGTGGAAAGGATGGCGAGCTTGTACGCGGCGTCTATGCCTTCGATGTCGTTGGTCGGGTCGGCTTCGGCGTAGCCCAGGTCCTGCGCGGCGGAGAGGGCAACTCCGAAGTCCTGCCCTTCCTGCGCCATCTTGGTGAGGATGTAGTTCGTGGTGCCGTTGATGATGCCGTTGATGCTTACGACGTCATTCGCCACAAGGTCGCGCAACAGGGGGGCGATGATGGGCGTGCCGCCGGCGACGCTCGCCTCGAACAGCACTTGGACTCCGTGATTGTGCGCCGCCGTCAGGATTTTCGCGCCATGCTTTGCCATGACTTCCTTGTTGGCGGTAACCACATGCTTGCCGAGCGATATGCTCTTGAGGATGTAGTCGAGTGCGGGCTGTTCGCCGCCCATGACCTCTACGACGATGTCCACATCTGGGTTGTCGAGAACATCGTCAGCGCGTGTGGTGAGCGTGTTGTCGGAAAAGTTGACGGCGCGCTGCCTGCTGAGGTCTCGCACGAGCGCGCTTTTCAGCGTTACCGGAGCGCCGATCATCTTTTTCAACTCGGCGCTCTTGCCTGTTACAATCTGCGCCACACCGCCGCCTACCACGCCCATGCCCAGCAGTCCTATTCCTACGGAGTTCTTCATCGGTTGCTCTTCTTTCTGGTGGTTAGTCGGTTTATCGGTTCGTCAGTTAGTCGGCGAAGATGTCAGTGAGGGGCATCCGCCAGCCCGGCACGACATCGCCGCCGTCGAGCGTATCGCCTATCGCCAGCGTTGAGGTGCTGTCCGCCGTATGGACATTCACCGTCCTGTTGCGCGGGTTAACGACGACGATCATGCGCGTACCTGCCGCGAGGTAATCGGCAACCTTTTCGTTGACCTCGGAGTATCGGTCGTTCGGGGAAATGACTTCTATTGCAAGGTCAGGCGCTTCGGGCCAATATCTAGTAGTTCTGCCAAGCTCCTCGATGCGCTCACGCCGCACGAAGGCAACATCGGGGGCGCGCACACTGTCAGGATCGCGCTCAAGGATGAATCCCGGCTCGGCAATGCGAGTCCTGCCTAGTCGGTTTTCCCTAACATATACACCCAAACTGATATGTATGTCAGCCGATATATCTCCATGCTCGTCGCCAGTTGGAGCCATCTTTCGCAGTTCCCCCCTCACAAGTTCGTAGCGATAGCCGTCGTCGGGCATGTTGAACAGTTCTTCGGCTGTGGTTATGTGTTGCTTTGTGGGTGTGGTCATTTCAGGCCTCGCAGACTGATCTTCTTCAGTGCTTACTACGTCTGTCCGCGTCAGTCCCCGTTTCCCAGCATGTAGAAGTGGTTCAGGGGGCCGTGTCCTGCGCCAATTGGGGTTGCTGTGCGCATGGCGTTCGTTACATACGCCTTGGCGTTGGCGACGGATGTGGGCAGGTCGTTGCCCTTTGCCAGGTTCGCGGCGATGCTGGACGCGAGGGTGCAGCCTGTGCCGTGATTGCTGGTGGTGTCGATGCGCTCCTCAGTGAAGACGGTGAAGTCGCTGCCGTCGTAGAGCACGTCGGTCGCGGGACCGTCGAAGTGTCCGCCCTTGACGAGTACCGCTGCCGCACCAGTGGATTCGACGAGGAAGCGGGCAGCGTCGCGCATGTCGTCGAGCGTGATAATCTGCTCGCCAGTCAGCACGGCGGCTTCGCGGGTGTTGGGCGTTACGACTGTGGCGAGCGGCATGAGCAGCGTGCGAATTGCTTCATTGGAATCGTCCTGGAACAGCGGCGCGCCCGTGCTGGTAACCATCACCGGGTCTATGACAACCGGGCTGAGCGAATGCGCCCTTATGCGCTCGGCGACCATCTCGATAATGGCGGAATTGGCGAGCATGCCCGTCTTGACGGCGTCTGCGCCGATGTCGTCTATGATGGCGTCGATCTGGCTTGCCACCAGGGACGGTGGGAGCGCGAGCACATCGGTTACGGCGACGGTGTTCTGCGCCGTTATCGCGGTGATGGCGGATGTGCCGTGGACGCCGTTCGCGGCGAACGCCTTCAGGTCGGCTTGAATGCCTGCGCCGCCGCCGGAGTCGCTGCCCGCGATCGTCATTACCTTTTTCATTTGCCGGGTTCCTCTGTATTAGACGGATGGGTAATGTTTGGGTTTAACCCCTCACCCCAGCCCTCACCCTCAAGGAGAGGGGGCATAATGTACTAGTCCCAGTCTTCGCCGTGGTAGGCGGACTGCCAGAAGCGGTACTCGTAGCGCAGAGTAACGCGGAAGATGCGCTCGATTTCTGCGCGGCGGTTGCCGACGTCAGCGTTGTCGATGAATCCTTGCAGCCAGCTCACAAGCTCGCCGAGGACGGCGGGGCCGTGTATGTCTATCCATTCGGCGTAGATCTTTGGTGTGTCCGGGCGTCGGCCGGCTTCCAGAAGGCGCGTCGCCCAGTCGAGGTATGTGCCCTCGGTTACATACAGGATCGTCATAATGTCGATGAAGTCGCCCTGCAGCGCGGTTCGCATAATGAAGTCGCCGAATGCCTGCGTAGTCGGTGTCGCGCTCGCTGCGGAGTATTCGGCTTCGCTTGCGCCAAGCTCGGCGAATGCGCGCTGGAAGAGGTCATTCTCGGGACCCAGCGCCGCGAGGAACTTCACCAGCGGGTCGCCGTCTTCGATGGTCGGCGCTTTCGCCGCGCCGAGCGCAATCATCGGCACCAGGTCCTTCACGAAAACATAGTCCTGCAGGAAGTAGCGGCGGAACTTTTCCGGCGGCAGCGTGCCGTCGCCCATCTCTTCGACGAACGGGTGAGTGACCATGCGCTCCCACAGGTCGGCGTTTGCGGCTTTCATTTCCCCGGTCAGCGACATTCGAGACTCCTAGTGGCGTAAAGACACTTATATTGGCGATATCCACAGATTATTTTACCCCATGTTTGCCTGATTTATCGCCTATTGAGTGTCTAGCGGCAAACAGGGGATTCACCCTCATCCTAACCTTCCCCCATCGAGAGGGAAGGGACTTTTATCGGTGCATTGACTTTCAGGAAATCGGGCGTATAGTGGCGCTATTGAACATAGTCTAAATTGATAGCGCCCTCACCCAACCCTCTCCCAGAGGGAGAGGGACTTTAATTCAGTCGAAGGAGGAGAGTCGTGAAGTACGATGTCATCGTCATAGGCGCAGGCTCAGGTGGGGGCGCTCTTGCCTCAAGACTCTCCGAGGACCCCGAACGCTCGGTGCTGCTACTGGAGGCGGGGCCCGACTATCCCGACCTCGACACGCTGCCGGAGGAGCTGAAGCTCGGGTATGCGACCGGCACGGACATCATGGTGAGCGACGAGCATAACTGGCAGTTCATCGGCAAAGGCAACGATGTCGCCGAGCCGATGCTTGTGCCTCGCGGCAAGGTCACGGGCGGTACCAGCGCCATCAACGGACAGGTGTTCCTGCGCGGCCTGACGCACGACTTCGACGACTGGGCGGCGATGGGCAACGACGACTGGAAGTTCGAGAATGTGCTGCCGTTCTTCCGCAAGCTGGAGACGGACACCGACTTCTCGGACGACTTTCACGGCACCGAGGGACCCATCATCTGTCACCGATTCAAGCGAGAGACATGGCATCCGTCGCAGACCGGCTTCTACAATGCTTGCAGGGACCTGGGATTTCCGCACGTGGATGACCTGAACGCGCCGGACGCGCATGGCGTGGGGCCAATACCCTGCAACAACCCGGACGGCATCCGCTGGAGCACCAACGTCGGCTATCTGAGCCAGGCGCGGCACCGCCTGAACCTGACCATTCGTGGGAACTGCATGGCGCACAGGCTGATATTCGACGGGAAGCGAGTGACCGGCGTGGATGTGGAGAGCGGCGGCGAGCGGTTCATCGCGGAGGCGGAGCAGATTGTGCTCAGCAGCGGCACCATCGCCAATCCGCAGCTTCTGATGCTGTCGGGAGTGGGGCCTGCCGACCACCTGCAGGAGATGGGCATACCCGTGGTACATGACCTGCCGGGCGTGGGACGCAACTTCAGCGACCATCCACTAATATTCATAGACGCGAGCGTGCAGGACCATATTCCACTGGACGGGCTTGCGCCGCGCCTACAAGTAGGACTGCGCTACACGGCGACAGGCTCTGATCGTCCCAACGATATGATGATGTGGATGCAGTCGTTCGCTTCGGAGCGCATCAATCGGGGCGGCAGTCGCATGGAGGCGACGGGCATACGCATCACGGGGTCGATATACCTCGCTAAGAGCAAGGGCAGGATTTCGCTCACATCGCTCGACCCCCATGTGCAGCCGTTCCTCGACTACCACCTGCTGGAAGACCCGGATGACAGGCGGCGCCTGCGCGAGATTGTGCGGCTCGCGGTGGATGTCTTCGATCATCCTGACCTCGCGTCGGTGGTGAGGGAACGATACAGCCCGACCGACTCCGACCTTGAATCGGACGACGCGCTGGACGCGTGGATGCTGCGGGAGGTTACGACCGGTCAGCACCTGACGACGACCTGCCGCATGGGGCCTGCAAGCGATCCGATGAACGTGGTGGACCAGCACGGGCGCGTGCATGGCATCGAGGGGCTGCGTGTGGCGGACGCATCGGTCATGCCGGATACGGTGCGCGCGAACACGAACGTCACGACGATGATGATCGGCGAGCGGATCGCGGATTATATCCGGCGGGGGATGTAGCGTTACACGGGGACGCCTGCCAGCTGCGCCGCCAGCGTTCGGCGCGTGAACTCGGCAAGTGCCCTGAGCGCGTCTTCGAGCGCGGATTCCCAGTCGGCGCCGAGGGCGTCCATTGGGAGGCGAACCTGCGTGTTGCCTACCTCGGCGTGCCTGCCAAGGGCGCGCTGCATTGCGCGGCGGGCGCCGCCGATCTCGCCGCCGTAGCGCAGCACTATGCGGTTGCGCTCCCGCGTTACTGACTCGATTCCCGCTTCCTTGGCGTACAGGCGCAGCCGCGTTACGTACAGCAGGTTCACGACCTGCCACGGCAGCGGGCCAAACCTGTCTCGCAACTCATCCTCAATCTCGCTTACTCGCGCCTTGATGGAGTCTTCGCCTTCGTTCACTTCGCCATCCGTCGTTGCCTGCCCCTGTGCCGTCCCCAGCGTAACGATGCGCTGGTACATCCGCAGACGCGCCGGCAGGTCCTCGATGTAGTCCTCCGGTATGCTTGCCGGGACGCCAATGTCCAGTGACGGTTCAGCGCGCTCTTCTTGCTGCACGGCACTACCGTCTATCGGCTTTACGGTTCCATTCGGCGGCGCGTCCTGAGCGCCGTTCGCTGATAGCTGAGCGCCGGCTGCGCCTTCGCCTCTAGCCCGCAGCTCCTCCACCGCGTTCGACAGCAGACGTGTGTAAAGGTCGAACCCGACGGCGTGAATGTTGCCGCTCTGCTCCGCGCCCAGGATGTTGCCCGCGCCGCGTATCTCCAGGTCCTTCATCGCGATGCGGAATCCGGCGCCTAGCTCGGTTGCGTCCAGCATCGCGCGCAGGCGCTTTTCCGCGGGCTCGGTCATGCTGCCCGACGGCGGCACGAGCAGGTAGCAGTAAGCCCGCCGCGCGCTGCGACCCACACGCCCGCGAAGCTGGTAGAGCTGCGACAGTCCCAGGGTGTCGGCGCGGTTGATGATAAGGGTGTTCACGTTCGGGATGTCCAGCCCCGACTCGATGATGGTCGTGCATACCAGCACATCGAGATTGCCCTCGGCGAAGTCGAGCATCACGTCTTCGAGCTCGCCCTCGTTCATCTGCCCGTGTCCGACACCCACACGCGCCTCCGGCACCAGACGGCCGATGTGCCGCGCCATGTAGTCGATGTTATAGACGCGGTTGTGCAGGAAATAGACCTGCCCCTGCCGGTCGATCTCCCGTAGTATCGCCTCGCGTATCAGTGCGTCGCTATTCTCAGACACGTATGTCTTGATGGGTAGCCGCTCCTCCGGCGGCGTCTCCATCGTACTCATGTCGCGGACGCCTGCCAGCGCCATGTGCAGGCTGCGCGGGATCGGCGTCGCCGTCAGCGTCAGTACGTCCACTTCCTGCCGCATCCGCTTGAGGCGCTCCTTGTGCGCCACGCCGAAGCGCTGCTCCTCGTCCACGATGACCAGCCCAAGCTCCTTGAACCGCACGTCCCTTTGAATCAGGCGGTGCGTGCCGATGCAGATGTCCACGTTTCCTTCCGCGAGACGCTCGACGACGCTGCGCTGCTCCTGCTGGGTGCGGAAGCGGCTGAGAACCTCAACGCGCGTGGGAAATGCGCTCAGCCGCTGCGAGAATGTCGCGTAGTGTTGCTGCGCCAGCACAGTCGTGGGCACGAGGACTGCGACCTGCTTGCCGTCCTGCACCGCCTTGAACGCGGCCCGCAGCGCAATCTCGGTCTTGCCGTAGCCCACGTCGCCACACACGAGCCTGTCCATCGGCTTTGGCGATTCCATATCCGACTTCACTTCTTCGATTGCGCGCTGCTGGTCCGGCGTCTCCTCGAACGGGAACGACTCCTCCAGCTCCGACTGCCACTGCGCGTCCGGCACGAACGAATGCCCCTCGGAAATCTCCCGCGCCGCGTACAGCGCAAGCAGCTCGGATGCCATTTCGCGCGTGGAGCGCTCGGCGCGCGCCTTGGCTCGCCGCCACTCCTGCGTTCCCAGCCGTGTCAGACTGGGTGGCCTATCCATCGGCGCGATGTACGGCGCGACGCGGTCAAGGTGTTCCAGCGGCACATACAGCTTGTCGTCGTTGGCGTACTCGATGAAGAGGTACTCGCGGTCGTCGTCTCCGTTGCCTTCACCCTTGACGCCGCGCACCGTGCCCTGAAACCTGCCGATGCCGTGCTCTACATGCACCACATAGTCTCCCGGCGAAAGCTCGGACAGAAAGGCGTCCCGCGCTGCACGAACCGACCGCCGCCGCGTGCGCCTCTGCTTGGCTACGCCGAAAATCTCCACATCGCTGAACACGACGAGCCGCCCTTCCCTGTTTTCCCCGTCAAACGGCAGCACGAACCCGTCGCTAAGCCCGCCCGCCGCCGACTGCATCAGTGTTATGCTGCCGGCGTCGGGTATTCCGTCCAGCCGTTCAGCGAGTGTGACATCGACGCCCTCGCCGCCGAAGATTTCAGACAGCCGCCGCGAGTGGCTGCTTACCGCGATCACCGTCGCGCTGTCCTCCTCGGACAGTTCCCACACGTCCTCCACGAACCGCTCCAGGTTGCCGTAGTAGTTCCCAGCCCCCAGGAACGGCAGCGAAATTGCTTCTTCATCCTGCGCGTCCTCGCCGGCTCCCGCTCCATCCAAAGGCGACACAACCTCAGAACTCACCCGCAAGTCCAGCCGTTGACCAAACCGCTCGAACTGCGCCTCAACCTCGCTCCATGACAGGTGCGATGACGGGAAGTTGCGCGGCAGCTCACCACGCCCTTCCTTCGTCTCCCGCAGTTGGTGTCCGCGCTCCTGAATTTCCCATGCAGCGTCCGCAATCTCGTCAGGCCTGTACGCCACCAGCACGGCGCTGTCATTGAAGTAGTCTGCCAGTCCGCCGTGATTGAAGAAGCCTGCGTAGAATCCTTGCTCCTCAACCTCCTGGCCCTCCATCAGCAACTCCAATTCCTCGCGTATGCGCGACTGCACGCTCGGAGTGCAGTTGCCCACATCCACATGCGCGGCAAGCCGTTCCAGCTCTCCGTATGGAGTCATCGCCGGCAGAATCTCGTGCGCCGGTGTAACCCGCACCGAGTCCACCACTTCTCCCGACCGCTGAGTGGTCGGGTCGAATTGCCGTATGCTGTCAACTTCGTTGCCCCACAGCTCGATTCTCACGGGCATTTCCGCCGCAACCGGGAATATGTCGATGATGCCTCCGCGCCTGCTCACGATGCCCGGCGCGTACACGGCAGACTCGAAGCGGTATCCCAGCCGCCGCCACAGGTCCAGCAACTCCCCAAGCTCCACTTCCTCGCCTCGTCTCAGTGTGTGGCTGCTGCGATCCATGACCTTTCGATTAAGTGTTCGCTGCATGAGCGCGCCCGCCGATGCAACCACCATCGGCCACCCAGTCTCATTCCGCTCGTCGCGCGCCATGATGTTTGACAGCACCCGCAGTCTCTGATGCACCGTCTCCACGTCCGAGTCCAGCCGCTCGAATGGCAGAATCTCCGACTCCGCGAAGTGCAGCAGGTCCTCATCGCCGCCGCACCAGGCAACAAGCTGCTCGTGGAGCCGCCGCGCATCTTCGGGGCGAGGCGCAACGACGAGCAGCGGCGCATGAATATCACGACGCAACGACGCAAGCGTGAACGCCGCTGCCTTCGCCGCCGTCTGTACGGTCAGCCGCCGCGCGCCGCCGCGCACTTCGTTCCGAAGCCGGCAATACTCCGGCACCCCGTCCATAAGCTCCCGCAAAACCTCAAGTGTCATACCAGCCCCATCCTGTTTCACGTCATTAGTCTCATTTCCATGCAACGCGCAATAAGGCCTCCCCAACACCCATACGGTCGGGCAAGCCTTCAGATATTCTACCACTTGCCTCCGGCATATTCTTTGAAAATTGTTTTAATAAGTTATTAAAACTTGTTCAAAATCCACCTTGACACTGATATACTTAGACACTGTTGATTACACCTTCATCCTACGATCCTTCGGAGGGAAGTTTGATGGAAGCTTACTGTCTCAAGTGCCGCGCATCCCGTGAAGTCAAGAACGCTGAAGAAGTAACCCTGAAGAATGGTCGCCCGGCGACGCGAGGCAACTGCACTGTCTGCGACGCTTCCGTCTTCCGCATCGGCAAGTCCTCCGCATAATCCAGAAGCGACCCTTATATCCCCGCACAGATAGGCAGAGTTCGCGCATTTTACCCGAACCATAGGCCCGAACTCTGAAGCATTTTGCTGTTGCGCCCAGGATCAATTGGGGCGGGTGGCGAAATTCCTTCATACCGCTGACCGCATGATTCCAGCAAGCCAGCCTCGAATTTTTTCGAGGGCGCGCAGATACTTGTGCCCGACAAGTTGGGCGGAGTTAAAGGCTGCGGGGGAAAAGGGTATATGCGGATCAGGAGCACTATCCGACCAGGGAGAACCGTGACCGGTGGGGGCAATCTCGCCAGACGTGCCTTTTCGCCTGGCTGAGATGGGTTGAGTACTGGAAAACCCGGCTGCGCGCGGGCTTACCTATCCGGCTAACACCTTGCGCAGGTCGATGATCTGATCGCGCAGGAGCGCTGCCTTCTCGAATTCGAGCGCGCGGGACGCGGTCTTCATTTGCGACTCCAGGTCCTTGATAAGCCGCGTAAGGTCTTCCCTGGGAATGTCGTCGTGCGTGATGTACGGGGTGGTTGTCTCAGCGACCGCCTTCACGCGCTCGGTGATGTCGCGCACGTCCTTCTGGATGCCCTGCGGGATGATGCCGTGCTCGCGGTTGTACGCCTCCTGAAGTACGCGTCGCCGCTCCGTTTCCGAGATTGCGTACTTCATGGAGTCCGTAACCACGTCGGCGTACATGATGACGCTGCCGTCCACATGGCGCGCCGCCCTGCCGATGGTCTGCACCAGCGCAGTCCTCGAGCGCAGATAGCCTTCCTTGTCGGCGTCCAGAATGGCTACAAGGCTAACCTCGGGCAAGTCTATGCCCTCCCTCAGCAGGTTGATGCCGACGACCACGTCATAGACGCCCAGCCGCAGGTCGCGGAGTATCTCGCTGCGCTCCAGCGTGTCTATCTCCGAGTGCAGGTAATGGACCTTGATGCCCATCTCGCGCAGGTAGTCCGCAAGTTCCTCGGACATGCGCTTGGTCAGCGTGGTGATCAGGCAGCGCTGTCCCTTTTCCACCCGCGCCTGTATCTGGTACAGCAGGTCGTCGATCTGACCTGTCGTCGGCTTCACGTCCACTACGGGGTCGAGCAGACCCGTCGGGCGGATGACCTGCTCGATCATGGTCTGGCTGTGCTCGTGCTCATACGGCCCCGGAGTCGCCGACACATACACGACCTGATTGACGTGCTCCTGGAACTCCTCGAAGTTCAGCGGCCTGTTGTCCAGCGCGGACGGTAGCCGGAAGCCGAACTCCACGAGAGTCTCCTTTCGGGACTGATCGCCGCGGAACATACCCCGTACTTGGGGCAGCGTCATATGCGACTCGTCCACGAAAAGCAGGTAGTCCTCCGGGAAGTAGTCCATCAGCGTGTAGGGCGTGCTGCCCGCAGCGCGGCGCGCCAGGTGCCGCGAGTAGTTCTCGACGCCCGCGCAGTAGCCGGTCTCCTGCATCATCTCGATGTCGTAGCGGGTACGCGACTCCAGCCGCTCCGCCTCCAGCAGCTTGCCCAGCTCTTTCAACTCGCGGACGCACTCTTCCAGTTCCACTTCGATGTCCTGAATCGCGAGCGTCATCTTCTCCTGCGACGTTACGAAGTGCTTCGCCGGGTATATCTCGATGTCGTCGCGCTCGCCAAGCAGCTCGCCGGTCAGCGGGTCCACTACGACGATGCGCTCAACCTCGTCGCCCCAGAACTCGATGCGTACGCCGAGTTCTTCATAAGCAGGCATTATTTCCATCGTGTCGCCGCGGACGCGGAAGTTGCCGCGGGCGAAGTCCATGTCGTTGCGCTCGTACTGCATGTCCACGAGCTGCCGAATCAGCAGGCGGCGGTTGCGCATCTCGCCCTTGCGGACATAAGCGACGAAGCTCTGGTACTCCTCCGGCGAGCCAAGACCGAAGATGCAGGAAACCGACGCCACAATAAGGGTATCCCGCCGTGTGAGCAGGGCGCGAGTGGCGGCGTGGCGGAGCTTGTCAAGCTCCTCGTTGATGTCGGCGTCCTTCTCGATGTAGGTGTCGGTGCGGGGGACGTAGGCTTCCGGCTGGTAGTAGTCGTAGTAGCTGACGAAGTACTCGACCGCGTTGTCCGGGAAGAACTCCTTGAACTCGGTGGCGAGCTGCGCCGCAAGGGTCTTGTTGTGGGCGATGACGAGCGTGGGGCGCTGCACCTTCTCGATGATGTTTGCCATCGTGAAGGTCTTGCCGCTGCCGGTGACGCCCATAAGCGTCTGGTGCGTCAGCCCCTCGTCGACGCCAGCGACGGCTTTAGCGATGGCGTCCGGCTGGTCGCCAGTCGGCTTGAAGTCCGATACGATCTGAAATTCGGGCATGGGTCATCCACCTGCTGGGATACTTACCTGGAACACGACATCAGAATCCACTGGGATGTCGGCTTCCTCATCTGCCAGCACATCCAGATACAGGGCAATCGCGTCTTTCACATTTTCCAGCGCATCATCGACCGATTCTCCCTGCGAGTAGCAGCCCGGCAGCGCCGGCACTTCTACCGAGTAGCCGCCCTCTTCTGCATCGTGGATTATCACGGAGTATTCCCTGGAATCAATCACAGCAACTCCTCGAATTCCTCTTTAGACATTATACCTCAACATCCTGTGGGTTCTGTCTATCGAAGTTGCTATCTCAGCAGCGCAGGCAGTCGCTTCAGGCTTTCCACATCGCGCGCCGACGCGTGGTGGTCTATGTGCGGCAGGGCGGCTTGCAGGCTGCGGGTGAGCGGCTGGTAGTCCTCGCTTCCCAGCAGCGGGTTCAGCCACACGACCCGGTGCACGCGACGTCTCATGCGTTGCACCTGCTGCGATAGGCTTTCCGGCTCTCCTGTATCCCAGCCGTCGCTGAGCAGGAATACGGTCGTATAGCGGTCCAGGACGTGCTCGTATTGCGTGTTCACTTGCGCCAGCGCCTCGCCGATACGCGTGCCGCCGGACCAGTGCCGCGCCACGCGCCCTATGCGCGCCAGCGCCTCGCTGAAAGACGGCGCGCTCATTTCGCGCGTTACGCGCGTCGCGGAGGTGCTGAATACGAAGGTCTCCACTCGCTTCGTGTGCAGAGTTACCGCGAAGACTAGCTGCAACAGCAGTTGCACATGCCGCTCCATCGACCCGCTCACGTCAAGGAGCACCAGCAGGCGTGGCGTCCTGGGCACGCGCCGCTTGCGAGGCAGCACGACGGCATCGCCCCCGCTGCTGAGGTTCAGTCGCATCGCGCCGCGCAGGTCCGGGGTGCCCTTGCGCCGGTGCCTCTTGCGCCGCCTGCCGGGGCGGGTCGCCATAGCCCTGATCATCCGGGCGGCGATGCCGGACAGCTCAGAAAGCTCGTCCGCGCGCACTACGCTCAGGTCGGGTGGCGACATGGTGGCACGGCTGCTCGCGCCCGTGCGCAGCATCTGTATCAGTGTGTTCTGGGCTGACTCGTCCTCTTCCGGCATCATTGCAAAGCTCGGCGCGCGCCGAAACTCCTTTGCGCCGCCTACGAGGTCGTCGTCGGACTCGATATGCGGTCGCACCGGAAGTTCCTCGAAGTTCCAGAATCGCTCGAACAGCGAGTCGTAGATTGGAATCTCATCCCGCCTCGACAGCAGCAGCGCGCGAAGTGACCAGTACACGCGACCCCTGTCCATCATGTCCACCGCGCTGAGAGCTCGCATCACGTCCGCAGTCTCCTGCGGGCTGATCAGCAGGCCGTGCGAGCGCAAGACCCGGCAGAAGTGAGTCAGGTGCGCCGTAAAGTCATAGTAAACGGGCTCGGCCATTTGATTCACGATCCGTCAGATTTCCAGCCATATCGTATACAAGATAACATCATTACGGATTGCGGGGCTGCATTAGCGTGGCAACGTCGTGGTCTTACGCGCTTTTTTCCTCTTACAATTTTCGCCCTACACAACCATTGTTAGTATCTTCATTGGACAATTGTTAAACATGAAATTACAATAGCGTTTGCGCTGAAATCATGACCTTAGCAGTGCACGCTTTGAAACTCAGACAATCGGTCCAGATCACAAGCACTGCCCTTGGGTTGTCTGAACACATAATACTTGCCTATGAAGTGACATCGTACATCTGGATCAAATAATTGTGGGATATTTGAGTTACTGTTGATATGGAGCCGACTTGTCGCCGACATGAGGAGTATCCTTGGCATCAGAGACCGCGAATGACACCATACTCTACGAGCCAGAAGAGTCTTGTTCACCTCTAACCGCCGCTATTACGGGATTCCAACTCGCCGTAGTTATGATAGCGCTGGTGGTGGTCCCAGTAGTAATTATAGTACGCACATCAGGGCTATCGCACGAATACCTAAGGTGGGCTGTATTCGCCTCATTGATCGTCTGTGGTATTGCTACGATAATCAATTCCCTTAGATTTGGGCGCTTCGGCACCGGGCATATTCTGGTAATAGGAACTGCCGAGCCCGCAATCGCCATCTGCATAACGGCGCTGATACAGGGCGGGCCCGTGATGATGGCAACACTGGTTGTCCTGTCGTCTGTGCTGAAGTTTTTCGTCGCTGCGCGACTCTCGCTGTTCCGCCGCATAATTACACCCGTAGTATCCGGCACGGTACTCATGCTGATAGCGGCGACCGTGATTCTGGCGGTATTCGGGATACTAACGGAAGTGCCTCCCGGTAAGTCCGTGTCACCCATAGCAGGTCCCCTCGCCGCTGTCGTTACTCTGGCCGTGATAGCGTTCATGCTTCTGCGAGCGCCCCGCTCATTACAGATATGGTCGCCGCTGATAGGCATCGTCATTGGCAGCCTCGTCAGCCTGCCATTCGGTCTGTATGACATTGAGCTTGTGCAGAGAGTGAATTGGTTTGGGGGCGGGTTCTCTCCCGAGGTCCGTGGTGTCTGGCCCGGGTTCGACTTTACTCCGGGGTTCAAGTTCTGGGCGCTTCTTCCTGCGTTTCTGCTGATAATGGTCATCACATCATTCAAGGCCGTTGCCGATACGAGCGCTATCCAGCGCGTTTCCAGGCGTCAGCCTCGCGCCACCGACTTCAGACTCATACAGGGTGGACTCCACATAAACGCTCTGAGCAACCTGGCGTCAGGGTTGGCGGGGACTGTCCCCACGATGACCGCTTCTCCCAGCGTGGCGATGGTCAGTCTCACGAGGGTGGCATCGCGCAGCGCGGGCGTATGGGCGGGCGCCATATTCATAGTGATGGCTCTGGTGCCGAAGACGACAGCGCTCCTGATAGCCGTTCCCTCACCCGTGGCTGCCGCGTACATAATGATAATAATGGGGCTGGTGTTCATCGAGGGCGTGCAGACCGTAACCCAGGGCGGGGTGGACCATAGAAAGGCGGTGGTGGTGGCGGTGTCTTTCTGGGTCGGCATGGGCTTCCAGAACCAGGCCATCTTCGCGGACCTGCTTACCGGCACCTGGGACGCTCTGCTGAGCAACAGCGTCACCTCCGGCGGACTTGCAGCTGCGCTGCTGATTGGATTCATAGAGCTGACTTCCTCGCGTCGCAAACGCCTGGAGGTTGATCTGGACTTTTCGTCTGTGCCCAATGTCGATCGCTTCCTGCATCGTTTCGGGGTTGACAGGGGGTGGGACGACGCTTCGATACAGCGACTTCGAGCCGTGGGCGAAGAGACTCTGTCGATCATGGTGCTGTACGAAGACGAAGATACTTCGGGCGGTCAAAGGCGTCTGATAATCAACGCGCACGTTGACGACAATACCGTGGAATTGGAGTTCCTGTCGGCGGCCTATGAGGTGGAGAATCTCGAAGACAGGTTGGCGTATCTGAGCGTGGAGCCGCAAGTGATGGACGAGGTTGATATCTCATACAGACTGCTGCGATACTACGCTTCGTCGGTGCGCCATCAGAAGTTCCACAACATGGATGTCATCACCGTACACGTCGAAGGTTCGCGCGAGAACCGGTGAATGGGGTGCCTCTCCGCAGCATTCGCGCATCTCTCAGGAAGCTCACATAAGCGGGCGGCTCCAATCGCTATGGAGCGCGGTTTGCCGTCAGTTCTCTGAGTTCGCTTGGAGTGATGATGGGAACGGCGAACACGGGCGCGAGGGAGAGCAGGTCTAGGTCGCCCGTTACCAGTGCGTCGGCGCGTCCTGCCAGTGCCAGCTCAAGGAAGGGGATGTCGAAAGGGTCGCGGCATTCGGGCACTTCTAAATTGTCCGGAACGATAACCGTCTCACACCAAGGTTGGTAGTCTGAGAGCAGGTTTCTACGCTCACTGTCCGACAAGTTAAAATGAGCGTAAAGAAACACTCTGTGCAATTCCGCAACTGTATCGCGGCTTATGAGAGGCGTTATTGCGCCCGACTCCCATAATGGAGGCATCCAAGTAAGCGAACGAGATGTGAATATAAGTGCCGACACGAGTACATTGGTATCGTGTACAATTCGCATCGAAGTCACTCGGCTTGAGAGCGCGCCCATTTTACGGCGTCGGCAACGTCCTCCTCGGTTATGCCGAGTTCCTCAATCTTTCGCCTCACCTCATCGGATCGTTCTTTCATAGTTTCCAACGATACGGGAGTGAGGATGATGCGGCCATTCTCGCAAGTGATGTCATAGAACTCGCTGTGCGGCAAATCGAAAACCAGAGGATCGGGTATGGTCAACTGATTCTTCTCAGTCAGTCTGGCAATCATTGGACAACTCCGTCTGCAAGTGCGCTTCATGCAAGGATAGCATAGAGCAGTGGGGACGGCTTTCAGACCGTCCCCACATTACTGATTAAGACAACTGATTAAGACAGTTCCCTTCGCCCTACTCCATCCGCGAGCCGCCCCACGCGCGCGAAACGCCTGCGGCGGTCGGCTCGACGATGACATTCACCACGGCGGGCTTGCCGCTCGCGAATGCCCGCTCCAGCGCCGGGCGAATCTCGTCAGGATCGGTGACTTCTTCGCCGTGCGCTCCAAGCTCGCGCGCCATGCCGTCGTAGTTCGTGAAGCCAAGCTCACGTCCGGGCTTGCGGCGGTCGGGCGTGCGCGCCGTCCAGCCAGCGTTGTTGCTGATGACCGTGACCACCGGCAGGTTGAAGCGAACACAGGTGTCAATTTCCATCGCGTTCATGCCCATTGAGCCGTCGCCGTGCAAGACCAGCACCTGCGTGTCCGGCTTCGCTACCTGTGCGCCGATGCCGTAAGGCAGTCCCACACCCATCGTGCCCGTTACGCCGGAGTTCAGCCTGTGGCCCGGCACGTAGGTCGGGAGCGACTGCCGTCCGAAGTGCAGAATCTCGTTGCCGTCAACGCAGAGGATGGCGTCGCGGTCGAGGAAGTCGCGTATCTCTTTGCAGAGCCGCAGGGGATGAATCGGGGTCTGGTCGGAGTTCAGCAGCGCCGCCTGTTGGCCTGCGCGGCGGCCGTTGTCCTCTTGCAGCCGTGAAATCCAAGGCGACTCCAGCCTGCCGGCAAAGTCCTCCGGTCGCGCCTCTACTTCAGCGACCATCTGCCCTAGCACAGCCTTGGCATCGCCCACGATGCCGAGGTCAACGTCGCGGTTGTGCGCTATCTCGCTCGCCTCGATGTCAATCTGAATCACCTTGGCGTTGCCGAAGCGCTGACCGTAGTTAATCATCCAGTTCATGCGCGTGCCGATGACGAATACGAGGTCCGCTTCACGCATCGCCGTGCTGCGCGCGCCCTGGAAGGATACGGGATGGTCTTCCGGCACGACGCCGCGCGACATGGGCGCCGTGTAGAACGGGGTGCTGGTCAGATCAACGAGCCGCTCCATCTCGGGAGACGCGCCCGCGAAGAAGACGCCGCCGCCGGAGAATATCATCGGACGCTCCGATGCAGCGAGCATGTCCACCGCTTCCTTGATGGCTTCAGGGTCGCCCGCGGGGACGGACTTGCGTGCCGCGTGTGTGGGCTTAACCGCCGCGTCCTCTTCGATCTCCTCGTAGAGCACGTCCGCGCCGCAGTCGATGTAGACGGGACCTGGCCTGCCGGACATCGACTGTCGGTAAGCCGTGCTCACGATTTCAGGATAGCGCGCCGCCATGGTGGGGCGGTGCCAATACTTGACGATAGGCTCCATGATGCGTTCCTGGTCAACCTCCTGGAAGGTCTCCCTGCCGATCTCATGCACCGCGCTCGCGCCGCCCAGGATGACCATCGGCGAGCAGTCGATGGACGCTGCATAGACGCCGGTGAGGAGGTTGAGCGTGCCGGGGCCGGATGCCGCCGTGCAAACGCCGGGCTTGCCCGTGACTCGCGCGTATGCATGCGCTGCGAATGCCGCCGCCTGCTCGTGGCGGAAGTCGATGGTTTCGATGCCGAAGTCCTGGCATCCCATCACAATGTCGAAGTCAGGTCCGCCCATCAGGTAGAAGAGCTTTTCCACGCCCTCTTCCGCGAGCGTCTTGGCTATCAGATAGCTGCCGGTAACCTTTGCCATATTCGTACTCCTGCGTGCTCCTTGTATGAATGCTGGTAACTGTATGCGCGGCGCGATAAGCCCACGCCGACAGCCGCTAGGTTACCACACTGAGGCTGAGTGCGCCAAACAGAGATTCCAGGCAGAAGCTACACCGCGATTCTTCCCGTCCGCCTAGCTGTACAGCGCCTCGCCGCGGTGCAGGCGCAGCGCGATGTTGAAGGTCTGATGCACCGCCCTCGATGTGGGCGCGTGCGCGGCGAGGAAGCGCGCCAGCGCGATCAAGACCATCCGTCCGGCGTCCGTTCCGCGCCGCTCCTCGTACTGCTGAATCGCTGCGTCCACAATCTGGAAGTTATGGAAGCCGGACTCCTCACGCAGCATCGCGTGCGCCAGCGAGGCGATAATGCCCTCCGGCGTTGCGCCGCCGCTGATGTAGTCGGACACCGTCTTCGCGGACGGCTCCACTAGCTGCTGCATGTTCATGCCTTCGAGAAGCTGCGAACGTAGAGCGGTGCCATCAATAGCGCCATTCGCGGATACACCGTTCATAAGCGGCTCAGGCACTCGCTGCGCGGGCATGTTCAGGAACCTGTCGAGGTACACGCTCATCGCCGTGTCCAGCGCACCCCGCAGAAGCTCGACTGACGGTGCGCGCTTGAGCGCCTGGTGCAGCGCGTTCGCAGCCGTGAGCGTGTTGTGCAGCGTGTCCCAGTCGTTGAACTCGTTTGATGTGTGGAAGCGCGCCATCCGCATGAACGCCGCATACGCCACAGCCGAGCCGACTTGCGCCTCGCTCGCGCCCCGGCGCACCGCGTCCACTATGGCGTCCAGCGTCGCTGCCGGATCGTCCTCCAGCATTGTCTCCACCAGCGCGTCCTCGTCGTCCCACTCGCCGCGCCGCGCCATGCCCTCGTCGTATGCCGAGGCCAGCTCCTCACGCGCCTCCCATGTCATGGTCGAGATGTCGATGGGGTTGCGCCACGAGCTGAGTTCCTCGCTGCGCCGCACGCCAGCCATGCCGCGCACGAGTCCCGTGAGCACCTGCCCGGCGTGCTCCCAGCCCAGATGGTCGAGCAGTTCGAAGGCTTTGTTGGCGAAGTCCAGCATGTGCCCGGCATCGACATAGATATGGTCGGTGATGGCGGCGAATATCATGTCCGCGATGGTCTGCTCCGGGATGCCAAGCTCAATCGCAGTCCGCAGGCAGCGCTCCGCCCCGTCCGAGTCGCGCACGTCTATGAAGTTGCGGAACCAGAGCTTGAAGACCTCGGGGCGCGTCTCGCCTGTGGGCAGCGGATCGAGCAGGAAGCGCGGCGGCATGCCCGCGTTAGACCTCGCCACATGCAGCAGCCCCTGGAACATCGCAAGCGGTCGGTCTTCCGCTTCGAGGTATGGCAGCATGTTCGCGCTGCAAGTCAGTATTGTCATCGCCTGGCCCCAGCCTGCCGCCGAGTATGTGGTGCCGAAATCTGAGCCGATGCCGAGGGGAATTCGGTAGTCAGCCTGAGCGGCGTCCAACCCCAGCACCGACTTGGCGACAACGAGGCGGATGTTGTCCTCAAGCGCGTCCTGCAGGCGCTTCGACCAGCGTTCCGTCTGGTCTGCTTCCGGTGGCGATGGGTCCACCCAAACCTCGCCGTCATCATCAACAGATACCGGGAACGAGCGCACATCATCCGCGAACGGGTCGAAGGTGCCGCCGCTCGACAGGTCGAAACGAGCGTGGTGCCAGTGGCAGGTCAGGATGCCGTCCTTGACCGTCCCCCTGTCCAACGGGAAGCCCATGTGCGGGCAGCGGTTGTCCACCGCGAACACGCTGTCCCCGTGCGCGAAGACCGCGATGGTGTGCCCGCTTCCGGTGACGACGGTGCAGCCACGCACCCTCAGTTCGTCCAGCGTCCCAGCCCTAATGTGAGCATCAGTAGCAGTAGCCATAGCGCCCTCCTTTTGCTACAGGCTTATGTCAATTTCTAATCATGTAACCAATGTAGCAGAGGATGGGGGAGGGTGCATGGGGCGGAATTGACCATGGGTGGACAGGATAATCGGGTAGGCGATGAGCGCGTGCTATAATGCGCTCGCGCTCATCAGACTTCTGGTAAGCTGAATACTGATCCGATGACTGATAACTTGAAGGAGTCTTACGATGGCTACTTCACAACAGGACTTGCGACAAGCCGCATCTGAACCCCATGAAGCCTCCGATCTGCGCGACGCCTTGGTTGAATTGAAAGAAGCGTCTGATTACGCGCGCGAAGAGGGGTTTCCGATACCCTCTCAGTCCGCAATCACAAATGCCGAGCGATTGCTGAAGGAGTTGCGCAAGATTTCTTCGTTGCATCTTGAGGTGTATCCTACTCCCGATGGCGAAATTGCAGTTCATGTTCCCAACGGTCGTGGGCGTTCAGTCGTGCTGCTGTGCGGGTCGAATGGCGAAGCGCTCTGCCTGGCAAACCTCGACAGCGGGCATCGCCGCAGGAATTATGCGACCGCAGATTCACTCCCGGACAGATTTCTAAGCCAGGCGCTTGTGGACTTGGAAACCGAGGGCAGTTAAATCTCTATGGAAATACCTGAAGGCGTCGCCCCAGATGAACAATTGGGGAGGAGCGTGTCATCAAGCAGAATAGCGAGACGAGCAAATCGCCCTAACTTTCAAATCCCGCTAAACATATTCTTACCTCCAAGAGATGAATCCGACATTTCAGTCGATAGACTTAGTGTCGCTTCGCACGAAGTATCTGTCGCAATCGCCGATAAACGTGATACCGAGCGAGACCGCAGATTCTACGGTTGGGCTGTCATCACCGCGGAAGCGGCAGCCATCAATGGGCGTGACGTAGCTGCATCCCCTGTACCAGATGTCAATATCTATCACGCGGACATCATTCTGCCTCCGGGTGCAGCCCACGACAGAGAAGAACAGAAGCGACACGCTCAGGAATTGGCAGATGCGTCGTTTTGGAATGACAGATCAGCCCCACTAACTAACCGAAATACCGACTAACTCCCATCTCACAGGAGGCACACACATGGTTATGCTTAGCCCACGCAACGACTGGCTTGAACTCACGCAGGAAGACCCCATCGAACCGGATCTGCCGATATGCGATCCGCACCATCACCTGTGGGAGCGTCCCGGCAACAACTATATGCTGGACGACCTACTGCGTGATCTGAGATCGGGACATAACATCGTGAGCACGGTGTTCCTTGAATGTACGTCGATGTATCGTGAGGACGGGCCTGAGCACATGAAGCCGCTGGGCGAGACGGAGTTCACGGCGGCGGTCGCGGAGGAAGCGGCGGGGCGCTCAGACATAGACACGAACATCCACGCCGCTATTGCGAGCAACGCGAACCTTACGCTCGGCGACGGGGTGGCAGAGGTGCTGGAGGCGCACATCGAGTTGGGCAAAGGCAGGTTTCGCGGCATACGGCACGGCACTTCGCACGACCCAAGTCCGGAGATACCTTCCTACCGCGACCAGGGGCCTGGCGTGATGATGACTCCCCAATTCCGGGAGGGATTCGCGCAAATGCGGAGGCTTGATCTGACCTTCGACGCGTGGATGTTCCACCCGCAACTGCCGGAGCTTGCAGACCTGGCGCGCTCGTTCCCGGATGTGACGATCATCCTCGACCATATCGGCGCGCCGCTTGGCGTTGGCCCATACGAGGGCAGGCGGGCGGAAGTCATGGAAGTCTGGAAGCGCAGCATCGCGGAGGTCGCGCAGAACGAGAATGTCTTCGTGAAGGTGGGCGGCTGCGGCATGCCGAACTATGGCAACGGCTGGCACGAGCGAGACACACCCATAGGCTCAGTGGAGCTTGCGGAGGCGACCGCTCCCTATTACCTGTACGTCATCGAGCAGTTCGGGGTGAATCGCTGCATGTTCGAGAGCAACTTCCCGGTCGATAAGGTGTCGTACTCGTACAACGTGATGTGGAACTCGTTCAAGCGCATTGTCGCCGACTTCTCCGACAGCGAAAAGGCGGCGCTGTTCCACGATACCGCTACGAGGGCGTACCGGTTCCAGGGCTAGGCGACTGCTACTCGCCGCCGAAGACGACGTGCGAGCGCAGGAAGTCCAGATCCATTTCGACGCCCAGCCCGGGCGCGTCGGGCACAAAGAGGTCGCCGTTTCTGATGTCCAGGCCCGGTTCGATGAATGCGCCGTAAGCGCCGAGGTCGTAGCGCATCGTCTCCAGCTTGTAGAAGTTGGGCGTGGTCATCATCACATGAGCGCCTGCCAGCACGTTGATCGGGCCGCTGGCGTCGTGCGGCGATACGGGAATGTAGTATGCCTCCGCCATCGTGGAGATTTTCTTCAGCTCGGTGATGCCGCCCGTCCATGTAACATCCGGCATGATGAAGTCCGCGAGGTTGTTCTCCAGTATCGGCACGAACTCCCAGCGCGTGTGCAGGCGCTCGCCCACCGAGATTTTCACCGGAATCTCGCGCCGCACCTGCTGGAGGGCGCGGTAGCTCTCGACCGGCACCGGCTCCTCGAACCAGTGGATGTCGTGCTTCGCGAGCCTGTTCGCCAGCTCAATGGCAGTCGGCACGTTGTACATGCCGTGCGCGTCTATCAGTATCTCTATGTCCGGGCCTATTGCCTCGCGCACCGCCCCAACAATCTCGTCCGCGGTCGCCAGACCCTCCCTGCTGAGCTGGCCATCCAGCATGCCTGCGTTGCCCCCGGGGATGAAGCGCATCATGGGGTCGAACTTGAACGCCTCGTAGCCCGCATCAATTATCTGCTTCGCGTCCGCTATGGCGTCGGGGATACTCTCAGGCTCGGGCGGGTGGGTGTAGAGCGCGATGCGGTCTCGGACAGGCCCGCCGAGCAGCTGGTATATGGGCAAGCCTAGTTCCTTGCCGCGAATGTCCCATAGCGCGATGTCTATGCCGCTGATCATCGCGGTCACGGCGCCGCGCGTGCCGACGTATGTGAAGCTGCGGAATATCTTCTGCCACAGACGCTCGAACTCGTTCGTGTTCTCGCCGGCGAGAAAGTCGCTCACCTCTCGAATCATCGCAGCGATTGCACGGTTGGCGACTGGGCCGGGATAGGTCGTGACCTCTCCCCAGCCGGTTATCCCTTCGTCGGTGTCAACCTGTACGAAGACCAGTTGCCGGTCCCGAACTACTTCCTTCTGCTCGGCGCCGACGCGCATCTTCCAGGGGAAGCTGACAACCCAGGGCGTAACTTTCGTGATCTTCATCGGGTTCGTCTCCTTACCGTGAAATTATTCTTCTGTCGGAAATTACTGAAAGATGGTATGTCAAGCACGCAACAAGGCGCAACTTGCCTTATGCACAGATACCGCATGTTGCCACATTCCTCGTTGATGACGGCGCAGTCACGTTGATTCTGTCATACTCGCATCGTCCGATAACTTGACCCTTCTCGCCCTAAAGCCGTATATTGACGCCTAACTTGTACGCGCTCAAAGCATGGCTGCGCGCTTGGTCGGCAAGTCCTTCGCAGCACGCGCCGATACACTGATTTGGGAGGTCAGCAATATGGCATTTGGAAGTGGCGATTACATGTATGAAGTAGCAGAGGACTGGGGGCAGCTGCCTGAGGGCTTCGAGTTCAAGCAGGTTGCCGACGTTGCGGTGGACAGCAATGACAATGTGTATGTCTATAACAGGGGCACGCACAACGTGGTTATTTTCGACCGCGAGGGCAACTACCTCGACTCGTGGGACTTGCAGCACAAGGAAGCGCACGGCATCTGCGTAGGTGAAAGAGGGAACGTTTATCTGGCTGACAGGGACTCGCATGTCGTAGAGAAGCGTGATCCTGAGGGAAACCTGATACTCACGCTAGGAACGCGGGATGTTCCATCGGACACGGGCGAGATTACGCGCTCCCTCGTGGAGAAGCCGGGCGGACCGTTCAACCTGCCGACCGGTATAGCGATCGGCAGCTACAGCGACATCTTCATCTCCGATGGTTACGGCAACTGCCGCGTGCACCACTACAATTCCAGCGGCACGCACATGAAGTCCTGGGGCTTGCCCGGCAAGGACAATCCCGGCGATTTCCACCTGCCGCACGGCATCGGGGTTGACTCGGAGAACAGGGTCGTTGTCGCAGACCGCGAGAACCACCGCATCCAGGTCTTCGACGAGGAGGGCGAGTTCCTGTACATGTGGACCGGCTTCCAGCAGCCGACGTCGGTTGCCTTCGGGCCGGAGGGCGAGATATACGTCCCCGAGCTTCAGCACCGCATGAGCATCATTGACAACGAGGGCAACCTGCTGGCGCGCTGGGGCGATGAGCACAGCCACGAGCCGGGCCTGTTCTACGCGCCGCACGGCATCGCGATCGACTCGCACGGCGACATATATGTTGGCGAGGTGCTGGAAGGGCAGCGCATCCAGAAGTTCATCCGGCAGTAGGGGCTTACGCCGAGATACCAGCGCTGGACTCGGACAATCCCTGCCATCTGGCTGGTGACTAGGAGAGTATGGTTTGGAAGCAATCATAGGGATTGTCATCGGACTCATCGTGGGCGCAATTGTTGGCGCACTGCTGATGAAGTCCAGGGCAGGTGGTGAGAGCGAAAAGTGGCGCTCGGAGGCTGAAGATAGCAGGCTGGAAGTTACAAGGCTCCGGAGCGAGTTCGAAAACTCCAGCAGGCGCTTTGAGGAACTGGAACGCAATAACTCAGACCTGTCCGTGACCGCCGAGAGATGTCAGAATGAAGCAATCGAGTCTGACAAGGCGCGCGTCGAACTTCAGGCGAGGCTGGATGCCGCCAACAAGCAACTTGCGGAGCGCACCGACATCGAGAAGGTTCTGGGCGACCAGTTCAAGGTGATGGCGAATGAAGCCATCACCAACAATAATGATGCCTTCGTCAAGGCGGCCGACGAGAAGATCGGCGCGATGGTCAAGCCCCTGTCCGAAGAGCTGAAGCGTATCGAGGAGGCTCGTAACAAGTCGCAGGGCGGCCTGACGCAGCAGATCGCCGCGCTCATGGAGAACAGCACGAATCTAGCGAACGAGACCCGCAGCCTGACCACAGCGCTCAAGCGGCCCGAAGTGCGCGGTTCGTGGGGTGAGATTCAACTGGAGCGAGTGGCAGAGCTGGCGGGCTTGGTGAAAGACCGAGACTATCGCTTACAAGTCAGCGTCGCGACTGAAGGTGGCGGTTCCGAGCGGCCGGACATGGTTGTGGACATGCCGAATGGCCGCAACATAGTCGTTGATGCCAAGGCTCCAATGAGGGCGTACCTCGATGCCGTTGATTCAGCCGACGAATCCGAACGAGAAGAGTTGATGGAGCGGCATGCCCAGCAGGTGCGGGAACGTGCCCGGGGACTGGCGCAGAAGTCGTACCAGCAGCGTTTCAACTCTCCCGACTTCGTGGTCATGTTCCTGCCCGGCGAAGTCTTCCTGCAGCCTGCTCTGGAGAAGGACCCCGAACTCCTTGACTGGGCTATGCAGCAGAAGGTCGTCATCGCAACGCCAAACACACTTCTTGCTCTGTTGAAGACGGTCGCTATGGGTTGGCGCGAGGTGCAGCTTGCCGAGGAAGCCAGGAGAATTGGCTCGCTCGGCCAGGAGCTTCACGACAGGTTGGAGACATTTGCAGGCCACATGGTCAGCACGCGAACCGCACTTAACCGGACCGTTGAGAGCTTCAACAGAGGAGTTGGTTCGCTGGAGAGGAATGTGCTGGTGTCCGCGCGCAGATTCAAGGACATGGGCATTTCTTCCACCAAGGAAATACCCGAACTGGACGAAGTCACCACGCAGCCGCGCGAATTCAGATCCGCATCATTGCGCTCTCTGCCTGAGCCGGACGCGGCGGGCGACGACTGAAGCCTTGAGCGCAATCCACCATTGCAAAACTGATATACTGTCAAACCGACGCAAGTAAACCCTATCCGAAGGAGACATACATTGAACGGCTACGAAGCAATGGCAAAAATACTGAAGGCAGAGGGCGTGGAGTGGCTGTCGTGCTTCCCGGCACAGCCCCTCATCGACGCCTGCTCGCGTGAGGGCATCCGCCCGATCCTGTGCAGGCAGGAGCGCGCGGGCGTTAACATGGCGGACGGGTTCAGCCGCATCAATAACGGCAAGAAGATCGGCGTTTTCACGATGCAGACCGGCCCCGGCGCTGAGAACGCATTCGGCGGCGTGGCACAGGGGTTCGCGGACTCGGTGCCGTTCCTCGCAATACCGGGAGGTAATCCTGCGCCCCGGCAGGGCGTCCATCCCAACTTCGAGTCCGTTCCCAACTACCAGGGCATCACCAAGTGGGCAGGGATCATCAACATGCCGGAGCGCATCCCCGAAATGGTCGGGCGCGCGATGACGCACCTGAAGCATGGCAGGCTTGGTCCCGTGCTGCTGGAGTTCCCCGGCGATGTCGCCGCAGCCGAGTTTCCCGGCGAGTTGAACTACAAGCCGGTCGAGGTGCGCAAGTCAGGCGCAGCGCCAGAGGATGTGCGCGATGTCGTAGCGGCGCTGCTGAATGCAAGTGGTCCCGTCATCAATGTGGGACAGGGCGTTCTCTACGCCGAGGCAACACCCGAGCTTATCGAGTTCGCGGAACTGACGAACATACCGGTGATGACCACCCTCGCGGGCAAGAGCGCGTTCCCGGAGACTCACCCGCTCTCGCTCGGCACGGGCGCATCATCCGGTACGCTCATGTGCGCGCGCTTCCTTGAGAACGCCGACCTCGTTGCCGGCATCGGCACGAGCTTCACCATATCCAATTTCAACGCTCCTATGCCATCCGGCGTAACACTCGCGCACATCACCAACTGCGCGGAGGACATCAACAAGGACTACCGCGCGGACTACGGCGCAGTCGGCGACGCAAAGGTTGTGCTGCGTCAGATGATCGAAGAGGTCAAGAGCCAGGTCGGCGCGGAGGGTCGCGGCGACGTGCACGGCGTGCGCGACGAGATCAAGAAGATACGCGACGAGTACATGGCGGAGTGGGGCCCGAACTTCGTGTCCGACGAGGTGCCGATCAGCCCCTATCGCGTCTTCAACGAAATGATGGCTAATGTTGATATCGCCAACACCATCGTTACGCATGACTCCGGCTACCCGCGCGAGCAGATTGTTCCGTTCTGGCCCGTGACTACGCCGCGCGGCTACATTGGCTGGGGCAAGTCAACGCAGCTCGGCTACGGCCTGGGCCTTGCGCTCGGCGCGAAGATGGCTGAACCGGACAAGACGGTCATCAACATCATGGGCGACGCCGCGTTCGGCATGGCGGGCTTGGACATCGAGACCGCCGCGCGCTCCAACATCGGCACGCTGACCATCATCCTGAACAACGGCGTGATGACCCACTACTACGACCACTTCCCGCATGCCACCGAGCACTGGGGCAGCAACAGGCTTGGCGGCGAGTACGCGAAGGTCGCAGAGGGCTTGGGCGCATACGCAGAGCGCGTGGACGACCCCAACGAGGTGAACGCCGCCATCAAGCGCGGACTGGAAGCGACGAAGGAAGACCGTCCCGCAGTGCTAGAAATGATGACCAAGGAAGAGGAGAACATCTCCCGCTACTGGCGCTAAAAACGAACTAACATCGATGGACAGGATAGGAAGGATAAGAACGAGTGAGAAGCTGCTTTACGGCAGTCTCACTCGTTCTATTATTGGTTGCGCCTTTGAGGTTATCAACGAGCTAGGCGTTGGTTTCCTCGAGTCCGTGTATGAGAATGCTCTCATGCTTGCGCTCGAAGATGCCGGTATTGCCGTAGAATCTCAAAAGGCTATTGATGTCAGCTTTCGAGGACGAGCTGTCGGCAACTTTTTTGCCGACTTGCTGATAGAAGACAAGGTTATAGTCGAATTGAAGGCGGTATCAACCCTCGCACCCGAACACTCCGCTCAAGTGATCAACTATCTGAACGCTACGGGTATTGAAGTGGGGTTGCTGATAAACTTCGGCAACCCAAGACTTCAATACAAGCGATTTACCCGAACCTAATCCTATCCATCCTGTATATCGATGTTAGCTCCCGTCCGTTAACTCAGGTGTTTGCCGATGAAGTCGAATAGCTTGTTCCAGCCGTCCACGGCCTGCTCCTGGCGGTATGCGCCACGGTCATAGTAGAAGAAGCCGTGTCCCGCGCCCTCGTACATGTGGAACTCGTAGTCCTTGCCGGCGGCCTTGAGTGCTGCTTCGTGCTGGTCCACCTGTTCCGGCGTCGGGCTTGCGTCTTCCGCGCCGAACAGTCCCAGCAGAGGGCATGACAGGTCGGCGGTGTAGTCTATCGGCGCGACCGGCTGCTGCGGTGTCAGGTCGTCGGCGCTCTGCACAACGCGCCCTCCCCAGCACTCCACCGCTGCGTCGAACGACGTCGAGCGGCAGGCGCACAGGAAGGCGTGTCGCCCGCCGGAGCATGTGCCGAACACACCGACCTTGCCGTTCGAGTACGGCAGCGAGCGCAGGTACGCGGCAGCTGCGGACATGTCCGCCACCACCTGGTCGTCGGGCGCACCGCCCTCTGCGCGGGCCTGCGCCGCGACATCGTCCGCCGTGCCGTGCCCGAAGCGGTGGTACAGGTCGGGCGAGATTGCCAGGTAGCCGTGGTGCGCGAACTTGCGTGTGAACTCGCGGTACAGCTCGTCCCAGCCCGGTAGGTGGTGAATCAGCACCATCCCGGGGAACGGGCCATCGCCCAGCGGTCGAGCGAAGTAGGTGTTGATGGCGTCCCCATTGTCCCCATTGATCGTAATGGTCTCCGCTATCATCCCTTCGTACTGATCGGTCGTATAGTTATGTGGCATAGATGTGCCTCCTTCAGTATTGATTGCATGTGTTGTGGTACGCGTCCCAGCGATGCCAAGGCTGGAAGCGCCAATATAGTAATGCCTAACCTGATTTGGCGCAAATGCGTGTGGGTCTGAACCGGCAGTCTGGTGGCGCGCCGCCAGAATTCCACTTCCGTCAATATCAAAAGCAGTATCAGTTAACGCCAATATCATAAACTGTATCAACTGGAAATGCGGCGAGGTGCGGGCATGTAATATGCTTTGAGCGTTGATGACCTTCGCAGTTGAATCGATCAGTGGGGAAACGCAATATGAGCACAGTTATTGACGCATGGCGAGAACGGATGGAGGCGTATGACCGCTATATGGCGGAGATGCGCGGCGATGGGGATGCGCAGGGACACGGGCATGGCCATGGGCACGGTGACGGCTCTGGCATCGCGCCTCGACAATTTACCTACACCAACAGACCGCTCGACCCCTTCCGCACCGATGATCAAGTAGTGAATGCGCTCTTCGCCATGCTTAGTGAGGACACTGAAGTCCTCGACGTCGGCGGAGGATCGGGAAGGCTGGCGATGCCGCTGGCGACGCGGGCAAGGCAGGTGACGGTTGTAGAACCTTCAGAGGACTCGGTGGAGCTGTTGAACGACCGAGCGGCGGAAGCTGGAATCACGAACATCACCGTCATCAACAAGCCGTGGGAAGACGTGCATGAGCCGAAAGCGGATATCGCTCTATGTTCGCTGGTGCTGCACCACGTTGCCGACGCCGCGCCCTTCGTGAGGAAATTGCAGAAGCACGCACGGGATCGCGTGGTGATTGTGGAGATGATGGAGACGCCCGGCGCGGTGGAAATGCCCTTCTACGAGCGGGTGTACGGCTCCGCGCCGCAGCCCTTGCCGGGACTCCCGAGAGTGCTGGAACTGCTTTGGGCGCTGGATATTTTCCCGGATGTGACCATGGTCAGCCCGGAGACCGCCGTCCTCGATACCGACCGCGAGGGCGTGCTGGAGCACCTGCGAAGCAGGCTCAACGTCGAAGAGGGAACTGAGGCCGACGAGCGGTTACTCGCCGCCGCTGACGAACTGCTGGTGGATATTCCCGAGGGCCTGACCGTTCGCGGCGTGGCCCCGAGACGGAGCGCCATCATCTCGTGGAAGCCTGAGCGCGACTGAGGACTCTCAAGGCTTGGTGTGTGTCAGCGCGATAAGCGCCTATCTCGTGATGTACAATGCACGGACTGAACACACTAACCCATCGGAGGCACTCAGATGCACATAGTACGCTTTTCCTTGAACGAGCAAATTCAATGGGGCATAGTCGAAGGCGACGAAATACGCGCGCTCGATGGCGACCTCTACGATAATCCTGGCGCCGGGCATCGTCTATGCTCCCTCTCAGATGCGCGCCTGCTCGCGCCTATTGACGCCCACGCCAACAAGGTTGTGGCAATCGCGGCGAACTACGGCGACAAGGCGGGCCGCGACGGACCGGGCATCTTCATGAAGCAGCCCGGCACCGTCATAGGCCCCGACGACTCCATCATCTACCCGCGCATAGGCGTCCGCATCATCCACGAAGCCGAAGTTGGCATAGTCATCGGAAAGCAGGCACGGCATGTCAGCGTCGATGACGCGCTCGACTATGTACTCGGCTACACTTGCGTCAATGATGTGAGCGCCAACGAACTCACCAACAACGACGTAGGAGCGGGCATGAGCCTGCGCTGGAAGCACTTCGACACATTCTGCCCGCTTGGTCCCGTGGTCGCCACCGACATAGACGGCGATAACCTACGCGTCCAGTGCCGCGTCAACGGCAAGACAGATGTGGACGGCAACAGCGCCGATATGCTCTGGGGCGTCGCAGAACTCGTGAGCTGGGTATCCGACGTGATGACGCTACACCCCGGCGACATCATCCCAAGCGGCTGCCCCGGCGTTGATGAAATCAAGATCGGCGATGTGGTGGAAGTGGAAATTGAAGGGATTGGGGTTCTACGGAATCCGGTGGTGGCGGATAGCGAGTGAGTTAATGGAGGCATTGGCGCAAATGAAAAAACATGACCCGCAAGATTTCGCCAGACGGATACCTGAATCTCTGAAGCAAAAGACCGGCTACGTGTTCTTCTCTGGCAGAGCGGCGTTCAGCAAGCAGTCTGACTTGTACATTCTGGGTATAAATCCCGGTGGAGAGGATCCAACGGATACGCCAGATACATCTCTTGACAGCCGTATAAAGGAAGTCCTGTGCAACAAAAAGGACGACTGGGCGGCATTGAAGGATGACTGTTGGTGCGGAAAGTGCGGTGGGCTTCCTTGTAGGCATTTCTTGCAAAGAAATTTGCGGCATCTGATTAAGCAGGCAGAAATGAATCCGCGAGATGTTCCTGTCAGCGAGGTGGTGTTTCGTACCTCCAGAGGCTTAGCGACGCTTGACGGCAAGTATGAAGACTACGCCGATTTGTGCTGGCCGTTCCACGAAGACGTCATAGATAAACTTGAAGTCCGCGTTGTTGCGGTATATGGCAGTCGTTCCGGTGAATATGTACGCAAGCGGCTGAATGCCCACAAGCAAGTTGATAAGTTCACCGCATCAAGAGGCAAGAAAACCTTCAATAGCCGCACATATAGAAATGCGGATGGACTGACCGTCGTAACGCTGTGGTTTCCTGGTAATTGGAATCCTCATTGGACAAATCCCAAGACTGATCCCACAGGGCTAGTCGTGAATGCGCTCAGAGATCAGGTTGAGTAGATTAAGTGCAAGTCCCATCTGTACTCTCGCAGACGGGACTTGCGACTGACCAAATGAAACACTGACTAACTGACCGACTACTCCACGTCTTCCCCGCAGTGAAGTTCGCCCTTCTATACGCCTGTCTTCATCGTACCGAATGATATACTGCACTCATATTGCGAACACGCACAGATTCCGAAGAGGTCTGCTATGACGAGCAAGCCGAAAATTCGCACCAGGCCGAAAAAGACGCGCACGGAATTCCCCGATTTTGAAGCAAGGCATGATATGCAAAACTGGCTATATCTGTATCAGAGCTCGTTTCCGGCCGCGCTGGCAGAATATCTCGGCGATCATGAAACCACCATCGCGGGCAGCGAGATACCCCTTGCGCTTAGCTTGTCAAGCTGGACGCACTATCGCGTACCGGACATGCTGGTGTCGTATAACTCGGACCCTGAGTTGCTGATAGCGCAGAAGGGATACGCGATAGACACTCAGGGCAAGCCGCCGGACTTCGTGCTTGAGGTGGCTTCGCCAACGACAGCGGTTATGGACTACACTCGGAAGCGCAGGGAGTACGAAGGCTTTGGCGTGGTCGAGTACTGGCGCTTCGACCCAAGCGGAGGCGAGTATCACGACGCGGCGCTGGCAGGTGACCGTCTCGTGGACGGCAGATTTGTTCCAATTGAGACAGAGCGGATAGACGATAGGCGGCAGCGCGGATACAGCGAATCTTTGGGGCTGTACCTGTTCTGGGAAGATGGTGAACTGCGCTGGTACAACCCCGCTGTTGGCGAATATCTGCAAACCTACGAAGAGGTGACCGCGCGGGCGGAGCGCGAAGCGGCGCGGGCTGAGGAAGAAGCGGCACGAGCAGAACGCGCCGAAGCAGAACTGCGCGAACTTCGCCAGCGCTTGGAACGGCTTGGGAACGGCGAGGATTAGACGGAAGGTTAAATCCCCCTTTATCCTCCCCATCCTGTGCATCCAGTTAGCCCCGGTCGCTACACATTCCCCGCAATAAAGTCCGCCATGCGCTCGCCTATCATCATGGTCGTTACGTTCGTGTTGGCGCGGATGCAGTCCGGCATTACGGAGGCGTCCGCCACACGCAAGCCCTCGATGCCGTGGACGCGCCCGTGCTGGTCAACGACAGCCATCGGATCGGACGCAGGCCCCATCTTGCAGGTGCAGGATATGTGATGCCCGGTCGTCGCATCTCGCATCATCCAGTCGTCGAGCGCGTCGTCGGACGACAGATCCGTGTCCGTCGGCTCGATGCGCTTCTCGATGATGTCCTTGAACTCCTCGTGCTCGCCCAGCTTGATGGCGCGGTGTATGCCTTCGCGCATCCTTAATCGGTCGAACTCCTCCGCGAAGTAGTTGTAGTTCAGGAACGGCTGCACGCTCGGGTCGGATGATGTCAGTCTCAGGTCGCCCGCACTCGCGGCAAGGTAGATCGAGACGATGGCGCGGATGCCCAACGGCTCCATGCGAGCGCCGCCGCGATCCACCCGCTCTGTGGCGAACGACTGGAATATCATAATCATGTCGTTGCGAAGGTCGCTGCCCTCCGCCGTGTAACGCAGCACAAGCTGGTTGCGCGGCGCAAGCCCGTCCAGCTCGAAGCCTTCCTTCGTCTTCCATGTAATCCAGACGATGGGGTGGTCGCGCAGGTTCTGCCCCACGCCCGGCAGGTCATGCACCAGCGGGATGCCGAACTCGGCGAGGTGCTCCGCCGGTCCTACGCCGGACAGCATCAGTATCTGCGGCGAGCCTATTGCGCCCGCACTCAGCACTATCTCGTCGCCGAAGACCTCGAAGGTCTCGCCGCCGGACTCCACCTGCACGCCCACCGCCCGCTTGCCCTCGAACAGAATGCGCTGGGTCGCGCAGTTCGCGCGAATCGTCAGGTTCAGGCGATGCCGCGACATTCCGAGGTAGCCGATGTTCGTGCTCCAGCGAATGCCTTGCGGATTATTGAACGGCGTCGGGCTGATGCCCGTCGAATCGGGGTTGTTCAGGTCGGGGCTTTCCGGGTAGCCTGCAGCCATCGCAGCGTCGTAGAAGGCCTTCTGCGCGGGCAGCCACTCGTCCTGCTTGAAGCGCCGCGCGATGATTGGCCCGTCCGTGCCGTGGAAGTCGTCCGAGAAGTCTGTGTCCGTCTCCAGCTTGCGGAAGTACGGCATCAGCTTGTCGAATGTCCAGTCCGGGTTGCCCATAGCAGCCCAGCCGTCGTAGTCCTCCGGCACGCCGCGCAGGAACATCTGCCCGTTGATCGCGCTCGAACCTCCAGTAACCTTGCCGCGCGGCACCATCATTGGCGCTTCCGCTCGTGGCGTCGGCTGCCCCCAGAACTGCCAGTTGTGGTCGCTGACCATGACATCGGTGCCTGTGGCATAGCCGTAGCGCACCTCGTCGGGAAGCTGGTCTATCTCCGCGTAGTCGGGGCCTGCCTCCAGCAGCAGCACCGACTTGCTGGGGTCTTCGCTCATCCGGGATGCAACGATAGCCCCCGCCGACCCCGCGCCAACAACAATGATGTCGTACTTCATGACTCGCCCTCCAGTCGCATGGAACTAACAGGATTACAGGATAGATAGGATGGAGGGATGGTATATGCGGTAATGATGGGCGTCAAGGATGGCGCCATTTGGCGGCGTCATCCAATTCTTTACCTGCCGAGAAAGACAGAATCCAGTCTATAACGCCGTCACGGCGACAGCCGGCACAAGCACAGCCAGCCCTACATCCTGTTCCAGAATTGTGACTGTTGTGAGAGCTTTTGTGGGCGATTATGCTTCGTCCTCCGGCTCCTCAACAGGGACGATGCAGTAGTTGGCGCTGTTTTCGAGGAGGCGGTTGATGACATGGATGGACAGGCTGCGGGGGTATGCGGACATTGCCCAGCGTTCGTTGAGAATCTCGCTTATCTGCTTGGCGGTCATGGGTTCGTTGCCGTTAGCGAGAATGATGCGGAAGAGGGCTTCCTTCAGGGGTGTATCAGGCAACAGGTAGTCGGCGTCGTTGCTGCTGCTGGTGACGATCAGGTCGATGAGAGGCTGAATGTCGGAGTTGGCCGTCGGGTCCTCTTCGAGCGCCTGCCTGTCCAGATAGCCGAGGCGACTGGCAATCATGAGCGGCAGGGCAGCGCCGATGCTGGCGGCGTGCTCTTCGGATATGGCGAACATCCGGTTGCTCTCGGTCTCATCGTTCTGCTGCGTGAGGTCTTCGCTGGTCAAAGGTCTTCCTCCGTAATATCCCGTGGCTTCAGTGGCTGTTTGCATGTGGGTATATAGACTATTCGCAGGTGTTCGTCAAGAATTAATGGCGTTGCAGCCGCTCAATTGGAGCAATCGACAGACCGTCCGGGCGATGCAGTACCGCTTCAGCAGCAATGACTCGTTGCGCGTTAACCCTCTCTGAAAATAAAAGGGAACGAGTCCGCTAAAAGGTTTCCTCAGTCCAATCGAGCATCTGTACCTGGACGGTTTCGCCTGCCTCCTTGACGGGGAGGTCTTCGGGACAGATGGCGAGGCCGTTGGCGCGCGCCATGGATGTGAGCAGGTTGGAGCCCTGATCGCCCGTGAGCGATGCGCGATAGGCGCCGTTTTCGCGGCGAATGACGGCACGGGCGTACACCCTGCGGCTGTCGCTGTTGTATATGGGGTCGTTGAGGATGGCGGTAATGGTGGGCTTGGGCGCGTCGGGCTTGCCAAGCATGCGGCGGATTGCCGCCCTGCCGAACTGCTCGAATGCGACGAGCGCGCTCACCGGATTGCCGGGCAGCCCAAGCAATGGGACCTTTCTGCCCTCGCCCGCGTTGAGTATGCCGAAAGCGAGCGGCTTGGCGGGGCGCATTCGCACCGACCAGAAGTCTATCTCGCCGTGCTGCGCGAGGACGTCTTTCACCATGTCGTAGTCGCCCTTGGACACGCCTGCCGAGGTTACGAGCATGTCGGAATCTAGGCCGTCTCGGAGGCTGGCGTTCATGGAGTCGAGGTTGTCGCGCGCGATGCCAATGAGCTTGGGCACGCCGCCGTAGCGGATGACGCTGGCAGCGATGCTGTATGTGTTGCTGTTGAAGATCATGCCGGTCTGATAGGGTTCGCCGGGTTCGAGAAGTTCGTTGCCGGTGGCGAGGATGGCGACTATGGGGCGGCGGAATACGCTCACCGAGTCGTAGCCGAGTGATGCGAGCACGCCGATTTCGGACGGGCGGAGCATTGTGCCGGCTTGCAGCACACGCTCGCCCTTACGCACATCCTGTCCGGCGGGTCGAATATCGTCGCCGACGGATACCTGGTAGCGGATCGCGATTTCGTTAAGGGGCGTACCATCC
Organism: Dehalococcoidia bacterium; assembly: GCA_965203955.1. Taxonomy (GTDB): domain Bacteria; phylum Chloroflexota; class Dehalococcoidia; order Lucifugimonadales; family JADFKI01; genus Bin90. The sequence goes on along the minus strand of OZ241923.1, from coordinate 1,209,892 downwards.
GCGCGTCGTTTCATTTCGTCGGTGTCTTCGAAGGGGACTACTGCGTCTGCGCCGTCAGGCACGGGCGCTCCGGTCATGATGCGAACTGCGCTGCCGGGTGTGACATCCACCGTGGGGAGTTCGCCTGCGGCGACCGCTCCGGCGACCTTGAGCGTGACGGGATTGTCTGCGGACGCGCCGCGCAAGTCGGCTGCCTGAAGCGCGTAGCCGTCCATGGCGGAGTTGTCGAGGGGTGGGATGTCGTGGGTTGCGAGCGCGTCTTCGGCGAGCACCTGTCCTATGGCTTCGAGCAGGGGTGTCCGGTTGGCTTCCAACGGGTGGAAGTGGCGCATGATGCGCTCGAGAGCGTCTTCGACGCTGAGCATGGCCTCTCCATAGTGGCGGTGGCTGTGGCCGCCTGCGTGTCTTCGAGCAGGCTCAGCGTGATCATGTTCGGCGTGTCCGTGGGTGTGGCGTGCGTGCGTGGTCATTCAACATCCTTGCTTACTGACGGCTGTGTGCAGAGTGGAAAGCCTTTTTCCCATCCCTACTAATTTAACACATAGCCGCCGATGTTCATGAACGCCGGCGGCTATTTAGGTGCAAATCTGTGACGGCGTTGCCTTATTGCTGGAGGTCCTGCAAGGACACGCTGTCCTCCTGGAAGCCGTCTGTGGCTGTTGCGGACTGCTGCGCTGCGCCCTGTACTGAGGCGACGGTTGACGAAGCGGAAGCCCCGGAGCCGCTGCCGCTGGCGCAGGTGTCGCCCCTGACATCGCGTATGCCGTTGAGCCAGCTCTGGAACTCGGTGTCCGCGGGAGCGCATAGACCGTCGTTGTCGTGGAAGTAGAAGAGGCGCATCAGCGTCAGGTTCGTCATTGTGCTCGGCAGTTCGCCACTGAAGTCATTGCCATTGATGGCGAGACGCTGGATTGTTGTGATGCGGGACAGTTGAACGAGGGTCTGCAAGTCGTTCAGATCATTGCTGCTGATGTTCAGGAACTCCAGGTCGAGTTCTTGCAACTCGTCCATGTAACGCAGCAGGTCATCATCGGTTAGGCCGCTGTCGTGGATGCCGAGCCCGGTCAATTCGGTGAGGTCATCCATGTAAGGCAGCACGTCTGCGCCGTCTATGCGGTTGCCGCCGATGTCAAGGAATCGCAGGTTGTCGTCTAGTTCGTCCAGGTTAGGGATAAACGCGCCCGCCGTCAGGTCGTTACCCCAGAGGTAGAGGTGGGTCAGTTCGTTCAGGTCTGCAATCTCCCTTGGTATGGGGCCGCTCAGATTGTTTGCGGCGATGGAGAACTGTCGGAGTTCAGTCAAGTTGCCCAGCGAAGAGGGTATGCCGCCGGTGAGGTCGTTGACCGTGAGATGCAGCCTTCTGAGGTTTTCGAGATCGCCGAGCGCTGTTGGTATGCGGCCGCTAAGCTGGTTGTTGCTGAGATGCATTACCTCCAGACTGTCGAGGTTGCCGAGCTGGTAGGGTATCGTGCCCGTCAGCTCATTGTTGAAGAGCATGAGAGTATTGAGTTTTGACAGGTTGCCAATTTCTGACGGGATGGACCCGGAAAGCTCGTTTCTGGCAAGGTATAGCCCTTCGAGTTCCGTCAGGTCGCCCAGTTCGGCAGGAATCTCGCCATCGAGGTTGTTGCCGATGAGGTAGATTTCGATTACCCGACCTTCGTCGTCCGTCTCGATGCCGTGCCAGTCGGAGAGTGGTGCGTCCGAGAGCCAGTTGTCGTTGTAGGTCCAGTTCGCGCCGTCTGTGGAGTTGTAGAGCGCCTGGAGCGCTGCCAGCTCGGGCCGGATAATGGTCAGCGTGAAGTCGCCGGTGGCGCTGCCCGCGTACGTCGTCGCTTCGACGATGTAGTCTCCGGGGTCTAGATCAATACTGATTCCTGAGTTCCTGGAACCGAGACTGAAGACGCCATCATCGTCATCGTCGTCATAGTCGATGATTTCGCCCGTGTCGTCGAGCAGGACCAGGTATGGATCAGTCCGCGACTCGAGGGTGATGTGGTAGGTCGCACTCCTGCTTACGGAGAGGCTGAAGAACTTCGCGTAGTGGTCGCCGTTCTCAGTCCTGTTCTGCGAAACGCAGTCGCTCGTCCATGAGCCGTCCACTGATGTCCCGCTGAAGGACTGCGAGGTGCAACCACTGGGGATGGGCGATGTAGTGTCCGGCGGTGTGCCGGGGTCGGGTGTCGGACTGGGCGTTGGCTGTGTTGTGCCTGAAACCGGAACGGCGGTGACCGTGAGTGTGAAGCTGCCCGTTACGCCGGCAGAGTATGTGGTGGCTTCTACTGTGTATGTGCCGGAGTCGAGCCGTTCTTCTATCATCGAGTCGTAGTTGCCGGCGGCCCTGTCGTCGTTCTCTGCGACGATTGCGTCCGAGTCGTCAAGCAGGAAGAGATAGGGGTCGGTCTCGGATTCGAGCGTGACGGTAACTTCAGCCTCCTGGTCCAGCGTGAATATGTAGAAGCGGGCGTAAGTGCTGTCGCGGCTTCGTGATGGGCAATCAGCGCTCCAGGAGCCTTCAACCGTCGCTGAGGATAGCGCCTGTACACAGTCGGTTTGCGCCGATGTTGAGTTGGAGAGGTTGACCAGCACCGTAAATGCGAGAGCTACTGCGAGGATAACGGAGGCGGCGAACGTAAATCTCATAAAGCCATCTCATTTTCTATAGGGTTGTCGTCACATTGCAGAAAGAGTTTATACGAAAGGCTAACCCTAGAGTCAAGGAATATTGGAGTCGTCAACATTCATGCCTGATATGAATGTGCTGGTCTGGCAAGGTATGATTGTACAGGCTGAATGAAGGCACAAAAGTCCTGAAAAGTGGCATAAGCGTACAATGGAACACGGTGCCTGTGCCAAAGCCTTGATTTCGTAGTGCGTGAATGCCTCGAATGATACAATGCGCCGAGGCGCCGAAGTGTATTGGACGCATTGAACTGTAAGGCGCTTCGTATAAGTGTAGCACGACTTCAGACCCGACAATCCAGAGGTATGCGAATGACTGCGAATGGACGATACGATGTTGTGGTGGCGGGTGCGGGCAATGCGGCTTTGTGCGCCGCGATGGCGGCGGCGGACGAATCTGCGTCGGTGCTGGTGCTGGAGCGCGCGCCGGAATACCTGCGCGGAGGCAATTCCTTCTTCACGGGCGGGCTGTTCCGCTTCGCTTATGACGGGATCGAGGATATTCTGGGCATTATCCCGGAGATTGGCGAGGAGGAGCGCGATTCCATAGATGTGGGGCGGTACACGCAGGCGCAGTTCTATGACGACCTGATGCGGGTTACGGAGGGGCTGTCCGACCCGGACCTGGCGCAGGTGCTTGTGTCGCAGTCGTACCCGGCGATGAAGTGGATGCAGGAGCAGGGCGTGCGCTGGATTCTGGCATACGGCAGGCAGGCGTTCAGGCACGAGGGCATCTTGCGGTTCTGGGGCGGTCTTATCGTCGAGGCTGTGGGCGCGGGCAAGGGACTGACGGACCAGGAGTTCGAGATACTGGAGCGCAAGGGCGTGCCTGTGCTGTACGGCACGAAGGCGCATGCCCTCAGCACGGACAGCCGGGGGCGAATCACGGGGCTGACGGTTCGTGATGCGGACGGCTTCCGCGAGATAGAGACGAAGGCGGTGGTGCTGGCGTGCGGGGGGTTCGAGTCGAACACGGAGATGCGGACACGCTACCTGGGACCGGGCTGGGAGCTGGCGAAGGTGCGGGGGACGCAGTTCAATACGGGCGACGGCATTCAGATGGCGCTGGACATCGGGGCGCAATCATACGGGCACTGGAGCGGCTGCCATGCGGTGGCGTGGGATATGAACGCGCCCGCGTTCGGGGACCGCAACATCGCGGACCTGTTCCAGAAGCACTCGTACCCTTTCGGCTTGATCGTGAATGTGGAAGGCAAGCGCTTCGTGGACGAGGGGGCGGACCTTCGGAACTACACATATGCGAAGTACGGCAAGGAGATACTGGCGCAGCCGCAGCGTGTGGCGTTCCAGCTCTTCGACCAGAAGACGAAGCACCTGCTTCGCGACGAATACTTCATTCCGCAGGCGTCGGTGGTGGAGGCGAGCACCATCGGGGAGCTTGCGGATGGGCTTGGCATAGATGTGGAGGCACTGGTGCAGACTGTATCTGAGTACAACGCGGCAGTGCAGCCGGGCGAGTATAACCCGACTGCGCTTGACGGCAAGCGGACTGAGGGGATAGAGCCTCCTAAGTCGAACTGGGCACTGGAGCTGGACGAGCCGCCGTTTATGGGCTACGCGGTAACGTGCGGCATTACGTTCACATTCGGCGGGCTGAAGATAAACGCGCAAACGCAGGTGATAGATACGGAGGACGCGCCGATACCGGGGCTGTATGCGGCGGGCGAGCTGATGGGCGGGCTGTTCTACAACAACTACCCGGGCGGCTCAGGGCTGATGGCAGGCGCGGTGTTCGGGAGGATTGCGGGGGCGCAGGCGGCGGGGTATGCGGTGGGGTGAATTTTCCCCGTCTTTGACACTATTTGCTGTGGAACTAAGGTGATCCGAACTCCTGCACAACGGTGAGCAGGAGCAGCGCTATACCGGCCGGGCTTGTCCGGACGCGACAGAGGCCTGCTGAGACTGTTGCACGAAACTTCGGTTGTCCGGTGAAAAGGCTTCAATGAAAGGAAAGGCGGCAAGGATGAGCGGAGCACAGTGGTATAAGGGCAATATTCACACGCATACGACCGAATCGGATGGTGACGAGGACCCGCACAAGGTCGTCAGCTGGTACCGGAGGCATGGCTACGACTTCCTGGTACTGAGCGACCACAACCACCTGACGCTGCTGAACTACGGCGGGGGGCGCCGCCGTTTCCGCAAGCCGTTGATGGTGCCGGGCGAGGAGGTCAGCGTCCGACTAAATAGGGGCGATACGCCCATCCATATCAATGGTGTGGGGATTTCTCGTGTCGTCGAGCCGATTGATGCAGGCGGTGTGGTAGAGACGTTACAGGCGAACGTGGACGCGATAGTCGAGGCAGGGGGCATAGCATCCATAAACCATCCGAATTACCAGTGGGCGTTCGACCACCGCGAAATAAGTCGCGTGGAGGGGGCGAGTCTGCTGGAGGTGTTCAACGGACACCCGGTTGCCAATGTGTATGGCGCTGCCGACAAGCCGAGCTACGAAGCTATCTGGGACGGCGTCCTCACTGCGGGTCGGGTTATATTCGGCGTGGCCACCGACGACTCTCACAACTATCATGACTTCGCCCCGTGGCTGTCGAATCCCGGTCGCGGATGGGTAATGGTGCAGGCTGATGAGTTGACGCAGGACGCGATCGTGGACGGCCTGGCGTCGGGCGAATTCTACGCATCGACCGGCGTTACGCTCACGCGGCTGGATTGCTCTGCCGAGAGCATCGAGCTTGAGATCGAGCAGGAGCGCGACTTCATATACACGACCCGGTTCACCGGCAAGGATGGTGAGTTGCTCGCAGAGAGCACGGGCACCACTGCCGAGTACAGCGCTGTCGGGGACGAAACCTACATCCGCGCGACGGTGGTTTCGTCGTCCGGGCCGCGGGCGTGGGTGCAGCCGGTGTTTCCGGGGCGGGCACGTCAAGAACTAGATGAGGACTCGGCGGGCTAGTCGTCGTAGCGGAGCTTACGGGCGGGCTGTTCTACAATAACTATCCGGTTGGTTCGGGGCTAATGGCGGGGGCGGTGGGGGGTATGCGGTTACGACTAACTACCGTTGGCTATTCCAACGGCTTCAAACCCCGCTTCCCGGTCCCTTATGACGGTATCGGAAATCATTTCTCCTTTGATGCGGATGGGCTTGAAATTCCGCCGTCGCGCCAAATACTCGGCGCGGTGCTTCGTATCGGTTCGTATGAGCGCGCGCTTGACTAGATTTGTCGGATCGGACGCCGGCTTTGTCCAATCGGCTTGGCTTGCGTGTGTAAGCGTAACTACGATTATCCCGTGGTCGCTTCTATGGGAATGGCTTTCCCATTGTCGTTTGTTTCTTTCCGTAAACCAATCGATTGGTTCACGGGCATTGAATTGCTGGCGCACCCAATTCCCTGCGCGCTTACCTATGCAGACGACCACTTTTACGCCAAGCTTATCTATGACCGCCTGATGGAATGGCCAGCACTGCTTTGCGAGTTTCTCAAAGTTTCCCTCAAGTTCAGGCAGGTTTCTGGAGCGCAGGAAGACTACTTCGCTTGCCGGCACTTCGTCGGGGTTCACACCTAGCTTATCGAAAAGGTGCAGTACGCTGCGTTGCAATCTGGTCTTGGTGCATTTGGGCGTCCAACACCCGTCCCTGTAATCAGACCAGTTACAAGGCTTTTCTTTAAGAACTGAGCGAACATTATTGGCTACGGTATCATCCGGTAGATGTTCCGGGCTGCCTCCTGGATTTGCGCCAAGGACGTATAAGTCGGAAGGGCTACTGAATGCGCGCCTGCCGGAATAGAAGACTGCGCCGGACTCGTGGAGAAGTGATTTGGGGATTAGTTCTAAGAATTCCTCAATCATCTCATCGCTCCAAATGCTTGAGCCTATTGGTGAGTGGTGGGGAAGGGGAGACTCGAACTCCCACGCCTTGCGGCACATGATCCTAAGTCATGCTCGTCTGCCAATTCCGACACTTCCCCACAGAAGAGGGCATGGTGGCTGGGCGCCTGTGGTAGGACGATTATAGCATAGGGGTGGCTATTGACCCCACAGATTTGTGGCTACATCGCCTTGAGCAGCTTGCGGCGCAGACCGCGCGGCTTGCTCTGCTCGATGACGAGGTCTGTCGCGTCGTGGAAGGACATGAAGGAGCGCATTGCGGTGGCGATGTCGGCGACGAGGTCGTCTTCGGGCTGAATGCCCGGCTCAAGGTGGAGGTGCTTCAGGCGCAGTGTGGCTTCACGGCGTTCGAGCTTGGGGTCGAAGCGTCCGACGAGACGGTCGTCGTGGAGGATGGGCAGGCAGAAGTAGCCCCAGATTCGCTGAGGCGCGGGTTTGTACGCTTCCAGTATCTGCTGGAATCCCCAGAACTGCGTGTCGCGCCCCTTTGCCCAGAAAAGGCTATCGAAGGGGGATAGGAATGTGGTGCGGCTTGGCTCTATGTCGCCGTCTGCTGCGCGTTTAAGCAGGGGGAGGTTGGCGTGGTGGATGACCTGCTCGGCGATTGTGCCGTCGTGTAGTTCGACTTTGACGGGGAGCAGCGTGCCTTCGTCTATCATGCGCTGTATTAGAGGCTTGGCCGGGGTGCGCTGCATGTGGAAGTAGTCGGGTATCTGCATAGGGGCGCAGATGCCGAGGGCGCGGGCGGACTTGTCCAAGAGGGTCAGGTATGCTTCCTCTTCGGTAGGCGGCGTGGTGTCAACCCAGTCGGGCAGGACGGTTTCGGTGATGCCGTAGATGCGCTGGAAGTTGACGCGGTTGGCGATGGTAAGTTCGCCGGTGTTGTACAGGTGCTCCAGGGCGATCTTGGCGGGCTTCCAGTCCCACCAGGTGCCGCGCCTGCCATCGGTGCGCTCGAAGTCGGCGGAGCGCGCTAGGCCGTTCTCGCGCACTTGCTCCATCACGGCGTCCAGCACCTTGATGTTCTCCGGGTCTTCGAGCCATTCACGCCGCCGCTTGCCCTGCCGGTATTTGTGATTGAGCATCGTAGGGATGGTGAATCGGTAGAGTGAGAGCGGGATTATGCATGCGGCGTGCATCCAGTACTCGAAGAGACGGCGGTCGTTGTCGCCCTCAATAGCACCGTTACCAAAGGTGAGGTAGTCGAAGTCGGCAGTGTCGTAGGGGCCTAACCTGCTCCACAGCGCGACATACTGGCTGCGCTGCACCATCTGGAGTGTGTCCAGCTGTACCCAGCCGATGCGGTCGATGGTGTCGTAGATGGCTTCTGCGTCGGACGCGGCATCCGGTGAAGCCGTGTCGAGCTGCTGCGTGTGGAGTGCGAGAGCGCGGGCGGCGGTGAGAGGATATGAGGACTGGGTCGTGGGCATGTGTATATGTTAAGGGCTTGGTAGTCTGGATGTATAGGAGTTTCTCTTCTCATTTCGAGACACCACCCAGCGGTCGGCATTTGGAATGCGGACAATTTCTCCGATTTAAGAGTAGAATGAATTAACCATTAACTCCGAGCCACTCAGACAGAAGGCGGTTATCTGTGCAGGCGGTAATTCTCTGCCCTACGTGCAGGCATCTTAACGATCCCGACAGCGGGTTTTGCGGCGGATGCTGGCGACGGCTCACGGATAGCAGCACGATGAAGCGCGAAGAAGCTGAAGTGGTGGTGAGGCGCTGGCTTGCGCGCCGCCGGCTGTTCAAGGGGGTGCGCTGGGGTCTGCTTGTCCTGCTGCTTGTGGCAATCGGCGCCGGAGTCGCTAATTACTATGGTGCTTTTGACCGTCCGTTACCGCCTCCGACGTCCAACATCAGCGCGGTCGCCGGAGCGAACGACTGGCCCATGTTCCTGCGTGATCCGATTCACTCGGCGGCGGCGGATGTGCCTGCAACTCCGCAGGGGAGACTGAAGTGGCGGCTCGATACGGACTGGCCTATGTTCTCCTCGCCCGCAGTGGTGGACGGGCGGCTGTATCTTGGCTCCGGAGACAATCGCGTGGTGGCGCTGGATGCGGACACGGGCGAACTGGTGTGGGAGCACGCCGTTACAGGGCCTGTCGATTCTTCACCTGCGGTTGCAGGGGACAGCGTGTTCATAGGCCTGCGTGACGGCCGAGTGCTGTCGCTGCACAAGGATAGCGGCGAACGGCAATGGGAGTTCCCGACAGGCGGGATATTCGCCACTTCGCCGGTCGTGTTGGAGGGCATCCTGTACATCGGAAGCGGTGATGGCAAGCTCTATACGCTGGACGCGCAGACGGGTGAGGTGCGCTGGTCGTATCAGACGAACGGGCATATCGCGTCTGACCCGGCTATCAACGATAACATTGTGGCGGTAATGTCGCAGGACAGTTACCTGCATATCGTGGACAAGGAGACGGGCAGAAAGCGGCTGGACTACCGCACAATGTTCGCGCGCGGCTCACCGACGTTGGTCGGAGACTGGGCATATACCGCGGACCAGCTTGGCATCGTAGCAGCGATAGACTGGCATAAGCGGGAATATCCTTTCGAGAAGAAAGTAAGGTGGGTGCGGACGCAACTCTGGGCGTGGGGAGCGTTGCGGGAGCTGCCGCCGCTGAAAGGACTGGCGTGGGCGGCATTTTTACCCGGGAGCAACTTCGTGGCGTCTCCTATCGTGACGGAGGACAGGCTGTATGTGGCGGATGCGGAAGGCCGCGTGCATGCGCTGGACAGGGAGAGTGGCGATGTTGAATGGGCTTACAAGGCGGATGGGTTCTTTCTGTCGGCGATGACGCTTATCGGAGAGGGCCTGTTCATTGGGGACAGGTTCGGAACGATGTACGCGTTGAGCGCAGAGACAGGCAAGGAACTATGGCGGTTCGAGACTGGCGGACCTATAGGTTCAACACCGGTGGCGGCAAACGGCCTGCTGTATTTCACGTCAGAGGATGGGACGCTGTACGCGCTGGAGTGAGGGTCCTGACTGGTACATAAGTCGCAATTTCAAATATGGGCTGTCGCGCATGAAGAAGTGGTGTATAGTTGATGTATGACACGCACAAATGTGGACATTGACGATCAGGCATGCGCCGAGGTGATGCGGCGTTATCGCCTCTCTACGAAGCGCGATGCGATAAACTTCGCGCTCCGAACGCTTGCTGCTGAAACTCTATCTGTCGAAGATGCACGCACGCTTCGGGGTAGTGGCTGGGATGGCGACCTAGACGCCATGCGCTCTAGCCGCTCGCTATGATTTTCATCGATACTTCAGCCTGGGTGGAGTTCCTTAGGGATACGGGTTCCCCGGTATGCGATCTTGTCGATGAACTTCTGGCTCACGAAATCGCAATCTGCGATGCGGTGAGAATGGAAGTGCTCGCAGGTGCGCGAGACGAATCACACCTAACTAGCTTGCGACGACTGTTGGCGCGCGCGGCGACGATACCGACACAGGCTACGGATTATGACGATGCTGCCGTCCTGTATCGTCGCTGCCGAAGGCAAGGCGAGACCGTCCGCAAGCTGATTGACTGTCTCATTGGTGCCGTAGCTATACGAGCAGGCTTGCCGATTCTGCACAGCGACGCCGACTTTGAAACGCTGGCGCGTCATACGGAATTGCAAGTCTATCCTTCTGCATCAGAGCAGGGCGTGTAGGGCGCGCAGGGTTTCGGCGTTTTCCTCTAAGGTGAAACCGTCGGCTTTGTACTCCTGTTTGGCGCTCATGCCGTCCACGGCGCCGGTGTCGGCGGTCTTGCGGATGATATCCATGTCCTCTTCGACCGACAGTAGCACGTTCTTGCCGGACAGCTTCGACAGGGACGCGGCGAGGCCGTAGCCGCCCCAGTTGGATACGCTGGCGAGGATCAATTCGGAGACATCGGTTACGCAAGGCTCCTTCACGAGAGAATCAACGGTCGTGACTTCTTTGGCGACGTTGCCCATGCCGATCTCGTTGCCGCCATCACCGATGCCAATGGTGCGGTTGTGGTGCCTGAACAGGTAGTCGGTGCGGGCGGTGTACTGCGTGATGTCGCGACCGCGCATGTTGCGGTACTTGAGGTCGTGGGTGAAGCCGCAGCGCTCGATGGCGATGACGACGGAAGGGTTGTGCTCGGCAATCAGCTGCTGCGCGTATGCCTCGCTTTCGGCGTCATCGGCGATGGGGAAGTCGATGACGGTGGCGGCATCGCTCTTGGTGGCTTCCATGACTGCCGTGCCGTAGGAATCGGTCACATAGGCGACCTTGTAGCCTAGTTGCTCAAGGGCGTTGCCGATGGCGATTGCGCCGGGCGGACCGTCAGTCTCTATCATCCCGGCGTCTAGGATGTAGAAGCCGGTTACGATGAAGGCTGTGCCGGGGTTGTCGAGCACTAGACGCGCGGCTCGGTCGCAGAAGTCGGTCGGTACATAGGGGCGCAGATGTGAGATGCCCCTGCGGTCGTTGTCGAGGATGATGTCTTCGATGGTCATAGTTTTCACCTAGTGATTTACATGGATGAACAGGATATACAGGATGGGCAGGATACTTAAATCACCGCTAGGTCCTCGTCCTGCTTGTCGGTGATGAACATGTGCCCCGGGGCGTGTGTGATCATCAGGGGAGGCTTGGCGTTCATTGCGACCGCCTGCGGGGTAACACCGCAGGCCCAGAAGACCGGCACTTCGCCGTCATTGAACTCGACGGGATCGCCGAAGTCGGGGGCGTAGATGTCGCTGATGCCGATGGCTGAAGGATCGCCCACATGGACGGGCGCGCCGTGCACCGCTGGGAAGCGGGACGTTACCTGCACGGCGCGGACGACCTGCTCCTGCGGGATGGGGCGCATGGAGACGACCATAGGCCCGCTGAAGACGCCTGCCGATGCCGTCGGGATGCTGGTGATGAACATGGGTACGGTGGTGTCGCAGGTCATGTGGCGCATTTCCATGCCCGCCTTTATGAGCGCGGTCTCGAAAGAGAAGCTACAGCCCAGAAGGAACGACACGAGGTCATCGCGCCAGAACTCGCCGAGGTCTGTGACTTCGGCTGTGAGCTCGCCGTGCTCATATACACGATAGAGGGGAGTGTCACTTCGGAGGTCAGCGCCGGGCGCGAATTCGCGTGGCTCGACCTCACCTGCCTCGACGACTTCGAGGAGTGGACATGGCCTTGGGTTGCGCTGGCAGAACAGCAGGAAGTCGAAGGCGAGGTCGCGGGGGAGGATGGCGAGGTTCGCCTGCACACGACCGGGCGCCATGCCGCTAGTCGTCTGGACGAGACCGCCTTCGCGCATCATCTGGCGTAGATCGGACGGGGATTCGGGCAGGGCTGTGAGTGTCATTGTGGGGTCTCCTTCGTGGACTTACTTGGATGCAGGGGGCCAATAGATTGAGATGAATGTAAGTCAGCGTTGGAACGCGGCAATTAACGCAACTATCAGTGCGACAACGATTGCTCCACCGACCGCGAGGACGGCGTAGAAGAGTCGTATCAGCCATTCCCTGAGTTCGCGCTGTCCTTCTTTAAGAGCTCCAGTGTCTCCTTCGAGTCGTCCGATGGCGCGCCATACCTCCGCGGCGCCGATCTGTTCATTCTGACTCTGTGTTGCCATATCGATCTGCTCCATGAGCCGAGTTTTCTGTTTGACGGCAGTATAACATTTCGGTATGTGGCGCGCTAAGTGCGTCCTGGTCTGGGACGAAATGAATCGGATACGCATTAGGGGCTGCTCCCGAGAGAGCAGCCCCCTGTTAACTATTTCGGTTTCGGCTCGTGTCTGATGCCGGAACTGGTTACGGCGTCTCAAAGCGTCCGGTGGAGGTTATCGTGCCGTTTTCGATCTTCCAGATTTCGATGGTGTTCAGGACGTCGCCGTTCATGTCGAAGTTCTGCGAGCCTGCGACACCCTCGTAGTCGATGTCCTCGCCGCGCCTGATGAGGTCTAGCGCCTTGGCGAAGTCGCCGGGGCCGACCTTGATGCCGGGTGCGTTGGCTACCTCACGCATCGCGTCGCGGACCGCGGGTCCTTCGTAAACGCCTGCCTTCTCGATGGCGAGTGCTGCGATGGCGAACGCGTCGAATGTCTCCCCAAGGAACGGGTCGGAAGGAAACTCGCCGTACCGCTCTTCGTAGAGGATTCGGAAGACTGCGGAGGCGTCGCTCGCAGGTGTTCCGGGGGCGGTGCCGTAGGATCCTTCGAAGTTTTCGACGCCGAGTGAGTTGAACATGTCCTGCTGCTTGGTTCCGTCAACGAAGAGGAAGTTGTCGATGAAGTCGCCCTCAATAGCCTCGCGCAGATAGACGCCCGCGCTGACTGGGTAGCTCATAGCGACTAGCACATCAGGATTGCCCTCGGTGGCGTTTTCCAACTCGGAGATGTAGCTTGGCTGGTCAGACTCTTGCGGGACGAGCGCGGTTACGGTTCCCCCCGCAGCCTCGAAGCTTTCCTTGAAGACGCGGGCGAGTCCTTCGCCATAAGCGTTGTTGACATAGAGAGCTGCCGCAGTCTCGTAGCCGAGTTCGCGCGCTAGGCGCGCCAGAACAACGCCTTGCGCCGCATCGGACACGGTTGTGCGGAACATGAAGTCGTTGTCCTCAAGAATGGAAATCGCGGGCGATGTGGACGCGGGTGAGATTTGCACGACTTCGTTGGGGATGGTTACGGAATTGGCGAGGGCTATCGAGAAGCCGCTGCCGAGCGCGCCCACGATAGCAGGCACGCCTTCGGTCTTGACGAGGGCGTTGCCGGCGTCCGTGGTAATCTGCGCGCTGCTGCCGCCGTCCTTATGTACCGGCTTCACAGGCCTGCCGAGAATGCCGCCGGCATCGTTGATGAGTTCGGCTGCTATGTCGGTGGCGTTCCGCAGGGGCTTGCCGTAAGGTCCGAGGTCCCCGGTGAAGTCAAGCACTGTTCCAATCTTGATAGGCTCGCCGGAAGGACCGGACATCATCATTGCCGGGGTGGGAATGACAACGGGTTCGGGCGTGGGTATTGCCTCTATCGCAGCCGTTACGATTCTGTTCACTTCGTCGGCGGTGAGCGGTTCCATCTGGCCTGCGGAGGCTTTCTGCACTTCCATAGCGACTATTTCGGCGACCTCGCCCTCAGTGAGATCATCTTCGGACGCGGCCATAATCGCGGCATCAACAATGCCTTCTATCTCGGACGCGCTGACGCCTTCGGGGACTGCCCCGGAGACAGCGGCCTCCACCATCATGGCGATTTCTTCGGCGGACGGTCCGGGTTCGGGCATTGCTGGGGCAGGCGCCGGAGCGGGCGCTGGCACATTTGCAACTTCCTGCTGGACGATTGAGCGAATTTCCTCGGCAGTCGGGCCTGCCGGAGCGGGTGCCGGAGCCGGCTGGCCGCAGGCGACTGCCAGCAAGCCGAGCATGCCAATGAGCGTTATCACGAGTACGACGGGTATCCGTTTCGTCATCTGAATTGCCTCCCCTGCTATCAAGATACGTGTTTCAAAGATAATTCCGAACTACAATTGTGTCCGATTGCAACTATACATTTATATTATGTGGACACAGAGGGGATTTTACAACATATAGCGCCCGAGATTGAAGATTTTCAGGAAAGAAGGCCCGAAGAATTGCCAAGAGACATCAGACGAACTAACGGATTGCGATGAGGGCGAGGTTTCAGGTGTGATTTGGGCGTTGCGCCCCATGGTTGACAGGGTTTTAAGGCTGGCATATTATCCGCGCACACGCAGGAAGCAGCGCGATGCAGAGGAGGGATTTCCATGCGGTACGACTACATTGTAATAGGATCGGGTTCGGCGGGATCAATCATGGCGACGAGGCTATCAGAAGACCCGAATGTGTCTGTGCTGCTGCTGGAGGCAGGTCCGGACTACGCGGAGATAGACCAGCTTCCGGACGAGGTGCGGAACGGGTACGCGACGGGCATCGACGTGATGACGAGCGACCATAACTGGCAGTTCTGGGGGCAGCCGACTCCAATCGCGGACCCGATGATGGTGCCACGCGGCAAGGTTACGGGCGGTTCGAGCGCGATCAACGGGCAGGTGTTCCTGCGTGGGATGCCGGAGGACTACGACGCGTGGGCGTCACTGGGCAACGACCAGTGGTCTTATGAGAAGGTACTTCCGTTCTTCCGCAAGCTGGAGACGGACATGGACTTCTCTGACGACTTCCATGGCACCGAGGGGCCGATCATCGCGCGGCGATTCAAGGACCAGACAGCATGGCCGCCGATGCAGCATGCGTTTTACAATGCTGCGAAAGCAGAAGGGTTCCCGGACGGACCCGACCAGAACAACCCGGATGTTACTGGCATAGGGCCTACGCCGTACAACAACCCGAACGGGATACGCTGGAGCACGAACATCGGCTACCTGGGCATGTCGCGGCACCGACTGAACCTGACGATCAGGGCGAACTGCACGACGCACCGAATCATCGTGGAGAACGGGCGGGCGGTGGGCGTTGAGGTTGAGAGCGGCGGCGAGAAGTTCACGGCCGAGGCCAACGAGATAGTCCTGAGCACAGGGGCGATAGCGTCACCACAGATTCTGATGCTGTCTGGGATTGGGCCTGCGGCTCATCTGCAAGAGATCGGCATTCCGGTGGTGCATGAGCTGCCTGGCGTAGGACAGAACCTGCGCGACCATCCCGTCGTCTGGGTTACGTGGAAGACGAAGCCTGAGATCGACCTGGAGAGTCTCGCGTTTGAGCCGCGCAGCCAGTTGATGCTGCGCTATACGGCGACCGGCTCTGATCTGCGAAACGACATGAAGATATCGATGTCGAATTTCGCTACGGCTCGGGTTGATCGTGGCGGGCACAGGATGGTGCCGGTTGGCGTACGCATGTCCATCATCCTTGATCTTGCAGCCAGCTCGGGCGAGCTGAAACTGGCATCGGCGGACGTAAACGAGCAGCCGTCGCTGTTCTACAACTACTTCGCGGAGGAGTTCGACCGGCAGCGTTCACGCGAGGGTGTGCGGATGGCGCTGAAGCTGGCGGAGCATCCGGACTTCGAGAGCATCATCGACGAGCGGATAGAGCCGCTGGACTCTGACTTGGAGTCGGACGACGCACTGGACAACTGGATGATGAAGGAGGCGACGACGGGGCAGCATATTTCCGGCACATGCAAGATGGGGCCCGCGTCGGATCCGATGGCTGTGGTAGCGCAGAACGGTCGCGTGCATGGCTTAGACGGGCTGCGCGTGGTGGACGCCTCGATCATGCCGGACTGCATACGCGCGAACACGAATGTCACAACGATGATGATAGGTGAGAACATCGCGGACATGGTGCGAAGCGGGAACTAACGGGAGCTAACAGGATAGACAGGATGTACAAGATGGATGGGGCGGATGTGTAGAGAGTGAAGAAGGGAGACCGAAATATGACCAGCGCAAGACAGACGGGAACGGGCGTGGCGGTGAACGGTGCGCAGGGACAGGGCGACCGGCTGGTTCTGGGCGCGGCGGCGCGTGCCCGGCAGCAGGGAAGCGGACCGGCGATCTGGCTGGCAGGAGATCCCGAAGACCTGAAGGACTGGATGCCGCTTGGAGCGGCGGGCATAGTCACCAATACGGTCGTGCTCAACGACATGGTGAAGAAGTACGGTCCACTCACTGAATTGATAAAGCGCTACCTCGACATCACCGACAAGCCGGTGGTAGTGGAGATCGACGGGCATTCGACCGACGAACTTGTAGAGGTGGGCGAGGTGTTCACCGCAATGTCGGAGCAGGTCATTCTGAAGATTCCATGCACTGCATACGGGCTTGGGGCGTTCAGGCACTTCTCGGACGCGGGGGTTGAGACATTCTGCACCACGGTGTTCTCGCTGCCGCAGGCCGCCGCAGTAGCACAGGCGGGCGTGGACCATATCCTACCGTTCTGCGAGCCGGTGCGCGAGATGGGCGGTGACTCGACCCAGCTTGTGCGTGAGTGTGCAGCGATGTTCGCAGGCTGGGAGCGGCGCCCGCTGATAATGGCCGCGCTGGTGCGCTCTGTAGAAACTGCCTATGCCGCATTGCGCGATGGCGCGGACGAGATCGTAATCTTCTGGCCTGTTTTCAGAGACATGCTGTTGCATCCTCTTACTGATACATGGAATAAAACGTTCATGGACGAGTGGCGGGAGATGGACGCCGCTGGCAAGCTCTCTGACCTGCCGGTACGCAGGTCATAGGCGTTACTGACATCGATAGACAGGATGGGGAGGATATTTCTTGTGCATAATCCTGTCTATCCTGTTCATCCATGTGAATTATTGAGAGGTGCGCTATGAGGCTTGTGGGCAAGGTTGCGATTATTACGGGCGGAGCGCATGGGATGGGCGCGGAAGAGTGCAGGATATTCGCGCGTGAGGGCGCGAAGGTGGTCATTGCCGACGTCCTGGAGGAAGAGGGGAAGCAAGTAGAGGCAGAGATCGCCGAGTCCGGTGGCGATGCGGTGTTCGTGCGACTGGACGTAACGAGCGAGGACGACTGGCAGGCAGCAGTCGAGGCGACGGTGGCGCGCTACGGGAAGCTGGACACGCTTGTGAACAACGCGGGCATCGCGAGGCCGCATACGCCGGAAGAGCTGAGTGTTGACGACTGGGACGCTCTGATGAACATCAATGCGAAGGGCGTGTTCCTGGGGATGAAATACGCGATCCCGGAGATGAAGAAGGCGGGCGGCGGAGCGATTGTGAACATATCGTCAATTTCGGGGATGGCAGGTCAGCCGCAAGTTCACATGGGATACAACGCGTCGAAGGGTGCGGTGCGCATAGTCACGAAGTCGGCTGCGGTGCAGTACGCGCAGGACGGGATACGGGTGAACTCGGTGCATCCGGGCATGATGCCGCCCATGCGCTCTTCGATTGCGGCGCAGCGGCCGGGAAGCCGGAATGCGCTGATTGCGGGCGTACCCATGGACAGAGCAGGGCGGCGTGAGGAAGTGGGATATGCGGTGCTGTTCCTGGCGTCGGATGAGGCGTCGTACATCACGGGGGCGGAACTTGTGGTGGATGGCGGGTTTACGGCGGCGTAGCGAGAATTACCGAATATGCATGATACATGGATGCAGAGAATGGACAGGACTTGGCGCCTGTCCCTGCTGGCACAGGGAGAGGTGAAAGCATGCGGCTTGAAGGCAAGGTTGCGATAGTTACCGGGGGCGCGAACGGGATGGGCGCCGAGGAGTGCAGGATATTCGCGCGCGAGGGCGCAAAGGTTGTGATCGCCGATATCTTAGAGGAAGAAGGGAAGAAACTGGAAGCGGAAATAGCGGAGTCGGGCGGCGATGCTGTGTTCATGCGGCTGGATGTTACGAGCGAGGAAAACTGGCAGTCGGTCGTTGAGGAGACTGTGTCGCGGTACGGCAAGCTGGACGTTCTGGTGAACAACGCGGGGATCGGAAAGGGGAATACGCCTGACGATCTGCGCGCGGAGGACTGGGACGCCCTGATGAATATCAACGCGAAGGGCGTGTTCCTTGGTATGAAGACCGCCATTGCTGAGATGCAGAAAGTGGGCGGCGGTTCCATTGTGAACATATCGTCAATTTCCGGGATGGTTGGTCAGAGAGCCACGCACATGGGCTACAACGCGTCGAAGGGTGCGGTGCGCATAGTCACGAAGTCGGCGGCTGTTCAGTACGCCCAGGACGGTATCCGGGTAAATTCGGTGCATCCGGGGTTGATGCCGCCGATGCTGACATCTGCGGCGAATACCCCTGAGATCCGTAGCGAGATGCTTCGAGATGTGCCGATGGGCAGGCCGGGGCGGCGCGAAGAGGTCGGAAACGCGGTGCTGTTCCTGGCGTCGGACGAGGCTTCGTATATTACAGGGGCGGAGCTAGTTGTGGACGGCGGGTGGACGGCGACGTAGTGAGAATTTACGTAGAAGCACAGGATTGACAGGATTAATCGTCGTTCAGTCTGCGGCATGCGAGAGGTGAATTATGCGGCTTGACGGCAAGGTTGCGATCATTACGGGCGGCGCGAGCGGGATGGGCGCCGAGGAATGCCGCATCTTCGCTCGCGAGGGGGCGAAGGTGGTCATCGCCGATGTGTCGGAGGACCTGGGCAGGCAGGTCGAGGCAGAGATTGCGGAATCGGGCGGCGAAGCGGTGTTCATGCATCTTGACGTCACGAGCGAGGACGCATGGGATGAGGCGGTGAAGGCGACTGTGGAGCGCTACGGCAAGGTGGACATCCTGGTGAACAATGCGGGAATCAGCAGTACGCACAACCCGGACTTCATGAGCACGGAGGCCTGGGACAACTTCATGGCCATCAACGCGAGGGGAGTATTCCTCGGAATGAAGAGCGTGATCCCTCAGATGCAGGCGGTTGGTGGCGGCTCCATCGTGAACATATCGTCGATCAGTGGCATTGTGGGTAATGTCGGCAACCACATGGGTTATAACGCGTCGAAGGGCGCGGTGCGGATCGTGACAAAGTCGGCAGCGGTGCAATATGCGCAGGACGGGATACGGGTGAACTCGGTGCACCCGGGCTTGATGCCACCGATGCGTTCTTCAGGCGCAGCTCATGGCCCGGAGATGCGAAGCGTCAGGGCGGGGCAGGTGCCAATGCGACGAAGTGGGCGAACCGAGGAAGTCGGGTATGCGGTGCTGTTCCTCGCTTCTGACGAGGCGTCGTACATCACGGGGGCTGAGCTGGTGGTGGATGGAGGAATGACTGCTACTTAGTGTGAGCCGGCATAGGCTGGCAACGGTTTGTTGAACGTACGCAGGTGTTGTCCGTTCATCATGAAAGGCTAAGGTGAATCATGCGTCTTGAGGGCAAGGTAGCGATCATTACGGGTGGCGCGAGCGGGATGGGCGCCGAGGAGTGCCGCATCTTCGCTCGCGAGGGGGCGAAGGTGGTCATCGCCGATGTGTCGGAGGACCTGGGCAGGCAGGTCGAGGCGGAGATTGCGGAGTCGGGCGGCGACGCGGTGTTCATGCACCTGGATGTTACCAGCGAGGATGCATGGGATGCGACGGTGAAGGCGACAGTCGAGCGGTACGGCAAGGTGGATATTCTTGTGAACAACGCGGGGATCAGCGGTACGCACCACCCGGATACGATGAGCACGGAGGCGTGGGATACCTTCATGGATATCAATGCCAAGGGCGTGTTCCTTGGAATGAAGAGCGTGATCCCGCAGATGCGGGCGGAGGGAGGCGGCTCCATCGTGAACATATCGTCGATCAGCGGCATAGTGGGTAACTATGGGAATCATATGGGGTATAACGCGTCGAAGGGCGCGGTGCGGATCGTCACGAAGTCGGCGGCGGTGCAGTACGCGCAGGACGGGATACGGGTGAACTCGGTGCATCCGGGCGTGATGCCGCCGATGCGCTCGTCGAGCGCGGCCCGGAATCAGGAGCTTCAGAGCCCGCTGTTGGATCATGTGCCTATGGGGCGGCGTGGAGATACGGGCGAGGTGGGTAATGCGGTGCTGTTCCTTGCGTCTGACGAGGCGTCGTACATCACGGGGGCGGAGCTTGTGGTGGACGGTGGGTTGACGGCGACATAGGGAGGTGCTGGGCGAGCGGGCAGGTCGGTTGCGGCGGTTGAGAGGAGGGTGTTGACGTGCGCGTTGTCATAGCCATCGTGCTGGTCGCGGCGGCAATGCTCGTCGCAGTAAGTTGTGGCTTGTTGAGCAACGCCGTGAGCGGCACGATCACCTACGATGGCGACCAAGCGATACCTGAGGGCGCGGTGGTGACGGTGCAGGTGCGGGACGTTTCCTATCAGGACGCCGCCGCGCCGCTGATAGCGTCGCAGACGATCACGGACCCGGGGCGCTTTCCAATCGATTTCTCCGTGCCATACGAACCTGACGACATCGACTCTCGCGCGATCTATGGTCTGCAAGTCAGAATCGCGCTGGACGACCGCCTCATATATATCAACGATACCGCGTTTGAAGTGCTCACAAGGGGCAACCCCAAGCGAAGCGTGGATATGTGGGTGGTGTCTGTAGGCGGCGGGTAGGTCTTTGACCTGTTTGCGACCAATCCCATGATATACTGCCAACTGACATAATCGGCATGCCAATAACACCATGAGAAGGAGCGGGCGATGGTAGCCAACGGTACAGCGGTTACGACCAACAACGAACTTGCGGATATGGCACATCTGATGCGGCGAGCGGGCTTTGGCGCCAGCCGCGGCGAACTGGATGCGCTAGTGGCAAAGGGATATGAGACGGTGGTGGACGACCTCGTGAACCCGGAGAGGCTGCCGGACGTTGACGAGGACATCCTTGAGCGGTATTTCGGCGGAGAGGGCTATCCCATTTTCGCCGGCATCTGGTTGTACCGCATGCTGAACTCGCAGAGGCCGCTGCAGGAGAAGATGGCGCTGTTCTGGCACCATGTGTTCGCCACTGGCATCACGAAGAACCAGCACGTTATGGCGTCCGTTAACCAGGTAAAGATGTTTCGGCAGGTGGGTATGACCGACATGCGCACGATCCTGCTGGAACTTGCCAAAGACCCGGCGATGATCTTCTGGCTGGACAACAACGAGAACCACAACGGCGAGCCTAACGAGAACTGGGGGCGTGAGCTCCTGGAGCTGTTCTCGATGGGCGTTGGCAACTACACCGAGCAGGACATCAAGGACGCATCGCGTGCCTTCACCGGCTGGACATTCGAGCAGCCGCTTCCTCTCTACCCGCACGGCTACTATCCGGCCCCGTTCAAGTTCATCGAAGAAGACCATGATGATGGAGATAAGACTTTCCTGGGACGGTCGGGCAATCTGAACGGCGACGACATCATAGACGTCATCGTGGAACAGCCGGCTACGGCGAGGTTCATCGCGCGGCACATGTACAACTTCTTCGTGGCGGACGAACCGCAGGTGCCTTCTTGGAACACGGTGCCGCCGCGTGACCAGGACGCCATAAATGAACTGGTCGCGGCGTACCTTCAGTCCGGCGGCGACATCCGTGCGATGCTGAGCGCGCTGTTCAACTCAGACTTCTTCAAGGCGGCGCGGTTCAAGAAGGTGAAAAGCCCTGTCGAGCTTATAACCGGCGTGATCAAGCTTGTGGGCACGTACCGCGAGCCTACGCCGGGACTGGTGGACTACTCCGGTACGGCAAAGCTAATGGGTCAGCAGCTCTTTGACCCGCCGACCGTCGAGGGATGGCACACGGGGCACGAGTGGATTGACGGCGGCACGCTGAACGAGCGTGTGAACTTCGCGGTGAACGAGGTGGGGGACCTGAGCAAGCCGGGCATTGGCGAGCTTATTGGTCGAATGGGCGCGGATGGCGATGCCTGCCCGCCTGCGGAACTGGTGGAGCGATCGCTGGAGCTGGCGGGACCTGTCGAGGTTAGCGACGACACGCGCGCCGGGCTGCTGCGATATGCAGAGGCGGCGGGCGAACTCCGTTTTGACTCGGATGATGCGCGTGAGGAGAGCGCGGCGCACATCGGGCGTATGCTTCAGCTGATTGTTTCGACACGGGAGTACCAGATGGCGTAGGGTAGTGTCTTAGGCAAGCGATAGTAGTCATTGCAGAATTTGGTGTTTGGCTTACGTGCAATTGCAATATTCTATGTCCAATAACATCGCTGAAACGGTTGCCAGGCCAGTGCCACTCTCGCCCATACTTGCGGCGAATGTGTCACAAGTGCCGCAGCGAAGTCCCCTGCGCTACGCAGGGGGCAAGACTTGGTTGATACCGCACATTCGATTCTGGCTCAATGGAAGTGCGGTGAAACCAGACTTGTTGATTGAGCCTTTTGCCGGAGGCGGCATAGTTTCCCTAACTGCTGTTATGGAAGGGTTAGTTGAACGTTGTCTCTTGTCAGAAATAGACCCTGATGTTGCGGCTTTCTGGCAGGCCGCTCTTCAACATAGCGATGAGCTTGTATTCAAGGTTAAGGAGTTCACGCCGAACCTCACTAACGTGGAAGAGGTCGTTCGACGAACACCCGCTGATACCGTAGAGCGCGGGTTTCGGACTCTGGTACTCAATCGCACTCGTAGGGGCGGAATATTAGCTGACGGCGCTTCTCTGACTCGGTCAGGCGAGAATGGAAAGGGAATTGCCTCTCGTTGGTATCCTGATACACTCGTTAGGCGGCTTCGCAAAATTTCAAAGTATGCGGAGAAGATAGACTTCCTTACAACTGACGGTGTACGCCTCCTAGATGAGTGGCTGACATCGCGTTCGTCATCAAATAACGTAATTTTCGTTGATCCACCATATAATGCTGGAGGCAAAAGAGCTGGTCGAAGACTCTACAACTACAATACGGTGGATCATCCTCGACTCTTCGGTTTGTTGGCAGGTGGAAGCGCCGATTTCCTTATGACGTATGACGATTGCCCTGAGATCATTGATTTGATCGACCAGCATGGTTTTCACGCCGTGAGGGTGGCAATGAAGAACACTCACCACGCACAAATGACTGAATTGTTAATTACGAGGCGGCCTGTTTTCTGACAATGAATCGTTATGGAATAGGTGAATGGTTCGGACATTCGCTAACCACTCTATCTGCCGACCAGCGCAGGGAATTCGCTGGTGCGGCGCTGGGTAACGGTGAGCCGCCAGTCTGTCCTTTTCAAAACGGAAGACCGCCTTGTAGAAAGAGAGGTGGTGTCTGCTCGCTCCAGCGCTATACAGAAGGTGAAGAAGGTCGTCTCCATCAGGCTGTGGGAGATGCGGTCATCACCTGCCCATCACGATTTGAGCAGGACGAAATGTTAATCCGCTGGTTGGCCGAGATAGTCGGCTTTCCGCATTTACAGACGTCTTTAGCCAGGGAAATCCCCTTTATGGAGAGTGTCAGCACCGGCAGACCGGCTGGCAAAATAGACTTGGTAGTTGCCACGAACGCGGATAACCGTTTCGAATGGTACGGTTTGGAGATTCAAGCCGTATATTTCTCTGGTCCAGGCATGACGTCTCAGTTTGAGATTCTTCTACAAGACGATGATGCCACTCCTCCCTTTCCAGACCGATTGCGTCGGCCAGACTGGCGGTCATCGAGCGCAAAGCGTCTTATGCCGCAATTGCAAGTTAAAGTTCCCACTGTTCGACGCTGGGGCTCAAAGATGGCTGTTGCCGTTGATGCAACCTTTTTCGATTCCATCGGAGGCGCCAGCGCCAATCCGACTCAAGACATCAACGATGGCGATATTATCTGGTTGGTTCCAGAATTGTCGCGTAATGAATACGGTCGATATAGTTTCCTACGAAGGCACTGGGAAGTTCTCACGCTTGAGGAGTCCACTAATAGATTACTGTCTGCTAGGACGATAACGCGTAGTGCATTTGAAGCATCTCTGCTTGAAAAGCTCGTGCCTTTAGATTGATGTTTGATCCTATCCTGTATCTGGAAGCATTTTGAAACTGCAAATGGAGTTCAGGAATTACCCAAACTCAGTTGCAAGTGTGTGAGAATATACCAATTGCATGGAAGTAGTTGCATAACAACGGCATTCACAGAGTCCTGTAGCCGTTGACGAACCCACCCCCGCAACGCTAAAGTAGCGACTATCAGGGTTGCGCCAATGCGTGAAGGCAGACGTGGTTGGGCGAACACTCAACACTGAAATATGACCACTTAACACGACGGAGGTGCTGGCTATGGCACGACCTTATGGACTTTTGCGGTGCGGGTTCCCATTTGCGAAGTCGCTGGGGATGCGGCGACTTACGAATTATCCTATAGATGTGGCGCTGGGAGGTGAAGATCGGCTGTATGTGCTGTGTCGCGCGGACAATGCGGCGCTGGTGCGGAAGTACAACTATGCGGACGAAGACTTGGGACAGTTCGGCGGCGTGGGCAAGGGCGACGGGCAGATGATGTGGCCTGTCTCGATTATCACGGACTCGGAAGAGAACGTATACATCTCGGACGAATACCTGAACCGCATTTCGGTGTTCGACCGGGAGGGTGAGTTCCAGAGCAGCTGGGGCGAGACCGGGAGCGAGCCGGGGCAGCTTGACCACGCGAGCGGAATCGCGTTCGACGCGGATGAGAACGTGTATGTGTCGGATACGATGAACCACCGCGTCCAGAAGTTCACGAAGGATGGTGAATTCGTTTCGGGATTCGGCGAGTTCGGCAGTGACAAGGGTCAGCTGAACATGCCTTGGGGCATTGATGTTGATGACGAGGGTTCGGTGTATGTGGCCGACTGGCGCAACGACCGCATCCAGAAGTTCTCTGCTGACGGGGAGTTCGTTGCGAAGTTCGGCGGACCCGGCTGCAGCGACGGAGAGTTCAACAGGCCGACGGACGTGGCGGTGGATGACGACGGCGATATATATGTGGCGGACTGGGGGAACGACCGGGTGCAGATGTTCAACTCGGAGACGCGATACGTGCAGAAGTTCTTGGGAGACGCCGGCCTGTCGAAGATTGCGCGCGAGTACATGCTGACGAACGCGGTGCCGAACAGGCTGCGCGATATGGCGAATGTCGAGCTGCAGAAGTACCTGCGGCGCCCGAAGTCCGTGACCATCTCCGGTGACGGGCGGCTGTTCATAGCGGACAACCTTTCATATCGCTTGCAGGTCTATCAGAAGGAAGTGATTCACCTTACGCCGGAGCAGTACGGCCCGCCAATGCGCTCGCCGACGCTGAACCAGGAATAGAGAAGCGGTCAGGTATCAGCGACAGCCATCAGGTGGCAACTGACATCGATGGACAGGATGGGACGCAAGGTATTTCTGGGCGCGATGCTTGACATTTAGAAAACTGGTATTTAGTATCTACGGAAAATTATCACAATCCCTGTGAAGGGGCGCGCGTGCGTTTGCGCCCGAGGTGACGGATTCGTCCGTCGAATTTGAACGAGAGAGGTCGGAGATGAAAAGGTCAGCGTTGCTCTTGGCGGCAATGTTCGTGCTTGGGGCGATCATCATGGCTTGCGGTTCCCAGCCTGCTGCGGAACCACAGGTCGTTGAGAAGATTGTCGAAGTCGAGAAGGTCGTCGAGAAAGAGGTCGAGGTCCCCGTTGAGGTGGTGAAGGAAGTCGAAGTTGAGAAGGTGGTGGAGAAGGAGGTAGAGGTAGAGGTTGTCAAGGAGATCGAGGTAGAGGTCGAGAAGGAAGTCGTAAAGGTCGAGCGCATCGAGGTGCCTGTTGAGAAGGTCGTCGAGGTGCAGAAGATCGTGGAGAAAGAGGTTGAGGTCGTAAGGTCGAACCTCGGCGAAGCTCCGGACCTTGCAGCGGCGGTATCGGCCGGTACTCTGCCCCCTGTCTGGGAGCGCATCCCCTCGCAGCCGATGATTATCCCGACGCTTCAAGACGGCATCGGTCAGTATGGTGGCGTCGTGCGGCGCTTCTATCTTGGACCTGCTGACGGCTGTAACTTCTTCCGCCTGTCGCGCGCTTCCCTGGCGAGGTTCTCGCAGGATGGCTTGTCTTTCATTCCATCCATTGCGCGAGGCTGGGAAGTTTCGGACGACGGCACGGAGTGGACATTCTTCCTGCGCGAGGGCATGAAATGGTCTGACGGCGACGACTTCAATGCGGATGACTTCGTGTACCAGTACGAAGATGTCATCTTGAATGAAGACCTGACGCCGACCTCGCCGCCCTTCCTGAGGATTGGCGACGAGATTGGCAGCATCTCCAAGGTGGACGACACCACCGTGAAGTTCACCTTCCCTGTGCCGAACTTCCTGTTCCTGGAGATAGTGGCGCAGGCGGACGAGGCTTGCTACGGCTCATCAAGGAATGTGCCTTGGGCGCCTTCCCACTACATGAAGCAGTTCCACGCCGATCACAACCCGGACGCACAGGTGAACGCCGAAGCCGCCGAGTTCGATAGCTGGACGCAGTATTACGACTCGCAGACGCAGTACAACCTGAATCCGGACAAGCCCACGCTCGCGCCGTGGAAGTTCACGAACCCACTGGGCGACCAGGTGGTGATGTCCGAGCGCAATCCGTACTTCTGGGCGGTTGACCCGGCAGGCAACCAGCTTCCGTATCTGGACGGCATCCAGTTGACGCTGTCGGAAGGCGGCACCGAAGTCGGCACGCTGATGGCGGTGCAGGGCGACATCGACATGCAGGGTCGGCACATCCAGCTCGACCAGTACACCACCCTCAAGCAGGGCGAAGATCAGGGCGGCTACACGGTGCGAACCTGGCCAACCTTCGCAGGCTCCGATGTGGCGTTCTTCTTCAATATGAGCCTGCCCGGCGCTACGGGTGAGGCGATAAGGACGCTGCAGTTCCGTCAGGCGCTCTCGCTGGCAATCGACAGGAAGGCAATTCAGGAGATTCAGTTCCTCGGGCTTGGGACGATTCGACAGGGCGTGCCCGGTCCGGCGCACCCGCATTATCCGGGCGACGACATCGCACAGCTCCGCACTGAGTACGACCCTGACGCGGCGAACGCGCTGCTGGATCAGGTATTCCCTGACAAGGACGGCGAGGGCTGGCGCACCAGCAACGGCGAGCGCATCGTGATGAGCGTTACCGTAACCGACGCGTTCGGCACCTGGCCGGATGCCGCGCAGGTGGTTGGCCGTGCCTGGGAAGCGGTCGGCGTCAAGGCGGATGTTAACGTGACCACGCGCAGTCAGCACTTCACGCGCTGGCAGACGAACGAATGGGCAGTGATGGTGTGGAACGAGGACACCGCAGGCTTCACCTTTAGCTCCATCGACAAGCGCGCCCCCAGAGAGGGAGCGCCGGGTACCTTCCATGGGCCAGGCTGTGCACTGTGGCTCCAAAACCCGGATAACCCTAACGCCTATCCGTGCGCGGATGAATCGGTTGCGCTGCTTGAGATGCACAAGCGTGGTCCCGGCCTGCCGCCGGCAGAACGCAACGCGCTGGGCAAGGAAATCTACAAGACTATCGTTGAGAACCAGTACAACATCGGCATCGTGGGGCTGTCCCCGATGGTGCAGGGCGTTATCGTAACGAACAACGACCTGAAGAACGTGCCTGACGAAGCGGGCAACGACTGGCCTCTGCGGACGCCTAACACAGGCTTCCCGGAGCAGTGGTACTACGCTCGGTAGTAGTCGACAAGAGAAACTAACGTCGGTGGACAGGATGGATAGGATATTTTCCCTCCGTCCTGTTCATCTTCACCTCCATCCTAACCTTCCTTCCCCCATCAAGGGGGGAAGGATAGTCATGACGCACACCAACGTATACTGACGAGACTGAAGAACTGACAGACTGAAGAACTCCTATGCTCCAGTTCATATTCAGGCGATTCCTCATATTCATCCCGATGCTATTCCTGATGTCGGTGGTGGCGTTCGCCATCATCCAGGCGCCTCCGGGCGACTTCCTGACGGACTACATCGCGCAACTTCAGGCGACAGGCGAACTGGCAGACGAGAGCGAGGTCGAGGCGCTGCGGGCACAGTACGGGCTCAACCAGCCGATGTATGTGCAGTACCTCAAGTGGGTATGGGGCATCGTGCAGTGGGACCTGGGCTTGTCGATCGAGTGGAGGCGTCCGGTCAAGGAGCTTGTGAACGAACGGCTGGCGATGACCGTGGTTCTTGGCGTCTCTACGGTATTGTTCACATGGACGCTCGCCATTCCCATCGGAATCTTATCCGCCGTGAAGAAGTACACAGCGATTGACTACTTCTTCACGTTCCTGTCGTATTTCGGAGTGGGAACGCCGAACTTCATGATTGCTCTTGTCGCCATGTGGTTCGCGTTTAGCTGGTTCGGAATCAAAGCGACAGGGCTGTTTTCGGACGAATATATAACTGCGCCATGGAGCATAGGCAAAGTCATAGACATGATTAAGCATCTTTGGCTGCCGATGCTGATACTCGGCACGGACGGCACGGCACGCTTCACTCGCATCGTGCGCGCGAACCTGCTGGACGAGATGAACAAGCCTTACGTGGAAACGGCGCGCGCGAAGGGCTTGCCTGAATGGAAAGTCGTGCTGAAGTACCCGGTGCGCATCGCACTGAACCCGTTCGTGAGCACGGCGGGGCTTGAGTTGCCGCGCCTGATTTCCGGACAGCTCATCGTAGCGACCGTTATGAGCCTTCCCACGATAGGACCCCTGCTGCTGCGCGCTCTGCTGTCGCAGGACATGTACATGGCAGGCTCGATAGTGCTCATACTGACCACGTTGACACTAATAGGCGTACTCATATCGGACATCGTATTGGCAGCGATGGATCCGCGGATCCGTATCGGAGCCTAGATTCCTGCTTTCGCAGGAATTACGGGAAATAAGAGATGGCTGCACAGACAGAATCGCTCCCGATTCAGAGACCCTCTGATGACGAGCAGATATTCATAGCCTCGCAGTGGAAGCTGATCTGGTGGCGGTTCATCCGGCACCGCGTTGCGATGGCTTCCACAGTGATTGTGCTGGGGTTCTATTTCGTGGCGCTGTTCCCCGAGTTCCTGGCTATTCACGACCCGCGGCAGGAGTTCGCCACCCGCACATTCATCCCACCGCAGGGCATCCACTTCTTCGACGGCTTCACTCCTTCTCTGCCGTACGTCTATGGGCTGAAGGGTGAGCGCAACCCTGAGACGCTAGGAATGGAATGGAATACGGACGAGGAGACCAAGCATACAATCAAGTATTTCGTGCGCGGGCACGAGTACAAGATGTTCGGATTGATCAGGACGAACTGGCATTTCATGGGGTTGGATGTGGATACCAGCACGGAGCCGCAGCCATTCTATCCTCTCGGCACTGACAGGATGGGGCGCGACATGTTCTCGCGTCTGATGTACGGCACTCGCGTGTCCATGTCCATCGGACTGGTGGGGGTCGCGCTGAACATATTCCTTGGCTCGTTACTCGGCGGGCTTTCCGGGCTCCGAGGTGGCATGACGGATGCCATAATTCAAAGGATCATCGAGTTCGTGCGCGCGATACCGACGATTCCTCTGTGGTTGGCGCTTTCGGCGGCAGTGCCGCGTGACTGGTCCATCATTCGAGTCTATTTCGCCATCACGATAATCATTTCGCTGATCGAATGGACGCGGCTGGCGCGAGAGGTGCGCGGGCGCTTCCTGTCTATGCGCGAAGAGGACTTCGTGCTGGCGGCACGGCTGTACGGCACAAATGAGATTCGCATCGTGTTCCGGCACATGCTGCCGTCGTTCCTGAGCCACATCATCGCGGCGACTACGCTGGCGATTCCGGGCATCATAATCGCGGAGACTTCGCTGAGCTTCCTCGGGTTGGGTCTGCGGGAGCCGGCGATTAGCTGGGGCGTGCTGCTGCAGGAGGCGCAGACGCTTCAGGCGGTAGCAGAGGCGGCCTGGCTGCTGCTTCCGGGCGTGTTCGTGCTGATAGCAGTGATGGCGCTGAACTTCATGGGCGACGGTCTGCGGGACGCCGCCGACCCGTACGCGATACGCGATAACTAGATAATTGACGACCCCAGGGAGTTATCTTCGTGCAGGCGACTAGCTCAGATATACCTTCAACGCTGCTTGATATACGCAACTTGAAGACTTACTTCTACCTCGACGAGGGCGAAGTCAGGGCAGTTGACGATGTTACCGTCCGCATCGACCGTGGCAGAGTGCTCGGCGTGGTTGGCGAAAGCGGATGCGGCAAGAGCGTGCTGGCGCGCTCCATCATGCGCATCGTGCGCCCGCCCGGACGGACGATTGACGGCGAGATAATCTACTTTCGCCCAACTCAGAACGGCGATGGCGGCTACGAGGAGATTGACCTCCAGCAGCTTCCGCAGGATGGTGAGCGGATGCGCCGCATTCGTGGCGCCGACATCACAATGGTCTTCCAGGAGCCTATGGTCTCCTTCAGCCCTGTGCATACGGTCGGCGACCAGATTGTCGAAGGCATACTGCTGCATCAGAATGTTACGAAGGAAGAGGCGCGCGACATCGCCGCGGATACGCTCAGGAAGGTCGGAATCCCGAATCCCGACCAGCGTGTGGCCGCATACCCGTTCAATCTGAGCGGTGGAATGCGGCAGCGAGCGATGATAGCGATGGCGCTGTCGTCCAATCCCACTTTGCTCATCGCGGACGAGCCAACGACGGCACTGGATGTTACGACGCAGGCGCAGATACTCGAGCTGATGGCGTCGCTTCAGCGCGAACTTGGGATGGCGATGATGCTCATCACGCACAACCTTGGCGTCGTGGCGCAGATGGCGGAGGAAATCATCGTTATGTACCTCGGCAAGATTGTGGAGCGGGCGGATACGGCGACTCTGTTCAGGGAGCCGAAGCACCCGTACACGCAGGAATTGCTGAAGTCGATTCCGCAGATGCGCCGGGAGCGGCAGACGAATCGCCTGACGGCCATCAGCGGGACGGTCCCGCCGCCGTTCATCAGGCCGCCGGGTTGCCCGTTTCACCCGCGCTGTCCACAGGCAATGCCGGGTGTATGCGATGTGGTGGTACCGCAGACGATACAGATGAGTGAGAACCATACCGTGCGCTGCCTGCTCTACGATGACGATGCAAAGACAGTGGCGACGGGAGCTGATGCGGACACGCAAGTCGGGCAGGATTAGTTTATGACAACCGAAGTTAACGGCAGCTCCCAGATACTCGACGTTGACCGACTTAAGGTCTATTTCCCAATAATCGAAGGCTTCCTGCGGCGCACCACTGGCTATGTCAGGGCGGTGGACGAGGTGAGCTTCAGCCTTGAAGAGGGCGAGACGTTCGGACTTGTAGGCGAGTCAGGTTGCGGCAAGACGACTACGGGACGTGCTATCCTCCGCGCCATAGAGCCGACCGACGGCTCGGTGCAGTTTACGATGAAGAGCGGGGAGCGCATCGACACCGCAGCAGCCGACCGCGAGACGCTGCGGCTACTGCGCCAGGAGATGCAGCTCATTTTCCAGGATCCATTCGCTTCGCTGAACCCTCGCATGACGGTGTTCGACGTGGTTGCCGACCCGCTGCGGGTCAACAGGCTCGCCAGGGGCTCCGAACTTGAGGACCGAGTCGCAGAGATGCTGCGGCTTGTGGGTCTGTCCGTAGATTATGCGCGGCGCTACCCGCATGCGTTCAGCGGCGGTCAGCGGCAGCGCATCGGCATTGCGCGTGCACTGGTGGTCAATCCTCGACTTGTCATCGCGGACGAGCCGGTGTCGGCGCTCGATGTGTCGGTGCAGGCGCAGATACTCAACCTGATGCAAGATCTCCAGGAGGAGCTGCGGCTGACATACCTGTTCATCAGCCACGACCTGAGCGTGGTGCAGTATATCTGCCACCGAGTGGCGGTGATGTATGTGGGTAAGATCGTCGAAGTTGCTTCGACCGAGGAGTTGTTCACGCAGCCGAGGCACCCCTACACGCAGGCCCTGCTATCATCCGTTCCCGTGCCGAATCCCGCAGTAGCGTCGCGTGGTATGGTGCTGGAGGGCGAAGTTGCCGACCCGGCGAACCCGCCATCGGGCTGCTACTTTCATCCGCGCTGCCCGTTTGCAAGGGACATCTGTCGAGAGCAGGAACCACCGTTGACAGAGGTGTCCCCGGGGCGGTACGCTAGCTGCCACTTCGCCGACGAGATAGAGCTTCCGGGCGTACCTGGCTAGCACAGTCAAATGGATGCAGAGGAATGAGGGGATAGGGCTGACTGCCGATGCCTAATATCAATGCCCTGTCTCAGTGGCTGAACCGCGCGCCGTTCCATTACGCATGGGTTATTGTTGGGATACTTGCGCTGGTGCAGATGGTGGCGCTGTCCGTGAACTTCGCTGGCGGCGTTCTGGTGGAGCCGCTGACAGACTCTGGCGGAGACTTTGGCTTCAGTGCTTCCGGCGTAGGCCTGTCCTTTACTTTGTTCTTCCTGAGCGGCGCCATGTTATCTCCGGTCGTGGGCTGGCTCGGCGAACGCTACGGGCCGCGGAACATGATGATAGTGGGCGCGGCGTCTTACTGCACCGTAATGCTTCTTGTGGCGTTCGTCAGCGCGCCCTGGGAGTTGTGGCTGTCGTTCGGAATATTGCGCGGCGCTGTTCAGGCGATATTCATGGTGCCGCTCATGGCGGCGGTGTCCGGATGGTTCAGGCGGCGGCTCGGCCTGGCGACCGGCATACTTTGGGCAGCAGCGGGCGTCGGTCCCGCGGTCATGGCGCCGGTCCTCATCAATCTGGTGGAAGGCATCGACTGGCAGACCACCTTCATCTACTTCGGACTCATCGCCGGAGCGTTCATCCTGCTGCTAACTCTGGTGTTCAGGAGCAGACCGGCTGACCTGGGCATATCGGCGTATGGAACGCGAGAGGGCGACCGGAACGAGGGCGGTCTCTCGCAGGAGCATGAGCGGGCACGCGCCAAGGTCTTCAATCAGCATGTGCGGCGCACGAAGGCGTTCTGGAACTTGCCTGCCATACATGGGCTTGGCTGCGCGGGACACGGCATCGTGCTGCTGTTCATCGCGCCCTTCGCCATAAGCAAGGGCTTGACCTTTACCCAGGCGGCAATCATCTTGAGTATTCTGTCCCTCGTGAGCATACCGAGCCGTATGCTGACACCGATAATTGCGGAGCGGTACGGCACGAAGACGATAATGGCTACCTGTCTGATGATTCAAGGCCTGACGGTAATCATACTGTTCTTCTCCACGGAGCTTTGGCACTTCTGGCTATTTGCCGTACTATTCGGCATTGGTTTCGGTGGAGAGTGGACCGGATACCTGGTGATAAACAGGCAGTATTACGGTAACGGCCCCATTGGTTCAGTATATGGCTGGCAGATGTCGGGCGCACAGATGGGACACGCCTTCGTGAGCTACGTCGCAGGACTGATATTGGACCTGACCGGTTCGTACACCTTCCTGTTCGGGCTGTCGGTGGCGGCGAGTGTGGGCGGAGCGCTGGTAACGATAAGTCTGGAGGATACTTCGCGGCGGCTGATTGGCGACTGGGAGGAGGCGGTGCCGGAGGAGGCGCGGGCTGCGGCTAGTGCGGCGGATTGACGTGGATAGCCACATGACTCCCGGCGAGATATTACTTGAGGAATACCTCAAGCCGATGGAAATTTCACAGAACGCGATGGCTCGTGCTATAGGTGTATCCCCGCGCGCCATCGATGAGATTGTTCACGCGAGACGTTCCATTACGCCTGCCATGTCGATTCGTTTCGGCGCGTTCTTCGGGCAGTCGGACGAGTTCTGGCATGGGATACAGGTAGAGTGCGATTTCCGCAAGCTGAGTGCAGATAAGCACCGGCTTATTGCCGATATTCGGCCTGCATCGGCTCTGATAAAGGCGGCGGGCTAACGCAAATGGACCCCGCCAAGACGCGCGATGAATCTGTTTCCTCCTTGACTGTGGTTTCTTCACCAAAGGTTCCTTACACAAGCTATGGCAGCGCGGGTTCGGTTATCTCGACGACCTGGTTGGTGGGGATGTTGCGGATGACCTGCCTGATGCCGCTGGGCCAGAAGATGGTAATCTCGTCGGCTGTGCCGGCGTCTGCCATTCCGAAGTGCAGGTCGAGGCTGGACATGGAAAGGAAGCTGGAGCCAGCGGTTACATCGTCGGTCTGGCTGAGGCGATTACCGTCGCCATCGGTCGTCGATACGAATACTCGCGCTCCGATGGCATCCGCGTTGCTGCCCGTGCCGTCCTCTGCCATGCGTCCCTTGAGTCGCAGGGTGAGCCAGTTGTTCTCGCCGCCGCCGTTGAGCCAGACGAATGTGGGGCCCTTCTCGAAGCCTAGCTCATCGCTGGAGCCCGTGCCGGACCCAATGAATATCGGGCCTGCGCTGTTAGTGCCTATCAAGTCTATGTAGCCGTCGCCGTTGAGGTCGCCCTTCGCCAGGCCCTTGCCGTTTTCGTGGTATCTGGTGTCGATGCGCTGCCTTTCGCGGTTGAAGCGAGGGCTGAGCGGGTCCAATACGCTGTAGTCCACATCCTTGATGTTCAGCAGGCGCGCCTCTACGGTGATGTCCTGGAAGCTGCCGTTGCCATCCCCGCGCAGCATGCGCCCGGCGGAAGGGAACCACTTGCCATTCGGAGACTCGCCGCGTCCGAGCGCCGAGCCTGTCCAGTACAGATCCTGGTCGCCGTCGTTTTCCATGTCGAAGAACGCAGCGCCAAAGCCGAAGTCATACGCGGCAAGGCCTGTCGGCACGCGCCAGTCCAGCCATATCCGTACTGGGTCGATGGAGTCGGGGGGCATTACACGGCTCGGCTCGATGGGGATGGAATCTGCGACGTCCGGGAAGAAGCCGACCTCGCCGAGGCGAGGGACGACCATAGTACCGTCGTTGCGAAGCAGGTAGTGGGCGCAGGTGGATATGGAGTAGAGCTGCTCGCTGGAGCAGTCGCCGCTCGCGCCCTCGAAGGGCAGCGGTCGCGTCTTGGGATGGTAGCCGATGTTGGTTACGAATATGTCCAGGTCCACATCGCCGTCATAGTCGCCGAGCGCGAAGCCCATCCAGTTCCCGCGCTTGTCCAGCCCCATGGGACGCTCGACCGGCGTGAATCGCACGATATTTTCATCGGTGTCGTTGCGGTATATCCTGACGGGGCCGCCGTCGTCCGCAGTCCACAGGTCGGGGTCGCCGTCGTCGTCGAAGTCGAAGAACAGCGTCGCCCACGTTACGACCTGCTCGCCGCGCACGCCCGCGTCCGCGCTTATCTCTTCGAACGTGCCGTTGCCGCTGTTGAGGTACAGGACATTCTCGTTGCCGCGAGTGGGCGCTCCGGGGTGAACAGCGTCCATGTCGGATCGATTGGCGACGAAGATGTCGGTCCATCCATCACGGTCGATGTCGGCGCAGGCGGGGCTGGTGCCCGTGCGGAAGTTGGCGTCGTTGCCGAACGCTGCGGCGGTGATGTCGGTGAAGGTGCCGTCGCCGTTGTTGCGCAGGAGGCGGTCGCTGACTGCCTCTCGCAGCATATCGTCGTTGATGGCGTCCTCGAAGTCCAGGCCGTCGCCGATGATGCCCTGCGCGCTGACATAGATGTCCTGGTATCCGTTGTTGTCAATGTCGCAGGCGACCGCGCCGGTGCTGTTGGATGCGTTCGCGGACACGCCAGCCTGCACGCCAACCTCGGTGAACTTCTCGCCGCCGTCGTTGCGGAATAGCAGGTTCGGATTGCCGCGCGACTGCGTGATGTAGAAGTCCATGTCGCCGTCGCGGTCGTAGTCGAAGATCGCGACGCCGGTGAGGTCGTTGGCGACAGATGCGTTCTCGCCGAGGGCATCTTCCGCGATGTTGGTGAATGGCACAACATCGTCAGTAGATACGCCGATGAATCCGGGCTGCTCGTAGCGGCGCGATCGTATGGCGCTGTCCTCGGAGGCAGATGAGCTTTCCGAGTTGCTGTCAACTACAAGGGGCCGCGCGGTGGCAGTGGGGATTGGCGTTGCGGTGGGCGGCGGCACCGGCGCGGACAGCGCTCGCGTGGGCGTGGCGCGCGGCGGGGGAGGCACCCGTTCGTCCTCGCAGGCGAGCGTGGTAAGTGCGACGCCGGCTGCCGCAATGACTATGAGCAGCAGACGAAGGTGTTTCGACAGAGCCTGCGCTGAGTTTGTCGAAGCGTTCGCCACGACCGAAATAGGTATAGTCGGAATGGATGCGAGTGTCTTCATCCGACTATTTTAGCGCAGGGGGACAGGGTGGGCGCAAGGAAAACATAGTCTGCTAGATGCGGGCTAATCGGAATGAAGGAGAGGCGGTCGCACCGGACTGAATTATCACCCACCGCTGCTTATGATTGCGGCAGCAATGGCGGCGGCGGCACCTATGACCGACACAAACAGAGCGATGCCGGCGCCTATGATTGTGTATAGCAGTTTCCTATTGTCGGCGCTCGCCGCTTCAGCGTTGCGGTCAACCTTCTCGTGCAACGCATCGATGCGGTTCAGCAGGTATTCGTGCGTTGTCGCGTCGTGACGGTCCCGTTGTTCAACAGCCATACATCGGTCCCAGATCTATAATGTGTGCCTACCAGCACTTTTCTTGTCGTGTATTGTATCAGCGCAAGGTGTTTGAGGACAATCAGGCTTCTGATGGTCAGGGGCTGCGGGCGCGTTCCTGGTCTTGGCGGTCTTGTTGCTGCTGATTGTAGCGCCATTCGTCGAAGCGGAGTTCGCGGGTGGCGGTTTCGCGGAGGCGCTGGTTGCGCTCCTTTTTCTGCTGCTGTTCCTGCTCGCGCTTTTGCTGGCGACGCTTGCGCTGCTCTTCTCGCTCGATGCGGCGGTCTGCCTTTGACTCGGGGTTGTGGAACTGCGCCAGCTTCCGCGCCCTGTCCGCGCGCTTCTTCTGCTCTATCTGCTCGTCTATGCGCCTGTCCCATTCTTCCTGCTGCGCCTGCTGCTCCGCTAGCTGCTTGCGCTGCTCTGCGGTGAGCGGGGTGTGCATCCTGGCGACTTCGGGATGGTCTTCGGGGAGGTCCTCGCAGACGCAGAAGCAGTCGGGGTGGCAGCGGGCAGCTTGCAGCATGAACTCGGCGTCAGGGAATGAGGGGCTGTCGAGGCAGATGCCGAGTAGCATCCTGATTGCTTCGAGCCTGTCCCTGCCCTTTGTGGTGGGGTCTTCGCCTTCCATTATCTCTATGAGATACCTGACGATGGATGCGCCGTCGCCGGTGTGGATGCGGACCTGGCGGATGAGCCTGTTGGTGAACTTGGTCTGGGCGTCGGATTGGTAGGAGGGGGCTTTCCCCTCACCCCAGCCCTCTCCCGCGGGGAGAGGGGGCTTATGGTCGGCTGTTGACGGGGAAGCGTGGTTGTTGGTCGGGGTGTTGCCGAGGCCGAGCTTGTGTAGGAGCTTGGCTGCTTCTAACTGGTGCCAGGGGGTGCAGTTGTGGGCGTCGCCTTCCATGATGGAGACGATGCTGCTCACGATGCGACTGCCGTTGTCGGTTTGTTCGATGACGTGCTGTTTGAGCGACTCTGCGAAGTCGAGGTGTGCGGTCTGCTGTTGGGTTGGGTGTTCAAGTTGTGAAATCATTTGTTCGGATTATAGGGGCAGATGTATGGGTTGTCAAGGGGGGGGATAGCCACAAAAGGGCACAGAGTGTGGGGGATGGGAGAGATTTCACCCTCACCCTAGCCCTCTACCTGAGGTAGAGGGGACTGTTAGGAAGGGGGAAGGGAATTATTTGAAACCCCTCACCCTAACCCTCTCCCGCGGGGAGATGGGAATTGAAGGGAGGGATGGCTTCTGGGAATGAGGTTTTGTCTTTATTTCCTCGGCAGGGTCAGAGCGAGGGGACTCGACTTGTGGCGCGTGCCGCGACTATCCCAGCCTGAGCCGTGCGAGGAACTCGATGGGGCCCGTAGCGGCGTAAAGCAGGACAGCTCCACCTATGAGGAGCGCGATTGCCCACGGGCCTATGACGGATAGCCACGGCGCAGCAGAAGCTGCCCAGCGCCGGGTAGGAGGGAGCATATCGCCGATGGCTTCTATCCACGGATCGGCGTAAGCGTGAACGTAGTTCATTCTATTGAGCATGTCGATTATCCACGCGCCGAAGCTGTATAACATGCCTGCTATGAAGCCAATATAGAGGGCGAAGACGCCAAATGTAAATGAACTAAGGGGGGCGCGGAAGAAGGCGTCGATGATGTCGTCTATCAGCTTGCCTACCGACCGGAAATCCAGGAAGTTTATCTGGAAGGCGAAGGCGAAGGGCAGGGACGCGCCGATGAGAAATACGGTGAAGATGCCGTAGGAAAATCCGACGAGTAACCAGATGGGCAGTATGCGTGATTCCTCAGCACGGCTGCCAATCCAACGCAGTATGGGGAGCAGGAAGATTAGGGTGAACAGGCAGCCACCCACAGCAGTGCTGACTGCGTTCATTCCGATGAGACGGCGAGGGTCCTGGTCGATTCCGGGCGAGTATATGGAGGCGACTATGGCCGCGGCGGCGGTGAGGAGCATGCCATACAGCACGAGGCTACGGACGAGCCGCGTCTGAAGCCGGCCAACCGCCTCCCTGCGCTGCTCTATTGTCATCTGTGATGCGGTGGTGGTCATGTATGGACTAGCTGCAAACCCTTCTGGCATCTGTCAATGCCGATTCCAAAGCAGTCTCTTACGCTTCTCATACCCCGCCCCGGCGTTCCGCCGAAGGTATTGTCGGAGGTATAACCATCTTTCAGTTTAACTAAGGTGAGTGCTGGTATCAAGGTTATGCCGTGAGGATTCAGGCGCCGCTGCCTGCCTGTGGGAAGGTGGAGGCTAACTTGCGGATGGGTAGTCGGGAGTCTAACATGTTGACTGGCGTGGGCTGATTCACATGGATGCGGGAACGCTCCATTTCAGCCTTCCTTAATCCAGATACAGGCGAGATACAGGTAGCGTTAGAAGGAGCGGAGAACAATGGCCGTCGTAGAGTATGAGTTGCGCGGGCGTGCGGCGTATATCACGCTGAACAGGCCTGACAAGCTGAACGCGATAGATGTGGATATGCGGGACATGCTCTGGCATTACCTGCATGAGGTGAACGACAATCCTGAGATATGGGTGGCCGTGATCACGGGGAACGGGCGGGCGTTCAGCGTGGGACATGACCTCGTTTCGATGTCGGGGCGGAGCGATGCGCTCTACGACCCGGAGATTTCGACAGAGGACCTGTATGTATATCAGTCCGAGATATTCAAACCGATTATCTCTGCGATCAACGGGTTCTGCCTGGCGCAGGGCGGTGGAATCGCGCTGGCGTCCGACATACGGATCGCCTCGGACCGGGCGCAGTTCGGCTGGCCGCAGGTGAAGCGCGGCATCGGCTCGGTGAGCGGGCCTTGCATGCTGTCGCAGCGCGTGCCGCTGAACATCGCGCTGGAGTTCCTGTTCACGGGAGACATGATAAGCGCGGAGCGGGCTCTTGAGCTTAACATGGTGAACATGGTCGTGCCGCACGAGGAGCTTATGGAGCGCACGGACGAACTGGTGCAGAAGCTGATGCAGAACGCGCCGCTGCCGATGCGCGCCATCAAGGAGGTTGCGGTCAGGGGCCTGAGCATGCGGCTGGAGGACAGGGTGCGGCTTGCGGGCATCGTCAACCGTCGGCTGCAGCGCACCGATGACGCAATCGAGGGAATCAAGGCGTTCCAGGAGAAGCGGACGCCGGTGTTCAGGGGGAGTTAGTTTTTCGGTATGTCGGTATGTCAGTCGGCCAGAGGCAGGGCTGACATCGCCGAACAGGATTAGCGGATTCTTCACTCCCACCCTGAATCGAGTTCAGGACAGGCTCTAGCCTTCCCCCATCAAGGGGGAAGGGAGAAAATGTAGAGGAGATAGATGACACAAGAGAGACAGAGTTCAGGTTCCAATGTAAGTCCCGGCGGAGGGACGGAAGCGCAGGGGTATCCGAACCCGGACGAGGCGGATGACCTGTCGCGCAGCACCACGCCGGTGCTGGTGGTTACGCCGCATCCGGACGACGCGGAATCGGGCGCGGGAGGCACGATCGTCAAGTGGGCGAAGCAGGGACGAAAGATAGTCCTGGTGGTCTGCACGAACGGGGACAAGGGAAGCTCGGACCCGGAGATGACTTCGCCGAAGCTTGCCGCGATACGGGAGGCAGAGCAAAGGGAAGCCGCGGAAGTCCTGGGCGCTTCGGAAGTGGTGTTCCTGCGGCACAAGGACCAGGGGCTGGAGGACACCTTCGAGCTGCGAGAGCAGATTTCGCGGCAGATCCGAATTCACATGCCTCATACGGTGCTGACGATCGATCCTAACCGCCCATACATACGACACCAGGACCACTTCGTGTGCGGCCGGGTTACGCTCAACTGCGTTTTCCCGTATGCGCGCGACAGGATGGCGTTTCCCGAGCACATCGCTGAGGGTCTCGAACCGCATAGGGTGCGCGAGGTGTACCTGTGGAGTTCGCCGGAGCCGGACACATATCTCGACGTTACGGATACGTTCGACGCGAAGCTGGACGCGCTGAGCCGACACCGCAGCCAGGTAGGACAGGGCTGGGAACTGCGCGAGGTGCGCGCCCGAAATCGGTATGCCGAGGTAGGAAAGAGAATCGGCGTTACCTATGCGGAGGCGTTCAAGCGTATAGAGATCTTTTAGCCTATTGATATCGATGGACAGGAGAGAGACTTACGAGGGTAAATCATGACAATGAAAAAGTTCGAGGCTGGGCAGAAGTTCGAGGAGGAGATCGAGGTTACGCTGGAGCATACGACGAACCGCATGGGCAAGCC
Source organism: Dehalococcoidia bacterium (assembly GCA_965203955.1). Lineage (GTDB taxonomy): Bacteria > Chloroflexota > Dehalococcoidia > Lucifugimonadales > JADFKI01 > Bin90. The sequence goes on along the minus strand of OZ241923.1, from coordinate 1,169,234 downwards.
GGGGGCGGACGTGCTCTCCACGCCGGCGCTGCTGGGGCTTATGGAGGGCGCGTGCATACAGCAGTCTGAGCCGTATATGCCCGCCGAGCATACGACGGTCGGGTATGCGGTGGACGGGCTGCGACATCTTGCGCCGACGCCGGTTGGCAACAAAGTTGTCATCAGCGTGGAGCTGACCGAGATCGACCGCAACCGTCTGACGTACCAGATTGAAGCGCATGAAGGCGAGCAAAGAATAGCTATGGCGACGCACAAGCGGGCGGTGATACCCATTCAGTAGAGGCATCTCACATCGATAGACAGGATGGATAGGATTGGGTGGAATGGATGCTGAGCAAGCCGAGCTGTACTGGAAGTGGGGCGTAAGGAGCGGCATGGCGCTCCTGCTCCTTCTGGCGAATGTGCTGTTGGTGGTGCTCATCTTCAATGCCTCGGACGCCTTTGATGCCATGGATAGGGTTGGTGAGGCGGCTGATGCGCTTGAGGCGACTGCCGGGACGATTGATGTGCTTGCAACCGAGCTTGTCGATGACGCGGAACGCGTCACGAGTACACTGGAACAGGCGGGGGATGACGTTGGGCGCGCAAGGCAGGTGCTGGAGCAGGCAGGCGAAGACATAACTCGCGCCACCGATGCATTGGAGGAGGCGGGCGTGGACCTCGATCGCGCAGCCAACGACTTCGAGCGTATTGCCGACGCGCTAGAAGAGGCATTTGCCCAGTGAGCGTAAGCTAACAGGATGTACAGGATAGAGAGGATTGGGATTGCTTGAAGGGTTGAAGGTTCTGGACCTGACGCACTACGTCGCGGGGCCGTATGCGACGCGCCTGATGGCGGCGCAGGGTGCCGAGATCATCAAGATGGAGCGTCCGGGCACGGGCGATCCGTCTCGCCGAATAGGGCCATTCTCCGGCGATGTGCCGAATGCCGAGAAGAGCGCGCTGTTCCTGTACCTGAATACAGGCAAGAAGTCAATCACGCTCAACCTGAAGAACGGAGCGTCCAAGCCCATAGTGCGCCGCCTTTTGGAGTGGGCGGACGTGCTGGTGGAGAATTTTCGTCCTGGGGTAATGTCGAGATTGGGATTGGATTACGAGAGTGTATCCGATGTGGACTCCGGGTTGGTGATGACTTCCATCTCGAACTTCGGTCAGACGGGGCCTTACCGTGACTATGGGGCGCGCGAGATCAACCTGTACGCGATGGGCGGGTTGATGTACATCACCGGCGACCCTGAGCGGGAGCCTCTGCACATGGCGGCGCGGCTGGCGCAGTACGGCGCGGGGCAGAACGCATTCGCCGGAACGATGGGCGCGCTGCTGCACCGCGACATATCGGGGACGGGGCAGCATGTGGATGTGGCAATCTCGGAGTACTTGGCGACCATCCTGGAGAACGCGCTGAGCCAGTACAGCTACACGGGCAGCAACTTCCGGCGCACCGGGAATCGCGGCTATGGGCGCGCCGCGTGGGGCCCGTATCCCTGCAGGGATGGGTATGTGGGCGTGATAGCGGGGCCCGATCATAAGTGGCCGGAGATGGCGGAGTTGATGGGCATTGCCGAACTGTCGGAGGAGCGCTTCGACGACCGCGCCGGTAGAGGCCAGAACGCCGACGAGTTGGACGCGCTGATGCTGCCCTGGCTGATGCAGCACGACAGGCACGAGATATTCGAGCGCGCGCAGCACAGGGGATTGGCATTCGCCTATGTCGCAACGCCGGAGGACATTCTGGGCTGGGAGCACCTGCGGGCGCGGGACTTCTTTGCTGAGGTGAAGCATCCCGAGGCGGGCGTATTGGAACACCCGACTCTGCCGTGGAGGATTGGCGGCGATGGCGAAGACATTTCGGATCTGTCGCCCGCGCCGACACTCGGTCAGCATAACGGTGATGTGTATTGCGGGATGCTGGGGTATGACAAAGCGGATGTGGTGCGGTTGCGGGAGATGGGGATTATCTGAGGACATAACTTTGGTTGTCAATGCAGGTGAAAGATAATAAACTTGCTTGACCAGTCAGACACGGCGGAAACAAGGAGGACCCACCGATGGCAGATGCCAAACCGTTTAGCTTCAAGGAACTGTTCGCGAAGAACGCGCCGGAAGGCAGGGATGCGCCGGTAGTGAAGCGCGGCAAGTATGACTTTGCCGTTGCTTACCCGGACCCAAAGTCCATGCCGCTGGACGGGCTTGTGGAAGCTCTGAAGCAGGGACTATCGGAAGAGGGCGACGACCTCGCGATATACGCGCATCACAGCGGGTACGCGCCACTTCGACAACTGGTTGCGGACAAGCTGGCGCGCGACCGCGACATCAACATCGGCGTTGACGACCTCATTATCGGGGACGGCTCGGGGATGCCGATTCACATGGTCTGCGAGTCGCTGCTGGATCCGGGCGATGTCGTGCTTGTGGAGAACTTCGTGTATTCGGGCACTCTGGGTCAGCTGCGACGCTTCCACACGGACATTCGCGGCGTTGAGTGCGACGACGAGGGCATGCTGCCGGACGCGTTGGAATCTGCGATAGTCAAGGCGACGGGCGAGGGCAAGCGGCCCAAGTTCATCTATACGATTCCGACGTTCCAGAACCCGCAGGGCTGGACGATGACGCTGGAGCGGCGCAAGGAGATGGTGCGGCTGTCTCAGAAGCACGGCGTGCCTATCCTCGAAGACGACTGCTATGTTGACCTGCGCTACGATGGCGAGGACGTGACTTCGCTGCACTCTCTGGACGACACCGGCAGCGTGATGTACGTGGGGTCGTTCTCGAAGATCATCGCGCCGGGTATGCGGCTAGGCTATCTGACCGCACCGCGCGAGGTGCTGGACGTTGCGCGCGGGGTGAAGAGCGGCGGCGCGGCGAACCAGTTCGCTTCGTGGGCGGTGCACCGGTATGCGACGAAGAATCTTGACGAGCATATCGTGGAGATCAACGAGGTCCAACGTGCCAAGCGGGACGCGATGCTGGCTGCGCTTGGCGAGAACTTCGGCGGCGCGGCGACCTGGAGCAGGCCGGAGGGTGGTCTGTTCATCTGGCTGCAGATGCCGGAGGAGGCGGATGTAACTGCCATCCGGGACAAGGTGCTGGAAACGGCAGATGTCGGCTACCAGGCGGGACCGCTGTTCGCGCCGGACGGCGTATCGGGGCGCAACTACGCGCGGCTGTGCTTCGGTTACAACACGCCGGAAGAGATTCACGAGGGCATTGCGCGGCTTGCGGAGGCGTTCGAGAAGGAAGGCGTTCTGAAGAACTGACGGAGGCTAACATCGATATACAGGATGGGCAGGATTTTATGATAAGGTTCTGCCCATCTTTTGCATTTGCGGGGGTTTTGGCATGCGTATCTGTTCTTTTTTGCCGAGCGGCACGGAGATTGTGTATGCCCTGGGATTGGGCGACTCACTTTATGCGGTGAGCCACGAATGCGACTATCCTAAAGAGGCGCTTGCCAAGCCGAAGGTCGTGCGCAGCAGGTTCGATGCGGACAAGCTGAGCAGCCAGGAGATTGATCGCATCGTTACGGAGATGTACCAGCGGGGCGAGCGTATTTACGAGGTGGACGAGGGCGTGCTCCGTGAGGCTGCGCCGGACCTAGTCCTAACTCAAGAGCTATGCGATGTCTGCGCGGTGTCATACGAAGACGTGCGTCATGCGGCATCAAGGCTGGCATACCCGCCCAATGTCGTCTCGCTGGATCCGGCGTCAATCGGGAACATGCTGGAAGACATAGAGATGGTCGGCGACCTGTGCGGCGTGCCTGATGCCGCGACCGCGTTCATCGCCGAGTTGAATGAGCGCATAGCCACTGTGCGCTCGCGGGCATCCGCTGCTGCATCAGCGCCCCGTGTGGCATGCATCGAGTGGCTTGAGCCGCCGATAGTGGCGGGACACTGGATACCGCAGATGGTGGAGCTTGCCGGCGGCGTTGACGCGCTTGCCAAGCCGGGCGCACCCTCTCGCCGAGTCACGATGGATGAACTTGCCGCGTCCGAGCCGGACGTGCTGGTGCTGATGCCCTGCGGAATGAGTGAGGTCAGGGCACGGGAGGAGTTCGAGGCTCTGGACAACCTGGAAGAGTGGCGCAAGCTGCGCGCCGTCGCCAACGGTCGGGCGTACTTCGTGGACTCCGGTTCCTACTTCAGCCGCAGCGGACCGCGACTTGTGGACGGGCTGGAGCAGATGGCATACATGGCGCACCCCGACAAGTTCGAGAAACCGGATTCAATAGACCAATATGGATCGGACTGACCGCAACCGAACACCCCTCAAATCCCGTCCATCCACGTTTGCTACGGCTACTGGCGGCTGAACCTGCCGCGCAGCTCCATTGTGACGCGCTCGCGGAGCTGGTCTATGTCCCGGTGCAGCACTTCGGCTTCCGATTCCAGACGCGATGCCGTGCTGGGCTTTTCCAGTAGCTGCTGTTTCTCCGACAGGTCTATCAGCAGAGTTTCTGCTATGTAGTACGAGAGGGACGTCGGGTTGCGCGATGTGCGGACTTCGCTGGTCCAACCCCCCTGCAGTCCGGTTATCAGGCTCAGGTACTCATTGAGCTGCTGGCGGATCGACTCGGACTGGGGGCGCGCTTCTTCGGCGTCGGTGTCAGGAAGGACGGACACATCCGCCGTGATATAGGGGCGGTGCTGCGTGATGGTGTTGATCCTGAAGCGGCTCTCTCCCGTTACTGCGACGAAGAAGCGGTCGCCTCTAATCTCGTTGACCTGTGTGATGTGCGCTACCGTCCCGACTGGGTGAGGTATCGCAGGCTGTCCGACCTCGTCGCCGGACTTTATGAGCACGATGCCGAAGCGGGAGTCGGAGTCGAGGCAGTCTTGCAGCAGGCGCTTGTAGCGCTCCTCGAATATCTGGAGTGGTAGAGAAGCGCCCGGAAACAGCACCGTGTTCAGCGGGAACAGCGGAAGCGTGCGTCGTTCTGGAAGTTCAGGTGGCATTTCGTAGAGTATAAACGGAACAGGTGCAAGGAACAAGTTGGCGAACCCCTGAAGCTTGGGATGTCTGCTAGAATAGCCGTGTTCTCTATGGAAATCGGTCGGAATCTTCAGATGGCGTGGTGCGTCATGACTCAGGAGGGAGCGCTATGAGGTGGAGTTCAGCGGTATCGGAAGGAACGACGCTTGACGCCGCTTTCGACGAGTGCGCGTTAAGACTGGAGGATGAGCTTGGCGGGTTGAAGCCACACATGGTTGCCGCCTTTGTGTCGCCACATTATGCGCCGGACTACGAAACGCTGACGGCGCTTGTGGCAGAGCGGTTTGACAATGTACTACTGGTTGGTTGCAGCGGAGGCGGTGTCATTGGCGCGGCGACTGAGGTTGAAAACAGACCCGGCCTTGCGCTGACGGCAGCTCACCTGCCGAACGTGCGGGTGACGCCGTTCCACATCCAGTACGGCGCGCTGCCCGACGGAGACGCGCCGCCGGACGAGTGGGGCACGCTTGTGGGCATGCCCGTCGGCTCGGAAGTGGACTTTCTCATTCTTGCCGACCCGTTCAGCATGCAGGGCGAGCAGTTGCTGATGGGTCTTGACTACGCCTTCCCGCGCAGCGCGAAGATCGGTGGCCTGGCGAGTGGAGCGCACCAGCAGGGCGGCAATGCGCTGTTTCTGGGCGACGAGACATATACAGAGGGCGTAGTGGGTGTGGCGTTCGAGGGCGATGTGCAGATAGATACCGTTGTAGCGCAGGGATGCCGTCCCATCGGGGACCCGATGCACATCACGTCTTCGCGGCGCAATATCCTGCTCGAAGTTGATGGGCGCACACCATTCGAGGTGCTGAAGGAGATATTCATGACGCTCGATGAGCGTGACCGCGAGCTGGCGCAGCACTCGCTGTTCCTCGGCGTGGTGATGGACGAGCTGAACGATGACCCGCAGCTCGGCGACTTCCTCATTCGCAACATAGTAGGCGTTGACGCACAGCGTGGCGCGCTTGCGGTAGGCGAGATGCTGAAAGAAGGGCAGACGGTGCAGTTCCACCTGCGCGACGCCGAGACCTCTTCGCAAGACCTGAGCGCTATGCTGGGGCAGTATGTGGCGGGTCTGCCGGAGGACGGGCAACCGGAGGCGGGCGCTCTGCTGTTCCAGTGCCTTGGGCGCGGCTCGTACCTGTACGGCAGGCCGGACCATGACACGAATATGTTCAGCGAGTTGGTGGGATCGGTGCCTCTGACGGGCTTCTTCTGCAACGGCGAGATAGGGCAGGTCGGGGATGCGACCTTCCTGCATGGGTACACAAGCTCGTTCGGGATATTTCGTCCGAAGGGTGCCTAGAGTTCGAGCAGCCGCGCGGCGTTTCCGCCCTGCACGGCGTCGCGCTCATCCGGCGTGAGCGAGGATGCGGCTATTTCGCTGAGCAGGCGGCGCGGGCGCAGGAGGGCGTAGTCGCTGCCGAACAGCACCTTGTCCGCGCCGACCAGCGATGATACTGCCGAATAGACCTGCGATGTGTAGAGGAAGGGTGAAGCGGCGGTGTCGAAATACACATTGCCGAGCGCGGCGGCAACCTCCGGCATGAGCGCGTAGAAGGGCAGCCCGCCGCCCCAGTGAGCGCATACGATGGTCGCGTCTGGGAAGTTGCCGATGAATTGCATCAGGACTCGCGGTGTTACAGTGCCCTTGCCGGTGTAGAGATGTCCGACCGGCTCGGATGAGTGCGTGGTTACTATCAGGCCGCGTTCCTGCGCGACAGCCATCAGGTTCGCCATCGTACTCCTGTCTGCAAGGTCGAAGCCCTGTGTGTCGGGGTGAAGCTCGCCGATGCCGCGCAGTCCTGCGTCGGCGCAGCGCTCGGCTTCCCGCGCTGCCATGTCGCCCCAAGCGGGGTTTATGCCCGCGAAGCCGATGATGCGCCCGCGAGAATCTGCTGCCGTCTCGATGATGTAGTCGTTGGCTTCCCGCGCCGTGTCGTAGTCGGACCAGCCTATGCCCATCGCAACGGCGACGTCTATGCTATCCTCGTCCATCACGGAGATTAGGTCTTCGGCGGTAGCCATGCGTGCCCGAGGGTCTGCGTAGAGCGTGGCGAATGTCCTGTCCTGCTCCACGTAGCGGTCGCGGTTGTCGCGCATCTGTGGGGGAAAGATGTGGGTGTGGAAGTCGATGATCACTTTGAGTTGGTCAGTGAGTCAGTCTTTCAGTCAGTCGGGGTGTGGTTCGACAGGCTCACCACGAACGGAGAAACGGGGGCTAACATGGATGCACAGGATAGACAGGATGGGTTTATTGGATGCGGCGGAAGTGTGGGTATGTGAGGGTAGGCGGCGTCAGTGTCATCAGAGCCGCTTCTATTGGGTGGCGATGATTGCGGCGGCCGCGCCGATGACAGCCGCCGAGAGCACGACAGCTGCGCCTATTATCGCCGGCATAAGGTTGTCGATGCGTCCGTCCAGCCTGTCTATATCGGACTTCAACACTGCGCGTTCATTCTGCGCGGCATCGAGGCGCCCGTTGATGCTGTCAAAACCCAACTTGATATATTCTCGCAAGGGCACCGTTATTTCGTTGTCTTGCGGGTCGTTAGCAGTTGCCAAGTTCATCTCCTATTGCGTTTCGTGAAGTTCGCCTTTGATGCAATCGTTCATACTGTGTCAATCATAGCAGATATTCCTTTTCACCCCCATCGCTTCGGCAAGCTCAGGACAGGCTCTAGCCTTACTCCATATTGGGAAGGTATTTTTGCCCTCACCCTAACCCTCTCCCAGAGGGAGAGGGGACTTTGGGGCGGCTATTGAATGCGGCGGAAGTGTGGGTAGGAGATGGCGAAGATGATGGTCAGGACGGTCAGAATCAGACCGCTGATGCTGAGCGCCTGCCCGGTGCCGATGACTTCAGCGAACTCTCCGAATGGTATCGCGCCGATGGGCATGAGTCCGAATGTCATCATGAACAGGCTCATCACGCGACCGCGCTTGTCGGGGTCGGCGTAAATCTGCGACAGTGTCATGTTCAGCGACATGTAGAGCGAGCTGAGCAGGCCGTTCACGACCAGGAAGAATACGGCGGAGACGAACTCCGCGGACATTGCTACGCCAACGACCGACAAGCCCCATACAACGCTGATGATAATCAGAATGATGCCGCGATTGCCCAGGTTTCGCATTGACGCAAGGCCGAGAGTGCCAACGAGGGCGCCTATCCCCATCACCGCCATCAGGTAGCCGAGGTCGAAGGAGGTGACGTTGAGCTGCTCACGCGCCCACGCGGGCATGAGGGCGAAGAGCGTGAAGCCGAACAACGCGGGCAGAAACGCCATGATGATCAGACCCCTGAGCGTGGCATCGCCCAGCGCGTAACGCAACCCCTCCTTGATGTCTCCGGTTACGCTCTTAGGTGGGCCAGTTCTCACCACGCCTGCGCTCTTGACGCACAGGACCGAGAAGCCGGAGATTACATACACGGCTGATACGATATAGAAGACCAGCGCGGTGCTGAAGAAGGCTATGAGTATGCCTGCGACTGCCGGGCCCGCCGCGCGAGTCAGGTTCATGGAAGCGTTGTTCAGCGCGACGGCGTTCATCACGCGGTCTCTCGGGACAATCTCGGAGATTATTGCTTGACGGCTCGGCATGTTGAGCGCGAACATCGAGCCGTTGAGCACGCCAAGCGCCATCAGCGCGCCGAGCCAGATGGTGCCGGTGGCGTCCATCATGCCCACGATGAGCGTGAGGGCGGCATTGCCCAGCTGGCTGCCGAATATGAGGTATTTCTTCGGCACCCTGTCGGAGAGCGCGCCGCCAAGAAGCGAGACAATAGCCATCGGCGCGGCGAACGACACCATCGCCCAGGTCAGCGCAGAGGGCGAGTCGTTCTCCAGGCGAAGCACCAGCCAGCCGCGCGTGATCATCTGCATGTTCATCGCGGTGAAGGACGCAAACGAGCCGAGCCAAATCCACCGGAAGTCGGTGAGCATCAGTATCTCGACTATGGGAGACTGCTTGAGTCTTGCCGCAAGGGGCAGGGGTGCGGCCGGAGCTGCGGTTGCGGGCGCCCTCAATGTGCTCTGAGCCAACTTCGTTCCTTAGCGGGGCGGCAGGCATGTAAATATACCCCGTTCCCATCCCCTCTGGATTCCCGGCTGCGCGGGAATGACGAATGAAAAATGGAGCGCGCTGCCGTCACATGTGTTCCATGTTGACGATAGCATTGCGTTCGGATGCCGTCAATCCGTTTCGGCGGGAGCTAACAGGATGGAAAGGATGTAGTTGTTTCGCAAGGGCATCCAGCCGGATGCCTCTACGGGCGCCTGCCGAGGGGGAAGGGACTGCGTTTGCGGGGAGTTAGGTGAGCAGGCTTACTATGATGTTCACAGCTATTCCGACGGCGAAGCCGAGCGCAGCCCAAAGCATGCGCCGCTCTAAGGCTGAGATTTTATTCTCAACGGCGCGCAAGCCTCTTTCTAAGTCGGCGCGCGTTGCCAAGTGCGGCAGGGTGGCTTCAATTCCCGTCAGCCGCTCTCCTTCGGTGCGATTTTGCGTTTCGGTGACTATTTTCAGAACCTATTTCGCTTAGTTTTGGTACGGGAGCTATTGTAGCATGGGCCGTGCACTTTCACGCTCCGTCGGATTCTCCGATGGGCTTGATGCAGAGACTTTCACCCCCATCCTAGCCTTCCCCCATCGAGGGGGAAGGAACTCTATTTGCCCCTCACCCAACCCTCTCCCGCGGGGAGAGGGGTTATCTTCACCCCCATCCTAGCCTTCCCCCGTCAAGGGGGAAGGGACTCTATTTTGCCCCTCACCCTAGCCCTCTCCCGCGGGGAGAGGGGATATTTTGTTAGGGGAAGGGTCAGGGGCTGCGGTTTTGGAGGGGGATGGTTAGGCGGGGGGCGCGGATGCTGGCGGCGGCGGTGTTGGGTCTGTTGGCGGTTTTCTTTTCGGCGTGGTGGCGGGCCACCTGCCGGTCGAATTTTGCCTGCGCTTTCCTGCTGAGACCGGGGCGGTAGAAGTCCACGGTCGGGTCGGGGTCGGCGGGGCCGATGCCTTCGTAGTCTATGGGGTCGTCGGGGTTGCCCTCGTCGCCGTACTTCACATAGTCAGCGTACTTCTTCTCTGCTGCCTTCATCGCGTCTTCGTCACCGGCGGCGCAGGCTTCGTCGTACTCCCTTATCAGGTCGGACAGCCGCGCCTTGTGGCGGGCACTTTCCAGTTCGACGCGCTTGTGCTCGTCTTCGTCCTCTGTTGCGCGGCGGTATGCCTCAATCTCTTTCCACGTTACGGCGTCGTAGTTGAGGTCGTAAGCGCGGTGCAGCAACTCTTTGGATGCTGCGAGACGGTGCGCGGGCAGCCATTCGTCTTCGCCGTGAGAGTTTTCGACGATTCGGATCATGGTTTCGGCGGCGTCAATGCCGTTGTTGGTCCTGTCGCGGACGAGCCTTGCGAAGTCTGAGTTTATGGGATCGTCCTCATCGAGAGGGGCGTCCGCGTCGAAGTGGGAGGAGTCGCGGCGCGGTGGCCGGGACTCGCCCATCGCGCGGCCCATAAGCTCCTTTGCGGCTGCGAGTCGCTGGTGCGGCTTTACCAGAGGCGGATTGCCGAACTCGCGGTCGAAGCGTGAATAGGAGCCTCCACGCATGATGTCGGTGAGCGCGTTGAGGATCGTCTCGCCGCCGTTGGTGCGCTCGCGGATGTAGCGGGCGACGGGGTAGGCGACTATGTCTCTGAGGGTGGGGCCGGGAACTGACATGGATGGGGAGGATTCTTTGTCATTGCCCTCACCCCAGCCCTCTCCCAGAGGGAGAGGGGGCTTTTGTGGCCCTTCGACAGGTCCTTCGACAAGCTCAGGACGGACAGAGTTTTGGGGGAGGCCGTACTTTGCGAGGGTTTTGGCGGCGTCGAGGCGATGGCAGACCTTGGCGGCGGGGATAGCGCCGTGCGCGGTGTCCGCGAGGAAGCGGGCTATGGTGTCGCCGTTGTCTGTCAGTTCGGCTATTTTGGATTGTAGGGCGGTCTGGATGCACATGTGAGTTATGAGTTTCCAGTTCTGAGTTGTCAGTAATGATTCTTCGGTTTGATAGCCAAAAAAGGCACAGAGTGGAGCGGAAGGTTTCCTTGCCCCTCACCCTAACCCTCTCCCGCGGGGAGAGGGAACTTTGGTGCGAATGTTTGTGCTAGTTGGCATCTATGATACGCACGGATGTTTTGGGTTGTCAAGGGGGGATAGCCACAAAAGGCACAGAAGTCACAAAAGGAGTTTCTTGATTTGGAGCCTTGCTGCGCCGAAGTTGATGATCAGTGCATCGCGGAGGCCGGTCGCACGCAGTAGGAAACAGGTTTGCGGGCAGCGATTTCAGATTCCTCACTCCGCTGCGCTGCGTTCAGAATGACAGAAGAGGAAGGTTTTCTCGTTTCAGATTTTACATACCGCTTTCAGCCCATCGAAGGGGAAGGGCCTTTTGCCGATTTCCCTTAGAGGGCTTCTGGCGAAAATATCCACTGCCGTGGTTCTGCTCAGGATACGGCGCGCCCGGCGCCGGGCTGGACGTCGATGAACTCTTCCGGCTTGTCGGGGCTGGGGTCTCTCTTGAATATCGAGAGGACCGCTCCGATGACTTGGAGGACTGCCATGGCGAGCAATGCTGTCTTCAGCCCGCTCAGGAACGATTCGAGCAAGCCTGAGCCTGGACCGGCTTCGAGAACGGCGTCAATCTTGACTTCGTAGCCGGCGCTTATCATCACAGCCGTGACGATGGAGGCGGCGATTGCCGTTCCGGTTACATTGCCGGAGTTGCGCGACAGGTTTACGAATGCGGCGACTACACCGTGCCTAGCGGAGTCAGCCGCGCTGAATATGGACGCGGAGTTGGGTGACTGGAATAGGCCGGAGCCGATGCTCTGCACGAGTATTCCCAAGACGACGATTACTATTGATGATGTTGTGGTGAGCGACGATAGGATAAGCAATCCGGCGGCGGAAAGGAGCAAGCCTATGATGTTGAATGGCCTCCAGCCGTATCGGTCGGACAGCCATCCGCTGACCGGCCCCATGATAATTCTGCTGGCGGCATTGGGAAGCAGGGCGAATCCGACAAGCGCGGGGGTGAAGCCGAGCGCAGCCTGAAGGTAGAAGGGCATCAGGAATCTCGATGAGGTGATGCCGAGGAAGGACATGAAGTTGGTGCCGATGCCGATGCTGAAGACCCTGCTGCGGAACAATGACATGTCGAGCATTGGCGACGGGGAGCGAATTTCCCACCAGACAAACGCCACGAGAAATACTACGAATCCAAGCGCGCCGAGAATTATCGGCGGGGATTCCCAACCCATGCGCGAGCCGTTAGAGACGGTCAGCAGGAAGGAGAGCAGAACAGCCGTTGAGAGCGCCGCGCCTCCGTAGTCGTAGCTTCGATTTCGATTGTCCTGACGGAATGCTTCGCTCCTGATTAGGAGCAGGACGGCAGCCATAGCGACGAGACCCATGAGGATATTGATGTAGAAGAGCCAGCGCCAGTCGAGCGCGGTAATGAGGAATCCGCCGGCGATGGGACCGAGCACGCCGCCTGTGCCAACGACGCTGCCGTGCGAGCCTATGCCTTTGCCGCGCTCCTCGTCGGGGAAGACCGAGGTTATCATTGCCATGCCGGTGCCCTGGGTCATTGCCGCGCCGAGTCCCTGCAAGGCTTTTGCGCCTATCAGGGCGATGATGCTGCCGGAGGTTGCGGCAAATACTGCGGCAACGATGAAGATGACAAGCCCGGAGACGTAGATTCGCTTTCGGCCTACGATGTCGGAGAGCCTGCCCATGGGCAGCAGAAGCGCGCTTATGGTCAAGCCCTCGGCGATGACTACCCACTGGACGGTTGACAGGTCGGCTTCAAAATACTGGGCGATGGTGGGGAGGGCGACGGACATAGCGCCGTGATTTACGACGGAGGTCAAAGTGCCGAGCGCGACGGCGGCGAATACCCACCAGCGGTATGTAGGCTTGTTGATTAGACCGGAAGCGAGCATGTCTCCGATTTTAACAGAACTACCATTGCCCCATTCCCCACCCCGGAATTAACAGGATGGACAGCCCCCTGTCTGCACAGGGGCAGGCTCTTTGGCAAGCTCAGGACAGGGATGGATAGGATGGTATAATCGCTTGCCAGATGATATTCGCATACGAAAGGGCGGGCTTTGCTGATACCTTTTGGGGGACCGTATGACCTCCGTGGCACATTGTGCGGCGGGCAGGCGTTTCGCTGGCGCGATGAGGGTGACGGCTGGTTCGGTGGCGTGATATTCGGCAATGTTGTGCGGATGCGGCGGGTCGAGGATGGGATTGAGTTTGTGAGCGCGCCGGACGATGAGGCTGCGCTTGCTTCACTCGTAAGGGACTACCTGCGCGTGGACGACGACATGGACGAGGTTTACGCGGCTCTGAGCGAGGACGAGTATCTGGCGGACGCGGTGAAGCAGCATCGCGGGCTGCGAGTGCTTCGGCAGGAGCCGTGGGAGTGCCTGATAGGGTTCATCTGCTCGGCGAATAACAACATTCCACGCATTACCGCGAACATAGAGGATATGGCGGCGAGTTACGGGAAGCCTCTGCCGCAACCCGTCTCGCAGGACCGCGTGAGAAACACGTTCCCATCGGCGCGTGAGCTAGTGGATGCCGGAGAACAGGCGCTGCGTGACCTGAAGCTGGGATTCCGCGCGGTGAACGTAATTGCGGCGGCGGAAGGGATTGCGGAGGGGAATGGGCCGGACCTGTACGCTCTTCGAGAGGCGGACTACGATGATGCGCTGGCGGAGCTGACTGGGCTGCGGGGTATCGCGGACAAGGTGGCGAACTGCGTGATGCTGTTCTCGCTGGACAAGCCGCAGGCGTTCCCGGTAGATGTGTGGATAGTGAAGGCGATGCGTGACTGGTACCCGGATGCGCCCGTGCCGCCTGCGCTGAACAGCAACGGCAACAAGACGACGCCTACGGAGCGGCACAAGCGGGAGATGCGGGAGTGGGCGCTGGAACGGTACGGGAAGCACGCGGGGTACGCTAACCAGTATATGTTCCACCATAAGCGTTGGGTGGATTTGGGTGGGGGCTGACATCGATGGGCAGGATGGGGAGGATTTTGCCCTCACCCTAACCCTCTCCCAGAGGGAGAGGGGACTACCGGGCAATGGAGATTTTAGTTGTCTTCAGGCGCAAGGGGCAGTTTGTCTTCGGGGATCCCGTATTCCTTCGCCCAGGCGCGCAGTTTGGCGTTTGAGCGCTTGCGCTCTTCTTTGATGCCTTGCTGTCTGCCTTTCTCCCACCGCTGCTTCTCGACCATTTTTGCCAATACCATGACTGCCTCCACAAATACTGCTACTGCCAGGGCATTCATTGCGGACCCTATGCCGATGGGACCGGATGCCTCTATGACTCTTATCGCGGTGTGGGCGACGGATTCGCCTGTGACCTGCTGAAAGAGTGTGAAGCCCTTGAATACCAGACTCGGAATGTATTGAATCAGGAATATAGCGAAGTACGCCCCAATCGTCTGGGGTGATAATGACCATATCGCTATTCGCTGATCGGGTTCGCGCGGTGTGGTTGTCACAGGTTCGTTGATGTCCGCAATCCATCTTGGTGGAAGTATAGCATAGAGCGGCTAACCGGATAGGTGGGAGCGGATGATGTGGGGGAGCTGGTATAGTTCGCAGTCGATGCGGCGGGCAGGGGGCAGGGAGCGCAGGAATGCGGAGCCGTAGCGGCTTGCGGTAACGCGGCGGTCGAGGATGATGACTGCGCCGCGATCGGTCTTGGTGCGTATGAGGCGACCGAAGCCCTGCCGCAGTCGCAGGATCGCCTGTGGGACGGCGTACTGCATGAAGGCGTTGTCGTAAAGCTCGGAGCGCGCCTGAAAGACGGGCTCGCTGGGAACGGTGAAGGGCAGGCGGGCGACTATGAGCACGCTGAGGGTGTCGCCGGGGAGGTCAACGCCCTCCCAGAAGCTGGCGGTGCCGAGCAGGACGGCTTTCGGATTCTGCATGAAGCGGCGCACGACCTGGGCGGGCGGGCCGTCGTTACCTTGCTGCAAGACCTCGATGCCACGCGCCTTCAAGTCGTCCCTGATGCTGGAAGCGGTGCTGCGTAGGGCGCTGTACGAGGTGAAGAGCGCCATAGTGCGGCCTTCGGCGGCGATAGCGGCGTCTTTGATGGCGGCTTCGAGCGCGTCCTGGTATGCCCATGAGCGGGGTTCGGGCATGTCGTTGGGCAGGCAGAGGACGGCTGCGCCAGGGTAGTCGAAGGGTGAGCCCAGCAGCAGTTCGCGGGCGTCCTTGAAGCCGGTGCGCTCGATTATGTGGTCAAAGGTCTGTTCGGTGCTGAGTGTCGCGCTGGTCATGATGACGCTGCGTGTCTGTGAGAATACCAGCTCGTCAAGCTGCTCCGCGACGTGCAGAGGAGCGGAGTGAAGCGAGAGCTCGGCGCGGCGGGCTGAGAGGGTGAGCCAGTAGATGGCGTCGTCATCAGGGGCGACGACGAACTCCTTGAGCTGGCGGCGCAGGGTGTCGTTCTGCTGCGCGGCATCTGCGAGATCGTTCACAAGAGATTCGTAGTTGAGCAGCCCTGCTTCTTCGAGGTCTGAGAGCGCTCTTTGCAGGTTAGCCAGTTGCCTGCCAAGTTCGCTGAGCGCCAGATCCGCATTTTCCCAGCCGATTTCAAGCTCGGACCACCTGGGATTTGCGCGAGTTCCGCGTGTGATGCGGGTCTGCTGCGCGTAGGGTGAGTTAGGTTTTTGCGCCATGCCTTCCAGCTCTGATAGGAGGCGGGCGATGCTGTCGCGCATGCGGGGGAGCATGCGCGCAATCTCGTCAACGACTGTCTCGACGGTCTCACGGCGGTCGGTGGTGTCCGTGGTTGCGGTGCGGAAGGCTGTGGTTGCCTGATTGGGCAAACCCGCCTCGCCGCTCAGGTTCTGGAAGTGGTCATTGAAGCTCGCCTGCGTCAGCTCGAAGCCGAGGTGGTTCGTCGCCTCTTCTTCGAGGTGATGCGCCTCGTCGATGATCAGCACGTCGTAGTCCGGGATGAGTGTGCCGCCGACTGTGGCGTTGGATAGCAGCAGGGCATGGTTGACGATGACAAGGTGCGATGCGGCGGCGCGCTCACGGGCAGATCGCAGGAAGCAGACGCTTTCGTTTCGCAGGCAGCCTCGCGCGTTGTTGGCGGATAGGCGGTCCCAGGGCGCGGCTGCCCTGGGATGGCCGAGGTTGATCTCGGCGCGGTCGCCGCTGGCGGTGGAATCCAGCCAGAGCATCGTCTTTGCGAGCATGCGCGCGTCGTCAGGGGATGGATCGGGGGACGAGGACATGGTGTTCCAGCGGCGCATGCACAAGTAGTTTGCGCGGCCTTTGAGCGGAGTGAAGCGCAAGTTCTCGCCGCCGCCGTCAGCGGACTTCAGAGCTTCGACCAAGATTGGCACGTCTTTATTGAGAAGCTGCTCTTGGAGGTTGATGGTGTTGGTGGAGATTACCACGCGCTTGCCGTTGGCTAGGGCGTAGAGGGCGGCGGGAAGCAAGTACGCCAGTGATTTGCCGACGCCTGTGCCCGCCTCGATGATGATGCGCTCGCCGTCGTTGATCGCCTCGGTGACTGCCTGCGCCATCTCCGCCTGCTCGGAACGCGCCTCGAAGCCGTCCAGCGCCTGGGAGAGTGCGCCGCCCTCGCTGAACATTGATGCGACCATGCCAGCGTCAACAGGTGTGATGCTCTCGTGCTCGCGCAGGACGCCGCCACTGTACAGCCTGCGCGAGATACTGGGCATGTCAAGGCCGTTGATGCCGATGTTTGAGTGGGAGTCGGCTGCAGCCAACTGCCCAGTATGAGAATTGGCGGCGATGCCGTTGAACAGGTATTCCAAGGACCAGTTGGAAGCCTGGGCAAGGCGCTGCATGGCGGTGAGTGTCATCGGATCGAGCACTGCGGCATCTTTGAGCAGACTCAGGAAGAGCATCTTCGCGGCGCTGGCGTCATCGAGGGCGCGGTGGGGACGGTCGTGCGGGAGTTGGAGGCTCTGCGCCATGTTCTCCAACGAGTAGCTAGGCGCATCGGGGCGGACGACATAGGCTAGGTCGAAGGTGTCGATGACCGGGTTGGTGAAGTCGATGCCGTTGCTACGCAGAAAGCCAAGGTCGAAGTCGGCGTTGTGCGCGATGAGAGGGGACGCGCCGACAAATGCGATGAAGGACGCCGCCACGCGCTTGATGGTGTCTGCTCGGTCGAGGTCGCGCTGGCGTATGCCGGTGAGCGATGCGATGAACGGGCTGATGCGGCGCTGCGGATTGACGAATGTCTGGAAGGTGTCCAGCGTCCTGCCGCCCTGGAACTTGACCGCGCCAATCTCGATGATGGCGTCCTTCTGGGCGTCAAGCCCCGTAGTTTCCAGGTCGAATGCGACCCATACATCTTCGGACGGATCGGTGTGGTGTGGGAACAATAATGTCTCCCCGCCGCTACTCTAATTCGGCAAGGCGTTCTCTGAGCCTGCGGAGTTCGGCTTCTGCCTCAAGGCGAGCGGCGGCCTCAATGTCCCGTTCAACCTCTGCGCGGCGCGCTCTCGCAGCTTCTTGTTCGGCACGGCTGCGCTCTTGCTCTGCACGGGCGCGCTCTTGCTCTGCACGGGCGCGCTCTTGCTCTGCGCGGGCCTGTTCCTCTTCATGCGTCAGCAGCCAGTGTCCCGCCGCATTGTTCCAGAAGCGCAACTCGCCTTCTATCCACCATAGGTCGAGGTCCAGCACATCGCTGTGCGCCCAGAACCGTCCATCGGGTTCTTCGCGCAGTTCAAGCCGCCGGTACTCGCCATCCACCAGACGCTCGCCCACCAGCGGCTCGCCGTAGAAATCGCCGCCCGTCTCGTCGTATCGCCAGTATTCGGATACGCCGATTTCGGCGTACAAGTCGCGTTTCCTGCCGCGGTCTATATTCGCAGTGCTTGGAGAAGCTATTTCCAGAACGAAGTCCGGCGCCTTGCCCACTTCCCACAGCAAGTAGGTATTATTTCCTTCCAAGGACAGAGAGTGCCTGGCGGCTTCGGACAGGTTGAAGGCGACATAGCAGTCCGGGGACACGGAGCGGCGCGGGTTGCCCTCGACGTAGTAGATAAAGGTATTGCCGTTCACCCAGGCTTCAGGCACATCTTTGAAGTGGACTCTGAGTGTGCTGTTGACTCGCACATATATCGGCGCTTGGTACTCTCCGTCGGGCAATGGCATACCGTCCGTTTCGGGATAGACTATGGCTGTGGCGGCAGATCCTGTCGTCATGGTTCCTCCTCTGCTCACTCAAATGTTACCACAGCGTCTTCGAGCAGTGGTCAAGGCTAATAGGGCTAACTTCATCAGCCAAAGGAGTTATGTCTCACCAATTGAGACGATTTCACAAATGCGAATTGGAACGGTCCGTTAGCGGGTCCGTTAGCGAATGACTTCTGGATTCCCGCCTGCGCGGGAATGACGGGCGTTGAGGTGCTGATGAGGGCTATGCTTCGAGTAACACCGTTCCTTGCAGGCGGGACAGCCGCCGGTCGAAGGTGTATAGAGGCTGCGCGCCCACCCGATTCGCGGCGGCGAGAATCATGAGATCGGAGAAGTCCGCGCCTCCCTGAAGATAGGCTATGGCGCATTGGGCAACATCGTTGTCGTCTTCTATGACCAGAGTTTCCGTATCAAACAGCTCTATGACGATGCTGGCAATCTGCTCACGGGTGAAGCGATACGATCTTTCCAGCACCCAGACGACTTCAATCATTACTTCACGAGATATGAAGCCTGGGTTATCGGTCGTAAGTCTTTCCAGCAGGGCACGCGCCGCATCCGCCTGTTCGGGGTCGTCGCGCACCAGAAAGCGAATCATCACATTTGTGTCGATTGCAATCACTTACCGGACGCTCCCTCAACGATTGCGCGTTCCATTTCTTCAAGGCTTACAGCAGGCCCGTCGTACTTCAGGGCACCAAACAGTCTGCTGATGGGCTTTACCTTCTTGATACGCACCTCGTCCCCGTGGACGATGTAGCGCACTTTGTCCCCTGCGTGGACTGAAAGCGCTTCCCTGACCACCTTTGGAAGCGTGGTCTGGCCTTTCGATGTAATAGAAGACTCGATCATGATGTGCTCCTTCTATTATTACATTTCAGCAGATGCAATGCGTTCTTTATTTTAGCAATGCATATTCTAGTTTTGCAATGCCCACATTGGCACCCTATATGCCGCGTGGTTGTGCGTGAAGTCGGAACAATCTAACATGGGGAACTGACATGGATGGACAGGATATACAGGATTAAGAGGTTGGATGAATGAGTATGGCCGGTTCAAGTAATATGGTGAGCGGAAGCGAGCTGATTGGCAGGGCATTGGCGCTTGAGGGCGTGAAGAACGTGTTCACGATTGCGGGCGACCATGTGCTGCCCGCGCTCGACAGCATGGCGGATATGGGCTTTCGCTTTGTGGACACGCGGCACGAGCAGGCGGCGGCTCACATGGCGGATGCATGGGGTCGCATCACGGGCGAGCCGGGAGTCGCGATGTACACGACGCCGGGCTTTTCCAACGCGATACCCGGACTGGCGAACGCGATGCACTCGGAAAGCCCGCTGCTGTCGATAAGCGGCTCGGCTGAACTCAGCGAGCTTGGGCGCGGCGCGATGCAGGAGATAGACCAGGTGGGGATGGCGCGTCCGGTTACGAAGGGGGCGTGGATGGTTACGGACACGCGACGCATCCCTGATATGATCGCGCACGCGCTGCGGGTGGCGTACAGCGGGCGGCGGGGGCCTGTGCATCTGACGATTCCGGTGGACATCCAGCAGAATGTGGTGAGCGAGGACGAGGTGGCGTTCTACGCGCGGGGCGAGTACCGAGGCATCGGCGCGGCGCAGGCATCGCAAGCCGACATCGAGCAGGCGGTGGCGATACTGCGCGGGGCGAAGCGGCCGCTCATCGTGGCGGGGAGCGCGGCATCATACGCTCGGGCCGGCGAGGCGGTGCAGGAGTTCATCGAGACGACGCGGCTGCCGCTGCTGACGGAGGGGGACGCGCGGGGGATGGTGTCGGACGAGCATCCGTACTGCCTCGGGTTCTTCGACCAGGGGTTGAGTCAGACGGCGCGCAAGATTCGTGAGGCTGACGTAGTGATGATGCTGGGGCGCAAGCAGGACCTGATCATCGGCTACGCGATGTCACCGACTATCGCGCCGGACGCGAAGATCATTCAAGTTGACCCGTCGGAGGCGGAGATTGGGCGCAATCGAGGGGTTGCGGTGGGAATCGCGGGGGATGTTGAGGCGACGATGCGGCAGATGACGGCAGAGGCGTCCAAGCATTCATGGGCGGAACTGGAATGGATTAGCGAGCTTCGAGCAGAGGGCAGGGCTTGGCAGGAACACCTCGAGTCGCTGGCGGCGGCGGAAGTGCCGATGCACGCGATGTACGTTCATCGGACGGTGATGCAGATGCTCCAGCCGGACGACTACCTTGTGTTCGACGGAGGAGACTACTGCCATTTCGCGCGGGCGTACCTGCCGGCGCGGATGCCCAAGAGCTGGCTGTACGTTACTCCGTCGGGGATGCTAGGGCATACGTTCCCGACTGCGCTGGCGGCGAAGCTGGCGCATCCTGAGCGGCGTGTGATCGCGTTCAGCGGCGACGGGGCGTTCGGGTTCAACGGCATCGAGTTCGATACGGCGGTGCGGCACAATCTGCCCATCGTGTGCGTGCTGGGCAACGACTCGGCGTGGGGCATCGACCGGCAGATTCAGCTCGGCGTATATGGCAAGCCGGTTGCCACCGACCTGCTGCCAACGCGGTATGACCAGGTGGTGCGCGGGCTTGGCGGACACGGCGAGGTGGTGGACAATCCTGAGGAGCTGCATCCGGCGCTGGAGCGCTGCCTGAAGCTGGAACGCCCCGCGCTCATCAATGTGCAGGTGCAGCGGGCGGTGAGTCCGCGCGGGCAGGCGGCGATAAATAGGTGGAAGAGCCACACGCTGGAGGCGTTTTAGAGGAACGGACATCGATTGACAGGATGGAGGGGATGGGGGACAGAAACTTGTCAACTCATGAAAGTATTCAATTAGCGGAACTTATTGATCGTAATGGCAGTTGCGTTGTGTGTGGACATGATCGGGCGACGCACTGTGCCGAAGTCTTTGACCGCGGTGTTGTAGCAAGCGTTGATTGCGAAAGTTGCTCTCCACACATCCTATCAGGCTGGGAAGCTCAACATTTTACACACGATGATGGAACAGTAGATATAGGGGAGCGCCACCTTGTAGAATGCGTGATTCTGAAATCTTGCTGGAAGAATCCCAACCCAAGGAAGGCGGTCAGAATTCTGGAACTGGAAGGCGAATTTTCGAACGACTGGCAGAGTTGGAGATTGCGTGACCGTCGCAAGGGGACACGCCGAAAACTTGATGAAGATGAGATAAATCCGAAAAAAGAGAAGCACAGATTCGCCATGATGCAGAAAAATGTATGTGCCGGGTGTCAATATCCTCTGCCACTCCATGTCTTGACCATAGATCATATCGCTCCGAGATCTAAAGGGGGCGGAAATCAGGCGAAGAATATTCAGTTACTCTGTTCTAAATGCAATAGCATCAAGGGCAATAGAGATATGGAATATCTAAAGCTACAACTCGTCCGTAGAAGAATATTGAAAGACTGACACACTGATGAACTCCAACTTACAACTCAGCGTTGTTGACCAGTCGCCTGTGCGGAAGGGCGGGACGGCGCGGGACGCGCTGACGGAGACTGTGCGGCTGGCGCAGGCTGTGGAGCGTCTGGGCTACCGGCGGTTCTGGGTGGCGGAACACCACAACCTTGCGAACTTTGCGGGGACAAGCCCGGAGATTCTGATAGGGCAGATTGCGGCGCAGACTGAGAGCATTCGCGTGGGCAGCGGCGGGGTGATGCTGCCGCATTACAGCGCGTTCAAGGTGGCGGAGGTGTTCCGCATGCTGGAGACGCTGTTTCCGGGGCGGATAGACCTGGGCATCGGTCGCGCGCCGGGCAGCGACCAGATTACGGCGGCGGCGCTGTCGTATCCTCGCCCGCAACTGGACATACGGCACTACCCGATAGTGGTGCGGGACCTGCTGAACTTTCTGAACGACACGGTGGATGCCGAGCATCCATTCGCGTCGCTGCACGCGGGGCCGGGGGAATCGACTGCGCCGGATGTGTGGCTGCTCGGCTCGCGTGCGGACAGCGCGGCGATGGCTGCGGAGATGGGGCTGCCGTTCAGCTTCGCGCACTTCTTCGGGCTGGCGACGGAGCACGGGCCGGCGATAGCGGAGATGTACCGGCAGAACTTCAAGCCGTCCGAGTATCTGGCCGAACCGAAGGTGAATGTGGCGTTTCAGGTGTTGTGCGCGGAGACGGATGAGGATGCGGAGCGCATCGCGTCCAGCCGAAACCTGTCGCGGGTGCGCTCGGTGCAGGGCCAGCGCGAGGGGGTGCCGCCAATCGAGGAGGCGCTGGCATACGAGTATCGCCCGGACGAGTGGGCGTACCTGTCGAAGATGAAGGAGAGCTACATAGACGGCACGCCGGATTATGTGCGAGGGAAGATTGAGGAACTCGCGGACTCGTACAGAACCGATGACATAGGTATCGTGACGATATGCTACGATTTCGCGGATAGGGTGCGGTCGTATGAACTGGTGGCGGAGGTGTTTGGGCTTGGGAAATTTAACATCGATGGACAGGGTGGATAGGATTTTGCGCTGATGAGCACGCTTGCCGACAGGACAGACGCAATGGCGGCCATCGAGGCGATGGCTGCGCGACTGCGTGACGAATATGGCGCGGAGGCGGTGATATTGTACGGCTCGCGGGCGGATGGGAGTGCGCGGCCTGACAGCGACGTTGACCTGCTGATAATCAAGTCCGGAGTTTCAGACCATTGGGAGCAAGTCAGTGAAGCACGGAATGTTCTATCTGAAATCAGGAACGGCTTGCGTCTCGACATACATATCTATACGCCGGATCAGGTGGAAACAACACTCGCTAAAGGCGATCACTTTGTTCAAGATGTTCTCTTGAAAGGCAAGGTGTTGTATGAGAATGGAGACTTCGGCAGGTACTTGGATTTGGCGTGGCATAGTTATAATATGCCGCCGCATAAATCCGAGTATCCGGCCGCTTGGCTCAAGATTGCCGACGAAAATTATACAAGAGCATTGCGCTTGCTAAATCTGACTGATCGAAAAGGCGCGGGTTTCTTCCTGCACCAATCGTTAGAGAACTACTTTAAGGCATATCTAATCATGCAAGGCTGGCGAGCGCGTCGAGAGCATAATCTTGAGAATCTTCTCAATCACGCTTTGCGGCATGATGGAACGCTGGAATCGTATCGGGAAGCGTGCGAATTTTTGAATGTGTGCTATCTTGCTCAGCTCTACCCGCGCTATCTGTGGGTAGATAGTTTCCCTAATCCACCAGTCATGAACGACGAGAGTGTACGCTCCACCTTTACGGAGATTGCCCCGCTGATAGAGCGGCTGCGTGCGGGCAGTGAGAGAACTAACATCGATGGACAGGATAAACGGGATGATGGATAAGTAGGAGGATTGTGATGCGCTGGGTGAGATATGAGGGCGATGATGGGGCGGTGTTCGGGATTGTGGAGGGGGATGATGTGGAAGAGGTGAGCGGCAGCCCGTTCGACTGCTATGAGCGGGCGGGGAAGCGACAGGCGCTTGCTGACGTGAAGCTGCTGATTCCGTTCGAGCCGAAGACCTTCTATGCTGCGGGCGTGAACTACGAGGAGCATGTGCGCGAGGCGGCGGCTTTGCTGGGACGGGAGCCGGACATCCCGCAGAAGCCTGACATCGGGTATCGGGCGAACAACGCGCTTATCGCGCACGGTGAGCCTATCGTGAAGCCTGCTGACTCCACAGAACGCTTTCAGTACGAGGGTGAGCTAGTCGTGGTTATCGGGAAGGAAGCGAAGCACCTGTCGGAGGAGGACGCGCTGTCCTGCGTGCTGGGCTATACCATCGGCAACGATGTGAGCGAGCGCACATGGCAGGCGGGGGACCGAACGCTGTGGCGCGCGAAGAACAGCGACACCTTCAAGCCTATGGGGCCGTGGATCGAGACGGATGTTGACCTGGATTCGCTGAGGACCACGGTGCGGCTGAACGGGCAGGTCGTGTCGGACTTTGCCACGAACAACATGGTCTTCGGCGTTGAGACATACATCAGTGCGATGACTCGCTACCTGACGCTGTATCCGGGCGACATGATATGGATGGGCACTGACGGCGCGACGGATAACATGAAGCCGGGCGATGTGTGCGATGTGGAGATAAGCGGGATTGGGACGCTGAGTAACAGCGTAGTCGGTCAGTCGGTCAGTTAGTCAGTTAGTCAGTCGGTCAGTTAGTCAGTTAGTCAGTCTGTTGAAAGAGGGCAATGCAGGATTTTAGGCGCTTGAAGGTCTGGCAAAAGGGGCATAAGCTTACGCTGGATATGTACAGGGTCACAGCGCCATTTCCTCGGAGTGAGCAATATGGACTGACGAGTCAGATTCGTCGTGCGGCTTCGTCTATTCCCGCTAACATAGCGGAAGGGTGCGGACGAGATGGAGATGCTGAACTGGCAAGATTTTTGCAAATAGGAATGGGTTCTGCGAGCGAGCTAGAGTATCATATCTTGCTGGCACGAGATTTGAACTTAATAGATGCCGAAACGTATAACATCGTCAACTCACAAATTGTTGAAGTCAAAAGCATGCTGGCTCCGCTAATTCGTCATCTGCGAACGAAACATCGTTAATTGGTGAACTCACTGACTGGCTGAAAGGCTGACCGACTGAAAGACTTAACAGGAGGGCTTTGAGTATGGCGACGATCAATTCGGTGCTGGGGCCGATGGATACGGCGGATTTGGGGTTCACGCTGTCGCATGAGCATGTGCTGGTTACGTCGGCGGGGATACAGCAGATATACCCGGAGTTCATTGACCGCGCGGGGACTATCGAGCGCGGCATACGTGACCTGAAGGCGGCTTACGATGAGGGCCTGCGAAGTATCATTGATGTTACGACTATTGATCTGGGACGCGACATCCGGCTCATTGAAGAGGTGTCGCGCGGGTCGGGGGTGAACATCATCTGCGCGACGGGAACATGGCGTGACATACCGCGCGTGTTCTGGACTGCGACGCCGGATGACGTTGCGCCGCTGTACATCCGCGAGATCGAAGAGGGCATCGAGGGGACGGATATCAAGGCGGGGATTATCAAGGTCGCCAACGACATGGGCGGGGTAACGCCGGAGGGCGAGATCATACTACGGGCGGCTGCGCGGGCGCAACGGGCGACGGGCGTACCAATATCAACGCATACATGGGCGCCGGAGCGCGTCGGCGAGCAGCAGGTAGCCGTATTCGAGGACGAGGGCGTTGACCTGAACAAGGTGTATATCGGGCACAGTAACGACACGGACGATACCGACTACCTGATTGGCTTGCTGGAACGGGGCGTGTGGATCGGGCTTGACCGCTACCCGGGCAGGCCGGAGGTGCTGGACTGGGAGGCGCGCACGCAGACGGCGTACAAACTCATCGAGGCGGGGTACGCGCACCGCATCATGCTGGGGCACGACTGGTCGGTGGCGCTGCTGATCGCGCTGCGAGAGGCGCGGGAGGCGCGGGATGAGAACAATCCCGACGGCTACCTGTTCATTACGCGGCGGGTGCTGCCACGATTGCAGGAACTGGGCGCGACTGAGGATGACATCCACAAGATTATGGTGGACAACCCGCGAAGGTTTTTTGAGGGAAGAAACTGACATCGATGGACAGGATGGAGGGGATGGGAATCCTGTCTATCCATGTAAAGTAAAAAAGGAGAGGCCTCCCCGACTAGCGGGGAGACCCCTCCCTGGTGTAGAAGATGCTCCAAGGAACACCTACCTGGAGCACCTCCTCATACTACTATCCAATGCAGCAACCTCCTTTCTAGAGACCCTCAGTAAGCTTTCGGCCACCACCCCGCTGTCTCTGGCTTCATATTATACACATAGAAGGGCAAATTTGAAGGCAGGATATGAGCTTTGCCGGCAAGGACGATCGTATGCAGGGGATGAATGATGGTTGATGGCGTTGCGGGCGTGATAATCTGGACCGAGAATATGGCGGCGATGGCGGCGTTCTACCGCGACACGCTGGGGCTGCCGGTGCATTCGGAGCGGCCGCACTTCGTGGCGTTCGAGTGGGGGGAGATGCGCTTCAGCATCGGAGAGCATTCCGAGGTGCAGGGCAGGAACGCCGAGCCTGACCGCATTATGGTGAACTTCGGCACGCCTGACATACATGCGCTGCACGAGCGTCTGACGGCGGCGGGAGTGCGATTCGTCAGACCGCCGGAGCGCGAGCACTGGGGCGGCTGGGTTGCGACATTCGTGGACCCGGACGGGAACTTGCTGCAATTGCTGGAGCAGCCGGGGGCTAACATCGATGGACAGGATGGGTAGGATGGTGTGGAAGTTGAGAGTTTTGGCGGTATGTTAGTATGGCTGTGCAGCCAGTTGGCGAGGGAGGCAGTCCATGGCAAGCGCAATGAGCAGTGACAGATTCAACATGAAGCCTGAACTTCGAGAGGAAGTCGAGAGATTCGTCGCTGAAATGGGAGGGAAAGAGGCATTGCTAAAAGGCATGCAAGAGTTTGAAGATGCCTGCATCCGCATGTATAGCGAGTACGATTCCCTCCTGGAGAGGTTTCCGAACAAGTGGGTTGCGATGAACCACGAAGGTAGATTGTTCGTCGGCGACACGCATGAAGATCTTCTTGCGGATTTCAAGTCTCAAGGGGTGGACAGCGACGGATACAACATCGAATTTCTCGACCCTGATCCTGGGATTTTAATCCTATGATTAGAAGCTTCTTCGGTCCAAGGAATGCCCCGTATGTCTCATGTCGGGTCAGGCTCCCACGCTTTGGATTAGACCGCCGCATCAGTTTTCTGATGGACACGGGCGCTGACAGTACTTGCCTGCATCCTGCGGATGCTGAGAGGCTCGGCGTTCCCTTTGATTTATTGCGAGATGAGGCTTATTCGAGCGGTGTGGGCGGCAGCGCGGCTTACTACCGCGAAAGGTCGCTGCTTTCATTCAGGGACGGTTCAATCACAAGTGCCTACAACATTCAATTGCTGATTGCGAGACCGACGACGAGTAATATGAGGTTGCCGTCCCTACTTGGACGTAACATCATCAATCGCTGGTCTGTGCTTTATGAGCCCATCAATGGCAAACTTGAGTGTCGCACCCTTGATGCGGACTTTACGTTATAGGCTCGCGCGCCCTACATCGGCGGGCGCTGCTCGAAGAGGCGGGCGCCCTGCTCGTAGGCGTAGGCGGCGCGGAAGACGGTCGGCTCGTCGAAGGGTTTGCCTGCTATCTGGAAGCCTACGGGCAGTCCTTCCGGCGTGAAGCCGCATGGCACCGATATGGCGGGCATTCCGGTGAGGTTGTAGGGGCCTGTGAAGCTGGGGACGCGCGATGTGGTCATGGCGTCCATCGAATCGAAGCGTGGCGCGGGGTTGGACATGGTGGGGGACGCCACGACATCGACCTTCCTCAGCACATCGGCGAACTCGCGCTTGAGCACGTTGCGGACGCGCTGCGCCTGCACGTAGTCGCCGCCTGAGAACAGGCCGCCGGTGCGGAAGCGCGCCCTGACCATCTCACCGAACAGTTCCGGCTTGTCGCGCAGGTTGTTCTGGTGGTAGGCGAATGCCTCGCTGAGCATGATGACGGGCTGCGCCGCGCCCGCGTGCTCCAGCATGGGAACATTGACCTCTTCCACCTGCGCGCCCAGGTCTTCCATGACGCTCAGCGCATCGTCCACGGCGGAGAGCACATCCTTGTTGATGGTGGGATCGTCTGCGAAGAAGAAGTGACGCGGCACGCCGATCCGCAAGCCTTCGATGTCCTCTACCAGAGACGCCGTGTAGTCGGGGACGGGCGCGCGGCTGGATGTCGGATCCTTGGGGTCGTGGCCTGCGATTGCCTGAAGCATGATTGCGGAGTCTTCGACAGTCCATGTCATGGGACCGCAGTGGTCGAGCGTCCAACTCAACGGCACGACACCGTAGCGGCTGACGCGCCCGTAGGTCGCCTTGATGCCGGCGATGCTGCAGAACGCGGCGGGGCCCCGTATTGAGCCGCCGGTGCATGAGCCGAGCGTACCCATGCATAGTCCCGCCGCGATGCCGGCACCAGAGCCGCTGCTTGAGCCGCCGGGGATGTGGTCGAGGTTCCACGGGTTGCGGGCGAGGGGGAAGCCGTTGGTCGGGTCGGGGCCGCCGAGCGCGAACTCGTGCATGGCGAGCTTGCCGAGCAGGATTGCGCCCGCCTCTCTCAGTCGCGCGGTCGTGGTGGCGTCCTCAGTCGGTACGCGGTCTGCCATCACCTTGGAGCTGGCGGTCGTCAGGACGCCTTCCGTGTCGTAGAGGTCTTTGAGCGCGATGGGTATGCCGTGCATGGGGCCGCGATAGTCGCCGCGCAGGATTTCGGCTTCGGCCTGCCGCGCTTCGGCCATCGCCGCGTCGTGCAGCACGGTGATGTAGCATTCCAGCGTCTCGTCGTGTTCGTCGATGCGGTCTAGGAATGCGCGGGTCAGCTCGACGGGCGAAATCTGGCCGCTTTCTATGAGGACGCTCGCCTCACCGATGGTGAGGTAGTGCAGGTCTGTGGTCATAGCTAAACCTCCGGGTCCCAGCCCGGCGAAAAGACGACCGCCAGGTCTTCAGCGTCGAGGTCGAGGGCGTTCATGTTGGCAATCGGCTCGAGGTAGTGGTCGTACATGGGCTTGAGGTGCTCAAGCTCGTCGTCGGTGAGGTCGAGACCTGCGCGCCTGGTGAGGGCGCGGAAGTCTTCGGGGGTGGTGGATTGGGGCATTGGGGCCTCCTTGCTGCGTTGTATGCTTGGGCGTCAAGTAGTCGTTCTCATTGCCAGACCGCCTCATCAACCATCTCGAAATGCTTCAAGGCGGCGTCCATCTCATCCGCCTCTTCTTGAGTCCATGTTCCTATGAGATGGTCGAGCGAGGAGCCGACGGTGTTGGCGTCTTTCGTATCCTTAACGGAGTCGAGTCCTGTGTGCTGGATGAGGGGGTGGAAGTCGTCTAGGGGGATCTCTTTAGCCATAGATGCACCTCTGATGCAAAAAGCTGACCTAACAGGATGGAGGGGATGATGTGTAAATCCTACTGCTCTTTCTATTGCCTAGACAGCGCTTCCTTTCTGGCATTGTCATACGCTTCGCAGACCTTTTTCGTTAGCGCTGTCAGCGTTTCTTTACGGTCTTCCCAATCTTCAAGCGAATGCAGCGGGAATCTGAATTCGTGGTCGATACCGATTCTTGTTATCGCTCGCGGTTCTCCGCTTTCAAATGCAATACCAGTATCCTCGAACTCGCTAGTTGACACCAGATGTATAGCTATTGGATGAAAGCCGAACTTTATGCACTTTTCGACTTCATCTAATTCGATGAACAGCGTTGCCACTCGGTTCAAGTCGCTTGCTTGATACCATGAATAGTCTAAATTGAAATTCACCCAAGTATTAGCGTAAGTTGGTGAAAGCCTCCCGTACTGTGCTTTGAGCATTCGCTCTGCCGCATCGAATACATCTCGAGTATCCGTCGGTAGTGCTTGGACTCGTTCCTCAAACCTCGCTTTGCGATTTCTATGGCGACTTCGAGGACCTTGACTTACTGTTATTCGATCACTATCCACTTCTACATTTCTGGTAAGCAACTTCCTCCCATCGCTGTTGATGAAGCCATGAAAGGTCAGCAATGAAATGTCCATTCCGCTGCTTGCCATGTACTGCACCATACGTTCAGTCGTGTCATCAACACCCAAACCCACCAGAATCATGCGCGGCGGCTTGAGTGATTCGAGACTCTCTTCAGGCCAGTTGTTACTATACCAATCGCCGAAGTCGTCGATTTTCTGTATGCCTTGGTTGCCTGACCGCTCCGATATATGCTGGTACAGGGCTTTTTCATCCATCGCGTCCAAGGATGATGCGTAGTCTATTACCTGAGCGACCGCCTCTCGATTGAGCGTGCCGCGCTTGAGTTCGTACACTACAAGTCTGCCGTCTGTGTCCACGCCGAGCAGGTCAAGTTGGCCGCCTGTCGTTGAAGTCTGTCGGCCTACCAGCTGCAAACCATCTTCGAGCATGTCGGAGTTTGCAGTCAGGATGTCCTCAAGCAACTCTTCTGTTTTCGTTTGTTCGATTGAGTCCAGTGGGGTTGCAGAAGTACCTTCTATGGACCATATCTTGGTTTCTTCCATGTTGCCCTCGTCTTGTCGCGCAAATCCTGTTAGTTGGACGCCGCAAACCGTTCTACATTGATTTGCTCCGCTTGCTCTCGCGCTTGCCATAGGTCGTAAGCCATCTGTAATCGCAGCCATGTCTCCGGCGTCGAACCGAACGCCTGCGATAGTCGAAGCGCCATGTCAACCGACATCCCCGACTTTTCGTTAAGTAGGTTGGATAGCGCCTGCCGGGTTACGCCCAGCCCTTCGGCCGCCCGCGTTACGGTCAAGCCCAGCGGCTCAAGGCATTCGTATTTCACGATTTCGCCCGGATGGGGTGGGTTGTACATAGGCATTGCGTCGCGCCTCCTCAATGGTAATCGGCGTAGTCAACATCAATGGCGTCGCCGTCTTGGTTGAACCTAAATGTTACTCGCCAGTTCGCTGACACCCAAACTGCGTAGTGTCCTCTGAGTTCGCCAGTCAAGGCATGCAGCCGAAATCCCGGCACATCCATATCCCTCGGCGCACGGCTTATATCGAGCAGACCGATGATACGCTTTAACTTCCGCAAATGCTGTGGGGCTACTCTGCGTTCGTTGCCATTGTAGAGTGCCTCAAGTCTGCGACTTCTGAACGACACTATCATGCCAAAACATTAAGGCGTTATGGCGTCGCCTGTCAAGTGTCAATTGACACAATGCACTCTACGGCCCCTCGTCCCAGATTTGGGCGGGGGAGCGTGGCGGGAAGGGCTTGTACGGATAGGCGGCTAGGCGCTCTTCGTCTAGGTCGATGCCTAGGCCGGGGGTGTCGGGGAGTTGGATGTAGCCGTCCTTGACCTCGAAGGGGTTTTTGGCGATGTCGTTGCCGAGGTCTTCTAGGTTGACGAAGTATTCGGTTATGAGGAAGTTGGGGATGGCTGCGGAGACTTGTATGGTTGCCGCCAAGCCTACGGTTGTGCTGTTGAAGTTGTGGGGGGAGATGACGACGAAGTACGGCTCTGCCATTGCCGCAATCTCTTTGAGTTCGAGAATGCCGCCGACGTTGCAGACGTCGGGGTTGAGGATGTCTGCCGCCTGCTTCTCAAAGACCTCGCGGAACTCGAACTTGGTGTAAAGCTCCTCGCCGGTTACGACGGGGATGTTTATCTTCTGGCGCACGGAAGCGAGGACGGGGATATTCTCGGCGAGGACAGGCTCTTCGTACCAGAAGGGGCGGTACTGCTCGATTTCGTGGGCGATGCGGACGGCGTGCATGGGCGCTAGACGGCGGTGCATCTCGACGAGGATGTCCACGTCGGGGCCGACAGCCTCACGGACGGCGCGTACGTTCTCGACGGCGGCGTCCTCCACTTCCTTGCCGACGTAGGTGCGCCAGCGTCCAGGGATGGGGTCGAACTTGAGGGCGGTGAAACCTGCCTCTATGACCTCGGATGCGCGCTCGGCGAGCGACTCGGGCGTGGGATTGCCGCCGGACCAGCCGTTGGCATAGACGCGAATCTTATCGCGGCACGCGCCGCCGATGAGCTTGTGCACGGGCGCGCCGTAAGCCTTGCCGGCGATGTCCCACATGGCATGCTCCAATCCGCTGATGGCGCAGTAGTAGTCCATCGCGCCGCGCCTGCCTGCGAAGTCGTCGAACGCCATCTGCATGAAGTGCTTGATGTTCGTGGGATCGCGCCCGATGAGGTAGCGCCTGAGCTGATCGACGTGCGCTGTAATCTGCACGTCGCGGTCGGACTGCGTGTAGCACTCGCCCCAGCCGTAGATGCCCTCGTCGGTTTCGATCTTCACGAAGCAGAGGTTCTTGGCGCGGCCGGGGTGGATTAGGTGGGTGGTGATGTCCGTTATCTTCATGGCTTGCTTATCCTATCTTTTTCATCCTGCGTATTGACGTTCAACTTACTATTGCGCTATCCAGCCGCCGTCAACTACGACTTCGCTGCCGGTCACGTATCCTGATTCGTCGCTGGCGAGGTAGAGGACGGCGTATGCGATTTCGATTGGCTCGGCGAACCTGCCGAGCGGGATGCGGGAGTGCGTGACCTCACGGTATGCAGGGTCTCCGCGGCGGCTCTCGGTCATGGCGGTAATGACGGGTCCGGGATGTATGGAGTTGGCGCGGATGTTGTCGGGGGCGTACTGGATTGCGGTGGACTTGGTGAGGATGCGCACCGCGCCCTTGGATGCATGATACTCCGCGCTGGAGTTGTCAGTGGCGACGATGCCGAGCTGCGACGATATGTTGATTATCGAGCCGACGCCTGCCTTCTGCATCTCCGGGATGGCTGACTTGGTTCCAAGGAAGACGCCCTTGCCGTTGATGTCCATTACGCGATCCCAGTCCTCGACAGGCGTATCTTCGATGGAGCTGCCAGCGCCGCCGATGCCGGCGTTGTTGACGAGGATGTGCAGCGCACCGAAGCGCGACACGGTTTGGGCGATGGCGTCCTGCCAGTTGGATTCGCTGGTCACGTCGAGATGAATGAAGAGACAGTCGCCACTGTTGTTGATTTCGGCTTCAACGCCGCGACCTTCTTCATCGAGGACGTCGCCGATTGCGACCTTCGCGCCTTCGCGGGCGAACAGGCGGGCTTCCTCCGCGCCCATGCCTCTCGCGCCGCCGCTGATGAATGCTACTTTGCCGTCGAGTCTGCCCATTGTAGTGCCTCCTGAGTAGTTTTCAGTTATCAGTTTTCAGTCGTCAGTGGGTAGGGGTTGGTCAGCGCGTGGGTAGTGTATCATGGGCGCAACGCACATCATCTTGGACGCTTGCAGAGGTGTGAGATGGCTACGACTGGGACGAAGCTGATTACAGCAGAAGATTTGCTGGCAATGCCGGATGACGGCTATCGCTATGAGCTGGTCAGAGGGGAGTTGAGAAAGATGGCGCCTGCGGGCCATTCTCATGGCAGGGAAGGCAATAGAGTCAATGTAAGCATGTCCATCCATGTCTATGCGAATGACTTAGGTGAGACTTATCTTGCCGAAACAGGCTTCATTTTGGCGAGGTCGCCTGATCATGTGCGTGCTCCTGACGTTGCATTCGTTCGCAAGGAACGTGCGGACGCAGCAAGGGATGTCCCGGGATTCTTCCCAGGAGTAGCTGACTTGGCGGTTGAAGTGATTTCTCCGAATGATCGCTACACTGAAGTGGACGAGAAGGTTGCCGACTGGCTTGAGTATGGTACGCGAATGGTCATCGTGGTGAATCCGCGCAACCGTACTGTGCAAGTGCATACGTCCGACGGTGTGACCGAACTAACGGAAGCCGACGCGCTGGATGGCGGCGATGTGGTGCCGGGGTGGAGTATGGCGGTGGCTGATATATTCTCGTAGAAATCACCCTCACCCCAACCCTCTCCCAGAGGGAGAGGGGGCTAAGTTGCGGGGATTGACTGGACATAGACCCATTTGTAGCATGCGCTTGAGGCGTTGGCGCAGGCAATTTCGGAGGTAAAACTATGGGTATGCAGGACGGGGGCAGGCAGGACATCGAGCTTATGGCGCACCTGATGCGGCGAGCAGGATTTGGCGCGACACAGGCTGAGATCGAGGAGCGTGTCGCAAAGGGCTACGAAGCCACTGTCGAAGACTTGTTGGACACAGGCGACGCACAGTGGCTCGGGGAATTCATCGTGCGGCGCTACGACCACGAGGCATCGGGGATGATCAACTATCCCGGCTCGGCGCGGAGATGGCTGTACCGCATGGTTACCTCGGATGCGCCGTTGCAGGAGAAGGTGACGCTCTTCTGGCATGGTATCTTCGCGACCGGCTTTCCGAAGGTTATCAACGGCAGGGTGCTATCCGACCAGGTTGACATGTTCAGGCGCTACGGCATGGGCAGGTTCGACAGGCTGCTTCTGGAGCTTGCGAAGAACCCGGCGATGATTGTCTGGCTGGACAACCAGGACAACCACAAGGACGCCATCAACGAGAACTGGGGTCGCGAGCTGCTTGAGTTGTTCTCCCTGGGCGTAGGCAACTACTCAGAGGAAGACATTAAGGAATGCTCAAGGGCGTTCACCGGCTGGACGATCGGCAACACCGAGTACATGATGGTGCGTTCGGCGCGCGATTCCGACTGGCCATACGGCAGAATAGACTACTATTTCGAGTACCGAGAGGACGACCACGACGACGGCGAGAAGACCTTCCTGGGGCAGACGGGTAACTTCGATGGCGAGGACATCATCAACATAATCTGCCAGCAGGAGGCGACAGCACGGTTCATCGCGCGGCATATGTATCACTTCTTCGTCGCGGACGAGCCGCCGGTGCCAGCGTGGCCGTACACGCCGCCGAGGGACGAAGATGCGATCAATACCCTGGCACAGGCTTATTTCGACAGCGGATTCGACATCACGGAGATGCTGCGCGTGCTGTTCAACTCGGACTTCTTCAAGGCCGAGGATGCCCGTTACGACAAGGTGAAAGGTCCCGCCGAGTTTGCGGTGGGCATACTGCGAATGACGCGCGAGTTCGAGCTGCCGAACCGCGAGATGATCAACAGGTTCAGACAAATTAACTGGATGGGACAGGAGCTGAACAACCCGCCTAGCGTGGAAGGCTGGCACCAGGGCGTGGAATGGATTGACACCGGCACGCTGATGGAGCGCATTAACTTCGCATCGGAGCAGTTGGGCGACCTGGACAAGCCGGGCGTGCGGGATATAGTGGACAGTATTATTGTTGACAGAGCCGGCGCTGACGGCATCGAATCGAATGAAAGCAGGGGCACGCGCTCGGAGTTGATGGTCAGCCGCTGCCTGGAGCAGATGGGCGCGCTTGTCGTGTCAGACGACACGCGCGATGCGCTGCTCAGCATCGCTGAGCAAGACGGCGACGAACGGCAGAACGTGGCGCAGATGCTGCGGCTGACGGCTGCGTCCAGAGAGTTTCAGCGGTTGTAAGTCAGTCAGTGCGTCAGTTTTTCAGTCTGTCTGTCGGTTGATAATGTGGTTCGACAGGCTCACCACGAACGACGGGTTTTAACGGGGGCGAACATGGACGGACAGGATAAACAGGATGATGTACTCGAATACTCGCTAACAATCGGGCTCGTTGCCATGGAGGGGCGCGGCTTCGAGTATCCGACGGATCTGGTTGCGGCCCGTGACGGCAGGCTGTACGTGCCGAACCGCGCGCGCGACCTCGGTGAACGGGGCGTGCGCGTCACCGTTACGGACATAGACAGCGAGTATTACGGCACTTTCGCTCATCATGGGCAGGGCGACGGGTACATGATATCGCCCATGTGCATAGCGGAGAATAGCCGTGGGCACTTGTATGTCACCGACGACTACACGAGCCGGATCAGTGTTTTCGACTATGACGGCAACTTCATACGGGCATGGGGTGAAGGAGGTGACGGGGAGGGTCAGTTCAACGGGCCGTCAGGCGTAGCGGCTGACTCAGACGACAATATATACATCGCCGACACGAACAACGACCGTATTCAGAAGTTCACAGACAGCGGCCAGTTCATCCTTGAGTTCGGTTCGAGCGGCAGCGACGATGGCGAGTTCAATATGCCCTGGGGAGTGACGGTTGCGCCCAACGGCGCCCTTTACATAGCGGACTGGGGCAACGACCGCATTCAGCGTTTCACGTTGGACGGTGAATTTGTCGCGGCGTATGGCAATTCGGGTCGAGGTGACGGCGAGCTGCTGCGGCCTTCCGGCGTGGCGATAGACGAGCGCGGTTACATGTATGTGTCGGACTGGGGCAACGAGCGCCTGCAGGTGTTCGACTCAGACGGCAACCTCTTGCAGAAACTCAGAGGCGAGGCAGGGCTGTCGAAGTGGGCGGCGAACTTCCTGGAGGTAAACAGGGAAGAGGGGGAGGCGAGAAAGAAGTCTAATCTTGAGCCGGTGCTGGAAGTGGATGACGCCGACGACCCGCACACGCAGTCGGCGTACATCGAGAAATACTTCTGGGGACCGATGTCGGTCAAGCTGGACGATGAAGGCAGGGTGTATGTGACGGATGGCAACCGGCATAGGATACAGGTGTACAAGAGGACGGGGCGCTAACAGGATGCACAGGATGGGGGGATTTAGCGATATGGCGACGACGGCGCGGTTGATGACGGCGGAAGAGTTGTTGGATATGCCGGACGACGGCCATATCTATGAATTGGTGAGAGGGGAACTCGTAAAGCTTATGGGAACGGGCTTGGAGCATGCCTACATCGCGGACAACTGTTATGGGAGCATCAGAGATTATGTCATAGGAGCCAATCTTGGCAGGGTGTTTTCCAGCCAATTGAGTTACATATTGGCGCGCGACCCCGACACAGTGCGAATACCCGACCTCGGCTTCATCAGGCAAGAACGGTTGGATGCCGTAGGCGTGATACGGGGCTACTTCCCCGGCGCTCCCGACCTCGCCATTGAGGTAATATCACCCAGTAACTCCTATTCGGACGTGGCGGAGAAAGTATTCGATTATCTGGAGGCGGGAACGTTAATGGTAATCGTGCTGGAGCCGCGTACTCACACGGTCAGCGTTCATCGCTCTCCGACGGATATTGTCGCACTGACGGAAGCGGATATGCTGGACGGGGGCGATGTGGTGCCGGGGTGGAGTATGCCGGTTGCGGAGATTTTCGAGTAGCTCTTGCGCTAAATCTGTGAGTATGGAACTGTTCGAGTGTTCGTATCTAAACGAAGTGGTCGAGTTGACCGATGAGAGAGCGCTACACATCGGACTCAAGCATAGCGATATACTAACCGATGTCCAGAGTTATATCGGCGGCACGATAGGAAGCCCTGACGAAGTTCGGCTGAGTGTTAAGGACTCTGATGTACGGTTGTTTGTGCGTTGGTTTCCACAATTGCGAAATGGTAAGTATTCAATAGTTGTGGTTCGCACGAATGAAGTGCCAGAGCTACGGCACTGGATAATGACGGCATACATCGCCAGAAGGCGGACCGGAGGAATAGTCGAATGGCAAAGAGCCTGACTTTCGAGTACGACAAGGTAGGCGATATCCTCAGCGTTGCCATTGATGGCGCGCGCCCGTATCCTGAACAGGAATCAGACTATCTCGGCGACGAAGATGTGGTTGTGAGTTTCAATCCCACTACCGGGGAAGTGGAACGCTTGGAAATTCTATTCTTCAATGCGAGAATGAAGAAAGACAGCCACCTTGAGCTAGATCTCAGCCCGGATGCAGGGATCGCTTCCGCGAAAGAGCCGCATGCGAAACCCAGAGTCTCTGCAGATTAAACCTGTCCTTCAATGAAAGCCCGCCCTGCGCTCAGGAAGGCGTGGTCGGCGCGCATTGATGTCATTACGTCGTCTGCCATCTGCTTGCCTGCGGCGTGAACCTTATCGCGCACGGTTGCCTCGAACTGCTGCACGTCGGGGTGGTTCGGCTGCCCCTGCAAGCCCATTGACTGCGCTATGTCCTGTGCGCCCGATGCGAACAGGTCTATGCCTTCGACTGACAGGATGTCGTCGATGTTGTCGAGCACCTCTATGTCCTCCAGCTGCGCGATGACGAGGATGTTGTCGTTGGTGTGCTCCATGTAGTCGGGTCCTGACGGGAAGTCGCCAAAGTACGCGCCGCGACCGGAGCCGAAGCTGCGATGCCCGCGCGGCACATAGCGGCAGGCGTCCGCGAGCTGGCGCGTCCTGTCGCCGTTGACGATGTGCGGGCCCGTGATGCCCATTATGCCCCTGTCGAGGAAGCGCAGTATGGTGGGATGCTCGATGTCCGGCACGCGCGCCATCGGCGTCAGACCCGCCATATCCGCAAAGCGGCACAGATCGTCAAGCTGGTTGATGGTGAATGGTCCGTGCTCGCTGTCGAACGACACGAAATCGAAGCCGGCGCGTCCGGCAAGCTCGATGAGCGTGGGCGATGCGAAAGAAAAGCCACAGCCGTAAGCCATCTCTCCCGCCTTCATCTTGGTAACTACATTGTTGACTCGCATGCAATGCTCCTTGAGTTATGAGTCTTGAGTTGACAGTCGTCAGTTTGGAGTTGAGGAGCGCGGTTGTCAAGATGCCGGGGGCTGACATCGATTCACAGGATAAACAGGATATTTTGGGCTGAAAACCCGTTGACGCAGGCTGCGCGCATTGCTATGTTGGTTAGTAAGTGTAAAGAACGATTGTGCTATTTGTGCTGGTGTAATAGCGCACAGCGCAAGGTTAAGGGGACGCGATAGATATATGGAATACGCAGTTCAGACACGGGGAATAGGACGCACTTTCGGCGAGGTGAAAGCGGTCAACGCCATAGACCTGAACATATCGAAGGGCGAGATATACGGCTTTCTGGGGCCGAACGGCGCGGGTAAGACGACGCTGGTGCGGATGCTGATTACGCTGCTGCTGCCCACGACCGGCAGCGCCACGGTCGCGGGCCGCGATGTGGTCAGCGAGGCGAACGATGTCAGGCTTCGCATTGGCGCGGCGTTGCAGGATGCCGCGCTCGACCTGAAGCAGACCGGACGGGAGCTGCTGCGCCTTCAGGGCAGGCTGTACGGACTGAATCGCCGCGAACTCGACACACGGCTGGACGAACTCGCGGGACTGGTTGACATCGGTGACGCGCTCGATCGCTTCATCGGCACATATTCCGGCGGCATGAAGCGCCGACTGGACCTGGCGGCATCGCTTATCCACAACCCTGAGGTGCTGTTTCTGGACGAGCCGACGACCGGGCTTGATCCCATCAGCCGCGCGCGAGTCTGGGAAGAGGTGCAGCGCATCAACCGGGAATTATCAGTAACGATATTCCTGACGACGCAGTACCTGGAAGAGGCAGATGCACTCGCGGACCGTGTTGGCATAATCAGCCAGGGCAGGCTTATGGCAGAGGGCACGCCTGCCGAACTGAAGCGGTCGCTGGGCAACGATGTGATCTTTGTCCAGGTGGACAGCGCACATGCGGACGGGCAGGCGGACGCGGCAAAGGCTGCGGTAGCCCACCTTGACGGTGTGGTAGATGTGGATTCGTCGGACGGCGAGGTCATCATTCAGGTGGTGAACGGCGCGGCGCACATAAGCGATGTGGCACTGGCGCTGAATGAGCAGGATGTGCGTGTCCGGGAACTTACGCTCCGAACGCCGACACTCGACGACGTCTTTCTGAGCGTCGCGGGCGCCCGCATGGAACAGGACGCGGAGTGAGAAAGTCTGTCAGTTCATCAGTCTGTCAGTGATCTACTAGGGTTATTTCTGTCCGCCAATGATGTGAATTAACGCTTGGCAACGATAGTCAAGTGCTTTCACCCCCATCCTAACCTTCCCCCATCAAGGGGGAAGGAACTAATGCAATCTTCTTTGTAATTGAGAATCTAGGGAGTAGAGAGTTGAGCCAAGCAGTTATGACGACGCCCGCCGGCCCGCAGATACATGCGAGGCGCGCGGGGTTCATTCGAGATGTAATTTCGGTGGCAATCAGGGCGTTGCGCGGCATACCGCGCGACCCGGAGGCGATATATCCCGCGCTTATCATCCCGGTGTTCTTCTACGCGATCAATATTGGCGCGCTGCAGGACGTCGCCGAGCGCATCCCGGGCGTTGACTACAAGGCATTTCAGCTTCCTGTGGGCATCATATTCGCCGTAACGGGCGTTTCGCGCGCCGTGACGATGGTTACCGACATACAGTCAGGTTACTTCGACCGCCTGTCGCTGACGCCGATAAACCGTCTGGCTATGCTGCTCGGCTTCACGGTCGCGGACCTAGTGCTGGTGGTAGTCCTGACCCTGCCCGTCGTTATTCTGGGGTTTGCCGTGGGTGTCAGATTCGAGTCGGGCCTACTGGGAATGCTGCTGTTCATGTTGCTGTCGGGCCTGTGGGGACTGGCGTACACGGGCTTCCCGTACGCCATCGCGTTCAAGACTGGCAACCCGGCGGCGGTGAATTCAAGCTTCCTGCTGTTCTTCCCGTTCGTGTTCCTGACGACAGTGTTCGTGCCGCTTGAGGCAATGACCGGCTGGATGGCGACTGTCGCCATCTTCAACCCTGTTACTTACCTGCTGGATGCGCTGCGCTCGCTCATCAGCGTGGGCTGGGACTTTGAAGCCCTTATCAAGGGTGTTGGGGCGATTGCGCTGGTCGGCTCGGTGAGCGGCACACTTGCTTTGACGGCGCTGCGCGGCAGAACGCGGCGGAAGTAGTTTGTCAGTCTATCAGTGGGTCAGTTCATCAGTCACCTGCGGCTCTTCAATGAGAGAAGGATAATCACAAAGGTTGTCCCTGCTGATATACTGAAACTCTGACATACCGACTAACCCCTCCGTGAGGTTTGAGATGGCGGCTACGACGAAGCTCATGACGGCTGAAGAACTGCTGGCCATGCCGGACGACGGCTTTCGCTATGAGTTGGTGAGGGGGGAACTCGTAAAGATGGCACCTGCGGGACGAGTGCATGGGAAACGAGGCAACAGGGTAAATGTAAGCCTGTCTCTGTATGTATATGAGAACAATCTAGGAGAGACTTATCTTGCTGAGACGGGATTCCATCTTGAAACCGATCCCGACCATGTACTGGCGCCAGATGTCGCATTTGTAAGCAGGGAACGTGAGGATGCTGCTCCTGAAGTGGGCGGATTCTTTCCGGGCCCGCCAGACCTCGCCGTAGAAGTCGTCTCCCCGAATGACCGCTATACCGAAGTCGTGGATAAGGTCGCCGAGTGGCTTGCCGCCGGGACGCGCATGGTCGTCGTGGTGAACCCGCGTAACCGCACGGTGCAGACGCATACACCTGACGGCATAATCGAACTTACGGAGGCGGATACGCTGGACGGTGGGGATGTCGTGCCCGGCTGGAAGTTGCCGGTGGCAGAAATATTCGCGTAAAGCTCACATTGATAGACAGGATGGACATGATAATAAGGGGAACGCCGCCATGAAAGTATTGCTCGTAGCGACGAATCAGGCAGACAGATTTATGGACCGCATGGTGGTGCGTCCGGTGCCCATCGGACTGGCGTATCTGGCGGCGAGCGTGGACGAGGAGAAGCACACGCTCAGAGTGCTTGACCTGATGTTTGCGGACGATGCCGTGTCTGAGGTCGCCGATGTGGTAAGCGAGTTCGAGCCGGACCTCATAGGTCTGTCGATCCGCAACCTGGACAACCAGAGCAATCTCAATCCGGTGTGGAACCTGCCTGCGGTGCGCGACATCATCGAGCGCATACGGCAGATCAGCGCTGCGAAGACGCTCATCGGGGGGCCCGCGTTCAGCATCATGCCGTCCGAGTGCCTGGACTATGTGGGCGCGGACCTGGGTATTGCGGGTGACGCGGCGGAGGCGTTCGCGACACTCGTTGAGCGCCTCGATGCAGGCGCAGACTACCGCGACGTTCCGGGAATCGTCTATCGAGACGGTGACGAGAATATTGTCGTCAGCGAGGGCAGGTTCACGTCGAACTTCCACAGGGCGCCGCGCCTTGACCTGCTGGACATGCGCGCCTACAACGGCTCCGGCTTCGGCGTGGGCGTAATTACGAAGCTGGCGCAGTCGTACTACCCGACGCCGGGCGCGGACTACAGCGGCGCCGACTGGCGAATCCGCGAGCCGCAGGAAGTTGTGGACGAGATTCGCGCGCTTGGCGACGACTTCGGCATCAACAAGGTCTTCTTCATCGACAGCGGATTCAACATACCCGCAGAGCATGCCAAGGCGACCTGTCGCGCCATCATAGACGCCGGGCTGCGTGTGCGCTGGAACAGCTACGTGCGCCCGTCAGAGGATGCGGACGCCGAGCTCATGGGGCTGATGAAGAAGTCGGGCTGCTCGCTGGCGCTGATGGCAGAGGGCGGACGCGGCGGCGAAGGGCTGGCCGACAGGCTGGCAGGGCTGGAACGCATGGCGGGGCTGAGCCGTGAGGCCGGCTTGCCGTTCACGATGAATGTAGCCTTCGGAGAGCCGGGCGAGACGAAGACTTCAGTGGAGCAGAAGCTAGACTTCCTGAAGCGCGTGGAGGCGGCGTTTGCGGTGCTGCGGGTGGGTACGCGCATACTGCCCAATACGGCGGTGGCGCAGACTGCGCTGAGCGAAGGGCTG
Source organism: Dehalococcoidia bacterium (assembly GCA_965203955.1). Lineage (GTDB taxonomy): Bacteria > Chloroflexota > Dehalococcoidia > Lucifugimonadales > JADFKI01 > Bin90. The sequence continues at coordinate 1,126,927 of OZ241923.1, read as the reverse complement.
ATCGAGTCGGAGTCGGAACTGATGCGCCCGACCTTCTACATCGACGCCGGTGTTCGGGACTGGCTTGCGGACAGGCTGAGCGAAGAGGCTGCCGAGTACCCGCGCTGGAATCTGATGTAGAGAACTAACTGACATCGATGGACAGGATGGGTAGGATAGAGAGGATTTTGGATTGGGGGTCATCTCATAGACTTCCGACGCGCGCCAATCCCGAAGGACAGCTTTACTCGAAGAGGTCTATGACTGGCAGCTGCCAGCCGGGAACTACAACGCCGCCGTCGAGAGTGTCGTCTTCGGTGAGCGTTACTACATCCTTCATTGAACGATATACTTGCACCGTCTTGTTGCGTGGATTCACCACGACGACCATGCGTGCGCCGGCGTTGAGCCACTCTTCGACCTTCTCATACACATTGGCAAGACGGTCGCTCGGCGATATGACCTCTGCCACAAAGTCGGGTACACCTGGGAAGAAGCCATGCACTTCCTCAACTTCTTCCACACGCTCGCGGCGAACAAACGCGGCGTCGGGCATAAGCACATAATCCGGGTCCCTTTCCAGCAAGAAGCCCGTACTCGAGCTGTATGTCGTGCCAAGTCGGTTCGCTTTGACAAATGTTCTCAGCTCCGCAATGACATTAGCTTCGTAAGATCCGCCAGTGTGTCCCACGGGAGCCATCTTCTTCAGCACTCCTCTTATCAGTTCGTAGCGATAGCCGTCCTTGGGCATATTCAGCAGTTCTTCGGCTGTCATGAGCTTCGCGTCAGTCGTTGCCATCTCTCACCTCACAGGCGAATGGGGCGGTAGTGCTTTCGATGCTGAGAGTATAACACTCGTGCGACTGTCCGCGGTCGGCTGGAAGGCATAACTCCGCCTACCCGAGCACTCCGGCCATCACGGCATTAGAACGCCAAAATCCGCGTTGACAGCCTACTTAGTACAAGATATAGTGGAGGTGTTATCGCCTACCGCAATATATTGTACAAATCTTATACTTTTCCAAAATATCTGTCCGATGCGTTGTCCTTACTGTGAATGCGCCAATACGAAGGTTGTGGACTCGCGGGAGTCCGGCACCAGCATACGCCGACGGCGCGAGTGCGCGCTGTGCGGCAGGCGCTTCACGACCTACGAGCGGGTGCAGATGAAGACGATGATGGTGGTGAAGCGGGACAGCAGGCGCGAGGAGTTCAGCCGGGACAAGCTATGGGCGAGCCTGACGAAGGCTTGCGCCAAGAGGCCGCTGGCGGTGGGCAGCATTGACAGGATAATTGACGAAATCGAGGCGAACCTGTCCGAGCGAGGTAAGGCGGAGTTCGACTCTCAGATAATCGGCGAGATGGTTATGAGCAGGCTGTCCGATCTGGACCAGGTGGCGTATATTCGCTTTGCCAGCGTGTATCTCGACTTCAGCGATGTCGAGAGTTTCAAGACGGAGATTGACGCGCTGCTGGAGACGAGCGAATCGCGCAACGGCCATGCCGACATAAACCAGCTTGCATTACTTGACGGCGACGTGAGCGCGCCGTCGTGCTCATCGGCGGAGCATCATCCGCAGGAGCGAACCGAGCCGTCTGTCGATTCGGCATAGCAGGATTTCTTCGTTCTCTCTTCCCATGGCACATCTGTTCGTTTTCTGTTATATTGACCAAAGGAGAACTCGGTGAAGGTGGCGGAACCTTTTGAAGTTGTAAGAAAATTCTTGGGATGGTCTTATCAGGATGTGGCTATGAAATCCGGGAAATATAGCCCTGAATACTTAAAGCAGGTGCATGAAGGTAGGCCGTTCCTTAGCGTAGAAAAGGATCTCATCGTGACATACATACAAGGATTGGCAGAGAGAGCTGTTTATCTTGCCTGTGGTGGTCAAGTCGAAGAGAGCCTTCGTGAGAAGCTTGTCGCCCGATTCGCTGAGGTGGTTCGCCGAAACAACCTCGATTTGGAAAGCGTGAAAGCGCTTGTTGAAGAGATCTCAAAGGATCGGACGTTAACGAGGAAACCCCGAACTCAAACGATGGATGTCGACGTTGACATCAACATTGACTGGGAGGGCACCCTTGAAGAAATCGTGTTTCGACTAAACAGGCCCGATCAAGGAGATATGTTTGATGTCATCGGTGAAGATGCCGAAGGCAGTAATCTGCCCGTTTCGAACGGAGCGTCCACGACGTCATACTACTATCAGACCTGGCAGAGTTTTGCTGAAATTGAAGCAAAAGCACAATGCCCAAACTGCGGTAACATTCAATCTGAAGCCCGGGGTTGCAGATGTGTTCAATGCGGATATGGGTCGATAGCCAATCCGAACTGGTAATCTCGCTTAATCGCAAGTTAGGAGGTTAGCAGTGGATAGTCAACGCCCAACGAGCCTGTCCGTCCCTATGAATCTGCATGCGCTCCGAAATTCTGAGTTCAACTCAGAATACCTAGGTCATCTCATAGATGAGCTAGGTATACGTGACCTGTTAAATGAAAATATCCCGGTAAACATCGGGAGAGTTGCTAAGGCTTTGGGGGCGGAAAGTGTGCGGCAAGCCAACCTTTCTGTTGCAGGCCTGCTGATACCTACTGAGAAGTCTTTCAGGGTATTGATCAACAAGAACCTTAGTCCAGTAAGGCAACGGTTTTCGTGTGCCCATGAAATAGCTCATGCAATCTTCGACCCAGGACTCACGCCTGCAATGCGGCATAACGAACAACCAGCGCCGAATATGCTGGAAAGAAACTGTGAAAACATGGCTGCGCATTTGCTGATGCCAGATCCTACTTTCGGCATATACGCAGATTTTAATGCGTTTTCAATATCAACCATCATGAAATTGGCTCGAACTTTTCACACTTCTATACAATCGACGACTATCAGATTGATGAATGTCACTGACGAGCCAAGTGTGGCTATATTTTCGGCAATGACTTCCGGTAAGACCGGATCAAAATTAAGAGTAATGTGGAATTACCAAAACATACGCAGACTTCGCAAGAAGCATTCACACTTCCTGCCGAAAGGAAAATCTGTGAATCTAGCCACAGCAGACCTAGCGTGCAGAACAAACCAAATACAGACAAAGAACGAATATATAGACATTGGAAATCTAAGGCTCAAGGGATATACCGAGTCCAAAGCCTTCGGATTTGGGAAGTCGCGGTACGTGCTATCACTGGTTTTCCCAGAAAGATAGTCGAACCAAGGAACGTATTTTTTTGCTATGAATCAGGGAGGCACACAAATGGAGGAGCGCAAAGCTAGGGAGGTGATGCGCGGGGAACTCCCGAATGGGAATCGTCCAGATGAGACCAAAGTCAACGGTTCTCACGACGCACGCAATGCCCAAGGTCTCCAAAGTGAGATGAAGATGTTGCTGGAATCCTATGGAGTTCCTAGGGAGGAATCCGTCGCCTGGCTTGGGAACAGTGGAATAGAAATATTGCAGGACAAGTTCGTTGCTGCTCCGTTCGATGGCGCGGCAAACGCAAATGGCGCGCCAACACGCAGCGCGGCGTTGTCCGAGAACGCGGGCATCATCCTGGAGCAGCGCTACCTGATGAAAGATGACGACGGCGAGCCGGTGGAAGACCCGGACGGGCTGTTCCATCGCGTATCGAACGCCGTGGCGCAGGGCGAGAAGCCGGAAGTGCGGAAGATATGGGCGGGGCGCTTCTACGACCTGATGACGTCGCTCAAGTTTCTGCCGAACTCGCCGACGCTGGTCAACGCCGGCACCGGTGGCAGGGGTTGCCTGTCCGCCTGCTTCGTGGTGTCGCCCGAAGACAACATGACCTCCATCATGCAGGTCGCCAGTGATGCCGCAATGATTGAGAAGTGGGGAGGCGGTATCGGCTTCGGCTTCTCCAAGCTGCGCCCCAGGCGCGACCGCATCGCAACCACACATGGCGAGGCGTGCGGTCCCATCGCGGTCATGAAGCTGTACTCGTCCGTGGGCGCGACATTGACGCAAGGAGCGTTCCGGCTCGGCGCGCACATGGGACAGCTTAACATCAGGCATCCGGATGTGCAGGAGTTCATCCACTGCAAGGACAACGATGACACGCTTCAGAACTTCAACATCTCGGTGCAGATAACCGACGAATTCATGCGCGCTGTCGATAACGATGAGGAATGGACATTCTACAACCCTCGCGACACGGGCGATGGTCCTGTGAACGAGAGCGCGGGCACGGTTCGGGCGCGCGACCTCTGGCGCGAAATCTGCGAATCGGCGTGGAAAACAGGCGACCCCGGCGTGGTGTTCATGGATCGCGTGTGGGACACGCAGCCAAACCCGCAGCTGGGCGACATACAGACGAGCAATCCATGTGGCGAAGAATTTTTGGAGAACTACGGCAATTGCTGCCTCGGCTCCATCAACCTCGACAAGCATGTGAGCGCGGACGGGTTCGACTGGAACAGCCTCGGCAACACCGTGCGGACGGCAGTGCGCTTCCTCGACGACGTTATCGAGGTGAACCAGTTCCCGATGCAGAAGTTGCGCGATGTGAATCTCGCCACGCGCCGCATTGGGCTGGGCGTGATGGGCTGGGCGGATGCGCTCATACGACTGGGCATCCCTTATGATTCGCCGCGCGCGCTGGAACTTACAGAGAAGGTCGCCGGATTCATACACGACACCGCGTGGGACGAATCGGCTCGCTTGGCCTCCGAGCGCGGACCGTTCCCTGAGTACGAAGGATCGGCGCTCAAGACGCGCGGCATGCCGCCGGTGCGTAACTCCAGCGTCGTCACCATCGCGCCGACCGGCACTATAAGCCGTCTCGCGGACTGCTCATCCGGCATCGAGCCGCACTTCGCCAACGCTTGGTGGTCGAACGTGCTGTGGAAGGGCAGCGACGGCACGGGTGAGGCAGGCGAGAGGCTGCTGGACGCGCCCAAATCGGTGTGGGAGGCTCTGCGCGAGAGTCTCGCCGACGAGGAGCGGGTGCGCGCCGTGCTTGAGCAGCTCGCGGACGATCCCGAAGACGCCGAGCGTATTTTCACCGAGAACGGCATAGACCCCGCGCACTTCCGCACCTCTATGCTCATCAGCCCGGAGGCGCATGTGCGGATGCAGGCGGCGTGGCAGAAGTATGTGACCAACTCCGTCTCAAAGACCATCAACCTGCCCAACAGCGCCACAGTCGAAGACGTCGAGAAGGCGTACCGGCTGGCATGGGAAACGGACTGCAAGGCGGTCACAGTATATCGGGACGGCTCCAAGTCGATGCAGGTACTGGAGACAGGCAAGGACGCTGCTGAGGACGACCTGAACAAGGACAAGAACGGTTTCCTGGTTCCCCGGGAACGTCCCGCCTCTGTGCTTGGCATAACGGAGCGCGTTCGCACGGGGCACGGCACGATGTATGTAACCGTAAACTTCGACGACGACAACAAGCCCTTCGAGCTGTTCACCGCAATCGGCAAGGCAGGCGGCAGCGAGCCGGCACACCTGGAGGGACTGTCGCGCCTGGTGTCGCTATGCCTGCGCTCCGGCGTTGATCCGAACGCGATAATTTACCATCTGAATGGCATCACATCCGAGCCGGTGTGGGACAACGGAGTGCTGATACGCTCTGCGGAGGACGGCGTGGCGCATGTGCTCCGGCGTCATCTCAACGGGCCGAACAATCCGGGCATGTCAAGCATGAAGAGTGACGGCGCTGCTCAGCTGGGGTTGTTCACAACGCCGAAGTTCGCCGAATCCAGCATAGAATATGTCCCGGGCGCGCCGCTCAGCGGCGGCTGCCCCAAGTGCCAGGGGCGGGTGGTTCACCAGGAGGGGTGCATCCGCTGCCTTGAGTGCGGCTATACGAAGTGCGAATAGCGCGCTGAACCAAACAACCGGCGAGATAAAAAGAGAGGGACAGGTGTGAAAGCCTGTCCCTTATTCTTAAACGGCAATATCGAAAGGCAAGTCACTGATGTCGCGCAGCCGATTGCCTTCCACCATGATTTCCAGCATCTCCAACTGGTCTTCCCCTCTGGGGACGGTCTCGCAAACTTGTCGCAACTCGTCCAGCGCGAAATGATATACGCAGTCTATATCGCCTGTGCCTAGAGCCAGTGACGCAATCCGCATCGGCAACGGTTCAGCCGTTACCGCCACAATATGCGGCAAGTTGCCCTTGCGATTGCGAATGAGGTTAAGCGCTTCTGTGCGTGTATTCTGGGAACGGTCGCTCCGAATTGTCCACTTGCACGATATGCTTGCGTGCAATATCGGTATAGGCGCGGGATTGTTAGAAGATATGAACGGCGTAAGAGCGGCGCTGCCGGAGTCGTCCAGGAAAGGGTGCGAGGCATTCACTTCATCTTGGGATACTGGATAACGAGCGATGACTATGTCGGGCGTAACGATATAACCATGCCCGAGAGCGGCGGAAAGGGCTTGATTTTCGCTCACGAGTGAAGCGAGATTTTCCAAATGCTGATACTGCGCGAAGTTGGAAATCTGTGTCTGATTTGTCAGGTATCGCCATCTGCCTGGACGCAAATGTCCGATAGCCGCGAAAGCCTCTCCGATAAACTCGCAGGTGAGCCTTTCAAACAGCGTTCCCGCGGTTTGACCCGTAACTCTTGAATTTGCGCCGGTTGGAAAACCTATCAAATCCGCAATGCCACTTGCGATAAGAATGCTGGATTGGCTACTGCCATCAGCGAAGTTCGGGTATAATCTGCCGTTCCTTTCAGAGTATCGGACTATTTCCGAGCCAATTTTGGAGTGGTAACTTCTTCGCAGTTCTGAAAGTGTGCTCATGGACGCAACTCATAGAGCGGTTCAAATCGACTAGATAGGTAAGGTCTGGCGCACGCCGTTACCGATACGAGCGCCGGATTGCGCGGCGTATTCCTCGTTCAACTCGATGAGGACTGCGCGGCGGTTCGTCTCGATTGCCGATACGCCAGTAGTCCCGGACCCTGAAAATGGATCCAGAATCAGGTCACCCGGACGGCTTCCCAGAAGTATGCAGCGCCTTGCTAATTCTCTTGGGAAAACCGCTGGGTGCGGCTTCCCACTGCCGTCCGGCCCCAATATCCAGTAATTTCTGAGATTCGCGCCCGTTTCTTCTCTTATCGCTTGGTTATCGTAGTAGTATCTAGCAGTCTTGGAGAATAAAAAGATTTCTTCTGTGGCGTTTGACGGTCGGTTCTTGACACTCTCCGGCATAGGCGCTTTCTTCACCCATGTGATATTCGATCGCAGCAGCCAGCCGTCTTCTTGCAGCGCGAACGCGACCCGCCAAGGCAAGCCCATCATATCCCGGTCCTTTAGTCCCCAACAGTCCGGCACCCTGCAATTACGCCTTTGGATAAGTTTCCTGGTATTGCCCACTTGTGCGTTTGGGCCGTGTCCCCCGGTTCCGCCGTTGCGAGCGTAACCGTCTCCGACATTCAGCCATAAAGTCCCGTCATCGGATAGCGTCCGCCAAACCTCGCGAAAGACTTCTACAAGATTCTGCACATAGTCTGCCGGCGACTCCTCAGCGCCTATCTGATCTGAATGCTGGTAGTCCCTCAGACCCCAATATGGTGGTGAAGTGACGCAGCATTGAACGGATTGCGACGCGATTTGAGGCAAGATAACCCTATTATCGCCCACCAGTATCTCAACATCGGCGAGTCGAGTGTCTCTGATACTTATATCGCTCTCTTTCGCCATAGTCCGTCCCCAAAGAAAGTTGCCTCATTTTAGTATGAGCGTGTCTGCGCGTCAAAGGCGATATTGGTTGGGTATTGCTAGTATAAGAAAATCATGCCACAAATCAGGACAGATAGGTTTATAATGACATTGTTAGCAAATCGAAAACTAATCCTATCTATCCTGTTCATCCATGTAAGCTCTTACGAGGTATTGATATGAGCGAACGGCCACTGCTTGCGATTACGATGGGCGATGCGGCGGGCATCGGCGCGGAGGTTACCGCGAAGGCACTTCAGGACGAATGGGTGTATGAGAAGACACGCCCGTTCGTGGTGGGCAGCGCTGCAGCGATGAATGCCGCGCTGGAACTGATTGGCGCTTCGGGCACGGCGAAGGTCGCGCACTCGGTTGAGGATGTCGAGGGCGAGCATGGCAATATCGACGTGCTTGATCTGGAGAACCTGGACTACGGCGCGATTGAGTACGGCAAGCTGTCGGCGGCGTCGGGCAAGGCGTCGGTTGAATGGATACTCAGGGCGGGCGAGCTTGCCAGCGGCGGCGCAGTACAGGCAATCGCCACCGCGCCTATAAACAAGGAGGCGTGCAGCCTTGCGGGCTACACAGACATCGGGCACATGGAGATATTCCAGAGCCAGACGGGCGCGAAGGAAGTGGCGACGATGCTCACGGCGAACACCCTACGCGTCGTGCACCTGACCACGCACCGCTCGCTGCGAGTCGCCTGCGACTATGTGACGAAGGACAATGTGCTTGCGAAGCTGCGCCTCACTGACGAGTGCTTCAAGGCATGGGGCTTTCCCGAGCCGCGCATAGGCGTAGCCGCGCTGAACCCGCACTCCAGTGACGGCGGCCTTCTTGGAGATGAAGAAGCATTGCAGATCACGCCTGCTGTGGAGGCGGCACGCGCCGAAGGCATCGACTCTACAGGCCCCGTGCCCGCTGACAGCGTATTCCCGCAGGCAATCAACGGAAGGTATGACGCGGTGCTTGCCATGTACCACGACCAGGGGCACATTCCCATCAAGGTGCACGACTTCGCAAAGAGCATCAGCGTTAATCTAGGGCTGCCGTTCATTCGCACATCCGTGGACCACGGCACGGCGTTCGACATCGCGGGCAAGGGCATCGCGGACGCGGAGAGCATGCTGGAGTCCATCCGCGTGGCGGTGTCGCTGGCGAGCGATAGCAAGCTGCCATAGTAACTTACATTGATGCACAGGATAGACAGGATACTTTGAAATGAGACTAGCGTTCATCGGCGGTGGGGTGATGGCGGAGGCGATAATCGGAGGAGTGCTTTCGGCGGAACTGACGCCGGCTGAAGACATCAGCGTGGGCGAGCCCGTGAACGAGCGTCGCGAGGAGCTCACAAAGAAGTACGGGCTGCAGGCATTCGCCGACAACGGATATGCCATCAGAGGCGCTGATCTCGTAGTCCTTGCCGTCAAGCCACAGTCCCTGCCGGAAGTGATGCCCGGCATGAGCGCCAGCCTTGGGGGGCAGCAAACTGTTGCCTCGATTGTGGCGGGAGCCACCATTGAGACGCTGGTCAATGGACTGGAACAGGACTCCGTCGTGCGCATCATGCCGAACACGCCGGCACAGATAGGCGCGGGTATGAGCGTGTGGACCGCCACGGCAGCAGTTCCGGGTACGATCCGCAATACGGTGGGGCAAGTCCTGCGAACGCTAGGCGATGAGGTCTATGTGCCGGACGAGAAGCTCATAGACATGTCAACCGCGCTCAGTGCAAGCGGGCCAGCGTACGTGTTTCTGTTCATCGAGGCGCTCATAGACGCGGGGGTGTACCTGGGCATGGCGCGCGATATGGCGCGCAGGCTCGCGCTGCAAACTGTGCTGGGCAGCACACAGCTCGTGCAGGAGACCGGACGGCATCCGGCGGAGCTGAAGGACATGGTTACATCGCCGGGCGGCACCACGATAGCGGCGCTGCGGGCGATGGAAAACGAGGGGTTCCGAGCCGCCGTGCTGGAGGGAGTCATTGCTGCCTACGACAAGTCGGTGGAGCTGGGGAAGAAGTAATGACGCAGTATCTTGGCACTTTCATAAACATTCTGTTCTACGTGCTCTGGGCGGCGATACTGGGGCGTGTCATCATCTCGTGGATAAACCTCAAGCCTGACAATCCCATAGTCGTCCTGCTGTACGGGATAACCGAGCCAATCCTCGCGCCGATTCGCCGGGTATTGCCATCCATGGGCATGCTCGACCTGTCTCCGATGGTCGCGCTCATCGTGATGATGATTCTTCAGCGTGTGCTACTGAGCTTGATTTAAGCCTTTCAATCGCCTCTGTTGCGGTCAACCCCTCAAAATGTATTCGCTTGTTGCGTGACCTGTGACCGCGCACAATCTGAACGCTGCGCTTGGGGGCGCGAAGTCTTTTCGCCAGCAGCGCCACCACCGCATCGTTCGCCTTGCCACCCTCCGGCGCTGCCGTGACGCGCACCATTATTTTCACACCTGGCTTCACATCCGGGCGCTCGCCGCCAAACTCGATGGCGTTGCGGCTCGCACGGGGTTGTACACGAATGTCGAGTTCCATGACGATGTTACGCATGCGCCAGCGCGCCGCCGTCTATGAATATCGTCTGCCCCGTTACGAAGTCGCAGGCGTCCGACGCCAGATAGACGAGCAAGCCGCACAGGTCTGTCGGATGCCCCTTGCGGCGTGAGGGCAGGTAGCGCACAAGCAACTCGCGCTGCGATTCCTCGGTCTGCTCTTCGGTCGTAATCCAGCCGGCGCCAATGCCGTTGACCCGTATGCCGCGCCGCGACCATTCTAGCGCGAGCGACGACGTCATCTGATGCACCGCGCCTGCGGCGGCGCAGGCGGCCACCGAGTTCCACAACCCGCGCACAGCAAGCCCAGAGCCGATGTTCACGATGTGTCCGCTCTCCTGCGCCAGCATCCGCCTGCCGACCGCCTGGCTGCACAGGAACTTCGACCTGACATTGAATTGCAGCAGCGTCTGCCACTCCGATTCCAGCACGTCCTCAAAGGGCTTGCCGAAATCCGCCCAGGCGTTGTTCACAAGGATGTCCACCTTGCCGAACTCGTCCACGACCTGCTGCGTCATTGCCTCCACATCGCCGGCGTTCGTAATGTCCGTTGTGATGTTCAGCGCGCGTCGTCCCTGCTCTTCGACGGCTTTGGCAGCTTCCGCAGCGTCCGAGCGCGCCGATCCCGCGATTGCCACGTCTGCGCCTGCCTCCGCAAGCGCCGCAGCGAGGAAGGGCGTCCAGCCGCGTCTGTCAGCAGTGATGATCGCGATCTTGCCGCTAAGGTTCCATTCTTCCGGTATGGGCATCTTTATCTCCTTGGGAGTGATCAGTGTCCGTAGTGCGGAAGCAAGTCGGACTTACTCACTACTGATGACTGAAAACCTAAACTTCCAGCGGAATCTCCGGCGCGTAGCCGGTCGGCGCGTAGCCGCCTGCCAGCCCGCCGCCGTCGATGACGAACATCTCGCCGTTCATGTAATCGGAAGCATCTGAGGCGAGATACACCGCAAGCGGCCCCATCTCGTATGGCCTACCCACGCGCCCCATCGGTATGAAGCCGCCGCGTGGCAGCGTGTCGTTCGACGCGGCCGTCCCCTCGGTCGGAATGAAGCCGGGCACGATGCAGGTGCAGGTGATACCGTAGCGGCTCATGCTCGTGGTGATGGTGCGGGTGAGTTGCACGATTCCGCCCTTGCCGCAGGTGTACATGTAGTTATCACGTCCGCCGCGAAAGCCGAAGCCGGACGACACATTCACGATCTTGCCGCCGCCGCGCTCAATCATGTGCTGGGCAATTGCGCGTGAGCAGTAGAACGCGCCGGTCAGGTTGGTGTCGATGCCGATGCGCCAGTCCTCGTCGGTGATGTCCCAGATGGGAATGGAGCCTTGCCCGCGCACGATGCCCGCGTTGTTGAACAGCACATCGACCTTGCCGAACTCGTCGATGGCACGATCGAACAGTCGGTTGACCTGCGCCGAATCCGTAACATCGGTGGATACGGCGATGGCACGCCTGCCCTGCTCGCGCACGGCCTCGGCGGTCTCCTCGATTGGCCCCATGCGGCGAGACGCAATTACGAGGTCTGCGCCCGCCTTCGCCATCGCGACCGACATCTCGCGTCCCAAGCCAGTACCGCCGCCTGTGATGACGATGGTCTTGCCGTCCAGACTCAGTTTTTCAAGCAATTTCTGTCCTCCTTGAATTTGCATCAATAGACAGGATATAGGGGATAGGGCGATTATTCCATCCCATAGGCGCCCGCAACTAAGCCTGCGATGTAACCTCGCCGGCAGTGGCGGTGTACAGGTTGCCATCCGCTCGTCGCACGAGCAGGTTGCCCTGCTCGTCCACGGACTCGGCGACGCCCTCTATAACCTCGTGCTGTGAGCGCAGGGTTACGGTGCGGCCAAGTGTGTCGAGCATCGAGGACCAGTCGGCTGTCAGCGACTTTCCCGTGCGAACCGCAGCGTAAGTGTCGTCGAAGTGCTCCAGCAGTGTGCAGAGCACCGGTGTGCGGTTGCGGCGCTGCCCGGTCTCTCGGTAGAGGCTTGTGGATATGTTGGCAATCTCGTCATATAGCGAGGGGTCGAAGTTCACATTCACGCCGATGCCGATGATGGCGCACACGGCGTCCTCGCTCTCGATCGCCGTCTCGATGAGGATCCCGGATATCTTCAGCCCGCCCACGCGGACATCGTTGGGCCACTTGATAGTAGGCTGCAAGTTGGCGCAGTCTGCGACCGTGCGCGCTACGGCGAGTGTCGCCGCCATGTTCATATAAGGAAGTTGGCTTGCCGGCGGCGTCAGTATGACCGAGAAAGACAGGTTCTCCCCGCGTGGCGACACCCACGCGCGATTGAAGCGCCCCCTGCCCGCCGTCTGTTCCTCCGTGATGACGACCGTGCCCTCGGCGGCGCCCTCTGACGCAAGCCTCCGCGCTTCGTCCATCGTGGAGCCGATGATGTCATAGTGGTGGATACAGTGGCCGATGGTGCGGTGAGCGAGTGCGCCTTCGAGTGCCGGAATGTCGAGGTCTGTGGTGGAGGCTGTTCTTGACATACACAGGGTCTTTCAGAATTTATTCGCGTTAGTCTCGCGTCGGTAGGAGGCGCTACGCCTCCAGAGCGTCGGCGTCCGGCTTTTCTATTCGCACCTCAATGTTGCCGGCACGCTCCTCTTGCAGTTTCATGGCAACGCGCGAGTCCATGTCTCCCCAGCCGCGATTGAGGGCGGCGGTCAGTTCCTGGTGCGCGATGTTGCCGACGCTCATGGGCACGCCGTACTCGCGGCCGAGTTCCAGCGCGAGGCTGACATCCTTGTGCGCGAGGCGCAATGCGAAGCTCGGCGGATCGAAGTTGCCTGCAAGGAAAGTGTTCGGGTATGTGTTGGCGAACGAACTGCCGCGCCCTACCGAGCCGTTTGAGATTGCCTCAAACAGCGGCTGCGGGTCCACGCCCGCCTTGACTCCGAGCGTGAGGCACTCGGCGACTATGGTCTGCAAGCCGTAGCCGATGCAGTTGTGCATCAGCTTGGCGATGCTGCCGGAGCCTATGGGCCCGATGTAGCTCACCTTGTCGCCGATGGCGTCCAGCGCGGGCTTCACCCGGTCATATACCTCGCGGTCGCCGCCGACCATGACCGCCAGCCTGCCGGTGCGCGCGCCCACGGGACCGCCGCTGACGGGCGCGTCCAGCACGCTGACGCCCTTCGCCGCAAAGTCTTCTGCGATGCTGCGGATGAGCGTGGGCGAGCTTGTGCTCAGGTCGATATAGACGCTGCCGCTCGTGCTGCCCTCCAGGATGCCCCCTTCGCCGAGCGTGATTGCCTCGACCTCGCGCGGACCGGGCAGCGATGTGAGCACGATGTCGCATCCAGCGGCGAGCTCGGCGGGAGTGTCCGCCCATGACGCCCCGCTCTCCAGCAGCGGAGTCGCCGCCTCACGCCGCAGGTCATGCACCGTCAGGTCGTACCCGGCGCGCAGCACATTCGCAGCCATGCCGCCGCCCATATTGCCAAGTCCGATGAATCCGATGTTCATTGTCGTACCTCCAAGTATGTCAGTGTGTCGGTTTGTCAGTATATCAGTCGGTCGGAAACTTGACGGGGCTTGTTGATATGGACAGACAGGATATACATTATAGATAGGCTGACGGACTGATGAACTGAACTACTGACCGACTATGAATGAGCCTGTTGTGTTGTACAGCAAGAGCGAGGCGGTGGCGCACATCGTGTTGAACCGCCCGCGTGTGATGAACGCCTACAATGTGCAGATGCGCGACGAGCTTTTCGTTACGCTGGAGGCGGTGCGCGACGACCCGGACGTGCGTGTGGCGGTGATAAGCGGTGCGGGCGAGCGCGCCTTCTGCGCCGGTGCGGACCTGACCGAGTTCGGCACCGCGCCTTCGCTTGCTATTGCGAGACAGGTGCGCTGGGAGCGCGACATCTGGGGGCTGTTCCTCGCTCTCGGTAAGCCCCTGGTTGCGGCGATGCAGGGATATGTCATCGGATCGGGCGTGGAAATCGCCTGCCTCTGCGACATAAGGATTGCCGCCGATGACGCTCAATTCGCCATGCCTGAGGTCGCGCTCGGCATGATACCCGCCGCCGGGGGAACGCAGACGCTGCGCCGCGTCGTGGGCGCGAGCAGGGCGCTTGAGATGGTGCTGTCCAACAGGCGCATCGGCGCAGACGAGGCAAGGCGCATCGGCTTGACGCACAGCGTTGTGCCGAAGGCTGAACTGATGGACGCCGCGAGGGAAGTTGCGCAGCGACTTGCCGGACTCAACCCGAAAGCGCTTGGGCTTGCCAAACGAGCGTTACTTGAGGGAATGGATATGCCGCTTGCCGCCGGGCTTGAGTTGGAGCGGCGACTTGCGGCTCGCGCTCTGATCGGCGCAGTATCCTCTTAGGCTGTGGTAAAATCGGGATGAGCAAGGAGGAATAAATGGCCACCCAAGCCACCACAGAGATTGTCTATCCTGAAACGGACGGTATGCCATTGCCTGATGGAGAATATCAAGCGCCCATTTATCGCAAGGTCGTAGGCGCCCTGGAAGTCCACTTTAAGGATGTTCCCGGCGCCCATGTGAACGGCAATACTTTCATCTACTACATTGAGGGCAACCCTCGCCGTTCCGTGTCCCCGGACTGCTATGTCGTCTTCAATCTGTCCGAAGCCGCTAGGCATTCTCTGTCCATAGAAGCGAACAACACCTACCTGTTATGGGAAGTGGGCAAGCCGCCGGAGTTTGTTCTGGAGATAGCCTCCGAGAGCACGGCGACTACGGACCTGGGCAGGAAGCGTGACTTGTACGCCGAAATCGGCGTGTCCGAATACTGGCGATACGACGAGACAGGCAGTGACTTCTATGGTGAGCCGCTTGTTGGCGAGCGGCTGGCAGATGGCGAGTACCGGCGGCTCGAAGTGCATGAAGAACCCGATGGACGGGTGTGGGCGCAAAGCGATGCGCTGAACCTGGACTTGTGGTGGATAGAAGGTGAGCTGCGCTTCTGGGACCCTGTGGCGGAACGCTGGCTGCTGAACTATTTGGAGGAACAGACGGCGCGTCTGGTCGCTGAGGATGCGCGTCTGGCTGCTGAGGAACGAGCGGACGCAGAGCGCGCCGGTCGTCTTGCAGCCGAAGCGCGACTAGCCGAGATGGAAGCCGAACTTCGCCGGCTGCGAAGCGAATAGCGTAAGAGCTTCTGTCCATTGACTGAGTTGCCGAAGTCCTGACATACTGAAGGCATGAGCACCGTACTTGTAGTAGAGGACGAAGAGAACCTGCTGGAGGCGCTCCGCTACAATCTTGAGCGCGAGGGCTATGCCGTGGAGACGGCGATTGACGGCGAGCAGGCGCTGAATACGGCGCGTTCCATTCGTCCGCAACTCGTGATTCTGGATGTGATGATACCTCAACTCGACGGCTTCGAGGTGTGCCGCATACTCCGGCGTGAGAGCGATGTGCCCATCCTTATGCTCACGGCGCGCGGCGAGGAGATTGACCGCGTGGTGGGCCTGGAGCTGGGCGCTGACGACTATGTTACGAAGCCCTTCAGCATCCGGGAGCTTATGGCACGGGTGCGTAACATGCTGCGCCGCAGCGCGCGCTCCATCGCCTCTGATGGCGACGCTGGCGATGTTGACATACTGCGCACAGGCGACCTCGAAATCGACAGCACCAGCCACATCGTGCAGCGCGGCGGTGTGCGCCTGGAGCTCAAGCCGCGCGAGTTCGACCTGCTCGCGCTGCTTGCAAAGAACCGTGGGCGCGCCTTCACGCGCGATCAGATTCTCGAACGTCTGTGGGGGCACGACTACTACGGTGACAGCCGCACGGTGGATGTCCATGTCCGCTGGCTGCGCGAGAAGATCGAACCCGAACCGAGCAAGCCCGTGAGGATCGTTACGATTCGCGGCGTTGGCTACCGCTTCGACGGATGACAATGACTCAGGCCCTTGCCCCAGCCCTCTCTCAGAAATAAACGGGCGACTGTGATTATGAGGCTGCCCCGCTCCCTCCACTGGCGCATCGCCCTTGCATATACTGCGCTGATTTTCCTGAGCCTGGGTCTCGTCAGCCTGTATCTTGTGGGGTTTGTGCGAGATACCTACATCGCAAACCTGCAAGCGAGCCTGGAGAGGCAGGCGCATCTCGTAAGCAATAGGGCAACTATCGTGCTTGCCGACCCCGGTCAGGGCGAAGCGGATCTGCAGACGCTCATTGACAGCCTCGGCGAGATCTCTGACGCGCGAGTTACCGTGATCGGAGCTGACGGCGGCGTAATCGCAGACAGCCTGAGGTCCCCTTCTCAGCTTCCCTTGCAGCTTGGGCGCAGCGAGGTACGCGCCGTGCTCTCCGAAAGCAGCGCGGGCAGAGTCGGCATCGGCTCGCCACTTGAGGGCAGTCTCGACGAAGACATGTTGTACGCCGTAGTGCCGATTTCGACCTCAGACGGGGATTTCGGAGCCGCTCGCGTCGCAGTGCCTTCTTCGCAGGTGCAGCCGGACATCAATCGCCTTGTCTTGAGGATCGGGGCAGCCGCCGTGCTGGTCGGACTGCTGTCCATAGGTGTGGGATACTTCCTGTTCCGCCACACCTCGCGCTCAGTGCGTGCGGTTGCCGAGGGGGCGAATCGGTTCGCTCGGGGAGACCTGGAACATCGCGTATCTCCATCGTCATCGGATGAGACGCAGGAACTTGCCGTCGCGTTCAACAGCATGGCGGACACGATTCGGCGCATGCTCGGCGATATGTTGGCAGAGAGCAGCAAGCTGACCGCGATGCTGGACACGATGGAAGACGGCGTGGTCGTGATAGAAGAGGATGGCAGGATCACGCTGATGAACAGCGCTGCCGAGTGGCTGCTGGACATAAGCGCGCGAGACGCGGTTGGAGCTCGCCTTGTCGAGGCTCTGCGCGACCACGAGATTCAGCAGGTGGCTGCCCTGTCCCTCAGCACGGGGCAATTGCGGCAGGCCGAGGTGGAGCTGCTTCCGCAGCGCCGCTTCCTCAACGCCATAGCTACGCCTCTGAGCGGTGGAAGCTCCGGCGGCATCCTGCTCACGCTGCACGACCTCACCGCGGACCGTCAGGTGGAGAATACGCTGCGCGAATTTGTCACCAATGTCTCTCACGAGTTGCGCAGCCCGCTCGCGTCCGTGAAGGTAATGGTCGAGACCCTGGAAGACGGTGCAATAGACGACAAGCGGACGACGCGCAACTTCCTGCATCGTATCAACCGCGAGGTTGACCGCATGAACGACATGGTTGAGGACCTGCTGGAACTTTCGCGCCTGGAAAGCGGACAGCAGCTACCCAGCCTCACGCCTCTCGATCTGTCCGCGCTGGTTTCCGAGGTCGTGTCCGAATACGGCTCCGGGATAGATGAGGTGGAGTTTCAGACGTGCCTTCCACCGTCTCCGGCGATCGCCCTCGGCGACCAGGGCAAGTTGCGGCAGGTGCTGGTGAATCTACTCGACAACGCCGTTAAGAATACGGAGTCGGGCTATGTCGATGTTTCCGTCACGGCTGGAACGGGTATTCATTCAGTTCATGTGCGAGATACCGGCGCGGGCATAGCGCGGGAACACCTGCCGCACATATTCGAGCGCTTCTACAAAGTTGACCGCGCGCGGCGGGACGGTGGCAGCGGACTGGGACTTGCCATAGTGCAGCAGATAGTGCAGGCGCACGGCGGAGAGGTCAGCGCGGAGAGCGAGGAGGGCAGGGGCAGCACCTTCAGCTTCACGGTGCTGCGACATTGATTGAAGGCTTCGCAGAGACTTAAGGACGACTAGAACACATCGCGCGCGATGGCTATCGCCAGCGCAGCTAGGATTGCGCCGCCTACGCCCAAGATGGCATAGAGTACGCGGTCAATCTTGGCGTTAATAGCGCGCATTTCCTGCCGTATGTCGATCTGACCTTGCGTCAGATATTCGATAGCGGTTTCTACGCTTGATATGCGTTCCTGTTCGCTCGCCATTCGTGCGTGTCCTTAGTTCTTTCCAAGAATTATGTGTGCCGACATTATCAGCACGATCAGAGACTTACGTCAAGTCCATATATATCGTCATTCTACAGATTGAGAGGTTCGATCGTTGAGCACGCCACGCCTTTCATTAACGGACTGTTAACAGTCCGTTCACTGAGGCTTAATCATAGGCGCGTAGCGTTGTATAGGTATGGAAAGCACGATACCACAGCCCCAAGAAGGTGTGGAAGCAACCTCGCGGTCCCGCGTGGAGTCACCGCGCATGCGACGAAGAGGGGGCGTGTCGCTGGAAGGCAGGATAGTTCGCTGGCTGTTCTTCGGCTGCGCGCTCGTATCCATCTTGACCACCATCGGCATCATCTTCACGCTGGTATCTCAGGCTATCGGCTTCTTCTTCGAAGTCTCGCCTTGGGAGTTCCTGACAGGCACTCGCTGGACTCCGATACTGAAGCCTCGCGCTTACGGCGTGTTGCCGCTGGTGGGGGGCACACTGCTTATCGCTGCAATCGCCGCGATGGTCGCGCTCCCCGTGGGACTCGCGGCGGCGATATTCCTGTCCGAGTACGCGCCGAACAAGGTGCGCCGCATCGTCAAGCCGGTGCTGGAAATTCTGGCGGGCATCCCGACAGTCGTGTACGGCTATTTCGCACTCACATTCGTGACGCCGCTGCTCAAGATCCTGTTCCCTGAGATGCTGGTATTCAACGCATTGAGCGCCGGAATCGTGATGGGCGTGATGATAATTCCTATGGTGTCGTCACTGAGCGAGGACGCCATGAGCTCGGTGCCCAACTCCTTGCGTAACGCCTCCTATGCTCTGGGCGCTACTCGTGTGGAAACGAGCCTGCGCGTCGTCGTCCCTGCCGCACTGTCCGGCATCGTGGCGTCGTTCATCATCGCGATCTCCCGCGCCATCGGCGAGACGATGCTCGTGACAATCGCCGCCGGCGCAACGCCGAACCTGACGATCAATCCGCTTGAAAGCATTCAGACGATGACCGCGTTCATCGTGCAGCTCAGCCTTGGGGAGACGCCGCACGGCTCGCTGGAATACAACACGATCTTTGCCGTCGGTATGCTTCTGTTCCTGATTACGCTGGCTATGAATCTGCTCGGCTACTTCATCGTCAGGCGCTGGCGGGAGAAATACTAATGCAGCAAACCGTGGCCATGTTCAGACCGCGACTGTCAATGCGAAAGAAAATTGGCGGCGTGGTGTACGTGCTCTTCCTGCTTGCGACGATGGTTGGAATCGTAGGCCTGGTGGTGCTTCTGGCGCAGGTGCTGGCAGAGGGCGCGCCCTGGCTGAACTGGAACTTTCTGGATTCTTATCCCTCGCGCCATCCCGAACAGGCTGGAATCAAGTCGGCGCTCTGGGGCAGCGTGTGGCTGATGGGCCTGACCGCGGCATTTGCCATTCCCATCGGTGTTGGCGCGGCGATTTACCTTGAGGAGTACGCCGTACCGAGCCGCCTGACAGCGTTTATAGAGGTCAATCTGTCAAACCTCGCTGGTGTGCCCTCTATCGTCTATGGCTTGCTGGGTCTATCGTTGTTCGTACAATGGATGTTCCAGGGCGAGCGCGTACTGCTGGCGGGCGCGATGACGATGGCGCTCCTCGTTATGCCCATCGTGATATTAGCGTCGCGCGAGGCGATTCGCGCCGTGCCCGACACATACCGGCAGGCGGGCTACGCGCTTGGCGCAGAGAAGTGGCAGGTAGTAAAAGGCATCGTGCTGCCACAGGCGCTGCCGGGCATTCTCACTGGCACAATTCTGGCAATGTCCCGCGCTCTCGGCGAGGCAGCGCCCGTTATCGCTATCAGCGCGCTGGTGTACCTTACGTTCGTTCCGGCTCATCCACTGGAGCAGTTCACCGTGCTGCCGATACAGATATTCAACTGGACATCGCGCCCGCAGGACGAGTTCCGCGGCATTGCGGCGGCGGGCATCGTCGTGCTACTCTTCGTGCTGCTGACTATGAACGCGGTGGCGATAATTCTCAGGGACCGTCATCAGGTGAAATCGGATGTTTAACAACGGCAACATCGTTCTGCGTTCCGAGGATGTGAGCGTCAGCTACGGGGACTTCCGCGCCCTGCGCGACATCAGCATGGACATCCAGCGCCACGAAGTCACTGCTCTTATTGGCCCCTCAGGCTGCGGCAAGAGCACCCTGCTGCGCTGCTTCAACCGCATGAACGACCTGATACCCGGCGCGCACATAGGCGGCCAGATTATGTTTGAGGGCTACGATCTCTACGGGGACGATGTTGACCCCACCGAGATACGCTCTCGTATCGGCATGGTCTTTCAGCGGCCCAACCCCTTTCCCAAGTCAATTTACGACAACGTTGCCTTCGGACTGAAGATCAACGGCTACCAGGGGAACTATGATGAGGCGGTCGAAATGTCGCTGAGGCAGGCAGCCCTCTGGGACGAGGTCAAGGACCGCCTGAACACGAGCGCGCTGGACCTGTCCGGCGGACAGCAGCAACGCCTCTGCATCGCGCGCGCCATCGCGGTCGAGCCGGAGGTTGTGCTGATGGACGAGCCCGCGTCGGCGCTCGACCCCATCGCCACCCTCGCCATCGAGGAACTCATCCGCGAGCTGAAGGTCAACTACACCATCGTCATCGTGACTCACAACATGCAGCAGGCGGCGCGTGTATCAGATGACACGGCGTTCCTGATGGTTGACGAGAGCAGGTGCGGCTACCTCGTCGAATTCGCTCCCACACAGCAGATTTTCACCAACCCCACAGACGAGCGGACAGAGGCATATATTACCGGACGGTTCAGCTAGGCGGACGCTTCAGCGGGAAGCCGCCCCGGAGGAAACGAACTTTCCTCACAAGGACACCCCATGCTCAGGTCAGAATTTCATCGCGAACTACAGTCAGTTCAGGACGAACTGCTGATGATGGGCAGTATGGTGGAGAAGGCGGTCGGTCGGTCGGTGAACGCGCTGAAAAACCGCGATCTGCAGATGGCGGAAGAGGTCATTCGCGAGGATGACATCATCGACGACAAGCAGGACGAGATCGAAGAGAAGTGCATCGACCTGATAGCCACGCAGCAGCCCATGGCGGGGGACCTTCGCACCATCGTCACCGTCATACACCTCGCCAGCGAGCTTGAGCGCATGGGCGACTACGCTGAGGGCATCGCGAAAATCTGCAGGATGATGGGAGATGAGCCGCCGCTGAAGCCACTTATAGACATTCCGCGCATGTCCGATATGGCGTCGGATATGCTCCGTCGCAGCCTCGATGCCTTCGTGAACCGCGATGTCGTTTCTTCGATTGCGGTTCGTAAGGCCGACGACGAGATAGACTCGCTTTATGAGCAGGTCTATCGGGAACTGCTGACATTCATGCTGGGCGACCCGACCGTCATTCGCCGCGCTACGTACCTGCTGTGGGCAGCCCACAACCTCGAGCGCATCGCCGACCGCGCTACGAACATCGCGGAGAATGTCATCTACATGGTCACGGGCGAGCGGTATGGCGAGGTAACGACGCCGGCCGGCTAATTGATTCCTCTGCCACTCCATCGCATTGGGGTTTATCCGAGAAATAAGTCAGCCTGCGAGAAGCTACAATCTGACCTTCGTTTTAGGCACCCGTTGCGTTGACGGTTTTCGCACATACCTATGCTAGAATGGCTGCATCGCCGATCAATAAATGCTCCGTGTCAGGAGAGCGCGCCATGATGCAAGCAACGCCGATTACCCAGCAAATCATTGAGCGAGTCGAAGATATTGTCAGGGAGTTGCTGGAGGAGCGATTCGCTCCCGATGGGTTAGTTTTCGACCCGATAATCGTGGAGCGCAAGATAGACCACTACGGCGACGAGTACATTGATGTCCGTATCATATTCGATGGCAAAGTGGAGCAGTTGGATGTGGGCTGGACGGTTGGAATGGTAGATCGGATGCACTCGAAACTGGAAGGGGAAGGCATCTATCTAACGAACACGATTGGCAAGAGGTTCACGGAAAAGACGGATTGGGACTATGTGCAAGAGCACGGGTGGGACTATGTGATAGAGCATGGCTGGCCGGCGGATGATGATCTATGAACCCTCATGACTTGCTGCGAATCGCGGAAGGTCTTGCTAGTGGCGCACTTGGGGGTGGAAGAGGCAGGCCTCGCCAGGCAGAACTGCGCCGGGCGATAAGCGCCGCCTACTACGCGATGTTTCACACGCTCGCGCTGTGCGGCGCAAACACACTTGTGGGTACTGCGCACGCCAACCGCAGCCAGCCGGAATGGATTCAAGTCTACCGCGCTCTCGAACATGGATACGCAAGAAACCAATGCAACAACCGGGCGGCGATGAGTAGATTCTCATTGGGGATAAGGAGGTTCGGCCAGTTATTCGTTCTAATGCAACGGGAACGCCAAGCCGCGGACTACGACCCCAATGCAAGTTTTTCCCGTCCTGAAGCTATGGAGTTCGTAAATGAAGCGGCAGGAGTCATCGCAGAGTTCGAGAACGTCGATCCAAGTGAGCGGCGCGCTTTCGCCATATTCGTCCTGTTCAGGCTCAGGAGCGGCTGACTACGATGTAGCCGCTCGCAGCTTTTCGAAGAAGTCGCTGAAGATCGCGCTGCGGTCGAGCCAGTCAATTATTCGCATCGGATGGCGTGTGGCGACGCGAATGTATCGCAGGTCGTCACTCAGGATGGGTGCTGCCTCCACATGCGTCCTGAACCAGTCAGAATTCAGCAGCCACGCGACCGGAGCAATGTCCCAGATGGGCTTGCCGCGCCCGGGGTAGTCTTCCACGAAGTCTTCGTAAATCTGGAATAGGTGATCGCCGATTCTCCCGTGCCCCTTGACGTGCTCCATCATCTCCCAGCGCGTGGTGCTGAGCAGCTCGGACACGCCGAAGCCCGTGACCTGCACCAGCGCTACGCCGCTGTCGAAGACCGCCTGCGCTGCCTTCATGTCTTGCCTGAAGTTGAAGTCCCGGAAGTCAGACGCGTGGTGCGGCCAGCCGCCCAGCGCGACCACGCAGATACGCTCACGGATGCGCGGCTCCATCAGTATGGCGGACGCCACATTCGTCAGCGCGCCCAGCGCCAGCACGTACAGCGTCTCGTTCCGCTCCTGCATCGCCCTGCTCACGATGTTGTCCGCCGCATCGCTCGGCACGGACGCTCCATCGTTCGCGGTAATCGTCTGCCGCGAGCCGTAAAGCACAGGCCCGTCGTAGCGCACCGGCGAAAGCTCCAGCACGCGCTGAATCTCGTCGTAGCTCAACTCCATGCCATGTTCGAAGCTCTCAGTTTTCCGGACCTCGGCGTGAAATCCGGCAGCCTGAATCGTCTCGATGTTCATCTCGGGCGACATCAGCGCGTGGATGATTGCGAACTGGTCGTCAATCTCGTTCCATGTGTCCGTGTCGATGATGACGCTGCATGCGCCGTCGGGCGGCTCCAGCAGGCTTACGGTGGTGGCGTGGGCGATAGGTGGGAGTGTCGTCATAATGCCGCCCAGTATATCACAGGGAATCTCAATGCCCGGCGAGATTGACAGACCTAAATAAGGTGTGCCCGAGATTTATGCTACGATGGATTACTACCTTCCCCAAAAAAAGGAAGATTTGGAGGGCGCACAATGCCACCACATTCATTGAGCCGGAACGTGCTCTCGTGGGTGCCGCAGGAGCAGATAGAGGAAGCGGCGCTGCAGCAGATTCACAGCCTCGCCGAACTGCCGTTCATCTTCAGGCATGTCGCGGTTATGCCGGACTGCCACTTCGGTCTGGGCGCGACCGTCGGCTCATGCATCCCCACACAGGGCGCGATCATACCCGCCGCCGTGGGAGTGGATATCGGCTGCGGCATGATTGCCGCCAAGACGAGTCTCAGCCGCGAAGACCTGCCCGAAGACCTGTCCGACGTGCGCAAGGCAATCGAGCACCAGATACCGCTCAGCGCGGGGCGTTACAATCGCAGCGTCAAGAAGACTGCAAAGCCGCGCATCGAGCAGCTGGAAGCCAGAGCGGAAGAATTGGGTCGGCTCCCGTTCTACGACAAGACGGGGCGCAACTGGCGCAAGCAGCTCGGCTCGCTTGGGTCCGGCAACCACTTCATCGAGGTCGTGCTGGACGAAGAGAATGGCGTGTGGGCGTTCCTGCACTCCGGCTCGCGGGGCGTGGGGAACAGACTTGCCGCTCACCACATCAAGGTGGCGAAGGGGCTGATGGAGCGGGACGGCGTGGAACTGCCGGACGCGGACCTTTCATACCTCAGCGAGGGCACGCTCGAATTCGACGACTACATCACCGACTTGGAATGGGCGCAGGAATTCGCACTGCTGAACCGCGAGGAGATGATGGAGCGCATTATTAGGCTGATGCAGTACCGCTGCGGCGAATTCGAGGTGGTGGAGCGCATCCAGTGCCACCACAACTTCACGCAGCGCGAGAACCACTTCGGCGAGGACATACTCGTCTCGCGCAAGGGCGCGATCGAGGCGCGCGAGGGCCAGCTCGGGCTGATACCCGGCTCGATGGGGACGCGCAGCTACGTCGTGCGCGGCAAGGGCAATGCCGAGTCGTTCAACACCGCGCCACACGGCGCGGGACGCCGGATGAGCCGGCGCAAGGCGCGTGACTCCTTCACGATGGATGATTTCGACCGCCTCATGACCGGCATCGAGGTCAACCGCTCCGAGGCTTTCCTCGACGAGCTGCCCGGCGCATACAAGGACATAGATCTCGTGATGGAGCAGTCCGAGGACCTGGTGGAGGTGATTCACACCTTCCGACAGATTGTGAATGTGAAGGGGGCGTAGCGGGAACTCACAGGATGTACAGGATGGATAGGATTTTTCCTTGACATAGACGAACGTACAATCTATATTGATTCAACAAGGGACAGACCCGATTGATTTGGGTCTGTCCTTTTTTTGCAGTTTGGATGACGTGGGGAGGTATGGGATGGCGTTCATAGATGGCAGAGGATCGCGCTTTCGCATCGCGGACACGGGTGGCATGATGCGCGACCTGTCGGCAAACATTACCGAGGTGCGCGGCTTGCCGGGCAAGCGGGCGCTCAACGATGTGACCGCGCTGGGTGACACGGGAACGCGCTTCAACCCCGGTGCTGAGGCTGTGGAGTTTACCCTGCGCGGCCTGTTCGATGACACGGCGGCGACAGGTGCGGATGCTATTCTCGGCACATTGCGCTACCACGACGCCCCCACGCGCTTCGAGTACGGCCCCGCAGGATTGGCCACAGGCAGCCCGCGCTACACAGGCAACTGCTGGGTGAAGTCTTACGAGATTCTCAGTCGCGCCGGAGAGCCGGTGTCCTGGCTGGCGACGCTGCAAGTCGAAGGAACTACAGCCAGAGCTTAGGAACTGCGAGGTTTGGGAGGTGGTGAGGCATGAGCGAAACGAAGTGGAAGCTGATGGTGGACTGGAGCGGCGAAGGACGGCTCGCGGGAGCGGATGACGACATAACGCCCGATACTCTGGGCCTGTCGCTGCGCCACATGCGAGACCTGAAGACAGAATACATGGACTCGGCTCGACTCGACATTCGTCTGGCAAATGCAGATCACAAGTACAGCCCGCCCAACACCTCGTCGGCGCTGTCCGGCAGCCTGAAGCCGGGGCGCAAGGTGTGGCTGCGTGCTGCATTCCCCTGTGACGAGTTCGGAGGCGTGCCGGGAACTAGCCTTGCCGATCACGCGCCCGAATTCGGCGAGACGTATCGCTGGGCAATGGCGAATCAGGACTTCCGCATCGCGTCCGGCGGCGGAGCGGAAACGAACGGCGCTCGCGCAGGCAGGCGCGTCGCAACGCTCGACTTCGGCATTGCCGATGCGTCAATTGGCTGCGACTTCACGCGCGGCAGCGATGCCACCCGGCACGGCGGCCTGACCTTGCGTTACGTGGACGCCGCCAATTTCCTGTACCTGCGCGTCACCGGCACCGCCCTCGAACTCCGCAAGGTGGAGCAGGGGAAAGACACGCTGCTCACTCTCGCCGCGCTCCGGTGGGACGTGGGCGACAGGCGCTTCTTGCAGATAGAACTGCACGGCGATTCCATTCGCGTCTTTGTTGACCGGCAGCAGATGATAACCGCCAGTTCCGCATTTAACTCTGTCGCCACACGGCACGGATTGTACTGCGACGGTCCTTCCAACCACCTCTGGCGGCAGTTCGGCGGCTGGGTGTCGCTTTTCTACGGCAACCTGCACAGCATCGACCCGCGTCCGAACGAGCAGCAGTGCCGCCTGCGCGCCTACGACGAGATGCGCCGCCTCGAAAGTGTAACCCTGTACATGTACGCCACATCCTCATTCCCGCAGAAATCGGACGAAATCCTGGGAGACATCTTCGACTATGGCGGTGTTGACGTGGCGAGCCGCATGTTGAATGCCGGTAATGAACTCGTTCCGCAGCTATGGAGTCCGCCGCTGTGGGGAGTGCAGGCTCTGGATGAGATTCGCCGCCTTCAAGACGAAGAGGACGGCTTCATCTACGTGGATGGGCACGGACTCTGGCGCCTGGAAAACCGCAGCCACCGCGAGTCCGCGCCGCACACTTCGGCCAGGGCAATCCTGAGTGCTGTCGGCGGCGGCACGAATGCCTACTTCTCCGCGCTGGAGTGGAGCGATGGCGTGGACAATATCGAGAACAAGCTCTTCATGCGAGTCCGCGATGCCTCCAACCACGGTCACCGCACAGTCTGGACGCTCAGCGAGACTCCGCGCTTCGCGGCAGGTGAGACGCGTGACTTCCTCGCCGAGAGCAGGGACTTCGATGTAGTCGGCGGCCAGTTGTCTCCACTGCCCACAACAGACTACACTGCGAACACACAGGCCGACGGCAGCGGCACAGACATCACCGCCCAGATCACCGTCACGCACCCGGCAACCAGGTTGTACAACGGCAAAGGCACGCTAATCCGCGTTCAGTTCGGAGAGGCTGCGGGCTATCTGACGCGATTGGGATTGCGCTCGGTCAACGCGCTGACTTTCAATGCCCCTCTTTTGCTGACCGCAGAGAACGCGACAAGCCAGGACGTGTACGGGCAGCGGATCCTCAGCATAGACGCCCGCTGGACACGCGAGGCGCATCGGGCGCAGCAGACTCTTGACAGGCGGTTGGCAAGACGCGCCACGCCGCGAACCGATCTCAGAGTTACGCTGCCCAATGGCTCCGATGCCAACACGCTGCTGGCGCTTCAACTGCGACTCTCAGACCGCGTCGCCCTCCGATACGAGGACATGGGCGTAAACGGCGATTTCTTCGTCGAGGGCCACAGCCTGGAAGTGGGGCAGGGCGGCAAGAAGATGGAGCGGATGCTGCTATTGCGGCAGAGTTAATTCACATGGATATGCAGGATGGATAGGGTTTGAGGAGGGGGAGATGGTAGCGGACTTGATCCAGTTCATAAATATAGGTTTGGCAGGCGTGCTGCTGATGTGGTTCATGTTCCGGCTGGAGCGCATGCTCGTGCGGCTCGAAAAGACCCTGCAGCTAATGGCGCGCGCCACGCTTCGCATGCTCGACCGCCGCGACCCTGAAGGGGCGACGGAACTGAGCAAGGAGTTGTATCGGGTGAGCGGGAGTGAGGATAATTAAGATTGCCGGCGGCGCAGTTCGGCTTCCAACTCACGGATGCGGTCCTGCGCTGCGGCAAGGTCGTCCTGCGTTTCCTGAAGGTCGCGGATATATTCGCCGGTGTCAGGATCGTAGAACAGCAGCCTGTTCATGCGAACATCGTCAGCAAACGGATACATGCCTTCCTGCACGCACAGGCTCAGCCCTAGCGGTGCGCTGTAACCGCTCACCAGACCGTCGGTGTTGACTTCCAGCTCAATCGGCTCGTATGCGCCGTCAATCAGCCTATCGCCCGCAAGAGACACGCCGTAGTAATCGCCGCCGCTTGGGTCGAAGCGCCAGTATTCGCCGATGCCGATGCGCTCATAAATGTCTCGCTTGTCTGTGATGTCCCGCCGCGCCGTTGACTCGGACGCTATTTCCAACGCGAAGTCGGGCGCTTTGCCCACTTGCCAGGTCAGATAGCCGTTCTGCGCGAATATGGCTCCGGCTTCCACGTCGAAGGCGACATAGCAGTCAGGGAAAACCCTGTCGTTAAGGTTGTCGGGATTGTAGCAGATGATGGTGCCACCATCGACGAACACGGTGGGATCGTCTTTGTAGCGGGCTTTCAGAATGGTTACGGCGTCAAGGATGTTCGGGTTCTGAAACATGCCATCAGGTACACGGTTGGGTTCATCGGGCAAGTCGCGCGGGTCTATGATGGGGAGAGCGTTCGTCATAGCGCCCAATGGTATGGACTTTGTAGTCATTAACTCACCGCCTCCGTCCTGTTCGTCCCTGTCAGCGCCCATCACCCCAACTGATAGACCTGTATGCGATGCCTTGACGATTCCGTCACGAACATGCGCCCCTCGCCGTCGAAGTTCACGGACGCAGGTCCCCAGAAGTACGGCTCGATCTGCGATGAAATCAGGTGCCGTGTGTTCAGGTGCGGCGGCAGCTCCGGAGTCAGGTTGGATATCTTGCGCGTCTCCACTTCATCAGGATTCACGGCAAGAAAATCGTTCGCCCACTTTGACAGAGTAGCCTCGCCCAGAAGCGTCTTCAGGTGGCTGCCGTCAGCGGCGAGCACCTGCACTCGCTCGTTGCCCCAGTCCGCAACATAGATGTTGCCGTCAGCGTCCACAGCTACGCCGGCGGGCCGCGTGAATTGCCCGTCACCGCCGCCCGACTCGCCGTACTTCGCGATGAACTCGCCATCCGCGCTGAACCGCTGGATGCGGTCGTTGCGCCAGTCCGCCACATACACGCTGCCGTCAGGTCCCAAGCAGATGCCCCACGGCATGTTCAGCTCGCCGTCGCCGCTGCCCTCGCTGCCAAAAGTGAGCAGGTGGCGTCCGTCCGTCGTGACTTTCTGCACGCGATGATTGTTCTGGTCGGTGATGTATAGGTTGTCGTCCGCATCGACCGCGATACCGGATGGCCCATTGAACTCCCCCGGCTCGTTGCCGAGAGTGCCAAACGCCTTCACAAAGTCGCCACTGTCCGCGTCGAAGGTGCTGATACGGTGGTTGTATTCGTCCGACGCATACGCCTTGCTGCCATCGTTGCTGAGCGCAAGACCCGCCGCAAGCCGCATCTGACCTTCGCCATCGCCATGAGACGAGAACTCGTACAGGTAGTCCTCTTCCCAGCTTAGGACGCCAATGCGCGTGAACACGGGGGCTCCCCGGTTCAGCACAAAAATGCGCCCGTCCGCATGCACGGCAAGGTCAACCGGATTGGCGAAGCCACGTCCCACCGGAGCGTTGTTCACGATGCCAATCGTCTTCACGTATTCAATCTTCAGTGTTGTGGCAGCGGAAGTGGTCATATGTCAGGCCCTCTTCAATTGTTCGTCAAAAAGCGTACAGGATAGGTCGGCAAAGTCCTTCCCATCCTGTACATACATTCTGCATAGATTTGGTTGATCTAAACTAGCTGGTACTCGGTGGTGGATGCGATTAGGCCCAGTAGTTCGCAGATACGCTGCTCACACTTGCCACCCTTCTCGCCACCTGTGAGCGATATGTCGCCCTTAATGCCCACATGCGCGATAAGCGCGGCGCGCATCTCGATGTCCATCTCCGGCGTCCCCATGATGTCCAGGCAGGCATCCACAATCTCGGCAGGGGTATATTCGGCGCCGTTCTGCTCCGCCAGCCTATCGAGAATCACCCGCACGCCCGGCGCGTCGATGTTGCTGATCTCCTTGGCTGCGAAGTTGACGCGCTCCACCAGCGCGCCGCTGTTTATCCACTCCGTGCCCTCGTGCCAACCCTCGACCGACGGCGGGTTGAGCAGAGTCTGCCCCATGAAGCCCGCCAGGTCCGATGTGGGAAGAATGCCCATATCAGGGCGCGTCACGCTGCCGCTCAGTCGCATAGTGCCCGCGACCAGCTCCGCCGGGCACTTGACCCGTGCGTACTGCGCCTCTTTGAAGAAGTCGGAGTTGAAGAGCACCCGCAGCATGTGGCGAATCTCATGGTCGCCGTCGAAGTACGCCTGCGAAAGCACGTCTATGGCGTCCGGGTCGCGCGGCGCGGTGTAGGGCCACTGCGGGACAGGCTCCTCGTCCGCGACGAAGAAGTCGTAGAGATGTCGGGCGATGAAGCGCGCCGTCGCCGGCTGTCGGCAGATTATGCGCACGATGTCGTCGCCGTTAAAGTCCCCAGTTTCGCCGAGGAAGTGCTTCTCGCCGTCGTCGTGATCGCCCGGTCGGAAGTCGAAGTGCCAGGCGATCCTGCCGTAAGGCCAGATGGAGTCCTTGGAGGCGCGCACCGCCATGTACTCGGCGTTGCCCAGCGTCCAGCCGGTGAACGCGCGCGAGGCTTCCTTGATGTCGTCCTCGGTGTAGTTGCCGATGCCCATGCTGAACAGCTCCAGCAGCTCACGGCCCCAGTTCTCGTTGATCGCGCCGTCATGGTTCTCCTGGTTGTCCAGCCAGATGATCATCGACGGGTCCTTGGCGAGGTCGATCAGCAGGTCGTCCAGCTTGCCAAGCCCCAGCCTGCGGAACATGTCAATCTGGTTCAGCAGCGAGCGGGCCTGGTTCGTCTTCGCGTAGCCCGTTGCGAACACGCCGTGCCAGAAGAGCGCGATCTTCTCCTCCATCGGCGCCTGTGTGGTTACCATGCGGTAGAGCCAGTATGCTGTGGCTGAGTTGCCGTAGCGAAGCTCATGCATATCGGTGTGATAGCGCTTGATGATGTCGTCTGGCATGTTCTGCGGGTCGCCCGGGTGAAGCAGTTCTTCCACTGCATCCTTGTAGCTCAGCTCCGCGAAATGGTCAAGCTCGGCAGGAGTCGTGCCAAAGGACGCCCGCCGCAGCAAATGCTTGATGAGTCCAACGTCCGATCTCGTTGCAGTGGTCATATTCGCCTCCCAAAGTGCGTGTTCAAAGGAGCTCTTTCGATCTCTCGCTTGTTATGCGTAAAGCAATTCATTTGGTATCAGGCGACTGTTGTACGGGTCAACCGCCAGTCGCAAGCCTTCGAGCGCATACGAGCCTAGTAGAGTGGCGTCGTTCTCATCTGCGAAAACGACGAATGTCGTAGCCTGGCGTCTGACTGCGCGTATCTGAGTTTCCCCGATATCCCGTTTAATTTTGCTGCCGTCTGCCAATGCGAACTCCATGGCATCCATTGGCGCAACCTTCAGCCGACTCAGCAGGGAGGCAGGAACGAAGGTATATACCGCGCCCGTATCTACGAGCGCATTTAGCACCTCAAACTCCGCCCCTGACGGGTTCCCTAGCGCGATTTGGTAGCGAAACGTACCCATGCCTTTACATCCTGCCCGTTGGTCCTACTTCTTGATGAGGCCCAACTTCTCAAATGTGCCGTTCGTGATTGGCTTGGCGTCCACGCCCATCCAATCCTCCAGCAGGTCCGTGTACGCGCTGCGGAAGTCGTTGTTGAAGTGCATGTCGCCTTCGAGCTGGTCCTCCGGCGCCAGCGACGGGAAGTCGCCGTACAGCCCACCCTTGACACCGCCGCCGATGACGAAGGCGACGCCCCCTGATCCGTGGTCGGTGCCGGAACCGTTGTCCCTGATGCGCCGCCCGAACTCGGAGAAGATCACGATTGCTGTATCGTTCTCGTAGCCATGCTCTTCCACGTCGTCCCAGAAGTCCCCGACCGCGTTGGACATCTCGCCGATGAGCTTCGCGTGCATCGGAACCTCGCCCGCATGCGTGTCGTAGCTGCCCTGCCCGGTGTAGAAGATGCGCGTGCCGATGTCCGCGAACATCACCTGCGCTGCGTCCTTCAGGCTCTGGGCGATCGAAGTGTCCGCGTACTCGATGCTTGACGAGTAGTTGCGCGGCGCAGTGCCCAGAATGTCTGCGCCCTGCATCACGCCCCTGCCAGTCTGCTGGATGAACTCCTTCACCGCGTCCTTGCCTGAGCCGCCGTACATCTGCGAGAACATCCCAAGCGTCTGGTTGCGGATAGCCTCGTCGCGGATGTCCGGGTACAGCCCATAGGTGGCAAGATCGCCCACCGATGCGACAGGAACGCCCTGCGCCGACAGCGCGCGCGGCAGACCGCGACCGAAGTTAACGGCAGTCAGAACATTCTCGCCCTTAGGGTCGAGATCACGCGTGAGCTGGCCCAGCCAGCCCTCGGTGGCGACCTTCGTCGGCTCGGCCGTGTGCCAGATGTCCATCGAGCGGAAGTGGGAGCGGTTCGGGTTCGGATAGCCGATGCCGTTTATGATGGCGACCTTGCCCTCGTCCCACAGCCTCTTCATTGCCGTCATGTTAGGATTCAGCCCGATGTTGCCATCCAGTTCCAGCAGATCTTCGGGCTGGAACTGCACCGTTGGGCGAAAATTGTAATAATGCTCGTCGTTGATGGGTAGAACCGTATTCAGCGCGTCATTGCCCCCTGTGAGCTGTACAAACACCAATGACTTGCTATGCCCGTTGCTGCCGTTGGAACCCATTGCCTTGCTCCTCTCCTGACGCTTGCGCGTACTGTCAATCCTGGACTCTAAAGTGGTTATTTACGCGATAAATCGGCTTGAATGCCTAGTGTATCAGGCAATCAGACGCACTTCTACATGGTGTGCTGTAATTGTGCGCTTTTCTAGGAAATTGGTCAAGGGCATGAAGGGCAAAAAAGGGTCATGCGCAGATTTTTGCAGAGCAGATAATGCCGACGCCAGCCTTGGCACTAGCATGTGGGCTGTGCGCCAAACTATCCTTTAGGGAATCGATATGCTGTAGTTACTCCCGACTGCCTCTCAAGCGTGGGTCCAACGCGTCCCTGAGTCCGTCGCCCAGGATGTTGAATGACAGCACAGTGATGGTAATGAACAGGCCCGGGTACACCACCAGCCACCACTGCGGCCGCAGCACTTCGAGCGCGTCGCCCAGCATATTCCCCCATGTGGGAGTGGGCGGTGGTATGCCCAAGCCAAGAAAGCCGAGCGAGGCTTCAATAATTATCGCGGCGCCCAGGTGAGTTGTTGCGATTATGAGATATACAGCGATACATTGAGGCGCTATGTGCTGCATCATAATCCTGATGGGAGATGCGCCAATGGCCCGCGCCGCGTCAACATACGGCATCTCTTTCACGGACAGAGCCACCGACCGCACAACGCGCCCACCAACCGCGATTCTGGTGGCGGCTATGGCGATAATCACGCTCGTGAAGTTGGCACCGAGTCCTACGACAAGCAGCATGGCCAGAATAACGCCAGGTATAGCCATCAGCAGCTCCATCGAACGTTGCGAGATAAGGTCGAACTTGCCGCCTAAGTAGCCACCGGCGAGTCCCACTACTGCGCCGAAGGTTGTGCCCAATCCCACGGCGAGAAGCGAAACCACCAGCGAAGAGCGCGCGCCGTAGATGATGCGGCTCAGGTAGTCGCGACCTGTGCGGTCCGTGCCGAACCAGTTCTCTGCGTCGGGGGCAGACAGAATTTTCCCGAAGTTACCGAAAGTAGGGTCATAGGGCGCTGTCAGCGGTGCCGCTATCGCCATCAATACCAGCAGAAAACCTATCACTCCGAAGAAGGCGGACAGGCGATTCTGCCGAACGAATATCCACAGATTGTCGAACGCTCTCCGTCCGGCTGTGGTGGAAGCGCGAGCAGTCAGTTCAGTGGAAATTTCCTCGGCCATTCAGTGCGCCTCATTCGTAACGAATTCTGGGGTCAATCCAACCGTAGCTGATGTCAACTATGAGGTTCACAAGTACGAAGACTAAGCCATAGAACAGCACCAGGTTTTGTATCACGACCCAGTCCCGCAGGTCGACTGCACGAACCAGTTCGGAGCCAAGACCGTTTATGTTGAACGCTTTTTCGATGGCAACAGAGCCGCCAATTACGAAACCCATCATAAGGCCGGACAGGGTTATCACGGGCAGAAGTGCGTTAGGCAGCGTATGGCGGTAAAGAATGATCTGCTCTACCAGGCCTTTGGCGCGGGCCGTTCTCACATAGTCCTGCCCCACGACTTCCAGGATAGATGACCTGCTCATTCGTGCCATATACGCCGCCTGCCCCAATCCCATGATAATTGACGGGCCGGCCACCATCGTCAGATTCTCTTTTGGATCGTCCCAGAGTTGGACTATCACAAGGGGCGCAGCCCAGTTGAACCACGACACCATCGCCAGCACTGTCAGCATCGCCAGCCAGAACCCCGGAATCGCCAGGAACAGGATGGTGAGAGTCCTGGCTACAGCATCCATGGCGCCATTTGGGCGCAATGCGCTGAGGATTCCTACAGGCAGCCCCACAAGCCAGGAAATTATGATCGAGAACACTCCGATTTCCGCACTTATGGGCCCGCGCCGGATGATAGTGTCCCTGACACTATCGCCTCTGAAGAATGACTCCCCAAGTTCGAGAGTAATTACATCTCTCATCCATTTGATGTACTGAATGTGAATCGGGTCGGCAAGCCCTAACTGCTCCATGATTCTCTGGCGGTCCGCTTCGCTCAGGTTCTTAACCCCTTCTCCCGATGCGCCGCCAAGCATGGCGATTATTGGGTCGCCCGGTATAACTCTCATCGCCAGAAAAATGACGAGAGATATTCCAATCAACGTGGGGATGGCGTACAGCAACCGCCTGAGAATGTACTTACGCATGCACTGTGCCCTAAGAAAGCTTGTCGGCTCTCTTTGCTATGAGCAGGGGAGGGCATTTTCAGCCCTCCCCAATAAACTAACCCGATTTCTAATTGTCCAGCCAAGCGGTCTGCCACCTGTGGACATCGTACAGCCCGAACACACGCGGCTTCACCTTCACATAGTTGTGCCAGGCTGTGTTTATCATTGACCAGTCAACGACAATCTGCCCCGGTACATCCGCGTCCATTATCATCTCGGCTTCAGCAACCAAGGCGGTTCGATTGACAGGGTCAAGTTCCCTGTCAATCTGGTTCAGGAGATCCTCAAACTCCGCATTCTCCCAGTTGCCATAGTTAGATGCTCCGACGTACCAGTCACGGAAGTAGTCCGAGGGGTCGTCCGTAACCGAAATGACATGTCCCTGCGTCAGCACGAAGGCCCCGGTCCTCGCGTCCTCGATCCACTGCGCGCCCTGCGAGCGTCTTATCTCGGTTTCCAGTGCCAAGTCCTGCTTGAGCATCTGCTGTATGGTCTCTGCGACTATCAGCGTGGAAGCTCCCTGCCTGACGAGGTAGTCGATCGGCTCGTTATAGCCGTTAGGATAAGCCTCGGCCATCAGACGTTTGGCCTCCGCTACGTCTGCTTCGCGCGCCGCTCCCGTGCGGTAGCCTGGCCTGTTAGAGAAGTCAGTGCCAAAATCGGACCTCGGATAGACGTAACCACCCGGGTAAGAGGGATAGAGTTCCTTGGTAATGTTCTGAAGCACATGCCTGTCGATTATCAGGTGGATCGCCTTACGCACCCGCTGATCGTTGAAAGGCTCTTCCTCGGAGTTCATCCAGGTGTTGGCAGTGCCCACCTGCGGGAACGTATTGACCGTAATTCCCGGTATCCCTCTCAAGCGCCTCGCACCATCCTGGTCGAGTAGGTCAGCCCAGTCAACGTTGCCCGCCTCCAGTGCAGCTGCCTTCTGCGGAGCGCCGGGTATGTGGTATGTCTGAACGCCGTCCAGGTAAGGAAGGTCTGGATTCCAGTAGTTATCGTTCTTGGTTACTTCCCATATCTCGCCGGATATACGCTCCTTGTGAACATAGGGTCCCGTGCCCGGGTAGTTCTCTATGCGCTTCAGGTCGTAGTTATTCTCTTCCAGCGTCTCTCTGCGCACAATCCAGTTCCAAGGAGCAGCAAATGCTGCAAAGATATAGGCGCTTGAGCGTGGCTCCTTGAGTGAGAACTTGATCGTATTCGCGTCAGGAGTGGATATGCTGTCCACGGCAGTGAACATGCCCTGCCTGATGCTGGCTATCCCCTCCGGCGGGAAGATGATCTTCGTGTAAGTCGCCTCCACGTCGTCTGACGTCATATCGGCGTCATCGTGGAACTTGACACCCTGCCGCAGGTGGAATGTGTAGCTCGCGCCATCCGGCGAAACCTCCCAGCGCGCGGCAAGCGCAGGGATGATCGTCTTGCCGCCGTCCCTCGGGTCGTGTTCTAGAAGCGTGTCATACATCGGACTCTGAGGCCCGACGTTGTTGATGGTTCCGGACTGGTGGATGTCGAAGTGCGCGGGATCAGACGCCTGTTCCGCCCTCAAAATGCCGCCGTACTTCGGGAACGGGTCGGACGAAGCCAGGTAGAAGTCTCTCTCACCTGCGGGGACCGGTGTCGCGACGACTATTACCTGTTTCTCCACCTCGATAGTGGTGGGCGTCGGAATAGCCTTGATAGCCTCCGAAACGATCGCCTGCACTTCACTAGCCGAAACACCCGGCTGGCTAGCTGCTGCGGCATCGCTGACAGCCCTGGTGACAAGACCCTCAACGTCCTCCTTTGTAACTCCGGGCTGTGCCGAAGCCGTCACAGCCTGGTGCACCATCGCGCTGATTTCCTCGGGGCTCGCGCCTTCGGGAGCAGCCGCTTGCACCGCCGCTTCAACCATTCTCTGGATTTCAGACGCGGACACCGGTGCAGGCCCCTCCTGCTGCTCAGGCACAGACTGCTTCACCGCGTCCTGCACCAGCTTGCTGAGTTCTGCTGGATCAATGGCGGGCTGTGCGGGGGCAGGTGCGGGTGCGGGGGCAGCCGGCTGGCTACCACACGCAATTGCCGCCATGGCGAACGCAGCGATTACAAACACGAATAATGACGCTCTGGCAATAGACAATCTGCTACTCATGCTCACCTCTCAGTGCTTGCTAGATAGAATCCGGCGGAAGGCTTCTCATGGGTGGACTGCGGGGGATGGGTTGTTAAGATGGCTGGATTAAAACATCAAATATCTATTATGTCAACAGCGAATAACCGGTCACACAGCATTACTTCTGTGCAAAGCAAGACAGGGTTGCGCCACTTCAGTGCACAACCCTGCTTCACTTATACTCTGATCGTCAACGGTCTTGATGGCTGACTCACATCATCCCAGCAGCACCTCGCTAAGCCGCCGGATGACGATTTCCAATTCCTCGTCGTCCAGGTTTAGCGGATCGACTGCAAGCTCGTCCGGGTCGAAGATGTCGTGCATGTAGATGGGAGGGTCGCCTGCTTTCATAGCCTCGTACACCTCGTTGCGCCCGGGGCCGCGCCACTCCCGCGTGAAGCGCATTACCGCGTGCGGGATGAGGTAGTTGAACTCGTCGTGCTCCAGCGTCACGCGCAGTCCCTCGATCTCCGCCAGCGCGTCCACCACCTGCTGCGCTTTGCTGCGGTAGAGAGCCATCTCCGCCTCTTCGTCCTCACTCACAAATATCTCGATTGCGCGCAGCAGCCCGACAATCTCCTCTTTGGCTACCTTCATTCCCCGCCCGATGAACTGGTGCGGCGCGGCATTGGCGAACGCCGCGTCTATCAGGTCCTCGCGCCCGCACAGGATGCCGGTGCCCTGCGGCCCTCGCACCGCCTTGCCGCCGCTGTATATCACCATGTCCGCGCCCTCCGCGGTGAAGCGGCGCAGATTAGAGCGCGGAGGCAGCATAGATGCCGCGTCCACGATGACCGGCACACCATGGCTGTGCGCTATCTCACACAATTCGGGGAACGGTATGGCGCGCCGCGTGATAAACGGCGAGAACAGGTACGCGACCGCAGCGGTGTTCTCGGTGAACGCCGCCTCCAGCTGCCACGGCTGGCAGCGCCTGCCGTCCCCAATCTCCACGAACTTCGCGCCAACGGATGTGTAGCACTGGTCGTAGGGGAAGCGGTGGCTCTTGTGGATGATAATCTCGTTCTTCATGCCGCTGCTGTCGGGCAGCCTGTCCATCATCGCCGGGTCCGAGCCGGCGATGACCGCCGCTGCCTGAAGCACGAGTCCGCCCGCCGCGCCGCTCGCCACGAAGCCTGCCTCCGCGCCAGTCGCGTCCGCGATGATGCGGCTTGCCGCGCGGTTCAGGTCGTCGAGGCTGACCATCATCCGCGACGCCTTGTTCATCACGTCGTGAATTTCAGGCCGCGTCTTGCTGCCGCCGTAAGCCGTAGTGCTGCCCGATGCCGTGATGATACGTTTCACGCCAAGCGAGGAATAGATGCCTTCAGGGTCGCCGCTCCATGCCATGGTTCACCTCCGTAGAAGTCAGTCTTTCAGTTCGTCAGTCAGTCGGATGCTGGGGCGATTATACCACCTGATGGCTGCCTCACAGGAACGGGTAAGGAAAGGATTTTGCGCTTGACAGAAATGCGAAAAGTCCACTACTATGGATTTGTTAAGGAGTGTGGAGTGGTCGGGTAATGTTGTCCCGTTGAACGGGAAGGGACGCTGGACATAGCCACACTTCTCTGTTCACCGCTCCGTCTGCACCCACAGCGTCTTGCCGTCAGTGACGAACTCCACCGTCCCACGCTCCGATGTCATATACAGCCCGTCTTCACCGACGAACTCCCGCAGCCTCTTCACGACATCCTTGTCGGGATGCCCAAATCGATTCTCCGCTCCCACCGAGATTACCGCAACACCAGGACTCACCGCGCTCAGAAACTCAGCCGTCGAGCTCGTGCCGCTGCCGTGGTGCGGCACCTTCAGCACATCGCTGTCCAGATTCACGCCGCTTGCCAGCATTGCCCGCTCGCCTGCCGCGAATACGTCCCCCGTGAGCAGGAAACTCACCTCGCCATAAATCAGCCGTAATACGAGCGATGCGTTGTCCGCGTCCGACCCCGTGCCGCGAAGCAATTCCTCTGGCGGCCATAGCGCCTCTAGCCGCACATCGTTGTCGAGCACGATGACCTGCCCCGCGCTCGCCTCAATCACCCGCGCGCCCTGCGTCTGCTCCTCATCCACGGCGCGCGCCCACGCCTCGTAAGTCGCACTTTCGTACTCGATGCGCCGCTCCATCACTGCGCCAACGTCGTACCGTTCCAGCACCTGCAGCAATCCGCCTATGTGGTCGCTGTTCGGATGCGAAGCCGCCACGATGTCGATGTGCCTGTCACTGAACCGCATGCGCTCGCCCAGCAGCCGCGCCATCAGAAGCGGGCGCTCGCCGCCGTCAACCACCACCTGTCTCCCACTCGGAGTCTCTATGAACACCGCATCGCCCTGACCCACATCTAAGAATGCGACGCGCAGGTGGTCGTCTCCCAGGTCGTTGTCCCCCATGACTGCCTGCGACCATGTGAACGAAACCGCGAACGCAGCAGGCACAAGCAGCCACGTTGCAATGCGCCCGCCCCGGAACCTGTTCCCGGCCCGTGGCGCGCCCACCGAACCTCGCGCGCCGCCAATGCGCCGCAAAATCCCTCGCATCGCCCCGGAGCGCCCGGAAGCCGCACCGTATGCCATCGCCAGTGCGCCATAGTATCCGGCAACCGCCGCTCCCGCTATGCCGCCGATGTCGATTGATGCGCCCGGCGCCTCCGCCAGCAGCGCGACCACGCCAGTCAGATATTTGCCCGCGCCCCACGCAATCCAGCCAAATGGCATCGCGAACGTCGTACTCGCCAACCCGGTCAGAGCAGTGCCCGCGCTGCTCACAATAAGGAATGGCAGTGCAGGCAGCGTAAGTACGGACGCCGGTATCCCCAGCGTGGACACGCGCTCGAAGTGGAATGCAAGCAGCGGCAATGTCGCCAGGGTAGCTGCAAGAGAAATCGCCAGCATACCCGTGACTCCGGCGAGTGGCGCTCGTAGTATGGACTGTGGTATGGACCGATGCCGGACAAGCCGCTCGATATACGACCTCAGCCTGTCGCCGAACAGGTCCGTGAACGCCGCTATGCCGGCAATCGCCGCGAAGCTGAGCTGAAACGAGATGCTGTAAATGACAGATGGTGACACCGCGACCATCACTGCCGCGGCACAACCGATAGGGGCGAGCGAGCCGCGCTGCCTGCCGAACGCAAGCGACACAAGGTACACGCTGCCCATGATGCACGCCCTCATCGCCGATGGAGACATCCCTGAGAGCAGCCCGTACAGCCAGATGACGAGTAGCGGCGCAATCAGGTGAAGGTGATGCTTCCTGCCCAGCAGCGCGGCGGACACAGAAAGGCTGATGCCGAGCAGTATGCCCACGTGCAATCCTGAAATCGCCAGCAGGTGCGCCGTACCCGTGCGCCGGAACGCCTCCATCATATCTGATGGGATATTGCGCCGCAGCCCCAGTAGTGTCGCCTGGCCCAGCGCGGCCTGCGGCTCAGGCACGGCGGTGGCGATAGACGCAGCAAGTTGTCGTCTGAATTCATACAGGGAGCGATAGAATGTGCTGCCCTCGCCCTCGCCGACGAGCTTCACGCTTCGCGCGTCCAGCACCTCCACTATGCCCTGCCGTGCCAGGTATGCCGCGTAGTCGAATGCCTCAAGGTCCGGCGGCTCTTCGATGACTCCTTCGATCAGCAGTCGGTCTCCATACCGGAAGTACGGCGCGCCCCGCATCTCGGCTAACTCTACGTTTGCGCGCGCCGTAACCAGTAGCGTCCCTTCGGCAGGCATCCACTCGCCGCCCTCCCGACGGATGCGCTCCATTTCCAGCCGGAAGCGAGCGAAGTTCCCCAGCGCCTCCACATCGTTCAGCACGACGCCCTCCACATGCTGCGGCTCGAGGCTCGCGTATGTGGGCGCCGGCGCATCGTCGCCCAGCGCCACGCGCAAGACGCCCAGTGCGAAAGCGAGCGTAGTCAGCGCAGCCCACGGAGAACGGCGGAGACTTGCCAGCAGAGCCGCGCCGAGCAGCGATGCCAAAGCTAACAGCATGAGCGCTGCCAGCGGAACATCACTGCCGAACTCCAGGGCGGAAAGTGTTCCACCCACAAATGCGGCGCCACCGGTTAGAAGTTTCATAAGCCAGGAGAATATAGCATCAAGAATGAAGTCGCTGGAAGTTTGAGTATTTCCCTCCCGTTGCCAGGGGATTTCAGAGAGCGGCAAGAACTGACCGCATACCGTGTTTGACCGCTATCTGAGGCTTGGCTATTATGAATGTATGAAGACTTTACGCATTGCACTTCTGGCGGTGTTCGCCCTGATGCTCGCCGTCTTCGCTCTCGCTTGCTCGCAGAGCGCGGACAGCGAATCCACTCCGCAGCTTTCGACCTTCACGGGCGAGGCGTCGGAAGCAGAGACGCCGGTTCCCGAGGCTGAAGAACCGACGTTCATCGTGAGGGGAATACCGAGCAATCCTTACATAGCGCAGTCCTTCACGTCGGACGAGCAATCCGGTTCCGGGCACCCGCCCCCTAATGCGTCGCTCACGTCTCTACCTTCGATATCGACGCTCGTCCACGAAATCGAGCCTGCCGTCGCGTCAATTTCCGTCGAATCCGTAAGT
Source organism: Dehalococcoidia bacterium (assembly GCA_965203955.1). Lineage (GTDB taxonomy): Bacteria > Chloroflexota > Dehalococcoidia > Lucifugimonadales > JADFKI01 > Bin90. The sequence continues at coordinate 1,085,325 of OZ241923.1, read as the reverse complement.
CGCGGCATGTTCTTCGACTTCGCCGACGAGGGCGCTGGCACAGGCGTTGTCATACGTTCAGACGGCTACATCGTGACCAACTTCCACGTCATCCAGGGCGCAAACGACATACAGGTAACTCTCCCCACAGGGAAGACTTACGACGCAACGGTCGTCGGATACGACATCATTACGGACCTCGCAGTCCTGAAGGTGGACGACGAAAATCTGACCACCATCACGATGGGCGACTCCGACGCGCTGCACGTAGGCGACTGGGTTGTGGCGCTTGGCAACGCGCTTGCGCTCAAGGGCGGACCGACGGTGACGCTAGGCATAGTAAGCGCGCGAGGGCGCACACTCAGCACGGAGCGCGGCGACCTCTACGACCTCATTCAGACGGATGCCGCCATCAACGACGGCAACAGCGGGGGACCGCTTATCAATCTCAACGGCGAGGTAATTGGCATCAACACCGCCATAATACGCCGCGCTCAGGGCATCGGCTTCGCCATAAGCTCGTCAGCCGCGCAGCCCATCATTGACAGCCTCATCGCGCATGGTCGGGTCGTCAGACCGCTGATCGGTCTGACGGGGGCGGACGTTACGCCTGCGCGCGCCAACCAGCTGGGACTCAATGTGGACGAGGGCATAATCGTAACCCGAATGACGCTTGACGGCCCCGCCTATGAGGGCGGCATTCGTGTAGGAGACGTGATCACCAAGCTCAACGATATTCCCACTCCCGACATGGCAGAGTTCCTCACCCTTCTCTGGACATTCGAGATAGGCCAGGAAATACAGGTCGAATACATCCACGAGAACGAGACGCAAGTGACCAGCGTTACGCTTGTGGAGCGCCCTTCGCTCTAAACAACTTCTCCGGCTACTATAGCCACCATCCCCATCCCGAGGCTGCGCCGCCATACATTTCGCAGACCCGCGCCCTCCATAGCCTCCGCCAGTTGCCTCGCGCTCAGGAACTCGTCCACCGACTGCGGCAAGTATGAATACGCCTCGCTGTCCCCGGCGAACACAGCACCAAGAATCGGCGCTACCCTCTGAAAGCACCACGGCAGCACTCGCTTATGCAGCCCCGTGCCCTCCACACGCACGATCTCCAGCACCACCACGCGCCCACCCGGCATCACTACCCTTGCCATCTCCTCCAGCGCGCGCGGCACGTCAATGAAGTTCCGCACCCCGAATCCCACGGTGGCGCACACGAAGCTGTTGTCCTCGAACGGAAGCGCGTGTGCGTCTCCCACGGTGAAGGTCGTCTGACCACTCAGCCCTTGCCGCGCAGCCTTGCCCTGCGCGAGCGAGAGCATCTGCGGTACGAAATCCAGCCCCACCACATGGTCGATGTTCGGCTTGCGCGCCAGGTCGAACGCGAAGTCCCCCGTGCCGCAAGCCACGTCCAGCGCCGCGCCGTCCAGCCCCGTCCCGACTGCGGCGTATGCCGCCATCCGACGCCAGGCATAGTGCATCCCGCCGGTCATCACGGTGTTAAGCAGGTCGTACCGCCGCGATATGCGCCCGAACATGCGGCTCACATAGCGCGCCCGCTCCTCGCCGCGCAGCCTCGCCACTAGCCGCTTTCCCCCTCGCGCAGCGCACGAATCGCCAGGGGCAGCTCAGGCAGCAAGTCACTCGCCACCATCCCAGTGTCTCCCAGCCTGCCGCGCACGCTCTCACCCGCCATCCCGTGCAGGTACACTCCGACAGCCGCCGCATCCTCCGGCGAAACCCCTTGCGACAGCAGCCCCGCGATGCTGCCTGCCAGCACATCGCCCGTTCCTGCAGTCGCAAGCCCCGGATTGGCGAACGGCGAGAGCATCGCGCGCCCGTCCGGGTACGCGACCACAGTATGCGCCCCCTTCAGCACCACGATCTTGTTCCAGCGCATTGCCGACTCCACCGCAACGCCGATGCGGTCCGCCTGCACTTCTCCCGTGCTCATTCCTGTGAGCCGCGCCATCTCGCCCGGATGCGGCGTAAGTATCGCCGTGCTGGGGAATCGCTCCCACCAGTTCGGCGTTCTCGCCAGCGTGTTCAGCCCGTCCGCGTCAACTACTGTGGACGGCAGTCGTGTCTCGGAGTACAGCACACCATCTACGAAGTCCTGCATGCCCGCCGCCTGCCCAATCCCGCAACCAATTAGCAGCGCATTGTAGTCGGGCAGTGCACCCAGCACATCGTCCGCAGACGACGGCAACGCCACCCCCGGCGACGACTCCGCAAGCGGCAGGTAAGTCGGCTCTGTCGCCTTGCCCGCCACCGCCATCTGTATGGACGCAGGCAGCGCAATCGTAACTAGCCCGCTGCCCACCCGCGTTGCCGCGCTTCCCGCGAGGTACGCCGCACCAACGTAGTTCAGCGATCCGGCAACCACCATCGTCCTGCCGAAGCTGCCCTTGTGTGCGTCAGACGGGCGCGCCGGCAGCATCGGGCGCATATTGTCACCGGTCATCAGCGACAGCGACACGTCATCGTCCACGCCGCCCGGCAGTCCTATCTCCACCACATCCAGCTTGCCTATCCGCGCCGCCGCATCATAGGCATACTGCCCGACCTTCGGATACCCCATCGACAGGGTGATGTCCACGACAGGACAGGCAGGATCGGCGTCACCGCTGTCCCCGTCCATCCCGCTCGGCACGTCCACCGCGAGCACCGTCATATCCGGTCTTGCCGCCCGCGCTTCGGACAGCATCAGCAGTATGTCCCGCACCGTGCCCTCTAGCGGTCGGAGGCGTCCGATCCCCAGCACAGAGTCTACAACCACATGCGCCCTTTCCAGAAGCGCCCTCAACTTTGCCAGCCCATCATCCGCAGACGCCGCAATAACGGGAATACTCAGCCCGTTCGCTATGTCCAGCTTGGGGTCGGGAGTGCGCCTGTCGCGGCAAATGTACACGCTCACACGCGCTCCCCAGCGATGCAGGTGCCGCGCCACAACAAGCCCGTCGCCGCCGTTGTTCCCGGGCCCCACCAGCACCAGTACGGGCACGCCAATCAACGGCGCGCGAAGCCGCCTGATGTACCGCGCAGTCTCTAGCCCCGCCCGCTCCATCAGCGCATCCTTCGACACGCCCATCGTCTCCGAGCGGTCCTCGATGCGCCGCATCTCGTCGGCGGTTACGATCTTCATTGGCAGCGTTCCCGCTCTCTAGCTGACCAGCGACTTCAGTAGCGCCTGCGTTCGCGCTACGGATGCGTCGGCATCATCGCCGACAGGGAACACCGACGCGACAAACTCCGTTGCTCCCGCGTCCGCAAACGCCCGGATCTGCCGCTCGACCTCGGCTTCGTTTCCCACAACGGCGACCTCTGAAGGTCCCTCGACTTCCTCCACATCCAGAATCCTGCGATAGTTCACCAGGGTGCCGTATCGCTCGAACAGAGATGCGGCTTGCGCTCTACCCGCCGCCTCGTCGTCCGTCACGGCGACCGGCAGCCCCACCACTACGCGGGGATTCGGCCTGCCTGCTTCCTCCGCCGCCGCATTGATGCGCGGCGCCACGTGAGAATCGATCGCTCTCACACCTGCCATCCAGGTGACCGTGCCGTCCGCGACCGCGCCACCAAGCCGCAGCATTCTCGGCGCGAGCGCCGAAATTATCACAGGCACGAGTAGCCCGTCCGCCAGAGCAAGCTCCGCATGCACATTGTAGAAATCACCGTCGAAGTCAACCTTGCCCTCGTCTATGAGCGGGCGCAGCACCGCAAGATACTCCTCCACATGCTTCGCCGGTCGGTCATAAGACAGCCCCAGCACATTCTCGATGCCCGGTTTATGCGACGGTCCGATGCCAAGGGTCAGGCGTCCTCCGGCGGCAATCTGCGTGGTTATCGCCTGCTGCGCCAGCATCGTCGGGTGGCGCGGATATGTCGGCACGACGCCCGTGCCCAGCGCGATCCGCTCCGTCTGCGTTCCAACCAGCGCGAGCGCCGTCAGTGCGTCCGGTCCCCGCGCCGAGATGTGCGGCAGCCAGTAGCTGTCGAAGCCGTCTGCCTCCGCCTGAACGCCCTGCGCCACGATTTCGTCCAGCCGTATCTTGTCCGTTGGCGCTCCCCCAACAAATAGCCCGATTTTCATGCCTTCTTTTCCTCCGTAGTGATGAGTTGTAAGTCTGATCTGAGCGAAGCCAAGAATTCAGAACCTGATCGCTGAGAGCTGATGGCTGACCGCTACCGTCGCGGCACCAGATTACCCCGCTCGCTCTCTCCCACGACCGACGCCACAGCGAACTCCCGCGAGTGCGACAGAGACACCGCAATGTCCGTCAGCCCGATCTTCTCGGCGCGCGCCGTCGCCGTGCCATGCAGGCTTATCGAGGGCGCTTGCCCCCGTCCGCGCACAACCTCGATGTCCCGCCAGCGCACACCGCGCACGCCCGTCCCAAGCAACTTCATGACCGCTTCCTTCGCGGCAAACCGGCTCGCGAGCTGCGGCGCGCGCCCCCGGCAGTACGCCGCCTCCGCCTCCGTGTATATGCGCCGCACGAAGCGCTCGCCATACTGCGCGTGCACGCGCTTCACGCGCTCGATCTCGATTATGTCCACGCCGGTTACGAGCATAGTAGTTGTCAGTGTTCAGTTGACAGTTATCAGTATTTTCGTGTGTCGGTTCGTCAGCAGTCCGGTTCGTCTGTGATGTAGGAAAATCGAAGGCTGGTAAACTCTGAACTGACTACTGAGAACTGATAACCTCTGGTATCAGCGATTCCCAGCCAATCGCCATTATATGCGCCCCCTGGCACATCGGCCGTATGTCGGTGATGATCTCTGCCGTAATCTCCGCGCTCACACGCCGCCTGTTTTCGGCAGCATCCATGCGGCTGATTATCGCGTCGGGCACGCTGATCCCCGGCACATTCGCGTTGAAGTTGCGCGCCATCCTGCCAGACTTCAGCATGATGCAGCCAGCGAGTATCGGCACGCCGTAGCCCTCCACGCGCCGCATGAACCCCTCGAACTCGCCGGGATCATACACCGCCTGCGTCTGGAAGAACGCCGCGCCCGCCTCTATCTTCTCCTCCATGCGCCCGATTTCCCGGTCAAGGTCGTCTGCGCCCGGGTTCACCACCGCGCCCACGAACAGGTCAGGCGTTCCGCGCAGTTCCGCACCCGACATGTCGTTGCCACCTTTCAGGTCAGTCAGCGATTGCAGCAGTGCCGTTGAGTTGACGTCGAACACCGCTTTGGCGTCGGGATGGTCGCCGCCACCCGGGTGGTCGCCCGTCATCGTAACGATGTTGCGTATGCCAAGCGCCGCCGCCGCCAGCACATCCGCCTGTAGCGCGATACGGTTGCGGTCCCGGCAGGTAATCTGCAATATCGGCTCCAGCCCCCTGTCAAGCAGCAGGTGAGCGGCGGCAATCGGCGACATGCTCATTCGCGCAGTATGCGAGTCCGTCAGGTTGAACGCATCCACAACTCCGCGCAACGACTCCGCGCGTTCGAGCAGGGGCGCAAGCTCCGTGCCCTTCGGTGGGTTCAGTTCGGTGGTGATCACGAATTCCCCTGATTGGAGGCGGGAGAAAAGAGAGTTGTCGGTCATGGCAATTCAACTTGGGTAGGCTGGTAGTGTTCGCATAGACTCGATAAGTTGATTATAATTTGGGTAACAGGCAATTGAAAGCGCATACGGGATTGCAGGCTGCGGCTACAAGGCAATCTGAAAGGACACGCGAAATGACGGCAACTCTGATTGACGGCACGAGCATCGCCGTGGAGGTGCGGGCAGAAGTCGGCGAAGTCGTCAAGGAGATGCGCTCCAAGCACGGCATCGCTCCCGGCCTTGCCGTCGTGCTCATAGGCGACGACCCCGCATCAGCCGTGTACGTGCGAATGAAGGAGCGCGCCGCCGTCGAAACCGGCATGGTTTCAGAGACCATCAATCTCCCGGCTGACACCTCGCAGGACGAGGCTCTCGCCGTTGTGCAGCGCCTCAACAACGACGCCCGCTATCACGGCATTCTCGTTCAGTTGCCTCTTCCCGACCAGATAGACGAGGACACCGTAATCCAGTCCATAGACCCGGACAAGGATGTGGACGGGCTGCACCCCTTCAACATGGGCCTGCTTATGGCGGGCGAGCCGCGCTTCATACCCGCCACGCCGTCAGGCATCCAGCAGATGCTACTGCGTACCGGCAACGACCCGTCCGGCAAGCACGTCGTGGTCTGCGGTCGCAGCAACATCGTGGGCAAGCCGATAATGAACCTGCTTATGCAGCGCAAGGACGGCGCGAACGCCACCGTAACTGTCTGCCACACGCGCACACGCGACCTCGCCGCGATGACGCAGCAAGCGGACATCCTCATCGCCGCGGTGGGAGTTCCTGAGATGATAACGGCAGACATGGTGAGCGAGGGCGCGGTTGTCATCGACGTGGGCGTGAACCGCGTGGACGCCCCTGAGCGCAGGCGCGGCTACCGTCTCGTCGGAGATGTAGATTTCGAGGGCGTATCGCAGAAGGCAGCTGCCATCACCCCCGTCCCCGGCGGCGTCGGCCCCATGACCATCGCCATGCTCCTGCACAACACGCTCAACGCCGCGCGCTGGTCCGTCCACCCCGACCTGCGATGACGACAGAGACGGACGGCGACACCTTGCGGACATCCGACTTCGACTACGATCTGCCGGAGTCGCTGATAGCTCAGACGCCGATAGAGCCGCGAGACCACTCGCGCCTGATGTCGCTGAGTCGCACTGACGGCAGCATTGAGCATCACCGCTTCTACGACCTGCCGCAACTGCTGCGCCCCGGCGACTTGATGATTTTCAACGACAGCCGCGTCATGCCCGCCCGTCTCCGTGGCACTCGCATATTACCGTCACGATTGCGCGACACGCGAGTTAACCCGGACCGATTGCGCGACGCGCGCAATTCTGGTGGAGCAATCGAGTTGCTGCTGCTATCACGCCTGTCGCCCGGCGTCTGGCGCGCTATCGGACGACCCGGACGCCTGCTGCGGCCCGGCAGCGCGTTCGAGGTTACAGGCGGGGGCGGCTCGATGTGCGGCGAAGTTCTCGAAATTGAGCCGGAGGGCGAGCGTATTATTCGACTGGGCGGCCGTCTCGACGGCGAGGAACGTCTGCACGACATTGGCGAGGTGCCCCTTCCGCCGTACATCACTGAGACCCTTGCCGACACCGAACGCTACCAGACCGTTTATGCCCGTGAGGAGGGCAGCGCTGCCGCGCCCACCGCAGGCTTGCACTTCACCGATGATCTGCTCCGACAGGTGCGCGATATGGGCGTGCAGACCGTATTCGTAACGCTGCACGTCGGCTGGGGCACGTTCCGCCCCGTCAATGATGACGACCCCGCAGAGCACACCATGCATTCCGAGTACTGGGAGCTTACGCAGCAGGCGGCTGACGCAATCCGATACGCCAGAGCGGAGGGAAGGCGCGTCATATCGGTCGGCACGACCGCCGTGCGGCTGCTGGAGAACGCCGCATCGCCATCGGATGATGGGCTGCCGAAAGCAGGCTCCGGCTGGGCGGACATATTCATCACGCCCGGCTACCGCTTCAAGGTCGTGGACGCTCTCATCACCAACTTCCACCTGCCCCGCTCAACGCTCCTCATGCTCACCAGCGCATTCGCGAGCCGTGAAATCATGCTGAACGCCTACGCAGAAGCCGTCGCGCAGCAGTACCGCTTCTACAGCTTCGGCGACGCCATGTTTATTCACTGAACGGGGGCTAACAGGATGAACAGGACAGACAGGATGTGCAGGGCTTGAAGACGTTCACGCTCACCAACGAACTCTGGCTGCCGCAATCGCCGGACGAGGTGTTCCCGTTCTTCGCGGACGCCTCCAACCTTGAGCGCCTGACGCCACCATCGCTGTGCTTCCAGATTCTCACGTCGCCGCCAATCGAAATGGCGGTAGGCACGCTCATAGACTATCGCATCCGTATGCGCGGCATCCCCATGCGCTGGCAGAGTGAGATTACCGTCTGGGAGCCTCCCTACCGCTTCGTTGACGAGCAGCGGCGCGGCCCCTATCGCCTCTGGGTCCACGAGCATGTGTTCATACCACGGGAGGGCACCCCGCAGGACGGCGGAACACTCGCAAGGGACATCGTGCAATACGCCGTTCTCGGCGGAGCGATCGTGCAGCGCCTGTTCGTCGCCTCAGAGCTTAGGCGCATCTTCGACTATCGCAACGCCGCCCTCAGAGAATACTTCGCGGCTTGACACTCCACGGACTTTTCTATTACTCGTACTAGCCTCCGCGCAAAACGGAAGTGCGCCTAACGCGTCCCCGTTCATCCTTGCGGCTCCAGTCCGCACAACGATAGCGTTAGATATATTGCGCCGGTTCGTCGGGCGTGGCCGGCGTCACCGAACGCAGCGAAGAGTGTGCTACTACTATGATGTACACGAACACCATAACCAGCCGCTTCTTTCGCTCTTTCCAGCAGCGCAACTACCGCCTGCTCTGGGCGTCCGACGGCGTCACGAGCTCTGCCGAGCAGATGGAGTTCCTTGTGCTGGTGTGGTTCGTAGCCACCCAGACGGAATCAGCCTTTCTCGTAACCCTGTATGGCGCCCTTCGCTTCACCGGCACCCTCTTTGCGCCCTTCTACGGCATCGTCGTGGACCGATACGACCGCCTCATGCTGCTGCGGGTAGCGCGCATTATATTTACTATCATCGCGGTTATTATCGCGGTGCTTTCCTTCCTCGGTCAGATCCAGATCTGGCACATATTCGTGCTGACCGGCGTGGCGGGCATGGCGCGCGCCTTCGACAACGTAACTCGCCAGACGCTCATAGCCGACATGGTGCCGCGCCGGAACCTCAGCAACGCCATTGCCCTCACCAGGACGGGAAGAGACACCACGCAGATTGTCAGCCCCGTCATAGGAGGCTTCCTGCTTGACTCCTTCGGACTCGGCTGGGCGTATGTCATCATAATCGTGCTGCTCGTTGGCGGCACCGCGCTCACCATCCCGGTGAAGCCCCCGCCGAGAACGCCCGCAACTCGCGGCGAGTCCATATTCACGACGCTTGTGGATAGCTTCCGCTACGCCATAAGGCACGAGGTCATACTCGCGCTGCTGCTCCTTGCTTTCCTCGTCAACCTGACGGGCTTCCCGCTCAATCAGGGACTCGTGCCCGTGTTCGCCCGCGACGTGCTGCTCACCGACTCGACAGGACTGGGCTGGCTGCTCGGCGCATATTCGGCGGGCGCGTTCCTCGGCTCCGTCGTCATAGCGGGCATCGGCAATATGGACCGGGCAGGCAGGCTGATGTCCTTGGGGTCGGTCGCGTGGCACGCAGCGATCGCGGCGATTGCGGCTTCCACGCTGTTCAACGTATCGCTCGGGCTGCTTGCATTCGCCGGGCTGGTGCAGTCATTCACCATGGTTACGATGTCAATTCTGCTTCTGGGCAGCACGCCAACCGAGATTCGTGGGCGCATGATGGGGCTGCGCTCCCTCGCCGTGTACGGTCTGCCGCTGGGCTTGCTCGCATCCGGCGCCATTGCGGACACTCTCGGCATCCAAATTGCCCTGCTCGGCAACGGCGCCATTGGCATCGTAATCACCGTCGCAATCGTCCTTGCACTCAGAGAAATTTGGCGAACATGATGGCACAACTTCACCTCACCCGTTGTTTCCAACAGGAACCCTCGACCATATATCGTATGCCTATGCCATGTCGGTTATCTATAATAGGAATAGAGGTCAGACAGCGCGAGTCGTTAGGACGCACTGACATAGGCACATTCATGGACAATCGAGGTATGACGCTTGGATGACGCTGTTCTGGTGCGGGACTTCGCCACGATTATGGCAGTCGCGGGCGTCGCGATTGTCATCTTCCAGTGGCTCAGGCAGCCGCCGGTGCTCGGCTACCTTATCGCCGGCCTGGTAGTTGGCCCCTACACGCTGCCGCTGCTCAACCTGCCCGCGCCAGTTACCCATACCGAGAGCATTCAGCTGATGGCCGAACTCGGCTTCATCATGCTGCTGTTCGCCATCGGGCTGGAGTTCGGCTGGCGGCGCATCAGGCAGCTTGGCCCGCGCGTCATCCTAATCGGCACCATCGAGATCATCTTCATGATCGCGCTCGGCTACGAGATCGCCACTCTTCTTGGCTGGAGCGCGATGGAGGCGATATTCCTCGGCGCCGCTCTCTCGATAAGCAGCTCCGCCATCATCTTCAAGGTGCTGCGCGATACCGGCATGCTGCACGAGCGGCATGGCCGTCTCATCGTGGGCATCCTCGTGGTCGAAGACTTCGCCGCCGTCATCCTGCTAAGCCTCCTCTCCGGTGTGGCGACCTCCGGCACCGCGAACCTCGGCGAAGTCATGACGCTTGTGATGAGGCTGGGTCTATTTCTGGTCTGCGCTCTGTTCATGGGCGCTCTGCTCGCGCCACACATAATCAGGTTCGTCGCCCGCTTCAGGTCCAGGGAGGTAATGCTCGTCGTCAGCCTGGCGATGTGCTTCGGCCTTGCGCTCATCGGGCAGCAGCTCCAAATTTCGGCTGCGGTCGGCGCATTCATCATCGGCACCGTGCTCGGTGACACCGAGTACTCCGATATGCTCAACAACACCATCGCGCCCGTGCGAGACATCTTCTCCGCGCTCTTCTTCATCTCCATAGGAATGCTCATCGAATTAGCCGTGCTCTGGCAGTACATCGTCCCCGCCCTGATAATTGCGGGCGTGTTCATGGCCGGCAAGATGTTCGCCGCAACCCTCGGCACGTTCATCACCGGGCATGACGGCAAGACCTCGCTCAGCGTCGGCATGGGCAAGCCGCAGCTCGGCGAATTCTCCCTTGCGATGACCAAGGTTGGCGTGGACCATGCCGTGGTCGGCGCGTTCCTATATCCGGTGGTTGCGGCGGCATCGGCGCTTACCGCCCTCTGCTATCCGCTGATTGCCCGCTCCTCGGACTCAGTCGGCAATACACTGGAAGAGCGTTCCCCGCGCCTGCTGCGCCAGTACGTCGGCAACCTGTCTTACATCCTCATCTCCACGCGCACCGTCTTTGGCATGGAGGGCGAAGTCGCTAATGTGGTCAGGCGCTCCGGCCGCGTCATCATCGCGAACTTAGGCGTCATCGTCGTAACCATCGCGCTCGGCACCGTCACGCTCAACTACGCCGCTGAACTGTCGCGGGACCTGAACACCCAGCAGGGAATGCTGGGCCTTATCGTGAGCTGCGTTGTGGTGCTGCTCTGCATCCCGCCTTCCGTCTTCATCTGGCGCGCGCTCCAGCGTATGACCGACGGACTTTCGGCATTCATCTTTCGCAGAAACCTGTCCGACCTCAGGCTGCTCAACAGGGGAGGGCTGCACATCATCCTTCGCAACAGCATCCTGCTCGTAATCGTCGTTATGCTGGTAATCTGGAGCCTGCCGTTGCTCTCCCAGCTTGTCGTGCTCGGCAGCTTCTCCACGCCCATCGCAATCTTCGCCCTCATAGGAATCGTCGCCCTGCTCTGGCGCGTCTCCTTCAAGATACATGACTTGATGGAGACGACTTTCAGGCATACCTTCCTCGGCGGCGACGATGGAGACTAACAGGATGGACAGGATAAGCAGGATTAGTGTTATCATCCTATCTATCCTGTTAGCAATTAGGAGGAACGAAGATGCGTCTTGAAGGAAAGGTAGCGTTGATTACAGGTGGGGCCGCAGGCGTGCAGGGCGACGTCATGGGCTTCGGTGGCGCGGCGGCTTGGCTGTTCGCCGGAGAGGGCGCGAAGGTCGTGCTCACCGACATCCTGGAAGAGCAGGGCAATCTTGCCGCGGCGCAGCTCCGCGAGCAGGGCCACGACGCCGTATTCGCTCGCCACGACGTCACCAGCGAAGCCGACTGGGAAGCCGCCGTCAAGCTCGCGGTCGATACCTACGGCAAGCTCGATGTCCTCGTGAACAACGCGGGCATCGGCGGGCGCTCGCTCCTCATGGAGACGACCGAGGAGGCGTGGGACGCGCAGATGGACATCCATGCCAAGGGCGTATTCCTCGGCATGAAGCACGTCATCCCAGAGATGCGAAAGGCAGGCGGCGGCTCCATCATCAACGTCTCCTCCATCTACGGCTTGGTCGGCAGCCGCACATCCACCGCGTACCACGCCGCCAAGGGCGCGTCCCGCATCATCACCAAGTCCGCCGCAATCCAGTACGCCGGCGAGGGCATCCGCGTCAACTCCATCCATCCCGGCTTCTGCCGCACGCCCATGACCAACGCCAGCTACCAGAACCCCGAGCACTACGACGCTCTGCTGGAGCGCATCCCCATGGGCAGGGTAGGGCAGCCGGAAGAACTCGCACAGGGCATGCTCTACCTAGCGTCCGACGAGTCCAGTTTCGTCACCGGCGCCGAGCTGGTCATAGACGGGGGCGTTACCGCCACATGACGCAGACGCAGGCAATCGAGACCGTCTGGTTCGTCTATTCCGAGGACGGCAAGCCCCTCGGCAGGCTATACATGGAAGAAGGCGCGTCCGCCCCCGAGATCGGCGCGCCCATGCCCGAAAGCGAAGGCTGGACATCCGCCACCATCACCGCTGTCCGCGAACTCGCTCCCACCTGCGCCATGCGCCGCTTCCGCGTAACAATATCCCCTCTCCCCGCGGGAGAGGGTTAGGGTGAGGGGCAATAACCCCTTCCCCTGGATGGGGGAAGGCTGGGATGGGGGTGATGAGAAATAGGCACGCCCCCCCCCTGATTCATGTGGAATCCCCGCACCATTCATAGTAAACTGAATAGGTGAGCCAACGTAGCTCAGTCGGCAGAGCAGCTGTTTCGTAAACAGCAGGTCGGTGGTTCGAGTCCACTCGTTGGCTCCACCAAACTCATGGAGAGGATCTGAGATGTCCTTATTGAGACTGGCACGGTCGGAATACAGGCTTGCGTAAATGCGAGTGGCAGCGCCCATAGGGGCCATGCCTAGCATTAATTGGATGAAGGGAGTACCGACCAGCGGCAGACGTGTCCTATGAATGGAAGGTGTCGGCCTATCATCGCAATTGAGACGATGCGCTTGTCGACTTGAGACGAAATGGAATGAAGACATAGAAGAAAGCCCCTTCGTGTACAGGATGCGCGTTGCCACATGCACCCGCTCCACACGGAAGAACACACTCAGGGGCAAGAAGAGCGCCCTGATTTCTTCAGATATGGAGCAACAGAGTTCTGTATTTAGGTACATGTGGCACTTTGACGATAATCCAAAGTTGGACGGTTGTCAACGATGTTTGAGACGGACTTCGTCAATGATTCTGGCTTGACACAACCCCAAGGCAATTAGAACAGGAAAAGGACTGGAGACGAACTTACGGGCTCAGATTAGTGTCGGGCGCTCTCATGGTCGTCGTGGCGACACTGCTATCACAATGATCATGGCGGCACCGCTATTGGACGTGTCAGCACAAAAATCGTGACGGCACTACCTTATATAAAGAATACCGACATTAACCCTTAATACTTTCAGCCTGCCGGCATGCGGGCTTCCAACCGAAACCGATTAGTGGAACAGGTAGGCGCGGGCTTCGCCAGCCCGGGCATAGGAAAGAGGTTCATGTTCTAAAAATCGTTCAAATAGTAAACGGCTGCCCGCGCGCTCCGGCGCTCCGGACGGCGTTAATATCGTGAGGGCCGATCGGCGGATCCTTCTCTTTTGGGGGATTTTCCGGATTGGTTCTGGAGCCTAAGATTGGTGAGCAACTTTCTTTCGCTCCGCCGGTCGAGTCCTCTCCCCACCTGATTATCCAGGCATCCTGCTAGCGTAGGGTGTCTTTTTTTGTGCCTTTCTTCGGGGGTTGACAGATTTTCTGTCCATGTTTTAGTCTGTTGCTGCTCACCAATCTAACGGATACAGAATCAATATGGACAGGTCCACCACGGCAGTTGCCGCTTCCGGCGACGTTGCCGCGTCATCTACATCTTCGGATGTCCTGCACCATCATGCCTGGTTGGTTTTACAGACCGGCCTCGGTCATGCTCCCCGTGCGGTACTCCACACCATCGTCGAGGCGCACGCCCATTTTCAGGCGCGCAGCGACGACCACACCTTCTTCATGGCCCGCTCGCGCCTCGAGCCGATACTACCTCGCGGCATGCAGTGGCGCACCTTCACCAATCATCGTTCCGCCTTAGTAAAGCTCGGCTTGCTCGAACTGATCTGGCGCGCTCCGAACCAGCACTCTGAGAAGAGTCGCTGGCGCATTCGCTATGACCGCACTTTCTCCGCCCAGCCGCGCGAGCAACTCGTGCTTCCGTTTGAGGAATTCGACGCGCAGATGCCGGTCGGAGAGCCTGATGATCTGTCCGATGGATTCCAGGATGAGTTCGAGGCAGCCGTGCCTGTCGCAAGTGCGGATTCGTCTGTTGGGCAGTCCGCTGAGAGAGCGTACTTGGTGCGACAGATCGATCAGATGAAGTCGTGGCTTGCAACCGGTGAGCGGAGGCTCGCAGATCTTGAGGCGCGCTTTGACGCTCTCGTTGCCGCCGAGCCGGAGAGTCAGAAGGATGCGGGAAGCGAGCCTGCGCTTGTTCCGAGGGCAGAACGCCGCCGTCGCGCAAGACAAGTCGCAAAGCAAGGTCGGTGGTCTCGGATAGATGCGGACTCCCCGTTCCTGCAGGCGGTCATCACCGCGATGACCGAATTGAACGTCACGCTGGCTGACGATGACCTAGCCCGATTCAGGGAGGTGGAGGAGCTATGGCGCGAGTTGCATTCAGGCGACATACCCGACCATTTTCTGGCATACGCGGTGCAGCGGATGCGTGAGGCCAAGCGGGACCGTCCTGTCGGATACGTTCTGGGTGTCTTGAGAAGCACCGTGAGAAAGGGCTACACGGAGGACAGGCCATCCGGTGAGGAGATGAAGCCAGATGGTCGGAGATACGGCGTCAGGAGGAAGCGCTACTGAGATGTGATGTTCCGGAAAGTGCATATCGAATTAGGAGGCAATGGATGCTCAAAAATCGGAGTTCGGATTTGGAATTGCGGGTCGAGAAGCTGCTGCGTTCACTGGGGGCGGATGGCTGGCAACTTACGCCCAAAGAGCGGGGGGACGTGGCTGACGGAGTATTCCGCCTCGATAAGGCGTGCGGCGGGTTGCCCGAGGATTGGAGCCGCGACATATGGGTGATGCTCTCGCGGACAGACCGGATGAATCTTGACGGGCTGCTTGCTGCGCTGGACGAGTGCGCCAGCCTTGGGGGCATGTACCGAGGCGCGGAATGGGCGTGCGATGAGTTGTTGAGTTTCGTTGAAGGGTGGCGCACCGCCTACGAATTTCCATCGCTCACGGAAAGGCAGCGAAACGCAATCAGCCATAGGGTCAGACGCGCCTGTGAGAAGTCCGGTGGTCGAGCGGCCACTCACTGGATGCTGACGCTCATCTGGATGGCGACCGAGAGTAGTCCGCAGCGCGACATCTACGGTCCGATTCTCGGCGCCCTTGACTACTGCGCCGAACATGGCGGACTGGATGCTCCGGACGGACGAGTCGTTACGGAAGGCTATCTTGGACCGCCGCCCGAGGCGAACCCCGACCTGGTGATGATGCGAATCGCTCGTGAGTCATCCGACTGGCTGGGACGACGGAAGTCGCTGCCTAACGGGTTGGACGGATACGCGAAGGTGCTTGACCTGCTCAGGTCGGCCTGGCGGCAGAGGGACGCTCTGGTTGGCGAGGAATGGGGAGGCGGAAAGAACTGGCCTGTTTGGTTCGGGTGCGAATGGATCCGCCTGGTAAGGGATGGGACTGATTCGGTGCCGGCGCTGATCTGGCTGCACATTCTGGACAATCTGAGGAAGCGGATGGGAGAAGGGAGCGAGAAGTGGCTGACAAGAATCAGCCCGGTCTCTATGTGCGAAGACAATGCCGTGTTCACTCTGGCGGTGGATGACCCGTCGGATGCTCGCTTCGTGATGGAGGAGTGGGGGGTGGTGATGGAGGTTGAGATAGGTCGAGTTGTCGGGAGGGAGATGAAGGTCGAGATATGGGATGACGACTCGAACGTGTGGAGTCTGAGCGCGGCGTAATCCGAATGGGTAGCTGAAAGGAGGCGAGATGAGCCGGACGGTGAAGATCGTATTTCAGAAGCGCATGCCCGATGGCGCATTGAGACGGAGTACGCCCCTGTACGACAGTTCCTCGGGACGCGCCCGAATCGAGCACGCGATCGAGTACGCCCGGATGCTTCGTGCCGGTTGCGAAAGCGGAGCGCTTTCTTCGTCTGTTCTATGCGACATGGAGCCGAACCATGTCCTTACCGCGTACATCGCCACGACTCATCTTGAGAGGACTCACATCGAGGGGTCGAGAGAAGGTGGAGAGCCGGGTCCGGACCTGCGGCTCGACACGATGGCCGTCGGTTATGGGGAGTGGTTGGGCGACATCCGGCAAGTCCTGTTCTGCTGTATCGACCTGGATGGGGACCTGTCGTCTGTTGCGCCTGTGGTTGAGGATGAGCTGTGGTAGTCGCAGCCGACTTTAACGGTAGGTGCCCCAGGTGCGGGGGCGACATCAGTACGCAGGTGCTGAGACCCGAGCGGTTCGCCTGCGTCTACTGCGGCTGGCGTGATTATGGGAAGGATGCCGGTGTGTCGCGGGGTGAGGGTCGGTTGCTGCGGCTGCGTTATCTCGGCACGAATCCGCAGTCGATGTGCTTTCCGCCACTCGCGGCCTTGATGGCGCCCGGCGTCGGCATGGGGGCGGAGTTGAGTCCGGAGTTGAGGATCGCCTGCCCGCACTGTCGCCACCTGGACGTTCTGAGCGTCATGGACAGGTGTGGAAGGTCACTGGAGCGGTGGCGCTGCGGTGTGGGACATGAGCTGCGACTGCACCTTGTCGGATGGGAGGTCGTGGGGTGGTCCTGAGACGCTTCGCTCATCTTATGAGTCCCTGCCGCAAGGAAAGCCTGGCTGTTCTCGCACTGGTGGCAGTCCTCTGCGTATTCGCAGTGCCGGGCGGCGTGCTTGCCCAGGAGCCGCCGTTGGAAACGCCGCCGACCGAGTCCGGACTCGGCAACTGTGTCGAGGGGGTGAAGGTTTCGGTGCTTAACAGCGGCTTCAACGCGCTGCCCGAGGACCAGTCTAAGCGGGACGGAAACGGCGGATTCGAGACGTTCATAGTCCTCAACTGCAAGGCGTACGAGATTCGCTGGGAGATACTGGACGACGCGGGCAGGATAGTTCCCGGTGGGACGGGCGCGAACCGGATCAGCGACAAGTTCGATGAGGTCGAGTGGGTCAATCTGGAGATAATCGAGTACCAGCGGCATACCTCTGACGTTTTGGATTCGGAGGGGAACATTCTGTTCCGCGCAGGTGACGTTGTGGTGGATGAGGACGGCAACGGCATACCCGCGACCGAGCAGCCTCCAGCCGTTACCGCCTACAGGTTCAAGTTCGAGTTCGCCAACGACGAGGTTCAGCAAGGCACGGAGATGGTCAGGCCTCTGACTAACAACCGCGACTACCTGCTCAAGTTCGACATCGTGCCATACGAGGGCGCTCCGAATAATCACATCCACGGGTGGGTGTTCGAGATCGTGGGCAAGCTCGGCGGCAACTGGTGGCAGAAGATAATCAGGGTTCTGTCGCCTATCAACTGGCTGGAGAAGGGTCTTATATTCCTGTTCCAGGGAGTGGGAACGGCGATACATGGCGGGATGTGCTTCGCGCTTGGGCACTTCATGACCGATTCGGAGCGAGAGGCCTTCGACCGCTATGACTCGAACGGCGACGGAAAGATCACTACTGACGACGACCTGGTGGTGAATGCCGAGGACCCGCACAAGCCGAACGCCAACGGGAACTGCAAGAAGCCGGACAAGTCCCCGCGAGAGGAGCTTGAGGAACTTCGCACGGCGGCATTCATCGAGGTCAACGAAGAGCGGGCGCTCGTCGGGCTGCCGCCGCTGCGGAGACAGGAAAAACGCGACACGTATCTGTCGGAGGTGCTGGACGGACGCGATCCGCGTTCCGGTGATGTGCCCCTGGGCACACAGGTCCACTACGAGCTGAGCCACATAACTATCGCGCCGAGGCTGGTCCTGGAGAGGGTGGGCGCTGCGCCACCACAGCAGTCGATGGATGGCGGCATCACGACCTTTACGGGGCTGCTGACGGGGACGCCGCCGGAGCTGACCTACGAGCGCGGCATTGTGAGGATCGGCTGGTCGGCGCTTCTGAACGTGATGGTGGCGGCTCTCGCACTTGTCATCGCCTGGATCGGTTTGAGCCAGATAGTGCGCAGCTTCATTGGCGGGCAGCGCACGATGGCCGACTGGCGTGAAACGGTGCCCAGGCTGATACTCGCGCTGATAGCCGCTCTCACGAGCTACTGGTGGTGCTCCCTTCTCGTGGACGTGGCCGATGGGGTTTCGCGGTATGTCGCGGCGGCTATGCGCGTCACTCCCGCCGACATCACCCTGACACTGGGCAACGCCCTGTTTGCGATTGTCGCGAGGAACGTCTCGCATGCCTGGCTCACCGCGGTCCCTGTTGCCGGGGTACTGCTGGTGGCGATAAAGGTTGCCTTCACCGGGCTGATAGTCATGCTGATGAAAATATTCGCGATTACCGTGCTCCTGGTTATCGCTCAGTTCGTCATGCGTATCGTTCTGCTGAACCTTCTGATCATTATCTCTCCGATGGGCATGCTGATGTGGGCGCTTCCCGAGACCTCGGGCTGGGGGCGCAGGTGGGTGACGCTATTTACGACGACGCTCTTTCAGCACGGAATCCAGATCATCGCCTTCGCCGTGGCGATCTGGTTCGTTCGACTCGCGACGCCGGTAGGGATAGTCGCCGACACCGGCTCTATCAACACGGCGCTTCAGGCGGTGCTTCCCACGCAGATGTTCTGGGCGCTTCTGATCGGCATCATGGGGATGATAGTGACCTTCAAGGTGCCGAGCATCCTGGGGCAGGGCAGCCTGCAAGAGAGCTTCATCAGTACGATTTCGTTTGCCGCGGTGGGATTCAGGGCGCTGGGGTTCGTAGCGGGTGGTGGCACAAGCGGACCACCGGGCTTGAGCGGTGATCCCGGTACCGGGCCAGCAGCCCCTGGAGGCCTGGCGGCGCAGTCGCCCGTAAGTGGAGTGGCGTCCGGGGTTACGGCAAGGGCGACGAACATCGCCGCCGCCGCTGCGGTAGGCGGTTTCAGGTCGCTGCGCGCGGGCTTCAGCGCGATACGCGGCGCGGGCTCTTTCGCTTCTCCGGAGATCGACGCACAGTCACGCGCCTCGTCTCCGTACGCCGCGCCATCGTCTTACGATGCGGGTTCCGAGCAGGGACCGGCGCTGACGGCAGAGAGGGTAACTCCAGTAACAAGAGCGGATGGGCCTGACGCCCCTACCGGGACAGGCACGGTCAGAGGCGATACATCGGAGAGCGCGTCGGGACAGGGACAGGAGGCGAGGCCGCTCACTCCCCGCGAGCGGCGCGCGGAGGACATCCGGCAGGTGGTGAGGGGAATAGGGGATGGAGCGTATCTTCGCGGACGCCGCGGTGGGATGCGCGCGTTGAGCGAGTGGTATGTACGGGATCAGGGTGCGGTCAGGATGTCAACGCCGGCTGAGCGTCAGCTCATCAGGGACCTGGGCTTCGGGCGTTTCAACCGCGCGTTTGAGGCCAGGCCTGCCGCGCAGCCTCAGACCGGTGCGTCGGCTAGTCCGAGGGGTATTACCGACGATGTAAGAGCGCGTGCGCTTATGGGCAGTAACGTCTTCGACAGTGCGAGAGAAAGAGGTGTCATTGCGGTCAATGACAGGTACGTTGCGGAGGGATGGACGGTTCGCGCGACGACCCCTGCTGAGCGGCGTGTCATCGGAGACATGGGGCGTGACCGCTTCAACCAGGTGTTCAGCGCGCGCCGCGCTGATGCGGGATCCCCCTCGATTCCCCAGAGACAGACTTACTTCGACGCGACGCAGGCGCGCTCGGAGATGGGAGAGGATGCCTATACGCAGGCTCGGCAAGACGGACTTGTCGCACTCGGCGGTCCATACGTTATGCAAGGCGGGCAGACGAGGCTTGCGACGGCGGCTGAGCGGCAGTTGATTTCGGATATGGGACGAGAGCGGTTCGACAGAGTATTCAGCCCACCGCGCACGGTACAGGCGGCATCGAGCGCGAGCAATGTCACGGATGCCCCTTCCGGGCGAATGTCCGAAGGGCTTGATGACCGGGGAGTCGAGCGTCCCTCGGTGATGGGTCAGATGGGACAGGCGTTCCGCGAGGGCTACTCCGGATATATGGATCAGGCGCGTGTGCGATTGGTAAGGGACGTTGACTCTGAGCGTATCACGCCGGAGACAAGCGAGGGGCATGTGGCTCGGCAGACTCTTGGTGAGGAGTTCCGGGAGACTGCCGGCAGGCGAATCCACTATGTGGGAAGTGGCGCGTGGCAGAACAGTGGCGGCGCGATTCGTCCGCTCACAGGCGAGCAGGTGCATGCACGGTCAGTGATGGGTGACGAAGAGTTCTCGCGTGCGATGGACAGCAGCGTTAGGACTCAGGGGCAGAGAAACGGCCAGGGCGAGTATCTAGTGACGGAGAACGGTCAACAGCGTGTGGCGACGCCAGCGGAAGCGCGACTCATCGCGCCTGACCAGCTCGGAGTGCAGGGCTTCAACAGGGCAATGGGTACTCGCAGCCAGTTCATGGGCGAGGGAAACTTCGTGCGCGACGAGGGAACGACCAGGATGGCAACGGAGAACGAGTCTCGGTTGCTCAACCAGGTGGGAGAGCGGCGGTTCAACGAAGTTATGGAAAGGCGAATCGAGGATGCGGGCGAAGGCTATCGCGTGGACACGATGCCTGATTCACAAGAGATTGTTGAGCAGGCCGGACGCGACAGCGCGCGCCTTGCGCGGGGTGCTCGTGAGGGTGGCGAACGGATTGTCGAGCGCGGGCGAGAACTAGCGGAGGAGGGTCGGCGAACCGGGTTCTCGCAGGGGTTGGCCGACTGGGGACGCTCCGCGTCGCGGGAACTCGGCGGCCGCTCCTCTCACCCGCCGTATGACGCACGGCGCGTTGATAACGACGAACAGCGGAGACGTTACTACGGAATGCGTAGTCCGGATGAATAGAAGTTGGCGAGAGGGAGTGATTCAGTCGAGAAAGGGTCAGGGGCTGAGGATGAGGGCGGTGTAGGCATCAAGTTAACGGAGGTATCAGGAAATGATTGATTTCGGAGCTGAATTTGCTTCGCAGGTACAGCATGCAGCAGCGATTGTCGAGCCCGTCGCCGAGCAGACATACAGGGTGCAGAACCAGTCGATAATCGAGGGGTTTTTTCGCGGCGGACAGACGATAGTTCGCTGGCTTATGGGGGGCGGGATACTCATATCGACGGGATTTTGCATCTGGGGGTTCATAAAGCTCAACCGGGCGGCTGACGACCCGCAGATGTTCGCCAGGGCGCGCAACCAGATAGTTTTCAGCATCGCGGCGGCGGGGGGCTGCGCGCTTGCGTTCTTCTTCATAGGAGGCGGCGTGGAGTTTTTCTCTACCGCCTTTGGTGGGCAGAGCGTGGACGTAGGCAAGGTAGGAATCGTGGAATCTTCGGCAACGGAGATTCGCATGGAAGGTGAGTTTTTAGGCATGTACAACAACCAGGTCGTTCTCTGCGAGGACGACTATGCGGGGCTGACAGATCTAGGTTGGGCGTGGGCGGATGGAGAGGCTAGTGATGCTGACGGGAATGAAGCAACCGGACAATGTAGTAAGTGACGAGGAATTTAGGGACCGCTGGTCGGCGCTTGGAATGGCGCCTCGCATATAACCATTCAGGGAGTTGATTAAGTTTCTAGTCATGAGATGGCAAATATGGCAAGCAGAAATCCACGTGCTCCTGAGCGCAAAAGCGCGGTCCCGACGCAGTTCTCGAAGGAAGAGGGATAGGTATGTTGAAGGTTGCCATCTGGCTCGTGACCGTGTCTGTCGGGCTCTTTCTGGTCTATGTGGCTGTTGTGTCGTGCGCGGTAATGGTTATGGGCATATTCATGGGCAGAGGCGAGCTGATGGGAGGGGGCTTTGCGGGATTGGCCTGCGCTGTGGTTCTGATAGTTGCGCTTGTCGTCTGGTATATGTCGAAACTGAAGAAGAGCCGGGTGACGCAAGCTGAGAGGATGCAGTACCAGCCCGAACCTGGCATCAGGGTTCGTGAGGTTGAGCTTAGATGAGCCCGTTTGTAACCGTGGCAATCGTTGTCGGAGCCTTCGGGTTTGGCGGCTGCCTGTGGCTTGCAGAGCTGTGGCTGCCTCAATGGCTCCGCATTGTCGGCGACAGGTATAGGAAAGAGCGTCTTTGCTATCGGACAGCGCTGATTCTGATAGCGATTGCTCTGGTTGCGGATGCGATCTTACTGCTGAACATGCTCGTTTGAGTGGAGCAGCGAATGAGGAAGGAAAATGGCGATGATCGAGCAGTGTCCTCTTTGTGGAGAACTGTTGGAGATACCGCCTCCTAAAGAGGGTGGCCCGGTGCCGGGAGAGCTGATTCGATGCTCGACTTGCGGAGGCACGTTCGTGCTCGGTCAGGGGCAGATGCGTTGGGGCGAACCGGCTGAGAGCGCAGAGGGCGCGGCCTCGGGATTTGGTGGCGCGGTGAAGCGGTTATTCTTCCAGCTTGGCTCGATGGTAACCGGATTCGTGTCAGCGCTCCTGATGCTGATGGTAATAGTGTTCTGGGCTTTCATGATGTTTCTACTGGGATGGGTGTTCGGAGACGAGGTATTCGGCCTTGTGAAGCTGGTGTTCAACAAGTCTTGAGCGACTAGGCGGAGAGCGGGCGAAATGTTCCTTGAATCAGGGGTGACTGAACTGCTGGGAAGCGCTGGGCAGGAGGATCTCTTGGTCAGCGTCGTCCTGGATGTCTTCACGCGAGCTCCCGGGCTGCCACAGGAGGCGTACTTCGAGGACCAGGAGATAAATGCCGTGCTCGACATGTCCAGGACAGGGGCGCGAGTGATCATCCTCGTCACGGTGCTCGCCGCCGTCGGGTACTGGCTATACGCGATGTTCGTGCTTATGTCCTCCGAGGGCGACTCAAGGGGGCTTGAACACAGTAGGGAGATCATCTGGAAGGTAGTGAAGGGGCTGATGCTGGGGGTGAGCGCTTACCTATTGATCAACGGCGCGGTGACGCTCTACATCAACGCGAGTGACCTTGGGGCCGTGGTGAGATTCTGGGAGGACAGCCAGTTCGAGGGCGAGTTCGATCTGAACGAGCTGCTGGAAGGCGAAGTCGCGCTCGAAGGTGAGGTGCTGATGCTGGGCGGTGACGGAAGTCCAATCGCTTGTAAAGACGGCCTGGACGACATCGCCACCGATGCGGGCTGGAGTTGGAGTGGAAGCGGCGTGGGCGGAACGGGAGTGCCGGGTTGCACAAGGACGAATTGAAGTTATCAGGCATTGAGGAACTACGCCGGTGGCAAATGAAGAGGATAGGTTAGTCGGTGACGCGCTCGATAGGGTCTCAGCGGTTCTCGGAGTGTCGCGCAAGCAGGCGCTGGCGGCGCTGATCACTATCGCTGCGGTAGTCGGTGTGAGTTTCTACCTGGCTTTGACGTCAGGGATCAGTCTTATTCGGCAGTACGAGACTGGGGGAGCGCCGCCGACTCCGGAAGCGGCGGGACAGCAGTCCCTGCTGGAGAGGGCGGAACTGCCGACTCTGATCGAAGTTGGCGAACCCGTGCCGGACGCGGTGCCTAGTGAAGACGGCTCTCGGCTGCGCTGTGGCCCAGGCCTGTCCGGGCAGGCCGGCCTTCGTAAGGGATGGGTGTGGGATGACAGTGAATCAAGTTGCCGGCGAGTGCGTCAACGGGAATGAGAGGGAATGCGAGGAGTTTATCGATGCAAGCGATTTACGGAAGGAAAGCATTAGTTATGTTGGTGACATCCACGTTGGCGGCGCTGCCGATAGCGTCAGCCGCTGCTGCCTGTGGAGGGCAGGAGGGTGTTTCGGAGCCGGTGCCGAATGAAGGTACGCCTGCTGCGATGCAAGATATGCCGTCGCCCACGGCTGCTGTCACGGAACTGGTTCGGGAGACGCCTACTCCATATTCACGGGGTGTGCCGTCACCTGTTGTGGTGACTGCGACGCCTGTGCTTACAACGACTGCTGTTCCGCTGCGGGATGCAACCGCTATCCCCGCTGCAACGCAGCCGGAGTTTTCGGTCGCTAAGGACATTGACTGCGGCGACTTCGAGGACAGGATCGATGCACAGGAGTTCTTTCTGTCGAATGGCGGACCCGAGGAGGACCCCAAGCTGATGGATACGGATATGGATGGGATTGCCTGTAACGCGGAGACGGACCGCGGTTATGAGTTCAGCGCGTTTGCGAATGCTCATAGTCGTGCTGCGACGCCGGATGCTTATCCTGCCAAAACGCCGACGGCTGCCGTGGCGACGCCTACTACGCATACGCCTTCGACTCAGCCTCCGACTGCGACTGCTCGACCGGCGGCAACGCCAAGGGACTGGCCGACACCGCAGGAACTGGGTGCTGTGAAGTGGGCCAAGTTCAGGGAGAGAGGGTATTTCACGAAGGGTGTTTCGAGCGGCAAGAGGATAAGGGTCTATGAAGGGCCGGAAGAGACACGGTATGTGACCTGCGGTCCCGAAATCGGCACTGCCTTCGACAGCGGCAACCCTACATGGAGCGACCGTAGTCACTGGATCTTTTTCTGGCGAGAGCACGAGGCGGGCTTGCCGGGTTGTATGGGCGCAAGCAAGTACGAGGACTGGGTGAACAAGCCAATTCCGGCGCCGCCGCCAGAACGGAGTGGAATCAGGAGCCTCTACGTGAAGTGGGGGGAGCCTCTGAAGTTTGCCGTGGATGACTCCGTAAGAGACTTCAGTCTGCCCGACACACTCGATGCCCGCTATGTGGAACACAGTCGCATCGTCTGGGATGACGGTTGGGTCGGTGAGTGTGATGAGGCGTCCCTGCCGTGGGCAGCTTGGGAGAGGGAACGCGGCTTCTACACCATTTCGCTTGAGGACGAAGAGGCGCAGAGACGGGCCGAATGGACCGCCGAGCAGGTTGCGAATAAAGAGGAAGGCAGAAAGCGCGGACTTTACTTCATCTACAAGGGAATGGGCCGGGATAAGACCGACGGACCTTACTGCTGGCATGTGTCCAATCATGAGGAGATCCCGCCGCACTTGCCGTGCCTGGAGTGCCAGTGGCGGGGGCCGTAATTGAGTCGAGGTTGAATCGAAATGACGACGGAGCGAGACGCGAGAGAGGCGTGGCGCACGCATGAAGTGCCCACTTTCACGCAGACAGAGGACACGTGGCTATTCGGGCTGACGGCGAAGCAGCTACTCGGCGTGGTGCTTGCCGTGGTGCTGGGATACGTTGTCTTTCAGTTCGCGCCGCTGTGGTTCCTGCCGTCCATGGTGCGGGTAGGCATAGCGGCGGTCGTCGGCGTGCTGGTGGCGGGCTTCGTCGCCATCAGGCCCGGCGGACGTTCGATGTTCGGAATCCTCAGCGAATATATCTCTTTCCGCTTCGGTGCGCGCTATCACGTAAGCGAAGTGAGAGACCTGGTCCGGAGACGGCCTATGGAACGGGTCCAGCGCAGGCGGCGAGGAACGCATCTGAGGGTGCCGGTTCCGCTTACGGGGCGAACCATCTCACTGGAGGTGAGGCTGCCGTTCGGCTCAGGTGGGAGTGGAGGCCCTGCGGCCGGGGTCCTGCTGCTTGCAGTCTCCGGGGTCGTGCTGGCCGGCTGCGGATTTGATAGTGCGGAGGCGCAGGTAGCGGACGATTACAGGGGCAGACGGGTCTATCTGCAGTCCATCGTCGTCAGGCTGGGTGGCAGCATCAATGAGGGAGCGCAGGCGGCGACGATCAGGCTCAGGGCAGCAGCGTCGCTGAAGGAAGCCGGTCCCAGGGTGAATGAAACGCTGCAGTCCGTGACGGAGCTGAAGTCTCACGGAACCCGAGTGCTTCCCGCTTGGACAGTGGTTGGGGGAGCCGGAGCTATCCCCGCTCGCGAGGCCCTGGGCGCGGGAGAAGAGTTTGTATTCGAGAACATTTACCTGGGAGATCCCGGGGGGCGGCTCCTACCCGAAGGGGGAGACATACGACCGTACTGCGACATCGCCATGCGCGAGGGACACTTCATCAACAGGCAGTCGCCATCACGCATCAGCTATCGAATGCACTCGGAGGACTGCCGCATTCGCGCGCAAGGCGGGAGCGTTGACGATGTTGAAGGACTCTCGGCGCGAGATGCCATATCGAAGCCGGTGCTGTCCGTGAACTGGCAGGATCGCAAGCGCAACCAGGGGGCGCTTTCAATCGGCGAAGGGATGCTGCCTTACCCGAAACCCAGAGTGATTTCCGTCGTTCCGGTGGAGGAGATTCTCGACGGTGAAGCGGCGCTTCTGGACAGGCACAAGATCTGTAACGGCAACGATGTCGAAATCGTGAGCCTGGGCATCCAGACCGAACGTCCTGACGATCCGGGCGCGGAGGATTACTTTGAAGGCGAAACCGGGCAGAGGATAGCGGGGGAGGTGAGGACATGTCCGCTTGTGGCACCGGAGAATGTGAGCGTGATGCTGGAGGAGATGGCCGTCTTCGCGCAGGGAAATTCGGACTTCGAGATCAGGGTAAGGCCTGTGGTCAGCACCATTCAGCCGCTGGACATCGTGAACTCCGCGACGCTGTTCGTTCTGGACGGAGAAGGGAACGAGGTTTGGCAGGGTCAGGTTCCGAAGCCTGGCGACGCTGGTTTCGATCCCCTGAAGCCCGACACCGTGAAGTTCAATGTCGCGCCGCCGGTTCTTGAAGACAAGCGCAACAGCACCGATCCGGACAGCGCGATTGTACAGCTTCGACTGGACCTCGAGCATCGCGTCACGGCGAAGAGGCCGGTTTACCAGCCGATAGTTCACTACGACAGGCGTGTGGAGCGCCATATCAGCAGTTGTTCGTGCTCATGCAGCAGGAGCGGGGGATGTCCGGGTGGTTGCAGCTGCAGCAGGAACTCCAGCAGGTCTTATGCAGACTACGAATACTGGCCCGAGCACTATCGGGTCGAGAGCGAAGACAGGCAGTACCTCCATGAATCCGAAGACTCGAATGTCGTGCTGATATTCGAACAGAGCTTCCTCTTCGAGAAGATGCTGGTGACTTTCGACCGTCCCTACGAGGAGCTTGTGTACATCGATCCGACGCCGGAGCCGGGGGAGGTGCGCGAGCCGGACTACTACGAGGAAGGGCGCGTGATCGGGCTGTGGGACGGCGAACCGCTTTACTGCGATTCCGGTATCGCTCAGGACGACGAGGGGCGCTGGACCGGGTGGCTGTGGGTACAGCCCGGGACGAACAGCAAGGGCGAGGCGTACGGGGGCTGTCGGAGGGCGTTCGCGTGCAAGCTGAACATTCCCGAGCAGGAGGAGCCGTTCGGGCCCGACGGAACGCCGACGGAGGACGACTATGAGTGCATCAATAGGTAGCCGTTCGACGCGGATTGGAGTCGCGGGCGCTCTTGCGGCGCTGGCGCTGGCGGTCGTGGTTGGTCTGGGCAATCCCGGTAAAGCCTATGCGCAGGAGCCGGAAGGCGTGCCGGGGCCGTGGATGGAGATATTCCAGCTGTTCTGGTTCACGAATCCGGACTACGGCAATACGGGCGCCGATCAGGAATACACGGTGTACTACGGGCAGCGGTACGAATACGGCAGGGACAGGCGGCCCAAGTGCTGGTATCACCACACGGATGGGCCGGATGCCGACAAGGTGAACTCGCTGTACCTGATGATGTCCTGTCGCTTCGGGCTGGTCGTGGGAGCCGTGACCTGGGCGGGCGTGGGAGTCGCTCTGATGACGATGGCATGGAACGGTCTGATGCATGTTGTGGACTCGACTGCGGGGGGAGAGCGTGCCGGCGTCCTGCGGAACATGATAACCAGTCCGCTCGTGGGCCTGTTGCTTCTGTTCATGTCCTACGTGCTCGCGACGCTCATATATGTGGTGATGCGCTACAACTTCGAGCGTTACCTGAACCCTGATGTGTGGTCGGCGTAGTGCTAGCGCAGTGAAGGGATCGCCTCTGAACGAGGCGGATTTGAAATGGAGAGTCAGTGGAGCCGGGCAGTTTGTGAAGGCAATTAAGGGAGGAGACAGAGATGGCAGTCGCCACTGAGGAACGAGTCGAGCCGAAGCGAAATGGTTCAGACGTTGGGGATGACGGGACTGAGAAAGAGAGTCCGAATGGCGTACGCAGGAGAGGCGCGGATGCGCTCAGCGCCGCTGGGAAGATTGCCGGCGGGACGCTTGACGTAGCCTGCCGTCTTCTGAGGCGGAGTGCGGGTGGGAGTGAAGAGGACGCGGCGATACCCGCTTACATCGACCCCGAAGAAGAGGAACGCGCGCGGGATGCCGAGCTTGAACGTGAGTGGCCGTCGGAGAATATCGAGGAGGTTCCCGAGCTTCTGAGCTATCTGGGCTACTCCCATATCGAGAACGGCAACCGTGTCGTGAGGGCGGACGGGCGAAAGATGGTCGTCTTCCAGCTAAAGGGAAAGGAGAGTGACCACGCGAGCGTGGCGAGCTTCGCCGGCGCCCTGAACTCGCTCCAGGGACAGGTGCAGTTTCTGATAAGGCAGCACCCGCCGAGGCTGAACGAATTCAGGATGAAGATGCGAGCCCATCGCGAGGCGGCGGAAGTGGAGAAGCCGCTCAGCGAGAGGCTCCGCCTGGCGGCGGAGTCGCTGGACGTGCTACTGGGTGACATGGAGAGCCGAGAGGGGTTGATGGACCAGCGCTTCTACATAATCTGCGACGAGGAGCGCATGGAAGAGGTGATGGCGGCGATAAGTCGCGTGCAACTCACGGCGGGAGTCCTTGCCGACCGCGCGCTAGACATTGCGTTACTCAGTTGCGCCTTCGGTCAGTCTCCCGCGGATCTGCCGGAGCAGGAGAGCATCCGATACAAGACCGAATCCTCCTATGTGCGCAGCGATAACGGAGACTACCGCAGAACGGTCTGGGTCAGGGTCTTCCCGCGCATGATGACTTTGGGGTTCCTGGAGTCGATCCTTACGCAGGGAATACCTATGGACGTGTCCTTGCAAGTGACGCCGATTCCCTCGGCGCGGGCTCTCTCCAACCTTCAGAGCCAGCTTACGAAGATGCAGGCGTCCGCGACGATCCAGCTGAAGCGAAAGGGCATCGTGGATGAAAAGGAAAAGATTGCCATACGGGACATCGTTCAGCTCCGCGGCGCGGTGATGCGCGGAGTGGAGCGGATGTTCAACGTGTGCCTCGCGGTCACGGTTCATGGGCCGTCGGAGCAGAAACTCGATGAGTACGTGACCGTGCTGCGGTCGGTATTCACCTCGGTCATGGCGCAACTAGACGAGATGCCCCGCGTACAGGGGAAGGCGCTGCGGATGACGATGCCGCTCTGCGACAACCCGCTGCGTCACTGGACGGTGCTGGACACGAGCACAGTTGCCCTGCTCTTCCCGTTCGGACCGCCTGACATGGACGCGAGGGACGGCACCCTGATCGGGCTTGACACCAACGCGCGGAGCCTCGTCACCTTCGACAAGTTCAACTCTCCCGTGGCTCAGAACCTGAACACCGCGATACTCGCGACGAGCGGAGCCGGGAAGAGCTACAGCGCGAAGCTGAGCATACTGCGGCAGCTTACGAGGGGGGTTCGCGCCTACATCGTCGATCCTGAGGGCGAGTACGTCGATACCGCGATCGCGGCCGGCGGGCGTGTGCTGACTCCGGGCGTGCCCGGGCAGGGCATGAATCCCTTCGTGGTAACGGAGACGGGTGCGGAGCTGATGGAGCGAATCCAGAACCTCGTCAATCTGGTCCAGGTGATGATCGGACAGAAACTGGACGCCACTATGACCGCGAGCCTGGACGACGCCATGACGACCTACTACGAGAAGGTGACCTCGGAAGGGAAGCAGGGAAACTGGTCCGGGCTGTACGAGCACCTGAAGAATAAGGAGCCTGCTCTGGCGGCGATGGTGCGGCCGTTCTACTCGGGCAGCATGCGCTACCTGCTCTCGGACGAGGGAACTGACCTGCTGGCCGATGAGCCGCCGATCACGGTCTTCAACCTGCGGCTGATCAAGCCGGAGATGAGCGCGGCTGCCGCGATGGTGTGCGCGGAGGTCGTTTGGACGATGGCTGCCCGCGACCCGAGGCCGCGGGAGCTGATAGTGGACGAGGTGTGGAGGATCATCCAGGTGCCAGAGGGAGCGGAGTTCATGATGAACACCGCCAAGCGCGCGCGTAAGCACGTACTGGGACTGACGAGCATTACGCAGGATGTGAACGACCTGCTGGCCGTGAACACCAGCGAAGGCGTTCGAGGAAACAGCGGTCGCGCGGTCATTCAGAACGCAAGCTACAAGTTGCTGCTGCGCCAAGACCCGGCGGTCGTCGAGACGATCGCGGACACATTCCAACTGCCCTATGACATCGCCGACAAACTGCCGTCGTATCCGACCGGGCAGGGGCTGCTCCTGACGCCGATGGGACGCTTTCCTGTGGAGATGGAGTCGGCGCCAGCGGAGCACGAGATCATCGAGTGGGAGGCCGGCGCTCACTGACGCCCGGCGGATATAGGAGAACGAGATTATGGCGCATGAACCCACGGAACGAACTGCGGAGGCTGCGCCCGGTTTGGGCTGCATTCACCTTCGGGACCCAAGCGAGTGCGCTGAGTGTGCCAACCGGCGCCGGGTGAGGCTGTATAAGGCGGTGATATTGGTTTCCGCGCTGAGTGGAGTGGGTTTCGGGCTGGCGCTCATCTTTACATGGTAGGAGGAAAAGCAGGGTCTATGGAACCAGAGAGTTGTATAAGCGTATTCGAGGAGTTGCTGCTCGCCGCCAATTACGACGAGGAAGTGAACTTTGACGGTTCAGGAAGGGCTGACGTGCATAAGGAGATTTGACATGAAGACTGACGGGACGCTGCTGAGGGTGAAGCCCCCGCGCTTAGGCGAGTACACACTTCTCAGCTTCGAGAACCTTTTGGAGTCCCTGGACGCGGAAGAACCGTTCAGCCTTGAACTGGTCGCCGAGCCCAGGGGCGTATCGATGCTCGTGAGAAGCGAGCACCCGGACCGCGTTGCCCAGCAGCTCAGAGCGCACTATCCGGAGGTGGGATTGGAGTACATCGAGGACTGCGACGACCCCATGAAGTTCCGAGATGAAGAGACTGTGTGGATGCAGAGGCTTCGAACCGGGGGCAGTGAATGGCTGCCTCTTCAAGTGTACGACGACACGGGAGTGCTTGGATACGGGTCTGACCCGTTCGTTGACATGCTGGGCGGGCTGTCGAGCGACGTAAGGCCCGAAGAGAGGCTCCTGTCGCGGCTCGTGCTGAGCCAGATGTCTCACGACTGGTCGGAGTCCTGGCGGGCGCGGGCGATGAGTGGCGCCGGGAGTGAGAACCAGAAGGCGGCCGAGACGGAGCGAATGACGCAGCAGCTCGAACGGGCGGGGCGTGGGCAGTCCTCGAAGAGCAGTGGTGCTTCAACGGCGACGAACGACGCTGCGACGGATTCATTGACGCAGTGGATTATGTACATCGTAATTGCCGGGATGGCGATGCTCCTGATCGGACTTTGGTTCAAGCAGATGTGGGAGTCGGGCCAGATATGGCAGATAGCGCTGTACGGCGTCGTGGGAGTGATTGCGCTCGGCGGTCTTGGGTTGCTGTTCTGGAAGCTGGGGTTCTTCAGGAAGATACCCAAGCAGGAGTATTACGATCCGCAGCAGGTTGCCATTCGCATATCCGGGGCTGCGTTCAGGTTGGAGGTGCAGTTGTTCGCCGTGGTCGGCGGCGAGGCGCCGTCGTCTCGGGCAAAAGCGCTGCTCGCCCCTGTGGTTGCGGCTTACCGGAGCTTCGACAATCCACTGGGATGCAGGTTCGCTGTAAGCGACCTCGTCCGGGTGTCGGAGGGTGACCTGAACGGAAGCCTCCTGAGCTTCGAGGCTGACAACCGCAAGCGTGGACTGTTCAGCCCTCCCGACGAAAGAGGGCGAGGAGTTGTTGGGGTGCGCGAGGTGGCGGCTCTCTGGCACCTGCCTGGCGAATCCGCCAGGGTCGAGGGACTGGAGCGGGCGGGTAGCAGGAGGGTGCCTCTGCCTCAAGCCCTTGATACAGGAGCGCTGGTCGGTGAGGAAGTCGTTGGTGACGGCGAAGTCAGGCTTGTTCGCTTTCCCCCGCGTGCGATGAGGCGGCATCACCTGTACGCCGCAAGGACGCAGATGGGTAAGTCAACCCTGATGGGGCACGTTGTTGGGAGCAGGCTGCTAGAGAAAGCCGCCGGACGGGACGACCAGGCAGTGGTCGTGGTGGACCCGCACGCGGACCTGGTGGCCGGGATACTTGAACGCGTTCCGGAAGAAGTGGCTGAGCGAGTGCGGCTGATAGACCTGGGGGATAAGACTCGAAGATGCGGAATCAACCTGCTGGACGTTCATGTCTTCCTGGACCGTGAGACGACGGTCGATACCATCGTGCGGGTGGCTCGCGCGCTGTGGGACCAGTGGGGCGGCAGGATGCAGACGATCCTCGAGCATACGCTGAAGGCACTCTACGAAGCGAACAAGACGCTGCCGCGCGACAACCAGTACACGCTGCTGGACGGGCGACTGATGCTCACGGACGAGGGCTTTCGCAATGAAGTGCTTCGGCGCGTGCGGGACCCGTTCATTCTTGACTGGTGGAAGAGCGATTTCGGGACATGGCAGGTCCAGTATCTTGCTGATGCCCTCGCCCCGGTGCAGACGCGGCTCGCTCAGTATGCCGGGTCTGCGGCGGCGCGCGAGATACTCGGTCAGCGCAGCTGCACGCTTGACGTGGCCGAGGTCGTGAGGAACGGGGACGTTCTGCTGGTCAGCACGGACCAGGGCGCGGTAGGGCGGCACGTATCGGCTCTCGTCGGCGCCGCTATGCTGAATCTCGTGGAGTCGGTCATCAGGCAGGAAGGGGAAAGAGCGGTATCCGAGCGCGGTGGCGCGATGATTGTCGTGGACGAGATGCAGACGATTCCGGGCGTCGAATACGAGGAAATGCTGTCGGAACTCCTCAAGTACCGTGGTTCCCTCGTTCTGGCGACTCAGAGCCTGTCGAGGCTGGATGAGCTATCTCCGACGATGAGGGACTCGATACTGGCTAATGTCGGCTGTCTTTGCGTGTTCCAGGTGAACGCGGTCGATGCAATGAGGCTGCTGCCTGAACTTGACAGCGAGCGGCTTGACGAAGAGGACATCACCGGACTCGCGGCGCACAACTGTTACGGCAGGTTGGACTTGGGCGGGCTGCGCCCCGAGTATTTCTCGATGCGGCTCCTGCCGCCGCAGCCCGGCAATTCCGCGGTTGCCGAGGCGATACGCCTGGCTTCCGATGCTTACACGAGGCCGCAGCCCGAGATTGAACGGGAGCAGGCGCGTTACATGGACGACCACGTGAGCGACTTCCGCGACAGACTGGATCGGACCGGTGATGACGGAAGCATGGACTTCGGACAGGGCCCCGCTAGTGACCGGGGCGGCAAACGCGGCCGTCGCGGCAAGAAGGAAGATACCGAGGATGAGGATGAGAATAGGGACGACGAAGACGACGACAGTGGGGCTGCGGTGCCGGTTAGAGTCTAGACCGTCGGACTGAGAAGGCAGTATAGAAGGATGAATTGTCGTGGTAGAAGTATGCGGATGCAAAGATGCGACGTGGTGCGTGAATGCGAACAGGTTCGAGGATCTGCAAGAGAGAGTGAACGCCCGCCAGAATCAGCAGTTGCGCCTGAAGCTGCGCGGAGCTTTCTGGCATGGCGAGCATTTCGTCGATGGTCGTCCGGACCCTTACATCACCTGCCTGTTCGGAACCCACATCATCCGATTGCCGTTCACCCGGCACGCCGATGAAGCCATGATGGTCGCGTATCGATACCAATTAGAGAAGGCGTGGCCTCGCCATCAGGTCATTCTAAATGGGGAATAGGAATATGAGAAGCCGATCGAAGCTTGCAATGGTGAATCGGGTACTTACTGCTGTCTTCATTTTTATGGTCGGGATGGCGGGCGGTGTGACGAGCGGAACATGGGGTCACTCGCACTCCAATAGCGAAACCCGGGCAAGTGAATCTGAGTCGGCGTTCGTGGTCGGCGCGAAGAAACCGGTTGCGTCGGATGTTGTGGATGAGGACCTCGACCTGTTGGTTGAGCTCACCCGTGAGGGTATCGAAAACGGGCGCTTTGGGCTGCAGGGGCGGCTTGTAAGCGGAATGCTGGCGGACGCGCGCTTCCCCCATGAGTTCGACTTCGAGGAGGTTGAGTCCTGGGTGGAACGCAACGTCGGGTGGGAGGTCGTGGGGCTGGATTGGGAGCGGTCGGTGGGCGATGTCGCGGTCATGGAAGTGAGAGCGAGGGGACGGGGGACACTGGGGCGTGAGTTCGAGGATGCGGCCGTCGCAGCGCGGTTCATCGTGATGTACGGGATGGGAGGAGAGTTTCCTGGATTGCTTGGCTTTCGTGCGGACGGTCCACCGTTCGTAGTCTGGGGCATCCTCTCCAATGATCATGATTGGCGCGTTGCTGTGCCGGATTAGTAGGGACACGCGTTGGGAGCGCGAGACCATAAGAGCGGCATCCATGACTATCGGGCTGGCGACGGTGAATAGGAGGCTTGATGACGACGACTGTTACCGAAAGCAGCGACGAGATGGCGGTGTGCGCGCTCGGACGCATGCCGTTTCTGGAGAGGCGTGAGCTTGCGGCAGTCTCCTCTCTGACGGAACGAACGGCTCTGAACGCGCTGCACCGGCTCCAGAAACGCGGGCTGGTTGACGCGGTCAGGCACTCGCTGAATGAGAGATCGCGCATGCGGCGATGGTATCTGACTCCGCGCGGAATCTCGAACTTCGCGGAACTCGAAGAGCTGGCGCTGCACGAGACGCTAAGGCGATTTCCCCTATCTGCCGAGTGGCGACGATCGCTGCTCAGGCGAATGGAAACGGTGGCTATCTGCTACCGGATCGCGCTCGATGCTTCCCTGCATTATCAGGGGCGACTAAGTTGGCGCTGGGAGCGGTCAGGCCCGCTCGATGCGTTCATGACACTTCCTGACGGACGAACGCTCGGCATAGCTCGCTTTGGGTCGGCCCTGCCCCGACGCTCGATGTACAGCCGTCTGGGAAGCCTGATCGAGATGCACCGGCGAAATGGCTTTTTTGCGGCGCTGCTCGTCGTTCCGGGACCGATGGAGGCGCACGGCATATTGGAACGGATGAAAGGGGAAGGTTTTGACCTCTCTGTCGCGGTAGAAAGGGATGTACGTAATATGCGTCCCGGCGATGCCTTATGGCGCAATCACGTCTATCGTCCTGATACCGCTTTTGCAATCGAGGGCGTGATTGGAAGCGTAGTGCGACGACCACCGCCGTCTCCTTCTGCGTCGCCAAAACGGGTGGCAATGGCGGAGGGTCTGATAGGAGACCGGGAAGGCGAGCCCGATCTGGTTTCCTGCAGTCTCGCTCAGCCTGGCGGCAGAATGCTCGACACTCTTGCGGACTGGCCCCTGATGCGCCTGTCGTACCTGGCCGGATTCCTTGGCATCAGCATGGAACACGCAAAGGATGGTAGAGCACAGCTTGCACGTCTTGGATTGGTCGTGGGGTTGAGATTTGGCAGAACGGCTGCGGAGAGGCAAGACAGCGAGACGCGGCTTGCGCTCAGCATGGGCGGACTGAGGTATCTGGCGTGGAGAGATCGGACCAGGCTGTCGGACCTGACAAGGTTCTGGGCGGTTCACCCTGATGAGCAGGGTGATGTCGCCCTTGGACTACCCAACTACCGCATCGTGGGTTCCAAGCTGCGTGTTCTCGCTCGTGAGCTCAAGCATACAGAAGGGGTACACTGCTTCATTTCCGCACTGGCATCTTCCTGCCATAGAGCGGATGAGTGGGGGCTGGCGGAAATGCTTCCACCTCATCGGTGGGAAAGGTGGTTTCACTACAACAATCGTCGCTATGGGTTGAAACCGGATGCGACCGGTGAACTGTCATGGCAGGGAACGAATGTAACGCTGATGCTGGAATACGAGGAGCGAGCAATCAAGCCGGTGCGCATGAACGAACGACTGCTGCGCTACCGCCGATATTTTGGCGCGCTTGAAACCCGGAGAGATTTCCAGAGCGGCTCAGTGGTGGCAGTCGTCTTTCCGGACTCGGCTGCTGCAAGTCGCTGCGCCGCCTACGCGTCGAGAGAGATGCGGAGAGGGAGACGTCAAGGCCAGAGAGTACCGCTATTGATAGGAAGTCTGTCTGGTTTGGACACGGAGGGCGTTTTGGGACCGTGCTGGTTGATCCCCTCCAATTTAGATTTGGGCGCCGTCACGCTGGAGTCCCTATTAACGCATGGACCGAACATTAAGGCCGGATAATCTGCTTCTGCGATTGTTCCGCGATTACAGAAGCGAATAAATGGTCTAGCGCCCGCAGCCCGAATTGCATGTGAATACCCTGTCCAGAGAGGGAGGGGGTGGTCGGTCGGGGCAAATAGAGAAAAGGCAGAAGGGTTTTAGGTGGAGGACAAGCGGCACGGCGGTGGTCGGTCGGATCGATGAGACGAAAGGAATCGCGGGTAATTTCGAGGGGGAGCGTAGGGCAGGTGGTCGGTCGTTGGCAGTAACGTTGTAGGAGCGCAGGGATGGCAAGCGAACGGGAAAATCTGCGCAGAGATGAGATGCGCGAATGGCTGCAGGCGTGGGTGGACCGCACAAGCCAGAGGCGAGTGGCGGAAGCCCTTGGAGTGAACCGTGACCCGCTAAGGCGAGCGTTGCAGGGGACTGGCGAAGTAACGGGAGTGGTGCTGGAGGCCGTCGAGAGGTACGCAGGGACGCACGGCATACAGATATTGGAAGAGGAGCCGGAGACTTCATCCTCTATCGGGAAAGAAGGAGCAGGCGATGGGACTGGTGGCAGTGAGGTCGACGGCGATGAGGGTGGACAGAACGGAGAGGACGGCGATACGGGAACGGTGCCTCGTGAGTGCGACGCTAATGGGCGAAACCGCACGGAACAGGCGGCTGAGGCCTCGCAAGGAAGCTCCGTCGAGGCACAGCGGGACGAAGAGGGACGGGATACAGCAGAAGGAGGGAGCGCGGGCGGCAGCGCTTCTCTATCCCTACCGGAAAAGATAGACGACGCAGAAACGCCGGCTGAGTTGGCCGAGTTGGTGGATACTCCCGTACTGGCCGAGCTGGAACTGGAAGCGGCGCGAGCGGGAGCGCGCGCGCTGGCGCGAGGTTGGCGATGGATACGAGACCCCGCGCCTGCTGGGCTGCACGGAGACGCATTGTACTACCTCCATACACGAGAAGAAGTGAGCTTCGCGGACGCTGGGGCGAAGCGAGTAGCATTCGCCCCCGACACGCAGATGTTCGAGTGCGGGCTGACAGGTGCGGAGCTGCGGTATGGAGTGCATCCGCATCAGAGGCAGAAGAGGTATGCGGTAGATCGACACGAGGACAGGGGCCTGCTGATCGGCATGCGGATGTCGGCGCTCGTCCCTGAGAAACCCTATCCCGACGAGAAGTGGTTCTTCGGTTCAGTGGGACGCGTTATAAATGGGGAATGGCAGGCAAGCGCCGCCGAGATTATCGCGGCCCGCCGCAAATTGCTCGTGCTGTCGGATAGCTTTCCTGAGCCGTCCTCAGGAAAGCCTCTCACTCCGTGGCAGCTGGCGCTGCGAAACGAGCAGATGAGCCTGGAACTGCTGATGGTGAACAGCCGCTATGCCCTGACAATTGGCGAAAACGTAAATGGCGACCGTACGTGGGCGCCGTCCACGAGGCTGGGTATAGAGACGCGCTGGCGGGAAGCTGATATTCAGCTGAACGAAGCCGCTATTCAGCATGAGCTGCGCCGCCGTCGGCGCCTGAAGATACTCCTGTGGCTCCCACGCCTAATCCTCAGGCGACAGCCTTCCCCCCGCGGTGTGGAACGGTGTGGCGAGGTCTGTGGTGAAAAGGACTGGAGCGTCACCGCACCACCTTGGTCAGATGGGTATCGTAAGGAATGGCTACCGCACGAGTTTGACCAGGATGATTCCGCCAGCACGGACAAAGGCACCGCGCCGCAAGGAAACATTGAATGAAAGTGCCCGAAGAGGCGCTGCCGACTTTCGTGGCCTGAAGTCCTTAGTTGTTGGTGAATCCTCACGTTTCCCGAAGTTCAGCGTCGCCCATCATCTGCTCGTGCAACAATATCCAGGACGAATCTTCAGGAGAGACTTGACCGAGTAAGCAGGACACACTGTCCTTGAAGTTGCATTCTCGAAAAGGGTATATGAGGAGGCTGGCGTGGATGCCGTCTGGGCCGGCGGCTGACGACATCTACGCCTTGGGCGATTATCTGTAGGCCCAATACCAGAGATTTCTACCAAGTCAGTTGTCTATGGTGGCGCGATGTGCCAGGCTTGCGGTGAATGTGAGGTGTTGCCTCTGGGCTACCTGAGTACGATGTTTGACGTGCTGGAGACCTTTGGGGAACATTCAGTTTGTAGAAAGGCAGTGCGGAGCGGAGACGTCTGCGAAAGCACTTTTTGCATGAGTATGAGCGTTCGCAGACATGGCGCGGAGAGGCGATAGAGACCGAGCAAGCACGGTAGTTCCAAATAACCTTGACCATGTACTTAGCATCCGCTACCATGAGGAGCAGAGAAGGCACCGGTAAATTAAAATAGCCACCGGTGCCTTGAACCACTTGACGATACGGTGACGCCAAGCGGCTAGAGTATATCAAGGACCCTACTTAGCTGTAAAGCGTCTAAAATGACGATCTGTGGCTTCAGGGGTCGACTCGTCTCCCGTGTCAGCGAGCCTGAATGAAGGGAGGCGTTTTTCATGTCTGATAGAACGCACAGGAAGTATCGATTCAAGGATGGAAACAGAGACGTTCACGTTGGGATCACAAGCCGTGATCTCTCAGTACGAGAGGCTGAGCACAGGCGACAATCCGGCATCAAGAATGGTCGCATCGTTCAAGAGGGCCGAGCCGTGACCGAGCAGAGCGCACGAGACTGGGAGAGCGAGATGCGGCGCCGAGGGCGTCCAACTGAAGGGTATCGCAGACCGAAACGTTAAAGGAGCTGCCGAGTGGCTACGAGCAACGACGTAATACAAACTCTGATTGAGAGGACGGAGAGTGGCAAGCTTGAGTGGATACCAACTCAAGAAGCTCGCTGGAACTCCGCTGTGCAGGGCTGCAAATTCAGCCTAATGACCAACGCTTTGGACATCTATGACGGGAGCAAACATGGGTGGTACAGGCTTACACCCTCTTCGAATAAGCTTGCCCCGCTGGTGGAGGCAGTCGAAACGCGATTTCCCTCACGTTATAGAGAGGACGCGATCTTAGGAACCGCTCTAAAGTGCTTGCTTAACGAATAGGCCTACGAGGTCACATGACAGACAGGAAATAGCCGCTGCCCACTCGGATACTTGGGAGCGGCTATTTTTGCGCAACCGGACATGCATCTCTAACCCATGAACGCCTGTAATTGTGCAAGGAATGCTTATGCAAGCGTCTCCCAATGGAATTAGGGCGTGTTGACATTTTGAATTTCAAAGCACTTTGGCCGGAGTTAGCACTGAAAACGGCTGTTTACGGCATTGACCTCCCCGCGCAACCCCTCTGGATTCCCGCCTGCGCGGGAATGACGGGCTGAAAATCGCAAATGTCAACATAACCTAGTCTTGACATCACGCGTTGCATAATTACTGTGCAGTGTACGAGGGCAAGCGCAATGTGACCTCCTTTCGTCAATAATCAGACGGGACGCGCCAAAGCCCTGAAACCCATGGCGAAGTTGCGCCAAATTCGAGCAATATGAGGTGTTTCTGGGCCATTTTTCTTGACTCGCCCAAATCCCGTGAGATAATAAGGGTGTAATTATTTATCCCCCACCCCATCAGTTGCGCCTGCAGCCTCAGAGCAGTCGTAGTCGAAGCAGCCGGAACACACTCCGGCTAGGAATGCATGGATTCGCGTTGTAGCGTTCGCGCTCCCAGTCCCTCTGTGTTCAGGATTTCGGCAAGTGGCATTGGCATGTGTCGTAGCGTTCGCGCTCCTGGCTGGTGCAATTCGAGGCCTCTGTCCATCGCGTTTGCGGAGCTTTTTGAAAGAGCCGCGAAACAGTGGTGGACTTTCTTGTGTCTTCAAGAGATTGTGCAGGCCGCTTACCAACCACCCCTGCGCGCCTGTAATACGCGCTTTCTTCGACTTCCTTCAAAACCTCCCTCATCCAGCGACCACTCACCGACCACCCCGCATGTCGCACCGACCGACCACTTTCTGTGTCACTCTTCGCTGACACTCTGATACCCCACCCTTCCCTTATTCCCTAACAGCACGTCTCGCATATTGAGGCGTACTGCGTATCGTCACGTCTCATTCAATTCTGAATT
Organism: Dehalococcoidia bacterium; assembly: GCA_965203955.1. Classification (GTDB taxonomy): domain Bacteria; phylum Chloroflexota; class Dehalococcoidia; order Lucifugimonadales; family JADFKI01; genus Bin90. The sequence continues at coordinate 1,044,865 of OZ241923.1, read as the reverse complement.
CAACCGGAGAGCAACCCAATTGCAGAAAGGAGCCCATCCATGGCAACTGCACCTTTGACGAAACTCGGACAGATAGCACGGACCAGAGACCTCGGAGACATCGTGGAGAGTCGCGGCATCAAGCTCACTCCCGGCTCGGGCCGCGTTCGCCAGGGCGTCTGCCCGTTCCATGACGAGAGCGAGGGCAGCTTCACCGTTTACGCTGACAGTCAGCGCTTTCACTGCTTCGGCTGCGATGAGTGGGGCGACGCCCTCGACTTCATCCGCAAGCTGGACAATGTGAGTGTTCAGGCCGCCGCCAGGACACTTCAACAGCAGACCGCTGCACCGGCCAGGTCGCACTACTCGAAGCCAAAGCCATATCGCACTCCCAGGCGGGACAGCGTGATAGTTCGTGCGGCACTTGCCTACTACCGGGAAATCCTGCTGAACGCAGCTTCGGGAGAGCTCGGACGGAACTACCTCAAATGGCGCGGCATCAGCAGAGCGACTGCGGAAGCGCTGCAACTCGGATACTGCACTGGAAATGGTTTGAAGGCACACCTCCATGAGAGGGGCTTCGGCAATGCTCGCATCCTGCGCTCAGGGCTTCTGCTCGATCAGGGCAGACGTGAACGGTTCGCTGGAATGGTGGTCATTCCGGAGATACTGAACGGCAGTCCGCTTTGGATAACGGGTCGCACCGTCCGGGAGAACGTGAAGCCTCGCTTCAATGCGCTACCCGGAAGGAAGGCTATTCTGGGCATCGGCACCCTACCCGGTCGGATGAAGCGTCTGATAGTAGCGGAGGGTGTGTTCGATTGGCTGACGCTGCGCGAGTGGGGGCTGCCGTCTGTGGCGCTCGCAGGTAACGGCAACATCGATCGGCTGGTGAAGCAGCTCAACAGGGTGCAGGCGGGAGAGGTGGTTCTCGCGCTAGACGCCAACGAAAAGGGCGAGAGCCTGACTAGAAGGCTACTCGGGCTTGATCCCGAAGACGGCGACGAGCCGCGCGCGGCACTTGCGAACGCGTCGTCGGTCAGCCTGCCCGGGGGCTACGAGGATATAGGGGAGTTGGCGACGGTCCCCGACGGCAAGACGCGCTTCATGGCGGCGCTTGGGTAATCATCGCCATTCTCCAATCAACACCCCCGCAGGGCATCCCGCCAGCGGGGGTTTCCCTTTGACGGAACTCGCAACAAGGAGGAGCTCGTGAATCTCATAGAAGCCATCATCGACGCGACAATTCGGAAGATCAACGGCAGGTGCAGCGACAGAGAAGGCGGATCAATACACGGCGTCGTGGTATCCGACGTATACGGCAACAAGCCCACGAATGTCTGGACGCCGGGAACGAGTGGAATCAGCCTGCGCACCGACGACGGCGAAGTCGTGTCCGTATTCGTGCGGCGGTACGACCTGATGCCGCCCCGCGCGCTTGGCTGGAGCATCGGAGACACGCTGACCATAGAAGGCAGGATGGAGAAGCAGAACGCAACCTGCGTGTTCCACGATGCCGTCGTCCGGGTTACCTCTCAGCCCACGATCAAAGCGGACAGGCTCAACGGCACCTTCCGCGCGGAGAGGCAAGCGCAACTCAGGGGTGAACAGGGGCGACAAGTTAAACATCCGCGCGAGAGTGGCGCTCTCCCGCATCTCCTCGATACCCCCGCCTACGACCTCATTCAGGCCACAGCGCGCGGGCAGCACAGCCCCGTCAGGAAGAGAGACGTGTATCAGCAACCCATAGTCGGCAATGCCGGGAAAGGACTGTCAGAGATGACCAGCCGGAAAAACATCGGACACGAGCTGAATATCGAGATCAAGGGATTCGCCGCCTTCAAGCCGGTGCTCAAGGCGGACGGGAAGATGGCGGTGCTGAAGATCGGCGTCCAGGTCGACCCTATCAGGCGCGACTACTACGACCTGCTGGTGTTCGGACCTGCGGCGAAGTACGCCAGCAGGTGCGTGGACAGGGGCGCAATCGTCAAGGTCGAGGGAACACTCGACTTCTCGGTGAGGCAGGGCAAGAGAGGCGGCGTGAAAGCGAAGGCGACCGTGACCACAAACGAGGTGACGTTCTGCAGGAGGGGCGAAGAGCACTATGCGAGGGCGACGGTCGTGGGCGAATTGGGCACCAACCCCTACCACTCACGCACGGCGAACGGCACCGACGTCAGCTCGTTCCAGGTTAAGGCGGTACGCGCAAGGCGCGGCAGGGAGAGGACGGACACTGTGGACGTGAGCGTCTTCGGCGGCAAGGCGAATGCCTGCCAGTCCTACCTATACCGGGGGCGCTGCGTGCGCATCGAGGGTCCGGTGCAGGTGTCGAAGTATCGCGGACGCGACGGCAGGCAGAAGGCGAGCCTCGAAGTGCAGGCGTCGGATGTCAGGTTCCTGACCTGCCGGGTCAGGCAGACAGACGGCGCGGCGGTCGAAGCGGCAGAAGCCGCGTAAGGCTGCATCGAAACGGCGGTCCGGCTGAGAGCTTCGGTCGGACTTATAGAACGGAGTGCGGATCTCAGGTAATTGGGACAGCGTGTAGCGCGGCGCTTAGGACGGAATCAACTATATCTCAACCAGGGCAGAGCCCGGAAGGATTTCACAATGAAGAACATATCTATCATCGGCAAGGTCAGCGGCAACGTCTTCACCCAGCAGTTCGAGTCCGGCGCCGTCGGCGGCCGCATCCCGGTCACCGTCAGCGAGTCGTGGGAGACCGAGGGCGGCGACAGGCGCGAGCGCGAGACGCAGTTCACCGTCGAGGTCTGGAACAACACCGCGCTCTTCTGCGCCAACCGCTTCAAGGAGGGGGACGCCATCTTCATCGACGGCGACCTGAAGGTGCGGGAGTACAACAGGCAGAGCGACGGCGCGCTGCAGGCCCGTATGGTCATCGCGGCGCACAGGGTTCTGCCTCTGGGAGACACCTCCGAGACATACATCCGCTTCCGCGGCATCGGCAATCTGGGCGCGGACCCGGAGATGCGCTACACCAACGAGGCGGGCATTGCGGTCACCAACGCGAGGATCGCGTTCAACCGCCGCTTCACGGACAGCGCGGGCGAGCGCCAGGAGGACACCCTCTGGACGGATCTGACCGCGTGGAACGGGCTCGCGGAGAACCTCGACCAGTACACGCGCCAGGGCAGCAAGCTCTACGTCGAGGGCGAGCGCGTGGAGCTGGACTTCTACAAGACGAACGCCGGCGAGGACAGGGTGAAGTTCGTGCTGACCGCCAGCTTCATCCAGTTCCTGGACCGCGCCCCCAGCGACAGCGCCCCTGCCGGAGCGCCCGCAGGGAACGGCACGGAGCAGCAGGAAGACGACCTGCCCTGGTAGGCCGACGGCGCGACTGACAGCGCATAAGCCCCGTCACGAAATGCCGTGACGGGGCTTATTTCTGTAAATGGACTTATCTCCTCCTGTCTGGAGAGGAATCATGGAAAGGAGAGGCAGAATGAAGACGAGAAGAAGACTACCCTATCTTGAGGTGAACAGAGGTGGATACGGTCGCTTCAGGGGTGTTGAGATTGCCGTCGGCAGGAGAGGCATCTTCCGCGGCGAGCTGCACCTCTACTGGAGGGACATCGGTATTGGCGGGTACACGAACTTCGTGAGGATGGGACAGTGATGAGAGTCACCTACACGGACGGCAGCATATTCGAGGCGGATGTCGAGGCGATCGTTAACCCAGTCAACTGCGTCGGCGTCTCCGGCGCGGGTCTGGCGAGAGAGTTCGCGCGGCGCTATCCGGAGAACGACAGAGTTTACACGGAGGCCTGCAAGGAAGATCGGGTTATGCCGGGGCGCGGGATCATCACGGAGACAGGGCTCGATAGCCCCAGGTACATAGTCAACTTTCCCACGAAACGGCACTGGCGCGACAAGAGCCGCCTGGAGGACATAGAACTGGGCCTGCGCAACCTTCACCGCGAGTTACTCAGACGGCAGCTCGGTTCGATCGCGCTGCCCGCACTCGGCGCAGGACTGGGCGGACTTGGCTGGCATGAGGTACGGGAGCTTATCGAAAGAGAATTCGGGGAACAGAGCAAGATAGAGGTCACGGTTACGTTATACGGACTGGAATCCGACGCGTAGGCCACTAATATAGTCTATAATCAGGAGTAGGAGAAAACAGATGACGACAATCAACACGATTGACGACTTGGTGAAGATGCCTCAGGAGTTCAAGTAGGATACGGGGAAGAGGCTCGACAGTCGTGAGACAAAAATGGATGGTCTGACAACGAGTGTGGACGGTCTCACGACGGCCGTAGATAAGCTGCGCGGCGACAGGCTTGAAGGAAGGCTTACGGGCCTGATACCTCCGCTGCTCAGCAGGGAGTTCGGTGTGCGCCGGATCTACTCAATGTGGGCCTCGAGGATACTCGCAGCGAATGAGCGAAGGGACGAGTTCGAGAGAACTTTCGAGGAGGCGTCCGACTCCGGACGGATAACGGACGACGAGGAGGTACGCCTGCAGGTCACCGATCTCATTGTGCGCTCTCAGCGCAAGTCGGACAGGTCAACGCTGTGGTTCGCTGTCGAGGCGTCAGGCGTGATCAGCGATGAAGACGTCATTTGCGTGAGACGCTCTGCGAATGCCCTGAACAGAATCTACGGACAGGACGCAATTCCGCTCGTGTATGGATATGAAATCTCCGATGAGAACAGGGCGCTGGCGTCCGAGCACGAAGTCCATGTCTTCCTGAATCCGGACAGGAGGTAGGAGACGGCCCTTATCAGAAAACTGTACCGAAATTCTCCACGGTCCCAATCGAGAGGACAGGTCCTATCGGTTGGGTCATTCTTTTCAGGGGAGTCGAGCTGTAAGTCGGAACGTCTGCACAGTTTCCCTTGAGACAACACACCGCTATCCGTTTCGGCATTGCCGCAACGCCGTATGCCCTACACTTGCGTCTCCATCTCCTCATTGCGGGCGCCTCCCTTCGCGGACTTCACGTCCACTCACACCTCTCTCCGCGTAACGCATCCCCCATGTCTCTGAAGCCATGGGCGAGCTGCGTCCACTTCCATTACTCGAACTTCCGACGGCCAATGGGTAGTGTCGGCGTGTCCGCCATCAGAACCGCCTGAAAGGACGCCGCCAGCGACGTATCACCTCAAACCACCTCCCACACGAACCTTACTGCCCCCTCCCCGCTCGGTCCCCTCCACCGTATCTCCGTTGCCTTGGGCAAACTGCGCCCTTCACACAACTCTCCTCGCATATTTTCACGCGCCCGTCGTCGGCAGTACGTGAGTTGGCAATACGCGGAAGGAAAGTCTGCGGGCGACGAGACAGCTTAATAAAGACATCAAGCGTATAGCACTCCCCCGGTGGCTCTTGGCAATCGGGGGTTTTTGATTAATGGCGCATAGCGCCGGAAAGGAATGACTGCTATGAAGAATTGGATCAGGTCGGCAAGGATATTCACGCTCGGGTTCATCGGTGAGGCCGAGGTCAACGAGGGCAAGGGCGACTGCCTCGCGCTCGGCGTTGGCAGCTACGGAGACACCGTGGCCGTCGTTGCCAATTTCGACTCGCCTGCGCTCGACATGCTGCGCGATGAGATGGAGCGCAACCCCTTTGGGTATGTCAGCGTAACCAGCCTGACCGGACAGGCGATAACCGATAAGGAAGAACTCTCCGGCATTGCCGCGCTTGCGGGGCGTCAGGTTGATGTCGCGCTTCGCGGCATATACGCCGTCAGATTCCTCGACTGCGAGGAAAACAAGGTCGACGTCAGGACCGGCAGGCGCGGTCGGCTCTTCACCAGGAAGGAGCCTCGCTTCGAGCAGGTCGTCCTTCAGGACTTCCACTGCGTGTGCTGCCGCAATACGGGCGACGAGGACTGCCACAGAACGGTTGGCGTGGAGGATATGGAGGAGGTGGAAATCGGCGGACGTACGATGACTATCGCGGGCTGCCCGAAGTGCGACGCAATTATGACTCGCGCCGGCGGCATGAAGGTCCGCAGGGAGAGGCATCGCGGTCTCGCGGAGCGCAAGCTCGTTTTCGAGCCTCCGGCGCACGCCTACTGCTTCAGCTGCAGGCGCGAGGTGGGGATGATCTGGATGAAGGCCGTGCGCCACTCCGACAGCCAGCCGCGCCCATCCTACCGGGGGAACTGCATCAGGTGCCTCGGGATGGTCGGCACGCCCTGGCAGCGCACGAGGCTTGTTGCGGTTAAGGCGAAGACTCTCGAAAAGCTCGTCGAGGGCGCCAGGCGGGCCGAGGATGCGCTCTATGAGCGGCGCATTGCAGAGTCGCAGAAGCGCCACAGGCAAGATGCGGAGCTGAAGTCGAGACTGGAGAAGCAGCGGTATCAGGACGCGATGACGCAGCTGAGACAGCAGTACAGAGTTGCATAGTAGAGAGCGACGCCAAGTGCGAATTACGGGTCGCTCCTAACACGCAGGCCCCGTAGCTCAATTGCGCGAGCCAGTCTATGAGGGAGGAGTAGGACCGAAATCCCACCGGGGCATACAAATCAATTTTACACCACATAATGATCACCCAAGCCCCTGTCGAACACCGGCAGGGGCTTTCTCATTTACTAACGAAAGGAAGAACTATGGGCTGGGACTACTCGATTGGACTCGACCACCTTAACAACCAGGTGAACAGGGCACTGAGGAACGTCGGCGCTACCGAGGCGAAGCTGACGACCGCTCCGCAGAGGCTCTTTGCGGCGAAGGCGGAGGACAGGACCTACGACGACTTCATAGAGGTCTGGTTCGTCGCGACCGCACCCGTGAGCAGGGAGCGGTTCATCGGCGTCATCCTCTTCGACGCCGACGTGGATGCGAAGGCTGAGATGCTCGCCGATGCCGGAGACCTGATCTACGACGACACGAAGGACAAGGTGTACAGTGCCGGCTCGCAACTGGTGCAGTGCTGGGGCCGCAAGGTGATGGAGACGCAGATGCTGCCTGCGTACTACGCATGCCCAATTGAATACCTCGACGAGGTTCCCGCGAGAAGCGATGCAGAGGAGAAGTGGCGAGACGAGGTGCGTCGCAGGGCGAGTGCAGGCAACTAAAGCCGGATGCGGTCAGCGATGGCATTCAGGTGAAAACGGAAAGGAACGAAAATGCCCAAAACTAAAGGAAAGAAGAAATACAGGCGCAGGAAGTCCGGCGGCAAGAAGCAGACTCCTGAGCAGAAGATACTGGAGTACATGCTCGGGCTGAAAGAAGAGGTTCTGAAGCGCGAGGTGATGCCCTGGGACTCCGGAAGGCTGGGACACCTGCCCTACAACCCGTTCACCAACCACCAGTACGGCGGCTCGTTCAACATGTTCATGCTCCAGGTGCGCGCCTTCGGCACGGGATGGACGGACCCGCGCTTCGTCACGAGGGGCAAAGCGAAGGAACTGAAGGCCGACTTCCGAGGGCAGCGCATGACGCAGCTGTGGTATCCGATGCAGCGGAAGGAGGTCAACGAGGACACCGGCGAGGAAGAAATAGTGGGCGTGTACTATCGCCCGTTCTTCGTGTTCAACGTGGAGCAGTTCGCGAACCTAGCGGAGCTGGACATACCTCCGCTCACGGTATCGGAGTGGGGCGACACGGACGCCGCCGAGCGTATAGAGGCAGTGAAGGAGCACATGCTGGCGAACTTCAAGACCGCTCCCGCGATGCGTGAGGAGGCGATGATACGCGCCCCGCACTACCGGCCCGCGACTCACGAGGTCGTGCTGCCGCCGACGCGGGAGTACCGGAAGCCGGAGCGGTTCGCGCAGTCGATGATCCACGAGCTCGTTCATGCGACCGGCGCACCGGGCGAGCTCAACCGATTCAAGGTCAACAGGTACGGCTCGCCCTGCGCCCCACAGGGAGGCGACTACGCCTACGAGGAGATGGTGACCCAGTTCGCGACCGCCTCGCTGCTCACGCAGTATGGCTTCGCCCACGAGCGCAAGACCAGTGCTGACTACATCATGAGCTGGTACACCGCCATCGAGGACAAGCCGGAGCTGCTGGGCGGCGCGATAAAGGACGCGATGGCGGTGATCCGCTACGTGAACAAAGACAATCCCCTGCCAAATGCTGACGACTTCGACGAAGAGGAGCAGGCGCTTCAGGAGGCGGCGTGAGTGAGCGTGGGAGGCTGCTCGCCAACCCTTTTATATCGATGGGAGTCGTTGTAATCTTGAAGGGGAGGCTGATATGGCAAGGATCAACACGGACTTTCTCGTGCGATCCACAGGCGGACTGGATCGGTTCCTCAAGGAATTGGAGAAACACGAACCGGGAGAATTCTACTATGACCTGTCCAGAGCTGCGTGCGTCAAAGAGTTCGAGCTAATCTTAGATGAGTCCGGGAGTCTGCTGAGGCGGCGGCTCAGGCCATACTTCGCTTCAGCGGGGGAGGCAAACAGGCTGGTGTTCAATGACCTTTTCCGCTATGCGGCAAGGTTCGAGCTGATCGCTCCCGACGCGGCGGAGAGATGGTTCGACTACAGGGACATGAGAAACGACACCGCGCACCTATATGGAGAGGAGTTGGCCGAGGCCACGCTTAGAACACTTCATAGGTTCATCCAGGACGCTGAGGAGCTTGCACGGATAATCGGAGAAGATTTTGATGAGTGACCGACTGGAACTGCCGGAGCGTTACCGCAGGCAGGTTGAAGAGATACTGCGCGACAGGGTTCCTCACGCCGAAGTGTGGGCATACGGCAGCCGTGTAAATGGGACGAGCTACGAAGCAAGCGATCTCGATCTGGTAGTTCGCGCCCCCGGGCTACGGCCCATCTCGGCAATGGACATGGAGGCGCTGAGAGAAGCGTTCCGCGATTCTAACATCCCGATCATAGTGGAGGCGCGCGACTGGGCGCGACTGCCCAAGAGCTTTCACCGCGAGATTGAGCGGAACTACATACAGCTGAGCGACTAAGAACAGAGGCTGAGAAATTCGCAGCGAGCCCCGACGGTAAATCACCGTCGGGGCTTTTCTTTTGTGGCGTCGGAGGCGGAATGGAAGCGCCGGCTCGACTGGAGCCGGTTGATGGCGAGGCCCATCGATGGGTCGCTGCCACTGGGACCAGCAACGGAGAGGCACAACTGAAATGACAGACAAGAAATATGGCATAGCTCGCAGGATCATCCACGAAGAGATTCCGGACATCCCGGTTGGCTTCGGGGAATTCCTGCTTGAACTGCACTACCCGGAGCAGGAGAAGGCACAGGGCACGGTGTTCTTCGTGAGCAAGCACGACGCTCACGAGTGGCTGCGCGACTACTTCAACGACTTCGATGCCACCTTTGAGGAGGTGATGGCAGCGAAGGAGTGGATAGACGCAATGCCCGAGTTCGTCGGCGACATGCTGATAGACATTTCCGTCGTGGCGCTGCCCCGCAGACGCGAGAGGCCGAGGGATGTGTGGCTCGCACTGGACTACATCGACTGCGCCTGCGAGAACAACTACATCAAGCCCGCTCCTGCGAGCGAGAGCATCAGAACCGGACACGAGGTCATGTGCGGCGTCTGCATGATCGCATTCGACGACTGCCCCAACTCGCGCCTTGATGAGGTGCTTGCGGCAGGACTGCCGTTTGACGAGCACAACATTGAGTACGCCGGCAAGTCGTAGGGAGAGAGCGAGCCGGGAAGTGAAGCCCCGATGCACAACGGCATCGGGGCTTTCTGTTTGTGGGCAGCAAAGGGAGGAGCGATATGGACAGGACATACACCTGCGGGTGCTGTGGACAGGATTACGAAACCGAGGCGGCGGCGAGCGCATGCTGCGCCCCGGACGAGAACACCCTGCACGTGAGGCGCGACATGCACACGACACTGACACTCTGCGGACTGCCGGTTGTCGAAGTCAACTGGGAGTTCGAGCAGGAGTTCATCGCCTATGAACAGGGCGAAGACTTCGACCCGAACCACTACTGCCACACGTGCATCGGGGAGAACCAAGGATAAGGGATTAGCCCGAAAGGGCGGAGAGGAAAAGCCAATGATAGGAACGAGTGACGCGAAGACGAGAGAAATCGTGGATTCGCTGTACGGGCCGGAGCCGGTTGCCAACTCGCAGGTGACGGCCACCGCTGCGCCCGAGCCGGTGAGACTGCCCGCGCAGCCGGCGGAGGAGAGGGACCTGTCGCTCGACAGGCCGAACGTCAGGGCGGTGGTGAGCATGGAGGTGCGCATGTCCGGCGTGGACCAGTGCATGCGCCGCCTGGCATACGAGGCAAAGGAGACAGAGCCGAGCGACGAGATACCGGCACGCAACCGCGCGCTGATGGAGATGGGCAAGTACCTGGAGCCGCTGGTCAAGCGGCTGATGCGCGAGGACGGCTGGGAGATCGAGGACGAGAATGAGGAAGCTGTGGAGCTTCCGCACGGCAGGATCATCCTCACGGGACACCCGGACGGGGTGGCAAGCCATCCGGTGAAGACGGCGGGCGCGCCTGCCGTCATCGAGATCAAGACGCGATCGGTGTCGATGGCCGAGTACGCCTGGGAGGTGGGCGTCGAGCGCACGCATCCGGACGCCGTGAACCAGGCCGCGCTGTACAGCATGGCGAGGTTCGGTGAGATACGGGACATCGTGGTCGTAACGATGGCGCGTGACTCCGGTGACTACAGGGCGGAGCGGATACCGGCGGAGCGTGCGAAGCGGGCATACGACAGGACAATGAAGCGAGTGAACGAGATCGGCCGCATGGTGCTGAGGGGCGATATACCGGAGCCGGAGCTTCCGCAGGGCGACGCGAAGTGCCGGTCCTGTCCCTACAGGAGCCTATGCGGCAACGCAGAGAAGCCTGAGAACCCGGGCGAGGGCGGTCTGACCGATGAGGAACTAGAGTCGCAGCTGAGGTCCTGGATCGACGCGAACGCGAGCGCGACCAGAAGCAGCTCTCCCGCGTCGAAGCAGAAGAAGGCCGCATCGGAGACGATCAAGGCGCACCTGGTCTCGACCGGCGATCTCGCCGGCGAGATGGTCATCGACGGGAAGACGTGGAACATGAAGGTTTCGGAGAAGCCGGGAGTCAGCATTGAAATGGACGCCTTCAACGAGCTTGTCGCGCCGGAGGTCAGAGAGCAGGTGGTACTGCCGACCGTGAGTCGGAGGCTCACCATAACGCCAGCGAAGAAGAAGTAAGAGATCGGGGCAGCCAAGCTACCAAACAAGACTGCCCCAACATAGGAAGGGTGTGGGACGTATAAAGTCCCGCACCCTCTCAGTTTATCACGGAAAGGAAACAGGAAAATTGGAGAAGAGAGATTTCACCGATTTCGAGAGGGTAACGCACAATGGCAAGTACGCTGTCGTGTACGACATCGCCCATGACGGAGACGGCGGCCTGTACTACCTGAGCATGGCGGGCAGCCGCCAGATGTCCGAGGGCATCGCGGCCGCTCTGCTCGACAGCGGGCACCGCAACAAGAACGAGGTTTACCTGAACACGCCACTCAACGGCGACGACGGGCTGTGGAACGAGTCCAAGAGGATAAGCATCGCCATGCACACGATAGGCGCGATGCGACGCATTACCAGGAAGGTGCAGGGAACGCGAGTAGCGCAGGTCGTGCTGGTGTCCAGTCTGCTGCGCTGGGACTACAACTACGCCCACATCCAGACGAAGGCGGCCATAGAAGAGAAGGACGAGTCGGACCAGGCGAAGGCGCAGAAGGAGCTTGCTCAGAGGCGCTTCATCCTGATGGCGGACGATGAAGAGGACCGGACGGTGATAGCGCAGCGCTGGTTCGCCTACCTGCCCAAGCGTGTGAGCGAGCCGATGCTGGCGGAGTGGGCGCAGCCCCTGTGGGACTACTGCGTGCTGGCGAAGAAGGGCATCGAGCCATTGACGCGGCTGCGCGGCAAGGCGTGGCTGTGCGAACCGTCCAGCGAGGTGCTGCGGGACGCCATCGGCTACCTGGGACGGTCCGGCAAGCTGCCGCTGCCGGATGGATTTCCGGAGGCTATGCAGCCGGTCGAGTACGAAGTGGCAGCCGACTGATTATGAGGTGATTGAATGGTAACGACGATACGGAAACCGAACAAGGCAAGAAAGCGGAAGACAAAGGAATCAGCCCGGCGGAAGCTCCCCGTGCCGGTCGACGAGCTTCCCGAGTACAGAGATGCGGTCGAGTGGGCGACGGGAGTCAGGGCCGAGGCGGAGAAGACGATAGCGCGCGAGACGGCCGTCATTCCTATTGGGGTGATGCAGCGCTGCGACGAGCTGCTCGGCAAGGGCCTGAGCAGGAGGCAGCATGAGCTCATCGAGCTGTGGAACGGGGTCGGCGCCAGGGGCTGCCGGCCCGGAGCGGGCGACTTCTACGCGCTGCAGCACGTGCTTCAGAACTTCGCCCTGCTCCCCGGCGTCGGCGATGACGTGTCCGCGTGGTGGCTGCACGACTCCGACGGGCAGGGGAAGGAGCGCGACGGACAGCTGAACTACTACGTGCTCGTCGAGGGGCATCACAAGGCGCACACGGAGTCAACCGTCTTGCTGACCGAGGCGCTGCGCACGGCGCTGGCATCGCTGCTGCCCGATATTCCGTCCGCGCCCGCCGTGCTGGGCATGCTTCAGGCGAAACGGCGCGAGCTGCCGGAGGACGAGAGACCGCAGGTCGCGCTGTCAGAGATCACGCACCTACTGAACGAGATGGAGTGGCGGCGTGACCGCATCGAGAGCGACTTGCGCGAGCACAGCGGTAAGCGGGTAAGTGTAGAGGAGGTCCACGGGGCTCTTACCGCCGCGGGACTGACCGACTTCCTCATGGACTGCGGCCCGATCGATAGCGCGGAGGCAGTGCGCAATGCCATCGAGCGGTTCGGCGCGAGGGTGCGTGGCTGCGTGAGCTGCACGAACTGGTTCGCGGTCGACGAGGACAAGGTCACCTACGACTGGTACAACCGCTGCCCGGGCTGCTCTGCCGGCTGGACGCCGCATATCTCCATGGGAGGGCACTACGGCAGGCCAGCAGAGGAGATCCTCGTCGAGGAGGTGCGCGGGCGCACGGAGTTCACCATCGACCTGGGCGTGAAGGTCGCGCTAGCAGAAGGAACGACCGTGCAGCATGCCCGGCGGATGCTCAGGGAAGCGGCTGAAAGCCCCGAGACGGTTAGGGAAAGCCTGCGGATATGCCCGCTCGCCGTCGACTGCAAGTCGCTGTGCGGCGTGCTGCAGGTCGGGGGCAAGCGCGACATCCCGCTCGCTCCGGAGGACGGCAGGTACGAGTCCTGCGAGATCTACGCCTTCAGAAACATGGCTGAGGGAGTCGAGGGCGAAGTCCGCCAGGACCTCGCCAGGGAGTGGATCCGGCAGACGAACGAGAAGGCAAGGAGCATCGAGCGCAAGCAGGCAAGCATATTTCATGCCGAAACAGAGGACACGTTAGCGCTGCAGGCAGACGAGGACGTGGTTGACGCCCCATCCGTCAGCGTGCAGTCATCGATGTTCTAGAAGTGATGCGGGACTCGCCAGGGGCGGGTTCCGCTCTGACGACAAGAGGACAAGGACAAGGTGATATGACTGAGCTGAGAGTTCCGGAGACCGGGGCGGACGAATGGAGCGTGCGGCTGTGCCCGGGGAGCGGATACGACGCTATGTGGTATCGGGGGTCGGAGCAGGCTTCCGAGCAGCCGGTCTCCAAGATGGCGATACACGACATCAGTCGAGGCACATCGGAGAGCGAGCGCGTGACTGGCTACTGGAAGCTGTACCTGTACACCAGCGCGACTGAGCGGATGGACCCTCCACGCATAGCGAGGGTGTTGACGCTGGGGAGGGCGACCGAGTTTGACAGCCTGGACGAGGCGGTGATGGAGGCGGTGCGCGTGGGCGCGAGGGAAGCGGGCAAGCGGGAGAAGTCGGAGTACACGGTTTACGTGCCCTACTCCGGCAGCTCATCGATAAGCGTGTCGGCGCTATCCGAACAGGAGGCGATTTCCATCGTGCATCAGTGGGTGCGCTCAGGGGATCCGAAGTTCTACGACAACGCGAAGGACGACGGCTTCGAGTACGAGCGCAAGGACATAGGCCTGTAGCCTTCGCGGCAGGCGCTGCGAATCAAGTCAAGCACAGGAGCCCCTCTCGATACGAATCGGGAGGGGTTTTCTGTTTTCTGCCGAATTTGCGGCTGCAAGGAAAGGAACGAGTTAATGACAGCACAGAAACACCACGAAGAGACGATCGACATGCAGCTCTTTCGAAAGCTGCAGCAGGTCCGCGAGGATGGCGGCATAACCGATGACGACCGCATCGTCTTCTTCGACGCGGATGAGCCGGTCAGATTGTTCAGCGCCTTCGGACACGGTGCGGACGACGCGATGTTCAACGGGATCGCAGCGGCGAACTTCCGCGCGATGAACCCTGGCCTGGTGAGAGGGTAGCACGATGGAGATAGCGAGACAGCAGATTGACGGACTTCTCAGAGGAACGGCAGACGTTCTGATACGGACGGCGCCGACGCTTCTGGCGGCCCTGTGGGTCTCATCGAAGGCGTTGGGATGGGGACTCTCCGAGTTGCTCTTGATGCTCGCGGAGTTACAGCCCATCTCCCCGCTGCTGAAACTGGTGACAGGCGGATAGCGTCGTCTTTCAAATCCAACTGAACCCACTGGCGATTAGCCGGAAAGGAAAAGACATTGGAGAACAATAACGGACAGCACAACGTCAACGGGGCCGAGGATGGCGCGTTCTCGAAGGGGATCGTTGATCAGCTGCAGGAGGCGCTCGACCCGAAGCTGGTGGACAGCTACACCGGCGCCGGCGGCAAGGAATACTCCTATCTGGAGACGAACGAGGTCATCAACCAGCACAACAGGATCTTCGGACACGGAAACTGGTACTACAGGGTCAAGTCGGGTCCGACTCACTGCTATGTGGAGCATGTGAACACCGACACGGGCGCGATTCGCAGGGGCGAATATTACGCGTCTGTGGTGGCGCTCTACGTCTTCGACCGCGAGATGTTCAGCGACGAGGGCTTCGGCATCGTCGATCAGATGAAGCCCAAAACTTCTATGTATGTCGTTCTCGAAAACCACGAGAAGGCGCGCAAGGGCAGCATATCGGACGGTCTGAAGCGGTGCAGCCGCGGTCTGGGCAACCAGTTCGGCAACGCGCTGTACTCAGGCGACGGCGAGAGTGCCGCCTCCGATCCCAACCAGCCCACCTGCCCCAAGCACGGACCGGGCAGGCACATCCACGAGAGCAATCGCGGCAACGGCTACTTCTGCTCCCGCAAGGACAGCACCGAGACCGGATACTGCGTGGAAACACCGTACGTGCCGGCTGAAGTGCCCCTGACCAGGGAGACGGCAAGCTACGCCGCTCCCGCGGCCCGCGGCAAGCAGCGCAACGGAGCAAGTTCCTCGCCCCGACCCGCGCCCGACTCCCGCGATGCCACCAGTGACTCACAGCAGACTGCGCCCGCACCGAACGGAAGCGGGTCGGCAGCGCTGTCACGAGAAGATGCGCTTGAGGAGTACATCGCTATCGGAGTGGAGTGCGGCCTGAATAGAGGTCAGATCTTCACCAACTACAAGCAAAGGCACGGCAAGCCGATCAGCCAGGCCACGACCGACGAGTTGGCGTTCCTTGTGCAGCAGGCGCGGCAGATTGAGCGTGAGCAGGGCTAGGGAGATGGGGCGGCGTGCTGCCACGCCGACCCCCTTATGGGCTACACGCACTATTACGAAATTCTGGACACGAAAGCGGATCTCAAGACTGTTGAGATAGGTAGGGACATCGCAGAGGTTATAAGGCGCTGTGAAGTCCCGATAGGCGATGTGGACGGCACTCCGGGAAGTGGCCCGCTGATAAGCCGAAGGCGAATAGCGTTCAACGGCATAGAGCCGGAGGCGTGCGACGACTTCTCATACCCGCCTATGTTCGAGCTGAATCCCGGGCTGGGACTACGAGAGGGCTACGCGTACTGCAAGACGCACCGCTACGAGTACGACATCGTGGTGTGCGTCTCCCTGCTGGTCATCAAGCATCATCTCGGAGACAACGCCAGGTTGAGCTCGAACGGACGGCGGAACGAACTGGCGTGGCGCAAGGCGATTGCGCTTCACGACTACATATTCAAGGACCGCGACGGCGAGACGCTTGCGGGAGAGATAGAGGTTGGATAATGGGACTGGACATAGGATTTGTGGAGAAGATCAACTGGGACGCACCTCGGCCGGGACCTGCGCTGTGGGACAGTCACCTCGTTCACTACGCCTGCATCCAGAACGACGAGGTGCTGACGCTGGAGGAGATCAGGTCAGCACACGAGTCGATGGAAGAGCGCGGCGGGTACGAACAGGATGACGTTGAGCAGGCGAAGGTGTTCGTCGAGTGGTGCGAGGAGTATTGGAAGGGGCGCGAGTTGCCGGCGCACTACGGCATCTCGGTGACTCTCTCTTACTAGAGGCAAGCAGGTTCATCGGACATTGATGAACTGTGGTAAGATTACGAGGAACTAAGAGGAGGATGACCTTTGGTGACGACAAACGAGGAACAGCAGGTAGAGGCTGTTGAAGAGAGGACCATTGGCGAGCGCATGGCGGGCGTCGAGGCTAAGCAGGAGTTGCTTATTGAAGTCGTGCGCGAGAACGGCCGGCGAAGCGATGAGAACTACCGGGCGCTTGATGCGAAGATTGGTGCTCTTGACACGAAGTTTGACGCCAAGATTGACGCATCTAACGCGAAGCTCGATGCCAAGATCGACGCATCTAACGCGAAGATTGACGCTCTGGACGCGAAGCTCGATGCCAAGATCGACGCATCTAACGCGAAGATTGACGCTCTGGACGCGAAGCTCGGGGCCAAGATCGACGCATCTAACGCGAAGATTGATGCCCTTGACGCGAAGCTCGGGGCCAAGATCGACGCATCTGACGCGAAGATTGATGCCCTTGACACGAAGCTCGATGCCAAGATTGACGAGAACTACCGGGCGCTGGACGCGAAGTTCGACGCCAAGATTGACGCTTTGGACGCAAGGCTCAACGCCAAGATGGACCGACTGATGTATTTCATGCTCGGAATTGGTGGCGCCGTGCTGGTTGGCATCGTGATACAGCTGGTCTCATAGCAGAGTTTACTCGGATAAAAGAAGCCCTGGTCGGTGAATTGCCGATCGGGGCTTTTTCTTTGTCCAAAACGGCATTCACATTTTCAGCGTGTGCAAGTGATGTACTTCCCTCATACCACTGAACAGACTGGTAAGTTGTTCGTACTTCCACTGCGCGAAAGGCGAAAATGGAATGAAGCGTCAAGCCCCTGCGATGGCACCGCAGGGGCTTCTTCTGTCTCTGAAGCAATTTCAACCGCTAGGAGAATGTAATGAAAAATATGACTGAGATAACCGTCCCGCTGAATTGCCTGACGGTTTCGGATATGAATGTAAGGCGGACTCCAGCGGACTCCGCTTCCGACGCTGAGCTTAAGGCCTCGCTCGAGGCTCACGGCCTTCTTCAGAACCTCGTTGTTCACAGGAGTGAGAGCATTGAGGGTCACTACGATGTCGACGCCGGCAGGCGCCGCGTCACGCAGCTGAAGGAACTGGCATCCGAGGGCGTAATCGGCGAGGACTATTCCGTGCCCTGCATCCTGATCGAAGATGCGTCGATGGCCGTCGAGGTATCCCTCGTCGAGAACACGATGCGAGCCGACATGCACCCCGCCGACCAGGTGGAGGCCTTCGCGCGGCTCGTGAGTGAAGGCAGCACCGTCACGGAGATCGCGGTGAGGTTCGGAATGTCGGAGAGGACGGTGGAGCAGCGGCTGCGCCTCGGCAACGTCTCCCCGATGCTCCTTGAGGCATACCGGAATGGTGAAACCAGCCTGGAGACACTGACGGCGTTTGCTCTGACGACCGATCAGAAGCTGCAGGAGGAAATCTGGAACAACCTGTGTGAGACAAGGGGGTTCGTAGGCAACTACCACGTCCGCGAGATTTTGCTTGAGGACCGCGTTCGCGGCGACTCGCGAGTCGCGCAGTTCGTTGGAATGGATGACTATGAGCAGGCCGGGGGCGGCGTGACGCGGGACCTGTTCGCCGCCGAGGACGTAAGCGGCATCTGGCTCGAAGACCCCCACATTCTGCATGACCTTGCCGACCGCAAGCTGGCGGTGATTGCCGAGGAGATGAAACAGTCCTGGAAGTGGGCGGAGTTCGCGCTTGAGTTCGGATGGGAGGAAGAGGGCAAGTTCAGCAAAGTTCACCCCACAAAGGGAGAGTTGACGCCTGACGAAGAGGCTGAGACGAACGACCTGATGGAACGGCTGCGGGAGATACGGGAATCCGGGGTCTCCGACGAGACGCGGGAAGAATACGACAAGGTCAACCGGCGGCTTAAAGATCTGAGGGACCTGAAGGCATCCCGCGACACTTTCTCTGAGGAACAGCGGGCGATGGCAGGATGCGTCGTGACGATTGACTACTCAGGGGAGGCTAAGGTAATCGAGGGTCTCGTCAGGCCCGGCGATGTGCCGAAGGGCGAGGGCGGTCGCGACAGCGGCGGCTACAAGGACGCCCAGACAGTCGCGCGGGAGAAGGCAGGCTACAGCAAGAAGCACATGGACGCGATGCGCGACGAGCGCACCAGGATCGTGCGCTCCTACCTGTCGGGCGCGTTCACTGAGGCGTTCGACCTCCTGCTGTTCCAGATGGCGCGGGAGGTGTTTACCGTAGAGAGATATTTCACTCATGCGCTCGATGTCGAGCTGTTCCGTTATGGCAGCCGGCACGATGCGACTGATTCAATAGACGTCGAGTCGCTGCCGACCGGCTGGGCGAAAGAATCGGACGATGGCGTTGCATTCGAGCAGATGCGCTCGCTCGGCGAGCAGGAGAAGCAGGCGCTGTTCGCTGCCTGCGTCGCCACGACCTTTAAGGGGCAACTGACGGTGGACGCCACCATTTCTCCGGAGGTCGAGATTATCGTTGACGATCTCGGAATCGACTTTGAGGCGGATTTCCGTCCGACCGTCGATAACTTCTGGGGACGGTTGACGAAACCCCGGATCCTGGCCATCGCGGAGGAGACGCTGGGCGCGGAGTGGGCTGACGCTCACGCCGGAGACAAGAAGGTCGCGCTCGCGCGGGCAATGGAAGACGCCTTCGCCGAGGGCGACGATCTGCCTGAAGGCATCACTCCGGAAGGCCGCGAGTCTGCGCTTGCATGGACGCCGGCAGGATTCGTCGTGGATTAGAGCTTCTGCAGAAGGCCACGAGAATGTGTCTGTCGCGTCGCGAGCGTGACAGACCGACAGCACATTAACAATTCAAGAGAGGAAGAACATGAGCAGACTTTCAGCTCAGGCGGATATGGAATATCTGCCCTCATACGGCCCCACCATCGCGGGGCTGGCTCAGCTATTCGACAACATCGGGCAGCTACGAGACCTGGCACCCATCCGGCTCATCGACCCATGCGCCGGGGAAGGAGACGCCCTGCGGACGCTTGCCGATGCGCTGCGGGCGGAGTACGAGAACACGACCGGACGACGGATCGCAATTAAGCAGATAGGGACCTACGGCGTGGAGCTGGACACCGAGCGCGCCCGCAAGGCCCGCAGGAAGCTCAAGCGCGTCGTGCAGACCGACTACTTCAACATGCTGGTGACGCCCGAGGCGTTCAGCCTGATGCTTCTGAACCCTCCCTACGACTACGACGCGGACTACAAGCGGCTGGAGCAGCGGTTCCTGGTGCGGGCGACGCAGCTCCTGACCGCGGGCGGCATCCTGATCTACATGGTGCCCCGCCACGTGCTCAACACCAGCGCGAAGTTCCTGGCGCGCAACTACTCCGGCTTCCGCGTCTGGCAGGAGGACGGCAACCCCGACGCGGAGCGCTTCAACCAGGCGATGCTGATGGCGGTGCGCAATACCAGCCCGGCGAACCAGACGGAGAACAGGCAGAGCCTGGAGCGCTTCGCCCAGGGCAAGGAGGACGTCATCGGCGAGGACGTCAGGTACAGCCTCACGGCCGCAGAGAAAGACGTGGACAGGTTCGCCGCGCTGCGCGTGGACTACGCCGACGTGCTGGAGGAGATCGCGCGCTCCGGCTACGAGACGAAGGTGGAGTGGCGCGACATGACCAGTCCCCCCGCCAACGACATCGTGGAGCCCCTGATGCCGCCCCGCGTGGGTCACATGGGGCTGATCATGTCCGGCGGCGGCGTGGGCGGTCTGGGCATCGGACTGGCTGGCGACGAGGATGCCACGATATTCAGGGCTGCCTCGAAGAAGGTCGTGGACGTGCAGAAGGAGAACGAGTCCGGCACCGTGCAGCGCCTGATCGAGCGCATGACCAGCAGCGCCGTCACTCTGGACCCCTCCACATGGGAGTTCACCGACGACGTGCAGCTCGGGGAGTTCGTGGCAAAGTGGAGCAGGGAGCTTGCCGACTACCTCGCGGCGATAATGCCGCCCAAGTACAGCCCGCAGGCGCTGCGCGAACTTCTGGGGCATGCTCCCGAGTACCACAGGCTGCTGCGCAGGCCAATGCCCGGCAACGGGCAGCGTCTCGCCATCGAGGGCGCGATGTTCTCGCTGCTCTCCGGCGAGTCCGGCACCACCGTCGTGGGAGAGATGGGCACCGGCAAGACCTATATCAGCCTCGCGGCCTCTTACCTCGCGGGACTGCGGCGCGTCTTCATCCTCTGCCCGCCCACCCTGGTCTGGAAGTGGGAGGACGAAATACTGAAGACCATCCCCGGGGCGCGGGTCTACGTCGTCGGTCGAAAGCCGGTCGGCCCGAAGGCAAGGCAGGAGTTCTACCGGCTCTACCGCAGCCCTCTCAAGCAGATTCGCTGGCTTGAGCGCAACTACGGCAGCCAGGACACGGACACCCCGGTGTACGCGATCTTCGCGCACAGCACGGCAAAGCTAAGCTACGGCCGCATCCCTGCCGTACACTGGCGCTGGGGCTACCGTCCGCAGCCTGAGTACACGGAGACGACCGGCGAGCTGGTGCATCCCGCCTGGCGGCCGTTCATCGAAGAGGTCGAGGTGCAGAAGGACGATGACGACGACCGGAGCGATGAGAAGCTCACTAAGGTCGTCAGGCGCAATGTGCAACGAATGTGCTGCACCGAGTGCGGTCAGCCGGTGCTGGTGGGCAAGGACGACGAGCCCGCCGAGTGGGACTGGCTCGCAAGGCGCAGGCGCTTCTGCGACAGCCGTGTCACGACAGGACGCGCCGTGTTCAAGGACAACCTGGGCATGGACGCCTACGGCACCGAGTCGCGCAGGTGCGGGGCGCCACTATGGCAGGCGCTCACGAACACCAGGGTAAGCGCTGTCGATACCGGCTTCCCCACGCGCGGCGAGAAGCTCAAGCAGAAGGTGCTCAGAAAGTACCTGTACGCCAACAGCGTGGACTCCACGGAAGCCCTCTCCTATCGGGGCATGGGTTCGTTGTCACCGGACTATTCCCCCGACGAGTTCGCGGTGGCCGAGGCCGAGGAGCGCGAGATATTCAGGACGAAGCAGGTGCCGCCCCGGCGGTACGATCTCGCGGAGTACATCAAGCGGTACATGCCCGACTTCGCGCAGCTGGTGGTAAACGACGAGGTCCACCAGTACAAGGCGGGAAACTCGGTGCAGGGCATGATGGCTCGAATGATGTCGGAGATAGTCCCGCAGAGCATGAGCCTGACCGGCACCCTGATGGCGGGCTACGCCCGGGACCTGTTCCACCTGCTCTGGGGCTTCGGCGGGCGCGGCATACGGCGCGACTTCGGGCACGGCGAGGAGACGCGCTGGCGCAACATCTTCGGCTTCGTGGAGAAGACCATCTACTTAGATGCCGAGAACAGCAAGCGCAGCCGCAACAAGAAGCAGAACTCAAAGCCCAAGGACCTGCCGGGCGCGATGCCGGGCGTGCTGCGCTACATCCTGGGGCAGGCGGTGTTCATCCGCCTGCTGGACGTCGCCGCGGGACTGCCCGACTTCAGCGAGCACTCGATAACGGTGGACCTCGACGAGACGCCCGATCCGGTCACCGGCGACACGCAGAAGGACGTGTACCAGGTAATGGAGCGGCGCGTCAAAGAGGAGATAAAGTCGCTGACTTACACCGATCCGAGAGCAGCCGCGCAGCTAGTGTCCATATTCGGGCAGGCGGTCATAAGCTACCCGGACTGCTGCACGCAGCCGGGAGCGTCGGTGATTCACAGCCCCGCAGACGGCAGCGTGCTGATAGACCGTCCGCCGCTCACCGCCGACAGGCTCTATCCGAAGGAGGAGAAGCTGCTGGAGATCGTGAAGGCGGAAATGGAAGCGGGCCGCAAGGTGCTGGTCTTCTGCGTCCACACCAATAAGAGGGACGTTATGCCGCGCCTGGCGGACGTGCTTGGCAAGGAAGGCATCCGCGCGAGCATCCTGCGCTCCAACACCGTCGATGCGGACAAGCGCATGGGTTGGCTGGACGAGCAGCTCAAGACGGGGCTGGACGTGCTGATATGCCACCCGCAGCTCGTTGAGACCGGCGTGGACATGCTGGAGTTCCCGACAATAGTGTGGATGGAAGCCGACTACAACACCGCCCGCGTCAGGCAGGCGTCAAGGCGCTCCTGGCGCATCGGGCAGACGCAGCCCGTGCGTATCTACTACCTCACATACGGCGACAGCAAGCAGACTCAGGCTCTCTACCTGATAGCGCAGAAGGTGGCCACCTCCCTTGCCGTCGAGGGCGACCTGTCGAACGACGGGCTCACCGCGATGGCCGGAGGGGACAGCATGGGCCGCGACATCGCGCGGATGCTCGTTGAGGGCGACTTCGAGTTCGACGGCAGCTTCGAGTCCGGCATCAACATCGCGGGACTCGACACCGATGCCGAGAGCGAGCAACTTCTCGTCGATGACGCCGACGCGTGGGCCGTTGACTTCGAGGCCGAGGAAGCCGACGGGCTGAGCGCGGACGTCGCGGCCTCCCTGGTGACGCAGACTCTCGCTCCCGCTGATACTGCCACCGGAAGCGAAGACGCCGGGGACGGCTTCAGGATGCCTCTGTTCGGCACGCTTGAGCCGGGCGCGGAGGCTCTTGAGGTGTGCGACGGCTGCGAGCAGTTCATAGTACCCGACGAGCAGCGCATCAAGACCCCTGCCGCCGAGAGCATAAGCTCGATTGACGGGATCAGGATAGTGCCCGGGCGGGTGTTCCATACCGGCTGCTACGGCCCGTGGGACGAGAGGATGAGGGCAAGGGCGGACGGCAACGAGCCAGTGGAGGTTGCGCCGCCCCTCAACGCCCCGAAGGCGGCGCCTGAGCCTGCTGCCGACGTGCCCGAGCCTGAGAGCTTCGGCGCTGTGAGCATGGACGACTGGCTGAGCGCCTTCGACCTGACGACAGAGGACATGGAGCGCGGCAGGCGCAAGAGGAGCAGACGCAAGAAAGGAGCGGAGGCTGCGGAGCAGCAGTCCCTGCTGAACGTACACTAGATTACCGGCAACCCCGGTTCTGACCGACGGCCCCCACTCGCTACGGCGGTGGGGGCTTTTGTCGTCAGGGAAGGAATCTGAAATGGAACGGAACATAGTGAAGGTCTGCGACTGGTGCAGGGAGGTGATCCCCTCTGACATGCCAGCGGTGCAGACGACATCCGTGGATGTGACAAGCGCAAACGGAAAGGACTCTCGTGCGACGGTCTCCAGGGTCAGAAGCTACCACGCGGGAGATAAGGACTGCTATCGGCGGTTCCTGCACCAGCAGCACCTGCGGGCGACGGCGGCCGGTCCGGTGAAGACCGAGCCGCTGAGCGCGGATGCCGTTAGCCAGGACGCATACGAGTGGGGAGAGGAGTTCGACATGACCGCCGAGGAGAGCCTGAGCGGAACCAGGCGGAAGTTCAGCGGCGCTCACTCCCCAAAAGTGCTGCGCATCCGGCGAATGGCCAAGGGATAGGAAGTGACTGTTGGTTCTGACATCGACCGGAAGACGAGAGAGGATTGAAATCGACCCGGTGGCGGCTGCCGCTCACCTGCGGAGGATGCTCAGGCAAGCCCCCAACGGCAACTCGGCAGACCTCATCGAGGCGCTGGCGCTGCTGGGATACGACATGGACAGCCTGAACAGGGACGCCGCAGGACTTCTCATCGTGAGGGGACCCGAGGCGCTGTTCGAGCTGGTACGAGAAGAGCTATATGGACTGGGGCATGAGCAACTGCACGTTGCGGCGCTGACCCGATTCGACGGGCTTCTGGCGAAGAGGATGGTATACCAAGGCACGGTTGACGGCATTCAGAGGCTGGAGCCTCGGGACATCTTCCGCGATGCCCTGCTGACTGGCGCGGCGTACGTGGTGCTGTTTCACAACCATCCGTCAGGGAAGGTGCAGCCGAGCAGGCTGGACAGGCGAACGACGAGGGACATGTGTCGCGTGGGCAGGATACTGGGGATCGAGATTCTCGACCACATCATCTGCCACAACGACCGCGCCTTCAGCATGCGACGCGCAAGGATGCTCCCAAAGCTCTCGAGGAGGAAATGAGTGAGAAAGGGATAACTATGCTTCAGCAAGTGGAAGCGAGAATGAACCTGACGGGTGACACCGAAGACCTGCTGGCGTTCCTGGACAATCAGGAACCGATAGCGGAAACGCTGAGGGGCCTTGGGCTGGAACTGAACGAAGAGATGAACCTCACGGCGAACAAGCCTGATGAGGCGGACTGCCGGAACGAGGACATTTACGGTGCGCGAGAGCGACCGAGAATTGTTGTCGGCATCACCGATGAGGTGATGACGGCCGGCGGCAAGCTGTTCGTGACCCTCAATACCGACGAGGACTGGAGGCTGTTCGAGGTGTTCATCCGCGTTGGAAAGTGCGGCGAGATCGAATACGCCCACCTGGAAGGACTTGCGCGAATGGTCTCGTACTGCCTGCGTACCGGTGGACGAGTCGAGGGAATAGTCGACCAGCTGAGCGGGATCACGTCGGAGCCCGTATGGGATAGGGGTGTGCTTGTGCGTTCCGCCGAGGACGGAGTGGCCGTCGTGCTGAAAAGGTTCCTCGGTGGCGAGTACGACGGTCTGCTCGAAAGGGCGCTGGGGCTCCGACGGGCAGAGGGAAACGGCTCTGCCAGGGTTGAGCCAATCGTAGTGAGCGAGGACGATCAGACTGGGTGCCGGAAGGTGGAACGGGTCAACAGACCTGCCTCCACCTCCTCCATAAGCTGTGTGAAATGCGGTGGCAGGGTCGTGTTCCAGGAGGGCTGCATGAAGTGCCTGGAATGCGGATACGGCAAATGTGACTAGCCAGGCGGCATCGAGATAAACGGGTTCAGGGCGCAATTGCCGGCGTCTTGGACGACACCACGGTAAGGGGCAGCGGATTTACCGCCTGCCCCTTTTCTTTTGGGAGAAAGACCTATGACGGAAATACAGAAGCTGAGACAGAGCATCAGGCTGCACTCGCAGCTGTACGACAGGGGCACGCCGCTCATCAGCGACGAGGAGTACGACGCGATGGTGCGCGAGCTGCATCGCAGAGAGGATGGCAGGTCGGCGAAGCCGGTAAGTCCGCCTGTAGTCGGAGCCGCCGTCCCGGACGGCAGCCCGAAGGTGGCGCATCCGGCAGTAATGCTGAGCCTGAACAACGCCTCCGACCAGATTGAGAGGGCTGAGGCGTGGCATGCCATCGTCCGGAAGATAAAGGACGCCGAGGGCTACGCGGACCTGAAGATAGACGGAATGGCGCTGCGACTGGACTACCGGGATGGTGTGCTGACAGGAGCGGCCACGCGCGGCGACGGCACGGTTGGTGAGAACGTCCTTGAGAACGCACGGCAGATTGTGGATGTGCCACGGCGACTGCGACAGGACATCTCCGGGCGCATATCGGTCGTCGGTGAGGCTTACATTCCGAACAGCGACTTCATCCTGCTTAACAATGACAGGGAGCAGGCGGTAGAGGAGCTGTACACCAGTCCCAGGAACACGGTCGCGGGCGGGATGCGGCGCTCCGACCCGAAGGAAGTCGCCCGGCGCGGCATTCGCTTCTTCGCCTACGGGCTACTTCACTCCGACCGGCCTAGGGGTTTTTCCTGCCACTCCGAGATCATGAAGTGGCTCGCCGGTCTGGGATTCAAGGTCGTCGAGCACGGCATCGGCGGGTTGCGCACGGAGAGCGATATCGAAGGCGCGTTCAACACCCTGCTGGAGAAGAGCCGGGACGCTGACTACGACTGCGACGGCGTGGTCGTGAAGCTGGACAGTCTCGCGGGGAGGGAGATACTCGGCGCGGGGCGGACTTCGCCGAACTGGGCATTCGCCTGCAAGTTCGCAGCAAAGGCCGAGCGCACGAGGCTCGACCATGTGTCCTTCTCGGTCGGGCGCACAGGCGCCGTAACGCCCGTTGGCGAGGTGAAGCCTGTGGTGATAGGCGACGTGACCATTTCGAGGCTCACCCTGCACAACAAGGATGTGATCGACGAGCTTGATCTGCGTGTCGGGGACAGCATCCTGGTGAAGCGCGCCGGCGACGTCATACCTGCTATCGAAAAGGTCTTCATCGACGAGCGCAAGGGCGACGAAAGGCGCATCGAGTTTCCGTCCGTCTGCCCCGCGTGTGGCAGCAAGCTGGTGCGTCCGGCGAACGAGGCTCGGATCTATTGCCCCAACACGCTACTGTGCCCTGAGCAGTTGCAGCGCGGGCTTGAACACTTCATCGGACAGGACTATATGGCCGTCCGCGGCGCAGGCCCAGCCGTAATCAGGCAGCTGATCGATCACGGACTGGTGAAGCAGGTCGCCGATCTCTACCGGCTCAGGGCTGAGGACGTCGGCATACTCGACGGCTTCGGGACTAAGAGGACCAAGAACCTGCTCCGTGAGATAAGGGAGTCCAGGAACCGGCCGCTTCACAAGCTGCTCGCGGCTCTCGGCATAAGGGAAGTCGGGCGCAGCGCGTCCGAGAAGCTAGTTGAGCGCTTCGGTAGCCTGGACCGGCTGCTCGATGCAAGCTACGACGAGGTTCGCCAGGTGGAGAGCTTCGGCCCGAAGATGGCCGAGTCGTTCGTCGGCTACGTGCAGAACCGGAGCAATCGTGAGCAACTGCTTCTGCTGCAGGAGCTTGGCGTCGGTGCCGAGGGCGTGGATCCGCAGGATGTGGATACCGACACCGAAACCTTGCCACTGTCAGGCATGAAGATATGCGCGACCGGCAAGCTGGAAGGCTACACCAGGGGCGGGATCAACGCGAGGGTCGCGGAGCTGGGCGGAATGCCGCAGAGTTCCGTCACGAAGGCGACCGACCTGCTGGTGGTTGGCGAGAGAGCCGGCAGCAAGCTGGAGAAGGCGCGAAATCTCGGTGTCCGTGTGGTGACCGAGAGCGAGTTCGAGGCGATGACGAGGTGACGAGATGATCGGAACGACAAAAATCTGCGGAGCGTGCATCGATGCGTTTCAGGAGGACCTGGGAATGATAGCGCGGGATGCGACTCGCGAAGAGGTGGGAATGTTCCTGGTGGAGATGGGCGGCGACATCGCCGACCACATCTGCGACAGGATCGAAGTCCCCGGCACTCGCTGCGACTGCGCGTGCGGGAGCAGACGGTAGTGTCAGACGTTACGGGAAGACCGGCTGGCGTTCCGCCGCCGGATGCCCTCGACAGCGAGCCGCGCCTGATGCCGGACGGAAGCATCGACTGGCACTGGTTCTACGAACAGGTGGAGATACTAGAGGCGTGGCGCGACGCCAACCTGTGTATCGGGTGTGGCAAGCGGGAGCGCACGAGAGGCGCCGCCGTGTGCCACAGTGGAGACTGCGAGGACATAGGAATAAAGGAGCGCACCGGCGCCTGTGCCTTCTGCGGCGGGACTCGGAAGCTCAACAGTGGATGGGGTGGCCCCACGATGCCCATGTTCCTCGATCGATGCGATGACTGCAGCGGGCTGAGGGTCCCAACTCGCAATAAGGCCGTGGGACAGGCAAGAATGTTCTGACGGCCGGTGCAGGCTGCCTGAGTAAATCGAGCCTGAAAATACGAAGACCCGCAGCGAGCAACTGCGGGTCTCTTTGTGGAATGTCAGGAAGGAAAGAGATATGAGAAGCAGGAAGGTCAGGCGTGTGAAGGAGCGCTTCAGCGTCAGCGCAGAGGGCATGCGGGAGCTGCATAAGGGCAGGACCCCGGAGAGCCTGGTTAAGGAACTGATTCAGAACGCATGGGACGAGGAGACGACGATTTGCAGGGTGAAGGTGCAGCACCGGTCGAGAAACAGAGTGCTGGTGTCGGTGGAGGACGATGCGGATGGCTTCGTGAACATCGACGATGCCTACACTCTTATGGGAGAGACTGACAAACGGGCTGACCCGGAAAAGCGAGGGAGATTCAACCTGGGCGAGAAGGAGGTCCTGTCTGTCGCCGTGTATGCGGTGGTGCAGACTGTCGGCTGGACTGTGAGCTTTCCGCCCGAGGGCGGCCGTGAGATCTGGCGAAACGACCGCAAGTGCGGCACGGTCGTAGAGGCGATGATGCCCTGGACGAAGGCGGATGCCGAGAGGCTCGTCGAACGGCTGATGCTGTTCCGCCCGCCTGAAGGGTGCAAGTACACCGTCAACGACATTGAAGTGGAACGGCGAGAGGCGTTGAAGGTTCACCATGCAATGCTTCCCACGCTGATTCAGGGCGCGCCCGGAGAGCCGATGCGCCCGACGAGACGCAGGACCGCGCTTCACATCACCGGATTCAGCGATCCGGAGGGCAGGGGCTGGATATACGAGATGGGTATCCCGATACAGTCCATTGAGGTGCCCTATGACGTGGACGTGCAGCAGAAGGTGCCCATGCCTCCGAACCGCGACACCGTGAGTGAATCCTATCTGCAGGACATCTACTCGGAAGTGCTGAACTGCATGCACGGGGAGATGGAGCGCGAGGAGTTCGGCGAGACGTGGGTACGCACCGCCGTCGAGGACAGCAGGATCAGTGAAGACGCTGCGCGCGCGACCGTGGAGCGGCGTTACGGCAGGAAGGCGGTGCTGTGGTCATCCGACCGGAACGCCAACGCGGAGGCTATGGACAGGGGCTACCAGGTGATTCATCCACGCACGATGAGCAGAGAGGAGCGTTCCAACCTGCGCGAGCTGGGCGGAATGGAATCGGCAAGCGCGCGCTTTGGGAAGACTCTCGGCGGAGAGCGGAACCCGCACCTCAAGGTGGTCGACGTGGCGGACGATCCGGCGAAGCTGGCATTTGCGGAGTGGGTGAAGGAACTTGGCAGCTATGTCGGTGTCACGGTGAACCCGGTGTTCATCCACAACTTGCGCTCCTTCGCGCTTGCGGACTGCACATCCGGTTCGGCGCGCCCCATGATGAGGTTCAACCTGGCGCGACTGGGCGACGAATTCTTCGAGGGACGCGACAGGGAGCAACTAGCGCTCGTGATACACGAGCTGGGGCATGCGCTGGCAGAGGGCGAGTTCTCCCACGGGTATTCGTGGGGAGATTCCTGCGCGTCCGCCGGCGCGATGATCGCCCTGAAGCTGGGGAAGAAGTCCTGTTCGGGCAGTTGACGATCCGGCACGGACGAATCGGAGGGCGGCGGCTAGTGCTGTCGCCCTCTTTCTATTCTTGAAGAAAGGGAACCGATCGTGGGAGACGGGATCATATACAGGAATTACGGTGAGACGGATGCGTGCGACACGCTCGATGAGTTCGTGCTGGAGCGGGTCGGCATGGATGCCGCGCTTGTGGGCGGGATGAAAGATGCCGCCATCGAGTACACGTGGGCGGTGTCGGAGGATGGCGACAAGAGCTATCGAAACCCGACCTGCCAGGAGCGCGAGGAGTTCTACGAGGCGGTATGGAGGTATCGGAGCAGAAACATAAACTGCTCTCGGGGCTGCGAGCTGCGTGGGCACTTCGACGGTATCTGGCGGTGCATGACCTGCTTTGCGGTCTGGACCGAGGCTGACGGCGGCGAGACGTATGGAGTGCCGATGACCGGTTCGCAACTCAGGCAGTCAGTCAGAGAGCTGGCGCAGAACGACCTGGTGAGGTCTGTCTGGAGGGTTCGAGTGATTAGCGGCGCAATGAGCGTCGTCGGGGAATACGAACTGGCGCTGGCTGCCGGAAAGCAGGATACGCTGATTATGGACGTGAATCTGTCCGACAGCGCGTGGTTCAGGTTTCTGACTGTCAAGTCGGACGAGTATGGCGAATGGTACGTGAGATGGGTCGGGAAGCTCTAGGAGATTTCCAGTGAATACAACTGCAAATGTGCCCCTGCCGGGAAACTGGTGGGGGCTTTTCTCTTATATATGAAGGATCTTGTTATGGCTACTGAAAGAAGTGATGTATACCGACTTAAAGGTACGAACCTTGTCTGCCTCGCCTGCAGCAAGCCGGTTCAGGTCGAGGACAGGACAGTGCCACCGGACAAGGACGGCAGGATACTGGAAGTCAGGCTGAAGGTAAAGGAGCCGCTTTACGGAGCGGAGTTCGAGTTCACGGCGTCCGTCGAGGATGAGGGGATAATGTTCGCCACGCCCTTCGACTGGCACGACGTGGACGGTAACTGCGAAGAGCGGAACGAAGATGCCTGGGCGGCGCTTGACTGCCGGCTGGGCTTTGATGTGAGAATTGCTGCCGTCGAGAGCGGAATAGGGGCATCGGCGCCGTTCGGGTCGTGCTACCCGGCGGTTTCGTTCGCCGTGCTGCCGTACGACTTCGGTGAGCGTCTTGTCGAGAAGATGAGCAGCGACGACGGACGGAAGATAGCCGAGCTTCTGGAAAGCCTGAACAAGGCGGCAGAAGTGTCTGAGGGCACTGAGATGTCATGACCGCACAGGATTGCAGCTCGCCGTCGATATGGACTGTGGGAGTCTCGCTTATGCGAGCGGGGCTTCCTTCGCGCGAATATACAAATGGGACGCTATCGTCATCTGCGCGCTGAATCGCAGCATACCGGCTGTGGCAGTGGAATGGTCGATAACATGTCCCCAAATGCACTCAGGAGAATTACGATGAAGTTTACTTGCCTACAGGAGAATCTTGCATGGGCGCTCTCGGTCGTTGGAAGGGCCGTATCGTCGCCTTCGACGCTGCCGATCACGCAGAACGTGCTTCTGTGCGCCGAGAAGTCGATGCTCAAGCTCTCGGCAACCGACCTGAGCCTGTCGATGACGACCTGGATTGGAGCGCAGGTTGAAGAGGAGGGGGCGGTCACGGTTCCCGCCCGGCTGCTCGGGGACTTTGTGAGCTCGCTGCCGGAGGAGACGATCAGCATAGAGGCGACAGCGAAGCCAGTCGGCTTGAATATCAAGTGCGTGAGCTTCGAGTCGAATGTCAGCGGCACGGAGGCCGACGACTTCCCGCCGGTCCCGACCGTCGAGGATGGAGTGGCGCTCCGGATGGAGCCCGACGCTCTGCGGAAGGCAATCAGGCGCGTGGCGTTTGCTGCGGCGACCGATGAGGTGCGGACCGCGCTGACGGGGGTGAAGGTCGAGATAAGAGGCGACGAGGCCAGGTTCGTGGCGTCTGACGGTTTCAGGCTGGCCGTATACGGCGCGAAGCTGGCGGAGGCTTCAGAGAAGGACATCGACATCCTCGTGCCGGCGCGCGTGCTGAACGAGATAGCGCGTCTGCTGGGCAGCCAGGAGCAGGACGTGGAGTTCACGGTTACGCCTACCGGAAACCAGGCGCTCTTCCGTGTGGGTGATGTGGAAATAGTCTCCTCACTGATCGCCGGAAACTTTCCGAATTACGAGAGACTTATCCCGACGGGATACATGACCCGTGCGGTGCTGAACTCGCAGGAGTTCCTGCGGGCCACTCGCACGGCTGCGATCTTCGCCCGAGACGACAGCGGCATCATCCGTCTGAGAGTGGCGGCAGGAGAAGAGGAGTCGCCGGGACGCCTGACGGTGGCGTCTCGCTCTCAGGAAGTCGGAAACAACGAGGGGCAACTGGATGCTGCCGTGGAGGGCGACGAGGCAAAGATCGCCTTCAACTACAAGTACCTCACCGATGTGCTCGATGTGCTGGGCGGGGACATTGCGATGGAAGTGTCATCTGCGACAAACCCCGGCGTGCTGAAGCCTGCGGAAGACGACGACTACGTGCATGTCGTCATGCCGATGTTCGTGCAGGACTGACCGCGAACTATAGCAGGAGACAGACTGTAAGCCCTGCCGGCAAGGTCGGCGGGGCTTTCCATTTGCGGCAAATGAATAAGATGTGAGCGAATTGAACGGCGCCGGATTTGCAAAGGAATGGATGTCAGCGCCTGAGTCATCTGACACTACCGAGTTGCGGGCACTGTGGTCTACACTCGTTGGACGGCGCTCCAGTTGATGGCGGAGCGTCTTGGGATGCGATGCTCATGATGACAAGACCTTCTTCATTACAACGCAGTTAGGACAAAACTCGATAGTCGTCTGCTCAGCCTGGGAGAAGGTCGAAAGGTTACGCGCCTCCGTTCTGATCCGATGGTTGAGTCGGCTATACCGGCGGGTAGCATATTGGACCTTCGGGCGCTTATTGGCGTTCGAGGGTCTGCCTGTGAATATTTGACGAAGAAAGCGGACTTTTTTGCGTTTTAGTATCTATTCTAGGTTAAGATTGAGAAGGGGAATTCGACGAGGCGTCGATCTGGCGGTATCTTCTACGAGAAGCAGCCTTTTTTGCGTTTAGACATAGGGTGGCGCGGGGTATAATACTGAATTGTTTCGCCGGGTGATTTCCCATTTCACTAGGATTCGATGCACTACTTACATAGGAGGAAACCGGGTGGCTGGTAGAATACATAAGGGACAATTGATAGAGATGGTAGCGGAGAGCCTCGAATGCTCGAAGGCGGATGCCTCGACTGCGGTGAGCGCGGTACTGGGCAACATAGGCGAGGCTCTCCGCGAGAATGACCGGGTGACGCTGACAGGCTTCGGCACCTTCGAAGTAAGAGAAACGCCAGCACGCAAAGTCAGGGCTATCGCTGGTTCGAACGCGGGGGAGATAATTGACGTGCCTGCTGGACATCGCGTTGCTTTCGTACCGGGTAAGGCCCTGACGGAAAATGCGCGCAATGGGAGGACGTAGCAGTCCTCCTCTACATAAGAAGGGATTCACCGCTCGTATAACCAATGTTCGGATCGTCGACGGAGACTCCATTGAATGCCAGTTCAACGGGCGATTTACGAGGGTGAGGTTATACGCCATAGATGCCCCTGAACTTGCACAGCCTGGCGGTCCTGAGTCTGCTGAGAGTCTGTTTGCAATCATGCGAAGGTCGGAGCCTCTGCTGATGGAAGCAGTGGGGCAAGACCATTACGAGCGCACCATAGGACTGATCTATTCCGCCAGGAGTCATCGACGGAACTCGGTGAACCTTCGGATGGTTCGGGAGGGGAATGCCTACGCCTATACGCGGTTCGGCGGCGCGGAGCTAGGTGTGAGAGCCGCCGAGAGGGACGCCCAGTCCGCTCGGCGAGGAGTGTGGCGAAGCAACCGTGAGGGCGGTGAGCGCCCTCAGGATTATAGAAGAAGATTAAGGGATGGTGCTGGACGCAGGGAGAAGCCTGCTGTATCCGCAGGTATATGGTCCATCGTAGCGATAGTAGCCGTGCTCATCCTCTTGCTTAGCAGGTTTGCGGATAACTGCCTGTAGCATGCGTCCCTAAGTGATCTCTCCGATAGGTTGCTAGTAGTTCAAACGGAACAACCGCGCGTTCAGCCTATTCTTGAGATTGCTCTCGTCATCGAAGTACACGCCGACCGGCGCGGTGTTGCTGTTCAGCCCTGAGACAATCGCATCTCTGACCGCTCGCGTATGCTCCTGTTCCGCATTCTCGTTGTTCGCGGATGTCGACGGGTAGAAGAGCGTGATGCTGTACTGAAGATGATAATTGCCGTTACGCAACACATCTATCACGTGCGCTGATCCCCGCGCTGATTAGGTCGAGGAACTGTTGGCGCGTGGGGTTGCGCGGCGTCGAGCGATAGGGCATCGGCTATGTCGCGCTGCGTGGCCTTCAGGAAGACGGAAGACTGGAATAGATCGACGCAGTGCTCGCGGTCATAATCGGTCGATTCGCCGCGCAAAAGGGGAAGGTCGTCCGCAATCGCGTCGTAGATTAACGTCTCAAGCCCGTACTCGGTTGTGTCCAGGACTCTCGGATGGGTTCTCTTGAGTTCCAATATCGCCTCCCTCCGTTCCTCAGGGGACAACCGGAATATGCCGAGTCTTGAATTCGACCAGCCTGTTACTTCAGGAATATCCGAGGTGTCAATCTCGTCGTCAGTCATCGCGGCGAGAGCTTCGAAGCGAGGAGAGGAATCGACCCTTATCTGGACTTTTACAATCGGGAGCGGCCGCACCAGTCGTTGGGCTATCGGACTCCGTCTCAGGTGTTCGCGTCGGGAAGGCCACTCGGTTGTTTACCGGAGCCGGCATCGGCCTTATCATCTCGTGAGACAGCGTCAGAATTTACAGTGGGAGACTCCCTTAAATTGGCTCTTTCGTTGTCCTAACTGTCGGGTCCACTGCATAACAGACAACCGAAACATGGAAAGTGACCGGCGTAGATGCCGTGGTCGACGACAGTAATTGTCGTTGACCGCCAGGTAGAAAAGTCTTGGATGGACGCAACAGAACTTCTTACTCTGTCCGCAGTCGTGTCCTTGCAAGTTGACAAAGCGTACAAGTGTTCGCTAGGATTATCCGACATCACCATCGGGAAGAGACATCGACGGAGGCGATATGAGGATTGCCTGCGTGCTCATCACACATCTGAGAGCCAAGGCGGAACTGCGAAGACACGCACACCTGAAAGACAGCAACCAAATAGCCGTAGTGGACAGGACAAACGGGAAGCCCCTGGTAGTTGACACCTCCGCAGGGGCCTCCGCAAGGGCAGGAATGACTCTGGAACAGGCCACATCCAGCCACAACGGTCTCATTATACTCGATGCGGACGAGCCGTACTACCGGCGCGTATTCGAGGATGTCGTTGAGGCGCTGCTTCAGGTCGGCGACCGCTTGGAGCCCGCCGAACTCGGCACAGCATACGCGCGCCTAGACGGCCTGGAGCTTCTGTATGGAAGCGAGGAGAAAGCCGCGTCTGCGCTGCTCAACGCCGTTCCGGACTGGCTCGGTGCGCGTGTCGGCGTGGGCGGTTCTAAGTTCGCTTCGTACATAGCGACTCGGACCGCCGATGTGCGTAGCGTTGCCTTCTGCCCCGCAGACGAAGCCGCGTTCCTCGCTCCTCTGTCCATCGAGCTCCTGTCACTGTCTGCCGACCTGAAGAGGTCGCTGCACGGATTCGGCGTCCACAGCATGGGACAGGTGGCTTCTCTTTCCCGTGACATGCTGGCCGACCGCTTCGGGCATGAGGGCGTTCTCGCCTGGGACTTCTGTAACGGCATAGACGCTCGCGATGTGGTTCCAGCCAAGCCGGCGACCTCCGTTGTGGAGCATGCCTCGCTGCCGTTCTCATCGACCTCCATGGAACTTCTGCTGGCGACGATGGATATCTTGCTGCAACGGGCGTACTCCAGGCCTCACCTGCTGCGCAGGCTCGCAGGATCAATCACGCTCACTTCGACGGTGATGGGCAGCGCGTCCTGGATACAGACCATTCACTTCAAGGAGGCGGCGGGAAACTGGCAGCGAGCCGCCGAACTGGTCAGGGCGGATGTCGAGGCTCACCGGCCGCAGTCTCCGATAGATGATCTCACGCTCACTCTGAACGATCTCACCGGAGAGTCGGGCAGGCAGCTCGGACTTCTGGAAGACGCGAAGGACAGAAGGCGCGGCAGGCTGGTCGAGGTGGATGCAAGACTTCGGACGCGAATGCGGAACGTTCCTGCATTGCACAGAGTCGTAGAGGTCGCCCCCTGGCATCCGGTGCCGGAGATGCGCGCGCTGAAGGTCCCCCTGGACCCGCACCGTAACGACGCACTTTCACCACTCCACTCACCGGTTCCGGTAGATGTGCGGGAGGGTCAGGACCATCGTCCCCTGGCGGTACGGCTCAGAAGAAACTGGCAGGAGATATGCAGCATAGACGACCGCTGGGAGTTCGATCTGTGGTGGCTGCCGAAGCCGGTAACGCGCAGCTATTTCTGTGTAGCCGATGGCACAGGACAACGACTGATCCTGTTCAGGGACGAGCGCGAGGGATGCTGGTATCGGCAGCCTCTGTCGGCGGCCTAGAGGCGGCGCTGTCATGTCTTCGGCATACGCGGAGCTTCACTGCAAGAGCTTCTACTCGTTCGGACAGGGAGCGTCCCACGTCCATGAACTGCTTGCTCAGGCCGTCGAGTACGGCTATCCGGCGCTCGCCCTGACCGACACCAACCTGTGCGGCGCGCTGGAGTTCGCTCGTCTCGCCAACAGCCTGGGCGCAAAGCCCATCAGCGGCTGCGAACTCACGCTGACGGACGGAAGCCGGTTGGTCCTGCTCGCTAGGACACGCGAGGGCTACGGCAACATATCGCGGCTGCTCACGCTGGCGAACGGTCACGACCGGCGCGAGCCGCGGCTTGACCCGAACTATCTGCCTGCGCATGCCGAGGGAACGGTGCTGCTCACGGGCGGGCGCGACAGTCTTCTGGCCGACCTTGTGTTACGCAGACAGCCCTTGGAGGCGCGGGAACGGCTATGTGAGTATGCGAACTGGTTCGGCATGGACTCGGTGTATGTCGAACTCCAGCAGAATTTTTTGTGTGGGGATACAAAGCGCAACAGGCAGATGTTCAACCTTGCCCGCGACTGCGGCGTTCCCGTGGTTGCCACCGGCGACGCACTCTATCACGCGCCCGAGCGTTACAGGCTCCAGCACGCGCTCGTTGCAGCCGCGCACAACATGACCATAGACCGCGCTCTGCGGCATATCAGACCCAACGAGAGATTCCACCTCATGTCGATAGAGCAGATGCAGAAGCTGTTCCGCCACTGCCCGGAAGCTCTGGAGAACACCCTGCGAATCGTCGAAAGCTGCGACTTCAATCTTGACACAGACCTGGGATACCGCCTGCCGGATGCAGACGTTCCCGATGGATACACGTCTCAGACCTATCTGGAAAGGCTGTGCTACGAGGCAGCTATGAGGCGCTATGGTGAAGTCACCGACAAGATTCGGGCGAGACTGGACAAGGAATTCAGGCTCATAGAGCTTCACGGCATGGCGGGCTTCCTGCTGCTGTACCGTGAGATTGCGCTGATAGCGCGGGAGATTATGCTGGAGCGAGGGCTGGTAAGTCCCGAAGTGCCGCTTGAAGCCAGACCGCCCGGCAGGGGGCGAGGCTCGTCCGTCGCGCTGCTTGTAGGCTATCTCGTCGGCATCAGCCACATCGACCCGCTTGCGTGGGATCTCAGCCTTGAGCGCTTCATCTCCGAGGATGTGGGGACGCTGCCGGACATAGACCTGGACTTCCCAAGGGGCATCCGGGACACGCTCATAGAGCGAGTTCACCGGCGTTTCGGTCCTGAGCACGCGGTGCTGGCGGGCGCAATCGGCACTTACAGGCTGAAGGGCGTCATCCAGGACATCGGCAAGGCGCTCGGACTACCCCGCGAGCAACTCAGGCTGCTGTCCAAGCAGGGACTCTCCGGCGACGCCGCACTTCTTGGCGAGGACATGCGGCAGTCACCGGACTTCAGAGACATACACGAAGCGCCGGGCTGGAGGACGCTCGCGGAACTCGCGCCGCAACTCTTAGGCGCGCCCCGCTCGCTGGGTCAGCATGTGGGCGGAATGGTGCTGAGCAGCTCGCCCATCCCGGAGCTTGCGCCGGTGAGATCCGGAGCGACGGACGGACGCTACATAATGGACTGGAACAAGGACAGCGTGCAGGACGCAGGCTTCGCCAAGATAGATATTCTGTCACTGCCGGTGCTCGACCAGATAGAGGAGGCGCTCGATTTCATCGAGAAGCGCACTGGCGAGCGCCCCGACATGAGCAGGATAAGTCCCATGGACGATGCCGTGTACGACATGATAAACGAGGGCAGAAGCAAGGGCGTATTTCTGCTGCAATCGCCGGCCCAGCTCAAGATAGCGCAGCGCCTGCGCTCGCGGAACCTGCGCGACCTCGCATACCAGGTCGCGCTCATACGACCGGGTGTGGGCATGCAGGGCAGCGCGGTCTCCCAGTTCATCGACCGCTACCGACACGGCGTCCCGTGGGACTACGACCACCACCTGGAGGAGCGCGCTCTGGAACGGGGTTGCGGCATCATCGTCTGGCAGGAACAGGTGGTGCAGCTTCTGATGGATGTGGGTGGAATGACTGCTGCGCAGGCGGATGAAGTGCGCCGCGCCTTCGCCAGGCCCAACAACGAGCACCTGATAGCGGCTCACTGGCAACAGTTCCTCGAGGGTGCGCGTAAGAATAAAGTGCCTGACGAGGTGGCGAAGAAGATATTCGGCAAGGTCAACGGACACTACATGTTCCCGGAGTCTCACTCACATGCGTTCTCAATAACCGCGTACCAGGCTGCATGGCTCAAGCGTTACCATCCGACCGAGTTCTTCACGGGGCTCATGAACAACCAGCCGATGGGCTTCTACCCGATGGAGACCCTGAAGCAGGACGCGCGGCGCTTCGGCGTGCCGTTCCTGAATCCGTGCGTGAACTCCTCACAGGCGAAGTGTATTCCGAAAGGCGCGTCTGTGCTACTGGGGCTGAGATTTATCAAGGATGTGGGAGAGGCAGGAGCCGATAGAATCCTCCGAGAAATAGAACGCGGCGGCGCGTACACCGGCGCGGGCGACCTCGTGCGCCGCACGGGCCTGAAGCCGCAGGCGGTGGAATCGCTGGTGATGGCGGGAGCGTTCGACGCCATCACCCCCAACCGCAGGCAGGCGCTATGGGAAGCGGGGTTGCACCCGCGTCCAAGCAGGAACGGACAGGCCGTA
The DNA here is from genome assembly GCA_965203955.1 of Dehalococcoidia bacterium. Lineage (GTDB taxonomy): Bacteria > Chloroflexota > Dehalococcoidia > Lucifugimonadales > JADFKI01 > Bin90. Next base: position 1,006,057 of record OZ241923.1, on the reverse strand, counting down.
CTGCCCGCCTCTATGGACGAAAGCGTGCCGCAGCTCGCGGACTTCACCGATGCCGAGAAGATGGCTGCCGAGTACGCCGTGATGGGGATATACCCGCGCGGGCACCTTATGGAATTCGTGCGTCCCACGCTCGCGCCCGACGTGCTGACCTGCGCCGAGGTCGAGAGGCTGGACGACGGCGCGCCCGTGCTGGTCGCAGGCTGGCCCGTGGCTAGGCAGCACCCCAAGGGCAGGGACGGCACTATATTCGTGACCATCGAGGACGAGACCGGGGACGCGCAGGTCATACTCTGGCCTCACATCTACAAGCGGTATAGGAGAGAGCTGGGCAGCCAGGTTGTGCTGATCGCGGGCGAAGTCTCGCGCTGGGACGGCACCTCCAACACCATAGTGTCAGAAGTGCGGGCGCTTCGCTCCAGAGTGCGGATGCCGGAGGCGCACAACTGGCGCTGACGAGCGTCTCTGAAAGAGGGGGGAAATGACATCCTCCAATGCGCTGGCACAAGAGGCATTTCATCAGATCCCCTTCGCTTTATATCCCGCGTGCCTGTAAGCTCTGCGCTCGTAATCGCATCGAAGCGCACACCCTGCCTCAATCGTATGGTACATCCGCCGCTCTCGGATTTCGCCAACCCCCTCTATGATAGAATTGACGTGGGTATCCGTGAACGATCTCAAGGAGGATTATTGATGGTTACGATGGATACTCTATCCACAGGAACTCTTATGCACAGAACACCTGATGGGTTTTATACCCTCATACTATCCGATGGTGAATATGAACGCATAAACGCCATTAGTGGTACGGCTAATCGGGCCGTAGAACTTGCTACCTCTTATATCCCTCACATAATTGAAGATGTCCGAGATGCTCGAGATGTCCAATCTAGACGTGCTGGTTACGACGTAGAAGCAACCTACAATTCTGGAGTAACCCTACTCGTAGAGGTTAAAGGTTCTAAAGGAAGTTCTCTGCTAGGTGGTCTGATTGTTAACTCCCAGCAAGAGTACGATGTATTGGTCAGTGGAGACGCCTTACTACTGCGAATCCTTAACGTAGGTCAGCAGCTAGTAAGACTTAGATTCCTAAGATATGGCACAGATTATGTGTTGATAGAAGAACCTAGATGGCGTGCCGGAAGACCACGATAACGAGCGCGACTAACGCAATTCACCCATATACCGACACAACATAAGCCACCTCCCGCTTGGCGTCCTGGTGCGTCAGCCAGGTCTGTGACAGTTGCGTGCGCGAGTGTACGGAGTGCGGAGCAAAGGGCTGCCCGTCGTGTATATCGAGAAGAGAGTGCTGCGGAGTGCCCTGACTCTGTTTCCGAAAGCGATGAGGTAAAGCCTGCCATCCTTCAAGACCTTGGTCACATGGAGAACGCGGGACATCTACTTCCCGCACTGGAACATTCCTCCTACGGTCCCTGTGCTGACTGTGCAACCGTCGTCGAGTGAAAGGCACTCCGGCAAGAATGCCGCCAGACCGCTGCGCTGGGGTATGACCGGAGCGCGCAATCCGCGTTCTAGGGGATGCAGCCGGCCGCTGTTCAACGCCCGCGACGAGACGGTGCACAGGCTGCCGTCGTTCAGGGAACCGTTCAGAGAGCGCCGCTGCCTGATCCCTGCTGGTGGCTTCTACGAGTGGAGAAAGGACGAATCCGGCGGCAGGACGCCCGGTATGGTTCCACCGAGAGGACGATGCGCTGGTTGCCTTCGCAGGCATCTGGTCCGCGGAGCGAACGGACGACGGGGACATCGATGCCTGCGCCGTCATAACCTGCGCGGCGAACGAGCTTGTAACACCCGTCCACCAGCAGATGCCCGTCATCCTGCCGACCGAAGCGTATGACGACTGGCTCGATCCTCACACCGATGCGCCAACCCTGCTTTCTCTGGTGCAACCCGTCGAGTGGCCCGGTATGTTCCGCCATTCCGTCTCAACCGAGGTCAACCGCGCCGCCAACGACCATCCGGCGTTTTCGGATCGCGTGGTCAGGGAGATGCAGTTCGACCTGACCGGCGGCTCGAACTCCTGAAGGACACGGCGACAACCGGATTACACGATGGTCAAGAGGATTCAGCGCAGCGGACAGAAACGGCAGCCGCTCAACACCTTATACTGCGGAGGGACACTGAGCGCGGCAATCCGTTTCCTATAGGAGAGAAATACACTCGCGTGAAGGTCGTCGAGGCGTTTCGCGCCACATTCCGAGTGGGTGAATGGACACCTCAAAAGCGTGACCACGCTGATGCCTTTTCTACGCGTTGATAAACTGTGTCGTTACGGTACTCTTCCTTGAATCTGACTACTGGAGCAAGGGGAGGAACAACTGCATGCCCTGGAAGCGAATAGAAAGCTTATGGACGCATTGTCCGCACGATTCAGATCGGTCGAATAGCAGTGGCAGGCGTGCGTTAGGCCCTACCAGGGAAGGCTTGGATGCCTTCGCGGCGGACGCGCCCTCCCCTATAATGAACTCTCCCAAGGTCGCACCACACATAAGAGATTAAAACATAGGTAGTCCAGCAACTTGCCCGAATGGGCGCAGGCGGACCCGAAAGTGCTGCTGGCCCCAGAGCGAGGGCAGCAATAACAAGCATTGTCCCGCGTCGCCAAGAGAGAATTATTCGCTTCCGGATTATTAGGACGGGTTAGCCTGTGGTGGAAAGGGGATCGGTAATGGATGGTCGAGCGCGCCGTCGCCGACCGGTTGTAGAATCGAAGGGAAAGGGACGATGCCGCGCCGCATAGCCATCGTTGGGGGAGGCGTATCAGGCCTTGGGGCGGCATGGGCGATGAACCATCACCCGGACCGCTTCGACTTCCGTCTGTTCGAGGCGCGATCAGAGATTGGGGGAAATGCGGTCACTGCCGACATGCCGCAGGACGACGGCAGCTCGATTCCCTTCGACATCTCCGTCACCGCTCTCATTCCGTCCGTCTATCAGCACATCCTGCTGCTGATGGAGAAGTTTGGAATCGAGGTGATCGACACCAGGTTCAGCTACAGCGTCAAGTACGGCAATGACGTGTATGCCCACGACTTCAACTCGGACACCAGGGTACGGCTGCAACCGGAGATAGAGAAATTCCAGCGGCTCCTGGCACGCTTGCACCGCTTCGGCGGGCTGAGCCGCTCCCGGTCAAAGCTGGTGAACATGCTCAACCCGTACAACTACTTGAGCATGGGAACGCTTCTCAATCTGGGAGGGTTCTCCGGGGATTTCAGGTACAAGGTGCTGAAGCCCATGTTCGTCAACTTCCTGATGGCGACGAACGTGTTCGACATGCCCGCCGCCCTGTTCGCAAGGTATCTCGAGTTCTTCGACATCGAGACGTCCACCCCCATGAAGACGTGGGACCAGGGGACACGGTGCATCTATGAGAACCTGTCGGCCGGCTTTCGCGACAAGATCTACCTCAACCGACCCGTGCGGAAGGTGTACCGGAGTAGGAACGAGGTAGTCATCGAGGACGAAGACGGGGGGCGGGAGACGTTCGATGACGTGGTCCTCGCCTGCAATGCCAACCAGTCGCTGATGATATTGGACCGCCCCACATTCCTCGAACGCCACATCCTCTCGTCCGTGCGCTACGAGAGCGAGCTCCACAACCACACGGTCGTCCACTCCGACTCCTCGGTACTGCCGGACAGCGAAGTGGAGGCCCTGACGACACGGAGCAACCACATCGAGCAGTATGGAGCGAGGCCTGACAACTACGAGATCACCTACATCATGCACAACCAGCAGCCGTGGGCTAACCGGTCCGACAAGCCCTGTCTCGTGACCTACAACCCGGTCAAGCCCATCAACGAGGGAAAGGTCGTCAAGAGGTGTTGGTTCCAGCACGTCGTCCACGACGTGCGACATGTTGTCTGGCTCGTCAATCTGTTCCGCTTCATCCAAGGACGGAGGAGGACGTGGCACGCCGGAGCCCACACTCTGATCAACAGCCAGGAAACTTGTCTGGTGACGGGTCTGGCAGCCGCGCGGCAACTCGGAGCGGACTACCCCTTCTACGATGAAGAGGCCAGGCGGACCTTCAATTATTACGGGAGCATCCTGTACGGCCGCCGGTTCAGGAAGGCGAAGGGCTGAATCCTCCTTGCCACCTTCATCCCCCAAAACGCGGTGAACTGCTGTCCCTATTCGAACGTCGACGCGTCCTCGCCCACCCACTTGAGGATGAGAGCGTTCAGCGTGCCGTCAGCCTTCATCGACGCCAGGGCCTCGTCGAGCTTGCCCTTCAGGCCGCTGCCCTTGCGGACGCCGATGCCCAACCCCCGGTCCAGCAACACCGAAGGTCCCACGATAGCGAGCCGGCCTTCGAACTCCGAAATCTTCTCCACGCCATAGCCGTGGTCCACGAGGACGGCGTCCACCTCGTCGCTGAGCACCGCATCCACCGCGTCCCTCGATATGTCGATGGGCACGAAAGGGACGGCCAGCTCCGTGAGATGGTCGGAGTAGATGGTGTTTGCCGTAACGCCAACTGTGCCCTGGGCGGCCTCATCCCCCTCGCCGGCCCTGGCCACGTAAACGGACGGGGTTGGCGGGTAGTACGCCTCCGTGAAGTCGATCAGTACCTCCCGCTTGGAGGTGATGCTCATTCCCGACAGTATGGCGTCGTACTCATCCGCCACCAGGTTGGGGATCATCGCCTCCCAGTCGTTCAGGACCCACTCGCACTCCAGGCCGGCACGCCGGCACAGCTCGTCCCCCAACTCACGCTCCAGGCCGTCTATCTCACCCTCTTCGTTGATGAAGTCGAAGGGATGGTAGTCGCCTAAGGTAGCTATAACCACTTCGTCCGCCCCTCCGCATGCGACCATCGACGCCATGAGCATCGCCCCCAGGAGAAGCGCTCCAAGCGCGTGCCTGAACCGGTCCCTTGTCTTCGGGCTCTGTACTGTATGATTCCTCAACTGCGCGCCTCCCCGGTCTCCACTCTCAGGTCGGGAAGCCAGCCTAGCCAGGACGGCAGGTACCAGTTGGCCCTGCCCAACACGGCCATTGTGGCCGGGAGCAGCACCGACCGTACCAGCGTGGCGTCCAGGGTTATGGCAAAGGCAAGCCCGAAGCCCAGCTGCTGGTTTATGACGGTCTTGCCCGAGGCGAATGCGCCGAACACAGCGACCATTATGAGGGCCGCTCCGGTTATCATTCCTCCCGTGGACTGCAGGCCGTGGGCCACCGCCTCGCCGCCCTCGCCGCTCTCATCGTAGCGCTCCCGGATGCGGCTCAGCAGGAACACGTGGTAGTCCATCGACAGGCCGAAAAGGACGCAGAACATGAGCAGCGGTATCCACACATCGATGACCTCGGCGGGCTGAAGTCCAAGCAGTCCCGCGGCCACCCCCTTCTGGAACACCAGGACCATCAGCCCGAAGGCGGCCCCCACGGAGAGCAGGTTCATGAGGACAGCCTTGACCGGAACGACCACCGACCGGAACACCAGCATCAGGATCAGGAAGCTCAGTCCCAGCACGAAGGCAAATACCGCGGGTGTGTAGGAGCGTATGGTGGTCTGGAAGTCGGCGACGTCCGCGGTGACGCCGCCGACAACGACCTCGGCGTCAACTCCTTCGAACGCGGCGGGGACGTACCGGTCGCGTATCGTGGTCACCACGTCGATTGCGTCTTGTGCGCGGGGTTCTCCCGGGATCATGACGGTCAACAGGGTCAGGTCTCCGGCGGAATTGGTTTCAGGTGGCAAGAGAGGCGCCGGGAAACGACCGTCGGCACTGAGTGATTCCTGGAGCTTGGCTATCGCCTCCCGCACTTGGGGACTGTCGCTGTCGCCGTCGATGACTATCTCGGTGAGGCTGACCAGCCCGAAGGAGAAGTGCTCCTCCATGACGAAGAAGGCCTCCCTGGTTCGAGAGCCTTCTGGGAAGGCGTCCACTCCGTTGACGCCAGTCTGGATCTGGAAGGCGAGGACAGTGGCCGCGATCATCGGCACGGCCACGGCGATGATGCTGATTATGGGAGCCCGGGTTACGGCGCGCGTCACGATGCGCCAGAAGCTTTGACCCGAGGAGCCGGACAGCCTGTTCCCCGCTCCGCCGAGAAATGGAATGGCAAGACGGTTGATCCTCGGGCCGAGCAGGGCAAGGCTTGCCGGCAGGAGAGTGAGGGTGGCGGCCAGCGAGACTAGCACCACCAGGACCGCTCCGAGGCCCATGGACTGGAAGAAGGGGAAGGGAACGATCAGTAGGCCGCAGAGGGCGACGACCACGGTGATGCCGCTGAAAAGAATCGTGCGACCCGCTCTTGCGCAGGCCCGCTCGATGGCCGCGTTCGTCTCCAGCCCTCGGGCCAGCTCGTCCCGGAACCGGGACACGATGAGCAGCGAGTAGTCGATGCCCACGGCAAGGCCTATCATTACGACCATCAGGGTGACGAGGAATATCAGGTCGAATGCCTGACCGATGAGGGCCGTGATGCCCAGCGCGACTATGATGCAGGCCAAGGACAGTCCCACCGGCACGAGGGCGGCCGTCACGGTGCCGAAGAGGACCAGGAGGATGATCAGGGCCACAGGGACGCCGATGCGCTCTCCCCACCTCAGGTCGCTCTCAGCCAGCTCGTTATAGTCGGCGGCCGTGCTGGCGTCCCCCACCAGCAGCACCCGAAAACCGTCCCTACCGTCCGCGCCATCCACGACATGGAGGATGGCCGGGAGATTCTCCACGGCCTGATCAAGGCTTCCGGCCAGGACCAGGGGCATAATCGTCGTCCTGCGGTCGGCGGAGACCAGAGCCGGGTTGCCGGTCTGGTAGTAGTGGAAGGCCCCGGCCACCGTTTCGCTCCCCAGGGCGGCGATTTCGCCGTACACAGCCTCCACCTTTGCGCGGAACCGCGGTGAGTCAACCGTCTCCGTGTCCGACTGGACGATGATGACCTCGTTGACCGGCTGGGTGCCCCGAAGCTTCTCCTCCAGCAGGATGTCGGCGCGCCTCGATTCGGCGCTGTCGCTCAGCCGGAACTCCGCGGTTGTGGCGCCGTCGAGCATGTCCATGAACGGCGCCGGGCCGGGGGCTACCTCGCCGTCTATGGCGAGGTAGCCGGCAACCACGACCGCCAAGACCCAGACTGCGATGACAACGAAGGGCCTTCGCGTACTAAGGCGGGCCAGCAACCGGATCAAAGAAAAGCCTCTCCATGCCGATAGGTATATCGCTTGTATCTGCTCCCAGTTTACAGGATTGTTGGATTGACGGTCTGATGCGTAGCACAGGGCCTTGCATTGTCGCGGCTTGGTGGAGGGCGCGGCACCATTTTGCCTAGGTAGAGGCGGTCAACCCATCAGATAGTTGTGGTCAACGGCAGCCAGTAGACCATCGACATACACAGCCGCCTTGCCCTGTGGAGACCTTCGTTCCTTTCCCACAGACTGTTCTCCGACCTAGCTCTAAGCGTGCTCGCACGCTCGAGTATGAGGTCTCCGCAAATCCCCGTTGAAGGCCAGCGCGACATCTCGACAGGGCGGCAAAAGTGGCAGCAAGCGTCCGCTCATCTACCTGAAGCTTGTGCCGGAACCTACGGGGAGCCTAGCGGCTGTGCCAAAGGGAGAGGGACAATTGAAGATAGCCTTTCACAGACATTTCTTCCATTCCGGCATAATCGTATGCGTTTCAGCACCATTGAAGCATGCTGCTCAGCGCAAACACAACACGCCTACCCGCTCACAATTGTCTATTCACAACCACATGCTCCGTAGCCAGCAACCGCAGCAGCCCGTCTCAGTTCCCAAGTCCCAGGATGCGCCGCAGGCTCTCCGGCGTCAGCTCGCCCCTGAGCGACTGCTTGATTATCTCCGTAGCGTTGTCGATGTCTCGGTCGCTGAAGTTGCCGTCCCGGTCGAATACCCTCACGCCCTCGCCCGCCAAGTCAACGGCAGCCTCCACGCGCCGCTCCGCTTGCAGCGGAACGCCCGTCACCAGCCTGAACACCTCGCTCGCCGCCTCCATCCTGTCCGCGTCGTCCCAGTCTTCATCTTCCGAAAGCCGCGCCAGCGCGCTCGCCGCCTGTCTGCGCTCGTTTATGGACAGGTTGGGCGCGATGGTGTTCATCAGGTCCAGCGCGGTATCGGCATCCAGGTCGCCCTCCTCATAGAGCAGTACCATGTCGAAAGCGGCATGGACGCGCTCTACATAGTTGGGTTCGTCGCCCGTTATGAGGGTGCTGAGATAGCTTGCCGTTTCCCCCTTGTTCCACCAATCCTCCTCTGATAGTTCCGCAAGTTCAGCCGTCGCCGCCCTGCGCTCCTCGATTGACAACTCGGGAGCCATGGTGTGCAGCAGGTCCAGCACATCCTCCTCGTCCGCATGCTCCGACTCGTACTGCGCGATAATCTCACTTGCAGCAGCAGCCCGTCTTTCGCCCTCGACCGCATCGACGGTGGAGAAGCGCGCTAGTATGGATGCGGCGTCGAACGAGCTAAACGAGCTTTGTTGCAATTGTGGCCGAGCGTCCGGTATTGCGCTTGTGCGGGCAACATCACCCGGCGGGGAGGACTCCCCGGCTATGTTGCTTCCCCAGCACACCACGCCCCCATTCTCACGCAAGCCGCAGCTATGCTTGAATCCGGCGGCTATTTCCGAGAAGCGGCCCGATGGCGGAGAAGACTGCCCCTCTCCACCCGCGCCCCAGCAGGTCGCCGTTCCGTCCTCATACAGCGCGCAGGTATGTTCCCAGCCCGCGCTTATCGTCACGAAAGGCCCGTCTATGGGAACTACATCACTGCCTCCGCTGCCGCCCCAGCATGCTCCTGTGCCGTTTTCGCTCAAGGCGCATGTATGACCGCCACCGGCGGTTATCGCAACGAAGTTCTGCCCACGCACATTCACGGCTTGCCCCAAATCGTTGTTTCCCCAGCACATCGCATCGCCGTTATCAAGCAATCCGCATGTATGATGGCCGCCGGCGTTTACCGCAGTGAAATGTTCATCCGGAACATCCGTCGCACCCCCATAGTCTCGGCCCCAGCACACTGCCTTACCTGCCTCGCTCAACGCGCAAGTGTGGCGCCCGCCCGCACTTATCGCAACGAAGCGGCCGCTTGACGCGTTTGATTGACCGTCGCCATTGCTACCCCAACACACCGCGTTGCCGTTCTTATTTAAGGCACAAGTATGAAAAAAGCCAACGCTTATTGCCTTGAAACGACCGCCGGGCGCTCTTATAGCTTCAGTTTCGGTTTCCAAGACACGACTGGGGTCGCCTTCATGAGTCACAGCGCCCCAGCACACTGCCTCGCCATTGTCAACCACGACACAAGAATGCCCTTGATGAAGATGCCGGACGACACTGAAACCACTCCCACCTCTGCGGAAACTATTCCCGCCTGCGCTTATCCGTCTGCCTTGCCTAATGTCCAAGGTGGACGGTGGGGTAGAGGTCGGAACAGGCGTTGCAGTCGGGCGCGGCGTGTGGGTCGGCGCGGGCGCGGCTGTCGGGTATGGGGTCGCAGTCGGATACGGCGTCAGTGTGGGGTGCGGAGTGTATGTAGCGTGTGGCGTCACGGTCGCCTGTCGCTGAGCCTGTGTTGAGCCGGAGGCAGCCGTCGCCTGCGCTTGGGCCGTCGGAACGGGCGTGGCTGCGCGGGTCGCAGACTGGATGGCTGTGCTTGCAGCGGACCCTGCGTTTCCCTGTCCCGCCGCTTCGGACGCTTGCATTGCCGCCTTCAGGGACTCGATTTCCTTTCTCAGCGCCTCCATCTCCGCATTCGAGGGCGCTTCGCCCTCTTTGACGACCTCCACCGGCGCCTCTTTCTCCACGACCTTCTCAACTTCTACAATCTTCTCCACAATTTCAGGCTCGCCGGAGCAGCCGATGGCCAAGACCAGCAGCAATAGCAGCGCCGCTAAAGCGACGTCTACTCGGGTTGAGACACCATTAGCACGGATCTGCGGGGGAAATCGCATCGCGACCAAATCCTCCTTCTAAGCCTGAATACTCTCTCGACCTTGATGCTCTACTCGGCTCATACACTATTACAGCGCTCTACCCTATCAATCTTGTGCATCCATGCGAGTCAATTGAAGTGACTGATTCGGCGATGGCGAGCTCAACACAAGCGTGAGATAAAATCTCAAAAAAGCTTCAGGTGTATACTTAGATGTCCTAACAATCCACTCTGCCGATACGCCTTCAGTCAGATGGGGGAGTGCGAGGGAGCCACGAGTTCAGGCCGAGTCAATCGAAAGGGATAAAATTACGTGCCGTTTGCTGGGTGAATCCGACGCCTACCCTACCACACTGGAATGATATAAGCGTGACTCATAGGCTGGATTTGCGTGACTTGTTGTGACTTTTCGCTGCGAAATGTTAAATTTCCCAGCAGATACCGATTCTCGCGGCCACGGATCCCGGTCGCCGAGGACGCAACGAGGTGATGAGTTGGACCGACCGGATGAACCGAGGAGCATGAAATTCAGGGTAGGATGTTCCCGTCCGCGCTGGTCACGACCTCATACGTGCTGGGGAGCCAATCCCTCAGCAGGGTAGCCCAGTTTTCCTCGCCTTGATCGCCTGCTGTGCCGGGGTCTTCACCTGTCCGTCTCCGAATACGGGCGTATTCGGAAGACATTTCAGCAGTCACCTGTCGCATGAAATCTATCAAGTCGTGGATGTTGTCCTGCTGCGCCATGTTTAAGCGCTCGCCTTAGTCTGGTATAGCTTGGCGGGCCACCATTCAGACGATAGATGCCAGCATCTTCAAACTTTGTTTAGACAGCCGGCGCATCAAGGCCTCCTGATTTCAGTAGCGCTGCCTGCTTAGTAACCTTTGCCCCGCTTCCTCTGTCCCCCTCGTGTCACGCCTCCCCCTTGGGCATCCGGTAGCCGACGCGGGGCTCGGTGAAGATGTAGGTGGGGTTGCTCACGTCGTCGCCCAGCTTGCGGCGGAGCTTTCGCACGATGGTGCGCATGGGCCGCAGATCGTCGCTGCGCCTCTCCCTCCATACCCGGTCCAAGAGGTGCTCGTAGGTCACCACCCGTCCGGCGCTGGCTGAAAGCTCTGCGAGCATCCGGTACTCCATAGGGAGCAGATGCACCGGCCGACCGACAAGGGTCACTCGGCGCTCGGCGTAGTCAATTGTGAGGTCTCCCAGCACGTACGGCTCCAGAGGTTCGGGGGTTTCCCGTCGACGAAGGGCCGCCGCGATCCGCGCCGTCAGCTCAGTCGGCGAGAAGGGCTTCACTACGTAATCGATGGCGCCACTGTCGAATGCCTTGGCGATGAGCTCGTCCCGGCCGTAGGCGGAAAGGAAGATGACCGGCAGATCGGACACCTCCAGAATCTTCCTCATCAGATCAATGCCGTCCGTTCCCGGGAGCATCAGGTCCAGCAGCACGAGAGCCGGCCTCTCCTCCTCGACGAGGCGGGGGGTCTCCTCCGGTTCTCCGGTCACAATCGGAGTGTAGCCTGCCGCGATGAGGGTGTCCTGAATGTAGCGAAGATCCTTGGGGTCGTCGTCCACCGCCAGCACCCGCACACGTTCTCTCGTCTCTTCCCTCCCGCGCCACGAGGAACGCAGCCCGGACGGCAGGCGGGAACCCGCCGTTACGCTGCCGGCTTCTCCCACCGCGGGCAGGGTGAAGGTGAAGCGGGCGCCGAGGCCCGGCCCGTCGCTCTCCGCCCGGATACGCCCCCCGTGGGCTTCCACTATCCCCTTGGAGATAGCCAGACCCAGGCCCGTGTCTCCTCCCTGCTCCTCGGACTGCGCCCTGGAGAACTTGCGGAACAGGCGGGGCAGGCTCTCCTCCGGGATGCCCCGGCCCTCGTCGGACACCGAGAACGCAACGTGAATGTCCTCCCGAACGGCGGTCACCGTGATGGCCGACGAATCCGGGGAGTGGCGGGCGGCGTTGGTCAGCAAATTGTTCAGCACCTGGACGATGCGCCGCCGGTCCGCCATCACTAGAGGGAGGTTAGGCTCGACGTCGATGACCAGGTTGTTCCGGCCCCCGGCGCTGGTGAAGGCGCTCCTCGCCCGCTCCACCAACTCGGTCGCCTCCGCCGGTCCGGGACTGACCGCAAGCGTGCCCGTCTCGATGCGCGCCACGTCGAGGAGGTCTGAGACCAGGCCGTGCATGTGGTCGGCCTGCTCCCCGATGATGCGGAAGAACTGGCGGATCACGGCGGGATCCGGGTCCGTGGGCGACTCCAGCACCGTGGCGGCGGAGCCCTTGATGGATGTCAGCGGAGCCCGGAGCTCGTGGCTCACCATCGCCAGAAACTCGGCCCGCAGCCTCTCCATGTCCTCAATATCGGACATGTCCTGGATAGTTACCACCATCGAGTCCACCGTGCCCTCATCGGAGAGGATGGGTGTTGAGTTGATCAGCACCGTCACGCTCCGCCCGTCGGGGGCCTGCAGGACGATCTCCTCAGCCCGCAGCGTCTCCCCCACGCTCAAAAGCTCTGCCAGGGGGAACTCCCGCAGGGAGATCTCCCGTCCGTCGGCGCGTCTGCAGGTGATCACGTCCAGGAGCATTTCATGAGACTGACCGTGATCCGCCAGACTGGCCGCGATCCTGCGTGCCTCCCGGTTGATGGACTTCGTCGCTCCCGTCAGCGCGTCGAATACCACTACGCCCACAGGGGAGGTGTCGATCAGGGTCTCCAGGTCAGCCCTGACGCGCCGCTCATCCCGGTGGCGGCGGGCGTTGGCGATCACAAGCGCCGCCTGGGAGGCGAACATCACCAGGGTCTGTTCGTCCTCCAGGCTGAACCTTCGTCCATCCTCACGCCCGGCCAAGAAGATATTGCCTACCAACTCGCTCCCGTGGAACATCTTCGACGCCAGAAAGGGCGACGCCGGCTCCACCGGCAGGGGCAGGCTGAAATCGGCAAAGCCCAGGGACCTGACATAGCCCACCAGGTCGGGCAGCCTCAAGGGTTCGGAGATGCTGCCCAGCCGCTCGAAGATCTCCAAGCCCTCCGGGGTCTGCCAGATCCGTTCGGCCTCCTCGCCGGTCATCCCCGACGACAGGAAGTCCTGCACCCGTCCCCCGTCGTCCAGGAGGGTCATCACCCCGTAGCGGGCTCCGGTCAGGGAGCGGGCGGAGTCCAGGGCGCCCTGAAGCACTGAGTCGAAGTCCAGGCTCTCGTTGATGCGCAAGCTGGCCTGGCTCAATCTGGCGAGGCGCTCCCGCAGGGCGGCCTCGTTCTCGGGAATCGGTTCATCCTGTCGGTTCAACTCATCACCTCGATGTGACCGCGGGAGCCCGTCATCCTGGGGCGCGGGAATCGGTGTCTGCTGTGGAATTATACATTTCCCGGCAAAACCTCATAACATGTCACGCAAAATCAGCCGGTAGGTCACGAGTATATCATATCTGTGTGGTAGAGTGCGTACTAGACTCGCCCGGTAACTTGCAGGTAGCTATATGTCTTTCGATCGACTCGGCCTGGATCGGCGGCGCCTTCGCAACTTACCCCACCCGTCATAAATTGCGACTGACTAGACAATCCCGATTCCTCGACATCGACATCGCCGCAACTTCCATCCTTAGTGCTGTTGGCAAACTTCTAGTTACGAGGCTTATCAATGCTCTTTCTATTCCTTATGCCGGTCTATGCATCATCCCCTATGTCTTATCTCGCAGAACCTACAAGAATGCAGTCCTCTGGACGATCTCTGGAACCTTGACAGGTCCCTTTGTCACTTCGATTCTTCTCTCGGAAATGGCCCGCAAACCTTACTAGAACCGTTTCACTAAAGTGGGTTTTGTCGTAGCTATATATGTCCGGAGAACCTTTAGAACTATCCTCAGTCTTCTACACTCTAGAGTAGGTTAATTGGTCGTCATGCTTAATAGGCTGGAACCTCTGAATCTTGCCGAACTCCGAGGCAGTCATGCCTTAAGGTCTCCCTCAGGCGATCAAGTCCTTCTGAGGATTGAGTACGTCTTACTGTCGGAGACGGAGGACGAACACGCTCAAGTACTGTCTTTGGTTCTCCGCATTTCTGACATATACGAGCTGCAAACGAAGTTAGACTGGGCTGACAATCTTCTCGCGGAAACAGGATAAGACGCAGCCCAAACCTAACTAGGACCATGTTCGCGGCTTTCCTGAATCTCACCATAGTTGATTATTCACTCTAGGAGGTTGTTCTATGAAGCGAACTATAATTGCTCTCGTTGCTGTTTCTATGTCTCTGCTCGTACTTACTCCGGTCGTCCTCGCCCACGATCCCTTCGAGGAGTTATGGCAAGCTATCTTCGGTATAAATGGTGAATTAAGTGGCATCCATGCTGATATAGATGACCTCAAAGACCGCGTTATTGCTCTTGAAGCCTCCGCAATGATTCCAACTCCAGAACCAGAGCCAGAACCGGAAGTTACTCCCTGTCAGATAGCCGCAGACTTCATACCTGGCACGGTCAACTATCGCTGGGGAAATCCTGAATGTTATCACTCCTCCGACCTAGAAGGTAACGTAGAGGAAGGCTTCCGCTACGGCAAGAATATGGAGTTTAAGATAGACAACCCTAGCGATGAACTTTGGGTAGCTACCTTGTCATCCGAGACTGTCGATACCTACCTATTGCTCTATGAGTGGCAGGGGGAAGAACTTCTCTACCAACTCCTAATGCACAACGATGATGACGAAGGAGCTGGTGGCACTAACTCTAGGCTCTGGTGGGTTCCTCAGACAGATGTGTACTACTCCTTCTGGATAACCACCTATAGCACCTCCGATACAGGTGAGTTCGAATTCACGCTCGAACCTGCCGGGGACTAGGGTGTCAAGGCGTGCGCAATGCAGTGCTCTGTTTCGCTTATACCTAAACTATTCGTAATCCTACTTGTAGGACTTGTGCTTGCGGGAGCCGTGCCAATTCCTCCAAGCTCTAACGCTGATGAAAGCGAAGATAGGCGTCGCGGTCGATGCCTTAAGTTCTTCCTACCTAGAACTCCCAGAGCAGTCCAATCCGAAAGTGTTAAACCACCCGATCCCTTTGCTCAATCTCAGAACGCCAAATCGTCCGATACCGCAGCACCCAAGACCGTGAAATATGCCAATAAAGGCGCAATTGTATGGACTACCCGCCCCGTCATAATAGACGGATATCTAGTTGCGTCGGGCAGGGTAATTGAGGGTAGTAGCGAGCTATTGAATCCTCCCGACAGTGGTATTGCTACCTTTGCCCTGAAGAAGCGAGGCACCAACTTCACCGTTGCTACTATCGTCAAACCCCTAGGCCCTAATAAACGCTACACTGGTAGCACTTCTAGGCTAGTAGCAACTGAGTGGCATCTAACCAGTAGGGAGTTCAGCATCAAAGCTCCAATGTTTACAATCCGCAGTCCTGTTGACCTACTCGTATGGGGTAACCAACCAGGCTCTGGTGGCCCCTTGTCTATCCATCCCGTAAAGACTGCCGAGGAGTAAGGCTTATGCTACATAAGGACTGGAACCGATACAAAGGTACTAGACATCACCCCGCTACATGTACTTGTGTCAAGTGTACAGAACATAGGACTGCTCCAGAACCCATAACTACCTACTGGAGTCCTCCAGAACTAGACCTAGAAGCCTCCTATCCCAAAAAGCCACCCAGCAGACTCCGACGCATCCTGGAATGGCTAAGGCTATAGCTATTCGGCTCGATCCCGCCACTGGGTGAATATACAACCTCCATCCTCGTCTTGATGTTTTGAATACTAAGGAAACTTTGCTATCACTATTGAGGTGGACCCAATAGATCGGACAGGTGGCTAAGAGAGAGTCCCGCTCCTCTCCGTGGAAAATGAGCCGCTGATCTGGGCCTTTCCACTACTATTGTCAACGCCAAGCTGCTTTTGTGCGTTTTCGCCAACTTAGATTTGACCCACCCTCGTCCTTTTACACCTCTACAGGTGTCTCCTCCGATGTTGATGTCATCAGCCGGTGCGATGTAAGCAGACCGGCTTGGCGCTTGTCCTTTAGCCTGTAACTCTCGCCGCGGATGTTGATGACGTGACTGTGGTGCAGCAGCCTGTCGAGGATCGCAGTGGCTATCACGGTGTCCCCCAACAGTTCTCCCCAGTCTGCGAAGCCCTTGTTCGACGTCAGTATGATGCTGCCCTTCTCGTATCTCGCAGACACCAGGCTGAAGAACGCAGTAGCCGACTCCCTGTCGTATGGCCAGATGCCGAACTCGTCCACTATCAGCACCTTGGGCGACAGGTACACGCGCATACGCCGGTCCAGCCTGTGCTCTGCTCTCGCCTTCCTCAGATCCTCCATCAGGTCGTATGCACGGACGAAGTAAGCGCCGTACCCGTTCTCTATCGACTTCAGAGCAAGCGCCACCGCAAGGTGTGTCTTACCCACTCCGGGAGGTCCCAGCAGCAGGAGGTTCGATGCTTCCGCCACGAAGGCGAGTGTGGCGAGCTCCTTCACCTGCCTCTCGTCTATCGAGGGCTGGAAGCCGAAGTCGAACTCCTCCAGAGTGCGCCTGAAGGGCAGATGTGCCAGGCGCGTCCTGGTGGTCATGTAGCGCTCCCTGCGAGCGGTTACCTCCACTCCCAGCAGGTCGGCGAGCATCTCAGGATACGGCAGTTGCTTCCTTGCCGCGTCGTCCAGTCTGCTGTCCAGTACCTCCATAGCCTGTGTCATCCCCAGTGTCTCCAGGTGACTGCGTGCCTGTTCCAGAGCTATCATCGCACACCTCCGTCGGCTAGCAGCTGGTAGATGTCCAGCGATCGACGCTCCACTTGCTGAGCTGACACCTGCACCGCCAGCGCCTCACGCTTGGGGCTCTGGTCCCCGTTCACCAGTCCGTCCCACTGACCGGGCAACGTCAGCCGCTGTCCGCGCCTGTGTGCCCTCGGATGCACCGCCAACCTCTCATCACCGCTCCATATCTCCACCATCCCGGCGCTCACTCCCACCTGCACCGTGCTCCCTGACCAGGACCACGGCACTCCGTAGCGCGATCCGTCCCAGTTAACGTATCCGTCCCTGCCCACCTTGCGGTCCTCGCGTAGGTACACGCCCAGGGTTGAACGCTCCGGCAGCGCACCGAGACTGCTGCGCTCGATGCCGAGCATCGCCTTCGGCACTCGACCGGTCGTGCCGTGTACTCGCTCGTTGGCGATTTCGCCACACCAGGCCAGTGCCTGCCGGTTCAGGTCGGCGTCATCGCCAAAGCGCACCGACGGCCAGAAGTTGCCCTTCACGTACTTCACTCCACTCTCGACCTTGCCCTTGGTCTGCGCCCGGTACGGCTTGCACAGCCTCAGCTCAAAGCCCACCCTGCGCGCGAAGTCCAGCATCCGACTGTTCCACTCGTGGTCGCCCTCCTCGTCACGCTCAATCACCACCACCTTGGCGTTGTCGTACAGGCAAAGACGGGGAACTCCGCCGAAGTAGTCGAAGGCGTTCAGATGACACCGGATGAACGTCGGAACATCCGCACGACGCACGAACTCCGCGTAGATCGCACGCGAGAAGCCCAGCACCATCACGAACACCCACATACGATGCTTGCGCCCGTCCTCTCCCTCGTAGCTGACCACTCCCCAGTCCACCTGCGCCTGCTCGCCGGGCGCTGTCTCGAACCGTACCGTCGCCTTCGGCTGTCTCGGCCTGCGCCTCGGATGCACGTAGTTCTTCAGTGTCGTGTAGCCACCGTCGTAGCCCAGCGCCTGTATCTCACGCAGCAACACCACGCAGTTCTCAAGCCCTTCCGCCAACCTGACGTCTATGTAGCCGGCGTACGCATCCAGCTTCGATCCACGCTTCGACCGGGCCGTGGGCTTCGGAACCCCCGGTGAGCGCACGTACTTGCGAACCGTGTTCCTCGATATGCCGAGATCGTCTGCTATCCCGTGTATCGACCTCCCCTTGCCCTTCAACTCGTAAAGCTCTCTCACTGTTCTACCCCCTAACATTAGGCCAGGCACCTCCTGTCGGTTGTTCCGACAAAGATGCACTCCGTTTAGGGGTGGGTCAATTCCAACTTGGCGATTTCGCCCATTTTAATCTTGGCGCTAACACTATCAGACTGGCGCTCCGGCTCTCGTCCCCTCCGACCGCAGGACGGCCGCTCAAGGAAACACGGATCATTAGAGGATCATGGTTGATGAGCGCCTAGCACGAGTTTATCCCAGTTTGGGAACTTCCCATCTGAGATGATCTTGACAATGGAATCCCTGCACAGTTCTTGTGCTCTCCGCGCCAGCTCTTGTGCGTCTCTGCGTTTGATTGCTCCGGCATGGACTGCTTGAGACCTTGAGTCGTATATTCCCTTGAAGTCTCTCAGCAGCGTCTCTCGTTCCTCCGCGTTGTTCCCCAAGTGCCACGCCGCTCGAAGAGCCAATCTGAACCTCAGTTCGCTGGCGTTGCCGATATCCCCCAGATACAAGGATTCCAGCGCTATGCCGAGGTCGATGAACTTGTCAACATGGTTTGGATCCGTTTTCGACTTTATCCACCTGACTATGGGCACTTCCAGTTTCTTGGCGTCGGCACTGCCCAGATTGTTCAAGGCGCGGTATAGGACTACAGCTTCCTGCACTTGCTCCGAAGTGACACTGGCAGTGTCGCGATTCTGGAGCGCTGTACGGTTATATCCGCCCCCGCTGCGGTAAAATGGCCCGGTAAAGAATTCGTCCTCGCCGATGTAAGACCACCACGCTACGTACTCGACCGCGTGATTAGCGACCAACGATAACGCCTCACAGAATCGGGCGGCTGTGAACTCCGGGTATTCGTCACACACGTTCGTACGCGTGAATATCTGAGGCACGCTCAAGTCTTCGTGACTGTCGGCTGTCATTACGTCAGGATTGACAAAGACGGGAGACACTATGGTCTCCTCTATCAAGAGCGTTTTGCCGAGGAACTCGGTGTACTGTGGTCCAGATGGCCCCAGCAGTGGTAAGTAGCCTGGAAGTTCCTTGCCGTCGAGAGGTAGTGGAACAAGCTGTATGCCCTTGCTTATTTCCACCGGGCGTTCGATGTGTATGCCACTGAGCAGCGTCATGCGCTGGTACTGGACGCTTGTCTCGGCGACCCACTTGTAGAAATTCGTGGCAGCGTACCGCGTCCCTCGGCGAATGGCTATGTCCATCAAGTGGGATAACAGGTGTCGCACTTCAAACCCATCCAACGCCCCTCCGACAGTGGCTACCGTAGCCGACTGTATCCTGTCATCGTGGATGAATTGGCCCAGCTCGTCTCCGATTACGGCGAGTAACTGCTCATGCGCTTTTGCATCCCGAATCTCCAGCGCGTATCCCATGGATGGGGAGTGCGAACCAAGATAGTGCAATCGGCGCGAACTTGCCGCCATCTCGCGGTACGCGTCGGCTCCTATGCAATGCTCCTGCTGGAAGCCTCCGATGTCTGCCACTGCGTGGGCAATTGCCTGCTCAAGTAGGTTCGCGAGTGCTTGTATGTCGGCGGCGCTCATAGACTCTAACTCCGTTATTCCAGTGCAGTGCTTTCAGTGGGTTGCTCCTATCACATGTTCGCACCTTTCCTGCTTGCCATTGTACGGAAAATACAACTGTCTTCAAGATGTGGCTTGGCGGCCTGTGAGGATTCAGGTTCAAGTTCTCTCAGATGGTGCAAGAGCATCCCACTTCGTCATCCGGTCAGCCGACGCAGTGCTCGTTGAGGATGTAGGCGGGGTTGTCCGCGGCATCGCCCAGCTTGCTCCGCAGGTTCTTAAGACGGAGCGCACCGCGCCGGTGCGGCCGGAGTGTCCCGGGCCCCAGACCCGCTGCCGGAGCTCGGCGTGGGCCAGCACCCGGACCGGCGTCGACCGATAGCTCCAGAAGCATCCGGTACTCGATGTCTGTCAGCCGCACGGGACGGCCTGCCAGAGAGACCCCTCTGGCGATAGAGGTGGCGCGGGCACTGGGACCAGCGGCTATGCTCAGGGCGCTCACGCCGGACAACCTCATCGCTGGCTGTGTCCTGATTGCCACAGGTGCAAGACACGGCAATACCGGATGCTGGCGAAGTTTCTCGCTGCGCACTCAATCAACTGCATAGATACTTTCGTGGGTCGTGCTTCTTCCAATGCCATTGAGAGTGGTTTTGCCGGCTCGTGATTTGCTCTGTGAATTTTCAAGACGTATCCCGCAACGGATGCGGCGAGAGATGGTTAACCATACATACTCCGGCCGCTCAGTCCGGTGAAATTGGCGCTTGTGGGGGCAATTATGGCATATTCTGCATATCTCACAGTATGTCACAGAAAAACACGCAATAGGTCACAGCAATATCATACGGCTGTGGTATAGTCCTTACTCAGTCCGTTCAATCACTGGCCGGCGCTGTCGTCGGTTGCCTTGCTTGCGCTGGCTTATGCCGTCGGAGTGGAGGACGCTCACAATCGTGGCATCGGCAGCCTGCGTATGCCGAAGAGACACCAGTTACCCGGGCCCCTGCCATAACCCAAGCACAATCCGGAGGTCGCTCGTCAATGCGCGCTCGTAACAACCCTCGAATACCCCCTCCTGTTTCGCTCTCTCGTTCTAAGCGACCGCGCAGGCTGATTGGCCTTTCCCTCCTCTTCCTCGCGCTGGCCGCGCTGCTCCTCTCCGCATCCCCGCAACCGGCGCAGGCCCAGGCCGCCGCCAACCCCGACGGCGTCCTCTGGCAGGCCAGGATCACGCCTGCGCAACACAACCAGGCGCATCTGCCGCACATCACCGGCTGGTCGCACAGCGCCTACGGCAGCATCGACGGCGCAAGGACGTTCACCGAGAACGGCGCGACCTTCACCGTGAACTGGTTGGCGCACACGAGCACCGATTCCAACATCCTGCTCAACATCGGGCGCAGCGCGTCAGTTGCGTTCGCCGAGGCCACGCTCTGCGCCGGCGCTCTGGAGGTGACGATTCCCACACAGGCGGCCGGGAGCGGCAACTTCAGCATTGCGATCAGCGGCGCAGCCGCGACGCCGCCCTGGACCAACGGCGTGGCGGTCGGCGTGGGCATCGTCCGCTCGCCGGCGACCTGCGCTTCGCTCACGTCCGGCATCCTCTGGCAAGCCGAGATGACTCCCGGAAACCATCCAGTGACGGCTGGAGCCACCGGTTGGTCGTCACTCGGGGATCCCTACGGGAGCATCAACGGCGGGCGGACCTTCACCCAGGGCGGCGTGACATTCACCGTCGATTGG
This sequence comes from Dehalococcoidia bacterium, assembly GCA_965203955.1. GTDB lineage: Bacteria > Chloroflexota > Dehalococcoidia > Lucifugimonadales > JADFKI01 > Bin90. The sequence continues at coordinate 984,904 of OZ241923.1, read as the reverse complement.
TTGCAGCACACCAGCAGCACCTCGGTCATAGCGCTGAGCATGTCTCTTAGCTCAGCATCCTCGTTTGCCGCGGCCACACTGTGCGCCGGGGGGCTGTCGATACCGATACCTGCGCAGGGGGCGTCGGCCACTACGATTGGCCCGTTTCTTACAGGTCCTCCGATCACCTCGACGCCGCCATGGACGGTCGGCACGGCGGTGACGGTGGGCATCGTCCGCGGCCCCTCGACCTGCGACACGCTCACCGGCGGCATCGTCTGGCAAGCCGAGATGACTCCCGGAAACCATCCAGTGACGGCTGGAGCCACCGGTTGGTCGTCACTCGGGGATCCCTACGGGAGCATCAACGGCGGGCGGACCTTCACCCAGGGCGGCGTGACATTCACCGTCGATTGGTTGCAGCACACCAGCAGCACCTCGGTCATAGCGCTGAGCATGTCTCTTAGCTCAGCATCCTCGTTTGCCGCGGCCACACTGTGCGCCGGGGGGCTGTCGATACCGATACCTGCGCAGGGGGCGTCGGCCACTACGATTGGCCCGTTTCTTACAGGTCCTCCGATCACCTCGACGCCGCCCTGGACGGTCGGCACGCCGGTGACGGTGGGCATCATCCGCGCCCCGGCGACCTGCGCCTCGTTACAGGCGGTGGCACCGGCGGCAGTTGGCACGATGCCTGACGTCGACGTCCCGTTCCGCGGGTCGGAGACGATCGATGTCTCGTCGTACTTCAGCGGGACACCACTGACCTACACGGCGAGTTCAAGCTACGCCGGTGTAGGTGCCACCATGACCGGCCCGAATCTGACGCTCCAGCACAATTTTGCGAGTGCCGCGACGATCACCGTGACCGCCAGCAACTCCGAAGGCAGCGCCACGCAGAGATTCGTCGCCACCGCGCTCGCCCCCAACCGCGGCGTCGTCTGGGAAGCCGAGATCACGCCTGGTACCAGCGGGAGCCCTGGGGTCACCGGGTTTGTGGGAACTTTGGTCGGAACCATCAACGGCGGAGCGACGTTTACCGATGGCGGCGTGACGTTCACCTTTAGAAGTGTGATTCACGACGCCAACGCCCCTGACATGGCGTTCGAATTGGGCACCACTCCGGCGTCCGCCACATTTGGGGCGGCAACGCTGTGCGCCGGGAATCTCGCAGTGCCAGTTCCTGAGAGTTCAACGACCAGTGGATCCATAGCCGGGGTGATTACGGCGATGGATCACTCTACGATCACCACTACGGCGCCCTGGACCATCGGCGCTCCGGCAGCGGTTGGCATCGTCCGCGCTCCGGCGACGTGCGCCTCGCTCGTGACGCGGCCACGGGCGGTGGGCTCGTTGCCCACGGTCGGCCTCCCGCTGAACCATTCGCAGACGATCGACGTTGCGCCGTCCTTCGGCGGCACATCGCTGACATACACGGCGACCTCCAGCAACCCGTCGGTGACCAGCGCGAGCGTCGCATCGGGCAGTTCGATGCTGACGATTCAAAACCTTTCCCCGGGCACGGTGACGGTCACCGTTACCGCCTCGAACCTTGCTGGCTCCGTCAGACGGAGTTTCCAGGTCAGATCGTCCGAAGACACGCTCGCTGCGTGGCTCAGCGGTCTGGATGGCGGTCGGCTGCACATGGAGACCAACGACACGGTCACGGTGAGGGCCAGGGTCAACGCGCCCGCTGGCACGAGCTACGAGTGGACAGTGCTCGCCCGTGCGGAGGAACCGCCCAACAATTGGGGACCGCAGGAGAGGATGACGATCAGCAGCGGGAGTAGCGGAGATTTCACCAACCTCGTGACTGGCCGCACGATCAGCTTAGTGTTGCAGACGCCGGTCTTTCGGGATCGTGGCGTCATTTACGGGAAACTTCCTCCTCCGGACCGCTATCAACAGTACCTGCTCCGCCTCCGCCTGACGTTGGATGACGGGGGCGTCGTAGAGGTAGTGGATACGAAGATCGTGGTGGAGCTTGCGAATCCGCTGCCGGCACCTGCCAGCCCGATTCAGAGCGTCAGTGCCGAGACGGTAGCTGGTTGCGCCGGCGAGGACGTGGTCGTCCCGGCGGGCGGGACTGCGACTCTGGGCGGCGATTGCGTGTTCTGGGGCGGTTTGGCCGCGCGTTATCGCTGGCATCGGCTGGAGAGGCTTGGTTTTTCGAGCCTCAATATCGACGGCCAGCAGGACATCCGGTCTACCGGCACTCTGAGTCCGGTGGTTAGTGTGCACAGACAGGCGCCGGTCGGGGCGACGAACACGTACCGTCTGACCGTCATGGATCAGTATGGGAGTGTTGCCACCGACGATGTTACGGTGACGGTTAGCGCGAGCGCGGCGGTCAATCCTGTCCCCTCGGGCAATTCTGGTCCTGGGGGCGACTCCGGTCCCGGTGGCGACTCTGGTCCTGGTGGTGACTCCGGTCCTGGGGGCGATTCCGGTCCCGGTGGCGACTCTGGTCCCGGTGGCGATTCCGGTCCCTCTGGCGACTCTGGTCCATCTGGCGACTCCGGTCCATCTGGCGAAGCCGGTCCTTCTGGCGAAGTCGAAACCTCGAATGGCCTTGAGGCTTGTGCGGGGGCGGATCTGACGGGCGCTCCGGGTGAGACGGTGACTCTGCAGGGACGTTGCAGCACCAACCCCAACGGCCCGTGGCACCGCTTGGCTCACTCTTGGAGGCAGACCCACGGCGACTCGGTTACGCTGAGCAGCCTCACGCGCGGCGATCCGAGCTTCACGATTCCGGCTGATGCGTCGGAGGGCGATCTCTTCGAGTTCGAGCTTACGGTCACTGCTCAGGATGGGCAGTCGGACAGCGACCGCGTGGTTGTCGAGGTTAGCAGCACGACTCAGGCGTCGCCGCCGACGGCTTGTGCGGGCGATGATCTGGAGGCGCAGCCCGGCGATACCGTGACTCTGCAAGGCATTTGCAGCACCAACCCGCACGGCGTCTGGTGGCGAATGGGCCATCTGTGGACGCAGCCAGCGGGTCAGAACATCGTCCTGACGAATCCGACCAAGGGCAAGCCGAGCTTCACCGTGCCGTCCGACGCAGTTCCGGGCACGGTCTACACCTTCACGTTGACGGTGACGGACAAGGATGGCGAGAGCGACTCTGATGATGTGACGGTGACGGTGCCAGGGGGAGCTACGGGCGAAGCGCAGGCGGTCGAACCTGAGCCTGAGCCGGAACCCAACCAGCCGCCAACGTTCAGCGACGAGGTCGCCACCTCCATCAGCATCCCCGAGAACAGCCCTGCCGGAACCAACGTGGGCGCGGCGATAACGGCTAGCGATCCCGACGACGACAAGCTGACATACTCCCTGTCCGGCACCGACGCCGCATCATTCGGCATCGACTCGAAGACGGGGCAGATAACCACGATCGAAGGAGTCACCTACGACTTCGAAACGAAGGTATCCTACTCGCTGTCGGTGGACGCCAACGACGGCAACGGAGGCGCGGCGAGCATCCCCATCACCGTCAAGCTGACGGACGTGGACGAGACGCCGCCCAACAGCGCGCCAACCTTCGACGACGGCAGCAGCGCCACGCGCAGCATAGCGGAGAACAGCCCCGCCGGAACCGATGTGGGAGCGGCAATCACCGCCACCGACCCGGACAACGACAAGCTGACATACTCGCTGTCGGGGACGGACGCGGCATCATTCGCCATAGACACCGACTCGGGCCAGCTGCAAACCAAGTCAGGCGTAACCTACGACTTCGAGGCGAAGGCATCGTACTCGCTGACGGTGAGCGTAAGGGACGGCAACGGCGGAACGGCATCAATCGCCGTGACCGTCAGGCTGACGGACGTGTACGAGCCTCCGCCCAACCAGGCGCCCGTGTTCAGCGACGGCAGCAGCGCAACGCGCAGCGTAGCGGAGAACAGCCCCGCCGGAACCGTTGTGGGAGCGGCAATCGCCGCCAGCGACCCGGACAACGACAAGCTGACCTACAGCCTGTCCGGCACCGACGCGGCGTCCTTCGCCATCGACGAGGACACCGGGCAGTTGCAAACCAAGTCAGGCGTAACCTACGACTTTGAAGCCAAGGCATCGTACTCGCTGACGGTGAGCGTAAGGGACGGCAACGGCGGCACGGCATCAATCGCCGTGACCGTCAGGCTGACGGACGTGGACGAAACGCCGCCCGAACCGGAGGCAACGCCGGTAACGGCCTGCTTCACCAGCATGGGAACGCTGTCGTCAGCCGCCGAGTACGCCGGCGCGTGGGACGACGCCAACTGCAACGCCCACCACCAGGACGGCCGGGCGCGCTACTTCCACTTCACGCTGTCTGAGGCGAAGTCGGTCTCCATCAGCCTGTCGTCGGGCGCGCTGTATGTGTCCAGGGACACGCCCAAGAATGGCTGGGGAACGGTCCCCGGTCCCGGCTACGAGCATCGCAAGAATGTGCGCCGCGACAACGGCAAGCTGGTTCACGACGGCGGCAACAGCGTAACGCTGACGCTGGCGGCGGGAACAACCTACACCGTGGAGGTGGCAGGCTCGGGAGGGACATTTACCCTGAGCATCGCGCCGCAGTAGAGGATACTCGAAGGACAGTTTGGCACAGCGGAATAGCACATAGTAAAGGGCGCCTTCATCGGCGCTCTTTACTGTAGCAGCCGCTTTCACAGATGCAAGACTGGGCTTAGTCCGCGAGGGACAGCTTGTGGACTCCTGTTATCACAGGAGTGACGACTAAGGTGGTCCGCCACAACTGCTCCTGCCGCTCAGTCCGGTGAAATTGGCGCTTGTGGGGGCAATTTTGGGACTCCCTGCAATATCTCACAGTATGTCACAGAAAAACACGCAATAGGTCACAGCAATATCATACGGCTGTGGTATAGTCCTTACTCAGTCCGTTCAATCACTGGCCGGCGCTGTCGTCGGTTGCCTTGCGTGCGCCGGCTTATGCCGTCGGAGTGGAGGACGCTCACAATCGTGGCATCGTCCCAGGCAGCCCGCGTATGCCGCAAGAGACGCCGGCTGCTGCCCGAGCCCCTGCCATAACCCAGACACAACCAGGAGGTCACTCGTCAATGCACCCTCGCAACAACCCTCGAATACCCCCTCCTGTTTCGCTCTCTCGTTCTAAGCGACCGCGCAGGCTGATTGGCCTTTCCCTCCTCTTCCTCGCCCTGGCCGCCCTGCTCCTCTCCTCCTCCCCGCAAGCCGCTCAGGCCCAGACCGGCCCCACCAAGCTCTGGGAATCCACCATGACCGTGGGCAGCGGTACTGACGGACTTGGCTATTATTTCGATTCCACTACCTTTGAAATAGTTGGGGCGTTCCAACCCGAACCTACGATCCAGTTCTCGACGCATACCTCTTCAACAAGGTTCGTCAACTCATTACTAATATCTGGCGACAATAACGTCGTGACGTTAGCGATCGGCACGCCATATCCCGATACCTTCAGTGGCGTGCTGTGCGCGGACGGATTGGCCTTGGCGTTCGACCAAGATAGCCTTAGCACCGATACAGGACACATCAGTTCCTCGGACCACCCCTTTGTGTGGACTGCGGGCCAGCAGGTTGAGCTGTCCATCTGGGAGGTGCCGGCGCATCCGTCGGGCTACCAGAACAGCGACTACGACCACCTCTGCGGCGCGTCGCCCGGCGGTGACCCGGCGCCCGGCATCGACATCGAAACCGAAACCGAGATCTGGTCGACCACGCTGGTTGCCGGAACAGATGGAACGAATGTCGGCTTTAGCGATTTTTACGGCTACCTGGGCTCGGGCACCTTCCTCTATGAGGGGGGTTTCTATATAGTCCGGCGTTTGTTCAGCTGGTCCACAGGCGTGGCACTTTTTGTGTTTGATGGAGCAACCGGGGGCAATACTCTTCCCGAAGGGATGTATCGACTGTACATCGGCGACACCGGGTATGACCTGGGTGGGGCGCCTGCTAGCCCAGTGGCGGGATACACCCACCATCACGACCAGCGTTCGCCCGTGATGGCCTTCGGCCAGTCCTACACGGTGCGTCTGGTGAGTGTTAGTGTTACCACCCTGCCAGCCTATACCGAAATCTGGTCCAGCTCATTATATGCCGGACAGTCGGGACAGTCCAACGGGTACTTCCCCAAAGGCTGGGTGACCGTTGGCGGGCTCGACCCGAATTCCTTCGTTTTAGGGGGAAAGACGTACAACATCCGGCTGCTCGCCAGCGACGCTTCCCGCATGGAGTTCAAGCTCGACCAGAGCCTGCCCGAAGGCGACTATCACCTCTACGCCGGCGACGCCGCGTACAACCTGGAGAGCGGCAGCGGGTCCGGGGCGTACTCCGCCCTCCACGGCAAGGATTCGAGCCTCTTCAGGGTCGGCGGCAGCTACAATGTGCGACTGGTGTCGGGCAAGTACACGGCACCCCAATCCGAAATCCCGCTCACCTTCCCCGGCGATGACGATACCGTGACTGCGTGCGAGGGTGGGAGGAAGCCGATAACCTACCAACCGAAACGCAGCAGCAACACCATCAGCCTGAATGATCTGGTGCCCTCAGGGGTATTCGACCGTAGCTACATGAGGCGCAGCGATGGCAAGTACATTCCCTACGAGTGGCAGTGGGAGCAGACCTCCGGCCCGGACATGGATCTGGTGTCCGGAGGGTACCTGTTCACGCTGCCCGACCTGCCTCACTGCACGACGCTGGACTTCCGGGTGACGGCGACCAACGCGGACGAGGTGGAAAAGAGCTACGACCTGCTGCTGGTGGTGAACAATCCCGGCAATACCGATTCGCTGCAAGCGCCGGTGGCCGAGGCCGGTGCCGACATCTCGAAGCGCGCCGGCAAAGTGGTCCAGCTGGACGGCTCCGGCAGCCGCAGCCCCACGGGCGACTGGCGTGACCTGAGCTTCCGGTGGGATCTGACCCACGCACCGCCGCGGCTTCCCGACCTGAACTACCGCGACGAAAAGGCCCCCTTCTACGCCCGGTTCGTCATGCCCGAGCTCTACACCGGGGAGTACCTGGAGTTCACGCTGACGGCCACGATATGGGGCCAAAGCGACAGCGACACGCTGCGGGTGACCGACAGCAACGCGCTGCCGGCGGCCAACGCGGGGCCGGACCAGGACAGCGCCCCCGGCCAGCGGGTGACGCTGTCGGGCAGCGCCACCAAGGACCGGAAGGTGCAGGCGTCGCCGAGTGTGACTTACTCGTGGGTGGAGCGGCCCCGGTCCACCGTATCGCTGCACAATGCCAAAACGGAGCAGCCCTGGTTCATCCTGCCCCCGGAATCGTCGCCGGGCCAGAGCTACCATTTCGAGATGGTGGTGACCGACGGTCAGGGCCGCCAGGCCAGCGACATGACGACCGTCACCGCCCTCGCCACCACGCGCCCCACTGCCTGCGCCGGGGAGGACCTGACGGGCGCGCCGGGTGAGACGGTGACCCTGCAGGGACAGTGCAGCACCAACCCCACCGGCCCGTGGCACCGCTTGGCCCACGCCTGGAGCCAGACCGGCGGTCCCCCTGTGACCCTGAGCGGCGTCAACCGGGGCGACCCGTCCTTCACTATCCCCACCAACGCGACGGACGGCACGACGCTGGAGTTCAAGCTGACGGTCACCGCCGAGGACGGGCAGAGCGACAGCGACACAGTGGTGGTTACGGTCGACAGCACGCCGGAGGCCACGCCGCCCACGGCCTGCGCCGGCGACGACCTGGAGGCCCAGCCGGGCGATGAGTTGACGCTGGAGGGCACCTGCAGCACCAACCCGCACGGCATCTGGTGGCGAATGGCACACCTGTGGACGCAGCCAGCGGGTCAGAACATCGTCCTGACGAATCCGACCAAGGGCAAGCCGAGCTTCACCGTGCCGACAGACGCCGCTCCCGGCACGGTCTACACCTTCACCCTGACGGTGACCGACCAGGACGGCGAGAGCGACAGCGACGACATGACGGTGACAGTGCCAGGCGACACGGGCGATTCGCAGACAGTCGACCCGCCGCCAAACGGCGCGCCGGTATTCGACGACGGCATCGCGACCACCCGCAGCATCCCCGAGAACAGTGCCGCCGGAACCAAGGTCGGCGCTGCCGTCACCGCCACAGACCCGGACGACGACAAGCTGACATACTCCCTGTCCGGCACCGACGCCGCATCATTCGGCATCGACTCGAAGACGGGGCAGATAACCACGATCGAAGGAGTCACCTACGACTTCGAAACGAAGGTATCCTACTCGCTGTCGGTGGACGCCAACGACGGCAACGGAGGCGCGGCGAGCATCCCCATCACCGTCAAGCTGACGGACGTGGACGAGACGCCGCCCAACAGCGCGCCAACCTTCGACGACGGCAGCAGCGCCACGCGCAGCATAGCGGAGAACAGCCCCGCCGGAACCGATGTGGGAGCGGCAATCACCGCCACCGACCCGGACAACGACAAGCTGACATACTCGCTGTCGGGGACGGACGCGGCATCATTCGCCATAGACACCGACTCGGGCCAGCTGCAAACCAAGTCAGGCGTAACCTACGACTTCGAGGCGAAGGCATCGTACTCGCTGACGGTGAGCGTAAGGGACGGCAACGGCGGAACGGCATCAATCGCCGTAACCGTCAGGCTGACGGACGTGTACGAGCCTCCGCCCAACGGCGCACCCGTGTTCAGCGACGGCAGCAGCGCAACCCGCAGCATAGCGGAGAACAGCCCCGCCGGGACCAAAGTGGGAGCGGCAATCGCCGCCACCGACCCGGACAACGACAAGCTGACCTACAGCCTGTCCGGCACCGACGCGGCGTCATTTGCCCTCGACACCGACACGGGCCAGTTGCAAACCAAGTCAGGCGTGACCTATGACTTCGAAGCCAAGGTGTCGTACTCGCTGACGGTGAGCGTAAGGGACGGCAACGGCGGAACGGCATCAATCGCCGTGACCGTCAGGCTGACGGACGTGGACGAAACGCCGCCCAACGGCGCACCCGTGTTCAGCGACGGCAGCAGCGCAACCCGCAGCATAGCGGAGAACAGCCCCGCCGGGACCAAAGTGGGAGCGGCAATCGCCGCCACCGACCCGGACAACGACAAGCTGACCTACAGCCTGTCCGGCACCGACGCGGCGTCATTTGCCCTCGACACCGACACGGGCCAGTTGCAAACCAAGTCGGGTGTGACCTATGACTTCGAAGCCAAGGTGTCGTACTCGCTTACGGTGAGCGTAAGGGACGGCAACGGCGGCACGGCATCAATCGCCGTGACCGTCAGGCTGACGGACGTGGACGAAACGCCGCCCGAACCGGAGGCAACGCCGGTAACGGCCTGCTTCACCAGCATGGGAACGCTGTCGTCAGCCGCCGAGTACGCCGGCGCGTGGGACGACGCCAACTGCAACGCCCACCACCAGGACGGCCGGGCGCGCTACTTCCACTTCACGCTGTCTGAGGCGAAGTCGGTCTCCATCAGCCTGTCGTCGGGCGCGCTGTATGTGTCCAGGGACACGCCAAAGAACGGCTGGGGAACGGTCCCCGGTCCCGGCTACGAGCATCGCAAGAATGTGCGCCGCGACAACGGCAAGCTGGTTCACGACGGCGGCAACAGCGTAACGCTGACGTTGGACGCGGGGGAGACCTACATGGTCGAGGCGGCGGGAACCTCCGGCGACTTTACCTTGAATATCGACCCGCAGTAGGACAGGCGCCGGAAAGCCCCGCTCCAAGGGGGCCGTACGGCGCCGTCTGAATTGCACGCTTTCCGGACATCACGTGGTTGGCGCACCGGACCGGGTCTTGATGAGTCCTGTGGGAGGACTGGACTCGATGCCAAGACAACGCATCAACCACAAAGGAGAAACCAACGAAGTCCCCGAAGACTTCCCTGATCGCCTGAAACGCTTCCAGGAAACCTCAGGCCTATCCTAGTCGGAGATCGCCCGACGCATCGGGACTTATCGCTACACCGTCTGGCGTTGGAAGGCAGGCAGGACCCGTCCCATCCATCACTACTGGCAGGCGCTGCTGGAGCTGGCCGAGGATCTAGGCCTCGTCCGCCTGTTCACCCAGTAAGGGAGCAGGGTCGGAAACACAAAAAGGCCGTATACATGGACGGCGGGGGGTCGCTGACCGCATTGCAACTGGTGTCGTATACGGGAACCGTACAGGAGGAGAACGCATGGACAAGGAAACGGGACCGGCAACGGCAGCGCCGTCCTCCTACGCGGCCCGCCTGTTTGGCGAGGAGGCCGCGGGCAACTACGGCGTAATGGGCCGGTTGATGCGGATCAACCGGCTCCCGGTCGGCGATCTGGGGCTGCTCACGGTCGGGTTCCGCATCACGGATCGGCCCGGCGAGAAGTGGACCCGGCGCTTCAACCGGTTCAAGTACGGCGAACCTACCGCCGCGAAGGCGGCCACCCGCACGTTCTGTGCGGCGTTCGAGGACTTCCTCCCCGCCGGGAACCCGCGCGTCGTCGTCGTCTCCTCGGTCTCTTCAGGGCAGAATATTGTGCAATACGACACGCCGGCGTCGACACTGGCGTACGCGCTTGCACAATCCGGCGGCTGGGAGTGGCTTCCGCATCACATTACTAAGGATCGGCATCCCAGACTCACCGGCATCGCCTCCGCGGCCGAGCGGGACGCCGCCGTGGACGGTGCGTACCTGGCTGCCCCCATCGGAGGCGAGCCCGGCCTGGTGATCGTCGTCGACGACTTCTGCACGCGGGGCGCGACGCTCGCGGACATCGCCCGTGCGATCCGGGAGTCCAACCCCGGATGGCAGATTCAGCCGGCCAGCCTCGCCAAGGCCGAGCGCGCCGCCTACTGGCAAGGCGAACTGACCAACGCACACATCCCCGACGTGCTGGACGCCATCTGGCGCGGGGACCCGCGGGTCGCGTCGCCCTTCTATTGAAACGCAACAAGGGTTGCATACATGGCCGGCTCCCCGGCCATACACTCCGCAAACGCAAAAAGCGCCCACATCCGGGTCGATGACTCGCTCAAGGCGTCGCCACTAAGGTGTGCCCGCGTCCGGCAAGATTGGTGAGGAGGAAGGTGGTTATGTCACAGAGCGAGTCTGAGCAAGCAGGTAGCCGGGCGAACGATCCCGGACCGCGAGGCGGCAGCTGGGGCCGCCTTAACGACAGGGCTCTGCCACGGACAGTCAGACGCAGCCTGCGAAGTGCAGGCATTGAGCCAATGAGGATAGGGCGGCATACGCAGCCCGCTCTCGGCACGCACTACGTCCTGAGAGGCGTGGACGTATTCTCACGGCAGCGAATAATGGGGCGCAGGCGGGAGGCCTCGATGGTCATCACGGATATGTACGCAGGGATTGTGGCGCGGCAGCACGGGAAGTTCTTCCCGCCCGCACTTTGAATGAGGCGGGTAATAGAATATCTGGCGCGCTGTCACAGTCAAAGAGGAAGCATCGCCTACCGACAGCAGTTTCACATCCGGCGCTTGAGTAGAAGTTAAGGCAATCCCCCGAAACAGCCATCTCCGAATCACACGACACTTCCATATACTACCGGCAATTTCATGAAGGGGTAATTTAATGCCAAATCATCCAGTTAATGGGGTATCTCGTTCACAAGTCATCTAGTTACCTAGTTAACCTACACAAAGAATCTTCAAGGCACAGGTGATTGCGCATGATAGTTGCTGTTGCAGGGGAAAAGGGCGGCTGCGGCAAGACATCCATCGCCGTCCATCTCTCGGGATGGCGCGTGTGCGCCGACAGGGACGTGATGCTCGTGGATGCCGACCGCCAGGGCAGCGCCAGCATGTGGGTGGATTCCAGGGTCGAGCGACGGCTGCCCGCGCCCTCGACAGTCAGACAGTTCGACACGGGCCTGCGACGCGCCGTGAGGGACCTAGCCAGGCGCTACGAGGACGTCGTGGTTGACATAGGCTCGGGGGACGGAGCGGCAATAGAGGCGGTGATGCGAGTGGCGCACACCGTGATAGTCCCGGTGCAGCCGAACGGGATGGACGTCTGGACGATAGACCTCCTGGACGACCTGGCCTGCGAGGCCCTGGACGTAAACGACGGACTGAGAGTCTGCTCTGTCATCAACCGCGCCTCCACGCATCACGCAAGCAGGGACTTGCGCGCGGCGCAGCAGGAGCTTCGCAGGTATCGGGACGTCGAGCACTCGGAGCTTGTGATTCGGGAGCGCACTTCGATCAGGAGAGCGGTGCCGGCCGGACTTCTCATCGACGAGTACCGGCCTGTCGATCCGAAGGGCATAGCCGAGCTGCGCGCTGTCTTCGAGCATGTCTTCGGTTTTCCGCCTACTCTATCCGATGCGGCTTTTACCTAAGGAAGGAAACGATGAACGAAATAAACATGAGGCGACCCGGAGGCAGGGACCGCAGGCGCGGTCGAAGGGCGAGCGGCTCACCGGCGAAGACAGGTCCTACACGAAAGATCGACGGCGACGGAGACCTGTATCGCAAGCTCGGCGTGTCCGTCTCGGAGGAGCTGCTTGACCGGATCAGAGTGGCGGCCGCCCTGGAAAAGGTGTCCATCAGAGAATTCGTGCTTCGCCTCGTGATTCCCGAGGTCGATAGGGTTCATCGTGATAACGGCCTAGGCTAGTGCGACTCCGCTTATGAGACAGAAGACATCACATATTCAGCGCATCCGGCCCTCCAGGGACGGCGAGACAACCGACCGGCAGCCTGCCGAGGCGAAGGCAGTAATCGTTCACCTTGTAAACCAGTTGAGTAGTTAACTAAGTACCTAGTTGGTCAGTAGGATTTCACAGTGAAGGACGACACCACATTCGAGGGCGCAGCCCGGGCGGGCGGAGCGCACGGCTGGGAGGGCCATCCGCGAGGCGAATTCAGGGAGGCCACTTACATGGACGACTCGCTGGGGGATGGTCGGAGCAAACTTGCGCGACGAAGTGGCTCTGAGCACGAAAGGGAGGTCCTTATGCCCGTCCATTGGGCCGGGAGTGCATTGACCGGCTTCTATCTGAATAACGTGGCACGCCGCCGCATAGTCGTTCTGGCGGCTTTAGTGTCTTCAACTGGCCCCGTTAATGATCTGCCTCTGAGCCAGGCATCTCCATGACAGCCGAATCCCTATCTTCCATCCTCCAGCGCATCAAGGCGCAGCGCGAAGCCCGCTCACAGGCGGGAGGCCAAGCCACGCCTCCCACGGATGCACGGACCGAAACGGACAGTTGCACCGAGTGCCACGGGCAGGGCTTCCTGACAGTTGAACACACAGACCGTCGCCTATATCAGCAGCCCGAGTATGTTCCCTGCAGGTGCCAGAAGGAACGATTCGAGGCCGAGCTCGTCCAGCGGCTCCAACTCTACAGCAACCTCGGACACCTCAGTCGCTTCACGTTCGCATCCCTCAGCGACGACAGGGTGTACGGAGGTGAAGCCAACCTTCTCACTTTCGCGGGTGCTTGTCACGCTGCTGCCGCCTTCGCTGAGAACCCGGAGGGCTGGCTGGTATTCACAGGACCGCCCGGCTCCGGCAAGACGCACCTCGCCGCATCGATCGCGAATTACCTGATTGAAGGTCGCCAACTCGTTCTCTTCATGTCCGTGCCCGACCTGCTCGACCAGCTCCGTTCCGGCTACGCCCCAACCAGCGACGTGCCATACTCCGACATCTATGAGCGAGTGACCGAAGCGCCGATTCTCATCCTCGATGCCCTCGGCACGCAGCACGCCACTCCGTGGGCGCAGGAGAAGCTCCAGCAGCTCATCAGCCACCGCTTCAACGCGGAGCTGCCGACCGTGTTCACCACGGCATCGAGCCTGTCGGACCTCGATCCCCATATTCGTGTGCGGCTGGAGCATTCAGGATTCTCTCGCGTCGTGCCCACTGCCGTCTCAAGTTCCGAACATGATTCAGCCGAGGCGTCCGGACTGCCGCATCCGTCCATGCTGGCTAGGATGACCTTCGAGAGTTTCAGCGTATGGGGAAATGGGGCAGGCAGCGAAGAGCGGGCAACTCTTGCCGCTGCGGTTCGGGCGGCAGAGACATTTGCCGAAAAGCCCGAGGGTTGGCTTCTGCTTTACGGGCCCACCGGCACCGGCAAGACCCATCTTGCGGTTGCCATTACGGGACGTCTGCTCGCGGCGGGACACCGGCCGTACTTCGTCAGGGCACAGCAGCTGATGAGGCATCTGGGCAGCTCGTTCGCCCGGGACAGCTCCCTGAGCTTCGATAAGATATTCTCGGCTGCCTGTGACGCTCCTGTTCTCATCCTGGACGACCTCGGAGCCGAGGCGGACAGGGACTGGATAAGGGCGACCCTTCAGGACCTCATCACGCACCGGCACGACGCGCGTCTTCCCACGGTCGTAACCACCACGGTGCAGATTCCGCTGGAAACCGGCCCCATCGCCACGAGGATATGCGACCGCTCACTGACCACAATCGTCCGCATAAGTGCACCCAACTACCGCCGGGCGCACTAGGATTCCGGCTCAGCGAAGCGCGTTCAGCGCCCCGTCAGCGTAGCAGTTGTCGCTCTTTCTCCCGTCAGGACAGACGGTATCGTTCCATTGGGCGTGCTGTGCGCCCGTCGCCCTGCTGAAGTCCGCTCCGGTCAGCACCGTTCTTGTGAACCTGGCATTTCGTAGTTCCGCGCCGTTCAATAGGGCATCTTCAAGCCTCGCGTCGGTGAAGTCCACGTCGCGGAGGTCGGCGTTCCTGAACTTGCCGTCCTCCACACGAGCCTTCTCGAAGATCGAGCGCCGTAGGTCAGCGTTGTCGAACAGCACATTGTCCAGACTGGCGCCAGTGAAGTCCGCCTTCACCAGGCGCGCCTGAGAGAAGTCTATGTTTCGCAGAGTCAGTCCTGAATAGACGGTCTCACGCAGGTCTGCCAGCGTGAAGTCGGTGTCCTCATCGAAGACCACGCGCGTCATATTCACTTCTACGAGCTTCGCTTCGGTCAGGTTCGCCCCATTCAGGTCCGCGTCGGTCATGTTGGCATCCTCGAATATCGCTCGACGGAGGGAAGCGCCGTTGAAATTCACCCGGTAGAGTGTCGCCAGGGTGAATGTTGCGCCATCAAGCAGGGTATCCTTGCCAAACGTGCTGCGCGAGAGGTCCGTGTCCTTGAAGCTCACGTCGATGAGCAATGCCTCATCGGGCCAGGTGGTATTGTGCATGGTCGCGCGGTCGAACGATACGATTCTCGACAGGTCGGCGCTGCTCAGGTCAACGTTCCTCAGGCTTGCCCCTTCTAGCAGCGCCCCTGCCAGCGAGACATCCTTAAGTATCGCGCCGTCGAGGTTCGTCTTGCGGAGGTCCGCGTTCGACAGACTCGCTCCTGTCAGGTCCATCCTGCGAAAGTCGTGCCCTGAAAAGTCGCAACCGGAGAGCTGAGCGCCCGGCGCGGGAGTGCAGGGGACAGGAGTCTCTGTGGGAGTAGATGTCACCGTCGCCGTGGGCGTTGAAGTAGCCGTCCCCGTCGCGGTTGGAGTGCCGGTCGCCGTTGGCAATGGAGTCGAGGTGGGTTTCATGGTGGCAGTTGCTGTCGGAGTTCTGGTTGGCGTAGGCGTCCTGGTAGCCGTCGCCGTGCTGGTGGCGGTTGGAGTGGATGTCGCGGTAGCCGTTGGTGTGGGGGTGACAGTCGGTGTATCGGTCGGCGTGGGGGTTACCGTAGGCGTGTGGGTTCTGGTCGCCCAGATTATCCCGTATGGCGTCGCCGTCGGGCGTGGCGTGGGTGTAGGTTCAGGCGTGGGAGTTCGCGTATGCGCCTCCATCGATTGTGCTGCAACGGCCTCCCCATCCTTTACACTTCCTCCGTCCGTTCCATTCGTCCCGTCCGCCTGCTCAACCATCGGCGCGTCGGCTGCGGGAACATCCTCCCCGGCATTCGAAACGCTAGGAACCTGGCATCCCTGAGTTGCCAGCAGAACCAAGGCGACTAGCAGGGTCGCGCGAAGTGGTGCAGCCCATACACGCCGACCGCAGGAACTCGACATCATTGCCGGTTCTCCTCCACGATCCTGGCCTGGCAGAAGCTGAAAGCCATGCCGATAAACGCCTCGAAGCTGCTGTACTGCCCCGCTTCCAGGGACTCCCACATCCTGCGCTCCGATTCCTCTATTTCCCAGTTGAACACCTCTTCCGGCAGATTCGGGTTCAGGTAGGTACGAGAGGTGCAGTCAGCCATCCAGCGCACAATCTCAAGTTCGTTCTCGCTGGCGTCTTTCTTCGCAAGCGTGTACTGAGGCCCGGCTTCCTCACCGCTCGCAAGCGAACCACCTCCGGCACGCTCCCTCTGAGCCTGCGCCACGATGTAGTCCTGGAAGGTCTTCATCTGAGCTTCGAGCGCCGCGATGCGCTCGCTGTCCGAATTCCCATCAGTTGACGCGCTCTCATCGTCACCGCCACAGCCCACTGCCGCCGCAACCGCCACGGTCAGGAGCATGAGCGCGAGAAGGCGGCTAGTCACCCGTATCAGCTGCAACTTCGCCATACATCTCCTCCAGTCGCGGAAGCGGTGCCGTCAGTTTTTCCGCTTGATTCCAGATCAACTCAGGGTTCAACCCCAAACTCCTGAGTTCGGACAGCAGCAGCCCGAAACTGTCGGGCAGCCCCGGCTTAAGAACCGTTCCCCTGTTCAGACCATTGCTGCCATCGGCCATAATCGCCCTGGTCAACGCCTCACGTCCCGCGACGTCGTCCGACTTCACAGTCATCATCTCCAGCAGCACATGCGCCGCGCTGTACGCCTCAAGTCCCCACACCTCCATCTCTCCCAGACGCTGCCCGCCGCCGGCCGACTTGCCGCCTAGGGGCTGCTGCGTGATCATCGAGTAAGTGCCTGTCGAGCGCGCATGCATCTTGTCCTCGACCATGTGTATGAGCTTGAGCATGTACTTGTAGCCTACCGTCACAGGCCTGTCGAAATGCTCGCCGGTTCTGCCGTCGCGCAGCGTCTGCTTGCCCATTATCGGAGCCGCCAGATTCTCCTCACGGTCAAGCCGCAGGGCTTCCTGGCGCAGCGCCTCATACCCGGTGAAGGGCGAGAGGTCCAGGTCCTGCTGTTTCATCCACATTTCGAGGCAGACGCGCCCCGCGTCCGTTCCGTCCTCCGCGCCCTCGCCGAATAGAAGCTCGAAGTCGTATCCCTGGGATTGCACCCACTTCCTCACCCGCGTCCAATCGACGCGGCAGGCGTCGTCCAACGGCAATCTCTCGGCAGGCAGCCCTCTCGCCTGTTCGACGAGCCAGGCCTGCGCGAGACACTGCTCTATCTGCTCCCAAGAAGCCGAGTCGAAAACCGGAGTTCTCGCGCGAAAGCCAAGGCGGTGCGCCGCCCAACCCAGGTGAACCTCCATAAGCTGTCCGAGGTTCATCCTCGACGGCACGCCAAGCGGAGACAGGATCACGTCAACCGGCGTTCCGTCCGGAAGGAACGGCATGTCATCCTGCCGTACGATGATCGACACGCACCCCTTATTCCCATGACGGCCGGACATCTTATCCCCGGGCTGCAGATCCCGCGTCCCAGCGACCTCAACTTCGACCCGCGTGTGGCAGCCTGCGGGCAGTGCCCTCGCAGCTTCGCTGCCGTCCCCTCTGCTGACGACCTTCACGGTCACCACATGTCCCTGCTGACCTTTCGGCAGCACGCGCGAGCTGTCCTGATAGCGTATGTTGTCCGACGTCTCTCCCAGCACCTTGAAGAGCAGTTTCTCCTCCGGCGTGCGCTCCCTGTCCTGGTACTCGGCCGGCACCGGCTTCGGCGTCGCCTTCCCAATGAGAATCTGCCCCGGCCTGACATAAGCGCCCACAGGCACTATGCCGACTTCATCCAGCAGGTTCCTGCGCCAGTTCGCGACATCGGGAACGTTCTGAGTGATTACTTCCGGACCAAGCGGTGTGTCCATAGCATCCAATCGGAACTTCTTGAAGATACGCGACCGGAACTTGCCTTCACGCACAACGCGCTCCGAAACGATGATGGCGTCCTCGTAGTTGTAGCCGCCCCAGCTCATATAGGCGACCAGCACACGCTGACCAAGAGCAAGTTCGCCCCCTCTCGATGCGGGACCGTCCGCTAAGGGCTGTCCGGCGTTCACCCGCTGGAATCGGTTGACGATAGGGCGCTGTCCCATCCATGTGAAGGCGTTCGAGCGCACGGCATTCTGCAACTCGAAGCGTTGCATTCCACCACCATCCTCCGGCAACACCTCGATGTGATCGGCCATAACTGACATCACAGTGCCGTCCGTCAGCGCCCTGACCTGATGTCCGCTGTCGCGTGCAACGTCCACCTCCATTCCGGTGGCGACCAGAGCGGACTGCGGACGCAGCAGCGGAACGGCCTGCCTCTGCATGTTGCATCCCATAAGCGCGCGGTTGGCGTCGTCGTGTTCCAGGAAAGGAATGAGCGCCGTCGAAGCGCTCACTATCTGCCGGGGCGTCAGATCGATATAGTCCAGCTCGTCCGGCGCCGCCAACAGCCACTCTTCGCCGCGTCTCGCGGCAACCAGTGCCTCGATGAACTGTCCCGTTTCGTCCAGCGTGGCGCTGCACTGCGCGATAGTCACGATAGCTTCCTCATGGGCGTTCAGATACACCAAGTCGGCTGGATCGTCCGACACATAAGGTAAGACCGGAATTCGCCGCGCCGGCAGCTTAGTTAACTGATTCAGCAGGGACCGGGTCACAACATCACCTGCTCTTGCCAACACTCGCTCGCCGAGCGTTAAGTCGCCCGCCAGTTCACGTCCTACCAGTCCCTCATCGTGGCTTGAAGCCGTCTTCTTCACGCGGCGCACGGGTGTGGTGAGAAGCCCATGTTCATCTATCCCCGCTCCCGTCGTCAGCGTCGACAGGAGCCCGATGTTCTGTCCCTCCGGCGTCTCTATCGGACAGAGCTTGCCGTAGTGCGTGTGATGAACATCCCTCGGATCAACGCCGGCGTTCTGCCTGTTAAGTCCGCCTGGACCGAGAGAGGTAACCCGCCTCTTGTGAGTGAGTTCGGCTATCGGGTTCGTCTCGTCCGTAACCTGGCACAGCTTTGAGCCGTTGAAAAAGCCAGACAGCCTCTTCATCAAGGGCATCGTGTTCAGCAGGTCCGAGGGTAGCTTTAGGCGCCTGTTACCCGTCTCCAGACGCTCACGTGCGGCTCTGGCAACCTCGTACAGACCGGACTCGAACTCCATCTGTACGAGCTCTGCAGCCGTGCGGATACGCCTGTTCGCCAGATGGTCTATATCATCCGGCTGCTCAAGCCCCTGGGATACCTTGATGACGTGTCCCACGATTCGCACCATGTCGTCTCGTGTGAGCAGGAGACTAGTATCGTCGGTGCCGAAGCGCCGGTTCAGCAGATGGCGTCCAACGGCCGATAGGTTGTAGTGTTGTGGGCTGAAGAAGAGACGCTCGATGCGCTGCTCGGCGCTGTCCCTGTTGGGCGGAGCTCCTGGCGCGACTTCGGCATATATCTGAAAGAGCGCATCGTCGCGGCTGTTGCAGTCTCCCGCCTCGACTGTGTTCCGTATGAACTGCCTGCTCGAGTCCGTGTCCACCGCGCTGAACGCTTCCAGCAGCTCTTCGTCGGTCTCCAGACCGAACAGACGGAGAATCGCCAGCGCGCTCAGGCTGTTGCCGCCGTTCAGCCTGACGCGCAACTGGTCGCGCTCGTTGGTCTCGAATCCGATCCAAGGACCTCTCGCCGGGCTTATGCGTCCTCTGGCGAGAAGTCGTCCAGACAGGCGCTCGCGGTCCAGACCGAACCAGACGCCGGGCGCGCGAACTATCTGGTGGATGACGGTTCGCCGCACGCCATTGATGACGAAGCCGCCGGACGGGTCCATCAAGGGCATTCTGCATAGAAGAAGGCGCTGCTCGGCTATCTCCCCACCGTCGAGGTCGGTGAGCATCGCCCTGACGGTGAGAGGGCTGTCGTATGTCAGCCCGCGCTCCACGCACTCCTCTGCGCTGCGCTCCGGTGGTTGCAGCAGCGGGGCGTTAAGTTTGAGCGAGTAGCGTCGAGCGGTATCGCCGCTTATTTTGGCCATCTCGCCGAGAGACTGAGCGACGCCGCGTTCGAGGAACTCGCGGTAAGAGTCCAGTCTGAGGGACAGCAGCCCCCGCTGCAGTGTGGGCGCTCTTAGCCTACCGTACTGGCGGACGGGTAAATCTGATGTGATTTTGGGCGTCATTATTCAACGATACGAGCGCCCTTCATGCAGTGTCAACGACTGGTGTCGGGTTGTTTGTTCTAATTTTGTCTTGAAGTTACACCTCCGTCATTCGCACTGAAAGAAAAAGCCTCGCAGATAGAATTGCGAGGCTTCTGCCATTTCTGAATAAGAAGAAAGAGCAAAGTGGATATTCGTAAGACAGACTGAGTCAGAGTTTATAGTTCAGAGAAATTCTGGGGTTAGTGGCAATCCCAACGTGGCTCGCTAGGCCCGCTTAAGCCTGATAGTCCCAATTTGCCTTCTGCCTCTCCCCGTGTAGTAGTCCCCTTCGAGAACCGAATCCTTTAACTGCAAATAGGCCGTTCCCCGGTGCATGTTCATAGAGTCAGGAGCGTTCGACCTGGGTTCATTGATGTACACATAGGTCAGGTCAGGATTTGGAAGTCCGTCAGTTCTCAGACTTGCCGTCACACTCTGCGAGCGTGAATGAGCTGTTTCAAGCGTGATGACCATCCTAGACCATCGCTGTTTGATCAAGATCGAAATCTCTCTCGAAGACGCTGTCTGACCGAAGGAGGTTTCTACCTCACCGCTCCATTTTCCATTGAGGTCAGGAACATCGACAAATCCGATGTGTCGTAGCTGGTTCCATTTCCACACGCTGCGATCGAACAACCAGTAAATGCCAGAAAAGAATCCGCCAAAAGAGGGAACACTCAGCCACCATTGCGGATCGAAGTCGATCACACCCAAAGCCGCATCAACCATCCAGACGGGCAGAATACTAACCGCGGCCAGAGCCACCACCACTCTCACTCTCCCCTCCAAATCATACGAGTGCATCTGTCCTGTTCAGCTCCAGTTATTCCACAGGTTGGCAAATTGACCCACAAGAGTCTTGGCATCTGTGACGTCCCACTGGTCGGGTGAAGGACCGAACAGATTCTGCCGTTCGTTCTGGCACGTTAGACTCCGAAGATCGATCTGGATCATCCAATTGACAATCGAACGGTAAGTTTCTTGAAGCTGCACCTGAAATGTCATGTCAGGGACGTTATAAAGAAGGCACTCCAGAAAATACGAAGGAGCAAGTCCGGAACGAATGAGACCAGACGAGTGCAAGTGATTCCTGGCGGCCTTGAACATCCTCACTGTTCGCTTGTATCGTTGACCTGTCCTCCTGCCTTTCGCGGCGCCATTCATGTGGTGCTCCCTTGGATAGTTTACTATCCAGCGCTTGTCATGCAGCGCGTAAAGGGCGATCCCTTCATTGTACGTGAACTGATTGACATATCTTCGATGCCGTATGCAGACGACGACATCGGCCGCGAG
The DNA here is from genome assembly GCA_965203955.1 of Dehalococcoidia bacterium. Taxonomy (GTDB): domain Bacteria; phylum Chloroflexota; class Dehalococcoidia; order Lucifugimonadales; family JADFKI01; genus Bin90. The sequence continues at coordinate 963,469 of OZ241923.1, read as the reverse complement.
CCGAGTGGAATCTGCCTTCAGCTTTATGCACTTGTTGCCTTGAGCTACTGCACGCTTACCGAATCCCCCTTCTAGCGCCTTTAGTGTATCCCTTCTGAAGTCGTTCCAACCGTAAGGCGGCGGTTGGAACGAGGACATTATCGTGTTCTTGTCATAGGGAGAAAGCGAATCGATGTCATGCATAAAAGCCGAAGTGAGCTCCAATACCACATCGACATCGCTGTCTCTCCTGATGTTTGTGTCGTTGCTATATGATCCCTGCAGATAGAAGTCATACCTCGTGCCTTCAGGCCACTGATGAGCGGCAAGCACCCTGCGTATGGTCTCGTGGGTTCTTTTTGATGCGTCTTGAGATCCGTGATCTGCCCATCTATTCAACTGTGACTCTGGTATCGTCATGCATTCCTTTCGGGTTGATTCCCTTATACACTTCGGTTAGGCGCTAGCTGATCCAAGGGGCATCAAATCATACTTCCTTGGCAATCCAGCTATCAATGCCTTTCACTTATCATTTCGTAATCGAATATGAAACGAGCGCTCATGCAGGTGTGCATTTGGACTCATGGAATTAACATGAGGAAATAGGGGAATTCCGCGAACGTGAGAGCGTCAGCTCTTTTCTGGACGGAGCAGTCAGTACCGTCGCGTCAAATATGCAGTACCCACCACGTCTCTTGCGGGATTGGCTGCCAAAGGCAAAGGGAATATTTCAACGACTACCTCCAGATGGCACAGGTTGTCTGTGAATGTGTCTTTTTCGCATAGACTTCGTGCTCATCTATCGGTATGATTATCTAGGCGAGCGATGGCAAGAAAATGCGAGAATAGATGTTCCTTCATGGTTCACGGGACTGCAAATACATGGTCCAGATAGCGGATGGCGCAATGTTTAACGCCGATACCGCCCTTGCCTATCTTCAAGAGGAACTCTACGATCGAATCCATCGTTAGATGATGTGTGGGTCAGATCCAGTCCCGAATGGCCCGTAAGGTATCATCGCAGTTGACGTGACTACTTTCCAAAGTTGACACACAAATTCGCGAGTAGTGGCTGCACTCGATACACATTCAACTCACGAGAGAAAACGGCCCTTAGTTTCGCAGGATGATCGAGGCAGTGTAGAGCATGTGCTCTCATACAAGCGGTTCCGCGGCTGGATTGATGTGGAGAACGCCCGCCTTCGACCGCAGATTTAGGGTATGCCTCCATGACAGAACGCTTCTTTGAAACGCCGATCCTCAACTCACCGTACGAATACCCTGCACGCCACTGGGAACTCGATGAGGTTCGTCAGCCCACGAACCGAGTGATCGACAGACGTCGTCCGGCCGAGTACATCACGCCGGTTCCACAGCCTAGAAAGCAACGTGGACGGCCTCATCAACAGGCGATGGTGCTCAACGAAGGGCAAGGGCTTTCCACGGAATACCAGCAGTACGATCCGACATCAACAATCAATGTGCTGAGGCGCCACGTCGACCGATGGCGCGCATTGCCAGAGTCTGATCAAGGCGTCACCCCCGAAACCGCTCGGCTTCTGAAGCATTGGAGGCACCACAGGTTCAGCAACTTTCAGCCTTTTTTCTGTCAAGTGGAGGCAGTGGAGACGGTTATCTGGCTAACCGAGGTCGCTCCGGCTCAGCGCAGCAGAGAAGTGCGGGAGATACTCAGTCGTCTTGACGGAGCCAACGAGCAATCAAATCCTGGTCTAGCGCGGATGGCGTTAAAGCTAGCCACTGGAGCAGGTAAAACGACGGTGATGGCGATGCTGATCGCATGGCAGACGATAAACGCCGTGCGTCGTCCCAATAGCCGGAACTTCACACGAGGGTTTCTCGTGGTCACACCGGGTCTGACCATACGAGACCGCCTGAGGGTACTCAAGCCAAACGACCCCGACAGCTACTACCAACTCCGAGAACTCGTGCCGCGTGATTTGGTCGCTGACCTTGAACAGGCACGAATAGTGATAACCAATTACCATGCCTTCAAGTTAAGAGAGACTCTCGATCTCTCGCGAGGTGGACGCGCGCTTCTCCAAGGGCGTGGGACTCACATTCGCTCAGTCGAGACTGAGGGTCAGATGCTTAAGAGGGTCATGCCAGAAATCATGGGCATCCGAGGCATCATGGTGTTCAATGACGAGGCCCATCACTGCTACCGGGAAAAGCCTGGCGAAACTGATGAAGGCAATCTCACTGGCGACGATCGAAGGGATGCAATTAAGAACCGCGAGACAGCAAGACTCTGGATCAATGGCCTTGAAGCCGTGAACAGAAATCTTGGCCTCCGGCGCGTTGTCGATCTGTCGGCAACTCCATTCTTCCTTCGTGGCTCCGGCTACGCCGAGGGAACTTTGTTCCCTTGGACGATGAGCGACTTCTCGTTGATGGATGCCATCGAGTGCGGCATCGTGAAGTTGCCCCGGGTTCCTGTCGCAGATAATATTCCTGGATCCGAGATGCCGATATTCAGGAACTTATGGCAACACATTAGGTTGAGAATGCCCCAAAGTGGGCGCCGTAAGTCTGGTGCGCTCGACCCGCTCAGAATCCCGGTCGAATTGCAGACTGCACTGGAGGCCCTTTACGGGCATTACTCCGAAACCTACAAACTCTGGAAGGAAGCCGGAATCGAAGCCGATCCCTGTTTTATCGTCGTATGTAACAACACGGCAACCTCAAAGCTAGTATACGACTATATCTCTGGGTTTCACCAGGAGAGCGAAGGTGGCTTGACAACCTTTCACAACGGCCGGCTCAATTTATTTCAGAACTTTGATAATCAAGGCAATCCCTATCCACGGCCGTACACACTTCTTATCGACAGTGAGCAACTGGAGTCAGGCGAAGGGCTTAATCGAAACTTCCGGCAAGCCGCAGCCGAGGAGATTGAGCGCTTCCGCCGTGAACAGGTGCAGCGCCTGGGCGATCGTGCCGCCGCCGAGAGGATTACCGATCAGGATCTGCTCCGAGAAGTTATGAACACCGTGGGGAAGCCTGGGCAGCTCGGAGATTCCATTCGCTGTGTGGTTTCAGTGTCGATGCTGACTGAGGGGTGGGACGCGAGCACAGTGACGCATGTGCTCGGTGTTCGAGCGTTTGGAACTCAATTGCTTTGCGAGCAGGTGATCGGTAGGGCATTACGTCGCCAGTCGTATGATCTGAACGATGATGGGCTCTTAGACGTTGAATACGCGGATGTGCTCGGCATACCTTTTGACTTCACGGCAAAGCCTGTCGTGGCACCTCCCCAGAAGCCACGAGAGACGGTAAATGTACGTGCAATCACACCTGACCGCGACGACCGCGAGATCCTCTTTCCGCACGTAGAAGGCTACCGTGTGGAACTGCCTAACGAGCGACTTGAAGCCAAATTCAACGATGAGTCAACTCTTGTGCTGACACCTGATCTCACCGGACCGACACGGACCCGGAACGAAGGGATCATCGGGGAAGGCGTGGACCTCGACGTCAATCACTTAGAGGAGCTGCGGAGATCGACGCTAGTGTATCAACTTACGCGCCGTTTACTTGAAACGAAGTGGCGTGATCCCGGGGGCGAACCTAAGCTCCATCTATTCGGGCAACTGAAGCGCATTACGCGCAAGTGGATTGATCGGCATCTCATTTGCAAGGGAGGAACCTATCCTGCGCAACTTATGTACCAGAGCCTAGCTGATATTGCGTGCGAACGAATAACGTCGGGCATCAACCGTGCTTTCTTGGGAGAGCGCCCGATCAAGGCAGTATTAGACCCTTACAACCCGTCAGGCTCGACCCGTTACGTAAACTTTACGAGTTCAAAACGGACACGATGGAGGACTGACCCGCGTCGGTGCCACGTGAATTGGGTAGTCTGTGACAGCGACTGGGAAGCCGAGTTCTGCCGCGTCGTGGAGACGCACCCACTGGTTCGAGCCTATGTCAAGAATCAAGGCCTTGGGCTTGAGGTTCCTTACCTACTCGGAGGGGAGCCGCGCCGCTATGTCCCTGACTTTGTTTTGCTGGTCGACGACGGTCGTGGCGATGACGATCTGTTGCGCTTAGTGGTTGAAATAAAAGGATACCGCGGCGAGGATGCTAAGGAAAAGAAGTCTGCGATGGACACTTACTGGGTGCCTGGGGTGAACCACCTCGGGATCTGTGGTCGCTGGGCCTTCGCCGAATTCACCGACCTGTATGCCATTCAGGAGAACTTTGAAGCGAGGGTTGAATCCCATTTCGACCAGATTCTGATGACCGCTACAGCTGACCGCACGTTCGTCCCCGCGGTCGTTTCAAATTAGGAGAACTGAAAGCATGGCTCGGTTTAGGCGAAATAGCAATGGTAAGCAGGTCGAGATGCTCGTCCACGGCACGGCGAAGCGGACGAATATACCCACCGCCGAATACCGTTCGGTGATGGGCGAAGACGAGCGGTATCCCATTGAGGTCGCATACGCGCGCCGCAATCGGGACCTCGACCCACAACTCGTCTGGCGCGGCAAGGACGAACAGGACATCTCCGATCTTGTTGTGCAGGCGCCGCCACTTTACATCCAGGAGAAGATTCACCCAAAGGTACTCATCGATGATCTGATGCGACGTAGCGGGCGTACCGAGGCTGAGTCGGTAGCGTCCACCGAGGGGTTCCAGTACGATCTTTTCTCTGATTTCAACGGCTTGCCCGAGGGCGCAGATCGCACGGACTTCTACGAGCACGACGCCAACTGGTCGAATCGCATGATTCTCGGTGACAGCCTTCAAGTCATGGCATCACTCGCGGAGCGTGAGGGTATGCGTGGCAAGGTGCAGTGCATTTACATCGACCCACCGTACGGCATCAAGTTCAACTCTAATTTCCAGTGGTCGACTACCAGTCGTGATGTGCGTGACGGACGGCAGGAGCACATTACTCGAGAGCCAGAGCAGGTGAAGGCCTTCCGAGACACTTGGCGCGACGGCATTCATTCCTACTTATCGTACCTACGAGACCGTTTTGAAGTGGCTCGTGACCTCCTTTCCGACTCTGGGTCGGTATTCATTCAGATCGGAGATCAGAACGTCCACCGGGTCCGTGCTGTCTTGGATGAAGTATTTGGTGAAGATGGGTTTATCGCTCAGATAACCTTCCGTGTGAAGAGCCCTCTGGGAGTTTCAGATCTTGCTCGCACTACCGACTTCATTCTGTGGTATGCAAGGAATTCTGAAGCGGTGAAGTTTCGGCGGCTGCGAGTGCCGAAAGACATCGATGCCCACCCTGAATTCTCTCTAGCTCTTTTGCCGGATGGCCGTGTCATCTCACGCTCCCAAGCCAATAGTACTGCGAACGACGTTTCCGCTCGCTTCCTCACTGCGCAGAATCTAGGATCTTCCGGGTACACGCCTTCCTGCATGTTCGACTATACCGTTCATGGTAAGACGTACTCTCATCCCCGAGGAAAGAGTTGGAAGACAAATGAAACAGGGATGCGTCGCCTCTGGTACGCTGATCGGCTCCATCCGCTTCGCACAAGTCTACGGTGGAGGTACTTCTTCGATGACGCTCCCAGCGAAGTCATCACTGACGTTTGGCTCGATACATTCGCTGCGTCCGACAAGAGCTATGTGGTCCAAACATCTGCCTCGGTCGTGCAGCGTTGCTTGCTCATGACGACAGATCCAGGCGATCTCGTTTTAGATCCCACATGTGGTTCCGGAACAACTGCATATGTCGCTGAGCAGTGGGGTAGACGGTGGATAACCATAGATACATCAAGGGTTGCGCTAGCTTTAGCGCGGGCGCGCATCATGGGAGCGAGATATCCCTATTATCTACTCGCTGACAGTGTCGAAGGCAGAGAAATGGAGGGAAAGGTCGCACGCAGTGAGGCATCGACGGTACCGTCATATCGTGACATAAGGCATGGCTTCGTTTACAAGCGCGTACCCCACATCACGCTTCGCGAGATCGCCAACAACGCAGAGATTGACGTAATCTGGGAGCATTTCCAGAATACCCTTGAACCGCTACGGGAGCAACTAAATGAGATTCTCGGCGAGTCGTGGGAGGAGTGGGAAATACCGCGAGATCCGGGGGGTGCGTGGTCGGCAGCTGCACGAAGACTGCATGAGTCATGGTGGGAAAGTCGCATGGAACGCCAACGCGAGATCGACGCTTCCATCGCCGCGAAGTCAGACTTCGAATACCTCTATGATCAGCCTTACACAGACAATCGCAAGGTACGTGTCGCTGGGCCGTTCACTGTAGAGAGTATCTCACCGCACCGCGTTCTAGGTGTCGACGAGAATGACGAGCTCATCGACGGTCTTCCTAAATCCAAGGGTTCCCGTAGCGATACTCAGGACTTCGGCTCGATTATCCTCGAGCACCTTCGTACAGCAGGTGTACAGCAGGCACATAAGAATGACCGGATCAGCTTTGTCTCAATTACCCCGTGGCCGGGCGTTATGGTCTGTGCCGAGGGGCGCTACGCCTCTGGCACCTCTGGTGCCAGTAGTGCTGGAGGAGAGAAGCGCGCCGGCATCTTCGTCGGGCCTGAGTTCGGTACAGTATCGCGGCCAGACCTCGTCGAGGCTGCCCGCGAAGCTGCCGACGCTGGCTTCGACGCCCTCATCGCCTGCGCCTTCAACTACGAGGCGCACGCGACTGAGTTTAGTAGACTCGGACGTATTCCAGTCCTCAAGGCACGCATGAACGCCGATCTGCATATGGCTGGCAACCTAAAGAACACCGGCAAAGGTAATCTCTTCGTCATCTTCGGCGAACCGGACATTGATATCCTCGATACCTATGATGACACTGGCGACGGCCAGATCAAGGTGCGAATTAATGGCGTTGACGTATTCCATCCGACCACCGGGGAGGTGCGCAGCGATGGTCCTGACGGAATCGCCTGTTGGTTCATTGACACTGACTACAACGAGGAGGGTTTCTTCGTCCGCCACGCTTATTTTCTTGGTGCAAACGACCCGTACAGGTCGCTCAAGAGGACATTGAAGGCCGAAATCAACCAAGAGGCTTGGGAGACATTGCACAGTGCTGAATCGCACCCCTTCGATAAGCCGCAGTCGGGCCGCATTGCGGTGAAGGTCATCAACCACCTCGGCGATGAAGTGATGAGGGTTTACCGCGTCTAGTGGCAACAAATGCAAATTGGAGATCAGCAGGTTGGAATTTGATATTTTGCCGGTGTCCCCTAATGCTCAGCACAAACTCTTCGAGGCATTCGTAAGCGCACTCGATAAGCCGTCCGTGCAGGACATTGAGATTCGGGGTGCGTTCGCATACGCAACAATTGGTGGGATTCAGAAATTCACCAATACGTTTAGCTCTGCTAGTGGGTGGAACTCGGCAAAAAAACGGATATTAGTTGGCGTTCATAACGCGATCACAGAACCAGCGGGGCTGAATGAGTTACGAAATCTCGAACGAACTGAGGTCAGAGCGTTCGTGCCGGGCGGTAGGCTTGAACTCAGAGCGTTCGCAATGACCCCTGTGTTCCATCCTAAAGTCCTAGCACTCGTGACGCATCAAGGCTTGGTGGCAATTCAAGCTGGGTCTCCTAATCTCACATCTGCAGCAATAGGTGACCGTCCGACAAATTACGAGCTAGCAGTCTCCACACTCGCCGCAGATGCTGCATCACTGGATGGCGATGGGAGGTTTGATAGCTGGTGGGCAGATCTTTGGGACGCATCTCGTGTTGTCAACAGGAGGTTTATCCGGCAATACGCTCAAGTGAGGCAACAGATACTCGACAACAACCCGATCCTCCGGTCGATGATCGAAACACCCGAGACGATAAGGGAGGCTCACACCTTCTTCTTGGAAGTCGGAGCTGCATCTGGGCCTCCTGGCCAAAGACATCAGGTTGAGTTTCCGAAAATGTTGGCTGAGTTTTTCGGGACACCTGCCCACGCACGCCGCGACCTGCGGTTGCAGCAACAGGGCCAAGTGTGGGATAAAAGGCCGCTCTCATACAAGCGAACGACCTTTAATGTAGATATCTGGCGCCTCGGCATGCCTACGCAGACCTCCGGAGGCCCTCCAATTGCTGAAAGAGCCATCAAGTTTACGCGAACTGACGACTCGAATACGTTCGATTTCGAAGTGACGGACGTTGGTAGCAGAGATTTCGCGACATGGGAAACGTCGGCAAACCTCTCAGGTCATCTAGGTGTTACACACGGACGGCGTGGTCGAAAGTTCGGCTTTTACTGACTGCTCTGGCTAGTTAAACGAAAGAGCAATCTAATGGTCTAGCTGGTCGACGCCGTTTGGATTCTGCTGCAAGAAGCAAAGAAGCAAGAGGCGCTGTTAGCGGTGAGAAACGGTGGCGCGTGTGTTACTCGATGAGGCTTCAAGCTTAAAATCATTACTAGGCATCGAGTGACTCGCTGCGCAAGAAATTGCATTAACACTTCGATGTAACGCGTATTTGCTAGGCTGGCGGTTTGAAAAACACAGTCACAGTTTCTGATTGATAAGTGGCGAACTTGGTGGGTCGGCTGAACTTAGCTCAGGCTCAGCCAAGGCGATCGAGATTGTAGATTCGTTACTGGAGTTGCTCATCGCATGAAACGGTGGATGATAGGTAATCAGAGAAGAGGGTGCCAAATAGCACACGCTGTAAGGCTAATTGCCCTTGCATTAATGTTCGTAATTATCGCAACTAGTTGCACTCAGATGACAACAGAAACGACAAATGAAGACTCAGAGGAGACAAGGAGCCCCTACCGTACAAGGCGTAGGCACAGGAATATTACTTCAGCACGACGGACAGGAATATGTCGTGACCGCTCTGCATGTTGCCGAGGCCTGTGGCTTTGAACCGTTCATCGATATGAGTTCATCGATATGAATGGGGCGTGGATGTCTTCCACTTGGGAAGTGATTGGAACAGATTCTGAAAGTGATATTGCAGTATTGCGGCGAATTGGCGGAGACGACAAAAAGATTGCAAGATTAGCCGCAAGATACGGCAATGAAGGAATCGTGTTCGGAGCGTCTGCCACAGCATTGGGGTTTCCGGGAGCTACGCCCCCTATAGAATGGGCCAGATTTGAAGAACATCTGAGACCTGTTCCGATCCCTGCACACATCACATTATCATTTGGTATCGGAAGAGGAAGTTATTACACCGGGGGATACCTAAGTCATGGGTTTTCCGGCGGTCCCATTGTGGCATGGTCGGGTACTAATCCAACCATATCTGGGATCATTACCAGAAAGGCGAACGTAATAAGATCGGACGGAACTTTAGAGCATGCCGGGCTGGTTGGTATAACCGACATAACTGTTGCAGAGCGCATGATTTCAAGTTATAACAACCTGACAATCGAGCAGTTTCAAGATGGAAAGCCAAAGTCAAAGGCCGATGCCCCCAAGCAATGGATATGTGCCAGTTTGGTGACGGCGGAGATAATGGATTCAGTGATCAGGCTTGGGAAGTTGATCATTCAACAGAACTGAATTATGCGCCCCAGTTCGCAGCGCCATCATCGTCAGATACTCCAACATGTCGTTCTGTCGCGAGGAATGCGCGTCTGACGGTTAGCTGTTCTCCCACCTTGCCAGCGTGGTGAAACGCGACAATGAAATCTGCCGCCCTGTTGCCTCATTGGTGCTGAACTGCTCTTCGAGGTCTTCAGCCAGAGATACGAGCGTGGCTCGATCCTCGTGACCACCAACCTGCCCTTCGACGAGTGGACCGAGATGTTCGGGTCCGAGAGGCTGACCGGCGCTCTGCTCGACAGGCTCACTCACCACGTCCACATCATCGAGATGAACGGCGACAGTTACCGCCTCAGACAGAGCAGCAGGGTCACCGCGACATCATCCTGAAGTCGAGCCTCGCGGGAGAGGACACATTCCCTTCGCAATTAGCACGGACAAAATCGCTGCACAATGGCGCCAGGTGGTACAATTTCTCGCCGCCGCGGTGGTCCATCATTGCTCCGCCATTGACACGCGGCCTGCACCCATTGCCAGGCCGTCGAGGGATGTGCCTCGACTATCCTGCCTTGCCTGATGCTTCCATCCGACAGCGCGCTCGTGAGCGCCGAGTGCAGCTCGGGATGCACCGGAACCAGGCGCGACTTCCCTCCCTTGCCGGATCTGACCCTGAGCGTGGGATGAGAACTGTCAAGAGACAGATCGCGCACTTCGAGATCAAGCGCCTCGGACACTCTCAGCCCGGCCCGCCACTGCTCAAGCATCAGGAGCTTGGCTTTCGGATTGGGGGCGAGGCGGATGATGGCGTTGACCTCTTCGGCTTCGAGGTACTCGGGAAGTTTCTTGATGCGCTTTGGAGTCGCGCCGTCCTGGGTCTTGTGATAACGGCCGCGCGGTCGCCAGCGCCGTACAATTTCGGTCGTCAAGGGCGAGAACTTCCGGGAATTCCATTCTGCAAGCGTTAGTCCGATGCAGTCTTGCAAAACCGGCGGAGGTTGTCCAGTTTAAGGAGGGGTCTCAGATATGAGCCGGGGGCGGAATGCAAGGTTTTCTCGCATTTCCTTGCATTCTTAGGAGCACGGATTGCATTACAGGCTATTGCATTCCCACCTTCTGACAACGGATCGCGTTCCGCGTTCGCGGGAAGCACTCTGGCACTTGCCCCCTAGTTCGTCGTAAGAAGATGTCTGAGGTCCTGGAGACTCGGCTCCAGCACTGAGGCACCGGCAATTATTCCCTGTGCTCGCTCAGCGACTTTCCTTGTGTGCTCATTGGAACGTATAACTTGGTAATCTTCGGCCGGCAATTCAGTGGCGATTATCGGCAAGACGGCCCTTATGACTTTTATCCAAGCCTCAATTGCTTCGGAACCTCCAACCGTTATCGCCTCCTCCTTCAGTGCGAAGTCCTGTGGGTGCCTCATATTCCTTCCGGAGATTTCCTCTCTGAGGTCACCCATCAATCGCACCAAGAACTGTTTTGAGGCAGGATAGTCCAGCAATCTGAACTGGCTTTGTTCCAAGGTGGTCGCGGTTCCACCGGCTACTTTCGCCTTAAGTTCTTTCTTAACGATGTCATAGGCCCAACCTAAGGTTTGAATGCCGAATACATGGCCGATACCAAGTGAACTAGGAAAGACGGTATTGTAGATATCATCTACTTCGAAAATGTTTGCTTTAGCCCGGATTGCCGTTTGGAGATTGCCCGCAAATGCACATAGCATCTGGCCAATCTGGTCGGCAGAGAGCGAGTTCGCAGCCTTTCTTACGTTAGCTCTTCGATGAATGTATTCGATGTCCTTCGCGTGAAATTCTTGGCCCAGTCTTATCTGCACGGCGTCCCTGCTTCTCCTATCCCACGGAACGATCGCATTTTGCGTGTTGTTCGCAGAAACAATTCTTGGAATCATGGCGTGATCATCAACCACTATTATCCTGGCAATAACTGACGTGTTTTTCGCGTGCTCCCTCCCAGCAGCGTGGATCGCACCGGTTGTCTGGGCACCGTTGACGACTGAAATGCCGTGAACGGTGAGAGTTTCACTCTCGATACTGGCTTTGTTGCAGACAAATGTAATTCCGTTATTAAAGATATAGAACACGCTGGATTCCGACTCGGCCGTCGCCTTTATGGAATTGTTGACGTTCCTAGCCGCCCTTCGAGTGCCAAGAAAGTCACGCAAGTTTGCACTGAACAATGCATCCTTATGTTCCTCATAAAGGTCAAACAACGACGCGCCGTTGATTGAAATGACGAATGCCTCCCATCCCTCACCTTTTTCTCTAACGTACTGATCTGCGGGAAATTGGATCTCTTTTGCGATTTGAATAACACCAAGCGATCTTAGATGCAACGCCTCTATATTTCTTAAGCCAAGCTCGACACCTTCGATGTCGCACTGCTGAGATATTGCAAGTCCGTGGACCAATTGTCGAGTTGCTTGTAACTCATTCATAACGTTCGTGGATTCGTATGAATTGTGAGCGTATGCAAAAATGAGCCTCGTTATCGATCCTTGGGAAAGACCCTCTCTCAAGAGCTTTGCCTGCCCACGTATCGTCTCTGGTATCTCCTCTATCGGCTGTTGCAAGAGCCACGCAGCTGCAGTATTCAGGTCACTGGCCTTATTCGCGGAAGCTTCAGATTTGCCCCAATCGTTCGATGTCGTACCCTGGGCGATGCAGGCGATTCCCTCTGCTTCATTGATGTAAATTATGTCTGCTTTTTTATCATTGGGACTGTCTGTTAAGCTGTCGGTCGCGAAGTTCTCGAGATCTTCGATTCCCAAGTGGAGTCCCACAGCGAACAGCAGGAGTGCGTTGTGGCCATAGGGTTCAAGAATTGACTCAGATTGAAAGGCGCCGATAAAGGAGAAGGTCGCTTTAAGATCCTCAGGCGTGCTCATCGTCCTTACCTTCTACTTCGGATCGTTATAATTTGCGGATACGGTCTTTGCCATAACGACAATTTTACACCAATAACCATCCCGATGTAGATCACAGCAGAATATCAAGATTCTCACACCAACTTAACCGCTACAGCATGCGACAGCTGCGAACGATTCACTGCTGAGTATGTCAACGGCATCGTCGTAGCGAAACAGTTGGTGTATGCTTCTGCCGAACAGAGTGAAATAAACAAGGCAAACCTTGGTGGCATCACACCTATGAGCGACAACTAAAAGCTGCAGAAGTCTCGGCAACAAAACTCCGATGAGGTAGCAGGCCGGCAAATGTTATTGTCGCGTATCAAGGCCGCTGCGCTGTTTACCGGAGCAGGCATCGACCTTACCATCTCGTGAGGCAATATCGGCTTTTACAGCGGGAGTCAATCTTAACTTGGCCCCTTCGCTGTCCTAATTGTCGGGTCCACTCCATTTTGCCTACAATATCAGGTGCACTTGGTACTAGTTGTGTGTACTTGGCATACGCTTCTTCAGGCGATGCGACGATACATCATTGAGATCCTCTAGGAAGTGCCGAAATGGTTCTGAGATTACGGCGCCCAAAATGACGCTCAGGAATGTGCCTAAAACGGTTGACCATGAGTCGCCGCCCGAGAGCTGCTGTGGCACCCATATCGCAAGGACGATAATGGGCGCGAACAGGAATATCATTGTAAAACTCTTCATGCCGGGGCCCCAAATGCGCTTACGGTCTAGCCTTTCCATGGCATCAAGGAAGATCCAGCCAACGACGGACCAAAGGGCAATGCACATCAGTACCACCGGGAGCGTGACTAGCACGTACTTTAATCTGAGGTCTGAAGGAAGAAGAGCTGTATTAAAATAAATCATGGAGAGAAGGCCCGATGGAAGCGACGGAACCAAAAGCAAGGGTCTGTTCCAAGAGAGCCAAACGCAACCTGCCAGAAATGGAAGTGAGACCATTATGATCGTGATATTCAGCCCCAAGTACGAGTCGTCCCGCATATCGCTGAAAGCTATCAGCAGGGCGAATACGAGGAATACGAGGAATATGATCAGGCCCAATCTGGTGAGGCGCGCTTCAGAGGGTTTGGGCGGAGGACTGAGGAGCAAAGCAAGCGGAATCCATAAGTAGAGTATTGTCAAGGATAGTTGAGACCATAGGTCATCGATCAGGCGGATACACCAGATGAGCAGAATTAGGATGATCAGGCCTATCAAGCTCAGTGCGAAATCGGCGCTTGTCAGTCTGCCCCGGACGTCTTCTGAGGTTAGCTCGCTCCAGCGTGATTGGATGAAGTGAAGTGTGCTTTGATATGAGCGTCGCATTTGGTTGCACTCTCAATCCAGGCTCACAGCGACGACTTAGATTATCAACTTAACTCGTCCACTAGGAATTCGCGCAGTTCCTCGACGGTCATGAAAAGATGGTCAGGCTTGGACTGAGTCAGGGCATCCAGGTCCTCTGTGCCCCATCCGGCCCCTATGGCAGTAACTCCTGCCCTTCGAGAGGCTTCTGTATCTTCAGGCCTGTCACCTATGTGAAGAGTTGCGGAGGCGTCTGCGTCGCATTCGTTGATGATCTTGAGTATGCCTTCCGGATGAGGCTTCCGAAAGCGAACGTCGTGGAAGGCAACTATTGGGCTGACGGACCATCCGTGCATCTGGACCAGTTTGCTGGGGACCATGTCTGGACTAGTGGTTAGAATTGCCAAGCACTCACCTCGTGAGCGCAATTCAGAGATGAGATCGGTAATTCCGGCATATGGCTCGAGACTTGGCAGCCGCCTCATGTATTCTACCCATCTTCCCGGCCGTCTAAGGTGAGCAATTGCGCTTGTATCTATCAGTGTCTGATCCAAGTCGAATATTATCATTACAGTCCCTTCAACCTAGGCTGCGAGCCTTCAATCCCATCACGAACTGCCGAGTCGTCTCCGAACAGAGAGGTCGTAGGGCCTGAAGGAGGTTTAGGTGGAAAGGCGGTCGTCGGCACTCTTATGGCAGAGGATCCCTGACCGCTGATGAACATAGACAGCGCACTACTGGTAGATAGTCCTAGGGCAGAGCCCTTAACGATAAGCATCTGATTACCACGAGTCTGAGGCTCCGGCAAGTAGCGGTTTGGGTGACTGATGCAGGCGAGGGGCCGACTGTGCTTCCGCGAATATCCGACAGTATGCATAGTGCCGCCCTTGACGTCCGTCTCAATCACTAAAACGCGGTCTGCCAGACCGCTTTGAATACGGTCTCTGTATGCGAACCCCCAGCGTGTCGGTTTTACGCCGACCGGGCGCTCGCTCACTAAGCAGCCTCCCTCAGACAGCAACTGGCTAGCAAGTTCACGATTGCTGGCGGGATAAACTCGATCGAGGCCATGCGCCAGCACCGCCACTCCAACCCCCTTGCCATCAACGCACCCCCTGTGTGCCCCAGTGTCGCAGCCAAGCGCCAAGCCGCTCACGACAGCTACTCCTGATTCTGCTGCCAACTGTCCTGCCTTCACAGCCGTTCGGTGGCCAAATGATGTGGGATGCCGTGTACCGACGATAGCAATGCTCTCCTTACGGTACAGGCCGTCGAGTTGTCCTTTGACAAAGAGAACCGCTGGAGGGTCGTCTATCGGCTTGAGGCGTTCGGGGTAAGCACTGTCAAAGTAATTGAGGGCTCGTACCCCGTGTTTACGACATTCTTCCAAGTGTCGTTGGCTTTGGTCCCACACACCCTGAGGAGAAGTCCGAGACTGGTACTGATGCGCTGCATTGAGAAAAACTTCCCTTAGTCCTTCATAAGAGGTCGTTCGGGCGTTTTCGAATAAGTCTATCGCTGTCTGGTTCTTGATCCCCTTTATGCTGACGAGAGCAAGAAGGAACTGAGCGATATGCGAAGATCGAACGTCCGAAATCATGACAAAAACTCCCTTACTTCATTCTACTAGAGATTTATGTCTGTGTTCCACATGGTTGCTCTTCCATCATCAGACGAGAAGGCTGCGGTCATTTTGGCTGAACGCAAAGTTGACCTACGGAAATGCGGTACTCAATTCTGAAACTCTGGAAAGTCAGTGTCTTCGGCCTCGAGATGAATGCTCCTGGCGATGAAAATGCCGACGAAGTCCGCATCGCGGAAACGGGTCTCCAAGACCTCTTTGGTTGCCCGAAAATGCGCGCCTGTTGTTAGAACATCATCGACGATGACGATTCGTTCAGGCGTTGGCGAGACTGCTGTTTCGATAATCTCATACAGTTCAACGAGTTCGTCGGCGGCCAGTCTGTCTGGCGAAGCGTGGGCGGCGACAGTGCTCTCGGTTTGGGCTACGAGCTCACGGACATCCAGTGAGGGGTGGCGCCTGACAGCGCGTAGCATCCTGACCATACGATCATCGTAATTCGGGTCAGTGCGTATTTTAGAAGGAGGAATCGGCACGAACGTGGTCGCATTTATTGTATCAAAGCCCCAGGGAGAAATGGCTAACCTAAAGGCTCTCGCTACTGTCTGGATGGCTCTTGCCTTGTACGGCCAATCCTGTAGCCCTCGTCGGTCCATATCCTTTTTGAAGTTGAAAATCAGCTGATTATCATAATAGTCATAACTCCTCCCCACGGCGTACCTGCCAAGGAAATAGCATTCGTCCTGTAAGTCTAGGTTGTGGTGATGCAGAAGTTTCATCGAAGTATCGACCGGCTTCAAGACGCTTAGGGAAGAACTGTCGGGTGTCATATGCTCTCTCTAATCAAATGGGTTATGGGTCAGTAGTCCTAGCTCCACGGTAAGGTGGTGTGGACGATAAAGCGAATGTAGTAGCGTCGAGGCGCCTAAAGCCGTGCTCGTGAAGCCATGCCTCACCTCGATTCCCGGGAATCAGAAGGTCAATTTCCTTGGCTTTATGCCCACCTCGTCCGTGGTGATTCGAGACTCCATTATTGGGTGCTTTGGATGCCCTGACATATACATCTTGGCCTGGCCAGACTAATTGCAATGCCTTTATGCACATCTCAGAGGTCTGCCGACGTTGATCGCTCCTCACAAGGATTGACGCGTCTTGCGCGAGATGCTTTTTGCACTTTAGGAAGACATCGTTGATCAAAGCCTGATAAGCGGCCTTGTTCGAGAATTTCGCGGCTTTACGCCAATCCTTCCTTTGTCTATAACCAAGTACCCATAGGCGGAGCCAGTGATCATTCCAATAGTCTGTTACGCCACAGTAAGGGGGAGAAGTGATGAGGAGCCTCGCATTAAGTGGCGGCATTTTATCGAGCTCTGTCCTGGAATCTCCGAGAATGGCGGTTCCAGGCGATTGCTGAGGCACACCGTATTCGTAGCGCCGGCGTATCTTGTCTTCCAGTAGCGTCGCGGGATCGACCTTAGGAGGCTTGAGCTTTTGCTCCCTCGTCCACCACTTCACTGCATAAGTGGGTGAGCACGCAATGGTAGGCCAGAGAACATTCGAGAGACCTGCTCCTTCTTTGTCCTGCATATGGAGAGCAATGAATGCCATAAGTGTACGGTCGATCTCTGAGCCGTCCGGCCCCCATTTGAGATGCCGACGGGCAGCACGTAGGAAGGCGCGTACGTTGGGCGACCAAAGCATAGTTTCGAACGGACTCCGGCTCTTTCGATCTTTGGGCCTACTTGCCTTGTCAATCTCTCCAAGTCTCTCGAGGACCTGCTCCACCCTTGCTGCTGGCTGCAGCTTGGCGGCGGTATAAAGCCACGCAATAGGATTGATGTCTATTCCGGTGGCTGGGCGACCTAGCACCGTTGCGGAAAACGGTCCGTTTCCCCTGCCACAGAACGGATCGAGAACGTGCTCGCCGGGACGTGTGAGCCCACGAACCGCATTGTAAGCAAATGAGGAAGGAAACATCGCATAATAGCGTCCTAAGGCATACCACCTATGGATGGGAGTGTCCCTCTTCCAAGGATAGCTATCCGTTGGTTTTACCTCTGTATACTGCGATGTCATGGTGCAAGGCTCTTGATGAGATCTGTACCGGCCCGCAAAGGGATTGCCGCCTGCTGGTGGGCGCGACGGAGTGCAAGAAATTGGTCGGTTCCCACACCGAGCGGGCTGGCAGTCGCAATGGCATCTTTCAGTGCTTCAGGTTGGGAAGCTTCGGTCAGAGGCGGGTCCGCTTCCGGCTGCGCAAGATTGAGAACCAGCCTCTGGCCATTGGGGGTCTTTAGGACCACTGGACGGCCAAAGTAGGTCAGCTCTCCCCAGGCGGTTGGGCTATTTGCATGACGGGCGACGATATGCTCGCGAATGTATTCGTTGTCGGGGAGCCAAACATGGTCCCGTGGAAGTCGTTCGTCGGGCGCAGGTGCTCGGTCAAGATCCTCGGCATGTCGCACAAACTCTCCAGATTTCACACCCGACATGACTAAGAGGTTTGTGCCCGGGTAGTCTTGCTTCACGCGGTCTTGTATATTCCTGAGTTCCTTGTGGACCGCAGCAGTCAGTACGGCGATAGTACCAAAGGCTGCCAGAGGACCGTCCAGAACAAATGCCGTGTTGGCTATCGCTGCACGGCCCTGCTTGGATGTATTTAGATAGCGGAGCGCGTTGACCAGAGCCAATAGCTCGAGCGTATCCATGACCCGATGGTGGCATTGAATCGGCGAGGCGTTATCTTCGAACTGAGTATGGATGCGAAGTCCATCAGAAAGGAGAATTTGTTCTTTGCAGGACTTGCAAGTGTAGACTTGGCCTGGACCTGGAGTGGCCACGTTAATCTCGCCACAATCTGGGTTGGGACAATTTGGAATCAAACGGTTGGGACCGATAAGTTGGTGCAGTGTCTCAGCGAGTGTCTCGCCGCCGAAATGGGCGTTGTGAAGTTCGTCGTTGAAGATCTGCCGAAACCAAGATCGAGGAGAAGTTCCATCATCCTTCTCGGCATTTTGCCCAGGCAGCATGAATCCTAAACTATCCCCCTCTTCAGTGGCGCGCAGTTGGCGCGGATTCACTGCCCCGCTGTCGGGTAGGGACTGAAGAGAGGTTAGTTTCTTGACATCGATTACGACAAGACCGAGTGACACGATCCCGGCCTCCGTACAAGGTAGTGCCCCAGGTATAGCGTCATATACGCTTGAGCCGTCTATGGCGAGAATGTGAGAGCGGGAAGTACCCGCCGGACAGGGCTGAAAGTTCGGGAGAGGAAGGGGTACGCCCGTGTGCCTATCCTTCATTTGAGAGCGAAAGTCGTCTACGACGCCACGCTCGACTATTGAGCGCAATGCCGCAAGACCGGCCCTCTCATCCTCGTAAGGCATCGGTAATCACCTCCACCTAGTCCAGAATGCTATTCGACAGGTTACCATCCAGGTATTCGATGTAACCGTTCTCGTCAGAGGGTATATCGTCCGCACCTGGTGGGTCCGTCGACAAATCACCGATGAAGAACTTCTCAAGTTGGACGGGAACCGTGTATGCCTGTGAAAGCGTACGTATGCGCACGAAGCCCTGTTCACTGACCTTGCCTATTTGCTCCAAGAAGTCCGAGAAATCCATATAGCCCGCCACTACGCGGCGCTCGCTCTCAGAGTTCAGGTACGAAATGATCCAATTGTCGGTTTCACTGAGTATTTCAGGCATTATCGAGCTCGGAGCCTGTGTAGCGAGGACCAACCCTAGATTCAGCTTGCTGCCTTCCTTCGCCGAACGCGCCCAAACTGTGCCCAGATTGTCGGCCGCGTTCGCTCTTGGCAAGAGGTTGTGAGCTTCCTCGATATACACAATGATATGGTCTTGAGTTGTCTCCGTCTGTCCGGAGGAGACAGTGAATCGCTGCTTGAACAGGTCCTGCTGGGTCCTGAAGATGCGCCACATAACCCTCTCAGCCGCGGCCTGGTTTTGCTCGGGGTCGCCGCTCGATTGGTCGATGATTACTAGCTTGCCCTGCCTGAGGTCATTAACAACGTCCTCTGCAAAATCGACAGTCGTATTGGGGCTATGTTGCTCTTGGGCAATCTGGAATGTCCTGGGACCATTTGGATACCTGAATATACTGATAATCGCCTTTAGCCTAGGGTCCGCCCATTCGCTCCCAGAACTTGAGGATGTGATGTAGTCCTGCTCAAATTTGTCGTAGTTGCTCCTGCGATCATTGACAAATCGGTCCAGTGCGGTAAACACTGTAGAAAGTTGTGCCCAAGTGATGGAGCTATTCGCCTTTGCATTTTTTAGGATTGTCGATGCTTGGTGATATTCCGTTCGGTTATCCGTCGTTGGGTTCTTTGGTGCGGACAAGGCTGTAATTATGTTGTCGCCGAACATACCTGATATCGAGGGTTGCCAAGTGGGAGGTGTCAACCCTGCTGCGACGAGAGCAGCCTGATAGGCTAGAATGGCGCGTTTGTAGCGAACCTGTCCCCCAAAGTCGCCCCCAAGATTGGTGGGAACGGATAGATCTGCATCTCGAAATGCTGTGGTATATCGGGTCGTTTCCTGAACCATAATCGCCTGTATGATCTGGCGACCGGCGATGAGTTGAGCGAGTTCTTCTTCTACTGCTTGCGTGGACCATTGCGTAGGGAAGACTTCCCCAAAGAAATTCAGTTTCATTATCTTTCGCGGCTTATCCCAATCCACATCGATAAGACCATATGTGGCCACCTCCGGATCTCTGTCAAGTTCCAATACTTCGTGAATTCGATGTAGTGCCTTGCCGTCCTGCTCATTGTCCTGAGCGTACTCTCCGCTGAGATCAAAGATTAGCTGCCCTACACGATTTTGTGTTGGGTCTGCCTCGCGCAGTTTGTAGACAGATGACGCTACAACTTTCAGACCGTTTGATTTGCCGGACCGCGACATGCCGAAATATGCTGTGCGGCGTTTCATAATGTCAGTGGGGTTAAGTTGAAAAGGAGCTTTAGCCGCGGATGCCCTTTCAGACGCCGCAAATCGAGTCTCTCCGATCGGGGCCGTAGCCTCTATGGGAATGCCATTTGAACGATGTCTGTAGTTGACAATCAAGTCTAGGGTTTGCGGGTCAGGTTTCCAGACCATTAGCTGGTGGACAGCGTAATAGTTGTCGATGTCCTCAGCATATACGTACTTGCCATCCCCTTGGTCCATAAAGGTACCTAGCACGCTGCATTCCAAGGCATGTAGGGATAATTGGTCACGCATCCAGGGATCCAGGCTGTCGCTCCAGGACTCCTCATTCCCCGAAGCTTCGACGCCCTGCTGACGGGCAATGTCATTGGCTGCAGCACTTGGTAGTCTGGCCTCCTTCTGCACCCTTAGCAGGATAAATGTGCCGTCACCATCGGATTTGGCGGCCATAAGGAACATACTCTTGGGCAAGCCACCTGCATCTTCTCGGTCATGGTCATAGATCGCGACAATAGCCGAACTGTACGATATTGTGTAGACGCTGCCTACTCTGACAGCCCTCTCACGAAAGGCCATGGGGTCTTGAGTGGCAGATCCCGCACCTTTAGCCAGAGAACCGAGGAGTGAGTTCGACTGAGATGTGGTGGTGTCTTCCTGCATTATACGCTCCGTCTGGTCCTACAAAGCTTGGTTAAATCCGCTATAGCGGCAATTTTAGTGCTGCTTGCTGTGGGCGTCAAACGGCAATGTTGGAGGATATAGGGCAAGTTCAGCGGCAGGTATCGATAAGTGCTTCGGCATTAGTGAGGCGCATCCTTGGCGGAAGAACGTTCGTTGTCAAATGGGGACAAGCAACGGTCAAGTCCGCAAATGTGGTGTGAGAGTTCGCCAACCTTTTTCCCTAATCAGGCCGCAGCCGACTGTGTGAGTTGCACCTCCGGCAGGGCTTCATCGTAAGTCGGTGAGACCGGCGTCAAGTGTCGACGACCGACTATCCACTATCACTTTGCTCGGCAAGTACCGCGCCAACCAGCCAAAGTGCCGCCGACCGGTTTGGGAAGATGCCCACCACGTCTGTCCGGTGTCTTATCTCTATGTTCAGTCACTCCTGCGGATTGTTCGACCAGATCTTCTTCCAGTGCTCCATCGGTAAGCTCGTGAACGCCAGTACGTCCGGTCCGGCCTAGTTCAGCATCGAGGCTGCCTGCCGGAAGCTCTCCTCAAGCTGTGTGACTACTCGCTCGTGCTGGGAGTGTACCCCCTACGGACGGCTGATGGTAGATGCTGCGCACCATCGTCGATACCCACGGCTGTGCTCTCTTCGGGACCCGCGTCAACAAGTTGGTCATAAAGTGCCTACGCAGCGCCGCCAACTCGCTCCGACGCCACGGCTCAAACAGACTCGGGAAGTAGCTCCCGTCCCTCAGCTTCGGTATGCGAAGCTACATCATACCCACTCGCGTGTCCCAACTCCTGATGCGGTATCCGTTGCACTGGGTGACCGGTCCGGACTACGCTCGCCGTATCCCGCTCCCGCCTTCACAGAAGCCTCCCCGTCCATTATTCCATTGCCCAGAACTGTCACCGCCTCACACAGAAAGTCCATGTTTCCGTCCATACCCCGCTTGTGCAACAACTCCAAAATGTCGATGCTGTCTCTTGCCATCGTCGTCCTCCTTGTATCAGGCTTCTACTTGCTAAAAGGATGACGCGGTGGCTTCATTTTTCCCACTCCACCTTCTCTCTTACACTACTTGTATGTTGCATAAGCCCCACAGATAGTGCAATCTGTTCTATGAGTGACGCCCATCCTCGAAGCTATCGGTAGAGCACATTCAACAACCTCTCTGCTATGAGCTTAGCCATAATTTAATGTCAGAGTACTGACATTATCGACACCCTCCTTGGCGGATGCGGTCACAGTTGTCGAATCCAACCCTCCTGAGAGTAGGGTTACACCAAAGCTAGTCATAAATCATCCTTCAGGACGCTAATTTTCTTCCTTATTCGTCAGCAGACGCTTTCCGTCATAACAACGGGACGGCGGATCAGAAATCGCGTTCTGCGCTAATGGCATCCAACGCCTGCTCTCTGTCATGCATTCGTCTTACCACAGCGGTGCCAATCCCTTGGTGGTGCTATCACCCTTGAAATGAGATGGATTTATCCGTCCTATCAATCTGTTGAGAGTATGTGCGTCAATTGAGGGATTCTTCGATTATTCCGAGGGCGATGAGTCCGATTGGAGAAGTCGACTGGGAAGATCCTGAAGATGAAACCCTTCTTGCCAGACAGTATTATCCACTCGTATCCGCGCCGCTCCTCCTTGAATTTCGAGCTGAATGTCGCTATCCGTTGCAGAGATTGCATCGTCGCGAAGGTCATTAAGGGCGTTGAGATCCTGACACAGGGGAGCGACTCGCGGGCCGATATTCTGGACAAACCTCATATCGGCACGAATAGCGTCCTCTTCAAGGTTGGCTGCTTCATCGCCAACAGGTACTACGCACAGGAGAAAGCCTTCACCTTTGGCTGCGGCTTTCTCGCCCTGCTTTGCAGACATCCTCACTCTCATCTCGCGCGTAGCCTTAACCTCAACCAGCCAGACCTGGTCGTTGCGCAATAACTCAATCCCTATTTCTTGCCCATCATCAATCAGATCGTACTCAATCTCAAAGTCGGAGCCTATGCCGGTCCGCCTCACCGTAAAACCCCTATCTTCAAGGCCCTCCTTTACCAGCCGCTCCACTTCCTGTCCCAGCCGTTGATTCTCATGAACCACCTTCCGTCTCTGGCGCCGCTCTGCGAGGTGCTCAGGCAAGTCCTCGTCTGTCAATAAGTCCTCTACAAAATCGCTGACGTGGCTCAGGTCGCCGCCGGTCGAAATCAGGATACTCGTCATCGCATCATCCAAGTTCGCGCGAGATTCGTCATCGCTTACGACAAACTCTCGGATAAGGTCGAGACGCGTGATTTTCAGCGCCGCGAGTAGACTGACTATCGGGGATGTTTCACTTAGCGATGTGGGCGTCCAGCCGCTACCCTGTAAAAGTCTAGCTAGCGAATGCGCAGTGGCATTATCGCGTATGTCGTTACCTTGCGGAACCCAGCGATTCCTGACCAGCGGAACCAACCAGTAGGCAGGGTAATAATCGTGCTCCCCGCCGCAAGCGCAGGCAACGGACCTAGGTTCCAGGCCCTCTTTGTCGCGGTGGACCAAGTATTCCGTCAAGAACCGCCAGAATAGGCGAGCCCTCTCCTGGCTATCGCGTACCCGCGCCATTATTCCGATCCTATCCTTAGCTAGGAAGGCTAAGTCATTCACGGTAACAGTATTTACAGTTCTGTGGTCGCCGTCAGGCAATGGTTCGTCCGGAAGGAACTCCCCCTGGCCCCTACTACTTATGAGATGTCGGTCGGTGCTCTCCAACACATCCATTCGAATGTAGCCATGTTCTGTGAGCTCCTCCCAGACTTCTGTCTCCGGGAGTTCGCTGTGGTACATCTCTGCCAAGGTATAAGACCAGGGGAACAAGTCAGCAAAGCATTGCAGATCCTCCGGCCAAGCGCTTTTAGGCGCAAGGGGTATATCCACATCATCTCCGCCCTGTAAGCCGATCCAGAGGGGCACGCGAGTACCCTCTGGCCGAACAGCAAACGCCGGGAAGCTAATAATGTCGCTCCACCTCTGCCTACCTGCGAGCCACGCCAGCATACGTGTGCTGGCCTGAGCGTAACCGTCTGTTAGCGTTCCCGCTGTGCAGAGTTCTCGGAGCTTGTCGACAATTTCCCTGATGGCATCTTCGTTCGAATAATCTCCCTTACCACTCTCGTCAGCAATCGAACTCATTCGTTCATCACGAAGTCTCCCTCGAATCTTCCCTTTAAGAAAATCGTCTCCGATGTCCTTGAGTTCGCTGTCGACATCATCGTCACGAAAAAGATTGTCGAGTTCATCCAGATAACCGAGTTGGTCGAGTATGAATCGACGCTCTCGTATCAGTTCAGGAAGGCCATCGCTCTTCAAGAATGCGTACAATTGGTTTAACCATTGGACAGCTTCCACCTCATCAACAAGAAGGCCCTGAAGGTTTTCAAGTGTTCCATAGTCTTCACCCGGACCAATTGCTTCTTCTTCCACGAACGTTACGAGTTTGTCGCCATCCATCCCTTCATCGAACAACGTAGCATCCTGCCCCATAAGAGAAGCCCAGCTCACTATTGAGTCTCGCCATCCAACTGCCTCTTGCCGACTCGGAAGTTTTCCATGAAAGTCTTCGACGTCGTGCATAAGGTCCCACAGGGTTTCAACCCCTGTGTCGTCGCTGGCCAGAGGCACAACTGCATGTTGGGAAGCTAAAGGTCCATCCTTGACGAGCACTGCGGGTGTTTCGCGCATATCATCAACTAGTTGCTCAAGTTGCTCCTGCAACCAATCCATGTTGAGCCAGTTTTGGCCAATGATCGGAGGAACATCGGCTAGTATGTGTACATTCTCCCAGCCAGATTCGGCTGCAAATGCCAGTATCTTTAGATGCAGTTTGCAGGCTTCGACTATGACAGCCTGGTTTACGCGATTTACTTCGTCTACGCTCTGTCCAAGGTACACGCCATCTCGATTCTCAGTAGGAGTGAATTGAAAGCTATTCACGACAGACGGAAAGCTAAAGCTCTCAGTCCCTACCAGCGGGAAACCCAGGAAGAGCCTCGGCAATTCTTCCAAAGGAAGGCACGAAATCTGATCGCCGATTGAGCCAATAGGAACGACCACCGATGCCTGTGTCCCCTCTCCAAGAAGGAACCTCCTTTCGTTCAAGTTTTCATCGTCCCCTACGCCTACCGTAATGATCTCTAATCCTTTATCAGATACACGCTCACGTTTAATTACGGTAAAGTTAATAGTCTCTTCTGGAGACTCGATGGTAATCTTGCGAAACTGCCTATTGAACGCGACAACGTAAGGTGCGCAGCGTCTTAGCGTCTCAAAACCCTCTTCAACGGCCCCGGCTGACTCTTCTCCAATTGGGTACCGAAATTGTGTGGTGAAACTGTTGGGAACGTCCTCCGAGTAAGTATCAAATTCATTCCACGCCCTGTCCATAGAGTCGCTAAGTGCGCTGGCCGAAGTCACTTCGCGCCTAAGATTAAAGCTGAAGGGTCTTCCATCGGAGAGTTGCCCTGAAACTCCAATTTCCGGAGACAGCAGGTGCGTTGTGAGAAAGCCGCTGCCATACTGTCCAATGGTATTTTCGTCTTCCAGTTTTGTAGAACCGTGGTATATGAGATGGGCAACCTCTTCCAGCTTGAACCCGTGTCCGTTGTGCCTAAATAGGAGCTCGCCATTTCGAAGGTCTACAGAGGCAATCAACTCGGTATCACCATCTGCGGAGGCGTCGCGCGCATTCTGCAAGAGTTCCCATATCCATCGCCTCTGCATACGTGCTCGGTTCGACTCCAGATCCCTCAGGTGATTGAGGATACCCTGCGCCGTGTTCTCGGTGAGAACACGGTCCTTAATTTCATCCTTGCTGATCGTCTCTGGTTCCATTCGGAGGACTCCTGATACTGTGACGCGACTTCGCCGTGTTAACGTTCGGAACGTGGACCGACCCTGAATAAATGGACCGATCAACCATATAGGACTCTTTAATACTCAGATTAACAATAGGCAGTACTTGGCCAAGTACAATTTCTCTGCCCGCTCAGGGTTCGGTGCAATTGTCCTTCTTGAGCTTCACCGGTGCGGCAACTCAGCTTATCGAACGCGAGTATGACCGAGTGAAGCACGATCCCATCTATCGCAGTAGCCGTCGCCATCGATCTGGAGAACACCTTCTCCCACAGTGAGAAGACTAAGCCAGAGGTGGTGCTCAGAGAGCCGCACCAATAGCACTTGGCTATCAGCTTGAACAGCACCTCCGACTAACCGGCACTTTGCGGCAGGTAGCCAAGGTCGTCTACGAATAGCAGGAGATGAGACTGCTCAGTTTCCCGAGCATTCTATGCAATCTGAAGATGCACTATACGGTTTGCTCTCGCTGATGTCAAAGTCAGTGCAATAGTACGCGGTAAGCACAGTTATATTGTATTGGGACAGCCCAAGAATACCGCCCAGATGTCCAGCCACAAATACGGTGGGGGGAGTGTAGAGAGTGACCGACAACGTGAAGGTGACCGATGGTGTCGATTGAATGGTTCATGCATCACTCGGACACTGCTTGAGTTTAACTTGCCCAGCCATCGGAACAGTGCGGCGCAGAATCCACAGTCGGAGTAGTAGTCGCACTGGCAGGAATAGATGACGCGATACAATTGATCTAGCGACTTTGCCGTATAATTTCCAGTATAGAGAAGTGTAGTCACGACGGGCCATAAGGTGTTTCTATGTTCAGCGAACTATGTCGACGGGTCACAAAGAGTTCCAAGGACAACTTTGTGAGCTTAGGAATCGAGGAATTGAACAAAGGTGACTATGGCGCAGCCCAATACTGTTTCGATGAAGCCATTAAGCGTGATCCCACCTATGGCGAGGCCTATCGTTATAGGGGAGAGGTTTTCAGGCTGGTAGGTGATTACGACAGAGCAAAGGAAAACTTGGACAAGTCCATATCCTTGGATTCTGGGAATGTCGAAGCGTACATAGCCAGAGGACAAGTCTATACGGAGAAAATGGATTTTGACAGGGCCGCGGAAGATTTTCGTAAGGCAGTTGAGCTTGATCCGGATTTTGTCGCCGATTACTTTAATAGCCTGTACAGTAGCGGAGTTGAGGTCGACGACATTCCGTTATTTTCTCCATACGACATCATACGGATTATACGCCAGTCTAAGATCGCGAACGGCGTTTCAGAGTCTATTGCTGTCAGGAGAACACAGCAAGGCTTACCTAAGGCGATGGCGGATTCTGAATTGGGACTGGCTGCATGGAGAGTGTCTTATGACTTGGCGGGAGTAGATGTAGATGGGCCCGAACACATCGGCAATGAATATAGTCGGCGTGTCAAGGACGGCGATTACGACGGCTGGACAGGTATAGCCTTTTTTAGAGAAGTCTGGGCAATGGATACGCCGGACGATGTGATCATATCTGAAATGACCGACGTGCTATGCAGTCAGATCGGAAATTTCGCTTACGAAGACTTCGGAATGGGAATAACCTGCGGCTACCCTAGCGACGACCATTCATTATTTGGCGTGTTCATCGTACTGGGGTATGGCTGTTCAGATGGCAGCGCATACGCCATCGCCCACATCAACCGGGTTCGAGAGTTGGCGGGAATTCCATCCCTTGAAGCTGACTACTCACTACGGAGTTTGGCCCGCACGTATATTGCCTTGGACACTGCGCCTGGCGATGACCAACGCCACGCAGATTTACAAGAGGCCGGATACGGAGATACCAGCGCTAGGATTCGATCGTTCTACAGCGGCGCTTACAGTCCAGTACCCGAAGACTCAGACCAACTCACCTATGATGAGATGGGAATCCTGGCGGCATCCGGTCTTCTAGATGACCACGAAGAGGCACTGCTGCGCCCAGACTGGCAGGACATTGGAGTTGCCGTGAGACTAACACGACACTCGGAATTCGCCCCCTTGTGTGTGCATGCAGAATTCATACTAGGACGACAATTGGCCGAGTAGGCAGAGTGCGCCTGGCGATTCTAGTCACCGCCGAATGAAATCGGCGTGGTAGTGACGAAGGACTTCAGCTCAATCCCTGGAACCAGCTGCGCAGCATTCGCCGATCCGGAACCCTTTCAGGGGAATACGCCTGCTCTTTGACAGATGACCTGAGCCGACTTAGCGAAGTCTGAATGGGTTGGGAGTAAAGGTCATCATCGCCGCCATTATCCGTAGGGAAACTGTCGATGTCTCGATACAGTCTCCGCCCAACTTCTAATGTTCTCGGTGCCTAATCCGCAGCCTCGATTCCTGCCATAGGGGAAAACTTACGGTGCTGCTGAGCCACGAGTTCAGTGGACATGTTCACGTATATCATGGTTGATTCAATGTCCTGATGCCCCATGATTCGCTTGAGTGAAAACGGGTCCCCCCCGTTCACTACGTACTGTAACCCGAATGTATGTCGCAACGTGTGCGGCCCTATCTTCGGCGGCTTAAAACCTGCTTTCTTCATGCAGCGTCTGACGATTAACTGTAACCCCGCTGCGGTGAGGCGTCCTCGGCTTCCGATCCAAACTCCTCGTTCATCCCCCTGCTTCTCAACAAGTTCCAGTACGCTTGGCAAGACCGGCACTATCCTGTCGCCGGTCTTGCCGGTAATCCTTACGTAATCCGGCCCTAGGCCGTCCCTGGTCATGGACTCTAGCTCGCCGAGACGCATGCCCGTATCCAGCAACACAGCAAGAATCGCATAGTCTCGCTCATTATCGGCGGAAGCTAGCAGGCGATGAACTTCGGGAGAAGTTAGTGTGCGCGGCAATTTCCTCTTTACTCTCGGAGCAGGGATTCGAGACATGATGTTTGGAGCGATCCCCTCTTCCTCGGCCCACGTCCAGAATGTACGCAGCCTCCTCCACAGACTGAGGAGAGAAGCGTGCGACAAGGCTGAATTATCAATGAATAGCTGCTGCATATCATTCGGAGATTCGGGTAATTCAGGGTACCTACTCTCCATTTTTTCCAACGCCCAAGTGTATGCCCTGATGGTCTTTGCCGACACCATTTGGGAGTGTCTTGAATCCAAGAACATGCCGACTGCATGAGAAGTTTTCATCACTCGCATCCTTCCTAATTGATACTTACCTTTGCAATTAGGAAAAACGCTACTCATGCTGCGTTAGCGAAAAAGAAGGTATTTTAGGGACTTTTACTCGCTGTTTCGTAAACAGCAGGTCGACGGTTCAAGTCCGTCCGTTGGCTCCACAGCATTTCTTCCTCCCCCTTCACCTCACCGTAAAGGAGCGTACCCGTGCGCGTAATGGTATTCGTAAAGGCAACCGCGGACAGCGAAGCCGGCGTCATGCCCACCACCGAGCTCATGGAAGCGATGGGCAGGTACAATCAGGAGCTGTTCGATGCCGGCATAATGAAATCCGGCGACGGCCTCAAGCCCTCATCCGAAGGCAAGCGCATCAGGTTCGACGGCGCCGACCGCACCGTCACCGATGGCCCCTTCTCCGCCACCAACGAGCTAGTCGCGGGCTACTGGATCTGGGAAGTCAAGGACATGGACGAAGCCGTAGAGTGGGCAAAGCGTGCCCCCAACCCCATGCCCGGCCCCAGCGACATCGAAATCCGCCCCTTCTACGAATACGAAGACTTCGCCGACGCCATGACAGATGAGCAGATCAAACGGGAAGAGCGGATGCGGGAGGAGCTGGAGGGGAGTTAGGAGTTACGTTCTCTCTGTATGGATATGCGGTCTGATATCGGATAGTCCTAGTCGAGCCCGTTACTAAGCTCTTTGTGAGTATAAGCTTTCATTGGTCATTTCGGAAAACATTCCAAAGGAGACTTTGTGCATGTTTGAGGTACTCGGAGGACTGATAGTTGTATGCGGTGTCATCTTCGCTATTGCTGCGGCGCTATTCGGGATTTTCTGCCTCGCTCTCTCTCCATGCGGTGGTTGGCGTCTATTCTCGTACGCACGGCGGATAGACGGGCTGAGCACCTGGCGCTACACGATTGTCGGCACAATATCGCTGGCCTTCTTACTGTTTCCCTTCCTCTACATCACATCCAGGATGGACGGGCAAACACCGTCAGCTGCTAGGCTTGTCCGACTCCAGTTCTGGTTCCATTCGCTTTGGGCCTGCCTGATATTTTCCAATACTGCAGCCGTCGTTTGGTTTTGGAGTCTTCCCTTCCAGACACCGGATTTCGATCCGGCGATAATACCTCTCGCTATTGGAGTCCCCGCTTGGCTTGTATCCGCGCTACTCGCTGCCAAGAGTAGATTGCCGGACAAAGAAGAGGTGGACCCGGACGATCCCGATATATTGCCAAACTCCTACTATCTAATTCCCTATGTGTCCGCATGGGCCAGCGTGCCGGTAACACCCTTCATGTTCACATTGCCTTTCCTAATATGAAACCTCTTAACCCTTGACCTGAGCCGACCTCAAAAGCTGCCACCTCATGAACAATATCTTCAGCCACCGCTGCGCCACCCCACTAACCCATCCCGTCACCATAGCGGCGCTCGCCATACTGCTCGTCAATGACGTTAAGGCAAACAAGGGGATTCGCGCAGTCACGTGCCAACTCTACCCATCCGAATTATTAGAGCCAGAGCATCGCCCCCCTCCCGCGCCCTCTCCACGATAATCCGCTGCAGCGTCTGCACGCGCCGCCCGCTCACCTTGTGCCCGTAGCGCTTCTTCCTTCGTTTTCGCTCCCGCCGCTCGCCCTTGGTCTCGCCCATCATTAATCTCCCCGCGCAAATATATTCCAGTGCAATCGCATTTGCTCTATATTATACAGAGATGACATACGGACACTGGAGAAAAATCATCGTGCCAACCCCACATATCAAGCCCTTCATCGCACTCGCACTGCTGCCCGTCATCCTGCTCGCCCTCATCGCTTGCGGCGGCGAGGACACGGACGCGCCCTACCGCATCGGCGTCATGGAGTCGCTGACCGGCCCCGGCGAGACTTACGGCGTTATGGCGAACCAGGTCAAGCAGATGGCGCTCGACGAGATTAACGCGGCGGGCGGTATCAACAGCCGGCCGCTGGAGTTCGTCGTCGAGGACTCGCAGTGCAGCGCGCAGGGCGCAATCGCCGCCTACAGGAAGCTGACCGACGTGGACGGTGTGAAGATTATCCTCGGCACCTCGTGCAGCGGCGCGATGCTCGGCGCTGCTCCGCTCGCGGAGGCGGACGGCACCATCCTCTTCTCCGGGCTGGCGAGCAACCCCGACATCGCCAACGCTGGCGACTACATCTTCCGAACGCAGATCAGCGACGTGCAGACGGGCATCGACACGGGAAACACCCTCTGGGCGGACGGCATCCGCACGCTGGCGACCATCACCGAATCGACTGACTACGCCGAGGGCATCAGACGCACATCGGTAGAGCAGTTCGAGAAGCGCGGCGGTTCGGTCGTCGCTGAGGAGCGTTTCTCGTCCGATGTGACCGATTTCCGCACCCAGATCGAGAAGCTCATCATCTCGAATCCCGACGCCCTCCATATCGCGCCGCAGTCCGAGTTCTCCGCGGGTACCATCATCAAGCAGGCGCGCGAGCTTGGCTACGAAGGTCCCATTTACGCCGATACCGTCACCGTCGGCGCAACCTCAATGGAAATAGCCGGAGACGCCGCGACCGGCCTGAAGGCGATCACCGCCGACCTCGATCCCGCCAACGGCAAGGGGCAGGAAGTCGTCGCCAACTTCAGGGAGCGCTACGGCTACATCGTCTTCCCCTGGCACATGGGATCGGCATACGATGACGTCTATATCACCGCCGAGTGCCTCAAGCAGACGCAGGACGACCAGGACGCCGACGGCTTCCGCGACTGCCTCTACGACATCACATGGAGTGGCGCGATCGGCGATAACTACAGCTTCGACGAGCAGGGCGAAGTAGTAGGACTCTCCCGCGTCGTCGTAGAGGTGCTGCCCGTATCAGAGCGCACTGGCGACAGGATTTATAGGGTTCTCGGCCCCGCTCCAAAGGAGTAGAATGACCTTTGTGGTGAATATAATTCGTTTCACCCCCATCCCCTGCCTTCGCAGGGGCAGGCTCTAACCTTCCCCCATCGAGGGGGGAGGAATCTATGAAATAGTCTCAGAAAAAGGAGTTAGATATGGTGGACATCGGCGTAATCGCAGGCATCACTCTGGTTATTCTGCTCGTTCTCACTGTGCTGTTTACGATGAAGAAGGTGAATGAGAGCGACGGCCCCACAGACATAATTCGATAGACTTTCCGGCCATCGCAATTTCGCAGCCCTTCAGTCAGGAAATGCAACCATGCGAAACATCCTCATAGTCGCCTTCGACGGCTTGCAGCCCGCGCAGGTGACGCCCGCGCTAATGCCCAACCTCGCCGCGTTCGTCGCGGAGGGCGTCGCATTCGATCATCACCATCCTGTGTACCCGTCAGTCACCCGCATCAACGCCGCGAGCATGGTGACGGGGCGCAATCCCGGCGCGCACGGCATAGCTGCCAACATGCTTGTGATGCGTGATTACGACCCGCACACCGCCTTCTCCGCGCTTGAGCCGACGCTCGCAAAGGTCGCCCTCAAGACCAAGGTCCTGCTTGCTTCCACACTCGCCGAAATACTCTCAGGCCACGGCCTGGAATATGTCGCGGTAGGCAGCGGAACGAGCGGCAACTCCTATCTGCACAACCCCAATGCCGCCAGCGTCGGTGGCGCAACCATACATCCCGAGTTCTGCCTGCCATACCCGCTGCATGATGAGATTGTCGGCAGGTTCGGCGAATGGCCCCCCGAGGGTGTTACCAACGGCGATAAGCTGGTGCGCGCCGTGGACATCATGACTGAGTATGTGCTCGCCGAGCGCAAGCCCACCGTCTCGCTCGTCTGGTTCTCCGAGCCGGACAAGTCGCAGCACGCGCACGGCGTCTGCACCGAGGTCAGCACGCGCGCGCTTAAAGAAGCGGATGAGCAGTTCGGCAGGTTGCTGTCGTGGCTCGATGACACCGGCGCAGACACCGATGTCATCGTCATCTCGGATCACGGCTACTCGACCATATCCGAGGTCATAGACGTTGAGGGGCTGCTACGGGCTGAGGGCTTCCCACCGGGAGACGAGCCCGGTGGCGTCACGGTCGCGGCCAACGGCGGCTCCGTGCTCTTCTACGCACACGACAGAGATGCTGCCACGCTGGACAGGCTCGCGGCGTTCCTCATGCGGCAGCGCTGGTGCGGTGCGCTAGTCGCATCCGACGGTGTTGGGCACATCGAGGGCACGCTTCCCGCTTCCCTGGTCGGCATCGAGGGTCCCCGCGCTCCCGACCTCACGCTGTCCTTCCGCTGGAATTCACACGTCAGCCCTTCAGGCTACGCCGGCTATGCGTTCTCCGCGGGCGGTGCGCCTGAGCTTGGGCAGCACGGCTCCATGAGCCGCCATGAGATGCGGAACTCTCTCTTCGCGCGCGGCGCCAGTTTCAAGAGTGGCGTCCGCATAGCAAGCCCGACGGGCAACATCGACCTCGCCCCCACCGTGCTGCACCTGCTCGGCGTGGACGGCGGCGAGACGATGCACGGCCGCGTGTTGCACGAAGCCCTGGCGGACGGCAGCCCAGTCGATTGGCAGACCCACGAGCACCGAGCGGAGCGAAGCATCGGCGCTGGCACATACCACCAGCACATCACGGTCTCGCATGTGGACGACACGATCTACGTGGACGAGGGCAACGGTGAGTATGATCCTGAAGGGCGGCACCACGCATACTGATTGACCGCTTTTGTGCCCGTTGATAAACTCAGCCTCGTCCCTTATGAGTCAATGATTGACGAGCGCAACTATGTCCGAGCACAGCCAACCCGACACGCCTGCGCCCATCCTAGAAGTGCGCGATCTGGTCAAGGACTTCGGTGGCGTCCGCGCCGTTGACCACTGCTCTCTCGATGTTCAGCCCGGCACCATCACCGGCCTCATAGGTCCCAACGGCGCAGGCAAGACCACCCTGTTCAACCTCATCAGCGGCTTCCACAAGCCCACAAGCGGCACGATCACCTTCCTGGGTCAGCGCATAGACGGCATGGAGGCGCACGAAACATTTCACACCGGCCTTGTCCGCACCTTCCAGATTCCGCGCGAGTTCAAGCAGATGACCGTGCTCGAAAACCTGATGCTTGTCCCCGCCGACCAGCCCGGCGAGCGCGTCTGGACGTCCTGGTTCACCCCCTGGCGCATCGGTCCGCAGGAGCGCGCCATAGAACGGCAGGCGCTCGAAACCCTGGAGTTCCTGAACCTTCATCACCTCAGAGACGAGTACGCCGCCAACCTCTCCGGCGGCCAGAAGAAGCTGCTCGAACTCGGCAGGACCCTCATGGCGAAGCCGAAGATGATCCTGCTCGACGAGCCAAGCGCAGGCGTCAGCCCCGCCCTCACCGAGCTTCTTATGGAGGACATCCGCCGCACTCAGGAGGAGACGGGCATCACCATTCTCATCATCGAGCACAACATGCATGTGGTAATGAGCCTCTGCAACCCCGTCATCGTAATGAGCGAGGGCAGGAAGCTCACAGAGGGCACGCCGGAAGAGGTGCAGGCAAACGAGGATGTTCTGAGCGCCTACCTCGGATTCACTGCCGAGGCATCCGAAT
Organism: Dehalococcoidia bacterium; assembly: GCA_965203955.1. Taxonomy (GTDB): domain Bacteria; phylum Chloroflexota; class Dehalococcoidia; order Lucifugimonadales; family JADFKI01; genus Bin90. The sequence goes on along the minus strand of OZ241923.1, from coordinate 928,986 downwards.
GAGTATCCTCACCGTGGACAACATCGTCGCCGGCTACGGCGAAACGGAGATCCTGCACGGCGTCTCCATGCATGTCGAGCCGGGCGAGGCGGTCACCATCTTCGGCCCGAACGGCTGCGGCAAGTCAACGCTGATGAAGACGATATTCGGCTTGCTGGCACCCAAGCAGGGCAGCATTGTATTCGAGGACAGCAACATCACCGGCATGCCAACCGACAGACTCATACGGCTGGGCATGTCCTACGTCCCACAGACCGGCAATATCTTCCCCTCGCTCACCATCGAGGAGAACCTTGAGATGGGCGCATTCGTGGACGACACCGACGTGCGCTCCCAGGTGTCCGAGATGTACCGCATCTTCCCTGACCTGCAGCGCAGCCGGCGGCAGCGCGCCGGCAGTCTCTCCGGCGGCCAGCGCCAGATGCTCGCCTTCGCGCGCGCCCTGATGCTGCGTCCCAGGCTGCTCCTGCTCGACGAGCCGTCGGCGGGCCTGTCGCCGCTCATGGCGCAGCTAATCTTTGACAGGCTGCGCGACATCCGGTCCATCGGCATCGCCATCCTCATCATCGAGCACAACATACGCACCGCCCTCGAAATGTCCGACAGGGGATACGTGCTCGCCGACGGCCAGAACCAACTCGAGGGCAGCGCGTCCGGCCTGTTGGATAATCCCGAAATCGGCCGTCTGTACCTGGGCGGCGTCCGCCATCATGAACACACCGAATAGGGCGGGGGATAGCCTCAACTGATGTCAATGCAAACAATGGCAATGCGCGCCCGTTCAGCGGCTCATAGCGAACTCGGCTGGAGCGTCGCCCTGGCCGCACTGTGCCTCGTACTGCTGCTCGCCGCTCCCGGCAAGGTCGTCAACGGCCTGCTGCTCGGCAGCATGATCGCGCTCGGCGCAATCGGCATCACTCTCATATACAGCATCCTCCGCTTCGCGCACGTCGCGCACGGCGACTACATGACCTTCGGCGCGTACATCACGCTGTTCCTGCTCACGGTCGTCCTGCCGGCGCTCGGCATCGAAGGCGCGGGCTTCGGTCCCTTCACCTTCGGCTACCCGCTGCTCATCGCCCTGCCCGTCACCGTTGTCATCTGCTGCGCCATCGCCATTGCGATAGACTACTCTGTCTATGAGCGGCTGCGCGAGCGCGGCACCGGCCTTGTAATGCTCGCGATGGTGTCCCTCGGAATAGCAATCGCCGTGCGCGGCGCGATACAGATGCTCTGGGGTACCGAACCCCTTCACCTCCCCCGCGAATCGAGGTCCTTCTATCATCTGGAGTTCGACGTAGCCCTGCCCAACGGCGGCGCGCTTCCCTTCGACATTCGCATCCCGCCCGACAACATCTTCCTCGGCCTGACCGCCATCGTGCTGGTGGGCGCGCTCTACCTGTTCCTCAACCGCACCCGCATCGGCAAGGCGATGCGCGCCACCTCCGACAACATAGACCTCGCCCGCGTTACCGGCATCAACACCACGCGCATCATCCACTGGACGTGGGCAATCGCCGCCGCCTACGCCGCCATAGCCGGAACGCTCATAGCCGTTTCTCAGGCGCAGATGCTTCCCGACTCAGGCTGGAACACGCTGATTCCGCTGTTCGCCGCAGTTACCCTCGGCGGCATCGGCAAGCCCTGGGGCGCGCTCGTCGGCGGCTTGCTCATCGGCATTACGATGGAAGTCTCGACCGAGTGGATGTCGCCCGCCTACAAGCCAGCCGTTGCGTTCGCAATAATGCTCCTCGTGCTGCTCCTGCGTCCGCGTGGACTGTTCGGCGACCGGGACCTGTGATATGGACATAATCTACTTCCTCGCCGGATTCGGCATCCTCGCTGGAATCTATGCCGTCTTCACTCTCGGCCTCAACGTTCACTGGGGCTACACCGGCCTGTTCAACATCGGCGTCGCCGGCTTCTTCGCGCTCGGCGCGTACACATCCGCGCTGCTTACGACCGCGCCACCGTCGCCAATGCTGTTCGAGGACTTCATCTTCGGCGGTAACCTCGCTAACCTGCTCACACTGGGCATTGACCTGTGGTTCATAGTCGCGCTCGTCTGCGCCGCAGTGATAAGCGGTATCGTCGCCCTCATAGTCGGCGGCATCACTCTGCGCCTGCGAGACGACTACCTCGCCATTTCCACGCTCGGCATCGCCGAAAGCGTCCGCCTCGTGTTCCTCAATGAAAAGTGGCTCGGCAACGGCTCTCGCGGCCTCTACAACATCCCCAAATTTCTCGGAGATGCAGTCTCCCCCCACCAGTACGACCTGCTGTACTTCAGCGTGGTGGTCGTCGTTCTCGCCGCCCTCTACTTCGCCATACAGCGCGCCATAGACTCGCCGTGGGGCCGTGTCCTCCGCGCCATCCGCGAGGACGAAGAGGCGACGGCGGCGGCAGGCAAGAACGTGTTCCGCTTCAAGCTGCAGGCGTTCATTCTCGGCGCGGCAGTCATGGGCATCGGCGGCGCACTCTACGCACACGGCTTCCGCTACGTTGACCCGTTCGTCTTCGACCCGCTGCTGGCGACCTTCATCATCTGGGTGATGCTCATGGTCGGCGGCAGCGGCAACAACCTCGGCGCGATACTCGGCGCCTTCATCGTATGGGGCATCTGGAGCGGCACGCAATTCCTCCCGGAAGAGATAAACAACCCCAACCTGCGCTTCTTCCTCATCGGCTTCCTACTCGTGCTGGTAATACTCCTGCGCCCCAACGGAATCCTCGGCGAGCGTCGTCGCGTCTCCGAGGGTTGACAGGCACACTAATATACTGGCATCAATCACGCATCAAATCGAAGACACAGAAGGAGCGAGTCATACGATGATCTACGACATGCGAATCTACGACCTGAAGCCAGGCTCGGTGCCACAGTACATGAAGGCTGTCGAAGAGGTCGCCATCAAGATACGCGACGACTACGGCGTCAAGCTCGCGGGCTGGTACTACACTGACATCGGCCCCCTGAACCGCATCGTCCATATCTGGGCGTACCGCGACTACACCCACTTCGCAGAGGCGCGCGAGCAGGTGCGCTCCGACCCGCGCTGGAACAACGAATACATGCCCCGCGTCCGCGGACTCGCCATCAAGCAGCAGGACATGATCATGAAGGGGGCAGACTTCTTCCCCGGCCCGCAGTAATCGGTTGGCGCAGCGGTTTTATGGTAAACCCTGCGCTATAATGTAGCGAGCGGTTAATCAGGAAAGGCCTGTCGGAGGCTCGGTATGGCGACGACCAATGTGATGACCAACGCTTGGGTCAACAAGACGCTCCCCGACATCTTCTACGAAGACCCGGAGCCGGTAGAGGACGGCATGCAACAAGCGCCAATTATTGTTGAAATCGCGTACTTGCTGGCAGCATTCTTCAGGAGTGAGCCGGAAGTGTTCGTATCCGCCGGTGGGTTCATATTCTACGACCCTGCCAACGGCAACAGGCGCATCGCCCCTGACCTCTACATAGCATTTGATGTGGATGTTGCGGGCATCCGCGAGAATCTGCCCAACTACTGGATATGGGAAGTCGGCAAGGCTCCCGACTTAGTGATGGAGGTGGCATCGCCCAGCACGGCGTCAAACGACTTGGGACACAAGCGCGACTTGTACGCTCAGCTCGGCATAGCCGAGTACTGGAGACTCGATCCCACCGGCGGCGAACTGTACGGTCAGCCGCTTGCAGGTGAACACCTCCTGAACGGTGAGTATCAACCTTGTGACCTGCACACCGACGAGGACGGCACTATCTGGGCATACAGCCAAGTCCTTGACCTGAGATTCCACTGGGGTGAAGAACTCGAGAACGGCTTTGATGTGCGCGACCCGGAGACCGGCAGGACGATAGACATGGCAGTGATCGAGCGAAAAGCGCGGCTGGCGGCCGAAGCCCGTGAGCGTGAATTGCTCGCCGAAATCGAGCGCCTGCGCCGTCAGCAGCAACCTGACGGCTGATACCCGACACCTGACCGCTAATCCGGCAGATACTTCCGGTTCACCTTCGCCACGTAGCTGAAAGTCGGGTTCACGAACTGCGTGCAGCGCGCCTCCAGGACCTGCCCCAAAAACAGGTACGCCTCTCCGCGCGTAAAGCCGTAGTCGTGCTGCAGCCACAGGATCATCTCCGACAGCGCCGTGCGGAAGGCGTCCTCGGCGGGCTTGGCCATCGCCGTCGTCATTATGTGCGTCTCGTTCGTGATGCGCGGCCACGTCATGCCCGCAGGCATCGGCACAAGCTCGCAGCGCAGCCTGGCGGTGCCGCCCGTCTCGATGCCGCCCGCGCCGCAGATCTCGCCGTCGCCCTGCCGCGCATGCATGTCGCCGATATGCAGCAACGCGCCCGGCACATACACCGGCAGCCACACTGACGCGCCCGTCGTCACTTCCTGGATGTCGAAGTTGCCTCCCCACTCGCCCGCCCACGCATTCGTCCAGCGATCATACTTTGGCGCGACTCCCACCACGCCCAGCATCGGCGCAATAGGAATCTGCAGCGTGTCGCTCCAGATAATGTTGCCGTCGCGTATCTGCACGACCTTGTGATGCCGTCCCACGCCGCTGTCGCCCATCCAGCCCGGCATCGCGCCCGTACTGCCCCTGTAGTTCGTGAAGCCGAACGGCTCCGTTTCGATCTCGCCGACATGCACAACCAGCGCCATGCCCGGCTCCGCGCCGTTGACATAGATGCAACCGCTCGACGGGTTTCCCGCACGCAGCACTTCCCGCAGCCGCTCGCCGTCCGGGTGGTCGTCCAGCCACGGCCCCCGGTTCATCTGCGTCACGACCTCGAACTCCTCGCCGGGATCAACCCACATCGTAGGCTCGTTGTCGGGCCCGGTCTCGAAATAGAGTATGTCTTTGCCTGATCGCTGCATGGGGCACTCCTACGCTGGAAGGATGGACAGAAAAATAGATATGGCATTAGGTGATGGAAATAGATCAGCGGAGATACGACAACGTTACGAGTTCACACCTGCCACAGCCTGCAATTCTACTTCCACCAGTAGCGCGGTTGTGGTTGGTTCAGGGATAGGGTCGCCATCGGCCTGCATCTCTTCTAGGTGATACACAATACCTTCTTCGATGAGTGCAATCACCTCTTCCTTAGTGTCCGCTACGGCGACGCATCCCGGCAAGTCCGGAATATACGCCCCATAATTAGTTGGTCCCTTTTCAATCAAAACGGTGTATTTCATCGCTGTTCCCTCCTGCTGATTCCTGCCTGCCTCATGATACCGTGCCATGTGCCATCAGGAACATCATCGCCTGGCTTGCCGGCGATAGTAACGGTTCCACGTTTCACGGCATGCTTGTAGTGTCGATGACTCCCCCGTGTTCGCACATGCCGCCATCCATCACGCTCAACCAACCGTACTGCATCCCGCACTTTGGGCATACGCTTGCTTCTCACTCCGCTCGCTGCCAACTATCTCTGTCCTCTATCGTTCATGAGTATAACAGCAGCCAGCGCCACAAAGTTGCGCACTGCAAGCCCATGGCAGACTGGCTGACGCCAATAGCGAAACTCAAGCTCGCAGGCTTGCCTTTTCAATAGTTATTGGCTATAGTTTGCATACTATTTTCGGATGATCCAGCATAATTTGGCTAAGTGTCCCTTGCGGACCTGTTCAAAGCCAAAAACCTTCACAGAGGAGATAGAGCATGGCTACTGAGAATGGCGCAAGAGGCGATGTAGTTCTTGAAGTTGACGACCTCAGAACTTACTTCGTAACACGCTGGGGCGTGGTGAAAGCGGTAGATGGTGTGAGCTTCAACCTGCGACGAGGCGAGACCCTCGGCATAGTGGGCGAGTCCGGCTCCGGCAAGTCCGTGACGTCGCTCTCCATCATGCGGCTCGTGCCCTCGCCACCGGGACACATCGTCGGCGGAACCGTGAAGCTGGCCGGTGAGGACATCCTCCAGGTCGATGAGAAAGAGATGGAGAAGATTCGGGGAGACCGCATCGCCATGGTGCTGCAGGACCCGATGACAGCTCTCAACCCCGTGTTCGACATTGACGACCAGGTGGGAGAGGCGCTCAAGATTCACCGCAACATGAAGGGCAACGCACTGCGCGATCAGGTCATAGACATGCTCCGCAAGGTGCGTATCCCCGCGCCGGAAGTCCGCATTCGCGACTACCCGCACCAGCTCTCGGGAGGCATGCGCCAGCGCGTCGTAGGCGCTATCGGCATCTCCTGCGACCCCGAGGTCCTCATCGCAGACGAGCCCACGACTTCACTCGACGTGACCATTCAGGCGCAGTACCTCCGGCTGCTGAAGGACCTTCAGGCAGAAACCGGCGTCGGCATTATGTTCATCACCCACGACTTCGGCATCGTCGCCAAGATGTGCGACAGGGTCGCGGTCATGTATGCGGGCCGCATCGTCGAGCACGCCGATGTCCGCACCATCTTCAACAATCCGAAGCACGAGTACACGAAGGCGCTTATCAACTCGGTGCCGAAGCTCGAAGAGAAGACTGGACGCCTGGCGCAGATCGAAGGCCAGCCGCCTCTGCTCTACAACCTGCCTCCGGGCGACGCCTTCGCCGATCGCACACCGCTTCCCACGCTTGAGAAGGACTTCGAGATTCGCCCCGAGCTGGTCGAGATCGAGCCGGACCATTGGGTGCAGCTCTCTCACTCATCAGTCGAAGAATTCGACAAGTACAAGCACCTCGTTTCATACGGCGCGGAATACTAAGAAATTTAGTGTGTGCCTTCCCCCTTGATGGGGGAAGGTTAGAGCCTGTCCTGAGCTTTTCGAAGGGATGGGCGTGAAATCTTCCAACCTGCGGGCATCCTTAGATACGGACAAGTAGAACAAGGCTGGTGTTGAGAAATGACGACTAATGGCACTTCTTCCAACGGAGCAGCGAACCGATACGGCGTTGAATCCGCCCCCGGCGTGGACAGCAGCTCCGATGCCATCATATCGGTGCGGCATCTTCGCAAGTGGTTCCCGGTGGGCAATTCGTTCCTTAGCCGAAACAAGAGCATCCTGAAGGCTGTGGACGATGTAAGTTTCGACATCGAGCGCGGCAAGACGATGGGCCTCGTGGGCGAGTCCGGCTGCGGCAAGACGACCACGCTGAAGGTCATGCTTGGCCTCGAAGAGCCGACTTCCGGCCAGGTATTCTTCGAAGGCGAGGACGTGGCTACGCTCAGTCGTGCCGGTAAGCGCGAACTTCGCAGCTCACTGCAGGCTGTTTTCCAGGATCCCTGGGCGTCTCTGAATCCCCGCATGAGGGTCGGTAGCATCATCGGTGAACCCCTCGAGGTCAACACCACCATGACCAAGGGACAGATTTCCACTCGTGTTCAGGAACTCTTGCAAGAGGTAGGACTGCCTCCTTATCAGGCATCGCTCTTCCCGCACGAGTTCAGCGGCGGCCAGCGCCAGAGGATTGGCGTTGCGCGCGCGCTGGCGCTCAACCCCAAGATCATCGCGCTCGACGAGCCGGTGTCCGCGCTTGACGTGTCCATTCGCGCGCAGATTATGAACCTCCTCGTCGACCTGCAAAACGAGCACGGACTTGCTTATGTTATGGTCGCGCACAACCTCGCCACAGTGCGCTACATGTGTGACCGCATGGCAGTGATGTATCTCGGCGTCGTGCAGGAAATGGGCGACACCGAGAGCATTTTCAACAACCCCGTACACCTGTACACCAACGCGCTCCTCTCCGCCGCGCTGCCCTCGCACCCGGACATCCAGCGCGAAGAGATCGTGCTCCCCGGTGAGGTGGTCTCGCCGGTTGACCCGCCCGAAGGCGATGTGTTCATGACGCGCACGCCTCTCGAAGTGGACCCCAACCACGAGTACGCCAAGTCCCGCCCGCCTCTCGTCGAGATCGAGCCGGACCACTGGGTAGTCGAAACTCCGTGGAGCACCATCGGCAACGCCGCCGAGCAGGGCGTGGACCTCACGACTCTGCTCGAATAGAGCCGGGCAATACCCTGGCACAACTAGCCAACAGGGAACAAAGGAGAAGGGGCGGTCAACTGACCGCCCCTTCTGCATTTCCTGAGCCGAAATACTCCGACTGTTGTCCTAAGTTGTCCTACCTCTAGTTCACCGTGAAGGTGCCTATCTTTTCGCCGTCACAGAGTATATCGAACGCACCCACACTCGCAACACTGAAGGAGTAGCTGCGTCGTGTGCCTGTTTCCAGTTCCAAGTCCACTTCTGTAACGCCGGTGCCAAACGCGCCGCCCGAACTGGTGATGGCGAGGCCGTCAACCTTGTAAGATGCCTGTTCGCGCTCGCCTTGTAGCTCCGTAGAGCCTGTGGCGGTAGTGGTCACTTCGCCGCCCGTGAGCTGAACGGCAAAATTAACGCGCGACCCTTCGCTGACTGTGATGTCGGCGGGATCAGCGGTGCAGCCCGTATCTGTCTTTTCCACATCCACGCGGAACTGCTCGAATGCGGCAACAGGCGAGCGATGAAATTCGCCGGTTTTGTCGTCGTCCCTTCTGGCGGGACGGCGGTCGCCCGACTCCACACCGCATGCCAGCAAAACCATGCTTCCCAAAGTAATGAAAATCAAGGCGATGTACAACAGGGGAATATGTCGTGTCTTTTTCATTATAGGCGTCCTTGTTGGCAATCAGTTTCAGAAGGTTAGTCGATATTGATATGTGCATAAATTATAACGGCGCTCCGCTTAAGGTCAAGCCTCAGCGAAGCGCCGCCGGTAATGCCGTCATGTGGGGCCGTAGTAAATTCGTTGCAATTCCTAGAGCTGCCGCAACCGTGGGTCGAATCGGTCCCGCATCCAGTCGCCGAGGAAGTTCAGCGACATGACGACCAGGAATATGCAGAAGCCGGGGAAGAACGAAATCCACCAGGCGTCTTCAATGTACACGCGCCCGTCGTTTACCATCGCGCCCCACGCCGGTGTAGGCGGCGGGATGCCTGCGCCCAGGAAGCTGAGAATCGCTTCAGTCAGGATGAGCTGACCGACACGCAGTGTCGCAATGACTATTACGGTATTGATGACTCCCGGCAACAGGTGCCAGACCATAATGCGGAAAGTCGAAGCACCCGCCACCTGCGCGAGGCTCACATAGTCGCGTGTCTTCAGTGAAAGCACCTCTCCGCGCACATTACGCACGAAGGGCGTCCATGATAGCAGCGCCAGCAAGCCAATCAGGATGATGAACGTCTGCCCGATTGCGATCACGACCACGATAGCGACGAGGATGAACGGCAGACCGAGCCAGATGTCGGTCACACGCATAATGACTTCGTCGATGAGGCCCCCGAACCATCCGGCGACCAGTCCCATCGACACGCCGATCAGCAGACCGCTGGACAGCGCGATGGTGACAACGACGAGAGAGACGCGGGCGCCGTGAATAAGTCGGCTGAGCAGGTCACGCCCGATGTTGTCGCCGCCGAGGAGGTAACTGGTAGTTGGAATACGCACCTTAGCTCGCAGGTTCGCCTGCTGCAGGAATGCGTCCTCGATAGCCGCTTCGTTTTTCAGCTGGTCTTCAGGTATCGTAACCCCGAATTGCTGTGCCGCCTCCGATACGCTCAGGAGAACCGGCCTCGGAATCGCGGCGTCCTGCACTTTGATTTCCAAGCCCGCCTGCTTCTCGAACGACTCTTCCGCGACAATGCCGCCATAGAGTGGGTCCGCTATCTGCTCCAAAGACAGTTCGACATCGTACTGTTCGGCTGCGGCGAGGATATTGAGTCCGACAGGCGTCCAAGGGGCATCCGCTTCACTGTCTATGGAACGCACCTCGGTGATTATCGCCAGCTCCATCACATTGGCGCGCACATCGGCCTGTTCCTTGAACGCCGTGCGAATCGCCTTCGCGTCACCTCTTATTTCCGGGTCTATGGTAACGCCGTACTGCTGCGCCGCTTCCGCTACCGAAAGGTTGACGAAGTCTCCGTCAATGGCGGCAACGAGCGGCAGGTCCTGCACCGATACCAGTTTCGCATCTTCCCAGGCAGGCGCCAGAATCGTATAGTCCGGAATCGCCGTGATCGGGCTGTGCGGCGCGATGAAATTCGCAAACAGAGCTGTGAGACACAGCAGTGTCAGGACAACAATCGATATTAGCGGCCAGCGTTTTATCTTGTTCCAGAACCCTACGATTCCGGTTGTTGACTCGGTCAAATCTTGAGTCAGGTCGGCTGCGAGGTCCGCTTGAGCCATAGAACTACACCTTGTCTATTCGCAATCTATTGTTGCTTTCGTTTCTGGGGCATTCCCCATTTCGGTACGGTACCGTTTCCCAACCGCCTACGAATACCGAATGCGGGGGTCTATCAATGCGTACAGCATGTCGGTCATGAAGTTCATGACCACATAGAACGAAGTGAACACCATCACCACCGCGACCATTACGGGGAAGTCATTGTCCTGAATGGAGCCGAACGCCAGCCTGCCAAGCCCATTGATGGCGAAGATGGATTCTGTCACAACCGCGCCGGTAATGAAGCCCGTCAAAAGCAGCGCCGAAAACGTCAGGGGCGCGATGAGCGCATTCCTGAAGCCATGCTTCCATATCACGGTGTTGGTGGAGACACCCTTTGCGCGCGCAAGCTTGATGAACTCGGAGTCCAGTATCTCAAGCATGGCGGAACGCACCAGCCGGAGATAGCTCGCCGCCGCAATCCAGCCCAGCGTTATCGTGGGCAGGATGTAGTATTTCCATGGAAACAGGCCTTCTCCGAGAGTTCCTGTCGGCAAAGCCCAAACCTGATCCCTAGACCAGACAGCGAACACTAGAATCAGCATAATCGCTACCCAGAAAACGGGCAGCGCCTGTCCGAAGAGCGCGAATCCGCGCGCTATTAAGTCAATCAGGGAGCCGCGCCTCACAGCGGATAGCACGCCCAGCGGTATCCCAACGATGGATGCGAATATGAATGAAGACGCAGCCAACTTGAGTGTAACCGGAAGGCTGATGACTACTTTGTCAAACACGCTTTTCCTGTCTATCAGGCTATCCTGCCAGTCACCTTTAAGGATATTTCCGAGCCATACGGCATACTGCCAGATTATCGGCTTGTCTAGGCCGAGTTCTCTGCCGAGATCGTCCCAGCGTTCCTGGGTGATGCCGTAGCCGCCCTCCTGGGCGTACAGGTACCGTGGGTCTCCGTACACCCTCGACAGGGTGAAGGTCAGCAGGGTCGCCCCTATGAGTGCGAATGCGCCGAATGTGATGCGTCTTATAAGGAAATTAATCATTTATTCACGCTTCTCCCCGTCGTTTAGCTGTCCGGGATTTAGCTTCTCGTCACTCGCGCCGTAGGGTGTGAATGACGGACAGGAAGCAAATTGTGAGTGATGAGTGGGACGTTTATCCACATCCCACTTATACGTTTGCGTCATTCCTGCGAAGAGCAGGAATCCAGTGGAGTTCAAATGCTGTCTTGTTCAGTGCAGGCGCATCCGTGTTCCACAGGTGCGCCTGCACTTTCAAATCATAGTATCCGCAGCTTACTGTGCCAGCTTGATCGTGCGGACGTTGTTGATTCCGGCGAGGTTGCCATTGGCAATGGGCCTCTGGTCCCATTCTGCGATGAGGTCCGGGTTGTAGGCCGGCCAGATCGGAATCTCGAATACGCCTACGCAGGCCGCCCACTTGCGGTTGTTGTCGTAGAACGCCGCCGCCAGCTCTTCGCGCTTCGCCTTGTCAGGCTCACCGGCCATCTCCAGGTAGGTCTGAGCGGCGAAGGGGAGTTCCTGCGCCACGCCATAGCCGCCCGCGCTGATGGAGCTCATCACGAAGCCGTGCGCCCAGTCATACGGGAAGTTCGCCTTGTTCTCGTCGCCGCAGCCCGTGAACATTGTCTTGTTCGTGCGAGCGACCAGACCCGGGCGGAACGTGCCGTACTCGGTCTTGATCAGGTTGACCTTAACGTTCAGGTTGTCCTGCCAGCCCGCGCCGACTGCCTCACCGACGTCGGAGTTGAGCTCGCCGGTGCCGATCCACATGTCGGTCTCGAAACCGTCAGGATAGCCGGCCTCTGTCAGCAGCTGCTTCGCCATATCGAAGTCAGTGCCCCAGTTCCACTCGTCCTGATAGCTCGGGTTGTTGATGGAAAGGTACGGCTGGTGGTTCACAACGCCGAGACCGGCGATGGTGTTCTCCAGCAGCGACTCGCGCTCGATCGCCCATGCCAGCCCGTTGCGCACGAGCCTTGCGGACTGCATCGAAGCTGTGTCCTCACTGTAGCCGCCGTCCTCAAACGGGTTGCCGATGTGCGGGAACTCTGCGGTGCCTGCGCCGTCGCGGTCACGCTCAAGCGCGTCGCCCGTCAGTGCGCCGAACTCTTCCCAGTAGTTGCCGGCTGCCATCGAGATGTTGAACATCGAGTTGAACTTACCGCCGCGCTGAGCTTCATAGCCGTCCGCTATCAGCCCGGGGATGTCGGCGAGCGCTACCTGGGCTATCTGCGCCTCGCCGGCTTCAAGAGCCGCTCTGCGAGACTCGCCTGCAGGAATGTCGCGCCACTCGATCTCTGCTACGTGCGGGCCGATGTTGCCCTCGCCGGCCGCATAGTAGTCAGCGAATGCCGACAGCTTAAAAGTCTTCTGCTGTGTCCACTCATCTACTCTGAAGGCGCCGACGCCTGTGTAGTCGTCCTGCATGCCCTCAACGCCCTTCTCGGCGAAGACCTTGCTGCTGACGATACCCGCCGTCTGCCAGAAGCGGCTGAAGCGGTGCAGTACGCCGCGGCTGTCATAGTTGCGGTACTGCAAGCGCACGGTGTAGGTGTCGACCGGGTCCATACTGGCAATCAGCGGAGCGAAGTCGCCAGCCTGTCCGTGAACCGACTCGGGGTTGGTAACTGAGTTCGCGTCGTTATATGAGAACGCCACGTCCTCGGATGTCATCTCTCCGTAGCCATTGTGGAACTGCACGCCCTGACGCAGTGTGAAGTCACCGAACTCCAGTGACGGGTCAAGCGTGAATTCCGTAGCCAGCATTGGCTCGATCGTAGGTGAACCCTGGTCGTCGAGCGCGGAGTTGAACAGTGTCTCCGTCATGCCGGACATATAGATGATCTCCGCGCAACCGCCCGCGCTAGCGGAGCAGAAGCGAGGAAGACCGTTCGGCGCGCCAATGCGCGTCACCGCGATCAGCAACTTGCCCTGCGGCTCATCCATCATCATGCCGCCGCTGCCGCCGGTCATCGCGGGCGCCGCTGTCGCCTGTGCCGCCGGCGCTGCGGGAGGCGTCGTCGCCTGTGCCGCCGGCGCTGCGGGAGCGGGTGCCGCCGCTTGCGGCGCCGCCGGTGCCGCTGGCTGCTGAGGAGCTGCCGGCGCTGCTGCTGGCGCTGTCGGCGCTGCGGGCGCCGATCCGCACGCAATCGCGCCTATCAGCGCGGTCGCGGCTACTGCCCCGAAAAGGAGCTTCTTTCCTAACCACTTAGGTCTCATGTCTTCCCTCCTAGTCTGATGTCCAGTCTTTTCACGGGGTCTTAACTCACAACCATAACTTATGAGTTGGGGGATATTTAACATATATTCGGACAGCAAGTCAAGGCTTGGAATAGAGGAATCGGTGAATTCCAGTGCCAATCTTACTGAAAATCGCCCCAACTCCCCTCGTGTACTATGCGTTGTGGCAATTTGCTTAAAGCCGAATTCTCGGATTGGACGCCGATTTGGGCACACTCCCCCGCAGCATGATATTATTCGCGGAAGTCAAAATAGAAGGCTTAAGCTGCATCGCGCGAAATAATCCAATAGAGGAGGATTTATCACATGGCCGACTTTGAAGGAATACTACCCGCAATAATCACGCCGATGGGCGAGAATGGAAGGCTGAACGAAGCCGCGTTCCGAGAGGTGATGGAGTACAACATACAGGCCGGAGTGCATGGCTTCTGGATTGCCGGTGGCACCGGAGAGAGCGTGCTGCTCGACGACGAAGAAAACATGCGCATATCCGAGATCGCCGCCGACCAGAACCGGGGCCGCGTCAACAATATAATGCATGTGGGCGCGGCGACCACCGAGCGCGCCGCAAGGCTCGCCGAACATGCCGCAAAGGCGGGCAACGAAGCCATCTGCTGTGTCCCGCCTTTCTTCTATCGCCAGAGTGACGACGCAATCGTCGAGCATTACAGGATCGTGGGGGAAGCCGCCGACCTTCCGCTCTTCGTTTACAACCTGCCGCAGTCCACAGGCGTCGAGATTACCCCCGAACTGATGCAGAAGATCCAGGACCGAGTTCCGCAGCTCAAGGGCCTGAAGCACTCCGCGATCACATTCGCCAACGTGCGCGCCTTCGCTCACATGGGCCTGGACTGCCTCATCGGAAACAGCATGCTCATGCTCCCCGCGCTCACCATCGGCGCGACCGGCTGCGTGGACGGCCCCCCGAACTACGCCCCTGAGCTATGGGTGGACATCTGGAACGCCTATCAGGACGGCGACTGGGACCGCGCGGAGGCGGCGCAGGACCGCGCAAGCGATGCTACTCTGCTGGCGCGCGAGCATGGGCTGCACCCGACCGCCAAGTTCGTCCTCAGCGAGCGCCTCGGCATAGACTGTGGAGCGCCGCGCCCGCCGGGACTGCCCCTGACCGCAGAGCAGCAGGCCGACGTGCTGGCTCGCATGGCTCAGATCGGCATCGGCAAGGTCGCCGTGCCGCAGGGCGACGACTAGACATCACTCCCAGCCGATCCTGGATCCTTTCGGAATCTGGCAATTTGGAGGGCAGGCGTAAAGCCTGCCCTTTTTATTGAACGCCTATTCTTGAATTGACCGTCTGATTTCATTACCTGACTCGCACGTTTCGTTTATAATTGAACAGATCATAAGGTGGCGCCGTTCAGGGAGCGCAGCGCCACCTGTAATATAGGAGGTCTAGGTGGAGAAATTCTTTGCAATGGCGTTGAGAGGCGGGCTTTCCTTCTTGCTCGGTCTGCTTTTCGGTATAGCGGGTCTGTTCATCGTTCATTTCGTCTTTTTCAACTTCCCATTCTTCCGCGTAACGCTGTTCCTCATGGCGCTTGGATCAGGATTCGGCGTCGGCATAGCCGTCTTCATTTCTTGGTTGAAGCCCGAATCTACGATTGACGTCAAGCTCATCGGCTGTGTGCTCGCCTTTGGCGCAGCGATAATTGGCGCGATCGCCGGCTACTATTACACCGAGATGTTCGACGTCGAAGTGCGGAATGTTACGCAGATTTCCACGGGATACCTGAAGTCGCCCGCCGTTTGGGTCTATGTAATGTGGGGAACTCTCGCGTCCACCGCGCTCGGAGGCGTGTACTACGGCTTCAGGCTCTTCCGATACCACGAAGTCTAGCAAACCCCACCAATTCTGTTTAGGAGTAATTCACCATGAGCAACGACGCCCTCAAAAGCGTCAACACGTTGACGTTCGACCTGTTTGGCACGGTGTTGGACCTCGCGGGCAGCCTGATGCCCCACATAGACGACTTCCTGTCGAAGCGCGAGTCCCCGATAGACGGCGCGGCGTTCTGGGGACAGTGGCGCCTGCGGCAGCGCGTCGAGCAGTACCAGGACACCATCCTGATGCTCGGGCACAGCGGCTACCTGACAGCCTGCAAGTACGCCTTCATATATACTCTCCGCTCCAACGACATCTCCTTCACTCGCGACGAAGTCGAAGAGTTCATGCAGGTCTGGCAGCAACTCAAGCCCTTCGACGACGCCGTAAGCGGCCTGAAGCGACTCAAGGGGCGCTACAAGCTCGTCGGCCTGTCCAATGGCGAACCGTGGTATCTCGACCATCTGGTGAATAACCGCATCAAGTTCGACTTCGATGCCGTTATTTCAGTGGAGACGGCGGGCGCCTTCAAGCCGCACCCCGGCGTCTATCGTAAAGCCGCCCGGATACTGGAGTCGGAGGTGGGCGAGCTGATGATGGTTGCATCCCACTCCTTCGACATTATGGGAGCGCGCGCCTGCGGCTACCGTGGTGCCTACGTAAACCGCTACGGCCTGCCGATGGAAGAAACTCCCTACCAGCCCGACATAATGACCGTTGACTTCGAGCAGCTTGCAGATTACCTGATAGACGGCATTGAGCCTGTGCTGCCCGACACGCTGCCGTATAGAGAGGAATGACCAATCATGATGAACGCAGGCACCGACGCAATTGTTATCGGAGGCGGCGTCATTGGTTGCTCCATCGGCTACCACCTTGCCAAGTACGGCGTTAAGACGACAATCCTTGAGCGCGGCGAGATTGGCATGGCCGCCTCCAACGCCGCCTCCGGCATACTGTCGTCCCTGTTCGGCAACCCCACCGATCCTTACACCCGCCTCGTGAACTCCAGCCTCGCGATGTTCCACGAACTCGCTCCTGAACTCGCGGAAGCCTCCAGCGTGGATATCGAACTCGTTCAGAGTGGCGAACTGGAATTGGCTCTCAGCGAGGACGAAGCCCAGGCACTTCATGCCGCCGTAGTCGATGGCGGCTGGCGCAGTCCCGAGGCGCAGTGGCTTGACGCCCAGGCCGTGCGCGAGAAGGAGCCGATGCTGAGCGACCGCATAGCCGGCGGGATATTCATGCCCGAAGTCTGCCGCGTCAACAACCAGCGCCTCAGCGCGGCATACGCCCGCGCAGCCGAGCGCCTCGGCGCGACCGTGCGCGAGCACGCCGACGTCATTGGCATGGTGCGCAGCGGTCTGCGGATCAGCGGCGTCCGCCTGCACAGCGAAGAACTGCTGGCGGACCACATCGTTGTCGCAGCCGGCCCCTGGAGCAGCATCATCGTTGACACGCTAGGCAGCTACGTCCCCACGCGCCCCGTGCGTGGCGTCAACCTGAACCTTCAGCCGGTGGGACGCAGCATAGGCACCGTCATTCACGGCGGCTGGGGTTTGCTCGTCCCACGCAACGACGGTTCCGTCATCGCGGGCGCGACCGTCGAAGAAGCCGACTACGACAACCGCGTAACGGCGGGCGCGGTGCAGGACATCATGAACATGTCCGAACTGCTCGTGCCTTCACTGCGAGACGCGCGCCTCAACTGGGCGCTGGCAGGCTTGCGCCCCGGCTCCCCCGACGACGCCCCGATGCTCGGCTCGGTTCCCGGCTGGCAGGGCCTTCATGTCGCCACAGGGCACTACCGCAGCGGCATCCTCCTCAGCGCCATCACCGGCAAGCTCATGGCAGAGCACATCACCGGCGCAAAGCCCGACCTCATCGAGCACTTCAGCCCCAAACGATTCGCGGGAAAGTAGTATAATCGCAAGTGAGTGAAGATTCCTCAGACGGCAATCAGCCGAAAGATGGACTGCCCGACGACAATCGAGTCGATAATCAGGATGAGCGATTATCCATCCTGACAGTAGCGCGAACTTGGTGGCCCTGGTGTCTGGGTCTTATCTTCGTTCTGACGATTGTCTGGACGGCGCTGGTAGCATGGAGTGTGATAACAAGCGGAAGGCACGAGAATGCGCTCGAAACGATAATCGCCATCGTCCGCACTAGCGCATCCGCTGAACCGCTGATTATCATATACTCACTTATGATAGTAACGGCATTGGACACAGGGGGAGGTTTTATCATGGTCACGAAGAGGTATTTAGAGGAAAAATGGCTTAAGCCGCAGCGAGAGAGATTCCGCGAAGAAGGACGGCAAGAGGGACGGCAGGAAGGACGGCAGGAAGGACTCGAATGGAATCGGCGGCGCTTGGAAGCTCAAGAGCGGGGCATCCCCTTCGACGAGCCATACCCTGGCGAAGTAGATGAAGACCGATAGATAAAGCAGCAAAGGGAAACACCATGTCCATCAAGATAGGCATCGGATTCGGCGGCTGGCCCTTTCCGAGCGACGACCCCGAACACCTCTGGCGATACGTGGACACCTGCGAAGAGCTGGATATCGATTCCATCTGGCTCAGCGACCGCATCGTCTCGCCCCTCCTTAACATGGAGCCGATAGTCGCCCTCTCCTTCGCCGCCGCCCGCACCAAAAACCTCAAGTTCGGCACGAGCGTCATCGCCCTCCCACTGCGCAATCCCACCATACTCGCCAAGGAAATCGCAACCCTCGACTTCCTTTCCGGCGGACGCAGCCTTCCCGCAGTCGGTCTCGGCACTGAAGACGCCGCCGAGTATGAGGCATGCGGCACCACTCGCCGCCGCCGCGTCAGTCGCACCGAAGAGGCAATTGAGGTCATGCGCCTGCTCTGGAAAGAGGACAACGTCACCTTCCACGGTCAGCACTTCACTCTCAATAATGTTACCGTTCAGCCCAAGCCCGTCTTTCCGCCCGACGGCATGCCCCCAATATGGATTGGAGGCCGCAGCGAACCCGCGCTCAGGCGTACCGCCCGCATCGGCGACGGCTGGCTTGTCTCGCAGGCAACGCCGGAAGAGGTCAGGGACGGCGTGGATAAGATCTCCACCTGGGCCGTCGAATACGGCAACGATATCGAGGAAGACCACTACGGCGTGCTCACCAGCTTCTTCATTGACGACGACCCCGATGAGGCAGAGCGCATCGCAACGCCCTACATGCTCCGCCGCCGCGAGGACATCCACTGGCGCGAGTTCTCCTCATTCGGCAGGCCCGAGGTCATCTGCGATCTGATTGACGAATACATCGAGGCGGGCGCCGAGAAGTTCGTCATGCGCCCCGCCTGCCCGCCCGAACTGATGCAGGGGCAACTCGAAATCCTCGGCAGGGAAGTCGTGCCGCACTACCACACCGCAATCGAAGACGCAGAGGTCAAGGTCTATGCCTGATTACACTACCAGGGTTGGCAACGTCGAGATTCTCGCACTATCCGACGGCAGCATCCGCTTCACTCCCGCCGACTTCTTCCCCACAATTCCCGAAGAGGCATGGGACCCCTATCGCGAATACTTCACGCCCGAAGGCGAGATGATAATGAATCTCGGCTGCTTCCTGCTGCGCTCCGAGGGCAAGACCATCCTCATCGACACGGGACTCGGCATCGACACCGGTCATCTCGATACGCTGGACAAGGGCAAGCTGCTCGACGACATTCAGTCAAAGGGCATCAGCCGTGACGAGGTGGATGTCGTGGGCATCACCCACCTGCACATCGACCACGTAGGCTGGAACTTCCTTTACCACGATGACGGCGACGGAGGCGAGAGCGAAGTCGAGCGCAGCGGCGAACCCCAAGCTACCTTCGCCAACGCCCGCTACTGGGTCGCCAACGCCGACTGGCGCGTCTTCACACGCGGCGCGCTCCGCAAGCGCCCATACATCCCCGCTCAGGTGCTGCCCCTGCAAGATCAGGGCATCCTCGAACTCTTTGAGGGCGAGCGGCAGATTACCGGCGAAGTCTCGACTCTGCCAACTCCCGGTCACACGCCCGGTCACACCAGCTTCTTGGTAGCATCGCAGGGCGAGCGCGCCGTCATCACCGGCGACGCAATCCATTCGCGCGCTCAGACGCAGGAAACGCACTGGAGCCCCCGCGCCGACTCCAAGCCCGACATCTCCGCCGAATCGCGCAAGAACCTCCTCGAACGCATCGAAAGCGACAACGCAATACTCATCTCGGGCCATTTCCCCGCGCCTGGATTTGGCACCCTTGTCCGCATGGAGGGTCGCCGTTACTGGCAGGCGATGTAGGCATCAACGCCGCCTCCAAGACCGACCTGTCACGCATCTGCCCTCTCGATCAGCCGCGTCAGCCCGTCGATCTGCTGCTTCAGCCGCGAACGCCCAATCTCCGTCAGGCGATACCATGTCACCGGCCGTCTGCTCCTGAACGCCTTCTCCGCCGAAACAAACCCGGCATCCTCCAGCTTTCGCAAGTGCGCTCCCAGGCTCCCGTCCGTCTCTTCAAGCGCCTGCTTCAGCCGCGTGAACGTCAGCGCGTCGTGCGCCGACAACAGCACGCAAATCGCCAGCCGGACTCGGTGCTCAAGCAGCCCGTTCAGCGCGGCAAGCTCCTCCAGTGCCTTGATGTCAGGATCGGCTTGCGGATCCATCAGACCGCCCTCCAATGAAGGCTTGCGCCGTCAGCGCAACGGCAGTGAGAACCCCGGCGGCTATCCATCCGTACTGAGGCAGGAACAGAATCGCAAGGTAGCCCACTC
The DNA here is from genome assembly GCA_965203955.1 of Dehalococcoidia bacterium. Lineage (GTDB taxonomy): Bacteria > Chloroflexota > Dehalococcoidia > Lucifugimonadales > JADFKI01 > Bin90. The sequence goes on along the minus strand of OZ241923.1, from coordinate 908,941 downwards.
CCAGCATCAACCCTATCGTCAGCATCCGGCGTTCCAGGTGCACTCCCGCCAGAGTATAGGAGAGCGCCAGCAGCAGCACCCAGAGCGCTCCATAGACCTCCCAGCCCACATGTCCCGATAGCGCGAGGGCGATCCCCAGTATTCCTGTCGCGCCGAAAGCCGACCAGTGCAGCGCCCAGCGTAACCCGGTGCGCTGGCTCAACTGGCCGGCACGCTCGTTGGCGCGCGCGCTCAGCCACCAGCTCGCTGCAAACCCCACCGGACCCATCACCGACCAGTACCAGCCAATAGCGTTATACGACCAGCCCACCCATCCGTTGGTGATGAAGTCCGGCATTGAAAACCCCACGAGACAGATCGCTGCCCACATCAGATACACAGCAGGCACATGCACGTTCCTCGTGCGCTCCATCGCCCCCCTTACATAGTCAAGGTCGTCCCTGACCCGCTCACTCATTTCCATGGCTACCTCCGAAATCCATCAGACATATACTCTGCAAGCAATATTACTCTGTATATTAGAGTATATTCCTCGCAGAATCAATAGTCATGTCCGCATTGTGCTGGTACTCAACTTGTCCCCTTCTCCCGAAGCGTTGGCCCCATAGGGAAGGACACCACATCAACATCCCCAAATCGGAATACTCTATAATGTAGGTTGAGTCGTTATCTGGCAGATTGGTCGGCAAAGTCAAGCCCCGGTCGTCCGGAAAATGACAAGGCGCGCAGTGGGCAGCAGTCGAGTCGAAAGAATCTGAGCGTCCGAGAATATGGAATGGAGGCGGCAGTGATGATGCCAGGCATAAGCGGGCCCGGACGGCTGGGATCGGGCGTATTCTTCGGCGGTTTGATAATCGCGCTCGGCGTCCTGTTCCTCGCGAACAACCTCGGCGTCGTGAACTTCGACATCAGCATATTCCAGTGGTGGCCCGTCATTCTAATCGCCGTGGGCCTCTGGCTGCTAATATCCAGCGGATTCCGCAGGCTCATCGCTCCCCTGGTGCTCATCAGCATCGGCGTGATCTTCCTATTGAGCAGCCTCGGCCTTGCCATCGACCTGCTTAGCTACTGGCCCGTCCTGCTGATAGTCATCGGCGCGGTCATCCTCAGCCGCGCCATCCGCTCCCCGCGCTGACTTGACCTACTATGCGGCAGACCCCACAATTGGCGCGTCGGCTAGCACCCCACAGGAGCACTAAATGGCAACAGGAAACCGCGCTCGACGCTCAGGACTCGGCGGCAGATTCTTCTTCGGCGTTCTCGTCATTGCCATAGGTGTCCTCTTCCTGGTGGACAAGACCGGAATCGCCGAACTGGACAGCCTCCTCGAATGGTGGCCCTCCCTGATAATCCTCTACGGCGCCTGGCGCCTCATCGCAAGCAGGTTTCGCAGCCTTTTCTGGCCCGTACTTCTGATCGCCATCGGTGCCTTTTTTCAGCTCGGAGAACTCGGTTTCGACATTGACCTGAGTGACTATTGGCCCGTCGCCCTGATCGCCATCGGAGTTCTCATACTTGCTGGCGGCATCCGCAGGCGAAGCCGAAGGCGCAATCGCCCCACGCCCGGCCCCAACTCCTCGACGATAATTGACGTGGACGTATCCTCATCTTCGTACACCGACGACGACACGCTGCACACGGTAGCCGGCTCTCAGGACAGAATTTTCTCCGGCGACTTTCAGAGTGGCAGTGTCAATATAGTCATGGGCAGCGGCACGCTTGATATGCGTGATGCTAGAATCGTGGACAAGCCTGCAACCCTTGAAGTCTCTGTCGTCGTAGGCGAAGTGAAAATCCGCGTTCCCGCCGATTGGAACGTACGCATCGTCAACTCCATACAGGTGGGTGAGGCCAAAGACATACGCGCCCGACAAAATGACGACGACGATCCTGACCTCATAATTAAGGGCACCCTAAAGATGGGCGGCCTGCAAGTCACCGACTGACCCTTTATATCGACCCCAACTTACCGGAGCATCACATGTACCCAATCGACCTTTCGGACAAGCACGGAATCGTTTTCGGCATCGCCAACCACCGCAGCATCGCCTGGGCGATAGCGCAAATCCTTCACGAAGCGGGCGCGAACCTCGCCATCGCATACCAGAACGAGCGCGTCAGAAACAGCGTCTCCCGGCTCGTCGAGGACTGGGAAGGCGACACGCCCCTCATCGAGTGCGACGTCAGCGACGACTCCAATGTAGCAGCCGCCTTCGACACGGTAGGGGACAGGTTCGGCTCGCTCGACATCGTTGTGCACAGCATCGCCTTCGCCAACCGCGACGACCTCGGCGGCCCCTTCCTCGACACCGGCAGGGAAGGCTTCCGCCTCGCCCTCGACATCAGCGCGTACTCGCTGCTCCCCATAGCCCGCTACAGCGCGCCTCTCATGGAGCAGAGCGGTGGCAGCATCCTCGCCCTAACCTTTCAGGCGGCAAACCGCGTCTTCCCCGGCTACAACATAATGGGCACCGCAAAGGCTGCCCTCGAAAACGAGGTCAAGCAGCTCGCATCCGACCTCGGCCAGCAGAACGTCCGCGTCAACGCCATATCCGCCGGCCCCCTCGATACCCTCTCATCCCGCGTCATCAGCCACTACCGTGACATGAAGCGCATCCACGCCGAGCGCTCCCCCATGCGCCGCAACATCACCACCGAAGAAGTCGCAAAGGCAGCCCTCTTCCTGTGCAGTGACCTCTCCGGCGGCATCACCGGCGAAATCCTCCACGTGGACACCGGCTACAACATTATGGGAATATAGGTGAAAATAGATAGAACGAAATTCTCCATTGCTTATGGTGGCCGAAATGACATCTCCTACTTCAACCGCACCGGGGATGTATTCCGCCAGGATTGCATCCAGGATTGCTAGGGTGCGTCCCCAGAACTTTCAGGCTTGGGTTAAGGCGAACCTGTTGCGACCGCACTCAATCAATGCTGGCAATAAGAGGGAAAACACCTATTCCTACGACGACCTTCTGCTGATTAGGCTGATTGTCAGGCTGAAAGAGGAGGGGGGGGGCGGCTAAGTCCATAAGAAAAGCCCTTGACACCATCGAATACATGACGGATGGGGATTGCACCGCTTGGAAGAGGTCCAGACTCTTGGTAAGTGATGGATACGTCATTGCCCTCTTTCCTGACCCGCAAAAAGGCAATTGGAATCCGGTTGCCGCATCCAAAGGCTCTCAAAAGGTTGCCGAAGTTTTTTTTCCTGAATTGATTGGCGAATTGCAGAACGAACTGGTTCCGAAAGGTAGATTTAGGCACATCGAAATCCATCCGGAGATTCTGGGAGGTGCCCCTGTCATCAAGGGCACGCGAATCTCAACTCGCGCCGTAATGTCCGTCCTGGAGTCTGGAGGCAACCCTACGGAAGCGTACCCTTCACTGACCGACGAACAGATAGCGGAAGTCGAGGACTACGAGAATACATACCTTAAGGCAGCGTAATGCTCGTCGCCGACGCCGATGTTCCCTTTCCGGTAATTCGCGCTCTGAAAATCCTACAGTACCCGATAGCAACCTTCGACGACATCGGTGCCCCCGTGCGTCCTGACAAGGCGCTGATGGAGCATGTCCTTCAGCACACAGTCGAGTTCTGATAACTCGAGACACAGGCATTCCCTCGCAGGCTTATGTCGCCCAGTTTCCCGCTCAGGGGCTGTCGGTGGTACTGCTCAGATGGAAGACATCCACACCAGAAGATTTTCAGGAGATGGCGATGATGATCCTTCGTTACGGTGAGGAATGGGAGGAACTGGCGTCGCACACTCCCTCAATCATCAGCGTCAACCGCAATAGAAGCAGACCCAGAGCGTGGTCGGACGTGCCGGACGAGATAGGCAACACGCGCGGCGTAACCTGCTAGAATGTCTATCACTTCAACATGACAGACTGACATACCGACAAACTGACCGACTGAAAAACTGAAAGACTAATCACCATGAACTGGGCAGAATCAATTGTACAGTCCCTCAAGGACAGCGAAATCTCGCTGATCGCATTCGTCCCCGACATCAGCATCCACCAGGTTACGCAGCTCCTCGAGGCCGACGAATACTTTCACGTAGTCGCAGCCACCCGCGAGGAAGAGGCAATTGGCATCGCATCCGGCGCTTATGCCACAGGACGCCGCGCCGCCGTCTTCATGCAGTCTAGCGGCTTTGGAAACTGCATCAACGCAATCGCCAGTCTCTGCATCCCATACCGCATCCCGCTGCCAATGTTCATCAACCTGCGCGGCGAAGTGGACGAGTTCAACCTCGCTCAGGTAGCAATGGGACGCACCACGCGCCCAATCCTAGACGTGCTCGGCATCCCGCACTACACCTACGACAGCGACGACAGGCTACACCGCCGCGTAACCGGCGCGCTCACCCTCTGCTACGCCTCCCGCCAGCCCCTTGCCCTCTGCATGACCCCCCTCCTGCACGGCGGCAAAATGGCATAGCTTTGCAAAGTCCCTTCCCCCTCGACGGGGGAAGGTTAGGATGGGGGTGAAGCCTACATCAGCCTTGGTGCTAAATCTACCGCGAACGCCCATCAACAACACTGAAAGGAAAAAGGATTTGCACAGGTATTCCGCCACGAAGATGATCCTCGAAAACGCCGGCAACCTGCCCATCGTCGCAAACCTCGGCCCCACGTCCGACGAACTCTGGCACCTCGCCGCCGACCGCCACCGCAACTTCTACGGCTACGGCTCGATGGGACTATGCTCGTCCATGGCGCTCGGCATGGCACTGTCAACACAGGAGAAAGTAATCTCCCTCGATGGCGACGGCAGCCTGCTCATGAACATGGGCACCCTAGCCACCATCGGCAGAGAGCAGCCGAACAACCTCATCGTCATCGTCTGGGACAACGAGATGTGGGGCCAGACCGGCATGCAGCCCACGCACACCGCCTTCGGCACCAGCCTCGAACAGGTAGGCAGAGGCTGCAACATCTCCAAGACCGCGACCGTTGAAGATGAAGAGGCGCTCGCCACCGTCTTCCGGCAGGCTCTTGCCGAGGACGGCCCCTGGCTCATCGTCGCCAAGATAGAAGAGGAAGAATACCTGCCCACAGCACCCGTTGAGCCGGAAATGACCCTCTACAACTTCCGCAAGACCTTCGTCGAGTAAGCGCGCATGGCAGAATCCATCTACATCGAAGTCGATGAAAACGACAACTGCGAGTACATGCCGCTAATGCTCTACGAGGCGCACACCGACGCTGTGCCCGTAACGCGCATCGTCCTCGATGAACCCGGCAGACCCCCCGGCGTCTATCACGTAACCGGCTGGAGCAGCGAAGGCGACGGCACGCCTTGTCCCGCGATGTACGCCCCCGTCTCCGACTCCGGGCAGGCGCAAGTGCATCTCGTCTTCGGCGGCGACTGGGGCATCCGAATGAAGCCCGCCGAATCCACCGCCGACTGGAGCCTCGACGACCCCGACCAGTTCGGCGAACCCTACGTCATGCTCATGGACGAAAGCGCAATCGTGCTGAATGACTAATCGTCTGAGTCATATAAAGGTTCTATGTGCCGCGTTAGGCGGTTCAGCGCGAGATCGTACCCGCCCTGCATGTTCATCCAGAACTCAGGAGTCGTGCGGAGAGCTTCGCTAAACAACCACGCAGTCTCCGGCGTGATTCCTCGCTTGCCGCGCACAATCTCGTTAATCCTCTGCACTGGCACGCCTATATGCTTCGCAAAGGCAACCTGAGTCATGCCCATGGGCTTCAGGAATTCTTCAAGTAGCATCTCACCCGGATGCGTAGGGACGCGATTTTCCGGAATCAAAGTCATAACTGCACCTCAATAGCTGTGGCAAATCAATGGTAATCGGTCAACGATACTTCGTAAGCGTTCCGCCCTTCCCATCGAAACACTATTCGCCACTGGTTGTTGACTCTTATGGAATGATAGCCTCTTAAGTCTCCATGCAGCGCTTCGAGGCGATTACCTGGCGGAAATCTCAAATCTTGTAGTTCGCGCGCATAGTGTACGCGGTCGAGTCTTCGCCGGGCAGTCCTTTGTATCTCGGAAGGGAAACGGCGCGCTCGGCTAGATGAGCGACCATAATAAAAGTCTTCAGTAGCTCTATCCCCAAAAGAAGCTATCATGGACTTTACCTTAGATACCAACTGCTTGTTGCAGCAGAAAGCATAATAACTTTACCATTTACACGGTAAGTATGCAACGACATATGTCTGAGACAGACGAAGCTTGCGGTTTTGCAAGATAGATATAGATAAAAGGGACTTTGCCCTTCTCTTTGTTGTCAGGCCTGTTAATTCCCCCCACTAGCCGCCGCAGGCTGCGTTCCCGACGCCTCCGCCCTCTCCGCCTCAGAGTCCGACGTCATCCGTCCTCGCAGCGACGGCGCCAGCAAGCCGACCAAGCCGACCGTGATCAGTCCCAGCACCGCGTTTATCGTCATCGCCCTCGGCGCACCTATCTCGTCCGCCATCCAGCCAAGCATCAGCGCGCCAATAGGCCCCGCGCCAATCGCGAGCGTGATGACCCCAAGCCCTCTGCCGCGCATATCGTCCCGCGCCACCAGCAGGATTATCGTCGCCTGCATCGCGCCGAACCCCGCCGTCCCTAGTCCCAGCATCAGCATCAGTGCAAGCGACAGCCCGTACCACTGCGAGAACGAAAACACCAGCAGCATGGTTAGCCCGGCGAGCGAACCGAAGAGATATACCCGTCCGTGGTGCGTGAGGTTTGACCACGAGGCTATCCCAATCGAGCCTGTCAACGCCCCCAGCCCCTCGAATGCGAGCAGCAGCCCCATCAGTGCCGGCCCGACGTACAGAACCTCGGCGGCGACAACCGGAATGAGCTGCTGGTACGGGAACAGCAGCAGGTTCATAAACACCGTTATCAGCACCACCGCAAGCAGCGTCGCCTCGCTGGCAACATAGCGAATCCCCTCTATGAGATTTCTGAGTATGTTCCACGAGGCCTGCGCAGCTGCGGCGACGTCCCGCGCCGGCGTCTTCACGTTCAGCATCATCACCGCCGATACTATGAAAAACACCAGCGTCACCGCATAGCCTGCCTCCAGGCCATTGCTGTTGGCGAACGTGAACAGGCTTACGCTGATCAACCCGCCGCCAATCAACGGCCCCAGCATGCGGCTCGAATGCATGCCCACCGAGTCGAGCGCGATGGCGTTGTTCACCCGCGCCCGCCCCAGCACGTCCAGCACGATCGTGCGGCGCGACGGCATATCCAGCCCCCAGCCTATCCCGCCAACCAGCATCACCAGGTAGGCGTGCCAGAACTGGAGATTGCTCGTGGCGAAGATGAGATCGGTGAATATGAGAGCCGCCATGCCGGTCGCGGCAAGCAGGTTCGCGAACAGTGTGCAAAGCAGCAGCTTGCGCTTGTCCAGACGGTCCGCGAGCACCCCACCGAACACGCCCAGCACCACCAGCGGCCCCATCCCCGAAAATCCCACAAGCGTAACCAGGAACGCCGAGCTGGTTACCTCGAACACGTACCACCCCAGCATCGTCATCTGCATCCACCGCGATATGTACGCGAAGAAGTTGCTGACCCATAGCAGCCGATAATTCGGGTTCAGGAAAGCGTCGAATGTGTGGATTCTGCGGGGAATGCGACTTGCCAAAGCTGAAGTTCCAGTCCTGAAATTACCGGCTACTTAATACCAGCACATTCTATACCCCAAGCACACTCGCCGAAAGCCAAATTAGGGCGCAACATCCGTAACACATGCCCCAAATCTTTGTTATAGTTGATGAGTGCGATTTTTCGCCAACCCACTCTGACATAAACTGACTTCACTGTTGCACAGTTCATCCAACATTCTAATTTGTTGATCCGCTGACCAACTCTCAGGAGCCCCCCGCTTGAGCTTCATAACCCGACTCGCGCTCAGAAGACGCCCCGTTACCGTCCTTGTAATGCTTATGCTCTTCGGTCTGGGTGTCTATTCCTACATAAACCTCCAGCGCGAACTCTTCCCCGACATCACATTCCCCAACGTCGCCATCAATGCTTTCTATCCCAACTCGGACCCGGAAACGATGATGCGCGATGTCACTGAACCGATGGAAGAGGCAATTTCCGGCATCGATGGTCTCAGGGAAATCAGCTCCGTCTCGACCGGCAACCGCGTCAACCTGCTTGCGACATTCGACTTCGACACCGACATGGAAGAGGCCGAGCGTGAAGTTGAGAGCGCCGTCACCGGCGCGAACCTGCCTGACGATGTAGTCTTCTTTGTCAGCCGAATTACGCCCTCCCAGTTTCCCGTCATGCAGTTCACGGTCTCCGGAGACGAGGACATACCCGGCCTCCAGAGACTGGTTAACGATGTCATCGAGCCTCGCCTGAGTCGCATCGAAGGTGTGGGGACGATGTTTATAATCGGAGAAATTGAAGAGAAGGTCATAGTCTCCATCGACTCCGACAAGCTCAATGACTTGCGTCTCTCTTCCGTGCAGGTCGTAAACTCCATTACCCAGAATAACGTCAGCTTCCCCGCCGGCAGCATCAGCTCCCGTGGCACAGGCTACCCGGTGCGAACCGCATACGAACTCGGCTCCATCGAAGACATCCGCCATCTCACGGTAGGCTTTGAGCAGTCGGATGCCGGCGTACCGCAAGTTCTTCCAGGCCCCCAGACCGGCAAGCGCACGATCAGTGTCGGCGACGTCGCAGGCGTAGAGCTTACAACCGCTGACCCGCTGCGTATCTCCCGCGTCAACGGCAATCCCGGCCTCATTCTGGCTATCCTCAAGGATCCGGACGCAAACACCGTCGACGTTACAGATGCAGTCAGCGCTGAATTCGACGAGATGATGGAGCAGGAAATCATCCCTCCACATGTCGAGGTGCTGGAAATATCCAACAACGGCCCACAGGTCCGGGAATCCCTTGAGAGCCTGCTGCGTGAAGGAACCGTCGGCTTCCTGTTTGCCGTCGCGACAGTCTTCATATTCCTCCTGAACGTCAGGCCCTCCTTGATGCGCGGCATCGCTCTCTCGATACGCCCAACCATTATCATCGCGATATCCATACCGCTCAGCCTTCTGACCGGCGTCCTCCTCCTCTCCGTGACGACTGACATCTCGCTGAACTTCATGTCCCTCGCAGGCCTCGCCATCGCCGTCGGTCGCGTCGTGGATGACAGCATCGTCGTTCTGGAAAACATCTACCGCCACATCCACCTCGGCGAGAGCCGCTTTGAGGCGGCGGTCAACGGCACCCAGGAAGTGGGCGCGGCTATCATCTCCTCCACCCTGACCACGGTGGTCATATTCATCCCCCTCGCCTTTATTTCAGGCGTAGTGGGACAGTTCTTCAGCCCCTTCGCAATATCCGTCAGCCTCGCCCTCCTCGCTTCCACCGCTGTCGCCATTACAATCGTGCCCGTCCTGGCGGCAAGCCTCCTGCGTCGCGGCGACTTCGATGACGATTCAGTTTCAGACAATGGCCCCGCCGATCGCCAGTCCATGATCCAGCGAATCTACTCACCCATGCTCTTATGGGCAATACGCTACAAGTTCCTGACAGTCGCCATCGCTGTCATCGTTACTGTGGCAAGCGTTGGTCTCATCTTTATCATACCCATTACATTCTTCCCGGAGACCACTCCGGAGTACCTGACCATCAATGTCGAACTTCCCGTCGGCACATCGGTCGAGCGCACCTTCGAAGAAGCGCTCAAGGTCGAGGAAGCCGTCAAGCCCTTCGTCGAACGAGGTTGGATGACCCTATACCACACCACGGTCGGTGGCCGCGCCGAGGAGTTCGATAGTGGCGCCGCCGGAGGCTACCATCTGGCAGGGACATTCGTCAGACTCTCCGATGATGTCCCCGAAAATATCGAGGATATAGTTCGTGAGGCAATGCCCGACCTTGGCGAAGATGTGACTCTCACGGTCTCCGGCATCGCTGCCGGCCCCGCGCAGGGCGATATGGACGTGCGAGTCACCGGCCCCAACTTCAACGAAATCTCCGAAGTTTCTCGAAGGCTGGAAGAACGCCTGGGCAGTATAGACGGCATCGTCAATGTGAGCAGCACCGTATCCGATGGACAGGACGAGGTCGTAATCAGCGTTGACCCCGGGAAGGCCAGCGAGTATTCGTTGACCGCAACCGCCGTGGGGCTTCAGGTCAACCAGTTCATCGTGGGCAGGGACATCTCCCAGATTGACATTCGGGGTAAGACCGTGGACATCCTAATTCGGGGTGAACGCGACGATGTCAACGATGTTGAGAAGCTCAAGAACCTCCTGATCGAAAGCCCCGTCGGACCCGTAAAGCTGGGGGTCATCGCAGATATTGGCATCAAGGAAGCCCCTCTCAGCATCTTCCGCACGGATGGCGAGCGCTCCGCAAGGATCACAGGCGAAATCGTCGCAGAGAACACCCGCGCCGTCGGTGTCCTCGTTCAGCAGCAAATCGACGCCGTCGAAGCCGAAGGCATCCCGCCCGGAGTAGCAATCACCAGCGGCGGCATCTTCGAGCAGATTAACGAAGGCTTTCAGGACGTATTCATCGCCATGGCGGTCGGCGTCGTGCTGGTGTACCTCGTCATGGTCGCCAGCCTCGGCGCACTGCGGACGCCCTTCATCATCGTCCTCAGTCTGCCGCTCGCGATTGTCGGCGCGATGGTCGCTCTGGTCGTAACCGACCGCACACTCAGCCTCTCCGCTATGATGGGCTTTCTGCTCCTCGTCGGCATCGTCGTGACCAACGCCATCGTGCTGCTCACGTTCGTCGAGCAGCTCCGCGAGCGCGGCTACGATGTCTTCGACGCGCTCGTCGAGGGAGGCCGCGTGCGCCTGCGTCCCATCCTCATGACCGCGTTCACCACCACGTTCGCGCTCCTGCCCCTCGCCGCCAGCGAGACCGACACCGGCATCATCGGCGCCGAGCTTGCCACCGTGGTCATCGGCGGCCTCGTAAGCTCCACATTCCTTACGCTCATCGTCGTCCCCGCCGTGTACTGGATATTCAACGTCTCCATCCCCAACGGCTACGCCCGCCTCACCGGCCTCTTCCGCCGCAGTCCAAGCGCGCCCGCTCCATCCGCAGACTAGCTGAGAGTCAGGACAAAGGCATGTCCGGCACTGAACATGAGCAGCTTCGCAGTGCACCCTGTGTGTTCTGTGACATAATCGCCGGTACGGAGCCGTGCAGTCGGCTGTACGAAGACGACCTGTGTATAGCGTTCATGGGCATACGACCAGTCAATCCCGGAGAGCTGATGGTTATACCCATAGAACACATAGATCACTTTTCGGACGTTCCGAATGACCTCGCTGCACACATAATGAAGGTAACTCAGGACCTGTCGAGGGCGGTTCGAGAGCGCTTGAATCCGTTGCGCGTTGGCCTCGTAGTACACGGATTCGGCGTCCCGCACGCTCACATGATTATTGTTCCCCAGCACGACCCCACTGACATAACATCAGGCAGATTCGTCCGCGTTGAGGATGGAAAGGTCGAATTCTCGGAGGCGCACATCCCTATGCCTTCCAGATCTGAGCTTGATCACCTAGCGGCGATGCTGTCGGGCGAGTCGCTTTCATGGGTACGCAGAGGCCGCGCCGAAACCGAATCGTCAGAATAGCAGTGAACACGGCACTTACGCATGCCTGAAACTCCAAGACCAAGCATCGAACACGACGGCAGGCGCATCGAGTACACCATAGTCCGCAGTCGCCGCCGCAAGAAGACCATCGAGATCACGCTTGACCCACAGGATGGCGTTATCGTGCGCTCACCGGCGCGCACCCCGCTCAAGCAGATCGCCGAGCTAGTGCAAAAGCGCGCAGCATGGATACTCAGCCGCGCCACCGAAGACATCCTTAATCCCACACCGCGCCAGTACACCGACGGCGAAACGCTCCTCTACCTCGGCAGAGAAATACCCATAGTCACGAGCGCATCTGGCGGACGCAGGGTCGCCGCAAGCCTTCAGGACGGCGCATTCCGTATCGCCGTGCCCGACGCTCTCCCCGTTGACCAGCGCTCCGAAAAATCCCGCGCTGCCCTCGAACGCTGGTATCGCAACGAGGCGAAGCGCCTGCTGCCGGACCTGGTCGCTCGTTGGCAGGGCAGTGTGGGCAGAAAAAAGCCCTCCTTCGTGCAGGTACGCAGCCAGCGCAGGCGCTGGGGAAGCTGCTCCTCAGACGGCAGCATCCGCCTCAACTGGCGCATCATCATGGCAGAGCTTGCCCTTATAGACTACGTAGTAGTCCACGAACTCGCCCACCTTGCCGTAATGGACCACTCCCCCCGCTACTGGAAGCGAGTCGAGCGCGCCCTCCCCGACTACCTCGCCCGCCGCAAGCGCCTCAACGAAGTCGGCCTCCACCTCTGGCTCTAGTCGAAATAGGCGCGCAGCCCGGAATCGTGTACACTGGATTCATCCCAAAATGCTCCTGTAAGAATGTATAGGCGAAAGGACGGAACATGAGGGACATCATCATAAGCGCCGACGAAAGACTGATTGCGGCGGCTAGGCGCCGCGCGGCGAGAGAGCGCACGACTCTGAACGCTCAAATAAGGATGTGGCTTGAAGAATACGCCGGTGCGGAAAGGCAATTCGATCCCGATGAAGGAAAAAAGCAAGCCGAGCGTGCAATGAAAGTCATCCGCAAAATCCAGGAAAACATAAAAGTCAAAGATGGGCGTAAGTTGACGCGAGAAGAGATGAATGAACGCAGATAACTCCCCGGATGACTTCATAGACAGCAACATCTTTGTCTATATGTTTGACTCAACGGATTTGGAAAAGCGCGAACTTGCCGTGCAGTTGGTGAATCAGAAAGTAGTGGACAAAAGCGGCTGCATCAGTTTTCAAGTCGTTCAGGAGACATTAAATGCGGCTATCAGAAAATTTGAGATAACCCATGAGGAAGTTCAACAACTGATAGAAGAAACCTTATCTCCCTTATGGCAGGTTAACCCATCCACCGAACTCTACCTGCGCGCCCTGGATGTGCGCGAACGCTACGGCTTCAGCTTCTACGACTCCCTCATAATCGCCGCCGCCCTCGAAGCCGGTTGCACTCGCCTTTACACAGAGGACCTGCAGCACAACCAGCAGATTCAAGGGCTGATAATACAGAATCCCTTCCTCAGTGCAGTGGCCTAAAGATACCCTCCAAAGCGCCACAGTAAGCAGTACGACCGACATGGCAGCCGCTATTTCCCAAAGAAACATCCTGCCCATCCTGCCCATCGATGTTAGCTCCGCCCCGTAGTAAACACCGACACCCAGCACGGGTAAAACCCCGCCGCCTGCGCCGTCCGACGCGACGCGATATTGTTGATGCTCGACCCATAATACGGCACTCGCCCCTCATCCAGGATGCCGCGAGCCACCTGCGAAGTCAGCGCAGCCCCCAACCCTCTGCCTCGATGCTCCGAATGCACATCAACCCCAATCTGCCACAGCACATCCGAGTCAGTCGTTGCGGTCGTCACCCCCACCACCTCACTCCCATGCAAAGCCACTACCACTACCTCTTCTCGCCGGCCCTGCCCCATCCGCCATGGCGCCACCGCATTCGGCCAGTCCGCATGCTCCAGCCCCGCCAGCAACTCTCCGCCGCCGACTTCAACCACATACCCGTCCGGCGCGCGCCGGTTCACCCAGTCCTGCTCAGACGTCACATTGTACGCATACGGCCCGTTCAGCCGCCGCGAGTAGCCTTCCATCCGTCTCGAAGCCTCACTCAGCATACCAAGGCTGAACGCTTCGTCGGCATCCCGCACGTCCCCGAACAACTCCGACACCCATGGAAACCACCCCACAGTCGCAGCCACCACAACACCCGCACCCATACTCGCAACCGTCAAGCTATGGTCAAGAACCGGAAAGCGCCGCGCCAGCGGATTCTCGGCACGCTCCGGCGTCATCTCGAAAACACGCACTCCCTCAGTGAAGAAATCCGACGGCTCGCAGCAAGCCTCCGCCGCGAGCGCAGCGGCAACCGCCTCCGCAGCGTACTCTCTGGTTACGGACAAGACGGACAAAAAATCCTCCCCATCCTGTGCATCGATGTTAGTCCCCTCGTGGCAGCATCACTTCGTCGCCCTGATCGAGAACAGCTGCGGAAAAGAGTCATTGTCCTTCGGAAAGCGCCACAGCCCGTCGTCGCCCTTCTCCATCATGGGATAGGCGCGGTAAGTGCTGAAAGCGAACTCGTGCAGGAACTCTATCCGCAGCCCCGCGTCAATCAGCGCGCTAACGATCTCCCCCAAGCTGTGATGCCACTCATACACCGGGCTCTCGATAATCTCAGTGCCCGCGTAACTCGGCTCGCCGCCCTCCCACAGAAACTCCTTGTGGAAGTAAGGATACGTCACATGCAATTCGCCCTCATCCGACTCCTCGAACACATTCATCGCCGGATGTCCGTCGATAACATAGAACAGCCCGCCCGGTTTCAGGTGGTTCGCCACCACCGACGCCCACCCGTCCAGGTCCGGCAGCCAGCACAGCACACCGTATGAGGTGAACACGACGTCGAACTGCTCATCCAGCACATCCGGCAGATCGTAGATATTCGAGCAGATAAACCGTGTGTCGAGGTTCAGTTCACCGCAAAGCGACCGCGCAAGCTCGACCGCCACATCGGACAAATCCACGCCCGTCGCCCTGGCGCCCAGCCGCGACCAAGACATAGTGTCCATCCCGAAATGGCACTGGAGATGCAGCAGCGACTTGTCCGACACATCACCCACCTCCCGCAGCTCCACATCATGCAGCGTAATCCGCCCCGCCTTGAACCCCTCCACGTCATACAGTTCAGACGCCGCATGCACAGGCGTCCGTTCATTCCAGTTAGCGCGATTAACCTGTACCTGTTCGTCCAGCAAGGCACAATCTCCTGACCGCAGCCGACTCCATTCTGTCACTCTGAACGGCAGCCATCACTCACTGTCATTCTGAACGTAGCAAGCCACCCCCTCACTGTCATTCTGAACGCAGCGCAGCGGAGTGAAGAATCTAAAATCGTTGCGCGTAAGCCATTCACAGCATCCCCACTGCATTCAGGATGAAAGTAAACGTCCACACTACTGAAGGAGAAGGGAATAGTGTCAGGAGAGGGGAACAACTGCGATGCAGTCAACAAGTTTGGTGGCGACCCCGACCGGATTTGAACCGGCGATCTCTGCCTTGACAGGGCAGTATGTTAAAACCACTACACCACGGGGCCGCATTGAAATGCCCAGAGGGACTGTCTATTGATGTTAGCGCGTACAGAGTTGCAGGTCAACTGTTTTGGAACACTTTCGCCACCGGCCGCTAATCCGTCGCTACCGCTCCTATGAGCGCTATCAGGGTAGTGATGATGCCGCCGCCCACGATGATAATCGTGATGATTATCGCCCACAGTTGCCCGCGAATGAAGCGCACATCGTCGGTCAGGCGCGCCATCGCCTCTCCCAATCTTGCGACTCTCTGTCCAAGTTCATCTGCAATCATATCTTCCTCATACGCAGAATCGCAAGCAAGTGAAACGCCGCCCGACGATGCACACCTCGGGCGGCGCTAAATCGTTCTGCGCGTCGGTTAGCTTATCGCTTCCTCGATGCTCTTCTGAATGCTCGGCTTCGGCAGTGCGCCCACGATCTGCCCCGCAACCTTGCCGTCATCGAAAATGAGCAGCGCCGGTATGCCGCGAATGCCGTAGTTGATCGCTGTCTTCGGGTTGGTGTCCACGTCCAGCTTGGCGAACTTCACCTTGCCCGCGTACTCCGCCGCCAGCTCGTCAACCACCGGCGCGATAGCCTTGCACGGCCCGCACCATTCCGCCCAGAAGTCCACGACTACCGGGACATCTGAGTTCAACACATCCTGATCAAAACTGCTGTCCGTTACCGCAAATGGCTTCGACATCTGAACCTATTCCTCCAAAACTGTGTGCTATCGAACTGAAACACCGACTGACTGAGATACTGATAGACTGACTAACTAGGCCGCTCCCTGCGCTCGATCTCGCGCTCCTCCGCCTTGTGGCGCAGCGGCCGTCCCTTGTCCGGCGTCGGATCCTTCACCAGGCCGTACATCTCGCGCCCCTCGTGGCCCTCAGGCAGGTACTCCGTAATCGGCAGCCCCTCTTCGTTCACGAACAGCAGGCAGTGGCAGTACTTGTAAATCTGCATGTCGTCGCACGCGCACATCCACGTGCGATACTTCTTCTCTTCTTCCTTGTCCGGGTAGAAGCGGCAAGGACATAGGGGCCTGCCTATCGTATCGATATTCTCCGCAAGACCAAGGACAACGGCCTCCGTCACGCCCTCGCCCGGATGCGTGAACGTGCCCGACTTCTGGCAATACTTCTCCACGAAGACGCGCATTCGGTTCATTGACTTTTCACTGGGTTGTTCTCGCATCACCTCTCCTCTCGGTATTCTTTCTTGAAGTTGAACTCTTATCTAACGAAAGTCACGAACGCTATGAAAAGCAACAGCAAGGCAAAGCCCACGCCAATCATCCAGCGCATCTCGTTCCGCATCTCACGCATTTCATTGCGTATTTCACCACGTAACGCGCCCATGTCCTCACGCCATAAATTGAGCAAGTCCATGTGTGTTATTCTATCGTGCCTGTCGTGCGGTTCGTCTGCAATAGAGTCGCAGCTTTCTCGACACTTCGATTAGGTAAAGTGGTGGGCGGTATAAGACTTGAACTTATGACCTCTACGATGTCAACGTAGCGCTCTTGCCAACTGAGCTAACCGCCCAATTCCATACCTTGCGGTATCTTTCAGTTTAACAAACCCAGCATTTACTGTCTATTCGCAAGACCTCTGCAACGGTCGCGAACAGCCATCATTACAGTGCGACGCTACGACACACCACTCCTACTGCCTGCCGTCTTCTCTCCTGAAATTCCGTCTATCCTTTTCCCATAGATTCGGTTGCGGAGTGAAGAAGGACGCCCAGCAAATGGACATTTCGCGGAGGCAGCCTTATTATGTTCTAAATGTAATAAGTGAAGACCGCTGCTTCTGGAGTGCTGATATGAACATCACACTTAACATCGACGAGGAAATCGTCAAGAAAGTCCGCAAGATCGCCATCGACAAGGACACCACGCTGACCGCTATGGTCAGAGATTACCTCACATGGGTAGCAGACAGCGACGCCGCAGAGCGCCGCGAGCGCATCCGCCTCCTCGAAGACTCCTTTGCGAGGTTTAGTCGGGATATGGGTGAACGCAACTGGACTAGGGACGATCTCCATGCCCGGTAGATCATTCCTGGACACGAATATCCTCGTCTACGCCTATGATGTCCGCGAACCTGTCAAGCATGCACGCGCACAGGAAGTCCTGAAGCAGGGCATAGAAGAAGAAACCGCGGTCCTATCTGTGCAGGTTGTTGGCGAGTTCTTCACCGTGGTAACAAGGCGCATTCCTAATCCGTTGTCCATAGAAGAAGCGGAAGAGGTGTTGAATCTTCTCGGCATATTGCCAATTATCGATCTGGATTTCAGAATGGTTCGCCACGCCATCGAAATACACAGGCAGCACGGCATTGCCTACTGGGACGCCCTTATTGTTGCAGCCGCCCACAGAGCCGAATGCACTCGGATTCTCACCGAAGATCTCAATGCCGGCCAGTCCTATAGCGGCGTCTCTGTCGTTAACCCCTTCTGACAGTTCGCAGCCCGAATATTCCACTTGGAATAATTGCCGTTGCTACGTGTTAGAATGCCCTCAAACACCCCACATTCGAGGAGCGTCCCGTGCCAAAAATCGAAGACATGTGGCTAACCCCTTGCACTCGTCCCAACGGCTTGCAGGCTGCCGACGACGGCTTATGGGTCATCTCCGCTGACGACGAAGCCCGCCTTCAGAAGCTCGACTATGAGACCGGCGAGGCAATGCTCGACGTCACCACCGAGACATACCGCTCCAGCGGTCTCACCTGCGCCGGAGAGCAGGTCTGGGTCGCCTCCACCCACAACTCCCGCCTCTACAAGCTCAACCTCGACGGCTCCACCATCGAATACCGCGAGCCGCCCGGCACCGGCCTACACGACCCTCGCGACAAGGGCCCCTCGTACAACCGCCCGCACGGCATGGAATGGCTCGGCAACACAATGTGGGTAGCCATAAAGCCCGCCCTGCGCCTCTACCTGCTCGACTCCGAGACACTGGAGGTCCGGCACTTCATCCCCACACCCGGCGCGGCCCCGCACGGCATCGCATGGGACGGCGAAACACTCTGGTGCGCCGACCGTGCTATGCAGAAGATTCACCGCCTAGACCCTGGCACCGGTGAGATCCACGATGAGATCCACGTGCCCGCCCCCGAGCTGCACGGCCTCACAATGCACGAAGGCGCACTCTGGTTCTGCTGCGACCCCAGCGCCCGCGTCTGCCGCATCGAACTCTGACCCCAGAAATCCCTTCCCCCTTGTATGGGGGAAGGCTAGGATGGGGGTGAATAATCCCATTCATCCTGTACATCGATGTAAGTTATACTCCCGTCATTTCTGCGGAGGCAGGAAACCAGAAAGGCAAGGAACAACCCATGACCACCCAATCAGCCCAGTCCTGGCAGATCGAGACCACCCGCGTCATCTACCACCGCTTCGGTCCAGGCGAACCCCTCGTCGCCGGCCTTGAGCAAGTCGCCCTCGAGCACGGCATCCGCGAAGCAGCCATCACTTCCTGCATCGGCAGCCTGCGCCACTTGAACCTGCGCAACCTCTGCCGCTACGACGACGGCAACCCCGAGTTCGAGCGCAGCACCGTGGACGAAAACCTCGAGCTCGTCAGCGCCGAGGGCTACATCCAGCCCCTGCCGGACTCCGAATCAGGCATCCGCGTCCACATCCACCTCGCCGCAGCCCGTCCCTCCGGCGAAATGGTCGGCGGCCACTGCGAAGAAGCCACCACCTTCACCGGCGCATTCATGTACCTCCACATCCTCGACGAAGCCTGATCCATCCTCCCCATCCTGTCCATCGATGTAAGTTCCTAGCAGTGGAGGCAACAGATGAGACTCAACGGCAAAGTCGCCATCGTCAGCGGCGCAGGCACTTACGGCGGCAGCGGCGTCGGCAACGGCGCGGCAGCAGCCATTCTCTTCGCTAGGGAAGGCGCGAAGGTCGTCCTCGTTGACGCCGTAAGCGAGTGGGCAGAGGCAACCGCCCGCATCATAGCCGAAGAAGGCGGCGAGGCTACGACAGCAACCGCCGATGCAACCAACCCCGACGACTGCCACAACGCAGTCGCCACAGCTGTCGAGCGATACGGCGCGCTCCACATCCTGCACAACAACGTCGGCGGCGGCGGTGGAGGCGGCAGCGTTGTCGAAGCCACCGACGAGGACTGGTATCGCAGCGCCTCCGTCAACCTCATGAGCATGGTCAACATGTGCCGCTACGCCATCCCGCACATGAAAAACGCGGGCGGCGGCTCCATCATCAACGTATCCTCCGTAACCGCCCTGCGCCCCAAGCCCGGCAGGTCATCCGCCCAGTACACCGTCAACAAGTCCGCCGTAGTCGGCCTCACCCGCGCCCTCGCCCTCGATCACGCCGCCGACAACATCCGCGCCAACTGCATCATGCCCGGCCTCATGTGGACGCCACGCCTTGAGTCCGCCTCATCCGCCTCCCGTGAGATGCGCCGGTCCTCCACGCCGCTCCCCGTCGAAGGCCAAAGCTGGGACATCGGAAACGCCGCCCTCTTCCTCGCCAGCGACGATGCCAGATTCATCACCGGCGTAACCCTCCCCGTCGATGGCGGGTTCCTCCTAACCAGCGCCCCTAACTAGAGCACCCAGCCCTCGTCATTCCCACGCAGACGGGAATCCGGATCCCCTCTCCCTAGGGGAGAGGGTTAGGGTGAGGGGAGCCAATAAAATCCCTTCCCCCTTGATGGGGGAAGGTTAGGATGGGGGTGAAAGCGCCCTCATATTGCCCTTGGAAATACGCTTCTGAGTATTTCTGCTGAAACGGTCACGGTGCTGTCGCTCTCCGTCTTCTGCATCACAATGTGGCTTCCCCTACGGCGGACTTCCGTAAATCCCTGATTTGCAAGTATTTGGCAAACCTCCCGCCTGACAGGATTCGAAGCCTAGCCAACTGCGACCTCTACTCGCGTTATATACACCTCTTCCCGTAAGCGACGATCAATTTCTGTATCGGAAGCCGTCTCAAAAAACAGCTCCAAGGCTTCTATCAGGTTATTTCTGGCTTCAGGGACGCTGTCTCCTTGACTGGCGATGTCCAACTCGGGGCAGAGCGCGACATAACCATTGCCTTCACGCTCGATAATCGCTGTCAATTGCATGTTCATCTTCTCACCCCACTAGCGTAGTGATTGTGATGGAAGCACCGGCGGCGTGACTCAGGCTGGCAAATGTTGATAAATTATCGCCCACTTTAACATACGTCTCTTAGTTCCGCTTTCTGTATGTGTCTGGCGCATCTTACTACTTGACCGCCTCACAATGTAGCCATATAGTCAGCGGCGTGACGGTTTGGCGCAGTTGCCAGGCAACGGCACGTCGCCAAGTCAACGACGGATAGAATCAGCACCTCGGAGATCAAACCATGCGTCCAAACATTGTTTTCGCTTTCGCGGATGACTGGGGCAGGTACGCCAGCGCCTACCGGAACCAACCCGGCGAAAGCACCATCCATGAACTCATCGAAACGCCCAACTTCGATCGCGTCGCCGAAGAAGGTGCGCTCTTCCTCAACGCGCATGTGCCCGCCCCAAGCTGCACCCCCTGCAGAAGCTCCATTCTCTCAGGCAGGTACTTCTGGCAGACCGGCTTGGGCGCAATTCTCTCGGGAGCCAGGTGGGACGAATCCATACCTAGCTACCCTCTGATCCTGGAAGAAGCCGGCTACCACATCGGCTACACCTACAAGGTCTGGACACCCGGACTGACCGAACACGCCCCGTATGGCGGGGAACGCACCGCCTACGAGTCCGCAGGTATCAGGTTCAACGACTTCTCCGAGGAGACCACGAAACGGCTGGGTAGTCTCTCGATTGCCGACGCAAAGCAAGAGCTATTCGACGAAGTAAGAGGCAACTTCGACAGCTTCCTCGACGCCAGGCCCGATGACACGCCATTCTGTTACTGGTGGGGTCCCACCAATACCCACCGCACCTGGGAACGCGGTTCCGGCAAGGAACTCTGGGACCTCGACCCCGACGACCTGAAAGGGCGCATGCCCGCCTTCCTACCCGACGTCCACGACATACGCGAAGACTTCAACGACTACCTCGGCGAGTGCGTCGCCTTTGACACTGGACTGGGCGTGATCCTGGAGCGCCTTGAGGCTATCGGCGAGCTGGACAACACTCTGCTAGTAGTAAGCGGCGACCATGGCATCCCCGGATTTCCGCGTGGCAAGTGCAACCTGTACGACTTTGGC
The DNA here is from genome assembly GCA_965203955.1 of Dehalococcoidia bacterium. Classification (GTDB taxonomy): domain Bacteria; phylum Chloroflexota; class Dehalococcoidia; order Lucifugimonadales; family JADFKI01; genus Bin90. Next base: position 887,541 of record OZ241923.1, on the reverse strand, counting down.
ACGGAAGTCGCAATGGCAGTTCGCTGGCACGGGCAGGTATCTCCGGGCCGTGTCATCAGCGATTTCGTGAACCTCATGGACCTCGCGCCCACCTTCCTCGACGCCGCCGGCGTGGACTACCCCGAAGGCATGACGGCGCGCTGCCTGATCCCATTGCTCAAGTCCGCCGAGAGCGGGCGCATAGAAGAAGAGCGAGACTTCGTTATAACAGGTCGGGAAAAGCACATGCTCGCCAGGGAAGGCCATCTTCCATATCCGCAGCGGGCAATCCGCACCGACGACTTCCTGTACATCCACAACTTCGAGCCTGACCGCTGGCCCGCCGGCGACCCCGACGGCTTGGACGACGACAATACGGTGCCGCCACCCTGGGATGAGATTCTGACCAACTATCTTGCAGTGTACGGGGATATAGACCTCGGCCCCACCAAGGCATGGATGATTTACAATAGGGAGCGGGAAGACGTCAAGCCGCTGTTCGAGCTTGGCTTCGGCAAGCGACCACAGGAAGAGCTGTACGACCTCCGCAAAGACCCGGACTACATGAAAAACGTCGCTTATGACAGCGAGTACGAGCACATTCGCGCCGACCTGTACTCCCGCCTCATGGCAGTCCTGGAGGAGCAGGACGATCCACGCGTATCGGAGGACCCGCCGCGATTTGAATTTCCGCCTTATGGCGGCCCCGTACCCGAAGAATGGCACGCCGAAAACAAGAGGGTACTCTTTGCGAAAGACCCAAGGGTGTACGCGATGGTGTACGGCGATCAAGCTCCATAAGCCGTCCCCGTACCATTAACATCAACGCCCCGATGAAGCTCCCGAACGCCATCAGAGCAATGTGACATAAGCAAAGTAACGCGGAGGAACATCTTGCGACCAAACATCGTTTTCGCATTCGCAGACGACTGGGGCAGATATGCCAGCGCATACCGCAACCAGCCCGGCGAAGGCACAATCCACGAACTCATCGAGACTCCCAACTTCGACCGAATCGCCGGAGAAGGCGCGCTCTTCCTCAACGCGCATGTGCCCGCTCCAAGCTGCACCCCTTGCAGAAGCTCCATTCTCTCAGGCAGGTACTTCTGGCAGACTGGCTTAGGAGCGATTCTTGTCGGAGCGAGGTGGGACGAGTCCATACCGACCTACCCCCTGGTCCTGGAAGAAGCCGGCTACCACATCGGACACACCTACAAGGTCTGGTCCCCCGGACTTACCGCCAACGCCCCCTACGGCGGAGAACGAACCGCTTATGAGTCCGGCGGCATCAGGTTCAACAGCTTCTCCGAGGAAGTCACCGCTCGACCCGCAGGCCAGACTATCGCCGACGCAAAGCAGGAACTCTTCGACGAGGTAAGAAACAACTTCGACAGCTTCCTAGACGACAGGCCCCCCGACACACCCTTCTGCTACTGGTGGGGCCCCACCAACACCCACCGCACATGGGAACGCGGTTCCGGCAAGGACCTCTGGGACCTCGACCCCGACGACCTGAAAGGTCGCATGCCCGCCTTCCTCCCCGACGTCCACGACATACGCGAAGACTTCAACGACTACCTCGGCGAATGCGTCGCCTTCGATGCTGGTCTGGGAGTAATCATCGAACGCCTTGAGGCAATCGGCGAGCTGGACAACACCCTGATTGTGGTCAGCGGCGACCACGGCATACCCGGATTCCCCCGCGCGAAGTGCAACCTGTATAACATCGGCACCGAAGTCGCCCTGGCAGTCCGCTGGCACGGCAAAGTATCACCCGGCCGCGTCGTCAGCGACTTCGTGAACCTCATGGATCTCGCTCCTACGTTCCTCGATGCCGCCGGCGTGGATCACCCGCCCGGAATGGCAGGCAACAGCATCGTCCCACTGCTCGAATCCACAGACAGCGGGCGCATACAGGAAGACAGGGACTTCGTTGTTACAGGCCGCGAAAGACATACCGTCTCCAGGGAGGCCGGCCTTCCATACCCCATTAGGGCGCTTCGCACCGACGACTTCCTCTACATCCACAATTTCGAGCCTGACCGCTGGCCTGCGGGAAATCCCGGTGGCTTGGACGACGTAAACGCAGAGCCGCCGCCCTGGGAAGACATCAGGACGGTTACACTGACGGTATTCGGCGACATAGACCAGGGCCCCACAAAAGTATGGATGATTTACAACAGGGCGGAAGAAGAAGTAAAGCCGCTCTTTGAACTGGGCTTCGGCAAGCGACCGCAGGAAGAACTGTACGACCTCCGCAAAGACCCCGACTACATGAACAATGTGGCTTACGATAGCGAGTATGAGCAGATTCGCGCCGGCCTGAACTCCCGTCTCATGTCAGTGCTGAAAGAGCAGGACGACCCACGCATAACCGAGTCCCCACCAAGATTCGAGCAGCCACCTTACGCGGGTCCCGCTTCCGAGGAATGGGATGCTGAAAACAGGAGATGGCTCGCCGCCCGCGACCCACGGCTGTTCGCAAACGTGTACGGAAATCGATAGCCCTGAACCCGCGCATTCCGCCTTAAGGCTGGGCACAATTGCTACAATATGTCCCCTCTCCCTTGGGGAGAGGGTTAGGGTGAGGGGATAAGAAATGAATTACGCTACCTTTAATCCCGCCCGATTGACCGCCTAACATCGTTGTCATATAGTGTGCGGAGTGTCAGTATTCCGGGACGACGAAAGTCCCACAGGCAATCCTGACAACAAGACACAACGATAAGAACCCGGAGGAAGATCTTGCGACCAAACATCGTTTTCGCATTCGCAGATGACTGGGGCAGGTACGCCAGCGCCTACCGCAACCAGCCCGGCGAAAGCACAATCCACGAACTCATCGAAACCCCCAACTTCGACCGAATCGCAAACGAAGGCGCGCTATTCCTCAACGCCTACGTGCCCGCTCCAAGCTGCACCCCCTGCCGAAGCTCATTGCTCTCAGGCAGATACTTCTGGCAGACTGGACAGGGAGCAATTCTTTTCGGCGCAAGCTGGGACGAATCCATACCGACCTACCCCCTGGTCCTGGAACAAGCCGGCTACCACATCGGCTACACATACAAGGTCTGGTCCCCCGGGCATTACTACAACGCCCCCTATGGAGGAGACCGCGCCGCCTATGAGTCCGGCGGCATCAGGTACGACTACTTCTCCGAGGAGGTCACGTCACGACTGGACACCCTATCGGTCGCCGACGCAAAGCAGGAACTCTTCGACGAAGTAAGAACCAACTTCGACAGTTTCCTCGACGCAAGGCCCGATGACACCCCCTTCTGCTACTGGTGGGGCCCCACCAACACCCATCGGAGCTGGGAGCGCGGTTCCGGCAAAAACCTCTGGGGACTCGAACCCGACGACCTCAAAGGCCGAATGCCCGCCTTCCTCCCCGATGTTCACGACATACGCGAGGACTTCAGCGACTATCTCGGTGAATGTCTCGCCGTCGATACGGGGCTGGGCGTCATAATCGACCGCCTCGAAGAGATCGGAGAACTGGACAACACTCTGATTGTCGTCAGCGGCGACCACGGCATCCCCGGATTCCCCAGGGCAAAGTGCAACGTGTATGACATCGGCCAGGAAGTGGCTCTGGCAATTCGCTGGCCCGGGCGCGTTTCACCCGGCCGCGTCGTCACCGACTTCGTGAACCTGATGGACCTCGCCCCGACCTTCCTTGAGGCCGCAGGCGTGGAGCAGCCGGACGGAATGACAGCCACCAGTATCATGCCACTGCTTCAGTCCACCGAGAGCGGGCGCATACAGGAAGAACGGAACTTCGTTGTCACAGGTCGGGAAAGGCATACTCTCTCCAGGGAGGGCGGACTTCCATATCCCATGAGAGGAATCCGCACCGACGACTTCCTCTACATCTACAACTTCGAGCCTGACCGCTGGCCTACGGGAGACCCCGGCGGCATGGACGATTACAACGCGGAGCCGCCGCCGCTGGTCGCAGACTTCAGTGTACCGGTCCGGCACGTTTACGGCGATATAGACCACGGCCCCACCAAGGTATGGATGATTCAACACAGGGCGGAAGAAGACGTGACGCCGCTCTTTGAGCTAGGCTTCGGGAAGAGACCCCAGGAAGAACTGTACGACCTCCGCAATGACCCTCACTACATGAACAACGTCGCTTCTGATAGTGAGTACGAGCAGGTTCGCGCCGACCTGAACGCTCGCCTCATGGCGCTGCTCCAAGAGCAGGGCGATCCGCGCCTAACCGAGTCTCCCCCAAGGTTCGAGCAACCGCCATTCGCGGGTCCCATCTCCGAGGAGTTGGAGCAAGAAGATGCGGAATGGGTCGCCTCGCGCGACCTCGACCCAAGCTACTACGCAACCGTAACCAGCAACCGCGCAAAAAGAATTTAGTCAGCCAATTCACCCTGTACACTGTCATTCCGAGCGAAGCCACCCCACATACTGTCATTCTGAACGTAGCGCAGCGGAGTGAAGAATCTAAAATCGTTGCCTCCAAACCTGTTTCCGACTTCAGATTCCTCGCTGAGTTAGGAATCACGCAAATGTCAACACGCCCTAGAAATGCCGAAAGCAAATGGAACTGAGTAGCGAAGAAAAAAGAGAACTGGAACGACTCGAAGAAGGACTATGGATAGCCGAAACTCGCTTCGACATGGATTGGATGGAGCGAACGTTAGCGCCCGACTTCTTCGAGTTCGGCAGGTCCGGCCGCGTGTACAGCAGGAATGACACTTTGGGACTAGAAAGCCAGCCAATAGACGCCCGATTGCCCCTGAAGAACTTCGACGCGCGCCTGCTCACTCCCGACGTGGCGCTCGTAACCTACATCAGCGCCGTGACCTACAACGGCGTAGAGGACATCGGAAACCGCTCCTCAATCTGGACCCGCACCCAAAACGGCTGGCAACTCAGATTCCACCAGGGCACGCCTACCACCGGCTAACGCCGCAGATGGTTCCGTTCAATTGGCACTCATCGGCTATAATCAAAAAAGGAGGCGAGAGATGCCGAACATAGACACAACGGAAGAAGTAGAGATAAAACCTACTGACCGTGAACGCTTCTTGGAACTTGCCGACCGGTGGGAGAACGAAACCGTCCTACTGTCGAGAACCGACATGGCGACTAAACATCCTGCCTACGAAAAAATCATCGACATGGGCGAACCGGCAGTACCCCTGATTCTGGAAAGAATGAAATCGCAAGGCGGACATTGGTTCGTCGCTCTACGCGAGATCACCAATGTCAATCCAGTTGAACCGGCTGACCGGGGCAACGTATCCGAAATGCAGAAAGCTTGGCTGAAATGGGGGAAAGCCAATGGATACGTCTAGCTGGGCGCAACTGCTTGCTAGAGCATTTCCAAGACTATCCAGCGAAGGCTTTGAAATCATAGATGGACCCTCAGACCGATACAACTGCATCGCCTACGCCGCCGGTGACACCAGCGAGTGGTGGGACCACAACGAAGACCACTACTGGCCCCCGATCGCGACACGTTCAGACAGCATCGAATGCCTGAAGGACGTGTTCTTTAGCCTGGGATTCGAGCAATGCCTTGACTGTACGCTTGAGGATGGCTACGAAAAGGTCGCACTCTATGAAGAGCATGGAATGTGGACACATGCGGCATTGCAAACATCCGCCGGGCGCTGGCGCAGCAAAATGGGACAAGGGCCAGTTATTGAACACCCCGGCCCGGAGTCACTTTCCGGTGGAATATACGGCAATCCTACAATGTACATGCGAAGGGGTCGTGAATAAATCTAACCAACAGTAAAACCAGAGAGCCACGCATGTAATTCTACTGGTGGGTACGACCGTTATATGGTGTCCGCAACTCAAAGAATCGCAGCACTCGCAGGGCAATAGATCTGCGGGGGCTATTCGTTTTGATTCACACCTAATTATTGTGCAAAACTCCCACTGACGTGTCTATTTCTGTGCAATCGGGAGTTTTTGTACAAATCCACTTCACCCCGTTAGCATTGCAATTGCGATGGAAACTCCGGTCGCTGGTATCAGTGCGAAGACCCCGGAGATTATCCCCCACATGATCACGCGCCTTTCCCTTCGGAGCAATCGCTGCGTCAAGCGAGCTTCCATACCCTCGATCTGTTCTACTACGCGATCTCCTGGCTTATATGTCTGTCGTGTCATTACAAGCCTCACGCAAACCGGTTAGCCCCGCTTTCCGAGCGCAATCTGCCGCCACACATCACCGGGTGCTACCACGGGAGGTCATCTGCATCGCTTGGAGCATCTGTGTAACCATAATATTGAACCATTCGTTCAAATAGAGCCTCTAAATCCCCCACAATGTTCATTGAGACTGGACTTCTTGGTAGAACACCACTTGAAATCTCCAGAAGCCTAATAAGTTCTTGGAAAATGTCCCTCGCTTTGTCGGTATTACCGACAACCGCCATTCTCTGCGCTTCTAGTCCAACTTCGAACAACCAGGGTGCAGTTCCTCTTAGGCTACTGAGCAATACCAGAAATCCGAAAGGGCTGTCGCTACCCCTCGCTATGCGAAGCGTGAGTTGTAGAGGTATCGAATGTTCGCGGCGACTCCCAATTAGTGGCTGTTCTTGGATAGCATGCAGGGGACGGAATCAAATTTCGACGAAACATCCCCGTAGTTTGATATCCTACCCTGTATCTCAGATAAGGCAGAAAGCACGTCCGCCAGTGATCGCTGTTCTGGGTCTGTGCTTTGGAGCAGACGCTGTAAATTTAAAGACATAGATATGGGATTATCCACGTCTTCGGGATCGTTTTCCAGAGACTCAACCTGGCCGGCAATCTGCTTAACTGAATCAGCTACATTATCAGGGTCTTGAAGATCAACGTATACTGTCCTATTCTGAGCAACATCAAACGGAATCTGCTCTCCTCTCTTGATAATCTGGACAAATGGTCTGCTTATTGCGTCTCGGAGGGCCAATTCATAGAAGACATTCGGGTTCCTCTCGGTTAAATCGGCTACAACAAGGTCCGATTCGACGACTTGACTAAGCACTTGAGTAGTGATAATTCCTGGTTTATTTATCTCGTCTGCACGGATAGCTTCATACCCAAGAGGCTCTACGGCTGGTCGGATTATGTGTCGAAGGACTTGATCCGACCTCTTGCGCGTTGGCGTATCTGGATCGTCAATGGGCGCAATTACAAAACAAGTCTTTGTATTTTCGTCTGGCATCTATAAACCTTCGCATGATCAAGTGAACATTTGTCAATACGATAGCTTCGCATATTTCGCCGACATTGTATCACTCTGGTCGCCAAAATCATGCGTTTCCTCGCTATTCATCTACGTTGCAGGACAACAACCAAACACAACAGCGCATCGGGCTGGCTAGCTAGAATCAGGCTCTTCTCAACTCCCCCATCCTCCCCATCCACGTCAGTCACCCCGCCGCGCCGGATCCCTTTCAGGTAAATACTCCCGCAGCTCCCGCTTCCACTCCGGCACTGGCGCGCTAGCGTTCTTGCGCGGAACATACACCGACCGCTCCACCAGCTCGTACTTATGCACGTACCGCGCGCAGTTCGGATAAACTTCCGTCAGCGCCACCCGCACGATGAACTGCGCCCCCTCATACTTCGCCATCAGCTCGTCGTTCTCATCTATCGACACCACCCCTTGCAGTCTCAGCCGCGCCTGCCCCACGAAATCCACGAACAGCAGCCCCACATTCGGATTCTTCAGCAGGTTGCCCATGCTCTGGTACTTGCCGTTCCCGTCGTAGTTCGGGAACGCGATGCACGCATCATCCACCACCGTAATGAAGCCCGGATCGCCGCCCTTGTACGAGCAAGTCGGCAGCCCCCTATGGTCGCACGTCGCCATGAAGAACATATCCGCCTGCTCGATGAACTCCCGCTGCTCCTTGCTCAGCCGCTCCGAAGCCCTCTGCGCCACCCGCTCCGCCAGCTTCACCGTCCCGAAACGCTCCTGAAAGTGCAGGTTCCCATCATGAAAGTCATGTACCTTCGCGCTCATCGTAGCCCTTCCTTGTCACTCCAAATAAAACAGGATGGACGGGACACCACCTCTATAGCATCCCGCCCATCCTGCATATCCTGTTCATCGATGTCAGGTCTATCTAATCATCCCCGACCGGCGCCTGCTCCTCAACCATGCCCTCCGCGGCAAGAACATCCTCGGCCTGGCTCTCCACGCCCAGCCCGAACGGGCCCTGCGCCATCTCGGACGCGAACTCGTCCACCGGCCCCGTCAGCATGCTGATGGGATCGATCTCCTCCTCGTCCTCCGGTATGTCCAGGAACGCCCGGCCCTCTTCCGTCAGGTCAAGCCGCGCAGGTATCAGCCTGCCGATGATCACGTTCTCCTTCAGTCCGCGCAGGTAATCGACCTCGCCGTTCACCGCCGCCTCCGTCAGCACCCGCGTCGTCTCCTGGAACGACGCCGCCGACAGGAAGCTGTCCATCTTCAGCGACGCCCGCGTTATGCCCAGCAGCACCGGGCTTGCCGTCGCCGGCTCGCCGCCCTCGGCAAGCACCGCCGCGTTTATCTCCTCGAACTGCTTGCGGTCAATATCGTCATCCGGCAGCAGGTTGGTGTCTCCCGAATCCTCGACCTTCACCTTCCGCAGCATCTGCGAGATAATCACCTCGATATGCTTGTCATGTATCGTAACGCCCTGCGAACGGTACACGTTCTGCACCTCGTCTATGAGATACTGCTGCACCGCCTCGCGCCCCTGCAAGCTCAGGATGCGCTGCGGACTCTTCGGCCCCGCCGTCAGCGGATCGCCCGCCGAAACCTTCGCGCCCGAGCTTACTATCAGCGTGGACGCCGCCGGAATCTGGTACTCTCGCTTGTCCTCGTCCGTCCAGCTTATCGACAGCACATCGCCGTCAATATGTACCATGCCCGACACGCGCGCCAGGATGTCGTTCGGCATCAGCGCCGTCTCCTCCGACTCCTCGTCGATCTCCAGCGCCGCCAGCGTATCCCCGATGTTCACCAGGTCACCGTCGCCCACCATCAGGCTGCTGCCCTCCGGCAGCACATACTCGTCCGCGTACGTCTCCGTGTTCACGACCGTGACGATTCTGCCTTCCGTCGTCTCGTTCACATCCGTGGTCCCGTCGATCTCCGACAGCACCGCCTCGCCCTTCGGCACCCGCGCCTCGAACAACTCGTTCACGCGCGGCAGACCGCTCGTGATATCCGACCCCGCGATACCGCCCGTGTGGAACGTCCGCATAGTAAGCTGCGTTCCCGGCTCTCCGATGCTCTGCGCCGCGATGATGCCCACCGCCTCGCCGACCATTATCGGTTGCCACGTCGCCAACGACAGCCCATAGCACATGCGGCACAGCCCGCGCTCCGCCTCGCACCGGATCGGCGACCGCACCACCACATGCGTCACGCCCGCCTCTACGATCTTCGCCAGCGTCTCTAGGCTCAGTACCTCGTTGCGCTCCACGAGAATCTCGCCCGTGTTCGGGTCCGCGACCGCTTCCGCCGCGTACCGGCTCTTAGCCCTGTCCTCGAACGGCGGCAGTACCGAGTCCGGCCTCTTCGTCTCTATCAACAGCCCCTCAAGCGTGCCGCAGTCCTCTTCGAGGATGATGAGTTCCTGCGCCACGTCTATCAGGCGGCGCGTCATGTATCCGCTGTCTGCCGTCCTGAGCGCCGTGTCCGTCAGTCCCTTTCGCGCGCCGTGCGTCGAGAGGAAATACTCCAGCACGCTCAGCCCCTCGCGGAAGCTCGACTTGATGGGACGCTCGATGATGCGCCCGTGCGGGTCGGACATCAGTCCGCGCATTCCGGCCATCTGCTTGATCTGCGCGATGTTGCCCTTCGCCCCCGACGTCGCCATCATGTACAAGCCGATTCCGGCATGCTTCATCACTTCCCGTTTGCCGCCGCCGAATTCGCTTAGATTATCCTCGACCGCTTCTGTCAGCTCATCATTCGCGTCCGTCCAGATGCCAATTGTCTGCGTGTAGCGGTCGTCCTCGGTCACCAGGCCGTCCATGTACATGTCGTCCAGTTCCGCGATCTTGCTCTCCGCTTCCTCGATGATCCCCTGCTTCTGGGTTGGCACCTCCACGTCGTTGATGGCGATTGTAACGCCCGACTTCGACGCGTAGTGGAAGCCCATGTCCTTGATGTTGTCCAGGACATCCGCCGTGCCCTCGTTGCCCAGCAGGTAGTGCGCCCGCGAGGTGATGTCCTCCAGCGCGCGCCTGTCGATTACTTCATTGATGAAGCCGAGGTCATCCGGCAGCGCGTCGTTGAAGATGACCCTTCCCGGAGTCGTCTCCATCCACGCATCGTCATCTGGTCCCTCGTGGCTTTGAGCGCGCACCTTCACCAGCGCGCGCAGGTCGAGCTGCCCCAGTTCGTAGGCCAGCCGCGCGTCCTCGATGTCCGCGAACTCGCGTCCCCCGCCGCGCGTCCCGTCGAGCGCCTGCGTCATGTAGAAGCAGCCCAGCACCATGTCCAGCGTCGGCGAAACAATCGGCTCCCCCGAACTTGGCGCGAGCATGTTGTTTGTGCTCATCATCATCCGCTTCGCTTCCCACACGGCTTCCTTCGACAGCGGCACATGCACCGCCATCTGGTCGCCGTCGAAGTCCGCGTTGAACGCCGTCGTTACCAGCGGATGCAGCCGTATCGCGCTACCCTCGATTAGCACCGGCTGGAACGCCTGGATGCCAAGCCTGTGCAGGGTAGGGGCGCGGTTCAGCAGAACAGGCCTGTCCCGCACCACGCGCTCCAGTATGTCCCAGACCTCAGGCCGCTCGGTCTCCGCAAGCCGCTTCGCGCTCTTGATATTGTGCGCGTAGCCATTGATTACCAGCCTGTTCATCACGAACGGCTTGAACAGCTCCAGCGCCATCTTGCGCGGCAGACCGCACTCGTTCAGCTTCAGCTCCGGCCCCACGATGATGACCGAGCGTCCGCTGTAGTCCACCCGCTTGCCCAGAAGGTTCTGGCGGAAGCGTCCCTGCTTGCCTCGCAGCAGGTCAGACAGCGACTTCAGCTTGTGGTTGTGGCTGCCCGCGACCGCCCTGCCGCGCCTGCCATTGTCCACAAGCGCGTCAACGGCTTCCTGGAGCATGCGCTTCTCGTTGCGCACGATAATCTCCGGCGCCATCAGGTCTATCAGCCGCTTCAGCCTGTTGTTGCGGTTGATGACCCTGCGGTACAGGTCGTTCAGGTCGCTCGTCGCGAACCGTCCGCCGTCAAGCTGCACCATCGGCCGAAGCTCAGGCGGCAGCACCGGCAGCTCGGTGAATATCATCCAGTCCGGCTTGTTCTCGCTCTTGCGGAACGCCTCCACGACGCGCAGCCGCTTCACCGCCTTCTTGTGCCGCTGCCCCGAGGTCGTGCGGATTTCCTCCTGAAGTGCGTCCCGCATGTCGTCCAGGTCGATGTTCCGCAGCAGTTCCAGCACCGCCTCCGCGCCCATCCCCGCCTCGAACACATCGCCGCAGCTATCCCGAAGGTCCCGGAATCGGCTCTCCGTCAGCAGGCCGCCGACGGCAAGCCCTTCCATGTCGTCAATCTGGTCCTGTATCTCGGTTTCCAGGTTGTCCCGCTCTTCCTCGAAGCTCTGGTTCAGCTGTCCGATCTCATCCCGCAGAGCCTTCACTTCCTCCTCGGACAGGCCCGTCTCCTCTGCAGCGTCAATCTTCGCCTGGACCTCCTCCGTCTTTTCGAGCAGCTTCTCCTCCATCCGCAGCAACTCGGCTTCAACGCCGTTCTGCAGACGGTCAACCTCATCGGCCACCATCTCCTGGTCAACATTCGTGATGAGGTACTGCGCGAAGTACAGCACCCTGTCCAGGTTCTTCGGCGAAAGGTCCAGCATCAGCCCGAGACGGCTCGGCGTTCCCTTCGAGAACCAGATATGCGCCACCGGAGCGGCAAGATGAATGTGTCCCATCCGCTCGCGCCGCACCTTCGCGCGCGCAATCTCCACGCCGCAGCGGTCGCATATAATGCCCCGGTGCCGTATCTTCTTGTACTTCCCGCAGTAGCACTCCCAGTCCTTCGTCGGACCGAAAATGCGCTCGCAGAACAGCCCGTCCTTCTCAGGACGCAGCGTGCGGTAATTTATGGTCTCAGGCTTGACCACCTCGCCATAAGACCAGAGCCGTATCTGCTCCGGCGAAGCGAGCGATATCCTGATTGCATTGAAGTCGTTGCCGCCTTGAGCCATTTAGCACACTCCTGAATGTCTTGTCAGTGTGTCGATTTTCCAGTTCATGTCCCCTCCCCCTCAGGGGGAGGGTTAGGGAGGGGGCAAACAGCCCCTGCCATCCCTGTCGGTTTCCGTCCCTTACACCCCACTCGGCGCGGCCATCACTTCCGCCAGATGCACTGAAGCATTCTTGACCGCAACGCCTATGGGATGCCGAAACCCGTCTGGGTCCTCTTCGTCCACCTGCCAGTACGCGGATAGGTCGCCGTTCTCTGTGAACAGTTCTTGATCGTCTGTCATTCTACCTAGTAGCAAAGTATCAGTCTCGGTGTCATATCCCATTTTGCCCAGAGGAAGGTACGCAGGAATTCCCATAATCGTAATACTTGCTATGTCGTAGCCGTCCTCCGTAGCAAGCCCAACCACAACGTCAGGGTCCTCCAGCAAAGAGGCAGCGGTAACTTCCGGCGTCTCTGCGATGATGTCCAGAATGCCGAATTCAGCGTCGTAATTAACTTGCATTTCGCTGCTCCAAATTTCGGTAATTTCTGATGAAGTAATCCAGTTCACCCCTGTTCCAGTGCGTGGTGGCTGTCCGGTCAGGGAAAGCAGTGATGACTCGTCTGTCGTCCATAGAGACTGCTACTCTCACCATTTCTCTTAACCCGGGAACGGAAGCAAAATAGGCTCTACTTTGCCTACCGTATCTATCCGTGCGGATTCCCCGGATCACCCAATTTTCAAGAACATGCTTCACTTGCTCGGCAGTAATGTCCCTGTCTCGTCTGCCCTTCATGTGCCGGCTGACTGCCCGAGTCCTTTCTCCCGCTGTTATCGTCTCCGGCAACTGGTCATAATCACTGCCTTGCGGCCTTTCCGAGCGCCAGGATTGCGACCCGTTCCGCAGGGTCGGCCCCTCTGACTCATCCCCTCCATCCTGTCCATCCATGTCCGTATTCTCGCGCTAGTCATCCCCGACCGTCGGGGAAGGCGTCTCCTGAGTCTCTTCAGAACTGGTTTCTACATCCTCTGCCGTAGCCGTCGGCGCGCTCTCCTCGCTCACCTCGACAAACCCGACCTCCGAGTCGTCGCCGCCGAGCAGCGGTGGCACGTCGCTGAACATCTCATCCATACCCAGGGCGGACGGGAACTCCTCCAGAGTGCCCATGTCATCGTCGCCCATGTCGTCAGCGAAATCATCCAGCATGAACTGGCTCGCCCGCTCCTGCATAAGCTCCACAGACATTCCCAGGCTCTGCAGCTCCTTCATCAGCACATGGAAAGACTCCGGTACGCCCGGCTGCGTAACATTCTCGCCCTTGACGATAGCCTCGTAGGTCTTCACCCGGCCGATAACATCGTCCGACTTCAGCGTCAGCATCTCCTGAAGGTTGTTCGCCGCGCTGTAAGCCTCCAGCGCCCACACCTCCATCTCGCCGAACCGCTGCCCGCCGAACTGCGCCTTGCCGCCCAGCGGCTGCTGCGTTATCAGCGAGTACGGCCCCGTCGAGCGAGCATGTATCTTGTCCTCCACCAGGTGGATGAGCTTCATCATGTAGATGTAGCCCACAGCTATCGGCTGGTCGAACGGCTCGCCGGTGCGACCGTCGTACAGCACCGACTTGCCGAGTGTTGGCGCGGCAATCTGCTCCTCACGGTTCAGCCGCAGCGCCTCTTCCTTCATGTCTTCCAGCGTCATCTCCGACACGTCGCGCGACAGCTTCTCGCGTTGCGGGTCTTCGCGCAGCCACGTCTCCAGGCAGACCCTCGTAGCCTCGCCCGGAACCTGCTCCGTGCCGTTCATCCCAGAAAATACCCTGTCGAAATTGTAATACCGTTCCTCGAGCCAGCCGCGCACCTTGTCCAGGTCTATCTGCTTCAGGCCCGAAGTGTCATCGGACGCCACATCCACCGCATCCGCCTGGTCTATGATCCACGCCTGCGCCAGAGCATCCTCGATGCTCGTATCGGGCGCGCCGTCGAACACCGGCGTAACCGCCTTGAAGCCCAGGTTGTGCGCCGCCCAGCCCAGGTGTGTCTCCAGCACCTGCCCCAGGTTCATGCGCGAGGGCACCCCAATCGGGTTAAGTATGATGTCAACCGGCGTACCGTCCGGCAGGAACGGCATATCCTCTTCCGGCATTATCTTCGCCACCACGCCCTTGTTACCGTGGCGGCCCGCCATCTTGTCGCCCTCTGTGATCTTCCGCGTCTGCGCTATCCACAGCCGCACCATCTTGTTCACGCCCGGCGACAGTTCGTCCTTGTCAACACGGTTCAGCACCTTCACGCCGATGACCTTGCCGCGCTCGCCGTGGGGAACGCGCAGCGAAGTGTCCTTCACGTCACGCGCCTTCTCGCCGAATATCGCGCGCAGCAGCTTCTCCTCCGCGCTCAGCTCCGTCTCGCCCTTCGGCGTGATCTTACCCACCAGGATGTCGCCCGTCTTGATCTCCGCGCCCACCCGGATAATGCCTTCCTCGTCCAGGTCCCGCAGGCTGTCCTCGCCCACGTTCGGGATGTCTCGCGTTATCTCCTCGGGCCCCAGCTTCGTGTCCCGCGCCTCTACCTCATGCTTCTCGATATGTATCGAAGTGAACTTGTCGTCCTTCACCAGCTTGCGGCTCAGGATGATCGCGTCCTCGAAGTTGTACCCTTCCCAGCTCATAAACGCCACAAGCACGTTCTGACCAAGCGCAAGCTGTCCGCCGCCCGTCGAGGAGCTGTCCGCCAGCACCTGCCCCACTCTCACCACATCGCCCTTGTTCACGATGGAACGCTGGTTGATGCACGTCCCCTGGTTGCTCCGCAGGAACTTCAGCAGCCGGTGCGAATGCAGCTCGCCGCTCTCGTCCACGACGCTTATCCGCTCGCCCGTAACCTCCGTAACCACGCCGTTCACCTCGGACATAATCACCTGTCCGCTGTCCCGCGCCACCCGGCTCTCCATCCCCGTGCCCACCAGCGGCGACTCCGGCTTCAGCAGCGGCACCGCCTGCCTCTGCATGTTCGACCCCATCAGCGCCCTGTTCGCGTCGTCGTGCTCCAGGAACGGGATCAGCGCCGTCGATACGCTCACAAGCTGCATCGGCGACACATCCATATATGCGATATTCTCCGGCGGCTCCATCCCGACGCCCTCGCCCCGCCGCGTCTCGATCCGCTCATCCACGAACTGGCCCTTCTCGTCCAGCGCCGCGCTCGCCATCGCGATGTCCAGCCCCTCTTCGCCGTCCGCCGCCAGGTACTCGATGGCATCCGGGTCCATAGACACATACGGCTTCACCTTCACCGGCTGCTCCGGCAGCGCCGTAACCCGCCTCATGTACCTGCTGTTCACCACCCGGCCCTCCGTCAGCAGCCGGGAGCCGTCCTCATTCGCGAGATCCTGCGCCAGCGTCCGCCCCTCGATGTCCGGGTCAGTATTCAATATCTCCGTCTGAATGCGTCGGTACGGCGTCTCGATGAACCCGAACTCATTCGTCCGCGCATACGTCGCCAGCGACCCCAGCAGTCCGATATTCGGACCCTCAGGCGTCTCGATCGGGCAGATCCGCCCGTAGTGCGAGTGGTGCACGTCGCGCACGTCGAAACCCGCGCGCTCCCGCGACAGACCGCCCGGCCCCAGCGCCGACAGCCTGCGCTTGTGCGTAAGCTCCGCCAGCGGATTCGTCTGGTCCATGAACTGCGACAGCTGCGACCCCCCGAAGAACTCGCGCACCGCAGCAACCACCGGCCTGATGTTTATCAGCGCAGCCGGCGTCGTCGTCGCAGGGTCTATCTGCGTCGTCATACGCTCCTTGATCACACGCTCCATCCGCAGCAGCCCAACCCTCACCTGGTTCTGTATCAGCTCGCCGACCGCCCGCACCCGCCTGTTCCCCAGGTGGTCGATGTCATCCGGCGTAACCTCCGCGTTATTGATGCGGATCATCTGCTTCAGCAGCGTAATGATGTCCTCCGCCTCTAGCGTCCGAATCGTGTTCGCAGGATCCCTGCTCAGGCTCCGGTTCAGCTTGTACCGTCCCACGCGCCCCAGGTCATACCGCCGCTCGTTGTAGAACAGGTTATCTATGAGGTTCTTCGCATTCTCCAGGCTCGTCGGCTCACCCGGCCTCAGCCGCCGGTAAAACTCCAGAAGAGCCTCCTCCTCATTCGTCACCGCCCCGTCCCTGTCGATAGTCGTGCGGATGTACTCGTGCTCCTCGTTCACATCCACGTCCGAGAACATCTCGATCAGCTCCTCGTTCGTGGCATAACCCATAGCCCGCAGCAGCGTGCTAACCGGCGTCTTCCGCTTCCGGTCAACCTTCACCGAGATAACGTCGCGGCTCGAAGTCTCGAACTCCATCCACGCCCCGCGGTACGGTATCAGCTTCGCCGACGCCAGCCCGCGCCCCGTATTCGTGTCCGACGTCGTCGTGAAATACACCCCCGGCGAGCGCACAAGCTGGCTCACCACCACGCGCTCCGCACCGTTGATCACGAACGTCCCGTTGCTGGTCATCATCGGTATATCCCCGATGAACAGCGTCTGCTCCTTGATCTCACCGTGCCCCGTCCCCGACGCCTTTATCTCCAGCGTCACCGTCACATACAGCGGCGCAGAGTACGTGATCTCCTTCTCGCGGCACTCGTCCTCAGTGTACTTGGGGTCCTCGAAGTAATGGTCGCCCAGCGAAAGTTCGAACCGCGCCCCAGGCGAGTCCTCTATCGGCGAAATCTCGTCGAACAGGTCCTGCAGGCCGTTAGCCTTGAACCACTCGAACGAGTCTATCTGCACCTGGATCAGATTCGGCACATCGAGCACCGTATTGGTCGCCGCGTATGATCGCGTGCTCTCTTCTGTGGAATGGCCATTCGTAGCGGGCTTCGCAATAGATAAGGTCATGCACTCACGCTCCTCGGCAAAGTGATGGCTGCTAGTTTTGTCCCTTCCACCTCGATGGGAGAAGGTTAGGATGGGGGTGTACCGACTTATGCCAATGCTGCTAACTGGGTTGTCTCTCGTCTGTCCGTGATGGCTGAAGTTGCTGATACTGCCGCTTAGTCGTCAATGCACAGGACGATGGGGCCACTTGTGGGGCAAATCATGGGGAAAACAGTGTGAAGTGAAAAATGGCGCACTTCGACCGAGGTGGTGGTTCTGCAATCGAGAGTACGCAATGGTGGAAAAGCACATATTTTGACTAATATATTACGTTACCACAACTCCCGCCGACTGTCAACCAAATTTACGCCTCTGTATTGATTACACTTGTTGAGGCGAGGCATTTAGTCCCTTCCCCCTCGATGGGGGAAGGTTAGGATGGGGGTGAAGCCTGCATCAAAGGCAATGTCGAACTTAATGCCAACACCTCTTAGCAACACACAGGCCCCATACCGTGCAACTCTCCCGCACTCTCGGCCATTCCCTCACCATAACCGCGCCGCTATCACTCTATCATTGACATAGATGTTACTATATGTTATGCTCTTAATCATAAAGCACGACTACTGGTACGGCAAGGCTGCAACAGTCAATCCCCCGTCCAAAGCCGCGCAGCGAGACCGACCATCACAAAGCAACAAGGAGCCTGCCAAGATGAAGACCGCAACAGCTCAAATCAGCAGAATCACCACCCGCCTCAACGGCGGCACTGCCCGGATCAGCATCCACGCGCCCTCGCCCAGCGCCCTGATGCTCGCCCTCATCCTCGGCCCCGCCCTGCTCATGGCACTCCGCTCCCTCTAGCGGTTCGCCCCATCCGCTCGCCCCGCCCCGCCAACCAGAAAGGACCGATCATGACCCTCGAAACCACCAGCAAGCCCGACAACGCATGCCTGCGCGTCTGCCTATGGTGCGGAGACGCAGTAGCAAAGAAAAACGCCTTCTACAATCACAACGAGCAGCCCATCTGCTGGCTCTGCCTAGCCGAAGCCATCCTCAACGACCAAGTCACCCGCACCGGGGACGACTGAGAAATGGACCGATGAACTCATTCGTAAAATCTAATCGAAATGCAGCAATTTGGCCGTTAGGTTTCCGTCTAAATCGGCTTCGGTACGAGGTGTGATTTTCTCCGTCATCTGGTCTCGCATACCTTCTTCCACTTCCAGAGTCACGACTCGAGCACGTCTATCAGCTGGATCGTCGACAATTGATACGTGGTCTATTTCTACATCTTCCACGATGATAGAGCAGAATTCTCCCATATAAGGCCGTGAGGCAATATGTTCGCACTCTTCGTAGTCTTTCTTACAGATTGAGCATCTGTAACTCTTGACTAAGAATCCGGGGCTCATAAATGTTTGCGGAGGGAAAAACAGATGCTCAGCTGCTTCCAACCTTCTGATGTGGTTTACTAGCAACTGGAAGCCACCGTGGGCGTGCACGGCAGCCCTGCAAGAGTTTTGGGCTTCTATGAGTTTGTCCCAAGCCGCGCCTGGCTCTCCCTCCTTCAAGAGGATGCACATCTGTATTTCTGATGACAGCGCGCTGAGCGCGCATTCGCAAGCTAGAATCAGATTAGCGTTATCTTCATCGCCTGACTCTATGGCCGCGGACTTCTCATTCCTCAACTCCGTCCTGAGCTGATCTAGCTTAAGTAACGCTTCCTGCTGTAACTCTGAACTCCTAGTGATAAATCGAAAAGTGTGAGTTCTTTCGATAACATCATTGAATCGGACGATAAATGGTGGCAGTTCATCATTCAAGACTTCAACTCCTTTATGATGCACTTGACCTCCCCCATGGATTCTGGAGGTCCATTGTAAGTGACTTTCTTGCAAGCGCCCTCTGGTTCCTCGAGTATGATTTCGAGGTTGACTTTCTGCGTTGAAAGCAAACCTAATGAAAACTCGGTGACATAAGCCGTGATTGTATCAACCGTGATATTTAACCATTCAAGGTTGTCCAAAAGCACAGCAGAAAAGAACAGAATAGGAATAGTTATTTCTGCGGACCTGTGCATCACATATGGAACCCGAGTATTCTTTCTGACCAAGCCTCCGCAAGGTACATCTGCTTGACTCAAGAGCTTTCTTACAGTCATGGCTTCAGAAGGCATTCGGAACTCAGCAATTGAATTCGCAGAATCAAAGTTGGAAGGCAAAATCACAAGCCCTTGCGGTTCCAAGCAACTCAGTCTTAGAAGCTTCTGTCGCACGTTTATGTAATCTTCGCTTTCACAAGTGAATTCTCGTTCTTTCATGGATCTTCGAACCCCTCATTAATTTCGGCAGGTGTTGCGAGCTTACCCTATTCATTAGTGTAGAACTCATTTAAGTCTATGGAAAGGCATTTGGATTGGGAAAGGAACCGTTTCTGACCGCCGACCTCACAATCTAATGCAACTACCAGAAAAATAGCATGTAACTCATTCACCACACCCTTGTCCGCCCGACCACCTCCGTCCCCACATCGCCCCCTACGCCAACTCAAGATCATCCTCAGGAATCCCGCTCAAAGGCGCATTCAGCATCTCGATCTGCACGTCATAATGGGCAACCCCCGTGCCGTCCGCCGCCCCCTCGCCGCCCTCCGGCGACCCTCCCGTTCCCCCTCCGCCCGGCTCGTAAACCCTCGTAACAGCCCCCTCGAACCCCGCAAACGCCGGATCCCGATACTCCACAACCCTTACCAAATCCCCACGACTGAACTTCGCCATTCTTCTCCTCCGAACTGCTGGTCCCCAAGACCCTTCAAAAGATACTCGCACAGCTTGACCAAAGGAACCACCTAACCCCATCCTACCCATCCTGTCCATCAATGTCAGATTCTCCCCCTTGACAACCCGTACATCCGCCCCTATAATCCGAACAAATGATTTCACAACTTGAACACCCAACCCAAGAGCAGACCGCCCACAGCGACTTCGCAGAGTCGCTCAAACAGCACGTCATCGAACAGACCGACAACGGCAGGCGCATCATCGCAAGCGTCACCGCCATCATGGAAGGCGACGCCCCCAACTGCACCCCTTGGCACCAGCTCGAAGCCGCAAAGCTCCTACACAAGCTCGGCATCGGAAACACCCCGACCAACAACATTAAACCCCCTCTCCCCGCGGGAGAGAGCTGGGGTGAGGGGACCCAAAATATCCCTTCTCCCTCGACAGCCGACCTAAAACTCCCTCTCCCCGCGGGAGAGGGTTGGGGTGAGGGGAAAGCCCCCTCCGGCTCATCCCTGTCCGACGACCGCACCAAGTTCACCAACAGGCTAATCCGCGACATAAGAATCCACACTAGCGAAGGCGCATCCATCGTCAAGTGCCTCGTAGAAATCATGGAAGGCGAAGACCCCACCACAAAGGGCAGGGACAGGCTCGAAGCGGTAAATATAATGCTGGGCATCACCCTCAACAGCCCGTCATTCCCCAGCGCCGAGTTCATGCTCCAGTCCGCGCGCTGCCACCCTGACTGCTTCTGCGTCTGCGAGAACCTGCCCGAAGACCACCCCGAAGTCGCCAGGATGCACACCCCGCTGACACCGGAGCAGCGCCAGCGTCTCGCCGAGCAGCAGGCGCAGCAGGAAGAGTGGGACAGGCGCATCGACGAGGAGATCGAGCGCAAGAAGCGGGCGGACAAGGCGTGGAAGCTGGCGCAGTTCCACAACCCCGAGTCAAAGGCAGACCGTCGCATCGAACGCGAGGAGCAGCGAGAGCGCCGTCAGCAAAAGCGAGAGCAGCAACGCGAGCAGGAAAAGCAGCGCAACCAGCGCATCAGAGAAACCGCCACCCGCGAACTCCGCTTCGACGAATGGCGCTACAACCAGCAACAACAAGACCGCCAAGACCAGGAGCGCGCTCGCAGCCCCTAACTCATCTCGTCATTCCCGCGAAAGCGGGAATCCAGATCCCCTCTCCCCGCGGGAGAGGGTTAGGGTGAGGGGTTCTGTCACCTGACGGCTGACCGCTGATGGCTGATCGCTTGCGGTCCAACCTGACACACCAACTAACTCTGTGTTAGCCTTGTGCCGCGCCAACACCGCGCTGACAAACTCACACGGAGGACCTCAACATGGATCTTGGAATACAAGGCAAAGTAGCCCTCGTAACCGGCGGCAGCCGCGGACTCGGCAAGGTAGCAGCCCTATCGCTCGCCCGCGAAGGCGTCAACGTCGCCATCTGCGGTCGCACCCAGTCCACCCTCGACGGCACCGTCGCCGAAATCGAAGCCCTCGGAGTCAGCGGTCAGGGCATCGTCGCCGACGTCACCAACCCCGAAGCCATGCCCGCCCTCAATCAGGCCGTCGTCAACGGCATCGGCCCCATAGACATTCTCGTCAACAACGCCGGCGGCTCCCGCGCCCGCGAGCCAATCGCCGACCTCCCCCTCGAAGACTTCAAGGCAGCCTTCGACCTCAACCTCTTCGGCGGCTACCAGCTCATGCGCGAAGTCATCCCCCACATGCGCTCCCAGCAGTGGGGCCGCATCATCAACATCGCCTCCATCTACGGCAGGGAATACGGCGGCAACCTCTCCTACATGGCAGCCAAGTCCGCCCTCATCTCCGCCACCAAGCACGCCGCCCTCAGCCTCGTCACCGACGGCGTCCTCGTCAACAGCATCGCCCCCGGCTCTATCTCCCACCCCGAAGGCTCCTGGGAACGCTTCCAGAACGACAACCCCCCCGAAGTCGTCGAAGACTTCATCTCCCGCAACCTCCCCCTCGGCAGGTTCGGCTGGCCCGAACCCGTCGGCGACCTCGTTGCCTTCCTCGCCTCCCAGCGCGCCGACCTCATCACCGGCTCCTGCATCGTAGTTGACGGCGGCCAGAGCTACTCCATGATCTAACCGCAAAGCAGCAGATAAAGTCCCTTCCCCCTCGATGGGGGGAAGGTTAGAGCCTGTCCTGAGCCTGCCGAAGGAATGGGGGTGAAACGAATTACGCCCACCGTCATTCTACAAGAACGATGATAGGCGTAAGATTGACTTACTGATAAACTGACCGACTGACCAACTACTACGTCAGCTGCCTCAGCCTCGGATCGAACCGGTCCCGCGCCCAGTCACCCAGGAAGTTCAGCGACATCACCACCATGAATATCCCCACCCCGGGGAAGGCAGTCTGCCACCACGCCGTCCCGATATACTCGCGCCCCTCGGAAATCAGCACCCCCCATGCCGGTGTCGGCGGCGGGATTCCCGCCCCCAGGAAGCTCAGCGTCGCCTCCGCCAGTATCAGGTTCCCCACGTTCAGCGTCGCTATCACGATCGCCGAGTTGATCACCCCCGGCAGCACATGCCTGAAGATAATCCGCACCCCCGACGCACCCGCTATCCGTGCCAGCGCAACGTAGTCCATCTCCTTTAGCTGCAGCGTCTGCGCCCGAACCACCCTCACGAACCCCACCCACGACAGCACGGCCAGCAGCAGAAACACCACGCCAATGCTCTGCCCGAATATCAGCACGACAAGCAACGCCACCATCAGGAACGGCAGAGCAAGCCAGATGTCCACGATTCGTGTGATGATCTCATCGAATATTCCGCCCAGATAGCCGCTTATCATGCCGATGCTGGTGCCAACGATAAGGCCGACCACGAGCGACAGAGCGGCCACTATCAGCGAAATGCGCGATCCGACTATGATCCGGCTCAGCACATCGCGCCCCACATGGTCGGTGCCGAGCGGATTAGTCCAACTCCCGACCTTGCACCTCGGCCCCACGCATACCTCCATACCGACCGGCGGGACATGCCTGCTCCGCGCGTCCGCAATTACCGGATCGTGCGGTGCGATGTAGGGTCCGAATACACCCATGAACACCAGCATGACAATGACGGCGGCGGGTATGACCGGCCACCGGCGCACGAAGGCCCAGCTAGCGGCAAGCTGCCTGATGACAGGAGGATGTGAGGTTGTCGTCAGTTCCATCTTGCTGTTTCCACCTGCCTAAGAGTAGCGGATGCGCGGGTCAATGACCGCGTACAGTATGTCGGCCAACAGCGCAAAGAACAGATAGAACAGGATGAAGGTGAAAACCGTCCCCTGCAGGAGCGGGAAGTCATTGTCATAGACGGCGCGGTTCAGCGCGAGCCATCCGATGCCAGGCCACGAGAACACCGTTTCCACCACCAGCGCGCCGTTAAGGTATCCGGCCATCAGCAGCAGCGCCGAAGTCAAGGGCGGAATTAGTGCGTTCTTCAACGCGTGCTTCCAGATCACCTGAAAGCCTCCAACACCCTTGGCGCGAGCTAGCTTGACGAACTCGGAGTCCAGCACTTCGAGCATGGCCGATCGTGTCAGTCGCATGATGCCGGCGGCCGCGGGCCAGCCCAGAACCACGCAAGGCAGTATGTAGTACCTGATATCGAACCCGGACTCGTCGCCCCTCGTCCCGGCCGGAAGCCACTGCAGCAACACGGCGAATACCAGTATCGCCATAATGCCCGTCCAGAATTGAGGAAGCGCCTGTCCAAAAAGGGCGAACCCCCGGCTTAGATAGTCCCAGATTGTGCCGCGAGTCGAGGCAGCGGCAACACCCAGTGGGACGCCTACCAGGATAGCGAAAAACCACCCACCCACAGCAAGCTGGATTGTGGCACCCATCTTGCTGAATATGATGTCCCGCACCTGCAATTCCTGGTGAATGGACTTGCCGAATTCGCCCCGCAGAAGGTTGCCAAACCATGTCAGGTATTGTATGGGAATGGGCTTGTTGAATCCCATCCTATCGCCCAGCGCCTCCCATTGCTCTTCGGACATGCCGTAGCCCGTGTCCGGGACGAAGAGTTCGCGCGGGTCGTGCGCGAGCCGGGTCATGGAGAAGATGACTATGCTGGCGCCTACCAGCGATATGGCTATTGAGATTGCGCGGCGTATGAGAAATCGCTGCATATTTGGAGTCTCTAAACCGGGCGGGTCAGTCTAAGATTCGAGCCTAATTTGGAAGAAGAGCCTGCGCTGAGATTTCGTGCAGGCCCTTCTTTTCTATTGTCGCTAACTAAGTGTACCTATGGCGAGGTAGATCGGACTACTGCGCCGGCACTATGAACCACGGCTCAGCGCCGGCCCAGTGTGCCTGCGTGGAGCGTCCGACCCATTCGGATACCTTCTCCGGGTTGACGCCGTAGCCCTTCGGCACTTCAACGACGCCGGAGTACAGGTGCCAGTAGATCGTCCAGTCAACAACGTCCATGTGCTGCTCGATGGCGGCAGCCCTGTCCGGCTCCAGCTTGGTCATGTTGTGCATGTCCGCCAGGAAGCGGGACTCGAAGCCTGCACCCCAGCCGGGGCGCGACAAGCTGGAGTCAACCAACGGCAGCGGCCAGTGCGCAGGCCAGGTTGCGTCGTCAACAGCTCCGTTCTTCAGTGTCGGCCAAATTTGCGTGCGCAAGCGGAAGCGTGTGGCGACGACCGAGCCATAGTCTTCGTTCAGGATGGTAGTCTTCACGCCAATGGCTTCCCATAGTCCGGCAGTCAGGTCGCCGATGTCGAAGGACACGTCGCCAATCTCCGCGCGATAAATGTTCGTGGAAATCTCGAAGCGAACTCCATCCGATCCGCGCGGATAACCTGCGATGTCAAGAATTTCTTCAGCGAATGACGGCTGATACGGGATGTCCCACGGCCACGGGAAGTTCGCCATAGGTGTGGCGACCCCGTAAGATGGATACATCTCGTTGTCGCCGAAGCCGTACTTCTCCATTACGGCATCCGATTGCGTGTTGGTGATCTTCCTGTTCGGGTCCCAACCGCCGAAGTTCGGGCCCATGTATTCAGTCGGCATTCCCGCGCCGTAACCGTTTAGGATCCCATCTACGATGCCCTGCCTGTCAATGGCGTATGACAGAGCCCAGCGTACCAGCCTGGCCTGCTCCATGTCGCTCATGCCCGGCGGGTTATCAGTATCTTCGTAGTGGCAGGCCTCGCCTCTTTCACACCAGGGATTGCCAATCCAGGGATAGTCAACCAGATTGGAAGGAGCGTCCCAGGGGGCAGGATCAAGAACTTCGCCAGTGCGAGCGTGCGTCTGCTCCCAGAGGTTGCCGGACCACATGTATGACGCGGTTATCCACTTGGGCTGAGGCACCATGTAGCGGAATCCTTCAGCCTCGACCTGGTCGGCAAAGACAGGGTCAAGTTCGACGATATCGGCCTGTTTGGACTGTAGCATTGCGATGCGGCTTGCGGTCTCGGGCACATGCAGCCTCGTGAATGTCGCAATGTGCGATGGGTGCTTGTGGTGCTCAGGAAGCGCCTGTAGCTCGGCGCGGTTTTGAGGCACCCATTCCTTCACGATGAACGGACCCGTGCTCACCAGATTCTGCTTCATCCACTCAGCGCCCTTGGTGTCGAAAGCCTTCTTGCTATAAACGCCGGGGCCCTTGCCATATTCGCTGATCGTGTCTTCAAGGTTAAACGCGCCAATGACAACGCCCTCAGCAGCGTCCATTGTGAAGGTGTAGTCGTCAACTACCTTCGCCTCTCCGAACGCCGCGGCAAGGTCGCCGCCGATGCGGAAGGTGGACTCAACGTTGAACGTCGGGTTGGCGTCGTTCAAGAACCATACCCAGTCATGCGCGGTCATCTCTCCGAAGTCCTCGGACACTCCGACGGGAGAGTTAAACGGCACGCCTTGCTTCAGCTTGAATGTGACCTGTTTCAGGTCGGGAGCAAGCTGGAACGACTCAGCGGTCTGGGGTGCCATCAGGTTGTCGCCTTCCCGGACAAAGAGACATTCCGCCAGACCAAGGCTTATATTCACCCACTGTGGGCCGTATGCGGCCTGGTTAGGATAACCTGCCACCGGGTCAATCTGGCTTGCAGCAAGGTTTATGTGGGCAGTCTGACCGGCGGACCTGCCCGGAGCGGCCCTGGTGACCGGGGCTACTTCTTGCGGCACAATCGTGGCGACTGCAGCGGGAACGGCAGCCGCTGGTGCTGCTGGTGCTGCTGCCGCGGGAGCTCTTGGGGCTTGTGGTGCCTGAACTGCCTGCTGTGGTGCAGCCGGCGCCGGTGCCGGCGCTGCCTGTTGAGGCGACTGTGGTGCTGCGGGAGTCGTCACAGGTGCGGAGCCGCAGGCAAGGATAAATAAGCTAATCACCAGTAGACTTAACCAAATCAGATACTTCACTACACACCTCCAAGCGTGGCAAACGGGGTCAAAAGCCGATGGAGTAGTTCATATCCACGAGTGGGTCAAAGCCCTACTTCGCTAACGCGGTCAATGTACTTTATTGATAATGCTATGTCAACTAGCGGTAGATCAGAATTCCACCGCGTGGTTCACGCTCACTGACCGCTTCAGGACATCGTTTGATGGGACACATTGCACCCCGCACACAGGCGCGTTACCCTATCTTTAGTGAGCACAGGTTCTGCATTGAATCCGCAAGCGTGATACTCTCAATAGTCTATGAATAACGAAGCAACCCAACAAACTTCGCCGCCCTACGGACCTGCCCTTAACATCCCGATTCTCGGAGCATCTGTCCAGAGACTGAGAGATGCTTCCGGGAATGCAACTGGCGCCAAAACGCTAATTGCGGAGCTGGTTGCCTATGGCGCCCTCTTCGTCGTTGCGGCGGTGATGCGCCTTTGGGACCTGGGGTTTCGCGCCGTTCACCACGACGAGAGTCTCCACTCTTTCTACTCGTGGCAACTCGCCGATGGGCAGGGTTTCAGGCACGACCCGTTGATGCACGGGCCGCTGCAATTTGAGCTGAACGCGGCGATATTCTTTATCTTCGGCGATAGCGACTACACTTCGCGCCTGCTGTATGCTGTTGCCGGGACTGCCCTTGTCTTCCTGCCTTTTTTCTTCCGGGATAGGCTTGGGAGGGTTGGCGCGCTGCTCACCTCGGTGATGCTCGCTTTTTCGCCGGCGTTGCTGTACTTCAGCCGCTTCGCTCGCAATGACATACTCATGGCCGTGTGGGTTCTGGGGTTGGTGATATGCATGTGGCGGTACATCGATGAGGGCAAGCATCGCTACATATATGTAGCGGCGGCGCTTCTCGCGCTTGCATTCGCAAGCAAGGAGACGTCGTACCTCGTAACGGCTATGATCGGTCTGTTTCTTGCTCTCTGGCTGCTTTACATGAACGTGCCGCGCATTTTGGAGAAAGCGGATATTCGCGTCGGAGAAACCAAGACAATCGTCGCGGTGGGTCGTATTGTGTCTGCTTCCTGGAATCGTGGTGCAAGGCTGGTGTCGCTGCGCGGTCCTGCAGCTTTCCTGCTTGTACTGATAACGCTTACGCTGCCGATGTGGTCGGCAGCCATCGGAATATTGCAGGACACTTCGCTACTGAGTTGGTCGAACCTGACATTCGTTACGAATGATGGCGGAGGCGTTGTCGGCTCTCCGGTTGGCGGCGCGATTCTCATTGCTTCTCTGATCATGGTTATTCTTATGGGCGTGTCGGTGGCGACAGGCTTCCTGTGGGATCAGAAGGTGTGGCTGATCGCAGCCGGAATCTTCTACGGTATCTGGGTTCTATCCTATTCCACTTTTTTCACGAATATTGGCGGTATCGAGTCAGGGATGTGGCGCGGGCTGGGCTATTGGATCGCGCAGCAGGATGTCGCCAGGGGCAACCAGCCCTGGTACTACTACTTCGTCATAACGCCCCTGTATGAATTTTTGCCCTTAACGCTGGCGGTCGCCGCCGCGATCTACTATTGGGTGAAGAAACGGGCGGACGCCTTCACGCTCTTCCTGCTTTACTGGTGCGGAATGACGCTGTTGCTGTTCACGATTGCGAGTGAGAAGATGCCGTGGCTGCTCGTGAACATAACACTCCCTCTAATCGTGCTTGCCGGGAAGTTCCTGGGGGAGATCTTGTCACAGATTGACTGGCGCAGTGCATTTAGCTTTGAAGGCATCCTCGTTCTTCTTGGCGTACCGGTACTGATGGTATCGGTATGGATGCTGGCGCTCGCAGGAACAGGAGGAGACGGCAACGGCGTCGCGGTCGCTTTAGTCTCCGGTCTGGCCACGGTGTCTCTGATTGGCGTAGCCGTTTACGTGGCGCGTCGCATAGGGATGAGGAGTGTGGCGAAGATTGCCGCGGTTCCTGTGGTAGTAGTCCTGCTGCTGCTGACTATGCGCGCGTCGGCTGTGGCGGCTTACAGTCACGGGGATGTGCCTGTCGAGATGCTGGTGTACACGCAGACGTCGCCGGACATACGCACGCTTGCCGCAGAGTTCAGGCGCGCCGACGGGTACGAAGGCGAAAACAGCGGAATCGCTATAGATGTGGATGACACCAGCGGCTTTACATGGCCCTGGGCATGGTATCTACGTGACAGCAGCCGATACCACGCGAGCTACAGGAGTATCGGCGGAGAAACATTTGTGGACAGATCGCCGACTGCCGAGGTCCTGCTGGTTCACTCCAATAACGAGGGAGACGTAACACCGTCGCTTGAGGGCCTGTACACGGAAGGCCAGAGAATCAGGCACCGCTGGTGGTTCCCTGAGCATACCTATCGCAATGTGACGCTTGAGGGGTTTGCGAGCGGACTAGTCAACCGCGAAACCTGGCGCAGTGTAATGGACTACTGGCTATTCCGCGAAGGCGTGCGTCACAATATAGGGAGTGAAGACGCGTATGTCTATTTTGCCCCGCAGTTCCCGCAGAACTTTGAGCCGGTCGCCACTACGGAGTGAATCGAAGCACACCCTGGTTGAATGTAACGGACGGAGAATAAGGCCATGACCAATATGCCGCACGAGTGCTGGGTGGATGTGCGCGATCTTAGAATGCGATACCTCGACTGGGGTGCCCCCCAAGATGGCAACGGCAGCGTGCCCGTGCTCGCGCTGCATGGGCTGGCGTCATCGGCGCACTGGTATGACATTGTGTCTCCGCTTCTGCGAGACCGCTTCCGCATAATCGCCCCCGACCAGCGCGGTCATGGTCAGACTACGCAGGCGTCGGACGGGTACGGTTGGCATTCGGTGGCGTCGGACGCGGTTGGCCTTCTCGATGTGCTTGGGATCGAAAAGGCAATCGTGTTTGGACACTCATGGGGCGGGAATGTGGCCGTCAGCACTGCGGCTCATTACCCGGAACGCGTGAGTGCGCTCGTGATGATAGACGGCGGCTTCTTCAGCCCCCAGATCCTGCCGGGCGCAACGTGGGAGGCGTTCAGCCAGAGGCTCGCGCCGCGCGACGTGTCGGGCACTCGCGACGAGTTTCTGGCGCGAATCGGAGGGCAGCTCGCGGTGTGCTGGAATGGCGAGGTGGAGCGCATCGTGCAGACGATGGTCTATGAGGAGGACGGGCAGATATACGACATCCTGCGACCGGAAAACCAGGCACAGGTCATACGCGCGATGTGGGACGACCCGGCATCAGAGGCTTGGCCGCGCATCAAGTGCCCGTCGCTGATTGTGCCTGCGGGGCCATCGGCGGAGCGAGCGAATACCGAATTCGCGGCTAATCGCAGGCGTATGGTGAATCTTGCGGCGGAAGGCATTCCGAACTGCCGCGTGCATTGGATAGCGGACACCATTCACGACATCGGCTATCACAAGCCTGAGGAATTGGTGCGGGCAATCTTAGACTTCATTGATGCCGAGGTTACCGCGAGGGAATAGCGTCAATCACCAGACCAGGTTGGGCGGTGTTCCCGTCGCCCGGTACTCGCGGATGATGCGGACGGTCTCGTCGGCAATTGCTCGCTGCGCTTCCGATGTCTGGCCGCCGATGTGGTGAGTTCCAATAACCCTGTCAAGGGCGAATAGTGGGTTATTGATGGAGCCTGTCCCTGACGGCGGCTCGCCTTCGAACACATCAAGCCCGGCTCTAATACTGCGCTCTCGAACTGCCCACGCGAGCGCAGACTCATCTACGACTTCGGCGCGAGACGTGTTGATGAAGATAGAGCCTTCGCGCATCGCTTGAAAGAACTCGCTGCCGATGAATGCGCGGGTTTCTTCGGTTAAGGATACATGAACGCTCGCTATGTCTGACGCTTTCGCGACTTCAATCGGTGAATCCTTGCGCTCAACGCCCAGCTGCGCCGCGTCGTCGTAAGTGAGTGACCGGCTCCAGCCGACGACGGACATACCGAACGCCTTCGCTCTCGGAATCATGGCGTGACCGATGCGCCCCACGCCGATCAGCCCGAGTGTGCTGCCCGCCAGTCCGCGAGCGCTGCTGTACGAAGCCTTTCGCCAGATCCCGCTGCGCAAGTCTACCGTGTTCGCCGGTATCTGCCTGTCCAGCGCAATGATGAGGCCGAAGGCGATTTCGGCGACCGCGTTCGAGTTCTTTCCGGGGCAGTTGGCGACAAATATGCCAAGCGACTTGGCGGTCTCCACATCAATTGTGTTGAATCCCGCACCCGCGCGTATCACAAGGGCAAGCTGCCCGGCATTCAGCGCGTCAGCGGCAACTCGGGTGCTTCTGACGACCAGGACTTCAGCCTGTGTGTCGGCAATGGCGGTCGTCAGGGCTTCGTCCCTCGCATCGGGCTCGTAGAAGCCCCGAAAGCCATCGGAAGCCAGACTAGCGCGCGCATCATCCGAGAAGCGGTCTGCGATGAGCACACGCATCAGAAGCCGGCCCGCTTGTCGCATACATAGATAAACGGCTCGTTGCTGAGGAAGCGGCGCATGTTTTCGCGGAATATCTGCCGACGCCCTTCGTACATCTGTGGCGTGAGTGCCGACGCATGGGGCGACAGCACGACGTTGTCCAATCCCCAGAGTGGGCTTTCCGTCGGCAGTGGCTCGATGGCAGTAGCATCAATTCCCGCGCCCGCCAGCCTGCCGTTCTGTAGAGCGTCAGCAAGAGCGTCCTCATCCACAATGCCGCCGCGAGATATGACAATCAGGTACGACGTAGGCTTGAGCAGACCAATGCGCCGGCGGTCTATCAGCCCGCGCGACTCTTCCGTGAGTGGCGCAGTTACGACGAACCAGTCGGACATCTGCATAAGCTCGTCTAAACGCTCCATTCCCCAGACTTCCTTCACCTGTGGAGGAGGAGTAACCGGGTTAATGTCCACGGCATATACGTCGATATCAAAGCCGTAAGCTCGTCGTGCGATTGCGCTGCCGATGTCGCCCAGGGCGAGAATGCCCATAGTGCTGCCCGAGAGTTCCACGAATGCGTGAGAATACTTGTCCGCGTCCCACACTCCCAGTCGCTGGTCTTCCGCCATCTGTCTGCCCCTGTGCGACAGCGACAGCATCATCCACAGCACATGGTCTGCCATCGGATTCGCGTGCGGACCTCTTGCATTAGTCAGCACGACATCGCTATCTGCGAGCGAGGGTAATTCCGCCATGATCTTGTCGATGCCGGTGCCTGGGCAGTGTATCCAGCGCAGTTGTCTTGCTGCTTCAACGACCTCGGGGCTGTCGGGCCAGCCGCATATCGCATCGGCGTCCGCAGCCTCTCTTAGTTGCTCTTCGATGCTGATTGCTGTGAGGAACTCCACCTGTGGGAACTCCGATTGCAGTTGTTCGACGAAACCCTCGCCCAAGTGGGCATTTGTCATCAGTACCTTCATTGTCGGCTCCTCCATAACATAATGACCCTCTGTCGGCGAAATCTCGGTAGTGTATCAGTTTGAAATATGGAGCAGTCTAAATGGCAATGCAGGGTTAAAAGTGGCACGCTAAAGGAATTTCCCTATGTGAAAAACCCCGCGCTGTGAATTTCAGGCGAGGTTCTCATGCTTGGCTGCGCCATTCGGCAGCACCGGGCCGAGCGGAATAAGTCGGATTGGTTGCCTATGCGTCCGTGCGGTCGTTGGCGGGCTTGAAGATTGAGCCTTCAGGAAACTTGGGGTATTGTGAGGCGCCACGCCTGATAACCCGTTTGCCGATGGCATTGAATGCGACTACTCCCGCAATTCCGACAGGGATGCCCATAAGGAAACTCCTGCGCGAAATCCGCCTTTGCTCATTACTGTCCATATTCTTCGATGCCCTCCGAGGTCGTGATTTGCTTTCTGGCGCACATTATACTCAACCCTGAGGATGTCAGGCAAGGTAACTGTTCAAGATTCGTCCTTTTGGCTCGCGTAGTAGGCTGATGACTAACCGGACACGTCTGGAGTATTATTGGCTCGTACTTCAGACTTAGATGCCGTCAACAAACATGGGAGGTAGGGGAGCCACAATGAACATGCCGCTCAGTGGAATCAGAGTGCTCGACCTGTGCATCATACTCGCGGGGCCTACATGCGGAAGAACGCTTGCCGAGTACGGCGCGGAAGTCATCAAGATAGATAGCTGGTTCCGCCCGCCAACCGACAGGCAACTCTATGATGTGGGCAGGGGCAAGCGCAGCATCTGCCTCGACATCACCAAGCCATCGGGTCTCAAAGTGTTCTATCGTCTGGTGGATACCGCCGATGTAGTGCTGGGTGGCTTTCGCAAGGGCGTTGCCGAGCGACTGGGTATCGGCTATGAACAGCTGCGAGAACGCAAACCCGACATCGTGTATCTGGCGATCAACGCATTCGGACAGGACGGCGATTGGGCGAACCGTCCCGGCTACGAGCAGAACGCGCAGGCTGCAACCGGAGTTCAGGTTCGCAACGGCGGTCGGGGTGAAAGGCCCATCCACTCACCCTACACATTCAACGACTACGGCACGGGATTGATGGGAGCATACGCCGTGATGCTCGCCTTGCTGCATCGCCGCCAAACGGGGAAGGGGCAGTTCGTCCACACATCTCTGGCGCAGACCGGCTCCACATTCTCGTCGCCATATCTGGTTGATTACGACGGCTACGAGCGCAGCGAAGTCGAGGGTTTGGACGCTCGCAGAATGAATGCGCTTAATGGACTATACGAGGCTGCTGACGGCTGGCTGGCAATTGCCGATGCTGACTGGAATGGCCTGGTTAGTCTGGAGGCATTTGCTCACCTATCATGCCGCAGCGAGTTCGCCACCGAAGAACTACGTACTCAGAATGACTCCCTGCTCTCCGACGAGATTAGCTCAGTGATCAACCGAGGGAGTGTATCGGACTGGCTGGGCAAATTGCGATCGGTTGGGATCAACGCAGTCAGAAACGACGATATTGAGCATATTCTCGGCGATGACTACCCGCGAGAACATGGGCTTATCGTAGATGAGGACAGCCCCCACCTCGGCAAAGTCACGCATGCCGGAGTCGCGCCCCGGTTCAGCAAGACCCAGCCAACTCTGGGAACAGCACCGACATTTGGTGAGGAAACGGAAGCCGTGCTGCTTGAGCTGGGCTATGAAGTCGAGGAGATCGACGCCTTGCGAGATCAGGGTATCATTCCGCCTCTGGAGTAAAAAGTCATAGATGTACACCTTTGAATTAGGCTACACTGTCGTCGGTTACTCGTTCCGGCGACAAGAGGCTATGGGTCTCTTCCAAGCTTCCCCTCTTGGATAGCCGACTAATCCAATTCTGGAGGGCATTAAATACATGCCAGATCCTTTCAGCATTCGTATCTTCGCGCCTGAAGGAGAATCAGACTTCTTGAAAATTGATCGGTTTGGATGGTCAGGTAAGGTCATCGCTTTCCCAAGAAACAAGTGGGACCGAATTGGTGATAATGACCCTGACTTTGACCAGTCTGGGGTCTATATCTTGATCGGAAACGACGAAGAAGTAGATGATGAAGAGATGGAAGTACCTAAGATCTATGTAGGGCAAGGCGGTAGCGTGCGGAGTAGGATCGATTCGCACATTGACGGGAAGACTTTTTGGGACCGAGGTGTGGTGTTTATATCAATCGGGGATACGCTCAATCGCGCTCATATAACATGGCTTGAGTATCAACTAATAAAGCGTGCTGGAGAGGTTGGATTCTGCAAACTTGATAACGGCAATGTACCCCAAGAACCCGAACTTGCTGAACCTGATAAGGCCGACATTCAGAGTTTCTACAATGAGATTCTGCGTATCCTACCGTTAGTTAACATCCAAGCATTTGAAGACAGAAAGGTTGTAGTTGGCCCAAGTGTCACAACTCATAGCGCTGCCTCATATGCTTCCACATCCGCAAACGACAACGATATGGTAGTGGTTGTTCCTGCTAATGTTAGAGAGTCTGAAGGAGACGAACGTTTCAGAAGCGCGTTTCTGGGACAGAACGAACGGAACGAGCACTGCTGGTTCCAAATTCGAATTCATAGCTCACGCCTTGACCAAATTAAGTACATAGCTGCGTATCAGTCAGCGCCACAGTCCGCAATTACTCACTTTGCTCCTGTGGACAGTATAGAAGCCTATGGTGATAGCGGCAAATATAAGCTTATCTTTGCTGAACCTGCAACTGAGATAGAACCCATCAGAAATGACCGATCGGCTGAGGGCGTAGCACCAAGAGGACCCTTTTATACAACCTTGGCCAGACTAAGGAGTGCAAGGGCGTTGTCTGACATCTGGGGAAATAGGTAAACTGAAGATTCAATGGAACCGGATAGAGCGATGAATTAGCGAATAACAGACAAACCCTGTCAATTTGCTCGATCTGTATTATCTTCGTCGTGCGGAAAGTCCATTCCAATATGACCCAGGCGCTCGAACTCCGCGTACTCCTCGTCGCTCACGCCTAGCACCTGCTTATAGATATACTCGTTGTCCGCGCCAAGTCGCACGGGGCCACTGCGTATCTTGATTGGCGCATCCGACATCTTGTACGGCGCGCCGACATATAGGTGCGAGCCATCCACATCTTCGTGGTGGACTTTCTCGAATATGCCGCGCTCCTGCAGATGCGGGTCGGCGAAGGCGTCTCGCTGGTCCATCACAGGCCCGGCGGCTACTCCCGCTGCCTGCAGTATGTGCATGACCTCGTAGTGGTCGTGCCGACGTGTCCACTCGGCGATATACGTGTCCAGTTCCCTCTGATTGGCGTAGCGGCTGGTGTGCGACGAAAAGCGCTCGTCGCTGCACCAGTCGGGTTTTCCGATTGCTTCGCAGAACGCCGACCAGTCGCCGTCGTCGAAAAGAGTGATGTTTACCCAGCGGTCGTCGCCCGCGCACGGGTAGCAACCCTGAATGGCGCTCGTGTGGCGGTTGCCGATGGTGCTGCTGTCACGCCCGTTCATCGCGTAGTCCATGAAGAAGCGTCCCGTGTACGCGATCATGTTCTCCGCCTGCGCCAGTTCTACTAACTGGCCCTTGCCCGTGCGCCTGCGGAAGTGGAGCGCGGCAAGCATGGCGAATGCTCCCTGCGCTCCGCCGGCGGCATCCGCCGCAAAGACATTGGTGCTGGATGACTGGTCCATATCCTCGTAACCGCGCACGATAGTATGTCCGATCACGCCCTCCATGTGGACGCCCAGCGAGCGGTAGTTGCGATACGCCCCGGTATTGCCGTAGGCGGGCATTCGAAGCATGATGATGCGAGGGTTGATTTCACGCATCATCTCGTAAGAGATGCCGAGCTTGTCCATCGTCTCCGTGACATTGTTCTCCACGAATGCATCGCTAACTGCCACAAGACGCTTGAATATGTCCATGCCCGACGGCTGCGTGAGATCAACAGTGATGCCCAGCTTGTTGCGACCGTGAGCGTTGAATAGTGGATAGCGATTCCATGGGCGCTTGCCGGGCTCGCGTCCGGGCATTGCCGCGACGAATGCGGGCAGCCCTTCGATGACCTCTTTGGGCGGGTAGGGTATGTAACCGCGAGTTATGGGTGGCAGCCGCTTGATCGATTCCAGGCGAATGACCTCCGCACCCATGTCGGCAAGCAGCGTGGCGCAGTATGTTCCCGCCCAGACGACCGTCATGTCCAGGATGCGAATGCCTTCAAGCGGCAGTCTCCCGCTGTCTGTCATATTGCCTCGTGCCTCCGGTCGCTAGATTATGCTCTGCTGTCGCAGTTTCTCAACGTCCTCTTTGGTATATCCAAGCCCGCTGAGCACTTCGGTTGTATGCTCCCCTAGCTGTGGGGCGGGCCGTCTGATACACCACGGGGACTCATTCATGATGAAGGGCCTGCCCGGATACAGCAGCGTGCCCGCAACAGGGTGGTCTATCTCAGCGAACGCGCCTCGCTGGTGAAGCTCTTTGTCGTTCACTAGGTCGGACGCGGCGTTGACCGGAGCGCTCAGCACTCCGGCTTCCTGCGCCGAATGCCAGATCTCTAACTTCGTTCGCTCCAGGCACCAGGGGATGAAGTAGGCGTTGAATTCGTCCTCGAGTTCAGAGTCGTACTGCGCCTCAGGTTCGTACCATCTCTCGTCGAGCAGCACATCCGGCGCGCCCATCATAGCAACGACCCTTTCGAAGTAATTGCGCCCACCCGCGATCTGCACGTAGCCGTCAAGGCAGATGAAGACGCCATTTGGATAGCCGCCCGCCGTCGCTGTCGCGCTTCTCTTCGAGATTTCGCCGTTGTACTGGTACGCCAGCAGCATGCTCATTCTGCGATCTATCGTCCCAATCTGTGTCTCCATCAGCGACACGTCCACATGCTGGCTGCTGTCAGCGAATACGGCGCCCATTGTAGCGGTAGCTGCGATGGCTCCTGCCTGGTAGAGCACTACGTTTTCGCCGAGTTTCAGCGGCTCTCGGTCTTCAAGCCCGGTCGAGTACATCTCGCCACCCATGCCATAAATCATAATGTCCGAGGAGCGGAAGTCGCGGTACGGGCCTGTCTGACCGAAGTTGGATATGGAAGTCAACACAATCTGAGGGTTGAGCGAGCGAAGCGTCTCATAACCCAGTCCGAACGCAGCCATCTGGCCCGGCCGGAAACTCTCGACCACTACGTCGGCGTTCCTCACCAGCTGCCGGACGATATCCTGCGCCTGAGCGGACTTGAGATTGAGCGTGATGCTGCGCTTGTTGGTGTTGAGATGCAGGAAAGTCCCACTCTTTTCCGGATGCGGCACATCATCCGGAAACGGGCCGATGCGTCGCGCGCCGTCCCCGATTCCCGGTCGCTCTACCTTCAGTACATCCGCTCCATAGTCAGCAAGTAGCTTGGTGGCGTACGGCCCCGCGATGTAATGCGTGAAATCCAGGACGCGCAGGTCTGACAGGGCACCGCCATTTCCGATTTCAGGATTTTCCCGCAAAACGCACCTCAATCACGCAGCCCAACCGAAGTTCGATGGGTTCGCAGCGCACTCTCGAGTCTGGTCTGGGACTCAGCGCGATGAATAGTCTAACCCACAAATTCGCCGAAAGGAAACAGGGCACACCACACCACATCGGCTGCTCCGTTCGGCGGTAGTAGATGGGATGGTGTTGAGAATTGGTCTGATCGTGAGGAGATCGTGCGAAGAGTCGCAGGTGAAAGCGGGTCAGGGCGAGAAAACCCCCCGTCACTCGTGCCTTCAAAAGGCGCAACGAATGACGGGGATAAGATATCTTACGCTGCTGTCTGAACTCTGGAATCAGCAGCATGCATTATTCTAATAGGCGTGAGGCTGGACAGATGCCGCGATGGACATTTCGATGTCTTGGATGCCCTTCGACAACGCCTGCCCGATGAGGTCGAGGCGACGCACCTGTTCGATGCGAGAAGCCACGTTATCTAGTTCTCGTCTCGATAGCAGCCCCTTGAATATGCCGCAGGCATCGGCGAGGCATATAATGACTACGTCCCTCGGAGACGGAATCTCGTCGCTGAATAGCACACCCATAATTCGCAGCTTCACCTCGCGCTCCGCGGTCCCATCGACTGACGGATAGCGCCTTGAGCGGAAGACCCACAGAAAGCGGTCGTCCTCAACTTCAAGAATTCCCCCGTCAATCAGCCGCTTTAGTGCCTCTTCACGGATGGAGTCCGCCTTGTCAGCGGTTTGCTCCAGCCAGAAAGTCGTGCTGCGATTTTTGCCGCCCGCTATATCGGCTAGGGTCGAGTCTAGCAGGCTGTCTCCGGTTGGAGTGTCGTCTATCAAGATCATATTCTGTAGATCGGTGTCAATGCGGTTTTCCAGGGCGAGGTCCATCAGGACTCCACCGGCCAGCGCGTAGTCCAGAGACCATTTTGGTACGCGAGCAAACCTTCCATCGCCGTCGTTGAGCATCAGTAGAATG
Source organism: Dehalococcoidia bacterium (assembly GCA_965203955.1). Lineage (GTDB taxonomy): Bacteria > Chloroflexota > Dehalococcoidia > Lucifugimonadales > JADFKI01 > Bin90. The sequence continues at coordinate 849,447 of OZ241923.1, read as the reverse complement.
ATCTCCTCGGCAAATCTCAACATTACACTACTCCTCCCACTATCGAGCCTCATTATCAGAAAGGCGCTGGCAGCGCACGAACTCTATCGTAAACGCGCCAACTTACATAAACAATAATAACATGATATTATCCCCAGTAAATATCCCTTGAACTTTGGATGCGGTGATCAATTCCCTTCCGCCCTTTGGCTCTCCTTACCAGATTTCTGCGTGGTTGGAGTAGTGACGTCGTCGGATTGTGCGAGTCCGTAGTGTCCCGCGTTTGTGTTCTAAGCCGTATGTTGACTGAAGCGTCTCAGTGAGCGAGTACTATGGATTTCGATGCCTATAGTTTGAATTCATCCATATATGATGAGATGTTCCTCGCCAACGGTACACCTCGCCGTCACTGTGCGCAGCTCCATCAGATCCTGCTTGAAATCTCCGATGAAGAACTGGCAACCATCCAGGAGCGAGTTACTAACTCCTTTTCCAACGAGGGAATCACCTTCACTGTTTACGGAGATGAAGAGGCAGAAGAGCGAATAATCCCCATTGACTGTCTGCCGCGCTTGCTGCCTGCCGCGGATTGGCTTCATATCGAGAGTGGTCTGACCCAGCGTATCAGCGCGCTGAACCTCTTCTTGGAAGATGTGTATGGTCACCCGCGCACCAATGGCGCTAACGGAAAGCCCCGTATCGTCAATGACGGAGTCATTCCCGAGGATATGGTGCTTGACTGCCCGCAGTACCGCCCCGAACTGCACGGCTTCTCAGCTCCTTTCGGAGCTTGGGTTTCGATATGCGGCACTGACATTGTGCGCACGAACGACGGGTTCATGGTGCTTGAGGACAACCTGCGGGTGCCTTCCGGCGTCTCTTACATGATCGCGAATCGGAAGGCGGTCAAGACGAGCTTCCGGCGCCTGTATCGCAGTTCGAGAGTGCGCGAGGTTGAACACTATGGAAGCGTCCTGCTTGAAACTCTTTGCGAACTGGCTCCTGAAGGGAGATCCGATCCCACGATCGCCCTGTTGACGCCCGGCGTGTATAATTCCGCTTTCTACGAGCACATGTTTCTGGCGCACGAGATTGGCGCGGAACTCGTGGAAGGAAGAGACCTGCTGGTGGACAACGGGTTCGTCTATATGAGGACTACGAAGGGTCTGCGGCGCGTTGACATCATCTATCGCAGGGTCGATGACGACTTCATAGATCCTCTCGTCTTCAGGAAGGACTCGCTACTGGGGGTTCCAGGGCTGATTGACGCCTATATGCGTGGCAACGTTACGCTTGTGAACGCGCCGGGCACAGGCGTTGCGGATGACAAGAGCGTGTATGCGTTCGTTCCCGATATGATTCGCTACTACCTGGCAGAGGAGCCGATTCTTGCCAGCGTCGAAACATTCCTGTGTCGTCAGCCGGAGGGACTGGAATACACGCTCGACAATCTCCATAAGCTGGTGGTCAAGCGCGTGGGCGAGTCGGGCGGCTACGGAATGCTGGTCGGACCCCATGCCGGGAAGCGGGAACGCGACGAATATGCCGAGCAGATCCGGGCGAACCCCGCCGACTTCATATCGCAGCCTACGCTGGACCTGTCGCAGTCGCCCTGTTTCATAGATGGACGATTTGAACCTCGTCATGTGGACCTGCGCCCATTCGTGCTGCACGGACAGAGGACTCGTATCGTTCCGGGCGCTTTCTGTCGCGTCGCCCTGAAGCGCGGGAGTTTGGTGGTTAATTCGAGCCAAGGTGGGGGAGGCAAAGACGTCTGGGTGGTGGACGGATAGCCGCTAAACTTCACAGTGACTTTATGCCAAATCCAAAACACAGTCCCTGCAGCAAAACTGGATGGAGCGTGACATGAGAAATTTCACAGCTACGCTGGCTAATGTGTTTGCGAGTCGAACTCGCGTAATCGGCCTGGCGGGACTGGCGACGGTGGCGCTGGGCTTCTTTCTGGGCAGACCGGGAATCGCCCATGCAGCAGGGCCGGACACGGAGACGGTGTTCATTTTCAACACATTAGCTTTCCTGCTGTGGGGCGCTCTTGTGATGTGGATGGCGGCGGGCTTCACGATGCTCGAGTCGGGCTCGGTGCGCACGAAGAACGCTTCAATGATATGCCTGAAGAACATCGGCATATACTCTATTGCGGGACTTGCCTTCTACTTCATCGGCTACAACCTGATGTACATTGATGTCGCCAATACCGGGGGAATAATCGGCTCGTTCAGGCTACTCTATGGACCTTCCACTGACGAAATAGCCTTGATTTCCGGCGAGGGCAGTCTGACCGATGCGCTTGCCGAGCAGGGATATTCCACAATGTCGGACTGGTTTTTCCAGATGGTCTTCGTGGCGACTACGGCTTCGATAGTCTCCGGCACGCTGGCGGAGCGCGTGAAATTGTGGTCGTTCTTCCTGTTTGTGCTGATACTGACCGCCTTCATTTACCCTATCGTGGGCGCCTGGACCTGGGGAGGCGGATGGCTCGCCGAGCTGGGATTTCAGGACTTCGCAGGCTCAACCATTGTGCATAGCACGGGCGGCTGGGCGGCGCTTGCCGGGGCTATCGTGGTGGGGCCGCGACTGGGCAGGTTCCGACGGGACGGCAGCGTAAGAGGGATGCCTCCGTCCAACGTGCTGATCGTTACTCTGGGCGTCTTCATTCTCTGGCTGGGCTGGTTCGGTTTCAATGGCGGTTCGCAGCTCGCCCTGGGAAGCGCGGCGGACGTTACCGCTATGAGTCATATCTTCGTAAATACCAACCTCGCGGCGGCGGCCGGAGTAATGGCGGCGCTCGTGCTGTCGCGCCCGATACTGGGACGAATGGACCTGTTCGCCGGACTTAACGGCGCGATTGCGGGGCTGGTCGCCATAACCGCGGGTCCGGATATAACCGAACATTACTGGGCAGTTGTCATAGGGGCTATTGGCGGCGGAATCTGCACGGGTGGAATCAAGCTGCTGGAGATTCTTAAAGTAGACGACGTCGTAGGGGCTATACCCGCGCACCTCATGGTGGGCATCTGGGGAACCTTGGCAGTCGTCATCGCGGCGGGCGGCGATATTCTGGCACAGATTATCGGCATCGTCGCGGTGGGGGTGTTCGTGTTCGTAAGTTCGTTCTTGCTGTGGCATCTACTGCGCCTGACTCTTGGCGCCAGAGTATCCACAAGTGTTGAGCGTTTAGGTCAGGACAGCGGGGAACTGGGACTGGAAGCCTATCCGGAGTTCGTACTGATGCCGGAAGAATACGACGAAGAGGAGGACTGATACGGTTGCTAGCACGTACCGCACAAGGCCTGTACTGGATGAGTCGCTATCTGGAGCGGGCGCAGCATTATTGCCGTTTGCTGAGGTTGCAGTCGGAAGCCTTAGTTGACCGCCCAGTACGTGACATTAACTTCGGCTGGAGTCGCATTTATGTCAGTATGGGGAGGGAGCCGCCGGCAGGTGAAATTGTCCTGACCCAAAGTGATAACTTTACCCTTGCGGACTCATTTACTCTCGCTGGCGATACCACATTCGAGAGGACTAATCCTGATTCGGTATGGAGCTGCTTCAGCCTTGGAAGGGAGAACGCGCGCCAGATGCGCCAGAGCATAAGCGCGGAAATGTGGTCGTGCTTGAATCTGGCCTACCTGCGCATTCAGAGTCTGAGCATACAGGAAATATGGAGGACGTCGCCGGAGAGTTTCTATGCCAGTGTTGAAGGAGAGATCGACACCTTTACAGGTGTGGCGTCGGCAACAATGTATCGCGATGAGGGTTGGAACTTCCTCCGGCTTGGCCAATTTATCGAACGTGCCCAGCTTCTCGCTGCGATTCTGATAGCGCAGATCGATCTTGACGAAACCAGCGAAGAGCAGTCGGTAGCCGACTGGATAAGCCTGCTGCGCCTGTACCACGCGGTGGAAGCGTATAATCGACAATTCAACGTAGAGGTGGAGCCCCAAAACGTGCTTGATGTGTTGACGACGGACGGTCTCCTGCCCGGGTCATTGATTCGCTCTCTGGACAGGGCCGGCTATGAAATTCGTTCGATAGGAGCGGGACCGGACGGCCGAGCTAGTGATGCGACTCGGAGGCTGGCAGGCCGCCTCTCCTCAATGCTTCACTACGAGTGGCCCGACCATGAGGACAAAAGGGCCATGCTGGATCGAGTCAATACCCTCTGCCGGGAGTTGCACCAACAGTTGAGTAACACATACTTCAACTATTCTTCCGAAATCATGCCGAGGAGCTAGTGTAATTTGAACATACGGCATAGAAGCAGCCGCTGCGAAACATAAGCATGAAATCCGCGACTAGTACGGCGTGGTGTCCAATAGGGAACAGTCCTGGGGAACTGTCCGAGATACTTCACCGCAAGGTGGTTTTGCCGACACGGAAATGGGATAATGAGCACAACCTGTGTTATGTTATCAATGCATCAATGATCCCGTCATCGGCTCCGCCTTACTAGCGTTGATAGAAACTTGAGGTATGCGTGTTTCATTGATTGGCATTACTTTTTCCTTACTGTAAAATGTCCTAGGATAATTAAATCCGCAGTTTCGGTTACCTGCAAGGCAAGGAGACGGTATCAGTGAAAGTTACTATAGAGAGAGACGGCCAAACCCTGGTTGCAATGGCGGAAGATCGTGTTGACGGAACCAACGCCGGCGAATTTCAGCAGGCGCTAGAGGCTGCAATCAACGAGACCGACAGTGTCGTAATTCTTGACTGCGAGCAGCTTTCTTATATCAGCAGTGCGGGTCTCAGGGTTGTTCTGCTGACCGCCCGAGCCCTCCAAAGGCAGAACTCGAAGTTTGCGGTCTGCTCTCTTTCCGAGCAGATTCGTGAGGTCTTCGAGATAAGCGGCTTCGACAAGATTATTCCTGTCCACGCCACGCGCGCGGATGCGCTCGGAGCTCTCGGCGGCTGATCGGAGTGGCGCCATATCAGCGGCTACCGCATAACATTCGGACCCCGCCGCGCTTAACAGAGGCGCAATTGGCGGCATGGTCTATAACTAACCGGGACAGCACTTGCTCACCGTTTGGCGGGAGGATGTGAGTGAAGCAAGCCACGTACAAAATTCTTGTTGTGGACGACGAACCTGATGTCGAGCCACTGATCCTGCAGCGCATGCGTCGCGATATCCGTAGGCGCAAGTATGAGTTCGTATTTGCCATGAACGGTATCGAAGCGATTGAGGTGCTGAATCAGGATGAAGACATCGACATGGTTATCTCGGACATCAACATGCCCCAGATGGACGGTCTTACACTCCTCGGGCAGATTTCTGAGATGAACCCGAATATTCGGTCAATCATCGTCTCCGCGTATGGGGACATGACAAACATCCGCACGGCAATGAACCGTGGTGCGTTCGATTTTGTTACCAAGCCCCTGGATTTCGGAGATTTGCGTGTAACGATTGAACGTACCCTGCGCCACTTGGAAGAGTGGCGGGACGCCCTGGAATCGCGAGACAAGCTTGTGGCATTGCAGAACGAGCTTAATGTAGCCAGCGGTATCCAAAAGTCGATACTTCCGACGGAGTTTCCTGCTAGCAGGGAATATCAGGTATATGCCAGCATGGAACCGGCCCGGAATGTTGGAGGTGACTTTTTCGACGTCGTAAAGCTGGAAAATGGCCGGATTGGCCTGGCTATCGCTGACGTGTCGGACAAGGGTGTCCCGGCTGCGCTGTTCATGATGTCAAGCCGTACCTGGATGAAAGGGGCAGCCATCAGCAGTCCAGAGCCGAGAGTGGTGCTTGAAGAGGTCAACGCCCTGCTGCACGAAGAAAACGAAACGCAGATGTTCGTAACCGTGCTGTACGCCGTGTACGATCCGGAGACCGGGGAATTCACCTATGCCAGTGGAGGACACGACGCACCACTCCTGATCCGCCCTGATGGGAGCACTGAATTACTGCCTCTGACCGGAGGGATCGCTCTGGGGATTATTCCGGGCCTGGAATACAATCAGAACACAATCACCCTCGAATATGGAGAAACCCTCGTACTCTACACAGACGGTGTAACTGAGGCAATGAACAACGAAGGCGAACAGTTTGGCGTAGAGAGACTGCGTGAGGTCTTTCGTGATTCCGCTCCGGGGAACTCGGATGAGGCTGCAGAAATGATCTTCGACGCGGTGAACGAGTTTGCGGGCGGCGCCGCGCAGTCCGATGATATTACATGCCTGACCCTTCGAAGAAGTGAGACCTCCGCTTGAGTGCTAAAGTTTCGTTAATGATTGAGGCTTCTCCTGATGCGCTGGAACGCATCAACGAAGCAGTCGAGTCGCTTAGCAGCCAGGAAGAATGGCCCCCTGACTTGCTATTCACCGCCAACCTCGTTATAGAGGAGTTGGGGCTGAATGTAATCAATCACGCCTATCACGGCGATTCTGGCGAGTTTGAAATAATCATCGCGTCTGAAGATGATGCGCTTACTATCGAGTTTATAGACAGCGGTCCGCCGTTCAATATGCTGACGGACGCGCCTATACCTGACGTTGAGGCGTCTGTGGATGAAAGGCCAATAGGTGGACTAGGTATTCATCTGGTCAAGACCATGATGGACGAGCTCGATTACAGGCGAGAAAGAGATAAGAATCACTTGACGATCGTGAAGCGGAGGAACAAATGAAGTTCCCGGCTCCATTGACCAGATTCGGTATTGGGGCCATCTTGTCTCTCATTACCATTGTCTTCATCCTCACGCTTGGCTGCTCCGACTCCGGCCCTGGTCAAGAATCCTCCTCGGATGACGCGCCAAGCGCAACAGCCCAGCGTGTCGTTCCCACGCCTGCCGAAGGGTCCACCGTTTCTTCACAGGGAGCCGGAGTAACCGAGAGCCGCGTGCTGTTCGGCCAGTCCGCCGCGCTGAGCGGGCCCGCACAGGAGTTGGGCTCGAATATGCGTCTCGGCATCATGGCAGCATTTCACGAGGTAAACCAGAGAGGCGGAGTGCATGGTCGCATGCTCGATCTCGTCTCTCTTGACGACGCCTATGAACCCGAAGCCGCGGTGACCAATACTCTGCAACTCATTGAGGAAGAAGGGGTCTTCGCGCTCATCGGGGAGGTGGGGACGCCGACTTCGCGCTCCGCCACTCCGGTCGCCGCTGCCGAGGGTGTGCCATTCATCGCGCCATTTACCGGCGCTGAGTTTCTGCGAGATGACGAATGGGAGAACATAGTCAACCTGCGTGCGTCCTACTACCAGGAGACGGAGGAAATGGTCGCCCGGCTCACTCATGACCTGGGCATAACGCGCATCGGAGTTCTGTACCAGGACGACTCCTACGGTCGCGCCGGTTATCGTGGTGTACGCATGGCTCTTGACCGCCGGGATATGGAGCCAGTGTCCATAGGTCTGTATCCCCGCAATACCACCGCAGTGAAGGCGGCCCTGCTTGACTTGAACCTGGGGTCCCCCGAAGCGGTGATAATGATTGGCGCCTATGAGCCTGTGGCTGCACTGGTCGAACTGGCAAGGTACACCGGCGCAGACCCCATATTTCTCACAGTCTCCTTTGTGGGCAGCAATGCGCTCGCCAATGAGCTTGGCGCGGGTGGCGAAGGCGTTTACGTTACACAGGTGGTTCCGTTCCCGACGGACGGCTCCACGCCTGTCGTATCCTCGTATCTGAACGCGCTGTCTGACTACGATCGGTTTGCAGATCCGGGGTTCGTGTCTTTTGAGGGGTATCTGGCGGGGCGACTGGCGATAGAGGGCCTGGAGAGATGCGGCTCTGATGTCGATCGCGCCTGTTTTCTTGATATTCTGAACAGTTCGGACCAGATCGACATCGATGGATTCAAACTGCGCTTCGGTGACGATAATCAGGGCTCCGATGAGGTCTTCATTACGGTCATCGGCGAAGACGGCGAATATCATCCCGTTACCACGCTGAGCCGCGATAACTGAGCCGAGGAGACTAATCATTACCACTCAGGTCACAAAAAGGCGATTCGAGCGACTACTGGAGAGTCGCTATCGGATATCGACACAGCTTTACCTGGCTATAGGTGGAGCGGTCGCTCTGACGATTGCTGCAAGTCTCGTAGGCTGGTTTTCGTTCAACAGGGTCGGCGAGGCCCAGAGCCAGGTCAACGATAGCAGCCTTCCTGAAGTCGTTGCGGCATTCGGTATAGCGCAGCATAGCGGTACGCTTGTAAATGCCGCTCCACGCCTTACGGCGGCGACGACTCCTGAAGAGCTAGCCGCCGAGTCGGCGGGCATAGATGCGGCAGGAAATGCCCTGGAGGTACATCTGGGCGTGCTGCTCGGTGCGGAGGGCCAGGCTGCTTCCGATGTAGCGAGCGAAATGGATATTGGCGACCTTCTTGAGGCAGGACAATCGGGCAATGCCGAGACAATGCACCTGAATGAAGGAGAGTTTGAGCGCTCGCAGCATATCCGTGCCCTTGTGGAGACATTGACGGTCGGGATAGAAGCCATCGAAGGCGGCATGTACGAGATCTTCGGGCTGAACGATGAGAAAGAAGAGATTAGAGCCGAGCTGACGACCCTGCGGGACCAGATAGACGACATTATGGTCCCCGCAGTTGATAATCAGCTGTTTTACACAATGACGGGGTATCACAATCTCCATGATCCTCCGGCCGCCCGCGCTGAGCATTTTTCGGAGGCTGAGCTCGCACGGTATCGTAGCCTCGCCGGCCTGCACGCCGATGCCACCACCGCCAACCAGATATTGGAGAGCGCCTTCTCAATCTCCTCGGCGCCTCTTATTGAGCCGCTACGGGAGCGGTTTGAGTCGGCGGTAGGAAGTATGGAGCGAAACCTGGCCGCCCTCGATGACTGGCCTCTTCGACCCCAGATTGTGCCCCTGACGAACCGTCTGGCGGAACTTGGCACCGGCGAGAACAACGGGTTTGACATACTGGAGAGGCAACTGCAGATTAAGCAGAACCAGCAGGACCTCCTCACCCTGAATCAAGGGGTAGCCCTCGCGCTGGTTGGCGAAGTGGACTCGCTCGTGGACACGGCTCGTTCAAGCGCAGATGGAGCAACTCTCGCATCCACGCAGGCGATCCTGACCGGCCGCACGCTTCTCCTTGCGATTAGCGCCGTAAGCATTATCGGCGCAATTCTGATTGCATGGCTGTTTGTAGGTCAAATGCTCCTGAGTCGTCTTCGGATGCTGTCGGATTGGATGTTACGCATGGCGGGTGGCGACCTTGAGGCGAGAGTGGAAATAGGTGGACGTGACGAGGTTGCCGACATGGCACACGCACTGGAGATATTCCGCAGTAATTCCCTCGAGGCGCAGCGCCTGAATCTCGTAGAGCAGCTTGCCGAAGAGCTGCAGGGGAAGAACGAGCAGCTTGAAAGTGTGCTGGCGGAACTGGAGCGCGCCCAAGACCAGATCGTGATGCGGGAAAAACTGGCGGCTCTGGGTGAGTTGACGGCCGGCGTCGCTCACGAAATCAGGAACCCTCTGAACTTCGTCAAGAACTTCTCTGAAGCGTCAGAGGAATTGCTGTCCGAACTGGAAGAAATTCTTGCAGACGTAGCAGAAGACATCAGCGAAGAAGACAAGGACTATATCGACGAAATCTCGGGTGATCTCACCAGCAACCTTGAGCGCATTCGAACACATGGCGACCGCGCTAATCGAATCGTCAACGACATGCTCATGATGGGCAGGGATACCGGCGAGCAGCGGCCCACTGACATCAACGGACTGCTCGATGAGCACGCCAGGCTTGCCTATCACAGCGCCCGTGCGCTTGACACGAATTTCCAGCTCGACATCCAACAGGACCTCGACCCGGACATGGGCGAGATAGAAGTCGTTCCCAGAGACCTGGGCCGAGTGTTCTTGAACATGGTAGGCAACGCTTGCGACGCAACAGACGAAAAGCGACGCAAGCTCTCCGCGGACGAGCAGGAGGGCGAACCGTACATGCCCACCCTATGGATTGCAACACAAAAAGGAGCGGAAAACGTCGAAATCCGTATAAAGGACAACGGCAGCGGGATGCCTCCCGATGTAATCGACAAGATATTCAATCCCTTCTTCACCACGAAGCCTACGGACAAGGGCACTGGTCTCGGACTGGCAATTTCAAACGACATTGTGCGGCAGCACGGCGGTTCCATCAGCGTCGAATCGCAAGCCGGCGAGTTCACTGAGATGAAGATTGTCTTGCCACTGGTCACGCCCGCTATCGAAGTGGATTCCGGGGAAGGCGTCCATGTTCCGTACCTCTAATCTGCCCCTCTGCCCGCCGCCTTCATAAATCTTGCGTCGTGACTGACTGATTCGCCCCGTTGTCGCCCAACTGCTCTCACATGTGGTAGATTGTAATTCGCTTCGGTAGGCACGAGCGACCGATGCGAATGCACATTCCCACGGAGGGCGTAATGAGTTCACTCGATCACGAAGAGTTCATGAGAATCGCGCTTGAAGAAGCGCAGCGAGCGGCAGACGAGGGAAACGTCGGAGTCGGCTCGGTGATCGTGCGTGACGGGGAGCTAATCGCGCGCGGGCGCAACCTTGTGCCAACGACCCATGACCCGACGGCGCATGCGGAGACCGTTGCGCTGCGAGAGGCGTCTTCGATCCTCGGCACCGATGATATGGGCGGAGCTACACTCTATACAACGTTCGAGCCGTGCCCTATGTGCTGCGGCGCGCTGACAAACGCCAACATAGCTACTCTGGTGATGGGCGGCAGACCTACCGCAGAGCAGACCCGCTGGGGTGACTACACCGTAGAGCGCCTTCTTGAGATGTGCAAATGGGATGATCGCATCGAGGTCGTCACTGGCATTCTCGTAGATGAGTGCCTGAATATCAGGCTTCCGTGACCAAGAGCCATTTGAGACTAAGGCTCGCCCTAAGGCTTGCTGATGGCGAGCCACCGGACACTCGATTGAGAGGAAAAGGCAACTGACTTTGAGATTTGGAGCATTCTGGCAGGTTCCCGGGTACATCGGCTCTTCGGTGCCGCGCCGGCACTGGGAGACCATCGAGCTGATCGCGCTGGCAGACAGGCTCGGATTCGAGACCGCCTGGCTCGCCGAATCCACATTCTTTCCCGGGCGACCTATGTCCAATCCGCTAATGGTCGCCTGTGCTGCCGCACAACTTGCGCCGCGAATCCGCTTCGGAACGCTTGCAGCGCAGTTTCCGCTTCACCACCCTATTCACATGGCAACGCAGGCAGCGACCTGCGACATTCTGACCAACGGCAGGTTGGACCTTTGCCTGGGAGGGCGCTGGGGCTCGCCATCGGGACAGGCTTTCGGTCAGGCAGGGGACATAAGCAGCGAGGAAAGCCGGGGACGTGTCTCCGAGGGCATTCGTCTGCTCAAGGCCGCGTGGACACAGGAGAAGGCGAATTTCAGCGGGGAATACTGGGACATGAAAGACCTGCTGGTGATGCCGAAACCCCAGCAGGAGCCACACCCGCCGTTGCTGCTCGCCGCGAACAGTGACGAGACCTTCCCGTACGCCGCGCGCATGGGACTCGGCGTGATCGGAACGACGTTGAGCCAGCCCATGCCGAGGATGATAGACCGCCTTCAAGATTTCGAAAAGTCGAAGTGCGCTGGTCTGGCTTCGCATCCGCAGCCATTCCATGTGAACATCTCATTCTTCGTCGCTGAGACCAGGGAAAAGGCGCACAGACTGATGGCGCGGAACTGGCGCGATGAAGATGTGGTCAACACTGCGCCGGATGCCACCGCTTCGTCCATCGGCACATCGCGGCACAGCTTCACCAGCGGCGTCGGGGGCTGGGCAACTTGGAATTTCCAGGATGCGTTGAAATACTCGATCTACGATGATCCTGATGGATGTATCGAGCAACTGAGAAATCTCGCGGATGACCTTCCGGGGATGACTCAGTGCATCCTCGAATTCAACCGCAGAGGCCGCCTGACCAACGAGGAGATCAAGGAATCAATGCAGCTCTTCGGCGACGCCGTGATGCCGGCGCTGATCTGAAGAGGCTCTCTCTTCAAGCCACTATCTCCCCGTCGGTGGTAATGCCAGCGAATAATCCGATGCACACGGCTACCCGTCGGTAGCTTTCCTTACTCCGCTTTACCGGCGCGCATCTCTTCCTCTGCGTCAACTCTCGCCCATCTTGCTGTTGCTCCTAGGCCGATGGCAGCCTTCTGGGTGGCTCCTCGACGTTTCAAATCGGAAACTGTGACAATTATGCCACTGACCAGAATAGTCAGAAAAAGTCATAGATAATCGGTACATAAGTCACGGTATAGTCATATATAGAGTGGTACAATCAGCCAGTAACTTGCCCAAAAAGTCAGGTAGTGCCTCATCCTGAAGTGATGAGTAGTCTATACGGCAATGCACAATTCGAACTGATACACCATCGAAAGAACACTCTGATTGGCTGCATCGGTCCAGTCAAATATCATCTGGATTCTAGCGCCGCTGGCACTGGTAGCGCTGCTTCTCGTGCTTGGAGAGCGTATAGCGTTCAGCCTGACGCCGGCCCTAGACGTTAGGCTGAAGACTGTGCCAATGTCTTCCGGACAAATACAGCAGGTGCAATTTGAGGGGAGGCTTATCTTCGAGGGCCGGGAGCGCGCCACCATACGAAAGATGACGCTTCAGGTGAGAGGCCCTCGGAGATTCGATGTAAGCCTGCCGCTGACGGATGGCGAGTTCGATGTATCGGGGACGCCCGGCGTTGTGGGCACAGTCATCGGGAGCGTGAAATTTGACAGGCTGTCGGCGCCGTTGCCATTCGTGTACAAGGGCAGTGCAACCGGCGGCGCAGTGGTAATAGATCTGGTGTGGACGCCTGACGCTGATACGGTAGCAGGCGGAGACTACACCGCCAGCCTGCTGGCAGAAGTGAAAGACTCTACCAGCCCCCTTTCGAGTCGGAGTGTACGCTTCAATCTCGCCAGCCCGACTCCTACTCCGACTTTCACGCCATCGGCGACAGCTACGCCGACCCAGACGAACACGCCCACAGCCACGCCCACAGAGACGCCTACCACGACACCGACTCGGACACCGACAAGAACGGCCACACCGACTTTCACGCCAACGGCAACAGCTACGCCGACCCAGACGAACACACCCACAGCCACGCCTACGGAAACGCCTACGACGACACCGACTCGGACACCGACAAGAACGGCCACCGCAACCAGAACGGCCACTCCGATACCCGTCCCAACGGCAACGCAAACGAAGACTGCAACGCCAACGGCAACGACGACACCAACTGCCACCAACACCGTTAGCGCCACGCCGACTCAGACGAATACTGCTACGCCGGTTCCCACTATCACGACAACCGCGACGCTACCACCTTCGCTGACGCCTACGCCGACATTCGAGGTTTATACTGCTACCGTAGTACCATCGCCATCACCGACTTCAACCGCGACTTTGTCACCGACCCTGACGCCCGCACCGTCACCGACAGAAACTCTGATTCCTGATGATATAGCGGTTTCGTTCACGTCAAGGGAAGGCATATCGCAGGTACAATTACCTCCTTCCATAACGCCTGACGTGCCTCTCGCGGTCCGCATTCTGCCGGCAGATCCGTCCAAGCCAATGATTCTCATCGTGGATTCTCATGCCTCTCCCACTGCAGCGGCAGAATCGGTGTTGGCGGCGAGCTTGGGCGCAGAAATGTCCGAGTCGAGCGTTTTACACATCGCGTTCCCGGTGAGAATCGCCGCTATCTTGACGCTGTGCTCCGTATTGGCGCTTGCGCCTATCACCTACCTCGCAGTGCGCGGACGCAGGGCTATCGCCGTCAAGTAACGGATAAGAAACTTACGAGCGGCAAATCTCCCGCAGACGGTCGAAGTAGTCCGGGAATGTCTTGGAGACCGTGTCCGGGTCGTTGATGGTGATGCTGGAGTCCCCAAGCGCCGCTAGAGAGAAGCACATTGCCATGCGATGGTCGTCGTAGGTGTCAATGACGGCGGGTTGAATCTTCCGAGGTGGCGTAATCTCGATGTAGTCCTCGCCCTCCACCACGTCCGCGCCTACCTTGCGGAGCTCGGTTGCCATAGCTGCAAGTCGGTCGGTTTCCTTGACGCGCCAGTTATGCACATTGCGGATGGTAGTCTTTCCTTTGGCAAACAGTGCGGTGACTGCGACCGTCATCGCGGCGTCCGGGATGTGGTTCAGGTCCGCGTCTATGCCTGTGAGGTCGCCGCTCGAAATCTCGATCCAGTCGGGTCCGCTGGACACCTTCGCGCCCATCCGCTCCAGAACCTGCGCGTGTGCGATGTCGCCCTGGATGCTGCCGTCTCCGACGCCGTTTACGCGCACGGGGCCACCGCCGATCGCTCCTGCCGATAGGAAGTACGACGCCGAAGAAGCGTCCCCTTCGACTAGGATACTGCCGGGGGATGTGTAGCTCTGGTTGCCGGGCAGACGGAACCACTCGTATCCGTTGCGCTCGACTTCAATGCCGAAGCGCCGCATCACATCGAGCGTCATCTCGATGTAGGGCTTGGACACCAGATCGCCTTCGACCTCAATGGTCAGCGTGCCGAGAGCCATGGGCGCCGCCATCAGCATACCGGTGAGGTACTGGCTGGATATGTTTCCACGTATCCGAACGGTGCCGCCTTCAAGCCCCTGCGCGTCGATTTCAAGGGGTGGGCACCCGTCCGCGCCAGTGTAAGCAATCTGCGCGCCGACCTGTCGCAGCGCGTCAATGAGGTCGCCTATCGGACGCTCCAGCATGCGCGGCTCTCCGGTCAGCGTGTAGCGCCCTCTGCCCGCGCAGATTGCGGCGCACAGGGAGCGCATTGTAGTGCCGGAGTTGCCGAGAAACAGCGTTGCCTCGCCTTCGGGGAACGCGCCGCCGAGTCCCTCAACCTCGGAGTATGCGCCGTCTTCAGAGTGGCGGACCGTAACACCTAGCTTGCCCAGTGCGTTGAGCATGTGCGTCGTGTCGTCGCTTTCCAGCAGGTTGCGCACCTGCGTCGTGCCCTGCGCCAGCGCCGCCAGCAGCAGCACGCGGTTGGACATGCTCTTGGAGCCGGGCAAACGTATCTCGCCCTCCACGCTGCGGATGGGTTGGAGTGTCAGTTGCTTCATTGCTATTCCGCCTCTTTGGGTTGCTGAGTGTGTCGGTGACTCGTCTCTGATGAGCTTTTCGGACTCTGCCTGTGAATGTTTGTGATGGGACTTTCGCTCTTTTGAAATTATAGCCGACTGCTTCAGTTTCTGCCGCGCCTCAGCAGGTAGATGTGCGGCTTGATGTAGCCGCGGCTGTGGGGGATGCTTAGTGGGATTTCGTTTGCCAAATTCCAGTGTGATGCTTCTTCGATGGCAGATAGCATCGCACGCCGACGCGTCGTGATGACCACAAGTGAGCCATTCCGCGTGGCTACCCTGGCGGATTCGGCAAGAGCCTTACTGTACAGAGAATCGATGCCGCCGCCCTGCAACATACCGAATGGCAGGTCCGCCGTTATGGTGTCTATAGAGGCGTCCGGCAGCGGCAGCTTGTCGCAGTCGGCTCGCACCAGAGACACCGAAGCGCGATGTCCGGCGGCGCGCAGGTTGGCATCGGCGCATTGAAGCGCGTCAGGGCTGATGTCCACGCCGGTGACGCTTCCTGCAGTGCCCAAGCCTAGACGCTCGACCATCAGCGTGCCTGAGCCGCAGCACAGGTTCAGCACGCGCTCGTTGGGGCGCGGTCGGACAAGTGATGCCATCACGCTCGCCACAGTAGCGTTGAGTGCCCCGGGCATGTCGCAGACGCGCCACCTGCGGGCTGACAGGGGCATTGGACTTGTGCGTATCAGCACCTGCCAGCCGCCATCGTCCGCTGCTGCGCGGCGCACCGCAATCTGCAGATTGGCGGCATCATCGGATGGTTCGAGTCCGGTGGCGTCCGAAATCTCCTGCCGCAGACGCGAATAGACGCCGGATCCCGCGCCAGCCGCCGCGATGCGAAATGTTCGGAATGTCCCAGCGGGACGAGCGTCTAGGATGAAGTGGGTGACACCCAGCAGGCGCGTCAAGTGCTGGTGTCCGAGCAATGCGCGTGGACGAGGCACCGCGAAAGACTCGACTCTGTGAACCGCTGTTACCGTCCGAAGTTCGTCGAAGCGGCGGATGCTGCCGTCGAAGCGCAAGGTGAAGCGTCCTTCTGACGTGCTGCCTTCGAGGAACGCTGCCTTTCCAAGTCGTCTTCGCACCTCACGCCGGGCGTACTCTTCCAGCCCGATGACGGTCTCGATCTCGTACTCCTGCGCCAGTTTGGGATCACGTCTGTCGGCGAGAGTATTCTGGGCTGCGCGTGTTCTTTGTTTTCCTCTACCACGTCGCTCGCGCTGAGAACCCGACGAAAATCCATCCGTTCGTCCTGAGCCTGTCGAAGGACGAGTGCGCGAATTGGGTGTGTTTCGGCGCGACCTGCGTCTCATCTTTCGTCCAGCCTTACAACGAGATTAGTGAGCGCGCCTTCATTGCCGACGTTTCCGGGGAAGATGATGCAGGGTAAGCCGGGATGCAGTGTTTCCTCACCGAGTATCCACGCTGGCACGCCCGGAGCAGCCTGTCCCGGCGACCACGCGCACCGCACATTGAGCGCCTTCGTTGCAACTGCGTAGGAAGTCGCGCCACCCTTCACGACGATGCAGCGAGGACGGACGTCAATGCCAGCGACTATTTCTGAAACAGCCTGCGATACCTGATGGCCGATGGCGAGGCTGTTGTCGGCGCTGCGCCCCTCAACGAGATCGCGGCTCGTGTAGAGGACTACATTGCTGCCCTTGGCGAGTGCATCTTCGGTGGCGGCGATGGCGCGGTCTATCTCGGACTGCCGTGTTGCGTCTGATAGCATCAGATTGACGTTTGCCTCTATGCCTATGGCATCGGTGTGATTCAGCAGGTGGCTGAGCTGCTGCGTGGTGCGCGGCACGTGCGAGCCGACGACTACGAGCATGCCGCCTCCGCCGTCCATGCCCATGTCTTCGGGCGTCAGCAGGGGTCGCTCCGATTGTCCCAGCAGCGCCTTGATGAACGACGCAGCGGCACGAAACAGAAATTTCCGTCCAGTAGCCTCGGCCTGCAATAGCCCTTGAACAAAGACCTCCATGTCCCTATTGCTCGCGCCGTTGACTACGCAGACGCCGCCGCTCGGCAGCGCTGATAGAATCGCGGCGACTCGCTCAGGACCACCGAGCCGCAGATCGTCTATGGACACGCTCGCCACCGCCTCAGCGCGTACTTCGCCCTCCGTTTTTTCTTCGACCCAGCCTTGCAGGTCTGACGATGTGAACGCGAACGCGGGGTCGTAAGCGAACTCCGTGTCGCCGACGGGTACGAGCTGTTCTCCGTCTAGGACATACTGCGTATCGTCAATCGTGTACCTTCCGCCCTCGAGGAACAGAGGCGCGATTATCCACCCGGTTGGCCAGCCATCCGGCTTGCCTGACAGCGAGGACTCTATCGCCTGCATCTCGGCCGGGAAGTGGCCGCGCAGCGTGGAATCGAGGCGGCTGACTAACGAGAAGTCAACGTCCGCCTGCCGTGCCGCTTCGCACAGGTTGCGTGTGATGAACGAGTTGACCGTCCGCGCCTGGGACTCCGGCATAGTACGCGCGTTGGTCACGACAAAAAAGGCGCGGCTGTCGGCTTCCAGCTCGGCGCGAAGCGCGTCAATCGACCAGTCCATCAGCACCGCGATGTCGTGGACGCTCTGCGTGCCCATCACATCGTCATCCAGAATGACGATCTTTCTTCCGCACGCCTTTAACGCGGCGTCGATGTGCGGCAGGGGATCATCCGCCCATACGGGCGGCAGATTGCCCAGGGCTTCGTCGAGGCGCAAGTGTCCTTGTGGCATGGCGATGCGTCAGCGCCCGGCAGAGCGGCCCGGCAGCGCGCCGGTGTGCTCGCCGCCGTCCACAACGACTGTGCCGTTGACGATGACGTACTCGATCCCTATGGGGAACTGCTTGGGCTGCGTCCGAGTAGCGGGTGCCTGCACATTGTTCGGGTGGAAGACGGTGATGTCCGCCTTCATGCCGTCTCGCAGGATGCCGCGGTCGGTCAGACCGATGCGCTGCGCTGGGAACGATGTCATCTTGCGTATCGCTTCCGGCAGGGACATCTGGTTCTCCTCTCGCACGTACTCGGCGAGAATGACCGGGAAGCAGCCGTAGGTGCGCGGGCTGGGGAAGTCGCCGAGCAGCACGGCGTCGCTGCCCACCATGGACAGCGGATGGCTGACGAATGCGGGCAGAGTGTTGCCGTTCGCGCCGTCGGAGACGTAGCAGGTTTGCAGATCCTCTTCGAGCAGCAGGTCGCATATCGCATCGACCGGATGCTGGTTTCGCATGGCTGCGATTGCCTCAATCGACAAGCCCTCATACACATGGTTGTGCGGCTGCTTGAAGTATGTGAGCCAAACATTGTCCCAAGAAGGACCGCGCGGCTCCATCTCGCGGCGCAGGCGCACCCGCGCGTCCTCCGATGCCAGTGCCTCCTTGAGCGGTCCGACGCCGCCGTCATGTGTCCAGTCCGGCACCATTATCAGCAGGCGCGTGCTGCCGAACACATACGGGTAACTGTCGAAGGTTACATCCTGCCCGCTTTCGGCGGCATCCTCCACCAGGCTTATCAAGCCCTGCCCGCCGCCCGTGCTGGGCGCGCGTTGATAGAAGTGCGTGATATGCACCGGAATGTGGCTGCGCACGCCAATTTCAAGCGCCTCACGGAACGGGTCGAGATAGCGGTCGCCGAGCCGGTAGCGCACATGCGTGTGGTAGAACCCGCCGAGATCGGCCACAAGCTCGCTCAGCTCCACCAGCTCATCGGTGGAAGCGTATCCCCCGGGCGGGTAGTCGAGGCCTGTTGACAGCCCGACCGCGCCCTCCTCCATCGCCTCGCGGATGATTGCCTTCATGTCCGCCATCTCAGCCTCGGTCGCGGGCCTGTCGTCCCAGCCGACGGTTGCGATGCGCGGTGGTGAGTTGCCGAGGATGTAGGCGATGTTCACCGCCGTCTTCTGATCGAACATATCGAGGTACTGCTCCACAGTGGACCACCTGCCGGGCAGCGGAGGGTTGCCGTCCAGCCCGGAGTTTAACGCGACGAAATCGAGGAAGTCGTCATGGTTGTGGAAGGGAGCGTATGAGTTGCCGTCAACGCCAATAAGCTCTGTCGTGATGCCCTGGCGCACCTTCGGATGGTGCTCAGGCTCGGACAGGATGACAAGCCCGGCATGCGAATGCATGTCTATGAAGCCGGGCGATACTACATGGTCTGCCGCGTCTATAGTTCGCGCCGCCTCGATCCCGCTTAGGTCGCCACGGAATATGCGAACCGTGTCGCCCTCTACGCCGACCGCGCCGTAGAATCCCGGGTTGCCCGTGCCATCAATTATCAGTCCGTTCGTAATCAGCAAGTCCAGCATTGTCTTACCTCGCCGCGCCCAGAGGGCAGCAGTGTTTCTTAGCCCACTGACGCAGAAGTCTTGTGCGTGGTCAGGATTGTACACCGTACACAATCCCGCGCCAACAATGGGCAGAGCGCAGTATCACTTATCGCCAACCGCTAGTATCAAGAATAGTTTATATATGAATGGTTTCACTGATATAATCATTCGCAGTGCTGTTCACGGAGCGGTCAGCTCAGATGACGGCTGCCATACGGCGTAAAGTTGATAGAGCCAACCGTTACGATAAGGATGCTTGCTAACCCCTCGAAAGGGAAGTGCGTTTCAGTAATCGTATAGCAACTCGCGAGGACGCTAGGGAATGCAGGATATAAAGAGTCAGATTGCGGATGTAAGAAGCAGGATTGCGGAACTTCTGGTGCGTCTTTGACCTGCCCACGGATGAAAAAGAGATAGTAGTCCTGGAAGAAGAGGCGGCAGAGCCGGGCTTCTGGGATGTGCCGGAATCGGCTCAGCGCAAGATGCAGCGCCTGTCCGACCTGAAGGGAAGGGTTGAGGACTGGCGTACTCTTGAGAGGCAGGCAGATTCGCTGGAAGAACTGCTTCTGCTCTCCATCGAGGAGGGAGACGATTCGCTGCTGGACATCTTTATTCAAGAACTCGCGCAGATGCAGCGCAAGCTCGGCGAGCTGGAGTTCGACCTGACACTGTCCGGACCCTATGACGAGCGGAACGCGCTAGTGGCGCTTCACGCCGGGGCAGGCGGAGTCGAGTCCCAGGACTGGGCGAGCATGCTGATGCGAATGTACCTTCGATGGGCAGAGCAGCGTAATTTCAGAAGGGACGTGCTGGATGTTTCCGTTGGCGACGAAGCGGGCATTAAGAGCGCGGTTATCCAGGTGTCGGGCAGGTTCGCCTACGGCTATCTACAGGCGGAGCGGGGTGTACATCGTCTTGTACGGTTGTCGCCATTCGACTCCGACCACGCCCGGCATACGTCCTTCGCGCTGATGGAAGTGCTACCCGAAGTCGAAGAGGGTGTTGATGTAACGATCAACTCCGATGATCTGAGAATAGATGTATTTCGCGCGGGTGGCCACGGTGGGCAGAATGTGCAGAAGAACTCGACAGCAGTTCGCATAACGCACCTGCCGACAGGCATCCGCGTTAGTTGCCAGAACGAGCGCTCGCAGCACCAGAATCGTGAGATTGCGATGCGAATCCTGATGGCGCGGCTGGTGGAGCGCGAAATGGAAGAGAAGGCACGCGAGATAGCAAAATTGAAGGGCGAGCATGTGTCGCCGGAATGGGGCAACCAGATTCGGAGCTACGTGCTGCACCCGTACAAGATGGTGAAAGACCACCGCACAGGATACGACACATCGGACGTCGATGCCGTGCTTGACGGCGAACTGGACGACTTCATTAAGGCATGGCTGACGACCAAAATCGGAAACGACGAAAACACATCCTAACTATTGAGCGACCCATTCACTTTCGCTCAGGTGAGAGGAAATCTACGCACAGAGGTGTGAGATGAGAAAACTGTTCTTGATTCCAATATTGCTGATTGCCGTTTTCTTTGTAATTGTCGGTGCACTGGCTTGCGGCGCGAGCCAGCCCGATGTAGAGGAGCCGGAAGCGCCTGCTCCCGCCGCCCAGACCGAGACGGCAGAAGCTACGGCTACGGCCGAACCCGAGACCGCAATGGCTCAGGAGACGACCAAGGAGACCACTGCGCCGACTAGCATCCCGGTTCAGACCACACCGCCTACTCCGGCGGCGCAGCCGGCAGCGGTGCCTGCCCCGGAAAGAGACAGGCCTGTCGGCGGCACGATGACGAGGCTTTTCAGCGACCCGCCTACGCTCGACCCGCACAAGACGTCGGACACCACGTCGGCGTTCATCATCGGTGAAGTCTATAGCGGATTGGTTACGCTAAATACGGACCTGCAGATTGTGCCGGACATCGCCGAAAGGTGGGAGATTAGCGAGGACGGGACGGTATATACGTTCCACCTGCTGCCAGACGCCAAGTTCGCCGACGGCAAGCCCGTCACGGCGCAGGACTTCGTCTATTCGCTCAACCGGGCAGCGAATCCTGAGCTTGCTTCTCCCGTCGCGCGCACATACCTGAGCGACATCGTGGGCGTGACCGAGGTTCTGGACGGCGAAGCGACCGAGATCAGCGGTGTCAGGGCTATCGACGAGCGAACTATCGAATTCACGATCGATGCACCCAAAGCGTACTTCCTGGCAAAGCTTACCTATCCGACCGCATTTGTCGTTGACAGGGCCAATGTCGAGGCTGGTGGCGACAGGTGGACGGACTCGCCCAACTCCACCGGGCCGTTTATGCTCAAGGAGTACAAGATCGGCGAGCACATCATCCTAGAGCGCAACGACAACTTCTACCGCGAGCCCGCGTACATAGACCGGGTGGTGTTCAACCTCGCGGGCGGACAGGCGATGGCGCTATACGAGAACGACGAGATAGACATCACCGGTGTCAGCATCTTCGATCTGGAGCGACTGAAGGACCCGAACGAGCCGCTGTCCAAGGAACTGAAGATCGCGCCGCCGGGCTTCAGCGTTTCGTACATCGGATTCAATGTAGACGAACCTCCATTCGACGACGTCCATTTCAGGCGCGCGCTAAACCTCGCAATCGATAAGGAACTCATTGCCAACGAGGTGCTCGCGGGCCTTAGGGTTCCCGCCTATGGCATACTGCCCCCTGGTTTCCCGGGCTACACCGAGGGCATCGAAGGCTTGGCGTTCGACGAGGAGAAGGCGAAGGAAGAGATGGCGATGTCCAAGTACGCGGATCCCGCGACCCGGCCGCGCATAATCCTGTCGGTTACCGGTACGGGCGGCGACATCGGCATCGATATGCAGGTCATTCTTGAGATGTGGAAGAACACGCTTGGCGTGGAAGTGGAAATACAGCAGGTCGAATGGGCGACCTATCTCCAGGACCTGAACCGCCGCAATTTCCAGGTTTACGCTCTCGGCTGGGCGGCGGACTATCCTGATCCGCAGGACTTCCTGGACATCCTGTTCCACACGGAAAGTGAGACTAACCACGGAGCGTATTCGAATCCCGAGGTTGATGCCCTGCTGGAAGAGGCGCGCGTTGAGCGTGACGGCAACAAGCGCGTGGAGCTGTACAACAAGGCTGAGCAGATGATCATTGACGATGCTGCGTGGGTGCCGCTGTGGTACGATAGCGAGCGCAACCTGCTGCTCAAGCCGCACATCAAGGACTACAGGCTTGTGCCGATGACCATACCGAAGTTCCGGTACATATATTTCGACTACGACAGCTAATCCTACTTGTCATTCTGAACGGACCGAAGCGGAGTGAAGAATCCGAAATCTATGTACATGCGCCATTCGCAGACTTTAGATTCCTCGCTTCGCTCGGAATGACAGTGGGAAGTTACATCAGATTAGGGAGGACAAAGCATGCGACTCATCTTGGCCGGATGTGAATTTACGGGGACTAGCACTTTGGCGTTCGCCATCGACGACTGGATGGAAGAGAACATCGGGACGCGATTCCCGCTGATTCACGACCACTGGAAGTTGCCGCACACATCAGGGCATCCGCAGCCGGACATGACGGAGGAGGAGCGGCGGCAGGTGCTCGCGCTCAGTCCGGTGTTGAGGGAGATGACGCAGCGTCACAGCCTCTACTATCACATCCAGGCGAACTCGTGGAACGGGCCTGACTGGATGTCGATCGGCCTGCACATAGATGACTCCGTGTACAGCCCGATGTACTTCGGATACGGCGCCGACCACCAGGACCATGACCGCAAGACGGTCTCACGGCAGGTGGAAGGCTCGATCATGCGCTTTGCCCCCGATATGGTGCTGGTGCATGTGAAGGCATCTCCTGAAGTCATCGCGCAGCGCATGACCGCGGAGCCACGCAAGCACAGCCCGCTAAAGGTGGAGGACATCCCCGAAGTGTTGGCTAGGTACGAGGAAGCAGTCGCCAACTCCACGCTGCGCCACAAGATTGCGCTGGACACAAGCGACGCCACCGTCGAGGAGACGATGGCGGAGTTCGCGCGCAAGATAGAGCCGCACCTCAGCGAGGCAGACCGCTCCCGAATCCTGCTGCATCGTAACTGGTAACTACGAAGTTTATCAGTGTTTCAGTCTGTAAGTAAGTCAGAGCGCGGCGCGTTGCGTAACGCCTGAGTACACGCTATCCTTGCGCTATCTCGCCCGCCATAGGTTAACGACTTGCTGACCGATTGAACTGACCGACTGACAAACTGACTGACTGAGGAACTCCCATGTGGGTGTACATTGTGCGGCGCTTGCTATGGCTGCCCGTGCTGCTGGTCGCGACCAGCCTCGTTACCTTCACGTTGCTGCGCTTCGGTCCGGGCGACCCCGCCGAGGTAATTCTTGGCGCGCGCTACGATGAAACGGCCGCCCAGCAGATACGGGGCCAACTCGGCCTGGACCGGCCATTCGGCGTGCAGTACGCGACTTACATGTGGGGCGTCATCAACGGGGACTTTGGCGAAAGCTACCGCTTCCGTGGCCGGGAGGTATCGGAGCTGCTTTTCCCCAAGATGTGGGTGTCGTTCCAGGTGAATGCCGCGGCTCTGATTGTTAGCCTTTCGATCGGTCTTCCCCTCGGATTCTACATAGCGCACCGGCAGGGCACCTGGCAAGACCCGACCGCCGTGACGATTGCTCTGGTCCTCATGTCAATCCCCATCATGATCAGCATCCCATTCACGCTCTGGGGGCTGTGCCTGAAGCTCGACCTCGTTCCATGCTCAGGATGGGGCGGCTTCTTCGACTTACGCATCATCACGCCCGCTATTACGCTTGGCATACCCGGCGTTGCGGGACTGGCGCGCTTCATGCGTGCAAGCACTCTCGATGTGCTGGGGCAGGATTTCATCCGCACTGCGAAGGCGAAGGGTCTCACAGCCGTCACGGTCGATGTGCGGCATGTGCTGAAGAACGCCATGATTCCGATAGTTACACTGCTGTCTTTCACGCTTGCCGGAATGTTCGCCACCAGCTTCATCGTGGAGTTCATACTTGGTATTCCGGGCGTGGGGCAGTTCACCATCGACTCTGTGTTCAACCGCGACTATCCGGTAATTATGGCAATGGGCATCATTGGAACGACCGCCTTCGTGCTGGCGAACCTATTGGCAGACATAACCTACGCCTTCATAGACCCTCGGATACGGTACCACTAAAGACAGATTCACCGACTTACACTTGAGCGACCGAAAGACCTGAACATGGCGTTGACCGAAGTCGCCGAAGCAGCGGAAATACAAGGTAGCAGCAAGGGCCACCTCAGACGAGCAATGGAGCGCCTTGTCCGCAAGAAACTCGCCGTCGTCTGCATGGTTGCGCTTGTCATCATATATGGCGCAGGCATCTTCGCTGCCGTCATTGCGCCCTACGACTACACGGAAACAGACTTCACCGCCATTCGTAAGGGTCCGAGTTTGGAGCACTGGGCCGGCACCGACTTCGGCGGGCGTGATGTGTTCACTCGCGTGCTGTGGGGCATTCAGAATACGGTCATCATTACTGTGGTTGCGATGGCGACGGGCGGACTTCTCATAGGCATCACGATGGGGCTGATTTCCGGATATTTCAGCAGCAGGGTCGATGGACTAATCATGCGCACCGGGGAGCTGTTCGCATCATTCCCGGACATTCTGCTGGTCATAATTCTGGCATCCGCGCTGAGACCGCGCTTCCTGGAGATAGCGCGCTCAGTGGAGGAGAATATGGGCATAGACGGCATAGTGCGCTCCGGCGTCGTGGACTATGTCGTGGTGTCGCTGGCGCTGGTCGCGTTCGGCTGGGTCGGCATGGCGCGACTCGTAAGAGGACAGGTGCTGTCGCTGAAGCAGACACCTTTTGTAGAGGCGGCGCGGGCGGCGGGTGCGAGTACGCCGCGTGTACTTTTCGTTCATCTGCTGCCAAACGTCATCAGCATCATCGTCGTGAGCGTCTCTATGGGCATGGGCGCCCTGATCGGCACCGAGATAATCCTAAGCTGGCTTGGGCTTGGGATTCAGCCTCCGCGTCCGAGCCTGGGGCAGATGCTATTGCAGGCGGGCAGCCTGAGCGCGCTGCGTGAAGTGCCGTGGATGCTCATTGCGCCGGGCATGGTGGCGTGGTCGCTGGTGCTGGCGTGGAACTTGCTCGGCGACTCGCTGAACGATGTACTCAACCCGCGCACCCGGTAGCGGCAAGACGTTGAACTTGGAGGCGGAATGCGGCGTATCGCAGCGGGAATAGCGCCCTATTTCGTCGTCTTCTCGGCAAGCGCGTGCGGGCTGATCATCGAGATTGTCGCATCGCGTCTGCTTGCGCCTTCTATTGGCGTGTCACTGTTTACCTGGACCAGCATCATAGGCGTCGTGCTTGCGGGTATCAGCATCGGGAACTATGTGGGAGGGCTTACCGCCGACCGCTTCCCCACGCCAAAGACGCTTGGCCTGATACTGCTCGGAGCGGGACTGACAAGCCTGGCAGTGCTTCCGCTCATTGCGCTGGTATCCGACCTGTACAGTTCGCTTCACATCCTGCCGCGAATCGTGCTGATAACTTCGACACTCTTCCTTGTGCCGAGCGTCATTCTGGGCATGGTCACGCCAGTCGTAATCAAGCTGAGGCTGCGCGACCTGTCGCAGACCGGCAACGTGGTTGGCAGGATATACGCCGTATCGACGGCAGGCAGCATTTTCGGCGTGTTCATCACCGGCTTCGTGCTCATCCAGTGGATCGGCACGCGCCCGATACTGCTCGGCGTCGCCGTGTTCCTTGTGCTAATGGCTGTTGCCTTCGGCAACCTGTGGCGGATGAGAGTGGTCGGCGCGGTTGCGCTGGTGCTCTTCGCGGGTGTCACTGCGATGGGATTTGCGACTGATTCCCTTGAAACCGAGTGCCAGGTCGAGAGCAACTACTTCTGCATCAAGGTCAGGGAACGCGAGATAGAAGGGCGCACCGTGCGAACCCTCGCCCTCGACAGGCTGATACACAGCTATGTGGACCTGGACGACCCCACCTTCTTCGTGTACGGCTACGAGAAGATATTCGCGGACATCGCCACGATGGTCGGGCACACGAAGCCGCAGTTCAGCGCGCTTTACATCGGCGGGGGCGGATACACGATGCCGCGCTTCCTGGAAGTCACCTACCCGGAGAGCCGCCAGGAGGTCATAGAAATAGACCCTGCGGTAACCCGCGTTACGCATGAGTACCTTGGATTGCCCCGCGACACGAACATCATCACGCACAACCAGGATGCCCGCATAAAGATTCCCGAATTGGAAGCGGGCAGCTACGACATCGTGATTGGCGACGCGTTCAACGACGTCTCCGTGCCGTACCACCTGACGACGCGGGAATTCAACGAGGAAGTGAAGCGGCTGCTGACCGATGACGGCATCTACGTGATGAATGTGGTGGACAAGTACCACAGCGGAGGCTTCCTGCGCGCGGTTATCACTACGCTCCGGGCCAGTTTCCCGCATGTGTACCTGTTCGCGGACAGCGATCTGTTCAAGGAAGACAACCGCTTCACATTCGTCGCTGCGGGCGCGATGCAGCCGTTCACATACGCGGATGTGTATTTCGCGAGCCACGGGCAGGGGCGCGGCGATCCTGAGTTGACCCTCATGCCGCAGGAAGAACTCGACGAGTGGCTCGGCAGGAAACCCAACATCCTGCTCAGGGACGACTATGTGCCCGTGGACAATCTGCTCGCGCCGGTGTTCCTGGACATTCCGTAGCGAGCAACCATCCTCCGGGCGTCACAAATCCTGCAGTGCGGCGCAGAAGGAATCGCTCCAGCTCTGTGACGAGTGCCGCTCGACGACGGACAGCAGACTCCGGTTGCGCCGCCGCCGCTCGCTGATGGGCATTCGCAGCGCCCGGTAAGTGGCTTCCGCCGTGCCCTCGATGTCGTATGGATTCACCAGGACCGCGTCCCTCATCGTGCTTGCCGCGCCTGTGAATTGGGACAGCACCAGCACTCCGGGCGAATCGACGTCCTGCGCCGCGACGAACTCCTTTGCAACGAGGTTCATGCCGTCCCTCAACGGCGTAACGAGGCAGACGTCGGTGTCGTGGTAGAAGCCTGCCAGCTCGCTTTGGGCGTAAGATCGGTACAGGTAGCGAATCGGCACCCAGCCTGCCTCTGAGAAGCGCCCGTTGATCTGCCCGACGAGACGCTCGACCTGCTCCTTCTCCTGCACGTACTCGGGGACCCGGGTGCGGGACGGAGACGATATCTGGATGTATATCAGCTTGCTGCCGAGGTTGGGGTGGCGCTCCAGCAGCCGCTCGAAGATGCGGAGGCGGTGCGGGATACCCTTTGTATAGTCGAGGCGGTCCACGCCAAGTATTAGCTTGCGGTCCGGGTTCTCGGCAAGTCCCAACTCATTCGCGAGGGTGTGTTCGTGTCCCTCCTCGCGGGGCTTGAACGACTCTGGGTCTATGCCGATGGGGAATGCGCCGAGGCGCAGGGCGTAATCTCGGTGCCTGTAGAATTCGCCGTCGAATTTGCCGCCAAGCTCAAAGTTCATCGCATCCACGAGGTTATGAACATACCGGCCATCATGAAGACCGACGAGGTCATACTGGAGGAGGGCGCCCAGTGTGTCGCTCGCCCACGGCAATATGCTGAAGATCTCCGCGGGCGGAAACGGTACGTGCAGGAAGAAGCCCAGCTTACCCTGCCAGCCGAGGCGGCGCAGTTCGTAGCCGAGGTGGAAGAGGTGGAAGTCCTGAACCCAGACAAGATCGTCCGCCCTCAGATAGGGGAGCAATGCCTGTGCGAAACGGAGGTTGATGCGGCGATAGGCGCGGTAGGTATCGCGGCGGATTACGACGCGGGTTGGGAAGCTGTGCAGCAATGGCCAGAGCGTGCGGTTGGAGAAGCCGAGGTAGAACAGGCTGACCTCGTCGTCGGATAGATCCATAGTGGCAAGTTGAATGCGCCCGTAAAGCCTGACAGTGGGACCCGTCGTTACCCTGCGGCGCGTGCTTCTGCCGCTCCAGCCGAACCACAAGCCTCCGGTCTGTTCCATCGCGGCGCGAACGGCGGTTACAAGTCCGCCCGCAGACGCCTCACCCCGTCCCTGGCTCTCGAAACTGGAGCCTGGCGGCACGCGGTTGGACACCACAATCAGCCTGCGGTTCAACGCCATCGAGTCATCTGCCTCCCTCAAACGGGAGCTGCGGTTAGCCCGAATACGAAAAATAGGGACTGGCGTTTTATCACCAGTCCCCATTGACTATACAGTAACTAAGTTTGGCTTGTCTTGCGCTTGACAGACCTCAGTTCAGGGCGATTTATAGCGGCTCGCGATTGAAGATCTTCTTATCCAGGGCGTACTTGCCGCCGCCGATAACGCCGATGATACCTGCGACGATGAACCAGAGGATGGTTACTTCGCCGCCGTGCGCTACAAATGCGTTGCCTCCATCCGGCGGATTGGGATAGAGATGCGGCCAGGGCCAGACAGGGCTGAGCATCGCATGCACGCCAAAGTAGGCGACAATCATCGTTACGCAGATTGCGCCCGCGCCCAGTCGTGTCAGGAAGCCGAATCCGATGAGCAGCGCTGAGATCAACTCGACCCATCCGGCAATGTCCACCAGCAATCCTAGTCCGTTCGGGTTTGCGCCTGCGGGGAAGCCCCATAGCAAGAATGCCTTCTGGATTCCGTGCAAGAATATCAATATCGCGAATACGACGCGGAACACGAGCCAGAACTCGTCCGCGTACCTTTCAAGAATGCCGCCAAAGACTCCGGGTTGAACTTCCTGTTCCTGCATACACACCTCCTCCCCTACGGGGTCTTATAAACCAGCTCAAATGAAATTGAGCGTGCCCATAGATGGCGCGTCAAGTATCTTACTGATATAGGAAAGTGTCAATACTTTTGCAAGAATCTGTGACAAGAATGTTATATGTGCATTTCGAGTTCCCGATCTGCCGACCATGAATTACCGGCAGCCTGCGGGTGGGATACTGAACGTGTTCGATCCTTAATGGCGGACGGCTCCTCAATGTTGACACTCTCAGGGCGTGGTGATAGATTTCGCATGGCTCTATACGCACCTTAATATGCACAAATATCTAACGCGCTGGTTCGCAGGGAAGGGGGTGAAAGTCCCCCACGGCCGCGCCACTGTAAGCGGTTAGCGTTGTGGCAGTTGCCACTGGTCCGTCTTAGGACAGGACCGGGAAGGCGCCGCAGTCGCGATAAGCCGCGAGTCAGGATACCTGCCCTGCGCGTTGGAAGTTGGCTTCTCGCCGGTGGGAGCGCTTCCATGCCTTTGTTCGCGCATTGCCAGCACGGGCCTGTTACGCTCCGACCAGTGAGGTGTCGGGGCGTTTGTATTTAAGTCAGTCAGTTGGTCAGTCATTCAATCAGAAATGACCACTGCGCTTAATTGACGAACTGACCGACTGAAAGACTGATTGACTGCTTATGATCGTATTCTTAACCACATCAGACACGGATATATTGACGCTGGAGCGCGCAAAGTCGGCGCTGCCCGGCGGTCTTGCAGATACGCTTGCGATAAACCCGTTCGCGCTCTTGCAGGAAGAGGGCGCTTTCGAAGGCTTCCTGGGTGAAACGCTGCCCGGCGCGAGTCTCGTGCTTGCGCGGCTGCTTGGCGGCGACAAAGCCCTGGGCGAGCACTTCACCACACTGGAATCGGAGTGCAGGCGGCTGGGTGTTCCGCTGGTTGCCTGCTCCGGCGAGCCGGTGCGCGATGCGGTGTTCGAGCGCCGCTCCACCACGCCCGCCATCGTCGCGCAGACGGCCTTTGAATATCTGAACCATGGCGGTGTTGCCAACATCGCCAATCTGCTGAGTTTCCTGAGCGACGAGGCGCTGGGCAGCGAGCATGGCTACGAGCCACCCGTGCCGCTCCCGCAGGACGGCGTGTATCGTGCCGGCAGGCTGGACGCCGTGCCCCTTGACGAGTACCGCGAGTTGTACTGCGATAATGGCAAGCCGACCGCTGCGCTGCTGTTCTACCGCGCCCACTGGGTCAGCCAGAATCTCGAATTCGTGGACGCGATGGTGAACGCACTGGAACGGCACGGATGCAACGCGCTCCCTGTGTTCTGCTCAAGCCTGCGTGAGGATGACGGCGCGGTATTCCGCAAGTACCTGATGGACGGCGATGGCAAGGCATCCGTGGATGTTGTGGTCTGCACGCAGAGCTTCGCCATGAGCCATCATCCCAGTCTGCAATCCAGCGACAATCAGGACGCCAACTGGGACATTCGAGTGCTGGAGCAGCTCGATGTGCCAATCCTTCAGGCGATTGTAGCGACCGAGCCGCAGGCGATGTGGGAGGAGCGCGACATCGGCCTCAGCCCACTGGACATCGCCATGAATGTGGCCCTGCCTGAACTGGACGGTCGCATCATCACGGTGCCCGTGTCCTTCAAGGAATCAGTATCTCAGAACGGCGCTGCGGGCGGCGAACTCAGGCGATATGTGCCGGACGGCGATCAGACGGAGGCGGTGGCGTCCCTGGCGGCTCGCTATGCCCGGCTTACGCACACCCCGCCGCCTGAGCGCAAGATTGCGATTGTTCTGAGCAACTACCCAACAAAGGCTTCCCGGCTGGGCAACGCCGTCGGGCTGGACACGCCCGCATCCGCGATCAACCTTTTGACCGCGATGCGCGATGCCGGCTACACGGTCGAGGACATACCTGAAGACGGCGACGAACTGATGCGCCGCCTGATCGACCGCTGCACCTACGACGCCGACTTCCTCACGCCCGAACAGATGCGAAACGCCGAGGGGCGCGTGTCCGCGGAAGAGTACGCCGCGCACTTCAACGGCATTCCTCAGGACGTGCAGGATGACATGCTCGCAGACTGGGGCAATCCACCGGGCGAGATATACACCGACGATGGGCACCTGTTCATGGCGGGCTTGAGACTGGGCAATGTGTTCGTCGGCATACAGCCGCCGCGTGGATTTGGCGAAAACCCCATCGCCATCTACCACAGCCCCGAACTGATGCCCACGCACCACTACATCGCCTTCTATCGCTGGCTGAGGGACGGCTTCGGAGCCGATGCCGTAGTGCATCTCGGCAAGCACGGTACACTGGAATGGACGCCGGGCAAAGGCGTCGGGCTGTCTCGTTCCTGCATCCCGGAGGTCTGCCTGCCGGACATACCGCACTTCTACCCGTTCATCATCAACAACCCCGGCGAAGGCACGCAGGCGAAGCGGCGCAGCCATGCCGTCATCATCGACCACCTCGTTCCCGCGATGACTACCGCCGACAGCTACGGCGACATCACGCGCTGCGAGCAGCTTATGGACGAGTACGCCCGCGCTCAGGGAATGGACCCGCAGAAGCTGCCGATGCTCCGCCAGCAGATATGGGAGGTCGTGCAGAAGGCACGCCTGAACGAAGACCTGAACGTTCACGAGATACCGGACGACTTCGACGACTTCATCCTGCACATCGACGGCTACATCTGCGAACTGAAGGACGCGCAGATCCGTGACGGGCTGCACACGCTCGGCGAGGCGCCTGAGTCCGAAATGCTCATCGGGCTGCTGCTGGCGCTGACACGTCTGAACAATGGCGACATCCCCGGATTGCGACAGGCGATTGGCGATGCACTTGGCATCAACTACGCTGCGATGATGCGCGACAGGGGCGCGGCAGTGGATGCTAATTCGCTCCCTGCTGCTCTTGTGGGCGCAAACGGCAGCGAACCAATTCGCAGCGCGGGCGATGTAGTTGAGCGCCTTGAGGCAATGGCTCACAAGCTCTACGAGCGCCTGTACGAGACGGACTTCGATAGCGCAAGTATCGAGCGCATCACCACCGATATGCTCGTTGACACCGGAGACGTGCCGCATGTGCTGCGCTACGTGTGCGAGAGCATCTATCCGGCGCTGACGCAGACGACCGACGAGATTGACGCGCTGCTGCGAGGCTTCGACGGGCGGTTCATATCGCCGGGGCCTGCGGGCGCTCCGACTCGCGGCATGGCGGGCGTGCTTCCCACAGGACGCAACTTCTACTCGATGGACCCGCGCAGCATCCCGTCCGAAACCTCGTGGCAAATCGGCAAGGAACTCGCGGACTCGCTGGTGGAGCGATACTTGACCGACGAGGGCGAATACCCGGAGTCGGTGGGCATCAGCGTATGGGGCACGTCCGCGATGCGCACGCATGGCGACGACATCTCGCAGATACTCGCCCTCATCGGCGTGCGCCCGACATGGCAGGAAGAGAGTAGGCGAGTCAGCGGCTTGGAGGTGATTCCGCTCGAAGAGCTGGGTCGCCCGCGCATAGACGTTACCGTTCGCATCAGCGGATTCTTCCGCGACGCCTTCCAGAACCTCATCGTGATGATGGATGACGCCTTCCACAAGGTTGCCAGTCTGGACGAGCCGGCAGAGCGTAATTTCGTCATGAAGCACTACGCCGCCGAAGTCACCGAAAAACGGGCCGGCGGAGTGAGCACGGCAGAAGCGGAATCGGAGTCCCTCTATCGCATATTCGGGAGCAAGCCCGGAAGCTACGGCGCGGGCATCCTGCAAGCGATTGATGACGGAAGCTGGCAGTCCGACGAGGACCTGGCGAATGTCTATACCGCGTGGGGTTCCTACGCTTACGGCAGACGGCAGCACGGCGTGAGCGCTGTGCGGGAGTTCCGCCGCCGCTTCGCCGCGATAGATGTTGCCACCAAGAACCAGGACAACCGCGAGCACGACATCTTCGACTCCGACGACTACATGCAGTTCCACGGCGGCATGATTGCGACAGTGCGCGCCCTCGCTGGCGATAACCCGCGCCAGTTCTTCGGCGACTCGTCCGACCCGTCCCTGCTGCGGACGCGCGACCTCAAGGAAGAGGCGCGTCGCGTATTCCGCTCACGGGTGGTCAATCCAAAGTGGATGGACTCCATGAAGCGGCATGGCTACAAGGGCGCGTTCGAGCTTGCCGCAACGGTGGACTACATCTTCGGCTACGACGCCACCGCGCAGATAATCGACGACTGGATGTACCAAGAAGTCA
Organism: Dehalococcoidia bacterium; assembly: GCA_965203955.1. GTDB lineage: Bacteria > Chloroflexota > Dehalococcoidia > Lucifugimonadales > JADFKI01 > Bin90. Next base: position 815,967 of record OZ241923.1, on the reverse strand, counting down.
CAGAGCGTTACGCGCTCGATCCAGAGATGCAGGAGTTCTTCGAGCAGAGTAACCCGTGGGCGCTGCGAGCAATCGCCGAGCGTCTGATGGAAGCGGCAGACCGCCAGATGTGGGAGGAGCCGCCGGAGGAGATGCTGAACGAACTCCGTCGCGTCTATCTCCGAACCGAGGCGCTGCTAGAAGAGCGGCAGGAAGTGCAAGCAGGTGACTAGAAATGCCTTTCACTAACAATAACGGAGTTAGCATTCATTACCATGTCGAGGGTGATGGCCCCCCTCTGGTCCTTCAGCACGGGCTGACCAGCAGCATCCTGCGCTGGTACGAGTTCGGATTTGTCGATGCGCTGAAAGACGACTACCGGCTGTTGCTGATTGACGCCCGCGGTCACGGTGACAGCGGCAAGCCCCACGACGCAGAAGCCTACGACCAGAAGCTGATGGCTTCCGACGTCATCGCGGTGCTGGACACCGAAGGCATCGACAGGACGCACTACATAGGCTACTCGATGGGCGGCAGCATCGGCTTCGCCATTGCCGAGTCTTTCTCCGATCGCTTCCATTCCCTCATCATCGGAGGTATGCACCCCTACCCGCTGGACGCCGCAAATCTGGAAGATAGGATTCGGCGCATAAGTGATGGCGGGATGGAGGGGTACGTTGCCGATATGGAGAGCGGCGGTGACGTCATCTCCCCAGAACGCAAGGCGCAACTGCTCGCGAACGACCCCCAAGCCATCATAGGCGCGTCCCTGGGGCTTATAAACCGACCGGACATGTCACCTGTGCTTCCGTCGATGAGCATGCCCTGTCTTGTGTACTGCGGCGACGCTGATGGCTTGCATGTGGGGGCGGCGGAGTGCGTGAAGCACATGCCAAATGTCACATGGGTCTCTCTGCCGGAACTGGACCACACTCTTGCGATGGAGCGCAGTGATCTGGTCCTGCCCCATGTCCAGAAGTTCCTTCAGGAAGCCGGTCGAAGTGTGGCAGTCGGGGGATACGATTAGAGTGCATCGATGACTCAAACTACCGTGAACAGCCAACACACCATATTCCCGTTCAGCGCGATTGTCGGGCAGGAACGGATGAAACTCGCCCTCATATTGAACGCCATCAATCCTGCGATTGGCGGCGTCCTGATTCGCGGCGAGAAGGGCACGGCGAAATCGACGGCGGCACGCTCCCTGGCTGCGCTGCTTCCCGAGATCGAGGTCATTACCGGCTGCCCATACAGTTGCGAGCCGGACGCCCCGTTCGTCGGCTGCGACTTCTGCGCGAGCGAACAGCGGCGTACTGTCGAGCGTCAAGTGCGCCTCGTGGAACTGCCCGTCAGCGCAACGGAAGAGGCGGTCGTTGGAACGCTGGACATCGAAGCCGCGATACGCGAGGGCAGTCGCCGATTCGAGCCGGGCCTGCTGGCGGCGGCGCATCGTGGCATCCTGTACATCGACGAGGTCAACCTGCTGAACGATCATGTGGTTGATGTCCTTCTTGACTCCGCCGCGATGGGGCGCAACTTCGTGGAGCGCGAGGGCATATCCTTCTCGCATCCGGCGCAGTTCCTTCTCATAGGCACGATGAACCCCGAAGAAGGCGACCTACGCCCGCAGTTCATAGACCGCTTTGGCCTTGCGGTGGAGATAGACCATATCAGGGACGCCGAGCGACGCGCCGATGTCGTTCGCAGGCGAATCGCTTATGAGAGTGATCCGGCTGCTTTCCAGACGGGCTGGACAGATTCGGAGTCGTCGGAGCGCCAGCGGATCGCGGATGCCATGTCTCTGCTGCCATCCGTTACGGTAGAGGACGGCATTCTGACATTCATTGCCCGCCTGTGCGCGGAGCACGAGGTGGACGGACTGCGCGCCGACATCGTTATCTACAAGGCTGCACAGACGCTTGCCGCCTACGAGGGCAGGACCAGCGTAACACCCGACGATGTGCTGCGAGTCGCGGAGATGGCGCTTATGCACCGCATGCGCCGTCAGCCCTTTGACGACCCTGACATGAACACCGAACGCCTGCAGGAAATGGCGCAGGACATACTGAGCAATCCGCCGCAGAACTCCCATCAGCCGGACTTGGGGGATGTAGCTCCACCAGATACTCCTGAGAGTGATGAACAGCAGCAGGACGACATGGACGAGGATGTGTTCAGCATCGGCGAGTCATTTCAGGTGAAGCCGCTCAACCTCGACGCGTTTGACAGGCAGGCGCGAGCGAGCCACGGCAGGCGCACCGTCAGCCGCGTGCGCGACCATCGCGGACGTTACGTTGGCGCAACTCTGCCGGACGGCAAGGTTACCGACCTTGCGGTGGACGCCACCGTGCGCGCCGCTTCGCCGTTTCAGGTGCGGCGCAGCGCGTACACGGACGGCAACCTTGCGCTGAACGTTGAGCCTTGGGACCTGCGCCAGAAGGTTCGCGAATCTCGGGTGGGAAATCTGGTGGTCTTTCTGGTCGATTCGAGCGGCTCTATGGGAGCGCAGCAGCGCATGGTAGCCGCAAAGGGCGCGGTCATATCGCTGCTCATGGACGCCTACCAGCGCCGCGATCGTGTGGCGATGATCGCGTTTCGTGGCACACAATCCGAAGTTGTGCTGCCTCCAACCGGCAGCCCCAAGCTGGCGCAGCAGCGTCTCGATAACCTACCCACTGGTGGTAGAACGCCATTGGCGCAGGCACTCTCGGACGCGCAGCGACTCATCAGCCAGCAGCGACAGCGCAGCCCCGACACTCCACCGCTGTTGACCATCGTCTCCGACTGCCGCGCGAATGTAGGCATGTCCGGCGGCGGCGACCCGTATGAGGACGCCCTTCGGATTTGTGAGTCTTTGAGACAGGACAAGGTACACTCCATCGTTCTCGACCCTGCGCCGCGCTCCAACCGCTTCGGCCTCGTCGAGCGCGTTGCGGATGCTCTGGGCGGCGAGTACATTCCTCTCAACGAGTTGCGAGCAGACGCGATTAGGGCTGCTGTTCGTAGGGCGCAGGACGAGGCGGAAGGCTGATTTGGATAAGCGACAAGTATCAGGAAGTTTGAGGCTATGGAGCCTCAAGTGCGTGATAATGATACGGTTACATGATAGAATCCGCGCGTAAGCGAAGAATACAACTACATTACAGGAAAGGACGGTTAAGACATGACCACACTGGCAAGAGAAGGCGGGATCCTGTCTCGCAAAGCGATGGGGCTGACTCCGTGGATTGGCGGCGCAGCGTTGCTGCTGTATGCGATGGGCTATGTTGACGGCAGCGTCCATGCCGCCGCGTTCATCGGTGAGAAGGGCGTCGTGATGAACTATGTCCACGAGTTCTTCCACCATGCGCGCCATGTCGCCCTGATGTGCCACTAGGATAGCGGTCGTGTTTCAGCAGTCAGTGGTCAGTGGGTGGTGGCTATCGTCAGATCGCTCCTGATGGCTGATACCTGACTGCTGATTGCTACAAGAGGAGGCTTGCTATGCAGCGGACAATAATTCGTGCAGTTCTCGTGGGTATCGTAGCAGGCCTGATTGTGGGCGGGTACCATAACGTTTTCACCGTGCCGATCATCGAGCGTGCGATAGTGCTTGAAGAAGAGCGGGCGGCTGCGGCATTACCCGCCGGCGCGCAGGCAGAAGAAGAACCGCCTCTGGTCTCACTGGGGATGCAGCGAGTTGGAATGGCTCTCGGCACTGCGATACTCGGTGGCGTGTTCGGTCTTCTGTTCGCAGGCACATACGGACTGCTGCGCTGGGCGCTTCCCAACAAGAACGCAGTTGCTATGGCGCTTGTAGCCGGCCTGCTCGGCTTTTGGGCGCTGTCGTTCCTCGTCTCGGTGAAGTTTCCCTTCGTTCCTCCCGGAGTGGGAGAGGAAGGCACGCTCGTATTCCGCCAGGGCTTCCAGTTGCTTTTCTACATCATGTCTGCGCTCGGCGTTGCAGGCGTAATACTGGCGTTGAACGAGATAAACAGCAGCGTACAATCTGCGACAGTGCGCCAGCGATTGTATGGGCTGGCAGTGCTAGTGTATGGCGCCTTCCTGCTGCTCATATTCTGGCTCGTGCCGGGCAACCCGGATCCGGTGCCCGTGCCCGCAGACCTGTTCCTGCAATTCAATAATATTTCACTGATCGGACACCTTCTGACCTGGGGCTTGATGGCAGCGGGTTTCGCGTACCTGCTTAAGAAAGATCAGATCTCCACACAAGCCTGACACACGGAGGCGACAATGACAACCGACTCCGCCGCAGCGAACGAAACGGAAGAATCTAGGGAACACCAGCCCGTTAAGGGACCGCGCATCAAGAAGGGGCTGGTCGTTATCAACACGGGTAACGGCAAGGGCAAGACGACCGCCGCGCTGGGTGTGCTGTTCCGCGCGTGGGGCCGCAACATGCGCGTTGAGATGTTCCAGTTCCTCAAGCACACTGGCTCGCGTTTCGGCGAGAGCCGCGCCGCCGAGAAGCTCGGCATCCCAATGAGCGCGATGGGCGACGGTTTTACATGGCGCACGAAGAACATGGAGACCACGCAGGACCTCGGACGCGCCCAGTGGGAGAACTGCAAGAAGGCGATCCTCTCCGGCGAGCACGACGTCATAATTCTCGACGAGTTCACATATCCCCTCCATTATGGTTGGATTCCCGTCGAGGACGTCATCGAGACTCTCAAGCAGAAGCCGCACATGTTGCATGTCATAATCACCGGCAGGTACGCGCCCGACGAGCTTGTGGAGTTCGCCGATCTGGTGACGGAGATGCGCGAGATCAAGCATCCATACCGTGAGCAGGGAATCAAGGCGCAGCCGGGATTGGAATTCTAGGCAGACAGTCGTTGGCACGGGTTTTCAGTAGTAAGCGCAGGTTGAGCAATGGTAGAACAGTACGAATACTACGACGAAGACTTCGACAACGCCCTTGTGGGCATGCTTGAAGAGGCGCGCGAAAGCGGCGCGGAAACCAGGCGCATCACCGCCAAGGAACTGCACGAGAGTGTGGTTACTTCGCGCAAGATGTACATGCGAATGGCCTGCGATGCGATGTGGAAGCTGTGGAGAAAGCAGGGCGCATACGAGGGCCGTGTCGTATTCACGCCTGCGAGCAATCAAGGCTCCAAGCTGGAGATCGAATACAGTGCGGATGACACCGACTGACAGCGCTGTCACAGACTCGTGCAGGGACGGATAGGATGGGGACAACACTCGCGGAAGTCATAGCCTCGATCCAGCCTGCTGACGCCGGTGCAATTCGCCGCGCTCTCAGCCGCCAACGTGACCTGACGAAGCCGCCGGGAAGCCTCGGCAGGCTTGAGGACGTGTCGGTGCAGCTTGCCGGTATCTTCGGCACCGAGCGTCCGTCCATTCGGGGTAAGGCGGTCATTGTCGCCGCGGGCGATCACGGCGTCGTGGCGCAGGGTGTAACCGGATACCCGCAGGAGGTCACGGCGCAGATGGTACTGAACTTCCTGTCGGGCGGAGCGGCCGTCAGCGTAATGTCGAGGCGTGTTGGAGCGCGACAGATTATCGTCGATGCCGGCGTTGCCGCGGACCTGCCGGACCATCCTGAACTGCGATCCGTGCGAATCGGCAGAGGCACGGCGGACATCAGCCAAGGCTCCGCAATGTCGCGCGAACAGGCTGAGCAATGCCTATTGGCGGGCATAGGCATTGCCGTCGAATCGGCAGAGGCGGGCGCGGACCTGATTGCGGCAGGCGAAATGGGCATCGGCAACACCACGGCGTCGAGCGCGATTACCGCCGCGTTCACGGGGGCAGCGCCGGAGGATACTACGGGCGCAGGCACCGGGCGCAATGCCGAGGAACTGGCGCAGAAAGCCAATGTTGTGCGGCGCGCACTGGATGTGAACGAACCTGACGCATCGGACGGCCTTGACGTGCTGGCAAAGGTGGGTGGTTTCGAGATCGGCGTGCTTGCGGGCGTAGCTCTGGGCGCGGCGAGCATGCGGCGCGCTCTCGTCGTCGATGGCTTCATATCCGGCGCGGCAATGCTCATCGCGCAGGCGCTATGCCCCACCGTGCGCGACTACCTCATTGCCTCACACCGCTCCGCTGAGAAGGGACACAGCATCGTGCTTTCGCACCTGAAGCTGCTCCCGCTGCTTGAGCTTGACATGCGGCTTGGCGAGGGTAGCGGCGCGGTTCTCGCAATGCCCATCATCGAGGCTGCGGCGGCATGCCTGAGCGAAATGGCGACATTTGGCGAGGCCGGCGTATCCGACCGGGATGATAACGAGGTAGAAGTGGCGACAGGTAACTGCCCAACCCTATGATTAATGGGCTTAGATCTGCCATCGGCTTCCTGACAATCTTGCCGCTCGCACCATCCCGCGCAAACAGCTCTATGGCGTCCGCGCGTGGCTGGTTTCCCTTGGTTGGTCTGCTCCTAGGGATAATACTGGCCGGCACTGAATCCCTTACAGTCCTCTTACTAGGGGGAAATTGGGGATGGGCTTCGCTGGAATCGCTGGAATCGCGTGTCTTTTATAGCGAACCCAGTCCCATGGTGGTGCTGTGGGGGATAATGCTGGTCGTGCTGCTGGCAGTATTGACGCGCGCGCTGCACCTCGACGGTTTCATGGATGCCTGCGACGCGCTGTTCGGCGGGTTCGACAGGGAGCGGCGGCTTGCGATACTGCGTGACCCCCATGTGGGCGCTTTCGCTGTCATCGGCGTGGTGTGTCTGCTGATGGCGAAGGCCGGAGCAATAGCGGCGTTGCCACATATAGGCCCGCTGCCCCCGGTAGCCCTGGACAGGCCCGACAAGTTGCCGGTGCTGCTGCTGTTCCCCTGCCTGTCGCGCTGGGCGATGCTGTTGACGATGGAGCTTTACCCGTACATCCGGCAAAATGGGCTTGGCACGGCGTTCTTCCAGCGCGGTGAACGGCATGCTCGATGGCACCTGATATTCGGCTTTATCTTCACTCTGGTTGTGAGCGTTGCGCTGGCAGGCGCGACGGGTTTGATGCTATTTGCCGCAGCGTGCGCTGTGGCGTGGGGTGTAGGCGCGTGGGCGACGCGGCTGCTGGGCGGCGTTACCGGCGACATATACGGCGCTGTCAACGAGGTAGCGGAGGTAGCAGTGCTGCTGCTTGCGCTGATACTTATTGCGGCAGCGCCTGCTAGCATATACTCGCCGCTGTTTGAAATGCTGTGGTCGGTTCTGTCATGACCTGGTGGCTGCCCTGGCATCCGGACTGGCACATAAACGCAGGTGTGCTGCTGCTTGCTATAGCCCTCGACGCAGCGTTCCCGGAGCCGCCGAGCGCGATACATCCTGTCGTATGGATGGGCAAGGCAATAGCCGCTCTGGAGCGCCTTTCCGAAGGGCTGGGCAATTCCGGCGCATTCGCTCTTGGCGCTCTCATCGCCGTGGCTGTGCCTGCCCTGTTCGCTGGTGCGGCGTGGCTGGCCGTCGTCGTGCTTTATGCGCTTGGCGACATACCGTTCCTGATTGGCGCAGCCCTGCTGCTGAAGACGACCTTTGCGGTGCGTGGGCTGGCGCGCGCGGCACAGGAGACGCAGCACAGTATCGAGTACGGCGACATTCTTATGGCGCGATACACCCTGCGCGGTCTTGTCAGCCGTGATGCGGAAGATCTGTCCGAGCCGCTGGTTGCCGCCGCCGCGATCGAGTCGGTCGCGGAAAACACCACGGACAGCTTCATCGCGCCCTGGCTCGCGTTTGCGCTTCTGGGGTTGCCCGGCGTGTTCGCATACCGCGCCGTGAACACGCTGGACAGCATGATAGGCTATCGCGGTAAGTACGAGTATCTGGGAAAGGTGTCGGCAAGGCTGGACGACCTGCTCAATCTGATTCCTGCGCGGCTATCGGCAGGGCTGCTGCTGGTGGCTGGGATGGTAACTTCAGCGTACAGCGCGCGGCAGGGATGGCGCACCGCTTTGCGCGAACACCGCCTTACTGAAAGTCCAAACGCCGGCTGGACCATCGCGGCGGTGGCAGGTCTGTTAGGTGTCTCGCTGGAAAAGCCGGGACATTACATCTTGGGCGGTACATTCAATGAGCCAAAAGCGTCTGACATCGGCAGGGCGGTGCGTCTGGTGTACATTGTGGCGGGGTTGGGGGCGGTGATGATAGTTGGGCTGTTTCTTGTGATGGGCCTGTGGGAAATTTAGAGCATTTCCTCTAACATGATTCGCATTGAACCGGTCGGAACACTCGATGCTGAATACAAGAAGGGGCCTTACTTGGCACGTCCCATACATGGCGGCACGAACATCGCCGAACTGAGCTCGCTCGGACTGCGCCCCGAGGATGTGCTCGACTTCAGTGCGAGCATCAATCCACTGGGCGCGCCTCCCGGCACAACGCAGGCGATGAGCGCCATCGACCTTGCAGCGTACCCGGACACGGAATGCACGGCGCTGCGCGAAGCTCTGGCGGCAAAGCTCGGCGTGCCCACTGCTCAGATCCTGGTTGGCAACGGCTCCACCGAGCTGATACACCTGACGGCGCGCGCCTATCTCAGTCCGGGTGACACAGCGACCATATTCTCTCCCACTTTCGGGGAGTTCGAGGCGGCTTGCCGCATGCGGGACGCGCCTGCACTCAGCATCGCCGCCTGCGAAGACAGTGGATTCTGCTGGAACATCGATGCTGCCTCTGTTCGCATCGGGGAGCAAAGGCCCTCGCTGGTCTTCCTGTGCAACCCGAACAACCCGACGGGACTCTACGTGGGAGAGGCAGACGTGCGCCGGATTGCGGACGCGATTCCTGAAGGTTCTCTGCTATTGCTGGATGAGGCGTACCTGCCGTTCGTCGATTCGCAGTGGGACTCACTGCCGCTGCTTGACCTCGGCAATGTCGCGCTCCTGCGCTCTATGACGAAGGACTACGCATTGACCGCGCTACGTCTGGGCTATATGCTTGCGCCGCCTGCTGTGGTTGAGTGCGTAAAGGCGCAGCAGCACAGCTGGAGCGTCAACGCGCTCGCGCAGGCGGCAGGCGTCGCCGCGCTCTCCAATGAGCAACACGTCATTCAAGGGCGCAAAGAAGTTCAGGTCGCCAAGCGGTACTTGCTGGAAGAACTAGGCGGAATGGGCCTCAAATGCGCCCCGTCCGCCGCGAACTTCGTTCTTGTAAAAGTCGGGGATGCACGCGAACTGCGGAGTACACTACTGAAGGGTTATCAAATCAGCGTGCGGGACTGCGCCTCATTTGGATTGCCGGATTACATTAGGGTAGGTATCAGGACACGCGACGACTGCAAGCGGCTGGTTTCTGCCTTGCGCGAGATACTGGAGAGAAGTTAATGAACTCTAGGTGGTTTCTGATAAGACATGGCGAAACTGCATGGAATGACGAAGGGCGCGCTCAGGGGCAGTCGGACACGCCGCTGAACGCGAGAGGCCGCGCTCAGGCGGAGATTACCGCGACCCGGCTTGCGCCGCTTGAATTCGAAGCTGCGTACTCGAGCGACTTGCAGCGCGTCTCAAAGACGGCGGAGGCGATTCTGCGCGAGCGAGGCATGCCCTTCACTGAGATGGTATCGCTGCGTGAGAAAGCCTTTGGTGAGTGGGAGGGCATGACTTTCGAGCAGGTTGAGCAAAATCACCCTTCGATGTTCAGGCGACTATTCGACGAGGATGTGGACTTCGCGCCGCCCGGAGGCGAGAGCGACAACGACCTGTACGCTCGGATGCAGTCCACAGCCGAGGAATTGCTCGCAAAACACGCCGACAGCGAGGGCAACATTCTGGTCGTGGGACACGGAGGCTCGCTCAGAGGTCTTATCGCCTCGCTAATGGACATGCCTGCCGAGTACATGTGGCGGCTGCGCCTCTCCAATTGCAGCATCACCGTGATAAACACATTCCGCGATGAAGAAAGTGGCGCTGCCGGCGCCGCTCTGGAACTGCTCAACGACACCAGCCACCTTGAGGATGTCATCAAGAATGTCTTCGCCGCAGGACGGTAAGAACATGGGCAAGGTGGTGATGGTTCAAGGCACCACCTCGCACGCCGGCAAGTCACTGATGGCGACGGCGCTGTGCCGCATCTTCGCGCAGGACGGGCTGCGAGTCGCGCCATTCAAGGCGCAGAACATGTCACTGAACTCGTTCGTCACGCCCGACGGCGGCGAATTCGGCAGGGCGCAAGCGGTTCAGGCTGAAGCCGCAAGGGTCGCGCCTACCGTGGAGATGAACCCCATTCTGCTCAAGCCTGAAGGCAACCGCAAGTCGCAGGTCGTCGTGATGGGCAAGCCGGTCGCCGTCGCGTCCGCCCGCGAATACTATGAGATGAAGATGAGCCTGTGGCCGCTCGTCACCCGGGCATTGGACAGGCTTCGGGCACAGTACGACATTGTGGTTATCGAGGGCGCGGGCAGTCCTGCCGAGATCAATCTGAAGGAGCATGAGATTGTCAACATGCGCGTGGCCCGCTATGCTAATGCGCCGGTCGTCATCGTGGGCGACATAGACCGCGGTGGGGTATTCGCCTCGCTCGTTGGCACGATGGCGCTGCTGGAACCCGAAGAGCAGGCGCTTGTGAAGGCGTTTGTCATCAACAAGTTCCGCGGCGACCCCTCGCTTCTCGACTCCGGGTTCGTCATGCTGAAAGAGCGAACCGGCGTGGGCGTAGTCGGCGTCATTCCCTGGTTCGACGACATCCACATCCCGGAGGAGGACTCGCTCGGGCTACAGCCGGCGAACTCGCCGCAGTACGCCGACCATGACGAGAGTCTCGACATCGCTGTGCTTCGATTTCCTCGCATCGCCAATTTCGACGACTTCGACCCGTTCGTGGGAGAGTCGCGAGTTCGCCTGCGATTTGTCACTAATCTGAACGACCTTGGAGCGCCCGATCTGATAGTTTTGCCCGGTTCCAAGACGACGGTGGCAGACCTGGAATGGATGCGCGAAAGCGGAATCGCGGACGCGGTGATCGCGCAGAGACGCAAGGGAACGCCGGTCATCGGCATCTGCGGCGGATACCAGATGCTCGGAGAGCGCATCCTGGACCCTGAGGGCGTCGAATCTGCCGTTCCTGAATCACAAGGCTTGGGACTGCTGCCGCTCGCGACGACTTTCGCGGCGACCAAGACGACACATCAGGTGCGAGGCAGGGTAGCAGTGGCAAGCGGCCTGTTGTCAGGTTGCGATGGTGGTGTCATCACCGGGTACGAGATTCATATGGGGCGGACATACGGCGCGAAGGAAGCGCCGTTCAGCATCACCGAGCGTTCCGGTAGCGCAGTGGACTCACCGGACGGAGCGATGGACGCAGACGGGCTAACATTCGGCACGTATATGCACGGCCTGTTTCACAACCACAGCCTGCGCCACACCCTGCTCATGAATCTGGCGCAGCGTAAGGGCATTGCGCTGCCTGAAAGCGCAATCCTCGACCTGGACGCCGAGTACGATAAGCTTGCGGCACTGGTGCGCGAGAGTGTAGATATGGATGCAGTTTACGAAATGGCGGGACTGGGTGGTGGACTTCGTGACGCGAAAGTCGGCGTCCATGCATAGGAAATTGGTATGTCGGCGGAACTCATCCTGATAACCGGCGGCGCGCGCTCAGGCAAGAGTTCGTTTGCAGAGCGCCTTGCAAGGCAGGGCGAGCGAGTGCTGTTCGTCGCTACGGCGGAGGCGCTTGACGACGATATGGCTCGCCGCATAGCCGCACATCGCAACAGCCGTCCCCCGGAATGGGACACTCTCGAAGAGCCGTGCAACCTTGCCGGTGCGGTCCGTAACAAGGTAAGCGACGACCATCCTGAGTACGATACGATTGTCGTGGACTGCCTGACCATGTGGGTGAGCAACCTTCTGCTGACGCTTGAAGAGGATGCCAATGCGGAAGGGAAAATTGTTGGCGCAGCGCGCGATTTGCTCGAAGTATGTGAGGCTTCAGGCGGCAGGTGGATAGTAGTAACCAACGAGGTTGGCTTGGGAGTAGTTCCATCGTCGTCGCTGGGGCGCGCATACCGTGATGCGCTGGGACGCGTGAACTCGCTTGTAGCATCACGCGCCGACAAAGTGTATCTTATGGCGGCTGGGCTTGCGCTTGACTTGAAGGCGCTCGGCGCGCGACACATCAATGACCTGATTGCGGAATAGCGAATGGCACAACCTGCGAACACCATAGGCATGGCTACGGCACGCGTCCCCGGGAGTTGCGGCGAGTTGGCGCAAGGCATGCTGCGTGGCGACTACTTCCTGGTAACCTGCCCCATCGACATATACTCGTCCGCGACCGTTGCCCTCACGCCCGGCACAGGTAGGGTAAACGGTCCGCCGGACTCCCCCAAGTCGCGGCAGGCTGTGGCATTGACTCTGGCGCACTTCGGGCGACGTGATCTTGACGCGCACCTGAGCCTGTCGAGCCCGCTTCCACGCGGCAAAGGAATGGCAAGCAGCACCGCGGACGTGTCTGCTGCGGTCGCCGCCACTGCTGCTGTGATTGGCGCAGATGCGGACATGCCTCCCACGATGATCGCAAGAATCGCGCTTCAGGTTGAGCCAAGCGACGGTACTATGCTGCCGGGCATCGCTGTGCTCGATCACAAGCAAGGTAATATCCTAGAGACACTGGGAAGCCCTCCGCCAATGAGGGTCGTAGTGCTAGACTTTGGTGGCGATGTCGATACGCTTGCGTTCAACGGCATAAACAGGGACAGCGCCCTAGATCGTTTGCAGCCTGAATTTGAAGAGGCGCTCCGGCTTGTGGCTCAGGGCATTCGAGAGGGAAGCACGGAGGACGTAGGTGCCGGCGCGACACGCAGCGCGATCACCAATCAGCAACTGCTGTACAAGCCGCAACTGGATGCCGTGCTGCGTCTGGCGGAAGATGTTGGCGCAGTGGGCGTGAACGCGGCGCACAGCGGGACCGTTCTTGGTCTGCTCTTCGAGGACGATAACGCGCTTGCGGAGAACGCGGTGTCGCAGGCTTGGGAGAGTCTGTTCGGCATACAGAGGATATACAATCGGCGAATAGTGGGCGGCGGCGTTACAACAGTCGAAACGTCTGACAGACCTGAGGAGGCAACTCTGTGGCAGCGATAACCATCGTGGGTGTGGGACCTGGCGACCCGGACCTTCTTACTCTGAAGGCGCGGGAAGTAATCCGCAGCGCCGACTATGTTGCCGGATTTGAGACGGTGCTGGGTCCTGTGAGGCGCTGGATCAGCGGCGAAGCGATGCCTATGCGCTACCGCGATCAGGAGGACGTGCTGGAGCGGCTGGCGGCGCATGCGCAAGCAGGCAAGCAATGCGTGGTGTGTGCGTGGGGCGACCTGAACTTCTCGTCCAAAGAGTTGCTGGACCGGGTGCGGCGGCGCGCTGACGTGGAACTCATCCCCGGCATAAGCTCGGTGCAGGTAGCGTGCGCCCGCCTCGGTTTGACTATGGAGACTTCTATGTTCATCACCCTGCATGCGCGCGACGGTCACGAGGAAGGCCTGCGTGAACTCACCGAGCACCTGAAGCATCGCAGCCGCAATCTCATTGTGCTCCCGCGTCCGTTCGACCTGATGCCCGCTGACATAGCGGCGCGGCTGCACGAAGAAGGCATACCGGGTGACACGCCGCTGTGGGCACTTCAAAGACTGTCTCTGCCGGACGAGAGCATCAGCGAGTACACGCTGGTGTCGTTGGCATCGGAAGAAGCCAAGTTCAGCGACCTGACGATTCTGGCATTTCCTGCTAGAGACTGAGAAAAGAATCTGCAACTAAGAGCGAGGAGCGACTCTAATGGCAAGCAATAACCCCGCCCGTCCCAACATTCTGTTCGTTCTGAGCGACGACCAGGGAGCGTGGGCGATGCACTGCGCGGGTAATGAGGAAATGGTCACGCCCAATCTCGATAGGCTCTCAGCGACGGGCATTCGCTTCGACAACTTCTTCTGTGCCTCCCCCGTGTGCTCACCGGCGCGCGCTTCAATAATGACAGGGCGCATTCCCTCGCAGCACGGCGTACAGGACTTCCTTCGCGCCGGAAATGCCACATTCCTGCCCGGCGACGGATTGGAGATAGACTATATCGCTGGCCAACCGACCTACATCGAGCTTCTCGCCGAAAGCGGCTACGAGTGCGGCTTGAGCGGCAAGTGGCACATCGGGCATGCCGCGCTGCAACGCGCAGGCTTCTCGTACTGGAACGTGCATGCAGCGGGCGGCGGGCACTACTATGAAGCGCCGATGATAGTCAACGGCGATCGCTACCAGCCGGACGAGTATGTGACCGACGTCATCACCGACAATGCGCTGGAGTTCCTGAACGCGCAGCTTGGCTCCGATACGCCGTTCTCGCTCAATGTGCACTACACCGCGCCACACGCCCCCTGGGGTCCAGAGGAGCATCCCAGGGCGGTCTTCGACGACTTCCATGAGAACTGCGCCTTCGACTCGGTGCCTGCGGAAGACATTCACCCTAACCAGCTTGCCAAGGAGCCGACGGCCGCAACGCTCGGCGATACGCCCGAGAATCGCAGGATGGCGCTTAGCGGATATTTCGCCGCCGTTACCGAGATGGACCGCAACATCGGGCGAATGCTGGACTGGCTTGAGGCGAACGGGCTGCGCGAGAGCACCCTGATCATGTTCATGGCCGACAACGGTATGAGCATGGGACACCACGGCATCTGGGGCAAGGGCAACGGCACATACCCGCCGAACATGTACGACACCGCCGTGAAGATTCCTGCGCTTGCCTCCATGCCGGGCAGCGTGCCGCAGGACCTGGTATGCGACCGCCTGCTCAGTCAGTACGACGTGATGCCCACGCTGCTGGGATATACGGGCGTGGACAACCCGCACGCAGATGGACTGCCGGGCCGCGACTTCTCACCCGTGCTGCGCGGCGAGTCGCTGGGCGATAGTACGCCCGTGTACGTGTTCGACGAATACGGCGCCACGCGCATGATCCGCACGCGCAACTGGAAGTATGTCCATAGGTATTCCGGGGGACCCAATGAAATGTACGACCTCGCCGGTGATCCGATGGAGACCGCAAACCTGGTTGACGACCCCGCTTATGCGGGCAGGGTCAGCGCGTTGCGAGAGGAACTCGAAACCTGGTATGCCCGCTATGTGGACGAGGTGATGGACGGCGCGAAGCAGGCAGTGTACGGGAGGGGGCAGATCGGCATTGTTGGCTCGGACGAATACGACAAGCCGTTCGCCGATGACGTCGATTTCTTCTACAGTGACAAGCCCTTGCCTTAGGCATACTGGCGGCGTAACCAGATGCTACTGCTGCTTGCCGCTCTCGTCGTCATCTGACTCCTGGAAGTTCACCTCGATCTGCCTTTCGAGGCGTAGCAGTGCGTCCTGTGTCGTGCGCAATTCGCGCAGAAGGTCCTGCCTTGAAACGGGTGGTTCAAGCTCCCGCAGTCGTTCGGCTTTCGCTTCATCCAGGTTGTTGATAATTATCGCGATGAACAGGTTTATCACGACGAATGTGCCCGCCACAACGTAGCTCACGAAATACACCCACGACCACGCGTGAAGCTCCATGGCGTTCTCCATCACGATCGTCCAGCCCTCGAGCGTGATGATGTTGAACAGCGTCAGCACCGATATGCCCAGACTACCCCAGTGTTTTGGGTCGTGCTGGTGGAATAGCTGGTAGCCGATGATCGCGTAGATGTAAACGATGATGCTCATCAGCAGGATGACATGTCCCACGCTCGGTATGGAGCGCACTAAAGCCGCTACGATGAGCCGCAGTTCCCTCACCGCGGAAATCAGGCGCAGCACGCGCAGCAATCGCGCTAGACGGGCAATCATTGCGTAGTCGCCCGTTGCGGGAACCAGCGCGACCAAAATTACCAGGAAGTCAAACACGTTCCAGCCGTCGCGGAAGTAGTCGTCCACTCGCGGCGCTTTGGCGAGCATCTTCAACAGGGCCTCGACGATGAACAGCCCCAGAATAATCTGGTTTCCCCAATGCATCAGCTCGCCGTACGATCTCTCCAAGCCGGAAAAAGTTCCAAGGCCAAGCAGGACACCGGTCGCTATGATGAGCGCGATGATGGTGTATTCAAAGGCCGGCCTGTTAACGAGATTTGCGGCGACTGCGGAGGCTTGCTGCATGGTTACCTTACTTACAACCCTTTCAACGGTAATCGAGTCTTGGCACAGTATTTCCAAGTTTCGCAGAACTCAGTGCCTGTATCAACATTACAGGCAGGCTGCTCGCCAATTGCGCTATAATTGCCCTTGCGGTATCGGCTCGTCCGAACGCACTTGCGGAGGGGTGGCCGAGCGGTTGAAGGCACCTGTCTTGAAAACAGGAGTAGTGAAAGCTACCGCAGGTTCGAATCCTGTCCCCTCCGCCATTTATACTTATACCATAACTTCCCATCCCTTCCCGTCAAGTCCCAGTTAGTCCTTATTAGACTGCTTGCTGTGCTGTAACCCACTGTTCCTTAGGTCTTGTCAATTCCCGCAACTCCTTTACAATCCCACACATAATGTGGGAAAAATGGATGTCCTGAGGGAAAATAATGGCCAGACTGACTGCGGTGAAAGCCAATAACCTCAGCAAGCCCGGAAGATATGGCGACGGCAACGGGCTTTATCTGAACATCTCAAAAGGCGGCTCGAAGTCTTGGGTGCAGCGCCTCACGATTGACGGATCGCGCCGTGACATAGGACTCGGCGGCTATCCGGCTGTTAGCGCCAAGATTAAAATGGGCGAAATCGCCAAGTTGGAATTGACCCACCCCTAAACGGAGTGCATCTTTGTCGGAACAACCGACAGGAGGTGCCTGGCCTAATGTTAGGGGGTAGAACAGTGAGAGAGCTTTACGAGTTGAAGGGCAAGGGGAGGTCGATACACGGGATAGCAGACGATCTCGGCATATCGAGGAACACGGTTCGCAAGTACGTGCGCTCACCGGGGGTTCCGAAGCCCACGGCCCGGTCGAAGCGTGGATCGAAGCTGGATGCGTACGCCGGCTACATAGACGTCAGGTTGGCGGAAGGGCTTGAGAACTGCGTGGTGTTGCTGCGTGAGATACAGGCGCTGGGCTACGACGGTGGCTACACGACACTGAAGAACTACGTGCATCCGAGGCGCAGGCCGAGACAGCCGAAGGCGACGGTACGGTTCGAGACAGCGCCCGGCGAGCAGGCGCAGGTGGACTGGGGAGTGGTCAGCTACGAGGGAGAGGACGGGCGCAAGCATCGTATGTGGGTGTTCGTGATGGTGCTGGGCTTCTCGCGTGCGATCTACGCGGAGTTCGTGCGTCGTGCGGATGTTCCGACGTTCATCCGGTGTCATCTGAACGCCTTCGACTACTTCGGCGGAGAGCCGAGACGTTGCCTGTACGACAACGCCAAGGTGGTGGTGATTGAGCGTGACGAGGAGGGCGACCACGAGTGGAACAGTCGGATGCTGGACTTCGCGCGCAGGGTGGGCTTTGAGCTGAGGCTGTGCAAGCCGTACCGGGCGCAGACCAAGGGCAAGGTCGAGAGTGGAGTGAAGTACGTGAAGGGCAACTTCTGGCCGTCGGTGCGCTTTGGCGATGACGCCGACCTGAACCGGCAGGCACTGGCCTGGTGTGGCGAAATCGCCAACGAGCGAGTACACGGCACGACCGGTCGAGTGCCGAAGGCGATGCTCGGCATCGAGCGCAGCAGTCTCGGTGCGCTGCCGGAGCGTTCAACCCTGGGCGTGTACCTACGCGAGGACCGCAAGGTGGGCAGGGACGGATACGTTAACTGGGACGGATCGCGCTACGGAGTGCCGTGGTCCTGGTCAGGGAGCACGGTGCAGGTGGGAGTGAGCGCCGGGATGGTGGAGATATGGAGCGGTGATGAGAGGTTGGCGGTGCATCCGAGGGCACACAGGCGCGGACAGCGGCTGACGTTGCCCGGTCAGTGGGACGGACTGGTGAACGGGGACCAGAGCCCCAAGCGTGAGGCGCTGGCGGTGCAGGTGTCAGCTCAGCAAGTGGAGCGTCGATCGCTGGACATCTACCAGCTGCTAGCCGACGGAGGTGTGCGATGATAGCTCTGGAACAGGCACGCAGTCACCTGGAGACACTGGGGATGACACAGGCTATGGAGGTACTGGACAGCAGACTGGACGACGCGGCAAGGAAGCAACTGCCGTATCCTGAGATGCTCGCCGACCTGCTGGGAGTGGAGGTAACCGCTCGCAGGGAGCGCTACATGACCACCAGGACGCGCCTGGCACATCTGCCCTTCAGGCGCACTCTGGAGGAGTTCGACTTCGGCTTCCAGCCCTCGATAGACGAGAGGCAGGTGAAGGAGCTCGCCACACTCGCCTTCGTGGCGGAAGCATCGAACCTCCTGCTGCTGGGACCTCCCGGAGTGGGTAAGACACACCTTGCGGTGGCGCTTGCTCTGAAGTCGATAGAGAACGGGTACGGCGCTTACTTCGTCCGTGCATACGACCTGATGGAGGATCTGAGGAAGGCGAGAGCAGAGCACAGGCTGGACCGGCGTATGCGCGTGTACCTGTCGCCCAAGGTGCTGATAGTGGACGAGTTCGGCATCTGGCCATACGACAGGGAGTCGGCTACTGCGTTCTTCAGCCTGGTGTCTGCGAGATACGAGAAGGGCAGCATCATACTGACGTCGAACAAGGGCTTCGCAGACTGGGGAGAACTGTTGGGGGACACCGTGATAGCCACTGCGATCCTCGACAGGCTGCTGCACCACAGTCACGTCATCAACATCCGCGGCGAGAGTTACAGGCTAAAGGACAAGCGCCAAGCCGGTCTGCTTACATCGCACCGGCTGATGACATCAACATCGGAGGAGACACCTGTAGAGGTGTAAAAGGACGAGGGTGGGTCAAATCTAAGTTGGCGAAAACGCACAAAAGCAGCTTGGCGTTGACACGGCTGTCAGCCTGTCGCAAGCAAGAGCGCGCGCGACAAAGAATAAATCGGCTGTGGCAAATGGAATCAACCCGATCCTGGTGAAGCGAAGGGCAGCGATACCGACTTTCAGAGAAGCGGCGCTAAAGGTTCATGCCATCAACCTTTTCACTTGGCGCAACCCCAAGCATGCCGCACAGTGGATCAGCCGCTGGAATCTTACGTCTTCCCTCCATAGGGGATATGAAGATTGACACCATAGGCAAGGCCGAGGTTCTTGCTTGTCTTACCCCTGTCTGGACCAGCAAGGCTGAGACCGCCAGGCGGGTGAGACAACGCATGCTGTCCGTATTCTCGTGGGCTATGGCTCACGACTACATCGAAAATAATCCCGCGGGTGAGGGAATAGGCGTTGCTTTGCCCACAATGCCAAGGATCAAGGCACATCATCGATCTCTTCCTTATCAGGAGGTTCCTGCCCTGTTCGAAGCGATAGATGCTACGCAGGCTTCCATTGCCAGCAAGCTTTGTATGCATTTCGTCATACTCTGCAGCGCGTTCCTAATCGGCGCGCGATTCCCATACCGTGAGCCTGACGAAGCCACCGGGTTGTGGAGCATCGCAACCACTGACACATCTCCCCGCTTTATTCACCGTTGGCTTCCCGGAATCAGTTCCCCTCTCGGCTGCCACTAAGCCTACCTCATCTGAGCGACAGACTGGCACTCGGGCCGCAGCGTCGACTTGACCTGCGCGCCGTTCGTGCGGATCGGCTGCAGCCTTTCCCCTTCACATGATGTCTCTTGGGTGCCGCTTTCAAGATTGAGCGTCTTTCGTCTCAGATCCGGTGTCCGTATGACCTCGGCATTCGGCGGCGCGTCCCTGAGTGTGCGACGCGATTATATCGTGCAGGCCATCGGGACCGGCACTCTCAGAACCAGATTCCACGAAACACTCAGCCAGGGAGGCGAAGAGTGAAAGACAGACTGAGATGAGGCTAGAAGAGGTACTGGAGATGCGCTGTATCAGCCGTTCCGAGCTATACAGACAGATTGCCGATGGAAGGTTCCCCAGGCCGGTCAGGGTGGGGCTGCGCGCCGTGCGCTGGCACCTGAACGAGGTGGAGGAATGGATAGCCGCCCGCCCGCGCACGAACGCGTTTTAGACGGAGACCCCGCATCGCCTGATCGATTCAAGGGCTCGCGCGCTCAGCCAAGAGGGAGTTGAGGAATGGGATATTCTAACACTGACCGCGATGTTCTGGCCGATGTGCCGGCGGGGCTGGAAGGCATTACACGCAGGGACGTCGAGCGCAACTCCTTCCTCCGTCCGCTGGAGCATCGCAACGAGAACGCATCCGGCGAGATATGGCTTGACGCCGACGGCAGGATCGGAGTCTGCGGCCGCAATCGGGGGCTGTGAGATGGGCTACGACTTGAGGGACTGGGCGCTGCACGTGGGACATCCCTGCCTGACGCCGAGAACCCGACAGGTACTGGCGGAGATCTGCTTCGTCGCTCACGATGAACACGGCGAGTTCTGGATGCGCGGGCGGAACTTCCTAAGTGAAAATATCCCGGACATGAGCTATGGAGCATATCGGAATCATCTGTCCGTCCTCGTCCAGAATGGACTGCTCCTGAAAATCGGGCACGGCAGCGGACCCACAAACCGGGGCCACGGCACAACGACACGCTATCGCGTCAACTCTCCGGCTATCCGGAAGCCGCAGCCGGCACAGCGTGTCCTGCCGGAAATCGCGCAGTCTCCGGAAGCCCTGCAGCGGAGTTCGGAAGTCACGGAGGAGCGACGCTCAGTAGGCGCCATCGAGGCACATCAGCATCTTGACGAACTGCTGTCAGATGGGATCACTCCGGAGCAGATAGTCACAATTCTAAAGGCAGTCAACACTACCCTGACAGGTTCTCAAGACATGTCAGATGGCGTGACAGATTCAGCTGACCAAACGTGTCAGAATACCAGACATGTTCGGGCGGAACATGTCTGCTCACGTGACATCCCTTCAAGACATGAGGAAAAAGCTGAAGAGGAAAATGAGGATCAAGTTGCTGCTGCACACCTGTCAGATGCAGTTCGGGAGTGCCTGCCGAGTTTCTTCGATGTCCTCGCCAGCTCACCGGCGAAGGCGGGGCATACCGGAATCCGAGCGGTGCAGTTTGAAGATATGAGCGCCTTCCTCGCCTGCTACGAGAAGCTGATCGGTTCACCGCCGGACGAACGCACCGCTGGTTACATCGCAGGGCGAGTTTAGCGCACAGGGCTTCATCAACGCGCTGGAGTTGCTGAACCTCGTCGACGAGGTGCTGAGCCTTTGAGCTCTGCGCCACCGACCAGCTGGGTAAGGAGGTACGTTGAGCTAATATCGGATGTTGTGGGAATTGAGAATGCGTGAGTAAACGAAAGGGCGTATCCTTCCAAGCGAACAGACAGTCGATAAGACGAGAAACTGGAGGGACACGCCGTGAGAGAAGTATATCAGACCGAGGGTAATGAGAACGTAGTCGCCGACACGCTGGAGGAGATGGTGAGGGGAGGAGCCAGACGGATGCTTGCTACCGCCCTCGAAGAGGAGGTTGACGGATTTCTGGGCAGGGAGCGCTACGAGAGAAGTGAGGAGTTTCGCGGGTACCACAACGGCTATCATCGCAACCGTGAGTTGACGGCGGGAGTGTTAGCAGTGGAGGTGAAGGTTCCGAGGGTATCCGATGTGCCTGCTGAGGTATCGTGAGAGGGATATGAGTCGAAGATAGTGAAGCGGTACGAGAGGACACCAGTCGTCAGACGCAGGACCTGTTCAGGAAGCTGTATATGGAAGGGTTGTCGATCGGGGACTTCGAGCCGGTGTTTCGGGGGATCGTGGGAGAGACTGCCGCTTTGAGTGGTAATGCGATCGTGAGGCTGAAGCAGCGGTGGGAGGAGGAGTATCGGGCGTGTCAGCGCCGAGCTAACTCTGTGCATTTTCGCCGGATTAGATTTGAGCCACTTTCGTCCTTTTAGCCTTCCTCAGTGCTCGTGGCGGGATCTGTCCATGAAGCCGGTCTGGATTCCGGGAGCGCGCCTGACCGCCGTCTCTCGCGCATCTTGGACTGTAGGCGCAGGTGGTGCAGGCTCGACATAGTTCTCGCTATAAATCCGTAGGCGCTGTACCACCTCAAGGGCGTGCTGTTCGTGCTCGTTGGCGTGCGGATGCGCGGCTTCGAGGAACGCTCGTGACACATGGGCCGTAGTATTCGCCGTTTCCACCGACCAATCGCACTGGAGACAAGAGATCGTCAACTCGGATTCAACAGGTCTTGCCATTGCACGCCCTCCGGGATTTCAACCTGAACCTTCAGCAAAGAGGATACACCAGTTTCGCCACCCTGAACGCAAGCTCGCCTCACCTTCGTCCTGTGTCTAAGCCATAATGGAAGTAGGGAGCACCGATAACGGATCCGGCAAATCCTTCGTTGCCGAGGAAAGAACGTGGTGCCCCTGAGCGGCTCCAAAGGAGATGGCAGCGGGGTTAGCGTTTCGCAACCTGTACCGCCCAGGGCACCTCCATTGTCTTATCATTGCCGGACTTATGAAAAGCCGTGCGATGGCGACGGACCTTCGTCGATGTCGGCGTGACTAATGTGGCGCCTGCGAAGTCGGGTGCCAGTTGCCGCATCTCTGCTCGAAGTATGCTCGCAAGTAGGTGCCTCGATCGATGTGTTCTCAGCCGCTCCGTGAGCGCTCTCCCCGTCGCCGTACACGACCTTCTGGCACTTGCGGCAACGAACCCTGCCTTCGGTATCCGCGTAGTAGGAGTCCTGGATTCTGATCCATCTCATGAATCTCCAGTCGACAAATGTTACGACAGCGAAGAACAAGACCCCCAGAACAGGAGAAATGGTAAACAGGAAGACGGTGCCGAAGAAAAGGGCGATTGTAAGGACAATCAGTCCTGCCTCTCCTATCAGATTAATCTTGAGCCGATGTAGAAAGTTCTCCATTTCATTCTCCCTATTCCTGCGGGGCGGAGGACGGTCACTCTTTGCAACTTGAGATGGCTGAGCCGGACTCGCTGCCTACTCAAGACTCGTCAGGACTGTATGCCTGCAAAGTTCTTGGCGACGCGTTCACTCGGCTGGCGCGACGTTCGACGTCTGAGTATGCAGAACCGCAATATGACCTTGCCTTTTCTGCTGCCGTGCGTCTGGAGCCGGCACCGCTGGACGAGGCGGCAGGCGCCTTTCGTTGCTGCTTCGCGCTATTCGTAGCTGGAAGCAGAGTCGTGAGCCTGTTCATTCGGTTTGCAGGTCGCATTCTTTGGCCCATGAGTACATGGCGGCGTAACGAGGAGTCCTGCCATCTTCCAGCAACTCAGACGCAGCTTCTGCGGCGTTTGTATAGCATTTGTCCTCGCCCGGGAGGGTCGTAATCAATTTATCGGTCTCGGCAATCAGGTCGCCGGCGACGGCAGCCTTGGCAGCCTGGTCTGCTGATCCGCCTGCCGCGACCTGTTCCGCGTAGCTTGTCGCGCAGTCAACTGACTCTCCGGCATCGATCTGTTCAGCATAGGCGTGGGCGTACTCCTGTGACTCGTCGGCATCAATCAGCTCGGCGTAGAGTTTCGCGTAAGTCTGAGCTCGATTCATCCCTTCCTCAAGCTCTATGCGAGCAATGGCGTAGTTTGGAGTATTCGTCCGGCTGTTCACGCTTAATCTCCCCTTCATAGACCGATGCGATTTGCTCGGCCTGTTGCTTTGGGGTGTCTTGCTCCAGCAGTTCAGCGTAGAAGGCATCACGCCTATCGTCTTCGGACCGCCCGCAAGCGGCAGCCGATAGAAGCGCAAGAGCCACTATAGTGACTGAAGCCCAATTTGCTTTCCCGGTTCTTCTCCTAACAATCGACATCTGAACCTGTCCCTCCTAACTTCGTCATCAGACAGGGGAAGCTAACGACTATGTCGTTTAAGGTCTCTCCTGCATGCTGGCTATGAACGCAAGCACCGCGGCTATCACCAGGAGCAGGGCACCTAGCCCGAAGACCAGGCGAACTCCCGAAGTGGTGAAGAGGACATTAGTAACCTCCGCGATGCCGAGCAGTATCGCGCCGAGCCTTGGGTTGCCGTTGGTCAGGATTGTGCCCGCCAGAGCGCCAATCGAGGACAGCACGACCAGCCAGCCGATGGCTACGAATATCCCCTCACCTGTGAACGCGCTCAGGACGCTGCTCGCCAACAGCGTGAAGATCGACACGAAGAAGGTCACGACCGACCCCAGCATGCCGACGACCATTGCGGCTATCTTCATCGCCTTTGCGTTCTGACTACTCACACTGATTGGGACAGCCGGAATGCTCGGCTGGCGTGCCTCGCCCGATATATCCGGCCCGCGCTCTTGTCCTGAAACACTCGACGCGATCCTCGCCATCGAGTCTCCCCACCAACCCTTTTGCCTGCCGAGTACCGCTATTCCGAAACCGCCAATTGCTAAACCTAACAGGATTCCCACAAGGGGAGTAAGCGCCGCCAAAATCCCCGTCAGTATCAGGGCAACACCTATGATGATGTCGTTTCTGGGTGAACCGAAAATACCTGAATCCTTCATGAAACTCTCCACATTTGCATCTTAAAGGAACGCCAATCGGCCAGAACAGCCTATTCGTTGGGTTCACCGGAAAGTCCAGAGGAACGGATTGGCGTATGTAGATGACCGAGCACGAACATGGCTCGCGGCCGGAGGAGGGAATGGCATAACCGGGCGCCAGGCGGATAGGTAGGCCCGAAGGCGTCAACAGTCAGTGGTGAGGTGAAGTTATGGCAGCCTCGGAGACAACCGACGATCTGTTGATTGCGGCTCGGGAGAATCATGAATTCCGCGAGGCATTCAGGCGCGAGATACTTACAGAGAAGTTTATGGCGGTGCCTGGCCTGGACGCGCAGACCAACCCAATCGCGGTCTCGACTTCAGAGCATGCCGCGACGACCTTGCCGTCAGGACTTTCAACTCTGATGGGATACTCTTCAGACATCGGCGTCCTCCTAAATTCAAACCTCATCGGGCTTCAGGCAGGAGGGATACATGACTGGACTCGTAACGTAAACGACTGTCAAAGGATTGCGTCTGATGTGAGTGCATGACAGGGCTAATACCAAATCGTTTTACTTATGGCGCAAAAGGGCAACAAAACATCAGGCCTGTATTGGGGGTCTGGGCATGATCCACAAGGCAGCCTGTTCTGGTTCGAAGAAACAAGAAGAATTGAAAAGGTGACGCCAAGTCAGTCTCGATAATTGCGGACGGTATTTCTGCCGAACGATCTTGTACAATGTTGCCCTTGCTCAAAAGTGGCAATTCTCCACGCCTTTCGTTAGCTGAACCACAGCCCGCCGGAGACATGGACAGGGTACGAATGGTGAAAATCGATCCGCAGCACCTCCGTGTGATGCTGATAAAACGTCGCCCGGTTGTCGTCGTTTGGGGCACCGCGGGGCAGCATTCCGGCTCTCCACTACGCATTAGGATTCTATTCGAGCGTGGCATAACAGCGATAGATGCGGCTCCGTTATGCTCTCCCATGGCGTCACGGCTGCCTTGCGGTGGTTATCTGCGCGTTCAGCGACATCGCGCGCGCTCCCGCCGCGTTCAATGCTCTCACGCGATAGATGTACTTCGTGCTCGGCTGCACATTGTCCTCGTCAACATAAGTGGTCTCCGTGCCGTTCGTGTTTTCTACGTGCACCAGCAGCTCGTTCTCTTCGGCAGAGCGTCTGCGGAGTATCCGGTAGCCCGTGACGGTATCGTCGTCCGGCGCGTCCCAGGATAGGGTGACGCTGTTATGCGTCGCCGTAACGGTCAGCTTCTGTGGCGCGGGTGGTGGTGTGGTAGGCGCATTCGGCGTTGACACAGGTGTTGCGGCAGGTTCTGGCGAAGGCGTGGGGGTTGCTGTTGTAGATACAGTGGGCGTTACATCCAAGTCAAGAGTAGTAATTGTGACTTCCGCGCTGCCTCCATCAGCGGTTCCTCCATCGTACTTGGGCGAACGTGATAGCACTCGATACACATAAGTCGTACTGGGTTCGACACTTTTTGTGTCTTCATAAGTGATATTCGTTGGTGTTGGCTCCCAGTCTTCCGTTACCGTTGACTCCACGTCTGCCAAGTGAATAAAGTCAGAGTCGCTTTGCTTGCGTCTCAATACCTGATAATCACTCACCTCTGATGGGATTCGCGCCTCATGCCAAGTCACCGTCGCAGAATTGTGCGTTGCGCTAATCTTCAGATTCCGAGGTTCAGTCATCCACCACCAGTTTGCCGTTGCCGTGGCGTCTATTTGCTGCTTTATGGCGGCATCACCCTCGGAAACCAAGGTCTTCAATTCGCTCAGCCCTACCTTATCGACTCCTCCGGATGCTCCCGACACTCCCGGCTTGTGGTTAGGGTGGTCCGGGATGTTAGAGTGAAAAAGAGAATGTCCGTCGGGATGGTCAAGAAGAAACTGCTGCTCGCCACTTGTGCCTGAAGCCCCATCACTTGACGCTAGGGGCAGCCAGCCTCGTCCAGCCTCTATGGAAAAACTTCCCACTCCGTCGTTAACGAACCACCCCAGATAGTAACGATCCAAACCTTGAGTACTTGGGACATCTGGGTGAGAGTTCCACATAAAGATTATCGCATCCACATTGTCCCATCGAGTCTCTCTAAGGTTCAAATAGCTGGTTGCTCTGGCTCGAACCTCTTTCAGGTCGGTACCAATCGCCCCAGGGAGTTCGACGATTCCCCAGATACGGCTGCCTCCACTGCCGCCTTTCAAGTATTCCAAGACTTCAAACTCAAACTCCATCTCGGAGGAATGAACTTCTCCGCCCTGCCTGTATTTTACTTCGACTTCGACTAACCTCACTCTCGCTATCAGGTCAGAATAATATACAAGATCTTCGACCTCAAATTGTGGTGGTAGTGGGAATGCAGATTCAGGAGCTGGCATTTCCGCCCTCGACACCACGGTTAGTTCTTGCTGTTCAGTCATGGACACAGGCTGCGAAAATGCCGAGTCCTCCCTGCACGACACTGAAATCAGTAGGCTCAGCAACAATCCGCACAAAACCACAGCCAAGGATATTCTTGTCTTGCGAATGGATTCTAAAGTCGGCGCCATTATCGCTTTACTCCGTTTCGGTTTCATCTGCTATGCCGTGTATGCCCGGCATAACGGGTCTTAACCAAATCCATGTCGGCGGAGGTAGGAGTCCGGTAATTGTTGGGGCTGGACGGCATAACCAGGCTGCCGGTTACGAACGCCGCAAATGCACTGACCGAAGCGCTCAGGCGGGCGCTGACATACGCGACCAGTGCAGAACCAAGTCCCGGTCGCTCTCGCCAATGTTCATAGACTGTCCGCTGACGAGTCCTAGAGTACTTCTACACGATCTCTTCGTATATCTCCGTCTCATGAGTGGACGCCAGCGCGGGGTAGATTCTTTCGAAGATATCGGTTATCGATCGCGTGGCGCGGACCTCGTTGTGTGATGCGTCGTAGGCCGCTATGGATTCCCAGCGCTGAACGGTGACCATCGTCCCGTGGGGGCCAAGTACCTTCCGGTACACGCTCAGAGAAGGAAAGCCGGCCTCAACCGTGGCCGTCTGAAGGTCCCGAAGGTGTCGCTGAAGTCCTCCCCCGCCGGGTTTTGGAGTGTAGGTTCGTCGAACGATAATCAAGAGAGTCTCCTTTGTGGTTCGAGTCAAGGGCAGACCGACTCGGTCGATCTCCAACTGCACCTCTTCTGATCAAGGGCGCCAGTTCAGTTGTACCATCGGCCTCGGTCACTGACAATAGCTTGGACACGCGGTGGCTCGGGATATATCTACCGAGTCCTTATCTGTTAGTGGTTACTGGAGCATTTGCAAAAAAGTCGGTCAGGCTGCAACATGTGACAATGCGTTACCTGTAGGAGGATTCATGCAATGAAACTTGGACTGCGGCGGCCCGCTAAATCTCACTTGCAACAGGACTCAGAAACAAACGGCCACGTCACGGCCGCCGAAATGTACCAGGTGCAAGACTCGTACGTCCGGTTCAATCAGAGAGACCATATGGGTTCGCAGATGATCTGGGATGCCCGGTCCAAGGCTGAAAGGGACAAGCTGAAAGTCAAGCAGCGACAGCTCACTGAGAAGGGACGCGTCGGATTCGATGCCTCTGCGTGGAGCCTCGAATACGCATCAGATTCACTGCTGAATCTCATGGACTTCTCGAAGAACCAGTCGGACAGGCCAGCCAATGCCTGGCAGTCTGAAATAGAGCCCTCACCCACCGGACGACCCGAAACTTCTCCTGAAGGGGCATCACAGATTGTGAGGAAGGCCGCCCAGATGTTCGGGGCGGACCAGGTTGGCTTTGCTGAGCTGGACCGTCGCTGGGTGTACTCTCACTACTTTGACGACGAGACGAAGGATGCCTACCCCATCAAGTTCTCCGATGAGCCCGGGTACGAGCAGTACGACCAGCCCATTCGCCTCGAAGATGGAACTCGGGTCATCCCGAAGGAGATGAAGTATGTAGTAGTGATGCTCCACGAGTGGGGTAAGGACATCGACGGCACGGAGTATGCACCGACTCTTCTTACCGAGGGACTCAGCACACTGGCATACGCCCGGATGGCGCCGACGCTATGGATGACGGCTGAGTTCATACGAGGGCTGGGGTATAACGCCATCCCTATGGCTAACGACACGGCCCTGAGCATCCCACTGGCTGTCGACGCGGGCCTCGGTCAGCTTGGGAGACACGGTCTTTTGATCAACCCAAAGGTGGGTTCGCGCTGCCGTATCTCCAAGATCTTCACCGACCTTCCGCTGGAGCCTGCCGGAGCCGTGGACTCGGGCATCACCGAGTTTTGCAACGCATGTCAGAAGTGCGTTCCGAAGTGTGGCACCAAAGCCATCACAACGGGCGACCGGAGTTTCGATCCCCTGGCCAAGAGCAACTCAGAGGGAGTGCTCTCGTGGAAAGTGGATGCAGAGAAGTGCAGCACGTTCCAGATCCGCGTCGGGAGCACCTGCAGCACATGCGTCCGCAGGTGCGCGTGGACCAAACCGCCACACAAGATGTATGCGATACCACGCTTCTTCATCAGGAACTTCCGGTGGAGGTGGCTGAACAAGACCTGGGTATGGCTGGACGATCTGGCGGGGCACGGGAAGTTCGACAAGAGGGATGATGACTTCTGGATGGCGGACCGTTGAGCGGAATCGTCAGTCGCCTCCCTGCTGGCGGGATAGGTGGGCCGTGATCAGTTCACGGTAGCTCTCGAGGCCGGGGACATTGGCGCCGGGGGTCTTGGCGCGATCGTCCCAGGTGCGGACGCGTACCATGGACTGCCAGTTGGGTGACCGTGTGAAGTCCTGCACCTCCCCGGCTGACATGGGGCCGCCCTGGAGACGAAGGGACTCGACGCTGACGTCGGAAAGTTTCGACGCATAGTCCTTGTCAGTGGCGACGAGGTATCGCTTCGCAGCGACATGGCCGCTGACTATGTCGGCGACGTCATCGGAGAAGCCCAGCTCCCTGAGGGCCTGTGCCCCGACTTCATCGTGCTCGACGACGCCAACGCTGGTCACCTGTCGGCCTTCGACGGGCCAGATGTGGCCGATGTCGTGGAGGAGGGCGGCGATGATTTCCTGCTCGTCTCCACCGTCTTCTCCGGCGAGGTGGGCTGCCTGCAGCGCATGTTCAAGCTGCGAGACCTGCTCGCCGTGGTACTCCGTCTGTCCGGCTGCATTGAAAAGGTTGAGAACGCGGTCGGCGGTTGTTGCCGGGTCGGAAGTCATTGCGGTCTCCTTTGTTGGCTATCGTGGGGCAAAGATATGGCCCATCTTACCGAAATTCCGTATTCCGTGTGCTGGTGAGGCCGTTACAAAGATCAGAGCCTGCATCAATCTAGCTGGAGACCCAAACGTAGGGGCGTTCCTTGTGGGCCGCCCTGAGCATGATGACCAACCCGGGCAATCACAAGGGATTGCCCCTACATGTGTATAATCGACCAAACTGGTACAGTTTCTGAAGATCAGGATGGGCACTCAGCCGCGAGCGGTTTATGTGCACTGCCTACTATAGCAGAAGGCTGTGCTCGTCATGTGACAGGGCCGGTTGAGGGAAGGCTAGCATGGTTGACAGGAAAAAGGTTGTCATCGTCGGCGCCGGACACAATGGGATCGTCGCCGCTGGGTACCTGGCGCGCGCAGGGCTGGACGTGGAGGTGCTCGAGCGGCGGGACGTGGTTGGCGCCGCCGCGGTCACAGA
Source organism: Dehalococcoidia bacterium (assembly GCA_965203955.1). GTDB lineage: Bacteria > Chloroflexota > Dehalococcoidia > Lucifugimonadales > JADFKI01 > Bin90. The sequence continues at coordinate 785,856 of OZ241923.1, read as the reverse complement.
GGAGTGGTTCCCGGGCTTTCATATCTCGACATGATCTTAGATCTGCCACATCCCCCAGAAGAAGGTGATCGACGACCTGGAGCTGAGGAAGTACGGATTCTACGTCTACTCCCTCGACCCGGCGCGGATATTCCCGCACCCCAATGGCAATGTGATCCGCTCTGACCAACTGACGCTCGATGAGGTCGCGGCAGCGGCGCAGCACTATCTGACAGGCCACCGCTATGAAAGGGTTGTACTTCTTCCCGAAGAGTAGACTTGAATGGGGTGGGTTCGAAGTTCCCGTAATGTCCGTCTTCGATCTGGGCGGTCTCTGGCAACAGATGCTGCTTGGCGGGACAGCAGCCGGGGCAGTAGTCTCGCCGTGAGACATAGGTAGAATTACCGTGTCGAAGAATGGATCGTGCTAGAATCGGCCATGCGAACCTGAAGGAGGAACTCATAAATGCACTGTGGAGTGATGGTCACCGGTTACAACCAGGGCGACTGGCCCCGCCTGATGGAGGAAGACTATAGCCGTCCCCCGGCGATACCGGACGCCAGTAATATGGACGACACTCTCTACATGGGGGAACTGGTCGAACCGCTGGGGTTCGATTCAATCTGGGCAACCGAACACTACGGCTCCGCCTACTCCATGCAACCCAACCCACTGCAATACCTCGCCTTCTGGGCAGGTCGCACCAGGCGGGTCGACGTGGGTACGGCTGTCGTAGTCGCCCCGTGGTGGAACCCGGTCCGGCTGGCTTCCGAGCTCTCCATGCTAGACATCCTGTTGCAGGGGAGGAGGCTCCACTTGGGCGTCGGTCGCGGTATCGCGCCTCATGAATACGCTTCGCTGGGTTACCCGATCGAGCAGTCGCACAAGTACTTCTACGACGTGATCAACGCCATCAAGGCCGCTGACGGAGCGGAACGATTTGAGTTCAAGGGCGAAGTTTACGATATTCCTCCAACAACTATCCGGCCCCAGGCTCGCCACAAAGGCGAGCTGACCAGGGACATTAAGGTCGCGTTCTCCACAGAGGCATCAGCAAGAATGGCTGCCGAAAACGGTCTTGGGCAGATGTTTGTTGCCGGCGACGACGTCGATGAGATGACCGACAAGGTGCGCAGATTCAACGCGATCAGGAGTGAACTCAGACTCCCGCCTGACCAGCCGACCACCCTTTTGTGGATGTACTGCGCCGAAACCTCGGAGGAAGCCGAAGAGGGCTGGACCTACTTCCGCAACCAACTCAGGGCGGCCCAGCGCCACTACTTTGAATGGAACAATCCAGGCTACGAAGGCATACATGGCTACGAGGAGTATCTCAAACGCCAGAATGCCGACGTCGGTACGGCGGACGCCAGTTTCGCCGCCCGGCGCGCAACCCAACCCATCGGTACGCCGGACGAGATCATCGAAAAGATTCGCGCGCTGCAGTGGACCATCAGCCTCGAAAAGGTGGTGATCCACATGTTCTACGGCGGGATGCCGAGGGACAAGGCAGAAAAGAGCCTCCGGCTCTTCGCTGAGAAGGTCCTTCCGGAAGTCCAGGCCATGCCCACTCCAATAAATCCCAAGTCATTGGGGTGACTTGGCCCAGTAGTCGTACCGCTGGAACCGTAACTTGCCAAGATTGACGACTGCGCCATTGCCATCGTCTCCGATGTCACCGACCCGCAGGCGTGCCAGGATGCGGTGGACACCGCCATAGCACGTCTGGGTGGACTGGACATCCTGGTGAACAACGCTGGCATCAACCCGAGGAGCGCGGGCGGGACCAACCCCGAAAACTTCTGGGACAACTCTCCAGAGGTCTGGACCCGCATGGTGGCGGTCAACCTGAGCGGCAACTTCTACATGGCAAGAGCAGCGGTTGTCCACATGCTGGAGCAGGGATGGGGTCGCATAGTCGGAGTGACCACCAGCATGGACGCCATGTGGCGCAGGGGCAGGGCTCCGTACGGACCGTCCAAGGCGGGACACGAGGCGCTGGTCGCCATCATGACCCAGGAGCTTGAGGGCGCCGGAGTGACTGCCAACGTCCTGGTCCCAGGAGGCGCCACCTACACCAATATGACCTACAGCAGCGACCCCAGCCAGAGAGACCAGCTGATCCAGCCTGAAGTGATGCAGAAGCCGGTGGTCTGGCTGGCGTCGGATGACTCGGCTGAGTTCAACGGCTGGCGCATAATCGGCTGCTACTGGGACGACAGCCTGTCACTGGAAGAGCGTCTGGAGAAGTGCAGCGCACGGGCTGACTGGCCGCAGCTGGGGCGGCAGGCAGTCCGTCTCAACAGGTAGGAGACATCGCGCGTCCGACCATCGGCAGTCAGCAGGCGCGATACTACGCTGTGTGGGGTCAGGTGGCTGGCGTCATCGCAGAGGCCGGGGTAACAGTGGTTTGTGAACGGACTATCAGTACGGGGTCCCCGGACTCCTTGACCACGGCCTCGGCCACATTGCCCATCAGCAGCCGGTTCACTCCTGATCGACCGTGACTTGCCGTGGTGATTCGACACCCCTCTACCTGTCCCTATTCGGACGGCAAGGGTCGGGCCCGTTGGCCGGGACCGCCGGTGCCCTCTCTCAGGTCCCTGGCCGTCGCCTCGTCGATGCCCCTGGGCCAACGGCGCTTGAGCGGGTCGCTGACCGTGAAGATGAAGCTGCCCACGCCCTCGACGCCTATCTCGATGCTGTCGCCGTCCTGCATCGCGCCGAGGCCCTGGTGGTTGGTGCCCACGAAGAGTACGTCGCCGGGACTGATCTCCTCGATTGCCGCAACGTACTCGATCGACTCTGCGATTGAGTGGGCGAGGTCGTCGGTGTTGTAGTTGACGCGCAGTTCGCCGTCTACGCTCAGGGTGATCTGCAAGTTCTCAGGGTTCGCAATTTCGTCCCTGGTCACGATGCAGAGGCCAAGAGGGCAGAAGGTGGGTGCGACTTGTGCTCCGCGATGGGCAGCGTGTCAGGCACGCGGTCGCCTCTGCCTCCCGGCATTCGCGCCGAAACGTCCACACCCGCCGTGTATCCAAAGATGTAGTCCATCGCCTCATACGCCGGTATGTCCTTGCCGCCCTTGCCGAATACCAGCACGAGCTCCGCCTCATGGTGAAAGACGTTGGCGTCTATTTCAGGGGGGACTACAGCGCCGCCCGGGCCTAGGATGCTGTGGAGACTCTTCGTGAAGCCCCACATTGGCGCAGACTTCCGTGTGCCGAACTCGCGGAAGTTACCGCCCATGCAGAGGATCTTCCTGGGTTGCGGCAATGGCGCCTGCAGCTGTGCGCCAGCGACCGGAGCGCCCTCGAAAGCGCGGGTCTCAAAGTGGGACTTCAGGTTGTCGTAGTTGGTGATTAGATGGGAAATCGTTGCCTGGCCGCCATCTGGGCAGAGGTCGCCAATGTCTATGATGCCGGTATCGGACAGGATGCCAGGCTGGTTGTCGTTGTACATCATGAACTTCATTGAATCCACCCTGTTGCGTTTATGTTTTTCTGATTGGCCGTTGACGCATTAGTGGTATAATTGTATTGAGCGTGGGCGGCGATATCAGGGGGACCTGGGAGAAGAGAAATCAAGATGATCCATGAGTGATAAGGAGCAGGGCTTCTACTATGGCTGGGTGATTGTGGCCCGTGCTGGCCATATCCAGGGCCGTAACCATGGCTATGGGGTCGCTCAATTTCGGCCTGTTCATCAAGACCATGGGAGACCAGCTGGGGATCGGGCGCGCCGATTTTGGCTGGGCACAGACAGCGCGCCAGGTATCGAGCTCCGTCACCAGCCCGATTGTCGGCTGGCTGCTCGACAGGTACGGCGCCCGCGTCATGCTGCCCGTTGCAGTTACTCTGACCGGTGGGTCCATGATCGGGCTCGCATACATCAGCCATGCGTGGTAGCTTGTCGTCCTGTTCGCCATCATGGGACTCGTCGGGTTGAGCGGCCCCGGCGCGCTGGTTACGTCTGTGCCGGTGCTGAAATGGTTTGTCGTTGACCGGGGAAGGGCCATCGCCTTCATGTCCCTGGGAGTCCCCTTCGGGGCGCTGGTCTTCATCCCTCTTACTCAGCTCCTCATAAACGTCGGAGGCTGGGAGATGGCCTGGAGAGTCCTGGCCGTCATCGGGATAGGCGTGGTCGTTCCGCTAACCGGCATATTCGTACGCAGGCAGCCCGAGGACATTGGACTCCTGCCAGACGGCGCTGTAGCGCGGGACTCGAAGGAAGGTGACCCCGGTGCGCCGAGAGCGGCTTCCGAAGAGGTTTCATGGACCGTGTCAGAAGCGATGCGGTACACGACGCTGTGGCGGCTGGTGATCGTGTTCAGTGCAGTGTCGCTCGCCACCAGCACTGTCGGCCTGCACAGGATCCCCTCTTTCATGGACAAGGGTCTCGATCCCACGCTCATCTCCTTCGCCACCGCGTTCATCCAGGAGCGCTTGGCGTAGCCAGATCAGCCCATATTCAGGCTTTCGAGGTTCTCAACCGCTTGCCCTCAGAAGAGGTTTGGGACCAGGAAGGTCAAATTTCTACTGGGTGACTACTGTCCATCCACTCTGCGTAGGAGCCGTCGTAGAGTCGGACGTCGTACCCGGCCTGCTGCATGGAGAGGTAAGCCAGTGAAGCCCGGACGCCGCTGCGACAGTATGCCACGACCGCGTCGCCGGGCGTGATACCGACTGCCTCCAGCCGCCGATGCAACAGGTCTGGCTCGATGAGCAGTCTTCCTCCGGCGCCGGCCATCTCGGAGTGAGGCAAGTTGACTGCGCTTGGGATATGCCCAGGGCGATGGTCCATCTCCGTTTGTCCACGATACTCTTCCGGAGTACGTGTATCAAGGAGCTTCGATCCGCCGTAGGCGGCCAGGTCGTTCATCGTAACCCGCGCCGACGGGTTGAGGTGAAGTGTAAAAGCTCTAGGCTCCGTTGGGACGGGACGGTAGAGGACCTCCCGACCCTCTTCTTTCCAGGAGTCGAACAGCAGGTCCATCACGTGAACGTCGTCGCGGCCCAGGTATTCCAGAACCCAGGCCGCCATAGCAGCGTTGCGGCCATCCTGATGATCGTAGAGCACCGGGGTAACGTCGTCGCCCAGCCCTGCTTCTCCAAAGGCGGCGGCAAGCTGCTCCGGCTGGGCGATACGCCCATCCGCCCCCTGCAACTTCTTAAAAGGGACGTTGACCGCCCCTCTCAAGTGGCCCATCAGGTAGCGCATGGCCGACCGGGGATCGATTATCAGGTATCCTGGCCGGCCGATACGTTCAGAAACCCAGTCCGCGGAAACGAACGTGACCATCAACCGACCATTTCAAAGTCAGTCTCGACGGAGGTCTGGTTGGCTACAGACTGGGTAACTGGCGATCCCTCCACCGCCAATCGCCAGATTTCCTGCAGGGTATCCTCGTCTGCGTCTGCGCGCACGAAGCACTTGGCCGATATCCTGCCATAGCCGGGGTTGCCTTCGTCCTCCACACCAGCCCACTTGCGAATGTTGTCGAAGTACCCTTCCACGGCCACTTCCAGGTCATGGATGCGAACGCCGCGCTTAGTGGCGTTGACCACGAATCCGACGGTCATGCAGCTGCCAACAGCCGACAACAGCTGCTCGTGGGCGCTGGCGGCCACGTCTGTGGCCGTCAGGTCGCCGGGCTCATCCATGTCAACCTGGTGATTCCGCATGTAGGCGCGCGCCTGCATTCCGTCCTGCCAGACCACCCGCGACTTCCATGGCCCGGTTACCGCATTGAATACCTCCGGGTCACGAAAGGAATCCAGGACTTCGGTCAGCTTTTCGCGAGGCAACCCGTTGAGGTCTCTCTCTTCAGACATTTCCAACTCCTTTGTGAACGCCGATTGATCTTAATTCGCCGAGAACTCTAAACCCCGGCATACTGATATTCCGCCCGCACCTGTCTGGCGCCGGCTGCGATGGCCTCCATCTTCTTGAAGGCCATCTCGCGGGTGTTGACGTTTCTTTCGGCGAAGGTGCCAAATCCGCAGTCGGGGTTGAGGTATATCTTGTCCGGGTCGAAGTACTGAAGTAGCTCCTTGACCCTGGCGACAATCTGTTCCGGCGATTCGATGTCGTCAGACCGGGGGTTCACTACTCCAAGGCCGATTTCCTTCTCGTTCCTGTACTCCTTGAACACCTCCATCTCTCCGGCCCTGGGCGTGGCGCACTCCAGCACCAGCTGGTCGATGTTCATCTGGGAAAGGTAGGGGAGCATCGGCCCATAGTTGCCCGAGAGCAGCACGCCCTCCTGTCGGCTCCAGTTGCCGCGGCAGACGTGCACCCCGGTCTTGATTCCTGTGATTCCCTCTGTCGTCTGGTTCATCAGCCGTACTGCAAATTCCAGTTCGTCCGTGGGGTCCCGACGGTTGGGCAGGGCGGCGCACATGAAGGTCTCGGTGCTTTCCTCACCGAAGACAACCTGGCTGAGGATGGGCTCGTCCAGTTGCACGAAGTCGCAGCCCTGGTCACGCAGGGCGACTATCTCTTCCCGGAGGATTTCCACCACGTCGGCAGCCAGGTCTTCGGGGGAAGGGTACACCGAGTCGGAGAGGCCTTCGAACCAGCTGGAGCGAGTCAGCATGTATGGGCCGGGCAGGGGAACCTTGATTTGCCGGTCCGTGTGTTCCCGCAGGAAAGCCAATTCATCGAGGGCCAGGCCCTGTCGTTTTCCGAGGTAGTCAACCGCGATGGGGCTCTTGATAGCAAAGGCCGGCACGTCGAGCGCCCGCAGCATCTCTTCCATTCTGGCTCGGTCCCGCGAGTAGTCCATCACTTCCGACACCTTCATCAGGCGCATTCCGTCCAGCTTGTCCGTGACGAAAGAGTAGAAGTTGTCCCGGCGCAGCTCTCCGTCGCTGATGATATCTACTCCGGCCTCTTCCTGAGCCCGGATGCAGGCCAACACTTCGTCGTCGGCCATAGCGTTGAATTCGTCCAGGGTGATCTCGCCGGCTTCCTTGCGGCGCAGAGCCCTGATCAGCTCGGTGGATCGGGGCCAACTCCCGACGACCGTTACGGGGAACAAGGGGGTGTTTGCCATTCGGTTTCCTCCAGGATATGGGTAGATCGAGAATCTGCCGCCTACCATCGCAGACTGCACCAGTGTATCCCAAGGCGCAAGCCAGAGCAAATTGCGGAGCGCTATCCGGGCCGCCTACCGGCCAGTGTCTGGCCTCGCCGCAAGTCGAAGTCGGTGGACGTTCCGGCAAACGTAAAGGCTACGCCGGCTTTCAGAGTTCCGATGCTCGCGACGATATACTCCGGGCAGGTCTCCATGGAAGATACCTATCATGGCCGAACACAATTGCCGGCTCATCTGGGGTCTCTGTTGCCTGGGTCTTGAAAAGGTCGTGCAGGCCATGATCAGAATCCGCTATGCTATCTAGAGCCAGATATAAATCTGGAGGTATTGGGCGACACCAGCCTGATATCTTCAGCGACAGTCCACCTAAACTGGGTGGTCGGGCCATTCTTGAACGCACAACCGGAGATGAGAATATGCTGCTAGGCGCTGCGGGACGAATACCCGGAGATTGGCGAAACATTACCCCGGAATTGCTGGCCGAGGTTGCAGGCGAGGGGTTCGGAGCGCTGAACGTGATCGTTCAAGACCCGGTCTCTATGACGTCGCAGGACATCGCGCGGCTGAAGGCGATGTTCGAGGAGGCCGGAGTCCTGATAGGTCAGACCAATGGCGCCTATGGCGGCGGACTGGTGAGCCCGGACCGTGGCGAGCGGGAGGCCGCCATTGAGTTCGCAAGGCGAATGTGCGGACTCACGGCCCAGCTTGGCTCACCGAACACGTACCTGCGACCGGGCAGCCTGAATCCGAACGGGCCGTGGTTCCCACATCCGGGCAATCGGAGCGATGAGGTGTTCGACAGGCTGGTGGACTCCGCGCTGAAGTTCTGTCGGACGGCCCAGGACGAGGGTGTGATGGTCGCGGTGGAAGGCGGCGCCGTCTCTCCTCTCTATTCCGCTCGCCGCATGCGGGACTTCATCGAAGCCGTCGGATCGCCGGCGCTGGGATTCAACCAGGACCCTGTGAACTTCATCGGCTGTCTGGAAGACGCCTACGACACAACCCGTCTTCTCACCGAGTTCTTCGAGCTGACAGGAGAGTTCACGCTCGGCGCACACGCCAAGGACTTCACGATCATGGACCAGCTCATGGTGCGGTTTGAGGAGGCTGAGATCGGCTCGGGTATGCTGGACCATGTGACGTTTCTTCAGGGCATGCAGCGCGTGTGTCCTACGGGTCATGTGCTCATCGAGCACCTGCCGCCGGAGCGCTACGCTGCCGCCGCGGCCGAGTACCGGAAGTACGCCTTGATAGCAGGTATCGAGTGGGACAATCATACGGGAGAGAATCATGGCGAATCTTAGTGGGAAACGTGTGCTCGTTACAGGGGCATCGACCGGCATAGGCCGCGCCACGGCAATCCGAATCGCTTCGGAAGGCGGGCGCGTCGCGCTGTTCGACGTCAACGACTCCGACGCCGAATCCACGCTCAGGACGATTCTGGACTCTGGCGGCGACGCCCGCTACTGGCATGTGGACGTGACCGATGAGGGTGAGGTCAGCAGCGGCGTTGATGAAGCCGCCAACTGGCTGGGTGGAGGAATCGACGTTCTGGCGCATCTGGCCGGGATCCTGAAGGGGTCCGGACTCGAGGTGACGGATGTTGACGAGTCCATCTGGGACCCTGTGATCGAGGTCAATCTCAAAGGGTCGTACACCGTCGTCAAGCACGTCGCGAGACACATGATCCCTATGCAGAGCGGCGTGATCATACTGACGTCGTCGGGAGCCGGGGTGATTGGAGGAAGCTCGTCCGTGGCTTACGGAGCCAGCAAGGGCGGAACTCACGGCCTCGCAATGACGCTGGAGACGCACCTGTCCAGGCACGGCATCAGGGTCAACGACGTGCTGCCGGGGAGCCTGGAGACACCGCTGAAGATCGGCGCTACCGAGGAGCAGTTGGCGAACACGGGTGACCGCGAGAGGTATGACGACATTATGGCCGGGCTGTCGTCTCCCGACGGGGTCGCAGCAGTCATCGCATTTCTGGCTTCGGACGACGCGGACTACGTTCGGGGCAGCATCAGGACTATCTAGCTCTGCCGGGGCCGGAGCCGTCCTTCGACAGGCTCAGGACGAACGGATTGTCAGTTTACCTACCCCTGTCAGACCCCTTGAAGGGGAGGGTTAGAGCCAGTCCCGTACTAGATACGGGACATGAGGTGAAAAGGTGGTACACTGTCCCTGCTGATTGACCTCCGCGACTAAGGAGACGGACATGGCCGGCGCACAAACCGAACGCGGCTTCTACCGCAACTACTTCCGCGAGATTGACGTCCTCCACGGCCTGCAATCCACCCCCGAAGAGCGCGACTGGCTGCTGACCACCCCCAAGGGCGACGTCAAGCAGTCCGACATCGTGCTGTATCTCGGTTGTAACGTCATGCGCACCACCCATCTCGTGCACACGGTCATGGACGTCTTCAAACTGCTGAACGTGGATTTCACCGCCGTCGGCGGCGCGTCCTACTGCTGCGGCATCCAGCACCACCAGCGCGGCGACGAAGCGTCGGCCCACTCTATCGCCCAGTCCACCGCCGCCAATTTCCGCAAGTTCCAGCCTGAGCAGGTGGTGATGTGGTGTCCGTCGTGCATCTTCTTCTACGACGACATCATGGATATGCGCGAGGATTTCGCCTTCCAGCACGTCACCGAGTACCTGGTCCAGAATCTCGACAAGCTGGATCTCCGGCCCCAGCCCGAGACTATCGTCTCTCTCCACTACCACACCGGACGCCCGCAGTCTGATGCCGAGGCCCGGAGCGCCCTGACTCTCCTCCGCGCTCTTCCAGGCGTTGCCGTCGTCGACATCGGCAGTGACGAGCGCTTTGGCCGCCACTGCACCCCCGCCGTCCGCCAACAGATAGGCTCCGAGGCGTGGGACGAAATGTCAGGCCAATGGGTCCAGAAGGCGGTTGATGCCGGAGCCGACACCTACGCCACTCTCTATCACGGCTGCCAGCGTCACATGTGCGGCCTCGAAGCCGGATACCCCGTCAGAGTCGAGCACTACCTCACCCTAGTAGGCCGCGCCCTCGGCATCGAATACGAAGACCAGTACAAGAAGCACACCCTCCTCGGCAACACCGACGCCATCCTGGTCGAGACCGCACCCTGCGCCGTAGCCAACAACATCCCGATAGAGGAGGCGAGGGAGGTCATCGGTCGCGTGTTTCCAGCGCGATAGGGGGGCGTAAGCCATAGCAGCCCCAGCCATTCCTGTCTTGCACGCGCAACCGGAGGACTTACACGCATGACAAACAACGGTAATTCACAGAACGGCCCCCAGCGCTCGAACATCCTCTATATCGAGTCCGACCAGCACAATCCCAACATATCCGGCTGCTATGGCGAAGACACCGTCCGCACTCCGAACCTGGACGCGCTCGCAGCCCGGGGCACAGTTCTCACGAACGCCTACTGCGCCTCCCCTATCTGCGTACCGTCGCGGATGTCCCTGCTGACAGGACGATACCCTTATGAGAACGAGGTCTGGTGCAACACCCAGATACTGAGTTCGGCGATCCCGACCTACGCCCACTCTATGGGAGCGGCGGGCTATCGCCCCGTGCAGATTGGCCGTCTTCACTTCATTGGCCAGGACCAGCTTCATGGGTTCGCCGAGCGCTACGTAGGTGACCACAGCCCAAACTATATGGGCAGCCTCCGCCCGGTGGATCACGGGGCTCTCGAAGGTACCGCGGGACCGCAGCGTGTCGCGCTCGAGAAATCGGGCTACGGCCAGAGCGCATACGAGGTACACGACGAGTACGTGACCGCTGCGACGGTGGACTACATGAACAGACTTGGCATCAGGAAGCGTTCCGGCTTCGAGGTTGAGCCGTTCTCCCTGTCCGTTGGGATGATGCTTCCACACCAGCCTTTCGTGGCGCGCAAGGAGGACTACGACGAGTACGTCGGTAAGGTGCCAATGCCCCGCATCCGCGAACCCTATTCGGACAGTCTCCACCCTTATTTCCAGTGGTGGAGAAGGAGGACTGGCATAGAGCAGGTGTCGGAGGAGGAGATAATGCGCTGCCGCACGGCGTACTGGGCTCTCGTAACCCGGACGGACGCGCTGATTGGCGAGATGCTCGACGCCCTTCGGCAAAACGGGTTCGAGGATAACACGCTGGTCATATACACGACGGACCACGGAGAACAGGTGGGCGAGCACGACCTGTGGTGGAAGCAGACCTTCTACGAGGACTCGGTGCGCGTTCCTGCCATCGTCTCCTGGCCGTGCGTTCTGCCAGAGGGAGAGCGGTGCGACCGCGTAATAAACCAGTTCGACCTGAACGCGACTATGCTGGAGGCGACTAGCTCACCTCAGCTTCCGCGCTCACACGGTCGGAGCCTGATCAGTCTTCTTAATGACCCTGAGGGAACGTCCTGGGAGGACGTGGCTTACTCCGAATTCGTGATGTATGCCCAGCGAGAAGGTCTGCCGTTCGATGTGCATTCACCGCCCGACGGGTCGGTGCAACGGATGATCCGCTACGAGGAGTGGAAGCTCAATTACTACCACGGCATGAGGCCACAACTGTTCAACCTTGCCGAGGATCCCCAGGAGTTGAACGACCTGGCGGAGACCCCGGCCTACAGCGTAATAAGAGATGAGCTCGTCGCGCGTGTGCTGGACGGTTGGGACCCTGACGATGTCACCCGCAAGATGGAGATGGCGCAGCGTGACGAGCAGGTCATGAGAGAGTGGGCGGAGACCGTTGACCCACCCGACACCTACAGGTGGGATCTGCATCCTGAGATGGACTACGTGGACGGGCCGTAGCCTCGCACGCCTGCTTCAATTATAATCCGCGCATCAGGCGATGTGCTCAAGGCTCAGATCTCTCACGATGCAAGAAAATACCCACAACTCTTGCGAGGTGAACTTCATGTCGGCATCTACTCCATTATTACCATTCCCTGCAGCCAGATCGAACAGCCGGATTAGTACCGCACCCGGCTGACCACTGACGTAGTGACGGGCAGCCTGCACGTACAGGCTGCGGCGTTGGAGTTGAAACCGACTGCTCTTGAGCGGTGAGCTCCAGTTCCTCTATACTGTGAATCACAGTTTCTGTGAGGGCAACCCAATGAAGAACATCACGGTGTCCGTTGACGAGGAGACCCATCGGATGGCGCGCATCCGTGCGGCGGAGTTGGACACGTCGGTTTCGGCGTTGGTAAGGGAGCTTTTGCGGAGCCTCGCAAGAAACAGGCCCGTCGTCAGTATATCCACCGTTCCGAATCAAGAGCAAATACCCGTTGTGCTTCGTCCACGCGACTTGGACGAAGTGCTTGCGGACTTCGATGCCCGTGGTGTGGGAGTGTCGGAAAGGTTGACTCGCGATGAGCTGTACGCCGAAGTGACCGAGAGGATCAATGCGTCTCACTGACACCAACGTGCTGCTCTACGCGGTCAGCCCGCTGCCGGAAGAGGCGCACAAACGCCGGCGCCCCCGTGATTTGTTGAAGACGGTCTGATCTGGCGCTCTCAGTGCAAGTATTTCAGGAGTTCTACTACCAGGCAACACACCGCACACGCTTGGGTCGTTTGACCCACGATGACGCGTTGGCTTTTCTGGGAACTCTCCTGAAATGTCCTGTCCAGGATGTCACACTTGATGTGTTCCGTGACGCCGTTGCAATCAGTATCCGCTATCAGCTGTCCTATTGGGACAGCGCGATTCTTGCGGCAGCTCGTGCCCTAGCGTGTGACGCGGTCTATTCCGAAGACCTGAGCGCGCAGCAAGACTACGATGGCCTGCAAGTGATAAATCCCTTCCGGGAGGAAGTGGAAGTCCGATAACGACCGACACGACTGAAAGGGGCGGATAGGCTGGTCTGCGCGGCCTTGACCGCACCGGAGGGGGTGCAAGAAATGTCCCCTTTTATTGCATGCCCTAGTGCCAAGTCCACTTGATGATGACATGCGCCATTCTATTTATAACTTTGGCTCTGGATAGACCCGGTTGAGTTTCACGCGAGCGTCCTGAGAACTGAACCGCCAGTCTATTGTCGCGCCAACGGAGTTGCGCTCCCGCTCAAGTGCGGCTATGTGCAGTCTGAGCGTCTGTTCGTCACCGATTCGTCCTCTCAGGCACTGCTTACTGAACACGCTCAATTCTATCTCCGCCATATTCAGCCAACTCCCCTGCTTAGGTGTGTAGTGAAACTCCAGCCTCCGCGCTATGCGCCTCGCCTCAACAGGTTCATACGCCTCATACAGCGAACCGAACTTGTGAGTGTTCAGGTTGTCCAGCACAACCCTGACCACCTTGGCGTCGGGATACGCCTCATCCACCAGCCATCTCATCTGCTCAGCGAAGTCCACCGCAGTGCGCCGCTGGGTAACCTCCACATGTCTCCATCCACCTTTTGGCTCGCAGAAGACGAACAGGTTGCGCGTCCCGTTACGCCTGTACTCGTAGTCGTAACGCCGAACTCTCCCCACCTGCGTGCCGATGGCCGCTCTCGTATGTCCGATCAACTGCTTGGATGTCTCATCGAAGCACACCACAGGTCGCGCAGCATCATACTCCTCCTCGTACAGGTCCAACACATCTTCCATCCTTGCAACGAACTCCCCGCTCAGTTCAGGGATGCACCACGCCTTGTTCTTCCACGGCTTGAGTTCGTTTTTTTCAAGCTCTGACGCACCGTCTCGCGCGCTACGCTCTTCACATAGCCCAACTCCACGGCCTTGTCCGCAAGCAACTTCAGCGTCCAGTGGGTATGGCCCTCGGGAGGATCACTGCACGCTATGGCCACAAGATGCGCCTCCGCACGCTCATCCAGCTTGCGCTTCTGTCCGGGACGCGCCAACTCGGTCAGTGATCTCTCGAGTCCCTCCTCGCAGAAGCGCTTGCGTATCCTTACGACCGTGCGCCTGCTGAGCGACAGCGCTTCGGCTATGCGTCCGTCGGTCTGTCCTTCGTCAGCCTTCAGCAGCGCCAGCGCTCGCTTGACCGTGCGCGCCGGCGATCTGCCTCGGTGGGCCACTTCATTCAGCCGGCGCTTCTGGGACTCGGTCAACTCCACTCTGTACTTTCTTGCGGTCATATTCGGCGACATCCTCATTGTAAGATGCGCCACAATCTAACCCATTTCTTATACTTGTGCCAATATCAAGTGGACTTGGTACTAGTAGAAGGAGGACGGCGATGGCAAGAGACAGTATCGACATTCTGGAGTTGTTGCGCAAGAGGGGTCTGAACGGAGACGTGGACTTTCTGCTCGAAGCGCTGGGTGTTGTCGCACAGGAGTTGATGGAAGCTGAGGTGACAGTGAAGACCGGAGCCGGCTATGGTGAGCGCAGCGCCGATCGTGTGACCCAGCGCAACGGATACCGTAGCAGGAGCTGGGATACGCGAGTGGGCACGATGGAGTTGCGCATACCGAAGCTGAGGGACGGGAGTTACTTTCCCTCTCTGCTTGAGCCGCGGCGACGGAGTGAGAAGGCTTTGTTGGCGGTGATACAGCAGGCATACGTCGAGGGCGTGTCCACCAGAAGAGTTGACGATCTTGTGAGGGCGCTGGGCTGCGAGGGCATCTCAAAGAGCCAGGTGTCGCGCATCTGCCGTGGGCTGGACGAAGTAGTGGAGAAGTTCGGCCCTTCGATGGTGGACCGTATGCGTATCTGTGGCTGGACGCGCTGACACAGAAGGTGAGAGAAGAGGGCAGGACAGTCAACGTGAGCGTGGTGGCAGGGACTGCCGTGAACGCAGAGGGCAAGAGGGAGATCGTGGGTCTGGATGTGGGCACGAGCGAGGACGGAGCCTTCTGGAGGACGGAGCCTTCTGGTTGAGCTTCCTGCGCTCGCTGGTGGCGCGGGGACTGACCAGTGTGGACCTGGTCATCTCGGACGCGCACCAGGGGTTGAGGGACGCGATAGCCACAGTGTTCGCCGGAGCTAGTTGGCAGCGCTGTCGCACCCACTTTATGACCAACTTGCTGATGCGGGTGCCGAAGAGGACTCAGCCGTGGGTGGCGACGATGGTGCGCAGCATCTACCAGCAGCCGTCCGCGCAGGAGGTACACATCCAGCACGAGAAGGTAGTCGAGCAGCTTGCTGAGCGCTTCACTGAGGCTGCGACGATGCTGGACGAAGCCGGAGCGGACATACTTGCGTTCACGCACTTCCCGATGGAGCACTGGAAGAAGATCTGGTCGAACAATCCGCAGGAGAGGCTGAACAAGGAGATCAGGCGAAGGACCGATGTGGTCGGCATCTTCCCGAACAGATCGGCGGCACTTCGGCTGGTTGGCGCGGTGCTGGCCGAGCAGAACGATGAGTGGATAGTCGGCAGAAGATACCTGACGCCGGCATCACCGGCTTACAGTGAAGCCCTGCCGGAGGTGCGGCTCACGCAGCCGACTGCGGCTTAGTAGAACAAAAAGATTGGCGATCTCTCACTCCACTTCCGGGGACTTGACCCTCTAGGTGAGATTAAAGGTGGGAAAAGGAAGTCGATAAGAGCCATGCACCGCATGTTAGGCTGCGTACTGGGTTTTATCACAGTCCTGTCCCCTCTGCCATGGCGGACTGACCATCCCCTGCAAATAGCGCCAAATAGCTATGGAACCTAAAGTGAGCCACGCAAGTTACCACTAAGCAGCCGTGCTATTCCGACAAAATCTCTACCAGGTCATCCAAGTCCCGGATTTCAAAGTCGGGCGTGATTTCGGTCTGGTTGCCAGAGCTGTGCCGGTTCAGCCAGGCGCTGCGCAAGCCGCTGTTGTTCGCGCCGGAAACATCGTCATTCAGTGAATCTCCGACGTGGATGACTTCATTCGGATTGCAGCCACTTGCGGCCAGAGCCAACTCGAAGATTCGCGGGTCCGGTTTGGCGTACCCGCAGTCCTGCGCGAAGACCGCAAATTCCAGCGTAATGGGCAGGCGACTCAGCACCGGTCTGCTGTTGCCATTTGATATCAGGCCGATTCGATAGCAGCCCTTCAGACGCTTCAGGGCAATGGGAACGTCCCGGTACGGCATGGTGCCGTTCAACCTGGTTTCCATATAGAAGCGGAATAGCTGTCCGGCGGCTTCCTGACTCGGACTGCCAACGTATTCAAGGGTTCTACTGAATGCTGTGTACCTGATCTCGTCTAGGTTGACCGCGTCGCCCAATTCCTTCGCTACACAATCCCTGATCTCCATCATCTTCTGCACGGTCAATTGATGAGCTGCGTCGTTTGCCACGACTTCTTGAAGTTTTCGCAGTGTCAGCGTTAGCGCGTTCTCCATCGCCGAACTGAAGTCCCACAACGTGTCGTCGCCATCAAAAGATATTGTCGTAATCTGCTCTGTAAGTTCCCTGTTCTTCAAGATGTTAACCTCACGTGCGTTCAACGCCTCCTCTTCTTCATCCGTCGGAGTATGAATCTCTCTCGCACTCGAACATACCTGTCTCTTTCCTTTTGCTCGCTGGCCGCAGGCTGATGATACGTCTCCTGTCTTCACGCCTTCCATAGACGACATTGCAGCCGGTCGGCCTATCAGCCCGAGAGCAGCCAAGCGAAATTCCCCATGCCGGGGACTGGAAGTGATGATCGCAGTCTCCTACTCGAAGTCGTAAATCGCCTCAACCCCCGGAGTCGCCCGGCAGCGATGTCAGCCGCATTCTTGGCGTCGTACCATTCGGACATCATTTTATATCGCACATACAATTAGATGTGTCTTTCAGCCACGCCGTCTTTCAGAAATTCTCATCAGTGCCAGTTGTGCGCTTCCGGCATCCGCGCGCCAGAGCGCAGCGCCCGCACTTCTGAGACGATGGTGTTGGAAGTGCCGTCCCAGCGCGAGATTTCGCCCGCTATCAGCACTACTTGGCTACCTAGCTCTCTTCTGTACTGCTTATATATGTGAGGCCACAGGATGACCTGCGCGTCCCCGGTCTCGTCCTCGATGGTCACGAATATGGTGCCGTCCCTGCCCTTGGGATGCTGCCTAGCCACGGGCCAGCCGGCCACCAGCACGGGCGCGCCGTCGTCAAGCCGCTCTACCTCGGCGCAGGTCAGCACGTCGGGCGTAAGCGCGGGCCGAACGAACTCCATCATGTGTCCGCGCGGGTATATCCCCATCACGGCGTACTCGGCAGCCATCTTCTCGGCGTTCGTGAAATCAACGAGTGGCGGCATGCTGGCGTCCATCGAGGCGGGCAGCACGGCCTGTCCGTTCCTGCCCGGGCGTGGATTGAGCCCCGCCTCCCATAGCGCCTGCCTGCGGTTGGGAGTAACGCTATCGAACGCTCCTGCCATCACCAATGACTCTACGGCCTGCGGCTTCAGGCCCGTGCGCCGCACGAGGTCGCCTGCGCTAATGTACGCTCCACCGCGCCGCCGCTCCCGCACGAGAGTCTCCGAGCCGGACTCGCCCACATCCTTTACGAAGCGCAGCCCAAGCAGCACCGCCTCGCCCTGTGAAACGCACTTCTCCCCAGAGCGGTTGACACAAGGATTTAGGAAGGGCACGCCGAAGCGCCGCGCGTCCTGCTTCAGCGTCTCCATCGGATAGAAGCCCATCGGCTGGCTGTTCATCAGCGCCGTGAAGAACTCAGTAGGATGGTAACGCTTGAGCCAAGCCGCCTGGTACGCGGTTATGCAGAATGCGTGCGAGTGGGACTCCGGGAACATGTAGTGCCCGTTGACCTTGCCGAATATCTTTTTAGCCACTTCTTCCGAAACACCATTGGCTTGCGCTCCGGCCAGAAACCGCTGCCAGTGCATCGCTATCAGATGCTCGTTGTTGGGCCTTGCGAAGGCGCGGCGCACCTCGTCTGCCTGCGCCGCGCTCATCCCGCCCACATCCATGACGAGCTGCACCACCTGCTCCTGCCAGACGATGATGCCCCAGCCGCGTTCCAGCGCGCGCTCCTCCAATTCGTGGTCGTAGTCCCACTCGACGCCGTGCCGGTAGCGGTCGATGAACTGGGAGACCGCGCTGCCCTGCATGCCCACACCCGGTCGTATGAGCGCCACCTGGTACGCGAGATCTCGCAGGTTGCGAGAGCGCAGGCGCTGGGCTATCTTGAGCTGCGCCGGGGACTGAAGCAGGAACACGCCCTTGCTCCTGCCCGCGTTTATCATGTCGTACACAGCATCATCGCTGGGGCTTATCCTGCTCATGTCCGGACGCTCGCCCGTGCGATCCTCGATGAGATCGAGCGCCTCCTCTATCTGGTCGAGCACGGGGAGGGAGAGGATGTCTATCTTGGCGAAGCCTGCGTCCTGCACGCTGTCCTTGTTCCAGTCCATGATGTAGCGCCCGTCAATCGCTCCGGCTCTCACTGGCGCCAGCTCCGGGATGGGCGAGCTGCTCAGCACCATTCCCCCGACGTGCTGCCCCAATGAGCGTGGAGCGCCCATTAGCTGCGGCGCAAGCTCGATCAACATCCGCCAACCCGGCGCTTCGCGTATATCCCTGAAGTCTGGTGACTGCCGCATGTTTTCGCCGAGAAGTGCGGCGTCGCCCGACAGCACTTGTCTGGACAGCATCTTCAACTGCTTGTGCGGCAGTCCGAGCGCCTTGCCGAGGTCCTGGACGACACCCTTCAGCCTATATGTGCCAATGGCTCCCGCCAGCACCGCATGCTCCGGTCCGAAACGCTGGTGAACGCGCTCAATCAGTGCATCCCGGATGCCCCGTGGAAAGTCCAAGTCTATGTCGGGAAGCGTTCCCACTTCCTCGGAGATGAAGCGTTCGAGGCTGAGGTCCCACGCAAGCGGGTCGATGTGGCTGATGCCGATGAGGTATCCTACAAGGAGCGCGACGGACGAGCCGCGCCCCCTGCCGGGTGGCCTAGCTTCCAGCGGCACTTCGGGACTCACCAGCCCGCGCTCCAGCATGATCTCTCGCGCTATCATTGCGATCTCCCTGTACAGCAGCAGGAAGCCTGCCATGCCGTGAAGCTCGATCAGTCTGAATTCTTCGCGCAGGCGCTTATCCACTTTTTCGCTTACCGAGCCGTAGCGTCGCGCGGCGGCTTCGTAGCATAGCCTTTCGAGGTAGCTCTGGGGAGTAAAACCCTCGGGTACGTCGGCGTCCGGTAGGCGGTATCCAAGGTCGGTGTCTAGATTGAAGTCGCAACTCTCCGCAATTCGCAGCGCGTTGTCAAGCGCCTCCGGACAATTGCGAAACATCTGCCGCATCCACTCCACCGATTTCAGGCAGGACTGGTCGTTGGGTCTGATGTAACGCAGCGCACGGTCTATGGTGGTGTTGTGCGCGGCTGCGACGAGCGCGTGCTGGAGCCTGTAACGTTCCGGCGAGTGATAGAGCGCATCGTTGGTGGCAACCACAGGGACGCCACATTCGTGGGCAAGGCCGAACATCTGCCTGTTGCGCTTGGTGTCCTCCTGCAGAAGATTTTGCTGGAGTTCTATGTACACGCTGTCCGGCCCGTGCCAGTCAAGGTATCGCCACAACTGTCCTAGTGCCTCAGACTGCCGTCCCTGCCGCACAAGCTCCGACAGAAGACTGTCGCGTCCGCCCGTGAGCAGCACCGTTCCTTCCGCATGCGCGGGCAGATACGCAGGGTCAAGGCGTGGCTTGCGCCGATCATGACCGTTCGCCAGCGTAAGCAGCCGCGATATGTTGCCGTAGCCCCGGCGCGTCCGCGCGAGCAGCGTCAGGCGGCTTCCGTCGGTCAGCGTAAGCTCACATCCGCTGATTGGCTTTATTCCCAGGCTGTTGGCGAGACGGGCGAACTCCAGCGCGCCGCACAGGTTGGTGTCGGTCAGGGCGAGCGCAGGATAGCCGTACTCTGACGCCTGCGCGAGCAGTTCATGGACGTGAGACGCGCCCTGTCCGAAGGAGTAGAAGCTCTTGCAGTGAAGTTCTGCATACGCTGAAGACATGATGCGACCGCATTCCTACGCTGCCGACAGAGGCTGCCTGTACCAGCAGCCCTCACGCTCGTCTCTGAACAGCACCAAGCGCTGCCCATCGGTACCGGTGACGCTGAAGTAGCTGCGCGTTACCGGCTTCGGCAGCCACCACAGATCAAAGTGCCACAGGTCGTTTATGCTATCTACCTCGAACCAGGCTTTCTTCAGACGTACCGCCAGTGGACGATGCGCCTCACTTTCCCTCACCGTTACGAGAAGCGGCGAGTGGAGAGGTGTGAAGGTATCATCGCAGGCCGGATCTAAAGGAATCTTCAGCGCGCGCATCTCCGGTACGGGGTGCCAAGGCGCGACCTCCACGACGCGATGGAGCGCGGGAGTGCCGTTCATCCGCGCCCTGAGCTTGCTGTCAATGTCCGCTATCCTGTTTCGTGTCCTATCTCTCGCCTCTTCCAGCAATCCAAGCTGCCTGCCGGACTCGGCTCTGATGTCTTCCACGGTCAGCGTCAGGTCTTCTAGGGGAGCGTCCGGCGGGTGCGCCTCGATGCGATCTCTGAGCAGCCGTGACGCGCTCTGCCACTCGCCCACAGGCTCCCTGAAGCGAATAGGCTGCGTCCAGGGAGCATCGCCCAGCACAGTCGAGGTGAGCGTGACCGAGCCCACCAGCCTGCGCCGAAGCTGCGGCCTGGAGTATGCCCTTTGCAGCAGGATGTCAGCTGTGGCAAGCAGTAGCTCAATGGAGGTCGATGAGAACGGAAGAGAGGCGTATTCAGTGATCGATGTCGCCGCTTTGAGCGGAACCACCGGATGCCCGTCGATGCCGCGGCACAACTCCCACGCCAGAATGCCCTCGCGTCCGAAGCGGTCGGCCAGCATATCGCGGGAAAGGGAGGCTACTCTGCCCATCGTGTGGACGTCGAAATTTTGCAGCGACCTCTTCAAGTCCTCGGATAGCGGCAGAAGCTCGATGGACAGGGGAGTTAGGAAGCCTGCTTCGTCTGTGGGACAGGCGACGACACTTCGCACATCGGCGGTCCGAGCCGCTATGTACGATGTGAACTTCGAGCCGCCCACGCCGACACGCGCACTGAGCCAGCCCGGAACGGCATCAAGCAGCGCAGACGCGGCTTTCTCCTCGCTTCCATACAGAAGCTCCAGGCCGTCTAGGCGCGCGTATGCTGTGCCGAGTTCGGCGGGCTCCACGCGGTCGCCGACCTGAAGCAGCGCCTCTGTGACATCCTCGAATACGCGCCGGTAGTACGGCTCGTCCGCATCGAGTATAATGAGACCGTTGTGGCTGGACATGGCCTGTTCCAGAGTCATTCCCGCCCTTGCGGAGGCCCCTGCGGAGCTGTCAACTACCAGGGGCTTCCCGTCTGTCCTGTCCACTACGGCTATCGGGCTGCTGTCTTTCAGGTGTGCGTGTCTTCGCAGTTCCGCCTTGGCTCTCAGATGTGTGATGAGCACGCAGGCAATCCTCATATCGCCTCCGTAGATGTCTCTCCTTGATGATGTCGGATAATCCTAGCGAACACTTGTACGCTTTGTCAACATGCAATTGCGCGAGCATGGTGCAATATCTCCCTACTTCAAGTGGGGCAGGACCTCCTCGACACACCTCCTGAACTGGGTCTGCTGGTCCCAGCTTGGAAAACGCAGCAGTATGTCCGTGGCGCCCGCGTCAACAAAGCCCTGAAGCTGTTCGACACACTGCTCAGGAGGACCGCAGGCAACCCAACCCTCTACGGCCTCCCTGGAGAAGACCTGGGGCGTGTAGTAGCCATTGAGGTATCTCTGTGATTCTTCGATTGCAGCGTCGCGGTCATCGTTGATGTTGATGTTGTAGTACAGGGAACACGGCAAGTCGTCAAAGCTCCTGTCATAGTCTGCCGCGTACTCCAGTATCCGACCTCGAAGCTCCGCGAAGTCAGCGGGGGGCCAAGCGGTCGTCATCCAACCGTCTCCGAGCCTGGCAACCCTTCGTAGGTTGCGCTCTGTTACGCGGGCATCCCCGCCTCTGAGTCTCGGAGTGCCTATTACCCAGATCGGCGGCGGTTCCTGCACCGGCTTAGGCTCCACGAATGCCTCATCCAGCTCGTAGAATCTCCCCTTGAACGTAACGCTCTCCTCGCTCCAGAGCCTGCGCAGGATCGTTATACCCTCTTCCAGCCTTGGCCCCCGCTCCCTGTTCGTAATGCCCATATTATTCAGCTCGATTCGAGCAAGATTTTGGGACTCCGGGACGCCCATACAAGCTGCCATTATCATTCGACCGTCAGAGAGCTGGTCCAGACTTGCCCACTGGTAGGCCAGCACGATTGGGTGTCGGGACGGGAAACTCGCCATGCAAGCGGGCCCGATCTTCACCGACTTGGTCCGGGCGGCGATTCCGGCCATCAGGACTATTGACTCCATCCTGGGCTTTGCCATGATCTGGTCGCCGACCCAGACGTGAGCGAAGGCGCCCGAGGAGTCGGCGGCTTCCGCCATTTCGATGAGTTCGGCCGGAGTTGTCAGCCCCAGCAACACTCCCCTGTTCGACAGCGTCAGACCGAATCTCGCTGAGTTTGCCATGTCGTATCCTCCTAAGTCCCTGTTCTGGTTTCTGAACGACTATGCCTTCGCGGATGCCCTCCAACGACAACCTGTCAAGATGTTGAGGCCACCCTCGGTCGAATCGGTTGGCGGACCTGTGAGAACGGTCGAGGGACGTGCTAAAAGTTGGCACCCTGCACCAACTGGCCTGGACAGGGCGAGATTTACTGGTGAGCCCTTGGCGCGCTAAGCCGCAGGGACGCCGTCGCCAGCCGCCATATTGCCCATCCTACAGTTGGCACTCGAATCGGTCAATTGAGCTGTCAAATTGATAGGACGTTTACGACGGATACTCATCATGGACGCGATGGTGTATCATTGTCCATCGTCCGAAACGATGATGACGGAGGAGACGATTCGACGATGCCAGATACCATGAGCCTAAGGTACGGGGTGATAGCAGCAATGGTGGTCATGCTGGGGCTGTTCGCTCTGCTGAGCACCGGAGGCTTGGGCGCGCAGTCGGATGATAGGGACGCCTGCATGCGGTGGTTGGCCGGCAGCACGGAGGGCGAGGACGCGATACTAGGCGAGTGGGACGCGGACTGCCTCTCGGCCAAGGCAGCGCCCGGAAAGTCAGGTGAGCGGCGCGCGCGCTTCTACGCATTTACACTCACTGGGGACGCGACCGTAACGGTCACGCTGACATCCAAGGACGACACGTACCTGTACCTTCTTTCGGGCGCGGGCAGAGACGGCGATGCGCTTGCCGAGAACGACGACATAGACAGGGACGCGCGCAACTACAACTCACAGTTGGAGGCAGCGCTTTCTGCGGGAACATACACGATAGAGGCCACGACCTACCACGGTGGCGTGGACGGGGAGTTCACGCTGGACGTGGTCTTCAATCCCGAGGGCGCGGTGGTGGTTCCCACCGCCACTCCGCTTCCCACAGACGATCCCGACGACACGGACAAGGAGAGGAACCCCTGCGTGTACTGGCTGGCTGGCAGCGCGGGGGGCGACGACGCGATAGTAGGCGAGTGGGACGCGGACTGCCTCTCGGAGAGGGTAGCGCCCGGAGCCGCAGGTGAGCGGCGCGCGCGCTTCTACGCATTCATTCTCGAAGACGCCGCCACCATAACGGTCACCCTCACATCGGAGGCCGATACATACCTGTACCTGCTTTCGGGCGCGGGCAGGGTAGGAGAGGTGGAAGCGGAGAACGACGACATAGACAGGGACGGGCGCGACTTCAACTCGCGTCTGGAGGCAGCGCTTTCTGCAGGGACATACACGATAGAGGCCACGACCTACGACGGTGGAGCGGACGGGGAGTTCACCTTGGAAGTGGGCTTCGACCCCGAAGGCGCGGTCTCAGTTCCGCCCACGCCCACGCCTACCGCAGAACCGACTCCGACACCCACGCCTACACCGGAATCGGATGCGATAACCATAACCCCAACTCCGACGCCCACACCAACCCTAACCCCGACGCCGGAACCGGGTACGATAACTGCCTCCGACGTAGATGGTTACCACTCGGAGTACTCGGTCGTGATCTTCGTCTCTTCTATCGGCACGAACCTGACGATGAGACGCACTAACACTTACACTTCCAACCGAGCCTACGTGAAACTGAGGTCAGACGGAACGTTGACGACGGGCACAGGCGGAACCGTTTTGAAAGACAACTACAACTGGTCCTGCAACCCCGTCAATGGGAGCACCGGCGAGAGCAGGTCTTATGCTACCGACACTTACAGCGTCGGCCTGCCCAAAACCGACCTGAGCAACTCTCCCCTTGTGGAGAGTTCTTCCGGTCGGCGAGTGCTTCGGATCTGCAACGGAGATGAGTCAGTGCCGTCCAACACCGTTAGCACAAGTTGGGGCGAATTCAACAGCTTCTAACATGATGCCCAGCCCGACTACATCGCCGCCGGCACGCCGGACACCATCTTCAGCGGCTACGACAAGGTCGCCTCACTCAGTTCAACTAGCCGATCCTGCATCTCCTTCACTTCCGACATCCGCTCGTCGAAGAACATTTGTGAAATTGTCTCGCCGCGATGATAGACCGGCGATTCTGTGGTAACCTGACAGCGCTTACGGTGCGGGTGAGAAGACCCGTGCGTTCGCGGGCAACCATGGTCGGCTAGATTCATCAAGTACACTCCGAAGGGGGTTCTTGTGCCAATTCCCAGAGTAATCTACCAACCCAGACCGGGCAGTCCCATTGACGTCGATCGGACATTCTACGGACGCTTGGGCAAGGAGACGAAGACGCGCAACCTGATCGAGCAGTTCGAGGTGCCAGTACGCTCCGGCAGAGCCTGGCCGGTGCTGGCAGGCCAGATATGCCGCATCGTCGTGGTGGAAGGGGCGCAGGTGGCCGACTTCAACGCCTGGAACCTCCATAATCCCAGGGAACGGTTCTGGGCGGCACGCACCAAGCAGCTGCACCGGGCCCATGTCTCCACGTTCGACCGGCTATGGTCGTGCCTCCCGTACCTGCGCCCCATGCTCACCATCACGGCAGACACGGTGGACTATCCACTGGACGAGGACGGCGCCGGATGTCATGACCTGCTGGGCACCCGCTGCGATCCATACGTCCACAAGATGCTTAATGGCGAGGACTTCGACTACTGCTGTCACTCGAACCTGGTGCGGGCAGTCGCTCCGTACCATCTCGATGAGAGCGACGTTCACGACGTTCTCAACATATTCCAGGTGACCGGACTCACCACCGACGACCGCTACTTCGTGAAGCCCTCGCCTGCCAGGCAGGGAGACTACTTCGAGTTCTTCGCAGAGATAGACCTGCTCTGCGCCATCTCCACCTGTCCCGGCGGGGACCTGTCGGTACAGTTTTGGGGAGAAGACGCCGAGGATCCCAGCGACACCTGCCATCCACTGGGCGTCGAGATTTATCAGCCCCATCCCGGACTCTTGGAAGACTGGCAGTCGCCCCCAACGAGCGATTACCAAGGCATCCACGGGCTTAACCGTCCATGAAAAGACGGCGTTGCGCATGCGGTGAGGCTGCCTGAGCGTCAACCGCAAGAGTTTAGCCGGAAGTTTCGGCCTGTATAGCCACGATAGGAGAACGCATACCATGACTAGCCAGCCTGCCCGAGACAGAGAAGAGTTCGCCGCTCGCTCTGACGCTGCAATTGAAGAATCGAGACAAGCTCTGATCGACCTCTCGAAAGACATTCATTCCCACCCGGAGTTGAACTATCAGGAACACTACTCATCCGGCGCCCTTGCCGATTTCCTCGAAAGTCGGGACTTTCAGGTTGAGCGCGGTGTCGGCGGGCTGGAAACGGCGTTTCGTGCCACCATCCCCGGCGGCGCTGGCGAAGGCCCTACGATTGCCGTTCTGGCGGAATACGATGCGCTGCCCGAGATTGGGCACGGCTGCGGACACAATCTCATTGCGATGGCAGCGATGGGTGCTGCCCTGGGGCTGCAGGCGAACGCACAGGATTTGCCCGGATGTGCAGTGGTAATTGGAACTCCGGCGGAGGAGGGCGGTGGCGGCAAGATACGGCTTTTGGAGTCCGGCGTATTCGACGGCGTCGATGCCACCATTTCGTCTCATCCTTTTTCCAATCGCACTATGATACCGACAACCGCACCTGCGGGGGAGAGCTGGAGCCTGGCGATGGTCGGCTACCGGTATATGTTCCACGGGAAAGCCGCTCACGCCGCCGCCGCCCCCGAGGCCGGCATAAACGCGCTGAACGCGGTTATCCACCTCTTTACCGGCATTGATGCCCTGCGACAGCACCTGAGAGACGATGTTCGCATCCACGGCATAATCACGGATGGAGGCATGGCGCCCAATGTCGTGCCGGAGTTCGCCGCCGCCAACTTCATGCTGCGATGCAGGGACCGGCAATACCTGAGCGACGAGGTGGTGGGCAAAGTGGAACAGGTGGCGGAAGGGGCTGCGGCAATGACAGGCGCGCGACTGGAGATCCAGGAATTCTACCCCTTCTACGAAAATGTTCAGCCCAACGTGACTCTGGCACAGGCTGTCGGTGCCAACGCCGGTGCGCTGGGCATAAGGTTGGATGAACCCGTGTCAGGTCGTCCGGGCGGTGGGGGTTCAACCGATTTCGGCAACGTGAGCCAGGTAATGCCGGCTCTCGAAATGAGGTTTGCGGTCAGCGAAGAACCGGTCGCTGCCCATTCAAGAGAGATGACCGAGACTGCCATTACCGATCTTGCCCTCTCGAACGCGCTTCTGGTCGCCAAGACGCTGAGCCTTACGGCAGGCGATCTGTTGCGGGATGCCACGCTGTTAGAGTCCGCGAAGACCGAGTTTGCCGAGCGCAGCTGCTGACGCCTGCGCGGTTCCTAGACCACCGGTCGCGCCAGCGTCTCAGGCGACACCTTGCGCGGCAGCCATTCGCCGTCGGACGAGCTGCCGACCAACTTCCCGTCATCCACGATCACCTTGCCCCTGAGCATCGTCTTCACAGGGTATCCCTCGCACTCGAATCCCTCCCAGATGCTATAGTCGGAGTCCGCGTGGAGGTCGTCGAGTGTGAGCGTCTTGCGGACGTTCGGGTCTATGAACACAAGGTCGGCGTCGCTGCCCGGCGCAATGACCCCCTTCCGAGGATACAGCCCTAGTATCTTCGCCGCGTTGGTCGAGGTTATGTCCGCGAATTGCGTCAGCGACATGCCGCCCCGCGAAACGAACTTCGTGAACGCAACCGGGATCCTCGTTTCTATACCGTTATGGCCCCCGCACACCGTCTCGATGGTCTGCCCCCAGAACTTGACGTCCTTGTACGTGGTGTACTCGTCCGTGGCCGTCGTGGATACCCGACCGTCCATCAGCCCAAGCTGAAGCGCGTCCCTGTCCGACTCGTACTTGATAGCCGGGTACGTGTGAATTTTCGTGCCGTTCGGCTTCTTGTAGTCGTCGCAGGTGAACTCAAGGTAATTGTGCAGCGCCTCGCCATACACCGGCTGACCTCGCTCCCTGGCTTCACCGATAGCCGCCACACCCTCCTTGGCCGTGACGTGGACGAAGTAGATTGCCACCTCCGCATGCTCCGCCATCCTGATTACCTTGCGGAACGAGACGTCCTCGGAGATGTTGCTGTGTACCAGGTGCAAGTTGTGACCCTGGTCCCTGCCCTCGCGCTTCAACTTCTCCTCCATGTAGGTCACCATGTCGTCGTCCTCTGCGTGGACCGCCATGATGCCATCGTTCTTCGACACCTCCTCGAAGATGGCTTGGAGGTGACCGTATGGCACGCGACCGCCAAACGTCGTGAATATCTTGAAGCTGGCCTGACCGGCCTGGATCGCCTCTCCGATCTCACCTATGGTCTGCGGACTCACCGCGCCCGCGAGTATGTAGTGGTACGCGAAATCGATGTAGCTGTGGCCCGCGAACGCCTGCTGCCGCGACTCCAACTGCCGCATGATCGGGTCCGGAGAGACAGGGTCGTCAGGCGTAACCGGCAGCGTCCCCGCGAAGTCGAGCAGAGTGGTAACCCCGCCGAACGCCGCAGCTCGTGTGGCCGCCTCGGGAGGCTGCGTGAACACCTCCGGCCGACCTGCCCACTGCTCAGGCACCGGAATGCCGATGTGCGTGTGTGGCTCGATCCCGCCCGGAAGCACGATCAACCCCGACGCGTCGACGACCTGTGCCCCTTCAGTCGAGAGCACGCCAGGATGCGCCAGCGCTGCGATCCTGCCATCCGAGATGGCAATGTCCGCCTCCAGCACTCCCTGCGGAGTCACAACCCGCCCGTCAGTAACAATGGTATCCAGCATGAAGACCCACCTCCGCATGAGATTACAAAGCGGATGGTATGTTCGAGGCCGCACACTGTCAAGGAGCGGCAGCTACTCGTCGTTCCGACGAAGGCCGGAATACAGGGTGAGGGCGGCGCTGCGAAGGCTAGCAGGGTGTCATCACTCCAGTCCACCGGATCCTGTGGTGCCGGGTGACTGGATATTTGACTAAGCCAAACGACAAGGCAGGCAGCTTATGCGTCCTGAATTGTCCTAATTACTTTTTCGGTCTCTGTGCTCGACGCCACAATCGTCGACTGGTTTAGCAAGCCCGGTTTCGGTTGCAACTCGGCGGCGGAGATGTCCATGAGTTGCAGGTTCAGGCCGAGGTATCTACAATCCTGCTTGTTGGTGAGCCCAGTTGTGACGGCATAGCTGTCCGACTCAGAGCGAGTGCTGACTGATTGAAGTCAGTCTTACAGCCTGTGGTTATGGTTGTTCAGCCCTGGCAACAAAATGAGTTAGCCTCTGTGAACGGAGCTACAGGGCTCATACTTCTTCTTCCATCGAGGCGCCAACTTAGAACCCGGCACAATCAATGATCGCTGTCGCTCAAGCCGCGCAATGACTGGAGCGGTCGAAGGTAGTGTAGGAGAATTATGGGTCGTCAGTGGAGATAACGGCAACAGGAGAGCGTAAAGCACGCATATCGATGCGCGTGCCTCGCGGGCCGTGGCTGAACACCTTCGCCTCACTCTCCAATCGTAATTTCCTCTTCCTCTGGGTCGGGATGCTGTTCCTCATGGCAGGAACGCAGATGCAGATGCTCGCCCAGAGCTACCTCGTATATGACATCACCGGCTCGGCCTCCGTTCTCGGCATCATAAACCTGGGTATAGCCGTGCCTATGCTTACCATTCCTCTCTTCGGCGGTGTGGTCGCTGACAGATTCGAGAAGAAGACGATCATCCAGGTGGCTCAGATTGTCGCTGGCTCTCTCGCCCTGCTGATCGGCCTGGCAATCGATCTGGAGGTCATAACGTGGCAGCACCTCCTCATCTCATCGATGGTGACGGGCGGACTCTGGGCTTTTATGATGCCCGCAAGACAGGCGATCATCCCCCAACTCGTTGGGCCTGAACGCACAACGAATGCGATGGCTCTGAACGCGGCAGGCATAAGTGGGACCACAATGGCAGCCCCGGCGCTGGCAGGCGGCATTTACGCATTCATCGGACCGTGGAATGTGTTCTATCTCATAGGTGCCTTGACGCTGGCAGCGGTGGTACTGACATCATTTCTGCCGAGGACGGGTCCGGCCGGATCAGGCGCGGAGAGGACGGACATGCTCCGAGACATCGCCGATGGCATTGCCCATGTATGGCAGCGGCGGATTCTCTTCGTTCTGCTTCTTATGGGACTGGCTGCAACAATGCTCGCGATGCCCTTCAGGTTTATCCTGCCGGTGTTCGTCGTCGACATCTATCGCCAGGGACCCGACTCTATGGGCCTGCTCGTCGGTCTGATGGGCCTGGGTTCAATGTTCGGCTCGCTCTATGTCGCGTCTATGGGACAGCGATATAGGGGAATGGGCCTGATAGTCGCGTCGATAATGTCCGGCATCGGCCTGGTGTTGATTGCCGCGATACCTGTTTACAATGTCGCCGCGGTGATAATGGTGGTGCTGGGCATAGGCGACTCAGGCCGTCAGGCACTGAACCAGACACTGATAATCGAAAAGGCAAGTCCCGAGTATCGTGGTAGAATCATGAGCCTCTTCATGCTCAACTACGGTCTCATGCCTCTCAGCATTACGCCCGCAGGATACCTCACCGACTATCTGGGCGGGCAGACGGTCATCGGCTTCATGGGCATCGCGCTCATCGTCGTCATGATATTCGTGCTGCTGACCCAGGGACGCCTGAGACGATTGTCTTAGGGCTAGCCTACCGTCCGATAATTATAGGGCATCCAACTGCTGAACGCCGCGAACGCTACTATCCCCACTTCACCTCAACTCATCTAGAATAGGACGCAGCCTTGCCCTCGCCTCTGACTGTTCCTCGGTATCGTCTGCCTCGAAGATTGGTCGATCTTCGTCCAGGTCAATCCACAGATCGTACATTTCGCCGGTCTCGTACAGCTTCCAGTGGTTGTCCCTGACAAAGCGGATTTTGGTGGCAGAAACGGAGGAACGCGGGTTCATCGGCTCGAAGTGGAAGAACATCCACTCTCGCGGATTGCCTGCCTCGCCCTTGAGTTGCGGGTAGAACGACCTTCCATCCACAAAGTACCCATCCGGGAACTCCAGCCCGGCCGCCTCCATGATTGTCGGCAGGAAGTCCGTGGACTCCACCATGTCCCTGTTCACGGTGCCTGCGGGAATCGTCCCGGGCATGCGGCAGACCAGCGGTACGTGTGTGCCCCGGTCGTTCGTCTTGCCCTTGCCCCCGCATATCTCATTGTGCTCGTGGAACATCGAGCAGACATCGTCGGGACTGCCGTTGTCGCCGAGGTACAGCACCAGCGTGTTTTCGCTGAGTCCCTGCTCGTCTAGGTAGTCCATCAGCCTCCCGATGACCTTATCGTGGTACTC
Source organism: Dehalococcoidia bacterium (assembly GCA_965203955.1). Taxonomy (GTDB): domain Bacteria; phylum Chloroflexota; class Dehalococcoidia; order Lucifugimonadales; family JADFKI01; genus Bin90. Next base: position 755,025 of record OZ241923.1, on the reverse strand, counting down.
GACCATGTCCTTGTAGAAGCGTGGGTCGTCGCCCCATGAGCCTTCCTCCAGCTCCGCCCATGTCCTGCCGCCCAGCGTCCTGTTTGATGGCGGGTCGAATTCATCCCATTCAGGACTGTCCGGTGTCGGCTCGTGAGGCTTGTGCGTCGTTGCCATCGACCAGTACACGAAGAACGGCTTGTCGTCGTCCTTCTTGCGCCCGATGTAGTCGAGGATATAGTCGCAGAAAACATCCTCGCCGTACTTGCCCTTGGTATCGTCCCTGTATGCGCCGTTCTCGTAAACGATGGGGTCCTTGTACCGGGAACCCTTATCCTCCGTGTGGTGCGCGTGCCAGACGCAGAACTCGTCGAATCCCGCATCCTCGATCTTCTGACCCTTCGAGCGCATCTCCGGCACCTCGTCGGGCGGGTTGTACGAGTAGAGCTGCCACTTGCCTGAGATGCATGTGTTGTACCCTGCGTCCGAGAACAGGTGTCCGAATGTGACCTCATCGGGCTTCATAAGTCCGAACCCGATGTAGTTGCGGAAGTTGTACTTGCCCGTCATCAATGAGATCCGCGTGGGTGTGCACAGCGGCATCACGTGTGCCTCCGCGAACCGCATGCCTTCCTCAGCCATCCGGTCCACTCGCGGCGTGGCGTAAGAAGTGCCTCCATTTGCCCCGATGACCTCGTATCCAAGGTCGTCGGACATTATCAGGACGATGTTGGGCTTCTTATCGGGCATTTTAGCTCTCCCTGCTTGGTGTCAAGTTCAACTGATAGTGTATATATGCTGGTCGCTGATCGTCACCCCCGGCGCCGGATCACCTGCTCGCCGAAGTCTGAAATCAGCTCACGCGCCGCCTGTCTTGTCACTCCTGCCAGCGCCACGTTGTTGACGCCCATCGTCTCCAGGTTGTCCAGCTTCTCGATTACTTCGTCTGCCGTGCCGCTCAGAGTGCGACTGACCAGATCTTCTGTGATGAATCGCTCTTCGCCATCCTTCAGATAGACATAATGACCTTCATGGACATCGAGGTATCGTCTGTCGTCCGGCGTGGGACACTCACGATTGTCACCATATTCACGAACGTATTGATCGTACTCATCCGCGATTCCTGCGTTGGTCATTCCGAGGTTTGAACCTGGCCCATATTCGCTTTCCCACATCGCGTGGATGCCCGGAATCAGCGTCGGTCCCACGTTCCTGATAACTCGCTCGCTCGACAGCGACTCGCCCTCCCTGAGCACGCACCCCGACGCCAGCATCGTCACGTAAGGTCTCGCGCCATGCCCGCCGAACTCATCGAAGCTGTTGCCGCTCGCTTCCGCCGCCGCCATCACCCTCGGCAACCCATCGGGAACGCTGTCGCTTCTCGCGGTGGTAATCCAGCCGTCGGAAATCTCGCCGGCAATCTTCTGCCCTCTGGGACCATTGGCGGCAAGCATCACGGGAATAGGGTCTTCGATGTTGAAGAACTCGTCCCGCCCCGAGTTGGACTTCGAGTGAATCAAGCGTATCCATCGCTCGCGGCTTCCCTCCCGCAGCAGCACGTCCTCACCCGCGAGCAACCCCTTGACCTGCAGCGCGTACTCCTCGAACTCGTCCATTCTCATCGCGGGCAAGCCCATCGTGTTACGGCCCGTGTAGCCGGTGCCCAGTCCGACAATCACCCTGCCGGGCGCGATCCTGTTGATAGATGCCGCGGCAGCAGCCGTAACCGGCGCGATCCTGTTGCTCGGTATTGCGACTAGCGTCCCCAGCTTGATGCGTGTAGTGTGCTGCGCCGCCAGCGCCATCGTAGCCCACACATCGGAGTAGATGAGCTGCGAGTCGAAGAACCAAGCGTGTGTGAAACCCGCCTCCTCAGCCGCCTTCACCTCGCGCCATGCCTCAATATACGATGGTATGCCTATTCCATAGTCCATCTCTGTCCGCTCTTTCAGGTGCTCAACTCGTCTGGCTCAACAGCGCCCACATGCTACGGACTCAGGAAGATCGTGTCAACGCAACATCGAACCTGCCACCAGCGTCTATTGGTGTTCAAATTCGTCATCTCCGCGCAGGCAGAGCTTGCCCCTGTGCAGACAGGAGACTGTGCATCTTAGCGTACATTTCTCGATTACTACCCCCATGATGCCAAGATGCGCGCATGACCGTATAATACTGTGGATACTGACGAGACCATGAGAATGCAGGAATTGATTTGAACGGTGGCGCGACCTGTGGCGAAATTCATCGCTGCCACTCCATGACCTGCGATACGGGCGATTCGGAGCAGCAATAGATGAAGATTCACGAGTACCAGGCAAAGCAGATTCTGAGCGGATATGGTGTTCCGGTTCCCGAAGGCGGCGTCGCAGCGACGCCGGAGGAGACCGCGAGCCTAGTCGAGTCGCTGGGTGGGAATGCAGTCGTAAAGGCGCAGGTGCATGCTGGCGGACGTGGCAAGGCAGGTGGCATCAAGCTCGTATCCTCGGCTGAGGAAGCGGCCGAATTTGCCGCGTCAATTCTGGGCACGAACCTAGTCACCTTCCAGACCGGTCCCGAAGGCGTCCCGGTGCGCAAGGTGCTGGTGGAGGAGGCAATAGACGTTGCCACGGAGTTGTACCTCGGAGTGGTCATTGACGGGGCTGCCGAGGGCGTCGTCGTACTCGCGAGCGAAGCAGGCGGCATGGAGATCGAAGAGGTCGCCGACACCAACCCGGAGAAGATTCTCCGCGCCGTGGTTGACCCGGTTCTCGGATTCCAACCCTTTCAGGGCAGGGGACTCGCCTACGGGCTGAACCTGGACGGCTCGCTAATCCGTCCCGTTGGAACGCTGATCGAAAATCTGTGCCGCGCCTTTCAGGAGAACGACTGCTCACTAGCGGAAATCAACCCACTCGTCATTACTGGCGACGGTCGCGTGCTCGCGGTTGACGCCAAGCTAAACTTTGATGACGACGCGATGTTCCGCCACGGCGATCTCAATGAGTTCTACGATGCGGAACAGGAAGATGCGGGAGAGGTGGAGGCGAGGAAGTACGACATAAACTATGTAAAGCTCGACGGGAACGTGGGTTGCATTGTCAACGGCGCGGGACTTGCGATGGCTACTATGGACGTCGTGCTATCCGGCGGCGCGAAGCCGGCAAACTTCCTCGACATCGGCGGCGGCGCAGACGAGGATAAGGTCGCGCAGGCGCTCAATATCGTGCTTTCGGACAAGTCGGTTGAACTGGTGCTGGTGAACATCTTCGGCGGCATTCTGCGCTGCGATGTGGCGGCACGCGGCTTTCTTATGGCGGCTGAGGGCGCGCCTCACGCTATTCGCCCAATGGTCGTGCGTATGCTCGGCACCAACGCAGACGAGGGGCGGCGCATCTTGTCGGAATCAAGCCTCGATGTAACGCTGGTGGACGACCTGAGCGGCGCAGCGGATGCGATACGAGCGGCGAAGTGATTCCGATCAACAAATGCGGATTTACACGGACTTTGAAGGCAATCAGATCAGACTGTCGGATGAAAGGCTGTACGGACACATCATTTCGGAACATCCTGGGATATTGCGCGTAAGGAACGCGATACCGCAAACACTTTCTGAACCCGACCTGGTTCTGAACGATAGAGACGATGACGAAGTCAGGTTATACTACAAGAGATTCGGTCGAATGCTGTGCGTAGTAGTGGCTGTCGCTTTTAAAACTGAGGATGCTTTTGTGGTAACTTCTTATACGACACGCAGGATTCCCAGGGCATGAGGCGTTAAGATATGCAGAACGATGTGATAAGTATATGGTGGGACGATGAAGGAGATTTCCTTTCTGTAACGTTTGCGGAAGGAGAAGGCGACATGGTTCAGACCGTGGACGGCAAAGCTATGGTGAAGATGGATGACCAGGGAAATATCCTTGGGTTTCACCTCCTTGGCGTCTCGAAAAAAACAAAGCACGCACCATTTCGGTTTGAACTTGTACCGGAAGAATTCGAAGAAAGTGCCCTATAGTGACTGATTGCAAATTCATTGAAAGCTCATCTCCGATTATGTAGTTGAAGGAGACAGATGCGTTAGGAGGTACACCATGCACCTGCTCGAAGTTCTAAACCCAATCGGCCAGCAGCGAGGGCTGATAAACTCGCTGACCATCAGTGAGCGCCCGCAGACACTGGACAACAAGACCGTCGGACTGCTCTGGTCCGGCACCCACGGCGGCGACCTCGCGCTGAACCGCGCGGGCGAGATGCTGCAAGAGCGCTTCAGCAACGTGAAGGTCAACTTCTACACCGGCGGCAACTACCCCGCACCGCCTCCGATAGTGCAGCAGGCAGCGAAGGAGTGTGACGTCGTAATCGGCGCCACAGCCGATTGAGGGACGTGCGCGTCGTGGATGGTCCACGACATGATCGAGATTGAGAAGACGGGCAAGCCCGCCATTCCAATCGTATCCGGACGTTTTGAAGAGGACGCCATCGCAAGTTCGCGCGCCTTCGCAATGCCGGACCTGCAATTCGTCATCGTGCCGCGCATATACCGCAACCTCGCGCCTGAGCTGTGCGTCAGCCAGACCGAGGCGGTCATCGATGAAATCGTCGAGGTACTGACCGTTGACAAGGCTCATGGTCGCAGGGAACGAGATACTACCACCACCGTCGAGCGATTCGAGGGTGAAGATCGCTGGGACGCCATTCTCAGGATGAACGAGCAGTGGCTGATGCGCGACTGGGGTGACGCGATGGTTCTGCATCCTCCGACTGAGGAAGCCGTCGCCGAACTCGTCGAGGGAACAGGCCTCGACAGATATGATCTCGTGTGCGACATGCCACCCGGCTTCGGCCTCGCGACAGTCGAAAAGATAGCAATCAACTCGGCAATGGCGGGCGCGAAGCCGGAGCACATGCCCGTCATAATCGCTGCCGTCAAGGCGCTGTCAGAGGTCGGCGAGCACGGCGGCAAGTCGCTGCTGATGTCCACCAGCCCGCACGCGCCGATGCTGGTCGTCAACGGGCCCATAGCCAGGGAACTCGGCATCAACCCGCGCTCAGGGCTTGGCCCCGGACGCGACAACGAGGTGAATATCACCATAGGGCGCGCGTTCTCGCTGTGCCTGCGAAACCTCGGCTACTGGTATCCCGGCCAGATGGACATGGACACAATCGGCACGACTCGCAAGTTCGTTCACTGCATCGCCGAGAACGAAGAGATGTCGCCCTGGGAGCCGTTCCATGTGAATCAGGGCTTCCGCGCGGACGAGAGCGCCGTCAGCGTCTTCATCACGGACGGCGAGCTAGACGTGCAGGACCAGGGTAACACCGATGCTGACGACCTGCTAAAGACAATCGCATACGGCAGCACCTTCGGCACGCGCGGAATGGGTGCTCGTCACACCAATGAGCGCCTCATCTTCATGCCGCCGGACGTCGCGCGGCCGGTAGGCGGCGAGGGATTCTCCAAGCAGGAAGCGAAGCAATTCATCCACCACCACGCCAACATGAGCCTCGGCAAGATGATGCACTACATGCCCATCGACGACGCCCGGGTCGGCCAGCAGTGGCAGTGGCTGAAGGACAAGACTGAGCAGGAGAGACTGGAGATGGATGTCCCCCTGCTGGAAAGCGTGGATCGCTGGTTTATCGTGGTGGTCGGCGCGGATCGTGCCAAGACGCTTGTGATGCCCACTGGCGAGGGCGCGTCCACAGTCGGCATCGACCAGTACATGCCATAATTGACGGATTCCACAAGCTGACATAGTTGGAGTTTACTCTCAAACAAAGCAGCCGCCCCTTGACAACCTGTCGGGGCGGCTGTGTAACCTTATGTGGTCAATTGACAATCACATCTGCAATCACGATTCAAGATAGGAGTCCAGATGCTTAACCCATACCTGAACTTTGATGGCAACTGCCGTGAGGCATTCGATCACTACCTCTCAGTATTTGGCGGAGACTTCGAAATCGTTCAGACTTTCCGTGACGGCCCCCCTGGCATGGGTGTACGCGAGGAAGAGATGGACAACATTATGCACGTCTCTCTCCCGATGGGGGACAGCGTACTGATGGGAAGTGATGTGCCGGCAGCATTTGGAGAGACTCCCGTTACCGGAAGCAACGTGCAGGTGAGCATCAGCCCGGGAAGTAAGGAAGATGCGGACAGGGTCTTTGCTGGTCTATCGGATGGCGGCAAGGTCACAATGCCGATGATGGACATGTTCTGGGGTTCTTACTTCGGCTCCTGCACCGATAAGTTCGGCATAAACTGGATGGTGAATTACGATCAGCCGCAGTCCTGATGCGAGAACGTGCCACGGCATCGCAAAGCTCAAACGGAATAGCCGAAAGGACACAGCCAATCTATGGGAATCCTTGTTGACGAGAAAACGCGGCTGATGGTGCAGGGCATCACCGGCAGGGAAGGTAGCTTTCACGCGCTGCGCTGCCGCGAATACGGTGCCAACCTGGTCGCCGGCGTTACGCCGGGACGCGGCGGGCAGGTCTTCGACGGCGATGTGCCCGTGTTCAACACGGTCAGGCAGGCCGTGGGCGAGACGCAGGCGAACTGTGCCCTTATATTCGTGCCGCCGCCCTTCGCCGCCGACGCAATCGTCGAGTCTGTTGACGCTGGCATCCCCACCATCGCCTGCATCACCGAGGGCATCCCGATCATGGATACCATCGCTGTGAAGCGCTACATCCGCGACAAGCCCGTGACTCTCATCGGCCCCAACTGCCCCGGCATGATCACGCCGGGCGCCAAGGTAAAGGCGGGCATCATGCCCGGCAACATCCACACACCCGGCAGGATCGGCGTTGTATCTCGCAGCGGCACTTTGACCTACGAGGCTGTCAGCCAGCTCACCGATCTCGGCATCGGCCAGTCATCCTGCGTCGGCATAGGCGGCGACCCGGTCAATGGTTCGTCCTTCGTGGACATCCTGAAGATGTTCAACGATGACGTCGAGACGGATGGCGTAGTGATGATCGGGGAGATTGGCGGCACACGGGAGCAGGAAGCGGCAGAGTACATCAGCAGCGACTTCAACAAGCCGATGGCAGCGTTCATAGCCGGGCGCAGCGCCCCTCCAGGGAAGCGTATGGGACACGCGGGCGCCGTCATCACCGGCAGAGCCGCCCGCGCCGGAGAGAAGGAGAAGGCACTCGCCGCGGCAGGCGTCGCCATCGTCCCCGGCCCCGGCGAAATCGGCAGCACGTTCCAGCAGGTCATTAACGCATAACGGCGGCTGAGACTCTATTGCTCAGCCGCCGTTATGCCATTAGCTCCTACGTGACAATGGCACTGATATTCTCTTAATTCTTGGGATTAAGATTATTAGGGTAGCAGTCATTGTCGGTGCCGTCCGGGCATGTAACGTCCTTGAAGTCAGCATCGTGTACGTTGTCTGCCTTATCCATATTCTCCGCGCCCGAAAGGTCGGAGCCATCATCGAATTCGGCATCTTCTAGGTCTGCGCCGTCAAAATCCGCATCATCCAGGTCTGTGTCAAGGAATTCGGCATTCGAAAGGTCCGCGTTCTTGAAATTTGCGTCCTTGAAGTCGCATCTATCGAAGGTGCTATCCGACAAATCCGCGCCTTCAAAGTCCGCCCCTTCGAAATTGCCTCTCGTAATATTCATCTCGGACATATCCGTCTTGGACAGGTCTGCCTCTTCGAAATCAGTCTTTGTGTTGATTGTGGCTCTGTTCAGTCTGACGTTCTTCAAATTGGCTTCGCCCAAGTCGGCGTCGCTAAAGTCAGTTTCTATCAAAGTTGAATTTCTTAGGTCGGCGTTGGAAAGATCCGCGCCTATGAAATGAGAGAATGAGAGATCGGCGTTGATGAATCCGACCGATGTGAGCTTAATACCAGAGTCGAATACGATATGTGTAAGCGTCGTACCCCGGAACATTGCGGCATCGTCTCCGGATGTGCCGGACCTGAACTGTGTTCCGATCACAGTAGCCCTGTCCAGATTTGCGTCCTTGAACTTCGCGTGGCGGGCATCCGCGCCACTTAGGTCTGCTCCACTTAGGTCAGCGTTGACGAAGTCTGCGCCGGTAAGGATTGCGTTACTCAGATTGACGTCGATCATGATTGTGTCAGTAAAGACTGCCCCAGCAAGAAAAGCCCCTGAGAAGTCCGCGCCAGTGAGGATGAGGCCGCTGAAGTTCCTGTTCTCGAAGTGGCACTTTCTCAGATCCGCGCCCGGCGCGATTATGGTGCATGGCGGGATGGGAGTTGCCGTAGGAAGCGGTGTCGCAGTTGGTTCCGGAGTGGGTGTCGCAGTTGGCTCAGGAGTCGGAGTCGGCGGAATCGGAGTGTTCGTAGGCACCGGCGTGTTGGTAGGTGGCACGGGTGTATCCGTAGGCACCGGCGTGTTGGTAGGTGGCACGGGTGTATCCGTAGGCACCGGTGTGTTGGTAGGCGGCACCGGTGTGTTGGTAGGAGGTACTGGCGTGTTGGTAGGCGGCACCGGTGTGTTGGTAGGTGGCACTGGAGTGTTTGTGGGAGGCACGGGCGTATTCGTAGGCGGCACAGCAGTTGGCGCCACGGGCGTTACCTGGTTCTGCGCCGTAACCGGGGGGAGTTCCGGTTCTGTGCTTCCTTCATCGCACGCCACAAGAAAAGCTGCCAAGCATATCGTGAGTATGAGGGCTGCGTATAGTCTCAGTTTCATCATTGCTCCTTAGTCGGCTGCTGAATCGCCGCCGATAGGGTCAAGGTCATGCCCTCAGCAGTATCTGTTGACTGAAGGGCAACATAATTTGAGAAAATAACTAGAAAAGTCAAAGATACTTCCCATTATTGGGAAGCGTTCCGTCTCGCGTCAACTCCTTTTGGGGTTTCAAATGTGGCAGAATGGTGTCCGTGCCGCATCGTGAAGTGCGTCCATGCCTGCTGCACGTCCCTGATAAGGCAAGCAGTCATGCTCACTTATGCTATGTTGGAGATAGGAGCAGGCAATATACCCGCACCTCTGCGGGAGCGCCCTGATACATGAGGGAAGGATGTGGTGACTTGGAGGTGAACTGATGACTGAGGCGAAGATAACCGTATATGGCGCGCCCTGGTGCCCGGACTGCACACGCGCAAAGCAGTTCCTCGGCGAGCAGCGTGTGCGCTACAACTGGGTTGACATAGACAGGGATGAAGTGGCGCGCGCCTACGTGCAGCAGATCAATGACGGTAAGCAGATTATCCCGACCATTATTTTCGAGGACGGATCGTTGCTCGTTGAGCCGTCGAACGCCGAACTAGCCGCCAAGCTCGGCATACAGCCGAAGGCGCGCCGCGACTTCTACGACCTTATCGTCGTGGGGGGTGGGCCGGCGGGACTTTCCACCGCCCTGTACGCTGCCCGTGAGGGCATAGATACGCTCGTCATCGAGAGCAGCGCGATCGGCGGTCAGGCCGGCGTTACCGAGCGAATCGACAATTACCTGGGCTTCCCGGAAGGCGTGGAAGGCGGGCGACTCGCAGACGACATGCGCGCGCATGCTGAACGCTTCGGCGCTGAGATGCTGCCGGCTCAGACGGTCTCCCAAGTGCGCGCTGATGGCGCATACCGCACCGTCGTTACCGAGTCAGGCGATGAATACGGCGCGATGGCGTTGCTCCTTGCGGTGGGCACACGCTACCGCAGGCTGAATGTCCCCGGCGAAGAGGACTTCATCGGGGCTGGCGTACACTTTTGTGCCACCTGCGACGGTCCCTTCTACAAGGGCGAGGAAATGGTCGTAGTCGGCGGTGGAAATAGCGCGCTTGAAGAGGGCCTGTTTCTGACACGCTTCGCGGAGAAGGTGACTCTCCTTGTGCGGGGCGACAGCCTGACTGCGAGCCAGGTTTTGCGGGATAAGGCTGTGGATCACCCAAAAATGGAGATACGCTTCAATACGACTGTGCAGCAATTTCAGGGGAATGGCAGGCTGTCGGGCGTACTCGCTGAGAATGGAGCAACCGGCGAGATCGAGCAGCTTCATCCCGGCGTGGTATTCGTTTTCATCGGACTGGATCCTAACACCCGCTTCCTGCCCGACTTGGTCGAACTGGACGACTGGGGATTCATTCGCACGTTCGACAACATGCAGACGAGCGTTGAGGGCATATTTGCCGCCGGAGATGCGCGTGCAGGCAGCACGAAGCAGGTCGCAAGCGCCGTAGGCGAGGGCGCGGCTGCGGCTCTGATGATCAGGCAATACCTGGAGAAGCTAGGCGGCAGGCGCGGATACCGTGGCGACTAGCTTTCCGCGAAACTAATCGTCGTCGAGCATGCCAAGTTCGATCTTGCGGTCCACTACACCGCGCACATATCTTGAGCGAGCTGCCCACGAGCTCAGGCTTCCGCCCGCAAGCTGCAATGCCCAGCGATATGTGCTCTCCGCGTTTGCGCGCCCACCTTCCAGAATGGGGGACTCGTCCCGGACTATGTCCAGCAGCCCTATGACCTCGGAGGCAATGCGCCGCTGTATGCGGGCGGAGACTTCCTGCGCGCTGCCACCGTCCGCGAGTGCTTCCGTATAGCGCTGCATTGCATCCACATGCAGCACCTCCGTCCTCGGATAGAATGAAGCCATTATGTTCCACGGATTGCCGCCCGGCTCCTGGTCTCCCCCGTACCGGAAGTCCGTGCGAAGTATCACCGCGGGAATATCCAGCGTCTTGGCGTACATATACTCCGCGACCGTTCCCGAATCCAGGTCCGAACCGTCGAAATTGAACAGGGCTAGGTCGCATTCCATCAGCGTGCGAAGATTCTGGTCGCGTATCTCGATCGACGAGACGCCTCGCTGCTCAAGGTTCTGCGGCAGGATGCAGTGGTAGCGTCCTTCGGAAACGCTCTCGATGTGGGACGCCAGCAGCGCATTGCCCTGGAGAATCTTGTGATCAAATAGCGGTCCCGCAAAATAGACTTTATGTTGCTCTTGCATAACGCCTGTCCTCAAACTTGCTCCGGCAAGTATGTGATTCCCTTATCCCAATAGCCCTCTGTCAATCTTTCTGGACACAATACTTCCAACGTATTCATCCAGGGAGCCGTCGCCGGTTACCAGATCGGCCAGCCCACCGCCCGCGAGCCTCAGCGCCCAGCGATACGTGCTCTCGGCGCCCGGCTGCCCGCCCTCCATAATCCCGGCTTCACCTCGAACTTCATCGAGCAAGTCGATCATTTCTACGGCTATCCGACGCTGGTAGCGAGCCGAGACCTGCGTCGCGTCTCCACCCTGCGCCAGGGCCTCCTGGTACCACTGCATGCCGTCGATATGGAGAATGCGGGTGCGCGGGTAGAACGACACCATCAGGTTCCAGGGATCGCCCTCGGCGTCCTGGTCGCCGCCTCCACGGAAGTCGGTGCGGAGTATCACCGCCGGAATGTCCAGCATCTTGGCGTACATGTACTCCGCGACCGCGCCCACAGGTATTTCCGCGCCGTCGAAGTTGAAGAGAGAGAAGTCGCACTCCATCACCGCGCGCAGGTCCTGGTCCCTGATCCCCATCGGACCTATGCCTCGCTGCTCGAGGTCCTGGGGGAGGATGCACTGGTAGCGGCCCTGCGAACCGCTGTCGATATACGATGCCAGCAGTGCATTGCCTGCAAGGTGCTTATGGTCGAAAAGCTGTCCCGCAAAGTAGATTGTGTATGGCTCTGTCATTATCGTTCAGGTGTCTCCTTGCTTCTGCTCACTTGTCGCCCAGATCATCCGAGAAGCCCTCTGTCCAGCTTGTGGTACACGAGCCGGTGTACGGCGTCTTCCAGAGAGCGGTCGCCCGCCATTCGTTCGGCAAGTCCGCTACCGGGAAAGCGCAGCGCCCACCGGTATAGATGCTCAACCCCATCCGGTGCAGCGCCCAGTCGAGGCGCTTCCGCTCTCACATCGTCCAGCGCGTCTATTATCGCAGTCGCTATCCTGTCGCAGTAGAGTGCGCTGGCGTCCGCAGCCGTATCAGTCTCCCGCGACGCCTCCTGATACCATGCCATGGCGTTCAGCGTCACGTTGCGAGTGCGCGGGTAAAACGACGCCATCAAATTCCAGGCGTCTCCTTCCGAGTCCTGGTCGCCACCTCCACGAAAGTCCGTGCGCAGGATGACCGCCGGTATGTCCAGCAGCTTCGCGTACACGAACTCGACAACGGTTCCGGAGTCGAGGTCTGAGCCGTCAAAATTGAACAGCGCCAGATCGCAGGTCGCAACGCCGATGAGGTCCTGGTTCCGAATGTCCACCGCGCGGGAGGAGGTCTGCTCCAAGTCCTGTGGAAGCACGCAGTGATACCGCCCGCTCGACAGCCGCTCGATATGCGACGCCAGCAGAGCGTTGCCTATCAGGTGCTTGTGGTCGAAAAGTTCGCCCGCGAAGTAGATCGTGTACTCCATGCTCATCGTGTACTCCCTGACAAAGTATAGACCAGACAGCAACAATCCATCTATACCATAAGGCCGTTCGGTTCGGGCAAGTTGACGGAGCAATGGGGCGGTGATACCTTTTTGCCCATCACTCCTACTGACAGGAAGGGGGCGCTATGAGACTTGAAGGTAAGGTTGCGATAATAAGCGGCGGAGCGCGTGGAATGGGCGCCGCCGAAGCCCGCCTGTTCGCGCAGGAAGGCGCTAAGGTCGTCATAGGTGATCTGCTCGAAGAAGAGGGCATGAAGGTCGCGGCTGAAATTGGCGAAGCGGGTGGCGAAGCGCTCTTCGTCAGGCTGGAGGTAACGGACGAAGCAAGTTGGCAGAGCGCCGTCGAAGCCGCCGTCGAGCGTTTTGGGAAGGTGGATATTCTGGTGAATAACGCTGCCATCCTGCGCTTGCAGGGCTTGCTGGAGACGACCGAAGCGATCTGGGACGAGGTCATGGATGTGAACGCCAAGGGGACGTTCCTCGGAACCAAGACAGTTATTCCTGAGATGAGAAGGGCCGGCGGCGGCTCAATCATCAATATCTCATCAGGAGCGGGCATAACGGGCAGCCAGCGCAACACCGCATACCACGCCTCCAAGGGCGCTGTTCGCATCTTCACCAAGTCGGCGGCAATCCAGTACGCCGGAGAAAATATCCGCGTAAACTCCGTGCACCCCGGCCCGATTGACACCGACATGCTCGCCTCCTCCAGAACTGCCAAAGGAGGACGCACGCCAGACCAGATCCCATTGGGACGCTACGGCAGGCCCGAGGAAGTCGCCTACAGCGTGCTCTATCTCGCCTCCGACGAGTCCTCCTTCGTAACCGGCAGCGAAGTCGTCATAGACGGCGGGCGCACGGCGGAGTAGGACGACGTGTCAGAGAAGCCTTTATACTTGAGTAGGCATACGCGGCAAAGAATGAAATTATATGATATATCGTTGGAAGAAATAAAACTTGCGCTGACGCTACCTGATTTGACTGAACCCACGAGGAAAAATCGCTTGAATGCCACTAAGGTGATTGCTGGTAGAGTAATACGTGTAACCTGTATTGAAGAGAAAACGCAAATTGCTGTAGTCCACGGTCACGCATAGGCGTAGGTTACCTGCAAATCTAAATGGAGGTGGGAGATGAGGATAGGATACGACAATGAAGTTGATGCCCTGCAAATATGGTTCGCAAACGTCAAGCCCGTAGATTCCCGGGATGTCGCGGAAGGCGTTACGATAGACTTGGACGAACAGGGAAACATAGTCGGCTTGGAGGTCCTGGACGCCGCGGAAAAGTTGGGGCTGGAATCCATCCTTACCGTTACCATAGATACGCTGCTTGCCGAGCAACCCTCATAGGCAGCCGAGACAATGTAGTGTAGGAGAAAACCATGGAACTTCAAGAAGCCGTAATCGTCAGTGGAGCCAGGACGCCTGTGGGCAGGTTCGGAGGCGCGTTCAAGGATATTGCCGCGCCCGACCTCGGCGCTGAGGCAATTAAGGCGGCTCTGGAGCGCGCAGGCATCAGCCCCGAGCAGGTCGAAGAAGTCGTGATGGGCAACGCCCTGCAGGCGAACGAAGCCGGTTACGCCGCACGGCTGTCGTCGCTCAAGGCGGGCATCCCGCAGGAGACGCCCACCATCGCCGTTAATCGCCAGTGCTCCTCCGGGCTGGAAGCCATTAACATGGCGGCGCAACTCGTCCGCACGGGTGAGGTCGATATCGCTGTCGCCGGCGGCACCGAGAACATGAGCCAGTCGCCCTTCATGCTCGGCTATCAGGCGCGTTTCGATGGTCTGCGAATGGGTGATGCCACGATGCGCGACGGGCTGATCGAGGGGCTGGGTTGCCCGGTCAACCGCTATCACATGGGCGTAACTGCTGAGAATGTTGCTGAACGCTTTGAGGTCAGCCGCGAAGATCAGGACGAGCTTGCCCTGATTAGCCACCAGCGCGCCGTTGCCGCAATCGAAGGAGGACGCTTCAGCGGGCAGATTACGGAAGTCAGCGTTCCGCAACGCAGGGGCGACCCAGTTGTGGTCTCGCAGGACGAGGGACCGCGCGCCGACACCACGCTTGAGCGGCTATCCACGCTTCGCCCCGTCTTCAAGCGGGACGGCAGTGTAACCGCTGGCAACGCATCCAGCATCAACGACGGCGCGGCAGCAGTCGTCATCATGTCAGCCGCAAAAGCCGCCGAGCTTGGCTTGCAACCCAAGCTGCGCTGGCACACGCGAGGCGTCGCCGGAGTGGAGCCCGCAATCATGGGCACCGGTCCTGTCCCCGCCGTTAGAAAAGCACTCACCAAGTCCGGCATGAACATTGACGACATAGACCTCGTCGAGCTGAACGAAGCCTTCGCTGCTCAGGCGTTGTACTGCATCCGCGAACTCGATATGGACCTCGACAAGACCAATGTCAACGGCAGCGGCATCAGCCTCGGCCATCCCGTTGGCGCGACCGGCGCGATCATGACCGTCAAGCTTATGGAAGAGATTGGCATGCGCGACCAGGAGCTTGGCTTGGTGACTATGTGCGTGGGTGGTGGTCAGGGCGTCGCAACCATCTTCGAGCGAGTCGGGTAGTCTAGCCATCCGTATCGTGAATAAAGTCTGACGGCGCAAATGATGGAATCAGAAGGAACTCGCCGTCTCTGGGAATCTGCGAAGGCTCATGGCATCAGCCGTCGCAGATTCCTTGCGCTTCTCTCCGCAGGCGGTGCAGCCGCGGTGATTGCCGCGTGCGGTGAACTGCTACCCAGCACTGGCGGAACCGCACCCGCGAGCGAGCCGGTGCAGTCCGTGTCGTCAGGTGAGACATCCCATTGGTTCAAAGACCCTGCTCCATTCATCCAGCGCGACAACAAGGGCTTAGAAGCACGCCTTGAAGGTTTGCAGGGCCTGATCACTCCGCGCCACCTGTTCTTCGTCCGCAACAACTCCGTCAGCGTGGACTTGGACGTATCCAACTGGCGTCTTTCCGTAGAAGGCGATGCCATTGCGAATCCGATGGAACTGTCCTACGACCGTATAAGGAGTCTCCCCAGCCGAACCCTCGTGTCCTATCTGGAGTGCGCCGGCAACCACCGCGCGATGTTCGACTTAGTGCAGGGACGTGCGGCAGACGGAACGCAATGGATGACCGGTGCCATCGGCAACGGCGAATGGACCGGCGTTCCGCTCCGCGATGTCCTTGAACTCGCGGGCATCACCGACGCCGCTGTCAGCGTACTTCTCATAGGGCAGGACACTGAATCCCCGGAGGGTGGCTTCCGCCGTGTCGTCCCCATCGAGAAGGCGATGCACCCCGACACGCTCCTCGCTTATGCGCTCAACGGCGACACGCTCCCCAGGGATCACGGCTACCCGCTCCGTGCGCTGCTGCCCGGATGGGTGGGCAGCTCCAGCATCAAGTGGCTCAGCCGCATCGTTGTCTCATCAGACGAACTCTGGACACGCAACAACACCACGTCCTACGTGCTCATCGGCGACGACTATCCCCAAGAAGGTGAAGCCGAAGGAAAGGTCGTTTCCACGCAGACCGTCAAAAGCGCCCTCGCGCTGCCGTGGCCCTCGGACCTTCCCGCAGGCACGCACCGCATACACGGCTACGCGCACTCGCCGACCGCGCCAATCAACGCTGTCGAGTGGAGCGACGACTCCGGCAGCGCTTGGAATGCCGCTACCGTACTTGAGCCGCAAATTCAATACTCGTGGGCGCGCTTCGAGTTCTCATGGGAAGCACGCCCCGGCGACCACACAATAATGACTCGCGCCACCGACGCACAAGGCAATACTCAGCCCGACAACATTCCCTTCAACCGGAAGGGCTACCTATTCAACCAGCCTCTGCCACATCCCATAACGGTATTCTGAGGTTCCCCGCCCGCTAGTCCACCTGCGGCGCCGTCCCGCTTACGCCTTCCGCCTCCAATTCGCGTATCGCGTCCGCGCTCATCCCCAGCAATTCGCCGAAAACCTGCCCGTTGTGCTCACCGAGCCGCGGCGCATGCCAGCGCACGCCTGGAGGCGTCTCTGACATCTTCCACGCTGCGCCCGGCATGAAGTATGGCCCGCACGACGGATGGTCAACGAACTCCAGCAATCCGCGATCCTGGTAATGCGGATCGTTGAATATCGCCTCACCTGTCATCACTGGCGCAGCGGGCACCCCGGCATCTTGCAGCAGCCACATAAGCTCCACGGCAGGCTTATCCTGCGTCCACTGCGCGATAATATCGTCCAGCGCATCGTGATTACGATGGCGCGAGAGCACGTCGCAGTAGTCAGGATCGTTCGCCAGCTGCGGCATGTTCATCGCGTTGCACAGACGTCTCCACTCGTCATCATCCGCAATCGCAATCGTTATCCACTCGTCTTCACCGAAGCACGGATATGCGCCGTGCGGCGCGTACACCAGATGCCGGTTGCCCCTGTTTTGCGGACTATTCCCGGTCATCTGGAAGCCCAGGATATGCTCGCCGATTGTCGTTATCGCCGACTCAAGCTGCGACACGTCAATGAAGCAGCCCTTGCCCGTGCGCCTCCGACGCCACAGCGCGGACAGCACCGCCCCCGCCGCATGCGCCCCGCTGATGGGATCGCCGAAGTTCACTCCCGATTTCACCGGTGCATCCTCGCCGCGATAGCCATTCATAGACGAAATCCCACCGAGCTGCTCCTGCCCGATCCCGTACTGTATGAAGTCCTTCCATGACCCGCTGCTGCCGAACGCTGGCATCGAAACCATGATCACATCAGGGCGTATCGCCCGCAGCGCCTCGTACCCCAGGCCGCGCCTCTCCATCAGCCCCGCGCGGAAATTCTCGATGACCACGTCGCTGATGCTCACCAGTTCTTCGATGATAGCCTTGCCCTTTGGATGGCGCATCTCGGCGGTGATTCCCAGCTTGCTCATGTGCAGCGTATTGAACCAGCCGCTGCGGTTCCACGGATCGTCGCCGCGCTCGCCGTCCGGCAGGTTGCCCGATCCGACAATCATCCGGTGCGGGTCCCATGCCCGGATCGCCTCCACCTTGATGACCTCCGCTCCCATGTCGGCAAGCAGCTTCGTCGCGTGCGGGCCTGCCCAGATCCGGGAGAAGTCCAGAATTCGCACGCCGTCAAGCGCGCCGACCTGAGCATCCGAATCATTCATGCAGATCAATCCCTTTCATGCCGTATTCTCCTATGTTAGCCTACTTCCTGATAATCTCAATACCTGCCGAGTACCGTTCACTCGCGCCCCTGAAGGAGCATCGAATTGCTGACCATCTCCCAGGCATTCTCCGATGAAATGATTGCCCACTCGCAGCAGGAAGACCCCAACGAGTGCTGCGGCATCCTTGCGGGCAGGAACGGCACGATAGCGAAGCTATACCGCATCGCCAACGCTACGCCAAGCCCCTACCGCTATGTTATGGAACCGCAGGAAATGCTCAATGCGATGCGCGATGCCGACGCCAACGAGTGGGACATTACGGCATTCTATCACTCCCATACGCACAGCCCCGCCTATCCGTCGCCGACCGACGTGCGCATGGCACAGCAGAGCGGCTGGCTCGGCGAGGATGTTTATTACATCCTTGTGTCCCTGGAAGACAAGGCAAGCCCGCAGATCCGCGCCTTCCGAATAATGGAGAGCGGCGACATCGTAGAGCAAGACTACGCCATCGCCGACTGACTCGTCCCACGCCTCTAGCCACCCTTCAGTCTGCCCACACCGCTAACCATTCTCTCTCCTGCTGCGTTTCATTTCGTGAGCGGCTCAATTTCGTCACGACACCGGACGCATCCAGACCGAGGGGGAATCTTCATGAAAAAGAAACTGTTAGGCGGCTTACTCGTCGTCGCCATTCTTGCTACCGCAGGGTTAGTGGCGGCGAAAGTCAACACCACTGAGGCGAGCGTCGCCTCGAACACGGCACATACAGGCGTATTCACCGACAACGGCTTCCCTGCCCATGAGAACGAATCGACCTCCAAGCCATTCGTCGGCATAGCCATCACATCGGTTCCCGAGGACAGCGACACCGACGGTGCGCTCATAGTCCGCGTCGTCGAGGGCAGCCCGGCAGACGGCAACCTTCAGGCGGACGACATCATAATCGACATCGACGACGAATCCGTCAGCGGCCCGCGCGATGTGGTTGACATAGTGAGTGACCACGCGCCCGGCGACGCAATCGTCTTCACAGTAATGCGAGATGGCGCAAGCATGGACATCAGCATCACCGTCGGCGAGCGCGATTCGTCAGCCTACGACGGCAGGCGCAGCAAGCGAAGCGGCTACGGAAGTGGCGGCTTTGGCAAGGCGTCCGAGCGTCTCGTCCTGTCCGATACCCGCTACATGACCAGTGACGGCGTGAAGACCGTTCGCAAGGCAGTCGGCACGGCGCAGAACATAGATGCGGCAGCCGGCACATTCGAGTTGCTGCTGCGCGACGACTCCGAAACCCTGTCATTCACGATAGACGCAGATACCAAGATTGCCACGGACTCCGTAGAGGGCGAGGCAAGCCTTTCCGACCTCAGCGCGGACGCGACAACGATGGTAGTGCAGGTCGCGCAGTCCGATGGAACCAGCCAGGTTCAGAGCGTTGTGCAGGGCGACTTCTCGCTCACCGTGCATTCCGTATTCGGGCGCAGTGGCTTTGACAGGATGCACCGCTTCGGAGCGGAAGACTCCAATGGATTCTCGCCGAGGAGGTTCTTCTTCGGGTGGTTCAGCGACCGCGATGATGACAACCGCAACGGCAATCAAGAGCGGCGGGGCAATCGTCACAACTAAGTCAGCGCTAACAATTCCTTGACAGGATATCAACCTAACGACTAATCTGACTTGTGAGAACATTTACAAACATAGTTAAAGGCAACGACGGAGACGAGTAAGAGGCCACACCCGGCACAGCGAGTCTGGCGCGGCAAGCTGGGGATACCCGGCAAGCCGCAAGGTGAGAGCAGACGCACAGGATACCCTCCGAAAATCCCTCCCGAGCCGCGCACCGAAAATCTTTGTTCCGTCGGGATAGCAATATATTCCCGGATGAGAGAGTAGGCTGCGACGGATTCGCCCAACGTTAGCAGGGCGGGAGTATGAACACGTACTCCAATGAGCGCATCGCGCGTGTCTGTATGACATGCCGTTGAAGCAGGGTGGTACCGCGAGCCATCAATTCCATTACAGGAAATTGAACGCCCGTCCCTACGAATGGGGCGGGCGCTTTATTTTGCCCGAAAACCGAAACACCGAAGAACTGAACATACGACGCAAGGAGCACGAAACCCAATGTCAACTCTGAGCCTCTACGACACCACGCTGCGGGACGGAACGCAGGGCGAGGGCATATCGCTCTCCGTCGCCGACAAGCTCGCCATCTGCCAGCGCCTCGACGATCTGGGCGTGCACTACATCGAAGGCGGATGGCCCGGCTCCAACCCACGCGATGCCGAATTCTTCGAGCGTGCCAAGTCCATGACGCTCACCAACGCCACGCTGACCGCGTTCGGTAGCACCCGCCGCGCCAACATCAGCGCCGAACAGGACGCCAACCTCGCCGCGCTTCTCGAAGCGGAGACACCGGTCGTAACGCTCGTAGGCAAGAGCTGGGACCTGCATGTAACGCGCGTTCTCGAAACCTCTCTCGAAGAAAACCTCGCCATGATCTCGGACTCCGTGGCGTTTCTAGTAGAACGGGGCAGGCGCGTCTTCTTCGATGCCGAGCACTTCTTCGATGGCTACAAGGCTAACGCCCACTACGCGATTCAGGCAGTGAACGCAGCCGCGGTTGCCGGAGCCGAGTGCGTCGTGCTCTGCGACACCAACGGCGGTATGATGCCCGACGAAATCTCCGCGACAGTGCATCAGGTCCGGCAGCGCACCGATGTCGAGCTCGGCATCCACACGCACAACGACGCTGACATGGCGGTCGCCGGCGCGATAGCGGCAGTGCGCGCGGGCGTAACGCAGGTGCAGGGCACGATGAACGGCTACGGCGAGCGCTGCGGCAACGCCAACCTCGTCTCGCTCATCGCAAATCTCAAGCTCAAGCTCGGCATGGAGTGCGTCAGCGACGACCAGCTTGCCTCGCTCACGGACGCCAGCCGCTACGTCGCCGAAGTCGCCAACATGCCCACTCTCAGCTCGCAACCCTACGTCGGCGGCAGCGCATTCGCGCACAAGGGTGGTCTCCATGCCTCAGCCGTCTCCAAGGTCGAGCACAGCTACCAGCACATACAGCCGCGCAGCATCGGCAACGACAAGCGCGTGCTGGTCTCCGACCTGTCCGGGCGCGGCAACATCCTCTGGAAGGCGCAGGAAGTCTGCCCCGACGCCGAACTGTCGCAGGCACAGGCGCGCCACCTGCTCGAAGAGATAAAGGACCGCGAGAACAAGGGCTTCCTGTACGAAGGCGCTGAGGCGTCATTCGAGCTTCTGGTGCGCCGCATGCAGCCCGGTTACGCTCCGCCCTTCGCACTCGTAGATTTCGTCTCCATGGTCGAAAAGCGCTCAAACGGCAATGGCGCGGGCGACATCGCCTCACAGGTAATGCTGAAGGTGCAGGTTGACGATGAGGTGATGCACACCGCAGCGGAGGGCAACGGCCCGGTTAACGCACTCGACCACGCCCTGCGAAAGGCGCTGGAGCAGTTCTACCCTGACCTGCAAGCCGTGCGCCTTCTTGACTACAAGGTGCGCGTCGTTGACCAGGGCAGCGGCACCGGCTCCATAGTTCGTGTCCTGATCGACTCCACCGACGGCGAGCGCACATGGAGCACCGTAGGCTCATCCGAGAACATCATCGAGGCAAGCTGGTTCGCCCTCTCCGACAGCTTCGAGCACTGGCTCGCGCGGGAGCGTACCGCCGTCACCGTTTAATTCGATTCCTGCTGACAATGCCTGCCGTTGTGCGCCCGCGCTCGCTGTCTTATACTGCTAGCACCACAGCATACGATTCAGGGAGGCACCCAAATGGAACTCGGATACTTCACGATGCCCCTGCACCCGCCCGGCTCCGACGTGTCCCAGACAATGGAAGACGACATCGATCAGCTCGTAGTCCTCGACGAACTCGGCTACAGCGAGGCATGGATAGGCGAGCATTTCACATCCGTATGGGAGAACATTCCGGCGCCCGACCTGTTCATCGCCAACGCCCTCGGCAGGACGAAGAACATCCGCCTCGGCACGGGCGTTACCTGCATGCCCAACCATAACCCGTTCATGATTGCCCACCGCATCGCACAGCTCGACCAGATGGCGCAGGGCCGCTTCATGTGGGGCGTTGGCTCAGGCGGCTTCGTCGGCGACTTCACCGTATTCGGCTTCGACCCCGAGTCCGGCGAGCATCGCGGCATGGCGCGCGACTCCGTGGAGACCATCCTGAAGATATGGAACGACCCGCAGCCGGGCGTCTATGAGCACAAGTTCTGGCGCTTCGAGATACCTGAACCCGTAGAGGAAGTCGGCCTTGCCTTCCACATGAAGCCGTACCAGATGCCGCACCCTCCCATCGGAGTGGCGGGCGTGTCTCCCAAGTCCGAGACGCTCTATCTCGCGGGCGAGCGTGGCTGGATTCCGATGAGCATAAACCTCGTGCCCGTACATCAGCTTGCGACACACTGGGATGCGGTGAGCGAAGGCGCGGCGCGCACCGGGCAAACCGCTGACCGCGGCACCTGGCGCATCGCCCGCGAAGTCTATGTCGCCGAATCCTCCGAGCAGGCCCGCAAGGACATGCTCGAAGGCGTATTCGCGCGTGACTTCAACCAGTATTTCAAGCCTCTGCTGTCGCACATGGGGCAGCTCGGCCTTATGAAGACCGACCCGGACATGCCCGACGAAGAAGTCACCGCCGAGTACCTGCTGGACAACATCTGGGTCGTTGGCAGTCCCGACGAAGTGGCGGACATCATTCGCTACATCTACAATGAAGTCGGCGGCTTTGGCGTGCTGCTCGCTATGGGCCACGAATGGCAGCCCAGGGACAAGTGGACGCGCTCCATGACGTTGCTGAAAGAGGAAGTGCTGCCCAAGCTGGCAGACCTCGACTAGAATTCATAAGTTCCTTCCCCCTTGACGGGGGAAGGCTAGGATGGGGGTGAAATCCTACCCATCCTGTACATCCTGTTACACTAGATACATGAAACCCAACGAACTCGTAGCAGCGCGGATGAGCGGTGGTATAACCATCGTGAGGGTGGTGGGCGTGGACGCCGCACGAGTGCGCGTCGCGCTTCGCCGCAAGAAGGAAGCCCGCCTGCCCGTCGACCGTGTCATCTTATCTACGCAGGTCTTTGCCGATGGCGATGAGCAGGTGGCAGACTTCCGCCAACAGAGCGAAGTCATCGCCTCCGAAGTGGACATTGCGGAACTCTGGGAGGTCGTCAGCGACGAGCAGGTTGCCTATTCATTTGACGATCTGACCGAACTCTACTGGGGCGCTGGCGCCAGCCCTGTGCAGCAGGTCGCGCTTCTTCTGTGCTTCGATCGCGACTCCCTGTATTTCGAGGACGGCAAAGCCGGCTTCACTCCGCGCTCACCCACCGCGGTTGAAGAGACTCTTGCCCGCCGTAAGAGGCAGGCACAGCAAGCCGCTGAAGCCGATGACCTTGTAGTCTGCCTGGAGAAGGGCGATTTGCCGCCCGCGCTCACACCGCATCAGCAGATGCTCATAGACAGCATGCGCGAGTACGCTGTATTTGGCGACGACTACACTCGCAGCGCCCTCGTCAAGGGCTTGCTGAACAAGATGCAGCGAAAGGCCGGCAACCTACAGCGCCTATCCTTCGACCTGCTCGTAGCCTGCGGTCAGTTCGCCCCGGACGAGCCGCTCGAACTGGTGCGAGACGACATCACAGATGCATTCTCGGAAGAGGCTCTCGCCGCTGCGGAAGCGGTCAACCAGGTCGAACTGCTTGACGACAGCAATCGTCTCGACTTGACTGCGCTGCCCACCATCACCATCGACGATGCCGATACGCAGGATAGGGACGATGCTCTGTCCCTTGAACGAATCGATGGCGAGAGCGAAGGAATACACAGGCTGGGCGTTCATATAACCGACGCGGGAGCGCTGATTCCGCAAAGCAGCGTCCTCGATAAAGTTGCCGACCTGCGCATGGCAAGCCTGTATATCCCCGATCGCAAGATACCCATGTTGCCTACCGCCGTATCCCACGACAAGGGCAGCCTCGAAGTGGGCGAACGCCGCGCCGCACTCAGCCTCCTGGCAGACATCAACTCGGATGGCGAGATACTACGATTCGAAGTCAAGCCGTCAGTTATTGCGAGTGACGTCGCCCTGTCCTACGACGAGGCGAACACGGCAATTTCGGATGAGGGCCATCAGCATCACGAAATGCTGTCAGGCCTGAATAAGCTTGCGGATGCGTTGAAGCGGCGGCGAGAAGCTGCGGGCGCAGTCGGCATCGACCGCGCCGAGCTTCTCATCAAGGTAGTTTCGTCCGATGACGTAGAGATTAAGGTCGTTCAGCGCAACTCTCCGGCTCGCGAAATGGTCGCCGAATGCATGGTGCTGTGCAACTCTCTGCTTGCGACATTTTGCCGCGACAACGACATCCCCGCAGCCTACCGCTCCCAGTCCGCGCCCGATCTCAGCGACCTAGGCTCAGGCTTGCCGCCGGGTGTGGACATTGGCGACGATGGTCCCCTGCGTCAATACCTGATGCTGCGCCGATTCGCGCCCGCCCAAAGCGGCAACACCGCCGCCCCGCACGGCGGACTCGGCGTGCCCGCGTACATCCAAGCCACATCGCCTCTGCGCCGCTACCCCGACATGGTGATGCAGCGCCAGATAACCCACTTCCTCAGCGCTGGCGAGCCACTGTACAGCGTGGAGGACATCACCAGCGTCGCGGGCAGGGCAGACGTGCAGCTCCGCGCTATGGGCAAGCTGGAAGACGAACGCCGCCGCTACTGGCTGTTGAAGTTCTTCAAGCTGCGAATGGACAAGACGCCCGAAGACGAAGATGCCGTGCTGTTCAAAGCCGTGGTGCTCGAAAATCAGCCGCGCCGTTCCGCCATGCTGGAGTTGGCGGACTATCCGTTCAGGGTGCGGGCGCGGTTGCCCGATGCCATCCTCCCCGGCGAAACCGTAACTCTGCGCCTCCACAGCGTAGATCTATGGGAGAAGCGGGCGAACTTCATCCACATGCAGGACGAATAGCCCAGAGTTGCCGCGTAGAACTGGTTACAGCCCCGGAATCTCCCCCGGCATGTAGTGTTCAGCCCGGAAGATGCCGTTGACCTCGCCAAAGAACGGGTTGGTGTCAAAGTGCGGGTTGATGTACTCCCACACAACCTCACCCTCCGGCGTAACTTGGAATATGCGCCCGAAGAAGCCCTCCGTTATGAGCGTATTGCCGTTGGGCAGTCGGCGCGCCCCGGAGATGATGTTGCTGTGGAAATTGAGCATGGGCCTGTCCTGGTACTGCCAGGCTATTTCGTTCGTGGACGTGTCAACCTCGATGACGCGCGAGTAGGCGAAGGCGTCGTCGCGCCTCTGTGTCCCGTTGTCGAAGATAAGCACGTTGCCGTTATCCAGCAGGCTTGGGTCATGCTGCTGCGCCAGCACGTCGCCGCCCAGCTTCCACTCGAAATCCCCCGTCGCCTTGTCGATGATGCCGACGGTCGAAATGCTCCTGAAGCTCACCAGCACGCGCTCGTCCGGCAGCGGCACGATGGTATTCCCGTGCGTCCAGTTCTCGCGTGGATGGTTGAAGGTAAGCGCCTCGGTCTCCACATCCATGTGCTCGTGCGCCAGCCACGACCAGACCCGGGTCCCCTCGGCGTCGATCTCCACCAGTTCGTCCGCCCACATTTCGTTGCCCTCTTCCAGTGGAATGCCGCCCTTCACCGTCTCGGCGAACTCGTCAGGCACTCGATACAGTCCGAGGTAAATCGCGCCGCCTGACTCCGTGCGCCGGCCATCGTGATGGTGCCACTGATCATGGTGTTCCCAGAGGATGTTGCCCTCCCAATCCGCTTCGAGCATCGCGCCGCCTTTGAGGATAGCCCAGGTCGGGAAGGGCACTGGCGAATCGTCTCTGATCTTGCAGTTGTAAAAGAGGTTGCCGTTAGGCAGCACATAGCCCCAGAAGCCAGGCGGATGCGGCATCTGCCACCTGTGAACGATGTTGCCCTGCAGGTCGATGATGCGCGGCTCGCCGGGGCCGAAGTTGGGCGTGAACATGACATAGCCCGGACAGGCGCGGTCTTCATCGAACGCCGTAACCCCCAACCGCGTTGCCCGGCGTCTGGTGTTCTGGTCAATGGAAGTCATAGTTTCTCGATAAATCGGTTTTTCGGTAAGTCAATAGTTGATGGTATTCAGGAAGAGTAAGACGGGGGCGGGGGGCTGACAGACAGACTCACTGACAGACTTTACTGGTCGGGGTGGCCGGGATTGAACCGGCGACCTCCTGCTCCCAAAGCAGGCGCGCTCCCGCTGCGCTACACCCCGATCTCAGCATGTAGGCGAACCGATACGATGCGAAATGCGGCAACGCCCACATGTTGATGATAAGCACATGGGCTGGTGTTGACAAGGATTAACGGCTGACCAATCACACCGTCGGATGCTGCGTATGCCACTCCGTCGCAGACTCGTATGCTTGCCCCACGCGGAACAATGTCGCCTCATCGAACGCCCTGCCGATTATCTGCATCCCTATCGGCAGGCCCGCATCCGATAAGCCGCACGGAATTGACAGCGCCGGCAGACCGGCCAGTGCCGCGGGGCTTGTGTATCGCCGCCGCCCGATGTCCAGCTTCCCCTGGTAGTACCCACCCGGCTTGCCGGTTGAAGCCTCGATGGTAGGCGCGGCTACGGGGCCAGTCGGCAGTATGATGACATCATACTTCTCCAGCGCCGCGTGAAGCTCGCGCCGTATCAGTTCCCGTGCCCGCTGTGCCCGCAGGTAAGTCCATGCAGGTGTGAGCGTTGCCGTCTCCAGCCGCGTCCGAGTGCTCCAGTCATAGTCGTCAGGTCGCGTCCGCAGCCACTCGGCGTGGTACGCCGCGCAGTCAACATCCGCCACGCCAATGAACACCGCCCCGCTGTTCTCGCACGTCGGCAGTGACATTTCCTCGGCAGTCGCTCCGTGCTCTCCAAGCACGCTCACCGCCCGCATCACAGAATCGCGCACATCCGCGTCCAGCCCTTCGTAATCGAACATTTCAGAGGGCAGCCCTATCCGCATCGCTTGCACACCGCCATCGAGTCCTGCGGTGTAGTCAGGCACCGACGCATCGCTCGATGTAGTGTCCAGCGGGTCCCTGCCTGCAATGGCGTTTAGCATCAGCGCGCAGTCCGCCACCGTGCGCGTCATAGGTCCCACCGTATCCAGCGACCAGCTCATAGCCAGAACGCCCTGTCGCGTAACCCTGCCGTAAGTCGGACGCAGTCCAACGATTCCGCAGAAGCCCGCGGGCCCGCGCACGCTACCTCCCGTGTCCGAGCCTAACGCGCCCGCGCACAGACCTCCCGCCGCCGCTATGCCTGAGCCGCTGCTCGACCCACCCGCCGTGTGCTCCGTGTTCCACGGGTTGCGCGGCGTGCCGAAGGGATGGTCTATCGTGCCGCCTATGGCGAATTCGCTCAGGTTCAGCTTACCCAGCAGCACCGCGCCCGCATCATCCAGCCTGCGAACAATCGTCGAATCCTCGTCCGGCACAAAGTCTGCCAGCACCTTCGACCCGCCCGATGTCAGCACGCCCTTCGTGTAGATGATGTCCTTGATGGCAACCGGAATGCCGTGCAGCGCGCCCCTGTCGTTACCCGCCTGCAACTCCGATTCCGCCCGCCGCGACTGCGCCATCGCATGCTCACCCATCACAGTGATGTACGCGCCAAGTTCGCTGTTGAGCGCGTCAATGCGGTCAAGGTATGCCTGCATCAACTCGACCGGCGACAGCTCGCCGGCGCGCAGCATTGCCGCCTGCTCGGTAATCGGCTTGTAGTGAAGTTCTACGTTACTCATCGGCAGCCTCGTATGGCGCAAATGTAATGGCAGGCTCAGCGGATGCCAGCGCATCCGACGGAATCTCGTTAATCGCCTCTACCACGGACTCCAGCCGCGCCGCAATCGACTCGGCGCGGTCGTCCGCGATCTCTATTCCGGCAATCAGAGCCAGCGCGTAAATCTCATCAGTCGTAATCTTGGGCATTGCAGTCCCCCGGTTCGGCGTCCTTACTCTGTCATCCGTGCCGATTCTATCAGGGCGTTGACTATACTGCTACTGCCACATACAATCGCCCCGAACATTTCCCGAAGGCTCACACACTACATATTCAGACTCATCTGGAGGTATCCAACATGGCAACAGTAGGCTCAGGCGACTATCAGTACGAGCGAGTTCCCGAATGGCCCAACATGCCCAAATACTGGGAGTTCGGAGCGGCATCCGACGGCGCGGTCAACTCGCAGGACGAGGTGTACATTTTCAGCAGGGGTGCACACCCCCTGACGATATGGGACACCGACGGCAACTTCATTTCGTCCTGGGGCGAGGGCACATTCTCTGCCAACCCGCATGGCATCTACATCGCGCCCAACGACAACGTGTGGCTCGTTGACCGCGATTTCCACATCGCAACCGAGTACACGCCCGGCGGCGAGACCATCCGAACGCTCGGCGAGAAGCTCGCGCCCTCCCCGTCGTTCCAGGGCATGCCATTCAACATGCCCTCCGGTCTCGCCATCGCGCCAGACGGCAATATGTTCGTCTCCGACGGCTACGGCGGCCACCGCGTCCACAAGTTCAGCGCCGAAGGTGAACTGCTGCACTCCTGGGGCAAGCAGGGAACGGGACCCGGCGAGTTCGCCCTGCTGCACAACATCTGGGTCGACGAGCGCGGGCGCGTCATAATCTGCGACCGCGAGAACAACCGCATCCAGATCTTCGACGGCGAAGGCAACTTCCTCGAAGAGTGGACGGACCTGGAATCCCCCGGCGACCTCTGGATTCACGACAGCATCATATATGTTGTGGAGCAGGGCGCCGGCACCGGCGTCAGCATCTGGAATCTCGATGGCGACTTGCTTTCCCGCTGGCGCGGCAGCGATGAGGGTGCCGCGCACGGCAGTGTCATCGGCGGTCACGGCATCTGCGTCGATTCCCAGGGCAGCATCTACGTCACCGAGATCGGGCAGGGCGAGCGCGTCTCCAAGTTCGTCCGCGCGTAGCGTATTCTTATCCCTTCCCCCTCGATGAGGGAAGGCTAGGATGGGGGTGAGTCCTGCTTTCCCATCTGAAACGAACATCCCTCGCGCTACTGGACCTGGTACTCCCGGAGTACTGCGTGGTCTGCAAGCGCGAGGGCAGCTACCTCTGCCCCGACTGCGAACCCGACCTGCCGCCGTTGCAGAGACCATACTGCTACATTTGCGCCAGTCCGAGAGTTCCCCAGCTCTGCGATTCCTGCCGCCGCAGCGCCCCCGCATTCGACAGCGTGCGTGCGCCCTACGAGTTCCACGGCAGCGCTCGCAGCATCATCCACGACCTGAAATACCGCAACGTGAGAATCGCCGTGCCATACGTCGCGCGCCTGCTTGCGGCATACCTTGAGCGTAACCCATATCCGATCGACGCGTACTGCCCCGTCCCGCTGCACCCGCGCCGTGAACGGAATCGTGGCTTCAACCAGTCAGAGCTGATTACGCGCCATCTCAGCGATCTCACCGGCATTCCTGCGGATACCAAGTCGCTGCTCCGCACCCGCAATACACCACCACAAGTCGATATGGAAACGCCGGGCGACCGCCAGCGCAACATCGCCGCCGCCTTCGAGTGCCAAGAGGATTTGCATGCACGCCGCTACATGCTCATAGACGACGTGGTAACCACCGGCAGCACAATGTCCGCCTGCGCCGACGCCCTGAAGAACGCGGGCGCATCAAACGTCTGGGGCATAGCCTTCGCCCGTCAGGGTGATCTGCCACAGGATGATGATGGGGATGCGCTGGACAGCGTAAGAGGGGTGTGGGTGTGAGGGGAGGTGTGATTGGCATTGACAACCTAATCCGGGCAACTCCTGATTCCAGATAGGCTTGTATCATCGTCCGTTTTCACTTCCTCCAATCGGATGCGGGCTTCAGTCAAGTCCGCTCCACGGAAGTCAGTATCGCTCAGTGTAGCATTGCAGAAACTAGCTCTTCTCAGAAGCGCTCCGGCAAAGTTGGCTTCGCGGAGGTCTGCTCCATCAAAGATTACGCCTGCAAGGTCAGACCGTCTGAAGTCAGCATTGCGGAGGTTGGCATTGCTGAAGTCATAGTTCGCCAAGCTATCGTATCGGCGATTGGGCCATTTGGAGCCACGCATGTCTGCGCCCGCAAACTCCGTAGTTTGGTCGTAGATGATGTCCGTCTCATCGCGCGTATTCACCCCGCGCAGGTCCGCCCCTTCGAGCACCGCTCCCGTAAGTTTAGTCGCAGTTAGAAAAATTGACATAGTAGCGCCCGTAAGGTCAGACCCTGATAGATATGTGTGATACAAAGACGCATCCTGGAAGTTCGCCCCTTGTAGCGTCGCGCCTCTCATTACGGTGTGTGCCAGAGTAGCGCGGATGAAAATGACGTCGCTGAGATCTTGCCCTTCTGCAAAGCGGACTCTGGTCAAGTCTGCTTTCTCGAAAGAGAGTACACCTGTCAGGTTGACAGAGGACAAATCCACATTTGTCAGATTTGCGCCTTGCACACCGCTCAGCGCTCCTATCTGTGCATAAGAGAGATTAGCGCCTGTCAAATTCGCGTCTTTCAGATAAGCATCTCTGAGATCCGTGTATGTGAGATCCGCGTTAGACAGGTCAACTCCCAGGAGATTAACTCCGCGTAATGAGCAACCCGATAGATTAGCTCCCGGTCCCACATTGCTACACGAAATCGGAATCGGTGTAGAAGTCTGCGTTGCGGTCGCCACAGGTGTAGGCGTAGGCGACGGAGTCGGCGTATCGGTAGGTACAGGCGCATTAGTTGCGGTAGGCGACGCTGCGGGTGTGGGCGTTAATGTGGATGTTGGAGAAGGTGTGAAGGTAGGTCGCAGCGTGGGCGTGGCAGTGGGCGTGTTCGTAGGAGGAACGAGGGTGGCGGTGGGTTGCGCCTCGGCGGTCGCCTGAACGCTGGTTGCGACAGCTGCGACTATCGCGGCAGTCGCCTGTGCCTGAGCTTCTATGGTCGCTTGCGCGTCCGGTGTGTTCGTAGGAAGGACAACCGGAGCTGCCGCCGGCACGGGTGGAACGGGTGGCGCAGCCTGCGCCGGTGGTGCAGGAGCTTGTGGCGGCGGCGCTGCAACGGGCGGCACCGCCGCCGCGCTGCCGCCAACTGAATTGATAAGCCAGATTGCCGCTATGATTATGGCGGGCAAGCCCACGACCACTTGCCATGCCTTTAACCTTCGTCTGCGCGGCTCAGGCACGGGAGCGACGGGCGGTGAAATTGGCTGAACAGGCTCCGGTTCAGGCGGATCAGACTGAGGCGCGGGTTGGGCCGGCGAGGGCGGCGCATGATACGGGAATGAGTCGATTCTAAGCGTCTGATACCGTTCGCACCATGGGCAATCGATATTGCCTGAAGCGTATGTTGAACCGTCGAAATACCAGTGGCTGGCGTTCACGGAACACTGCACTAGCGCCCCCATCGTCTTGTCCAGCGTCTCTGCCCACTCGCTGGGCGCTGGGCGCATCTGCGGGTTTATGCACCCATCATCGAAGCATCTGAGAAATAGTTCTCTGATGTCTTCATGCAGAGATTCCCACTTTGGACTGTGTGGCATCGGGTAGAGCGGAACATCGGCGGTTGCGCTATGCAGAAAATGCCCATTGAGGATATTGGTCTCTACCTTTGGCGGTTCTCCTTGCCCCGTGTACCTGCCGCGAAACGGGTGGGTCCCTTCCATCAGAAGCTGGTATATGATTACTGCCAATGCAAATCTGTCGTGGTATTGGTTTCTATCTATCTGGTCGAATCTTTCTCCTTGCAGCTCCGGCGGCGTGTATTCGGGCTTGCCCACTACGCAGGGATGTATCGTGGGCGGATCTGTACGATTGTCGGTTACCTGAAACGAATCTGCGTCTATCAGGGTTACATGCTCGTTTTCGGTGATGTAGGCGTTGGATTCGTTGATGTCCCCTACAATGAATGTGTAGTTGATGCCGTGTATCCTGTTCAGCGCAACGGCAAGGCTTCTGGCGACGGCGCACAGGTTGCGGTAGTTGGCATGCCGCGCGTGCCTCCTTCGCTGATGTGGGTTGTAATAGTCTATGAGGTTGTTCGTCTTCTCAACCTTCGGCATAAGAAAGCCGATGACGGGCCCGTTCTCGTTCTCCGTGTCGTGCAGTGTATCCAAAGGCCAGGATACAAATAGGTGTCCGGTCAGGTCGTCTCTAGTGGCCGGCGGGTGTTCTATCATGACCTCAAGCTTGCCGACGACTTCGTCCGTCAGCCTGCTGCGGCGATAAATCTTCGCCACAAGGGTAGAATGCCCCTGCACTTCGTACACGACGCCTTCTCCGCCGCTGCCGATTATGTCTTCGTCGCGCAAGACGATACGCCCCGTCGCGTGGCTCCATACGGCTCTGCCTTGATTAGTGGTCATAAATACTCACTCCAAGGCGAGGCTATTCCGTCAGGGTCGCAAGCAGCAGGGTCAGATCGTCGTCCGCGCGCGCCGTAACTTTGGGCGAAGACAGGAAAGCCTTCAGAGTGTCGGTGGCGGCTTGCTCGTCGCCCTGCTTCTCCGCCCAGGCAAACAAGGGTGTGAAGAACGGCGCATGCGGCGTATTGCCGGAAGCCGCGCTCAGCGCAAGGGATTGGACGCCGTCGGTGAACATCGCCAGACGACTGACGCCGCCGCGCCGCGTTCTTACATCAAGAGTGTTTTGCCAGCCGGACGATGTGATGAAGTTAGTGGTGTTGGCGTACTCGCCGCGCTGCGGCGCGCTGAACAGCGTATATCCTTCGCCATCGTCCGCCGTTACCATCGCGCCGTCGCCAATCTGCGCCGCGCCGGTGATTTCGGGCGCGCATATTGCGACTATCAGAGTAGTAGCGAAGTCCCTGAGAGATTTCTTTTGCCGCCGCGCTTCGGCTTCTAGTTCCTTCCTTGCGGAATGGACGGCTTCCTGAAGGATTTCTTCTAGTACGCCTTCATAGACGGGATGCACATGGAGGCGCAAGAGTCTGACTGCGCTTCGGGTTGCGGCGCAAGCGGCGATGCGCGAACCGTTGGCGGAAAGCTCGGCAGACCCGGCGCCATCGGCTACGGCGGCTACGAATATCCCATCAGGCGCATCCTCCCCCACGCTCGAACTGTCCTGGCAGGGCTGGCCTGTCCTTGCGTGGCTTGTGCCTTGCACCGATGCTCGCGCTACGCGCCAGCGTTGCACTTCCCGCTCTCCACTTGCTGGACCGTGGCGCGCAGCGTCCATTACACTACCGCCCAATCCTTCAGTCCGTCCGTGTCCAGCACTATTTCTTCGTCCGTCTGTGAGGCCGAGACGCGAGACATGGATTGCGAAAGCCAGACGAACATGCCGCTGAACTCCAATCCCTGAAGCATGAGAGGACGACGTGGGCTAATATCGGTGAGCAAGTCCATGTCCGCGCCCTCGACTCCAACGGAGAACGTGGCGACTCTCTTTTCGCTCTCGGCTTGCTTCAATCTGGCGGATGCAGCGTTGACTACTTCATGTGATTCGGTGGGCGCGCCGTCCGTTATCAGGAACAGCCACGGGCGATAGTAGTCAATGCCGTTATCCCTGTACATCTGCTTGCGCTCTTCTATTTTGTCGAGAGCAAGGTTTATGCCCGCGCTCATCTCGGTTACGCCATTTGCCACCAGCGTGGGAGGGTTGAACTGGTCTGCCGTTACGAAGTCCTGCGGCATTTCCGAGCCGCTGCCGAAGGTAACGATGGCGACCTCCGTTCGCAGGGAGGCAAGTTGGTCTGCCTTAAGTGCCTGCGCGAATATGGCGATGCCGTTGTTCAGCTGGTCCATTTTCTCCCCGTACATAGAAGAGGAAACATCGACCAGGAGTACGCAGGGGCATCTGGGTTCGGGATTCTCAGCGAACTGTATTTCGTCGGGTATGAGGTCGGTGGTCATCTATGCCCTCCTTGCTTGCGCCGCATTATCTATCTACGCCGAGTCCTTCAAATCGCCGCCCAGTCATGCAAACCCTCGACGTCCAGCGTTATCTCGTCGTCGGTGCGCGAGCGGGAGACACGAGACATGGAATGAGACAGCCAGACGAACATGCTGCTGAAGTTCAGCCCTTTCAGCATCAATGGACGGCGCGGGCTTATCCGAGCGAGCATGTCCATATTCGCGCCTTCAACGCCAACGGAAAACGCCGCAACCCTCTTTTGGCTGTCGGCGTCCTTCAGCCTGTTGCCCATTTCGTATACGACTTCCTGATGTTCGGTAGGTTCGCCGTCCGTTATCAGAAACAGCCATGGGCGAAAGTAGTCAATGCCGTTGTCCCTGTACATTTGCTTGCGCTTTTCTATCTCATCCAGCGCGAGATTTATGCCTTCGCTCGTCTTGGTGCCGCCGAGCAACCTAAACGGAGCCTTGTAACAGTACAGGCCGTCCTCCGTCACATAGTCCGGTTGGAGAGGCTCCTCTATCCCGTCGCCGATATACAGGGGTTCAGAATAGAACTGGTCCTCCTCGACCACGATACCTTCGTCCACGTTCAGACGCTGAGGAGAGAATTGGTCGGCTGTTACGAAATCCTGCGCTATTTCCGCGACGCCTTTGAAGGTAACGATGGCGACTTCGGTTCGCAATGATGCGAGTAGGTCTGTCTTGAGTTCTCGCGCAAATGCGGCGATGCCTTCGTTGAGCTGCTCTATCTTGTCCCCTTCCATAGACGAG
Organism: Dehalococcoidia bacterium; assembly: GCA_965203955.1. Taxonomy (GTDB): domain Bacteria; phylum Chloroflexota; class Dehalococcoidia; order Lucifugimonadales; family JADFKI01; genus Bin90. The sequence continues at coordinate 720,784 of OZ241923.1, read as the reverse complement.
GAGACATCGACCACGAGTACGCAAGGGCATCTGGGTTCCGGGTTTTCGGCGAACTGAATTTCGTCGGGTATGAGTTCGGTGGTCATGCATTCCCCCCCCTTCTCATACGGTATGCAGAACATTGTACCCTTGCGGAGTACACTTACGGCCACGCTAGATACAAGATTGTTCTCGGTCTGTGTGACTCTATTTTTTTCGGATTATGGGAAGACGGCGGCGACTTACAATAGAAACTTTCGGACCAACTGCCAGATGTTGAAGGCTATGGCAATAGCTGCTACTAGGAGAACGGTGCCTATGAAGAGTTCACGGGCAATAAAAACGGTGTCCATGATTGTTTCCAGCAGCAGGAAAAGAGCAAGGAAGCCAAGCCCGATGAGCAGCCCCCGGCGAAAATTGTCCCTCGAACTCTTTTCAACCCGGTTTTCGAGGCGAGCATAGAACTCGCTCGCGGGCAGATCGACGTACTGGCCGCACGAACATCGAGCCTGCCCTGCCTGTAACCTGGAGCCGCATCTGACGCAATTCATAACCAATTAGCTCCTCAGCACTCCTTAGTATAATATACTATATTTTATATCTTGATAGGAGTTGCATAATGGAGCACGATGCGCTTATTCCAGCCTGGAAAGATACTGCCCCGCAATATCCACGCCGACCATGCCGCTATACGCCTGCGTCAGCCGCTGCGTCACCGGCCCCGGTATAGCCGCATCCCCAATCACATTCCCGTTGAACGACGACACCGGCACGATGCAGAAGCTCGTTGAAGTGATGAACGCCTCGTCCGCCGTATAGGCATCATACAAGTCCAGGTCCGCCTCCCTGACCGTGATGTCCAGCTCGTGCGCCAGGTCTATTGCCGTTTCGCGGCTGATGCCGGCGAGGACATACTGCTCTCGCGGCGTCAGCACCGCGCCGTCCTTCACAAGGAAGATGTTCGCGCCCGGACCCTCGCACAAGTTGCCGTGCATATCCAGCAGTATCGGCCAGGCGTCCGGGTTCTGCGCCTCCACCTCCTGCGTCGCCAGCACTAGGTTGATGTAGTTGTGCATCTTCGCGCGCGGGCTCATCGCTTCCGGCGGCGTGCGCCGAATCGACGGCACGATGACTGGCATCCCGTCTCGGTAGAACTTCGCCCGCGCTTGGAACGGCAGCGGCACGCATTCCACCAGCACAGTCGGACTGCCTCCCGGCACGCCCCGCGTGATTCGCTGCGTCACCCAGTAATCGCCATTCTCCTCCAGCAACGGCAGGTTCGCCTCCAGCACCTGCATCGTGATGTCCGCGAACTCCTGCTTGCTTAGCCCAGGCTCCATCCGCAGGTACTTCAGCGAGTTGAAGAAGCGGTCAAGGTGGTCCTGCAGCTTGAATATCCTGCCGTTGAAGGTGCGCGTGGTGTCGAACACGGCATCACCGTACAGGAAACCCCTGTCGCGCACCGAAATCTTCGCCTCGCTCTCCGGTATTATCTCTCCGTTCAGGTACACAACTCGTTCTTTAGACATCCTCATACCTCCGATGATGTTCTGATTCATCCATAAACGCTGACAGGATGGACGGGATACGCAGAATTCAACACCCCAGCTTATCCCTTCCATCCTGTCGATTGATGTCGGCCTTGATCAACCCTGCCTGCTGAAATCCCTGAAGCGGTACCCCACATTCCAGATAGTCTCGATGTACGGATGCTCCGCGTCCTCGATCTTGCTCCTGAGTCTCCGAATGTGCACGTCCACCGTGCGCGTGCCCCCAAAGTAGTCGTAGCCCCAGATGCTGCTCAGCAGCGCCTCCCGTGAGTACACGCGTCCGGGATTCGTCGCCAGCAGCCGCAGCAGCTCGTACTCCTTGAAGCGCAGGTTCACTCGCTTGCCCCGCAGCGACACCTCGTAGGTCGAAGGATTGATGACGAGGCTCCCCGCGCGTATCACATCGTCGTCGTCCTCATTTCGGTTGCGGTGCAGAGTCAGCTTGACACGCGTTACTATCTCGTCGGTATCGGGCGGACTCACCACAAAGTCGTTCGCACCCAGATTCAGGTCGAAGTCCAGCAGCATCTCCGACGAAACCAGCGCGATGATCGGCAGTTTCAGTGATTCGCACCGCTCGATGAAGGATTTCGTGGAGGAGCCTGAAAGCGTCGAGAGGTTCAGCAGTGCGAGGTGGGGCAGGGCGGTGTCGTCCAGTGAGTCCATATCTGCCGACTGCTCCACCAGAAGAACGTCTATGCCCTCGTCATCCAGGGCGTCCATCCACTCCGAGTGTGGGGAGCTATCTTCAAACGGCTCTGATCTCACCATATTCCAAGCGTTTCCCTCCGCAGCGTCAAAGTGCGCGTGCTCTTGAAGTCCAGCATGCAATATATGTCATTGCGCTGGTGCAGTTCAAGGTAGCCTCTCATCGGCGGTGGTTGCGTAAACTTATAGAGGGCAGGGCGACAAGCGTGCCAGTGAGAGATGCGGATGCCCATGTAACCACCGAATCTCAGCACTTCGGAATGCCGCCGAAGCGCAGGCGCAGAAGCCCCTTTACATCCTCGATTGCCGTGCCCAGAATCTTGACGCGCGTGTCCGGGTCGTCCGTCCAGTGAACGGGGATTTCGCGTATTCGGAAGCCATTCGCTTCGGCGAGAACGAGCAGCTCGGTGTCGAAGAACCAGCGGTTGTTCTCAATCAGCGGCACGAGTTCGTCAACGGCCCGGCGGCTGATGGCCTTGAACCCGCACTGTGCGTCCCGAAAGCCCGTAAAGAACATCGTGCGAAACAGCAAACTGTAACCCCGTGACGTGATTTCGCGCTTCAGGGGCCTACGCTCCACGCGCGCTCCTTTGATGAGACGCGAGCCGATGGCGATGTCGTATCCTTGCTCCGCGACCGCTGCGACGAGCGGCTGCAATGCCGTGAGGTCAGTGGAGAGATCGACGTCCATGTACGCCACGATGTCGGCTTTGGATACAAGCCACGCGGTGCGGAGTGCCAGTCCTCGCCCCCGCTGCTCCAGCCGAAAAGGCGTTACGCCGGGGAACTCGCGGGATAGTCGCTGAGACACCTCGGGCGTGCCATCTTCAGAGCCGTTATCGGCGATGACGATGCGCCACTCGTAGCCGCCGAAGTTCTCGGCGAGATGCGCGTGAAGCACGGGTATGCTTTGCGGCAGGGCCCGCTCTTCATTGAGGACTGGGATTACAATGTCTAGGTATTTTTGGGTCATTTAATTGCGAGTTTTCAGTGAAGAAACAGACCTAATGGCGGAAGTGGCGCGTCCCGGTAAAGAGCATCGCAATCTCGTGTTCGTCCGCCGCCGCTATCACCTCTTCGTCGCGGATGGAGCCGCCGGGCTCCGCAATGGCAGTGATACCGCCCGATGCCGCCATCTCGATGTTGTCCGCGAACGGGAAGAATGCGTCGGACGCGAGCACGCTGCCCTTCGCCTTGTCACCGGAAATTCGAAGCGCAAGGTGAACGCTGACCACGCGGTTGGGTTGCCCCGCGCCCATGCCGACTAGGGTGTTGTCCTTCGCCAGCACGATGGTATTCGATTTGATATGCTTCGCAGCCTTCCATGCGAAAGCGAGGTCTGCAAGCTCCGCATCCGTAGGTTTGCGCTCGGTCACGACCTTCCACTTGGCGGGAGATTCGGCGATGTCGTCAGTCTGCTGCACGAGCGCGCCACCAGACACGAGCCGCACGTCCAATCCCTCCTGCGGCCCGGATGCGGGCTGCACTTCCAGCAGGCGCGTTCTGCGGCGGCGGCGCAGGACATCAAGCGCATCTTCCTCATAGTCAGGCGCGATGATGATGTCGAATAACACGCCACGCATCGCCTCAGCCGTCTCCGCGGTCAGCGTCCGGTTAAATGCGACGATTCCTCCATAAGCGGACACGGCGTCGCCCTCGAATGCGCGACGGTAAGCAGTCGGTTGATCGTCGTGAACAGCCAGACCACACGGGTTTGTATGCTTTATGACGGTCGCTGCAGCCTGCTCGAAGTCGGCGACCACGCGCCACGCGGCATCGGCATCGAGGTAGTTGGTGTACGACATGTCGATGCCGTGCAACTGCTTTGAGCGCACGATGCCTCCGCTCGAAAGCGGCGCAGCGTACAGGCCCGCCTGCTGGTGCGGATTCTCGCCGTAGCGCAGCGAGGTTAGCTTGCTGAATCCGAAGGTCGTCTCTTCCGGCTCAAGCGCATCGCTGCTTAGGTACTGCGCTATCGTCGTGTCATACAGCGCGACATGCTGGAATGCCTTTCGCGCCAGTTTTCTGCGTTGCTCCATAGTCAACGGCTTGCCGGCAACGAGAAGTTCGCCTATCCACTCGTAATCTGCCGGATCCACTACGACTATCACATCCGGAAAATTCTTGGCAGCGCCGCGAATCATCGTTGGCCCGCCAATGTCTATGTTCTCCAGGGCATCAATCAGCGTGGCGTCCATACGGCTCACCGTGTCCACGAATGGGTACAGGTTGCTGGCGACAACATCGATCGTCCCGATGCCATGTTCTGCAAGCTGTGCGTTATGCTCGCCGATGTCGCGCCGCGCCAGTATGCCGCCATAAATCTTCGGATGCAGCGACTTCACCCGCCCGTCCAATATCTCCGGGAAGCCTGTCAAGTCCTCGACGTGCTTCACAGGAATGCCCGCGTCGGCGATGGCAGCCTGCGTACCGCCAGTGCTGACGAGCTCGTGTCCGCTGTCGTGCAGCGCGCGCGCGAAGTCCACTAAGCCGGTCTTGTCATAAACGCTTAGGAGCGCTCTCAAATGTGTCCTCCTTGGTTAGTTAATGTCAATTTGCGTCAGGAATTTTCCATCCAATACCGCAACGCAACGACAAAGCATTCTTCCGTCCACCTTATGAACCTATTGCTTATCGCTTCTGGGGAATCGTTCCATGTGAACGTGAATGGATTGACGGCACAATTATGAAAGGTCGAATTGGTGGAACCTCCTGCCGTTTGCGTCGAACCACCATTCGAGAGTTCTTCGCCATAATACTCTATCTCAGCAAAGGCAGTCGCTGCCATAATTCCGGTGAGTCGTCTTCCGGTATGGTGCAAGGAAATCACAAAAATGAGGCGTGGCATTTCTTCTCGGACAGTAGGGTTCAAGGCGAGCCGGACAAAGTATCTGGATTCGTTGAGATTAACCCAATGTTGAGACGCATTTGCCGTACTCAGCACTTGGTTGTGATACCAGTGTTCGTTGAAGTTGTCCGGTCCACCTTCAAATACCATTGGCTCAACAGATATGCCACCAGAGTCAAGACTATTTTGAACTTCTTGAGATTTCACGTCTAAGTATTCGTTTACCGTTTCTCTTAGCGCACGTGCCGTGCCATTGACGGAGCGCATCTGCTCCGCTGCAGATTGCCTTCGTCGCTTTGCGCGCTCTACGATGCCACCCACGACTTGACCGATCAAGTCAACTTGCGGCTCAGGCGCCAACTGCGATTCGGACTCCCCTTCGTCCAACGCTTGTAAAATGGTATTTTTCTCTAAGCGCACGAATAATTCTATAAGCGGCGTCAAATCACGTGCATCAGCCTTCTCAAGAGCTTTGATATAGTCAGTCCTGTCATCACGCGATATGACGATTGGGAAGAAATCATTCTTGACGAGATGCCAAGTCAGAATTGCTCTGCCTACCCTTCCGTTTCCATCCTGAAAAGGATGTATCTGTTCAAACCGATGGTGTAACCACGCCGCTAGCAATAGGGGATGATAATCTGTACTTTCGCACAGTTCATACATTTCTAAGAGATTATCAAGTTCGCTCTCTACCTGCTCAGGCGGGCAGTATTCATGCACAGTCCCGCCCGGTCGCGTCGGATTATTGGGTTGCCTTTTGAATTCGCCCTTTATCAGTGTTGCCTCAAACATTTCGTCGAACTGGTTGACGGCGGTATGAGTTGCTTGATTTCTTAGGATTTGGGCATGGAGCGACTTGATAAACCACTTTGTGAGAGGTCGTCCTTCTTCGATCCATTCATTTACGGATGCGACGGAAGCTTGATGATCGTTGAGTATCTCAACCAGTTCGGCAGGCTCTTTGTTCGTGGAGCCTCGCTCGACATAATCAGCAGTGATTCCCTCTCGTACTAAGGTTTCAGTAACACCTCTGTCTAAGTCATAAATCCCCTCAATTATTCCAGTCTCTATAGCCCATCTTCGCGTAAGACGCTCGGTGAATGCCGTGTACGCCTCCGGGGTGGAACTTTCCGCTTCTTGCTTAACTTGCAGCCATTGACGCTGTAGCGAATCTATCTCCTGAAAGTCGAAACCTTCGTCTTCAGACTCGGCTAACTCAATGGGTCTCCATTTATATGAATCGGTTGGTGCTCTATTTTCAGTCTCAACCATTACAAACTCCTAATAGCTCACGAGTATGCACATTCATGAAATGTCGCATTTCAGATAAACTTGTGCCACCCCTATTATAGGAAATTGACGCGCCCACCACCCTCATCTTCCAACACCTCACCCACAACCTCCGCATCCGGCACGCTCGCAATCACCGAATCCACCTGCCCCGCATCACACACCAGCGCCATCCCAATACCCATATTGAACACGCGGTACATCTCATCACGGGAGATTGCGGCACGCTCCTGCAGCAGCGTGAAAATGGGCGGCACCCGCCACGAAGACGAGTTAAAGCGCGCGGATGTGCCTTCCGGCAGGATGCGCGGTATGTTCTCGACAATGCCGCCGCCGGTGATGTGCGCCATGCCCTTGAGCATGGGCAGCACGGGGCGTACTGATTCGACATAGGACGGGTGCGGCATCAGCAGCGCGTCGCCGAGAGTTACGCTTTCGCCAAGTTCCGGGACGACCTCATTCAGCGGTGCAGGGTCGTCGTCGAGTCCGAGAGCATGGCGCACTAGGGAGTAGCCGTTTGTGTGCAAGCCGTTGGACGGGATGCCGATGATGGCATCACCGGGGCGTATGCCGCTGCTGTCCAGTATCTTGTCGCGTTCGACCGCGCCGACCACGAAGCCCGCCATGTCGAAGTCGCCATCCGCGTACAGGCCCGGCATCTGTGCAGTCTCCCCGCCGATAAGGGCGCAGTTCGCCTGCTCGCAGGCACGCGCCATCCCCGCTATCAGCGACTCCACCACATCGGATTCGAGAACGCCAACGGCAAGATAGTCAAGGAAGAACAGCGGTTCCGCGCCGCACACGATGATGTCGTTGATGCAGGCATTCACCAGGTCCTCGCCTATGGTGTCGTAGCGGTCCATCATTGTGGCGAGCTTGAGCTTGGTGCCCACTCCGTCAGTGCTGGACACGAGCACAGGGTCATCGTAGCCGCTCATCCGGTAGAGCGCGCCGAAACCGCCCACGCCTCCAAGCACCTGGGCGCCGTGCGTAGGAGCGACGATGGACTTTATGCGCTCCTTGATGTCCTGCGCGGCGTCCAGATTGACGCCAGCGTCTCTATAAGTCAGTTGCTCCAACGTGTTCTCCTGTCCCATCCATCCTGTCTTTCGACGTCAATTCTATCAACGTCTCGATCCAGAAGCGTCGCTCTCGCTCCTTGACGCGCTCTTCGAGGACTTCAAGCGTATCGTCCGGCAGTACGCGCACTTCGCACTGGGCAAGCGTTTCGCCGTGATCGTACTCCTCATCGACATAGTGGATGGTCACGCCTGTTACCGTTTCACCCGCATCCAGCACGGCGCGGTGGACATGGCTGCCGTACATTCCCTTGCCGCCGAACTTGGGCAGCAGCGCCGGGTGGCTGTTGAGCACGCGCTTGTGGTATCGCGCAAGAGTCGCCGGCCCCAGAAGTCGCATATACCCCGCGAGCAGCACCCATCCTACACCGTGCGCCTCAAGCGTGCAGCAAATCTCTTCGTCCAGCGAATCGGGATGTGTAACCGTGCTGAGATGGTATGCGGGGATGCCCTCCGTGCGTGCGCGTTCGAGAGCGCGCGAACCAGAGTTGTTGCTGATGACTACGCAAACTTCGGCATTGAGTTCGCCGCTCTTGCAAGCGTCGATGATCGTCTGCAAGTTCGTGCCGCTGCCGGAAGCAAGCGCGCCAAGCCGGAGTTTTCCAGGCTGGCTGTCCTGGCTACCCTGCGACATCATCTAGCGCCGTCCCAAGTCAGACCCGCAGTGCTACGCTTCAAGGGCGAGCTTGTCCATTTCGAGCTGGACGGGAATTGGGTACTCGCCGGTGAAGCACGCCATGCACAGCGTGTTGCGCTGCAAGCCCACGGAGTCCACCAGCGCTTCTGGGCTGAGGAAGCCGAGCGAGTCCGCGCCCACAAAGTCGCGGATGTCATCAACGCTCATGTTGGCTGCGATAAGCTCGGGCTTCGTCGCCATGTCCACACCGAAGTGGCAGGTCGATATGATGGGCGGCGCGCAGATGCGCAGGTGCACCTCGCGGGCGCCGCCTCGCCGCAGCAGGTTGACGACGTGCGGCGTGGTCGTTCCGCGCACTATGCTGTCGTCCACGACTATGATTCGCTTGCCGCCGATTATCTCCGGCAGCACGTTGAGCTTCAGGCGCACGCCGAGGTCTCTTAGCTGCTGGTCGGGCTGGATGAACGTGCGCCCGACATAGCGGTTCTTGACGAGGCCCTCCGCGTATGGAATGCCGGACGCCTGCGAATAACCGACTGCGGCGGCTGTGGCAGAGTCGGGCACGCCGATGACGAGATCGGCCTCGACCGGGTGCTCTTCTGACAATGCAGCGCCCATTGCGGTGCGCGCCGCATGCACCAGCCTGTTCTCTATCACGCTGTCGGGTCTTGCGAAATAGATGTACTCGAAGACGCATCCAGCGGATAAGAGGCCGTTGTCGGGAGGGCGCTTGTATATGGTGCGTATGCCGTCCGCGTCTATCAGGACTGCTTCGCCCGGCTCGACGTCGCGTATGAACTTCGCCCCGATGTGGTCGAAGGCGCAGGACTCGGATGCTAACACCCAGCCGTTGCTCAGCTTGCCGATGCAGAGGGGGCGCACGCCAAGCGGATCTCGTATGCCCAGCAGCTCGGTCGGCGTCATGACCGTGAGGGAGTATGCGCCCTGGAGCCTTCGCATGCAGTACGCGATACGCTCTTCCCAATCGAGGCCGGGGGCGTTCGCCAGCATGTGAGCGATAATCTCGGAGTCGTTGCTGCCATGGAACTCCAACCCCCACCGGGATAGTTCCTGCTTTAGCTCCACGGCGTTGATCACGTTGCCATTATGCGCGAGAGCGAGGTTCACGGCGGCGCTGACGGAGCATATCGGCTGCGCGTTGTCTATGACGCTGCCGCCGGTGGTGGAGTAGCGGGTGTGGCCGATGGCGATGTGCCCGGGCAGCTGCGCGATGTCCTCTTCCTGGAACGCCTGCCCGACAAGCCCCATAGACACCTTGATGTTGATGCCGTCGCCGGTGCTGGAGGCGATGCCCGCGCTCTCCTGTCCGCGGTGCTGTAGAGCGTAGAGGCCGAAGAAGGCGTGCCGTGCGACCTCTTCACCTTCAGAATAAATGCCGACGATGCCGCAAGCCTCTCGCGGGTAGTCGTCCTGAGGGGCAGCGATCGGATTTGGATGCCGAGGGATGTCGCCGTTCATAGTCAACTCCGCTCGATTGTCCGCTTCCACAGTGTAGGAGGTGGATGTACAGTATCAGTATAAGGCGCGAGCGGCAGGAAAAGCAATGAGATGGTGGGATGATGATAAGGGGTTTTAATTCTGATATAAGGAATGGGCTTACTTATAAGAGCGGCGACAATGCTATTATGTCGCTAAGTTTCCGTCAGTTATCGTTTAGGAATGATAACTTGGACAATCCTCTCAGACGTTTAGACTCTTTGTTCAGGCGCACAAGTCATTCCGAGCAGGATGGACGGCTGTGGACGCGCGACTTCGTCTTGAATTTGCTGGCAATGCACTTCATATTTGTGGGATTTTCGGCGACATGGACAACTATACCGCCGTTTGCGATAAAACTCGGCAGCGACCCGGCATTGCAATTGACCATCATCGTGGGAGCTTTCGGCATAATTGGGCTGTTCATACGACCCTTCGGCGGGCAATGGGTTTACATACTGGGACCGAAGCGCGTTGCAGTGGTTGGTGCGATAGTCTTCGCGCTCGGCAGCCTGTCGTACTTCGCGCTCGACATCGTATCGTACATTTATTCGGCAAGTGCGTGGTGGCTTGTGCCGATGCGGATGGTGCAAGGAGTTGGGCTCGCGCTGGGTCCGCTAGGAACTTGGACAATAGCCGCCAACATTGCGCCGCCTGAGCGCCGCGCCGAGGCGATGTCTTATACTGGCAATGCAATCTCCGTAGCGTCCCTGTACGCACCGTTTATAGCATCCTTCATATATGAAGGAGCGGGAGCACGTGAAGCCTTTCTCTTCTCTGCGCTGGCGACGACGGCGGCGACCATTGCCTGCCTGCTAATATCGTCGAGGCGCGTCGGGTTTCAGCAATTCCAATCTTCCACAAGAGAGAGTGAAGGAGTCGGCAGGCCGCCTCTTGTGGCGCGCTCGGCGATATTTCCCACGCTAATTTTGCTGACGTACACATTCACCACTGCATCGACTAGCGCATACCTGCCGATGCTGGCTGATGAGGGGAACCTCGGGAATCCCGGGCTGTTCTTTACCGTGTTCTCCTTAATGTCAATGCTTGCAATGACGGTGTCAGGCCGCATTGCGGACAGGTTTGGGCGCGCGACGGTCATAGTTCCGGGCTTGCTCTTAGTTGCGTTGGGGATGTTCGTGGTGAGCCTGGCAACCACCCAAACGGTCATAACGCCGGGGATGCTTTCCGTCGCGTTGTGGATGCTCGCGGTGAGCATTTCCACCACTCGAGTTATTTTCCTTAGCGGAGGCATTCTCGCGGGGCTGGGTTCTGGGATGCTGCAACCGGGAGTGCAGTCGCTCACGGTGGACAGGGCGCCATTGCGGGAGCGCAGCGCGGCATTGGCTACATTGCAGCAGGCATGGGATGTAGGCGGATTTCTATTGGTGCCCGCTCTTGGTCCGGTGCAAAGGTATGCCGGGACGGCGAGCACTTTTGGGTTCACAGGCATAGGAGCGCTGATTGGGATGCTCGGCTTCATGATCGTCAACGCAAAATCCCCTACGAAACTGCCGGGACGGGACGCTTCGGAGGTGTAGGCTCGGCTGACATTCTTGATACGCTCAGGCGTTTGCGGCGATAGCCGCTCCTCGAACATCACGCCATCCTCGCAGGATGCGAGTTTTTCCGCTACCCCGCAACTATCGGCTGCGCGATTATCCACAGGCTCACGGCTGTGTAGAACACCATCAGCGCCAGCATCGGATACTGCCCGCGCAGCGCGAGTCTATGGCTCGGAGCGCGCCTGACGGCTATCGTGTGGGCGATATACACCGATACGATGTGCCCTACGACTATCGCCCCCACCGACACTATCCACGCGAACTTCGTGCTTATCACGGTCGGATCTATGCGATAACCCGCCGTGCCGAAGAAGTCCCAGCCGAAGCCGAACGGGTCGGACGCCAGCGGGATTATTAGCTGCCCCTGCACCAGCAGCAGCGATAGGAAGTGCGCCATGTTGTACGCGAGCGCGATGGGCACCAGGGAGAACACGTAGGCGCGCGCCACCTCTGACAGCGACGCCCGCTCGCCGGAGAGTGCACGAATGCCGAGGCAGAACAGCAGGTATATGCCGAGAAACAGCAGCGGTATCAGTACCACGCCGAGAGTGTCCACGACGCTGACGCCTCCCGGTCCCAGCAGCCGCAGCCCGACGGTCTGCACAGCAAGCCAGTTCGTCGTCTCCTGCAGTCCATCGAACGTCACAGCGGCAAGCGCCAGCACAACGAACGCGCAAGCCTGCCACGACACGCGCCCGACCGACACAAGCCCCGCCGCCCATGGGCGAATGTTGAACTGCCGCTGCGAAGGCTCGGCGCGCTCGTAGCACGCGTAGCAGTCCACGCAAGAAATAGCCCCTTCCCCCTTGATGGGGGAAGGCTGGGATGCGGATGATGCCACACAGCCCAGTTCGCATGCATTACATGCGCCGCCGACCACGCGAACCTCAGTCGGAGAGAAGCGGGCGAATATGCCGAACAGCATTGCGAACGGATCGCCGTAGCGCAGCCATACGTGCTTGCCGTACAGCAGCATTCCGCCGAATGTGTATATGGAATAGGCGACGGTGATGACACCGAGGTATCGCGGCACTATTGAGCCGGGATAGACGTTCTCCAGCCAGACGAATGCGAGGAACGCTATAAGGGCGGGCATCGCATCCCATCCCACAGGGTAGGGGCGCGGTTCAGGCATTCCAACTCCGACACGCTTCAGCAGCCACTCCGCGAACTCGTAGAGCGCCTTCCACGGGTTGATGAGCATCCACAGGTTGCCGAACAACGCGGCGATGTAGCCTATGCCTACCCACCAGATGATCCACACAAAGGTTGGTGACAAGTTTGCGAGCGGATTGTCGCTGCCCAAGAAAGAGGTGGCAAGCACAAGCAGAAGCAGCAGTACCGACAGAACCTGTGCCACCACCGCCTTGATGCGCGATGTCAGTCGCGTGCCGGGCAGCGACAGCAAGTTGAATCGCGGGTAGCGGTACTCTGAGCTGCCTCCCTTGAGGAACAAGCCAATCACTACGAAGGACAGCGCAACCGTTGCCGCCGCGCCCGCCATGAAGTAGCTCAGCGGAATTGGCAGGTCGTATCGCTGCCCGAAGGCGTGTGCGTACACGGGAACGGGGAGCAACAGGATGATCAGGATGGATAGGATGGGGATTTTCTTCATGTCAGTCTTCTATATCCTCTTAATCTTGTCCATCCTGTTAGTTCTCATTTTGTTCGTCAGCCTGTGTGCGTATGAAGTTGATGACATGCCATATCTCGTCAGTGGTCAGGTTGTCGCTCAGTCCTACCATGTCGGTCCCTTCGATGCCATTGCTGATAAAGCCGAATATGTCGGCGTCGCCGTGAAGGGGCACGTGGACGGCGAGGTCCGCGGGTGGTGGCTCCAGTCCCGCGCCGCCCGGACCGTCGCCGCGCCCGTTCTCTCCGTGGCAGGTCAGGCAGTACCGTTCATAGACGACCTGCCCTGCGGCAACCGAATCTGAAGTCGGCGGCATGGGATTACGCACAACCGCCTGAGCCTCGGATGCCCCCTGTGCGCCGATGAGCAGCCACGCGCCCGCAATGAATCCGGCCGCTCCGCATGCCATCGTAAGCGCGCCCGCGCGATTGTACCAGCCGCCCATCGGTATGCCCGCGCCGAGGAACAGCAAGCCGAGCGCGCCCAGCACGATTCCCAGGTACAAGCCGCCTCTCGCAGCATTGGGCGCGATTGCAGCGCCGCCCCCAACACCGGCAGAATCTATCTCGAAGCGGAAGGCGGTGCGTGCGTCGAAGGCGTCAGGACGCTGCACCAGTAGTTCCGCCTGGTATGCCCCTGCAATGCCGATAACTCCGTCCGCAAGCTCGTACTTGCCGCCGCCGATGTTCACGGTCGGCACAGGCTCCTCGCCAAAATCTGCATCGAGGTATGACACCCGCAGGCGCACATCGGTTGCGTTAGCGATGGGATTCCCGAATCTGTCCGCCAGGGTAACAGTGAAGGTGTTCGTGCCAACTTGCGCCGGCTCCACGTCCAGCGAAATGTCCGTGCCATCCACCGTGTCCTTGAAGTTTAACCCCTGCTGCTCGGATGCCAACAGGCGTGATGCCACCTGTCTCGCAGGCTCCAGCGTGGTCAAGAATCCGACTGCAAGGATGACCAGGATTGCCAGCACGATTTCAGCTATGACCGTGCGGCGCAGCCATCGCGCTGCCGTGCCGCTGCCTCGCAGTCGCGGCCTGACCCATATCAGGTTAACGGCAGCGACCAGCAGCAGTATGGCGATAAGCAAAATCTTCGAGCGCAGCGCTATGCCGTAAGGTGTGTCGAGCGCGGAGAAGTCCGTCACCTGCGCCCACGCGCTGTATGTGCCCGTCACCACCAGCACAACGACACTGAGCGCCGCGGCAGCCGAGAAGCGCCGCACCAGTCGCGACAGGGCATTCCGTCGTGCGCCCTCCGAGATGCCGTGAATGAAGAGCGGCGTGTTCGCTATCAACTGCATCAGCCCTCCGACCCACACCGCTGCGGCGGTCAGGTGAATCAGGTCGTTGGCAAGAGCGAAGTGGCCTATGCCAAGAGTCGCTGCGGCATGGCTGGTCATGCTGATTGTCAGAAGGATGCCGAGCGATGCGATGAGAGCGAGCCAGAGCGTCACAGCAAGCAGACTGTCCTGCCTTGCGCTGCGCCTGAAGCGCACAACAAGCGGCAGCAGGAACAGCGTGCCAACCAGAATTGCGAGGCCTACGCGGTACAGCCACATCCTGCCCCATTCGGTCTGTTGCAGCAGTTCGATTGCGGGTGCGCCCGCCGCTGCCGCGAGTTGAATATCGAATGCGAGCGCCGCCTGCAGAAGAACTTGGGTGCCTGATGCAATAACAAACATAATGAGGGCGAGCCACATCAGACGCTGTGAGCGGGACCGCAGGCGCGGCCGCAGCCTGCCCAGCGGCGAGCGAGTCCCTGCCGCCACCATCACGGGCGCTGACACCAGCAACTCGAACACCAGCGCGCCCGTGAGCGTGAGTGCGCTCAGCAGCACTATCCAGCGAATGAACGGTTCATACGGCGACTGATAAGGCGTGGTGTCCAATTGGTGCGGCGCCGTCAGGGATGTATCCGATGATAAGGGTTCGCCGACGGAGAAGATGAACGAGCCTCGCAGTCCGTGACCGTCGATGGTTGACAGGTTGCGCCACGCGACCGTGTATGTGCCGTCGGGGAGAGGCGGCAGGCCAACGGACATCACCGTGAGGTCATTGGCGTCAACCACGCTGTCGCCGCTATCGACCCGCGCGCCTGCACTGTTCAGCACCTGGATTTCGCTGAACCCCGCCTCCATCGGCTCGGTGAACCAGATTGTTATGCGGTCGGGAGATTCGTCGAGCGTGGAGTTTGCAACAGGTTCTGATCGCACAAGATTGGCGTGCGCCTCAGCGACTTGCGATTGAACGGCAAGTGCCACGGCGCACGCCAATGCCAATGTGAGCAGCAGTTTCATGGGAATAGTCTAACAGGATAGACAGGATGAATAGGATGGAATCCTGCCTATCCTGTACATCCTGTTAGTTCTTGCGGCGGAGTGCCGCGACCATTCCCGCGGCGCCAATTACGATACCGACCGCGCCCACAACTATGCCTGCAATCGCCAGCGTGTTGGCTGCGGACGCCTCCTCGCGAACGCTGGTCGCGGCGTCAATGGCGCTTAGGGCATGGTCTTCAGCCTTCTGCGCCGATTCGAGCGCACCTCGAACGGCGGCCTCAATCTCTCTACTTGATGCCGCGCTCTCCGGGAACTGGATGGCGTTGGCAGGCTGCACGTCGTCGAATGTGCCCACCCCGGACTCGAACCGCTCGTCTATCTGCTTGCCCTCTATGGTTCCAATCATGTGGAAGATGTACTGCCCGGACGCCGTGGGAATGAAGTCCGCCTTGTACTGACCGGGCGCTTCGGTTATGGGATAGAACCGCATTATTCGAGCTGCCCCGGTTGGAGCATGGGTAACTTCAACCTGCAGGGTCTGTTCCAGCCCGGTTACTCCGGTCATCAACTCCTCGCCGTGGCTGTGGCCTCCTTCCGCATCGGCGACATTCTCCGACGCCATCTTCATTGCATTGTGCTGGGTTTCCGGGACCGCAACCACGGCAACCGCTTCCACGGACTTGCCGTTGTAAGTAAGTTCTTCATGGGAGTTGGCGTTCAGCGTTAAGCGGATCTGTCGCTCACCCGGCTCAAGTGCTTCCAGATAGTAGTTTGGTCCATAAACTCGGTCGATTTTTACGCCATCCACATAGATGTGCGCGTGACCCTCTCCCGGGATATGGTCGCCGTCCACATTGTCGGGTGTCCAGAGCCAGCCCTCTGTCATCACCTGCACGTCCACGCCCCCTCTATCGTCAACCTCTGTCATTATGCTGACGCTGATGGGAACTTCCGATTCCAATGCCTCGTGTGCCATAGCGGCGTGTTGGCCGGATGCCGATGCATCGTCGCCATGACCGTGCTCAGCGACCTTGGTCACGCTAAGGTACACGCCGTTCAGAATTCCCTCGAAAGCGGGCTCGTGCAGAAAGCCGACCACTAGATTGTAGTCCTCGACGTCTCTCGGTTCGTGCGCCAGCGCTGTCCCCAGCGAAAGAGCGAGAAGACACAGCGTCACAGCAACTGGTAATAGTTTCCTTAACAAGATCAATCTCCTAATTCATCATGCAAGAATTGATTTGCGTTAGGACTGTCTGCTTCTGCGTCTTTCCCTGATATACATCCGTACCGCAAGCGCAACGACTACGATAAACGCCACTAGCGCCACCAGTGTCACGATTCCCGTGATCGGGTTCGGCGTGGTCACGTTCACCGGAAACTCCGCTGTCGCCTTGCCGCCGGATGGAGTGTCCACGAGTACGCTGAATGTCCACCAGCCCGGCCTGTCCAGCATAATAGTTTCGGAGTCATAGTAGCCCGGGTACTGCTCCGGGTTAGGGTCCGGCTGTACGACAATCGGTCCTATCTCCGGGCCATCCTTCATCGGACTCGTCTCACCCTCAATTGGCGGACCCGTTGCGGATATGACCACGTTGGCGTCAATAACAGGAGCCTTCGACGCCGTATCGGTGAGCACTATGGATACGAAGAAGTTGCCCACGATGGGCGTCGGCGGTATCTTGCCGAATGCGATTTCGTAGGTACCTGCTACCTGGCGCTCAAACGCCACCGTGCGCCCGTTGGCGTAAGCCTGTGACGACGTCAGATGCGCAACCACAACTGCCGCAACGCCCAGCAGAACCCCGCCGGCTAAGGCGAGTCTAATCCAGTTTGATGGCAATGTCGGCAGACCTCACGCTTCGTCCAACGGATGAAAGGGAATATCGGCAGGAAGCTATGCGACGACCGCCGGAGGCCTGTCGAGTGGTGCGGGGGAGTGCTGCCGCGCCGCGCTCACGACAGGCGGCGGCAGGACGAATACGGAAGTAGGCTGGAACTGGCGCATCGACTCAGCATCGACATGCACGGGCGAAGCGGCGAGCGTTACTGCGATGGCACCGTCGCTCCTGTATAGGGCGACCGGCAGGCTGCCGTCCGCGGGCGTGGATGGTGGGTGCCTGTGCAAATGATATGGAGACTCGAATGCGTGGCTGTGTTCGCCGGGAACGCCGAAGTGCAGGTGGTCCGGCTGGCGCTCGGCGAAGTGGTGGTCGAGAGCGGGACCCGCCAGCGGCGCAAGTAGCGCCACGACCGCCGTGAGCGCGAAGAACGCGCTGATGCTCCTGACAATCGCCTTACTTCTCATCATCTGAAATTATAGCATAGGGCTACGGCAGGACCCGCGTTACCGCCTCTTCAAGCTCCTCCCGCGTGGTGAACGCCTCGAACTTAGCGCGAATGACGCCGTTGCCATCCACAACGAATGTCCACGGCTCGCTCGGCAGTCCCCACTCCTCGGCAGTCGGCGATATGACCGCTCGGCTCAGGTCGCCTTCGATCTCGTGCGGGTTGTCGTACACCTCGATGTGTATGAAGTTCATCCTGCCGGCATACTCTGCCTTCAATTCTTTGATGACCCCGAGCTGCGGCCCGCATGTCGCCGTCTGGCAGTACGCGGGCGTGGAAAACACCACCATCAGCGGCATTCCGGTGTCCAGCGCATCCACGATCGTTATGCCGTATAAGTCCGCATTCGGCTCGAAGTCCGTCGTTATTTGCTCCAACCCGTCCACGTCCGCAAGCGTCTTGCTAACGCTGCGAGGCGCAGCCGCTCCAATCGCCGGCGTCGCAGGCGCATTCTTCACTCGCACCCGCGCCGATGCCTTCCGCTCGGCTCCGTCCCCATCGGTAACCACCGCGCCGATCCCCCACTCGCCCGCACGGTCGAAGTTCAGTTCCGCCGTGAACACTCCGCGCGGCGTAACCGGCCACGCCCGGAACACCGCATCCACAGTCTCCACAGGCCCCTCCTGTCCGCCGGTCGCAGTCAGGAAGAAAGTCGATACTACCACCTCCGCATCCCTCACAGGTCCCTCGGTATCGTCCAGCACGCCGAACACAACGCGGTTGCTGCCCACCGCAAGATCGCTCGACGCAAACGCAAGCCGCAGCGATTCAGTTTCCGTCGCGGGTGGGGAAGGGGCGGGCGCGGGAGTGGCGCAGGCGGTGAGCGCAGACACAAATACGAAGCAAGCTAGAAATCTACTTTTCCACATATCGTCCGAACGCAAAGAAGCTCACATACGCTTAAAGGGATTTGAGCTGCGGATACTTCCATCGTTATTCACCCCGCAGCCGCCTCAGCTCCGCTTCCATCTCCGCAAGCCGAGCCTCTGCCGCTTCCTTAGCTACGCGCTCTTCATCGGCTCGCGCTTCCGCTTCTGCTGCCCTGGACTCGGCAGCATCGACCCTGGATTCGGACGCCTGATAATCTGCATATATCTCTTCCGGTGTCCGAAGAAACTCTCCCGTTGCAGGGTCCCGTAAGCGCAGCATCCTATCATCCCACCACAATTCCAATCCCAGTACCTCGCTGTATCCCCAGCGCCGTCCGTCCGCCTCGACTATTATCTCTATCGGACTGTATTCGCCGTTGACCAGCCTGTCAGCCGCGAGCGGGGCGTCGTGGAATCTGCCACCCGACGGGTCGAACCGCCAGTATTCGGTCACTCCGAAGCTCTCGTAGTCCGACCGCTTGGCGGTGTAATCGACTACGCCGGTTGTAGGCGACGCCACCTCCAGCACGAAATCGGGCGGCTTGCCCTGTCGGTCAATCTCATAGCCTGCTTGCTCTTCGATCAGAGCGCGGTCACCGCCAATCACAACGGACATGTCCGGTATTCGCACACTGCCGCGCTCGGACAAGGTGCGAGCGACCGGAACTTCGCACATAGCCGTGGCTTCCGGTCGCGTCTTCTTGAGGTGAATGCTCAATGCGTTCAGAACGCCGGGATCGTAGATGTAGCGCCAATTTTGCATGTCTTCTCGTGGAGGAAATTCCGGGAAGCGTTTCAGCGTACCGGATTCCTGTGTGAGTGTAGTTGTCTTGCTAGTCATCTGGGGCCCCTCGGCGCTGAATGATTTGGGCGGTCGCCGGCTGAGTGCATTATATCATTTGTGGAAATTGAGAACCGTGTGCAGATACATCGAGTATCTATACTTGACTTGCTTCATGTCAACTCTACTGCTACAATTATATGTAATCGATTGCGCTGATACGCAACATGATCTATATGAAAGGGCAAAGAGAATGGTACTCAGATCCGACGAATTCACCGACGCCGCAAGGCAGGTCCTGCACGACTCGCAGCAGATTGTGCAGCGTTACCGGCATACGCAGTGGGACGCCGAGCATGTGCTCATGGCGCTGCTCGAACAGCAGCAAGGTGTCCCCGCCGACGTGCTTCGTGAAGTCGGCACTGACACCGACCAGATTCACCAGCGCCTCGACGTAATTCTGGAGCAGGCGCCCAAGTCTAATCAGCAGACCGACCAGATTTATCAGACCCCGCGCATCGGACGACTGCTCTATAGCGCAAAAGAAGAATCCCAGCGCCTGCAGGACGACTTCATCAGCTCCGAGCACTTGCTGGTGGCGATCACACAGGATCAGCAGGACCCCGCCGCGCGCCTGCTTGCCGAGCATGGCGTCACGCAGGAGGCTGTGTACCAGGCGCTCCGTAAGGTGCGCGGCTCGCAGCGCGTAACCGACCAGCATGCCGAGGACCGCTATCGCTCCCTGGAACGCTTCACCATCGACCTGACACAGCTCGCGCGCGACGGCAAGCTCGATCCCATCGTAGGGCGCGACAAGGAAGTCGCCCGCGTGATGCAAATTCTCATCCGGCGCACGAAGAACAACCCTGTGCTCATCGGCGGCGCGGGCGTCGGCAAGACCGCCATCGCCGAGGGACTGGCTCAGGCTATAGTCGCCGGTGACGTGCCCCGCGAGCTGAAGGACCGCCGCCTGCTTGCCCTCGACATGGGCGGTCTGGTGGCTGGCGCGAAGTTCCGCGGCGAGTTCGAGGAGCGTCTGAAGGCAGTCTTGGACGAGGTGCGCGAGGCGCAGCGCGAGATCATCCTGTTCATTGATGAGATTCACACGGTCGTTGGCGCGGGCGCGTCCGAAGGCGCGGTCGATGCCAGCAACATGATGAAGCCAGCCCTCGCTCGTGGAGAATTGCAGGCGATGGGCGCGACAACCGAGGACGAGTACCGCAAGCACATCGAGCGCGACGCCGCCCTTGAGCGTCGCTTTCAGCCGGTTCTGATCGAAGAGCCGGACGAGGAGACGGCTGTCGAAATGTTGGAGGCGCTGCGCCCCCGCTATGAGGCGCACCACAAGCTGCGTGTCGAGGACAACGCCCTCACCGCCGCCGTCCGTCTGAGTGCCCGCTACATCTCCGACAGGCTGCTCCCCGACAAGGCGGTTGACCTCATAGACGAGGCGGCTAGCAAGCTCCGCATCGACGCGCAGATGCTCCCAGATCACCTCAAGAACGCCGAGCATCGCCTCCGCCACCTCGAAGACGAGGAAGCCGCAGCCGCCGAGATGTCCGACTACGAGCGCGCCGCCGAACTGCGCTCCGAGCGCCTACGCCTGCAATCCGAGTTCGACGCCGAGCGCAGCGAACTCAGCGGACACTCGCGCACGAAAGACTTCACCGTCGTGCGCCCGGAGGACATTGCCAGCCTCATCGCTGTCTGGACCGGCATCCCCGTTGACCGCCTGATGGAAAGTGAAGCCGAAAAGCTCCTCCACATGGAGGAACGTCTCCACGAGCGTGTCATTGGACAGGACGCCGCAATCGTTGCCGTCTCCGATGCCATTCGCCGCGCCCGCGCAGGCTTGAAGGACCCCAATCGGCCCATCGGCAGCTTCATCTTTCTCGGTCCCACAGGCGTCGGCAAGACCGAGCTTGCCCGCGCCCTCGCCGAATACCTCTTCGATGACGAGGAGAACATGGTGCGCCTCGACATGTCCGAGTATATGGAAAAGCACACCGTATCGCGGCTCATCGGCGCGCCCCCGGGCTACGTCGGCTACGACGACGGCGGCCAGTTCACTGAAGCCGTGCGCCGTCGTCCCTTCCGCGTCATCCTCTTCGACGAGATCGAAAAGGCGCATCCCGACGTGTTCAACGTGCTCCTGCAGCTCCTCGAAGACGGACGGCTCACGGACGGGCACGGCAGGACCGTTGACTTCCGCAACACACTCGTCATCATGACCAGCAACCTCGGCACTTCTGAGGTGGGTCGTCGAACAACCGGGTTCATCACCAGCGACGCAGGCAGTGATTCAATTCGCCTGCGCGCATCAGTGGAAGCCGCGCTCCGCCGCACTTTCCGCCCGGAGTTCCTGAACCGGCTGGACGACACAATCATTTTCGATCCTCTGACGCAGGAGCAGGTGCGCCAAATCGTTGATCTGATGCTGCGTGATGTAAGGAAGCGCATGGGCGAGCACGGAGTATCCATTACGCTCACGGACGCGGCTAAAGACTGGCTCACGAACTCAGGCTTCGACCACACATACGGCGCCCGTCCCCTGCGCCGCGCCATCCAGCAGCACATCGAGAACCCTCTGTCTCGCGGCATCATCTCTGGAGAATACACCGAAGGCGACACCGTGGAGGTGGGCGCCAGCGACGACGGGCTGACTTTCAGCAAGACTGCTGCATTGCAAGATGAAGCGGCATAGCAGTCTAGTTGCGCTGTAAATCACTGGTAAATCAAAGGGCGACCCATCGCAAGATAGGTCGCCCTTCAGTTTATAGTCCTGAATTCTCTCCGGACCTACTGTGCCGCATCCTCACTGAACATCGCTGCGATGTGCCGGCGCTGTATCTTCCCCGTCGCCGTGCGCGGCATCGTATCTATGATGTACACCCGGTCAGGCACCTTGAAACCGGCAAGATGCTCACCACAATATGAGCGTATCGCATCCTCGTCCGCATCCCCGGACACCACCACCGCAGCCTGCACCGCCTCTCCGTACATCTCATGCGGCACTCCGAAGCACACCGCCTCCGCGACCGACGGATGCCCCAGCAGCGCAGCGTCAACCTCCAGCGGCGAAATCTTCTCGCCGCCCCGGTTTATCAGCTCCTTTATGCGTCCCGTCAGCGTCAGCGTGCCGTCCGCTTCCAGGAACCCCTGGTCGCCCGTGCGGAACCAGCCGTTCGTGAACGCCTCTGCGTTCGCCTCCGTGTTGTTGTGATAGCCGTGAGTCACGTTCGCTCCCCTGATGACGACCTCCGCCCGCTCGCCCGCACTCACAAGATTGCCGTCATCGTCCATAATGGCGATGTCAACGCCCGTGCCCTTGCCGACCGTGCCCGGCATCCGCTCGCCCGGTGGCAACAGGTTCGACGACATCTGGTGCGACGCCTCCGTCATGCCGTAAGCCTCCAGCACCGGAGCGCCGAACCGCGCTTCCAACTGCTCGAATACGGCGGGCGCAAGCGCAGACGAGCATGACCTGATGAGCCTGAAGCTCTCGTGCGGAGCGCCTTCATCGTCTGCACGCGCCAGTAGTATCTGGTGAATCGTCGGAACGGCGGAGTACCACGTCGCGCCGCTCTCCTTCTGCTCGCCCCAGAACCTGCTCGCGCTGAAACGAGGAGGAATCACCAGCGATCCTCCCGTGCTCAGCGTCGACAGCGATACCCCGATAAGCCCATGCACATGGAACAGTGGCATCACCACCATCGCAATGTCGTCCGGCGTCAGGGCGTAGGTGTCGCTGATGTTCTTGATGGACGCCGCGAGGTTGCCGTGTGTCAGTGGCACGCCCTTCGGCCTGCTCGTGGTCCCCGATGTATGCAGGAACAGTGCCACATCATCAGGCGAGGGAGCAGGCGCATCCCTCCGCGCCGTGAGCACATCGCCGCCACGCGACAGCACCGTGCGTCCTGCATCGTCCGGCGAAGCCTCCATTGTCGGAATGCCCAACTGCGCTGCCGCCTCGCGCCCCGCGTGCTCGCCTTCCGGCAGGATTGCGAGTTGCGCCTCCGCGTCCTCCATATAAAAGTGGAACTCGTCCGTCGTATAGGCGGAGTTGAGTGGCGCGGCGATTGCCCCTGCCCGCGCCACCGCAAGGAACACGACCATGAACTCCAGGCTGTTCGGCAAGACGATGGACACCGCTCTGCCGGGCTGCACTCCCGCGCCCGCAAGCAACTCGGCGACTCGCTCGATCTCCTCACCAAACTCCGCGTAGCTCACATTAGGACCATCCGGAACGCTTATCGCCATATCGGTCGCGTTCTGCGGATTTAACACGCTCGCAAGTGTACTCAATGTGGTCTGCTCCCTCAGTCTGTTGTGTGTTGCAGGCTATCTAGTCATCGCCGGAAGCGCCAACGGTGCCGTTGCCAGACTCTGTTCGAGCCAGCACTACGCCCTCAAGCCGCGCCACACGCTCTGTCAATCCTACTTCCAGAGTCGTCATTCGCTCTGTCAATCCTACTTCCAGAGTCGTCATTCGCTCATTCAATCCTACTTCCAAGGTCGTCATTCGACCGTTCAGGCTCGACTCTAATTCAGTCATTCGGCTTGTCAGTGACACTTCCAATGCCGTCATACGCTCCATCATCTCTACCCTAAGAGCCGATATGCTCTTTTTCGTCTCAACTTCCAAATCTGCCATACGTCCAGTCAACCCAACTTCCAATGAAGCTATGCGGTCAGACAGTTTATCCATACGCTGCATCGTGAATATGAAAATTGTCATCTGAACGCCGAAGAGTGCAACTCCCACGGCAAGCATCGTAATAATTTCTGGCGACATATAGTCATGTCCTTCTCTGATGGTTGATTCCCTTCCACAATGGGGATTATAGCACGCCCTTCCCCACCATCAATGCCAGCCCGTCCCTCCCTATGCTACCATTGGCACCGAACGCACCCGGAAGATGAAACGGAGTTCATCCCATCACCAGCATATCGGTCAGCCGGCTCAGTCACCGCTACGACACCGACGCGGGCAGCCTCGAAGTCCTGCGCGACGTCAGCCTTGGGGTAGCGCCCTCCGAGTTCGTCTCGCTCATAGGGCCAAGCGGCTGCGGCAAGACCACGCTGCTGCGGGCCATCGGCGGCTTGACGGACGCCGCATCCGGCGAAATCTCGCTGTCCGGCATGACCCCACAGCAATTGCAACGTCAGAAGGGCATCGGATTCGTCTCGCAGGACGCCGCCCTGCTCCCATGGCGTACTGCTCTCGAAAATGTGCGCCTGCCCTTCCAGCTAAACGCAGACTCCAACGGTTCAGATTCGCTTTCGACTGCCGAGCAGGCTCTGAACGCAGTCGGACTCGCCGAATTCGCCGGATACTATCCGCACCAGCTTTCCGGCGGCATGCGCCAGCGCGTGGCGTTCGCGCGGGCGCTCGCATTCGGCCCGGGCTTGCTGCTCATGGACGAGCCGCTTAGCGCGCTCGACGAAATGACCCGCGAAGAGATGCGCTACGAGTTGCTACAACTCTGGGAACGTCAACGGCCCACCGTCATATTCGTGACTCACAGCATCCCCGAGGCGGTAGTCCTGTCCGATAGGGTGGTCGTACTCTCCGCAAGGCCCGGCGAAATCGTTAACGATATCGCAATTGATCTTCCGCGACCCCGCCAACAGGAAGTAGAACGCTCAGACCTTTTCCTCGAATACACATACAGAGTCAAGGACGCGCTTTCGAGTGGAATCCCCGCTGCAACGACAATCGCCTGATCAGGCAGACGAGAACGCCACCACCGACCTGTCCTCGACTGCGCGGCAATCGCTCTTCGCTGCTCGCGCAATAACCTTGAGCTACATCGTGCCTCCGGGAATCGCCATCGCTCTTGCAATTGCAGTATGGGAGGCGTGGGTGCGCGCCACCTCCATCCCAGTGTACATCGTGCCCGCGCCGTCTGTCGTAATTACCCGCCTCGCCGGAGATTTCGGCTTCTTCGCGCTGCACGGCGGCATCACACTTGCCGAGGCGCTGGCAGGCTTCGCGCTCGGTGCTGCAGTCGCATTCACGGGCGCGACCCTTATGGCGCACTCCCGCTTTCTGGAGCGCACCCTCTTTCCCATCGCCATTCTCGTCAAGGTTACGCCCATAGTCGCCGTCGCGCCCCTCTTCGTAATCTGGTTCGGCTTCGGCTCGCTTCCGAAAGTGTTCATAGCGAGCCTGATTACATTCTTCCCCGTGCTTGTGAATGCGATGGTCGGCTTGCGGGCGGTCAAGCCCGGCGCGCTCGACTTCTTCCGCTCCCTCCACGCATCCCGCACCGAGACATACCTGAAGCTACGCCTTCCAAGCTCGCTGCCGTACCTCTTCGCCGCGTTCCGCATCTCCATACCGCTCTCCGTCATCGGCGCGGTAGTAGGCGAGTGGTTCAGCGGCGACAGGGGACTCGGCAGCGTCATCATAGTCGCGCACAGCAACTTGGACATGCCTACGCTATTTTCCGCCATCCTCGTACTGGCGTTCATCGGCATCGCATTGACCGTCGTCACCGCGTACATAGAACGCAAGATGCTCTTCTGGCACGACTCCACGATGGCATTCTGATTAGCAAGATCAGTTCAGTCACAGCAGCGATTTGTTTGATTTTCCAGTCCGTATAGCCTAGTCTTAACTGCGTCATAAGAGCCTGTTATTCAGTCTTGTGCAGTCGTTACTCAGTATGCGGCAAACTGGAATACGGAAAATTGAAATTGCACCCCAGACTCACATCACTCGGCCTGCTAACCCTCGCATCCCTGCTCATCTTCGCCGCGGCCGCCTGCGCCCAGCCCGAGCCCGAAAGCGTCGTCTTCATGGCAGGCTACAAGCCGCAGGCAAACCTGCCCTTCGCCGCCGCCTATATCGCGCAGGAAAAGGGCTTCTTCGAGGAGCAGGGCCTTGACGTCGAAATACGCCACGCCTCCAGCGGCGAGCACCTTCAGCTTCTCATGTCCGGCGATGTTGACTTCACCACCGCGGACGCGCCGTCCGTCCTCAAGCGCCGTTCGGACCCCGGCCTGCCCATAGTCGCCTTCGCGCTCTTCGGGCAGCGCGGCCAGCAGGGCTTCCTCGCGCTCAAGGACAGCGGCATCACCACGCCCAACGACTGGGAGGGAAGGACATTCGGCTACAAGGTCTCCATCCCACCCGACTACCTTGCCATCGTGGAGTCGCAGCAGGTTGACCGCACCGCCGTGCAGGAAGTGCGCGTCGGCTTCGATCCGCGCGTGCTCACCGAGGGCCAGGTGGACGTTCTTGCCGTCTTCAAGTCCAACGAACCCGACACCGTCAGGCGCATGGGCTTCGATGTGACGCTCTGGGACCCTGCCGACTTCGGCGTGCCCACCCTCGGCCTCACGTACATCACCCGTGAAGAACTTGCCAACTCAGACTCCGTCAAGGTCGAACGCTTCCTCAAGGCGACGATGAAGGCGCTCGAATACGCGCGCGACAACCGCGAAGAGGCGGTCCAGATAGTGCTCAAGTATGCGCCGGAGGAGAACCCCGAACACCAGCGATACATGCTCGACACCGAGCTTGCGGACGCCGTGAGCAACCTGACCGATGCGCGCGGCTTGGGGCAGATGTCACCCGAACAGTGGCAGGCGCTCTACGACCATCTCACCGCGCACGAAGCCCTACCCAAGCCCTTCGACTATAACGACGCCTTCAGAACCGACTTCCTCAATGCCATCTACGAAGGCAACACCCTGAAATGGCCCTAACAATAAAGTCCCTTCCCCCTCGATGGGGGAAGGTTAGGATGGGGGTGAGCCTCCATCTATTCAGCTTCTGACAATGAAACAAAACATACTCATAATGCAGTCTGGCGGTTGCACTCCCGTCCTCAACCGCAGCCTGTTTGGAATTGTCAGCGAAGCGCTCGCGCAGCCAGACCACATCGGCGAGATATACGGCGCGCACTACGGCATGGAAGGCATTGTCAGCGGAGACATCATCGACCTGCGCCGCACCCCTGCTGATGAATGGCGGCGCATCGCCCGCACCCCCGGCGCTGTGCTAGGCTCTACGCGACGAAGACTCCGCGATGAAGATGTGCAGCCAATCCTTGACACTCTGCGAAAGTGCGACATCGCCTGCTGGTTCATCATCGGCGGCAACGATTCGGCGACTACGGGACATGACATCGGACGGGCCGCACAAGACGCAGGAATGTCGCTGAGCGTCATCAACGTCCCCAAGACTATCGACAACGACATTGTGCTCACCGACCACAGCCCCGGCTACGGCAGCGCGGCGCGCTTCGTCGCCCTCGCCACAATGGGTGCCGGATGGGACGCCGAGGCGATGGGCATAGCCGCGCCGATCACCATCATCGAAGTCATGGGCAGGGACGCCGGCTGGCTGGCAGCCGCATCAGCTTTCTCCAAGCGCGATGAGCGGGACGCTCCGCACTTTATCGGCGTACCCGAGATTCCACTCGACGAAACCCGCTTCCTCGACTGCATTGAAGACGCATATCGCAGCTACGGCTTTGCCGTCGCCGTCATCGCCGAAAACATCCGCACACCTGCCGGAGAGCCAATAGGCGAGCAAGGCGAGCCATACTTCATGGACGACTTCGGCCATCCGTACTACGACGGCCCCTCTCGCTATCTTGCCACGCAGGTGAGCCGTCGGCTTGGCGTCCGTGCGCGTCATGAAAAGCCCGGCACAATCCAGCGCTCAATGATGGCATGCGTCTCCCACACGGACGCGCAAGAAGCAGGCATGGCAGGGCAGGCAGCAGTCCGCCGCGCCATAGCAGGCGAGCGCGACATCATCATCACCTTGGAGCGCGAACCCGGAGACCGCTACGCCTGTGCCACCGGCGCCGCTCCACTGAAAGCCGTTGGCGGCAAGGTCAAGCGCATGCCCCCGGAGTACCTCGACCCAGACAACTACTTCGTCACCCAGGCATTCCTCGACTACGCGCGCCCCCTTCTAGGCGACCCGCTGCCACACTACGGCAGACTGCAATAGATTTGCCGTTTCTATCCTCTTCATCCCGCCATCCTTGTTAGCCCCCGTATTTTTCCTTGACACGCTCATTCCCCGTCCTGTACCATCAAAGTCGTTAACAATCGAATATACAATCTCTTATCAAGAGCGGCTGAGGGACCGGCCCTGTGAAGCCCGGCAACCTTTTCGCGTCTCGCGGCGCGTGAATCGGTGCTAATTCCGGAGAGCCTTTTGAGGCTCGGAGATGAGAGCGGCAGCTATTATTGACTTCTCTCATCGGAGAAGTTTTTTTGTGTCCAAATTATCGACAACCCATTACTGAAGACAGAGATAACCAACGCGGAGGAGAAAAGAATGCCGACCAGAAACCCGGGCGAGCCCTACTACCGCATCAGCATTGACGAAGCCGAAGAAATGCAGGCATCCGGCGACTCCGTCGTCGTGGACGTGCGCGCGCTCGACGAATACGCCGATGGCCATGTCAAGGACGCGCTCTTCATCCATGTGGATACCCTGCTTGGACGCATTGACGAGCTTCCCACCGACAAGAACCTGCTGTTTATCTGCGCCGTCGGCGTCCGCAGCGGTCTCGCCGCCGAAATGGCAGCTGCGATGGGCTTCGACTCGGAGCGCCTGTACAACATCGAAGAGGGCACTCCCGCCTGGATCGAAGCAGGCAAGCCCACCAGCTACGGCTCAGACGATTAGCCGACTTTCCTTATGTCCCCTCTCCCCCTGGGAGAGGGTTAGGGTGAGGGCAGACGAAGGAAGGCTGAAGATCCTCTCGATCCTGCGCATCCTATTAGCCTTATACTGAAGGACAAGACATGACCGTACTCGTCGTCGGCTCAGTAGCCTACGACTCAGTGAAGACACCCACCGGCAGCCGCGACGACTCGCTCGGCGGCTCGGCAACCTATTTCTCCATCGGCATCAGCCGCTTCGCTCCCGTCAGCCTCATCGCCGTCATAGGCGAAGACTTTCATGAGCAGCACATCGACCTGCTGCGCTCGCGCGGCGTTGATGTCGGCGGACTGCTGCGGCAGAAAGGCAAGACATTCCGCTGGGCAGGCGAGTACTTCTCCGCGGACCTCAACGCCCGCACCACCTTGGACACCCAGCTCAACGTCTTCGCAGACTTCTCGCCGAAGCTCAATCCAGAGCAACGGCGAAGCCCGTACCTGTTCCTCGCCAACATCGACCCCGAGCTTCAGCTAGACGTCCTCGACCAGATGGAGCAGCGCCCCGACCTCGTTGCGCTCGACTCCATGAACTTCTGGATCGACGGTAAGCGTCAGGCGCTCAACAGGGTAGTCAGCGAGGCTGATATTCTGTTCATGGACGAAGGCGAGGCGCGCGACTACGCCCAGGAAGGCAACCTCGTCACCGCAGCCCGCAGCATCATGGCGATGGGACCCAGCGCGGTCGTCGTCAAGCGCGGTGAGCATGGCGTCCTCGTCTTCAGTGGCGACTCGATATTCTCCGCACCCGCATTCCCGCTCGACCATGTGGTTGACCCCACCGGCGCGGGCGACACATTCGCCTCCGGCTTCATGGGTTACATCGCCGCCACAGGCGACACGACGACCGATGGCTACCGCCGCGCGGCAATACTCGGCTCGGTTATGGGCTCGTTCTGTGTGCAGGGTTTCAGCGTGGAAAAGATACTGACCTTGACCATGCAGGACATCGAGGACCGCTTTCGTGCCTTCACCGACCTTACATCCTTCAAGCCAATCAACAAAGATACATCCCTTTTCCCAGACAAAGTTCCCTCTCCCTCAGGGAGAGGGTTAGGGTGAGGGGTAAGAATGGAATATCCTATCCATCCTCTACATCGATGCAAAACCCACCTAGGAGGAAAAATTGACCACAGAAACGAATAGGGGCCACATCGCAGACCCCTCGCTCGCAGCAGAAGGCATCAGGCGCATCCACTGGGCGGAGCGCGAAATGCCCGTGCTGCGCCAGATACGCGAGCGCTTCGCCAACGAGAAGCCGCTCAAGGGACTGCGAATCGCCGCCTGTCTGCACGTAACCACCGAGACCGCCAACCTCCTGCTCACGCTTCAGGACGGCGGCGCCGAAGCCGCAATATGTGCCAGCAACCCGCTCAGCACGCAGGATGACGTTGCCGCCGCGCTCGTGCACGAGTACGGCATACCCACCTTCGCCATCAAGGGCGAGGACAGCGAGACATACTACTCGCACATCAACTCCGCGCTCGACTTCAAGCCGCACATCACAATGGACGATGGCGCAGACCTTGTAGCAACTCTGCACTCCGACCGCACCGACACGCTCGGCGGGCTGATCGGCGGCACCGAGGAGACCACCACTGGCGTCATACGCCTCCGCAGTCTCGCCGAAGAAGGCAGGCTCAAGTACCCCATCATTGCCGTCAATGACGCCGACACCAAGCACTTTTTCGACAACCGCTACGGCACGGGCCAGAGCACGCTTGACGGCATCACCCGCGCCACCAACATCCTCTGGGCGGGCAAGAATGTCGTCGTCGCGGGCTATGGCTGGTGTGGACGCGGCGTAGCCCTCCGCGCCCGCGGCATGGGCGCACAGACGATAGTCACCGAGGTCAACCCCATTCGCGCGCTCGAAGCCGCCATGGACGGACACCAGGTCATGAGCATGGACAGCGCCGCGAAAATCGGCGACATCTTTATCACGCTCACCGGCGGCATGAAAGCAGTCGGACGCAAGCACATCGAAGTCATGAAGGACGGCGCGCTGCTCGCCAACAGCGGTCACTTCAACGTGGAGATCGACATCCCCGCACTTGAAGAGCTATCGGACGGTAAGCAGGAGGCGCGCCCCTTCGTGGAAGAATACCTGATGGGTGACGGCAGGCGCCTATACCTGCTCGGCGAAGGACGCCTCATCAACCTCGCGGCAGCCGAAGGACACCCCTCGGCCGTTATGGACATGAGCTTCGCGGACCAGGCGCTCTCCGCAGAGCATCTCGCGCTGTTCGCGCACTCGCTGAAGCCGCAGGTGTACGACGTGCCCCGCGACATCGACGAAGAAGTCGGTCGCCTGAAGCTGCTGTCAATGGGTATCACCATCGACACGCTGACCGCAGAGCAAGAGAAGTACCTCGCGAGTTGGGAAGTAGGAACTTGAACAACAACGCCTTTTTGCATAACCAGCCGGAGAAGTCCGCTCAGGGTGAGTTCTCTGCACGGTCGAGGGACGAGTTACAGGCATACCCCAACTGCTTTGGTTGCGGGCCAAATAACCCTGTGGGCCTTCAACTCACCTATCGCTTCCAGGGCGACGCGCTCGTGACAGATTTTATGCCCGGAGGAACTCACGAAGGCTGGCCCGGCATCGTGCATGGCGGCATCCTCGCCACCTTGCTGTACGAGGTGATGGAGAACTTCGCCTTTAGAAATGGCATCATAACCATGATGCGCGACATGGAAGTTCAATTCCGCAGGCCCGCTAATATCGGAAGGAACATCACGGCGCTGGCCCGCCTGGAACTGAGCGCAGACCGGGAAATGTCAGTCACCGGGACTCTCGTTCAGAACACTGTTATTGCAGAAGGCAGCGCCCGGCTCGTCTCTCTCACCCAGGAGCACATAGACCGGTTAGGAATCAATGCAAATCCCCATGCATCGGGGGAGGGTTAGAGCCTGCCCTGGTGACAATTGAAGCCAGGCGCACCTTACATCAAATCAACAATCGTTCCAGGAGAAGAAAATTGAGCCACACCTTTACAGATTCAGCCTCTTACCTGTTCACGTCAGAATCGGTAACCGAGGGACACCCGGACAAGCTCTGCGACCAGATTTCTGACGCGGTGCTCGATGCAATCATCGCCGACGATCCCAGGGCGCGCGTCGCCTGCGAGGTCTGCACGACCACCGGCCTCGTCGTCGTGATGGGCGAGATTACGACTAGCACCTACGTCGATATCATGACTATCGTCCGCAACACCATCCGGGACGCCGGTTACATAGACTCCAGCTTCGGCTTCGACTACCAGTCCTGCGGTGTCACCATATCAGTCCATGAGCAGTCCCCGGACATCCAGCACGGTGTTGACCGGGCAATCGAAGTGCGCGACGAGTCTGACAGCCTGTACGACGACCTCGCCTCGGTCGGCGCGGGCGACCAGGGCATGATGGTCGGCTTCGCCTGCAACGAGACGCCTGAACTGATGCCCCTGCCCATATCCCTGTCGCACAAGCTCTGCCGGCGCATGGCGGAACTCCGCAAGGACGGCACGCTTCCATATATACGTCCCGATGGCAAGTCGCAGGTCACGGTCGAGTATGAGTACGGAGTGCCCAAGCGCGTGCACACCGTAATCATGAGCACGCAGCACAGCGAAGATGTGGAGCAGGAAGTCATAGCGCGCGACCTGATAGAGCACGCGGCGAAAGCCATAATACCGGAGCATCTGCTCGACGACGACACCCAGTACTGGATCAACCCGTCCGGGCGCTTCGTAACCGGCGGCCCCGTAGGAGACACCGGCCTCACCGGTCGCAAGATTCTGGTTGACACCTACGGCGGGTTCGCGCGGCACGGCGGCGGCGCATTCTCCGGCAAAGACCCGACGAAGGTTGACCGCTCTGCGGCTTATGCTGCCCGCTACGTCGCCAAAAACTGCATAGCGGCAGGCTTCGCCGACAGGATGGAAGTCATCGTCTCCTACGCCATCGGCAAGCGAGAGCCGACTTCCATTTCGATAGAAACCTTCGGCAGTGGCAAGATAGCCGACGAAAAGATAGAGGCGCTCATTCACGAAAACTTCGACCTGACGCCCGGCGGAATCATCCGCGACCTAGACCTGCGCCGCCCCATATACAAGCAGACCGCAACCTACGGCCACTTCGGCCGCGACGACCTAGACCTCCCCTGGGAGCGTACCGACAAGGCCGACAGGCTCCGCAAAGCCGCCGGCCTCTAGTTCCTTCCTGATCAATGAATTCCCTCTCCCGCAGGGAGAGGGCTAGGGTGAGGGCAAAATCCCCTCATCCTAGCCAGCCTGTACATCCTGTTAGATCAAAATGCCCATAAAATTCGGAACAGACGGCTGGCGAGCCATCATCGCCGAGGACTTCACCTTCGACAACGTGCGCCTCTGCGCGCAAGGCGCCGCCGACCTGATGAAGTACCACAGCCTCGCCTATCGCGGATTCATGGTCGGCTACGACACCCGCTTCGCGTCCGCCGAATTCGCCGCCGCGGTCGCCGAGGTAACGGCAGGCAACGGCATCCCCACGCTGCTATGTGACAGGGCAGCGCCCACGCCAGTCATAGCCTACAACCTCGTCGCAAGGGATGCCGGCGCCGGCGCGGTCATCACGGCAAGCCACAACCCAGCCGCCTACAACGGCTTCAAATACAAGCCCGACTACGGCGGCAGCGCATCCCCCGAAATCGTGGCAGAACTGGAATCGCGCATCACCGCCGCAGAATCATCGGGCAGTGTGCAGCGCATATCCCTCGCGCAGGCAGATGCAAACGGCCTGCTGGAAACATTCGACCCCGCGCCCGACTACCTCAACCATATCGCCTCATTCGTGGACCTCGCTGCAATCCGCAACGCCGGCTTGGACATAGTGGTGGACTCCATGCACGGCGCCGGCGCCGGCTACCTCGCCGACCTGCTATCCGGCGGCTCCACCCGCGTCATTGAGATACGCTCTGAGCCGAATCCGGCGTTCCCCGGTATGGCGCAACCGGAGCCTCTCGCGCACAACCTTCAGCCGCTCATTGACGAACTCTCCGATAGGACCGCCGACATCGGTCTCGCCACAGACGGCGACGCGGACCGTCTCGGAGTAGTGGACGACGACGGGCAGTTCCTCACCACCTTGCAGACCTTCGCGCTGCTCTGCATGCACCAGCTCGACACGCTCGGCAGGCGCGGGCCCCTCGTCCGCTCCATCACCATGACCGGCATGATAGACAAGCTCGGCGCAATCTACGACGTCCCCGTTCATGAGACGCCCGTCGGCTTCAAGTACCTCGGCCCCGTAATGATGAGCACCGACGCCCTCATAGCAGGCGAAGAGAGCGGCGGATACGCGTTCCAGGGCAACGTCCCCGAGCGTGACGGCATACTCAGCGCCCTCATGCTCCTCGACCTCATGGTCAAGACCGACATGGATATCCAAGACCTGCTGGGCGAGCTGGAGGACAAAGTAGGTCCCCACCACTACGATCGCCTCGACCTCCACTTCGACGAAGACCTGCGAGACACCATACTGTCCCGCCTCCATAGCAGCACACCCGCATTTCTAGGAGGCTTGCAAGTAGAGCAAGTGGACACCCAGGATGGCTTCCGCTACCTCCTCGAAGGCGGCTACTGGGTGCTAATCCGCTTCTCCGGCACCGAGCCATTGCTGCGAATCTACGCCGAAGCGGAGTCGCCCGATGATGTGGTAATGCTGCTAGACGAGGCGCGTGACTTGGCGGGCGTGTGATATGCCCATTCTCACCGCCTCCAACCTAACCCTCCTTTACGGCGAAATCGAGATTTTTGCCAACCTCGACCTTCAGGTCGATGAGCGCGACCGCATCGGCATCGTCGGCCCCAACGGTGCAGGCAAGACCTCCCTCATCCGCATCCTATCCGGAGAACTCGAACCCAACGGCGGCAGCGTTACATGGCAGCGCGGCGTCCGCATCGGCTACGTGCCGCAGACACCCAGCCAGGCTCCCGATGGCACCGTCCACGACGAGGTTATGCAGGCATTCGCCAGACTTCGGCAGGTCGAAGACGAACTCGCATCCAGCGCACTCGACATTCAGGTCGCAGAAGGCACAGCCCGCCGCGACGCCGAACGCCGCTACGATGCCCTGTTGCGCGAGTTCGAAGCACTAGGCGGATACGACTACGAGCACCGGATGGAACTCGTCCTTGACGGCGTTGGCTTGTCCGCAGAAACGCTGGCGACTCCGGCGGCGGACGCCAGTGGCGGCGAGCGCACTCGCGCCGCCCTAGCTCGGGCGCTACTCTCCGATCCCGACTTCCTCATCCTGGACGAGCCGACCAACTACCTTGATTTCGGTGGACTCGACTGGCTCGAGGACTTTCTTTCGAGCTTCAGCGGCGGCTTCATGGTCGTATCCCACGACCGCTACTTCCTCGATAAGGTGGCGACCCGCATCCTGGAGATCGACAACGGCAATCTGCGATCCTTCCCCGGCAACTTCACCAAGTACCGCGCCCTCAAGGAGGAGCAGCGCAGGCGGCAACTCATCGAGTATGAGCGCCAGCAGGAGTACATCGCCCGCGAGGAAGCCTTCATTCGGCGGTACAAAGCCGGACAGCGCGCTCGTGAGGCACGCGGGCGCGCAACTCGCCTCGAACGCCTGGAGCGCATCGAAAAGCCGCATACCAACCAGGAAGTCCACCTCGGCACGCTGAGCACCTTCCGCACAGGGCAGATAGCCCTCAGGACCAGCAAGCTTGCTGTCGGATACCAGCAAAACGGTCACGGCGTCCCGCTTCTCGACATTGCCGACACGCAGCTTGAGCGCGGCTCGCGCACCGCCATCATCGGCAGCAACGGCATCGGCAAGACCACCCTTCTAAAGACGCTGCTGGGCGAGACGCCGCCAATAACAGGCAGGTCGACACTCGGCCACAACGTCGAGCCGGGCTACTACTCGCAGGGCAGCACCGACCTGCCGCGACACTCCACCGTCCTGAACGCGCTCATAGACGCCCGCAACCTGCGAATCCCGGAGGCTCGCAACTACCTCGCGCGCTTCCTATTCAGGGGCGACGACGTCTTCAAGTCCACATCCGCCCTCAGCGGCGGCGAGCGCAGCCGTCTCGCCCTCGCGCGCCTGCTCATCACAGAGCCGAACCTGCTCATCCTAGACGAGCCCACAACGCATCTCGACATTCCTAGCCGCGAGGCGCTCGAAAGCATGCTCGGAAACTACGGCGGCACAATGCTGTTCGTCTCCCACGACCGCCGCCTGATTTCGCTGCTCGCAACCCAGCTCTGGATTGTCGAAGACGGCGAGGCGAACCTGTTCAGAGGCAACTTCGAGGAATGGATGCGCCACCGCCGTAGCGCAGCACAGATTCAGCCCTCAACATCGGCAGTGGCCGCTCCCAAGACCCGCAGCAGGCAGACCGACAGGCAGCGCCGCACCTCGGCGGCGCAGAAGCGCGCGAAGCAGGCAGTCATCAGAGACTACGAAGAGCAGATAGGCAATCTGGAAGCGCAACTCTCGGAGATAAACGCGGCCCTCGAATCAGCCACCGAGCGCCAGGACATCCCCGAGATCACCCGTCTCGGTGAAAGATACAACGCGACCCAATCCCGCCTCGACCAAGCCTGGGAAGACTGGAGCGAACTTTCATAGCATCAGGCGGCGCAAACCGTGTCGTGATTAGTGTGGTATTCGGTAGTATTTTTGTGCTACATTAACTCGAAAATGGGATTGGCAACTCTTCTAGGAAGCATTTCTGAAGGGAAATATATCATGGCCAATGAAAATGGATGATGTGAAATTGAAGGCAGTTGACCTTTTCTGCGGTTGTGGAGGCATATCCGCAGGTCTAAGAAGCTCGGGGGTTACTGTTATCGCGGGGGCTGACATTGAACCCAAGTACATGGCTACATTTCGGCACAATTTTCCAAATGCGATTGGGTTGAATGTAGATATGGTTCAGTACACACCCTCGAAGCTGATGAACACTCTTGGCATCGAACCTGGCGAGTTAGACGTTCTCGCTGGCGGTCCGCCTTGTCAGGGCTTTTCAAAAAATGTGCCACGCAAGTTGCGCTTTGCAAATGATCCAAACAATCTTCTGGTCAAAAGGTTTCTTGACTATTGTGAGCAGATTAAGCCGAAAGCTATTCTCATGGAGAACGTCGCTGAAATGAGAAACGGCTTTGCAAGACAGTTCAGCGATGAAATCAACGAAAGGCTTGACAAATCGGGGTACAAAGTAACGCCCGCAGTTCTTAATGCAGCTGAATATGGTGTGCCGCAGAGAAGACGAAGAGCCTTTTTCTTGGCTTTCCAAGAATCAGTTGCGCCAATTATTCCAACACCTACACACTTTGACAAACCAAAGCAACAGCTCGGCTTCGGAATTAACGACTTCGTAAGTGTTTGGGATGCAATTGGAGATTTGCCAAGCCTACAACATGGACAAGGCAAAGATCCCTGTGAATATGCTTGTGAGCCGTTTTCTGAATATCAGAAGTCCCATCGAAACCGCGACGGTCAGGTTAGCAATCATGTGGCGAGAGAACTCCGACCTATGCAATACGCGCGAATATCATCTCTGCGACCCGGACAAGGTATCAAAGACCTTCCGGACAAGCTCAAGGTGAAGGGTGGATATAGCGGCGCGTATGGACGCCTAACAAAGGATATGGTCGCGCCGACCATTACACGTTGGGTATTTCATCCCGGATCTGGGCGTTGGGGTCATCCGGTAGATTTGAGAACATTAACGATACGCGAGGCCGCCAGAATTCAAGGCTTTTCGGACGACTATGAGTTTGTTGGAAGTTTCGTTCAGCAAGCAGGTCAAATAGGAAACGCAGTTCCTCCTCTGTTGATAAAGCAGATTGCCGCTTCCATGAAGGCTCAATTGGACACTATAAGCCGTTAAGCAACTCACTAAGTTGCTCAAACGAAATCTTGTCTTCCTCTGACGGCAACTCGAATGAAAACTTGTGAGGGTCATCCTCATCCGGCCACCAAGCGGATTCTCCACTGAAGTGCAGTTGGTTCTCACCACGCCCATGCCAAGCCCACCACTTTTCTTCAGTCTTGATATTCGTCCCATGCAATGCGGGCAGTTGTTCTTTAGTCCTTGTTCTCTTTGGTTCTGACCACTCCCAAACAAAATCATTAGGATCGAACACTAACAGCCTGTCTTCTGAACACAGCAACCGCTCAAAATATGTAACTCGTCTATCTTTATGGATTATCAGGCGAGAGTACCCTATTTCGCTCAACTCGTACTTTTCCATGCTCGCACGAGCGTGTTCATTGCAGAAGTTCATAATGGCATTGCCAAGTGCCTGCAAATCGTCAGGAGACTCATACGACTTTGCAATGAGTTCGGTGGAGTTTTCCAGCTTGGCGCGTTTCCAAGTAACCGGAGTGCTCGATTTTGTCGATTTCACTTGCCAACCGCAATGTGCTTCAGGGTGAATCACATCAACAAAGTCGTAGGTGTTGAGGACTGAACCGTCGCGTACATGCGCGAACACCGCCTCTACCAACGCTCCGGGGATGTTTCCCTGGGAAAAAGGCATCCTGGCAAAGTTTGAGAGGAAGTCTCGCATGCTTGCAAGCTGTTCGGGTGTAGAAAAAATGCTCATGACTTATCGACACCCTCCAACAAGTCGCTGGCTTTTATGCCAAGTGCCTTAGCCAGCTGAGCCACGACAGTGATAGTTGGATTTCGCGCCCCGGATTCAAGGCCGCTAATGTAGGTGCGATGTAGCCCTGAGGCTTCCGCCAATTCCTCCTGTGAAAACTTGCACTCCAATCGATAAGCACGCAAGTTTCGCCCAAACTGCTCTTGGATATTCATATAGTAAATGATGAACTATCCGTAAAATATATCTACATACTATCAGTAACATTCTCCATACCTATTCCATGACCGACACCGTATCGCCCGAAGTCCGCAGCCGCATAATGGCGCAGATCAAGTCCGAAGGCATGAAGCCTGAAATGAAAGTGCGCCGATTGTTGCATGGGCTAGGCTATCGCTATCGTCTGCACCGCAAAGACTTGCCCGGACGACCGGATCTCGTGTTCTCATCCCGTCGCAAAGTCGTGTTCGTGAACGGCTGTTTCTGGCACAAGCATCCGGGCTGTCCACGTGTGCGTATCCCTGCCACTAATCGAGATTACTGGCAAGCAAAACTGGAACGCAATCACGCACGAGATGGGCGCAATATCACGTTGCTTGAAGAAAGTGGCTGGGCGGTGATGACTGTGTGGGAGTGCCAGCTGCGAGATTTGCAAGACACTACCGAGCAATTGGTTGCGTTCCTTGAACACGAGCCTTTACTTTGCTACGCGTAGTCACACGCTCCCATACCGCCGCACCGCATCCTCATACGCCTCCGGCGTGTTCAGGTCCAGCCGTATCATCGCGTCATCCAGCGCGTACTCCTGCACGCTGTCCCTGTGTGCCAGAAACACCTCGCGTATCCCCTGCTTCTCCTCGGAGATAGCCGCCAGTTCGGAACGCAGCGACGCCGCGAATACCAGCGGATGCCCGCCATGCCCTTCGTAGCGAGGCGATGTAATCAAGTAGTCGCTGGATACGTGCGCCCGCACAACGGCAGATACGATGGACGCAGTGCGCGGCTGGTCAACGGCAAGCAGCAGAATGGCATCCGCGTCGGCGCTGATAGCACTCAGCCCCGCCTTGATGGAAGTCGTCTTGCCCTGGAGATAGTCGGGGTTCACCACGCAGCGCGCCTCTGTACCTGACACCTGCGCTGCCACCGCATCCGCCTCATGCCCCACCACGACCACGACCTCCGAGACACCGCCTCTGAACAGCGCGTCAATCTGGTGTTCTACGAGAGTCGTGCCGCGCCACGGCAACAGTGGCTTGGGCCGCCCCATTCGGCGTGACTCGCCGGCGGCCGTGAGGATGGCTGAAATGCCGGGCATCGCCTAGTCTGCCGCAGGCACCGCCGCGCCGTGCTTCTCCTCGATGCGGCTCATCAGGCGCTCTTCGAGCTTCATCACGCTCCCGGTGCCGCCCAGCCGGAACATCAGCACTTCGGACATGATGCTCACAGCAATCTCTTCCGGCGTGCGCGCCCCGATGTCCAGTCCGATGGGCGCGCGCAACTCGCGTATGCGCTCATTCGAGATGCCCATCCGCAACAGGTCCTCGTAGATGAGGATAATCTTGCGCCTGCTCCCCAGCAGACCCACATACTTCGCGGAAGTCCTCGCGGCAGCCGCAAGCGCAACATTGTCGTAGCGGTGCCCGCGGGTGGCAACGATGATGAAGGTGTTCGGATTGATGGGCAGTTCGCCCAGCGCGTCCTCCGGCTTCTTGGCGACGATTATGTCCGCCTCCGGGAATCGCTCAGCGTTGGCGAACTCCTCTCTGTCGTCAGTAACGAATACGCGGAAGCCCAGCGTCTTGGCAAGTGGCGCGATAGAATTGGAAACATGCCCGCCGCCGCAGAGCACAAGTTGCGGGGGAGTGGTATAAGCCTCGATAAAGTATTCGGCGCCGCTTCCGGTTACGACATACTTGTTCTTGCCATGCACCATCAGCTCGAACGCTTCTGACATCGCGCTTTCGTCCAGTTCAGGACTGCCCAGCGAGCCGCCCGTCGAGCCGTCCTGCCGGATAAACATCTTCGCGCCGATGGTCGCAGCCGAGCCGCTGCCGCTCCGAATCAGGCTTGCCAGCGCAACCGCGTCGCCGCCTGTATAAGCGTCCTCGATCTCTTTGGCGAAGTCCAGGTACTCGCCCGGCTCGTACACCGGGTCGATTAGGAAGAACATCGTGCCGCCGCAAATCAGCCCGTCCTCGGCGGCTAGGTCTTCGTTAAGCTCGTACTCTCGGTACTCCGCGGTGCCGCCGCTCTTCAACAGTTCGCTCGCCGCGAACCAGATGTCACCTTCCACGCAGCCGCCGCCCAGCGTTCCCACGCCGCTGCCGTCGGTCCGCACCAGAAGCTTAGATCCCGGCTTCTGGGGAGTCGAACCCTTCGTGCCTATCACCGTAGCGACAACTACGGGCGTTTCGCTCTCAAGCTGCTTGACCGCTTCATTGAAGACTACCTGCATCGTTCACCGCCTTCTGGCCGCTCGCCGCGCCTTGGGGATTTCCAATTACAGATTATCAATTTGAGCCATCCAATGCAATTGGAACCCCCAATCTGAACGGACGACTGGAAAATCGCCAAAAGGGCGCGTCAAACCTCAGTCTCATAGACTATCTTTCCATCCCTCCATGTCGGAACCGAGCCAGTAGTCTCTATCGCGCGCTTGCGGGCTTTGATCGCGGCACGGCGCAGCGCCGCATCCACACCCGCATTATATGCATCTCTTTCCTCTTTTGTCGGCTTCCATCTTCCATTACTCTGCTTATCCATCATTTATCCCCTCTGCGGCTAACTTCGGAAACTCTTCAGTTGCGTCATAGAGTCTCCACTCGTTCACAATATCTTGGTATATCTGCTGAAAGTTTCGCAGGCCCGCGTTGAACCTTCGGCGCACCACCTCTTCGTCCACATTATGCCCGCCTTCAATCACTCGATTCCGAACGCGCGCCACCGCCATATCCGCTGAAGGCAGACGAAGAAAGTATAGGCGTACCCAGTACCCTTGCGCTTGCCAACTCGGAATCATCCTAGCATAGCTTCGCCCGCTCAGCGTAGTCTCGAAGGCGAAAGTTTCGCCCTTGCGTACATAGTCGTCTATCAGGCGCAGCATCAATCTGCCCGCCGCGACCGCGGAACGCTCCGGCTCGAATGGATTCAGCCCTGCAGCAATCATATCTGCATTGACGAAGGTTCGACAACCAGCCTCGTTCAGCAAAAATTCCGTCGCAAAGGTTGTCTTCCCCGCGCCGTTCGGACCTGCAATGATGAGAATGCTCTTCTGTGAAGTCGCAGATGTCATTTCAAAGTATGGAGAAGACAATATCCCATCTTCCCCGTCAGCCCCTCACCCCTTCATAATCAGCACCCACATCGGCTCCTCGCCCACATCGTATGTCGCAAACCGCGCAAGCGTCCCATCGTCCTCAATACGGTACGCCGCCAGCCGTCCAGTCTCCAGCCCCGCCGCATACAGGTATCGCCCGCTTGGATCGACGCTGAACGCGCGCGGCACAGCTTCGCTATCTGCGTGACCGATAGCCGTCAGCGCCCCGCTATCCGCATCCACGCTGAAGCACGCGATGCTGTTGTGCCCCCGGTTCGGCGCGTACAGGAACTCTCCAGACGACGTGATCTGTATCTGCGAGCAGCTATTACGCTCCGTAAACCCCTCCGGCAGGGTCGAGATAGTCTGAAACGCGCTCAGCGTCCCGGCACCCGCATCGAAGTTGTAGCCCGTCACGCTGCAACCCTGCTCGTCTGAGTAGTACAGGATGTCCTTGTTCGGATGGAAGCAGAAATGACGCGGCCCCAGCTCCGCATCCATGTCAACCCTCGCAGGACTGTTCGGTGTGATATGCCCCGTCTCCGCATCGAACCTGAACTGGTATATCGCATTCGGTCCCGTGCCGCCAGATATATGTGGCACGAATGCGAACCTGTTCGATGGATCCGTCTGCATAGAGTGCGCGCCCTTCGCAGTCGCAAGCCACTCCACCGGCGGATTGGTTGCTGCGCCGTCCTCCCCGATGGCATGCACCGCGCACAGCCCGCCCTCATAGTACGCCGACAGCAGAAAGCGCCCTGCGCGGTCC
This sequence comes from Dehalococcoidia bacterium, assembly GCA_965203955.1. Classification (GTDB taxonomy): domain Bacteria; phylum Chloroflexota; class Dehalococcoidia; order Lucifugimonadales; family JADFKI01; genus Bin90. Next base: position 678,337 of record OZ241923.1, on the reverse strand, counting down.
GTCGCCAGGTAGCACGGGTCGTTATCCACAGCCACATCGCCGAGGTGCGCCAGATCGCCGTCGTCTCCAATCGAGTAGCTCGAAATCGCAATTTCATCCCGGCACCCCACATACATCCTGTCTCCCGCGGGATTCATCCCAAGCGGCGCGGGTCGCGCAGCCGTTCCCACATCCCAGACATGTGTCAGCTCCCCCGTCCCCTCATCCACCTCATACCGCGCGATCCGATCCTCCCCCGACACCGTGATATACATCTGCATTGCCATCAGCTACCCCATTCTGACTATCCTGTCTGCCTTACCCGTTCGTGGTGAGCCTGTCGAACCACTGACGTACTGACAGACTGACTTACTGAAACACTACAACCTCAGCATCCTCTCAATCCGCTTGTGCCCCCTGCAAGGCCCCACCACCGCGATGTTCAGCCGCTCAGACACCAGCACATCGTTGGCAATGCAATGCACATCCTCGGTCGTAACCGCGTTCACCTGCTCGATAACATCGTCAACATGCGCGATCTTCCCCAGCAGCATCTCCGACTGACCCATCCAGCTCGCCACCGCCCGCGTATCCTCCATTCGCAGCATCAGCCTGCCCGCGCTCAGCCGTTTCGCCTTCTCCAGCTCGTCCTCCGGTAGCCCTTCGCGCAGCGCACCTACCTGTTCCAGTATCGTCTGCACCGCGTCATACACGCGCTTCGGGTCAACCCCCGCCGACACAACCATCGCCCCCGTGTCTGTGAAGTGACTGACCCCGCTATGCACATCGTAGGCAAGCCCGCGCTTCTCCCGCACCTCCACGAATAGCCGGCTGCTCATGCCCTCTCCCAGCGCCACGCTCAGCAGGTCCAGTGTGTACCGTTGTGGGTGCGTCAGAGACACTCCCGGCAGCGCAACTGACATGTGTGCCTGCTCGGTCTTACGGTACTCCACGCGGGACTGCGGTTCGCACTGCTCCCCCTTGTACGGCAGCCACTCGTTGCGTCCGCCCGGCTTCCAGCCCTCGCTCAGTTGCTCTACCTGCGCCACCACATCGTCGTGCGACACATTTCCTGCAACGCTCACCACCATATTGTCAGGCGTGTAGTACGCCGACACGAAGTTCATAATCATCTCGCGCGTGATGCCACCGACGCTCTCTCGCGTCCCTCCGATGTCCCGTCCCAGCGGATGCCCGGGCCACAGCATTTCGTCAATCAGCGCCTCCACCTTATAAGTCGGGTAGTCGTTTATCATCCCCAATTCCTCGAAGATGACGTGGCGCTCCTTCTCGATGTCATCCGGCTCATACTGTGAGTTGCGTAGGATGTCGAACAGCAGCGCGAGGCTTCCCTCGAAGTACGGCTGTGCCACCTTGCACCAGTAAACCGTCAGTTCGTGTTCAGTCGCCGCGTTTATGACGCCTCCCACTCCCTCGATTGCCGCGCTTATCTGCTGCGGTTCCGGTCGCAACTCCGTCCCCTTGAACACCATGTGCTCCAGGAAGTGCGACAGCCCCGCCTCATCATCCGACTCGTAGCGCGAACCAACGCCCACGAACACGCACATGCTCACCGACCGCGTGTGCGGCATCTCGCTCGTGACCACTCGCAGCCCATTATCCAGCGTACTCTTCTGAAACATATCCTTCCTTATTTCCCCTCTCCCTCAGGGAGAGGGCTAGGGTGAGGGTCAAATAAACTCCCTTCCCCCTCGATGGGGGAAGGTTAGAGCCTGTCCTGAGCTTGTCGAAGGGATGGGGGTGAAAAACATCCTCCCCATCCTGTCTATCCTGTTAGCTCTCCGTCCGAATCTCCACTTCGGCCCGTTCCTCCTGCACCTTCGCAACCGCCCCGGCAGCTTCCCTGCCCCAGCCTTTGTTCTGCCCTGCGATGTATCGCTGTTGCGCTATGTTCGACATCTCCATCGGCACCCGCAGCCTCCGTCCCATGTCCGTCGCCAGCCCCACGTCCTTAGCCGCAAGGTCAAGCTGGAAGCCCGGCTCGAAGTTCCCCACGAACAGCCCTGACGGGAATCCCTGCATGCTCTGTGTATTCCCCGAGCTGCCCTTTACCGCGTCGAACAGAGTCTGCGCGTCCACGCCCGCCTTCACGCCTAGGCTGAACGCCTCCGACAGCAGCACGCCCACGCTCAGTCCGATGAGATTGTTCACGATCTTGCATATCGCGCCCGAACCCAGGTCCCCGCAGCGCATCACCTTGTCGCCAATCCTGTCCAGCACAGGCTTGCACCGCGTGTATGCGTCCTCATCGCCGCCCACCATCACGCACAGCGTCGCCGCCTCCGCGCCTGCCACGCCGCCGCTCACAGGCGCGTCCAGCACCGTCACGCCCGCGCTCTCGCCCGCCGCGCTTATGCGATAAATCGTGTCAGGATCTGTCGTGCTCAGGTCGAAAAACACCGTCCCGGTGCCCGCGCCGCTCATGATGCCGCCCTCGCCCAGCGCCACTTCCTCCACATCCTGCGGGCGTGGCAGAGACGTGAACACCACATCGCTTGCCGCCGCAACGGCGGCAGGGCTGTCAGCCCATGTCGCGCCCATCGAAATGAGCTCCTCAGCCGCCTCCCTGCGGATGTCGAACACAGTCATCTCAAAGCCGCCAAGCGCAATATTCCGCGCCATGTGCCGCCCCATAAACCCGACGCCGATAAATCCAACTTTCATGTCGCTAACCTCGTTTCCCTGTCAAGCAAGCAGTATTCTCGGTAGTGAATCAGTTTGAAACGTGGAGCAATCTAAATGGCAGTGCATAGTTCAAAGTGACACACTAAAATATTCTCCAGTCCATGCCCTTAGTTGGGCTGCCTAAGATTGGCTGAATGATAACCCTCGCCGCATATCGTAGCAAGCGAGGGTTGGGAGAGTTTTCCGCGAGGCAGTCGAATCTACGGCTTGAAGGCTATGACTTCTCCGAACGCGATTGCGCCGAACGCGCCCGGATGAGCCTTCCATCCCGTCAGGGAGGCATCCCAATCATCGAACTGCTCCTGGGTTGCCAGGCCGAGCTTCTTCGTTATTTCTATGATATTGGGCGCAAAGAACCAGTCCCTTACAAAAGCCTCGAAGAAGGCGACCTGTTCCGGTGTGCTGAATACATCGAAGGAAGCCGTAGTGCGAATGTCCCCAAAGCTGGCCTCAAGGACCTGGGCTTTCAACTCCACTCCCATCTGAGGATGCCCTGAGTTCGCCGACAAGAGCTTGCCGAAGGTCTCCCATGCGGTCTTGAAATCGCCCAGGTCCGGCTCCAGGAAGGAAGACCCGATAATCGCCTCACGGCACGAGACGATACCTCCGGGCTTGATCACGCGCTTCGCCTCGCTGAGCGCAGCTTGCGTGTCCGGCACATGCATCAGGACAGTATGGCAATGCGCTACATCGAAGTAATCGTCATCGAAGGGCATATCGGTTGCATCGCCTACATGAAATGTAGTGTTCGATTGCTCGCCCGCCTGAGCGAGCGCGTTGGCGGTGTCGATTTCCGATGCTTCCATGTCGATCCCATGAAGCTCGCCGGGTTCAATCACTCTGGCAAGCCCCACGGACAGGTTGCCGGGGCCGCAGCCGAAGTCCAGCAGGCGCATTCCGGGCTTCAGATGCGGCAGCAGATGCGCCGCATGCGTCTCCACGCTGCGAAGCCTCAGAAGCTGCTGAAACTCCTCGCTGTATCCCATCGTGTAGTCAGGGCTTCTGTCGGAACTGCTTTCGGTCATCTTAGTCGCGCTCCTGTTAGTCTTGCCTGTTAGCCTTGTTTGTCAGTCAATCGGTCGGTATGGCGGTTCGTCAGCACATTGGCCTGCTAATGGGAGAGAATGATAACGAAGCGTCAGTAATGGTCGCAAGGGGAGAGTGAACCACGAGAATCGTTGCATTCCTATCCATCCTTGTTAATTCCCGTCACAAAATCCTTCCCCGCACAACAGCATCTAACCATACGAACCCACGAAAGACGGCTGATTTACCATAGCCGGCACACATCACATCACAGGAGTGCCCACAATGAAGAGCATCCGCATAGGCTTGGCAACACTTGCGCTGCTGCTGACGACCGCCTTCGTCTTCGCCGCCTGCTCGGCCACTGAGCCGCAGACGACGACCGAAGCCCCCGCACCGCAGACACAGCAGGCATCAACCTCCCAGCAGACGACATCCCCACCGGCAGCCGCCGCGCCCACCGCAACATTGCCTCCCGCGAACACCCCCAAGCCTGCGCCAACGGCAACGCCGGTGCCTTCCAAGCCTGCACCCACCGCCGAGCCACAGGCAGCAGCCCACGCCAGCATCGTGACTCCCGCCACCGGAAACGAACAGACCGTGCCCGAGATTCGCGGCATCTCAAGCTGGATCAACTCCGACCCGCTCACATTCGAGGAGCAACGTGGCAAGGTCGTCCTTGTGGACTTCTGGACTTACACCTGCGTCAACTGCATCCGCACCCTGCCTTACCTCAAAGCATGGCACGAGAAGTACTCCGACAAGGGACTCGTCATTGTAGGCGTTCACACGCCTGAATTCGAGTTCGAGAAGGACCGCGACAATGTTATCGAAGCCACAGAGGGCTTCGGACTGGAATGGCCCATCGCGCAGGACAACGACTTCAGGACATGGCGCGCCTTCAACAACCGCTACTGGCCCGCCAAGTACCTCGTGGACAAGGACGGCCTCATCCGCTACACGCACTTCGGCGAGGGCGCTTACGAAGAGACCGAACTCTGGATTCGCGGCTTGCTCGAAGAGGCGGGTGCTGACCTCAGCGACGTGTCCGCCAGCACGCTTGCCGAGCCGGAATACGACGACAATGTAAGGGGGACCGATCGTGAGACTGGCCTGACTCGCGAGATATACGCCGGATTCGAGCGCAACTACAGCGCGCTCCTGTCATCAGCCCCCTACGTGCTCCACCAAGAGTATTACGAGGAAGAGGACGCCGAGATCTTCTACACGGATCCCGGCGAGTACCGCAACCACTTCCTGTACCTGCAGGGACTCTGGCGCAATGAGGCTGAGCGCCTCGTACACGCCCGCGAAACCGAGAACTACGAGGATTACCTCGCGCTCAAGTTTAACGCAACCAGCGTGAACGCCGTAATGTCGCCTGTCGATGGCGGTAAATACGACGTGCGCGTGCTTCTGAACGACGCACCCATTAGCCGGGATGCGGCGGGCACGGATGTCATGTTCGACGCAGACGGCAACGGCTACATCACCGTGGACTCTGCTCGCATGTACCACATCGTCGACCTGCCCAAATACGAGAGCCACGAGCTAAAGCTCAGCTCCAACTCGCCTGAATTCTCCCTCTTTGCCTACACATTCGGCGCTTATGACGGTGGTGAACCCGCCCCAACCGGCTACGACACGAACTAGCAGGACGCACCTGCTCTCCGTCATTCCCGCGAAAGCGGGAATCCAGAAGGGTTAGGAGTGGAAACATCCTCCCCATCCTGGCCATCGATGTAAAATATAGTCTGGTTCGTGGTGAGCCTGTTGAACCACGAAGTCCGCAAGTCATTCGCATTTAACTGGAACGGAAATCCCACAATGCCCAAGCGATTCACCATAACCCTCACCCTAGCAGCCCTGTTTATACTTGGGACACTCGCATGCCAGAACATCGCGGCACCCACAGAGCAAGCCACATCTGATGACGAGCAGGGCGCAGCGTTTGAGGAAGTCGAGCTGATCAAGGGCCCCGTCTCACCCGACGGCTTGCAGGCGATCTTCGCCACGCCCGACCTGGGTACAGGCGAGCAGCGAGTCGCCGTCGTCCTCACGTCGAAGAAAGGACTCGTGCGTTCCCCCATCGCAACGCTCACATCCTACTACTACCCCGACGGCGCAACCGAAGGCGAGATGCGCGACACTGCCGTCGCGCTCTTCAGGCCCTTCCCGCTTGGCACCCGCGGCCTCTACGCCGCCCAGATGCAGTTCGACTCTCCCGGCGACTGGGGCTTGGACATCGCCGTCCTCGACGAGGACGCAAACACCCTCCGCGCCGAGCTGCGCTTCGAGGTGCCGGAGCAGACCGCAGCCCCCGCCAACGGCGCGCCCGCAACCGCAAGCAACAGCAAGACCCTAGCCACCCACAGCATCGAGCAGCTCACCACTGGCACATTGCAGGACACCGACCTCTACCAGATAAGCATCGCCGACGCAGTGCAGTCCGGTATGCCCACCGTCATCGTCATGGCAAGCCCCGCATTCTGCACCAACGCCGTCTGCGGCCCCCAGGTCGACGTCCTCAGCGAACTTGAGGACAAGTACAAGGGTAGGGCACACTTCATTCACATAGACTTCTTCGACAACCCCGACGAAATCCAGGGCGACCTCACCCGCGCCCGCGTGTCTCCCACAGTGCTAGAGTGGAATCTCCCCAGCACCGAATGGTCGTTCGTGGTCAAAAGCGACGGCATAATCCACCAGCGCTTCGAAGGCTTCGCCCCCATCGAGGAACTCGAAGACGCCCTTCTCGAAGTCCTCGGCTGACCCGCCCACGAAGTATCTCTGGCTGGGTCACTTCCTCTGCTATAATGCCCTTAGCCAGAGGAAGATATGACTACCATCAACTCCATAGAAGATCTCATGCGCGTGCTGGACGACAATCCCGCATGGCTTGAAGCTATGCGCGTCCGGCTGCTCACGCGCGAGTTGATGGAACTTCCCGACAAGTTTACTCAACTCACTGACACGGTTAGCCAACAAGGTGAAAGGTTAGACCAACTCACAGCGGTGGTTAGCCAACAGGGTGAGAGGTTAGACCAACTCACAGCGGTGGTTAGCCAACAGGGTGAGAGGTTAGACCAACTCACGGCGGTGGTTAGCCAACAGGGTGAGAGGTTAGACCAACTCACGGCGGTGGTTAGCCAACAGGGTGAGAGGTTAGACCAACTCACCGAAACCGTCAATCGCATTGGCACACAGCTGAGCCAATTCATCGAGGCGACAGACAGGCGGTTCGATAACATAGAAGTGGAAGTCAAGAGACATTCCGTGCAGATGGGGGAATTAAAGGGTATTTTCGCAAAGAGCCTATTTGTCTCTGAAGCCGCTCTCGTTGCCAGAGATATGGGATTGCGTCGCACCAGAAACTTGGACCAAGAAGAACTTTGGGACATGACCGAGGCGTCCGACACGACGGGCATATCCACGGGCGATCTCAGAAGTTTCCGGAAGGCAGACCTAGTGCTGGAAGCGACCGATCTGGAAGGTGAGACCTGCTATGTTGCGGTTGAAGTCTCCTACACTGTGGACGGACGCGACACTCGGAGGGCTATCCGCAATGCCGAATACCTGACAAGATTCACCGGAATAACTGCTTATGCCGCAGTAGCTGGATTTGATGCGGACTACCGCATTCAGGACAGTATTGAAGACGGACAGGTTGCCTGGTATCAGATGGACCCGTTCATCCTTAACGTCGAATAATGGCTCGGCTGACCGCTCCCTAAATCGCCTCCGCCAGTAGCTCCACCAGGTGCTTCGCCTTCTTGCCTGTTCCTTGCTCCACCTGCTGACGGCAAGATACCCCCTCCATTACCAGCTCGAACTCGCCCTCCTGAGCCCGCACTGCCGGGAACAGCGACATCTCACCGATGCTCATGGATATGTCGAAGTGCTCCTTCTCCAGCCCGAACGAACCTGCCATCCCGCAGCAACCCGTCTGTATCTCCCGCGCGTCGCATCCCGGAATCGCGTTCAGCACCTGCATCGCAGCCCGCGTGCCCACCAGCGCCTTCTGATGGCAGTGCCCGTGGAACAGCACCGTTCCCGGAGGATTCGAGTACTCCGGCTCCGCGCCATGCCGCTCCTGTGCGTGCAGCAGGAACTCCTCGATTAGCATCGTATTGTCCGCAATCGCCTTCGCCTTCTTGTCGCCGCCCAGCAAGTCCTCGTACTCATCGCTGAAGCTCAGGATGCAGCTCGGCTCCAGCCCCACCAGCTTCGCTCCCCGCTCGACGAGCGGATACACGCTGTCAACATTTGCCCGCGCGCTCGCCTTCGCCTTGTCCATGAACCCCTTCGACAGCATAGGACGACCGCAGCATCCCACATCCGGCAGCACAACGCGGTACCCCAGGTGCCGCAGCACCTTCACCGCCGCAATCCCCAGCTCAGGATGGTTATAGTTCGTGAAAGTGTCCGGGAAGAGAACCACTGTGCCGTGCATCGCATCCGATGCCGGCGATCCGCCCGACGCCCTGAACCACTGCCTGAATGTCTGGCTAGCCAGCATCGGCAGCTCCCGCCGCTTGTCGATTCCCGCGTACCGCTCCAGGATCTCCTTGCCGATCGCCGACTTCAGCGGCAGGTTCGTCAGCGGCGCAAACGGCGACGCCAGCTTGTTGAAGAACGCCACATTGCCCATCATCCTGTCCCGCAGCGAGTGCCCGTTCTTCTGCTTGTACTTGTCAATGAACTCGTACTTCAGCTTCGCCATGTCCACATTCGACGGGCACTCCGCCTTGCACCCCTTGCATTCGAGGCACAGGTCCATCACCTCCATCATCCGCTCGCTCGTCAGCGCCTCCGTAGGCAGCGCGCCCGACATCGCCCCGCGCAGCGCGTTCGCCCGTCCGCGCGTCGAATGCTCCTCGTCTCGCGTCACCATGTACGACGGGCACATCGTCCCGCCCAGCACCTTGCGGCAAGCGCCCTGCCCGTTGCACATCTCAATCGCATGCGCGAAGCTGCCCTCTTCGTTGTACGCAAAGCCCGTCTCAATCTCGATGGGCTTGTACTCAGGCCCGATCCGCAGGCTGTTAGTCATCGGCGGCGCCTCGACTATCTTGCCCGGATTCATGATCCCCTTCGGATCGAACGCCCGCTTCACGTCGCGGAATGCGTCGTAAATCTCGCTGCCGAACATCTTCTCGTTGTAGGGACTGCGAACAAGTCCGTCCCCATGCTCTCCGCTCAGCGACCCGCCATACTCCAGTACCAGGTCGCTTATCTCGTCCGATATGGACACCATCTTGTCCACCTCGGCAGAATCCTTCAGGTTGATCAGCGGACGAATATGCAGGCAGCCCACGCTCGCATGCCCGTAATAGCCGGCTTCCGTGCCGTGCGCCCGTACAATCTCATCGAACCGCTTCACGAACTGCGGCAGCTTTTCCGGCGAAACCGCCGTATCCTCCACGAACGGCAGCGGCTTCGCGTCGCCCGGCACGTTCATCATCAGCCCCAGTCCCGCCTTCCGCACGTCCCACACCTTAGCCTGGTCCGACGGCTTTATCAGCCGAGGCATCGCGTATCCCAGCCCCTCGCGCTTCACTCGCGCTTCAAGTCGTTCCAGCTTCGCCATCAGCTCGGTCTCGGTATCCGCGATAACCTCTACCACCAGCAGCGCCTCAGGCTCGCCCTCGATGAAGTCCGTGATGCGCGAGTACGCCAGGTTGCTCTGCGCCTGCTTGATAATCATGCTGCCGATATGTTCGACCGCTGCCGGCTCCATCTCCAGCGTGGCGACAGTAGCCTCCATTGACTCGATCAGGTCATTGAAGTGTATGACCGACAGTGCCCTGAACTTCGGCTTCTCCACCAGTTTCAGCTTAGCCTCGGTGATGGTAACGAGCGTCCCCTCTGACCCCACCACGAAGCGTGCCATATTGAAGTCGCTGCCGCCCACGAACTCGTCTAGGTTGTACCCCGACACGCGCCGCTGAATCTTCGGGTATCGCGCCAGAATCTCGTTGCGGTGCGCCTCGCCAATGCCGAACAGCTTGCGATAGATGTCCCCTTCGAGGCTCTCTCCGCGCATTCTCGCCTCAAGCTGCGCCCCGTCCAGCGCGCCGAAATGCGCCCGGTCCCCATTCGACAGCACAACGTCCAGCGACTCCACATTGTCAACCGTCTTGCCCCAGATGATCGAGTGCGCCCCGCAAGAGTTATTGCCCAGAGCGCCGCCCACATTGCCGCGACTGCTCGTGCTTGGGTCCGGCGTGAAGAACATGCCGCTCGACGCGATCTTGTGGTTCAGCTCGTCCAGAATGATGCCAGGCTGCGTCCGCACCCAGCCCTCCTCCTCGTTCACCTCCAGCACATCCCGCATGTGCCGCGAAAAGTCCATCACGATAGCGTTCGCCACCGTCTGCCCCGCGAGGCTCGTCCCGCCTCCGCGCGGCAGCACCGGCAGGTTATAGCGGTGCGCCGTCTCCAGCACAGCAATCACATCGTCCGCGCTCTTCGGCAGCACGACGCCCACAGGCTCGATCTGGTAGATGCTCGCATCCGTGCTGTACAGCATGCGCGTCATCTTGTCGAAGCGCACCTCGCCCGTCACGCTGCGTCGCAACTCCTCCACCAACTCCCTAGTATCCGCCTCCATAGCCCGTGTTACCATCGTGTTAATACTCCAAGTCACTTATGGACAATCAGATTTGGCACAATGAAAAATGCCTGCTTCAAAGCATAACGCTTTCAGCAGGCATGTTCAAAGAAATCCTACCCACCCCGTAAGTCCACCTACTCTCACGCTGGCAGGAGGATCAACTGCACCTTACGGTGATCCGGTTCTGGGACCGGGAACGCTCTCGACTTCCACCATCAAGTCAGCCTCGGTTTCGGGCACGCCCTTGAACACGTACACCACTCGCCGCCAGTTCAGCGCCACCAGCAGGACGGAAAGCCCCAATATGAGGAAGGATGACCCCATCCGCAGTGATACATTCTCAAGCGGGTCGTCATATTGCCCCGCGCCTCCGAAGATGTGCGGGAACCAGAACAGCGTTCCCAGATACACCACGAATATCGCAAGCAGCGCAAGCCCGTGCCACAGCTTTACGATACGGGTAGAGACTATCAGGATAGCGAATATCGCCACCACTGCCGTCAGCAGGAATTCGCTGGATTGCAGACCGAACGGGCTTGCAATCCGGGCGAAGAAATTGCCCGGCTCGTAGTGGTCCAGCGGGAAACTGAGAGGCTGTCCCGCCGAAATGCTGAACACCACCACGATGCTGCCCACCAGAAGGGTGAGCTGATTCACCTGCGAGGATATCAGCGTGGTCAGGCCGTCATTCGGATTGGCGCGCAGCGCGAAAAGCACCGCCACGATAATCTCCGGCGATTCTGACGCAAGCGGCGCGAGCCACTGTATCAACAGGAACTTGCTGATTCCCAGCTGCTCGCCCGTCCCCTCAAGCGCCGTCACAAATGGATGCGCCACGAGGATGATGACCGCCGCGCTGTAGATGAACAGCGCCAACACCCACATTCGTCGATACGACGGACGGAACGACGCTATCATCGCGGCGGCGCCTAACAGGTCGGGTTCTTCCGATTCTTGCGTGGAACTGCGCCAGAGGTAGAAGAAGTAGGCGCCGATAAAGACCACTGCAAGCCATATCGGTATCGACTTGGATAGCGCGACTATCAGCGTCAGTACGACCGCCACGACCAGCATGGGCAGTTCCAGATTCAACAAGCCGCGCATGTCAAAGCTGCTGCGTCGCTTCAGCCAGAAGATGATAATCACGGCAGACCAGCCGAGACCTATCAGCAGGCGGTTCGCCCCCGTTACATTGGCGGCGGCGAGCGACATCGCTTCCGTTACCTCTGGCATCTGCGGGTTGAAGGACTGTCCGGCGTTCCACGCAAGCGCCGCCTCCACCATGTACTCAGGCATCACTGCGATGAGCGCGAGCACGGCAATCGCGAACGACGCCGACACATCCAGCTGCGCCACTTCAGCAGCCCACGAAAGCAGAAACGCTCCGCCGATTATCCCTACTCCGAAAATCAGGGCGTACAGCGCAGGCTGGATGCCGGGTTCGTGGTCCAGGCCCGTCAGCCTTAGCGCCACCCCGGGAACGCCCACGCCTGCAAGCAATGCCATCGATGCCCACAGTTTGCCGTTGCCGTTCGACGTGTTCGTGCTCAAGGGGTGCTACTCCAATTCAGCCTGTGCGGAACGCAAGGCGATGCTACGCGATGTGTGAGTGAGACCTGGGTGTGCGAAGGCGCAGGCTCAGGTGGGTGACCGTGGAGGAAATAATAGGACAAGCTGAATGCGTCCTGTAACTCCGGCACCAGAAGATGCCACAGGCGATGTCGGATATGCGGGATGTCCACGCTACGCGATGCTTATGACCTCGTAATTCTGCTTGCCGCGTGGAGTCTCGACCAGCAGCTTCTGGCCGACGCGCTTGCCCAGCAACGCTTTGCCCATCGGCGAGTCGTCGGATATGCGGTACTCAAGTGGATTCGCTTCCGTCTTGTTCACGAGCGTATAGACCTTCGGTTCCCTGCTGCTGTTGAGATCCTTAACCTCCACCCGCGCTCCGATCTTCACGACCGTGTTCTGACGCGCCTGTCCCTCTTCTATGATGACGGACTTCTCAAGCGTACTTGTTATCTCCTGGATTCGCGCCTCAACGCGACCCTGCTCCTCGCGAGCGGCATCCAGCGGCGAGTTCTCCGTAACGTCACCATCGGCTCGTGCCCTGCGTATCTCCTCGACTAGCGACTCGCTCTCCTGAACAAGCTTCTCTCGCTGCAAGACCAGCTGGGCATGTCCCTCGGACGTCAGCTCGATAGTCTGAGACTCGCTCGAAACTACCGTCGTGCCTGCTCTGGTCCGCGCCTTGCGTATGCGAACATACCTGGCAAGGTTCTCTTCGGTGAGGCCCTCGTTCTTCTTCGCGTATGCGAGAAAGTCCTTCACCGCCTGCAGTTGCTCGGTTGCGCCCGGAGTCGTGCCTGTGCCATTGACGCTTTCGGCGTATGTGCCGATGTCGGAGGGAGTCAGCTTCTGAAGAGAAGTGTCGGGGGAGAAGTATTGAACGAACTGGTAGAGGGCTTTATGGTCGATTGGCTTGACGCTGCTGGATTTGCCCTTGGACTTGCCGCCCGTTTTGAGGCTCCGGACATACATGTCCAAGGCTTCCTGTATGGTGGTGGTGTCTGGCGCTCCCGTAGTCAACGTTCAAGCCTCCTTACGCATGCTTCCTGCTCTCTATATTATTCAATTTGACGTCTCGATGTCAATTTGACGCCGCGCAGGTACTTCTACCCCTCCTGCAACCCCTTCATTCCCTCTACATGCAGGCCTTCTCCCTGACTACCACAGCGTCATGGAGTCCCTGAACAGCCCCCGGAGTTCATCCGCTCCTGCGGGTCGCGGCGACAGTTTCACCACCCGGTGCTGCGGCAGCGTTCCCTCCACCAGCTTATCCAGGTCGTCCTCCGAGTATCCGATCGCGCCAAGTCCGTTGGGCACGTTCACCCGCCGCATCAGTCCCACTATTGCATCCGCCAGAAGTTCGCCCGCATCTTCAGGACTCGCCCCGCGCACATCCTGGCCCATCAGCCGTGCAGCGTAAAGGTGCCGCTCTGGATTCGTCGGCGCCGTGAAGCGGAACACCGCCGGCGCGTTCAATATCACCGACATCCCGTGCGGAACCAGCGGCGCGTTCTGCGGGTCTCCCTCCGGGCAGAACTCCCGCACCATCCCCGACACTGGGTAAGACATCCCATGCGGCAGATGGCAGCCCGCGTTTCCGAACCCCACTCCCGCGAATGTCGCCGCCAACATCATCTGGCTGCGCGCCTCTACGTCCTCCGCGTCATCGTAAGCCCTCACCATGTTCCCCGCCACCATCTCGATGGCGCGCGTCGCCCACACATCGCTTATCGGGTTCGCCCCCTGGTACGACGGCCGCAGCCCCGGGTTCTCCGGCGCATCCCGCTTGCTGAACGGTAGCGCCGTGTACGACTCCAGCCCGTGGCAAAGCACATCGAACCCGCTGCATGCAACCACCTGGCTCGGCAGCGTCTGCGAGTGCAGAGGATCGACGATGCCCATCACCGGCCGCAGCGCCCTGTGCGCGATTCCAGTCTTCGCCTCCATCTCCAGGAAGTCGAATATCGCCACGCCTGTCGTCTCGCTGCCCGTCCCCGACGTCGTCGGTATCGCAATCAGCGGCTTCAGCGGTCCCGGCACAGGTCGCCCCTCGCCGATGGGCGCGTTCACATACGCCAGAAAGTCCGCGGGCCACGTTGAATACAGGTTCGCCGCCTTAGCCGTATCAATGCTCGAACCGCCTCCCACCGCAACGAATCCGTCGAAGTTGCCTTCTGTGGCGAACAAAATCGCCTCCTTGAACGACACATCCGTCGGCTCCACGCTCACCCTGTCGAACAGCACCGCGTCGATCCCCTCGTCCCGCAGCGACTCCAGCGTAACCGCCACCGCCTCGCTGCTCGCCATCCGCGGGTCCGTAACCACCATCACCCGCCGCGCGCCAAGCCGGCTCATCTCGTATCCTACTTCGCGCGTAACGCCCGGCCCGAACTTGATGCTCGAAGTGTCGATAGTGTATGCAGTTTCGAGGCTGTGAGTAGTCATGCGTGGTCCTTCTACTGATTCAGCAAGGCATCTGTGAGACATTAATCCTTGCTCTTTTGCTCCGGAGGCTGTGGCGTGTAGTCTATGCCCTGCCTGCGGAGTTCCTCGGTTATACGCTTGTATTCCTGTTCGCGCCCCTCTTCACGCCCCTTCAAAATCCACTTATTCTCAAAATTCTTGAAAATCATCCCCATCAGATTCTCTTCTATTTCTTGTCCATGTCCTTGGGCGGCGGTGGCGGCGTATATTCGACGCCCTGCCTGCGCGCCTGCTCTTTGAAGTATTCGGTCACACGCTCGTATTCCTGTTCGCGTCCCTCCTCAATCCCTTTCATAATCCACTTGTTCGGCAGGTTCTTGAATATCATTCCCATCAGCCCCTCTCCTTTCCTTTTTATCTCTATTATCCCGTCCCACACCGCTTCCACCATGAAAATGGAAGCCGGAATCCCAAGCGCCACCGGAGCGAACATGCTGTCAGCTATGTCCAGAGACAACGTCCAGAAAGGCGGGTTGGCAGGCTCAGCGTACCACCAGTCTTCAAGGAACGCGCATGCCAGAAAGTAAGCTATCCATAGAAGGTACGCGCGCAGGTATGAGCCGCGCCTCGACTGCAATATGCCCCAAAAGCCCTCTCGGTTCATACTTCCCGTACTTGGAACATGCCGGCAACAAGGACCTGGACAAATAGCGGCATACTGATAATCTCCCCTTAATTCTTAATACTAATTGTGCAGCAAAAACCTGTCAATTTGGAGTTAACGACTGTATCGTGAGTGATACTCGCACCGTCGCCCAAAAGCAAAATCCCCCTCTCCACTCGCCAGAGAAGGGGATTTGCGATGATCCGATATGAATGAAGCCTAGCCCGCTACCTCGCCTGCTCCGCCCTTATGAGCGCCACAAGCTCCCAGCGCTCATCCTCGCTTAGCAGGTTGATGAACTGCGGCATCCACGAAGTCGTCGGCCTGTCGCGCAGCGCCGAGGCGAACCCCGCCTGCCCGCCGTAAGCGATCCATGCGTATATCTCGCCGTCCGTCGTGCCGTCGCTCGCGGCCCCGATTATCTGCTCGCCGTCGCTGTTCAGCTTCACATTGACTAGGTTGCGCGGCTTCGCCCCCGTTGCCGTCGCGAGGTACGGCAGAATCAGCGCATCGCCGTCTTCGCCCCGTAGGTTGCTGCCGTGGCACACAAGGCAGTTCGTATCGTAAGTCTCCCGCGCCCTGCTCAGGGTTCCCGGGTCCGACACGATGTGCGAAGGAATTGCGAGAGTCTGGTACTCTTCTACGCTCTTGTACTCGACTTCCCTGCCAGTAATCGGCACCGAGTCCGGCGGCGGCAGAATTCGCGGCCCCTCCTGCGTCCGGTACGACGGCTGGAAGTGCATCTCCGTGAATATGTCCACCGCATGCGGCCCCGTCTGCGTGAACGCCGGCAGCTTGAAGTTGATCGAGCCGCCCACATCCACGCGTCCCGTGCGCGTGTTATAGCAGCCTAGCGAAGCAAGTACCAGCAGCGTGGCAACCAGCGCCAGCGCAACACGCGCCGAAAGCCCGTGAGACTTGTTCTGGCGACCGCCCTTCGACTTGATTACCATTCATTCATTCCTGCGTTTTCATTGTTCCTTCCCCCGCCTTCTTCCCGTCATTCCCGCGCAGACGGGAATCCAGAGGGGCAGGGGAGGAGTTGATGTTATCGCTAAGCAACGGCAAACGCCCTTTGACATTCACAGCGTCAACCAATTTCTGGGCAACTACTCCCAACCACGCTTGATATCCTCGGCGCCCGAATCGCGCAGTACCTTCTCCGCCTCTTCCATGCGGCTCTCATCCGCCGTCACCGTCACGCCGATATACCCCTCGGTAATCCGCGTGTCGTAAGCGCCCATGAAGATGCGCGGCAGCCGCGACTCGATTATGATGCCTATGACCGCGAAGATGATCGCCCCCAGCATCGTGCCCTCGTACATGATGATCGCCATCGGCGGCACGGACAGAATCGGCTTGCCTCCCGTAACCAGCGGATACGCAAGCTGCGAACCGGCAGTTACAAGCAAGCCCACGATAAAGCCGCACGCCGCGCCCATCAGCGGCCAGCGGAACAGCTTATGCACTGGCTCTGCCTCTCCGAAAGTCCCCTCCGGATACGGCGTCCCCGTCAGCACCTCGTACTCGCTGTCGTTGTATCCCGCCGCCGCCAGCGCGTCCATCGCGTCCGCAGCCGTGTCAACCTGCTCTTCCGGGAACAGTCCCAACACGCTTCTCTTACCCGTAAGTTGTCTCATCAGACTTCCTCGTCCGGTTCTTTCCCCCTCAATTGAGGGAAGTCCTTCCATTCAAGTCCCTTACCCCTAATTGGGAAGGCTAGGATGGGGCAAAAATCCCTATCCATCCTGTTAGCCTCGGTCATCCCGATGACCGATAACTGTTGACTGACCACTGATAACTGAAAACTCTCTACGGCGTCTCCCTGATGCTCGCAGGCACGGTCCGCCGCCCTATCTTGATCTCGTCCCGGAATACCATGCCCTCCTTCACGTCGAAGAGCGGTATAAGTGGGAACACCTTGGCGAATATGATCATGCCCAGTGATACGAAGGCAAACGTCTCCGCCACAATTAGAATCTCGATGATGCTCGGATGGTAGCTCCCCCAGTCGAACGTGAACGGCGTCCGCCGCGCCAGTCCCGGAATGATAATCAGGAAGCGCTCCAGCCACATGCCGATATTCACAAGCACCGTCGTAATGAACATCCACATCGGGCTGCGCCGCACGCTCTTGAACAGCCACATCGGCACAGGTATGAAGAACGCCGTCAGCAGGAACACCAGGAACAGCCACGAGTACGGATTGTCGAATCCGAATATCTGCAATTCGCGCAGCGCCAGCTCCGGCGGCTCCAGCGTGTACAGCGCGAATATCCACTCCACGAAGAAGAAGAAGAACCATGTCGTCGCCACGACAATCAGCAGTCTGCCTATCGCGTCGAAGTGGTCCGGCCTGATGTACTCGTCAACCTTCCACATCCACACGATCAGCGCCATTATCATCGCTACGGCTGAAACGCCGGAGTGAATAGCGCCGATGATGAAGTACGGCGCGAATATCGTCGAGTGCCAGCCCTCCACGCCGATGGCGACCGCGAAGTCCCACGACACGATGCTGTGCACCGACACGAACACCGGCAGCACCAGCGCCGACAGCAGTATACCCGCGATAGCCTGCAACCTCCACTGGCGCGGCGTTCCCCGCCAGCCCAGGCACAGCACCGAATATATCTTCGGCGCGTACTTGCCCGTCGACCTGTCGCGCACCACCGCGAGGTCAGGTATCAGCGCCACGAACACGAACAGCGAGCTTCCGATCAGGTACGTCATGACCGCGCTCGGGTCCCAGACGAACGGCGAGCGCACATTCATGAAAATGCCCCGCGAAAAGTCGTAGGGGTACACCCAGAACAGCCGCCACGGACGGCCCACATGGAACATGATGTTCGACAGCGCCGCCACCAGCGAGAACAGCGTCATCACCTCGGCAGCCCGCGTTACCGGACGTCGCCACTCCGCCTGCGTCAGACGCAGGATCGCCGAAATCATGATTCCCGCGTGGCTGATTCCGATCCAGAACACGAAGTTCGTGATATAGAAGCCCCACAGCACCGGACGGCTCAGGCCCGCGACGCCCACGCCCTTGTTTACCTCATAGCCGTAAGCGGCAAGACCCGTGCAGATGACCAGCAGCAAAAAGCCGACCACGGCCCACCACCACTTGGGCAGTCCGAGAACGCCCGCCAGCAGGTCGCGGTTCACTTCCTTTTGATTCTTGTATATTAGCTCTTGCATCTGCTGCCTTAATTTAGTTCCTTCCCCCTCGATGGGGGAAGGCTAGGATGGGGGTGAAAAGTCCACTCCATTCTGCCTTTTTCTTGTCGGTCAAGGCCTTCGCCGTGACCTTTGTCGAACCACCTATCCTCTTTATCCTGACTATATTCTCATTCCCACGAAAGCGGGAATCCAGTCTGATCGGCTGACTAACTGACCCACTGAAAGACTTCTTACCTCGGCTTCCCAAGCACGAACACCTGCGTCCGGTGATAAGCCTTGTGCATCTTGTACAGCATCAGCTCCTTCTGCTCCCAGACGTTCACCGGCGGCACAAGCCGCGCGACCAGTAGGTACACCAGCACGGAGCCGCCAATCACACCCAGAATCATCATGATGTCCGGTATGTCCGGCATGTGCATCGAGCGCAGCGCAAGCGGCAGCCGTCCGCTGTCGTCCAGGTGAATGTAGTGATGCGTCAGGTTCTTGTCCATTATCTTCTCGACGTGCGCCGAGTACGCCGACACGTACAGCCGCAGCCTGTCGAGCAACGTGCCCAGCAGCACCGAGATCGACATTATCGTTGGCCCCCAGATGCTCTTACGCACCACGTTCCACATCATCACGAACAGCGGCGCGGCAAAGCACAGCACGAACACCGCGATGAACACGGGCAGGTACGGTCCCACCATAGTCAGTTCGAGAGCGCCCTGAGAATTCGGCTTCTTGCCGTACCAGAGCACATTGAAGCTTGAGAACCAGAACCAGAACCACAGCAGAGACAGCGCGAACAGCAGTTTGCTCACGCCCCAGAACTGCTCCAGCGTAATGTAGTCCTTGTATCCGCCCCACTGCCGCAGCACGATCATCGTCAGGATGACCGTCGCAACGCCCGCTTGCAGCGCATTCGCCGCATGCGTAATCGGGAACAGCGCGTCTATCCAACCCGGCACCAACACCATCAGGAAATCCACCGAAATCAGGAAATGCACGAATACGAGCATAATGAAGTAGAACGCGCCCAGTATGCCCATTCGGTGATACAGGTTGTTCCACTGCGCCGTCGAGCCTATCCATCCGCTTGACAGCTTCGTTGCCCAGCGCTTACGCCATCCGTCAGGCGCGTGGTCGCGTATCAGCGCAAGGTCTGGCCTTGCGGACAGCCACAGCAGCATCACGCCCGTAACCACCAGCGCCAGCATCGCAAGCGTCGCCCAGATATGCGGCGAATACACCGGCACCCTGCTCAGGAACGCGTCCTCGCCGTCCCAGAACCACAGGCTGCGTCGCCCGTCCGTCAGCGGCGGCAATATCCACAGCATCGGGATGAACAGGATCATGTTGAATATCCCGACCGCCGTCCATATCTCCGCGGCGCGCGAAATCGGACGCCGCCAGTGGCCGTTTGCGATGCGCGGCGCTATCGCCACCATCGGAGCAGCCTGCGCCGTCGTCAGCACGAACGCGAACATCATCGCGAAGTAGCCCCACACTATGCGGTCGCTCACATCGCCCGACATCCGCAGCGCGAACCCGATGATGCCCAGCGCGAGCAGAATGCCGCCAGCCGCCACGCCGCTCCACCACTTGTCGCTCGGCTTGTCGTGCTTGCCTACCAGGTCCTGCACCACCTCAGCCTGTGTCGAGAAGGGCACGTACAGCCCTTCTCGCGGCTCATGGTGGCCGCTATGTCCTGCGCTGTTATGACTAGCCATACTAATGCGCTTCTCCGGCGTCCTTGTCATATCTCTTCAGATAAACGACCTTCGGGTGCGTCCCGAATTCGTCCAGCAGATGGTAGCCGCGCCCGCCCTTGCGAGCTGGAGTCGTCTCCCGAAGCTCCTTCTCAGCCTTCTTGGCTACCTTAGATTCAGGGTTGTTCAGGTCGCCGAACATCAGCGCCTCCGTCGGGCAAGCGTTCACGCATGCCGGACTCAGCGCCCTGTCGCCGTCCTCTAGCTCTGTGCCTTCCTTCGCCGCCTCGCGCGAGCTGCGCCTGATGCGCTGCACGCAGAACGTGCACTTCTCCATGATGCCTCGGCTTCGCACCGTAACATCAGGGTTGAGCTGGTTCTTCAGTGTCTCAGGCCACGCGGGTTCCCAGAAGTTGAAGAACCTCACCTGGTAAGGGCAGTTGTTCGCGCAGAACCGCGTGCCGATGCAGCGGTTATAGACCTGCACGTTCAGCCCCTCGCTGTTGTGGTATGTCGCATACACCGGGCACACCGGCTCGCATGGCGCATCACCGCACTGCTGGCAGAACAGCGGTATGAACCGCGCCTTCACATTTGGGAACTCGCCCTCCCAGTACCGCTCGATACGAATCCACTCGATCGCGCGGCGCTGGTTGAAGTGCGCCTCCTCGTTTATCGGCACATTATTCTCGGACTGGCAGGCGACCACACAGGCTTGACAGCCCGTGCACTTGTCCATATCTACCACCATGCCCCACTGTGCATTCGCCATACTCTGCTCCTTAAACCACTTCCCTTATTCCTGCTTCGTCATTCCTGCGGAAGCAGGAATCCAGTGGTTTCGGACTAAACTCCCTCTATTTCGGTCCCTTCCCCTAGAGGGGGGATAGGATGGGGGCATAAATCCTTCCCATCCTGTCCATCGATGTCAGTTCTAATGTTCCCCCCCGCCGCCGTCAATCGGCGCCAGCTTGATCACATGCGCGTGCTCGTCCCTCGGGAACTCAGTCACCGTGTTCTCGAACTTCGGCAGGCGAATCCATTCGCCCGTCTTCTGTATGTTCACCTTAGTCGATGCCCAAGCCAGTGCGCCCGTTTCGCCGTCAATGTTCGGCGCAAGTATGGAATAGACATTCGCTCCGCGCCGCTCGGCGTACCTGCCGCCCGACGCATGCCCCTGTCCGAACGGCACGCAAACCGTGTCCGGCGACACTGCCGGACTTGGATACGCCAGCGCCTCGATCCGCCCGTATGCGGACTCGATGCTGATGACGTCACCCTCGCTGATTCCGCGCTGCTCCGCGACCAAATGGTTGATCTCAACCCAAGTCTGCCACACCGCAGTCGAAATCGGGTCCGGCGTCGCCTGCATCCAGGGAATCGCCGCGCCGCGCCCGTCGCCCAGTCCCGTCGTTTCAAACGGGATAAGGTGGAACTCGCCCGCCGAGAACGAAGGCTCAGCGGCAGATCCTACGCTCGTAGGACCTATTCCCGTATCCCCCACGCGCACCGATGTGTCCCACCAGCCGCCGCGCTGAAGCACGCCGTTCCAGAACGCGTCGAAATTCCCGGCCCTCACCGAGCCGTTGCCCGACTCGTACAGCTTCATCGCGCCGTCCTGCATTATCTCGCGGAACGTCTCGCCCGGCAGACCGAGGTCAATCTCAAGCCCCTGCGCCGTAGCCATCAGCACGTCCGCGAAGTTCCGCGTCCCAAGCTGCTCGCCGCGAGGCTCGAAGAACGGCCTCACCACCGGCTGCTGGAATCCGATCACCTGGTAGCCCGGAGCCGGGTCCGGCACGTCGGTGCCCCAGTCTTCGAGATAGTTGTGCTGCGGCAGCACCAGGTCCGCGACCGCCGTCGTATCGTCCATCACATCCGAGAAGCTCACGATGTAAGGCACGTTGTAGGCGGCGCGCTCGAAGCCCACCGCATCCGGCAGACCGTAAACCGGGTCCGCCCCGCGCACCATCAGCATCTGAATCTCGCCGCGAGACATCTCGTCCGCCAGGCGGTGCCATTCCGAAAATGGCGTCCCGCTCTTCGCGGCTGTAATCCCGCTTATCGCCGGCCCCGGATTGAATACAATCCCGCCCTCGTGATGCACGCTGCCCACCAGGTAGTTCAGCGCGTATATCGCCGCAAGATTGAACAGCCCGTTCGTATGCGCCGCCGCCGACCCGCCGCCAAACGCGACAGCCGGGGTGTGCCCCGCGAAGTCATGCGCCACCGTGCGGATATTCTCTGCGCTCACGCCCGTCCGTGCAGCCACGGCCTCCGGCGCGTATGCGTTGATGTCGATACCCTCAAACAATTGCCCCGGGTATCCACTGGGAGAAAGGCCGTCAGCAATGATGACCTGCGCGATACTCAGCGCAAGCACGCCCTCCATCCCCGGCTTCACGTAAACCCACGTATCCGCGTTCGCCGCGCTCATCGAGAAGCGCGAGTCCACATGTATGAATGTCCCTCTGTCATGCTCGTCGTCGCGGAACTCGCCGTATCCGCGCCCATACCGAACGGGAGAACCCCATGTATTCAGGAAGTCCGCCCCGAACGACAGCACCGCTCCGGCATTGCCGATGTCGAAGTCCGGCATCAGGTCCTGGCTGAACATCTGCTTCACCGCAGCCTTGACCGAGGTCTGCTCCAGAGGCTCGTAAGTCATCCGCCTCGCCCCGTAAGCCGAAACGAATGCGTTCACCACCATGTCCGTGTGCGCGTTGATCGGGTCGGTCGCAAGCACAACCCCCGACTGCCGCCCATCATTGGCGATATTCTCCAGCGCGAACGATAGCCTCCCTATCGCGTCCTCCCAGCTGACCTCGCGGAACTGCTTCGCGCCGCGCTCGCCGGAGCGCACCATCGGCCCCCGAATCCTGTCCGGGTGGTACAGAGCTTGCAGCCCCCCCTCGCAGCGCGCGCTGTGCGCCCCGCGGTTGATCGGGTAATCGACATTCCCCTCCACCTTCTTCGCGCGGCCCTCCATCACGCGCACGACGATGCCCTCGCTAGTCGCGCATTGGCGGCACAGCGTCGCGTACCAGTTGTCGCGCCCCGTTACCAGGTCCTCCGGCATCTCCACCGGAGCCTGCACCAGAAGCTCGTCCTCCGGCACGCCGCAAGCCTGGAACAGGATCGCGCCCGCCGCAGAGCCGCCGGCCAGTGTCAGGAATTGTCTTCGCGTTAAAGCCATCTTCTCTTGTCTTCAGCCCTTCCTTGTATCCCTGCCCCCTGAGGGGGGAAGGTTAGAGCCTGTCCTGAGCTTGTCGAAGGAATGGGGGTGGAAATCCTCCCTATCCTGTCCATCCTGTTAGTTTAATAGTGACACGCCGTGCAGTCCGTAGGCGCGCCATTGTCTCGGTGGCAGTTCACGCAGTCGCCCATCTTCAGGTCGCGCACCTGCTCCACCTTCTCCATAGACCCGACGTCTCCATGACACGTCGCGCACACCGCCGTCTCCTCCACGCCGTCGCGCTCCGAGAAGAACCTGATATGCGCCTCATGCACGAAATGAACATGGTCCGGGACCCTATGCACCCGCACCCAGTCTATCGGGCGTCCATCCGCGTGCATATCCCGCAACTTCTCGATCTCTTCCAGACCGTCGCCAACCACGTCGTGACAGGTCATGCACAGCCCTGCAGAAGGAATCGTAGCAGCTGCCCCCTCCGTCACGTTGCGGTGACAGAAAGTGCAGTCCATCCCCAGGTCCTCGACGTGAGTCGGATGCGGGAACGCTATCGGCTGGTCCGGCCCCTCGGTTGCGAACACCACAGGTCGCCCAAGCCACGCCGATAGCACAAAAGTCAGCGCCACCGCAACGACTACAAGAACGCCTAATGTGATGACGCCTAGGATGCCGTGCTTTATCAGCTGCCTGCGCGTCGGCTTAAGAGTCTGAAAATCGCCTGGTATCAAATCAAATAACCTAAGCTATTGCCAAAATCGTTTCGTCATTCCCGCGAAGGCGGGAATCCGTGGCTTTAACGCTAATTTCCGATTAGAGCCACTTCAATATTCACTATATCCAGTAGTCCGGCCAGAAGCGCTCCAGCACGTCACCCTGCTGAATCGTGCTTACAAGGAAATACATCGCAATCGCGAAGCAGATTATCGCGCAGGCGTAGAAGAATATCCGCGCCTTCTGAAGCGACTCGGGCACATGCCTTGATGCGATGAATGAGGGAAGCAGGTTATGCCCGACAAGCATGTTCGCCGCGAAAAGCACTATGAATATAACCACCATCCACAGCGCGAATAGCATGCTGCCTAGTTCGCTCCACTCCACTGCGCCAAGAGGGGCTGGTGACATAAGATCGTTGCCTCTTTACTGCGCCTTCTCCTCGCAGGAAAAGACCATGTTGGTAGTCCCTGCGCCCTGTCCCAACCTGAAGTTCTCAACGACCTATGGGACATAACGCCTACCATAGCAAACACTGGTGAAAACTATCACAACAATTCCAAAAGTGTCAACCCTTTTGAACTCATTTCAAAAGCCCAACTCCGCAGATGACTTTCACTCCGTACCACCCCCATCAACGCGGGTATGAACGGCAACGAAGAGAGCATACTTCAAGCCCTCAAGCCCCTGAAAGACTCCTTCGATTGTCTAGTCCCTCCCCTAATGTTCGACCACACTGGTAATGTCTGAAGCCGAAAGCCTACGCCAGCGCCACGCTCACGATGTTCTGCTCCAGCGCAACGGCAAGCTCAATCGCCTCGTCCAGCCTCGCATGGTCTCCAAGCGTCCCCACGAATGCCACGCCAAGCACTCTCCCCACCCGAAAGTCCACAATCGTAACCGAGATCAGCCTGCCGTTGTCCTCATGCAGCGCCTTCAGCGCAACCGCCTCGTCGAAAAACCC
Source organism: Dehalococcoidia bacterium (assembly GCA_965203955.1). GTDB lineage: Bacteria > Chloroflexota > Dehalococcoidia > Lucifugimonadales > JADFKI01 > Bin90. The sequence goes on along the minus strand of OZ241923.1, from coordinate 653,611 downwards.
CGACGGCTCCATCCGCTCCACACCTACCAGCCGCTGGTTATTGCCAATATCCACGCCCACGTTCGACTCGAAGTCCTTCAGGAACACATCGTGCATCCACTCATGCACCGCATCCGGCGTATCGAACAGGTGCGCCACCGTAGCCGCCATGAAGTCAATCCCGTCCATCCTCATTGACGGCCCCACCGCGACGAACTCCCGCATATAGCCGCCGATGCGCCCCATCATTCGGAATCGCGCCGCATCGCTTCCCGGAAACCCGTGTTCCGCCATCGTCGCATTGTCCAGAGTGGACTCCCGAGACGGCTGAAAGCTCTCGAACCGCGACGGCAGCTCCAACCGCTCCAGCGGCATCGCCTCCACGTCCTCCATTCCAACATCCGCAGTCGCCCGGTTAATCGAATCCGTAGTCATAGTCCCTTGGTCCCGGTCAGTATCACTCTTTCGTCAGCAGGCAAACAGGATATGGCATCCGTACATCCACTGGCAACCGCACCCGACCGCGAGACGGCTTTTCACCCACATGCATGTGAACGGCGCCGTAATTCTCCCCGTCTGATTGAGAGTCAAATTGAGAGTCAAAGCCGCATCCTTAATGTGGACGCACTTAGCGTTGCGAATATGGCAACAATGAGACTGAACATAACGTTAGCCTGCGATTGATGTTACATACTGAGACCTTTTGCGCGCGGCATAATTTCTGAAATCACTCTGGACTTGTCTATTGACTGGTGTAAGTATGTATTTGAGACTGCCGTATGGTGCGAAATTGGCTAGGTTATGCTGACATTCAGCCCGTCATTTCCGCCTGCTCGGGAATCCGGAGGGGTTGCGCGGGGTAAATGTACGCTGGCTAGTCCATTACTTGCCGAAGGAATGGGGGTGAAGTCTGCCTGAAAGGCATTCGTGAGTTTGATACCAGTACCTAATCAGCAATGCCTTCCAGAGTCTCACCTGACTTGAACCATATTCACCATAACTGAGACCGGACAGGGAGAAGATAGCGATGAAATTGAAAAGATTGCTTGCAGCAGCCGCGACCCTGACTCTGATTCTGGGGTTGGCAGTGGCTTGGAGCGGCTCCGCGATTGGTCTGAACGAAGACTCGTCATGGCAAGCCGCGCTGACATCGCGCATGCCGGCAGCTCAGGAAAACGACTCCGATGACAACGATGCTGACGACGAAGACGACTCTGCTGACGACGAAGACGACTCTGATGACGACGGTAACGGCATCACAGCCACCGCGACCGCCACCGCCACAGGCGGCATGACCGCAACTGCAACCGCTACGGATACCGACGGGGACATCTCCGACACCGACACCGCGCCCACGGCCACCACCGACAACGACGGTTACGATACTGACATAGACACAGACCACGATGGCACTGACAGCGACGGTGTATCTACGCCCTACACCGACTACGACGGCTTCAGCACTCCCGCCACCGACGACGACGGTTATGACACTGAAGCAAATACTGACCACGATGGCACTGACAGCGACGGCATTGACACCCCTTATACCGACTACGACGGCACCGACAGCGACGGCGTTGATACCCCAACTCCCACCGATAATGATGGGACTGACTCCGACGGCATAGACACGCCCACACCCACCGACAACGACGGAACGGACTCCGACGGCATAGACACGCCCACACCCAGCGCCGTCAGTGCTTCTGACGACAGCGATGACAGCAACAACAGCTAGATGACGATGCTCTCCACCGCAACCACTATTCCGATCTACCCCCAGTTCGACCTTGAAGACGGCGCGCTGGATGGGTTTCCTCGCCTATTCGATGGTGACCATGTATGGCGTGAATACTGCTCGCAGTTTGGCGAGCGGCACGATAGCCCGTATCGCATCAGGATCCGCCAGCTCAGCCACGACCCCGGCAGACGAGCCATCGTTAGCTACGTCGCCGAGTGGCGTCCCGACGAATTCCTGCCTGACGAGCAGTTCGCCATCGAAGTTCGCCGCGATAGGGACGCCAGCCTGTACCGCTACCCCGACGACCCGAACCTGCCCGGACTATTGGAAGCCGCCTCCGTTGAATCTGCCCTGAAGCTAGTCAACATGCACGTCCTCGCCGTTCCCGCGCGGCGCATCCGGGTGGATATGGTCAGGTACAGGCCCGGCAACCGCGCCGTCCTGCGTCACAGGCTCGGCAGGGTCAGGTTCTACGCCCGCGTGATGCGCCCCGAAGTCCTGCCCGACTTGCTCAAGGCGGCAAGGCTCACGCAGCATTCAGGCTTCGTATCCCCCCGTCTTGCCGGCTGCTGGGAAGAAGGCGGCGTCCTCTGGATGTCCGAGATACCCGGCAAGAATCTGCGCCGCTACATACGCCGCGGCCATCACCCACCTGCCGAGACACTTCTCGACGGCCTTGAGGAGCTATGGAGCGTTCCACTTCAGGACGCGGACACTCGCCCCTTCAATCTCGCCGGCGCGTACCGCCGCGCAAAGCGAGCCTTCATCAAGGCGCTTGAAAACGAAGTAAGCGCTCAGACGATTCTGGACGAAGCCACACGCTCCCTCGACCCCTTCGTCAAGTCATGGACGCCAACACACACCGCCCACAACGACTTCTACGACGACCAGATGCTCATCCTCCCCGACGGTCGCATCGCCCTCGTGGACTTCGAGGAAACCGGCCCCGGCGACCCCATGCTCGACATCGGAAACTTCCTCGCGCACCTGCGCTGGGCAGCCCACTTCGGCAAGCCCAGTGAGTCCCGCGCAAAAGCCGCCTACCACTCCATATTCCACTCGGCATCACTCGACCGCACGGGCTGGAACAGACGCGACCTCGCACTCCGAGAGGCAGTCTGCCTATTCAGGGTCTGCACCAACGCGATCCGTCACCCGCGCCCTGACTGGCGCATCCGCCTCCAACAGGGGCTCACCCTCGTCAACAAAATCCTCCGCTGATCGCGCCTTCGCTACTGCGCCTCACTCAGCCCCCCAGAATCCCATCCACCCAACCCGCATCCAATATAATGAACACGCCCTGACACGCTACCTTACCGAACCATCAGCACACCGCGAGGCACGCACATGAACGAGACCACCGCCTACACCGACACCCAGCCATCCGCAGGCATCGCCCGCACCGTCATCCTGCCCATCGCAGCCGCAACCGTCGCTCTCGCAATCGCCGTCATCGGCGCCCTCATCGTCCGCGGCGACAGCGACATCGATGCCATCAACTTCTTCGTCGAAAACCTCTCCGGCGGCGCATCCCGCCAGCTCGGCGGGCTCGGCATCATCGCGCCCCTCGGCTTCGCCTTCGGCGCGGGCCTCGCAGCAGCCTTCAACCCCTGCGGATTCGCCATGCTGCCCGCATACATGGGCCTCTACCTCGGCGTCGGCGAAGACGACAACACATCCTTCCTCGCCCACATCGGCAAGGCGCTCCTCATCGGCGGCTCCGTCACCCTCGGCTTCATCCTACTCTTCGCCGCAGCCGGCGCAGTCATCGGCCTCGGCGCCCGCTCCGTCGTCGGCAGCGTCCTCCCCTGGATCGGACTCGGCATCGGCGTCCTGCTCACCCTTGCCGGCGCATGGCTGCTCGGCGGCGGCAAGCTCTACACGGCGCTCGCCCAGCAGATGTCCGCCAAGTTCGGCGACCCCGGACAGGCAAACATCCGCGGGTACTTCATCTTCGGCCTCGCCTACGGCCTCGCATCCCTCAGCTGCACCCTGCCCATATTCCTGGCGGTAATCGGCTCATCATTCGCCACCGCGAGCGTGGGAGCGGCGTTCGCCCAGTTCGTGCTCTACGCGCTCGGAATGGGAGCCGTCATCATCTCCCTGACGGTAGGCATGGCGCTGTTCAAGGGTGCGATGGTCGGCGGAATGCGCAAAGTAATGCCCTACATCCAGCCCGTCGGCACATGGCTCATGCTCGTCGCCGGCACATACATCGTCTTCTACTGGCTAACCATCGGCAACGTCCTCGGCTAACCCCAACCACACCGCCAAACATAAAAACGCCCGCCAACAATTCATTGGCGGGCGCTCCATTTCCGTTCTTCAGCGCAATGCCAGTCTTCCAGATCTACCGCAGTACGCCAGCTAGCTCACGTGACACCTGACAGCTGACACCTGACCGCTATCTACTCCTCCGCAATCACCGGATTGCTCAGCGTCCCAACCCCCTCGAGCTCCACCTCCACAACATCGCCGCGCTTGATCTCCCCCGGCTCGCCCGGCGTCCCCGTCATAATCACGTCCCCCGGATCCAGCGTAACCACGCTGCTCACAAACTCGATGATCCGCCGGCAATCGTGCGCCAGGTCGTCCGTGCCCGACTGCTGGATCACCTCGCCGTTCACACGACCCGTCAGCAGCAAATTATCCGGGTCCAGCCCCGTCACCACATACGGCCCGATAGGGCTGAACGTATCGCAAGACTTCGCCCGCCACCACGACAGGTCGCCTCGCTGCCAGTTACGCGCGCTCACGTCATTCCCGCACGTAACCCCTAGCACATAGTCCAGCGCATTCTCCTGCGTCGCCCGCCGGCAAGTCTTCCCGATAACCAGCGTAAGCTCCGCCTCCTCCTCCACGAGCACACCCTCTTCGATAGCCTCTCGCGGAATCACGATAGGGTCATCCGGCCCCACCACCGACGACTGCGTCTTGAAAAACGGCTCCGGCACCTTCGGCAGCTCGATGTCGCCACCCACCAGCGACGCCGAGTGCGCCAGGTGGCTCACATAGTTCCGCCCGATAGCGATAATCTTCCCCGGCATCACCGGCGCAAGAAGCCGCACATCCCCCAGCGCAACCGCGTTCCCCGTCCGCTCATAATCCTCGTACGGCGCCGCCGAAATCTCATGCACATCATCCCCCTCCACGATCCCATACGACACGCCGCCATCATGCTCATACCGCGCATACTTCGTCATATCCAGCAAGTCCTCCTAGGTTGATTTTGATACCTCAGTTGCCGCCAACAATCATAACACCGCACCCTCACCGCCTGCACCCAATTAGCCCTGCACAAGACCGCCCCGACAGCGCTCCACCATCCCCACCCCTCCGAGACCCTCTCCCACCCGCGTCAGCTGCTTATACAAATATATGTAATATATGTTGACATTTATATATAAAGCATTTAATATAATCCTACCGGCACATAAAGCAGCCACCACATTACAAGTGACGAACAGCACAGAAAGAAAGGACCGACCATGACCAGCAGACTCACATACCCGCATACCGGACTCGTAGGAGGACCCAACTGGACGACAGTCTCGCTCCTCAACGGAGCGCTCACCCACCAAGCCCTGGCAGCCATCCACAACCGCAACGGCCCCGCAGACCCCTCTGACGAGCCGACGGCCCTTCAACGACCACAGCCGGTAATCGAACTCAGACCAACACCTGCGACCGCGACAACACTGCGAACCGCCGCCTAACCCTTATCAGCCAAGTCCGGCGCAGCTAACCCATAGCAACCGATTACTCAGGAAACAACTCAACATCAAAGGCAATTTCGAGAGAGGAGCAACCAATATGCTAGTCAAACTGCTAAACCCGCACTTCGCAATATCAGGCGCATTCCGCTGGATGATAGTCCCCCTGCTCGTCATCACCCTCGCCTTCGCAACCATGGCAGCGACCCAGCCTGCCACTGCATTCGCCGACGGCGGCAACGACACCGCGCCCATCGCCCAGGACGGTGACGCAGGCTGGTGCATAGGCCCTTCCTGCTAGCATCTACATTAGCTGACCCACACAAACCAAACTCCCCTCCTCTTGTAGGAGCGGGAGTTTGTTCTATCCACGCAACATGATCATCATTCCCGCGAAGCTTGTCCTCGACGCCGATCGGGGAGCGGGAACCCAGACCCAAAAGACCCCTCTCCCCGCGGGAGAGGGTTGGGTGAGGGAATGTTAGGAATCCCTTCCGTCTCGACGGTTAAGGCTAGGATGGGGATGGTTTCCCCTCAAAATGATATTGGATGGCGGAAATGGTATGCTTTGATGATAGAACATGGGTACAAGTAAAATTAGAATAGAGAGGTAGAATCTGGTCAACAGAAGAAGGGTAATTACATTTGACACAGTTGAGGCCAACGCAGAGCGCATGGTCAAATACGCTGACTTGGCTGAGATTAAATTGGAAGAGGCAGACGAAGTGACATCCAATAAAGATAAGGAATTGCTGTGAAGAGAAGCGTAGGTGTACGCGACGCTCTTCACGGGATCCACTTCTCTTGTGTTGCGTGAAAGTGTCGCCCATACAATCATTGAACTTGGGATAGAATTGAGAAATGGGGCAACGTGCCGAGAAAAGAGGGTGCTTTAATGCAGTCTCCGGTTGATAGACAAACGTCTCTGGTGAGCCTTGCATTGTAATTTCCGAAGTAGAGGGAGGATCAATATGAAGGTTCGAGGGGTGGTAAAAGGACGGACGATCGAGGTGACTGACGCGATGGGCCTGCCGGAAGGTCAGCAAGTCGAAATCGAAATTCAAGCTGTCCATGATAACAAGATGGACAAAGACCTCGTTCGCTTCAGGTGCTTGGAAGACCGTATGGAAGCGGAGCAGTTTCACGAGTGGGTCGTGGAAGATTACAAAGGCGAGGTTGTCGGCGCTTACGACAGCCAGGATGATGCGATGGACGCGGCTGTCGCGCGCTTTGGCGACGTTCTGATGATGATGACGCAGACTGATGACCAACCCCGTATCATAATCGCGCCCGCTTTCGTGGACGCGCAGGGTAACGCCTATACTCCGAAGAATGTCCCGTCGTTATTGTCGCCTTCCTCGGCAGGCGTTGGACCGCCGCCCGAAATCGAGTACATCAGCGTGGAACGGGATGCGGTGGCGGTAGATGCCGACGATTAGATTCGCGTTTAGGAACGAACCTAATCTCTCCTCGCCCGATGCGCTGTTGCTGAATGGTCCCACTCTGCGCGTTCAGATAGGGTTTGACCCAAACTTTCGGCGCGGTCAAAGTAGTCGTCCGTCCCTGCCGCCTGATCCGGTTTCTGCGATAGTGGACACCGGTGCCACTGACAACTACATCGACACGATGCTTGCCGAAGAGCTGGGACTACCAATCCTTGAAGAGCGCCAGTCAATTACGGGTGCGGTTGGCTCCGATGAAGTCAACACTTATGACGCCCAAATTTACATCCCACGCTTGGAATACACAATTGCGGGCAGTTTTGCCGGAGTTCACCTGGCGGGTACGGATTTGCCTTATCGTGTCATTGTCGGCAGGAGTTTCCTGCGAGCCTTTACGATGGTGTATGAGGGACGTACTGGCATCATTACGCTCAGCAACGATTAGGTGCCTCTCGACCGCCGTATCATCCTCACCCCCTCCATTCTGTGAATTTTGTGCCTTCGTGGCAATTCCCCCTTGACAACCCAAACATCCGTCCGTATCATAGGCAGTCACAAGCACAAGTGTTCTGTGCCCTTTGCGCCTTTTGTGGCCATTAAATCGATTGATCAAGACTATTGACTGAAAACTCAGAACTGGAAACTCAACCCCATGTGCGTCACGAGCAGACTACAACAACACATCCGCAACCTCACCAACGACGGTGAAATCGTCGCGCGCTTCCTCGTGGACACCGTGCAGGGCAAAACACCCGGCGTCAAACCCTGCCACCGGCTAGAAGCCACAAAGCACCTCATCCGCTTCGGCTTCTCCGAAGAAGAGCAATCTCACTTCTGGGGCTTAATCCCCACACCCGAAGAACTCGCAGCCCATCCAACTCGTCATTCCCGTGAAAACGGGAATCCAGCGAGGCAGGGAGGGGACACTGAAAACCCAAAACTGAAAACTGTCAACTCCTTCGACATCCTCAACTACGACATCGCCCACCTCATCCGAACAGAAACAGCCGACGGACACACCATCGCAGAGTTCCTGTCAGACGTCATGACCCGCCGAGACAGAGCCTTCACCCCGAAGAAACTCCGCATCCGCCACACCGACCGAATGGCAGCCGCAAGAGAAATCCTGCGACGCGGATTCGGACACTTCGGCAGAAAGCGCAAGCTCGTAGTTGACGCCAGCGATGACAACAGTCACGACACCAACGACTACGACACCCTGCACACAGATCTCGCCAAGCGTATGCGCGAGTACAGCGAGCACGGCACCGACGCCGTCCGATTCCTCCTCGACGTGATGGAAGACGCCAACCCCGACGAGCCATACACCTGGCATCACCGTATGTCAGCAGCCCAGGAACTACTCCGTCGCGGCTGGGACACCAACTACGACGCCATCACCCCCGAGATGCTCCAAGACTACTGGCGAGACCAGCAGTCCACCCGCCTCTCCGTAGCCCAGAAAAAGCATCTAGCCGGCCTCCCCGTTTCTCTGGACGACTACAACACCTACGACAACACCGACTACCAAGCCATAGCCCAATCCATCCGCGAGCAGGAAGAACTCGAAGCCGTCTCTCCCGTCGAAGACAGTCCCCTCTCCCCGCGGGAGAGGGCTAGGGTGAGGGGAAACACTTCTGCATCAAGCCCATCCCGGAACAGCGAAGCCATCCCCAATCGTCATTCCCGTGAAAACGGGAATCCAGTGGGACAGGGCGAGGGGCAATCCTCCCCATCCTGTACATCGATGTCAGTTCCCCTGGACGACGACACCCCCGACTGCTACTACGAACCCCTGAACCCCGACGACGAGTCGGCTTTCAACTACCAGTGCAAAATCGAATCCGGCGAATACGAAGAAGGCGAAATCACACTCCGACAACCCACCCCCGAAGACTGGAAATCATTCGAACTCAACCTCGCGAGCTTGAAAGAACTCGCCGCAGCCGAAGGCGTCCCCCTCCGACCCAACCCCCTAGCAGGCACATTGAAGAGACCCACCATCCGCAGCCCCTGACCATAATTTCCCTTCCCCCTTGATGGGGGAAGGTTAGGATGGGGGTGAAGATGACCCCTCTCCCCTCGGGAGAGGGTTGGGTGAGGGGACGCCGCCAAATCCCTTTGTGCCTTGTATCTTGGTTATTGTGTGTAACAATTCATTAGACGGATCGGGGTACGGCAGACCGATTGTGCCTTGTATCTTGGTTATTGTGTGTAACAATTCATTAGACGGATCGGGGTACGGCAGACCGATTGTGCCTAGATTATTGAAGATCGTACAGAAGCTTGGGTCGCCGTATCCATCCCGGAGACAGAGCCCGAACAGTTGCCAGGGCTAGCCAAGCCCGTATCTCGCAAGGATGGGCCAGTAACCGGCAGGAGGTTCTCATGGAACAGGAAGCGATCTATGTAGGCGTAGATGTAGCCAAAGCCCAGATGGATGTCGCCGTCCGTCCAACGGATGACGGCTGGGTAGTCGACAACGACGATGCAGGGATCAGGCAGTTGGTCTCCCGGCTGAAGATCCTGGAGCCGCAGATAGTGGTGCTTGAGGCATCGGGCGGACTGGAACTGCCGCTTGTGGCAGCTCTGGCTGTCGAGGAGTTGCCGGTCGTCGTAGTCAACCCAAGACAGGTGCGCGACTTCGCCAGGGCGACTGGGAAGCTAGCCAAGACCGACGCCCTCGATGCGTCTGTCATGGCTCACTTCGGCGAGGCGGTCAAGCCTCCTGTGCGTCCACTGCGCGACGCCGAGACCCAGACGCTCAACTCCCTGGTAGCTCGAAGACACCAGGTGATGTCGATGCTGGTCTCAGAGAAGAACCGCCTTAACGCGGCCATTGCCGTAGCCGTGCGCTCCAGTATCGAGGCCCACATAGAATGGCTTCAGCGCGAGCTGGATGACCTGGACACTGACTTGCGGCAGACTCTGCTGCAGAGTCCTGTCTGGAGGGAGAAGGACAACCTGTTGCGCAGCGTCCCCGGCGTGGGGGAGCAGATCTCGCTCACACTCCTGGCCCACCTGCCGGAGTTGGGCACACTGGACCGCCGACAGATCGCGGCTCTGGTCGGCGTAGCTCCCTTCAACCGCGACAGCGGCACCCTGCGAGGACGCCGCACAGTATGGGGTGGACGAGCCAAGGTGCGTGCCGTGCTGTACATGGGAGCGCTGGTGGCGGCCCGGTATAATCCCGTCATCAGGGACTTCTACCATCGGTTGCTGGCCGCCGGCAAACCGAAGAAGCTTGCTCTCACAGCCTGCATGCGAAAGCTGCTCGTGATCCTCAACTCCATGCTCAGACATCGCTCCACTTGGTGCGATCTGAGCGTCCAAGATACCGCGTAACCTATTGACTCTAAAGACAGTTGCTTTTGTGGCTGTCCCGTCCCGGTGACTCAGAACTCATCACTCATAACTCACCCCAATTGACAAAAACATGCGCCCATCGCTAGACTTCCCCGCAGCCAACCCTGCGAGGAGTCCCGCATGCACATCACCAACATCGAAGGCTTCAACCTCTCGTCCCCACTGGAGCGGCCATTCGGCTGGTCCAACGGCTGGATATCCGCCCGCGTAGTTGACCTCATCAAGATCGAGACCGACGAAGGCATCACCGGCTGGGGCGAAGGCTACGTCGGTGCAGGTGGCTCCTTCGTACAGCAGCACTTCGGCGACCTCCTTATCGGCGCAAACCCGATGAACCGCAACAGCCTCTGGCAGCAGATGTACGCCCGCCTGCACAACGGCAACAACGCCGGCGGCTTCGGCGGCAGCGCCATCAGCGCAGTGGACATCGCCCTCTGGGACATCGCAGGCAAGGCAACCGGCCTCTCCGTCTCAGACCTGCTCGGCGGCCCCATCCGCGACAAAGTCGCCGTTTACGCCACCGGCCTCTACTACACCGAAGGCGAATTCCCCACCCGCCTCCTCGACGAAGCCCGCATGTACGTCGAGCTCGGCTTCAAAGGCATGAAGACCAAGGTCGGCGGCCTCCCCATCGCCGAGGACGTCCGCCGCGTAGCAGCCCTCCGCAACGCCATCGGCGACGACATCCGTCTCATGATCGACGCCAACCAGGCATACCCCGCCGCCGCCGCCATCCGCATCGGCAACCTCCTCGCCGACCTCGACATCACCTGGTTCGAGGAGCCAGTCAACGCCAAGGACATCGACGCCTACCTTCAGGTCAAGTCCGCCATCCCCATGCCCGTCGCCGGCGGCGAGAACCTCCGCACCCGCTACGAGTTCAAGGACTTCTTCGCCCGCCGCGCCTACGACATCGCCCAGCCCGACGTAGTCAGCGCCGGCGGCATCACCGAGATGCGAAACATCTGCATGTCCGCCAACGCCAACGGCATCCTCGTCAACCCGCACGTCTGGGGCTCCCCCGTCATGATCGCCGCCAGCCTCCATCTCGCCGCCACCATCCCCCCGTGCCCGCCCGCCCATACCCCGCGCCCCTACGAGCAGGATCCCGTCATGGAGTTCGACCGCACCCCCAGCGGCATCCGCGAGGGCATCACCGCCCAGCCCTTCGACCAGCAGGACGGCTTTCTCGCTGTCCCCACCGGCCCCGGCCTCGGCGTCGAAATCGACGAGTCCGCTGTTCGCCGACTCGCCTCCCACTAGCGTCCGCCGTCCCATCCCTGTAACATGTTGATAGCATAGCAGCAGGACCATCGCACGGGAGACGGCAACCAGGCCTTGAGTTCGGACCGCACAGACCTCGCCATAGACGTGCGGGGACTAAGCAAGTCCTACGGTCGCACGCAGGTCCTCCGCGACCTCGACCTGCAAGTCCCAAGGGGTCAGACATTGACCGTGCTCGGTCCCAATGGCTCCGGCAAGACCACCCTCATCAAGACCCTTGCCACTCTCGCCAAGCCCGATGCCGGCGAAATACGGATTGCCGGATTTTCCACCAGACGCAACGGTATAAGGGCCCGCCGTGCCATCGGTGTCGTTACCCACGAGCCCCTGCTCTACGATGGACTCACCGGCGCCGAGAACCTGCGTTTCTTCGCTAGGATGTTCGCCCTAGACCATATCGAAGACCGTATTCTTGAAGTTGCTACTCAGATGGACATTACAGCTAGGCTCGACACCAGAGCAGGCACGCTTTCCCACGGAATGCGCCGCCGCTTCAGCATTGCCCGCGCTCTGCTCCACTCCCCGCGCATCCTGATTATGGACGAGCCTGAGAGCGGTCTCGACCAGCGGGCGCTTGCGCTTCTGGACGACCTTATAATGAACGGTCGCCGGCTTGGCCGCACGGTCCTCATGACCACCCATAACTTCGAGCGCGGCGTTGCGCTCGCCAACCGGATTGCGATACTGGCGCGTGGAAGCATCGCCTACCAAGGCGTGGCAGATTCCTATTCCACAAAAGACGCCTACGAGCGACTTGCCCCAGATGCTCAGTACGAGGCTCGGAACCCATGAAGACATCCATGCTGGCAGTTCTGGCAATCTTGTGGAAGGACGTCGTTCTGGAACTGCGAACCAGAGACATCGTAGTAAGTGCGCTTATCTTTGCCCTGCTCGTAATCGTAGTCTTCAACTTCGCTGTCACTCCCACACCCCAGACAGTGGCCTTTGTCGCGCCTGGCGTCCTGTGGATAGCCTTCACCTTCGGTGGGGTGCTGGGCCTAAACCGCTCGATTTCATTGGAACAGGAAAGCGGAGGCCTTCACGCGTTGATGCTCGCACCGGTCAGCCGAGACCTCATATTCTTCGGCAAAATGCTCGGTAGCTTCTTCTTTATGCTGCTGGTCGAAGCTGCTACTTTTCCAATATTCGCCGTGCTCTACAACTTCTCCCTGCTGCTACCCGGATTAATCCCGGTCGCTGTGCTTGCAACACTCGCCATTGCCACCGTTGGTACTCTCTTCTCTGCGATTGCCGCCAACACCCGGTCCCGCGAGGTGATGTTGCCGCTGCTGTTCTTACCTGTGCTGGTTCCCGCAGTGATCGCCGCAATTGAAGCGACGACAGCAGTGATACAGGGGGGCAGCCCCTTCGAGCGCTGGATTCCGTTCCTTGTCGCCTTTGACGCTCTGTTTTTGGTTGTATGCCCTTTCGCATTCCACCTTGTGGTTGAAGAATGAAGGACGGCGATGCTGCGGAAGGCATGCATTTGGCTCTTGCTCTTCTTGTTGCCAATCTAAGTTTGCTGATAAACTGGAGTCAGGAATGTTCATAGAGCAGCCCAGCTTCCATGATCATCAGAAACCTATTAGTGCGACCATTCACAAAATTGACACTAAAAAAGACTACCTGATATTATACTAACTCTCTATCGTGCGAAATAATCGGCAAGTTAAAGTCAAACTTGCCAACGTTTCCCAATGCTCACATGAGCCAATAATGCGAGCAGAACATCTACATCAGGCAGCGCAGGCTGCCCATCTTTTACGGTCCCAAGTCATACGATCCGAAGGTCTGAGGATTTGGGACATTACTCCTATTTTCTTCTACTTGGACGATAGGATGCGCACGTCTCGTAACAGGCGGCACTCAGGAGGCTAAACTTGCAGAAAACTGACTTTGTGGTTCGATTCGCGGGCGAAGGTGGACAGGGTATGGTCACCTCGTCCGAAGGGCTTGCGCAGGCTGCAAGCAATGTGGGCTACCATGTGCAGACATTCATTACATTCCCTTCCCAGATTATGGGAGGCCCTGTAATGGCGCAGGCGCGCCTTGCCACAACTCCGGTCCTCAGTTCAGGCGACGACATAGATGTGCTCGTCTGCTTCAACGAGGAGGGATACCAGAATCACAGGGCTGAAGTAAGCGACAGCGGTGTAGTCATATACAACTCGGGCGACTTCGAGCCTGAGGACACGGCGAACAGCTTTGGCATGCCTTTCGCCGAACTCGCGCGCTCCACAGGCAACGCCCGCGCGGAAAACATGATTGTGCTGGGCGCTCTTGCCCACCTCGTAAGTATGTCCCAGGGCATTCTGGAGGACTTCGTAAGGGAACGCTTCACTAGAGGCCGCCCCAACGACGAGCAGATAATATCCTCCAACATCGAGGCGTTGACCCTCGGCAGGCAAGAGGCGGAGAAGAGCGGCTTCAGTCTCGGCGAACTTTCCCCGCCTATTATGCCGGAGGGAGACCAGATTCTGGTCAACGGAAACGAAGCTATCTCGCTTGGCGCATGCGCCGCCGGTCTCGGCTTCTACATCGGCTATCCCATTTCTCCCGCCACCTCGATACTGCTCTGGATGGAGCGCAACCTCACGGGAGAAGGCAAGTTCGTCTATCAGGCGAGTTCCGAGATTGAAGCCATCAACGCGATAGTCGGCGCGGGCTTTGGTGGGCAGAAGGCAATGACTGCCACAGCAGGACCTGGGCTATCTCTTATGGGCGAGGGCGTAGGCTTGGCTTGGATGGCGGAGATTCCGCTTGTGGTCGTGGATGTGCAGCGCGGCGGGCCATCCACCGGTCTGCCCACGAAGACGGAGCAGTCAGATCTGCTTATGGCGATGACACCGGGGCACGGCGATGTGAGCATACCCATCATTGCGCCGGGCACTGTCGAAGAGTGCTTCTATGCGGCAACTAAGGCTTTCAACTGGGCGGAGTGCTATCAAGGGCCCGTTATCATGCTCAGTGAGCACATGCTCTCCGAGCGCAAGCAGAACATCCCCAAGCCCGACTTGAGTCAGCTTGTGGTGGAAAACCGCAAGACCTACACTGGCAGCAACGGCTACCAGAGATATGACAGTTGGGAACTTTCCCCCATGCCTCTGCCTGGAAGCCCCGGCAGCTATGTAGCAAACGGCAGCGAACACGACGGAATGGGCGATACTACGCACCTGCCCGAACGCCATATACAGATGACGACACGTCGCTTCAGCAAGCTGAAGCTGCTGGAGAACGAAGATTACGAGAGCCACAACACCGAGGCGAGCATCGCGCTGATGCCCTGGGGTGGGTCGAAGGGTCCGGCGCAGGCTGCGTATGACACGATAACCGCAAGTGGTGTTGACATAGGCTGGTACTACACCATGTACCTGAACCCGCTGCCGAAAGAGTTGCTTGAAGAGCTGCGGCAGAAGGAACTGGTGCTGGTGCCCGAACTCAACTACATGGGACAGTTCTCCAGCATATTGCGGTCTCAAGGTGTGAAGGCAGAGTCAATCACGCAGTACACGGGCCTACCCTTCAAGGTCGGCGATCTTGCCAACCGCATTACGAAGCGCCTTGAACAAGAGCAGAAAGTGAGCGTAACAGCATGAGCGTCAAAAATCCGGAATACGATTTCAAGTGGTGCCCGGGCTGCGGCGACTTCGGCGTGCGCCGCGCCCTTGAAGCCGCGATAGAACAGCGCAGAGTAGAGACCGAACTGCCCGTAGAAAACAATGTTATCGTGGCGGGCATCGGCTGCTCCGGCAACATGGTTCATCTGCTCGAAGGCCCGCAGCCCTACGGATTGCACGGCATTCACGGCAGAACACTCCCCATCGCGCTGGGCGTCAAGATGGGGCGCCCGGACCTCAATGTGGTGATAGTGGCGGGGGATGGCGACTTCCTGAGCATTGGCAACGAGCACATAGGACCGCAGGCGGCACGCAACCTTGATGTCACGGTTGTGGTTATGGACAACGCCGTGTACGGGCTGACTAAGGGGCAGAGTTCGCCCACGACCAAGTTGGACGGCATCACTAGTTCCACGCCATACGGCAAGCCGGAATCTGCGCTCAACCCGCTTGCACTCTACCTGACGCTCGGTGTCTCGTACATAGCGTCGCATGTCTCCACCAAAGTCAGGGACTTGGGCGATGTTATTGCGGACGCGATGAACCACGAGGGCTTCTCGATCGTTCATGTGCAGTCCCCCTGCACAACCTACAACAATACTTTCCAGGAACTCAAAGGCAATGTGCGCCGAGGCATACCACCCTTGGCGTGGGACATTCCTGAGCATCACGACCCAAGTGATTACGAGGCAGCGCACGAAATTGTAACCCAGGGCGGCGTTCCAGTAGGCGTCATCTACAAGGATGATGACAGGCCTTCCTTCCAGGATCGTATTGACGTTATCAACGAAAAATCCTTCTCGCGGAATGTGGAGAATATGATCGAGTCTTACGCCATCTAGCCGAAATACATCGCTGAATTGAACCAGAGAGGTGGCGTTGACCTGCCACCTCTTTTCTTTGTTCTCTAACGAGGCGTTAAAGTGGTGTTAACCTCCACGACCTAAAATATTTCCATCCGTTGGTGCAACTTCAAACTTGCTGTCGGGTCACTTGAATCGGGTTTGAGATAAAGGGTATGCGGCTAGGACGTCTCCTGATAGCCGAGGCAATCGGCACCTATCTGCTCGTGCTGTTTGGAGCAGGATCTGTCGCCACGGATGTGGTAACTGGCGGAGCACTTGGCTTGTGGCCCGTCGGGTTCATCGGCGGCTTTGGCGTTACGGTGGGTATCTACGCTACCGTCGCCATATCCGGCGCACACCTCAACCCTGCCATCAGCCTCGCCTTCGCCATCTTCCGTCGCAGAGAATTTCCTTTCGGCAGGATGGCTGCCTACTGGGGAGCACAGTTGATAGGAGCAATCGTTGCTGGACTGACTCTCTACGTGGTATTTTCGCCCTTTGTCGAACGTCTGGAGAGATTGAATGGCTACATTCGCGGTGAGCCGGGCAGCGAATACTCGGCGATGATATTCAGCAAGCACTTTCCGGACCCAGGCATATTCGGCATAGATGAGGCGACCCGCGCTCTGCTATCTGCGCCGGCAGCCTCTGCGATCGAGGGATTCGGCACGGCGATTCTGGCGTTCGTCATATTCTCTGTCTTCGACAGGCATAACGCCGCCTTGACAAACAGGAACTTAGCGCCCCTCATTGTGGGACTGACCGTTGCCATTCTAATAGGAATGTTCGGGCCCCTGACACATGCGGGCTGGAACCCGGCGCGCGACTTCGGACCTCGCGTCGTGGCGTTCTTCGCGGGCTGGGGCAGTATCGCTATTCCGGGGCCGTCCGGTGGCTTCTGGGCCTATATCGTGGGACCGCTGGTGGGAGCGCCCATCGGAGCCGCTGTGTATGAGTTTCTTCTCAGGCCCGGTCTTCCGCCGGAGCGTCATGACAGGATGCCACGAAACGGCTGCACCGATGAGCTGACCGAGTATGAGCCGACGGGTGGTCAGCCTCGTGGAAAGCCTGAGGGCCACTGATTAGTCGGGGACGCCTTCGCTGAGGGGGGTTGCCTTGCTGAGGTAGTAGTTGGGGTCGGCGCGGGGATTGCCGGCGTCCGCGGCGTCGAGCATCCTGTCGTACTTGGAGTCGAGCTCCGACATCTGGGTCTTCAAGGACTTGTGGAGGGCGACGCTGGAAATGACGCGGTGGGTTTCTCCGCTGCCGCAGATCTTGCACTCGATGGCGTCCGGTGGGGAGAAGTTGCGCCAGAGCACATCTGACTTCCTGTCGCAGCCTTCGCATCTGTATTCATAAATTGGCATGGTTGTCGTCCATTCGCTATGCGAAGGTGGTTTCCACTCTTGAGGAGGCGTCGAAGAACGCCTGCAGCGAGAGGTGGTACTGGAAGAAGGCGGCGCGACGCAGCTCGTTGCCGGACTTGACGCAGCCGCTGGGCATGGTCAGATCGAGGGTGTTCAGGGTGTGGGCCGAGTCGGAGCCGCCGTTGGCGATGATGTTGTCCAGCAGTTCCTTCCATTCGCCGGGAGACAGGTCGATGTAGAAGTCGAGGTCGCGGAGTTCGCCTTCTGAGATGCTTTCAACGGCGGCGCACCGGAAGCCTGCGAATGTGATGGCGAAGGCTTCGTCGTCGGCCTTGACGCCCATGACGCAGTTCACGGTGCCCTGGGATGTGAACTGGGAGTCGCCGTTGGCGCTTTCGCGGACGGCTTCAAACCATTCTACTGAAGGGAATTGCGGCATGCTTTCTATCCTGCCTCCGGCGTGAAGTCGGTGTCGATGCGGGCGGAGGCGTCGAAGAAGTACTGGAAGGTCTGGTTGAAGCGGTAGAAGAAGTCCTGCCGGTACTGGTCGCCGTTTGCGGTGAGCGCAAGCCCTTCGAATCTGTCCATGTCCAGGGTGTTGAGCGTGTGGTCGAGGTCCGCGCCGTCGTTGTCCTTGATGTTGCGGATCATATCCTCCCACTCTTCGGACGCCATGTCGAGGTAGAAATCGGCTTCGGCAAGGTCGAGTTCGGGGACTTCGCGGACTTGGGAGCATTCCTCGCCCTCGAAGACGATGATGTACGAGTGCTCTGCGACCTTTATGCCCATGGAGGCGTCGCACATGCCGCCGCCAGCTTCCTGGTAGGACTCGTCGCCGTTGAAGATTTCGCGTACCTGATCGAACCACTCTACGGATGGGAATTGCGGCACGGGTTAAGCCTCCATGAACTGCGCGAGTGCGGGCGGGAATCCTGCTTCGCGGGGGACGCCGATGTGCTCCATGTTGGCGAGGTACTGGCGGGCGAAGTCGCCCATCATGCGCTCGTACTGGCGCATGCCGCTGCGCGCGCCCTCGATGCCGCCGCCGAATATGATGGCGAGCGCCTCTTTCAACACGGGGTCGTTCAGCTCGCGCTCAAAGACGCGCTCGGCGATGTTCATGAGGCGGCTGAAAACAACGACCTTGTCGGGGTTGTGGGAGGTGGCGTAGCGCAGGTGCGCCAGACCATAGGCTAGGTGGCG
Source organism: Dehalococcoidia bacterium (assembly GCA_965203955.1). GTDB lineage: Bacteria > Chloroflexota > Dehalococcoidia > Lucifugimonadales > JADFKI01 > Bin90. Next base: position 635,051 of record OZ241923.1, on the reverse strand, counting down.
CGCCTTGTCCTGAAGGCAGCGGGCGAATAGCACCTTCTCGGCGGGGTTGTGGGCGAAGAGTTCACCGTAGCGGTAGAGCGTGAAGGTGAAGGTGCCGCGCAGGATATGTAGCATGACTACGGTTTCGGGCCAGCCGCCGGTGCTTTCGAGAAGCATGCGGTTGACCTCGCCCTTGTTCTCAAGGCCGAGACCGCCGCCGTTGGAGAGGGCGCGCTTGCGGAACGCCTCGAAGTGGCGGGCGTTGTCGAACATCTGGGTGGCGAGGAAGAGCTTGACCTCGTGGAAGCCGTAGGAGAGCTTTTGCTGCCAGCCGCCGATGACGTCTATTTCGGTGCTGGCGTACTGGGAAAGCTCGGTGCAGAGCTGGCACATTGCCGCCTCGACGTCATCGGGGAGAGTCTCGATGGTGTCCCAGGGGATGTCGGTGGCGGGCGCCCAGCGGCGCTGTATCGCCTCTTCGTAGAGGTCGGCGGCGTTGTCAGCCCAGAGCTCGCGCTTTTCGCGGACCTCAAAGCCGAGAGGAGCGACGCCGGGAACGGGGAAAGCACCGCGCGGCTTGCGGGTCTGGTCGTCCCAGAAGTCGGGGACGTCGCCATAGACGCCGATGTTGAGGGCGTCTATGGTCAAGCCGTTACTGGTTGGCTTGGCGCGAGTGCCCCACTGGAGGGTGTTCTTCATCCATGCCAGGTTGGGTGGGGCGATTTCGACTTCCTCGGCATCATCGCTGCCTGCTTCGCGCTCGGTTACGCGGGCGGCGGATGCCTGGAGTTTCTCTTCCTGTTCCTGATCCTCGGCTTGCTTGGTGTCTGCCATGCATTAGTTCCTTGGAGTGGGGGCTATTTCCCCTCACCCTAACCCTCTCCCGCGGGGAGAGGGGACTATTGCCCCGGGGCGTCACCCCCATCCTAACCTTCCCCCATCGAGGGGGAAGGGACTGTTGCTTGGGCGTTAGTTAGGTCCACATGATTTCCATGAGGCGGGGGTCGGCGCGGCCGTTGTCGAAGCGCTCGCCGAAGCCTGCGGAGCGGATGCGCTGGACGTACTCGCGGACCTGGCGTCGTCGAATAGCCATGAGCTTGCGCGCGCCTTCGTCGTACTTGTTGATGCCGCCGCCGAGCAGGATAGCCATAGCCTCGCTGCTGGGGGTGTCGATGGCTGCCGGGTTCTGGTTGCCCGCGAGCAGTCCACGCTCACCCTCGTCGAGGTAGCAGTGAATTTCTTCGCGGCGGTCCGGCTCGGTCTCGGAGAGGTAGCGCATGTGCATGACGCCGAATGCGACGTGGCGGGACTCGTCCTGTGCTGCCAGGCGGTAGATGCGCTTTTCGGCTTCGTTGTATGACATCAGCTCGCCCATTCGGAAGAGCGTCAGGACTGCGCCTTCGCCGGATATGTGGAGGCGAGAGGACATCTCGGTGAACTCGCGGGAGAGGTCTATGCTGCCGACAACGCCGCTGGTGGTGATGTCGGGGCGCTGCATGAGTCCGCCGCCGTTGGCGAGTGCGCGCTTGCGGAAGACATCGAGATGGCGCGATTCGTCCATAATCTGCGAGAGGAGGAACATGCGCGGCTCGAAGTAGTCGGGGCTGGTGGTTGCGACCCAGCGGGCAGGGATGTCGGCTGCGACGAACTCGACCTCAGTGAGGAAGGTGTCGAGCTGGCACTGGGCGCGCTCGATGTCATCCGGCAGCGGCTCGATGGTGTGCCAGGGGATGTCGGTCGCGGAACTCCACTGTCGCTGCAGGGACTCTTCGTAGAGGGCTGCGGCGTTGTCGAGCCAGATTTCGGACTTGGTGCGGACGCCGTAGCCACCGATGCGGTAGGAGTCGGGGCGCTTTGCCGCGCCTCGTGGCCTGCCGGTCATGTTGTCGGTGGTGTCGGGGGCGTCGCCGTAGGAGCCGACTTCAATGCTTGAGAGGGTCATGCCGCGCTTGGCGTCGGGTTCTGCCTTGATGCCCCACTCGCCTCGTGTGTCGAGCCACGACAGGTCAAGCTCGTAGTCGTCGGCGTATTCCTTGATGCCTTGCAGGGATTCGTTCTGAAATGTGGTCATCGTCGCCTCCCGCGCTGTTCTCCAAACACTACGTGCATGCCCGTATTTTGCACAAATTATATCAGGCGGCAAGGGGATGCAGCCTGTTTGCTCAATATAATACAGGCGTGTTCGTAGCGCAAGGGACGGGGGGTAACCTAAGCGGTCAGCGGTCAGCCGTCAGCGGTCAGGTGACAGGCCCCTCACCCAACCCTCTCCCGCGGGGAGAGGGGTTATCTTCACCCCCATCCTAGCCTTCCCCCGTCAAGGGGGAAGGGACTCTATTTTGCCCCTCACCCTAGCCCTCTCCCGCGGGGAGAGGGGATATTTTGTTAGGGGAAGGGTCAGGGGCTGCGGTTGTGGAGGGGGATGGTGAGCTTGGGGGTGCGGATGGAGGCTGCGGCGGTGTTGGGATTCGCCTTGTTCCGCTTTTCGGCGTGGTGGCGGGCTACCTGCCGGTCGAATTTTGCCTGCGCTTTCCTGTTGAGACCGGGGCGGTAGAAGTCCACGGTCGGGTCGGGGTCGGCAGGCCCGATGCCCTCGTAGTCTATGGGGTCGTCGGGGTTGCCCTCATCGCCGTACTTCACATAGTCAGCGTACTTCTTCTCTGCTGCCTTCATCGCGTCTTCGTCACCGGCGGCGCAGGCTTCGTCGTATTCCCTAATCAGGTCGGACAGCCGCGCCTTGTGGCGGGCACTTTCCAGTTCGACGCGCTTGTGCTCGTCTTCGTCCTCTGTTGCGCGGCGGTATGCCTCAATCTCTTTCCACGTTACGGCGTCGTAGTTGAGGTCGTAAGCGCGGTGCAGCAACTCTTTGGATGCCGCGAGACGGTGCGCGGGCAGCCATTCGTCTTCGTCATGAGAGTTTTCGACGATTCGGATCATGGTTTCGGCGGCGTCAATGCCGTTGTTGGTCCTGTCGCGGACGAGCCTTGCGAAGCGTGAGTTTATGGGATCGTCCTCATCGAGAGGAGTGTCCGCGTCGAAGTGGGAGGAGTCGCGGCGCGGTAGCCGGGACTCGCCCATTGCGCGTCCCATAAGCTCCTTGGCGGCTGCGAGTCGCTGGTGCGGCTTGACGAGGGGCGGATTGCCGAACTCGCGGTCGAAGCGTGAATAGGAGCCTCCCCGCATGATGTCGGTGAGCGCGTTGAGGATCGTCTCGCCGCCGTTGGTGCGCTCGCGGATGTAGCGGGCGACCGGGTAGGCGACTATGTCTCTGAGGGTGGGGCCGGGAACTGACATGGATGGGGAGGATTCTTTGTCATTGCCCTCACCCCAGCCCTCTCCCAGAGGGAGAGGGGGCTTTTGTGGCCCTTCGACAGGTCCTTCGACAAGCTCAGGACGGACAGAGTTTTGGGGGATGCCGTACTTTGCGAGTGTTTTGGCGGCGTCTAGGCGGTGGCAGACTTTGGCGGCGGGTATAGCGCCGCGCGCGGTGTCCGCGAGGAAGCGGGCTATGGTGTCGCCGTTGTCTGTCAGCTCGGCTATTTTGGATTGTAGGGCGGTTTGGATGCACATGTGAGTTATGAGTTTCCAGTTCTGAGTTACGAGGGTGGTTGCCATAGAGGGCACAAGATTCACAAAAAGAATGTATGTTCCATGTATTTTCATCTATGATACGGACGGATGTTTGGGTTGTCAAGAGGGAATAGCCACAAAATGCACAGAAGTCACAAAGTGAGTTTTTGACGTGAAGTATCCGCGCTCGTGGGAATGGGATCTGGGGGGTGTGGTAGAATTACGGGGCTGTGGCGGCACCTCTTGCTGCCACTGCAGGAGGAGAACTTTGGCATTCGGAGCGGGGGCGTTCAATCCTGCTCAGGCCCGCTCTCGATTGCGCGGCGTGTTCTACGGCTGGTGGCTGGTGCCCATCAGCGGCATCGTCCACATGACGACGAGCGTGCCGCTTTTCCACGCGATGGGGCTGTGGTTCGTCGCGCTGGAATCGGCGTTTGGCTGGAATAGGACGCAGCTTTCCCTTGCTTTTGCCTTTACGCGCATCGAGGGCGGAATTCTTGGTCCCATAGAAGGCTACCTGGTGGACAAGCTGGGCGTGCGGCGGATGGTGTTCATCGGGCTGAGCATCCTGGGTCTGGGCTTCCTGCTGTTCAGCCAAGTGCGCGACAGCAAGGACATTCCTATCATACGGGACTTGCCGTTCGAGCTGCTGCCGGACTTCATGCGCGTCGTCGAGCCTGCGTTGATGTTCTATCTCGTGTTCATGGTCATGGCGCTGGGGCAAGGGTTCGCCGGCTGGCTGAACATGAACACGATGCTGAACAACTGGTTCAACCGCCACAAGGCGAAGGCGATGGGCTATTCGAGCGCGATAGGGCGGCTGGGTGCGCTGGTGCTGATTCCGGCGATCGCGTGGGCGGTGGACCCGGAGCAGGACAATTTCGGTTGGTCTATGACGGCGCTGGTGCTTGGCGTGGTTACGCTCGTGCTGGTGCTGCCTCTGGCCAAGCTCATACGCAACCGCCCGGAGGACTACGGACTGCTGCCGGACGGGGATGAGCCGAGGGAATCGGCAACGCCGACCCAGACGGGGCGACCTGCGGCGAGGCGCGTACCGCCGTCGGATGAGGACTTCTCGCTGCGGGACGCGCTGCGGACGCCGACGTTCTGGCTGATTTCGTTCGGTCAGGGGTTCACTTCGATGGTGCTGATAGCGATGATGGCGCATCTTGCGCCGATGCTGTGGGACCAAGGGGTGTCGGTGCCGATGGCGGGGTGGGTGGTGTCCACGTACACGGCGATGTCGATGATCTTCCAGATCGTGGGCGGGTACGTGGGAGACATGATATCGAAGCGGTTCGCGTACTTCGTGTTCACGTCGATTCAGGCGGGCGCGGTGGTGGTGCTGGTGTTCGTGCCGGAGCTTTCGGCTCTGCTGGGACTGCCGAGCCTTGTGGTGGTGTTTTCGTTTGCAATTATGTTTGGCATCGGATTCGGCGGGCGCAACCCAATAAGCACTTCGATACGGGGCGAGTATTTCGGGCGGAGTTCGTTCGGCAAGATCATGGGGATGTCGCAGGTGCCGATGAACATCATGCTGCTGGGAGCGCCGATTTATCCGGCTATCCTGCACGACGCGTACGGAAGCTACGACTTCGCGTTCCTGTCGCTGGCGTTCCTGAACTTCATAGGCGGGGCGATGTTCCTGCTGGCGAAGAAGCCGGTGAAGCCGGGTAGCGGTCAGCGGTCAGCGGTGAGCCGTCAGCCGTCAGCGGTCGGGTAGCGGGGGATAGCAGGATCGATTGCAAACAGAAAGGGCGCTCCCCTTAATGGAGAACGCCCTTGCTCCCTAGTTGTCCGATTGGACCTTCAACTACGCCCTAACTCCTACTGAGCATACCACAGTGTGTTGCATAAGCACATCTACAAAGGGATAATTGGGCAGGCAATAACGCGTGGACGTGATTTGATTTACCCTCACCCTAACCCTCTCCCATGGGGAGAGGGGACACAATGGAAAAGGAGATGGAGTTATGGCGATACGGCCGTTTACGATAGATATTTCGGATGAGGTTCTGGAGGATATGCGGCGGCGGATTGCGGATACGCGGTGGCCGGATGAGATACCGAACAGCGACTGGGACTATGGCTCGAATATGGCGTATGTGCGGGAGCTTGCGGACTACTGGCTGAACGAGTTCGACTGGCGGAAGCAGGAGGCGATGCTGAACGGGTTCTCGCAGTTCAAGGCGGACGTGGAAGGTATGAGCATCCACTATGTCCACGAGCGCGGAAAGGGGCCGAATCCGATTCCGCTGGTGATTACGCACGGGTGGCCGAGCACATTCTTCGAGATGTACAAGATAATCCCGCTGCTGTCGGACCCGGCGGCGCATGGCGGCGATGCTGCGGACTCGTTCGATGTGATTGCGCCGTCGATGCCGAGCTACGGGTTCTCGGACCGGACGACGGAGCGCGGGTGGAGCGTGTCGCGGGTGGGGGACTTCTGGGTGAGCCTGATGGATGTGCTGGGGTACGACAAGTTCGGGGCGCACGGGGGCGACTGGGGCGCGGGCGTTACGGCGCGGCTGGGACATTCGCATGCGGACAGGATGATCGGAGTGCACGTTACGGCTGTTTCGGCGACTCCACACCTGGACGAGGACACGCCGCCGCTGACGGAGGCTGAGGAGGAGTTTCTGCGGGCGCGGGCGCAGTGGCGCGAGGATGAGGGCGCTTATGGGCATATACAGGGGACGAAGCCGCAGACGCTGTCATACGGGCTGATGGACTCGCCGGTGGGTCTTGCGGCGTGGATTGTGGAGAAGTTCCGGGCGTGGTCGGACTGCAACGGGGATGTGGAGAGCGTCTATACGAAGGACGAGTTGCTGACGAATATCACGATCTACTGGGTGACGCAGACGATAAGCTCGTCGGTGCGGATATATTACGAGTCGCAGCGCGCGCCGCTGATGCTGGAGAAGGGCGAGATCATCACACCGCCGTCGGCTGTGGCGCGCTTCCCGAAGGATATCGGGTATCCGCCGCGCGAGTATGCGGAGCGGGTGTTCAACTTGCAGCAGTGGACGGAGATGCCGAATGGAGGGCACTTCGCGGCGCTGGAGAAGCCGGAGGCGCTGGTGGAGGACTTGCGGTCGTTCTTCAGGCCGTTGCGGTAGGGGTTAACTGACATCGATGTACAGGATGAATAGGATAGGGATGGGGAGGGTTAGCCGTTGCGGTGATTGTGGTGGGCGGTTCCGCCTGTGCTAATATGGGTTATCCGAATACAGCAAAGATTTTGAACTGACAATTGCTTCGGAGGATATGCAAATGCCGGAATGGAATGGGAAGCACATTTCAAAAGAAGAGTTGGATGCCAAGTTCGAGAAGTTCAATAAGCCGGCTGTGCAGGCCAAGATAAAAGAGGGGTTCGATCAGATTGAGCGGGGGGAGTATGTAGTAGTAACGATGGAAGAGCTCAAAAGGAAGATAGGTCTTGAATAGCGGGCAGGTTCCTCGATTGGCGATGTAGGCTGAAAGGAGCGGCACATGGCTGGATGGAAGCCAAGGCGTCTTTCCAAAAAGGAGCGGGACGCGGTATTTGAGAAAATGGAGAGTCCTGCGGTGCAGGCTAAGATCAAGGAGGGGTTCGATCAGATCGAGCGTGGCGAGTGTGTCAGGATACCGATAGATGAGATCAAGCGTAGGCTAAGGAAACTGAAACTTGACTAGCGGTCGCCATGTTCCGGAACTGGTTCTATCCGATAATGCCGAGAAGGCGCTCTTAGAGTATGGCATACTTACTTGGACGACATTATATTCCATTCTGTTCGATCCTGAAATTGATGGGGTGTACAAGCGCCGCCATGCATCTGACATGATTTTGTTCGAGGACGGAGGGTTGTGTGTTGCGTATAGGCCTATGGCGAATGGGGATGTGCACATCGGTTTCGTGCAGACGGAAGCGGATTTAGACCGGACGTAACTGGGACTGGCGAGATCCCACCGCTAATGGTGGGGTCTTTCTGTTTGTGTGGGAATGGGGAGGGTTTTGCCCCCTCCCTAGCCCTCCCCCAGAGGGGGAGGGGACTTACGAGGTGAGAGGATGCTTTCACGGTTTCGGCGGCCTGCGGCGGCCTTACATGTGGAGATAGACAGGACAACGCTTCATCCCGGTGAAGAGGTGAGGGGGCGTATCTCTCTGATTGCGAAGGGGGAGTTTTTCGTTCGCAGCGCAATCGTAGAGTTGGTGTGCGTCGAGACCTATGTGGAGAAGGTAATCACCTATGATCACCGGTATGGCAATCAGCAGGAAAACCGCGATGCTACGATTACCCATAGTCGGGCGCGGGAAATCTTCATGAGAGACATGACGATGCGCCGCGCATTGCCGTTTTCGACGGATGTCAGCTTCGCCGTGCCTGCGGATGCGCCGCTTACAGCGGTCGGCGCGAATGTGGATTCGGTGCAGCCGGGGATAGCCTGGACGCTCAAGACCTCTCTGGATGTGGCAAATGCGCTGGATATTCGCAGAGACCAGGAGATCCGGGTTGTTCGGGAGAGCGAACCCGGTGACGCGCCCTCCGGCACGCTTGTGTCAGAGACTTCGACCGAGCAGTGCATCCTTTCGCTCAGGGTGCCTTCGGGCAGGGTGCGCTCCGGCGAGACGGTGGAGGGCGTGTTGCATGCTCAAGCCATCGAAGACTTCGATGTGTCCGAGGTGAGGGCGGAGCTTATCAGGGTGGAGGTATTTGGCGACTCGGAGCGGGAAATTCGCGTGGTCAGGGCATCACTTCAGAGCGATGTGTCCCTGAGTGCGGGCGAGAAGCGGGACTGGCGATTTCGGATGAATGTCGGCGAGGTGCGGGCACCCAGCATGAAGACGCGAAACTCATCGGTCAGATGGCTGGTCGCGGGCGTAGTGGCTCGGAGGATGCGGTTCGACTCTCGGGTGGTGCTGGAAATCAGTGTTGATGTGTGATGGTGGGGCGGGAAACTGACATCGATATACAGGATGGGTAGGATGGGCATGGGGAGGGGACTTTATCTACACTTGTCAGACCGTCGAGAGGGAAGGGACAAACGCCTCGCCTTCAGCGCGTGTGAGCAATATCGAGCATGAATTTTGCCTAGCGATAGGGTGATGGGGCTTGTAGCATGTGCTGACATTTCGAGGGGGTGGCGGCTTAGGTTGTGGGGACGCAGATGGAGGTATTGCAATGACGACTAAGAGGTCTTACGGGACGCTGGCGACGGATGTACACGGGAATCCGGTGCTGCTGCTGTCGGGCGGAAACCCGCAGATAGCGAAGGCGGACGGGGATGCGCCGGTGCAGGCGTATATCGCGGCGATGCAGGAGTGGAAGCACGATCTGGGGCGACGGCTTGATGAGATAGTCGAGCAGAATGTGCCGGGTGTTCAGAAGGCTGTCAGGTGGAACTCGCCGTGGTACGGCGTGGAGGGGCTGGGGTGGTTCCTGAACGTACACTGCTTCGCGAAGTATGTGAAGGTTACTTTTATGAATGGGAGTTCGCTCGATCCGCTGCCGCCTGAGGCGGGAAAGGACCCGGACGCGCGCTGGGTGAATGTCAGGGAGGGGAAGCTGGACGAGGAGCAGATGGCGGAGTGGGTCAGGCAGTCGGCTGCGCTGCCGGGCTGGGATGGGTTTTGATGTCCTACCATGGGTGCGTTGGCGCGGCTTGAATGTACAGATATTTGAAATACCAAGCGCGAGGAGATGAGAACGATGCCTGTTTGGAATGGGAAGTACGTTTCCAAAGAGAAGCTGGACGCGGCGTTCAAGAAGTTCGAGTCCCCTGCCGTGCAGGCTAAAATAAAAGAGGGATTCGATCAGATAGAGCGCGGGGAATATGTCGAAATAACAGTCGAAGAGATTAACCAGAGATTGCGTCTTGACTAGCGGACATAGACCGCTTGTATCCGCAATGACAGGGACTCCACTTTGTGCGGTGGGGTCTTTTGGCGTGGCGTTCTTTCTGGGGGCGGCCGGCCGGTCGCCCCTACCGTTGCGGCGGCGGGGCGGTCAGTCGCCGAGGGAGAAGAGGGGGAGGAGTTCTTTGCGGATGTAGTCCAGGTCGTCCTTTTCTATGCCGATGAACAGGTCGTCGTCGGTGGCGGGGAAGTCGAGGATGTCGGCGGCGTCTTTGAGGGATAGTTGCAGCTCGCGGCTGTCGCCGTAGGCGTCGCGCTGCTGGACGGTTATCTTGCCCCGGCTGAGCAGGTAGTCGAGGAACTCTTCGGCGTCAACGGTGTCTATCCTGACGCGGGTGGTGTTGCCGTCCTCGTCCGTGACGACCGTCTCCAGGCTGCCCTCCCGGATGACGATGTAGCCGTCCTGCTCGGATGTCGTGGTGGCGTATGCGGAGTCGAGGAGGGATTCGTCGAAATTACGAAATATGATACCTAACTCTGGTTTATCTATACCGAACTGTTCTTCCAGGTACTTCTCACCCTTAGACTCCAATAGTTTATACATTGCGACAGCCACATCATCACCCGAAACCGTGATTGGCTCTCCAGTACGAGCAACCCTCCTCTGTGCAGAGGTTAGGACGCCTTCCTTGTGCAAGTAATCTAAAACAACAATACCTTTGAAGCCATAATTACTTACACCAAATTCTCCCTCATAACCAAGCGTGCCGTGAGCATCACCACCTAACCGAATAACAACATCTTCGCTGACGCGGGGGGTGGGGGTAGGGTTGGCGGCGCGGGCGGCTTGGGGGGAGTCGAGGAGGGATTCGTCGAAGTTACGAAGTATGCGACGATCTAACTCGCCTTTGTTTATACCGAACTGTTTTACCAGATACTTTTCACCCTTAGACTCCAAGAGCTTATACATCGCAACAGACAGCTTGTCATCCGAGACAGTAATTTCGTCTCCACGAAGAAGGGTCCGCCTCTGTGAAGAGGTTAGAACGCCTTCCTTGAGCAGATAATCCAAGAGATCGCCAGCGTTCCTAAAGCCAACAATGTGACCATATCTCTCATAATAATCAAATGTGCCGAGAGTATTATCAGAAGTTACCAGTCTAATAACAACCTCTTCGCTCACGCGGGGGGTGGCGGTTGGGCGAGGCGGCGCTGCCGTAGGAGTTGAGGCGGGGGTGGGAGTGTCTGTCGCTTGGGGAATCGCTGTTGCCAGGGCGGTTGCCACATGCGCCTCCACTGTGGCTTCGATGTTTGTATCTTGCGCCGGAACCTCCACGACGACCTCTTTGACGACTTCCTTCTCGACAACGACCGTCTGCGGTTCGGGGGAGGCGCATGCGGCGAGGGCGGCGATTGTGCCCAGAGAGACGGCGAGCAGCATGGAAGCCGCGAGGAGCGGGCGCGGGTGGATTCGCATAGGACTGGATGCCTCCGGGAGTGTTCGGGGGTTCACGGTTTAAGTCTGTTGTGGAGAATTTAGCACAGTGGGGCGTGTTATGTCTTGTGGGTGTGGGTTGATGCGGCTGCGGTTCGGGTGGGCGGGGGTTCGGCTGTCATTTCCGAGGGAGCGGGGAGGCGGGTGTTCCTGGGTGCGGGCGGGGTTGTCTTATGGCGGGGATTTTAGATTCCTCGCTTCGCTCGGAATGACAGGGGGATGGTGCGGGGACTTTCACCCCCATCCCAGCCTTCCCCCGTCAAGGGGGAAGGGACTTCTGCATATTTCTGTGGGCGGGCAGTTTAGATTGACACTTTTTCTTGCGCGACTATAAAATGCAGGGTGATTTCGTAGCGATTTGCAAGGAAACTGGCGTCTGCGCGGTATTTAGAGAGTGCTGAGTCTGTGTGAAACAGGGAGCCGTGGCATTCGTTTGAGAGGAGCAAGAATTGTCAACTAAGGCGTATATTCTGATTGAGACCTCGGTGGGTAAGTCGCGGGACGTGGCGAACACGCTGAGGGGACTCGACGGCATAGAGAACGTCGATGCGGTTACGGGTCCGTACGACATCATCGCCGTCGTAGTCGCGCCGGACCTGAATTCAGTTGGGGATATGGTGACGAGCAGAATCCATACGATAAATGGGATCGTTCGCACCGTGACGTGCCTTTCGGTGGGGAGCGTGTAAGTTAGTTAGTCAGTTTTTCAGTTCGTCAGTCTGTCAGTCGGACCCACTCTTGTAGGACAGCAAAAGAGAAGGGCGCTCGCAGATAAGAGTCGATGTCTGGCATAGTGCGAGCCATTGGCAGGACCATTGTGAAGGTGTATTTCCATGTGGCTGGGCCCATGCGGTTGGGCCCATGCGGTTGGGCAGCAACCGTCATCTGGATTCCCGCTTTCGCGGGAATGACGGGTAAGTGTGGGACAAGGGTACTTTTTTGAGAGTGACGGAGGAAGTTTTATGGAGTTCAAGTTCACGGCCGAGGAAGAGAATTTTCGAGCGGAGTTGCGCGAATTCCTGACGAGGGAGCTTCCCGAGGGCTGGACGGGCGGCGGAGAGGAAGAGGGGGATGACTGGGATTTCGAGCTGGAAATGCGGAAGAAGCTGGCGGATAAGGGCTGGCTGACGATGGCGTGGCCGGAGGAGTACGGCGGCAGCGGCGCGTCTCACATGATGCAGCTCATCTTCGCGGAGGAGATGGCATACCAGCGCGCACCGGGGCGGGACCAGTTCGGGACGAAGATGCTTGCGCCTACGCTGATGATTCACGGCACGGAGGAGCAGAAGCGCGAGTACCTGCCGCCGATCGCGCGGGGCGAGGTGCAGTGGTGCCAGGGGTACTCGGAGCCAGAGTCGGGTTCGGACCTGGCTTCGCTCCAGACCCGCGCAGTCGAGGACGGTGACGACTTCGTTGTGAACGGCACGAAGATATGGACTTCCAACGCGCACCATGCAGACCATGTGATGGTGCTTACGCGCACGGACCCGGATGCGCCGAAGCATCGCGGGATCAGCTTCCTGCTTGCGGATATGCGACAGCCGGGCGTGGAAGTGCGCCCCATCATCAATATGGCGAACAACCATGGATTCAATATGGTCGTGTTCGACGATGTGCGCGTGCCTAAGCGCAACCTCGTGGGCGAACTGAACCGTGGCTGGTACGTTGGCGCGACTCTGCTGGACTTCGAGCGCTCGGGCGTGGAATACTCCGCCGGCATGAAGCGCACGCTTGAGGAGCTGATCCAGTTCTGCAAGGACAACTCGCGCAATGGCAGGCGCCTGATTGACGATCCGAAAATCAGCCGCAAGCTGGCGGACCTGATGGTGAAGACGGAGATCAGCCGTCTTATCTCGTACCAGATTGCGTGGATGCAGAGCGCGGGACTTGTGCCGAACAAGGAGTCCTCGATGGGCAAGAGCTTCGGCACGGAGCTGCAGCAGGCGGTGGCGCGCGCGGGTATGGAGATACTGGGGCTGTACGGGCAGCTTGAGCCGGAGTCGAAGTACGCGCCGTTGCAGGGGCGCATCGAGCAGAGCTACATGATGTCGGTATCGGCGACGATAGCGGCGGGCACGTCGGAGATTCAGCGCAACATTATCGCGACGCGTGGGCTTGGGCTGCCGAGGTAGGGAGTTTGTCAGTCTGTCAGTATTTCAGTCGGTCAGTCTGTCGGCTTTCTTCTGTGTCGCCTGAAAAGTTATCAGGCTGATTTTCACCCCCATCCTAGCCTTCCCCCATCGAGGGGGAAGGGACTCTAATACCGACTATCTGAGGTACCTACAAACTGACGAACTGAATTGAGGTAATTAGATGGATTTTCGATTTAGCGGCGAGGATGATGCGTTCCGGCAGGAGGTAGGGGATTTCGTAGAGAGCGAACTGCCGTGGGACTGGCGCGAGCGCGCGGTTGACGCCGAAGAGCCGGAGGATGCCGGGCTTGTGCGCGAGTTCAAGAAGAAGCTCGCGGGGAACGGGTGGCTGACGATGGCATGGCCGGAAGAGTACGGCGGGCAGGCTGCGCCTCACATACGGCAGATGATTTTCAACGAGGAGATGGCGTACAGGGGCGTTCCTGCGGGTGATTCGGGCGTGCGGATGGTGGGGCCGATCCTGATGCTGTATGGGACGGAGGAGCAGAAGCAGTTCTTCCTGCCGCGCATCGCGCAGGCGGATATTGACTGGTCACAAGGGTACTCGGAGCCGGACAGCGGCTCGGACCTGGCGTCGCTTCAGACGCGGGCGGTGGAGGACGGCGATGACTTCGTTATCAATGGATCGAAGATATGGAATGGGGCGCACTCAGGCTCGGACTGGATGTTCATGCTGGCGCGCACCGACCCGGACGCGCCGAAGCACAGGGGCATCAGCTTCCTGCTGACGGAGATGCAGCAGCCGGGCGTTACGGTCGAGAAGATACCGATGATGTGGGATGCCCACCGCGCACTGGTGACCTTCGAGGATGTGCGCGTGCCGAAGAAGAACCTGGTGGGCGAACAGAACCGGGGCTGGTACGTGGGCGCTGCGCTGCTGGACTTCGAGCGGTCGGGCGTTGACCGTCCGGCGAGGGCGAAGCGGCTGCTGGAAGACATCGTGGACTTCTGCAAGGAGAACAGGCGCAACGGCGAGACGCTCGCGGAGGATGTGACGGTGCGGCAGCGGATTTCGGAGATGGCTGTGCAGATTGAGTCGTGCCGGCTGATGTGCTACAACGTGGCGTGGATGCAGAGCCAGGAGATGATTCCGAACAAGGAGGCGTCGATTACGAAGGCTTACGGCACGGAGATGATGATACGGCTTTACAGCCTGGGCATGCAGGTGATGGGGCTGTACGGTCAGCTTGACCCGGAGTCGAAGTGGGCGCCGCTGCGGGGTCGGATCGAGAACGGGTGGATGCGTTCGCACGGGGGCACGGTCGCGGCGGGGACGTCGGAGATAAACCGGAATGTGATAGCGACGAGGGGGTTGGAGTTGCCGAGGTAATTTTTGAGTCTGTGAGTCTGTCAGTGCATCAGTTGGTCAGGAGGGGGGCCTTCGACAGGCTCAGGACAATGGGATTGGAGGTCAGGAGGCTTTAGCTTTTGTCTTTGTCTTCGCGCTGGTGAGGTGCTTCATGTAGAGGTGGGCGGCGAGCTCGGTGCGAAACTCTTCTTCATCGAAATGTCCGTGTAATTCCTTCACGTGGTTGCCTTCGCAAAAGAGGCGCAGCAGCGTAGCGGCAAGCCGAGAATCTTCGTCGTCGCGTTCGCCGTTGCGCATTTCGTCGATGATGATCTTGGACATGCAGTCGTTCAATTGCTTGAGGGTCAAATTCCCGACAAGATAACGGTCAGCCTGTTCGCGCAGAGTGAATTCAGCCATGACTTTCAATCCTTTTAGAGAACCTGATATAGAGGTCGTTTCACCATCCATTATAAGAGAAGAATTCAACTCCGGGCAATTCTGGGAGAGGGCGCGTCAGGGTGAGTTCAGGGTGCAAATAAGAGAGGACAACCATTTGAGCAGGAGGAGAGCGCGGGAAGCGGGTCAGCCATATTGCACACGCAGCCAGTCGGTCTATTATTTTGATGGAAATACACTGGTGGCAGTCATGCACCAGTACAGACGGCGTGACGGAATGCTCGGCGCAAGCGGAAGGCCTGATCCGAAACTCTTGAATCTCGGAGATAGGGTACTCGTAACGTATGCTTGACAGGAACAGACTTGAAACCGAATCTTGAAACAAAACTGAAATCGGAGGACGAAACGAAATGGACCTTGGACTGAACGAGACGCAGCAGATGCTCAGGAACAGCGCACGGGAGTTCCTGCAGGCGGAGTGCCCGGATACTTATGTGCGCGAGATGGAGGAGGATGAGCGGGGATACACGCCGGAGATGTGGCAGAAGGTGGCGGAGCAGGGCTGGCTGGGGCTGATTTTCCCGGAAGAGTATGGCGGCGTGGGATTGAGCTATCTGGACCTGTCGGTGTTGCTGGAGGAGACAGGGCGCGCGTTGCTGCCGGGTCCGTTCTTCTCGACGGTGGTGATGGGCGGCATGGCGATTATGGATGCCGGCACTGAGGATCAGAAGCAGGAGTTGCTGCCGCAGATCAGCGAGGGTCAGCTTATCGTTACGCTTGCGCTGACGGAGCCGAGCGCGCGCTGGGATGCCGAGGGCGTGGCTATGACCGCGAGCCAGAGCGGCGACGACTGGGTGCTGAACGGGGTCAAGCTGTTCGTGCCGAACGCGCATGTGTCTGATACATACGTGGTCGCGGCGCGCACGGGCGAGGGTGAGCGGGACATCACGCTGTTCCTGGCGCCTCGCGGTGCGGAGGGCGTGAGCCACACGCTGCTGAAGACGATCGCTTCGGACAGGCAGTCGGAGCTGGCTTTCGAGAATGTCAGCTTGCCGGCGTCGGCGGTTCTGGGTGAGGTGAACGGGGGCTGGGACACGGTGGAGAAGGTGCTTGCGTGGGGCGCCATCGGGAAGTGCGCGGAGATGGTAGGGGGCGCGGAGCAGGTGCTGGAGATGACGGTAGAGTACGCGAAGCAGCGGACGCAGTTTGGCAGGCCGATCGGGTCGTTCCAGGCGATCCAGCATCATTGCGCGAACATGGCGACGGACGTGGAAGGCTCGCGCTACATCACGTACCAGGCGGCGTGGCTGCTGTCGGAGGGGCAGGCGGCGACGCAGGAAGTTGCGATGGCGAAGGCGTGGGTGAGCGACGCGTACAGGCGGATATGCGCGCTGGGGCACCAGTGCCACGGGGCCATCGGGTTCACGAAGGAGCACAACATGCAGCTGTATTCGCGGCGTGCGAAGGCGGCTGAGCTTGCGTTCGGGGACACTGACTTCCACCTGGAGACTGTGGCTGAGGGGATTGGGTTGTAGCAGATATGGACTGCACGATTCAGGGTTGTGAGGGCAAGTACGAAGAGCAGTTCATCGTGCATACGGCGCGGCACAATGAACGGATTGTCGTTGTGGACAATGTGCCGGCGGAGGTATGCGGCACTTGCGGCGATACGCTGCTGAGTTCTATCGCGATGCAGCGTATTGATGAGATACTCAGCGACGGCTCCCGGGCGACCGGGGTTGTGCCTTTGTACGACTTCTTGGCGCAGTGAAGATCGAGACTGCCGCTGCGCGGGCGAGCCACCACTTTAACTGCTTCATGCTCTTAATCTAATGGAAATCCGAATTGACCCCCACACATTGGAACGCGCCCGAAAGCGTGGAGTCAGTGAATGGGAGATAGAAGAAACCATTGGTACAGGACTCCCCTTTTTGGCGAGGCACGGGCGTGTGGGCAAAGCCAAAGTCTATGATTTTGGGCAAGAGTGGAACGGCAAACGCTATGAGCAGAAGCGCGTAGAGGTGATATACACGGTAGAGGATGATGTGCTTGTCACCGTAACCGTCTATGCGTTTTACGGGAAATGGGAGGGTTGACGTGCAGATAATCTACAACGCGGCGACAGACCTCGTTTATATTCAGATAGACGACGCGCAGCAATCGGTTATTAACCGACGAGTAACCGATGACG
Source organism: Dehalococcoidia bacterium (assembly GCA_965203955.1). Taxonomy (GTDB): domain Bacteria; phylum Chloroflexota; class Dehalococcoidia; order Lucifugimonadales; family JADFKI01; genus Bin90. Next base: position 618,143 of record OZ241923.1, on the reverse strand, counting down.
TCGTGCTCGATATTGACGAGGACGAGCGGATAGTGGGGATAGAGATTTTGGACGCATCCAAGCACTTGGACCTCACGAAGATGCTGCCCGTAGAGTTTCGTTCGGCCGTTTGACGGTCTCTTGTCTATGAAGATCGAGACTGCCGCCGCGCGGGCGAGCCACCATATCGACCCGGAGTCGGGGGCGATACTTGCGCCGATACAGCCTTCGACGACGTTTGAGCGTAGGGCTGACGGGGAGTTTCCGAGCGGGTATGTGTACTCGCGGTTGGGCAATCCGAACAGGCGTCAGCTCGAGGACATCCTAACGACACTTGAGGGCGGCGCTGCGTGCGCTGCTTTTTCTTCCGGGTCGGCGGCGAGCGCGGCGGTGTTTCAGGCGCTTGGGAGCGGCGACCATGTGGTCGCGCCGAACGACTGCTATCACGGAACGCGCACGATCCTGCGCGATTTTCTTTCCCGGTGGGGGCTGGAAGTTACTTTTACTGACTTGACCAACCCGGAAGAGACGCGGCGGGCGATGCGGTCTAATACGCGGCTTGTGTGGGTGGAGACGCCTTCCAACCCGATGCTGAAGGTTACGGACATCAGGCGGACGGTGGAGATCGCGCACGAGGCGGGCGCGCTGTGCGTGTGCGACAACACATGGGCGACGCCGATGCTCCAGCGGCCTATCGCGCTGGGCGCGGACGCGGTGGTGCATTCGACGACGAAGTATATTTCGGGGCACAGCGACGTGACGGGCGGCGCGGTCGTGGGAGCGCGGGAGGATGGGCTGTTCGAGAGGGTGCGGCATGTGCAGGGGGCATACGGGGCGGTGCCGTCGGCATTCGACTGCTGGCTGACGCTGCGAGGCTTGAGGACGATGCACCTTCGAATGCGGGCGCACTGCGAGAACGCAGGAGCGGTGGCGTCATTTCTGAGCGAGCATCCCAGAGTGGAAGCGGTGTATTATCCAGGGCTGACAGGGCCGGGGCTGGCTGCGCCGGACGAGAGGGCGGTCGCGGAATCGCAGATGTCGGATTTCGGGGGGATGCTGTCGTTCCAGGTTGCGGGCGGCAGGCAGGAGGCGATGGAGGTTGCGGCAAGGCTGCGACTGTTCACGCGGGCGACGAGCCTGGGCGGGACGGAGAGCCTGATAGAGCACCGCGCGTCGGTGGAGGGCCCGGACACGCAGACGCCGGACAACCTGCTGCGCGTGTCGGTGGGGATCGAGAACGTGGATGACCTGATTGCGGATATGGCGCAGGCGCTGGGAGGCTAACACGGATAGCAGATTTGTCCCCTCCCTAGTCCTCTTCCAGAGGGGATCGTCTTTTGGGCAGGTTGCACCGCACGACGGCAGTTTGCTAGGATTGTGGCAAAGTAGGTCCAAGGCATTTCGTCAGACAAGGGAACAAAATATGGACCCAACGATTCAGAATACACCGACCACCGAAACAGACTTTGTTGTCGTCGAAATGCAAACCCTACAAGACAAAGAGGATGTGCGCCTTTTCGCCGCAGGCGTGAACGGCATAAAGTCGGCTGGACCTATAGTCCGAATGGCAGCCAACATCGTGCGCCAAGCCATTGACCTTCTCACCGAACCTGAGATTGATTTTGACGACGAGGACGGCTCCCTGAACTTCGACCTGAGACTGAACAATGGACACACCATGTTCATTGAACTCTACCCTGACGGCAACTCGTATGCAGGCGTCTATGATGAAACCAGCGAAGGGGACACTGAAACCATTCTGTTTTTGTCGCAGCCAACCGAGAAGCAGATAACCGAACTGTTCAGTGAATAATAGTGCTAATACCTTTAGAAGACACGGTGTGCAGGTTCATTCGCCCGGGTCGCAAAAATTGGAGCGCGCGAGACAATCGCCCGAAGCCCCCGACATTCAAGCAAGATGGCATTTCTCTATGGCACTTGGAACGGTTGCGCCAAAACTCTGTCGCGCTTGATGATTTGAGGATAGGCAGTCTTTCCGGAGCGGGACAAGCGCATCACACCGTAGGCGACTACTTTCGCTTGGCTCGCAAGGCAGCCAATTAAACCGACAGTCCATTATCTATCTCCGTGGAATGGCGCACCGAACCTGAGTATGCGGCTGCGGCACTGCGGTCGCGGCTGCCGAGCGTCTCAACCGACGCTGGATAGGCATCGACATTACGCATCTCGCTATCACGCTCATCCGCCACCGCCTGCACGACGCATTCGGGGAAGACCTGCGCCCCTATGAGATCGTCGGCGAGCCGAAAGACCTGCCCAGCGCCGAGTCCCTCGCACTCCACGACCGCTACCAGTTCGAGTGGTGGGCGCTCGGACTCGTGGACGCCCGCCCCGCCCGCGACCGCAAGAAGGGCGCGGACGCCGGCATAGACGGCTACATCAACTTCTTCGACGACAACAGCGGCAAGCCCAAGCGCATAGTAGTGCAGGTCAAGAGCGGCGGCGTGCAGCGCAATCAAATCGCCACGCTCAAGAGCGACATGGAGCGCGAAAAAGCCGACCTCGCGCTGTTCGTTACGCTCAAGCCGCCGACCGGACCGATGGAGCAGGAAGCCATCGAAGCAGGTTTTTACGCTCCCGAAGCCTTCCCCGACCACCAATTCCCGAAAGTCCAAATCCTCACCATCGAAGACCTGCTATCCGGTGCCCAGCCCCAATACCCCCGCTACGCCCCCGCCGCAACCTTCCAGCGCGCGCCGAGGCAGAGGCGACGGGGCCGGCAGGGTAGGATGGACTCCATGTGAGATTTGATACCCCTTATCCGATTATGTGCTACTATGGCGTTGCGGGTGTCACCAGCGTTTCAGCCATCGTATAGGGGTTGAAGGCTTCAAGCATTTGCCTGCCCTCGATGCAAGGATTTTAGATTCCTCACTTCGTTCGGAATGACAGGTGCGGGTGTTCGGAATGACAATATAGGTAATGAGCTCTTTTTCGACTTTTGGGTTTATCGCTAAGCGGCTTGGGTCCGACTGGAAGCTGCTGCTTAGTATCTTTGCAGGCATCATAATAGCGTCCACGCTGGTTGCGGGCGCGCCGGTCTATCTGAATTCGCTGGCGCGGCTGACGCTGAACACGTCCATAGACCGGGCATCCATACTGTTTCTGAACATCTTCGCGTTCGCTCCGAACGTGCCGCTCAACGAAGAAAGCCTGAACACTACTGATGGCGAGATAGACAGGCTGATAGATGAGAACATTTCCGACTTCTACGTGAGCCGCGAGCGCTTTCTCAAGGGGTCCACTCTGCTTGTGGGCACGCCGTGGCGACCGCTTGCCAACGCGGATATAGACTTAGTCTCGCGCGGATACCTGCAGTACCTGTCCAATGTGGAGCAACATGTGGACTTCACGTCGGGACGGGCGTTCACGGACACGGTTACACAGTCGGGGGACGAGTATCATGTGGAGGTGCTGGTAGGCGGCACGCCCGCGAATGTCTTCAGTCTGACGGTGGGCGACAAGCTGGAACTGAGGCCGTCGCTTGGCAGCGACAAGTTCATTACCGCTGAGATTGTGGGCGTCATAGAGCCTATTGATCCGACCGAGGACTACTGGCAGCAGAATGCGAACATTTTCATGGAGCCTGCGCCGCTTGAAGAGATCCCGGACGTGGGGATCGAAGTGGACCCGGAAGAGCCTCCAATCGCGCTGTTCGTTACGAGGCAGGCGCTGCTGGACAGCATGGGGAAGGCGTATCCGGGCAGCCTGGTGTCATCGTCGTGGTTCATCTTCATCGAGAAGGAGCCACTGAAGAAGATATGGCCCGAAGAACTGAGGGGACGCCTCGACAACCTGGAGAACGGCATGGCCGTGCAGATGCAGGGGAGCGCGGTGTTCACGGGGATATCGGCTTTGCTGGACCGCTTCGAGAGGCGGAGCTTCTTCACGAGCATCCCACTGCTGTTGCTGCTGACGATCATGGTCATCACGGTGCTCTATTACCTGGCGATGATGGTGTCGTACCTGGTGCAGAGCCGGGAGGACGACGTGGCGCTGCTTCGCAGCCGCGGCGTGAGCATGGCGCAGCTCGTGCGGCTGTACGCGATAGAGGGCCTGGTCATCACTGCGGTTGCTGTCCTGATGGCGCCATTGCTTGCAATGGGATTCATTGCGGTATCGGGCAAGCTGCCGTATTTCACTGAGATTACTAACGGCGCTCTGCTGCCTGTGAACTGGCGGTGGACGCCGTTCCTGGTTGCCGCCGCGGTGGGCGCGCTGAGCCTCGCGATATACGTCGTGCCGAGCGTCATAGGAGCGCGAACGGGGCTTATCATTCACAAGCTGCGCTCGTCCCGCCCCCCGGAAGTGCCGTTCTTCCAGCGCTACTATCTGGACATTATGGTGCTTGTCATCGGCGGGCTTGTGTTCTGGGAGCTGAACGCGAGAGGGCGGCTCGTATCCGGCGGGCTATTCAGCGGAGTGGAGATCAACGAGGCGCTGCTGTTCGCGCCCGTGCTGCTGCTTACGCTGGTGGCGCTGGTCTTCATGCGATTCTTCCCGATGTTCGTGCGCTTCATCAGCGGCGAATCGCCCAGTCTCGTGCATTTGTATGCGTGGGTGGTTTACGCGGCGCTCTCCGTTACGCTTGCGTATGACGCCGTGAGGCAGGGGGACTTCACCGGCGCGCTGCCGTCAATCGGCATCGTGCTGGCGACGGGCGTGGCGTACTGGGCGACGCAGCGAGCCACTCGCGTTCGCGCCAAGCTGTACGGGTTCGCGGCGCAGATTGCGCTAACGGCCGGCCTGATATACCTCTACCCGCCGATTGACGGAACGGCGGCATACCTTCCGACCTTAGCTTACGGGGCGATTGTGCCGCTGCAGCTTGTCTTCTACGGGCTGGCGCTGCTGTCGCAGAGGGCGCCGGTGTGGGTGTCGCTGAGCCTCTGGCACATGGCGCGCAACCCGCTGCAGTACAGCTGGCTGGTGCTTCTGCTGGTGATGGTCACGGGACTCGCCGTGCTGGCAACGACGGTGGGGGGCACGCTTAACAGGAGCTACCAGGAGCGGATCCTATACGATGTTGCGGCTGATATGCGGGTTTCCAATATTCCGGGCTTCATTTCACGCAGCATCGACGGCCTGAAAGATCGCTATCTGACGATTCCGGGCGTGACGGCGGTTTCGCTGGCGTTCCGGGACAGGGGCACACTGGGCGCGAACTACTCGGGCAACACATTCCGCATGCTCGCGGTGGAAGCCGATGACTTCCACTACTATTCATGGTACAGGGACGATTTCTCGCGGAATACGCTGCCGGAGATAATGCGCGCCCTCAAGCCGCTCAGTGTGAGCGAACCGGTTACTCTCCCTGAAGACGCAGTAGGAGTCGGCATCTGGGTGAAGCCTGAGGAAGTTTACCCGAACATGTACATGTGGCTGGTGCTTCAGGACGCGGACGGCGTGCTTGATACGCAGTCGCTCGGCAACATGGGGCCTGCGAAGTGGTACCTTCGCAGGCTGGAAATCCCACAGAGGATGAAACCGCCCATCCAACTCGCGTCCATACAGATATACGAGCCGGTCTTCGGGCCTGCGGGAACGGCGGGGTCTATACTGCTGGACGACGCGCATGCAATTATGAGAGACGGCAGCATAGAGTACCTTGAAGACTTCGAGGATACCAGTTCGTCCTGGCTGCCGCTTGCCACTTCCACGCTGTCATCGGACTCGCTTGCCTTTACGGACGAGGATGTGGGCCGGGGTGACCTGTCGGGACTGTTCACGTTCGGCAAGGATACGGACAACGGTCTGCGCGGGATATACAGAAGTCCCAGCGGGGGGCCCGTGCCGGTAGTTGCCAGCAACTCGTTCCTGCAGCGGTCGGGCGCGCGCGTGGGGGATGCGCTCATCGTGGAGCTGAAGGGGCGATTCGTGCCGGTGCATGTACGCGAATCGGTGGACTTGTTCCCGACGCTGGACCCGCGCGGCGCCGGATTCCTGATCGCAGACTTGCAGACTCTTATCCGCCATATCAACATCCTCAGCCCGTCGCTGGTTGCGACGCCGAATGAGATGTTCATCGAAAAGGCGTCGGGCGCGGGAGACTCGGTGAGCGCGGTGGTTACAAGGATGGTGGGCCGCGACCTGGTGCACGACAGAGAGCAGCAGCTCGAACAGGTGCGGCTTGACCCGCTGATAACGGCTGGGTGGCAGGCGATGGTACTGCTGTCGATGGCGATCATCATATTCACGGCGGGGCTGGGGTATGTGACGTACCTGCTGGCGTTCGCCAATCGGAGCCGCAACGAGATGGGCTTTCTGCAGTCGGTTGGTCTTTCGTCGCGGCAGATGGCGGGGCTGCTGATACTGGAGCACTTCATCATCATCGCAGTGGGCATCGGGCTGGGCAGCGGAGCGGGCTGGCTGATGAGCGACCTTATGGTATCATCGGTAGCAGTTACGGAGAACGGCAGGCAGGTGATACCGCCATTCATCCTGGAGACCGATTTCCGCTTCCTCGTGCCCATCTATGCCGTGCTTGTCGGGATATTCGCGCTTGCCGTGTATCGCTTGACACACAGCATGCGGCACCTGGACTTTCACGCTATTTCGAGAATGGAGTGATGCGGGCGGGGGCTGATAGGATATACAGCCCTTCGACAGGCTCAGGACGGGGATGGGTATGATTATTCAACCCCAAATGAAGATACGCGAGCACAGTGTATTCTAAAGAAATATAGATGAAGAGTGGTGATTAGTATGACAACCGCGGAAGAACGCCTCGCTCGCGTGGAGCAGGCAAGGGAAAACGAGCGTGATTGGCGACTGGACATCGTGAATCGCCTAGACCGCATGGAAGCGAAGGTTGATCGCATCTTATTTGCTATGTTAGCCATAGGCGCAACACTCTTCGCCGCGATCATTGCATCATTGATGACGGCAATTCTGGCTCTGCTGCAAAATTGAATCCAATCCCAATTCGCCGAGAAGAGCGAAGGTAGAGACCAATAGGCAGACTTATATGCGCCAGATAGTATCCGCAGTAGTAGCAGCGTGGCCGATGGTGGCTAAGCGCAGCCTGTCGCACTGGAGGCTGCTCTCGACGGTGGTCATCGGCGTCCTGCTATCTTCCACCGTTATGGCGGGCACCGTGATTTACTTCGATGCCCTGCGAGAACTCGCGCTGAAGAATTCCCTGAACAAGGTGGAGCCTCTGGACCTCGACATTCTGGTGAAGGCTGAACGGGGCCCGACAACCGTCGAAGAGTACGAGAAGGTCTCCGACGCCACGAGGAACCAGTTCGAGGCGCGCCTGGGCTGGCTGTTCAAGGATGTGCAGCGCAGCGCAAAGTCTGCCACCTTCTATCTCAGCGTGCCGGGCGACGAGGTGAATGCCGGAAAGGACAACGCTCGCGCGTTCTTCACATTCAACCCGCGCCTCACGGATAATATTACGCTGCTGCCGGGCGGCAGATTCCCCGGCGAGGAGCCACTTCCGACTTCGAGCGCGCCGCTGGAGTTCGAGGTTGTAGTCCCTTCTAATGCCGCAGAGCTGTTCGGCGTGGGAGTGGGGGACAGGATGTCCGCAGTGCCTTACTGGCGCGACCGATTACCCTACACCAGCGTAGTGATAGTCGGCGTGTTCGAGCGCAACGATCCGGACAGCGAATTCTGGCACCAGGACGATACGCTGTTCAAGTCGGTTACGTCGGGGTCGTTCCGCACGCTGCCCATGTACGTCTCCGAGCAGATGTTCTTCAACATCCTGGGCGCGAACTTCACCGACATGGATGCTTCCTACGCGTGGCATCTGGACACGGACCGGGAGCGGCTGAACGCGAGCAATTCGACGATAACGTATCTTCAGGTGCGGACGATGCGGTCGCAACTCGCTACGCACCTGTTCGGCTACCGCCAACTGACCGCGCTCGACGCAACGCTCGCGGAGTACGACAGGCGGCTGTTCTTCAGCAAGATACCGATGTTCGTGGTGATGGTGCTGATTGCGGTAGTCATCCTGTACTACGTGGTTACGCTGTCTTCGCTGCTCGTGGAGCAGCAGCGAAGCGAGCTCGCGCTTCTCCGAAGTCGAGGCGCAAGCTCGGGGCAGTTACTGGTGGTGTTCATACTGGAAGGGGCGACTATCTCGCTTATCGCGATACTGGTCGCGCCGATACTGGCAGCAACGATTATCAGCTTCATGGGCTATACGCCCGCGTTCTCCGGGCTGAGCGACGGAGACCGGCTGACCGTGTTCATCAACAGGGGGGCGTACCTGATGAGCGCGCTGGGCGGGCTGTTCAGCTTCGGCGCGCTGCTGATACCCGCAGTGCGCGCATCCCGCATCGGGGTGACGCGGCATCGCCAGCAGTCCGCGCGGCCAACGGGCCAGCCATTTTACCAGCGTTATTACCTTGATGTGATGCTGCTAGTGGTGAGCATCTTCCTGTTCAGGCAGCTGCACGACCAAGGCTCCGTTGTAGCGACGGGACTGTTCGGAAGTGTGGCGGTGAACCAGGCGCTGCTCGCCGTGCCCGCGCTGATACTGGTGGCGTTCGCGGTGGCGCTGCTGCGACTTTTCCCACTGTCAATACGATATATAAGCGGGGACTCGCCCAACCTGATGCACTTGATAGTGGGCGTGGCAGCGGGCGTTCAGGCGGCGTCGATAGTCTTTGGGGGCGCGGGCTTCGGCGGCGCGGGTGGCGCGGAGTGGGCGGCTCGTGGAGTGTCGCTGGGAATCCTGGCACTGATGGTCGCGCTGTATGGCGCTACGGAGCGAGTTTCGGACGGAAGGCTGCGGGCTGCGGGCTTGGTGGCGCAGTTGGTGGTGGTGTCCGGGCTGATGCTGAGTTCGCTCAATGTGCCGATACTGGAGTTTCTGGCGTACAGCAGCGGCGGAACCAGCGTAACGCCGGGTATAGTCGGGGGGATGCTGGTGGTGGGCGTGTCGGCGGGCGTGAGCTTCTTTGTCCCGGTTCCGCTGGGGATACTCTTTTTAGCACTTAGCGCGTTTGCCAGCAGGGCGCCGGTGGGCTTCTCGATGGGGATGTGGCAGATGGCGCGCAATCCGACGCACTACGCGCGCATGTCGCTACTGCTGATACTGATGGCAGGGCTGGGCATATTCGCGGCGAGCTTCGGTGGGACGCTGGAGCGCAGCTTCGAGGAGCAGGCGCAGTATGCAACCGGCTCGGATATCCGCGTGGAGGGGTTGACCGTGAACAATCGCGGCCAGAGCCTGCCGCTCGTGGAGACTTACGAGGCGATACCGATAGTGGACGAGGCATCGCCGGTGATCAAGTCGTTCGGGTCCGACCTGTCGAAGCTGCTGGGCGAGAGCTACACGATGGTCGGAGTAGATGGCGATACGATGAGCCGCATCGGGTGGTTCCGTGGAGACTTCGCGGACCGCCCAGTGGAGCAGATGATCACAAAGCTGGAGCATGAGAACCCGCCGATCGGCATAGACCTGCCGGAGGGCGCGCGGGGCATTGGCATTCGCGTTAAGCCGGACAGGCCGAGGGAGAGTCTCGCCGTATCCATTCGCGTGAAGGACGTGAACGACCGGTACTTCACCTACGTCATGGGACGGCTGGGCGGCAACGGCGACTGGCTTACGCTTGAGCGCGGTCTTGAGCGCGGGAGCAGCTTCAGGCGGTTCAGGCCACTTCAGCCGGAGCCTCCCCTGACGATGGTGTCGCTGGCGATACACGATACGAATGCGCGCGGCAGGCTGCGGGCGGGCAACATCAGCATCGACAAGATATGGGTGAGGAACGGCACGAACGAGATGATCGTCCTCGAAGACTTCGATTCGGTGTCGGAGTGGACTGTGCTGAGAGGGGCCAGGGAGTCGATTACCGATAACCTGCAGCCGATCAGCATGAGCGCCGATAACCCGAGTGCTCATGATGCGGCACAGTTCATCTGGTCGGAGGGACCGCCGCTCACTGGGCGCGGGATATATCATGGGCCACCCGCAAGCCCTCTGCCTGTGCTGGCGAGCGAGTCGTTCCTGTCCGATACGGGGCACAGTGTTGGGGAGGAGTTCACGGTATCTATATCTGGACATCGAACGCCGATACGCATCGTTGACTCATTCGAGTATTTCCCGACGCTGAACACGGTGAGCAAGCGATACCTGGTCGGCGACCTGGCGGCGATAGTTCGGTACACAAATCTTGAACCGACGTCTGCCGAGGTGAAGCCCAACGAGATATGGCTGAGCACCGTGTCGAACGGCAGCGAACGGGAGTTGCTTGTGTCGCAGATGCGCGACGGAGGCGAGCCGTTCCAGAGCCGCGCGGTGTATGACCGGGTGGAGGAGCTGGAAGAGGCAGCGGTTGATCCGCTGGTGAATGCGGGCTGGCGCGCGCTGCTGTTCATGGCTTTCGGAGCGGTGCTGATACTGAGCTGCCTGGGGTTCCTGGTGCATTCGTATGTGTCGTTCCGGGAGCGAGAGATGCAGTTCGGGCTGATGCGGACGGTGGGCTTCTCGATGCGGCAGCTCGTTACGCTGGTGTGGCTGGAGCAGGCAATCGTCATCGGGGCGGGGATGGCGTTGGGGGCCGAGATGGGGAGGCGGCTGGGAGCGATTATCATGCCGTTCCTGAGCCACAACGACCGGGGCACGCAGGTGCTGCCGCCGTTTGTGCTGGAGATAAACTGGGGTACGCTGGCGATTACCTACGGCTTTATGATACTGGTGTTCACGGCGATAATACTGGGCATGATCTGGTTTATACGCAGGATTTCGCTGCAGCGGATATTGAGGCTGGGTGAGCTATAAGTAAGCGGTCAGCGGTCAGGGAGCGGGGGCTGACATCGATGGACAGGATGGATAGGATGAAGTGGGTATGAGAAGATGCCGATTAAGGAACACAGGGCGAGCGACTATCTCCAAACTCCTGAGGACATAGCGGAGTATCTGAATGCGGCGATTGAGGAAATGGGTGATGACCCACGCCTGCTGATGGTAGCGTTCCGCAATGTCGCTGAAGCACGTGGTGGCGTGTCCGAGGTAGCGCGTCAGGCAAATGTTGATAGAGTTACCTTGTCGCGCGCACTGTCCGGGAAGCGAACTCCAAGACTGGATACGCTTGCGAAGGTCTCGGCTGCCTGCGGGGTTAAGCTGCGATTTTCAGCCTGACAATCATGAATTCGTACTCAACAAGATGAGATGCCAAGGGAGCGTCGCAGTAATCGCGAATCGGAGGGGCGATCTATGACTACCAAGAGCGCGCGGATACGGTCGTATGCCGACAAATACGCTCACATAGAGCCGTTGCCGGACCCTCCGCGCGTGAATGACATGGAACAGTTCAAGAGCATAGTGAACGCCGCAGCCACACTCGGCTACCACTTCCGAAATCGTGCCGATGTGCTGGTTTCCGGCGAGGGCTACCTGCGTCGCACGGCGGCGGCCGATGAGCATGGAGTCTTCCCGGACTGCGTGGTGGCTACGGGAGTGGAAGACCCGGACGCCATAATAGCGCGCAACGGCTATGTGATTAGCGAGGTCGGCAAGCCGCCGGACTTCGTGCTGGAGGTCGCGTCTCGCAGCACCGGGCGAAGGGATTACACGGTGAAGCGCGAGATATACGCGAGTTTCGGCGTCGCCGAATACTGGCGTTTCGACCATACTGGCGGGCAGTACCACGACGCGCCACTTGCGGGCGACGAACTGGTGGAAGGCGAGTATCGTCCGATGCCGGTTCACCGCGACGAAGGCGGACTTACATGGGGGCATAGTGTCGTCCTTGGACTGGATTTGTGCTGGATCGATAAGGAGTTGCGCTTGAGGGACCCGGCTACGGGTGAGTTTCTGCTTACGCCGTCAGAGTTGGCGGACGAGCGTGATGCGGAAAGAGCGGCGCGGGTGGCGGCGGAAGCTGAGGTGGCTAGATTGCGGGAGCAGCTAATACGGATGCAGCAGGATTGAGGCTGACATCGATAGACAGGATGTGGTGGGATTTATCACCCCCATCCTAACCTTCCCCCATCGAGGGGGAAGGGACTTTTGATACAGGGCTGGGAGTTTGAACTATGACTTATGCGAACAGGGAGGCGTATATCGTCTGCGAGGACCTGTTCAAGATATACAAGATTGCGGACCTTGAAGTGGTGGCGCTGCGTGGGCTTGACCTGAGCGTTCAGCGTAATGAGGTGGTGGCAATCGTGGGGGCGAGCGGGAGCGGCAAGAGCACGCTGCTGAACATTCTCGCCGGCTACGATACGCCGTCTGCGGGGCGCGTGAGTGTGGGGGACAAGGACCTGCTGCGGATGACTCCGAATGAAACGGAGCTGTACAGGCGGGACGAGGTGGGGTTCATCTGGCAGCAGACGAGCCGCAACATGTTCCCTTATCTGACAGCGGTGGAGAATGTGGCGCTGCCGATGATGCTGACATTCACGTCGCCTGGGGAACGGCGGAGGCGCGCCGAGGAACTGCTGGAGCTTGTCGGGCTCGGTCATCGGATGGGGCATACGCCGGAGAAGCTGAGCGGAGGGGAGCAGCAGCGTGTTGCCATCGCGGTGGCGCTCGCCAACCATCCGCCACTGTTGCTGGCGGACGAGCCGACTGGCGAACTGGACGACAACACCGCCGCGGAGATCCTGGACCTGTTTGGCGAGATCAACCGCGAGCTGAGTACCACCATACTTATTGTTACGCACGACCCGGACATTGCTTACAAGGTGGGGCGCGTGGTGATGATTCGCGACGGCAAGATGGCGACCGAGGTGCGGCGCAGGGTTACTTTCCAGAGGCTGTCCGGCGCGGTCTCAACGGACCAGCCGCTGGAGGAGTTCATTCTTGTGGACGGGAGCGGCAGGGTGCAGATTCCACGGGACATCATCGACAGGCTGAAGATCGGAGAGCGGGCGCGCATCGATACTCAGGACGGGATGGTTACGCTGACGCCGGATGATGTGCAGTAGGGAGTTTTGAGTTTTCAGTAGCGAGTTATCAGTTTACAGTTATCAGTCAGTCGGCGGGCTAGTCCTTCGACAGGCTCAGGACGAACGGGGAATGGAACTAACAGGATGGGTAGGATTCTTGTCTTGCACACCCCCATCGTAATCTTCCTCCATCGAGGGGGAAGGGACGTTTATGCAGGGAGAACGAGCAGTTGAGCAGAGTACAGAGATTACTGGCGGCGGTTGATGTGGAGCGCAGGTACGAGCTGGACTCGGAGGAGGTTCATGCGCTGCGCGGAGTGAACCTGAATGTGTTTCCGGGGCAGTTTATTGCTGTGGTGGGCAGGTCGGGTTCGGGCAAGACGTCGCTGCTGAATATCATGGCGGGACTGGACAAGCCGAGCGACGGCAAGGTGCTGTTCGAGGAGCAGGACCTTGCGGAGATGAACGAGCAAGAACTGACTGACCTGCGTCGCCATCGAATCGGGTTCATATTCCAGTCGTTCGGGCTGCTGCCATTGCTGTCGGCGTTCGAGAACGTGGAACTTCCACTACGGATAAGAGGAATGAACGCGGGAGAGAGGGCGGAGCGCACACGCGAGGCACTGGATATCGTGGGGCTTTGGACGCGCTCGCGGCACCGGCCATACGAGCTTTCGGGCGGAGAGCAGCAGCGTGTCGCCATCGCGCGCGCCATCGTGATACGCCCGTCGCTGATACTGGCGGACGAGCCGACGGGTGAACTGGACTCTACAAACGCGCACGCAATATTCGGGCTGTTCAAGGATATGGTGATCAAGCAGGGTATCAGCGTGGTGTCGGCAACTCATGACTCGACGCTGCTGTCGATGGCGGACGAGGTGAAGGAGATACGCGACGGGCAGTTGCTGGAGGAGGCGGAGATAGGGTTGCGGTATCGGAATTAGCGGGGCTGACATCTGGAAAGCAAAGGTCTTTCCGTGACGATGTTCAGAAATGGAGTCAGATTTGCCGTAAAAGTCGGTCGTATTCGTGGTGCGGACCGATCCAGAACCAAACGATGTCGCCACCATCGACAACGCCAAGGGCGCGATAGTCTATGTTGACTCGAACAGAGTACACCGACGAACTTCGCCGACCCACCCGCTTGAATTCCAGGCTAGGGTGTCGAGGATCCAGCGCGAAAAACCGATAGGCCTCTCTTGCCTGCCGCTTAACACTTTCCGGTAGGCGCCTGTAAGCGTCCCAGAAACTCGGCAGTGTGTATGAGTGCACACTTAAAGGTCTTCGGGGTTCAAGGGCTTTGTCAGTCCGGCTCTATGCGCCTTCAGAGCTTCCGACGCCAGGCGTTCAAGCAACTCATCCGACTCGGGACGGCCGAACAATTCGTCCCAACGATTTTCTGATTCCAGTTCTGCCAGCAGGAAGCGCGCGAAGTCGTCCTGTCGTTCCTCGGGCAATTCTGCGGCTTTGTCGAAAGCCTGCTGTAGAAGCTCAGTCATAGTCATGGTCTTTGTCCCTAAATTTCGGGGGTAGTCTAGCACGAATTGATAGGACAGGCAGGAAGTGTGGATTCCTGTGTGGTCATGCCATTGGCTTGACTTCGGGGATGTTGAGGAGGGTTGCGCCGTAGTTTTCGAGGGCGCTGTCGCTGACCATGAAGTGCTGCGCGGCGGCGTTTACGTTGCGCAGGCAGCGCTGGAGGATGTTGCCGCGATGGATGGCGGAGCCTCCGGCGTAACGGAAGGCTGTGGTGGCGACATCTATCGCCTCGAAGGTTACGTGTGCGGCTACTGCTCGCATTTCAGCCTGGATGTCGTCGCCGGGAACTTGCCCGGAGCAGGTGATTTCGTAGGCGCGCTCGAATACCTCGTGGGAGAGCGCACGAGCGGCACGCAGGCGGAAGTCGCAGGTTCCGATGTCGCGGCGAAACGCTTCGCGGTCTGCGAGGGATGACGTGGGTGGATTGCCGCGCTTTTTCTTTGGCGCGCTGTCAATAATCTCGTCGAGGGCGCGGCGGGCAATGCCCAGAGCGACGGCGGGATGCTCGTTTGCGACGAAGCCGGGCCTGCCCATTCGGTAGATTGCGTCGCCGCGCAGAGGTTCCCATAGGGCGGTCTCCCAAGTGAAGCGGGCAGGAACGAATAGTTCCTCGACGGAGATGTCGTTGCTGCCGCTGCCCTCAAGGCCCATGACGTGCCAGTTGTCGTGGATCTTGCCCTTTTCAACGGGATATACGAGGGTCAGGCTGGTCTCCTCAGTTTCGTCCCTGGCGGGCACTTTGGCTCCTGCTGCCATCCATTCGGCGTGTCGAACGCCGCTGGCGAAGAGCCATCTGCCGGTGAGGATGTAGCCACCGTCCACGGGGACTGCTTCGCCAGAGATGGATGTGGCGGTCGCTGCGGTGGGGATACGGCCACCGCCGAACATCTCTTCAATGGCTTCGTCGGAGAGGAATGCGCCAGGGCGCCCGATGGCAGTTGCGCCAATCATCAGGCACCAACCGGCGGCGGCGTCTATGTACGCCAGTTCTTCGATAATCTCCATCTGGGTTACGGGGTCGGCTTCGGCGCCGCCGAGTGGCATTGGCAGTTTCAGCGTGAAGAGGCCAGCGTCGCGGATGGCGTCAACCGCGGGGCGCGCAAGAGTGCCCAGACGCTCAGACTCGCCGGCGCACGCCTCTACGGTGTCGCGCACGGAGTTGACGGCGTTCAGGAGAACCTTGCGCTTTTTCTGGCGGTCTGCGGGGAATTTCATTCGCATACTCTACCATAACGAGGGCTAACATCAATATACAGGATGCCTAGGATTATTGCCCTCACCCTAACCCTCTCCCAAGAGGAGAGGGGACTTCGCTCAGGGGAGAGACACTAGGAGGGATATGGCGTCTTCGCGCTGGGAAGGATTGAGTCCGGGCAGGCGTAGAGAGGCGCTGAGGTCGGACTTGGCGCGGTCTGTGGAGCCGATGCGCGCCATTATTTTGCCGCGCGTGTAGAATGCCTGGCCACTGAGAGAGTCAAGCTCAATGGCACGATCGGCATGCTCCAGCGCGCTCATGGCGTCGCCGTCCTGAAGCAGACGCTCGGCGCGAATTACGAAAATCTGGGACTGCTGGGAGTCGGAGACGTCTGTGCCTGCGTACCAGATCAGCGCTCCAAGCAAGACGATGAAAGCCGGTATCGCGTACCAGCGCACGCCGACCGGGGCCTGGGCCGCTATGCGCCGCGCGAATCCGATAGGCGTGGCTATAATCTCGTAAGTGTAGCGAGGGGCGAGCGCCAATCCCATGATGAATCCGCCTGCAAGCCCGCCGAAGTGCGCCCAGTTGTCGATGTTTGGGATCAGCAGCCCGATTGCGAGGTTTATGGCGGCGATTGTCGCCAGACCGGTGAGGTTGCGCCTGCCCATTTCACCGAGGTCTTCCCGGTTGACCAAGAAATACGCCGCGAGCGCACCCAGAATGCCGAAGATGGCACCGCTTGCGCCCACAGCAATGGCTGTCTTGTTGAACATGTAGCTGAGGACGCCGCCCGCAAGTCCCGCAAGCACATAGATGATTGTGAAGCGGGCGCTGCCATACACGCCTTCGACGAGCCTGCCGAATATGAAGAGAGCGAAGCAGTTGAAGAACAGGTGGATTAGGTTGGCGTGGAGGAACATGGCGGTGAAGAGGCGCCAGTATTCGCCGGTGGCTATAAGCGGACCGAACATTGCGCCGAAGCGGAGCAGGATGTCCACGTCCTGACTGAGGAAGCCGCCAACAAGCTGCATGAGCAGCCAGACCAGCAGATTTATGGCGAGGAGCAGCCAGGTGATGACAACTCTGTGGTCTGCGCCGGGCAGCGTGAATCCCCTGGTGGGCCTTTCCTGTTCGGTCTCACGCTGGGGGTCGTCGTGCTCGAATTGGTGCATCGCCCCTCCATCGCTGCTCTGCGCCAGCCCTCTGCGGCGGTGTAGTACCTTCACGATAGCATCAGCGCATCGCAGGTTCAAGGAGGGATGCCGGCGTGTAGGGACGCGGCAGCCGAGTCCCAGCGCAGTCTGAATGGATAGGATAATGAGGGCGCGAGTTGTAAAATATTCGCTATGAGTGTTCAAGAAGTAACTATTGATGACCTTGTGGAGCGGTACTCGGCGCTGCTGTTCGATGCCTACGGAGTGCTGTCGTATTCAATGGGCGCGCTGCCGGGAGCGGTGGAGGTGATTGACAGGCTGAACCGAATCGGAAAGCCGTACTATGTACTGACTAACGATGCGTCCGCCCTACCTGAGAGCCGCGCCGCGAGCTACCACAAGGTGGGATTGAACGTGGATGCGAATCAAATCATCACTTCCGGCAGCCTACTGAAGGGCTATTTCGCCGAACATGGTCTATACGGCGCACGCTGCGTAGTGCTGGGGACTGAGGACAGCGCAGAGTATGTGCGGCGCGCGGGCGGCGTGGTGGCGCAGGTCTCTGACGGGTTCGATGTAGTCGTGGTGGGAGACCAGGCTGGGTTTCCGTTTGTGAGTGGGGTGAATGCGGTATTGACTGAGCTTTTCCGCATGATTGACGCGGGGGATGCGCCTTTCCTCGTGCTGCCTAATCCTGACCTGGTGTACCCGGACGACGACGGTTTCGGGATGGCGAGCGGGAGTGTGGCGCTGATAATCGAGGCTGCTCTGCGGCAGCGGTATCCGGAGCGGGGTGGGCTGGAGTTCGCGCGGCTGGGGAAGCCGAATGGAGCGATATTCGAGGAGGCTTTTCGGCGGACGGGCACGATGGATATGGTGATGCTTGGGGATGGGCTGGAGACGGATATACGAGGGGCTAATGCTTTCGGGATAGATTCGGCGCTGGTTGCGGGTGGGGTTACGCCTGTGGATGGGCTGAATGGAACGGTGGATGTGCCGACGTACTGGGTGCGGGGGCTGGCGGGATAGACAGGATTTACTGGATGGGATAGGGTGAGGCGAATCTTTGTGAAATGACAAGAAGGAATGTTGAATGATTAAGAACTTTTCTGTGCTTTATGTTGGGAATATCGACCTTGAGGACGTGGGGAGCGACGGGTTGCCTGCGGATGAGAGGCGGTATCCGAATGAGCGGCTTATGCAGAGCATGGAGACGGCGGAGCAGGTGGCGGGGCTGATGGACGAGCTGGGGTTCTACGCGCTGTGGATGGCGGAGCATCACTTCCAGCGGGAGGGGTATGAGACGATACCGAACCTGATCCTGATGGGGACGCACCTTGCGGGGAAGACGGAGCGGCTGAAGTTCGGGTGCGCGTTCAATATCGTGCCGATGTGGCACCCGGTGCGGCTTGCTGAGGACTACGCGATGGCGGACATCTTGACGGACGGGCGCATCATCTTCGGCGTGGGGCGCGGGTACCACAGCCGGGAGGTGGAGTCGTTCGGAGCGCCGGTGATCGACAACGACGCGAACCGCGAGCTGTTCGAGGAGCAGATGGAGGTCATCTTCAAGGCGTTCAACGAGGAGTCGTTCTCGCACAGAGGGAAGTATTTCACGATTCCGCCGGATGTGGAGTATCGAGGCTACGATCTGAAGGAGGTCACGCTGGTGCCGCGTCCGAAGCGACTGCCGGTGGAGATGTGGCAGCCTATCGTGAGCGGGCGGACGATTGACTTCATCGCACGGAACGGGATAAACGGCGTTATCGGGCTGACGGGCGAGACGCTGGTTGAGGGGATTTTCGAGCAGTACAAGGAGGCGAACGCTAAGTATGGGCGGGACCTGGAGCTTGGGGAGAACCTTGCGCTGGAGGTGGGGTTTTATATTGCGGACAGCCAGGAAGAGGCGATGAACAAGCTGCGTCCGTACCACGACGAGCGTTACAAGTGGTTCGCGCCTTTCGGGTTCGTGCGGTACGCGGACGAGCAGGGGCGCGTGTGGGGGACGCCGGGCGCGCCGGCAAGGACGCCACACATCGAGGATGGGGTGCAGCAGCGGGCGTGGATATGCGGCACTGCGGAGGAGTTCGTGGCGTTCCTGCGGGAGCTAGAGGCGAAGTACCCGGCGCTGGAGCATGTGATACTGCACTGGGCGGAGGGGATGCCGCGAGCGGAGTTCATGGAGCAGTTGCGGCTGTTTGCGGACGGGGTGATGGGGGAGTTTGTGGGGAGGTAGTAGAATTGCACAACATGACAGACAGGCATAATGGTGTTGTGCTTACCGAAATAGCAGGGAGTTTGAGATGAGGCTGCGAGGCATCGTTAAGGGAAAGACGATAGTGTTGGATGACGTGTCGGGACTGTCGGAAGGACAAGGGGTGGAGGTTGATATCTTAGGGCTAGAGGAAGAAACGAATACCACTGGCAACTCGAAGGGAACAAAAGAAAGGTGGACACATGTACACCTTCCTTCGGATAGATTTAGGTCGCTGACTGAGACTGACTTCGCGGACGTGGAAATCAGAGTAACTGTGATAAATGCCGACGATTAGGTTTCGAACAAGAATCGATGGTCTGTCCGCTGGCGAAGCGCTAGCGTTGGCTGGTCCAATTCTCAATGTCGGTATTGGACGCGACTCTGGCTTCCAATCCGGCGGTGGTGATTTCCCTGCTCAACTGGATACGCTTTTTCCCGCGCTGATAGATACTGGCTGTCGAGTAAGTTGCATAGACGCCAATCTCGCGGTCGAAATGGGACTGCCAATCGTGGGAGGTGCGCCTCATCCGATGTCAGGGGTTCTTGGATCTGGTGAGGTGGATCTATTTCTTGCCGAGATTACTTTGCCGGAACTGCGGACGACGGTTGCCGGACGGTTTCCGGGCGTTCACCTGGCGGAGGGTAGTCAGCCTTATCGTGCGCTTATCGGCAGGGACATTCTGAGGAACTTCACGTTGGTGTACGATGGGCGGACTGGGGCTGTTAGTATAAGCAATGAATAAGTGTCGGGGACGATTTTGGTGCGGGTGTGAAGGTCTTCACCAGACTTGAGATCTAGGTTCAAGTTATAGCAGAGGGAATCATGAGTACACTTGAGGGGAGTCCGAATCCGTTTGGGGGTTTTGTGGTGAATCCGGGGGCGCTGCCGGTGGAGGTGGGGCGGTTCAGGCGACGGCTGGCGGATGCGATGGATGACTGGGAGGATGTTGGTTACAAGGTGGCGTGGCTGGAGGTTCCGCTGGCGAATGCGGAGCTTGTGCCTGTGGCTGCGGAGGCGGGTTTCCGCTACCATCACGCGGCTGAGGACTATGTGATGATGACGCTTCAGATCGAGAAGGGTGCGTACATCCCGCCGCACGCGACGCACTATATCGGCGCGGGAGGCGTGGTTATCAGCGAGGACAGGCAACTGCTGGTGGTGTCGGAGCGGCACCAGATTCGGCCTCGGAGCGGGCCGTCGTATAAGCTGCCGGGTGGCGCGCTGGTGCAAGGGGAGCATCTTGCGGACGGCGTGGTGCGCGAGGTGCTGGAGGAGACGGGTGTGCGGACACGCTTCGAGGCTGTGGTGTGCCTGCGGCACTGGCACGGGTATCGGTATGGGAAGTCGGACATCTACTTCGTGTGCAGGCTGTCGCCGTTGAGCACGGAGATTACGATGCAGGAGGAGGAGCTGGAGGCGGCGCTGTGGATGGATGTGGACGAGTATCTGGCGGCGGATACTGTGCACCTGTTCAACAAGACGATTGTTTCGGCTGCTCTGCACTCGGAGGGGGTGTCGCCGGGGTTCATCGAGGGTTATGGGGACAGGCACCAGTTCGAGTTCTTCCTACCGAGGGGTCAGATGCCGGGGGGCGTAGAGTACGAAGAAACACCGTGATTTAGGTGTCAGGTATCAGCGGTCAGGCATCAGGGTGATTCGACAGGCTCACCACGAACGGTTTCAGCATGGCGGAAGCTAACAGGATAGACAGGATGAGGGATTGAGATGGCGCAGGTAAAGCGGGTGATAATTGACGCGGACCCGGGTATTGACGACACGGCGGCGATCCTGATGGCGCTGGCGAGCGACAGGCTGGAGGTGGAGGCGATAACTACGGTGTTCGGGAATGCGTCGGTGGAGCAGTGCACGGTGAATACGCTGCGGATCCTGGAGGCTGCGGGACGCGCGGACATTCCGGTGTACCAGGGGGTGGGCAGGACGTTGACTTATCACGAACCGTTTTATTCGCCGCATATTCATGGGGATGACGGGATAGGGAATATAGACTGGCCGATGCCGACCACGAGCATTCAGGAGCGGCATGCTGTGCCTGAGCTTATCGACCGGGTGCTGGCGTCGCCGGGGGAACTGACGATCCTGGCGATCGGGCGGCAGACGAATGTGGCCCTGGCTGCGAGCATCGAACCGCGATTTGCGGAGTCGGTGGCGGAGATTGTGGTGATGGGTGGGTCCATACACCAACCGGGGAATATATCACCGCTTGCGACGGCGAACATTGGAGGGGACCCGGAGGCTGCTGATGCGGTGTATCGCTCGGGTGGGCGCGTGACGCAGGTGGGGCTGGACGTGGTGAACAGCACGGAGATTTCAGTTGCGAAGCAGCAGCGGGTGTGGGACGCGGATACGCCGGCGACTAGGATGCTTCGGGAGGCGACGAAGTTCATCAGTGAGGCGTATCGGAAGGACAACAGACTGGCAGAGTTGGGCGGAGTGATATATTCGGATCTCAGCCCGATGGCTTACGCGATTGCGCCTGAGCTTTTCGAGCTTCAGGAGATGTATGTACGGGTGGAGTCGGGCGGTGAGTTTTCGCGGGGATTCACTGTTGCCGACCGGCGGAAGGCTTCGACCGCGGAACCGAATGTGTCGGTTGCGATGGGTGTGGACGGGGATGCAGTGACGGATCTGTGGGCGGAGCTTGTGAGTGGAATCTAGCTTGCTTCGGCTGGCTGTGTATCAATTCAAGCGTTCAGATGCTCATTCACCCTCATCCTAACCTTCCCCCGTCAAGGGGGAAGGGATTCATGAATCGTCTCGACTCCAACGCGTTAGGCTGAGAGGCTCATCGTGTTAAGATACACTCCGGCGACCCTCGCGGTAGATGCCTAATCTGATTTGGCGGTGCTCACTATGTCCAAGACAACCGTAATCATCACTGTTGACGGATATGACCCCGAGTACATAGAGGCGTGCGAAGCGCCGAACCTGATGGCGCTGGCGCGGCAGGGCTTCTACCGCGTTGGGAAGTCTATGATGCCGTCGGTGACCAACGTGAACAACGTGTCCATAGTTACCGGCGAGTACCCATCGGCGCACGGGATAAGCTCCAACTACAGGATGGTGCGCGATACGGGCGAGGACATCTACATGGAGTCCGGCGAGTACATCCTGTCGGAGACGCTGTTCCAGCGCGCGAGCAGGATGGGCGCCAGGACGATTCTTTCGACGTCGAAGGACAAGCTGCGCACGCTGCTGTCAGACGGCGCGGACGTGGCTATCTCGTCGGAGCAAGCGCCGGTGTGGGTGGTCGAGGATGTGGGAGAGCCGCCTCCGATCTACTCGCTAGACGTCAATGGGTGGACCATACGAGCTGCCAGCCACGCGATGAAACTCGAATCTGCCGACATCGTGTATATCTCGACTACCGACTTTGCCATGCACACATACGCGCCCGACGAGCCGGAATCGCAGCAGCATATCTCCGTACTGGACGATGCCATAGGCGAGCTTGTGGACGCGCATCCCGATGTTACGCTGCTGCTGACGGCGGATCACGGCATGAATCCCAAGAAGCGCATGGTGGACCTCGCGGATGTGCTTGGGGTGAAAGGGATTGGAGCGGAGGCGGTGCCCATTATCAAGGACCGCTACGTGGTGCATCACAACAACCTGGGCGGGTGCATGTTCATGTATCTTCACTCCGGCGACGCGGCGCGAACCGACGATGCGGCGGGTATTCTGCGCGAGACGCCCGGCGTGGAGCGCGTGTACAGCCGAGAGGAGGCTACGGAGCAGCTTCGGCTGAACTATGACCGCATCGGCGATCTGGTGGTCACCGGAGACATCGACACTGTGTTCGGCCCGAAGGAGCTGGAAGACTCGTGGGACGATACCGGCGCGGGTCACAGCTTGCGCTCGCATGCATCGGCGCACGAACAAGACGTACCGATAATCGGCTACAATGGTGACTTCGACGGGTTCGAGTTCGCGGAGAACCGGGACATCGGCCGGTACGTGTTCGAGCGGGTGCTGGGTTGATGTCGCCCTCAATAGACTTGTCATTGAGACGCTCAATCGGTTTCAGCAGAGGACTGCGAAGTCCCGATGAGATGCTGGTATAATTGCACGAGGCGCTTGCCGCGCTAAATGTCTAACTCCGGTGAATTGACCGACGTCGAGCGATTATGTTGAAACCGCAAGATTCCACGGCAATCACTCCTTCCACATGGGCGGGCTGCGCCGATGGCAGCCGCATTGTGGTGAAGGCGGGGACTGCGCTGCTTACGGGCGGCGGCGAGCATATCGATATCGAGGTGGTGGCGGCACTGGTGGGGCAGATCGCGCGGCTGCACTCGCGTGGAAGCGAGATGCTGCTGGTGTCGTCGGGGGCGGTGGCTGCCGGGCGGCGCGTGTTGGGGGTGTCCAACGAGGGCAGCAACCTGCCGCTGAAGCAGGCGCTTGCGGCGGTTGGGCAGGGCCACCTGATGCACACCTACGAGCAGCTTTTCAGCTGGCAGGACATCCCGATCGCGCAGGGACTGATTTCGCAGCGAGACATATCGGACAGACTCGGCTACATCAACATTCGCAACGCGCTGATGGAACTTGCGCGGCGCAGGGTAGTGCCTATCATCAACGAGAATGACGTCGTTGCCATCGAGGAACTGGCGGGCGATGTGTTCGGAGACAACGACAGGCTATCCGCGCTGGTGGCGAACCTTGTGGACGCCGACCTGCTGATAATCGTGGGCAGCGTGGGGGGCCTCTATACTGCCGATCCGAATATCGACGCGCGCGCGCGGCTGATCCCTGTGGTCAAGCGCGTTTCGGAGGAAGTGCAGAGGCTTGGCGGGCCTTCGCTGGATGCGCTGGGGCGCGGGGGAATGCGGACAAAGCTGGAAGCTGCGAGAATGGCTGCGAACTCGGGCGTGGATGTGTTCATCGCGAACGGCAGGACGCCGAATGTGATCGAGCGCATTGCTGGCGGCGAACACCTCGGGACGTACTTCCCGAAGAGGGTTGATAGCGTGGAGAGCCGCAAGCGGTGGATGCTGAGCGGGCTTTCGATCAAGGGTGAGATCGGAATTGATGACGGCGCTGCGCGGGTGCTGCAACGGAGAAACGGGAGCCTTCTGCCTGCGGGAATCACACAGGCGAATGGGATGTTTGGACGGGGGGACCTGGTTTCCATCGTGAACCGCAAGAGCGCTCAGGTGGGGCTTGGCATCACGAATTACAGCGCGGCGGAGGTCGCGGAGATAAAGGGTAAGCATTCGCGGCATATCGCTGATATTCTGGGAGTTACTTATGGCGACGAGGTTGTTCACAGGAACAATATGGTTATCGTCTGAATTTCGGGGGCTAACATGGATGGACAGGATAAGAATGCTGCGTTTGCAGCCAAGTGAGAGGAGGGGGACGTGGCAAATGCAGATATACCGGAGCGTGTGGCGGTTCTGGAGGCTATGCAAGCCGAAACCAGAAGACGCCTAGACCGACTTGAAGCAAAGGTTGACCGGCTTCTCTTTGCTTTGTTCGCTGCGGCAATCGTTATTCTTGGGGCAATGAGCGCGGGCTTTTGGGCAGTTCTTGCGGCTCTGGCAAATTGAATATAGATGCACTCAAGGTTCTCATTAGGTGGAGGACATTGCTATGACAACGGCTATAAGTGAGCTTGAAGTAAAGGGCAGGGCGGCGCGGAAGGCGGCGCGCAGGCTGGTGACTATCAGCGCGGACGTGAAGAATGCTGCGCTGCATAATGTCGCGGACGGGCTGAAGGCGCGTGAGGAGGAGATACTCGCGGCGAACGAACGGGACATCGAAAACGGCAAGAAGAAGGGGCTGGAGGATTACTTTCTGGACAGGCTTCTGCTGACGCCTGAGAGGCTTGAAGGTCTTGCAAACGATGTGCGTGGGATTGCGGCACAGCCGGACCCGGTAGGCGAGATGATCGAGATGCGGAATGTGCCTAACGGGATGACCGTTGGCAAGCGACGAGTGCCTCTCGGTGTCATCGGGGCGGTGTACGAGAGCAGGCCGAATGTAACCATCGACATAAGCTCGCTGTGTCTGAAGTCGGGGAACGCGATCATACTTCGGGGTGGAAGCGACGCGATCAACTCGAACACTGCGCTTGCTTCCCTGGTGAAGGACTCGATTGCGGACGCGGGCATTCCTGAGGATGCGGTGCAGGTGATGGAGACGACAGACCGCGCCGTAGTGGGGCAGATGCTGAAGGCTAAGGGCATCATAGACTTGCTGATTCCGCGCGGGAGCCAGGCACTGATCAATCGGGTGGCAGCGGAGGCTACGATACCGGCGATAACGGGCGGAGTGGGCGTATGCCATACATACGTGGACAGCGATGCGGATGTGGAGATGGCGCTGGATATAGTGGACAACGCGAAGGTGTCGCGCCCATCAGTGTGCAATGCGCTGGACACGGTGATAGTGCATTCGGAGCGGGCTACGTCGTTCCTGCCTGCGCTGGCGAAGCGGTGGAAGGAAGTGGGCGTGGAGATGCGCTGTGATCTGAGAGCGTTGAGCCTGCTGGGAACTGAGAATGGCACGCGTGCCGTGCCCGTTACGGAAGAGGACTGGACTACGGAGCACCTGTCGCTGACTGCGGGCGTCCGGGTGGTGGACTCGCTTGACGAGGCTCTGGAGCATATCCAGTCTTATGGATCCGGGCACTCGGAAGCAATCGTGACCGACGATCACCGGGCTGCGATGCGCTTCCTTGACGAGGTGGACGCGGGCGCGGTGTTTGTGAACGCTTCGACACGGTTCAATGACGGCGGTCAGTTCGGACTGGGCGCTGAGGTTGCCATCAGCACGGACAAGATGCATGCGCGGGGGCCGATGGGCCTGAAGGAGCTGACGTCGTACAAGTGGACGGTGCTGGGAGATGGGCATGTACGGGAGTAGCGGGGCTAACATCGATGTACAGGATAGAGGGGATTTAGTCGGTGGCAGAGTTTCATTTTGAGCGCGAGTGCAGGACGCCGTTTTCCGAGTGCTACACGGTGCTTGACGGGGACAGGAACATTGGGCGGCTGGACGTGCATTTCGCGGACGTTATTGTGCATGCGACGCTGAATGTCGATGAGAGCCTGACCGGGGATGATGTTCACGAGCTTATTGATATGGCGGACGGCGAACTGCTGGACGCTGCCGGAATCGTGCGTCAGGAAGTCATCATACATGTGCACCAGGGGCGAGACCTCGGGGTGTACAGCACGCGCGAATACGACAGCAACGGCGGGTTTCAGTTTCTGAGCTAAGGAGGGGGCGATATGGCTACGGGACAGCAGGTGCGACTGACATACCAGGAATACTTCGACCTGCCGGAGGCGGATGACCGCTATGAGCTTATAGACGGAGAACTTTATATGGCGCCAACGCCTGTACCGGAGCATCAGGACTTCCTTGCGGAACTGTTCACCATGATTCGCACCTTTGTAAGAGAAAACAGTCTTGGCAGAGCGTACATAGCGCCTCTTGCTGTGGCGCTTTCTGAATACGTCGTGCTTCAGCCGGACATGATGTTCATTTCCAACGAGCGATTGGGCATCATCAAATGGGGGCAGTATGTGCAGGGCGCTCCGGACCTAGTTGTCGAGGTATTGTCGCCGTCAACTACACGGCATGACCGCGTCGTTAAGCGGGAATTGTACGCCCGATACGGAGTTCGAGAATACTGGATCGCAGATATTAACCACGAAATAATTGAAGTGAGCGTCTCTGGTGGCGAGAGTTTCATTACGGCAGGCGTGTATGGAGGGGGCGATACATTTGAATCTACCCTGCTGCCCGGCCTTGAAATCGATATAAGCGCAGTGTTCGAGAGCGCGATGATATAGGAGAGGATAAGAATGGCTGATTCCAACTGGGCTGAAGTTTACAAGGATCTGGGGGCGACTCCGGTGATAAACGCGATCGGGAGCGTTACGATGCTGGGCGGATCGACGCCTGCGCCGGAGGTGCGGGAGGCGATGGACAAGGCGGACGCGGCGTACATTCCGCTGATGGACCTGCAGGAGAGAGCGGGTCAGGCGATTGCGGATATGGTGGACGTGCCTGCTGCGTACATCACGTCGGGCGCGGGGTCTGCGCTGACACTGGCGACGGCTGCGCTGATGGCGGGCGATGATGACGATAAGATTCAGCAGCTGCCGGACACCACCGGGATGAAGAACGAAATCCTGATACAGAGGCGTCAGCGGTACGTGATGCACTACTGGTATGACAGGTGCCTCGAGCTTGCGGGCGCGAAGCTGGTGGACTTCGGGACGGACGAGAGGACGACTCGCGAGGACCTGGAGAATGCGATAGGGCCGAACACGGCGGGCGTGCATTACTATGCGGTGGAGCAGACGCCGGACCCGGATGCGCTGTCGCTGGAGGATACAATCGAGATCGCCCACGCGCATGGCGTGCCAGTAACAGTGGACGCGGCGGGGCAGATATACCCGCTGGAGAACTTCGGCAAGTACGTGCGGATGGGAGCGGACTTCCAGTGCATAGCGGCGAAGTACATGGGCGCGCCACAGTCGGTGGGGCTTGCGCTCGGCTCCGAGGACATGATTCGGAAGCTGAGCTACCAGGCGTTCGCATCATACGAGGGACGACGGGTGCGCGGGGTCGGCAGGCCGCAGAAGATAGACCGGCAGGAGATGATCGGCGCGGTCGCCGCCACTCGGCGGTGGATGACGATGAACCATGAGGAGCGGCTTGCGATTACAGAGAGCAGGACGCAGGTGATTATTGATGCGCTGAAGGGGATCGAGGGCGTTAGCGCCGTGATGCTGGACAACATTATCGGGCACCAGCCGTTCGGACTGGACCTGCGGGTGGATCCGTCTGTTACAGGGATGACGGTTCAGGATGTCGTTGACAAGCTGAAGGCGGGCGACCCGCCGATATGGACGCGGGTGCGGGACTGGGAAGACTGCATCACCATCCACACTTTCGGAATGAGCGAGGGCGAGGAGCATGTGGTGGGTGAGAGGATAGCGGAGTTGTTCAGGTAGGGGTTAGTCTTTCAGTTAGTCAGTGGGTCAGTCTGTCGGCGCCCCTGCTATTCCAGAGCAAGTGGCACGATCTGTGAGCGTTGGAGAGCACGGTCACGAGTAACCAACGGGATGTTATGCACTAAGCTGGTTGCGGCGATAATCTCGTCTGCCGGGTCGCTTCTGAAATCGAGGATGGTCGAGGCGTGCGCCACTTCCATCGTGATCGGCCAAATGTGAACGCGGTTTAGAATCCTTCTCAACTCTGGGTCATCCAGGTCCAAATCGACTCGACGAAGTTGTATGAGCTTAGCCAACTCCCATAGTACGATGGAAGAAATCGACCATTCGTCCTCTGCCAAGAGGACTTGCTCAATGGGGCGTAACTCGTCATTAAGAGCGAAAATGAGAATATGGGTGTCAAGGTTGAGCATCAGCGTCCCAATGGAGGCCGGTGGTGAAGATGTCGCCATGAACCTTGATTTTGTGGCTTAGGCTGCCGATCAGGTCTGCCGATTGGCCCTTGTAGGGAACTAGGCGAGCGATCGGCTTGCCGTGCCTTGTTATTACGATATTCTCGCGGTCAAGTTCGTCCAGCAGCGTCAGGCAGCGCTCTTTGAACTCGTTGGCGGTTATTGTTTTCATATCGCTGCTCCAAGTCAGATACTCACATTATGCCAGTTGAGAAGGAAGCAGTCTATCTGAACTCTGTCACTGAGCGTCAATAGCTCTGAAACAGCTTGCCCCAGTCTGTATTCAGGGCGGCGTTGACTCGGGGGCGGCCTATGAGGGGGAGCCAGTAGCCGTTGTGGTAGAGGTTGGAGGCGGCGATGGCGAGGTTGACGAGGGGGGAGCGGGCGATGGCGTTCTCCAAGGGCTTGAAGGGACCCCAGTACACGGATTTTTGGCCGGTGCTGAAGAGGGTGTTTTCGCCGCTGCTGAAGTTCCAGTCTATGCCGTCGATGTCGGAGCCGACGATTTCGATGTCGCGGATGTCTCCGCAGCCCAAGTCCATCTCGTGCGCCATCCAGATGAACTTGATGCTCAGGGGGTCGAAGCCCATCATCTTGGCGGCGACGGCATCTATGGCGACCTGATCGGCGCTTGCGAGGATGACGTTCTTGGTATGCCAGCGCATTGCGCGGGGACCGGGGCCGTCTCCGGCGAATGTGCCGTCAGTCACGGCGAAGATGCCGGGGTGAATCTGCTTTTGTATTTGCAGCAGGTCCACAAGGGTTTCGTGGATGGCTGAGTGGGTCCAATGGCGGTTGTGGTTGAGCAAGCCGCCGAATGCGTTCTTCATCGCGCCGGTGATGGTGGTGAAGACGTGGGTCTTCATTGTGGGCAGGTGCAGTACGTTCTTGCCGATGAAGGTCTCGGGAATCTGAAAGCCGTCGGGGTAGATGCTGTCAAGAGCGAGCATCCTGTCGCTGGGAGTGAAGTCGATCCACTTTTCGTCTTCAAGGTAGAGGGCTTCAAGGCCGTGCATCCGCTCAACAGGGGTGTGCTTGTTGTTGATTGCTCCCTCTTTGGCGTCAACGACGACGGTGCCGTTGTGGGCGGGAATGAGGTTGTCGTAGCCGTCTGTCTTGAGGGCGCGGATTGCGCCGTCGAGCTGCCAGGGCGCGGTGGAGCAGGCGGGGTAGTAGTGCTGCCACGAGATGTTTATCTTGAGCAGGGTGGCGTGGTCTCTGGGAAGGGTCTGCTCGTAGCCGGCCAGACGCATTGCCCTAGCAATGTCGTCTAGGACGGTGTGGGGCGAGGTTGGAACGACTGCGACGGTGGGGATGGTCGAGCGGGTGTCGGGTTGTGTATAGATTGGGTCGGATTGAGTTAGTGTTGTCATATCTTTTTCAGTTGTGCGGTCGGCGTCAGAAACGGCTGCAGAGGATCGTCACCCCCATCCTAACCTTCCCCCATCAAGGGGGAAGGAACACAGTCCCCTCACCCTAGCCCTCTCCCCAAGGGAGAGGGGATATTTTAACTGGGGCTGGATAGTGTGGCTTACTCCAGGAAGTCGCGGAGTTTCTTGGAGCGGTTGGGGTGACGGAGCTTGCGGAGCGCCTTGGCTTCTATCTGTCGGATGCGCTCGCGGGTTACGCCGAAGTCGCGGCCAACCTCTTCGAGGGTGCGGCTGCGTCCGTCTTCGAGGCCGAATCGGAGTTGCAGGACTCGCGCCTCGCGCTCGTTGAGGGTGAGCAGGACATCTTCGACCTGCTCCTTGAGGAGCTGGTAGGATGCCGCGTCGGCGGGGGCGAGGGCGCTTCGATCCTCGATGAAGTCTCCGAGATGGCTGTCCTCTTCTTCGCCGATTGGGGTTTCGAGGGAGACAGGCTCCTGGGAGATCTTGAGGATTTCGCGCACTCTTTCCGGCGTTACGTCCATGCCTGATCCGATCTCCTCGCTGGTCGGCTCGCGTCCGTATTCTTGCACGAGACGGCGGCTGACCCGAAGGAGCTTGTTGATGGTCTCGACCATGTGGACGGGGATGCGGATAGTGCGCGCCTGGTCGGCGATGGCGCGCGTGATTGCCTGCCGAATCCACCATGTCGCGTAGGTGCTGAACTTGTAGCCCTTGCGGTAGTCGAACTTCTCGACGGCGCGGATGAGGCCGATGTTGCCTTCCTGAATGAGATCCAGGAGGGACATTCCCCTGCCGATGTACTTCTTGGCAACGCTGACTACGAGGCGCAGGTTCGCTTCGGCGAGGTGACGCTGGGCGCGCCTGCCGGCAATCTTAGTGCGGTTGATGTGCCTGTTGAACGCGAGTTCGTAGGTCTCGATCTGCTTGTAGTAGCCGGGGGTATCGCCGAGAGTGCTGAGCTGGGTGATGGTGGGGGAGATTTCGAAAATGTCGTGAATCTCTTCGGGGAGGAGGCGGCTGTTGAGGGAGAGTTCCCTGATTTCCTCTTTGATGTCGTCGGGTTCGCGGTTGAGGATTTCGGCGATGAAGTTGAGCATCTCTTCGGGGAGTTCGCCGTTGAGTGCATCGGTGAGGTCTTCATCGGTGAGCATTTCGTGAAGGGTGGTGGGCTTAGGGAGGGCGTGGTAGCGGCAGAAGGCTCCGAGGAGCGCCTCGGATGCCGCGAGGTTGATCATGAACTGGTGGACGGTCTGCCAAGCGCGCGGGCGCCTGCTCAATATAGATTGAAGCTCCTCTTCGACCTTGTCGATGTGCTTCCATTCTTCCATTTCGCGGGCGAGCTTGCGCTCGTCGGCGGCCTTGAGCAAGCCGACCCTGCCGATTTCGCGCAGGTACATGCGGACGGGGTCGTCGATGATGTCCACGTTTTCGAGCTTTTTGACCCACTCGCTGTCAATATCGGGCTCGTCGGACTCTTTCTCATCATCTTCGTCGTAGCTTGCGCCGTTGCGGTCTTCCGACGCGCCGTTGCGCCCGGAGAGGATGATTTCAGGCTCGCCCATCCTGTAACCGTCTTCCCTGGATTTGCTTGTCTGGATGAGGTCTCCGGTGGATACGCCCTGCGGTATGCCCATCATGACATCATCAATGCCGTCGCCGTCCAAGTTTGCGTTCATATACTCTCTGCCCCCAATCGGTTTTGTTATGCCCTTCAGTCTATCCTGTAGTCGGTAATTCAGTGTGGTTGTTGCGTTTCATTCTATCTGACTTCGGCTGCTCTGATGCCTTCGTCGAGGCTGGTGATTTCTTCCACCAGATCCCATGACGGCGGCGTGGCAGGGTCCGAGGTTTCCAGTCGCGCCTCCCGGACCTCAGCGAGATATTGCCGCGTGATGTATTGCTTGCACTCATTCAGGGCGCGCTCGCTATCCGCAATGTCCATATCAGGGCTGTTGTCCGAGAGCAGGTTTTGCAGATGCTCGCGCAGCGGGTCGTCGAGCGATGATTCCAGATCATCTATGCCTTCGCAGGTCATCCAGCGGGCGAAGAGTTCCCTGTTCGCGGTATTGCGGAAGTAATCTGGGGAGAAGTCATCCAGTAGTGTCTGCAATGCGGGTCTGTTGAGTACAAGCCCGAGCATGTAGTTCTCTCGTATGAAGTCGCGGTTGGTGTTGAGTGCTGAGGCTGCGAATCGGTCACGGTCGGCGGCTTGAGAGTCGCTTCTACGAGATTGCCCGCGCCGGTAGCTGCCTGAAGATGCGGGGGTTCGCGGGAGTCCTGCCTTGAGCGCGTCAAGGGTGATGCTGAGCGTATCGGCGAGGTCTTGCAGATAGCGCTGCTGGTCGAACGGGTTCTGCGTCGCTGCGATGAGCGGGAATATGGCTTCGACGACCTGTGTCTTGCCGTGACCAGTGCTGGTGTCGAAGCGGGATGCGATTGCCGGTATGAGATAGCTCATCAGCGGCGGCGCCTCTCTGGTAAGTCGTTCCCACTCGTCCGGGTCATGGCGTATGAGATCGTCGGGGTCCTTGCCGTCGGGGAGCGCGGCTATGCTGAGGGTGATGGGATCGCGCTGGTATAGAACGCCCTGCGAGCGACCGCGTGAGGCGGACTGGATGCCGATGACCTTCCACGATGCTTCTAGGCTGCGGAGTGTGGCTTCCTGTCCGGCGGTGTCGGGATCGAGGGCGAGGACGAAGTTTGTGGCAAGCGACTTGAGCTGCGAGACCTGGCTTTCGGTGAGGGCGGTGCCCATGGAGGCGACTACGTTGGTGTAGCCATGCTGGTGCGCCGCTATGACGTCCATGTAGCCTTCAACGATGATTCCGGTGTTGGATTCGCGGATTGCGGAGTGGGCGCGATGGATGGCGTAGAGGGAGTTGCGTTTGTCGAAGATGGGAGTGGCTGAGGTATTGATGTATTTGGGGTTGTATCCCGGTGCGTCCGGGGCGGGCTCAGTAAGTTGTCGTCCGCCAAAGCCTATGACGTTGCCCTGCCTGTCGTGGATGGGGAACATCAATCGGTCGCGGAAGAAGTCCCATGTTCTGCCGTCTTCGTCTCGGCGATAAATCAGACCGGCTTCTACCGCATCTGCCTCCGGCGCTCCCATCTGCGCCAAGTAGGTCTTCAAGCCCTGCCAATTATCGGGTGAGTAGCCGAGCTGGAAGGCGTCGATCATCTCAGGGCTGATGCCGCGCTGCCTTATGTAGTCCATGGCAGCCGCGCCTTCGGAGGATTTGAGGCGCTCCTGATACCATGTGGCGGCGAGACGGTTGACGGCATGGAGCTTGCTTCGCTTGTCGCTGTCCTGTTTACTTGCCTGCGAGAGTTCGACGCCCGCCTTCTGCGCGAGCATGCGAAGTGCTTCGCCGAACTCGACGTTCTGGTGACGCATGACGAAGGAGAAGGCGTCGCCGCCTGTGGAGCATGCGCCGAAGCAGTGCCAGCTTTGCCGCTCGGGGTTGACGATGAACGAGGGCGTGCGCTCTGTATGGAAGGGGCAGGGCGCCTTGAAGCTGCGGCCCGCTTTCTGGAGCGCGATGTAGCCGGATACCACATCAACGATGTCCAGCCGGGCTCGTATGTCGTCAACTAGGGTCATATTTTCTCAGTCAGTTTCTAGTTGTGAATGGGCAGACTTCTGTGGGATTCTCTTCACCTCAATGCCATTTTGGAGCGTACCCAATTTTGTGCCATGCTTCTTTAGAATGGCATCAACAAAAGGCTTGAGCGCAGCCTCGGCGCCGTCAATGAAGATGGCAACCGCTCTGACCGCTTCATCGGTTGCCGCAGTTTCGTCGTCTTTGTTGTAGTGGACGATTATGCCTTCCGCCATCTCTTCTCCGATAGCGCTCTTCTCTCCGCTTTCAATTAGCAGAATATCCTGCGCCGGGTCATACACCACCCGCGCCTGGGGTATGGCGTCAATTTCAATGGCAACCTTGTTCAGTTGTTCTGCCACGGTCACCCTCCGTACCTCTTTGCCAATCGACTGTCCTGATAAGCGGTGAGAAACACCCCTGTTTCGGGCTTACCGTCGAAAACTACGCTCACCCATTGCCTCAGCTGTGGCACTCGCCCCACAATAACCGTCCTTCGCCTTCCGTTCCTGTAAGCCTCAAATTGATCGTAAGGTTCTTCAACAATCTTCATAATCCATTCTGGCCTGATGTCAGGATGCCTTTCAAAAGTCTCTTCCCCGTGTGCATGGACTTTAGGCATTGCATTAAAGGCGAGGCGCAGTCTCGCAATTTCCTGCTCATCATCCTCTGCATCAAGTCTGCTTGTAGGACATTCTGAAGTCTCCACTCGTCTTCTCGATAAACCGACCCGCTAATTGTCCGCTTGAGAGTAGGCGTATTCGGCGAGCCTTGTCAGAGGTTCGTGG
This sequence comes from Dehalococcoidia bacterium, assembly GCA_965203955.1. GTDB lineage: Bacteria > Chloroflexota > Dehalococcoidia > Lucifugimonadales > JADFKI01 > Bin90. The sequence goes on along the minus strand of OZ241923.1, from coordinate 583,922 downwards.
ATACTTTCGAGATGCCAGGCGATGTGCTCGATGGAAGCGCGCATATCAACCAGAGAGTCGCCGACCGAGTCCCAGTCATGGGAGGTCTTGAGCATGTTGTGCAGATGGTCGGTGAACTCCTTCTGCGCGCCCCAGAGGTCGCCGAGGTCGGTGCTGACGCTGGCGAGTTCGTCGTCCAGAGTGTCGGGTAAGCCGAGTTCGCGCAGGCGAATGACGACATTGTGCGCCATAACCGCCGTGCGGCGCGCCTGATTGAGGTCGGCTTCCATTTCGATTGCGGCGGCGTTTTGGTTCAAGGTTTTCTCTTTCTGCTCGCTCAGTGGCCTGCGTTCTTCGATGAGCTGAGGGCGAACGGCATATCCGCCGGTCGCATTTCAATGTGGGTAAATGCTACTCGGCGCCGATGGCGGCGTAGTGGGACAAGTACATCATCCATGGTTCGCGGATCATTTCCAAGGCGCTTTGCTGCGGGGTTTCGCTCATCTCGTTGATATTCTCGAAGGTAATCTTCCAGATGTTGTCAACCTCGTTCTTCCAGGGGGCGTACTCCACGCCGTGGGCGTCTCGCTGCATGGCTTCGAGATGCTCTCGGACTCGCTTGATCTGAAGCCGGACGGTTCGCAGACGCACGCGGTCGGCGGGAGAGATGTAATCCATTATAGCAATCTTTCTGAGAATGTCTTGGTGATGCCGGGCGATAGTTTTTCCGCCAGCCGAATGGCGTAGAGATCGGTCATTCCCGACACGTAATCCACGACGGCCTCTTGCCGAGTGCGGCTGCGCTGAGTTATGTCTTCCATGAGTGGGTCGGCAGAGGGTATTTCGTCATGGTGCTCGCCGAAGTAGCCGTATAGGAAGCGGACTATGCGGCGGGCGGCATCACCTTCCGGGCTGTCGTCGTTGGGCAGATATACGGTGTCGAACATGAACTCGCGGAGTTCCATGAAGGCGGCTCGCACTTCGTCGCCCATTCTGACGGCGAGTTGAGGCTCGGGGAGTGTGCCGTTCTGCCTGCTGGCAGGCCCTTCGACAGGCTCAGGGCGAACGGCGTTGGGAAGGCCGCTGACATGATAAGAGTGGTCTATGATGTCGCAGACGATGGTGTTGATGCGCTCCGAGTGTCGGTCGCCCAGCGTCTCCGCGACGGATGCGGGCAGGTCCTCGTCGGACAGGATGCCCGCGCGGAAGGCGTCGGCGAGGTCGTGGTTGATGTATGCGACGGCGTCGGATATGCGGACTATCTGCGCTTCGAGGGTGATGTCGTTGTCGAGCGCCGCGAGGAAGTCGCCGCGCGGCTTCGAGTGCATCAGGATGCCCTGCCGCACTTCCCATGTGAGGTTGAGGCCGCGTCCTTCGCGCTCGATACGCTCGACGATGTTGAGGCTCTGGCGGCTGTGCCTGAAGCCGTCAGGGAGAATCCTGTCAAGCTCGTCTTCGCCGATGTGTCCGAAGGGAGTGTGACCGAGGTCGTGGCCGAGCGCGATGGCTTCGGCTAGGTCTTCGTTGAGGTTGAGCGCGCGGGCTATGGTGCGGGCAATCTGGCTGACTTCAAGCGTGTGGGTGAGGCGGGTTACATAGTGGTCGCCGAGGGGGGCGATGAAGACCTGAGTCTTGTGCTTGAGTCGCCGGAAAGCCTTGGAGTGGATGATGCGGTCCCGGTCGCGCTGGTACTCGGTGCGGACATCGGAGGGAGATTCGGGGGTGGCGCGTCCTGCGGACTGGCTGGACTTTGCTGCGAAGGGGGAGAGTTGCTGCTCGCGTGCTTCAAGTCGGCGGCGTATGGAAGAGCGGCTGTCCGCCGTAAGCGGAACTTCGTCTTGCGTGACGCTGCTCTCTAATGCCATTTGCGAACCAACCAATGCCATCAAATGCAGCGCGCGCGCTGCTGCCGGGGAGAAAAAGACCTAAATGTGAGTATAGCATAGAATTGATGGGTTGAGGGGATGGCTTTTTGTGCTTGAAAGCGCAACCATACCTCGTATGCTCTACCGTAACGGTAGTCCACTGTTGAGGCGCGGCAAAACTCCGATTTCGCGGGGACTAAGGGCGCTTACTGGGAGGGGAGCGGGGGTGGTGTGGGTACGGTTGAGCGGTAGATTACGGCGACGAGGGCGTTGAGTTCTTCGCCTTCGGTGCTTGTGCCCTGCACTTCGATGAGGTTGGGACCGGTGTCCAGCGTGATCGTGGTGGAGAAGACGCCGGAGATGTCAACGGGGACAGCGACGCCATTCACAGTTACCATCGTGCCGGCGGTCGTGCGCCCCACGAGGGGGATCGTCGGGTGAACCACGAAACTCTGGTCCTCCGGCTCGGTCACTATTAGGAAGAAGGGCTGCGGGGGTAGAAGCAGCGATACGACGGATAGGGTCGTGGATTCGGACGCGCCGTCCTCGGACTCGGCATCGACGGTGATGGAGTTGACACCCGGCGACAGATCAACCACCCGGCTGAACCGTCCCGTGTCGTCGAGTTCGGCGGGCTTACCATTTATCTGAACGGTGGTGTCTATGCGGGCATAGCCGTGGACCACCACGCTGTCGGCGCGGAGGGCTGCGCTGTCTTCGGGCCCGCGGACATCGAGCAAGCCTTCTATCGTGACTGTGGGCGTGGGGGTTGGCGCAGGTGTGCTCGTAGGAGGGGGCGTTGGCGACGGCTGCGGCGTTGGCGTAGGGACCGGGGTTGCCGTTGCGACGGGCGTTGGCTCGGTGCGCGGCAAGGGCGTTATGCACGCGGCAGCGAGCAATGTTGCGAGCAACATCGCTAACAGAAGTCCGTAACCTCGACCGCAGGTCGACAAATGCATCTCCGAATGTGCTTGCTATTCTTAAATGACAATAACGCGCGACCACCAGAATCATTGTGGTCTTTGGCTGGAGTGATCCGCGCCCGTTCGTTGCAGCAATAATTCTAGCGCAAATTGCGCGCCCGCTGTCAGGGGAGTTATTGTGCGGCTTTTGCGGCGGGGACGGATGGCAGGGTGAGGACGAAAGCTGTCTGGTTGTCGGGGCCGGATGACCTGTCGTTATCTATTGTGAGTTCGCCGCCGAACCGGGTGGAGAGGGTGTGAGCGATGTACAGTCCGAGACCCGAACTGGTCTTTTCTTCACGACGGGCGACTGCCGGAGTCCAGCCCCGGTCGAAGATGTGAGGCTGGTAGTGGGCAGCAACGCCTTCGCCGTCATCCCAGACCTGTATGGAGAAGCGGGAATCCTCGCGCGTCAGGCCGACTTCGACCTGAGATTTGGCGAATCGGATGGCGTTGTCCACGAGATTCGTGACGATGTGCTCAATGGCGGCGCTGTCGGAATAGACGATGCCGAATTCCGGCGGGTCTGCCCACCACGTAATGCTCTTGTTACCCTCGGCGGCAATGGGATTGTAGCGGTCTATGATGCGGCGCACGACCTCGGAGACTTCGACGGGCTGAGGCTCGAATGAGCCATCGGGGGCTTCAAGCTGGATGAGGACGCGGATGTTTGACATCATGAGGCGGAAGTTGGGCGCCTGCATTTCGATTTCGTCCAGCAGTTCGGTTACTTCTTCATTGTTGGCGTGCCCGTTTGCGCCGTTTTCGGATGCGCGCAGAAATGCGCGAACCTCACGTTCCTTGCCGAGGATGCGGCGCAAGGGCCTGCCGAGGTCGTGGTCGAAAAGCTCGAAATACTGCTGTGTGACGCTGCTCCAGTCCTGCATGTCTCGCTGGGGTTCATCGCCGCGCCTTCGCAGGACCTGAGGCAGAGAGTAGGCGAGGAGCAGGACTGCCAGACTGCATGTGAGGAGGGCTGCGCCGATGTAGGTGAGTGGCTCGATGCCCCAGATGCTGGCGAAAAGCGCTTCTCCAATGAGAGGAGCGAGTACAAAGCAGGCGACTGCTGCGGAGAGAATGAGGAGTCCTGCGACCTTTGCTATTGCTTGTGCGGGGATATGGCGCAGCATTTCTTGTTTCGACTTGTGTTCCAGCGCGGCACGACGCATTGGATGGTCCCATTTTCCATAGATGAGAGAGCGATTTGGTCTAGTCGGGTGGCACTAGGCGGTAGCCTCTGTCGCGGACGTTGACGATGAGGTCTCCCGCGCCGAACTTTACTCCAATCGCCTTACCGATGGCGACCTTGATTTCGCGGATGCGCACGCGTATGGATGCGCGCGGGTCTTCGCCTTCGGAGTATCGCATCAGCCTCGCGAAGGGGACAACCTCTCCGGGGCTGCGATACCAGGTAGAAGCGAGTTCCTGCAGAATGTCGAAGCGCAAGCCGTGAAGTTCCGTTACCGGAGTGGCGCTTTCGGCGTCGTGCACGTACACCACTTCGTTGGCGGTGTCGAGGGATAGCTTGCCTCCCAGCCGGATGGTGTCCGGAGTGGTGCCCATGAGCCTACGCAACCTCATGACGACCTCTTCGGGACTTGCGAGCTTGTCAATGAAGTCAACCTGCGCGTCCCACTTGAGCGTGCCGCGCACTGCGGTCTCCCGGTCGGGACCCTGCACGTACTGGGTGAACATGAGGACGGGGAGTTGGGGGTGATGCTCGACTATCTTCTGGAGTATGGCCAGGCCCTTGAACCTGTCGGAGCCGTGCTCGCCGAAGCGGACATCGAGTACGACGCCGTCAGGACGATCCTCTTCGATGGCGTAGAGCGCTTCGGCTTCAAAGTCGTCGCCGGAGACGATGAAGTCGAAGGGAACGACAACCCTGGTGCGCCAACCCTCTTCGTCGAGACGCTTGCGGACGCTTCGCAGAATGGTGGAGTCCCATTCGTCGTCAACTATCAGGATGCTGCGCTGAAGCCTGGACTCAGTCATTGGGAAAGCCCTGATTGCTCAATATCGAATGTCTGTGCTTGGGTCACATCCGAAACGAAAAGTGCGGTTCAAATCAGCGTACAAGTGCGCGTCAACAGGAATCATAGCGTCTTCATTATAGCGTCTTAAGAGGCATTTGTAAGTCTTATGGCTGACTTGAGCGATCGCCGGCACTCGAAATTCACCAGAAAAAGGCTGTGAAACGACTTTACATCGGCGCGTCCGACAGGAAGTTTACATAGATGTTACCGACCAATTTTTGGCATACATCTAAAAGGTGTCCAAAACTGTCTTTAAGTTAGAGGTTTTGGTTGACTATCCTTTGGGCGTAAAGTTTGCGAAAGGCAAGAAATGCAGGCAGTAGTGGGATCACAGCCCATGAACAGAGCGCAGAGGATGGAGCACCATGTCTGGGGACGGGTGCGGTCGGGCTTCATGATGTTCGTTCCGATACTCGTTACTTATCTCGTGCTGCGTTTCCTGGTGGGTTACACCGACGGGCTGTTAGCGCCATTGCTGAACTTGCTGCCTTTCAACGCCCCGGGACTCAGCCTGCTGCTGCTGTTCGTAATTTTCTATTTCTCCGGTCTCGTGTTGTCGCCGCGCGTGGGAAAGGTGACTATGGCGGCGCAGCATGCGGTCTTCAGCCGCATTCCGGTGGTGAAGAGCATATATGGGCTGACGGAGCAGGTAGCGGGCCATCTGTCGTCGTATAGCGAGTTCAGCCGCGTGGTGCTTGTGGAGTGGCCGAAGCCGAACGTGTTCGCCCTTGGTTTCGTGACGGGCCAGTGCGAATTGAAGGGTGATCAGGGCGAAAGGATTGCGATATACATCCCGACCGTGCCGAATCCGACTTCAGGCATGTTCGCACTGATGAGTAAAACGGAAGTGTTCGATACGGAGATAAGTGTAGAAGAGGCTCTCAAGCTTGTGCTGTCGGGCGGGATAGTTCTTCCTGACAAGCTGCAGAATGTTGATGTGAAGGCGCGGTGGCGAAATGAAGAGGATGAGAGCGTGCAGGAACAGTTCTCGATAATGTTGAATAACCATCGGAACAGGCGTCGGGGATACAACGGTTATAGATACCGCGACAGGGATGAGTTGTATCGCATTCCTGCGAAGAGCGTTGGAGAACGGTGGTAGAGCTGCGAATTCAAGTGGCTCTGTGTTACGCAAACGGGGGTTATTGAGTGCGGCCGATCAAAGTCACGATAGATGTGGACCCTCAGAAGATACCGGAGCTGGTGTGCAGCGACTATTCCGCGCTGGCGGATAGCGGCACCCATCAGATAGCTGCGGCGGTGGCAAAGGCGCTGGGGATCGAGGAATATCTTTCTCGACCAGACCGCATCTATGAACTGAGGCGCTGGGTGTGGGAGCGAGGGAACACATCGGCATTCTCCTCGCAGGAACCGGAAATAGTGGTGCTGGAGATGCCCGCCGATTGAAGGGGGCTTTCCTGAATTCGCATTCGTTTCTCGCAGTGCATACGCACGCATACGGATTGTCGGCTTGGGGCTGTTGTTGGCGCTAGTGGTCCTGTGATGTATGTCTGGCAGCCATTTAACTTCACCAGCGGTGAGGGTCTGTGTTTGCGTTTGCGTGTTATACTTTGGCGCGTGAAAAGGCAATCTTCGTGCAGCCTGAGCCGAAAAGGTTCGGTCGGGTGTGCGGAAAGGACAACAGAGAATGCTTGAACGATTCAAAGTACCGCATGAGGACCAGGTGCGTGTCCCAGAGGACTCGCTGCGCGAGACGGTGGCGGGAGTGTTCGAGAAGATGGGCGTGAGCGAGGAAGACGCGGCGATTGGCGCGAACACGCTAACCATGACCGACCTTCGGGGTGTGGAGACGCATGGCGTGTCGAATATGCTGCGGGCGTATGTGCAGCAGTACAACGAGGGCGGCCTGAACCCGCAACCGAACTGGCGGATTATCAGCGAGGCTCCCGCGACGGCTGTCATGGACGCGGACAAGGGGCTTGCGGTCATACTGGGGCCGAAGGCGATGCAGATGGCGATCGACAAGGCGCGTGATGTGGGCGTGGGTGTGGTGACGATGTTCAACGCGGGGCACTCAGGCGGCATCGGGCATCACGCGATGCTCGCGGCGGAGCAGGATATGATCGGCTTCGTTACGACCGCGGGCGGGGCGCAGGTTGTGCCGACTTTCGGATCGGTCGGACGGCTTGGGACCAACCCGATTGCGCTTGCCGCACCCGCAGCTACCGAACCGCCGTTCCTGTTCGATGCCGCTACCTCCAATGTCGCGGGGAACAAGCTGGGACTGGCGCGCAGGGTTGGCGCGAGCCTGCTGCCGGGCTGGATTACGGAGCCGGACGGCTCGCCGATTATGGAGGAGACGGATGTGCGGGGTCGCGGCGAGTACTGGCACCTGCCACTAGGCGGGACGCGCGAGATGGGTTCGCACAAGGGATACGGGCTTGCGCTGATGTCTGAGGTGCTGGGGACGATGCTGTCGGGCGCGCTTCCTAGCATGGTTGACCGAGAGGGCGGGTCGAAGCACTCGTTCGCGGCGTTCAACATCGCGGCGTTCACTGATGTGGACGAGTTCAAGGAGAAGATGGACCGGATGCTGCGGCTGCTGAAAGAGACGCCGCCCGCACCGGGACATGACAGAGTGCTGTATCCGGGGCTATCGGAGCACGAGGAGATCGAGGACAGGCGGGCGAACGGGATACCTCTGCACAAGGAGGTCATCGAGTGGTTCGATGACATTTGCAGCGAGCTTTCGATTCCGCGGCTGAGGGTGCTGGGCTAACATCGATGGACAGGATGGGCAGGATACATCGCCCCACATTCCTTCGACAGGCTCAGGACAGGCTCTAACCTTTCCCCATCGAGGGAGAAGGAGCTACTGGTTCCAGCCGCTTTCGCGGGCTTTCAGGTAGTCCTGGTAGCTGGCGTCGTGGTCGCCGTTCATTGCGTGCAGGATGCTGCGGTGGCGGTATGCACTCCAGAAGTCGGGGTCGATTTCAAGGGCGCGGGTGAGGTCGGTAATGGCTTCGTCGAGCCTGCCTAGTTCGGAGTATGCGAGGCCTCGGTTGTGGTAGGCGTCGCGGTAGTCTGCATCCAACTCTATTGCCCTGCTGATGTCGGACACTGCGCTTGCGGGGTCGCCCGTGCACAGGGATGCTATGCCGCGGTTGTTCCATGCCATGCTGTTATGTGGATCGAGGGCGATGACCTGCGTAAGGTCATCCCGTGCGTCTTCATACCTCCCCTGGTTCGAGCGCGCGTTGCCCCTGCGGAACCACGCCTGAGCGTCTAGCGGGTCTCGTTCGATGAGTTGCGTGGTCTCGATGACTATCTGGGCGAGGTGCTCGGGGTCGTGCTTGCCGCCTGAGACGGGCTGCTGCATGCTGTTTCCTTTGCTTATGATACTGCCGTTTCCTAGAATATACTCTGCGACTGTGAATTGCGAGATTAGTTCCACTGGGGGTCCCGGTTTATGAACAGAGGGCTTGCCGTGGTGGTGTGCGTCCTGGCGGCTTTGTCTTTCGCAGCGTGCTCCGGGCAGGATGGTGGGGAGGATACGCTTCTGGTGTTCGCTGCGACGAGCCTGACGGACGCCATGAATGAGGCTGCTGCTGAGTTCGAGGCGACAAGCGGAACGAAGGTGGAGGTGAGCTACGGGCCTTCGAGGGCGCTGGCACAGCAGATTGTGCGAGGGGCGAGTCCTGACGTTTATTTCGCGGCGGGACAGCCGCCGATGGACCTGCTGGTCGAGGGCGGGCAGGTTGCCGGGGACGGCGTGGCGCTGCTGCTGTCGAACAGGATTGTGCTGATAATGGGGCGGGATGCGGCGCAAATCGGCAGTGTGGATGAGTTGGCGGATGGAGGTCTGGAGCGCATAGCGATGCCAGACCCGGAGATCGCGCCGGCAGGGAACTACACGAGAGCCGCGCTGCAAAACCTGGGACTGTGGGATCGGATGCTGCCGAGCATAGTATTCGCCAACGATGTGCGGGCGACTCTTTCATACGTGGAGACGGGGAACGCGGACGGTGGATTCCTGTACCAGACGGATGCCGCTACTTCGGATGCGGTGAGTGTGCTGGACATCGTGCCGACCGACTCGTACCCGGATGTGGTGTACCCGGCTGCGGTCGTGCAGGGCGCGGAGAACGAGAAGGGCGCGGAGGCGATGCTGGAGTTTCTGCAGGGCGATGCGGCACGGGAGATTTTCAGCAGGCACGGGTTCACGCCGCTGGAATAGGGGAGCCGGCTGAAGTTTGGAATTGCTGGGTGTTCTGGGGCTGACGGTGCAGATTGCGGTTGTGGGGACCGCGATCAATCTGCCGATTGCGCTGGGCGTGAGCTGGCTGATCGTGAAGCGCAGGATACCGGGGCGGCTGGTGTTCGACGCACTGGTGTCGCTACCGCTCGCGGTGCCTCCGGTGGTTGTGGGGTATGCTCTGCTGCTGCTGCTGGGCAACAGGGGGCCAGTGGGCGGGCTACTGAACGACCTGCTGGGCGTGGAGCTTGTGTTCACATGGTTTGCGGCTGCGCTTGCGGCTGCGGTGGTGTCGTTTCCGCTGATGGCGCGGGCGGTGATGGTGGCGATGGGCGGCGTGGACGAGCACCTGGAAATGGCGGCGCGAAGCCTGGGGGCAAGCGCGCTGCGCGTGTTCTTCACGATTACGGTGCCGCTCGCGTATCGAGGGATACTGGCGGGAGTGCTGCTGGGGTTTGTGCGAGCAATTAGCGAGTTCGGGGCGACGATCATCGTGGCGGGGAACATTCCGGGCAAGACGCAGACGCTGCCGCTCGCCATATACTCCGAGGTGCTGCTGGGGGATGACGCGATGGCGCTGCGGCTGATCGCGGTGTCGGTGGGGCTGGCGGTGGTTACGCTGCTGGTGCATAACTGGCTGCTGGACAGGGCGTCGCGGAATAACGGGGGCTAACAGGATGTACATGATTTCACCCCCCATCCTAACCTTCCCCCATTGAGGGGGAAGGGACTTAATCAATGGAGAGATCAATATTGCTTGAGCTGAGGGTGCGGAAGAGTTTTGGGGACTTTACGCTGGAGTGCGAGGCGCAGTTCGGCGAAGGAATCACGGCGATTTTCGGGCCATCGGGGAGCGGCAAGTCAACACTGCTGAATTCGATTGCGGGACTGGTGCGCCCGGACGAGGGGCGTATCAGATTTGAGGGAGACGTGCTGTACTCGTCGGACGAAGGGACGGACGTGCCACCGAATAAGCGAAGGTTCGGATATGTGTTCCAGGACTCGGCGCTGTTTCCGCACATGAGCGTGGCGGACAACATTCACTTCGGGTACAAGCTGACGGCGCGTGAGGACAGGGTAATCGAGCCATCGCAGCTGGTGAAGCTGCTGCAACTGGAACGGCTGATGGAGCGCGGCGTGGGCAACCTGTCGGGGGGAGAGCGGCAGCGGGTCGCGCTGGCGAGGGCGCTGGCGACATCACCGCGACTATTGCTGCTTGACGAGCCGCTTGCGTCGCTGGACGGGGGGCTGCGCGGCGTGATACTGGGCTACCTGAAGCAGATACGGCGCGAGCTTGGGACGCCGATGGTGTACGTGTCGCACTCGATTTCGGAGGTGATGGCGCTGGCGGACAATGCGCTTGTGCTGCGAGATGGTCGGGCGGTTGCCTATGGGCGGGCATCGGAAGCGCTGGTGATGCCGGAGGTGTCGTCATTCGCGCAGTTCGATACGCTGGAGAATTTTTTGGATGGGGTAGTCGTGAAGCGATTTGGTGATGAGAATCTTGCCGAATTGAGGATTGGTGATGCGAATGTACTTGCGGCGGGTGTACAGAGGGCGGATGGCGAGACGCTGACGGTGTCCATTCGTGCGGGGGATATCATCGTTTCGCGTCAAATACCGCCACAGACGAGCGCGCGCAACGCGATACCGGCGCGGGTGTCGGAGATTCACATGGTTGATTCGATGGTGCTGGTGTATGCGGACATCGGGACACGGGTCGCCGTGGAGATCACGCCGAACTCGCTGGACGCGCTGGAGTTGCGAGAGGGTACGGAGATATACCTTATCATCAAGGCGAACAGCGTGATACCGCTGGAGGCGAGCGGCGGGTAGATGTTCGTGGAAGTTATCTGGTCGCGAAGAGTATCCACTGGAGTTCGCCGCAGTCCTCGCACCGCAGCCGAAGGTAGTAGCCCGTGCCGTTAGAAGACGGGCGGCTAAGAAGGGGTTGCTCCTCGACGAATGAGCTCATTCGCTGCGGCGTTTCGCTGGCGAGAGCGCGGTCTCTGCACTTGAAATTGCACAATGCTCTGATTGGCATGGCACATCTCGTATTTTCAGTGTTGGTATTGCTGCGTTCCCTTGCAGAACAGAAGTATAACAGCACAAGGCAGTGGTATGACGATTGTGGAAGAAGCGCGTTCTTCGACCTGAGCGGATATGGGAGCAGATGGAAGGATGACGATGCGATTCATTGAGTTGCCGGTGCGAGTTGGCTATACTTGGCTAAATGCAGATATTAGGTCTCAAGCGAAACGGAGAGGATCATGGCAGTTGATATGGTTGCAGAGACCGGCACATTCAGAGTGAAGTCCGGGCTGGCACAGATGCTAAAGGGCGGCGTGATAATGGATGTGGTTACGCCGGAGCACGCGAAGATAGCGGAGGACGCGGGCGCTGTGGCTGTCATGGCCCTGGAGCGTGTGCCTTCGGACATTCGGAGTGCGGGCGGCGTTGCGCGCATGTCCGATCCGGCAATGATTGCGGAGATTATAGACGCGGTGACGATTCCGGTGATGGCGAAGGCTCGCATCGGGCATTTCGTTGAGGCCCAGATCCTGGAAGCGATGGGTGTGGACTACATAGATGAGTCCGAGGTCCTGACGCCTGCCGACGAGAACAATCATATCAATAAGCATGACTTCAAGGTGCCTTTCGTGTGCGGCTGCCGCGATCTTGGCGAGGCGCTGCGACGCATTGGCGAGGGCGCCGCGATGATCCGCACGAAGGGCGAAGCGGGCACCGGCAATATCGTCGAAGCGGTGCGCCATGCCCGCAAGGTCATCGGGGAGATGCGCCGCATTCAGAATATGACGGACGATGAACTGATGTCGACCGCGAGGGACCTGCGCGCTCCCTACGAACTGGTGCGGCAGATTCACGACACCGGCAATATGCCTGTGGTCAACTTTGCGGCGGGCGGTATCGCAACCCCTGCTGACGCAGCTTTGATGATGCAGCTCGGCGTTGACGGCGTGTTCGTAGGCTCCGGCATATTCAAGTCAGAGTATCCCGAGATTATGGCGGAAGCCATCGTAAGAGCCACCACTCACTACAACGATCCCGGCATTCTCGCCGACATATCGAAGGGACTGGGAGCGGCGATGCCTGGGCTGGACGTGCGAACTATGCCTGAAGAAGAGCAGCTAGCGGTGCGGGGCTGGTAACTTGTCTAAGGGCGCGCCGAGAATAGGCGTACTTGCAGTTCAGGGCGACTTTCTGGAGCACAGGCAGGCGCTGGGCCTCTTGGGGATAGAGGCACCGGAAATCCGTCTGCCCCATCAACTCGACGAGATTGACGGGTTGATTATTCCGGGGGGCGAGAGCACGACTATCGTGCAGCTAATTGACATGTACGGATTTCGCGATGCGCTGCGGCAAAGGTCGGAAGAAGACATGGCGATCTGGGGCACCTGCGCGGGGATGATTGTGATAGCGGACCGCCTGACGGACAGGCGTCCCGAGCCGCTGCGCCTGATGGACATCGAGGTTAGCCGCAATGCCTTTGGCCGCCAAGTGGATAGCTTCGAGGCTGACATCGAGTTCGAGGACATTGAGGGCGCACCGTTTCATTGCGTCTTCATACGCGCTCCGGTGGTGAACAGCGTGGGCGAATCCGTGAAGGTGCTGGCTACTCTCGATGACGGGCGCCCCATAGCGGTGCGACAAGGAAGGATGCTTGCGACTGCATTTCATCCTGAATTGACTGACGACTCACGCATTCACGAGCTTTTCGCTCGCATGGTGGATCAACAGGAATAGCCGACGTTGACGCACCGATTAGCGTACTGACCAAGAGGCATTGTTGACAGGTGTTGGTGTCACATTAGACATTGCTTTTGATGGAGGCTTCACCCCCATCCTAACCTTCCCCCGTCGATGGGGAAGGGACAAAATCGCTGACTTCAACAGCTGTATGCAATGCCGACCAAGATGTCGCTTTACGCCGATTTGCATTGCTGTGGTAAAGTGTATGTAATCGGCTGGTAAGTTGATGATGGATGCTGAGGAGGTTCCTTGACTCAGTTGCTAAGTACACAGTTGGACGCGGACCTTGAATCGCTGATTGAGACGGTTCCCCCGCATATCCGGGAACTGCTTCTTGAGCGAGATGATGTGAATGAACTGCTGGAGGTGGTGCTTGATCTTGGCCGTGAGCCGGAGGCGCGCTTCCTGAGTGAAAGCCTCGTAATTTCGAGCCGCGAGATTACTGAAGCGGATATCGATTATGTGATAGGGAAAGTCAGCTCGTTTGGCGAGGACAACCGGGCGGGCATCGAGCGAACACTTCACAGGATATCGGCGATACGCAACCGCTCCGAGAAGGTGGTGGGGCTGACGCTGCGCGTGGGCCGGGCGGTGTACGGCACGATTCGCATAATCGAGGACCTGGTGCTGAGCGGCAAGAGCGTTTTGCTGCTGGGCAAGCCGGGCGTTGGCAAGACGACGATGCTGCGCGAGATAGCGCGCGTTCTTGCCGACGACGCCCTGAAGCGCGTAATCATCGTGGACACTTCCAACGAGATTGCGGGCGACGGTGACATTCCGCATCCGGGCATTGGCAGGGCGCGACGGATGCAGGTGCGCTCGCCGGCTTTGCAGCATGCGGTGATGATCGAGGCCGTGGAGAACCACATGCCGGAGGTGATCGTCATCGACGAGATCGGCACCGAGGCGGACGCCGACGCGGCGCGCACGATTGCGGAGCGAGGCGTGCAGCTAGTTGCGACGGCGCACGGCAATACGCTGGACAACCTCATCATGAATCCGACGCTGTCCGACCTGGTGGGCGGGGTCGAAGCGGTTACGCTGGGGGACATAGAGGCGCGGCGGCGGGGAACGCAGAAGACGGTGCGAGAGCGACGCGCGCCGCCGACATTTGACATCCTGGTGGAGATACAGGGCTGGAACGAGGTCGTGGTGCACGAGGACGTGTCGGACGTTGTTGACAGCATGCTCCGTGGCCATCCGATTTCGCCGCAGTTGCGAACGGTGGACGAGCTGGGGCGCTTGCAGAGGACGCATGCCGAGGCGAAAGTGCCCTCGCTGTTCAACGGCAGCCGAGAGAGAAGGGACAGAGGGGAGAGGCGAGATACGCCAAGACGCGCCTGGGGTACGGCGGCGCCCGATGAGCAGGCGGATGTCGCGCCGATGAAGTCGGTGAGCATCCTGCCCTACGGCATCAACAAGGGCAAGCTGATGCAGGCCGTGCGTGGCATCAATGCGCCGGTGGAGCTTGTTGCCGACCTGGGCAAGGCGGATATGCTGCTGACTACCAAGAATTACTACCGGCGCAGCACGCAGGCGCTTCAGCTAGCGGAGAAGCGCGGAAAACCCGTTTACGTGCTGCGGAAGAACACGCTGGCGCAGATCCAGCAGTTCGTGCAGGCACTTACGCGTAAGCAGTCGCAGGACGCTCGAATGGAGCTTGAGCACTCCGATGCGATAGATGAGGCGGAGCGCGCGGCTTCCCGCCTGGACGACGGGGAGATGCAGGTGAAGCTCAGTCCGCAGGCGGCGTATATCCGACACTTGCAGCATAAGGTTGCGAACGAGCGCGGCGTGTATTCTACGAGCGAGGGGCGCGAGCCGAAACGCCATGTGGTGATGTACAGGCGGTAATCGGATGGCGGTGTTCATATCGTTCGAGGGCGGCGAGGGCAGCGGCAAGTCCACGCAGGCTGAGGTGCTGACCGAGCGTCTGACGAATGCGGGTGTCGCCGTAGAGTTCGTGCATGAACCAGGCACCACTGAGCTCGGATGGCAGATCAGGGACATCCTGAAGCGTGGACTGCCGGGAGAGAGAGTCATTTCAGCCGAAGCCGAACTGTTGCTGTTTTCGGCGGCGCGCGCGCAGCTTGTGCTTGCGGCATTGTGTCCTTTGCTCGACCGACCCGACATGGTTGTAGTTGCTGACAGGTATGTGGACTCGACTACGGCGTACCAGGGGTACGGGCGCGGGATACCAATGGAACAGGTTGAGGTGGTGAATGCGCTCGCGACCCAGGGCATCATGCCGGACCTGACGTTCCTGCTGGACCTGCCTCCGGTGAACGGACTTACTCGGATCGGCAATCTTCAACTGGGCTTTCGCTTCGACGACAGCGTGCTCCACGCGGACGAAGCCAGGGCCAGTGAAGGCGCACGATTCGAGGATGAGCCACTGGAATTTCATGAGCGTGTGCGACGGGGCTATCGCGAGCTTGCGGCGAATGAACCGGAGAGGTTCTGTGTGATAGACGCTTCTTTGCCGCAGAGCCAGATTAGCGAGATGGTGTGGGAAGAGGTTTGCGACAGATTTCCCGACCTTGCCGCTCTAAAAGAGAACGCTAAGCTGTGACACAGGAGCAGATCGAAGTGTTTTCTCTCCGATAGACTTCTGAGTATATTTGCAGATTAAGGGTGTGAATCTATGACGCAAGAACAAATCGAAGAGTATCTCGGGCTTCCGATGATTGCGGACCTCGCGACCGTGAATCCTGACGGGTCGCCGCATGTGGCGCCGGTGTGGTTCCGGTGGGACGGTGAGGTGGTGAAGGTGTTCACGCAGACGACGGCGGTGAAGGTGCGGAACATACGGCATGACGCGCGAGTATCAATGTCGGTCGCTAAGCAGGACGCGCCTTACGGCTATGTCATCGTGAACGGAACGGCGGCAATTTCGTCCGATGGCATTCCAGACGAAGTGCGGGCGATGGCGATTCACTACAAGGGCGAAGTGGAGGGGGAGATATACATCCGGCAGGCGCTTCAGGAGATGGAGTTCTGCCTGCTTACGATTACGCCGACGAAGATTATCGGGTGGATTGACGGAGAGTAATCAGTTTTCAGTCTTCAGTTGTCAGTGTCCAGTCGTTGAGGATGGCGCGGGGGATGTCGTTGACCATCATGCTTGCCCTGTGAGAACCGACGACTTCAGTGGCGATTCGCAGGGCTTCGCCTAGCTCGGGGGTGCGCGGCGGATGGGGGGAGTGTGTGTCGGAGGAGAGGATGTGCGCCTTGCCCCTGCTCAGAAGCTCCAGGGAGAATTGGCGCACTTCGTCGCCCCAGTGTCCGAGCAAGCTGCCGCGCGTGAGCTGGCTGAGCATGCCCATGCAGATGTAGCGTTCGAGTAGGGCGGGCTTTAGCTGAAATGCCTCGATGCGCTCCGGGTGGGCAAAGACGGGCACCAGTCCCTGAGCCTGCAAGCCCAGAAGGGCGTCCTCCACATAGTCGTGCTCTTCGATTGCGCCGAAGAAGGGCATCTCCACCAGGATGTAGCGAGAGCCGTTCATTGTGAGTGCATTGCCTACTGCTGCGTCTTTGGGGAGTGAGGCGTCGATGTGGTTTTCCATGCCGAGTGTGAGAGTAAGTGGAATGTCCTCGGCGTGGATTTGGCACTGAAGCCTGACGGTCAGTTCGCGGATGTGTCGCACAGACGACAGCTCGGTTACGTCCTTGCGGTGGGGCGTTGCGAGAATCGCGCGGGTCCCGTTTGCCGCTGCGATGCGGGCGATCTCGATGGAATCCTCGATTTGGGCGGGGCCATCGTCAACGCCGGGCAGGATGTGGGCGTGGAGGTCGTGCAAGAGTCTGTCAGTTTTCAGTGATTAGTTTTCAGTCGGTCATTTGTTGGGTAGTGGTTCGGCAGGCTCAGGAGGAACAGCTCTCTCACCCCTATCCTATCCTTCCCCCTCGACGGGGGAAGGAATTATTGGAACGGTTAGCCGCGGAAGTGGATGCGTCGAAAGCCTTCAGCGTAGGGCATGTTCGCCATGCGTCCCTGGTTCTGGGCGTTGACTTTTACGAAGTGGTCAACGTCCCTGCCGGAGCCGGCGACCTGGCTGGCGTGCTTCTTGAGCGCGTTAATCTTGTCCTCGATTGTGTCGGTGATGTCAATGAAGGTGTCGGGGTGCTCGGTGCCCCACATCAGGACGTCGGCGACCTTGTGCGTCTCCAAGCCCTCCTGAATGTGCTCATTGTAGTGCAGGAAGTCGCGGGCGTAGGGGAATACGGCGTCGAGTGTGACCTGCCCTGAAACGCGGTGGTCACGGTGGAGGTAGAAGGTCTGGCGGAATGGGTCTGTGCAGAAGACGACCTCGGGCTTGTGCTTTCGGATTGCCCTGACGAGTTCGCCGCGAAACTTCGCATCGTCTTCCAGTTCCCCGTCACCGTAGCTAAGGTATATGACTTCCTTGACGCCGAGGTATGCGGCTGCTTCGGCCTGCTCTTTTTCGCGGATTGCGGCGAGCTTCGCGGTCGTCATTTCGGGATCGCTCGTGCCCTTGTCGCCATTTGTGCAGAGGACGAAGACGACCTCCGTGCCCTCAGCTACCCACTTGGCGACTGTTCCGCCGACGCCTCCTTCGGCGTCGTCGGGATGGGGGATGACGAGCATTGCTCTTTCGGGTCTGTCGAACATATCGCTTGTTGCCTCTCTGTGACTGCTGAATAACTCATGACATGATAATTTGTCCGTTTGGCTGCGGGCAAGAGATGAGTCGCGGGGTGTCCGTTTGAGGGGTGCCTGAAATGACAGGGTTGGAATGGCTCTGATACAATCGGGGAGCTTGAATGCGGGTTATCACCCGCGCGGAGCGGCGCTATACGCCTACCACTCGCGAGAAAGTTGACATCATTGAGGATAAGAAAATTCGAGTGGACGGACTTGGAAGTCCTAACCTGCCTGTTCAATGAGATTGGGGGCGCGAGTGGAACGCCGAGGGCATTTGACACCGAGGCGATGCGAGGGATGTTGGAGGTGCCGGGTTGCGATCCCGAGCGGCACTGCTTCATTGCGGAGGATGCGGGCAAGGCCGTCGGCTACTCTCTGGTGTCGTATGAGCCGCCAATCTCGCGCGCCGTGGCAAGCGGCGGAGTGCTTGAGCGGCACCGGGGCAAGGGCATAGGCAGAGAGCTTATGCGCCGGGTGGTGGAGCATGCCGAGGAGCTGGGGGTGAGTTCGCTGCATGTGGAGGCGGGCGTAACGCACTCAGACACGCAGCACCTTCTATCGAGGCATGGCATGACGGTTGTGAGGAGCCTGTGGAAGATGAGGTGGGAGGGCGAGGAGGTTCCTGATGTGAGGCTGCCGTCGGGATTCTCTATGCGGTCGCTGGTGGCGGGGCAGGACGAGCAGACGCTGACCGAACTGCAGAATGTTGCCTTCGGGGAGAACTGGGGGTTCAGCCCGAACACCGTTGAGCAGATAGAGGTTCGGGTGGAGAACAACAGAGGCGGGCCTGAAGGTATTATACTCATTACAGAGGGCGGCATCACGGAGAACGGCGTTACGGAGGGCGGCAAACTCGCTGCTTATAACTGGACGATGTTCTACGCGGATGACGATTCGCCGAGCGGCGTCATAGCGATGACAGGGGTACATCCGGATTACAGGGGGCGCGGCATCGGCAGGGCGGTGGTTACGGTGGGGATCGCGAATCTGGTGGAACGCGGGGCGATTTTCGTGGATCTCGAGGTGGATGCGGACAATACTCCCGCGAGGGAGCTTTACCTGAATCTCGGCTTCCGCAAGGTGGGCAGGAGCGTATGGTACGAAAAGAGGTTTGCCTAGCCCTTAGCCCATGCGGGTAGTCGGTTCCTGCTCCCTGTCTTCACCGGGAGATGCTTCAAGGGAATGTTGAAGATCTTCCGTGTGCACCAGTTCGGAAGCGGTTAGTCGACGGAATTTCGCGGTCTTGTGCAGCTTCATGCTTTCGGGAAGGACCACACCGCCGGAGAATACTATCTTCATAGCTTCTTCTACGGTCAGGTCGGTCGCATAAACTTCTTCCTCGCGCACGAATGCCAGGTTGCCCGATGTAGGGTTGGGCACAGTGGGGATGTACACCACGACGAATACGGCGTCATCGGGCTGTTCCGGGTGTGAGTGTCCGGTGGTGAACCCGAGAGCGAACAGTCCCGGGCGAGGCCATTCGACGAGAACGACGCGGTTGACCTGCTGGCCCGAGGGGGTAGTGAGGCTGTCGGTCGCCTGCTTGGCGACGCCGTAGATGTTCTTCACGAGAGGGATATGGGAGAGCACCGCAACCTTCACATCCACCGCCATCCGCCCAACTCTCAGGGTCATTAGAGTGCCGAAGAAATAGAGCACCGCTAGCCCGAAGATTACGCTGATGACGCCTGCTATAAACGCCGCGACCATCGGGACATTTTCTTCGAGCGGGGTAATTCTTACCAGCGCATCGGAGAGTGCGCCGAAGAGGCCGTCAATCTGGTGGAAGGCGAAGACGAGAATCCATGCGGTGATGATGAGTGGGAGCAGAACGAGGAAGCCGGATAGGACGCGGCCCCAGAAGTGGCGCTCTACACGGATATGCAGCGAAGGGTGGCGATCTTCCTCGGGGTCAAAGTCGTCCTGTGGGGGAATGTGTGAAGTTGAGCCATTCATCATGCTCTTCCTCCCGCGACGCCAATAACCTCTAAACCGTAAGATGATTGTAACAGGCAAACATTCGGTTTGCCATAGACGCCCAGCTCATTCGCTTCGCCCTGTGCCGCGCGGCTCTTCCCATTGCTTTCCTGAGCTGCGGATTTTCCAGCAGGGTCTCCAAGCTTCGGGCGAACGCATCGGGGCATCGCCAGGGAACGAGATAGCCGGTCTTGCCGTGCTCTATGAATGTTGTCAGTCCTCCCACTCTTGACACGACCACAGGAGTGCCGCAGGACATTGCTTCCAGCGCTGCCAGTCCGAAGCTCTCGTACCATGAGGGGAGAACGAATACATCCGCCGCATTGTAGTAAGCAGATAGCTGCTCCTGGTTCACCGAGCCAGTAAAGGTAACTATATCACCTATATCAATAGTATCTGCAAGCGCTTTCAGGCGGTCTAATTCGGCGTCTCTTTCGAGACTGCCGCCCACAATGAGCAGGTGCGTGTCTGCGCCGTCGCTCAACAGGGAGACAGCCTTCAGCAGAATGTCCAAACCTTTCAACGGTTCGATTCGACCGACGTAGAGAATCGTACGCTTATCAGGCAGGCCCAGGTCTTTTCGAGCCGCAGGAGTGTCAGCAGGCTTGAAAAGCGCGGTGTCAACTCCCGGCGGGATGACCTCAACGTGTGTGCCATCGGCCTGATAGAGCTTCGCAATGTCATCCTTTTCGATGTGCGTGGAGACTACAAGGGCCTTCGCAGAAGCGATTATGCGCTGCTCTGCCCGGGCGCGCTCGGCTGACTCCATCTCGCCCGCGCGGGCGCGATTCTTGGTTCGCGCTAGAGTGTGGAATGTTGCGAAGTGGGGTGCGTTCCAGCGGCGGCCCAGCTCGATGCCGATGATACCGGAAAGCCAGTAGTGGCTGTGGATGAGGGCGTAGTCGATGCCTTCACTCTGCTTGAAGCGGCTCACGGACTCGGTGAAGGCAGACGTGTATGAGTAGAGGTCGTCCAGCGTGGCATCATGGGGGCCGGCTTCGAGATGAATGACCCGTGCACCATCGGAAATTGGCACTATCTGCGGCTCGTCGGGGTCGTGAGCGCGGGTGAAGACATCGACCAGATGGCCCTGTGAGGCGAGTTCTTGTGCGAGCCGGCGGACGTAAACATTCATACCGCCGGTCTTGGTCTCGCCAAGACGACCCACCGGGCAACTGTGGAAGCATATCAGCGCGATTCGGAGCGTACCCTCTCTCGGACGGAGGCTAACAGGATGTGCAGGATGGATCGGATTTGCCCTCACCCTAACCCTCTCCCATGGGGAGAGGGGACGAACGGTAATTAGGAGCGGTGGATGACCAGCTCGTGGATGGTCTGGTTGGTGCCGCCGAGGTTGTACTTGTAGCGCTCGTTGCCGCGCAGGAAGTCGAACTTGCTCTTGCCGCTCTCGATTGCCTCCTGGATGCAGAGCGCCTTATTCAGCAGCCCCACGCTCAGGGCGGAGTATTCGGGGTCGTAGCCGCTGTTGTAGAGCAGGTAGCTACCGTTGTAGTCGAAGCAGATGCAGGAAGCTACGCGGACATCGTTGATTTCGAGGAAGAAGAGCCTGAACAGATCGCGGGAGGATAGTTCCTGCGCCAGCTCGCTGAAGAACTGCTCGCGGTCTGAAGTCAGGAAGTCGTCCTTGTCGGGCCTGCTGGCGCGCATGAGGCGGAAGAACTCGGGCATGGCGTCCGCTATTTCGCCGGGGTCGTCGAAGGCGTACTGACTGGCGTGGTTGCCGTTGTTGAGGCGGCGCAGCTTGCGGCGCAGCTCGTGGCGGTCCTTTTTTCGCAAGCCTGCCACATACTCGTCCCAGGACGAATCCAAATCGGCGAAAGGAGACACATCTTCGTCAGTAACGGTTGCGGTCCACCCGCTGGTCTGCGCGAACTCGGGGAAGCGGCGAAGGGTCTCGGAAGAGTCGCGGAGGGACTTCAGTTCCATTTTCAGCCAGTCCATGGATTCGATGTGCTGCCAGAGCGTCGTGTAGAAGTCATCCTCGCATCCATCGCGGACGAGAAAGTCGTGGTAGTCGAACAGATCGGTGTCGCCCAGGAATGAAAGCGTATCACCGCGTGTCATGAGAGGTGCAATGCCGAGTAGCGTGTCGCCGTCTCGTATGGAGAGTATCTCAAGTTCGGCTCCGTCATCGCCGTAGCGATTCCACCACAACTGCTGCCACCAGGGAGTTATGAAGATTGTGTTAGCACCGGTGTGAGGGAGGATACACTCCCATTCCTCAGTGATGCTGTCGAAGTTCTCTTTGCTGACGTTGATGGTCATTGGGTCTCCCTGAGAAGCGCCAAGAGGTCCTGACGCATTTCGTGGTGTGTCCTGAGGTTGCCCCTGGAGGCGGTGGTGACAATCTTGCTGCCGGGCTTGCGCGCGCCCCTAATCGACATGCACATGTGCTCGGCGCTGATGATGACTGCCGCGCCGGATGGGCGAAGCGTATCGTAGAGAGTGTCGGCAAGCTGGCTTGTGAGGCGTTCCTGAATCTGGGGCCTGCTTGCGAGGATGTCCAGTGCGCGCGCCAGTTTCGATGCGCCCGCGACGCGCCCGGTGGGAATGTAGGCTATGTGCGCGTTGCCGAAGAAGGGCAGGAAGTGGTGCTCGCAGATCGAATGGAATGGGACATCGCGGAGGATCACGGCTTCGTCGCAGCCTTCGTCGAAGCCGGTTGTGAGCACGCAGGCGGGGTCTTGCTCTATGCCTGAGAAGAGTTCGCCGTACATTTCCGCTATGCGGCGGGGCGTGTCAACCAAGCCCTCCCGGCGCGGGTCTTCGCCAATGGCGACCAGCACCTCTCTTACGGCGTTCTGGATTCTGTCGTAGTCCAACTATGCGAGTCCCATGGCGTCTTCGATGGCGGTGATGTCGGCGGGGTATTCGTTCATGAATACAGGATCGACGCCCACGGCGGTGTCGGGGTCTTTCAGGCCGCTGCCGGTGATGACGCAGACGACCTTCTTGTTTTCGAGGCGCATGCCACCGCGAGCCAGCTTCAGCAAGCCCGCAACTGAGGCGGCTGACGCCGGTTCGCAGAAGATACCTTCCTCTCGCGCCATCAATGTGTATGCGTCCAGAATTTCGTCGTCGGTAACGGAGTCGATCGTTCCTCCCGACTCGTCGCGCGCCATGACCGCCTTCGTCCAACTGGCGGGGTTGCCGACTCGGATGGCTGAGGCGACGGTATCAGGTGTCTCTATGGGATGCCCCTTGACGATGGCTGCTGCGCCTTCGGCTTCAAAGCCCATCATTCTGGGGAGCGTGCCCGTCCACTCCATCCGGTGCGCCTCCTGGAAGCCCATCCAGTAGGCGGTGATGTTTCCCGCATTGCCCACCGGGATGAAGAGGTGGTCGGGGGCTGTGCCCAGGTCCTGAACGATCTCGAATGCCGCGGTCTTCTGTCCTTGCAATCTGTACGGGTTGAGCGAGTTGACCAGCACAACCGGGTGCTTGGCGGCGAGACCTCTGACGATGCTAAGGGCGTCGTCGAAGCCGCCGTCGATGAGCATAATGCGCGCGCCGTATGTGATCGCCTGGGCGAGCTTGCCGCGGGCGACGTACTTGCTTGGCACGACGATGACCGTGGATAGTCCGCATCGTGCGCCATAGGCTGCGGCAGAGGCGGAGGTGTTGCCGGTGGAAGCGCAGACGATGGTGTCGCCGCCCTCTTCGAGCGCCTTCGCTACCGCGACGACCATGCCTCTGTCCTTGAAGGAGCCGGTCGGGTTGCAGATTTCGAGCTTGAAGTATAGTTCCTCGCAGCCGACTTCCTCGGCGACGCTGTCGGACTTTACAAGCGGCGTGTCGCCTTCGCCCAGGGTGAAAATGGGCGTTTCGTCGGTGAGTGGGAGGTAGTCCCTGTACCTTTCGAGGACTCCGGTTATCATCTTGCTCCGTGCGCTTTACGCCCGCAATTCGCGTGCCCGTATCGGGCTGTCTGGACTGCCTGATTTTAACACACTTCAACCTGAATGACTAAAATATAGGCAGGGGCGATGCGCCTGTTAACTCATTGCGGTACGCCGCGCCCTTGAACACGATAGTTCGCTGCCCATACAATGACAGTTCACCAAGAACCAGAGGCTCATCTTGGCGAGCGTTGGATAGAAACTGTGATGCGACAGGAGGGGTGCTATGGAGATGCAGATACTTTCCAGAAATATGAGGCTGAGCGGCCATTCCGAGGAGTACATCCAGAAGAAGGTGGCAAGGCTGGAACGGCACCTGCGGGAGCAGGCGGAGGCGAGGCTGGAACTCAGACGCACGGCTCGCCGGTCGGAGACGGACCGCTTTGTGGCGCAGATGACGATCAATGCAAGCGGCGCGACGCTGCGGGGACAGGAGACCGGGCTGACGCTGTTCGCGGCAGTGGACGCGGTGACGGACGTGATGGACAAGCAGATACGTCGCTACAAAGGAAGGGCGTACAGGACGTCGCAGGCGCGCAGGTCGGCGAGAAGCCAGGCGATGCGCGAGAATGCGGGTGCGCTGCTCGATGGTGTCGCTGCGGACGAAGAAGACCGGGAAGAGTCGCTGGAGGAGATAGGCAAGGTGGTGCGCGTTAAGCGGTTCGCGATGAAGCCGATGACGGTGGAAGACGCTATCATGGAGATGGAACTGCTGGACCATGACTTCTTCCTGTTCCACAACGCGGAGACGGGCCAGCACAGCGTGGTGTACCGGCGGACGGACGGGGACTATGGTGTGATCGAGCCGGAGGTGGCATGAATTTACATCGATGGACAGGATGGGGAGGGCGGAAGTTCACTCCATCTTCGTGTCATTCACGAAGCCTGATAGAGTGCATTTACCTTTCGGTGTGAAAAGCCGGACGGAGCAGGCGTATTGCAGTTTGAGTGGGACAAGGAAAAGAACGAGCTGAACCGCCAAAAGCACGGCATAGACTTCAATCTTGCCAAACTTGTTTTTCAAGATACTGCTGCTATCGTGGAGGATGACTACGGTGGATATGACGAAGACAGGCTCAAGGCTTTAGGTAGTGTGGGCGACAAAGTGTTTGTAGTATCGTACACGTATCGTTATGGAGGCGAGGTGATTCGGCTTATATCGGCAAGATACGCCAAGCCGAGTGAGCGGCGCGTATATGAGGCGCACAGAGAAAGGTTACTATGGCGGTAAAACTTGAAGACTTGACACCGGAACAGTTGGCTTTGTACAACTCCACGCCTGATATTCCCGATGATGAAATCGACTGCTCGGACATCTCTGAAACCGATTTCTCGGACGGCATACAGCTAGCCGACTCTACTTTAACCGGGCCCGAGCGCGCGGCTGCTATGGCGGATGCAGTGATAGAGCGTAGGAAAAGCTGGCTTAAACGTGCCGAAGACAAAGCTCCGCCCATTGGCATCAATGACTAGGACTTTGCCGCAGAGCTTCCTTCGGCATATCGAGGAGCTGGAAGACGCCTATCTCCGAGAGAGAGACCCTATTAGGCAGTCGGGGTTCAGCGGGGGAGCGGAGCGGTGGCAGGCCGAACGGAGTCCTATTTTGGAAGCGATTGAGTCGGGTGGGGATCTGCTGGATGTTGGGTGCGCGAATGGGTATCTGTTGAAGTGCCTAAAGGAATGGGGATGTGAGAGAGGGCTGAGGCTTGTGCCGCATGGTCTCGACCTCGGAGGCCGGCTGATCGAGCTTGCGAAGGAACGCCTGCCTGAATATGCCGACAATTTTCATGTGGGGAATGCGTGGGACTGGCAGCCGGAAAGGAAGTATCGCTATGTGTATATGCTGTACGACTGCCTTCCTCTCGACTACCTCGCGGAGGGTGTGAGCAGGCTGTTGGAACAGATGGTCGCACCGGAAGGGCGTCTGATCATCGGGGCTTACGGCAGCAAGTCGGACTCTATACCGCCGTTTGACATTGGCGATTTTCTGGAGTCAGAGGGATTTGAGGTGGTTGGAAGATCGGAAGGCGGCGAAGGACCAATTACGAAGTTCGCGTGGCTGGATGCCTGATTCTGCGATTTAAGGAGTGAGGTCATGAGTTCACTGATGGAACAAGACTCTGAAATCGGGCGGGCGATACAGAGCGAGATCGAGAGGCAGCGCACGAACATCAACCTGATCGCGTCCGAGAACTACGCGAGCGAGGCCGTGCTTGAGGCGCAGGGATCGGTGTTCACGAACAAGTACGCGGAAGGCTATCCCAGGCGACGGTACTATGGCGGATGCGAGTTCGTGGATGTGGTGGAAGGTCTTGCGATAAGCCGCGCGAAGCAACTGTTTGGCGCTGAGCATGCCAATGTGCAGCCGCACAGCGGGGCGCAGGCGAATATGGCGGCTTACTTCGCTACGCTTCAGCCGGGCGACAAGATTATGGGAATGAGTCTTGACCAAGGTGGGCATCTCACGCACGGGGCGTCGGTGAACTTCTCGGCGAAGATTTACGATGTGGTGCAGTACGGCGTGGACCGGGAGCTGGAGACGATAGACTACGACGAGGTCGAGAGACTGGCGAAGGAGCACAGGCCGAAGCTGATCGTTACGGGCGCGAGCGCATATACGCGCATCATCGACTTTCCTCGGTTCAGGAGCATTGCGGACGAGGTGAACGCCAAGCTGATGGTGGATATGGCGCACATCGCGGGGCTGATTGCGGCGGACGAGCATCCCTCGCCGGTGCCGCACGCGGAGATAGTTACGACTACAACGCATAAGACGCTGCGCGGGCCGAGGGGCGGGATGATTCTGTGCGACGAGGAGCACCGCAGGGCTATCAACAGCGCGGTGTTTCCGAATATGCAGGGCGGGCCGCTGGAGCATATCATCGCGGCGAAGGCGGTGGCGTTCGGGGAGGCGATGAAGCCGGAGTTCGTAGAGTATCAGAAGAGCATACGCACGAACGCGGTGGCGCTTGCGGAGGAGTTGCAGGCGGGCGGGCTGAGGCTGGTGTCGGGCGGCACCGACAATCACATCGTGCTGGTTGACCTGACGCCAATGGACATAACGGGCAGGCAGGCGGAGGAGGCGCTGGGCGAGGCGAATATCGTGGTGAACAGGAACGCGATTCCTTTCGACCAGAAGCCGCCGCGCACGGCGAGCGGGCTGCGCCTCGGCACGCCGTCAATTACGAGTCGTGGGATGGGCGCTGATGAATCGCGGCAGGTTGGCCGGCTTATTCTGAGAGTGCTCGGCAATATCGGGAGCGATTCGGTCAAGCGCGATGTACGGGACGAGGCGATGGGGCTGTGCGCGCGTTTTCCGGCGCCGGGACTTAGCTGACATAGATGGCAGGCTGGAGAGGATTTTGCCCTTACCCCTTCGGCAAGATCAGGGCAGGCTCTATGCCTCTCCCAGGGGGAGAGGGGACTTCTCTGGGCTATGGCTGAGCGGTGGTTGAGTCTATGAAGCCGTAGCCGACATTGTTGACGGTGCGGATGCGGTCGCTGGCGCGCGTGCCTAGCTTGTGGCGCAGTCGTCGAATGTGGACATCGACCGTGCGTGTATGGCCGTAGTGCTCGTGTCCCCAGACTGTGGAAAGCAGGTGTTCCCTCGTGAACACGCGCCCGACGTTCTGCATCAGGTATCGCAGGAGCTGGAACTCCATCCAGGCGAGCTTGACGGACTTGCCATCCACCGTAACGCGATACCTGTCGGTGTCCACGGTGACGGGGCCGGCGCTGAGCACATATGCCTCGCGCTCTCTTGAGGCATTGGTCAGGCGCATGATGCGCTTCTGCAGCTCGGCCGCGGAGCATGATGCCACCACAAAGTCGTCGAAACCCAGGTAGAGATCGTCGTCTTCGGTTCCTTCGCTCGTGACGAAGCGCAGGAAGGGAGGGAGAATCTTGCTGATGGACTTCTTGCGGGAGAGCGCGCCAATCTGAGAAGAGTTGAAGGCAGGTCCCGCGATGACAACCGAAGGCGTTACTTCCTCTATGCGCTCTTCAAGGCTGCCGCCATTCAGCTCAACGAGTTCGACGATTCCCAAGTGGCTGAGCGCGGTCAGCGGGGCGTCGAGGGCGTCGCAGTCTTCAGTCGCGAGCAGCACAGTCTGCGGCGAATGAAATATAGATTCTTCAAGTGCATCAAGTACCATGGGCAACGCCGCCACGCGGTAGTGATTGTTCCAGCGTCCAATACCAGCTTCAAACAGATGATGCAACGTTTATGTTTCTTGGCGGTTACATAAATGTAAAGATTGTGTAACAGGGGACGACGGGGCAAACATGAATGAACAAGATGGACAGGATAGTGCGGGCTAGAGCCAGGGGGATGTTAGGTCCCACTGCCAGAGCAGTAAGGATGCTTGGGATTGCAGGTCCATCATGTTGTGGCAGATGATGGCGGCGAGGCGGTTGGTAGTCCAATTGCCGTTTGGGAGGCGGTACAGCCTGCCCCGGTGATCGGCGTCGATTGATGGCAGGTTGGCGAGCTGTCGGGCTATTGCCGGATTTCTGAGCATGTCGAGGTGCTGCTGCCACCAGATGTGAGGCGCGCCGCCGAGGGCTTCGCGCGAAATGACTTCGTTGACCGACCTTGCGCTGCGCATGGTTCGGCGCATGGTGCCCATGTCGCGCTCGCGGTCGTAGTCGGCGATTCCCCACCGATAGTAGAAGAGGGGAGGGCGGATGAGCTCGCGGAGGCGGGGCCACTTCAGGGACTGCTGGTCGGCGACGGCTTTCCACGAGTCCATTGTGTCGTGGTTGATGTGGGCATCGGCGCCGGTTGCCTGCTCGATCCAGCCTGCCACGAACTTTCGGTTGTAGGCGTAGATTGGCCGGGGAAGTGTATGCCAGACGTTCCTGACTTCGGCTGCCAGCGACTCGCAGTCGGCTTCGGTCTCGGCTTGCACTATGCGGATGGCGCTGCCGCTGAGCGTGCCGAGAGTGAACATTCCGTTAGGCTTGGGCGTGAGGCTGATGGTTTCGACATCTATTATCGTGCCTTCGATGGCGATGCCTTGCAGGGTGAAGTCGAGGGTTTGCATCAGGCGGTCTCTGCCAGGGCCTCAAGAGCTGCCCTTGCCGCTTCCTGTTCGGCAAGGGACTTACTTCGCCCCGAACCGAAGCCCAGCACTGCGCCGTCGACCAGCACTTCTGCCGTGAATGTGGGGGCATGTGGCTCGCCGGACATTTCGATGATGCGGTATCTGGGCGTTGGAAGCTGCCGTCCCTGCACAAGTTCCTGTAACTCGGACTTTGGGTGTCTTGGGCTGGTTGCAGTTCTTGCGGAAGATATTTCTTCATCAAGGACGCGGAGGCAGAAGGCTCGCGCCGCTTCGTAGTTTTGATCGAGGAATATTGCGCCGACTACCGCTTCAAAGGTAGCGGCAAGATTGGAGTCGCGGTTGCGTCCACCTGTGCCTGCCTCGCCCGCACCCATGAGCAGGTGGGAGCCGAGATCGAGTCGGCGGGCTGCCTTTGCAAGTGTTTCGCCTTGAACGATGTTGGCGCGCATAGATGTGAGCGCGCCTTCCTGCTGATCGGGGAAGCGGGCGTAGAGTTCTTCGGCGATCGCCATTCCGAGCACAGCGTCCCCGAGGAATTCGAGACGTTCGTTGCATTCGGGTATAGTGCCGGGGAGTTCGTTGAGGAGTGAACTATGGGTGAGCGCGAGCCTGAGCAGACCGCTGTCGTGGAAAGTTACGCCGAGGGATTGTTGGAGAGAGTCGGTCATTTGAGATGATCAGAAAAGGGTGCTGAAAGGGGCATCCATCTGGATGCCCCTATGATTGCAAGGGTTTAGTCGAGAACGCCCCTGGGCCACGGTGGCTGCGGGCGCTTGATCTCGCCGAAGTAGTTGCGGTGGTTTGCGAGCGCGATGTAGTGCTCGAAGGATGCCACGGCGTCCTCATCTTCGGGGATGAAGGCTTTGAGATATGCCATGTTGCCGTTCTCGAAGATGTAGGTGGGTGTGCCAAAGATGCCATCGGAGATTGCCGCTTCGTGGTCTTCGGCGATAATCCTTTTCAGCTCAGGATCTTTCATGTCCTCGCGCATCTGGGCGGAGTCGAGGCCCGCCTCTTCAGCGACCTTGAGGATAGCCTCCTCGTCGCCGAGGGAGATGCGTCCTTCGCCGCCATGCCTTGCGGTCAGCAGAGCAAGGTGGAACGCTGCGTGCGCGTCATCGCCCTGCCGCTTGGCTGCCTCGGCGGCAATCTGCGAGAGCAGGGAGCGGCCCTGCGACGGGTCATCCTGATCCCAGACTTTCCACTCAGAGTCCAAGCCCTCACGCAGGTTGTGGGCGTTCTGCTCAAGCGAGAAGTTTCTCCAGGTGATGTTGAGGTTGTCTCCGTAAGCCTTCTTTACCTTATCCAGCCACACGGCTGTATTGTAAACCCACGGTCAGGCATAGTCGCCATAGATTTGCATTTTCAGATTTTCCATAAATGCCTGCCTCCCTTCGTCATGACGTGATTGGTGAATTGTAATTATGGACTCTGGCTATGTCAAACAGGGCAGGTTGCATGTTATGTCAATCAGTGATAATTTGTACTTTGTTTAATAGGGATTTAACACTCAGGCAACATTTCTGTTACAAGCGCTTAACATAAATGAAACAATCGCGACGTAGATTTGGATCGTTACCTATCTATCTATCGTTATCTATATGTAGATGTAGTAGAAGAGGAGAAAGGATATGAATCTTCTCACGGCGATTGTAAAACCTACAAGTCTGAAGATGCGCCTATTGATGATAGCGCTTCTTGCTATCGGTATCGTGCTTGGCGGAGGAGGCGTAGCGTACGCGCAGAGCGCCAGTGAAGTAATGGGAACGCTGGACAACGCCATACTGGTGTTTGCGGCTGCGTTGGTCTTCTTCATGCAGGCAGGGTTCGCGTTTCTTGGCGCCGGACTGATTCGTGCCAAGAACACGGTCAACTATATGACGAAGTCGTTTCTGGACTTCTGCATAGCCTCGCTGGGTTTCTGGGCGTTCGGCTATGCGCTCATGTTCGGTGGCGGAGCGGCAGCCGGCTTCATCGGGCTGGAGGGCTTCTTCCTTGCCAACTTCAACGACGGTGATCTCGTCGGCTGGTTCTTCCAAATGGTGTTCGCGGGAACGGCGGCGACCATTATCGCGGGAGCAATGGCAGAGCGGACGAAGATCAACGCTTACTTTGCCTACAGCTTCATCGTGGGCGCGCTGATATACCCGATCTACGGACACTGGGCGTGGAGCGACTATGGCTGGCTTGCGAGCATGGGCTTTGCCGACTATGCCGGTTCCGGCGTGGTCCACATGATAGGCGGATTCCTGGCATTGGCAGGCGCGATGGTCGTGGGGCCTCGCAAGGGCTGGGAACAAGGAATCACGATTCGCGGTCACAACGTCCCTTACGTGGTAATCGGTACTTTCATCCTCTTCTTCGGCTGGTTCGGGTTCAATGTCAACTCCGCAACGCTCGGTCTGAACGCAGTGAATACTCTGCTCGCGGGCGCTGCCGGCGCGACTGCTGCTATATATGTAACGCTTATCCGCACGGGCAAGGCTGACATCGAGATGGCGGCTAACGGCGCTCTCGCCGGACTGGTCGGCATCACGGCGGGCTGTGCGTATGTTGACACATGGTCGGCAGTGGTCATCGGGCTTATCGCGGGCGTCATCATGATTTTTGGCGTGAGCTTCGTGAAGAACGTGCTGAAGGCTGACGACCCGGTCGGCGCGGTAACGGTGCATGGCATCTGCGGAGCGTGGGGACTGCTGGCGGTCGGCATTTTCGCTTCCGGGCACAATGATGTTACGGGCCTGATAGTGGGCAACGCGGCGCAGCTGCTCCCGCAGATAGTCGGCATAATTGCTGCAATCGTCTGGGGCTTTGGCGGCGGCTTCATTCTCTTCAAGGTTCTGGACCTGACGATGGGCTTGCGCGTGGACGAGGCGGAGGAAGAAGAAGGACTGGACATCACAGAGCACGGCACGGACGCCTATCCGGTAATGAACTAGAGAATACGGAATATGATCGGATCCCAGTTCTGCGGGGATGACGAGTAGCATGACATAACATTTGCAGGGGCGGTCTGGATGGACCGCCCCTGCCTGTAATGTCTGCGAGCTCCAGCGAGATGAATCGAGCTTGTAACAATTATTTAACATTTGTGCAACACAGTTGAAACATGCCTGCTTCAGAATTGACTGCAAGTTAAATAGATTGATCTTTCTTCTGGAGGCGTGTGGAAATGGAAGTATTGCTCGGTGGAGTGGCATTTGCGGCGCTATTCGCAGTGTGGGTAATCATTCCCAGCGCAGTTCGCAGGAATCGCAGCAAGTAGGCACAACCGTTACTGGACAATAGCCGGCACCATGCACACTTACCAGCGAGGCTTCATTCTTTGAAAGTCTCGCTGTTTGCCGTATAAAGCCTTTCGATTTAGTATGATAAGGCCAATTTAATCCCAAACTTAATCCCACAGGAGGGAACAATGAGTGTTTACAAGGCGGAATACATCTGGATAGACGGCACAGAGCCGACCGCCAAGCTCCGCTCCAAAGGCAAGGTCGTACCCGTCGGAGAAGAGCCACCCATCTGGGGCTTTGACGGCTCCAGCACGAACCAGGCTCCCGGCGAGAATTCGGACTGCGTATTGAAGCCGGTTTTTACCTGCCCGGACCCGATTCGCGGCGGCGACAACATACTGGTGATGTGCGAGGTCCTACTTCCCGACATGACGCCGCATCCTACGAACACTCGGGCGGCGTGCGCTTCTGCCGCCGAGCAGTATGCCGATCTTGACTTCTGGTTCGGCATCGAGCAGGAATACACATTCTTCACCGGCGTCAGGTCGCAGCCTCTCGGATGGCCGGACAACGGCTTCCCCGCACCGCAGGGCGGCTACTACTGCGGTGTCGGCTCGGACGAGGTGTTCGGCAGGCCTGTGGTGGAAGATCACATGGACGCCTGCATCGAGGCCGGCTTGCAGATTGCCGGCATCAACGCCGAGGTCATGCCCGCGCAGTGGGAGTTCCAGATTGGACCGATCGGCGCGCCAGCCGTTGCAGATCACCTGTGGGTTGGACGCTGGCTGCTGTATCGGATAGGGGAAAAGCATGATGTAGCGGCGACGCTTGACCCCAAGCCGGTGAAGGGAGACTGGAACGGCGCGGGAGCGCACACGAACTTCTCCACGAATGCGATGCGCGAGAACTACGATGCCTGCATCGCGGCGGCTGAGGCTTTGGGTGGGAATCACGAAGAGCATATCGCCAACTATGGCGCTGACATCGAGCAAAGGCTGACGGGACTGCATGAGACTGCCTCCTACAAGGAGTTCAAGTACGGTGTGTCCGACAGGGGCGCGTCGGTGCGTATCCCCTGGCAGGTAGCGCGCGACGGCAAGGGTTACATCGAGGACAGGCGACCGAACGCCAACATGGACCCGTACAAGGTTACGGAGCTCATCATCAAGACGGTCGGCGGGGCAGCGTCTTCCTAGAGTCGAGCGTCTGAAACAGACAACTGAAGCCTGCACCGCATCCGAATATCGGTGAGACGGTGCAGGCTTCTTGTCTTTGTCGGAAGTTGGAGAATGTGGCCTGAACAGGTCCGGTCGAACTTCGGGATGATGCAGAAATGGGACGAATCCGCCGCTGATACTTCTCACCTGTTCGTCGGCTGCCATAACCGCTGGCTATCGTAGAATTAGTTTGACACAATTTTCACAAATTGATATATTTTTTGAATGGTCGTCCACTGCGCTGTGTTGTCGTTCGGGCACTGTTTCGCGAGCCTGTTTTCGCCTTGCTTAGCCGCCGAATTTCACACATCTGCCGGGCGACAATCCCGCTGAGGTAGATATGTTAGCGAGAGACCCGGAAGCGACTGAATTTGTTCTCCACGAAGCCAGAGAGAACGATGTCAAGTTCATACGTCTCTGGTTTGCGGACATTCTGGGCAACCTGAAGGGCTTCGCCATTACGGTCGAAGAGCTTGAACATTCGCTGACAAGAGGAATGGGATTCGACGGATCTTCTATCGAGGGATTCGTTCGTTCTGATGAGCGCGACATGTATGCGCTGCCGGACCCTAACACCTTCAGTGTACTGCCGTGGCGCCCGCGCGAGAATGCGGTTGCCCGCATGTTCTGCGACATCATTACTCCTGATGACGAGTCGCATGAGAGCGACCCGCGCGCCGTGCTGAGGCGGAATCTCGCCAACGCCGCCAAGTTGGGCTATACCTACTATGTCGGGCCGGAGATCGAGTACTTCTACTTCAAGGACGCGCAGGGCACACGGACGCAGGACCGGGGCAGCTACTTCGGACAGGATGCGACCGACCAGGCGACGGATCTGAGACGGCAGACCGTCCTTACGCTCGAAGAGCTGGGCATTCCGGTTGAATCGAGCCATCAGGAGGCGGCGCCGAGCCAGCATGAAATTGACCTGCGGCACACGGACGCGCTTACGATGGCCGACACGGTGATGACCTACCGGCTGGTGGTCAAAGAGATCGCGCGGCAGAACGGCTACTATGCGACTTTCATGCCCAAGCCTGTGCATGGCGTGAACGGCAGCGGGATGCACATGCACATGTCGCTTTTCCAGGGCGACCGCAACGCGTTTTATGACGATGACGACCAACATCATCTCTCGGATACGGCGAAGTTCTTCATTTCAGGGCTGATGAAGCATGCGCGTGAGATTACCGCCGTTACTAACCAGTGGGTGAACTCGTACAAGCGGCTCGTGCCGGAGTTCGAGGCTCCGACCTACGTTACATGGTCAACCGTAAACCGTGCGGACCTGATTCGCGTGCCCGATTTCAAGCCGGGACGCGAAGAGTCGCGGCGCATCGAGTTTCGCTCGCCGGATCCGGCATGCAATCCGTATCTCGCGTTCAGCGTGATGCTGGCGGCAGGTCTGAAGGGAATCGAGAACCGGTATGAGTTCCCTAGACCGGCGCAGTCCAATGCGCTGCGGATGTCGCAGGCCGAGCGCGACGACCTTGGGATCGAGGCGCTGCCTGCCAACCTCTGGGAGGCGATTCGTATCACGGAACAGAGTGAGCTTGTTCAGGACGCGCTCGGCGAGCCGGTGTTCAAGAGTTTCATCGAAAATAAGAAGATAGAGTGGGACGACTATCACAGCCGTGTGGCAGACTACGAAACTGAGCAGTATCTGCCCGTCCTTTAGTGTTGTCGTCAGCGCATAGCCCCAGGTAAACAGTTCATCCCCCAGTGCAATCTTCCTGATGGTTGGAAGAAGCTAAGAGGCGACGAGGTAGGGAAATGTCGGAGAGATACATACCCAACCTGACGAAGCAGGGACTATACGACCCGCGTTTCGAGCATGAAGCGTGCGGTGTCGGCCTTGTGGCAAATGTCAAAGGCGTGAAGTCGCACAGCGTCCTTAAGCAGGGGCTTGAAGTGCTGTGCAACCTGGAGCACCGAGGCGCGAAGGGGGCGGACCCGGAAACGGGGGATGGCGCGGGCGTGCTGATACAGATGCCGCATGCATTCTTCCGCAAGGAGATGCAAGCGTTGGGCATTGAGCCTCTGCAGCCGGGCCATTACGCCGTAGGCATGGCTTTCATGCCGCATGACGAGACCAAGCAGAAAGAAGTCGAAGGCATCGTGCGCGGCTTCGTGGAACAGGAAGGGCAGTCTTTGCTCGGCTGGCGCGATGTGCCTGTGTCGCCCGGTGAAATCGGCATCCTGGCGGCTGAGGTTATGCCGGTTATACGGCAGTTCTTCGTCGGGCGCAGCGCGGATGTGCAGAGCGACTTCGAATTCGAGCTGAAGCTATATGTAATACGCAGGCAGTTCGAGGACGCGGTGGCTGAATCGGGCCTCGACGAGCGCAATGACTTCTACATATCCAGCCTGTCCGCAAACAAGATTGTCTATAAGGGGCTGATTCACGCCACCCAGCTCCAGCACTTCTATCACGATCTCGCGGACGAGGATGTGATCACGTCTTTCGCGCTGGTGCATTCACGCTTCAGCACGAACACGCTTGGCACATGGCGTCTGGCGCACCCGTATCGCATGGTGATCCACAACGGCGAGATAAACACGCTGCGCGGCAATATCAACTGGATGACGGCGCGCGAGGGCATGTTCGAGTCGGACGCGCTCGGCGATGATATGAAAAAGTTGCTGCCCATTGTCACGAAGGGCGTGCAGAGCGACACTGCGAGCTTCGACAACGCGCTGGAGCTGCTGCTTGCGACGGGGCGTTCGCTGCCGCATGCGTTGATGATGATGATACCGGAGGCGTGGGGTGACCACCTGCCGATGGATCAGGCGAAGAAGGATTTCTACGAGTACCATTCCTGCCTGATGGAGCCGTGGGACGGACCCGCTCTTATCATCGCGACTGACGGGATGAAGGTGTGCGCCGTCCTCGACAGGAACGGCTTGCGCCCGTGCCGCTACCTTGTGACGACCGACGACCTGCTGGTGATGGCGTCGGAGACGGGCGTGCTGGACGTGCCGCCGGAGAAGGTGCTGTTCAAGGAGCGCATCCACCCCGGGCGGATGTTCATGCTAGACACGGAGGAAGGGCGGCTCGTAGATGACGCGGAGCTGAAGAGCGCGCTCGCGGCGCAGCAGCCTTACGGCGAATGGCTTCGGGAGAAAAGGGTGTCGCTTGACGACCTGCCTGATGTTCCTGAGCAGCCGACGTACACGAGCGACGCGCTGCTCGCGAGGCAGGTTGCCTTCGGCTATACGCTGGAAGACCTCCGGATGATAATGGAGCCGATGGCGGAGACGGGCAGTGAACCTGTCGGATCTATGGGGAACGATACGCCTCTGGCTGTTCTGTCCGATCAGAGTCCGCTGCTGTTCAACTACTTCAAGCAGCTGTTCGCGCAGGTGAGCAACCCGCCGCTGGACGCAATCAGGGAAGAACTGGTTACGTCGCTCGAATCGCGGGCAGGCAGCGAGAGCAACCTGTTCACGGAGACCCCTGAGCATTGCCGCACGCTGCGCGTGAAAAGGCCGGTGCTGACGAATGCCGAGCTTGAGAAAATCCGCAACCTCGATATGCCGGGGATGAAAGCGAAGACCATTCGCACGCTGTTCACGACCGATGAGAACGACGGCTCGCTGGCGCGCGCGGTGCAGAGGATCTGCGACGAGGCGTATGAGGCGGTCAAGGAAGGCAATACGCTAATCATCCTGTCGGACAGGGGCGTTGATGCGTACAGCGCTCCGATTCCGAGCCTGCTTGCCGTGGCAGGTGTTCACCATCACCTGATACGGGAGGGAGTTCGCACGAAGGTCAGCCTGTTCGTGGAATCGGGCGAGCCGCGCGAGGTGGCGCATCTGGCACTGCTGATTGGCTATGGCGCGGTCGCGGTCAATCCCTACATAGCGTTCGAGACGCTGAGGGATCTGGTCAGCGAGGGCGGAGAGTTGGCAGGAACGGTGGACTACGAGACTGCCGTGTACAACTACATCAAGGCTGCGGACAAGGGCATTCTGAAGATAATGTCCAAGATGGGCATATCGACCATCGAGAGCTACCGCGGCGCGCAGATTTTCGAGGCGGTGGGGCTGAACGAGGAGTTCATTGACAGGTACTTCGCGTGGACGCCGTCCCGCATTGGCGGCATAGGCATCCATGAGATCGAGCTGGAGAGCAGGAGGCGGCACGAATCGGCCTTCCACGAGCTGGAAGTAACCGGCAGCCTCGACCTGCAGACCGGCGGGTACTACCAGTGGCGGCGTGACGGCGAGTACCACATGTGGAACCCGGACACTATCAGCCGCCTCCAGTTTGCGACGAAGACGAACAGCTACGAGACATACCAGCAGTTCGCGGACTTCGCCAACACGTTCAGCCGCAAGCTCTGCACCATCAGGGGCTTGCTTGACTTCAAGAAGCTGGATACGCCGCTTCCGCTGGACGAGGTGGAACCGACGGTCGAAATCGTGAAACGGTTCGCAACGGGAGCGATCTCGCTAGGCTCGATCAGCCGCGAGGCGCACGAGACGATGGCGATAGCGATGAACCGCATAGGCGCGCGCAGCAACACCGGCGAGGGCGGCGAGGACTACCGTCGCTACACGCCTGATGA
The DNA here is from genome assembly GCA_965203955.1 of Dehalococcoidia bacterium. Classification (GTDB taxonomy): domain Bacteria; phylum Chloroflexota; class Dehalococcoidia; order Lucifugimonadales; family JADFKI01; genus Bin90. The sequence goes on along the minus strand of OZ241923.1, from coordinate 546,446 downwards.
GAGCGGCGACTCGCGGAACAGCGCGATGAAGCAGGTGGCGTCCGGGCGCTTCGGAGTTACCATCAGCTACCTCGCGAGCGCGCGCGACCTGCAGATAAAGATGGCGCAAGGCTCAAAGCCCGGGGAGGGCGGACAGCTGCCGGGGCATAAGATTGACGAGTACATTGGTTGGGTGCGGAACTCGACTCCGGGTGTTGAGCTTATATCGCCACCGCCGCATCACGACATATACTCTATCGAGGACCTGGCGCAGCTAATCCATGACCTGAAGAACTCGAACCCGGACGCGCGTGTGCATGTGAAGCTTGTCGCCGAGGCAGGTGTCGGCACTATCGCTGCCGGCGTGTCGAAGGGTCATGGCGACGTGGTGCTGATAAGCGGTGACAGCGGAGGCACGGGCGCATCGCCGGAGTCGTCCATCAAGCACGCGGGTCTGCCGTGGGAGCTTGGGGTCGCGGAGACGCAGCAGGTTCTGGTGCTCAACGACCTGCGCGGACGCATCGTGGTGCAGACGGACGGGCAGCTCAAGACGGGCAGGGACGTGGCAATCGCGTGCCTGCTGGGGGCAGAAGAGTTTGGAATGGCGACCGCGCCGCTAATCAGCCTGGGCTGCATTATGCTGCGGAAGTGCCACCTGAATACCTGCTCGGTGGGGATCGCCACACAGGACCCTGACCTGCGGAAGATGTTCACGGGCAAGCCGGAGCATGTCATCAACTACTTCTTCTTCGTCGCAGAAGAGTTGCGGGAGATAATGGCGGAGATGGGCTTCCGCACTGTCAACGAGATGGTCGGGCGCATGGACAGGCTGGACACGCGCGAAGCCGTGGCACACTGGAAGGCGCAGGGGCTGGACTTCTCGAACCTGCTGCACAAGCCGGAGGTGCCGGACTCGGTGGCGACACACTGCCGGGAGGAACAGGACCACGGCCTTGAGCGCGCTCTCGACAATGAGCTTATAGAACTTTGCGTTGATGCCATAGACGCCAAGAAGACGGTTTCGCTCGACCTGCCAATCAGCAACCGCAACCGGACCGTTGGGACGACGCTCAGCTACGAGATCGCGAAGCGGCATGGCGTCGAAGCGCTGCCGGACGATACGATCACGATCAACTTCAATGGCTCCGCGGGGCAGAGTTTCTCCGCGTTTCTTGCGAAGGGCGTGACGATGCGGGTGCATGGAGACGCCAACGACTATTTTGCGAAGGGACTATCCGGTGGGAAGGTGATTATCGCTCCACCGCCGGAATCTGCGTTCACGCCCGAAGAGAACATCATCGTGGGTAATGTAGTATTATATGGCGCTACGGGGGGAAAGGCGTTCATTCGCGGTGTCGCGGGCGAGCGCTTCGCGGTGCGCAACAGCGGAGCGGAGACTGTTGTCGAGGGTGTTGGAGACCACGGCTGCGAGTATATGACACGCGGCAAGGTGGTCGTTCTGGGTCCGACCGGACGCAATTTCGCTGCTGGCATGAGCGGAGGCGAGGCGTTCGTTCTTGATGAGCACGGCAAGTTCTCTGACCTGTGCAATCATGAAATGGTTGGGCTGGAGGATGTGGAAGCCCCCGACGATGTGAGCGGACTGCACAGCCTTGTCAAAGAACACTATGAGCAGACCGGCAGCGCAAATGCGCGCCGTGTTCTGGACGACTGGGACGCGATGCTGCCCAAGTTCGTAAAGGTGATGCCTTACGACTATAAGCGCATACTGATGGAGCGCGCTGCCGCGGTGGCGGCGGATTAGCGCATTAGAATGAAGATTAAAGGCTGAAGATGTCCGCCTAGTGCGGATCAGAAAAGCACCCCATCCTAACCTTCCCCCATCAAGGGGGAAGGGACTATTTCGAGTAGCAGGCAAGCCGATAAATGGGAAAACCTACTGGTTTTAAGGAATATGGACGGCAGGGGCCACCTCAGCAGGCGGTGGCGCAGCGTATCCAGCATTTCAGCGAGTTTTATCATAACTGGACTGATGAGCAGGCGAAGGAGCAGGGCGCGAGGTGCATGAACTGCGCCGTGCCGTTCTGTCATACGGGCTGTCCGCTGGGCAACCTGATCCCGGACTTCAACGACCTGGTTTACAGAGGCAAGTGGCAGGAAGCCCTCGCGGAGTTGCATGCGACGAATAACTTCCCGGAGTTCACGGGCAGGATATGTCCCGCGCCCTGTGAAGCCGCCTGCGTGCTGAACATCAACCAGGACCCTGTGACCATTGAATACATCGAGAAGGCGATCGCCGACAGGGGATGGTCGGAGGGCTGGATTACGCCGGAGTCGCCGACGCAGCGCACGGGCAAGAAGGTTGCAGTAGTTGGATCGGGGCCTGCGGGACTGGCGGCGGCGCAGCAGCTCAACCGCTGTGGGCACTGGGTAACGGTGTTCGAGCGCGACGACTACATCGGCGGCCTGCTGCGGCTTGGCATACCTGACTTCAAGCTGGAGAAGATGGTGGTCCAGCGCCGGGTCGATCAGATGACTGCGGAGGGCGTAACGTTCAAGACCGGCGTGGATGTGGGCGTTGACCTGACGGGCGACGAGCTTGTGAGCGAATTCGATGCGGTGGTCCTGACGGGCGGCTGCACGATACCGCGTGACCTGCCGGTGCCTGGACGCGAACTTGAAGGCGTTCACTTCGCGATGGACTTTCTGACGCAGCAGAACCGCCTACTAGCCGGTGAGCATATACCGGAATCGGAGCGCATCAGCGCCGAGGGCAAGCGCGTGGTCATCCTGGGCGGCGGTGATACAGGATCGGACTGCCTGGGGACTTCGCACAGGCAGGGCGCGGAGATCGTCTATCAGTACGAGTTGCTGTCCGAGCCGCCGGTCGAACGCAGCGAGAACAATCCCTGGCCGCTGTGGCCCCTAATACTACGGACATCATCGTCGCAGGAAGAGGGTGGGGTCAGAGATTACGATATTCTGACGACGCACTTCTCAGGGCGGAACGGCAGCATCGAGAAGCTGCACGCGGTGCGCGTGAACTGGGGTCCGCCGGACGCTTCGGGCAGGCCGAGCATGGAGCGCATCGAGGGCAGCGAGTTCGAGATAGACACCGACCTCGTGCTACTGGCGATGGGCTTCGTGCATCCGCAGAAGGAGGGCCTGCTGGAGCAGCTTGGCGTGGCACTCGACGGGCGCGGCAATGTGCAGACCGACGGCGAAAAGATGACCAGCATTGACGGCGTGTTCGCCGCGGGCGACATGGCGCGAGGGCAGTCGCTCGTGGTCTGGGCGCTCGCCGAAGGGCGTGAAGCTGCGCGCGGCGTTGACCTTTACCTTATGGGCCGGACGTCCCTGCAACCCGTGCTTGCGGGAGCGATGGCGCGGGCGTAGCCGAGAATTTTAGACAATTTTGAAAATTCATCTAAAATTCGTATAAAAGGTATTGACAAAGGCGATTTAAGTCTGTTAATCTAACGATGTCCCAAGTGGTTGAGTTGAATGTTCTCCACTGCGACGACCGAAAGAGGTCTGCCGGGACTGGCCAATACTCCGCTTGCGGAGAGGCGGCTGGGAATGGTGCACCGAAATTAGTCGAAGCCTGTGAAGAGCGGCCAACAAGATTACTTGGGGCACCTCTTTTTGGGGAAAGTTCAGCTTCCCTTCTCTGAATCTATAGCTCCGATGAAGGGCAGATTGCGATACTTCTCCTCGTAGTCCAGCCCGTAGCCCACCACAAACTCGTCTGGGATGTCGAAGCCCACATACTTCACCGGCACCTCCACTATCCGCCGGGCCTTCTTGTCGAGAAAGGTGCAGACCTCCAGACTTGCCGGTTGCTTAGATTCCAGATAGCTTGTCAGGTAGTTCAGCGTCATACCGCTGTCAATGATGTCTTCGACCAGGATGACATCGCGCCCCGAGATGTCGGCGTCCAGTCCCTTGGTAACCCGCACGCCGCCGCGCGTTTCGCCCTGATAGCTGGAAACCGCCATAACCTCCAGTTCGACGGGCAATGTGATTTCGCGCATAAGGTCTGCCATAAACAGCAGCACCCCCCGAAGAACGCCAACCAGAATCGGATGCCGCCCCCGGTAGTCGTGGGAAATCTGCCTCCCCAGCTCGGATACCCGTTTCTCTATCTGGTCGGTGGTGAACAGCACCCGGCTGACACCCTCCACATTCGCGTGCGCCAAGGGCCCGAACCCGTACTTCGCCAGCAGACGATGGTAATCTCGTCGATACAACAGCTTGATGTTTGTCTCTGGATAAAGCTCCCTGAGCCGGCGCAGCTTTCGGTTCTTCTTCGTCACGAGGCTCTGCTTCATTGTGGTCAATTCCAGATACAGGTCCAGCTCCGACAGGTAGAAATCCGGAGTGAACATCTCTTTTGTCTGCTCACCTTCCCATCGCAGCAGAAACGAGCGAGGCTCATACTCCCATTGGAGTCCATAAAAGTCGAGGATGCGGGCGAACTCTTCTTCGCTGGGGTGAGCGAATGTGGGGGAGTCGGGAGAAGAGGAAGGGGGATGAGGGGAAAGGGGTTGAGGTGATTCCGTGTGAGAGCGAGACTGATGCTTGTCGTCAGCCAAGGCTAGACCTCCGTTTCAGACTACCACCATAGACTGCCACCCTCTTGCCAATACTCTGATTACGGTTCACATTATAGCAATGATGTAAAGGACAAAACTACACCAAATTCACGAATTATTGGGCGGTTTCGGCTAAAATCAGGCGACGAGCATCATTGGTGTCCATATTTACCTCCACCGATTGCCCTGCTTTTCCCCGAAATGCCCGGCGAGACAAGCACACTGCCCCTGATGTCAGGCGATGCCGTGATACAATACCTGCATCAAGAATTAGAACATAAACCTGTATAGAGCCTATGAATGTCGGTGTGTGCAAAGTCAGGCTGCAGATCCCCGCAAACCAGAGCCTGAAGGGAAAGCGCAGGGTGATCGCATCCATGTCCCAGCGAATCCGCAACAGGTTCGGTGTGGCAGTGGCTGAGGTCGGGGACAACGATTCGTGGCAGATGGCGACGCTTGGGATCGCGTGCGTGAGCAGTAGCGTGCGGCACGCCGACGAAGTGCTGGACAACGTGATCGCGTACATAGAGCGCAGTCGGGAGGATGTGGTGGTGCTGGACGTCGAGCAAGAGACGATTTCAGGGTACTAAGAACTTACATTGATGGACAGGATACACAGGATAAATGGATGTCGGGGCGTTTCTGGACGCGGTGCAGAAGATGCCGTGGTATATGGAGCAGATCGCGTACAGCGAAGATGTGCCTGCGCGCGATGCTCGGTACGGCGCGCTTGACCGTCCATTAGACCGCAGGCTGGAGCGGGGGCTGCGAGACTCCGGGATAGATGAACTCTACACACATCAGACGGATGCGATCAATGCGCTGCGGGATGGCAAGAACGTCATAGTCTCCACGGGCACGGCGAGCGGGAAGAGCCTGTGCTACAACCTGCCGGTGCTTGAGACGTTGCTGCAGGACCGCACGGCGTCCGCGATGTACATCTTCCCGACGAAGGCGCTGGCGCAGGACCAGCGTAAGGCGCTGGGGCGGCTTGTGCCGAAGGCGTCGAGGCTTCGGTACGATATTTTCGACGGAGATACGCCTTCGCACGAGCGCGGTGGCATACGGCGGAGCGCGCGGCTGCTCATAACGAACCCGGATATGCTTCATGTAGGCATCCTGCCGCACCACAGGCTTTGGTACCAGCGGCTTCGCAGTCTGCGATATGTGGTGATTGACGAGGCGCATGTCTATCGCGGGGTGTTCGGCTCGCATGTGGCGAACGTCATCCGCCGGCTGCGGCGCATCTGCGAGCGGCTGGGCAGCAGTCCGCAGTTCGTACTTTGCTCGGCGACTATCGCGAATCCGGGCGAGCATGCGGAGCGGCTGACGGGCCTGCCGTTCGATGTCGTGGACGACGACGGCTCTCCATACGGAGGCAAGGACTTCCTGTTTTGGAACCCGCCGATGCTGGACCTGGCTACCGGCAGCCGTCGCAGCACGAACACCGAGTCGGCGCAGCTGTTCGCCGAACTGCTGCGGCGCTATGTGCGGACAATGACCTTCGTGCGAAGCAGGCGGGCGGCAGAGCTGCTGTATGTGTACGTGCGCGACAATCTGCGCCTGTCCCACCCTGATGTCGCAAAGCGCGTGATGCCCTATCGCGCGAGCTACCTGCCCGAGGACAGGCGGGCAATAGAGCGCGATCTGGCGCAGGGGCGGCTGCTTGGCGTAACGACCACGAACGCGATGGAGCTTGGCATAGACATCGGAGACCTTGACGCTACATTGTTGACGGGCTATCCGGGAACAATAGCAAGCGCGTGGCAGCAGGCGGGCAGGAGCGGGCGCAGCGGTCATCGGTCGCTGTCTGTGCTGGTGGCGCACGACAACCCACTCGACCAGTACCTGATGCGACACCCGGAGGCGTTCTTCGGCAAGCCGCACGAGAGCGCGCGGGTGTCGCCGGGCAACCCCTATATCCTGAAGCCGCACCTGCTGTGCGCGGCATACGAGGCGCCGCTGGTGATGGAGGACACGGAGTACTTCGGGGCGGAACTGCTGTGGCACGCAGAGGAGCTTGTGGAGGACGGGCTGCTGCATGTGCGGAACGCGCGCTGGTACCTGAGCGCGGAGATGGACTATCCGGCAGGCGAGGTGAATATCAGGTCGGCTTCGGCGCGAACCTACTCGCTGGTGGAGAAGGACAGCGGCGTGATACTGGAGACGGTCGAAGAGATGTCGGCGTTCCTGCAGCTGCATCCGGGCGGCATCTACCTGCACCAGGGGGAGCAGTACCTCATCACGGACCTGGATATGGAGGCAGGCATGGCTTATGCCGTGCAGACGGACGTGCCGTATTACACGCAGGCGCGCGACTACACGGACACGCGGATTCTGAGGCAGTTCAGGGAGAAGCCGGCGGGCAGGACGAATGCGTATCTCGGGGAGGTGAGCGTTACAACCAGCGTTGTGGGCTTCAAGCGGGTGGCGCACATTACGGAAGAGTCGCTCGGCGAGGAGTATGTTGACCTGCCGCCGCAGAGCTACGACACTATCTCGCTGTGGTTCGACGTGCCGCCGGATACGCTGGAGTACATACGGCGCAACCGGCTAGACCTGATGGGCGGACTGCATGCGGTGGAGCATGCGGCTATCGGAGTGCTGCCGCTGTTCGCCATGTGCGACCGCAACGACATCGGCGGCATATCCACGCCGCTGCATCCTGACACGGGCAGGCCGCAGGTTTTCATTCACGATGGCATACCGGGTGGTGTGGGCATCACGGAGCACGGCTACGACATCATCGAGGAGCTTTGGAGCGCGACCTTGCAGGTCATCAGCGAGTGCCCGTGCGAAAGTGGCTGCCCGGGCTGCATACAGTCGCCGAAGTGCGGCAACAACAACGAGCCGCTGAACAAGGGCGTGGCGGAGCTGATACTGCAGGCGATTCTGGGCGAAGTCCAACATGGATAGACAGGATGGAGAGGATATGCGCCCTCACCCTCACCCTCTCCCTTTGGGAGAGGGGACAAGAGGGAAGAGGTATTTCCGGGGCTTGTGGCAGGATGGGAATTTCGTCAAGTTCTGGGTAAGCCGGACGGTGTCGAACTTTGGCACTCTGATGGGCGCGTTGCAGTTCGTCGCCGTCCTGGTGCTGGATGCGACGCCGTTTCAGATGGGTGTTCTTGGTGCGCTGGGAGTAGCGCCAAGCATCGTCATCGGGCTCTTTGTAGGTGTGGTTGCCGACAGGATGCGGCGGCGTCCAATAATGATCGCGTCAGAAGTGGGGAGGTTCGCGCTGCTTGCCTCCATACCCGCTGCGTACCTGATGGGTCAGCTGAATATCGAGCAAGTGTACGCGGTGGCGTTCTTCTATGGCGTGCTGACGACCTTCTTCGATGTGGCGAATCGGTCCTACCTGCCCACGCTGGTCAGGCGTGGCGACCTGGTGGACGCTAACAGCAATCTGACTGCGAGTGAGTCGTTCGCGGAGGTTACGGCGTTCAGCATAGGCGGGTGGATCGCGCAACTGGCTAGTTCCATCGCGGCGGCTGGAATTGCAGGGCTGACTTTCTTAGTGTCTGCGCTGTCGTTGATGTTCATTCGCAAGCCTGAACCGGCATCCGCGCCATCCAAGGATGGCGGAAGCATTGCGCGCGAAATATGGCAAGGGCTGAGCGTAGTCTGGCAAAACCGCCTGCTGCGCGCGCTTGCGGTTGCCACAGCCGCCGAGAGCTGGACCGCAGGCATGATGAGCGCAGTTGTGCTGATATTCGGCGTGCGTGAGCTGGGGTTCGGGCCGGGCGTGTTGAGCACGATATTCGCAGTTGGAGGGGTAAGCTCGATAGTCGGCTCGCTGTATGCGGGGTGGGCTGCGCGTCGGTTCGGATTTGGCAGGGCGCTGGCGGGTGGCTACACAGTCTATATGCTGACCGTTCTGTTCATTCCGGTGGCGCGGGATCCGCTGCTGTTCGCCGGACTGATGCTGACGCTGGCGCAGCTGGGGGACGGGTTCTTTACGATGTTCATGGTACAGGAGAGCAGCTTGCGGCAGGCGATAACTCCTGAGCGCTCCTTGGGCAGGATGAACGCCACAATCAGGTCGCTGGAACTGGCGGCGCGGCTCACGGGGTCGCTCGTGGGCGGGGTAGTCGCCGGTGTAATCGGGCTGCGAATGACGATTGTGGCGGCGGCGTGCATTGGGCTGCTGGGGGCGGCGTGGTTGTGGCTGTCGCCGATGCGGAAGGTGGAGAGGTTGGATTAGAACTGACGTAGATGTTCAAACTGAGAATCAGTCGGCGATAAGACTGTCCACTTCGAGAACTACTTCCGGGAACGCCTGGGGAGCGATGCTTTCGCCGGGTCCGGCATATCGCACATTAGAGTATTCGCCCTCTGTGGGTTCGGTGTAGGCTTCAATGCGGCTGTCCTGCCGAGTAGCAATCCATACTTCTGGAATGCCGGCGCGGGCGTATGCGGATAATTTGGCGCTGCGGTCATAGTCAACGCTAGTATCGGCGACCTCGATGAGCAACAGCACATCCGCCGGTCCGGGGTGTCCTCCGCCGTAGAAGTCATCGCGCCATCGCAGCAGCATTATGTCAGGTTGAGGCTCGCTCTCATCGCTCAGGCGCGTTGGGTTTTGCACGGACACGATCGCGCGTCCCTGCATTTGAGGCGGTAGCGAATTGGTAAATCTATTAACGCTGGCGGCGTGCCAGTCTCCGATGGGCGGCATAACAATCAGGTCTCCGTCCAGCAGTTCGATGCGGTCGTTTTCTTCCAGGATGCCGACGTCTGCCATAGCGTAGTATTCTGCCACGGTGAAGCGGCGGCGGACCGGCGTAGATGCCGGCCAGTTGGCGGTATAGGTCACCCCTTTGGCGCGCGCGATGCCTTCCAGCGCGGCGGCAATGAGCTTATCGTCGCCGTCTTCCAACGCTGCTTTCAGATAGGCGATTATGTCTTCCCGGGTGTCCAAGTGTTCCGCAGGGCCCCGTGTTCTGGTAACTGCTTCTGCCATTTCTGCCCTCGTTGCAGTGGGTTTCGCAGACTTCCGTTGCACGCTCATTGTATGCCGATGGATACACTGGTTCAAGAGTGTTCAGCGGGTATATGAGCCTTGCCTGACAATCGCGTGGGGATGCGATATGATTGCTGGCGGCTCGGATTTGGGAGTTGAACCATGTTTCACGGTCCTGGGCAGGGAGATATTCCAACTGACGCCGCCGAGCTCAGGTCTCGCTATCAGGGAGGTTTGGGTGGAAGCGATAGACGAGGGCCCCGGCTTAAGCTCGGCTGTGGCTGGCTGGTAGCTATAGTTATAACGGTTGCGATCTTGCTGTGGCTGCTCGGTGCCCTTCTGAGGGGCTGGTATGCCTAGGAGGGTCTGAGTCTTTGTAGGGGTCGCAAATTCATTTCCTTAGAGTGCGGAGAAATATGAAAGAGGGTTACTTGTGGCAATCCCACCGCATCCACAGATACCGCAAGTTCCCGATACCGTAGGAAGTAAGTTCGGGCGGCATTCTAATGAACTAGGCTGCATTGGCCTGTCGTTGCTGATTCTGGTTTTGCTCGCAATTCTGGCAGTTATTATATTCGTGTGGTGATTAGGCTTACCGAAGCATTGGACATTCAGGTGAGGAAACGATATGGCAAGACGGCGATTTGGACATGCGATAACTAGGCCGGGACGCAGCCACGGCGACGATCCCGTGGAGATTCCGGTGGCGAGGGACCTGGAGAAGCCGCCGGGTGAATTGCGGCGGGAGCAGGAGATTACCTTTTACGCTCGCGAGTACCCACTGGAGAGCTTTGCACTGGAGCAGAGCGCGTCGGTGGAGTGGGCGGACGTGCTGCGGCGCAAGGTCTCGCCGGAGACGGCTGATCTCTACGCGGAGTTTCAGGACGACATGATGCCGGAGATCGAGTGGATTCGCGCGAGCGGCGATCTAGAACCAACCGCTGAGCCGAGCGGCGAGGATGTTACCGCGTCCATCAGGGAGAAGGCGCGGGAACTGGGGTACAGCGAGGTTGGCTTTGCGCGCTTCGACCGGCGGTATATCTACAAGACGCGGCAATCTGACGTGCGGCGCGGGCTGCCCAACGCGATATGTCTCGCGCTGGAGCAGGAGCATTCCGCCACGCAGACATTGCCGAGCCTGGAGGCGGAGGAGGCGCAGGGCGAGACTTACAGGCGGCAGGCTGACCTGGTCAAGGAGCTTGTGGCGCACATCAATGCGCTGGGATACCGAGGTCAGGTGTCGGGACCGACATGGCAGTTCGGGCCGATGATACCGATGTTCGTGGATGCGGGACTTGGACAGCTCGGGGTAAATGGGCAGCTGCTGTCGCCGCATTTCGGGTCGCGGGCGCGGCTGCAAATCATTATCACGGACGCCAGGGTAACTTATGACAGGCCGGTTGACTACGGCATTCCCAAGTTCTGCGAGATATGCCAGGTTTGCTTCATGCGCTGTCCTGGGCGGGCGATTCAGGGGCAGCGGCTGTGGTATCGAGGCGTGGAGAAGGCGAAGCTGATAGCCAAGCGCTGCCGGCCGGTGATGACGCGATACTCGGGGTGCGGAGTGTGCATGAAGACCTGTCCGATACAGAAGTACGGCATGAAGCCCGTGATGGAGCACTATATCGAGACGGGCGATGTGCTTGGCAAGGGCACGGACAACCTCGAAGGCTACGAGTTGCCTGACAAGGGATATTTCGAGGCGGGCAAGCTGCCGCGCTTCGACACGGAGTTCTTCAACATGCCGACGGGCCGCGCAGAAGACCACCTGATGGACGAGTTGCAGGAAAAGCTGCAATCTGCGTCTGATGCGGAGGACGAAGAGGATGCATGGCGCGAGTACCGCGATAGGCTGAAGAACACAATGGAAAGACAGACTTCGGTTGTCGATATGGGTATGGACCTGGGTGTGTGGGAGCGTTAAGAACCAACAAGATATACAGGATGGATAGGATAGAACTAGGAGATAAGCGTGGTATCACAGTTTTTGAGCAATGAAGAGATAGTGCAGCGGGCGAGAAAGAACCTGCCGCAGGGCGCATGGGACTACCTCGTGGGAGCGTCCGAGTCGGAGACGACCATGCGGCGCAACCGCCTGGCGTTCGACAAGCTGGCGTTTCGACCCAGAGTGTTGAGGGACGTGTCGTCGGTGGACACTTCGACGACCTTCCTGGGGCGCAAGCTGCGGATTCCCGCGGTGCTGGCGCCAATCGGGTCGCTACAGGTGTTTCACCCGGATGCGGGCGCGGGTTCGACTAGGGCTGCCGCTGAGTTCGGGATTATGCATGTGCTCAGCTCGGTAACGGATCCGTCGCTGGAGGAGACGGCGGAGGCGGTTGACCATCCGAAGGTGTTCCAGCTTTACCTGCACGGTGACTGGGGCTGGATAGTCGAGATGGTGGAGCGCATAAAGTCGGCGGGCTACATCGGGCTGTGCATCACTGTGGACACGGCGCACTACAGCCGCAGGGAGCGGCCGATGCTTACGCGCTGGATGCCGCCGACTCAGCGGAGAAGGCCGGATCCGTCGCACGCGGCGTCGGTTACTTGGGACACGGTCGACAGGATCAAGGACCTTGCCGGGCTGCCCTTCATGCTCAAAGGCATTGCGACTGCGGAGGACGCGAAGATCGCGGTGGAGCACGGCGTTGATGTGGTGTGGGTGTCGAACCACGGCGGACGGCAGCTCGACCACGACCGAGGCACGATGAGCATGCTGCCTGAAGTCGTAGAGGCGGTTGACGGGAAGGCGGAGATTGTGCTGGACGGTGGAGTGCAGCGCGGCGCGGACATCCTGAAGGCCGTTTCGCTGGGAGCCAGCACAGTCGCACTCGGCAAGATGCAGGGCTGGGGACTCGCGGCGGACGGGCAGGCCGGCGTAGTTCGGATGCTGGAGATACTGGAGGATGAGATGATCGTCGCGATGTCGCTGATGGGAGTGACCTCGATCGACCAGCTCGGACCCGACTTCGTATGTGAGGCGGATGCGGTAACGATGCCTCATGAGATGAGCGCGTGGACGAACATGCCCGGCAACCGCATACGTTAGGAAGCAAGGGCGGCTCAGCGTTTCGGAGTGGGTGCCTGAGCAGAATCGGCTCCGTGGCGAATGTGGTGGATGAGTCCTGGCATAGAATCTGTTATTGAAACAGACTGACAGTTAACATATCGGTAACATTCTCGGACGGAGTGTCTATTGACAAAATTCAGATGTACATGTTACGATTGCTTTACATATATGTAGATACTTATATATAAGCTGGTTCATATATGTAATCGGCACTAATTCTAAACAGGAGGATCTGTTATGGCTGGCGAAGGTCTGGTAGATATCGAGATCATCTATTGCGTACCCTGACAGTACCACAGTGTTGCGGCCTGGATGGTCAACGAGTTTGTGGATGCTGGCGGAAGTGCAGTTTCGGTTGAAGTACGCCCCGGTGTATCGGGTGTGTTGCAGGTCTATGTCGATGGCGACAAGATCTATGACAAGGCTGAGGAGGGCAACGAGACGCCTCACCTCAACCGAGTCAAGGAATTGAAGGCAATCGTCAAGGACAGGGTCGAAACCGCTAGGACGGCAGCTGCAGCTGACTAAGCTCGAACGCTTGCTATAGAAAAGCCCCGAACTGAAACAGGTTCGGGGCTTTTTGTTTGTCTCGTAAGGTGAAGCCGGTAGCGGGACAGACCGTATCTGAAAGTACCTCATCAATGGAAGTCGGGTTGCCAGTTGTCGGGTTGAGGCGTATTCTGTATTCGTTATGGAGCCGGGAGATGTCTGGAACCAGTTCGACGGTATCGTCGAAGCGCCCGATGAGGAGATTGATCTGGCGCGGGCGGCGCTGCTGATTGCTGCCACCGAATATCCTGAGCTGAGCGTTGAGCGAGAGCTGTTCAGGCTCGACGCCATCGCCGAGGGCATCGCGCCGCGAATGGATGACGATACGCCTTTGTACCAGTTGAACACGTTGAGCGAGTATCTCTTTGACGAACTCAAGTTTGCGGGCAATCACACGAACTACCACGACCCACGAAACAGCTTTCTGAACGACGTGATGGAGCGGAAGCGAGGCATTCCAATCTCGCTGTCGCTACTCTATATTGAGGTTGGCAAGCGGGCGGGAGTGCCGGTCTTGGGCATTGGCATGCCCGGCCACTTCATAGTGCGTCACAGGGATGAGCCTGAAGTGTTCGTGGATCCATTTCACGGCGGAATACTGCTATCCGTAGAGGAGTGCGCCGAACGGTTGAAGCAGGTGACGCAAGGCTCCCTTGCCTGGGACACTGAATATCTTGAGCCGATCAGCAGCCGCGCCTTCATCGCGCGCATGCTGCGGAACCTGAAGCTGGTTTACCTGCAGCGGCGCAATTATGAGCGCGTGCTGGCGACAATCGACCGGGTGATTGCGCTCCTTCCCCAGGACGCCGTAGAATTCCGCGACCGGGGAGTGGTTAACTACCGACTTGGGAACTTCGAGGAAGCCCTCGAAGACCTGCATGTGTACGTTACATCGGGAGAGGCTGTCCCGGATGGCGATACCGTGCACAGGCTGATGGACCAGATTCGGGACAGGCTTGATGAATGACAGTCATAGCATGATGATCAGGGATGGATAGGATGATTGAGGACTACAAGTGCAGAGTGCGGAAGCCGGACGACTTCGATGAGTTCTGGGGGAACGTGCTGGACGAGGCAGCACAGATCCCGCTGAACGCGGAGACGTCGCCGTTGCCGCTGCGGAGTTCGGTCGAACTCGAAACGTTTGAAGTAACCTACAACAGTCTGGATGGTGTGCGGGTCGCCGCGTGGTACTGCATGCCTCGGGAGCGCGATGAGCCGCTGCCCGCCGTGGTGTTCATGCCGGGATACCAGAGCGATCCGGCAATACCGAAGGACTGGGCGCGCCGTGGATATGCAGCCGTAACCGCCGCGCCGAGGGGCAAGCTGAGGAGCAACGCGCAGTTCAATCCGGGCTACCCGAACCTTCTGACGCACAACATCACCGACCGTCACACATACTCGTACAGGGGTTTCTATGTGGACGCCTGGCGCACGATAGACTACCTGCTGTCGCGGGACGAGGTGGACTCGGAGCGCATCGGCATCGCCGGAAGCAGCCAGGGCGGTGGGTTGACGATTACGACGGCTGCGATGCGCCCGGAGGTGAAAGTGGCTTCGGCTGGCGCGCCGTATCTGTGCGGGTACATGGATGCGATCGAGCTGACGAGCAGCTACCCGTACCACGAGATCAATGACTACCTGCGGCTGCATCCGGAGAGCCGCGACGATGTGGAGCGGACGCTGGCGTATTTCGACGGCATCAGCTTTGCGGACAAGATAAAGTGCCCGATCATCATGAACATCGGTCTTCAGGACAACGTATGCCCGCCAGAGACGGGATACGCGCTGCAAAACGCCATCGGCAGCGAGGACAAGCAGCTGTACGCTTACGACGGGCACGGCCATGAGGCGGGCCGATACAGGCATACAGCGATCATTACCGAGTTCTTTGCTAAGCATCTGCAAGCGTGAGCGTGACTCGTGCCCATAACAGGATGGAATGGACAATAATGGATTTTGAGCAATACTGGTCGGATACGCTGGAGGAACTGGCAGGGTATCCCGCAAAGCCCGAGGTAGAGTTACTGCCGATTCGCTGCACCGACTTCGCCACGATGTACAGCGTGCGGCTGACGAGCATTGGGCCTTACAGGCTGTTCGGCTACCTGAGCGTTCCGCAGGGCGAGGGGCCGTTTCCGGCGATCTACTATGCGCCGAAGTACCAGAGCGTGCTGGAGCCGATACCGCAGGGGTCCGCGAATTTTTTGCGTAGTAGATTCGTCGTATTTGCGCTGGCAGGACGTGGGCAGAGGCTGTCGGACAGCCCGTATTCTGCAGGCTTTCCGGGTCATTTGACTGAGAGCATCGAGGATGCGCGGAGTTACATCTTCAGGGGAACCGCTGCTGACAGTGTGCGCGGGCTGGAGTACCTGCTGATGAGGGCAGATGTGGACGCGGGGCGCGTTGTGGCTATCGGCAACGATATGGCGCTGATAACGGCCGGGTTGCACGATGGAGCGACGCATGTGATATGCCAGCCGGGACTGTTCGTTGACACGCTTGCGAAGGCGGCGCGCACGGGGGACTATCCGCTGGAAGAGATCAACGAATACCTGAACCTGTATCCTGAGCGCAAAGGCGCGGTGTTGGAAACTCTGTCGTATTTTGAGCTTGCCAAATTTGCGCCGCGTATCAAGGCGCGGACATTGCTGATGGCAGGGTCGCCGGGCGGTTCGCTGGATGCTGAAGGACTGTCAGCCGTTTCGGGTGCAGTTCAAGGTGACGTGAGCGTGTACGAGTCGCAGAGTTCCAGCTACCGGGACGGCGTGTACCAGGAGGAGTGGCTGGCACGCGAGTTCGGGTATTCGGAGGCGATACTTCCGGAGCACTGGCGCTGAGCGTCGCACATCGGACCGATTCAATAGAAGGGCGACGGTGGACCGGTTGAACGGCAAGGTGTATGTGGGGGAGCGCACCGGACTGGGCGCTGCATCCGAAGTGTTGGTCACTGTCGTTGAGGACGGCGTGGCAATGCCGCTGCCGTCTCGTCTCGACCTGCGGGAACACTCCGTCAATCTCGAATGGGGCTATGGCATGGGAGGGCCCGCGCAACTTGCACTCGCGATTCTGGCGAACGCGACGGGCAATGACTCCTACGCCGAGCGGCACCATCACTGGTTCAAGCAGGCTGTCGTGATGCGGTTGCCTTGGGACGGCTGGGAGCTGCCGGAGAGCCGCGTGTGGGAGTGGATCGCGGAGCATCACCCGCTGCAAACCAACTAACATCGATGGACAGGAATTTTCTTCCTCGTCCCTAACCCCTCCCCTTGGGGGAGGGGATGTTTATGCCTTTGCCAGCTTGATCACTCTGCCGCCGATGAGCCATTCCGCAACGTACAGATTGCCTTCTGCGTCGGCAGTCAGACCGTGCGGGCTGTTGAACTTGCCAGTTTCCAGCAGGGCGGTGGGAATTATCGAGCCTCCCTCGCCGGTGTTGTTTGGCCAGCCATCTACGTCGCATACCTGCATGTTGTCGCCAAGATACACTACGAGGTTGTCGTCCATGTCGGTGATAGCGAGGCGCGCGCGCAACTCGGCGATCACCAGAAGGTCTCCGTAGGCCACGAATGCGCTGGGCGTGGTGAGGAAGTCATCACCGAATGAGCGCTTGAAGTTGCCCTCCAGGTCATACACCTGCACGCGGGCATTGGCGCGGTCCGCGACATAGAGCTCGGGCTCGGACTTGCGGCGGTCAATGTAGATGCCGTGCGGACAGTTGTACCTGCCTGCGCCCTCCTCTCCGTTGATGCTGCTCACATACTCCCCATCACTGGTGAACCTGTGAACGTAACTCGCGCCGTAGCCGTCCCCGACCCAGATGTCGCCATTGCCACCGAAGCGCTCTTCGTTTATCGCAACGGTAGTGGGCGAGTAGCGGGAACTATCGTAAGCGGGATGAGGCGGGGCGGCTAGCCTCATGACGGTCTGCCCGTCAAGCGTAGTCTTGAATACCTGCCCGGAGGCGTTATCAGCGCCGGGTGGATAGTCGTAATCATGACGGTGGCTTCTCTTCGAGCCATTGTCTGCTATCCACAGGTACTCGGTGCCGCCTTCGCTGACGATGGTGATGCCGTGGGCGTCCGCGAATTCGCCCTCCCACGACGACTTCAGATTGCCCTCGCTGTCGAATGTCATCACATTGGGGTCGCCGGGGTGACAGGTTATGACGTCGCCCGACTGCGTGACGACAATGCCCGGGTGCGCCCAGCCCATGCGTGAACTTTCGGACTCAGGAATCTTCGCCCAGTTGTCTATCCATTGGTAAGAGTTGTCGCCGCTGCCAACACGCATAGTGGGACCTCCGTGAGGGCTAAATGGTGTGCGGGGAGGCGCACTGCTTTATTGGTGGCAGCGCGCTTCCCCAAACGGTCAGTATCCGAGCTACTTGCGGCTACGGGTTGAGGATGACCTTGGTGTAACCGTCAATGCGCTTGTCGAACTTGTCGTAGGCATCGACCGCGTCGTCAAGCGGAACCTCGTGTGATACCACGAAGCTCGGGGTAGCCTTGCCTGCGGCAATGAGGTCGCGCAGGTATGCGTTGTATCGCTTCACGTTGCACTGTCCTGTGCCGAGTCGCAAGCCCTTCTCGAAGAGCCTGCCGAAGTTGATGGAGAGCGCGCCGCGCTTTGCGCCCTCGTCCACACCGCCCGGATCTGAAGGGACGTAGAGGCCAGGGATGCCCATGATGCCGGTGGGGTTGATGAGGTCAATCATCTGGTTGAGTACGACGTTGGGCACTTCGTCCTGCTCACCGCCCGCGGCCGACGAACCCTGCGCCGCGGCCTGATAGCCTACGGCATCGATGGTCTTGTCGGTGCCGTCGCCGCCGCGCATCTCGCGTATCTGCGCTACCGGGTCGCCATCGTCGAAGTTGATGGGGATTGCGCCAATCTCGCTTGCCTTGTCGAGACGCTCCTGCACGTGGTCAATGGCATAGACTTCAGCCGCGCCGCGAATGACGCAGCTGTAAGCCGCCATGAGACCGACGGGGCCGCAGCCAAATACGGCGACACTCTCGCCGGGGCTGACCTGGGCTAGTTCCGCGCCGTGGTAGCCGGTAGGGAAGATGTCTGCGAGTAGTGCGAAGTCAGACTCGAACTCGTCGCCTGCGGGAAGTGGCAGGCAGTTGAAGTCGGCATGAGGCACTTGCAGGTACTCTGCCTGACCGCCGCGCCAGGGGCCCATTGCCACATAGCCATACGCGCCGCCCGCGAAGCCGGGGTTGACGGTGACGCAGAAGCCGGTGAATCCGCGCTGGCAGTTCTTGCAGAAGCCGCACGCCACGTTGAAGGGCATTACGACTCTGTCTCCGGTGCTCAGCGTCTTCACGGCGTTGCCGACTTCCTCGACGATGCCCATGTTTTCGTGACCGAAGATGATGCCGGGTTCCGCGGCAGTCCTGCCTTCGTACATGTGCAGGTCTGAGCCGCAGATGCAGGACGACGTTATCTTGACGATCACATCGTTGGGATGCAGTATCTCAGGATCGGGAACATTTTCAACGGACACACTGAATGGTCCCTGATACACGACAGCTTTCATGGCTTCTCCTCCTGAAAATAACGGTGTCGTTTGCCGCGCTGATGCGGGCAAAACACGGTCGATAAGCTCGACCGGTATCATTTCGCGCGAATTGTAGCAGGTTGAAAAATGGCTGTCTAACGACTGAGACTGACGGCGGCAGATGTGATCAGCAGGTGGATTGACTTGGCGCAGGGGCGGGAATATGCTGGCACTGGCGTGAGACTGCGACATCGTGAGGGGCAAGGAGAAGGGAGTCTGCCATGAGGCGTGTCGGATTTCTGCTGAAGGTAAAGCAGGACAGAATTGAGGAGTACAAGGCGCACCACAGGGCCGTGTGGCCGGAGATGCTGGATGCGCTTCGCCGGAATGGCTGGCACAATTACTCCTTGTTCATGCGGGAGGATGGGCTGATGTTCGGGTATTTCGAGGCTGAGGAGAGCTTCGCCGCAGCGCTGGAGGGGATGTCCAAGGAGGAAGTGAACACGCGCTGGCAGGATATGATGTCGCCGTTTTTCGAGATACCGGAAGGAGCGCATCCCGATGCGATGATGGTCGAACTGGAAGAAGTATTTCACCTTGAGTAAACAGTTGTCAGTTCACTGGCTGTAAGAGTGGACTGATTACCAATCACTGACTACTGAAAACTGATAACTGGAGACTACCATGAGGCTTGAAGGCAAAGCTGCGATCATTACCGGTGGCGCTTCGGGGATTGGGCGCGCGATATGCGAGGTGTTTGCGGAGGAGGGGGCGCGGCTGATGATTGCGGATATCGACACTGAGGGTGGCGAGCAGACGCTGGCGAGCATCAAGGCGGCGGGTGGCGAGGCGCAGTTCATTACGACCGATGTGTCGAAAGAGGCCGATGTCGAAGCGATGGTGAGCGCGGCGGTTGACGCTTACGGGACAGTGAATGTGCTGGTGAACGACGCCGCTGCGTTCGTGTTCGGCGAGGTGCAGGACATCAGCGATGCGGACTGGGCGCGGGTGTTCGGCGTGAATGTCATCGGGCAAGCGTACTGTGTGAAGCATGTGCTGCCGCATATGCAGGCGGCGGGCGGCGGCTCAATCGTGAACCTGGCGTCGGTGAGCGGCTTCATCGCGCAGCCGGGGTTCATCCCATACAACGCGTCGAAGGGGGCGGTGATGCAGCTCACGCGCTGCCTTGCGATGGACCTCGCGCCGTACAACATCCGCGTGAACTGCGTGTGCCCGGGGTCGGTGCTGACGCCTGCGACCGAACGGCACAGGCGGTTCGTGGGCGCGGACCGGGAGGAGTTTCTGGCGGAGGCGGGCGCGTCGAACTTCATGAAGCGGGTGGCAGACCCGCGCGAAATCGCTTATGGCGCGCTGTTCCTGGCATCCGACGAGGCGTCGTTCGTAACGGGTGCGCCGTTGGTAATGGACGGCGGGCTGACGGCGCAGTAGGAGTTCGTCAGTGAGTCAGTTTATCAGTCCGAGCCAACGGGATGGACAGGATGTAGAGGATTGAGATGCCTGAAGCCGATATGGACGCTTTCATACGGGAACTGCCGAAGGCTGAACTGCATGTGCATGTGGAGGGCACGCTGGAGCCTGAGATGCGGATGCGGCTGGCGGAGCGGAACGGGGTAGATCTGCCGTTTCAGAGCGCGGAAGAGCTAGCGGCATCATACGAGTACCGAGACCTGCAGTCGTTTCTGGCGCTGTACTTCAGCGGCATGGATGTGCTGCTGACTGAGCGAGACTTTTACGACCTCACCTACGCCTACCTGCGGCGGGTACAGGGGCAGAATGTGGTCTATACGGAGATGCACTTCGACCCGCAGGCGCATACGAGCAGAGGAATCGCCTTCGATACGGTGATCACGGGGATTCGGCGAGCGCAGGAAGCGGCGCAGGATGCTCTTGGCATTCGGTCGCAGTTGATTCTTGGCATCCTGCGGGATATGAGCGCGGAGTCGGCTATGGAGAGTCTGGAGCAATCTCTGCTGTACCGTGACTGGATCGTAGGCGTGGGGCTAGACTCGGATGAGAAGGGTAACCCGCCGGTGAAGTTCCGGGATGTGTTCGAGCGGGCGCGAGCAGAGGGATACAGGCTGACGATGCACTGCGACCATTTGCAGGAGAACTCGGTGCAGCATATCCGGCAGTGCCTTGACGTGATCGGGGTGGACAGGATCGACCACGGCTACCATGTGCTGGACGACGAAGGGCTGATCGAGGAGGTGAGGCGTCGGCAGGTATGCCTGACATTCTGCACCACGTCAAATCCTAGCAGTCCCGTGCCAAGACGCGCTGCCGAGCTGAAATCGGCGCTGGAACTTGGGCTGAATGTTACGGTGAACACGGACGACCCGGCGTATATGCGGAGCTACTACATGAGCGAGGTGCTGGCGAACACGCAGCAGGCGGTGGGGCTGACGCGGGAGCAGGTGGCGCAGCTTGCGCGCAATGCGTTCGGGAGCGCGTGGATTGGGAATGAGGATAGGGAGGGATATCTGGCGGCTGTGGATGGGTATGCGGGTGGTTCTTAGACCATTGTTTGCGCCAGTGCGGCATTGGGGTTGAAGGGCGGATCGAGGTAGATGAGGTCAACGCTCTCGTCGGGAATGTCGAGGTTGTCGCCGAAGTAGAGGTGGCTGGGGGATGGTGTGATCATTGCATATTTGCCCCTTCAAGCGGTGATGCAATTGTACCATCCTTGATCGCGAGGAAAGCGGCGCGAGTGTGCTTGGCTGGTGACACACTCGCGCCGGGTCTGGGGAATGTCTGAGTGGGTCCCTGAAGTGATGAGTGCGACGGATCGCCGGAGTTTACTAGGTCTTGGCGAACTCCGTTGCGCGTTGTGCCTCAGTGGTCATCCAATGCTGATAGTCTTTTGCGCGATGGCGCTTTGGGAAGACCAACACTTGAATCCGCGCCAAGACCCTCCCCTCAACTAGATCCTCACCTGCTGTTTGGCGGGACAGTTGGCCTTCCCAAAGATTGCCGCGGAGTATTGTTACACACTTATATGAGTCCGTCAAGTATTTATTTGACTTTCTTCGCGTAATACAAAGAAGTTTTATATAAACTACATAAATAGCGCCATTTACTTGTCTCAATTGGTGCTGAATCCGTCTCAAATGATGTTCGTCAGGAATGCCTGGACTGCTGCAAATTGCTGTCAAATGAATGTTGTCACCGTCCTGTTCCGGCGCATCGGACGTGTCTTTCGAATCCACTTGCGGTTGAGCGCGTGAACAGCGATACTTACGGCGTTGCATGAAGATGCTACAGGAGGGCAAAAAATGGAAGGACGACTTAAGGACAAGTACGCCATTGTGGGCGTTGGCGAGACGGAGTATAGCCGGGCGTCCGGTCGGAGCACGCGAGCGCTGGGAGTTGAGGCCATTCGCAATGCCATATACGACGCGGGACTGACGCCGCAAGATGTTGACGGGATGCTGAGCTATCACGGCGGTGACTCAACACCATCAACAACGATGATGTATGACCTCGGAATGAGGCTGAACTTCTACATGGACTGTTCGGGTGGCGGGTCGAGCACTGAGGCGCTCATCGGGCTTGCCATCGGCGCTATTGAAGCCGGTATGTGCGACACGGTAGCGATATTCCGTGCGATGAACGGCTACTCGCAGGTGCGGATTGGCGGCACGGGAGCGCGCGCCGCCGCACCCATCGGCGGCTCTGACCTGCTGCGGCGCACCTATGGCGTCGCAAGCGCGGTGCAGAGTTTCGCGTTCACGTTCACGCGGCACATGATGGAGTACGGCGTTACGGGCGAGGACCTGGCGCACATCAAGGTTACGCACAGCAAGCACGCGAGCAATAATCCGAAGGCGCTGATGAAGCAGCGCGTTACCGTTGACGATGTGGTCAACTCGCGCTGGATAGTGAAGCCCTGCGCCCACCTGCTGGACTGCTGCCTTGAGACGGACAATGCGACCTGCATCATAGTCACATCGGCGGAGCGGGCGAAGGATTTGCGTCATCCACCGGCGTACATTATGGCTGTGCAGGGAAGGGGCGTGAAGCCGGGCGGCGACTTCCACTACCAGTACGCGCCGATTTCGCGTGTGGCAGGCTACTACGTGGGGCCGCGCCTGTTTGAGCTTGCGGGCGTTACGCACGATGACATAGATGTTACCGGATGCTATGACGCCTTCACATATACTACGCTGCTGCAGTTCGAGGACTACGGCTTCTGCGAGAAAGGCGAAGGCAAGGAGTACGTTAAGAGCGGCATTACCGACCTGGGCGGCAGGCGCCCGAACAACACGAGCGGCGGACACCTGTGCGAGGGATATACGCATGGGATGAACATGGTCATCGAGAACACGCGGCAGATTCGCGGCACGGTGGACGACTACTGCCCGAACTGGGCTGATGGCGAGCATACCTACGACTATGCGGAGGGCGGCTGCCGACAGGTCCCGGACGTGAACATTTCGATGAACATGGGTTGGGCGATGCCGGGTGTGGGCAGCGCGCTGATAATGCACAAGTAGAGGTTCAGGTGCGCGGGTCAGCGATTCGCGCCCAACCTAACCTTCTTTTCTTGCTTTGTGGAGGAAATAGAATGCCGGTGTATGAATACAATGGGCTGGCTCTGAACATTTCAGAGCTTGACAGCGAATATAAGGGTTACTTCGACGCGGCAATGGAGCACAGGCTGGTCGTGAAGAAGTGTACGGCTGATGGCTGTGAATTGTTGCGCGGAGAGCCGGGCGCGGCCTGCCCGTGGTGCGCGTCTCTGAACTGGGAATGGGAGGAGGTCAGCGGGAAGGGGACGATCTACAGCTACCAGGTGATTACGCACGCGATTATGCCCGCGTTCCGGGACTGGGTGCCATACACTGTGGTGTTGGTGGAACTGGACGAGCAGAGCGGCGAGCCGAACCCGGAGAACGGGCTTCGCATTACGGCGAACCTGCTGAACGACAACATGGAGCCGGAGGACCCGGAGAATGTGGGCATCGGGAAGCGGGTGGAGGTGGTGTTTCTCGACACGGAAGAGGGATTCTCGGTGCCGCAGTTCAAGCTGTCGGACGAGGCGCCGCGCGGCGAGATCTGGCGGTATCCGGTGTGAGCTTGACGACGATGGACTGGATGGACAGGATCGGAGTGTGAACTATGGATGTTAACGATGCGGTGCTGTCGCGGCTGACAGTGCGGGAGTTCAGGCCCGACCCGGTGCCGGACGAAGTTGTGCTCAAGCTGCTGGAAGCCGCAAGGCTCGCTCCGAGTTCGCAGAACCTGCAGCCCTGGCATTTCGTGGTGGTTCGAGACGGCAATACCATAAGGCGGATTGGGGAGATTGCTTCACAGGGGCCCTTTGTCGGAAACGCGCCTCTCGTCATTGCCCTCGCCACCGACGATACGCCCAGGGCGCAGTTGGACGCCGGGCGCGCGCTGCAGCAGATGGAGCTCGTTGCGTGGGAAGAGGGGATGGGGACCTGCTTTGTCGGGTTGCGCTCTTCCGAGCAGAATAATGCCGTGAAGGAAATGCTGGGCATCCCTGATCATCTCGTATTGCTTACCGTATTGCCGTTCGGCTATCGAAGGAGCGCCAATATGGGCAGGCTGGGACGCAGAAACCGCAAGAGCCTGTCAGAGGTAGCGCACTCGGAGCGGTTTGGCGAGGCGTATGCGCCGGAATAGGTGGCGTCATTAACCCCTGTCTGTTACGCTCATATAAGATGACATACCTTGAGCGGCACCCCCCGCATGGGTTTTCGGGGTCAAATGGATTGGCGCAGCGGATGCAGAAGATCGGGACGGCATTTTACAGGCACATACAGTTGCTCTCCACGATTGGCGCGCTGCTGAAGTTTGTGCTGGTATTCGCAAGAGGCGTGTTCGCACTGTTCGTCGCAGCCGTAATGGGGTTCGGGTCGTATGTGATGATACAGGCGCTGTATCTGTCTATCTGGGGATATGACGGAGGCGTCGTGGCTGTTCTGGTGTTCACTACGGGCATAGGCTCCGGGATTGGAAGCTACATTGCCTGGCTGGACAGGGAGCATAAGCTCGGCGCGCAGGCGCTCTTGCTGGCGGTTGCGCTCTTATGCGGACTGGGCGGCGCGTATCTGGGCTTGCAACGCGGCATCGACATCGGTGCGCTTCATCCGATTTGGAAGCCGGGCATACCTGAGATACACATAACAACGGTGGGCGCTGTTATAGGCGCGAACATACCGTTGTTCGCGTTGGGCCTGTTCAAGGCGATTAGAGATCCGCGTCTATAAGACACTCATTGCATACAAATGCAAAGAGGGATGCGTCGTTCAAGACGCATCCCTCTTTGATTCAGCGGTTATGTCTTCTAGTCGGCCACTGCCTGTGCCGGCTCTTCCTGTTCGACGGCCTTACCGGTGGCTGGATCGACCTCGAACGGGCTGAACAGCTCAAGCTCCTTGCCTATCTCGCGGACTGCGGGGATGACGTACTCGCCCATGAGCCTGAGAGATCGCATCTGGTCCTCGTGCGTCATTGCGCCGTCGCCGTCCCAGAAAATGACACTGCCGGGCCGGAGTGTTTCCAGCACATGACGAATCTTGGGTATTACCGTGTCCGGCGTACCTGAGACGATGGTATATTTTTCCTGCTGCTCTTCGAACGCGCGGGAAGTAATCTGGCCACCACGGTTGGCGGTTGCGAAGTCGCGGGTTGGCAAGACGCGCCGGCGAGAGGTCAGGCCAGGCAGGCCCAATAGTGCTGGATTGGCCGTACCCTCGTTGCCCGCAAGGAACGGGTTGCTAGGTCCCTGCACGTACTTGCGCGCGGTCTGCTCGGCGAGTTCTTCGGTCTCGTCAACATGCACCTTCCAGAGGTAGCCGATGTTCTGGGAGCCGGACTCGTAGCCCTCTTCCTCGGCGGTCTCGTGGTAAATCTGGAACGCCTGTCTGGTAGGCTCCATCTCTGTCGCCAGCATGATATACGGGATGCGGTTGCGCGCGGCCCACTGGAGTGAGTCGCGGCTTACTACACCGGGCAGCCAGATTGGAGGATGCGGCTTCTGGTACGGGCGCGCCCAAGGGTTCACATAGCGATAGTGATAGTGCTTGCCCTCCCAGCGGAACGGGCCGGGCGTCGTCCACGCCTTGACGATGAAGTCGTGCGCCTCCTGGAATCGCTCCCAGTTGTATGGCGGGGGTGCATTGTGCGACACGCTTTCGCGTCCTGTGCCTCGCACCCAACCGGAGACGAGCCTGCCGCGAGAAATCATATCTATGATGGCGAGCTGCTCGACCAGCCATAGTGGGTCGTCCCAGATGGGGATGATGTTGCCGAGCAGGACGATCTTGGCGCGCTTGGTCATGCGGGCGAGGATTGCCGCCTCTATGTTCATTGCGCCGCCCATGCAGAACGGTGTGCTGTGGTGCTCGTTGAGCATCAGGCCGTCGAAGCCCATCTCCTCGGCGTAAAGTCGCTCGTCGAGGTATCGGTTGTACAGGTCTGCCCCAAGCTCGGGATCGTAGATTTCGTTGCTCAGGGTCAGGTCCTTGATGGACTTGCCTGTCGCGCCGAAGTAACCTGACGCCGGGTCCTGGTATGGGCGTTCCGTGAAGTGTGCGATGAACATGGGCGTTCTCCTTGTGGGGTTTCCCGTTCGATGATTTCTTCTATGACTAGCAGAATTATTGCGCCGTTGGGATGTAATTTTAAGGCTATGGCAGGAGTTTTATGAGTGCGACTATCAACCCGCCGACAGCAATCATGAAACCGCCGAGTCTGAGTGTCATACGCAGTTCAAGCGACTGTATCTCCGCTAGAAGCTCGGACTTGACCGTCTGAAGTCCGTTTTCGAGATCGGATTTGGTCGCAAGGTCGCTGCCGATGGCTTCCCGCACCGTTGAGACGACGGTTTCCGCCTGCGTCTCGCTGAAGCCTGCTTCGGTGAGCGCCTTCACTGCTTCATGCGTATCGAATCCGATTGTCGCCATCAAGAATTCCTACTCTTCGTTAGTAACTGCGATGCTTATGCAACATTTATATCATAAATGCAGGCGACACGAGATTTATGGCCTAATCCGCGAGAAACCCCTGCACCAGCGCCAAGAACTCATCGGTCTGTTCTATCTCCGGGCGGTGACCGCAGTTGTCAATGACTTCGAGGCGGGAGCCTTTGATTGCCTGGTTGTACTTCTCGCCGGCGTTTACGGGGACCATTGAGTCCTGCGCTCCCCAGACCAGAAGTGTGGGCAGGTCTTGCAGACGACCGAGTAGATTAGGCAGCCCGGGATAGTGCATGTACGGCTTCCAACTCAGTCGGCACGCCTCCTCGCGCGCGACCAGCCATGCCTCCATCTGCTCAGGGGATGGCTCGGCGGGGCGGACCGTATCAAACTCAGGCACGGATGCGTTGTCCAAGCAGACGGTGTCGAGGTACTCCTCGGCGGTTACGAGGAAGATGTCGAATATCTCGCCGATGTCCGGCTTGATACCCGCCGCGCCGACGAGAATCATCTTGTTGAACTGCTGCGGGCACATCGTAGCCATTTCTGCCGCGAGCCAGCCGCCCAGAGAGGAGCCGATGACGTTCACGCCCTGCAAGCCGAGTTCGTCCAGCGCGCGCAAGTACCAGCCTGCGAGGTCGCGCATGTTCATCACCCAGTCCATTCTCGGCGATGCGCCGAAACCCGGGTGTGAAGGAATGTGAAGCGTGTTGCTTTCTGCAAGGGTTTCGTGCCAGCGCAGGGCGCCATGGTGCCCCATTTCGTCGTGGAGCACGAGTAGTGGGTCACCGTTGCCACCTTTCACTATCTGAAGGCGGCTTTCTGCGACCTCTACAATCTCCTCCGTCCATACACTCGTAGCGGTAGTCATCTAGGTCTCCTGTGTTGAATAGAATCTGTCGTTCAAGCTCGCCCTTCGACAGGCTCATGACGAACGGGGTTTCGTTTCTGTGCGGCTTCTGCCGAATCGCCTTGATTGTCCGTTTATACGCCCTCCTTGTCAAGTTGCGGTCGGAGTCGTGATCTGCCTTGTGAATGAGGTGATGGCCGTGCATGGAGACTGATGGATTGTTGTATGATGTGCGAGTCAGAATCTGACCAGATGTAGCAAATGAGCATCGCCTTATAAATTGAGCATTACCTTATAAATATAGATAACAGAAGGAAATGGAGGACGATCCTTGACTAAACTACGATTCGGCGCGTTTCTCGCGCCACATCACCCGATAGGAGAGAATCCCACATTACAGTTTCAGAGCAATCTGGAGCTGGTGGAACTGATGGACAAACTCGGCTACGAAGAGTTCTGGTGCGGTGAGCACCACTCCACTGGCTGGGAGATAATCGCGTCGCCGGAGCTGTTCCTGGCGGCAGCGGCTGAGCGCACACACCGGATCATGCTTGGCACGGGTGTCGTATCCCTGCCGTATCATCATCCTTTCATGGTGGCGCAGCGGATGGTGCAGCTTGACCACCAGTCACACGGGCGCGTGATATTTGGTTCGGGACCGGGCGCGCTGCCGTCCGACGCTCACACGCTCGGCATAGACCCGATGGTGCTGCGCGACAGGCAGGACGAGGCGATGGGAATAATCCGCCGCCTGTTCACCGAAAACGAGCGCTTCAGCTACGAATCGGAGTGGTTCAAGCTGAACGATGCAAAGTTGCAGCTGAAGCCGTTGCAGGAAGACATGGAATTCGCGGTTGCTTCGATTGTCAGTCCGTCGGGCATGACCCTAGCAGGGAAGCACCGCGCCGGAGTACTCTCGATTGGCTCGCTGACGCAGGATGGCATCAGGGCGCTGCCGCTGCAGTGGAGCTTTGCCGAGGAGTCCGCAGCGGAGCACGGCAACACGGTTGACCGCAAGGACTGGCGCATCGTGCTCAACTGGCACATTGCGGAGACGCGCAAGGAGGCGCGCGAGCAGGCAAAGCACGGCTTGATGAGGCACAACAACGAATATTCGATCGGCACTCTCGCCGGTGGCGTAGGCACTATCTACAAGACGCCTGATGAGGCTGTCGATGGCGTGGCATTCTCGGAACTCAGTACGGCGGTGATCGGAACGCCGGACGACCTCGTGGCGAGAATCCGCGAGATGATGGAGCTTACCGGCGGGTTCGGCTGCGTCATCGGTTTCGTGCACGACTGGGCGAACCGCGAGAATACGCGCCGAAGCTGGGACATGGTGGCGCGCTATGTCGTGCCGCAGGTCAACGGACTGTTGGACGACTACTTCGAATCCCACAGATTCGTTACCGACAATCGCGATTACTGGAACCGCGCGCAGAAGGCTGTCAGGTCGAAGATAGATGAGAATGAACGAGCGGCTGAGGCATTGGCTGTTGATGAAGCTGCAGGAAGAGAGGAAAGACTTACCGCGAGGTAAGAGCAATCCTGCGTTATTTGAAAGACAGCAGCTATCGCAAGGCGACATTCGCCGAGACTGAAAATATAGCACTGGCCTGATCCGGAGGGGGACATGACTAATCGAAGCTCCGACTACATCATCCATGGCGGGCTTGTCGTTCGCGGTACGGGTGTGACGCGGGAGGATATTGTCGTCAAAGACGGTCGGATATGCGCGGACGCGGAAGAGTACAGGTTGGAGGATGCGGGGCGAGTCATCGACGCGTCCGGCCTGTATGTAATGCCCGGCATCGTGGACGCGCACAACCACCCCGTCTATGCGGACCGCATCGAGACTTTCTCCCTGAGCGCGGCGTTCGGCGGCATCACGACGGTCGTGCCCTTCATAGCCAACAGGCGGCGCGAGGGCGTCGAAGGCACCGTGTCGGACATTATCCGCGAATTCATGGACGAGGCTGCGGAGACTTCCTACCTCGACTATGCCATCCACGCCATTTTGCTTGGCGACGACGATGTCGAGGATCAGGTGCCCGAGATGATGGACATGGGCGTCATCTCGTTCAAGATGTATATGACTTACCCGCGCAGGGGAATGATGATGCCCGACGACCGGATGCTGAAGGCGATGGAACTCGCCGCAGCGGACGGCGGCATCGCCATGGTGCATGCGGAGAACGGTTACTGCATTGATTATCTCGTTGACAAGGCGATAGAGGAAGGCAATACGGGGAGAGAGCATTACGCGCCGTCGCAGCCGCGCACCCTCGAGATCGAGGCGGCCAACCGCGCGGCGACATACGCGGAGGTTACGGGCTGCCCACTGTACATCGTGCATCTTTCGGCAAGGGAGATGATAGGCGTCCTGGAGCGGTTCAGGGGCAGCGGCGACGTGCAGCTATTCGCGGAGACATGCCCGCAGTACCTCGATCTGACGAATCAGAAGATGCTGGACTTCGGCGCGCTTGCCAAGATAGGGCCGCCGCTGCGGGAGCGTGAGGACAACGAGGCGATGTGGCGGGGTCTGTCATCGCATCTGATAGACACGATAGCCAGCGACTTCTGCGGGCATAAGAAGTCGCAGAAGGCGTCATACGATGCTGAGACCGACCCCGACGAAGAAAGCTCGATATTCGACGCGACCTTCGGTGGAAACTGGGCGGAGCAGATGCTGTGCGTCGCCTATCACGAGGGCGTCAACAGGGGGCGCATCACGCTGCCCCGCCTCGTGCAGGTTATGTGCGAGAACCCTGCTAAGATTTTCGGCCTGTATCCGAAGAAGGGCTCGCTGGATCCCGGCACGGACGCGGACATAGTGCTTTTCGACCCGGCCGTCAAGCACACGCTGTCCGCGGAGGCGCAGCACTGCCTTGCCGACTTCACGATGTTCGAGGGCAAGGATGTCATCGGGCAACCGATAATGACGATGCAGAGGGGCGAGATACTGGTGGAGAACGGTGTGATGCACAGGCCGAAGGGTCGCGCCGAGTACCTGCCCGGTGACCGGGACCTCGCGGCTTATGCGCCCAACGGACATGCGGTCATGTAGCCACCGCTCACGGGCGCTAGAAGTAGCGC
Organism: Dehalococcoidia bacterium; assembly: GCA_965203955.1. Lineage (GTDB taxonomy): Bacteria > Chloroflexota > Dehalococcoidia > Lucifugimonadales > JADFKI01 > Bin90. The sequence goes on along the minus strand of OZ241923.1, from coordinate 515,910 downwards.
AGCCACAGGTACGCGGTGGAGAGCAGCAGCGTGAGGAAGCTGATTACCGCACCGTACTTGAGGAAGTGGAAGAAGCTGATGTCATAGCCCCTGGCGCGGGCGAGGTTGACGACGATGACGTTGGCGGACGCGCCTACGATTGTCGCGTTACCGCCCAGATCGGCGCCCAGCGCGAGAGCCCACCACAGCGGCGAGATGCCGAGGTCGTCCCCTGAGACGCCGCGCACGACCTCCACCATCGTAGCGGTGAATGGCACGTTGTCCACGATTGCCGATGTGATGCCTCCGAACCAGACGAGGAGGAATGCCAGGTTCCTTTCGCTGCCACCGGAAACATCAACGAGCCACTCCCTGACTATCACCGTTACGCCCGTTTCCTCCAGACCCCCAACAAGTATGAACAGACCTGTGAAGAATGCCAGAGTGGTCCATTCCACCTGCTGAAGCACTTCGTGCGGGTCTATCCTACTTATGAATACCAAGACGGCGGCGCCCGCGACGGCTACGAACGCAGGTCCCACATGGATCAGATCGTGAGTGAGAAAGCCAACAACGGTGAATGCAAGTACGACGACGCACTTCTTCAGCAGGGCGGGTTCCGTTATGGCTATGGAGGCATCCCGGCGCATGACGGTCGCACGACTCTCCTCGGTGGTCACGGCGCTTCTGCGGAACCACAGATAGAGCATTCCCATCAGAAGGAGCATTCCGGCGAATCCCACAGGCGCGGCGTTGAGCATGAAGTCGAGGAAACCGATGTCTGCCTCGGCAGCGATTATGATGTTTGGCGGATCAGCCACAATGGTGGAGACGCCGCCGATATTCGACGCGAATACCTGTGCCAGCAGATAGGGGACCGGGTTTACGTCCAGCATGCGGCAGATAGACAGGGTAATTGGAACGGCGAGAACGACGACCGTGACGTTATCGAGGAACGCTGAGCCTATGGCGGTGATGACGCAGAGCAGGCATAGCGTGAGAAAGCCGTCGCCGCGCACAAGCTGCGCCGCCCTGATTGCCGCCCAGTCGAATGCTCCCGTCCTCGCGAATATGTTTGCGAGTGACATCATCCCCGCCAGCAGTAGCACGACTTCAAGATTCACATGGGAAAGAGCTTCGTGCTCCGTCATAACGCCCAGGAAGACCATTAGAATGGCGCCCAACACGGCGATGACGACGTGGGGGATGCGGCCTATAGCTATCAGGAGATAGGATATGCTGAAGATGGCTACGGCTGTTGCAATAGGCGACAGGAGGGCACCTCAGCAATATGGACTGACTTGGCTTTATTGGGAAGGGTTGACCGAAAGGGATTGTAGCGCAAGTCCGCTTACGCGGGCTATTAAATGTCGTTCTGATATTAAGCATAGTAAACTTAATCACCTGAGTGACGGGCAGGCAACGGTCCTTATGATATGCTCAGCAGTGATGAACCGGGCTATTCGCTGAGGGAGATATGAAGATTCATCTGGTTGACGGCACTTACGAGCTGTTTCGAGCATATTTCGCGATGCCCAAGTCCACGGGACCGGCAGGCCAGCCAACGGGGGCTGTGAGAGGATTGATACAGACCTTGCTTGCGATGCTGCGCCAGGATGACGTCACACACGTCGCCTGCGCGTTCGACAGCGTGATTACGTCCTTCAGAAACGAACTCTTCGAGGGCTACAAGACCGGAGAAGACACGCCGGAAGACCTTAAATTGCAGTTCGATCTGGCGGAGCGGGCAGTTTCGGCGCTCGGAATAGTTGTATGGCCGATGGAGGAGTTCGAGGCGGACGATGCCATCGCGACCGCTGCGCTCAGGTGGATGGACGATCCCGAAGTGGAGCAGGTTGTCGTGTGTTCGCCGGACAAGGATCTGGCGCAGGTTGTAAGCGGCAACAGGGTAGTTAGCCTCGACAGACGTCGGGAAGTCGTGCTGGACGAGGAAGGCGTCGCGGTGAAATTCGGCGTTCTGCCGGGTTCGATTCCTGATTATCTGGCGCTGGTTGGCGACTCCGCCGACGGCATTCCGGGAGTGCCGCGCTGGGGCGCGAAGTCCACAGCGCTGGTACTTCAGACATTCGAGCATATCGAGAATATACCCAACGATGCCGGCGCGTGGGGAGTCAAGGTTCGAGGCGCTAATGCTTTGGCGCAGAATCTGGCGGAACACAGGGAAGCTGCGATGCTTTACAGGAAACTAGCCATGCTGCGCTCCGACGTCCCCATCGCCGAGACATTGAATGACCTGGAGTGGAAGGGGGCAAGAAAGGCGGAGTACCAGGAACTATGCGTCGAGTGCGGCTTCGACAGGCTCATGGACTCGCCTTCAATGTGGGCTGAGGAGTGAGACTAGCCGACATGCGCCGCAATAGACTGATCGACAGTGATGGTACCCCCGGTGGGACTCGAACCCACGCACCTGGCTCCGGAGGCCAGTGCTCTATCCGCTGAGCTACGGGGGCACAACCCAAATATAGCAGTTGCCTTGCTTCATAACAAGAATGAAGCCGACCGCGAAAGCAGCAAAGAATTGGACAATCTCTAATTATACGTTCAAGAAAATGCTTGAACTTTTATGTAAGTATGGATAGGATTAGCTTCACTGTTGTAGGTTTGTGTTGCGGAGTCGCTCTCGAACCGCTGATTGGTAAATGATTGGCTAGGTATTGACAATGCTCACGCAGCGGGACTATTATTGCATCGCTGCGTGCTCATTACACATTAGGCTTGTGATTTGGGACACAATCGGCAAGAAATCTGATATACTTCCATAAGACATTTAGCACTGGATATTTACAAGAAGAGGGGGTCAAATGACGTACCGTTTCCCTTCAAAGGGCATGATATTTGCTCTGCTGCTTTCAATTTTCGCGGTTCTTCTCCTAGCATGCACGGGTCCTCAGGGCCCTGCGGGTCCACAAGGCCCTGCGGGACTTGCAGGTTTCTCCGGTCACCCTGGTCTTCAGGGGGCGCCTGGTCTCCCGGGCGAGCCTGGATTCCCCGGCAATCCCGGTAACCCCGGCAGTCCTGGACCTCCGGGCCCAGCCGGTCCTCCAGGTCCTCCAGGACCCGCGGGTACGGACGGTGTCTCTCCCCAAGCTGCGGTTTCGGTGGACGCTGACTTAGTTTCATTTGACGGTTCATTGACAATTGACGGTTCCGGGTTCCGCCCAAATGAGCCGGTTGCCCTGCTCTTGGTTGTTGACCAGAACTTGCAGCCGTTCATAGGCGGTGGCACTCGTGCCCAGACCCAGGCGAACTCGGGTGGTAACTTCACCTTCACGGTGGACGGCATCGGCTCCGCATTCAGGGGCAACACCGGAGCGCGTGTAATAGAAGCCTCAAACGGCGGCTCAAACAGCCTCTCCATCTATGCCAGCGGCGCGGATGGCAGCAGGGCAAGCGTTCCCATCAGGGTGGTTGCATCCGGTGGTATCGCGAGCGCGCCCAGCATCGCTATGAGCAGCAACATCGTCGAGACCGGTGGCAGCGTCACCGTGATGGTTGCAGGCTTCATGCCCGGTGAGTTCATAACCGTGGTTGCAAGCGGCGCTTCCGGTGGCGACGATAGGGTGCTGGTTGGTGGCTCCGCCAACGGCTTTGGCGCTCTCTCGCTGGACGCTGCGATAACCCTTGACGCGGATGTCTATACCATTGAGGCTATGGGACAGCCCGTCGGTGGCATGCAGGCGTCGGTAACGGCTCCTCTGTCAGTGGTAGAGGAAAAGTAACTAAAGCCCGACATAACATCTGACTAAGAGAGACCCTCCGCTAGTTTAATCTGCGGAGGGTTTTTTCTTTGTTGTGAGCGCCGCATATTTGGGCTAGGTGCCAGCATCTGCAAGCGGCTTAGTCTAGCGATTGACTATTCACTTGAACTGGGCGCGTCATTCGTATTCTCATTTTGCCTGACGCGAGCCGGTACGCCAATGGCAGTGGCATCTGCGGGAACATCTCTGGTTACTACAGCACCCGCGCCGGTTGACGCCCGGTCACCGATCTTGACGGGGGCGACAAGCATCGTGTCGCTGCCGATGAAAGCGTCTTTGCCGATGATCGTATCGTGCTTTGATTCTCCGTCGAAGTTGCAGGTTATTGCGCCTGCGCCGACGTTCACATTTGCTCCCAGCGTGGCGTCTCCCATGTAGCTGAAGTGCCCCATCTTCGTGCCGCGCCCGAGGCGGCTGTTCTTGATTTCGGCGGATGTGCCGACGTGTACGTCCGCCTCGATGTGGGAGCCGCCGCGAATATGACTGAAAGGCCCCACATCCACGCCCGATTCCAACGTGGAGTCGCGCACCACAGACGAAATGACCTCGCAATCGGCGCCAATGTGAGCGTTGTCAATTATTGTGTTGGGACCAATCCTGCAACCCCCACCTATGACCGAATTGCCCGTGATGTGAGTATTGGGGAGCACCACTGTGTCCGGTTCCAGAGTGACGGCTTTATCTATGTACACGCTGGCTGAGTCCGGCATCGTTACCCCGCCCAGCATCCAATGCTCGCGAATGCGCCGCCGCAATATCGTTTCTGCCTCCGCGAGCTGCAGGCGGTCGTTCACGCCCATCGTCTCGCGTGGATCGTCCGACGTGATGGATTCGACCGGCAAGCCCTGTTCGACAGCAGCCTGGATCAGGTCGGTGAGCAGCAGTTCCCCGTTAGAGGCGGGCGCGAGCCGCTCAAGATTTCGCCAGAGCCAGGAGTTGCGGAAGCAGTACAGTCCGCTGTTGACCTCTCGGATTGCCAGCGTTTCGTTGTCGGCATTCAGCTCTTCGACGATTGCCGTGATGCTGCCGGCTTCGTCGCGGCCTTTGTCTTCACGGATAATGCGTCCCATGCCGTCCGGCTTGGCGGCGATTGCCGTTACCACCGAGACACAGGCATCGCTCCGGCGGTGGCGCTGCATCAGGTCTGAAAGCATGTCCCCGCGAATAAGGGGAGTATCGCCGTAGAGCACCAGGATGTTGTCAGCGCATTCGGATGCGCTGCGTGCCTGAAGCAGTGCGTGGGCAGTGCCGAGCGGTTCAGACTGGCTCGCGTACCGGACCGAGTCGCCAAGAGCTTCCCGGAATGGTTGGCTATTCTGGGGTACAACGACGGTGATGTCATCAACGCCCGCAGCCCTGACTGAATCGACAACGAGCAAGAGCATCTCGCGCCCGCAGATGCGGTGCAGCGCCTTCGGCGTCCGGGACTTCATGCGAGTGCCCATGCCGGCGGCAAGGATGACGGCGGCGTAGTCTTGCTGGCTTTTCCGTTTGGTAATCAACTCGCGGCGAGTGTATCAAAGCGCCAAAATGGGCGTCAAACGAAGGGTGGTAGGTCAGGTGGCGTCTTGTGGGGTTGAATGGCGGGGCTGTGTTGCGAAGAGGGCTACTATGGCGGTCAGGACGCCGACGGTCCCGGCGGCGAAGAAGAAGGGCATGTAGCTCTCGGAGCTGATGTAGTCGAAGACGATGCCGGGTATCATCACGCCCACGGCCTGTCCAAAGGTGGTGAATGGTTCCGTAATGCCGCGAATCGTGCCGAGAGACGCCCTGCCGTAGTAGTCGGCATAAGCAACGGGAGGCACGGTGAGCATGCCACCTAGTCCGAAGCCGAACAGGGCGGAGTATGCCAGCGCTTCCGCGGCGGTGTTGGTGGTGGTGAACAGGAATGAAGCGACTGCCATTACGATTGCAACCGCAGCCATTACGAAGCGCACGGGCACCTTTTCGACGATCATGCCCCAGGCGACGCTGCCCACGCCGAGGAAGATTGCGTTGAAGCTAATGCCGAATCCGGCGATGACCGCGCCAAGTCCCTGGTCCTGAAAGAAGGCGGCGCTGTGAGTGTTCGTGCCTGCCTGCATCAGGAAGAGAAGCCCAGTAGCCAGCGCCAGCAGCCAGAGTGTCGGCGTGCGTTTTGCCTCGTCAGCCGTCCATTCGGGTTCCTCGGCAGTTTCAGATTGCGCTGCGCCGTCTGAGCCGGTAGTGTCCGGTTCCTCTTCGGCATCTCCGTCGGGACGCAAGCCGAGGTCTTCAGGACGCTCCGAAATGAGGATCGCGACGGGGAGCAGTGCAGCGACGAACGTCAGGACGGCGAGAACCAGCCATGCGTCCCGCCATCCGCTCTGTGCAATGACGATGGACGCAATGAGTGGGAATAGCACCATGCCGACCGAGTGGGACATGTTCAGTATGCCGTTGGTCCTGCCGCGAAGACGTATGAACCAGCGCGAGACGACTACGGCGGCTCCGATCTGCACAGGGCTGGAGAATATGACGCGTCCAGTCCCATATCCGACGTAGAATACCCAGGGGATGGTGGCTCCCATCACCGTGAGCGTAATGTCGGACCATCTGAGGAGAGCCGTGGTGATGCAAAGCAGGAAAATGCTTGCTGTGAGCACCGCTCGCGCGCCATAGCGGTCGATGAGGTTGCCCACTAGCGGCGACGCGAATGTCGCGGCGAGTCCTCCTGCTGCCGCCGCGCCGGAAATGAGGGTGCGGCTCCAGCCGAGTTCTTCGTAGAGGGGATAGACGAACACGGCGATTGTGAGGCTTGCGGCGGCGTTGCGCACGAACATTGCGCTGCCGGCGGCGCCAAGTATCACCCATCCATAGTAAAAGGGCGTCCGGTCTGCGAGTCGCTGCTGCATGCAAGTCCTTTGAATGGATTACGCCGTTTGGGTTATAGATCTAATCCGTCTGGCATTAGCACTTTGCGGAAACCAGCGTCAATGATACTCTACTGGTGGCGAATAGGTTAAGTGTCTGGTGATTCAGGTTTGCCAGATGCAGGTTTGTAAATAGTGAGTTTTGCAGGTGGAAGCCATGGATAGAGAAACAATCGGAAAGCTGATCGAAGAATTGCTCGGATGTGAGGCGATGCTGCTCGTGATCGATTCCGGGGGCGCGGTGAGCGAGATGCATGCGCCATCCGACATTTCGACCGAGTTCGACGGGAGATGGGCGACCATCGAGGCGGGGGAGTGGCACGTGCATCTCGACCTGGACGCCGTGGAGGGGGCGCAGTTCGTGGAGAACTCCAACCACGGGCACGAGTCGATGATGCCGAAGCTGTACTACGTGCGGCTGTCGGGCGCTGAGGAGGCGACGCTGCTGCGGTTCTACTTCCCGAACCCGTGGCTGGATGACGATGAAAAGCCGACCGATTTTCAGCCTGAGCGGCTGCGGGCGTTCGAGGATTTCTGCGAGCGGTACGTTGGCAGGGACGGGATAGTGTTCGTGGAGCGGACGGCGGACGGGGACACCTATCACAATGAGGCTGTAAATGTCGGGAGCAGTCTATGAGCGCGCCGCTCGATGGGATACGGGTTCTGGACCTGACGCAGGTGCAGGCGGGGCCGTCCTGTACGCAGCTTCTGGCGTGGCTTGGGGCGGACGTAATCAAGGTGGAGGAGCCGGGGGTAGGAGACCGCACGCGGCACGAGAGGGCGACTGAGCCGGGCGTGGACAGCTTCTACTACCTGGTGTTCAACTCGAACAAGCGAAGCCTGACGCTGAACCTGAAATCTGAGGAAGGCTGCGACATCTTCCTGCGGCTGGTCGCAATGTCGGACGTGGTTGTTGAGAACTACGGGCCGGGACGGATGGACAAGTTCGGGCTGGGATACGACGTGCTGCGGGAGGCGAACCCGCGCATCGTGTATGCGACTATCAAGGGGTTCGGGACATACGGGCCTAATGCGGAGATCAAGAGCTTCGAGCACATAGCGCAGGCGATGGGCGGTGCGATGAGCGCGAACGGAGAGGCCGGCGGAGAGCCGATCTTCGTTGCGCCGGGAGTGGGAGACTCGGGGACGGGTCTGCACTGCGCTATCGGGATGCTGGCGGCGCTGCGGCAGCGGGACAATTCGGGCGAGAGCCAGAGGGTGGAAGTGTCGATGCAGGACGCCGTGGTGAACCTGATGCGGATTCGGATGCTGGATACGCTGGCGGACGGCAAGCCGCTTGAGCGGATGGGCAACCGCATCTGGGATGCGCCATCAATGATATACCCGTGCAGTCCGGGAGGACCGGACGACTATATCGGGCTGGTGCTGAGCGGGGACTCGTGGGACACGATACTGGCGGTAGCTGGTCGCGCGGAACTCATCGGCGATGAACGGTACGCGACGCATGAGGGGCGCTGCGAGCACGCGGCGGAGGTAGAGGACATCATATCCGCATGGACGCGGACAGTGACGAAACGTGAGGCCATGGATGTCCTAGTGCCCCTTGGAGTGGCGTGCGGTATGGTGCAGGACACGAGCGAGGTGCTGGAGGACGAGCACCTGCGGGCGCGAGAGATGGTAGTGGAGATGGAAGACGCGGCGCGAGGCGAGTACCTGGCGCTGGGCAATCCTATCAAGATCGCGTCAAACGACGTCGGCATAGGACGGCCGCCGCTGCTGGGCGAGCACTCAAGCGAAGTGCTGGGGGCGCTGCTGGGCCTGGACGACGGGGAGGTCAAGCGGCTGCGAGATGGCGGGATCATCTGAGATCGTCTGTGCCTAGGTATTACCTACACATGTTGAGGTAAGTCCTCTTATCCCTTCCTCCTTGACGGGAGAAGGTTAGGATGGGGGTGAAGCCCGCTCCCCATCCCCTCCACTCTGTGCCCCTTTGTGCCTTGTATCTTGGTTATTGTGTGTAACAATTCATTAGACGGATCGGGGTACGGCAGACCGATTGTGCCTTGTATCTTGGTTATTGTGTGTAACAATTCATTAGACGGATCGGGGTACGGCAGACCGATTGTGCCTAGATTATTGAAGATCGTACAGAAGCTTGGGTCGCCGTATCCATCCCGGAGACAGAGCCCGAACAGTTGCCAGGGCTAGCCAAGCCCGTATCTCGCAAGGATGGGCCAGTAACCGGCAGGAGGTTCTCATGGAACAGGAAGCGATCTATGTAGGCGTAGATGTAGCCAAAGCCCAGATGGATGTCGCCGTCCGTCCAACGGATGACGGCTGGGTAGTCGACAACGACGATGCAGGGATCAGGCAGTTGGTCTCCCGGCTGAAGATCCTGGAGCCGCAGATAGTGGTGCTTGAGGCATCGGGCGGACTGGAACTGCCGCTTGTGGCAGCTCTGGCTGTCGAGGAGTTGCCGGTCGTCGTAGTCAACCCAAGACAGGTGCGCGACTTCGCCAGGGCGACTGGGAAGCTAGCCAAGACCGACGCCCTCGATGCGTCTGTCATGGCTCACTTCGGCGAGGCGGTCAAGCCTCCTGTGCGTCCACTGCGCGACGCCGAGACCCAGACGCTCAACTCCCTGGTAGCTCGAAGACACCAGGTGATGTCGATGCTGGTCTCAGAGAAGAACCGCCTTAACGCGGCCATTGCCGTAGCCGTGCGCTCCAGTATCGAGGCCCACATAGAATGGCTTCAGCGCGAGCTGGATGACCTGGACACTGACTTGCGGCAGACTCTGCTGCAGAGTCCTGTCTGGAGGGAGAAGGACAACCTGTTGCGCAGCGTCCCCGGCGTGGGGGAGCAGATCTCGCTCACACTCCTGGCCCACCTGCCGGAGTTGGGCACACTGGACCGCCGACAGATCGCGGCTCTGGTCGGCGTAGCTCCCTTCAACCGCGACAGCGGCACCCTGCGAGGACGCCGCACAGTATGGGGTGGACGAGCCAAGGTGCGTGCCGTGCTGTACATGGGAGCGCTGGTGGCGGCCCGGTATAATCCCGTCATCAGGGACTTCTACCATCGGTTGCTGGCCGCCGGCAAACCGAAGAAGCTTGCTCTCACAGCCTGCATGCGAAAGCTGCTCGTGATCCTCAACTCCATGCTCAGACATCGCTCCACTTGGTGCGATCTGAGCGTCCAAGATACCGCGTAACCTATTGACTCTAAAGACAGTTGCTTTTGTGGCTATCCCCCCCTTGACAACCCATACATCCGCCCCTATAATCCGAACAAATGATTGCAGAACTGGAACGCCCAACCCAAGACCAAACCGCCCACACCGACTTCGCAGAGTCGCTCAAACAAGCCGTCATCCAACAGACCGGCAACGGCAGTCGCATAGTTAGAAGCGTCGTCTCCATCATGGAAGGCGACGCACCCAATTGCACCCCCTGGCACCAGCTCGAAGCCGCCAAGCTCCTACACAAACTCGGCATCGGCAACACTCCGGACAATAACCCACCTTCCCCCTCGACCGCCAACCATAAGCCCCCTCTCCCCGCGGGAGAGGGCTGGGGTGAGGGGACCCAAAACTTCCCTTCCCCCTTGACCGGGGAAGGCCAGGCCTGGCCTGAGCAAAGCCGAAGGGATGGGGGTGAAGAATCGTCACCATCCACCTCCGACGAGCAGACCAAGTTCACCAACAGGCTAATCCGCGACATAAGAATCCACACTAGCGAAGGCGCATCCATCATCAAGTACCTCGTAGAGATAATGGAAGGCGAAGACCCCTCCACAAAGGGCAGGGACAGGCTCGAAGCGATAAAGATGCTCCTAGGCATCACCCTCGACAGCCCCTCATTCCCTGACGCAGAGTTCATGATGCAAGCCGTCCGCTGCCACCCCGACTGCCTCTGCGTCTGCGAGGACCTCCCCGAAGACCATCCCGAAGTCGCCAGGATGCACACCCCGCTCACCGCAGAGCAGCGCGAGCGTCTAGCGGAGCGGCAGGCAGAGAAGGAGGAGTGGGACAGGCGCATAGACGAGCAGATAGAGCAGAAGAAGCGGGCGGACAAGGCGTGGAAGCTGGCGCAGTTCCACAACCCCGAGTCAAAGGCAGACCGTCGCATCGAGCGAGAGGAGCAGCGAGAGCGCCGTCAGCAAAAGCGCGAGCGGCAACGGCAGCAGGAAAAGGAGCGCAACCAGCGCATCAGAGAAACCGCCACCCGCGAACTCCGCTTCGACGAATGGCGCTACAACCAGCAGCAGCAAGACCGCCAAGACCAACAACGCGCCCGCAGCCCCTAGGCAATCGGTCCCCTCTCCCCGCGGGAGAGGGCTAGGGTGAGGGGAAAGCCCCACTCACAACTCAATACCCACAACCCAATACTCACAACCCCTCTGTGCCCATTCCCCGGCTCTGACGCGCAGTCGGCTTTACTTGTCATACGATTGGCGCAGGTGCTACCATTGGGCGTAAGCTGGGTAGTGTATCAGTTTGAAATGTGGAGCAGTCTAAATGGCAGCGCATAGTTCAAAGTAACGCACTGAAAAAGTCTGTCGCGTCTGTGCGGCGGGGAACTGTCCGCTCTCAAACAAGGAGTTGTGCACGAATTGGGAAGCATTAATGTCGCTATCATAGGCGTGGGCAACTGCGCCTCCTCGCTGGTGCAGGGCGTCTCGAAGTACGCCGATGCCACCAATAATGAAGAGATCCCGGGGCTGATGCACCCGGTGCTCGGTGAGTACGGGGTAGGCGACATTAACTTTGTCGCCGCTTTTGATGTGGACTCGAGCAAGGTTGGTCTGGACCTGTCGGACGCGATTTTCGCCAAGCCGAACAATACGGTGAAGTTCCAGGATGTGGAGCATACCGGAATAACAGTGCAGCGTGGCATGACGCACGACGGCGTTGGCAAGTATATGTCGGACATCATCCGCAAGGCGGACGGGCCGACGGACGACATCACCGGAATCCTCAAGGAGCGCGAGGTCGATGTCGTCATCAACTACCTGCCGGTGGGGTCGGAGCAGGCGACGAAGTGGTACGTGGAGCAGGTGCTTGCCGCAGGATGCGGGTTCATCAACTGCATTCCGGTGTTCATTGCGAGCGGCGAGGGCGACTACTGGCAGCGACGCTTCCGAGAGGCGAACGTGCCGATAATCGGCGACGACATCAAGTCGCAGGTGGGTGCGACGATAGTGCACCGGGTTCTGGCGCGTCTGTTCATGGATAGGGGCGTGCGCCTGGACAACACCTACCAGCTTAACTTCGGCGGGAACTCCGACTTCTACAATATGCTGGAGCGGGAGCGGCTGTACAGCAAGAAGGTGTCGAAGACGAGCGCCGTTACCTCGCAGGTTGACTACGAACTGCCGCAGGACAATGTGCATGTGGGGCCGAGCGACTATGTGCCGTGGCTAAGCGACCGCAAGTGGGCGCACATCCGGCTCGAAGGGACTAGCTTCGGGGACGTTCCGCTGAACATTGACCTGAAGCTTGAGGTGCACGACAGCCCGAACTCCGCTGGAGTGGTCATCGACGCGATTCGCTGCGCTAAGATAGCGAAGGACAGGGGTATCGGCGGGCCGGTGCTGGCGCCTTCTTCGTACTTCATGAAGTCTCCGCCGGTGCAGTACACCGACGATGAGGCGCGGCAGATGCTGGAGGACTTCATCGTAGGCAAGGACGCTTCCGTTCTGGAATAGCAAGAGCTGATTTTTTGTGCGGAAGAGGGATATTATGGCGACTACTGAAGGAAGATTGGCTCGTCTTGAGGGCGCTTACGAACATCTGGCAACGAAGGCTGACCTGAAGTCAGCAGAACTTCGGATTGTTCTAGTGATAATTGCTATGAGTGGTGTTATCATCGGCGTGTTGAAGTACCTTCCCTAGGATAACGACGGACGTTAATACATCAGGATGGACAAGATAGTAGGGCAGGTGGACAGGGCCGAATAGGTGGAGCACGAACGAGGGGAGGGGCTTTGCAGGATATGGAAGCTCACCGCAAAATAGCGCTCGTGTCGCCTTACGACCATGCTTTCCATGGTGGGGTCGCAGACCACATCAACAGCCTTGCCGCGCAGTTCCGAGAATGGGGGCATACGGTCAAGATTGTCGCGCCGTGCAAGTCGGCGGATGCGGTCGAGGACGACGATTTCATTCCGATGGGCAGGGCGGTCCCGATTCCAAGCGGCGGTTCGATTGCGCGCGTTTCCTTCTCTGTGTGGCTGAAGCCTCGAATCAAGCAAATGCTGGAGCGCGAGGCATTCGACGTGGTGCATTTCCATGAGCCGTTTGCCGGCCTTATCAGCAAGGACATGCTGAGTCTCATAGACCCGGCGGAATCGACAGCAGTCGGCACCTTCCACACCTACGAAGGAACGCGGCTGTACAAGATTGGCGCGAAGCACCTGGCGATGCCTTACTTCAGGATGCTGCAGGGTCGTATCGCGGTTTCGTGTCCGGCGTATGAGTTCATCAGCAGGCACTTCCCCGGCGAGTACGAGATTATCCCCAACGGTATTCAGGTTGACGACTTCGCGTCCGCGAAGCCGTTCGAGCACCTGAAGAACGACGGGAAGATAAACCTGCTGTTCCTGAGCAGGCTTGAGAAGCGCAAGGGGTTGAAGTACCTGCTGGGGGCGTTCAGCAGGCTGAAGTGGGACTGGCCTAACCTGCGGCTGCTGGTTGCCGGTGGCGGCAAGCCGGACGCGGACTCGCTGCGGATTCTAAGCGAGCGAAATCTGCAGGATGTTGTGTTCCTTGGGCGGGTGTCGGACGAAGAGAAGTTCCGATACTACAAGACCGCGGACATCTATTGCGCGCCCGCAACCGGCAAGGAGAGTTTCGGCATCGTGCTTCTGGAGGCGATGGCTGCAGGGGCGCCGATCGTGGCGAGCGGGATCGAGGGATATTCGAGCGTGATAACCCATAGGCGCGAAGGTCTGCTTGTGCCGCCAAAGGACGAGGACGCGCTGGCGGAGGCGATTGCGGCGCTTCTGAAGGATGCGGCGCTTCGGCAAAGGCTGGGCGCGACAGGAGCGATGGTTGTGCAGGAATACCGCTGGGAGCGCGTGGCGCGGCGGGTGATGGACTGCTATGACGCGTCGAGGGATGCGTGGCTTGCTTCGGTGTCGCGGCGCGCAGTTGGAATGCGAGGGTAGGTCGGGCGGATGAACAGGGCAGCGGCGCGGGAGATGATTTCCGCCTACGTGGAGCGGCCTGTTGCGGGCGCCCTCGCGAAGATGGGCATTTCGCCGAACATGGTTACATTCGCGGGGCTGGTGGGCGCTGGAATAAGCGCGTGGCTCATCAGCGAGGGGATGCTGTGGATTGGCGGCGTTGTCATGCTGTTCGCGGGAATTCTTGACCTGTTCGACGGTGCGCTGGCGAGAAGCACGGGGCAAGACTCGGCGTTCGGCGCCCTGCTGGACTCAGTGATTGACCGCGTTTCAGAAATCGTGGTGCTTCTGGGTCTGCTGATTTACTATGCCCGCGCGGATTCGCTTGAAGGTACGGTGCTGGTGTACCTGGCTGTCGGCGGGTCGGTGATGGTGAGCTACCTGCGTGCTAGGTCCGAGGGTTTGGGCATCGACTGCAAGGTCGGGATCATGACTCGGCCGGAGCGGGTGGCGGCTCTGGGATTCGGGCTTATCGTGGGGCACTGGCTGCCGGTAGTAATGCTCATAGTGCTGGGCGTGATTGCGGCATTGACGATCCTGACTACGGCTCAGAGGCTGTTTCATACGGGGCGGTCGCTGAGTGAGTGAGCCCGGAGCTATGGGCGGTTTCCGAGGAACCCTCTTGGGCGGATTTCGCCGGAAATCCTGGTGACTGCGGCGCCGTACAGGAAGATAAGGCCTGCGATGTAAGCCCACATCAACAGGACCACAAAGGATGCGACGGGACCGTAAATGACTCCGCCCTGTGAAACTACGGCGATGAACCAGAAGAATACGTGCTTTCCTATCTCGAAGAGAACTATGGCAATCAGCGAGCCGAAAGTAGCGTCCCGCCACTCCACAGGAGTATTGGGCAGGTGATGATAGATGATGGTGAAGATGAGCGCGGTGAGAGCAACAGGGAGAATGGCTGTAAACAGACCGAGTAGAATGGCAATCAGATTCGAGATACTCCAAGCTGTAACCGCAAAGCCCTGGCTCAAGTCGATTGCAGTGTGCAGCAATGCCGTCAGGAAAATGGATAGGAGGAACAGTACCCCGAACAGGGTCGCTATCGCCATGTCAAAGACTGTCGCTTTTATCATGCTTCTGCGATCTATGCCGAAGACCCTATTGACCGCCCTTCTTGCCGCCCTGAACATGCCGTTCGCGCCGAACAGTATGCCAAAGAGAGCGATTATTCCGAATGCGAAGTAGTTGCTGAACAGGCTTACGAGAGCTTCCTGAAGCAGTTCCCTGGAAGCGGGGAAGTAGTGGACCATTGTGTTGACGAACCATGAGCGGATCGTCTCAGGGTCGCCGAGAACTTCGATTCCCATTATAAGGATTGCCATAATCGGGAATATGGAAAGTATCGTGAAGTACGCGAGTGAGGCGGCCAGGTCCACACCGCCTGCGTTGTAGAGCAGTGGCGCCGCCTTGAAGATTGCCCTGCCTCTCCAGGCTCCAACGGTGGGCGAGAGTTCGCTTGTCAGCTGAGCTTCGATCTGGGGCAAGCGTCGCCTGATGCGAGGAGGCAGGTCAATGTTGGGCTGCGCGACCCTGTTAATGACGGCAAGACGCACACTGTCGCCACAGGGCCGGTCGATGCGGTAGGCGGCGCCCACGACTCCGGTTGCGGCGGCGATTACCACATCATTGCCGATGTCGATGTTGCGGCATGCTTCAAGGAAGACCGCGTCAATCGTGCTTACGGCGACTTCCGTAATCCTGGGAATCGTAGGTTCACTCACCGCGGCTCGGGCAATCAGCAACGTTGTGGCGTCCCTCGCTGCGGAAGCGACATCGCCACCTGTTGAGGCAATGCCGGAAACGACGCCCCTCATCGTCGAGCGGGCGGCTTCGCCGAGTTCGCTGCCGACCTCTTCATATCCCTCCACGGCGCCTTCGACGGCTGCGGTGACGGCCTCTGCGCCGCCGAAGCCCACGGAATCGGCGCCTACAATAGCGCCTGCAACGACATCTCTGCCCGCGTCCGTGACATCTGACTGCATCTCCCGGCTGCCGCGAATCCCACCGACAACGATGTCCTTGACGGCGGGCGCGGTGACGGTCATTACCTGAGAGCTGCCTTCTATGACACCGATGACAGCGTCACGGACGAAGGATCGCGTTTCGCCGCCCATAGCGCCGAGGGCCCGAACAGCGCCTTCGACGGCTTCGCGTGCCCCGGCGCTCGCCCTTCTGCCCATGGAGCGCGTGCCGCTTACTGCCAGGACCGACGCGAAGCGCATTACTGTCCTCGTGGTCTGGCCGCGACGGATTCGCCCGCTTCTGGTCAGGGTCTCACGCGCCCGTGCGACGAAGCCCTCTGTGGACTGCTCTGAGTTCATTTTTGGGAAATCCGTTCAATTTGGACAGTCGCTTGTATCCAAACTACGAATATCATAATAGCAAATTTGTATGGTAGTGGATAGGAAGCCCCCACTCACATGAATATAATGAGCAACCCGAATTCCGGTCAGAAAGAAATGAGGCGGAACATTGAAGGTCAAATTGGGAGACGATAGCTGATGAGCGGTCTGAGCACGAATGCTGTCAATTGGTGGAACGTGTACGATACAATGAAGCCAGCGTTCCTGCCACGGCTTGATCTCGGAGAATCGGCTAACTCCAATACGAACGAGCCGTTTCACTAAGAAGAGAGACTAACGATCAGAATCTGAGGGCAGGATGGAGTGATGTTGAGCGATTATCGAACTGTCGGACGCACGATGGGGCTACTGCTGGCAGTAGCGGCATCTCTGTGGGCATTTTCAGCAGATGCGCGGGCGCAGTCAGCCGTCACTGGCATTGAGCTTGTGTCTTCCGAGGTTACCAGCGAGTTCCAGGAAGGGATTCGGTTTGAGGCCACTGTGCGGGCTGCCGCCGAAATCGAAGAGATTGCGGTGCGGTTTCGCATCGGGCAGCGCGAGGTGGGCGCATACGAATACCTCGAACCCGAGGAATCGAATGTTGGTGACACAGTGAGGGCGTCTGTCCTATATCGAACGAATACGGCGGCGAGATACATAGCGCCCGGCACCATTATCACCTACAGCTTCGTGATTACGGATGCCGACGGCAACCATCTGGATACGCCGGAGTTCGAGTACATCTATCACGATGACCGATACGAGTGGGATGAGATCAGCAACGGCATCGTTACGGTGTCATACCATGGGCCGGTGAGCTTCCGCGCGCAGGATGTACTGAATGCCACAGTGCAGACTCTTGAGTTCATGGGACCTCTGCTGGGAGCCGGTGTCGATGAGCCGATTCGCATTACCATGTACAACAACTGGCCGGAGATGCGAGAGGCCCTGCCACCAACCAGCGAGGTTACGCGCAGGGAGTTGATTACAGAGGGCCAGGCTCATTCACCTGAAGGTGTGCTGCTTGTGCTTGGTGGAGCGTCTCGCGCCAGTGGAATCGCATCGCATGAGGTTACGCACATTCTGGTTCACAGGGCAGGTGAGGGCTCTCTTGGCAGGGTGCCGAGCTGGCTGAATGAAGGTCTGGCTGAATTCGGGAACATCCAGCCCGGTGAGTCGTATGACCGTGCGCTGTACTACGCGATACAGAGGAATGACCTGCTGCCTATCACCTCGATGGATGGTCAGCCGGGAACACCTGAAGATGTGATTATCTTCTACGGTCAGGCGCGGAGCATCGTGATGTTCATGATTGCGAAGTACGGCCCGGAAAAGATGCGCGAGTTGATGGCGACCATCAAGACTGGCAAGAATTACCGAAATGCCATACCGGAGGTGTACGGAATTACGCCTCTGGAGCTGGAGAACGAGTGGCGGGACGCCCTAGGAGTACAACGCCGGCAGTTGCTGGACGACGCTTCCACATTGCCGACGCCGCTCCCGACGCCGAAGCTGGGTCTGCTTTCCATTGACGCATTGAGGCAGCAAGGTAGCCTGGGTGCGACTGTGGCGCCGGCGGCCGCCGCTACGCCAGAACCGGAGCCTACGGCTGATCCTGTCCCAACCTCCGCGCCTGAGTCAAAACCTACTGAAGCGCCGCAGCCAACAGTTGCACCGACGGCTCCGCCTTCCGCGCGCGCGGAACAAGTGGCTGGGACGGCAGTTGCAGCATTGAGCGAGATGGAGACAGAGGGCGATGAGCAAGGTGGCGGTTCGTGCGGCTTGCCTGTGGGCGGCGGTGTCGTCGAGATGTCTTCTGTTGCGATGCTGGCGGGTCTGGCATGGCTGTGGATGCGTCGGAGGCGGGGAAACTGACATCGAAAGACAGGATGGATGGGTGGGAAATGAGAAGCGTGGTTCGACAAGCTCACCACGAGCGGAATAGATGAACGGTGGTAGAGGGATGATCGAGAACGAAGGGGACTGGCTACGGGCTATAGAGAAGACCTGGGTCGTGCGCTTCCCGCGACAGAACCTGGCGACCTTTGGCGTAACGAACATCAGGTATTTCGTCGTGACGGAGCCGATATACCAGCCTATGCAGCCGGATGAGCGGGAAGGCGTGGTTCGCACAGGACAGGTGGTGGCAGAGAAGCCCACGGTGGTTACGCCGTTTTATGCCATGAACCTGGAAGGCTTCAGCGAGGAGGCATACGAATACTTCCAGCGCATTATGCAGAGGCATGGGCCGAACAGCCCTGGGATTCTGTACCAGTATAAGAACCAATCGGAGGGGATGGATATACTGAAGGGTTCGCCTGAAGAGATTGCTCACAGGATCAGCGACGACCTGGACGAGCGCAAGCAGGAGCTTGCAGTGGTGATGGTGAGCGTGGACGAGTACTGGGACGTGGCATTGCTGAAGTTCATCTATGAGTTCACGTCTTCATCCGCGAGCCAGAATGTGCAGGAGTTCAAGTCGAGCGGGCTGCTGGACCCTCATCCGGGAATGAACGGCATTCCGAGGGCGGCTACACGGGAGATCGAGAGGCTTTTCGTTGAAATCGAGTCTGGGTCGCCGATAGGGAACCCGGACGTACTGAAGCGTGAACTGGACAGGTGGGGCTTGTTCGACTTCTACGAGGACCGCTTCCTGGCGATGTTCAGGCGAAGAGGGCTGTAAGTTGATTTCACCGCTACACACTTTGTGAAGGGCCAATATTAGAGGCGACTAACAAGTTGCCTCCTTTACTGGACGGGAAGAATTTCCGAGAGGGGGACATGCCTGCGCTCGGCGGCTGAGCGGTAGGCGGCCAGGGCTACGGCGAGGTCCCTGATTGCCTCCGCGCCGGTCATTACAGGTGGGCGTTGCTGCTGGATGCAGTCGCGGAATTCGCGGACCATTTCTCGTGCGCCGCGGTGGGCTTCGGGCAGGCGAACATTGCGCTTGACGAGGGTGTTCTCGAAGGTGATTTCCCTGCCGTATGGGTCAAACTCGATGTAGCCCTTCGTGCCGGTGATGCCAACGTAGTTCTGATCTTCGTTCCGGGACGTGGCGCGTGAGAAGTTGAAGACCGCCACTGCGTCATTGGGTAGGTTTGCCACCAGCACCAAGCCATCTTCACCTTCTGACCGGCGGTGCACTTTGGTTGGCGATGCCGCGTAAACCTGAGTAGGCATGCCGCCGAGATTGACGATCAGGTCGATGTAGTGGATGCCGGCGTCGATGAATGAGCCGCCGCCCGTCAGAGTAGCGTCGTAGCGCCACGGCGAGGAGGGAGGGCGAAATGCCTCGACCTTGATGTCGATGAGGCGAAGGTCGCCGATGCTGCCGAGCGTGCCGGTCTCGATCATGGACTTCGCGCGGCGTGCGGTGTGCAGGAAGCGGTAGTTCTCCGCGACCATGAGCTGAACGCCTGCGTCGAGTGCGGTCCGAACGAGATCCTGCGACTCTTCGATGGTGCGGGCTATTGGCTTCTCCATGAGAATGTGTTTCCCATGGCGGGCGGCGAGTTCCGTGTCTTCAAGATGGGTATGGTGAGGAGTGAAGAAATAGGCTGCCTGGACTCGTTCGTCTGAGAGGGCTTCCTCGTAGCTGCCAAAGTAGTCGGCACCGCCGAAACGTTCACAGTAGGCTTTCGCCCTCGACAAGTCGCGGCTGGCGAAATAGAAGTCGAATTCGTCGGTCATATCGTGTATCTCGTTGAGGACGACGTCGGCGTATCTTCCACAGCCGACTATGCAGAGTGATAGTTTCATTCTTATCTCCTGATGCGGGCTAACCGCGTTTGGGCGCTACGTTACAATATACAAGAATTGGGCAGGCAACATACGGGCACGATACAGGGAAAAATTACCTCGATGGACGGAACGGACGGTACATGAGAAGGTCTCTCAAGTGGGTGCTGGTGGCAGCACTTGGATTGCTTGTGCTATCGCTGTCTTCAGACGTGAGGCACTTCAACCCGGCACAGCGGGAGGGGGCACCGTACCTGTTCAACATCACGATGTGGGAGCTGGACAATGCCCTGGGCAAATGGACGTTCCTTGCGAAAAATGCACTGAGAGGGGACGCTGAGGCGGCACGGGAGCAGGACGCCCGCGATTATATGGCAATCAATAGGGAGATGGCGCATGTTCGGGGGAGGCTGAGGTATGCGGCGGCGCAAGACCTGCACGAGGAAACGGCGAAGATGCAGTCGTTGCTCGATGATACGGAAGCGGAGGCCGATTCGCTTTCGGCGGGGGCTGAGGAGACGATAGAGGCGCACATCAGCGGAGTGCTGGTGGAAGAGGGACTTGGGATGTTCGGAGAGGTGGTGTTCCCACCGGTGGATGTGCGGCTAACGCAGCCGCCGAAGCTGCTGATAGTGTCGCCGCGGGAACGAATCGACCGCAAGCACGATGTGCTGCTGCGGCCTGACATGAACCTGTCGGAGAGAGAGGCGGTGGAGTACAGGATCCTGCTGAACGACAACATGTCGGCGCTGGTGGAGGACATTGGGGGGCTTGCGACATACCCGGCGTCGGTAGCTAACGGGTTCCCGATGCGCTGGACTTTGCAGGCGTCGGCTCATGAGTGGCTGCACCATTACTTCTTCTTCAAGCCGTTGGGGCGGCACATGTTCGACAGTGACGATATGTTCCAGTTAAACGAGACCATCGCCAACGTTGTGGGGAAGGAGATCGGTAATCGAGCTTATGATGCGATGGAACGAGACCTGCTGATGGTGCAGTCGTCGCAATCCGGGGCTGGATCCAATGGGGCGGAGCCACCGCCGTTCGACTTTGCGACAGAGATGAGGGAGACGCGCCTGAAGGTGGACGAGATGCTTGCGGAGGGACAGATCGAGGAAGCTGAGGCGTACATGGAGGAGCGGAGGCGACTGTTCGTGGAAAACGGGTATCCGATCCGCAAGCTGAACCAGGCGTACTTCGCGTTTTATGGGACCTACGCGGACCTGCCTGCGGCGGTCAGCCCGATCGGTGACCAGGTGAAGCGGTTTCGCGAGCTTGTGCCCGACCTGGGTGAGTTCATAGAGGCGGTATCAGAAATTTCCTCCTACGAGGAGTTTCTGGGTGCATTGGAAGAGATAGAAGAAGAGAACTAACGGGATGGGCGTGGAAAAAGGCAAGGACTCGTCATACGCTGTGCATTGAAATGTGATAACATCTTTATGACGATATAACTGCCTGTGAAGTGATATGTACCGACAAGACGAGCCAGAAGTAAATCTGGAACAGATTCTGGAGAAAATACGCTCCTTCAACCCGTTCAGGCGCGGCGGCGATGGGGATGAAGGCGGTGGCGGCGGGAACGGCATTGCCTATTTCGTTCTCGGCCTTTTTGCCGTGGGTATCGTGTTCTGGATGGGCACGGGGGTCTATACCGTGCAGCCGGGTGAAGAGGCCGTGCTGCGGCTTGTCGGGCGGTACTATGACACGACCGACCCGGGCCTGCACTGGTTCTGGCCGACTCCAATCGGAAAGCGGGATGTAGTGAGGGTTGACGAGGTACGGCGTCTTGAAATCGGCGTGCGCGGAAGCGCTCCAATTCCGGATGAGGCGCAGATGATTACCGGTGACCAGAACATCGTCGATGTGCAGCTTCTGGTGCAGTACAACATCAAGAGCTCGCAGGACTTTTTGTTCAAGGCGGTTGATCCCGCAGGGTTGACGATTAAGGATGCAGCAGAGACTTCGCTGCGTCAGGTCGTCGGGCAGAGGGCGATTGACGATGTGCTTACGATCGAAAAGGAAGCCGTCCAAGAGGACACGCGCCTGAAATTGCAGGAGCTTCTGGATCTGTATCAGACGGGTATAAGGATTACGGAAGTGAAGCTGCTGAACGTGCGCCCGCCTGACCAGGTGCAGGACGCATTCGACGATGTTGTGCGGGCGCGTGAGGACAAGGACCGGATCATCAATCTTGCAGATGCGTACCGTGAGGCGCAGTTGCCGCTGGCAAGGGGTGACGCGGCGCGTCTTACAGAGTCTGCGCAAGCATTCAGGGAGACACGCGTGGCGCAGGCGACAGGTCAGGCAGAGCGTTTCCTTGCGGTCTTGCAGGAGTACCGAAAGGCGCCTGACGTGACGCGGCAGCGACTTTACCTTGAAGCGATGGAAGAGATTCTGCCGGGCGTCACGAAGTTTATCGTGGATGCTGAGAACGGCGGCAATCTGCTGCAGCTATTGCCGCTGAACGAAACAACCAACTCGACAACGCCGTTCAGCGTGCCGACACCGACATCGAATTAGACGGTAGCTAGCCGCTACCCAGGGACTGGAACGAACAGGATGAAATTTCTCGCCGGCCTAGTGGTGCTCATAGCCATAATTGCGGCTGTTGTGGTTCCACAGACGTTGTACATTGTGGACGAGACACAACTCGCCATAGTGACACGCTTCGGTGAGCCACGGGTATCCATAACGTCACCGGGCCTTTATGTGAAGACGCCCTTCATTGAGACGGTGCGGTATTTTGAGAAGCGCATTCTCATCTTTGACGCGCCACCGGACTCGCTGCTCACGGAAGACAAGAGGCGGCTGGTCATTGACGTGTACGCGCGCGCCAGAATCACTGACCCGCTCCTGTTCTTCAGGACGGTGCAAACGGAGGCGCAGGCGACGTCTCGGGCTGTGGACATAATAAGTTCGGAACTACGCCGGGAGATAGCTCTCGACACGCAGATCGAGGTCATCCAGGAGACGCGCGAGGAAATCATGAATCGCGTGCGTGACTCGGTAAGGCCAAAGCTGCAGGAGTTCGGCATCGAGACGATCGATGTGCGGATTAAGCGGGCGGATTTCCCGGAGACCGTTGCCGAGAGCGTGTACGCCAGGATGCAGGCTGAGCGTAAGCGCATTGCAGACCGTGAGCGCGCCCAGGGTGCGGAGCGGGACGCCGAAGTGCGCGCGAATGTTGACAGACAGGCGGCAATCATCCGCGCCGAGGCGGAGAGAGACGCGCAGATCATACGAGGTGAGGGTGAGGCGGAAGCGGTGCGAATCTTCGCGGAGTCGCTTGGTCAGGACCCCGAGTTCTACGCGTTCCAGCGCAGCCTTCAGGCTTACAAGAACTTCCTGCCGGAGAGCGGGACGACCGTGGTGCTTCCCGCAGACAGCTCGCTGTTCCAGTTCCTGCAGACGCCGAGCGGGAATGGGGCAACTGACGGAGCGCGGGCCTCGGCCAGACCGTCCGGGCCCACCGGATTTGAGGTCGCGCTAGAGCTTCTGGCTGCGAACTACCTGGCGGGCAAGTTGGGCGTTGGCGCGAATGAGTTGACGCTGGTCAGGTCTAATGCGACCGAATGGCCGGACGCAAGCCTCGGCTGCCCGAAGCCCGGCATGATGTACGCTCAGGCGATAACCCCGGGCTACGAGATTACCTTCGAGCATCAGGGCAGCAGCTACGCCGTCCACTCCAACAGCGATGCTTCGTTACTGGCATCCTGCGAGTAGGATTTAGATTCCGGCTTACAGTTGACATCTTTTGCTGGTCAGGGTGCGTCTTCTTACCTGCACAGTTTGCCCACTTCCCAAGAGCATCGTCCTGTTATGTATAAGTCTGCTTGCGATAGACGTCTCCTGGGAGGCCCAAACCAAACGCCACTCGCACCGCCCTATATTTTCCTCACATATCATTCATCCAGGTAAAGCGTCGCAGATGTTTTTCGTGATTTCGTCACCTGCTGCCAACGCAATTGCGACTAACTGACGCTATAATGAACCCAATTCCGCTGAGGGAGTGGCTACTTGGGTTCACCAGAATGTCGGAGCGACGGCGTTGCCATTCAGGTCTTCGACGAGTTCGAGGATGAGGTCTGTGGCCTGTGGCTGGAGCGCGTCTGCTTGGGGGTCCTGGAGTCCGAGGGTGTACATCGGAAAGTCAGCGTTGTCGTTGCAGATGACAAGACGGTGCGCCTGTTGAACTCGGAGTATCGTGGACTGGACAAGACCACTGATGTGCTGTCGTTCGCTTTCGACAACGAGGGTGAATACTACGGCGACGGTGTAGCGGCCTCGGAATGGTCGGCGGATGAGGATTTCGTGCTGCCGCCGGGCGAGTCCGCGGGCCTGGGAGAGGTGATTATATCGTACCCGCAGGCGGTGAGGCAGGCAGAGGAGGCGGGACACTCGGTGCGGCGGGAACTTGCTCATCTGATTACACACGGCATTCTGCACCTGATGGGACATGACCACATGAATGACGACGATGAGCGCGCGATGAGTGCGAGGGAGCGGCGCGTGATGGAGCGGTTGGCGGGAACTAAGATAGATTTACGCGACTAGCAATTCAACTTTCACCCCCATCCTAACCTTCCCCCGTCAAGGGGAAGGGATATGTAATGTGCCTTCTCCCATAGCGAGAGGGGACGATAGGTTGATATGGCAGAGGTCTTTTACAGGAAGTGGCGGCCGAAGAGTTTGAGTGAGGTAGTCGGGCAGGACGCCATCACGAAGACTTTGAGGCAGGCGGTAGCGCAGGGGCGAGTCGCTCATGCGTACCTGTTTTGCGGGACGCGCGGGACGGGCAAGACGAGCACGGCGCGCATACTGGCGAAGGCTATCAACTGCCTGTCGCCGCAGGACGGTGAGCCTGACAACGAGTGCCATATCTGCGTAGGCATCAACGAGGCGCGGTCGCTGGACCTGATCGAGATCGATGCAGCGAGCAACCGCGGCATTGACGACATCCGCGAATTGAGCGACAAGGTGCGCTTTTCGCCGAATGAATCGCGCTACAAAATTTACATCATCGACGAAGTGCACATGCTGACGGAGCCGGCGTTCAACGCGCTGTTGAAGACGCTGGAAGAGCCGCCGGCGCATGCGGTGTTCATACTGGCGACGACAGAGGCGCACAAGGTGCCGCCGACGATTATATCCCGCTGCCAGCGGTACGACTTCCGCCGAATTCCCATTGAGCAGATGGTGGCGAAGCTCGCGGACATCAGCGAGCACGAAGGCATAGAGGTGTCTGATGACGCTCTGCGCCTAGTGGCGCGCATTGCCAACGGTGGGCTGAGGGATGCGGAGAATCTGCTGGAGCAGGTGGTTGTGTCATACGGCTCGCCGATTGGTGAGGAAGATGTGCGGCAACTGCTGGGTCTTGGCGGCGACGAGATGGCGCTGGAGCTTGCGGGGCACATCATTAGCAAGTCGGTTAAGGACGGGATTGCGGAAATCAACGGCGCATCGGAGCAGGGAAATGACCTGCGTCAGTTGCTGCGGGGCACGCTGGAGTATCTGCGGGCGCTGCTGCTGATAAAGACCGGAGCGGGGGCGAACTTCGGCTACTCTGACGAGATTACGGGGCGGCTGAACGAGCTTGCCTCGGATGCGCCGATGGACCATCTGGTGAGGGCGCTGAAGGTATTCGCGGGCGTGAACATGCGCCGGGATGCGGCTTCAACGCTGCCGCTGGAACTGGCTATGGTGGAGTCGGCGACGGAGCCGGAACCGACTGTCGTCGCGGTTGCGCCTCCGGCATTTACCACACCGGGTCAGGCTGCACCGCGTCAGGCCGCGTCTCCCAGGCAGGCGCCGGCCCCCCGAACCTCGCAACCGCAGCAAGGTTATCGTCAGCCGTCGAGACCTATGCCGCAGCAGCCGACGGCTCCGAGCGCGGCTCCGGGAATTCAGCATGCTTCGGGTGGAGATGTTCCCAGCGAGCCTGCGGCCAAGCTGGCGCGTCATTGGGGTATGATCGCGAACGAGCTGCGATTTGTGGGCACGAGGCTGAAGTTGGGGGCGATGTTGCGCAGCGCAAGAGAGCGTGAGGTTGCGGGAGATACTATAATACTACGGTATCCTTCACGTTCTAATGTAGAGCGACTGCAGCAGGAGCTTGATAATCCTGAGAGTAAGCGTGCGCTGGATGAGGCGATCGCGAAGGCGATGGGAGACGGCTTCAAGGTCGAAGTGGCGCTCTCCGAAGCCGCAAACGGCGCTGGGGTGAGGCGGGCGTCACAGACGAGCCACATGGTGCAAGCGGCGCAGGCAATGGGTGCGAGAATCATAGGCGAGAGAGAGGAACAGCGACAATGATGAACCGAAAGATGATGCGGCAGGCGCAGCAGATCCAGAAGCAGATGATGAAGCTGCAAGAGGAGCTTGAGAGCGCAACCGTGGAGGCGAGCGTGGGCGGCGGCGTGGTGAAGGCAGTGGTGAGCGGCAAGATGAAGGTGGAGTCCATTACCATCGACCCGGATGTCGTGTCGCCTGAGGACGTGGACATGCTGGAGGACCTGGTAACGGCGGCGGTGAACGAAGGGCTGGACAAGGCGCAGCAGATGGCGACCGAGAAGATGGGCGCACTGACGGGTGGGATGAATCTGCCTGGTCTGTTCTAGGACGCGACTGAGTTCGATTTACAGGATGTGAAGGACTGGGTTGGGGTTGGACTATATGGTGACTGACGGGGCGCCTGCGGCTGTGCCCGTGGCGCGGCTTGCGGACGAGTTCAGCAAGCTGCCGGGAATCGGACCGAAGACGGCGCAGCGGTTGACATACTACCTTGTGCGGATGCCTGAGGAAGAGGCGCGCGCGCTTGCGGAGGCGATTGTGGCGGTGAAGGAGCGCATCGTATTCTGCGGGGTGTGCTATAACATCACGGAGACGGACCCCTGCGTTGTGTGCGCGAATCCACGACGCGATCGCACACGAATCTGCGTGGTGGAAGAGGCGCTGGATGTGCTGGCGCTGGAGCGCACGAATACTTACCGGGGAATGTACCATGTGCTGCACGGCGCCATATCGCCGATGAACGGCATCGGGCCGGACGACTTACGCATCCGTCCGCTGCTGGACAGACTTGCCGGTGAGGATATTGAAGAGGTTATTCTGGCGACTAACCCAAACCTGGAGGGTGAGGCGACTTCGATGTATATCCAGCAACTCATATCGCCGCTGGGGATACGCATAACGCGGCCTGCGCGCGGGTTGCCGGTCGGAGGTGATCTGGAGTACGCGGACGAAGTTACGCTGGGGCGCGCTATCGAGGGGAGGCAGGAGTTTTAGGTGCCGACATCCCGTTACAGAACTGACAGGATTGCCTCGTGAGCCGATTCAGGACATATCGCACCGAGGGTGTGGTCATCAGGCAGATGCCGCTGGGGGAGGCGGACCGCATACTGACGCTGTGCTCGCCCGATATGGGCAAGGTGCGGGCGGTGGCGAAGGGTGTGCGGCGTACGAAGAGCAGGCTCGGTGGGCATCTCGAACTTCTGAATCGTGC
Organism: Dehalococcoidia bacterium; assembly: GCA_965203955.1. Taxonomy (GTDB): domain Bacteria; phylum Chloroflexota; class Dehalococcoidia; order Lucifugimonadales; family JADFKI01; genus Bin90. Next base: position 488,519 of record OZ241923.1, on the reverse strand, counting down.
TTCGGTGTCGGTTGCAATTGGCAGAAATCTGGATACCATCAGCGAGGCGTTGGCGATCAGCACGTTCGGCGGCATTCGTGATGACCTCGGCAGGGTCTCACGCGCGATGTATGTTGCCGAGCTTGTTGACACCTTCTCGATGGAAGGGAACGGCAACCGCGGGATTTATCACCTGCTCCTCAATACGCTTCTGTGGCTGGAGCGTGCGGACAATCAGGACCTGCTGATGCGCTGGTTTGAGATGCGGCTGATGGAGTGCTCCGGGTACATGCCAGAGCTAGTTCACTGCGTGGAGTGCCGTGAGTGGCTTGAGCCTGCGGACCATCTCTTTGTGTGCGATGCGGGCGGCGTGCTGTGTCCGAGTTGCCGAACGGCTTCCGGCGGCGCGCTGCTGCCGTTGCCCATGAATACTATGAAGATGCTTCGCTTCGTTCAGCGGGAGTTGCATTTCGACAATGTGGAAACGCTCAAAGTATCTGAGCAGATTCTCAAGGACATGGAGCGGCTGATGCGGACCTACATCAGACATATTATGGAACGAGAGATCAAAAGCGCCGAGTTCGTGAGTTTGACGACGGGCTAACAGATTACTAAAAACGGGATGGCTATGATGACGACATCGGGCGAAACATTGAAGATACACAATGCGCGGTTCATCCTCACGGTGGATACCGACCGCAGGATTGTCAGGGACGGATCGATTCTGGTGCGGGACGGGCGGATTGCGGAGGTGGGCAAGGCTAGCGATATGGATTCCACACCGGCAGACCGCGTGATAGACGCGAGCGATATGGTGATTACGCCGGGGATGCTGAACGGGCACGCGCACATCAGCTACGCGCACGCGACGCGGGGGATATTCCCGGACACGCTGGGGCCGGACTACCTGCCGAATGTATTCAGGCTGCAGTCTGAGCTGGACGAGGAGGCGGAGTACTGCGCGTCGCTACTTGCCATCGTGGAGATGCTGAAGGGCGGCACGACCTGCTTTATGGACCCGGGCAGCACGAAGTTCCTGGATGCCTGCATGGACGCTTATGAGCAGTCCGGTTGCCGTATCATCGTCGGGACGCACGTTACAGACAAGCCGAACCCGGTGAATCTGCCGCAGTACGAGACCGCGGAAGCCATATCCATTATGGAAAACACGATCCGCGACTATGATCACCGCCTGAGTGACAGGGTGCGTGCGTGGGCGATGCCGTTCGATGCGAGCTACTCGACGGACGAGATGCTGATCGGTGCCAAGCGACTTGCCGATGAGTATGGCACGGGAATGACGCTGCACCAGACGAATAGCCCGGATGTCGTGGAGAAGTACATCAGGAATCACGGGATGCGGCCGATAGAGTACCTAGACTCGCTGGGTATTCTCGGCGAGAACGTGCTGCTCTCGCATGTGATAGGCGTTGATGTTGCTGAGATGGACGTGATGGCGCGGACAGGCGCGACGACGGTGATGTGCCCATCACAAACACTAAAGCAGGCTACGGGTATTACGAAATTGGGCAAGCTGCCGGAGCTTCTGGAGCGCGGCATCAGCGTGGGACTGGGAACGGATGCGCCGAACAACTCCAACCTGATGGAGACGATGCGGGCGATGTACCTGGCGGCTGTGATCTACAAGGATGGGCGGCAGGACATGAGCATGATTCCTCCTGAGACTGCGCTGGAGCTTGCGACGATTGGCGGGGCGGCGGCGTTCGGCATGGCTGATGATATAGGCTCAATCGAGGTTGGCAAGAAGGCGGATATGGTGCTGTTCGACACGAGGCGGCCTGAATGGCGGACGCTGTTCAATCCGCTGAACAACCTCGTGTACAGCGCGGATGGCCGGAGCGTTCACACGGTTATCGTGGACGGCAAGGTGGTCGTGGAGGACTACAAGCCGACCTTCGTTGATGAGTGGGAACTCATCCAGCGGCTGCAGGCTATCGGCGAAGAGGTTCTTGCCAAGACCGGGATCTCATTTGCTTCGAAGTGGCCGGTGGTCTGAAGTATGTCGGTGTTGCACATTATTGGTTTGCCGACGGGTTCAAACCTGATACTCTTATGGGAGTGTTGAGGCTTTGGTGCTTCGGTGGCCCTTCTCCCAAAATCGGTAAAGGCTTCGCGCGCTCGATTTGCGAGAGCGAATGATCTCCCGCCCCTCACTACGCCGCTCTGGGACACGCGTGCCATGGCTGTAATGCTGTGGTAATACTTGGTTTATATATTTGACTGATGGAACCTGAGCAACTTAGGTACTGGCTGGCGTTCAACCGCATTCGCTTGATCGGGAGAGCCCGCTTCAAGCTGCTGGAGTCGTATTTTGACTCGATGGAGGCGGCATGGAATGCGGGCGAGTCAGAACTGCGAGCTGCCGGTCTGGACGGGCGCGCGATGCGCTCAGTAATGGACGGCAGGCGGGAGGTCGTGCCCGACGCTGAGATGGAGAGGCTGCTGGAAAGCGGCGTCAGCGCCTACACATGGCACGACGAAGAGTACCCACCGCGCCTGAAGGAAATCTACGATCTGCCGCCGGTCATCTACGTGAAGGGCAACCTGATACCGGATGACGAGCGCTCTATAGCGGTGGTCGGCACGCGCGGTCCTTCGCATTACGGAAAACTGGTCGCCGAACGTCTGGTCTATGACATTGCCGGCGCAGGTGTTACTATTGTTAGTGGCCTTGCGCGGGGAGTGGACGGCATCTCCCATCGCGCCGCGCTGGATGCCGGACAGCGGACCATCGCCGTTCTGGGCAGTGGACTGGACATTATCTACCCGCGAGAGCATACTAACCTGTCGGAGCGTATTGTGGATAACGGCGCGCTGGTATCCGAGCATGCGCTTGGCACTAGGCCGGACGCCCGCAACTTTCCGCGCCGCAACAGGATTATGAGCGGCATGACGCTTGGCACGCTGGTCATAGAAGCGGGTGCTAGGAGCGGCGCGCTGATAACGGCTCGTCAGGCACTGGAGGAAAATAGGGAAGTGTTCGCAGTGCCAGGCCGCATATATGACCAGAATAGTAATGGTACGAACCGTCTCATCAGAGAATCGGCGGCTAAACTCGTAACGAAGTATGAGGATGTGCTGGAAGAGCTGAACCTATCGGCGGTAGCGCAGCAGATAGAAATGGCGGCGCTGTTTCCCGAAGATGAGAGCGAAGCGGAACTGCTGCGGCATATCGATTTCGAGCCGGTGCATGTGGACGAGGTATGCCGAAATTCCGGCAGGTCCGCGCCGGATGTCAGCAGCACCCTGGCAATGATGGAACTGAAGGGTCTGGTAAAGCAGATCGGCGGCATGAACTATGTGAGAATGCGTGAAGTATCGAGTGAATACTCCGTAAGCGCAGTGTGAGAGGAAGAATCAATAGAATGGCTAAGGACCTGGTAGTAGTTGAATCGCCTGCAAAAGCCCGCACTGTCGGGCGTTTTCTCGGCAGCAGGTATCAGACGCTTGCGTCGATGGGGCATGTGCGCGACCTTTCCGATAAGAAGAAGAGAGGTAAGCCAGGGGTGAACGGGGTCGAGGTAGATGATGAAGGGTTCCATCCTGAATACATGGTGATGCCTGACAAGAAGAAGATAGTATCGCAGCTTCGCAAGGCATCGAGGGAGGCGGATGTCGTCTATCTCGCGACCGACCCGGACCGCGAGGGCGAGGCGATTTCCTGGCATCTGCTGGAGGCGGCGAAGATAGCGAAGTCGAAGGTCAGGCGGGTGGTCTTCCATGAGATTACAAAGGAAGCGATCAACGAGGCGTTCGAGCACCCGCGAGATCTGGACTACAACCTGATTGATGCGCAGCAGGCCCGGCGCATTCTCGACAGGCTGGTTGGATACCGCCTTAGCCCGGTGCTTTGGGGCAAGGTGAAGCGCGGGCTGTCCGCCGGACGCGTGCAGTCGGTCGCGCTTCGGCTGGTGGTTGACCGGGAGCGGGAGATCGAAGCATTCGTGCCGGTCGAATACTGGAGCATCGAGTCCACGCTGGCGAAGGAATTTCAGAACGGCGGCAAGCGCATCGACTTCAAAGCCGCGCTGCACTCGCTGAAGGGCAAGAAGCGGATCGAAATCTCGGATGGCGACCGCGCCCACGAGATTGTCTCGGATCTGGAAGGTGCGGAGTTCGGCGTGGCGACTGTACGGAAGCGTGAGACTCGCCGCCGGCCTGCCGCGCCGTTTATCACCTCGACGATGCAGCAAGAGGCGTCGCGTAAATTGCGCTTTACGGCACGGCGGACGATGCAAGTCGCGCAGCAGCTTTACGAGGGAATATCCATTGGCTCTGAGGGCGAGGTCGGACTGATCACATACATGCGGACGGACTCTACGAATGTAGCATCCGCCGCGCTGAAAGAGGCGAACGACTACATCAAGGACAAGTTTGGGGCGGAATTCGCGCCGGGCGCGCCGCGCACATACACGCGCAGGGTGAAGGGCGCGCAGGAAGCACACGAGGCGATACGGCCCACATCCATACTCAGGGCTCCGGAGAGCATCCGGCAGTACCTGAACAACGAACAGTTCAGGCTCTATGATCTGATCTGGAAGCGCATGCTTGCGAGCCAGATGATGGACGCGCTGTTTGATTCGACCCGAGTTGACATCGAAGCGAAGAGCGCTAAGTCGAGCAACGAGTACCTGTTCCGCGCAAATGGGTCTGTGATGAAGTTCGCCGGCTTTCGGACGCTGTACATGGAAGGCTCGGACGACAACGGCAGAGAAGATGAAGAGACGCCGCCACTGCCCGACCTTGCGGACGGTGATGCCCTGAACTGCCTGAAGATTACACCGGAGCAGCACTTCACACAGCCGCCACCACGCTATACGGACGCCACTTTGATCCGCTCCCTGGAGGAGCAGGGGATCGGCAGGCCCAGCACCTACGCGCCGATAATTTCGACGATTATGGACAGGGACTATGTGCGGAAGGAGCGGGGCAGATTCATGCCCACAAAGCTCGGCCTGGTGGTTACGGACTTCCTTACGCCGAACTTCCCGGACGTGATGAATGTCGGCTTCACCGCGCAGATGGAGGAGCGCCTGGACGACATAGCGGGCGGTGAGCTGCAGTGGGAGCCGATGTTAAAGGACTTCTACGAGCCTTTCGATGAATCTATCGAGAGGACAATGAACGAGGCGGAACGGATACCGCGCGAATGGCTGGAGGAGGAGACGGGCGAGGTATGCGAGCAGTGCGGCAATGCTATGGTCATTAAGTCTGGACGTTATGGACCTTTCATCGCTTGCAGGGGCTACCCGGAGTGCAGGAACACGAAGCCGGTGGAGAGTCCTGAAGAGAAGGCGATACGGGAACTTGTGAGCGAGGATGTGGACGAGTACTGCGAAAAGTGTGAGCGGCCAATGGCCGTGAAGACAGGGCGCAACGGGCGATTTCTCGCATGCACGGGATATCCTGAGTGCAAGAATGCCAAGCCGCTGCCGGTCGGGGTGGACTGCCCGGACTGTGGGAACGATCTGGTGGAGCGCAAGCAGAAAGGTCGCAACGGCAGGATTTTCTACAGCTGCTCGAACTACCCGGAGTGCAAGTTCGCGGCGAACCCGCTTCCGCATCCATGCCCCGACTGCGGCAAGCTGCTTGTAACGCGGGGTCGAGGACGCAGAAACGCGAGGTGCCTTGACGAGGCATGCGGGTTTACGGGACCGACGCCGCAGGAAGAGCTGGAGGAGGCAGTGGCGTGATTTAGCCCGTCAGTCGGTCAGTCTTTCGGTTGTGATGCAGGTCTTGTTCGACCTGTGGTTCGACAGGCTCACCACGAACGGATACAAATAACGGGGAGCGGCGCGAGGTTGCTCCCTGTTTCTTTGCGGCTAGACGGGTTCGGTGGCCATGTGTTTCCGTGTCTTCTTGCTGAGAGCGCGGAGTTCCCTGATGGACAGCAGCCCCTCTCTGGGGAGAAAGATTACCGCGAAAAGGATCGGCGGAAGGAACAAGACAGCGTGGAGCAGCAAGGAGAAAGCTATGGCGTTCTCGCGTCCGATGCTCCATAGTGCCAGTATGGTGACTGCCGCGAACTCGAATGTGCCGATGGACATGGGCAGCCCCGGCACAGTGCTGCTGAAGAATGTTACGGAGAGCGTGATGACAATCATCGCGGGCAGGCTCAACTCCAAGCCGGTCGCAAGTGCGACGAGCCAGCCGACAGCTCCAATTAGTACCGTCTGCGCGACGGAGAGCGCGAAAGCAGCAAGCGACCGGCGCTTGTGATGTCTCAGAAGGATGATGGCGGATGAGAACTGCGAGACGATCCTCAGATTCGATAGTGCCCTGATGCGGCTGAGCAACGGACCAACGGAGAAGAGCGCGATAAGACCCGCCAGACCCAGAACCAGCCCAACGGTGATCCAGGGCAGGAAGTCGCGCAGCTGAGGAAGCAGCAGAACGCCCGCACCCAAGACGACAACGGTCGTGGCAAACTCGAAGGTGCGCTGCAGCGCGATTGTCGCGAGTATCTTGCCCAGACCGATCTTGTCCCTGAGAGCGAGGACGCCTACCTGTACGACCTCGTCGAGGACGCGAACCGGGCTGAGAGTGTCGAGGGCGGCGCCGGTCTGCTCAATGAAGAATAGCCTTGTCGCGCCGGTGTTTTCTCCGAATAGCAGCAGCTTCCAGCGGACGCCCCGCAGATATGCTGCCACGATGACGAGCGCCCCTGCTGCCGAGACGAAGGCTATGTTCGCCGAGACCAAAGAATCCCGCAGTTCGTCCCAGTGGGCGTTCTTGATGACGAGCCAGCCAAGCACTCCACCCAAAGTCGTCGCCAGGACGAAATAACCGATGAGCAGCAGGCGAGCGGTGGGCAGAGATTTCTTCGTACCTACTGTGAGTTTAGTAGTATCCATCAGGTTCATATACAGGTATTTTATACGAACTTCGCGTGCCTAGGTCAATGTCTGGATGTTAGCGCTGTGGTGTGGCGCCGTCTGTGGGCGGGTTGATTCGGCGCGACTGTCCATAGCTCATCGGGGCGTGCCGAACCTCGCCAGGTGTTAAACTGGAATATGCGACTGGGGCGTAAGAGCAGACAACCGCGAAGGCATGAAGGGATGATATGCGCGTAGGAATAATCGGTGCGGGCGCAGCAGGGCTGGCAGCCGCGTATGAGTTCGTGAAACAGGGGCATTATGCTGCGGTGTACGAGCGAGCGCCATTCCTGGGTGGGCAGGCTTCGACCTTCGATGTGGGCGGCGCTAGGCTGGAGAAAGGCTATCATCACTGGTTCACGAGCGACACGGACATCGTCGAACTGACCGAGGAGATCGGGCTGGGCGACAGGATACGCTGGTTCGACTCGACGGTGGGCACGCTCGTTGACGGCAGGATATACGATTTCGTGACGCCTATAGACCTCCTGAAATTCTCCGCGATGAGCCTGCCGGATCGCGTGCGATTGGGACTGACTACGCTGTATCTGCAAAGGCAGCAGGACTACTGGAAGTACGAGGACATCACGGCGGACGAGTGGCTGAGGAAGTATGCTGGAAAGGGCGGATACGAAGCATTCTGGGGCCCGATGATGCGCGGTAAGTTCGGGGAGGAGCACTATCGCGAAGTCAGCATGGCGTGGGTGTGGGGGAAGATTCAGACGCGAGTGAAGTCGCGCGGCAAGAGCATGATCAAGGAGAAGCTAGGGTACCCGATGGGCAGTTTCGGCGAGGTCTTCGATGTGCTGGGGGACCGGGTGCGTGAGATGGGTGGGGAAGTGCATACGTCAGCGGGTGTGGAGCGAGTGGAAGTCGTGGACGGTAGGGCGACGGGGCTGAATATTGTGCTGGAAGGCGAGGAATGCAAACTAGTGGAGTTTGATGCGGTGCTGGCAACCACGCCGTCATATATCTTCCCTGCGCTGGTGCCTCCGCTGCCGGAGGATTATCTGGCAAGGCTGACCGGCGTGAGCTATATGGCCGCCGTGCTCATGGTGCTGGTGCTGGACAGACCCCTGACCGATGTGTACTGGCTGAATGTGTCGGACAGGTCTATCCCGTTCGTGGCGGTCATCGAGCATACTAACCTGATAGAGCCGGACCACTACGGCGACAAGCACATCGTCTATCTGTCCAACTACCTGACGACCGACAATCCTTTGTATCGGATGTCGCATGAAGAACTGCTGGACGAATACTTGCCGCACCTGCGTAGGATCAACCCCGAGTTTGACCCATCGTGGATCGAAAAGAGCTACCATCACAGGGTTGGCGCGGCGCAGCCCATCATCGGGACGCGTTATTCGGAGCGAATACCGAGCCATCGAACTCCATTCGAGGGACTATATCTGGCGAACACGACGCAGATTTACCCGGAAGACAGAGGGACGAATTACAGCGTGCGTATGGGGCGAGAGGTCGCGCGGATGATGCTGGAGGATGCAGCCGGTGATGGATAGGATGGTTCTACCTGGTGGTTGCGCTTGGTGTGCTTGGCAAGTATCCTATAAGCGTTGAATTTCGGGCGCATTGCAGCGCCAATACGCACAGCAGGGAGCCTGTTCCGTTGACCGTGGAGAGCATCGGCCTGAGAGAACGAATAAAGGCGGCAATCCGTTCGCAGACGAAGACCAATGTGAATGTGCTTTCGTCGTTGCATGCCGTCCTTGACGATCTTGGATACATTCCACAGGAAGCCATAGAAGAGGTCGCGGAGCACATGGACACGACCATCAACGAAGTGTGGGGTGTCGCGTCCTTTTACACGAATTTCAGGTTCACGCCTCCGGGCGACAACATCGTGGAGATATGCTGGGGGCCGACCTGCCATCTTCTGGGCGCGCCTGACATACTGGATGCCGTGCAGAATGAACTCGGTCTTGCCGACGAGGGCGAAACCGAAGACAGGCGGATCAGCCTGAAGTACAACACATGCCTTGGAGCCTGCTCGCAGGCGCCCGTGATGATGGTGAACCACAGGCTTGCCGGTCGAATAGACGTGCAGTCCGCGGTCAGCAGGGTTGCGGGGCTGGAGGCAGGCGCCGGGCACTGAGACTGACATAGATGAACAGGATGGAGGGAATTCTCACCATCATCCTAACCTTCCCCCATCAAAGGGGAAGGAACTTTGAGGTTTAGGGATAGAAAATGCCCACTTACGAGGAACTGAAGGCGCAAGCCGATGTCCGCTGGCGGGAACTTACTAACGGCGACAGGCCCTGGATACGCGTCGGGACCGCGATGTGCGGTCATGCCGCCGGCGCCTTCGATGTGCGGGAGGCGATAAAGAGCGAACTCGATAGCCAGGGGATAGTCGCCAACGTTGACGACGTGGGTTGCCTTGGCATCTGCTACGCCGAGCCGCTGGTGGATATACAGAAGCCGGGCGGCTCACGCATTTTCTTCAATAATGTAACGCCCGATGATGTGCCGAACCTCCTCAAGTCGGTGCTGGTTGATAACAGGCTGCCAACCTCAAATGTGCTGGGCTATCTCGGTGATGTGCGAGTAGAGGGCGCTGACGACCTGTCAGAACTGCCGGGTATTGGGATGCAGCAGAGGATTGCGTTGCGAAACGCGGGCAATACCGCACCCGACGATGTGATGCAGTACGTGGCGAACGGCGGATATGGAGGGCTGCAGAAGGCGCTGTTCGAGATGCAGCCGGACGAGGTCATCAAGGAAGTCATAGATTCCGGCTTGCGAGGCAGAGGCGGAGCGGCCTTCCCCACTGGCGTGAAGTGGAACTTCATGACCCGTGGCGATGGGCCCAAGTACATCCTGTGCAACTGCGAAGAGGGCGACCCTGGCGCGTACAACGACAAGGGCATTCTCGAAAGCGACCCCTACACATTGCTGGAAGGCATGTGCATCGCAGGTTACGCGACGAACGCGACGAACGGCTTCGTGTTCATACGGCATGGACACGAGGGGCCCATCAGCCGCACCGAGAGGGCGATAGAGCAGGCGTATGAGAACGGGCTGCTGGGGAACAACATCCTGGGTTCGGACTTCACTTTCGACATCGAGGTCGCTCTGACGGGCGAATCGTACGTGGCGGGCGAAGAAACCGCGCTTATGGAAGCCATCGAAGGGCGTCGCTCGCAGCCGCGCTACCGTCCCCCGTTCCCGGCGGCGTTTGGCGTCTGGGGCAAGCCGAGCACGATAAACAACGTGAAGAGCCTGTCATACGCGCCCGAGATTATCTCCAAGGGCGCGCAGTGGTTCGCCGGCATCGGAGTCAATCGCAGCACGGGCACCGCAATTGTATGCCTGAACGGCAAGGTGAACTATCCGGGGCTGTACGAGGTGCCGATGGGTCTGACGCTGGGACAGGTTATCAACGAGATTGGCGGCGGTGTGCCGAATGGCAAGAGCCTGAAGATGCTTCAGACGGGCGGTCCGCTCGGCGGCGTGCTGGGCGCGGACAGCCTGGGCGTACACATTGACTTCGACGAGATGCGCGAGGCGGGCGCTATATTCGGGTCGGGCGGTGTCATCGTAATAGACGAAGATACCTGCGCGGTGGACATCACGCGCAATCTGGTAGCGTTCACACAGTACGAATCTTGCGGCAAGTGCTTTCCCTGCAGGCTGGGCATGGAGCAGTTGTTGGAAGTGGTCGATCGCGTGGTGCGGTGCGAGAGCAGGCCTGAGGACCTCGACTTGATGCGGAATATCGGAAGGACGATGGAATCCAGCTCCCTATGCGGACACGGACAGCTTGGATTTGGCCCGATACGCTCGGCCTTGCAGCATTTCGAGTCCGACTTCGTGTCGCATATCGAACAGAAGAGGTGTCCGACCGGCAGTTGCCTGCGGCCTGCCATCGCGCCGAAGAACACGCGACCTTACGCAATGGACGCGTTTAGCAGCGTGGCGCAGCCGGTGGCACAGAGCGGCTGAATGACTTTATGAGTCGCGGCTTGTCCCTTGAGTCGCTCAGGAAACGAGATAGAACTAAGCCATTGCCTGTAATCAAGTCCATACACATCGCTCCTGTAAAGTCCCTTGCGCTAGTGAATCCGGAAAGCGTGTACGTCGGCTTCCCCGGTATTGAGGAGGACAGGCGATTTCTTGTGCGTAACGATGCGGGCGCAATGGTGACGCAGCGGCAGATAGGCAAGCTGGCGCAAGTGAAAGCCGACTACTGCGCGGCTACTGAGATATTGCGCCTCGAATTCCCCGATGGAGAGACTGTCAGCGGTACTCCTGAGTTGAGGGAGCGCGTGGACATGAAAGTGTTTCGGCGGGAAGTGTGCGGTCGAGTAGTGACGGGAGAGTTGTCAAAGGCGCTGTCTGAATTCTGTGGAGAATCCCTTACGTTAATGAAGCCCGAGAGTGCGGGAGTCGGGCAGGACGCGTACCCTGTCTCTCTGCTCTCGGAGGCGTCCATTGGGCACCTGGGTAATCTGGCTCAAAATGGAGTTTCGGTGGAATACCGGCGCTTCAGGCCGAATTTCCTGCTGGACGGATGCGAGGCGCACGAAGAGGATACGTGGCTCGGCAGGGAAGTGGCGGTGGGCGATGAGCTTCGTGTTCGCGTGGAGATGCTGGATCCCAGATGTGCGATAACGACGCTGAATCCGGACACCGGCGAGCGCGACATGGATACGCCACGCCTGATATTGGGATACCGGCCTGATGTGAGCGGCAATGGCGCCTGCTTCGGCGTTTATGGCTCGGTCGTTGCCCCGGGTTCTGTTTCGGTGGGAGATGCGGTCAAAGTTGTGGACTAGCGCCGGGCACCGAAAATTGTCATATTGAAAATAGCGGGATAGTGAAGTCTGACCACTGGAACGGAGACGGGCATGGCAGATGAAATCACCATAATTATCGATGGCGTCGAGGTGCAGACTACGCCGGACAAGATGGTCATTCAGGCAGCAGCCGACGCGGGGATATACATACCATACCTGTGTTATTACCCGGGCATGAAGCCGTTCGGCGCGTGTCGCATGTGCGTAGTTACGGCGGAGGCGCCGGACCGCGAGGGCAACTACCGGCCACTGCCGGGCAGCCCTGCTTCCTGCACGACGCCTGTGATGCCGGGTATGCGCGTAACGACCAATTCCGATGACATAGTGCAGCTTCGGCGCGGCATAATGGACCTGCTTATTTCCGAGCATCCACACGGCTGTCTGACCTGCCATCGCATAGACTTGTGCGGGCCTTCTGACATCTGCCTGCGGCATGTCTCGGTGAATGACAGGTGCGTAACATGCCCGAAGAATGAGCGCTGCGAACTTAAGGATACGGTGCGCTTCCTTGAGATGGACATGGAGTCGCCGCTGTCGTACAACAACCGCAACCTGCCTCTCGCCGTCAGCGATCCGTACTGGGAGATGGACATGAACCTGTGCATCGTCTGCGCCCGCTGCGTTCGGGTGTGCGACGAAGTGCGAGGGGATAGCGCGCTGACACTGCTAGATCGCTCGGACAGGGTGCTTATCGGCACATCGCAGGGAACTTCGCTGCTGGAATCAGGCTGTGAGTTCTGCGGGGCGTGCATTGACGTATGCCCCACCGGCGCGCTGGTGGAGCGCAAGTACAAGTGGGACAAGGCTGTTGACACGGTTAAGAGCATCTGCCCCCATTGTCCGGTGGGATGCCAGATGAACCTTGAGATTGATAAGCGCAACCGGCTGATACGCCCAACCACGGACATCCACGCGCCCGCCAACCAGGGACAGGTGTGCTTCAAGGGCAAGTTCGGGTTGGACTTCGTGAACAATACGCGGCGCCGACTAAAGAAACCGCAGGTGAGACGCAGGGATGAGTTGGAGGAAGTATCCTGGCCGGATGCCCTAGACTTTGCCGCCGAACGGCTTGTCAGGCACAAGGGCGACCAGTATGCGATTGTCGTATCGCCGCGGGGCACCAATGAGGACAACTATGTGGCGCAGAAGTTCGCGCGGGCAGTGATGGGCAGCAACAATGTGGACGTATCGTCCAACCTACGCCCTGAGCTGACTGCGACTCTGCATGAGATGCTTGGGTACTCCGCCGGTACCAACCCCATTTGGGACCTGGAGCAGGCCAAGTCGATTCTGGTGGTCGGTTCCAATATGACCGAAGAACAGAACGTCATTGGAGTGCCGATAAAGAAAGCAGCACAGGCAGGCGCTAACCTGATCGTAATTGACCAGCGAGAGACAGAACTGGCGCGTCATGCCAGGGTGTGGCTGCGGCCACTGCCGGGAAGCGAAACCGCGCTAATCGGCGGAATGCTGCGGGTGATCTCGGACGAAGCGCTTGGCGACCATGAGTTTCAACGGACTTCCTGCGACAATCTCTCCGATCTGAGAAACAGCCTGTGGTCGTTTGACATGATAAAGGTGGAGCGCGCGACAGGTCTGCCACAGGAGTCGATAAGGGAGGCGGCGCGTCTGTTCGCGCGCAGCAGCCCGGGCACGATTCTGTACGCGCTGGAGACGCTTGCACCGGATATGCGTGAGGACTGCGTGCGCGCGCTGGCGAATCTCGCGCTGGTGACCGGAAATCTCGGCAAGCCATCCACCGGCCTGTATCCGCTGTTCCTCGGCGCGAACGAACAGGGATCGAAGGATGTGGGTTGCACGCCGGAGTACCTGCCCGGCTATCACGCGGTGTCTGATGGTGAGGCGCGAGGGCGGTTTGCCCAGGCGTGGGGCGCGGAGCTGCCGGCGGACGAGGGCGTGGGCATCTTGGGACTGACCGAAGCGATCGAGAGCGGGCGCGTGAAGGCGCTGCATGTGATCGGCGATAGCCCGAACTTCTCAAACGGCGAACTTGGCGCTCTGATTGAAGCCGCCGAGAAGCTGGAGTTCCTGCTGGTGCAGGATGTGTTCCCCAATGAACTGACCGAGATTGCAGATGTTGTGCTGCCGTCCATGACGTTCGCCGACAGAGACGGAACCTACACGAACATCGAGCGTAGAGTGCAACTTCTCAATCCTGCGCTGGGGCCAAAGGGCGACGAGGACGCTGACTGGCGCATCATCTGCCAGATTGCGAAGCGTATCGGTGCGGATAGCTTCGACTTTCCTAGCGCCGAGGCGGTGTTCGACGAGTTCGCCGGCCTTTGGGAGCCCTACGGAGGCATCTCGTATAGCAGGCTTCGGAGGGAGACATTACAGTGGCCGTGTCCTGCCGCCGACATGCCCGGCACGCCGGTGCTGTACGAGGAGTACCTGCAGAGCCACAAGATAGCGCTTTCACCGATGACCTTTGCCGAGCCACCCGTTCACGCGGACGAAGTGCATCCGTTTGTGCTTGCGCGTGGTCGTGTGCTTAACCAGCCCGAGCGACCGTTAGCCATCCAGGAAGTGAGAGGGCGCAATCTGATCGACCGGGATGACGTCGTCGAGGTGCATCCTGAGGACGCTGCCGCGCTGGGCATCAGCGAGGGCGACGAAGTGCATGTTATGTATGAGGGTGGCGGCTTCTACGGTCGAGCGGGGCTAGGCGGGACGCAGCGTGGAATGCTGTCGGTCACGACTCTGTTTGGCCAGTTGATTACTGATATCGAGCGAGACCGCTCCCCGGACCCGATGCTGAAGATTGATAGCCTTCCGCTTGTGGCGGCGAGCATTGTTAAGGTGGCAGTAGGGGCGGCGGCTGACTGATTTGCGTTATCATGGAGTGGGGATGAAGGGATGAGGTGCGAGGATGATGCGATTCCACGAATGAAATGAGATGAGACATCTGGAGGTCTTTTCGCGTTGACAACAGCAAGGAGAGCTCGCATAAGGCCAAGGTTGGCTGAGACGACGATATTGGAGCGGCGTGAATTGACGCCGGATCACTGGTTGATGTGGATAGAGAAGCCCGAAGGTTTTACTTTCAAGCCGGGGCAGTACTGCACCATCGGCAGCGAAGGAATAGAGCGGGCGTACTCCATCGCATCCGCGCCTCACGAAGAACGACTTGAGCTGTTCATTGAGCTTGTACCTTATGAGGAGGGCGGTCATCTCACCCCGCTGCTTTACGAGATGAAGCCCGGCGACAAGCTGACGATTCGACCACGCGCGAAGGGCATCTTCACCTTCAATCCGAACTTCAAGAACCACCTGCTTGTTGCGACCGTAACCGGCGTCGTCCCATACATAAGCTACATCCGCGACTACCTGCACAGGGGCGAGAGCGGCCATCGCTTCTTCGTGCTCGAAGGCGCGAGCTACGATGACGAGTTCGGCTATGATGACGAACTTGAGCGCTACACCAGCGAGCATCCTGACATGGTGACATTCATCCCGACGGTAAGCAGGCCCAATGAGGAACGCAACAGCGGCTGGAAGGGCGAGACGGGAAGGGTGAACGCTATCGTGGAGCCGCAGGTTGAGAAGCTTGGATTGGCGAAGGACGATACGCTCATATACGCCTGCGGGCATCCGGGCATGATCGAGGATGTGAAGGCGCGCATGATTTCTAAAGGCTACTCGGTGGACGAGGAACGGTTCTGGAAAGAGGACTAAACCCTGTATTCACAGGCGGAACGGAGCAGCAACCTATGGCAGAAACACCGATGGTACGCAGGATCAAGCTGACTTCGTACCGCTTTCCTACCGAGAATGTAACGACAGACCTGGCGTTTGCAGCGGGGCCTTTCTACGAGCCGGGCAGCAGCGGCACTCGCAGGCTACTGGCTATCCACATTGAGACGGACATTGGGGTGACCGGCGAGTACATCAGCGGCACGCCCGCGAACCGCGAGCAGATCGAGATGATCGCGCCGTTCCTTATTGGAAGGAACGCCCTGGACCGCGAGTTGTTCTATCGGCAGTCGAAGATGATCCTGCGAAAGCACGACCGCATGGGTATTGGCCCTATCGACATCGCGCTGTGGGATCTCGCTGGGAAGTTGTTCGATGCGCCGATTCACCAACTGCTGGGCGGATACCGTGAGAAGCTGCCGTGCTATGCGAGCACGTACCATGCCGACCGCTCGCCTGACGGGCTGAGTTCACCCGAGGCGTACGCGGAGTTCGCGGAGCAGTGCCTCGCAATGGGATACCGGGGCTTCAAGATTCACTCGTGGGCGACAGCCCCAATCGAGCAGGAAATTGCTACCGTCAATGCTGTCGGAAAGCGCGTGGGCGGCAAGATGGCGCTGATGACAGATCCGTGCTGCGTCTATGACACATACGGTGACGCGCTGCGTGTTGGACTTGCGTGCGACGACAACAACTTCTTCTGGTACGAGGATCCGCTGAATGACGGCGGAGTGTCGCTTCAGGCGCATAAGCGGTTGCGGCAGTCGCTCAAGACGCCGCTGCTGCAGGGCGAGCATGTGCACATGGTCGAAGGGCATACTGACATGGCGGTGGCCGAGGCGACCGACTACTGGCGGGCGGACCCGGAGTACGATGGCGGGATTACAGGTGTCATGAAGATAGCGCACGCCGCCGAGGGCTTCGGCATGGATGTGGAGCTGCACATCGCTGGCCCAGCCCAGCGGCATTGCATGGCGGCGATGCGAAACTCCAACTTCTACGAGATTGGGCTGGTGCATCCAAAGCTGGGAGCGCGGATGCCGGTGTACAAGTGTGGTTACTATGACGGATTGGAGGCAATCGACGCGGACGGATGCGTTACTGTGCCGTCGGGTTCTGGGCTTGGCGTGGAATATGACTGGGAGGGAATAGCGAAGTACAAGGAAGGGGAGATGGTCATCGAGTAGTTCCGTTGACCTTACCCACAAAGCCGTTTTATCGCTGGTTAGACTGACAAAACTCTATTGACTGTGTGGTTATAATAATCGCAATCGGGTAGAATATGCGAAATGGCTGGACATGCCCCTCGTCGTGGGCGAGGGAACTCACAGGAGGAAAGTAGCATGAAGTCGGATCGGGCGCTCGTGGCGCACCTGATGAGGCGTGCGGGATTCGGCGCGACGCCAGCGGAGCTTGACGCGCTGACGAAGGACAATACCTACGAAGAGATCGTGGACGGTCTGGTCAATCCGGAGCATTTCCCTGAGCTGGACGAGTCCTACATCGACCGCTACTACGGCGGCGAGCTGGTCGCAGTACATGTGGGCAAGTGGCTGTATCGCATGGTGAACACGCAGCGCCCTTTGGAAGAGAAGATGTCGCTTTTCCTGCATCACATTTTTCCCGTGGCGTGGGGCAAGAGCGAGCATGGGCCGTCGCTGTACTCAGAGATTGCGATGTTCCGCAGGGTTGGCCTGACGGACATGAAGACGATACTGCTGGAGCTTTCCCGCGATCCTGCGATGCTGTTCTGGCTGGACAACAACGAGAACCACAAGGATGAGATCAACGAGAACTACGGCAGGGAGTTGCTTGAGCTGTTCTCGATGGGCGTGGGTAACTATACGGAGGACGACATCAAGGCGGCATCGAGGGCGTTCACGGGCTGGACGTTCAGGCAGCCGCTATCGCTCTATCCGAATGGGCACTATCCGGCGGAGTTCATGTTCATCGAAGACGACCATGACTATGAAGAGAAGACATTCCTCGGGCGGACGGGCAACTTCGACGGCGAGGACATCATAGACATCATCGTGCAGCAGCCTGCGACGGCGCGCTTTATCTCGCGCCACCTCTACAACTTCTTCGTTGAGGACGAACTTCAGGTGCCTTCGTGGGCGACCGAACCTCCGAGGGACGAGGCGGCGATACAGCAGTTGAGCCAGGTGTTCTTGGATTCAGGCGGGCAGATGCGCCCGGTCCTGAGTGCGCTGTTCAACTCGGACTTCTTCAAGAACGCGAGGCAGTTCAAGAAGGTGAAGAGCCCGACCGAGCTTGTAGCTGGAGTGCTGAAGCAGACCGGTGAGTTCAGCGAACCCAAGCCGGGTATATTCCAGTTTGCCATGACCACGTTGAACGGCTCGCTGACCGAAGGCCCTATGGCGATTATGGGCCAGCGGCTTATGAACCCGCCAACGGTCGAGGGCTGGCACACCGGGCATGAGTGGATCGACTCCGGGACACTGAGCGAGCGCGTGGGATTCGTGGAGAGCCAGTTCGAGGACATCAGCAAGCCGGGCGTTGCCGATATGGTGGAGCGCGTTGGCGAACTTGACGCAGAGCCGTCCGAACTGGTTGACCGCTGCCTGGACATCCTCGGAGGCATTGCCGTCAGTGAGCAGACTTACGCATCGCTGGTGGACTACGCGCAGGAGCTTCGTGACATCAAGGATGAGAATGACGAAGTAGGAGTGCATAACCTTCTTCAGATGACCGCTTCGACCGTTGATTACCAGTTCGCGTAGCCAATTCGCATAGATTCAGCCTCACGCAGCATCGCCTGAAACAGACAATATGGGGGACAAGATGACCACCAAGAAGAGGGAAAAGACGCTGGTCGTAGTGCAGCTCACGGGCGGCAACGATTTCATGAACACTATTGTGCCGTACAATAACCCTCACTACTACGATGCGCGCAAGACGGTCGTGATGAAGCAGGACGAGGTCCTGCCGATGAATGACGAACTCGCGATGAACCCGAATGCCGCGCCGTTCAAGCGCCTCTATGACGAGGGCAAGATGGCGATCATCCAGGGCATCGGGTATCCGAACTCCAACCGCTCGCACTTCCGTGGAATGGACATCTGGCACACGGCGGAGCCTGACCGCGTGGGCAACGAGGGCTGGCTTGGGCAGGCGGTGCGCGAACTCGACCCCAAAGCGGAGAACGTGCTGACGGGCGTGAATATCGGTATGGGACTGCCTCGCGCGATGTCCGTGACGGGTGTGCCCGTGACTTCCATAGGCGATCTCGAAGGCTACGGCGTGATGACGCGCATAGAGCAGGAGAGGCTGCGCGACAGGGCGTTGGAAGCGTTCAAGGGGCTGTACGGGCAGGCAATCGGCAGTGGCGCGGTCGCAGAGTACATCGGGCAGACAGGCCTCGATGTGCTGCGGGGCGCGGATATGCTGGCGGATGTCGCCGATAACTACAGCTCCGGTGTGGAGTACGCGGACAATCAGATTGCGAAGAACATGCGCGATGTGGCGCGAGTGCATCTTGCCGACCTAGGCACCCGAATTTTCTATACGTCGCACGGCGGATACGACACGCATGCGAACGAGATGCCCTCCCATCCCAAGCTTATGAATGACCTGTCAGGAGCAATCTCTGACTTCCTCGACGATCTGGAAGAGCACGACGCCTCGGATGACGTGACGGTGTTCGTGTTCACGGAATTCGGCCGGCGCATGCGCGACAACGGCAGCGGAACCGACCATGGCTCAGGCGGCGGCGCGTACATCTTCGGCAAGAACGTGCAGGGCGGGCTGTACAGCGAGTACCCATCGCTTGACCCGGCGGAGTGGGAGCATGGCGAGGACCTGAAGCACACCATCGACTTCCGTGGCATCTACGCCACGCTGCTTGAGCAGGTGCTGGATGTGGACGCGAAGCCGATCGTGAAGGGCGAGTACGAGCAGATTCAGCCGTTCGCCAACTAGGCGGGTCTCCGTTACGCAAATGGCTTGTTAGTGACCAGGAGCAAGATACTATGACGAGACCATGGGGACTGCTGCGAGCAGGTTATCCATATCTGCGAACTCTTGGGATGCGGCGCGTTACGAACTATCCGGCGGATATCGCGTTCTCCAAGGACGGCGAAGCGCTGATACTGATGCGGTCTGAGGCAGGGTCGAGCATAAGGATTTGGCCGATTGAAGACGCGGAGCAGATGACAGCCGACCTGAGAGGCATTGGCGGATACGGCACGGGCGAGGGCCAATTCATCTGGCCGGTGCAGATTATCACCGACGCCGAGCACAACATCTACGTCAGCGACGAGGCTATCCACAAGATTTCACGGTTCAATGCAGACGGCGAGTTCGAGTCGCGTTGGGGCGCGCACGGCAGCGGCGACGGCGAGTTCGATGCGCCCAATGGTATCGCGTTTGATCTCGACGGCAATATGATCGTGGTCGATTCCAAGAACCACCGCGTGCAGAGATACACGCCGGATGGCGAATACCTGGACGGCTTCGGCTCGCACGGGGATGGTCCGGGGCAGTTCGAGTTGCCGTGGGGTGTGCATGTGGACGAACTGGGCGATGTGTATGTGACGGACTGGGGGAATAACCGCTTGCAGATATTCTCGTCGGACGGCGAGTTGAAGCAGGTTATCGGCGAGGCAGGCAGCGGACCCGGGCAGTTCAACAGGCCGACGGGTGTCGCGGTGGATGCACATGGCGACATCTATGTGGCGGACTGGGGCAATGACCGCGTGCTGATGTTCAATGCAGAGGGACAGTATATCTGGAGCTTCTCAGGCGATGCTACGCTGTCGCGGGTAGCGCGCACCTACATGCTGACGAACGCGGTGCCGAACAGATTACGGGAAATGGGCGACATTGAGCAGGAAAAGAGGCTGCGGCGACCGCGCTCGGTCAGGATAGACAGCGAGTTCCGCCTGTTCATACCGGACTACGAGTCGTACCGTGTGCAGATCTACCAGAAGGAAGCGATTGAACTGGACAGGACGCAGTACGCCGAGCCGTTGCGGAACGTTACGCTTGAAGTTACCTGATTCTCCCCATTCATAAACAGTCATATTGTGGTGGCAGTCGGCAATGAAACGACTGCCACCTTTCTTTTGTGGGCGGGAAATGCTACGACATGCGCTTTAACGCTAGACTCGTCATGGCTAAAATGTGCGTATATATGACGAGGAAGCATCTCGCAGTGATGAGCGTATGACCACACCTGTACGGCGACAGTACCTAAATGTGAAACGGGAGCACGAGGATGAGCTTCTTCTGTTTCGCATGGGCGACTTCTACGAGACTTTCGATGATGACGCGCGTGTGCTCTCTCGCGAGCTGGAAATTGCGCTAACCTCGCGGGAGTTCGGCAAGGGTCAGCGTGTGCCGCTCGCGGGGATTCCGTACCACTCGCTTGAGGCGAACCTCGCTCGGCTCATCAAGAAGGGCTATAGGGTAGCCATCTGCGAGCAAGTGAGCGATCCGGCGACCTCCAAGGGCATAGTTGATCGAGAAGTGGTTAGGGTCGTTACTCCGGGAACGGTTATTGAAGACGCCCTGCTTGAGCAGAAGGCGAACAACTACTTGGCTGCACTGGTTGTCGAGGGTGATGCCGTGGGACTGTCATGGGTGGACATCACTACCAGTGAATTCGCCACCTCGCAGTTCGACTTGGCGCATCTGCCGGTTGAAATAGCGCGGCTGATGCCGTCGGAAGTGCTTGTGCCGGAGGGGCAGGATGAAGTGGATGTCGGGAGCGATGTGATGCTGACGCCGCTGTTGCCGGACGCGTTTCACGCAGAGTGGGCGTGCGACACACTGTTGCGCCACTTCGGAGTGGCGTCGCTTGAGAGCTTCGGGTGTGAGGGCAAGACGCTTGCGGTCAGGGCGGCGGGCGCGGTCATCGACTACCTGCAGGACACGCAGCGCAGTTCCGTGGGGCATATAACGACGCTCTACACGCACTCAACCGCAGACTACATGGTGCTGGACGCGCAGACGCGGCGCAATCTGGAGCTGTATGAAGGTGGTCGCTGGGGCGCGGTGAACGCATCTCTGCTATCGGTGCTGGACGTAACGAAGACCTCAATGGGCGGGCGGCTGCTACGCCGGTGGCTGGGGCAGCCGTTGCTTGATGTGGAGCGGCTTGTGCGGCGACAGGATGCGGTAGAGTGGTTCCACCGCAGCGCACTGCGACGTGAGCGCGTGGTAATGCATCTGGAAGCCGTGTCGGATGTAGAGCGTCTGATGAACAAGGTGCGCGGGCACACTGCGACGCCGCGCGACCTGGTTAGCCTTGCCGGCAGCCTCGAAGCGGCGCCAAAGATCAAGGAAATTCTCGACGAGGACGATGACGCCGAGAGGGTGCACTGGATCGCGGACAATATCGCCGATAACAGCGAAGTCGTCGAGTTGGTGGGACAAGCGATTGCGGACGACCCGCCGCTGAGCGTGGGGGACGGCAACGTGATCCGCGCGGGGTTTTCGCCGGACCTGGACGAGGTGCGCGGCGCGTCCCGCAACGCCCAGGACTATATCGCGCGGCTGGAGCAGAAGGAGCGCGAGCGCACTGGCATCAGGTCGCTGAAGGTAGGGTACAACAGGGTCTTCGGGTACTACATCGAGATAAGCAATTCCAATCTCGATCAAGCGCCGGATGACTATGTTCGGAGGCAGACGCTTGTTGGCGGCGAGCGATTCATTACCCCTGAGATGAAGGAGTACGAGTCGCTCATTCTGAATGCCCAGGACCGCATCGGCGAACTGGAGAGTGCGCTGTTCAGGCAGGTGTGCCAGCAAGTGGCGGGACATGCCGAACCAATTCTGAGGACTGCTCGCGCCATCGCCAATATAGACGCATTCTCTTCGCTTGCCGAGGTTGCGTCACGCTACGGGTATGTGCGTCCAGTGCTGGACGGCGATGACATCGTAACGATCAAGCAGGGCAGGCATCCGGTCGTGGAGCGCATGCTGCCTCCCGGTGATTTCGTCGCCAACGACACGGGCCTCTCTAGCAGCGGCGAGCAGCTTATCATCCTGACCGGCCCTAACATGGCGGGCAAGTCAACTTACATCCGGCAAGTTGCTGTGATCGTGCTGATGGCGCAGATCGGCAGCTTCGTGCCCGCCGAGTCGGCGCAAGTCGGCATCTGCGACAGGATATTCACGCGAGTCGGGTTGCAGGACGACCTTGCGATGGGGCAGTCAACATTCATGGTTGAGATGGTGGAGACTGCGGCGATCCTTAACCACGCGACGCCGCGCTCGCTTATCGTTCTGGACGAGATCGGGCGAGGCACCAGCACATACGACGGCCTTGCGCTGGCGAGGGCAGTGGCAGAGCATGTCCACAACAATCCACGGCTTGGGTGCAAGACGCTGTTCGCGACGCACTACCATGAGCTGACCCAGCTCGCCGATGTGCTTCCTCGCGCTTTCAACTACAACGTGGTCGTTGCAGAGGACAAGGGTGAGGTGGTGTTTCTGCGAAACATCGCGCCCGGCGGCGCTGACCGCAGCTATGGCGTTCATGTTGCGCGGCTTGCGGGAATGCCGGGGAGCGTGGTCAACCGCGCCTGGGAGGTGCTTGCGGAGCTGGAGGACAGCGGACGCCCGGAGCGTGCGCCGTCGCGGAGAAGAAACAGTGCGCCATCTCCGTTGCAGATGCCTCTGATGGACTTCTCATCCGCGGTCGTTGATGACCTGCTTGCTTTGGATGTCTCTTCTATGACACCTCTTGAGGCGATCAACAGGCTGTATGAGTTGCAGGAAAGGGCACGGTCGGATCAGTAGAAACCTTGACAAGTAAGCTTCAACGTCCACCTATTGCGTCTGGCCCGATCAGTATTGGCAAAAATAATACTACCTATCGTGAATATCATATAGATATCTTGTCGGGGTTGTATTATCGTGTCGTATGACGAGAGTATTCATTGATGTGATGTAGCGTAGCAGCTTAAATTGCGAGTTATGAATAGATAAGCTACGCAGAACTTAATCCGTGTTCGCTGCGGAGAAAGGGAGGAACGAGCGAAATGGTAGAGTTCAAGGCATGTCCCAGGTGCACTGGAGACCTGAAGTTGACGCGGGACATGTACGGTGATTACAGAGAGTGTCTCCAGTGCGGTTACACGAAGGACATCATCCCCGAGCCCAAGACCAACTTTGACTGGGCGAAGACGCGCGGCAAGCCTGGACGCAGGCGGAAGACCAAGGTGGCCGCGTAGCACTGCACCCGCTGCCGCAGGAACTACCAACTAACAGCCTGCGGTACGCCTCCAAGAGACGATCCCTTTCGATGTGAGGATATACAGTCCGACCATTGAGAGGGATATGCTTCCCACATATGTCGGCCGGCAATCTTGCACTGCATCCCTGTGCGTCTTTAACCCCGTGCTTGCATCTGGTAGGCTTGCCAGTGGCGGCTTGATTTTTCCGAGCGATAATTCGTACCTCAAGGCCAATTCAACGGCAGGTTAGAGCTGTAAAATTGAGGGTTACCGTAAGAGTACCGGCGACGACCGCAAATATGGGGCCGGGCTTCGACTGCCTTGGTATGGCGCTGGACATCTGGAACACGATCATCGTTGAGACGGACAGTGCTGAGCCTGAAACTGAGAAGGTCGTAATCAGAGGCGAAGGCAGAGACAGCCTTTCGACCGGAAGTGACAACCTGGTTTACAGTAGTTTTCAGCATGTTTACGACGGGTTGGGACTGTCGCTTCCCTCCGTGCGGATTAGTTGCGAGAACGCCATACCACTTGGCCGGGGTCTTGGCAGCAGTGCGGCTGCGGTTGCAGGCGGGCTGCTGGCAGGAAGCAGGCTGAGCGGCGCGAACCTGACAAGCGAGCGGATTCTGGAGCTTGCGGCGGAGATAGAAGGACATCCTGACAATGCGGCGGCGGCGGTTATGGGTGGATGCCGCATCGTGGTGAACGATGGCGATAGGCTTGTTACGGATACGGTGTCGGTCCCGGATGAACTGAAAGCCGTACTGTTCGTGCCTGATGTTCCGATGGCGACTGAAGAGGCGCGAGGTCTGCTGCCAGCGATGATCGACAGACAAGACGCCGTGTTCAACATTGGCAGAACTGCGCTGCTGGTAAATGCGCTGGCGAGCGGAAACCTGGAGTATCTGGCTATTGCGACTGAGGATATGCTGCACCAGCCTGCGAGACAAAAGATTTTCTTCCCCATGAAGAATATCTTTCGCGCGGCAATGTCCGCCGGGGCTCTTGGCGTGTTCCTATCGGGCGCGGGTTCGAGCGTGCTTGCGCTGACGCGCGACCGTGAATACACGATTGGATATGAGATGGCGGATGCGGCGATGAAGTCGGGCGTTGAGGGCGCGATTAAGGTAACGAATCCGACTACGCTCGGAGCGCATGTTGTGGAAGAGTAGTCCCGGATACTGACGAAAACTGAGAGAAAAATGCTGATCGTACAGAAATACGGCGGAAGCTCGCTGGCGGATGCCGACAAGATTAGGAATGTCGCGGAGCGGATCGCGCGCAGCAGAGACGCGGGCAATAGCGTGATTGCCGTCGTCTCCGCCATGGGCGACACCACCGATGAGCTGATCGACCTGGCTAACGAGGTTGCGGAGCGACCGGACGCCCGGGAGATGGACGTGCTTCTGTCAACGGGAGAATTGGTGTCCTGTACGCTGATGGCGATGGCGCTGCGCTCGATGGGGTACGCGTCCGTGAGTCTGAGCGGGGCGCAAGCCGGCATACGGACGGACTCCAGCTACGGCAGGGCGAGGATCGCCGGCGTGTCGCCTGAGAGGATCATCAGGGAAGTCGATAAAGGCAATATCGTCATAGTCGCGGGCTTCCAGGGCATCACCGAGGACATGGACGTCACGACGCTTGGGCGCGGCGGCTCTGATACGACTGCCGTTGCAATCGCAGCGGGTGTAGAGGCTGATCGCTGCGAGGTCTATACGGACGTGGACGGCATTTATACTGCCGACCCGCGCCTAGTTCCGAAGGCGCGCAAGCTGGACGAGGTAGGCTTTGAGGAGATGCTGGAGCTTGCGAGCTACGGAGCGAAGATGAACCCACGCTCCATCGAAATGGGAATGCACTATAACGTGCCAATACTCGTGGCGTCCAGCTTCACGGATGCAAAAGGCACGCTAATTCACGGAGACATCGACATGAACGGCAATGTGGGCGAAATTCGCAATCGCGTCAGGGGTATCGCAACGGACACTAATGTTGCGAAGATAACGGTGCTGGGTGTAATCGACAGACCGGGTATAGCTGCCAGTCTCTTCGAGCCACTGGCCGAGGCGGACATCAGCGTGGACGTTATCGTGCAGAACGCCAGTGTTGACGGCACGACGGACATGACATTCACGGTCACGCGCACCGATCTCATGCGGGCGCTTGAGGTAGTGGAGCCTGTCGTCAAGGAGCTCGGCAGCCGGGGGACGGTCAGCGACGAGAGTCTCGCCAAGCTGAGCATAGTCGGCTCGGGAATGCAGGATGCGCCCGGGTACGCTTCGCAGATGTTCCGGGCTCTGGCGAGCAAGAGGATAAACATAGACGCAATCACCACTTCGGAGATTCGTATCACATGCCTTATCAGCGAATCGCAAGTTGCTGAAGCGGCTTGTGCCCTTCACGATGCCTTCCAACTGGATATGCCACAGGGTTAGTCCTTGTATCACGGTGCGGTCGGTGGACAAATAGTTGACGGTTGAACGACTTCATGCCTGCTCCTTACCTCTCGGTAATTGTTCCTGCCTACAATGAGTCAGGGCGGATAGTCGCCACGCTGGAGACCCTGTCGCGGTACCTTCGAGAGCAGTCGTACACCTGGGAGGTTATCACTGTTGACGATGGCAGCAGTGACGCGACGGCCGCAATCGTGGAGCAGTGGGCAAGCGGAAGGGAAGGGTTCAGGCTGGAGCGCATTGAACACGGTGGCAAGGGAGTGGCGGTGAGGCATGGGATGCTTGCGGCATCCGGTGAATACCGGTTCATGTGCGATGCGGACCTCGCGATGCCGATACGCCACCTATCCGACTTTCTTAGAAATATGTCATTGGGCAACGATATAGTTATAGGCTCGCGCCAGATTGCGGGCGCGAATCGCTACGACGAACCGCTGTTTCGCCATTTTCTTGGGCGCGCCTTTAACAAGGTAGTTCAGATGCTGGCGGTGCGCGGTATCCATGATACGCAGTGCGGCTTCAAGTGCTTCAGCGCGGATGCCGCAAAATCTCTCTTTTCGGCGCAGCAGACGATGGGCTGGGGGTTCGATGTCGAGTTGCTTTACCTTGCCCGCAAGCGCGGGATGCGGGTACTGGAAATTCCAATCGACTGGCGGCATGACGCCGATAGCAGGCTCAATCCTGCAACTGCCGGGCTGAATATGCTCAGGGATGTACTGGCGATACGCTGGCGCAGCATTCGGGGCGCATACTCACCTGATGCAGCAAGACCTCTCGATGAAGACTTGCCGGCTGAGGCGCGAAACTACTCAACTGACGACGCGAAGAATGGCACTGCGGCAATAGTCGTGCCGACTTTCAACGAGGCTGATAATCTGCCGCTGCTGGCGGAACGTCTGTTTGCTCTGCGCGTTCCCGATATGCGGCTTATCGTCGTGGATGACAACTCGCCCGACGGCACTGCCGATGTAGCGCGGAGCCTCAGCGATAAATACGACAATCGCCTTGACCTGATCCAGCGGCAGTCGAAAAGCGGGTTAGGCACAGCGTACAAGGTGGGCTTCCGGCACGCAATCGAACAGGGCGCCGACTATGTGCTCCAGATGGACGCCGATCTTTCCCATTCACCGGAATATGTCCCCGAATTTCTCAAGGCGCTGGAAGACGCGGACGTTGTCGTGGGATCACGATATACGGAGGGCGGCGGAGTTGACGAGGAGTGGCGATTCCGCAGGCACGCCCTCAGTGCGCTCGCAAACTATGGTATCCGAGCCGTGGTAGGGTTGAAAGTGAAGGACTCGACGACCGGATTCAAGGCGTTCAGGGCGCACGCCCTGGATTCCATCAACTTCGACGAGTTCCGATGCAAGGGGTTCGGCTTTCAGGCTGAGGTTGCCTATGCCTGCCAGCGCAAGGGCTATCGCGTTGTGGAGCATCCTATTACCTTCTATGACCGGGCTCATGGCGAGTCTAAGCTGTCCCTTGGGATAATTCTGGAGGCGTTCTGGCGGCTATTTCTTTTGCGTTGGCAAAAGAAGGTGACATGAATTGTTGCGTTGGCAAAAGAAAGTGTCATGAATTGCTGCTTTGGCGGAAAACTAGCTCATAAACACCTTTAATTCCTGAGTAATACTGTATCTAATACTCTTATAATTCCAGTGCGGATACGTTAATGTGACTTTATACATGGCAAGACATGCATTGATAAATCTGAAAGACAAGGTATGCGAAAATGCAGACAACGGTAGATAGGAACAGAGAGAAAGTGAGGCGTGACCGCGCCAAGAAGGCTGTGGCGCTGGCGATGCGTAGTCACTGGGACGAGGCAGCCTTAATGAACCGCGCCATTCTGAAGGATTTCCCCGACGATCTGGAAGCGCAAAACAGGCTCGGCAAGGCGCTCAGCGAACTCGGTCGCAACCGGGAGGCGAAAGAAGCATTCCGGAGAGCGCTGGAAATCTCGCCGCACAACGGGATTGCGCGGAAGAATCTCGACCGTCTCATGGGCCTTGGGGACCAGGAAGACTCGCCGAGTTCCAAGGGCGCAGTTGAGGCTGCTCCCAAAGTATTCATAGAGGAGAGCGGCAAGGCTACGACGACGTCGCTCGTCCACCTCGCGCCTTCAAAGGCGCTGCTCAAGCTCGCGCCCGGTCACCGTGTCAGCCTTGAGATCGAGAACAGGCGGGTTAAGGTGCTTAATGGCGGTGGCGAATATGTGGGCAGCGTTGAGCCGAGGCTCGCCGCGCGGCTGCTGCGCCTGGTTCGCGGAGGCAATCAGTATGAAGCTGCCGTGACCAGCGCGGGATCCAAGGAGCTGACCATAATAATTCGAGAGACGTTCAAGCACCCTTCGCAGACGGGGATAGTGTCGTTTCCTTCTCGTGCCGGCGCGGGCTATCGGGTGTATGTGCCGGGAAGCGTACTTGCATACGGTGATGACGAATCTGAATCAGATACCCTGGGTGGCAGGATCATCAAGGACTGGTCTGACGACGATACTGAGCCGGGCGATGACGAGGCTTTCGCTCCCGTAATTCATCGCATCATCAATTCGAGTAGTGACGATGATGACCTGACGGACGACGACTATTAGGCGGATGCGCTGGCGATAGCGTCTTTCTGAATTTCGAAGAGTTCGGAGATACCCTGCTCAGCAACTGAAAGCACTTCATCGAGGGCATGCCTTGAGTAAGGCATGCCCTCCGCCGTTCCCTGGACTTCTACGAAATCGCCTTCGGACGTCATTACAATATTGAAATCAGCCTCTGCACCTGAATCTTCCTCGTAGCACAGGTCCAGCCGCGCCTCCCCTTCCACGATTCCAACGCTTGTCGCGGCTACCGCGGACAGGATTGGGACCTCAGGAAGCTGCCCGGCTTCGACGAGTGCGGAGATCGCGAGATACAGCGCCACGTATCCGCCTGTGATTGCCGCCGTGCGCGTGCCAGCGTCCGCCTGAAGCACGTCGCAGTCCACCGTGAAGGTACGTTCGCCAAGCCGATGAAGGTCAACGGCAGCGCGGAGCGACCTGCCGATGAGCCGCTGTATCTCCTGAGTGCGGCCTCGTGGTGTGCGCTCGCGGGGAGTGCGGGTGAGAGTGGCGCGGGGGAGCATCGCGTACTCTGCCGTGATCCAGCCCTGTCCCGAGCCGCGCAGGAAGTGTGGCACGCTGTCCTCGACGCTGACGGCGCATAGGACGCGCGTGAGGCCCGTCTCGATGAGGACACTGCCTTCAGGAAATGCTTGCACGCCGCAGGTGATCTTCGTGGGGCGCAGCTCGTCGTTGGCGCGGCCGTCGGGTCTTATCATTGTGGCTTTACTCGCTGGCCGTAGTGACACCGGCTGCCATCATCAGACCGTCCACGGGTATGAGTCGCATATCCACGGGATCAATCGCCAGCCGAAATATCTCTAATGTAACCGCTCCCAGCAGGGGCTGCACGTCATCTGTGCCGAAGACGACGGGTGCCGTAAAATCTTCGCCGTTAAGTCGAATCCGAGTCTCCCCCATTTCGCGCTCCACGCGCCTACCATCGGCGAGCCTAAAAGTGCCACTACCTTGAACTTCTATGTCCAATCGACGAAGCAGAGACGCGGGCAGTATGTTGTATGTGGACCCGGAATCGACAAGAGCTTCCACATATTCGTAGTGCTGCCCTTGCGGGTTCCCTATTCCAACTTCGACTTGAAATGTGCCCATACTTATTACACAGAACCCTTTCGCAAAATGTTCTCCCTCCATTCAGTCCATTCCATTGTATCAACTTCGATGAAACGGAAGTCCGACTTCAGAGCGAAGAACTCATCGGCATCGCTGTCGCCGATGTGGGTGTAGGTGTCGGCGTCGAAGCATGCCTTCACGTCGTCGAGGTTCTGCTTCAATACGGTGAAGTCAGCGACTATCTCGTGCTCCTGCCACATCTTCTGCTGGAAGCTTAACGGGCGGTCGGAGCAACTGCCTATGATACACCCCATGCGCTGCACGGCGCGCACGAAGTCCATCGTGATGCTGCCGCGCGGCTCGCCGACTTCGAGCGTACCGTCTATGTCGAAGCTGATGAGGTCCGGTAATCGTTTCCCGGAGTTGGCGGGACGCACAGGATCTGATGAATCCAATGCTAGTTGTGGCGGGTGGCATAGACCTGCTTTGCGCGGTCTATGGCGGCTACCCTGCCCCTTACCAGTTCATCCTGATGCGCGGCTGCCCAGTCCTGCGATGCCTTGGTCGATAGCGCGCTACCCTGGAAGTGGGGCATTACATAGCGCGCAAGCAGTTCGTAGCTGTGCAACATGCGGTCCCGCGGCGCCCAGTCAACTGTCTGCACGAGGAAGCCGCCAAAGCCTCCGCTCAAGTCGTCTAGCCGGTGGATCGCCTCTATGCAGTCGTCTGGCGTTCCGATAATCCACGCGCCGGTGTCCGCCATGTGGTCGATAATCTTGTCCACCGGACCATCGAAGTCGGACTTGCGGCCATTAGTCTCCTCGGTGTATTCGCGCAGGAAGTAGCCGGCGCCCATGCGCGCCTCATCACGCGCCTGCTGGCGTGTCTCCGCGAGATGAACGGGTACGACCAGCCGCCATTCGTTGCGGTCAACCGTCTGGTTGTGTTCGGCTGCTGACTCTTCGGCGATAGTCCACAGGTCATTGAGGTTGCCCCGGTCTGCGGTCGTTGGGTCTCTCGGCACCGTGATTGTCAGAACGGACGCGCCATACTTGCCGGCGAGAGCCACACCGGAAGGTGACTGTATGGACGCCACGGCGATGGGCATGTGGGGGCGCTGGAAGGGACGGATCTGCAGCATTGCCTCGTTCAACTCGAACCAGTCCGACTTGTAGGTGATCGGCTCAGTCTCGGTGAACAGGCGCAGTATGATGCCGAAAGCCTCGTCCATCTTCTCGCGCTGCGTTGTTGACTCTATACCCAGCATGTAGGCATCGCCGGGCAGTGCGCCGGGGCCGACGCCGAACAGCACGCGCCCGTGGCTCATGTGGTCGATCTGCACCATGCGGTTGGCGACATTGAAGGGGTGGTGGTAAGGGAGGCTGACGACGCCCGTACCGAGCTTGATGTACTTGGTACGGTCGGCGGCGACTGCCATGAATATCTCAGGCGAGGAGATTATCTCCCAGCCGGAGCTGTGGTGCTCGCCGATCCATGCCTCGTCGAATCCGAGGTAATCGAGCCACTGGATGAGTTCGAGGTCGCGGTCCATCGCGAGTGTGGGATTCTCGCCGACGCGGTGGAATGGGCCGAGGAAAATACCGAACTTCATTCGGTCGGGCAGCGCCATGATGGTTTCCTTTCGTGTGCTGTCTTGCTGTTGATGAGAGTATGCGGCGAATTATAGATGCAGAGTGGGGCAGTGGCAACAACGAAGCTATTCGAAGTGTGGCATCACCTCATCGGCGAAGAGGCGCATCGCGGCATTGACCCTTTCGCGCGGCATGCCGCCGAAGGCGAAGTTGCAGCCAAAATACTCGACGCCCTGCGCCTGCAATTCCTTTATCTTCTCTACGCCCTGCTCCGGCGTGCCGATGATGGAGCGGTGTTCCGCCACATGGTCGAAAGTTAGGGACGGCTTGCCGCGCGTCCTGCGCCATTCGTCTATGTTGCCGCTCGCCTCGCTTGCGCCGTTGAGCGTGCCGCGCCACTGCAGCAGGTCGATGACCCAGTTGAGGGACTTGTAAGCTCCCTGGCGCGCCTTTTCCTCGGTCTCGGCGAGGTAGCAGTAGCGGAAGAACGGGATGTCGGCAGTTGTTACATTGTGGCCTGCCTCGGCGGACATCGCCTCATAGCGGTGGCAAAGCTCGATTGCCGGTGCGTTGTCCACAGTCAGACCTATCATCGTGGGGAAGCCATTGTTGACTGCGAACTCCAGAGTCTCGGGCGTGCGAGTGGCAGCGATGTAGATTGGCGGGTGCGGGCGCTGTACTGGCTGCGGCACGAGGTTTGCCTGATGCACGTCGTAGAACTGCCCTTCGTGCGTGTATTCGGGCGTTGTCCACATGCCGCGAATCACGTTAATGGATTCCTGGAAGCTTGCCTGCGTGTCCCCATGGTCAACGCCGTATGGGGTGAACTCGCTCCTGGACGCGCCGCGCCCGAAGCCGGCGTCGAGCCGCCCGTTGCTGATGAGATCGAGCGTAGCGGTGTCCTCAGCAAGGCGAATTGGGTTGTGTAAAGGTGGCACGATAACAGCCGTTCCGAGTCTAATCTTGCTCGTGCGCGCGGCGACTGCGCTCGCGAAAACAAGCACAGACGAGCCGATGCCGTAGCGCGTGAAGTGGTGCTCGGCGAGCCATGCGCTGTGAAAGCCAAGCTCTTCGGCCAGCGATATGTCCTCGATGGTCTGATCAACGATGGCGCGGGCGTTGGTGTCCTCCGGCCAAGGCAGGTGTGTAATCAGGGCGAATTTCATGGCATACTCTCTTCGTCGTGGTGTTCCCAGATTGCGATGCGAACTATTATAGACTAACGGAGTGCGCCGGACAGTCAGGATGGGAATGACCAATTTACACAATGCGGGTGTGTGCTATAACCTGCCTTTCGGACTGCCCGGAGGTCACAGGCAGGCGTCTGAGAATAGGAGGAACCGATGTTGGTCAAATTCGTCAGATTTATCGCAGCTTTCCTGGCGTATGCGATTATCGATATAGTGTGGCACCTGTTCCCGTTCGTTACCGCTATGTATGTCAACCTGCGTGAAGCCAGCGGGCTAGGAAACGAGTGGAGTTTCGGCAAGGAAATGAGCACTTGGGGCGGTCTGGAGTTTTCCGCGCTTCTCGTGTTCTTCCTGCTAATGGGCTTAGCGAACAGCCATCTCGCAATCGAACCTGCTCTCAGAGAAAATAGTCTCCGAAAGGCGATGCTGAACAGTTTCATTCTGGGTTGTGCCGCCTATGCTACATATAGTATTCCAATATTCGTGATGATAGCGAAATGGCCTGTGCCTCTCGTTCCAATTGACATCATCATTGGCGGCTGCCTGAGCCTCGCAACATCGACAATCGTTACAGCCGTCGCTCTCCGCATGCGAAAGTTCGGATGAAACGCCAACCTCGGCAATGGTACGGGAAGAAGCGGCTTTTGACGTGATTAAGGAACGGCTTCTATAATTGACGCGAAACCAGACTACTATTTCTTGACTGTTGGACTGTGATTTGACCTATGGCGGAGCCGCTGAATAACGAAGCCTTACTGGAAATCTACGGCAAGATGGTGCTGTCGAGGACGCTGGACGAGCGCATCTGGATGCTCAACCGTCAGGGCAAGGCGGCGATCATGGCCTCCTCACAGGGCCATGAGGCGGCGCAGATTGGCAGCGTCTATGCGCTGAAGCGCGGCACCGACCAATTCTACATCTACTATCGCGACCTTGCTGTAATGCTGACGCTTGGCATGTCGCCGCGCGAGATAATGCTGGGCTTCACTGCGAAGGTCGGTGAGCCGTTGAGCGGAGCGCGGCAGTTCCCGACGCACGGCGCATACCCTGAACTCGGGCTCATCAACCTGTCCAATGTAATCGCCACCCAGCTTCCGCAGGCGGTGGGCGCTGCGCTTGCGATCAGGATGCGCCGGGAGGAATGCATTGTCATTGCCTACTTCGGGGACGGCGCGTCGAGCTTCGGGGACTCGCATGAGGCGATGAACTTCGCTGCGATTCACAAGCTGCCCGTCAT
Source organism: Dehalococcoidia bacterium (assembly GCA_965203955.1). GTDB lineage: Bacteria > Chloroflexota > Dehalococcoidia > Lucifugimonadales > JADFKI01 > Bin90. The sequence continues at coordinate 454,773 of OZ241923.1, read as the reverse complement.
ATTCATGTGCGAGAACAACAAGTACGCGACATCGGTGCCGCAGCACCGACAGATGGCTGTGGACAGCGTGGCGAGCCGTGCGGAGGGATACGGCATGCCGGGTATCTCGATTGACGGCTGCAATGTTATGGCGGTCTATGAGGCGGTATCCGAGGCGGCGTCTCGCGCGCGGAGTGGAGACGGTCCGACGCTCATCGAGGCTCAGGTGGAGCGATACCTGCCGCACACGAGCGATGACGACGACACGCGATACAGACCGCGTGAGGAAATCGAGGAGGCGCGGCTGCGCGACCCACTCAAGCTGTTAGGTGAGCATTTGAATGCGTTGGGCATTCTGGACGACGTATCGGACGAGCGGATTCATGCCGAGGCACGAGCTGAGGTGAACCATGTTACCGATTCTGTTGAGGCGGCGGAATACCCGGAAACTGATGACTTCTATGAGCATGTGTATGCGCCCCGAATTTAACGGGACTGATAGGATTTCTTCATGGCAGTGATGAATGTGCTGGAAGCCGTGCGGGAGGCTATGCGTGAGGAGATGGAGCGCGATGAGCGCGTGTTTGTGCTCGGCGAGGATGTAGGCAGGCGCGGCGGTGTGTTTCTCGCAACGGACGGCTTCGTTGACCAGTTTGGCGAAGAGCGCGTGATAGACACTCCGATCGCGGAATCATCAATCGCGGGGATGGCGCTGGGCGCGGCAATGCACGGGCTGCGTCCCATCGCGGAGATACAGTTTGCGGACTTTATCTGGCCCGTATTCAACCAGATTGTGGGCGAGGCGGCTAGGGCGCGATACGGCAGCAACGGCAAGCTGAGCGTGCCGCTCGTGCTGCGCGCGCCTGAGGGCGGTGGCGTGCGTGGCGCGCTGTATCACTCACAGTCAGCGGAGGCGTATTTCTCCCACACGCCGGGACTGAAGGTAATCACCCCGGCCACCCCTTATGATGCCAAGGGACTGCTGAAGAGCGCGATTCGGGATGATGACCCTGTGATATTCCTGGAGCACAAGCGTACATACAGGCTGGTGCGCGGCGAAGTGCCGGACGGTGAGTACACCATACCTATCGGCAAGGCGGATGTGAAGCGCGAAGGCGAGGACCTGTCGGTATTCACCTACGGGCTGATGGTGCACCACTGCATCGAGGCAGCTCAGGCGGTCGCAGGTGAGGGCATCAGCGTTGAAGTTGTTGACCTGCGCACGCTGCGTCCCCTGGACACAGAGGGTGTGCTGGAATCCGTAATGAAGACAGGCAAGGCGCTGGTCGTGCATGAGGACAACAAGGTGGGCGGCATCGGCGGGGAGATTGCCGCGACGATAGCCGAAGACGCCTTCGAGTACCTGGACGCGCCGGTGCGACGCCTTGCGGGGCCAGAGGTTCCGGCAATGCCGTTCAGTCCGCCTCTGGAAGCGCTGTACATGCTTGACTCAGAAAAGATCGCCGATGCGATACGCCAGCTGGCGGCGTACTAGCGGTGTAACGTGATGCCAAGGGTGATGGGATGCCAAAGGTGACGGGATGATTATCGAGCTGCCACAGGTCGGCGAATCGGTTACAGAGGGCACTATCGTCCAATGGCTGAAGCAGGTTGGCGACAGCGTGGAGCGGTACGACCCGCTCGTTGAAGTGCTGACTGACAAGGTGAGCCTGGAAGTGCCGTCGCCGGTGAACGGCGTCATCACGGAGCTTCTTGCGGAGGAAGGGCAGACGCTGCCGATGGGCGCGCCGATCGCGTCGATCCAGACAGAGGATGCCGTTGAACCCGCAATGTCGGTCGAGACGTCGCCTCCCTCCGAAGAACAAGCTCAGCCGGTTGACCGTATAGGTGTGCTGCTCAAGGACGTTGCACCCGTCGGACCTACCGGGTCGGGGAATGTGGTCATTTCCGCCGACCAGAATGCAGCTGCGTCAGAGTCCCAGAGAGGCAGGCGGCGGAGACGGTATTCTCCTGCGGTGCAGCGGCTTGCAAGTGAGCAAGACATTGACCTTGAGCAGGTCGAGGGCACTGGGATCAATGGACGTGTGACGCGCAAGGATGTGCTCGCATACATCGAGACTCAGGCGGAAGTTGCAGATAGGACGCCAGCTGCTCCAGATAAGCCTGCCCCACCGTCACGTCAATCAGGTGGCGCAGACGAAGAAAGATTGCCTTTGTCTCCCGTGCGCCGGATGATTGCCGCGAATATGAAGCGCAGCGCTTCGGAGATACCAGTTGCATGGACGATCTCCGAAGTCGATGTGAGCGGGCTGGTGAGACGGCGAGAGTCGCTGAAGGGCGAGTTCATGCGGCGCGAGGGTGTCAACCTGACCTACCTGCACTTCGTTGTGAAGGCTGTTGCCGAGTCTTTACGAGAGAACCCTTTGCTCAACTCGTCGTGGGGCGAGGACGCGATCATCCTGAAAGGACGCATCAATATCGGAATCGCGGTTGCTGCTCCCGACGGGCTGGTAGTTCCGGTGCTGCGTGATGCCGATTCCTTTAGCGTTGCTGGCATCGCGGTTAAGGCGGCTGACCTGACGGCGAGGGCACGGCAGGGCAAGCTTGGCGTGGAAGACGTGCAGGGCGGCACATTCACGCTGAACAACACCGGCGCGCTGGGCTCGATAGCTTCGCAGCCGATCATCAACCATCCGCAAGCCGCGATTCTGACGATTGAGGCCGTGGTGAAGCGCCCCGTCGTGATTGGAGACGCCATCGGCATCCGCTCGATGATGAACATCTGCCTCACATTCGACCACCGCATCATGGACGGCGCTGAGGCGTCGGCGTTCGTGAACTCGGTCAAGCGGCGGCTGGAAGCGATCTCGGATGAGACGGGAATATACTAGGCGCGCAGCCGCATGAACACCTGTCTCGTTGTGCCGCTCGGATTGATTGATTTCCAGACTGCTTATGACTTACAGCGGCTGCTGCATGAGCAGGTCGTTGCGGACGATCTTCTCGACTTACTTCTCCTTCTGGAGCATCCACACGTCTATACGATGGGGCGCAGGGGGCAGGAGTCGGATGTTCTCACCTCTCAAGGAGTTCTCGACGAATTGGGTATTGAGAAGCACGAGACGGACAGAGGCGGGGAGACGACCTACCACGGGCCCGGACAACTCGTAGGATATCCGATATTGAATCTGAGGCGATGGGGTGGTGGAGTCCGCGACTACGTAGAAACGCTTGAGCAGGCACTCATCAGCGCGCTCGGCAAGTTCGGCATTGTTGCCCACAGCGAGGGAAAGCCGACGGGTGTATGGGTCGATGACCGGAAGATTGCGGCAATCGGCGTGCGCGTGAGCCGCCATGTGACGATGCACGGCTTCGCCTTGAATGTCAGCCCGGACCTGTCGTTCTTCGAGCACATCGTGCCGTGCGGAATGCCGGATGTGAGCGTAACGTCGATGGCGCAAGAACTCGGACGAGAGATCGCCATGGACGATGTGATGCAGGTGGTGGCGTCTGAGTTCGGTAGGGAGTATGGTCTGGCCGCAGAGTGGAGCAGCCTAGTCGCCCTTGAATGTGGCGCCATCGTGAATACTGCCTAGAGGAACTGACCTCTTAGTCGGGGATCGAGGTAGTCGCGCAGGGCATCGCCGATCAGCACGACTGCCAGCACGGTGAGCGTCAGGAACACGCCGGGGAAGAAGGAAATCCAGAAGGCGACCTGCACGTAGCCCTTGCCCGTCGCCACAATGTTGCCCCAGGTGGGGATGAACTCCGGTACGCCTGCTCCCAGGAAGCTGAGACTTGCTTCGGCGAGTATCGCGGTGGCGAGCGTGAATGTCGCCTGCACCATAACGATGCCGAAGGTGTTGGGCGCGATGTGCAGGAAGAGGATGCGCCACACCGGAGAACCGATGGCGCGCGCCGCCTCAACGAACTGTTCTTCCCGCAGGCTGAGGACTTGGCCTCTGACGAGGCGCACTTTGCTCGCCGTTCCGGTTACGGATAGGGCAATGATCACATTGTTCACACTGCCGCCAAGCAACGCTATGAGCGCGAGCGCGAGCAGTATCGTGGGAAAGGCAAGCAGCCCATCCACAAAGCGCATCAGGATGTGGTCGAGGAAACGGAAGTATCCCGCGAAGAGGGCGATTATCAATCCGAGGACCACTGAAATGATGGTTACCGCGAAGCCGACGTAAAGGGAGACGCGGCTTCCAGCCACCACGCGGTCGAATACATCCCTGCCGAATGCGTCTGTGCCGAACCAGTGCTCAGAGGACGGGGGCAATCGTAAGTCTGTTGTGGTCTCCGTATAGTCGGAGCGCACGATGACTGGAGAGAACGCGGTCATCAGCAGGATCGCGACCAGAATGACGGCCCCGATAATGACATTTGGGTTGCCGCGCATGATGACGACGCAGGCGTTGAGAGTCCTGCGAACGCGCTCTCTTGGACTGGGCGCGAGCCTGATTTGCGCCTGTTCCTGCTGTGTTTCCATTAGTAGCGAATCCTCGGGTCGAGGTAGGCGTATAGGATGTCGATTGCAAGATTGATCAGCACATAGGCCGTCGCGACGACCATCATCATAGCCTGAATAATAGGAAAGTCGCGCCTGATGATTGCCTCGATAAGCATTCTGCCTAGTCCGGGTATCGCGAAGATGGACTCGGTGACCACAAAGCCGGTCGCAAGGCTCGCCAGTGAAGCGCCGATAACGGTAACGACCGGTATGGACGCGGGCCGGAATGCGTGGCGCATGTACACGACGAGTTCGCGCAGGCCCTTGGCGCGGGCGGTCCGCACATAGTCCTCGCGCAGCACATCCAGCATCGCGGAGCGCGTGATGCGCGATATGAACGCCGACGATAGGATGCTATTGACTGCCACTGGTAGGAACATGCTGTGCAGGTGGGGGATTATCCCGTCCCCTAAGGGCCTGTAGCCGAGAGCGGGGAACCAGCCCAGATTCACGGCAAACACCCATATCAGGATGAACGCCAGCCAGAAGCCGGGCGCGGAGAAGCCGAGCACGGCAAAGAACATGAAGCCTCTGTCTATTGCTGCTCCGGCTTTCCACGCTGATATGACGCCGATGGAAATGCCCAGCAGTGTGGAGAGAATGATTACCTGAATGCCCAGTGACAGTGTGGGTTGAAGGCGCGGAGCCATCAAGGAGGTTATGGACTTTCTCGAAAATATGGACGTCCCGAGATCGCCCTGTGCGAGGCGCGAGACCCAGCGGACGAATTGAATATGTATCGGCTGGTCGGTGCCAAGTTCCTGTCTGATGCGCTCCAGGTCTTCGACGGTGGCTTCGTCCCCACCGATAATTGCGGCAGGATCGCCGGGAGCGATGTGAATGATGGAAAAAGTGATGACACCGACAACGGCGATTACCGGAATGGCGGATACGATGCGAATCAGTGTGTAACGCCACATCCGCCTTGTTACGCTCCTTCGTCGTTGGTCTCGGGTCTCGGGAGAGGGGTGTCTGAGTCAGTTCACTATACACGACGGGGGCAGGTGTGAAACTGCCCCCGCCGTACTATCTGCTAGATGGTGATTTACCGGATTAGTTGACCAGCCACTTGTCGAATGGCTTCTGCTGCGCCGAACCTCCGTTCACGATTCCCTGCACCTCGGTGCTCGCCGCCCAGCGGCTGAAGAACTCACCGATTTGGAGGAATATGGCGTCCTCGTAGAAGTGCATATGGAACTCGTTGTTAAGGGCTATCTGCTCGTCCTCCGTGGTGGCTCGAGCCAGCCGGGAATAGATCTCGCGCTGCATGCCGGTCGTGTCCTGGTAGTTGTTGAACCACGCGTCGTACTGGAGCTCAGAGAAGAGCAGGTGTCCGACGGGACCCGACCTCACGGTTACGCCGCTCCAAGTGTGGAAGAATTCCCAGTCGTCGGGACGGGCGCGCTGAGCGACCATAGTCGCCCAGTCCATCACTTGGAAGTCCACGTCGAAGCCGAGTTCAGTGAGCACTTCTCGGCTGACCTGCGCGGCCGCGTGGGCGGGTTGCCTGTCGGCAGGGTCCATCAGACGCACATGCGCGCCGGTAACGCCTGCCTCTTCTAACAGCTGCTTCGCCTCGTCCAGGTTCTGTGAGTAGTAGAAGCCCTCGGAGCCGGCGGTTGTTTCCCACTTAGTGCCGCACTGCAAGAGCGATGGGCAGAGCCGTGTGAACGCAGGGTCGCCTGTCGCGAGCGTCAATGCCTTCTGGTTATCATATGCCTTGATCATTGCCTGGCGCGCGAGCTTGTTGTCGAATGGCGGGCGAACATGGTTGAAGTGCCCCAGCAGCCTGAAAGGAGGGTTGTCGTACAGCGCTACTTCAGGGTCTGCCTCCAGCCGCGAAAGCAGCTCGGCAGGGAACTCCTGAACGATGTGAACTTCGCGCGTCTGAAGGGCTGCCACGCGAGTAGTCTGGTCGGGGACCTCGATGTACATCATCCTGTCGACGTAGGCGGTGTGTCCGCCTGACGTGCCGTTGGCGGGACTTGGGTGCGGGCTGTAATCTTCATACCTGACCGCGCTCCAGCGGTCTCCGGGCAGCCACTCCTCAAACTTGAAGGGGCCTGTACCGTTCGGAGGACCTTCCGCTGACTCGTTTGCCGTGTAGTTGTCGTACCAGTCGGCGGTTACGAGGCGGGGACCGAATCCCTGCGGACCGATTGCGTCGATGACCAGGCCGGTTCCCTCTCTCAGATTAAGGCTGAAGTGCTTGTCGTCAACGATGGTGAAGAACTCCTCGAATTCGCCGTCGCCCGCGCCGAACTCGTTGCGCACGAGCCTCAAAATGGGAGCGCGGTCTTTCTGGCGATTCAATGTTCCCCGAACCTGCTCAGTGGTTAATGGTGTCCCGTCATGGAACTTGATGCCATCACGTATCTTGAACGTCCAGCTCAGGTTGTCGTCGCTGCTTTCCCAACTCTCGATAAGCAGCGGGCCTATGCCGTAGTCGCTTGTGTACTCGAACAGGCCTTCAAGGATGGTGTTGGAAACGTTTCCCGTACCCGATGCGGTGGTCCAGAGGGGGTCAAAAGACTGGATGCTTCCCGATGCCACGATGCGGAGAGTTCCGCCGAACTGTGCTTCATCCGCCGACATCATCATTGCCGGCTGCCTCGTCTGAGTTTGGGGCACCGGAGCGAGCTGCGGGGCCTGTGGAGTTGGCAGAGCCTGTGCCATCGCCGGCGCCGCGGGCGCTGCCGGAGCAGGCGCCGCGGGGGCAGCCGGCTGGGCCGGCGCCTGAACGGGCGCTTCGGGCGCGACCGGCGCCGGCGCCGGCGCCTGTTGTGCCGGTGCCGCAGGTTGCTGGACCGGCGCGGGGCTGGAGCAGGCAATTGCTCCCAATGCCAGAACTGCTGCTAACGTCAGCAACCCGGATATGTACTTCTTCCTGTCAAATTTCCACATATACGATACTCCTAGATGCGCTGTGCTAATATGCGCTGTGCTAAGTTCGAGGCGATGATACACACGTACCACGCCTCGTTTCCGTGAACACAATTATGAGAGCATGTTGGCAGTCAGTCAACGAATATCGCAAATTTCGCAAGAGCTTAAGTATCCCGGCGCATCATGCTAAAGCTCTGGGATGTAGGTCCCTTTTCAGGCTGTGTAGCAAGGAATAGCGCCATAGGAACGACGTCTTCCGCCTCCTTCACCCATTCGCTGGAAATGGTATTCACACCGGAGCCTTCCGCCTCCCAGGCAGCGATTGCGCCAGGTGTAAGGACTGGACCGGGCACGAGTTCGTTAACGCTTATGTTGTGCTCCCACAGTTCCTGGGCGAGCACGCGGGTAAGCATCCATGAACCGGCCTTGGCACAGGCGTAGGCGGAGGTGTTTGGGCGTCCATTGTGTCCGATGCCGGAGCCTATGGTGATCATTTTGCCGCCACCGCGCTCCTTAAGATAAGGAATTGCGCTCCTTGCGGTGTAATATGCGCCCTTCAGGTTTAGGTCAACGGTGGCAACCCACCCGTCGGGGTCGCTTTCATCGACAGGCCCGGCCCCGATATTTCCGCCGGCATTAATCACCACGAGGTCGATGCCGCCGAAGGCATCTGCCGCTGCCTTGTTCATTCGCTCTACGTCGTCGTAGTTTGTCACGTCGGTCTGCACCGTAATGGCGTTGCCGCCCGCGCTCTTAATTTCCGCGGAGACTTCTTCAATTTCATCGGTCGTGCGGGCGGCGCAGCAGATCGACGCGCCCTCTGCGGCGTATCCAATTGCGATAGCGCGACCTATGCCCCTGCCGGCGCCGGTAATGACGGCGACTTTGCCTTCCAGGCGTCCTTGTGATTCAGCCATTTTTCTTCCACCTCCGGTCTCACTGAAAGGTATGATGGACGGATTATAGAGACGCGCGAAAGTGATGTACAGAATGGGGACAATTCGCCGGCAGAATGGGTTTGACACGATGTGCCATGCTTCATATACTGACACTGAGGTTTCAGGCGATATATCGCACCGTGTAACGATCTGCTAAGAGATTAGCAAGGGAATGTTAGTTGGCTGTCCGCTTAGGACGCACTTCAGGCAGGAGGTAGCCGAATGGCCCACAAAGATGACATTGCATTGATGGCGCATCTGATGCGGCGTGCCGGGTTTGGCGCAACACGCGATCAGCTGGAAAAGTATGTCGTGAAGGGATACGAGGCGACCGTCGAAGAGCTGCTTCATCCCGAAGCGCAGGAGCCGGTGGATAGGTACGAGTTGCTGCGCTACCATCCGTGGTCCTGGAAGCCGGGCACGATTCAGGGAACGGGCCATGCCACGTGGCTCTATCACATGGTAAACACAAAGGCGCCGCTGCAGGAGAAGATGGCGGTCTTCTGGCACGGCATCTTCGCCACAGGCGTTTCCAAGGTTGACCACTGGGACGAGATCCTCGACATGATTGACATGCTCCGAGAGAAAGGCATGGGCAACTACAAGGATGTCCTGATGGCGATTGCACAGGACCCGGCGATGATCTACTGGCTGGACAACAATGAGAACCACGCGGATGCGCCGAATGAGAACTGGGGACGCGAGCTCCTCGAACTGTTCAGCATGGGGCAGGGGAACTACACCGAGACGGATGTGTTCGAGTGCTCCCGCGCGTTCACGGGCTGGACGATTACGCCGAAGCTGCCGCGCTTCCCAATGGGGCGCTTCGACTGGTATTTCGAGTACCGCGACGACGACCATGACGAAGGCGATAAGACATTCCTAGGCTACACGGGCAACTTCAACGGTGAAGACATCATAGACATAATCTGCCAGCAGCCGGCGACATCGCGCTTCATCGCGCGCCATCTGTATAACTTCTTCGTGGCGGACGAGGCGCAGGTTCCCGCTTGGCAAAACGTCGCACCGGGAGACCCTGACGCGATCAAGACTCTAGCGGACGCCTTCGTGGAATCAGAATACGACATGACGGCAGTGCTGCGAGTGCTGTTCAACTCCGACTTCTTCAAGGAGGCGCGCTTTACCCGCATCAAGAGCCCGGTCGAGGTCGTGGTGAATACGCTGCGCTTCGTGGGCGGGCACGAGTTCCCCGCTCCCGGCATCGGCAATCTCGGCAGGCAGATGGGCTACATGGGGCAGGAGGTGCTTAACCCGCCGAGCGTGGAGGGCTGGCACACGGGCCGCGAGTGGATTAACAGCGGCTCGCTAATGCGACGCATTAACTTCGTTGCGGACCTCGTAGGCGACACTTCCCTTCCGGGCGTACAGTCAATAGTTGGCAGACTCCAGGACGCAGGCGATGTCTCGACAGACGAGTTCGTGGACACCTGCCTTGACCTGATGGGACCCCTGGACCTTGCGCCCGCGACTCGGCAGGAACTCATCGACCACGCTGACCTCGACGGTGACCTGAAGTGGGGCACGGACGAAGACCGTGAATTCGCCACGATGCGTGTCAGCGAGATGCTTCAGCTCATCGTCTCGCTCAGAGACTACCAGTACGCTTAGGAATGCATAATTCGAACTTCAGACTTTGGTAGATTTTAGGGGGGAAAGAGATGACCACAGCGCAGAAAGACCCGGTCGTGGTGGTTGTGCAGCTTTCGGGCGGCAACGACTATCTGAACACGGTAATTCCGTACAACAACGAAATTTACTACGACAACCGCCCGACGGTCGGGATTCCGCAGGAGCAGGTGCTTCACCTCGACGACGAGGTGGGTCTGCACCCGCAGATGGGCGCGGTACGCGACTTGTACAATCAGGGCAACGTCGCCATCATTCACGGCGTTGGCTATGAGAACTCCCCGCGCTCCCATTTCCGCTCGATGGACATCTGGCACACTTGCGAGCCGGACGATGTTGGCACCGAGGGCTGGCTGGGAAAGGTCATTCAGAACATCGACCCTAACAAGGAAAACGTCGTAACAGGCGTAAGCTTCGGGCCGAGCATGTTCCGCGCGATGGCTGTTCCGGGCGTGCCCGTTGCCTGCGTCGAAGACTTGAACAACTACGGTCTGATGCCGGGCATCAGCGCCGAAGAGCAGCGCCAGAAGATCCTGAACAGGTTCTCCCGCCTGTATGGGCAGGCGATCGGTAGAGGCCCGGTGATGGAGTTCCTGGGGCAGACCGGTCTGGATGCGCTGCAGGGCGCGGACATTCTGAAGATTGCTCCTGAGCGCTACTCGTCCGACATCGAATACGCGGACACCACCCTTGCCAAGAAGCTTAAGGGCATCGCGCAGGTGCACATGGCAGGTCTTGGATCGCGCGTCTTCTACTGCGACCACGGCAGCTTCGACTCCCACGCGGGACAGCCCAACATGCTCTCCGGTCTGTGGGACGATCTCTCGACCGCCCTGAACGACTTCTTCGACGACCTGCGGGCGCACGATGCTTCGGACAATGTCATTGTGATGCTCTTCTCTGAGTTCGGACGGCGCACGCACGACAACGGATCAGGCACCGACCACGGGGCTGCAGGCGCGGTCATGGTCATCGGCGACAATGTGAAGGGCGGCCAGTACGGCGAGTACCCGTCACTCCGGGCCGAAGACCTCGAACAGGGCGACGTGGTGCCGAATGTCGATTTCCGCAGCGTCTATTCGACGATCGTCGAGGACTGGATGAAGATGGACTCCAATGAGATCGTCGGTGGCCAGTTCGAAAAGCTCGGCTTCATCGCCAATTAAATCGTAAGTAATTCAGCAGGTCAGTCCGTCGGCAAGTGCGGTCTCAGAAGGACTGGGCGACCGATGCGCTGACCTTCTGACTAGCAGGGAGCAGAAAATATGCTGACAACAGTAGCGAAGGGACGCACTTACGACTTCAGCCACGCGGTTGGCGGTCTCTATATGCCGCAGCCAATTGGCGTTGTTGCAGGTGAGGGCGACACGGTGTTTGTACTGAGCCGCCAGTACGAGCAGATATTGGACGTGCCCTGGAACAAGGCCGCCACTTCCGCGCAGGTAAACAGGTACACGATAACGGAGACGGCCGGCGAGGAAGAGTTCCTGGGGCGCTTCAGCAAGTACGGTGACTCCGAAGGCGAGCTTATCTGGCCCAGCGGTATTGCCCGCGATTCCGATGGTAACCTCTACGTCACCGACGAATGGATGAACAGGGTATCCGTATTCAACGAAGACGGCGACCTGCTCAAGGTCTGGGGCGCTGAGGGCAGTGGCGACGGCGAACTCAGCAAGCCATCAGGCGTCGCGCTCGATTCCGGCGGGGTCGTCTATGTCGTGGACAGCCTGAATCATCGCGTGCAGAAGTTCACCAAGGACGGCGAGTACATCGCGCAGTTCGGCGGCTTCGGTGACGGCGAAGGCGAGTTCAACGCGCCCTGGGGCATTACATGCGACGATGACGACAATGTCTATGTCGCGGACCACAAGAACCATCGTGCACAGAAATTTGATGCCGATGGCAACTATGTCATGTCCTTCGGGAGCTACGGCAAGGGTAGAGGGCAGCTCAGCCGCCCGAGCTCCGTAACGGTTGACCCTGACGGCGACATATATGTGTGTGACTGGGGCAACAACCGCGTGCAGGTCTTCGCGCCTGATGGCAGCTTTATCGCCAGCCTCGTAGGAGACGCCCAGCAGCTCGCCAAGTGGCATCAGGAGCAGGTGGACGCCAACATTGACGTGATCAAGGCGCGGCGCCGCGTATATACGCTGGAGCCGGAGTGGCGCTTTGCCATGCCGACAGGCATAACTTTCGACAGGGCAAAGTCGCGGCTTCTCGTTACTGATACGCAGCGAGGACGCCTCCAGATATACACCAAGGTGAGCGGCTACATGGAGGCGCAGTTCAACCTATAGGCTAGACTTCCGGGAAAGACAGCGATAGACCACGGTCTGCTCTCCGGAGCGGGCTGTGGTCTATGCTTCTAAATGTAGTGGAAGGAGGACATTACAGTTAGCCGAAAATAGAATTCAGCAATGGTGAGTGCGGGCTTGTATTACGTCCCTTGGGCAATTTAGACGTAACTTGGGGGCAGAAATGCTGACAACTGTAGCTGCTGGACGTGTATTCGACTACAGTCATGCGGTGGGGGGCTTGGAGATGCCGCAGCCCATCGCTTCCGCCTGCGCCGCGGGCGACAGAGTTTACGTGCTTAACCGTCAGTTTGAAGAGATTCTTGATGTGCCCTGGAACAGGGCAGCGCTCTACGCCGAAGTATGTTCGTTCATTATGCCGACAACTCCCGGCAGCGAAGAATACATCGGCACATTCAGCAAGTATGGCGACGGAGACGGCGAACTGATATGGCCTGTGGGCATTGCCATAGATTCTGATGAGAACATCTACATTGCCGATGAATGGATGAATCGAATCTCCATATTCACTAATTCAGGTGAATATCTGAGGCACTGGAATCCGCAGGGAGGCGACGAATTCAGCCGAGTTTCGGGCATTGCCCTAAATTTGAACGACGAAGTATTTGTGGTGGACAGCCTGAACCACTGCGTCCGTAAGTACACGAAGGAAGGCGAGTATATCTCGCAGTTTGGCCACTATGGTGATGGCCCCGGCGGACTGAACACTCCGTGGGGAGTAGCCGTAGATTACGACGACAGCGTGTTTGTCGCCGACCACAAGAACCACCGGATCCAGAAGTACGATGCTGACGGCGAATGTGTGGCATCGTTCGGCAGCTACGGTAAGGGCAGGGGGCAACTCAACCGCCCCAGCGATGTGGCCGTTGACCCGGACGGCGATGTATATGTATGCGATTGGGGCAACGATCGGGTGCAGGTCTTCGCTTCGGACGGCAGATTCATCGCCAGTCTGATCGGAGACGCGCAGCAGATGGCAAAGGGACACCAGATTCAGGTGGATGCCAACCCAGATGTCATCAAGGCGCGCCGCAGGGCATACTCGCTCGAACCGGAATGGCGTTTCGCGTTTCCGACGGGTGTTACCTTCGATGCTGTAAATTCCCGCCTGATTGTGGCGGACACGCAGCGGTCGCGCGTTCAGATTTACAACAAGGTGAGCGGCTACATGGAGCCGCAGTTCAACCTGTGACCATGTAGGGGCAAAGAGCTGAACGTGTTGCTGACCACAAAACCGCGACTATTCACGTCGGTCTTGGGGAGGACGCTTTGGGACAGAATGACTTGAAAGGAAACATTATTCCCGGTATGCGCTACAAGGACGCTTACGCAGCCATAGACTGGCTATGCCAAGTCCTTGGGTTTGAGCTCCGGCTCGTTGTACCGGACGGCGAAGGCGGCGTGGCGCATGCGGAGCTTACGCTTGGCAACGGCATGATCATGCTGGGTTCAGACCAGGGCAATGCCGATGACTATGTGACTGCGCCTGCGCCGGACGGAAGGCTGACCCAGAACGCTTACATCGTGGTTAGCGACATCGAAGACGCTTATGAGAGGGTGAAGGATGCCGGGGCAAACATCGTATCCGAGCTTGAGGAGCAGCATTACGGCGGAAACCTATTCTCGGTGCGAGACCCGGAGGGACAGCTCTGGCACCTTGGGTCCTACAACCCCTGGGCGGATCAGGACAGCGACTGAATAGAAACCCGGGACATTTCGGAGTGATTGGTTGGTAATAGGGGGCTGGCAATCGAACCAGCCCCATCCCTTTTACGGCATTGACATTCCGGCGAGTTCTGGCTTACCTTCTAGCCGAACTTGACGCCTGAATCCGCTATGGGGGCATGCCAATGACCACGCAATCCAGCTCTCGTCCTAACATCATCGTCTGCCTTGTGGACGACCTGGGCTTCTCTGACATCGGCTGCTACGGCTCCGAGATTCGCACACCTAACCTGGACCGCATGGGCAATAACGGGCTGCGCTTCACACAGATGTACAACGCTGCGCGCTGCTGTCCTTCCAGAGCCGCACTGCTTACGGGTCTGTATCCCCATCAGGCGGGCGTCGGTCACATGGTGCAGAACTATGGGACGCCCGGCTATCAGGGCTATCTCAACGACAGTTGCGTAACAGTCGCTGAGGTGCTGCGTACGGCAGGCTATCGCACCCTGATGAGTGGCAAGTGGCATGTTGGCGGTCACTATCATCCCCCCGTACCCGAAGAGGGATGGAATGTTGGCTCACCCGGACGCCCCACGCCACGCCAGCGCGGATTCGACAGGTTCTTCGGCATACTCGGCGGCTACGGCTCGCTGTTCAACCCGTTCTCCATGATGCTGGACGATACGCCCATCAACGCAGAGACGCCGGACTTCTACTTCACCGATGCAGTGACCGACCACGCGTTGCAGATGATTGAGGAGACTCCGGCCGACCAGCCCTTCTATCTCTACCTGTCGTACACCGCTCCTCACTGGCCTCTGCACGCGCGCGACGAGGACATCGCCAAGTACGAGGGCGTATATCGCGGAGGCTGGGACTCGCTTCGAACGGCGCGACATGAAGAGATGAAAGGCATGGGCATCCTCGATTCCAAGTGGGAGATTAGCCCGCGCGATGTGGATGCCCCGCCGTGGCCGGAAGCGTCTCACCAGGACTGGGAAGACCTGCGAATGGCGGTCTATGCCGCGATGATAGACCGCGTTGACCAGGGCATCGGACAGATTATGAGCAGGTTGGAGCAGACGGGTCAGGCAGATAATACTCTGTTTATGTTCCTTTCCGACAATGGTGGCGACGCCGAACTCTTCATGGAGGACACCGATATCCCCGTACCCTCCGTCTTCGCCATCCCCACGGTGGATGGCAGGCAGACGAGAGTCGGCAACATTCCCAGCCTGAGGCCGGGCCCTGCCGACACATTCATGAGCTACGATCTGCCGTGGGCGAACGCGAGCAACACGCCGTTCCGCCTGTTCAAGCGCTGGATTCACGAGGGCGGCGTATCAACGCCATTCATCATGCACTGGCCCGACCGCATAAAACAATCTGGCATCATCAACTCTCCCGCGTACATATCCGACATTACCGCCACCTGCCTATCAGCGGCGGGCGCGACCTATCCTACTGAAGTTAACGGCAACGGCATCACT
This sequence comes from Dehalococcoidia bacterium, assembly GCA_965203955.1. Taxonomy (GTDB): domain Bacteria; phylum Chloroflexota; class Dehalococcoidia; order Lucifugimonadales; family JADFKI01; genus Bin90. The sequence goes on along the minus strand of OZ241923.1, from coordinate 439,373 downwards.
CCGCTCGAAGGCGAGAGCTTCCTGCCCGTTGTGGATGGTCAGCAGTGGACGCGGCAAGCCCCAATATTCTGGGAGCACGAAGGTAATCGTGCCGTTCGTGTCGGTGAGTGGAAGCTCGTGGCCGAGCACGACGGTCCCTGGGAACTCTACAACATGGACGAAGATCGCACAGAGCTGAACGACCTCGCCTCCGGCGATGCGAACAGGGTGCGGCAGATGGCTGCTCTCTGGCAGGGCTGGGCGGACAGGGCGAACGTCGTCCCCTGGCCCGCCAACCCGCTATTCCCCGGTTTCAGGATGATGGGCAGGAACGCTCACATTGCGGGGGCGCCATCGCTGCCTACGCCAACCGACGCCTAGCCATGTTTTTATAACTGTGTCAGTCTGGAAGAGTTGGAAAGCACATGAATGAACATCCCACCCGCCGCCCTAACATCATAATCTGCCTCGTTGACGATCTCGGCTTCTCCGACTTGGGTAGCTACGGCTCGCGCCTGCTCACGCGCAACATCGACCGCCTTGCTGAGAACGGCATCCGCTGCACGCAGATGTACAACTCCGCGCGCTGCTGCCCCTCTCGCGCCGCGCTGCTGACCGGGCTTTATCCGCATCAGGCTGGAGTCGGTCACATGACCGCCGACTACGGCATCGACAGCTACCAGGGCTACCTGAACGACAGATGCGTTACCATCGCGGAGGTGCTGCGCACGTCAGGCTATCGCACTCTGATGAGCGGCAAATGGCACGTGGGCGGCAATTACCATCCGCCCGCGCCCGAATTCGGCTGGCCCACCTGCGAGGAAGGCTATCCCACTCCGAGGCAGCGCGGCTTCGACCGCTTCTTCGGTATCTGGGGCGGCTACACCTCCTTCTTCAACCCCGACTCGCTTGGTCTGGACGACACGCCCATCAAGGCGGAGACCACCGACTTCTACCTGACCGAAGAGATAACCAACCACGCACTTCAGATGATTGACGAGGGCAGCGACTCCGACTATCCATTCTTCCTCTATCTTTCCTACACCGCCCCTCACTGGCCCCTGCACGCGCTGGAAGAAGACATCGCCAAGTACGAGGGCGCATTCCGGCAGGGATGGGACGCCGAGCGCACGTCCCGACACGAGTCGCAGAAGGGTATTGGGCTGCTCGACGAGAAGTGGCAAATCAGCGCGCGCGACCAGGACGCCCCTGACTGGAACGACGTGCGGCACAAGGACTGGGAAGACCTGCGAATGGCAGTCTATGCGGCGCAGGTTGACCGCGTTGACCAGGGCGTCGGACGCATAATGGAGCGGCTGCGCGAGCTTGGCGAGTACGACAACACGCTCTTCATGTTCTTGTCGGACAACGGTGGCTGCGCCGAGCTGTTTCAAGAGGATAAGGATATTCCCGTGCCGAGTATCTACTCTACCCCTACAGTGGACGGCAAGCGGGTTACATGCGGCAATATCCTAAGCCTCAGGCCGGGGCCAGACACGACGTTCATGAGCTACGACCTGCCGTGGGCGAATGTGAGCAACGCGCCCTTCCGCCTGTTCAAGAGTTGGATGCAAGAGGGCGGCATATCCACGCCATTCATCATCCACTGGCCCGACATGATAAAGCAGCCCGCCATTGATCACAGCCCTATGTACATCACTGACATCACTGCCACCTGCATAGAAGCTGCCGGAGCCACCTATCCCGCAGAATTCGACGGCAGGCAGATTACGCCCATCGAAGGCGAGAGTTTCTTGCCCGTCATCGAAGGGCAAGAATGGACCCGCGAATCGCCCATCTTCTGGGAGCACGAGGGCAACCGCGCTGTCCGTATCGGGGAGTGGAAGCTGGTGTCCGAATATGGCTTGCCGTGGGAACTGTACAACATGGACGAAGACCGCACTGAGTTAAATGACCTGTCGTCCGGTGATGCCGACCGCGTGCGCCGGATGACGCGCCTGTACGAAGAGTGGGCGGAGCGATGCCAAGTCATGCCCTGGCCCGTTGATCCGCGCTACCTGCGAGGCAAGTACCCTACACTTGGGGCGCACAACTACATAGCGTAGGCGTTACTTAAACTGCTATCGTGCCTATCTCCCTATTCGGGACGACTTCACCTCATCGCCCACTTGGATGCGCGTCAGGTCGTATCCAATCTCTACCGCGCCTGAATATGTCTCGGCAGTGCCCTCCAGAATCTCCTCTTCATATCCCGGAATCGGGCCACCGATGACATGCGAGTACACTGCCAGCTTTGGGTTTATCCTGCTGAAGATTTCGCCTGCTTGTTGTGGCGTGGTGTGGTGCTCGATAACGGCCTGGCGGTGGTGTTCGGTCATTTGCGTCGCGCGCTTCAGGAACGCCTGCGGTGCGATGATTTCGTGGACGAGCAGGTCAGCGCCCTGTGAGAACTTCACCAGATTCTCGCATGGGCGCGTGTCGCCGGACAGCACGACAACCCTATCCTTGTATTCGATGCGATAACCGAATGCGGGTGTAACCGGCCGGTGATCAACATCGAACACTATGACGCGCACATCGCCCAGCTTGTAACCGAAACCCTCTGCAATGTCCTGCGCTTCGATGTCGATGCCGGACTGCGGGAGCAATTCGTCTAGGTCGCGCCGAATGTGGATGTCCGCCTGATATGCTTGTTCAAGATGTGACATCATATCGGTAGTGCCTTCGGGACCCCACACCTTGAATGCCGTCTTGCGCCCCATTATCCACGCCGTCAGCCACAGGTCCGGTATTCCTACGATGTGGTCCGAATGCAGGTGCGTCAGAAACAGCTTGTCCACGCGAGGATACTCGGGCCCCAGCTGCAACAGCCGTTGAATCGCGCCACGCCCGCAATCGAACAGCAGCCGTTCGTCACCTGCCTCCACTAGCGTGCTCATGCCAAATCGCTCGATGGACGGCGCAGGCGAGCTCGTGCCTAGCAGGGTTACGGTGAAGTCAGCGGTCATGTCTTCTTTCAATCTCGTTCATGAATTCTGCAATCTCTCTTGCGAGAACCGGAAGTCTTGTACGAATGACATCCCAGACCAGGCGGTCATCTACCACCGAGTAACCATGTATCAGAAGATTGCGGAAGTTGATAATGCGACGGCGTTCACTGATGCGATAAGCGAGGTCGACATCAATATCCGAAAGGCGATTCACGGCCTCACCGATAATCTCGAATTGGCGCTCAACAGCTGACCGCATCATTACATTTCGCTGATAATCCTCAAAATGCGCGTTACGTGTGAACTCTTGGATGCGGCTAACCGCAAGTTGAATGTCATAGAGTACGGACTTGGCTTCAATCTGCATATAGCGTCTGCCTAGTTTGGTTTACAGACTCTCGAAAGTAGGGATTTCTGATTGCGGAATCCACTATCAGGTCAACTGGGCGGTCAAATAGATCTGCCAAAGCCTCCTGCAACCCAAAATAGGCGTCTGCGTAGCTCCCTTCCGGCAGTTCGCGGAACTCGACCAGAAAGTCCAAGTCACTTTGCCCCGGGCGATACTTGCCTGTGGCAGCCGAACCGAAGACTTCCAGACGCAGGACGCTATGAGCGCGGCAAAGCGCGTTGAGTTCTCTGGTTCGCTCCGTGATGAGTGGGATCACAATATCTCTATCTCTCTTTCACAGATTAAACACCAATATCTTACCAAGTCAACCGTGCCTGCCCTTTCCCATTGACACCGTCCCCGTCTGTTCATAAAATCACGCAAGCAAATTACTGCCTTGATCAGGCTTAACGAGAGGTGAAAGTATGGCTGACAGGCCGAATATCGTATTTATCATGAGCGACCAGCAGCGTTCCGACACGCTCGCCTGCTACGGCGCAGACTACATGAACGTGCCGAACCTGAATGCGCTGGCCGACCGCAGTTTCGTGTTCGAGAATGCTTACGTCGCGCAACCGGTTTGCACTCCGGCACGCGCCACCATTATGACCGGGCTTTACCCACACAAGGCGGGGCCCATCGTGAATAAGATTCACCTGCCCGCCGGCACCCCCGTCATCGCCGAGATGATCGACGACGAGTACTTCAAGGGCTACATGGGCAAGTGGCACCTGGGCAACGACGTTCAGAGGCAGCACGGCTTTGACGTATGGAATCCGACGGAGGACGGCCACCGTGAGGCATACACCAAGCCCGAGCTTCGCTACGAGATGACGCCCTACCACGATCACCTTATTGAGAGTGGCTTCGAGCCGAATGGCCAACATTCGGACGGTACGAGAGTGTTCACGCCGGACAGGTGGCTGGAACTAGGCAAAGAGCACACCATGGCGCACTACCTGGGTGATAGCGCGGCGGAGTTCATCGAAGAAAACAAGGACAATCCGTTCATCCTGTATGTCAGCACCTTTGAGCCTCACTCGCCATATCACGGGCCATACATGGATATGTACGACCCAGCCGAGATTCCGGTGGGCGAGGCTTTCCTTGAAGTGCCGGAGGGCGCATCCCGCGTCAATCGCGTGCGCTCCGAGTACTTCATGCAGTTTATGCTAGAGGGCAAGAGCCACGCGGACGACGACTACATGACCCGTTATGCCGCCACGCGCGAGGACGTAACCACTGAAGAAGGTTGGCGCACTCTGCGCGCGCACTATTTGGCGAACATCACGCTCGTTGATGATATGGTCGGCAAGATTACAGACGCCCTGGAGAAGGCGGGCGTTGCCGACAACACCGTTGTCGTGTTCACTAGCGAGCACGGCGACATGATGGGCGACCACGGAATGCTCGAAAAGCGCTCGTTCTATGAGGAAGCGTCGAAGGTGCCCCTGCTGATGTGCGTTCCCTGGCTGTCAAAGGAGCAGACCGTAGTCGAAGGCAGCGTGGGGCACATTGACCTTGTGCCAACATTGCTGGACCTCATTGGTCATGACATACCGGACTCGCTTCAGGGCAAGAGCCTTGTTCCGGTGCTGAAGGGGGAGCAGACGCTGGAGGACAACGACGTGTTCGTTCAGTGGAACGGCACCAGCGACGAGCTGCCGGACAGGTTCCTCGGGAGCAGGGAAGTCAATCGCATGCTGACGCTGCCCGGACGCTCGGTGATTACGCCTGACCGATGGAAGCTGAACATTTGCGCCGGAGACCAGGGCGAGCTGTACGACCTGAACAACGACCCGTATGAGCGGAACAACCTGTACGACGATCCTGCGCAGCGCGACAGGGTGATCGATATGGCGGCGCGCATTCGGATCTGGCAGCACGAGACGGGGGATACTGCGCCACTGCCGAGCATTTAGACTGCGCGATGCAATGCTCAGGATATGCTCCCATGTGCTTATCATCTTTGTCGCTTCGATCCTGTTCATAAAGGGGGTTGCCATCGAAGCCGATGGCGGCAACGTGACCCTAGGCATAGGAATGTTGATCGCGGGCGTACTGATGCATTTGGGCAACTTTGTGTGGATGGCCGGCTCTGTGAAGCGGTGGAGATTGTAAGGGCCTATGAATGTACGCGTCGCATTGAGAGTCGCCGCACATGTGCTTCTATTCGTCCTTGCCTTCGTCGTCTTCTTTCTTGGCCTTGGCGTCGGGCTTGCGCTCAATCCCACGATTGGCACAGTATTGTGGATAGCAGCAGCTGCGATTGTCGTGCTCAATGTGCTTTGGATAGTGAAGTCTATGAATAGAGAATAGGAAATCGAATTTAATGGCTTATGAGTTTATCAAGCTGGAAAAGTCGGATCGCATCGCAACGCTGACGCTGAACCGCCCCGAGAAGATGAACGCGCTCAGCACCGGATTGCTGATCGAATTCAGCGACGCGCTGGATGATGTTCACAACGATCATGATGTCAATGTGCTGATACTCACGGGTGCCGGCAGGGCGTTCTCGGCTGGCTACGACATCTCCCCGGGACAGGAAGCGCCCGACATTCCTGCGACTGCTGCGTGGGACGCCAAACACCTGCCCGCGCGAATCCTGATGAAGCTGTGGCATCTGCGCCAGCCCACCATCGCTGCTGTGAACGGCTACGCGCTCGCAGCAGGCAATGTGCTGGCAATGACGGCGGACATCGTGATTGCCGCTGAGCATGCCACATTTGGCGAGCCGGAGATTCGCTTCGTGGCGCACTCGCCGGCGATTATGCTGCCGTACATGATTCCTATGCGGCATCTGCACTGGCTCTACTACACCGGCGATACCGTGGATGCACAGACCGCAGAGAAGTGGAACATGGTGAACTGGGTCGTGCCCGCCGACGAACTGATGGACAGCGCGCGCAAGGCAGCCACACGCATCGCCAACGTGCCGCCCTACGCGGTGCAGATGATGAAGCGCAGCATCAAGGGCACATACGAGAAGATGGGCTTCTCAGAGGCGTTCGAGCATCACCTGATGATCCGCATGATCGAGGCTATGGCGCCCGACGTGCCGGAAAAAGAGGCGCTGGAAGCCATCAAGCAGGAGCAGGGTATGCGCGCTTTCCTCGAAGCGCGGGACGCGCTTTTCAGGTAGGCCGCAAGGCCCCCCTCAACGGCCTAGGAAATCTCCACCGGCTCTGCTGCATCGTCGGCGTCAATGCTGATGTGCAGTTCGTCGAGATGGCGCTGCTCCACCACATCGGGCGCCTCGAACAGTGGGTCGAAGCCGCTCTGCGTCTTGGGGAAGGCAATTACATCGCGGATGTTGTCGCGCCCCGTCAGCACCATCAGCAGCCTGTCGATTCCCGGCGCAATGCCACCATGCGGCGGCGTGCCGTACTCGAACGCCGTCAGCAACTGCTCGAAGCGCTCCGCGACCTGCTCTTTCGTGTAGCCGAGCACGCCGAACACGCGCTCCTGAAGCTCGCGGTTGTGGATGCGGATGCTGCCGCTTGCCAGTTCGGCGCCGTTTGCGACGAGGTCGTACAGCCTGCCGATGACCTTGCCCGGGTCGGTGTCGAGGTAGGCTTCGTGGCCGTCCTTTGGCATGGAGAAGGCGTGATGCATCGCGTCCCATCGCTCTTCGGTCTCGTCCCACTCGAATAGAGGGAAGTCGGTTACGAAGGCAAACGCTATCAGGTTAGGGTCTGCTAAGTTCAGTCGCTGTCCTATCTCGTTTCGCAGGGCGCTCAGCGCTTGGTTGGTGGTCTTGGCGGGTCCAGCGACGATTAGGATCATGTCGCCCATGCTGGCTTCGGTACTGTGCGCGATCGCCTTCACCTGTTCGACGGTGAGAAAGCGCGCCGCGGGCGAGCGGAAGCCTTCTTCGGTCAGGTCGTCAACGTCGCCTTCGCCCGTGAGCGAGATGGTAACGAGACCTGATGCACCGTTCGCCTTTGCGAAGTCGATTAGCGCATCCTGCTGACGGCGAGGCAACGAGGCATAACCGGGCGCACTGAAGCCCTTGACGATGCCGCCGCTCGACACAACTGAAGTGAAGACGCGGAATTCGGTCTGCGCCGCGATGTCGGACAGATCCACCAAGTCCAGATCAAAGCGCAGGTCGGGCTTGTCGGTGCCATAGGTCGCCATCGCCTCGGCGTAGGTCATCCGGGGGAACGGACGCAGAATCCACTTCTCCGGGAAGAGGGTCTCTACGAGCTTCGTGTAAAGCTCCTCGATGAGGTTGAGCACGTCGTCCTCTTCAACGAAACTCATCTCCATGTCTAGCTGGGTATGCTCAGGCTGGCGGTCGGCGCGTGGATCCTCGTCGCGGAAGCAGCGGGCAATCTGGAAATACTTCTCTACGCCCGCTGCCATGAGCAGCTGCTTGAGCTGCTGAGGGGACTGGGGAAGCGCGTAGAACTTGCCGGGATACAAGCGACTGGGAACGATATAGTCGCGCGCCCCCTCAGGCGTGCTCTTGATCAGGATGGGCGTTTCGACTTCGAGGAAGCCGCGCTCGCTGAGGAAGTCGCGGATGTAGCGCACCACGTTATGCCGCATAATTACCAGGTCGCGCATGGACTCGCGGCGCAGGTCGAGAAAGCGGTATTTCATGCGAATCAGCTCGTCAACTTCGCTCTCCTCGTTGATATAGAAAGGTGGCGTCTTGGACTCGTTGAGTACCTTGACCTGTTCTGCTGCGACATCGATTTCGCCGGTGGGCAGGTTAGGGTTCTCGGTACCCTCCGGCCTTGCATTGACATTGCCAGTGACCTGTACGACCCATTCGTTGCGAAGTGTCTCGGCGACGGCGTGGACTCCGTCCGGAGAACTGTCCGGGTTGAAGACGACCTGAACGATGCCCTCGCGGTCGCGCAAGTCAATGAATATGAGGCCGCCATGGTCGCGGCGGCGATGCACCCAGCCTGCCAGCGTCACCGTCTTGCCAATGTGTTCGGCGCGCACGTCGCCGCAGCTGATTGTCTTTAGCAATTCTGCCCCCTTGAAATCGCAAACGTATAGAAATTATACAGGCTTGGACAGCGGATTTCAGGGTTTATGGGCGGTCGAAGTGATGAGGGGGCTAGGATGGTATGCCGTAGGAGCGTTTCTTGACGTCAAGATGCACGAACGTCTCCGTGCGGCGTACTCCGGGGATAGTGGCCACCTTGGTGCGAAGGAAATCGTTCAGAGCCGAGGGCGAAGTCAGGGTGACCCAACCGTATATGTCGAAAGGGCCGGTGCTGACTGTAACCCAGGACAGTTCGTCCATTGAAGCCATTGTGTCTGCTGCCATGTCTGCCTTGTCAGGGTCCACCCGCACCCCTATGAGAGCTTCGAATGGGTTCCCCATCATGTCTGGATTCGGGATGGCAGCGACGAAAATGCGCTCCTCTTCGATAAGCCGGCGCAGGCGACGACGCACGGTTCCTTCGCTCACTCCTGCTGCCCTGGCGATGCCTGCGTTCGACGCTCGCCCGTCCTGCCGCAGCGTCGCGATTATCTTGGCATCCAGTTCATCCATCGGCGCTGTCCGCTCCTGACGAAATGTGGTTGCGCCATTCTAGCGATGCGCCTTATGGGTGTCAATGAAACCGTGCGTGTTGTAAGTGGGAGGGCAAGCGTACCGTAAGCGTAATGAACTAGAAGGGACGGATTGCCAGCCAGGTGGCGAGCGCCAGCCCTATGAATAGGTACATCAAGCCGTAAGCGGCGGAAGGGAAGCCGAGCGTGATGGCAAATGAAGCGACGAATACACAAGCGGCGCTTACGATCTTTAACTTCAGCCCCCGCTTGCGGTTGGTAGAGATGCTCACTGCCTCGCCGACGGCAAGTCCTATGACCGCCATGACTGCCACATATAGAAAGGGGAGAATGGTGTTAATGAGCGCTATGTCGAGAAACACCAGCCTGAAGAGAATCGGGGCGGCAAAGTAGAAGGCAAAGCCGAGCACAAGAGCCGCCGCCACCCCGGCCGCAATACCGCGCAGCAGAAACGGCAATGGGACGTCGTAGGTGGGAACTATGTTGACGCGCGCGCAGTCGGGGCAGCGCATGCCTACGGGAGAGTGCACGAGGCAGTCGGGGCAGATGGTTTCCTCGCACCTGCCGCACCGTATGTTCGTCTCCGTCTTTGGGTGTCTGGCGCAATACTGTGTCTGTGTCATTGCTCTGCCGCCTCTGTAACATCTGCCGCCGGGGTTCGCCCGGTCCACTCCTGCTGCCTGGGAACATCCCTGTCCCATAGGATACGACAAACAATCGTCTGAAGCACGGGTTGCTCGCGGGGAAGGGGTTCCCAGTTGGCCGTCATGCGCTTGACAGCAAGCAGCACACCAATCAGCGCGCACATAACCACGACTTCAGCCGGCCTGTATGCCAGTTCCAGCAAGCTCAGCGTGAACGCGCTAACTGGCAGGGCGATCATCGCGATCAGTGTCAGCAGGCCCGTGTCCTTGAGCACGAAGCGTCCCAGTCCCGCGATGAGGATAGTGGCTATGATCGCTTCGTGCCACAGCGCGAAGGCGAGAACGACTCCTCCTGCGGTGCCGACGCCACGCCCGCCGGTGAAGCGAATGTAGGGCGACCAGTTGTGGCCCGCTATTGCGGCTAGGCCTACCGCCGCCTGTACTCCCAGACTGTCGTCGAATGCGCGCGCCAGTAGTACCGGCAGGATGCCCTTGCCGATCATGTCGAACAGCCCGATGGTTACGCCGGTCTTCGCTCCGACATGCACCAGTGCGTTGGACGCCCCCACGTTGCCGGAGCCGTAATTGCGGATGTCGATGCCCGAGCTAAGTCGGGCGACGAGATACGCTGTTGGAATGCCGCCCCACAGGTAGGCGCCGACGATGAGTATTCCGTCGCTGACTGTCATCTCGCAGCAGCAGCCTTGAGTGCGTACAGGGCTTCGACGCTGGACACCGGGGGGCCAACGGTGCCCGGTTCGGGCTCGCCGGGGTTGCCAAGCGCGTGATAGTCGCTGCCGCCGCAGGGAATTAAGTCGAAGTCCTCCGAGAGCCCGCGCAGCCACTCCACTTGTTCGGGAGTGTAGTCGCCGTAATAGACTTCCATGCCGACAAGGCCCGCCGCTTTGAGTTCGCTCAGTATTTCAGGAAGCGAGGATACACCGTCGCGGTCTGACTTGGACTCTGAGTACGTGGGATGTGCCATGACCGGCAATGCGCCGTGGTCAACGAGCAGGCGCACAGCATCTTCAGGCAGGAGCTTTGGGCGCTCGACGTACGCAGAGCCGTTGCGACCGAGATACTCGTCGAATGCGTCGCGCGGGTATTTCACGTACCCTGCCTCTACGAGCGCCTGCGCTATGTGTGGCCTGCCGATAGAGGCATCTCCCGCTATCTGCTGAACGCGCTGCCACGATATGGCAAGTCCCATTTCATTCAGGTTATCGACCATCTTCCTGCCGCGGTCTTCGCGTCCGCTACGGAACTCCTCCAGTATGGCCTGGAGGGAGGCATCCGTGTGATCTACGAAGTAGCCGAGAATGTGGATTTCGCTGCCGGGCACGTCGGTGCTGAGCTCAATGCCTGGGATGACGGTAATATCCGGGTGGGCGGATGCGGCTTCGAACGCTTCCGGCAGGCCGTTCGTGGTGTCATGGTCGCTGATGCAGATTGTCTTCAATCCGCGTTCGGCACAAAGCGAAACGACCTGAGTGGGCGTCAGAGTGCCGTCTGAGAAAGTGGTATGTAGGTGTAGATCAACTTCGATGGCTGGCACGGCTGTCTTATTGCTCCGTTCTGGGTCAGGTTATTTTCCTTTGCAATCGCGGACAATGAACTAAATCTGACATTGATTGCACTAGAGACTGAATGACCGCCACAGGCTTTGCATTCAGGCCGTGGCGGTCAGTTCATTTTCATATGTGGTTCAAGTCTAGCGAGCGTATCCGACTGCACGGCTTTCCCTGATTACTGTTACCTTTATCTGGCCAGGGTAAACCAGCGTCGCCTCTATCTTCTTAACGATGTCGTTTGCCATCTTAGCCGCGGTGGCATCGTCAACTGCCTGCGGCTTTACCATGACGCGCACCTCGCGTCCCGCCTGAATGGCATAGCACTTTTCGACGCCGTCAAACGCGCGCCCGACCTCTTCGAGGGCTTGAAGGCGCTTGATGTAATTCTCCGCGGTGTCCCTTCGGGAGCCGGGACGCGCCGCGCTAATTGCGTCTGCGGCGGAGACTATGAATGCCTCCGTAGTGCTCATAACGTCGTCGTGGTGTTCTGCGATGCAGGTGCAGACTGCCCTTGCCACGCTGTGCTTGGACGCTATGTCCGCCCCTATCTCAGCGTGGGGTCCTTCGACTTCGTGCGATAGCGCCTTGCCGAGATCGTGCAGCAGGCCGCCTGCCTTGGCGACCTTGACATTCGCGCCTACCTCAGAGGCAATCATGCTTGATAGATGCGCCACCTCGATGCTGTGCTGCAGGACGTTCTCGCCGTAGCTGTAGCGATACTTCAGGCGTCCAAGCAGTCGCACAATGTCCGGGTGCAGACCGCGAACACCGACTTCCAGTGCGGCTTCTTCACCGCACTTCCAAATAATGTCTGATACTTCCTTCTCCGACCGGCCCACCATCTCTTCGATACGGGCTGGGTGTATTCTGCCGTCCGATACCAGATTCGTAACCGCCAGGCGGGCAATCTCCCTGCGCACGGGATCAAAGCAGGATAAGGTTACCGCCTCCGGGGTGTCGTCGATTATGAGGTCCACGCCTGTGGCCTTCTCGATTGCTCGTATGTTGCGTCCTTCACGGCCTATGAGACGACCCTTCATGTCGTCGCTGGGTAGTTGCACTGTGGTGACTGTGGCTTCGGAAACCACATCTGCCGCCAACCTGTGAATGGAAAGGGCGAGGATGTTGCGGGCGCTTTCGCTGGCTTCCGCTCTCGCCTGCTCCTCAAGGTCGCGGTAGCGAATGGCAAGATCGTGCTGGATTTCCTGCTCTGCGCTGTGCATCAGCTCGTTGCGGGCATCGGCTGACGATAGACCGCCGATTTCTTCCAGCCTGACGAGCTGCTCAGAGCGCATCGCTTCCAGCTGTTGCGCATGCTCCGCCTTCATTTCCTGGAGGCGTTGCCTTCTCTTTGTCTTGAGTTCAGACAGGGAACGTTCAAGGTCACTGACGGACTTTTCCTTGTCCGACAACTTCCTTTCGCGGCGATCGAGATTGTTCGCGCGCCGCTCGACGTTTTCCTGCCTGTTAGCAACGCGCCGTTCCGTGCGCTGAACCTCGGAACGGCGTTCGCGGATTTCGGACTCCGCCTCTGTGCGGAACTGTAACGCTTCCTCCTTGCCTTCGATGATGATCGCGCGCCGCTCGTCCGCGGCGTCTTCCAAAATCTGCGCAGCCTCCGACTGCGCTGCTGCGTAACTCTTTTTTTGTAGCAGCCCTCTTCCGAAGTATCCACCAAGTGCGCCTATGCTTAGGCCTATCAGGACGGCGAGTATGGAGAATATCGCAATTTCCATGCAACTCACCTCCCTTAGAATGATTTACCCTAGATTATCTAGGTCTCCCGATGACCCAATATTATAATTCATGGCAATAGGTGTCAAGGTGAGCAATGTCAAGAAGGGTCTCAATTCGGCTCTGAAATCGTAGGTCACAGGCAGGGCTTTTACAGGGTAATAGACTGCTCTATCCAGCTCAAAGAGGCAAGCTTCGGCAGCGTGAGTCGAAGGAACCTTGCCGCTGTCTGCTATGGCAGAGAGCGCGTCTTCATCAGCCCTCGATAGCCTTCAGTTGCTCGATGACTGTCTCAGGATCCGGGCGGTCTCCCGTGCTGCCGACATACTTCCAGCGAATGATACCCTCCTTGTCGATGATGAAGGTGGACGGTATGGCAATATGATTGCTTGCAAGCACACCATAGTCAATGATGGCAGTCCTGCCCGAGTCAGATAGGATGGGGAAGGGCGCGCCCCATTGATGTGCGGCGCCCTCCGCTCCCTCCAGGTTGTCGGCGCTCACCGCGAGAATTATCGCGTCTTCCTTCTGTATTTCTGCGTAGTAGTCTGTCAGCTCGACGAGCTGAGCACGGCAGAACGGTCACCAGAATGCGCGGTAGAAGACAAGCACGATATTGCTGTGTCCCCTATATGCGCTTAGCGGATAGTCGTCGCCGCGCGCGCTTGGCAGCGTGAAGTCGGGCGCTAGGTCGCCTACATCGGAGCCGGCTTGCGGCATCGGAGCAGCCGTCGGCTCAGGCGTGGATGTGGGAACGGCACTTGCAGTGGGCGGCACGGATGTTGGTGTCGGTTCGGCGGTGGGTACACTCGTTGCCGTCGGTGCCGGCTGGGTTGGAGCGCTGGTAGGTGTGTCCACAGGCTGCTGATTTGGCTGTATGGTTGGAGATTCTGCGGTTGGCGCAACTGTTGCAGTTTCCGTTGGCTCATCCACGAGTTTAGGTGTTGGTGCAGGAGCTGTGGCTGCGGGCTCGGACGTCGGAACTGTCGTGGCCGTTGGCGGAACAGGAGTATCAGCGCGAGCAACGACTGGAGCCATAGTCGCCGTCGATGCGGGCGCCAGTGTCGGGGTAGGTCCAGTCGGCGCAGGTTGCGCGACAGGAGTGCTTCCCCCACAGGCAAGGATTGCTGCGACAGACAGCGCGAGCACTGCTCCGAAAATCGCGTGTTTAAGTTTCAGGTCCATCGTGATGTGAATGCCTCCGAATGGCGTTTACCGCTTCTCCGGTTCGACCCTGACTTGTTACTTTTCTCTATTAGATAATGTAGCATAGCCCTTACTGGGGAACCGGCTACACTAATTGAGATGCTTCGCTGCGCGAAACGGATGCAGGTATGGATCACCAACTTTCGACAGATTCAGCCGAGGGTGAATCGCTGAGCCTGTTCACCGATCTGTACGAGCTGACGATGGCGCAGGCATACTGGCAGGCGGGTGTTACGGCGGAGGCGTGCTTCAGCCTGTTCGTGCGGCGTCTTCCCACTGACCGCGGTTACCTTATGTTCGCAGGACTTGAGGATATGCTGGACGCGTTGAGCGGTCTGAGCTTCAGCGAGGGTGAGATCTCAGGCTTGCGGTCATTGGGTCTGTTCGACGATGGATTTCTGGAATATTTAAGAACGCTGCGCTTCACGGGCAGCGCGCGAGCTATGCCGGAGGCGAGCATATTCTTCGCCAACGAGCCGGTGCTGGAGGTGACGGCGCCAGTCATCGAGGCGCAGATCGCGGAGACTCTTCTGCTCAACATGTTCAATGTGCAGACGATGCTGGCAACCAAGGCGGCGCGAGTGGTTGAGGCCGCTGACGGGCGAACAGTTGTGGACTTCGCGGCGCGGCGCACTCAGGGGATCGACTCCGCGATGAAGTTGGCACGCTCCGCGTACATTGGTGGATTCGCGGGCACGAGCAATGTGCTTGCCGCACTTCGGCATGACATCCCGGCAGTTGGTACTATGGCGCACTCATTCGTCACGTCGTTCGACAGCGAGCTTGAGGCGTTCAGCGCCTACGCCGAGTCTTTTCCGCGCAACTCCACATTTCTGGTGGACACTTACGACACAATACAGGGAGTGCGGAACGCGATTTCCGTTGCGCATCAGATGAGAGAGGAAGGGCACCAATTGAATGCCATCAGGCTGGACAGTGGCGACTTCGTGGCGCTGTCAGGCGAGGCGCGTGCGATGCTGGACGCGGCCGGGCTGCCCGGTGTGCATGTGCTCGCCAGTGGTGGATTGGACGAGTTTCAGATACGAGACCTGCTGGAAGCGGGTGCGGAAATTGACGGCTTCGGCGTCGGGACGAACGTGGGCACGTCGGCGGACTACCCGTGGCTGGACTGCGTGTACAAGATGGTGGAGTATGACGGCAGACCTACGATGAAGCTCAGCGAAGACAAGGAGACGCTGGTCGGCGGAAAGCAGGTGTTCCGAAGGCTCGGCGCGAACGGAATGTATGCTGGCGATGTGATTTCTTCCGTCGATGAGCCCACGCCAGAGAGTGCCGATGAACTGCTGACCGAAGTGATGAAGGACGGCGCGCGAACAGGAGTGCCGCCATCGCTGGATGAGTTAAGGCAGCGATGCGCCCGCGAACTTGGACGTCTGCACACCGCGCATAGGCGTATTAGGTCGCCGAATGAGTATCCTGTTGCGGTGAGTGATGTGCTGCAGGCCCGCCAGCAGCGCGCGAAGCGGGACATTCTGCGAAAATTGGGCAATTCGGAATAGTGGAGTTTGAAGTAAGACGGAGAGGTACTGTCATGGCGCGCATTCCCTATATGAACAGAGAAGACTTGCCTGCCGACAAGCATTCCATCTATGACCACATCGCCGAGACGCGCGGCGGCATTGACGGCAAGGGCATGCCCAACTCTTTCCGCCTGCTGATGAACAGCCCGGACGCGGCGGAAGCCGTCGGAGTGCTTGGCGAGCATATCCGGCTAGGTTCCACGCTGCATCCCGCGTTTCGGGAGACGGCGATTCTTGGCGTAGCCCGGGCGCTCGATAGCCTGTATGTATGGGGTCACCACGAGCCGATAGCGAGAGCTGTGGGAGTCCGGCCAGAGGTTATCGAATCCATTCGCAGCGGCAGGGCGCCTATGGGATTGCCTCCGAAAGAGGGCGTATTCGCGCAGGCGGGCAAAGAGTTCGTGCGCGACGGCGCGCTGAGCGAGCGCACCTTTCAGGCGATCGAGCATCTGCTGGGACCGGAGGGCGCTGTCGAGCTCGTCGTGGTCATCGGTTACTACGCGATGCTGAACGGAGTGCTTGGCTCGCTCGGAATAGAACTCGACGAGCATCTTGAGGCTTTTCTGCCCAAATGAACATACTTACCATTGGATGTGCGTCTTGAGTAAAGAGAATTCTCGCAGTATTGGGTCGAGGCTTATTCATAGCGCTCGGTCAGCGTCTATTTCGTTTAAGCAAAACCCGCGAAAGTCGCTGTCAATGCCGGCATGGTCGCTGTACGACTTTTCGGACACGATATTCTCTGCGAGTATCCTCACTTTCTTCTTTCCCCTCTGGGTAGCTGAGGACATGAAGAGCGCCGGCGGCAGCAGCGCCGTATTTGCGATAACCCTTGCGCTGTCCGCGCTGTTGGTCGCGCTCACGGCGCCGGCGATGGGCACAGTTTCCGATAGGCTGAACAGGCGCATCCCTATGCTTGCCGTCTGCCTGCTTTCCTGCGCCTCACTTACGGCAGTGATAGGCTTGTTCGGCGGGCTGACGACCGGGCTTGCGCTCTTTTTCATTGCGAACTACCTGTACCAGACGGGGCTTATCTTCTACAACTCGCTGATTATCAATGTGAGTTCGGAAGAAACGCGAGGCATAGTTTCAGGCATTGGCATTGGCGCAGGATATGTAGGCCTGTTTGTGGCGTTCTTGCTATTTGAACCGCAGGTCAAGACGTACGGCAATCAGTGGGCGTTTTTGCCCACTGCCGGAATGTATGTGCTGTTCGCGCTGCCGCTGCTGCTGATACTCAAGGAAGGCGGCGCAATGCGACGCCTGGACAAATCGCTAATCATCGGATCTTATCGCCAGCTTTTCTCCACATTTCAACGCGCCCGCGAGCATGTCAACCTGTTTCGGTTCATCATCGCGCGCTTCGCCTATACGGAAGCGGTCAACACGGTCAGCTCGTTCTATGTTCTTTACCTGGTGGAAATCGGCGTAGCTACTGATAATGAGGCAGTGAATTTTGTTACCACTTTGCTGCTGGTCGCTGTGGGCGCTTCGGTCGTTGTCGGCTTTCTGGTATCCAAATTCGGCCCGAAGCGTGTGTTGATGGTCGGCGTGGCGCTCTGGGCAGTAGTGGTGCTAGGCGTCTCCCTGGTGGCGGGCGTCGCCTTCATAGGCGTGAATCTAACGATTTTCGGCTTGTCGCTGCCTGCTACATTGTGGGCTGTCGGATTCCTTGGAGGCTTGGCTTGGGCATCGCCGCAAATTGCCGACCGCGTGCTGCTGACGAAGCTTGCCCCTGATGGACAGGTAGGCGAGTTCTTCGGGCTGTTCCAAATGTCCGGCAGACTGTCTGCGGCGCTAGGACCTGCCCTGTGGTGGTTGATAACAACCACGCTGATAAGTTTGGGCGCAATCCGCTTTAGAATCGCAATGTCGCTCCTTGCGGTATTTCTCATCGTTGGATTCCTTGTGCTGCTCTGGGTTCGGGAGCAGCGCGAAGAATCGGACCTGCCGGACGCGGATGAGCAAGCGCCCGCGCCGCAAGTCGTTGACTGAAAAATGGCGTACTGATAAACTCTTCTGAACATATCAGCGGGCGCAATAACACCCATTTATCACTGTGTTAACCGCGTCTTGAGATTTACAAACTGATCAAGGTCTTGGAGGGCGCAAATGACGACTGTGCAGTCAAAACAGGATGTTGCACTGATGGCACATCTGCTGCGAAGGGCTTCTTTCGGGGCGACGAAACGAGAGGTCGAGGAACGGCTTGAAATGGGCTACGAGGCGACGGTTGATGACCTGCTGTCGCGGTCGAAGGCATTCTCGATGCCCGAAGACATCATCCGCCGCTATCACGTTGACCAGTCCGACCTTCGCAATGGGCAGGCTGCTGGCGCGCACTGGGTGTATCGCATGGCAACCACTCCGAACCCGCTCGAAGAAAAGATGGCGCTGCTATGGCACAGGGTGTTCGCTACCGCTGCCACGAAGCTGATACAGGCGCGCATGGTAGTGAACCAGGTGGAGATGTTCCGCCAGTACGGCATGGGCAACTTCCGCGACCTGCTGGTGCAGCTGTCGCGCGACCCCGGCATGCTGATGTGGCTGGACAACCAGGACAACCACAAGGATCAGATCAACGAGAACTACGGCAGGGAGATCCTGGAACTGTTCTCGATGGGTGTGGGCAACTACACAGAAGAGGATATCAAGGAGTGCTCCAGGGCTTTTACAGGCTGGAGCGTTGTCAATCCTGACTATATGTCCATCAAGATGCGGAATAACACGGCGCGGCCCTATGGTTATATCGCATGGCAGTTCAACTATGACGAGGAGGACCATGACGAGGAGGAGAAGTTCTTCCTTGGTGAGAGGGGTAACTTCAACGGGGAGGACGTGGTTGACATCATCTGCAAGCAGGAAGCCACGCCTCGGTTCATCGCGCGCCATCTGTACCACTTCTTCGTTGCCGACGAATCTCCGGTCCCGCAATGGCCTTATGAGGACCCGAAGGACCCCGAGGCCATCGATATCATGACGAAGGCGTACTTCGATTCGGGCTACGACATATCCGCGATGCTGCGCGTGATGTTCAACTCCGACTTCTTTAGGGATGAGGCCGTGCGGTTCGGCAGGATCAAGAGTCCTGCGGAGATGGTGGTGGGCACGCTGCGACTAGCAGGAGGACTCCAGCTTCCTTCAATGGAAACTTATGCGGCTGCCGGCGTCTGCTCGCAGATGGGTCAGGCGCTCTATGCTCCGCCGAGTGTTGAGGGCTGGCAGGGCGGCAGCGAGTGGATCAACACAGGCTCTTATGTGCACCGGGTCAATTTCGCGAGCAAGGTGCTCGGCAACCCGAACAAGCCGGGCCTGCGGATGCTCATAAGCGACATTCGGGACTACGCAGACAACGGCGTTCTCGATGCGGAGACGCTGGTGGATGCCTGCTTCGACGTAATAGGGCCGATGCCCGTGCTGGACAGCACGCGACAGGGCCTCATCGACTATGCCGCGAAGTGGGGGGACCTGTCGTTCGATGATGACTCCTCCGCGGACTTCGCCGAGCAGAAGATTGTGACCATGCTTCAGATGGCGGTAACTACGCAGGAATATCAGCTGGCGTAAGACCGGAAGGGATGGACGACATGGTGGCAACTCCTGAAACCGAACAGAGACAATACACGGATAGAGACCTGGGTCTAATTGAAGGCAGACAGGAACAGGGGCTGAAGCGCTTGGAAGACCTGATTGAGACAGTTCGAGAGCTTGATAGGAAGGTCAATCGTCATTTCTTAACACTACTATCAGTTGTCATCGGTGGGTTTATAGCGCTGCTGTCAATCACGATAGGCGGGTTCATTGCACTGGCGAATATGATAGCGAATATCGCCGGCGGATAAAGTATATCCCTTGTGTCTTTTGGGATATGTCATCAAGAAGGAAAAAGCATGGCTACACAGACACTCACAAAGCCCTTCACCCTGAAGTATCTCGACACGATTGGTTTCGTGGCGGACCAGGGCGGCAGGGGATTCCATCTGCCCACGGATATGGTGATCCGCGACGATGGCAGGATATTTGTTGGAAGTCGCAGCAACACGACCGCTCTGGACATCGTGGGCATTCAGATGGCAACCGTTGACCACCAGTTCTTCGGTCAGCTGTATGGATATGGCAGGGGAGACGGCCAGATGATATGGCCATCGGCCCTCGCGCTGGACAAGAACAACAACCTGTACATGGCGGACGATTTCCTGCAGCGCGTTACCGTCTATGACTCGGACGGCAACTATGTCTCCAAGTGGGGCACAGTTGGCTTCGGCAACGGCGAGTTCGATGGACCCTCGGGCTTGGCATTCGACGCTGACGACAACCTACTGCTCGTTGACCACCGCAACCACCGCGTGCAGAGGATGACCAAGGACGGGCAGTTCATCAGCAAGTTCGGCTCGTTTGGCGACGGCGATGGCGAGTTCAACTTGCCTTGGGGAATCGCCCAGGACAAGGACTGGCAGATTTATATTGCCGACTGGCGCAACGACCGCATACAGAAGTTCACGCCCGACGGCGAATTCATCGCTGCCTACGGCTCCACCGGCGACGGAGAGGGAGAGTTCAACCGACCCTCCGGGCTTGCCGTTGACTCCGACGGCAACATGTATGTCGCCGACTGGGGAAACCAGCGAGTGCAGGTGCTTGATGCGGACGGAAACTTCATAACATCTCTGCGAGGCGAAGCGACACTGGGCGAATGGGCGGTCGAATACCTCAACGCGAACGCCGACGAGCTGGACGCCCGCTCGCGCTTCGTGCCTGAATTCAAGGTCGATGTCGAGGACGAGCACGAGGCATCTGCCCGCATCGAATCTTACTTCTGGGACCCTGTGACCGTCGTGCTCGATGAGCAGGAGCGCGTGTACGTGCTGGAGACCTGCCGCCATCGCTTCCAGGTGTATGAGAAGATATAATTGATTGACTATTTCGAGCATGTGCAACCATCTGAGCTCCAAGTAACCCGCCGGGAGGAACAAATCCTATGAGCAGCAATGGCAAGAACCGCAAACTGGTTGTGGTGCAGCTTTCGGGTGGCAACGACTACCTGAACTGCGTTGTGCCGTATAACAACCCACTCTACGCCGACAACCGGCCGAATATCCGTATCACCGAGGACCGGGCAATCCCCATCGACGAGGACTACGGGTTCAATCCGGGCATGGCGCCGATCAAGGACCTATGGGACGAGGGCAAGGTCGCCATCGTTCACGGTGTCGGCTATCCGAATCCCAACCGCTCGCACTTCCGCTCGATGGACATCTGGCACACAGCAGAACCAACGAAGGTTGGCAACCAAGGCTGGCTGGGTCAGGCGCTGCGAGAGATGGACCCCAGCGGCGAGAATGTTGTCGGTGCCGTGAACTTCGGTGCGGGTCTGCCTCGCGCGCTCGTATCGCCGGGCGTGCCGGTTGCATCGGTTACTGACCTCGAAAGCTACGGCCTGCTTAACGACATAGATGGCACGGACCAGCGGGCGGAGGCGCTCGAAGTCTTCGCCAATATGTACTCCCAGGCGATCGGCAGCGGGCCGGTGATGGACTTTCTGAGCAAGACAGGCCTTGACGCTCTGCGTGGCGCGGACATCCTTCAGACAGCGCCGCAGAAGTACCGGTCTGATGTCGAATACGGCTCAGACTCCTACGGCAAGAGCATGAAAGGCGTGGCGCAGGTACTGCTCGCTGATGTGGGTACGCGCATCTGCTACACGCAGCATGGCAGCTTCGATACGCACACGAACGAAGTTGCGCTCCAGGAGCGGCTGCTAACGGACATTTCCGGTGGCATCTACGACCTTTACACCGACCTGAAGCAGCACGACGCCAGCGAAGACGTGCTGATGCTGGTCTTCACGGAGTTCGGCAGGCGCGTGAAGGATAACGGCAACGGCTCGGACCATGGTTCCGGCGGCGTATCGTTCCTGATCGGCGACGGCGTGAAGGGCGGTCACTACAACGAATACCCGTCGCTAGAGGCTCACACTCTCGTCGAGGGCGACCTCGCCTTCAACTTCGACTTCCGCGGCCTGTACACTGAGATACTTGAAGACTGGCTGGAAGTGGAAGCCAAGCCAATCGTTCAGGGCACATACGAGAAGGTGGGTGCGCTGGCGGTGTAGGTCCGGCAGTTCAGAAATCAGTTTTTGGCGATTTGCAGTAGGGGGCAGTTTTATGGCTGCCCCTCGACATTTGTTGGGCATGTCTTGTCGTAATGTCGATGCGCTGAGGGAGACCCATGGCTGAACAGAGCGAGATAATCTTCGAAGTGACCGAAGCGATAGAAGGTGGCTTTGACGCGCGCGCGCTAGGTTACAGCATCTTCACGCAGGGCGATGATTGGGAAGACCTGAAGGCGATGGTGAGAGACGCAGTGGCATGCCACTTTGATGATGGAACTGAACCGAAGGTTATCAGGCTCCATTTCGTCAAAGACGAAGCAATCGCCTTATGAGCTTGCCCCGTGACATCTCAGGGCAGGACTTGGTTGCACTTCTAAGGCGTCACTACGGCTATCGGCTAGTTAGGCAACGAGGCAGCCACATCAGAGTATCAGCCAATGTGGATGGAATGGAACATTCAGTCACAATCCCGAACCATCGCGCAATCCGAGTTGGAACACTCGCGTCTATCCTATCTGACATAGCGGAACGACAGGGGACTACACGGGATATAGTTCGCAGAACATTGTTTGGTGTATAGGACGAGGAACTTACACTTCTCCCTAAAGGTCAAGATGCCGCGGGCGCGACCTTCTCCGCAAAGTGCTCAAGTATGCGGATGCACTCTTCGATATCGTTTGTGGGGAAGTCGTAGGTTAGCTGGTGGATGCCGATGTCGGCGCACTTCTTGATGTCCTCGATGACGTACTGTGTGTCGGCGGAGATGCCTGCTCCGGTTACCTCGTTGCCGCTGCCTGATCCCGAGACACCAATGTCTGAGAAGTGCAGGCTGCGCTTCAGGGATATGGTGATTTCGTCGGCGCTGCGCCCTTCCGCCTCTACTTGCTCATACAAGTAGGGCAGATTGCGGGTGACAAACTCGGGAGACTGGCGGGAGGGATGCCAGGCGTCGCCGTATCGGGCGGTTCGGCGCAGGGCGCGGCGCGTATGCCCTCCGACCCATATCGGGATGCGTGGCTGCTGCACGGGCTTCGGCTCGAAGAAGATGCCGTCGTAGCTGTAGTATTCGCCGCTGTATGCCGGTTCCTCTTCGCTCCAGAGATTCGTGAAGATTTCCAGCCATTCGTTGGTCATGGGGCCGCGCTCGGAGTACGGCACGTCCAGCGTCTCGAACTCCTTTTCCAGCCAGCCCACGCCTACGCCGCATACGGCTCTGCCCTTGGATAGCACATCGAGCGAGGCGAATATCTTCGCCTGCAGGATAGGGTTGCGGTACGGAACGATGACCACCGTGCTGCCGATTCGAATGGTTCTGGTGCACGCTGCGACATAGGCAAGAATGGTCAATGTTTCCAGGAACGGCGCGTCGTGCGGACGCCTGAACGAGCCGTCGGGAGTGTACGGGTACTGGTTCGTGGGCGACGTGGGCAGCACGATGTGGTCGCCAATCCACACCGACTCAAAGCCAAGCTCCTCCGCTTTCTGCGCGAACCTGCATAGCTCGTCACCGTCCATCGTGTTGGGCAGGCAGAATCCGTATTGCATTGCGCCGCTCCTTTCATAGTCCGCCGGAATCGTGAGGTCGGCAAAGAGTATATCAAATGTGGGCGGTTGCGCTTGACGAAGATTATCATTATAGTCTTGGCATAGGTGGTGTGGGGCGGTCGATTGACAACAGAATAGCCCGAGGAGGGAATGATGACGAAACCATCAATGTTTCTGCTAATGATCTCAATCATCATTCCGGCTGTTTTCATTGCCTGTGCCAGCCCGGAGCCTTCGGCTCCTGCGGCCGCACCACAAGCTGCTCCCGCGCAGGCACAGGCGCCGGCTGCTCCCGGGCAAGCCGTTGCACCTCAAGCCCCCGCTATGCCTGCTCAACCGGCTCCCGCCGCCCCCGCTGCTCCTGCTGCGGCTCCGCAGGCTACCCCTACGAGTGTCGTGTACATTCAGCCCGGCGCGGTGCCGACCAGGGCTCCGCGTCCAGCTCCGGCGCCCTCGCAGGAAGGACAGTCCGGCACGCTTATAGTCGGCGAATCAGACATCGCATTCCCCGGTACCGTTCCGAGCCTGCTTTCCTGCATCAGTCAGGGCACATCGCACCGGTACAGCGTATATGAGACGCCGAAGCGCTGGGACCTTTTGGATCCGGTCATCGTACCTAACTTGGGTGAGTCCTGGTCGTACGACGACACCGCTACGGTGCTAACGTGGCAGTTGAAGGAGGGAGTGCAGTTCCACGGTGGCTGGGGTGAGATGACCTCTGAAGACTGGAAGTTCTCGCATGAGGACATGGTCGCCGACGGGTCGATTCACTCCAACATCTTCATATCGAAGGCGCGAGTCCAGGAGGTCAGGGCGGTCGAGCCGTACACCGTTCAGTTCATTTTGGACAAGCCGAACATCTTCTTCATCGACAGTCAGTTCAACGGGCCCGGAGGTTGCGGTTCGTTCGGTATCGTAAGCAAGCAGAGGGTTGAACAACTCGGCAAGGAAGAAGCTCACCTTGACCTATCTGGCGGCACTGGTCCGTTCAAGTTCGTGAAGTGGGACGCAGGTGACCAGGTTGAGGTAGAAGCAGTCCCTGGACACCACAGGAAGGACTCAAGCTATGCCGTCATCAAGGGCGTAGAGATTAAGGAACAGGCGACGAAGGTAGCGGCGCTTGCTGTAGGTGAGGTTGACATATCCGTCGTGCCGGTCACTGAGTCCGAGAGGCTTTCTGGTAGGGGGTTGGACATAAGGCGGCTAACGGGTGGTGGTTACCAGCGGCTATACCCACAAGGCAGGTTCTGCATGCCGGAGACACTGGACGGCACGATTGTGGACCCGTTCCCCAGACCAGGGTACAGTCCCGATGCGCCGTGGGTGGGAGACTGCGACAGCGAAATGGAACAGGAAAACGCGCGCAAGGTGCGCTGGGCGATGTCGATGTCGATTGACCGGCAATCCATCGTGAACAATATACTTGGTGGACTCGGGCGACCCGCGGGCCCGGCGGAAATGTCAGGCGTAACCTTCGAGAAATACTTCCAGGACAAGTGGAGTGTGCCGTATGACCCTGAGATGTCGCGGCAGTACCTGAGCGAAGCCGGACATCCCGATGGATTTGAGGCGACGATGAGAGTTACGACCTGCTGCCATCCGCTTGAGGTGGAGATGGGCGAGGCAATTGCCAAGTTCATGGAGGAGGTCGGCATCAAGGTCAACATAGAGATACTGACTTATTCTGCGAACAGGCCGTCCGTTGTAGCGCGTGAGAACGGGGACTGGTGGTTCCGCAGCTCAGGACCCGGACTGGGACTCAATCCTGAGATTGCCATGCTGCGGCGCAACCCGGTCGGGGCGTTCAACCCCGGTTTCGAGGTGCGCCGGCCACTCGAGATCATCGCGGAGATCGACGGATGTCTTGACGCCGACTGCATAGACAAGCTGCGGGAGACCCAGTGGGACTGGTGGCATGAGCAGCAGCAGATCATCGGCGTAGTCGAGACTTACGGTATATTCGCCGTGAGTCCGTCCAAGGTGGGAGTTTGGACTATTCCCATCGGAGGCGCGGGCCTTACGGCATTTGAGTACGTGCAGAAGCCGTAGGTGACTGCAACGATAGTTATCGCCCGCCACTCTTACGCTTGGCACGAGTGGCGGGCAAGTCCTCCATAGTCAAGTGAGCAGCGCGGTGAGTTCCCGCCCGCAGCCGACCTTGCGGATAGGCAACGCGCTTCCCGAGGAATGCCAGAGTGCAGAAGTTCTTGTTCCGCCGGTTCACGGCTGCGGTCGTTACCCTCTTGACCGTCAGCGTCCTAGTGTTCGCGTTAGCCCGCATGCAAGGCGATCCCAGAACCATCCTCTTGTCGGACGACACTACGCAAGCAGATTATGACGCGTGGGGCAGGGAGTTCGGACTGGATAAGCCCATCGCGGTGCAGTACCTCATCTACATGGGTAAGCTCGTGCGAGGGGACCTTGGCAAGTCGGTGCTTCAGCGCGTTCCGGTAAGCAAGCTGATGTGGTCCAGGATTCCGAACAGCGCGCAGCTCGCCGTGCTGGCATTTGCCTTTTCCATCATAATTGGTGTGCCGCTTGGCGTGCTGGCGGCGATCACAAGAGGAGGAGTGTGGGACTATCTGGCACGCTCGTTTGCGATCATAGGGCATGCCGCGCCCTCATTCTGGATCGGACTGGTGCTGATCTTTGTGTTTGCTGTGTCGCTTGAATGGCTGCCGACGTCTCGCAAGTCGGGGTTTGACAGCATGATCCTGCCCGCCATTACGCTCGGCTGGGGGTCTGCCGGAGGACAGCTAAGACTGGTACGCTCCTCTATGTTGGAGGTGCTCGATTCCGAGTTCATCAAGCTTGCGCGGGCGAAGGGTGTGCCGGGAAAGAGCGTGATCTGGAAGCACGCTCTGCGTAACGCGATGATAGCTCCTCTTACCTTCGCGGGGCTTACATTGGCGGGCCTGATAACTGGCACTATTGTGGTGGAGACGATATTCGCCTGGCCCGGGCTGGGGCTGCTGTCGATTCAGGCACTCAATAATTCGGACTATCCCGTAATCCAGGGTATTATCCTGCTGGTTACGCTTGTCTATGTCGTGACCGCGTTTGGCGTGGACATCCTCTACGCGTATCTGGACCCGAGGATCAAGTACACATAAATGGCTGCTACCAGAATTTCGGGCGTACTAGCGCCTTCAAGGTCGATAAGGATAAGAGGTGGTGTCAGCACACTGCGGCGCTGGCCTGTCTCGTCCATTATCATCCTTTCCGCGCTCTTCATAGCGGCGGTCGGAGCGCCGCTGATCGCCCCTTATGATCCGTTGCAGGACGGCTCGCTGGACGACAGGCACATTCCGCCTATGTTCTTCGGCGGCACTGCAGAGCACATCCTCGGCACCGACCATCTGGGGAGAGACACGCTGAGCCGCCTGATATACGGAGCGCGAATTTCCATGCTGGTAGCTGCGATAGTGCTTGTCATTGGCGGCGGTATCGGCACGCTGATAGGCTTGGTGTCCGGGTACTTTGGCGGCTGGGTGGACGAGATCCTTATGCGAATCGTGGACATCAAGTTCTCGCTGCCGCTAATCCTGATCGCGCTGGCGCTGGCGATAATCTGGGGCGCGAGCATTCAACTCCTGATGGGCTTGCTCGCATTCCTGATCTGGGGCAGTTTCTCCCGCCAGGTGCGGGGAGAAGCGCTTGTGCTGAAGGAGACGGACTACGTCAAGCTGGCGAGAGTCGCCGGTGCATCGACCTCGCGCATCCTGTACAAGCACATCTTTCCGGGAGTGATGAACACCGTCGTCGTGGTTGCGACCTTCCAGGTGGGTTCTGTGATTCTTGCGGAGGCGTCGCTGAGTTTCCTGGGCGCGGGCATTCCTCCGCCCACGCCTGCCTGGGGATCGATGGCGTCCGCGGGTCGCCTCTACATCACCACGGCATGGTGGGTAACGCTGATACCCGGACTTGCGATTGCGCTGACTGTGATTGCCTTTACGCTGCTCGGAGACTGGATACGCGACCGGGTGGACCCGCGTCTTCGCCAGTTGTGACAAGGGTGGTTCGTCGACATATCGAGTAATATGCGGTCTGTTCTTCTGAGAAGACCTTCTAGTTGCTCTGTTCAGGCGCGCTCGGCATCCTTGCCAGTAGAATGACGAAGGCGCCTATGAATCCCATTACGGTGAAGGTGGCGAATGGAATGAAGTAGCTCTGTCTCAGGTCGAACATGAACCCGGCGAATAGCGGCGCGAATATCATCGCTATGTTGGACGGCACCATGTTCAAGCCCAGAATTGAGCCGAAGTTCCGCCTGCCGAAGAAGTCGCCGATAATCGCCGTCAGAAGAGGCACGCGGCCGCCGAAACCTGCGCCCCAGAGGACGGCGAACACCATCGCCATCGGCAGGCCGTCGGTCACTGTCAGGATTGCCATTGCCAGTGCCTGCATCAACATGCACACGAACAGGACACCTATTTTAGACGTTCGGTCTGCAAGGTAGCCGGCTACGAATCCGCTCAGGAAGGCGACGAAAGTGTAGAGCGTAACGACGAAATTCGCGGTGATCAGGGAGATGCCGGAGTCCGTGAGCTTGGGTACGAGGTGTACCGACAGCGTTACGATGGACACTACCGAGGTCAGGCGTGCGACGGCAATCACCCAGAAAGAGAGCGTTTTCAATGCTTGGCGCGGCGTAAGTTCTATGGTTTCCGTTGACTCGGAGTGCGCGGCGTCGCCAGTGGAAGCACCCGCGCGTCGAAGCGGCTCTCCATCCGGTTGCGTGCCCACATCTTCCGGGCGATTACGCACAAAGCTAGATGCCGGAACCGCCACCACTATGAGCACTACGCCAATGCCCAGCGAAGTCATGCGAAAGTCGTGATTCTCGATTCCCCAAGCCAGCATCGGAACGAGAAAGCCGCCCAGCTGAATACCGGAGACGGCAATGGACATCGCGAGCGCGCGTCGGCGTGAGAACCAGTTGTTGATCAGCGTGACGAAGGCTATCCAGCCGCCTACGCCGGAACCTAGCGATATGGCGAGATATGCCACATAGAAATGCCAGACAGTCTGGATCTGCGAATAGAATATGAACCCCAGACCCATCACCAGATAGCCGATTATGACCATCCTGCGGGTGCCGAGCCTATCTACGAGCATGCCTTCCAGAGGACCAAGCAGAGCGCCTTCGACGCGGGAGAGCGCGAAGGCGCCAGAGAGGGTGGTGCGATTCCAGCCGAAGTTGCGTTCCAGGGCAACGAAGAAGGTGCCAACCCCCTGAAACACCGTGGTTGACATCAGCATCAGCATGAAGCTGGAAATGCCTACCAGGTACCAACCGTAGAAGATGCTTTGGGGCCTGCGGAGATTTTGCATGTATGTGAGGGCGAAGGCCTGTATTCTAAAGAGAATCGAGCCGCGCCATTATCTCCTCGGGCAGTTCGATGGACACCGCCTCCGCGTTGCTTTGCGCCTGCTCAGGCCGTGATGCGCCGACAATCACAGATGTTATCTGCGGCCTTGAGAGCGTCCACGCGATGAGAATCTGGGGCACGCTGATTTCCAGCTCGGCAGCCGTTTCTTTCAGCGTATCCACCATCCTGAAGGTGCGGTCGGTCCAATAGGTATCCTTAGCGCGCTGGGCGTGGCGCGATGCCATGTGGCTGTCGGATGGTGGCGCTGAATCCGGGATGTAGCGTCCTGTCAGAACGCCACCCATGAATATCTGGTAGGGGATGATGCCCACGTTCTGATTGGAACATGCGTCGAACAGCTCGCCCTCGATGTCGCGCTTACCTAGGTTGTACTCCGGCTGCACCGACTCGAATCGCTCAAAGCCGTCCCTGTCGCTGACCCACAACGCCCTCATGAGCTGCCACGCCGCGAAGTTGGAGCAGCCGATATAGCGAATCTTGCCCTGCCGCACGAGGTCGTCCAGCGTCTTGAGCGTCTCTTCCAGTGGTGTGTCGGGATCGAAGTAGTGCACCTGGTACAGGTCTATGTAGTCAGTGCCCAGCCTGCTGAGGCTTGCTTCGACGGCGTCCATTAGATGCTTGCGCGAGAGGCCGATGTTGTTGGGGCCGGGGCCGGTGGCGATGAACCCCTTAGTGGCAACGACGAAATCGTGGCGATGGCTGCTCACCGCTTTCCCGACCACGACCTCGGAGTGACCGGAGTTGTAGGCGTCGGCGGTGTCGATGAAGTTGATGCCCGCGTCGAATGCTGCATCTATGACCGATACGGCCCGGTCATCGTCCACATATCCGGCTCCGAACATATTCGTGCCGACGCACACACGAGATACCTTCAGACCGCTGCGGCCAAGCCTGACGTAGTTCATAACATACCCTTGCTCAATTTATTTCCGTTCAAGGCTAGACGAATCCCAATAGTCTGTCAAAACAGTTGAATCTGGAGATTACGGCGTTTGCATCCGCGGCGAATCGCGTCATTTTTTCGGCGAAGGTGGTTGATAAAGCGTACGGTCTTGCCGAACTAGAGCTTCCTCTCAGAATGCGCCATTGGTTGCACCAATCAATGCCAATCAGTCAAGGCGCGTAATGCGATCCTGCGGACCCGGAGCCACTTCGTTGGTGCTTGCGAAGTAATCTGCCAGCGCATCCACGTCAATAATGCCACCCGTCCTGTCTGTCCCTTCTGTGAACACACTGAACCCACTGCCGCCGTCGGCCAGATAGCTATTGGTGGTTACCCTGTAGGTTGCGTCAGGGTCCACCGCCATGCCGTTGATTGTTATGCCGGATATATCCACCTTGGAGCCGACAGGCTGCGTTCCGTCCCATGCATAGCTAAAGCCCCGCGAGATCTGCAATACTCCCCTTGTCGTGACTTCTTCGTCTCTGAACTGCTGCTCCAGGAGGGCGTCAATCTGCAGGCCCGTGAGCGTCATTGTAACCATGCTGTTGCCGAATGGTTGTACCGAGAACGCCTCTGCGTATGTCAGTTCACCGTCGCTCTCGGGCCCGGAGGACGCGAACAGGATGTCATTTCGCATACCGCCTCTGTTCATAAACGCCACCACTGCGCCGGCTTCGCGCGTCGCCTTAAGATGGGCATCCGCGATCACATCGCCAAGGGCAGACTCGCCAGCATCATTCTGCTGCCGGAGAATATCGGAAGTAGTTCTGCCGATTACGGCATTTGCCCTGGGTGCCGACAGCGCCTCGTACTTTTCGATGAGTGCCGTGAGCTCTGGGGCAGGAGTTACTCCGTCCTGCGAGTTGGGGAGGTTTCTGATGTCCTGCACAGTCAGGTCTTTCGTTGCCGCATCGAGCCTGACATCGATGACTGTAAACAGCCTTCCCGCGTTGTCGGCCATAGTTACCCATTTGCCGTCAATCTCGCACACGAACTCGTCGTTTGTGTGTCCGGCAATCACCAGGTCCACGGCATCGTCAAGTTGTGCGGCGATCTCCGCGACCGCTCCATCGAGGCCAGACCCGCAATCATCAGGCCCGCCATCGGAAAAGCCGCCCTCGTGCAGCAGAACGACAACAGCCTCGATGCCCTTTCTCCGCAGTTCAGGAATCAGCGAGTTGACCGTCTCAGCTTCATCCGCAAATGTCAGTCCCTCAACGCTGCTTCGGGCAACGATGTTTGCTGTGCCTTCCAGCGTGAGGCCGATAAATGCGACACTGATACCATCAAATTCGCGGATCGCGTATGGCGGGAAGACCGTATTGCCAGTAGCGTCGTCCGTTACGTTTGCCGCGAGGAACTGGAAATCGGCGCCACCAAAGGGGTCACCGTCCAGGTCCCCATCTGTGGGATGTGCCCCGCCCTGTTGCATTCGGACGAGTTCTTCAGGTCCATCGTCGAACTCGTGATTGCCGACGGAGTTTATGTCCAGGCCCATCAGGTTCATTGCTTCTATCGTTGGTTCGTCGTGGAAGAGCGCCGAGACCAGCGGCGACCCTCCTATGAGGTCGCCCGCGGAAACGAACACCGAGTATTCGTACTCGGATCTTGCGGCGGCGATGTTGGCGGCGAGATAGTCAGCCCGCCCGACACCGCCGAAGGAGCTGGAAGACGTGGCGATGTGGCCGTGGAAGTCATTGATGGCTATGATGCGGACTTGCGCATCTTGTGGCTCTGCGGTTGCAGCAGGTTGAGGCGTGGGTGTTGGGATGGACGGCGTGGGCACTTGTGTCGCCGCCGCCATTGGCACTGCTGTGGGGATGGGCGTTGAGGCTGGCGTTGCCGTGACGACCACTACGACTTCCCTGATGACCTCGACTGGAACTTCCACCTCTTTCTCGACAACCTTTTCGATTACCACCGGGGACGCCGGAACGGGAACTTCCACTTCTTTGACGACTTCAACAATCTTTTCGACGACCTTCTCAACCTCGATGGTCTTCTCGATCACAATCGGAGTAGCAGTGTCAATTGGCGCTTCTTGCTGGGTCTGCCCACCGCATGCGGCAAGAACGACGGCGGACAGTACGAATGCTATTCCTAGAACAGTGCTAAATGTCCTTGTCAGTTGAGTCATCCATAGCCTCTTTCAGATTTCATCGTATGATCGAAGTCGGTAGTATCCTTTAGCTGTCTTGGCATTGTCAATGCCGAACTGGAATGTGGATGGCCGGAAACTCCACTCCTGTTCTTGCGACAATTTCAGACACTAAGCTGACTGCACTGGATCGTTGAGAGGTATGCAAATAGTCACCGTGGCGCCTCGTCCCAGCCCATCGCTTGCTACGCCAACCGTACCCCCATGCGCCTCGACTATGGCTCTGGTGATCGCCAATCCCAGACCTGTGCCGTCTATCCCCCGGCTGCGAG
This sequence comes from Dehalococcoidia bacterium, assembly GCA_965203955.1. GTDB lineage: Bacteria > Chloroflexota > Dehalococcoidia > Lucifugimonadales > JADFKI01 > Bin90. The sequence goes on along the minus strand of OZ241923.1, from coordinate 407,398 downwards.
ACTGGTCGGTACGGTAGAAGCGGTCGAAGACATGGGGAAGGTCCGCGGTGTCGATGCCAATGCCGTCATCGGTGATAGAGACAGTCAACGCCTCATCGCTTTCCAGCCCCGCGCTAATCACGATACTGCCGTTGGCCTCTGTACAGCGAATGGCGTTGCTCACGACATTTCCGAATGCCTGGCTCATTCGCATCAGGTCGAGGTCTATGTCCGGGAGATTGTCGGATGCATGCAGCGACAATTCAATCTGCCGAGCTTGGGATTGTGGCTGCCAGCGCCTCACCTCCGCAGTTAGCAGTTCGTAAATCGAACTTGCTTCGAGCGTGAGCCTCAGCTCTCCATAATCGGTCTCCGCAAGCGAATTCAGATCGGTTACGAGGCCGCGCAGCCTGCCTACTTCCTGTACGATGTGGTCTGACGCGCTCTCAGCAGTTTGAAGTCCATCGCTCAGCCCTTGCGCCTCAAGCTGTATGACGCTCAGTGGCGTATTCAGCTCATGAGATACATCGTTTATCAGTCGCCTGCGGAGCTCGCGCTGAGTCTCTAAGTCTGATGACATCTGATTGAACGCGGCACTCATCCTCCCCAGCTCGTCGGATGACGTGACCGGCAGACGGGTGGTGTCCCCTTGGGCAATACCCTGCGTTGCCTCCGTCAATGCCGTCACGGGCGCCGTTATGCGTTTAGACAACCAAGCTGCCAGCAGTATGGCGACGCCAGCCGTCGCTGTTCCGCCAATCAGGGTAAGGTATAGGAGCGTGCTGAGAAATCCATGCGACTCGGTCGATAGGAACTCACGGTTCACATCCACATAGACGTGGCCCACGGGCCTGTTCGTGGTTAAATCGAATACCGTCTCGCGACGCCCGCCCAACTCGGGCGCGGTAGTTCCGGGCGGCAGTTCGGACAGGTTGTCCTTCACCACGAGCCCGTCAATGCCGGCGATGACCACTCGCACCCGGTCTTGGTGGAATGGGTCCGAGGACTCCCTGGATTCCCCTTCGCCTTCCACCTGCTGCTCCCTATTCCGAACTTCTCCGTAAATGTCTCCGGACTCGGACAGCGCTCTGTCCACCGTTCTCCAACCACCGGCAGAGGTGTACTCCCGACTCAGATTCTGGGCTAACTGGATTGCCTCGTCGTCGCCTATCTGGTCCACGAACACGCCCAGCCGTGCCTGCGTCGCGTAATAGCCAACGCTGGCGGTAGTCAAGACGGCAAGAACGACAACAAAGACGGTCGCCCCCATGATTCGCCAGCGCAGCGACATCATTCATCCTCCACTACGAACCTGTAGCCTGCGCCGTAAACGGTCTGAATGGGCTGTCTGCCGTCTCTGGCAATCTGCCTTCGCAGGCGAGCTATCTGGCTGTCGATGGCGCGGTCGAATCCGTCGAATTCGTCGTTGAATGCCAACGAGATAAGCTGGTCGCGGGTGAGCACCTGGTTGGGATGACGCATGAAAGTTGACAGCAGAGCGATCTGCGCCTGGCTCAACGTCACAGGCTCTCCATCGACGGTGGCGCTGCTGGTGGTCTCATTCAGCGTGATGTTGCCGCGTATCAAGACCTGCTGAACTCTGTCTTTTACGCGACGAAGCACAGCAGCGGCGCGGGCAATGACTTCTGCTGGGTCGAAAGGCTTGACGATGTAATCGTCGGCTCCGCTATCGAGGCCGATGATTCGGTCGGCATGGGCTTCTCTTGCCGTCAGCATGATTATCGGGACATCCGACTCCCGGCGCAGGGTTCTGCACAGCTCCATACCATCGAGACGGGGGAGCGTAAGGTCGAGGATTATCAGGTCCGGAGCCAGATTCCTCGCCAGCATCAGACCGGACTGGCCGTCATGAGTAACCTCGGCAGAGTATCCGGCGCGCTCGAAATAGACCTTGACCCAGTTCGCTATCCGGGTGTCATCTTCAACTATCAATACCGTGCCGCTCATCAGTTGTCCCTCAGGGGCATTCTTAGACGCGGTGTCTCTAGCGGGCGCCGCGTCCATCTACGGGCTGTAACTATTGGCTAGATTGTATCATTTGAGCTTTCGACCGCTCCCGTGCGGCCGGGATGTTGATCGCATACACCTCGTCCGGCGCCCTGTCCACAGGTGTCGTGGGCATGAGTTCCGTTCCGTTCGACAGAGGCACTTCTATCTGACATTTTCATGAATGGTCCGCGTGCCATAGCTTCACCTCTTCGTGTTGCATTTGTTCTGCTGCTCACGATACCGATGAAATGTCGCAGAATTATGTCACCTCATTGCCGCTGATATGATGGAAGATAACATCATCCTGTTGATATTGATCAAGCTGCGGGGTCTGTCAGCGATGCCTCCCGCCGGGCTTGCTGCCTCGCGGCAATTCCTGGGGTCAGGTATCCATGATCCGCTGCCAATTTTCGTTGTCAACGTGGCCAGGTCCTCAACTTGGAGCGCAGCTTCTCCGGCAACTTGCCTCCTGACTGACAGGGAGTGGAGTCTGGCAGGGCAGACACCCGTTCGACTGAAGTAAGTTCCCGATTTCACAAACTTTTAACACGCTTGCAACATGAAGGTAAAAGTTGGGGGATAGGCTGTTTTCATTGAACATAGGCCACTTGGTGGAGGATTATCGCCCTGCTTACGGAAATAGCCCTTGAGGACAAAGGAACGGCAACGCGCACCCATTGCCCGTACTGCGCGTTTCAGTGCGGGATGATAGTCGAGGGCGCAGCGCATGATGTGCAGGTCATGGGGAACGACGATTTTCCGGTGAACAAGGGTGCGCTGTGTATCAAAGGATGGATGTCGGGGGAACTGCTTAATCATCGTGAGCGGCTGCGCTCTCCGCTGATGCGCGATGCGGATGGGGTGCTGGCGCCCGTTAGCTGGGATGCGGCGATGGAGCGCATCGTAAGCGAGTTCCGGCGCACGCAGGCGGACTACGGCGCGGATGCGGTGGGCGTGTTCGGGGGCGGTTCTCTTACGAACGAGAAGTCGTACCTGTTGGGCAAGTTCGCGCGGATTGCATTGGGAACATCCAATATCGACTACAACGGGCGCTTCTGCATGTCATCGGCGGCGGCAGCGAGCATCAGGGCGTTCGGGGTTGACCGGGGGCTGCCGTTTCCTGTGGAGGACATTGCGGGCGCGAAGACTATACTGCTGGTGGGGAGCAACGCGGCGGAGACGATGCCGCCGATAATGCAGTATTTCACGGAGCAGAGTGAGAATGGTGGGAGGCTCATCGTTGCGGACCCGCGGCTGACGCCCACGGCGCAGCGGGCTGACCTGCATCTGCGGATCACTCCAGGGACGGACGCCGCACTTGCGAATGGAATCCTGCACATATTGGTGCGCGACGGGCTGATAGACGCGGACTACATCGAGGCGCGGACGGAGGGCTTCGCAGCGGTGCGCGGAACGGTCTCCGCATACTGGCCTGAGCGTGTAGAGCGGATTACGGGGGTGTCGGAGGCGGACCTCGTGAAGGCGGCGCACCTGCTGGGCGAGGCGCGCACCGCGATGGTGCTTACGGCGCGCGGCACGGAGCAGCAGGCCCAGGGTGTGAACAACACGCTGTCGTTCATCAACATTGCGCTGGCGCTGGGGCTTGTTGGCAAGTCAAACAGCGGGTACGGTTGCTTGACAGGGCAGGGGAATGGGCAGGGCGGCAGGGAGCACGGGCAGAAGGCTGACCAGCTACCCGGCTATCGCAAGATCGACGATCCGGCGGCTCGTGAGTATGTTGCATCTGTGTGGGGCATCGACCCGGACACTCTTCCGGCTCCCGGCAAGTCCGCTTACGAACTGATGGACTCACTGGGACAGGAAGGCGGCGTGCGCTCACTGCTGGTGCTTGGGTCCAATGTCGTAGTGTCGGCTCCAAACGTAACTCATGTGGAGCAAAGACTGAGGTCGCTTGACTTCCTTGTGATCTCCGACTTCTTCCTGTCGGAGACTGCCGAACTGGCGGACGTTGTGCTGCCGTCGGCGCAATGGGCGGAAGAAGAGGGCACGATGACGAACCTGGAAGGCCGCGTCATCAGGCGGAGGCGCGCCTACGCCCCGCCGGACGGCGTTCGCGACGACATGAAGGTGATATGCGAACTCGCCGATCGCTTAGGCAGGGGCGAATACTTCAGCTACGAAAGCGCGGAAGAAGTGTTCGATGAGCTTGGGCGGGCGAGCGCAGGCGGTCCTGCCGACTATTCTGGAATCACTTACGAGAAGATCGAGGAGAACCAGGGAATATTCTGGCCGTGTCCAAGCCCGGAACATCCGGGAACGCCGCGCTTATTCACTGAGCGTTTCGCCACGCCGAGCGGCAGGGCGAGTTTCACTGCGGTTCAGCACCAACAGCCCGCCGACCCGCCGGACTCTATGTTCCCACTGTTCCTGACGACCGGAAGGCTGCTGGCACAGTACCAGTCCGGCACCCAGACTCGGCGTGTTGATGAACTGGTGGGGATGGCGCCGGAGGCGACTGTCGAGGTGCATCCCACTACGGCGCGTGTGTACGGGCTGCTGAACGGCGGAATGTCTCGTATCAGCACGCGGCGCGGCGACGCTGAGTTCAGGGTGCGAATCACGGCCAACATCCGAGAAGATACGCTGTTCGTGCCGTTTCACTGGGGTGGCAAGCGTGCTGCCAACAGGCTGACGAACGCGGCGCTCGACCCGACGAGCAGGATGCCTGAGTTCAAGGTTTGCGGCGCGATGATCGAGGCGATGGACTGAGAGAGTCAATTGCATCTATAGGCAGGACTGGACAAAATAAGCACATAGGGGTCTGAGATGGTTGAAAAGCAGAAATTGGTAGTCGTAGGCAATGGCATGGCCGGTGCGCGGTTCGTGGAAGAAGTGCTGTCGCTGGGCGGGCAAGACCAGTACGACATAACCGTGTTCGGTGAGGAGCCATACGGCAACTACAACCGCATCCTGCTGTCTGGCGTGCTTGCCGGCACGCACGATCCGAAGGACATATTTATCAACCCGCTGTCCTGGTATGAGGACAACGACATCACTCTGCACGCGGGAGTGCGCGTCATAGGCATCGACCGGAAGTCGAAGACGGCTTACGGCGCGGGTGGGCTTCTCGTGCCATACGACAAGTTGGTGATTGCCACCGGCAGTTCACCGTTCATACCGATGATGGATGGGCTGTATCAGGACGATGGCGCATTCCGGGACGGTATCTTCCCCTTCCGCACGCTGGATGACTGCACCGAGATGGTCCAGTTCGCTTCGGGTGCGGGCAGGGCAACGGTTATAGGCGGTGGATTGCTGGGACTGGAAGCGGCTCGCGGGCTTATGAACCGCGGGCTGGATGTGGATGTGGTTCATCTGACCTCTTACATAATGGACCAGCAGCTTGACGCCTCTTCCGGGGATATGCTGAAGGAGCTGCTCGAAGAAATGGGCGTGCGCTTCCACCTCGAGAAGATGACCACCTCCATATATGGCAACGGCAAAGTCACAGGGATAGGCTTCCGCGACGGTGGCTCGCTTGACTGTGAGATGCTGGTGATCTCGGCAGGTATCCGACCGAACATCGACTTGGCGCGGATGGCGGGGCTGAACATACGGCGCGGGGTACTGGTAAACGACGACCTGTCGTGCCGCAACGACCGCGACATCTACGCGATCGGGGAGTGTGCCGAGCACCGCAACAAGACCTACGGGCTGGTCGCGCCGCTGTGGGAGCAGGCTAGGACCCTCGCCGAGAGGCTTACCGTGGAGAAGTCCGTATCTACCTACACGGGTTCCAGGACTTCGACGAAGCTGAAGGTGATGGGCGTTGAGCTTGCCGTGGCGGGAGATAAGGAGCCCATGAGTGATGACGACGAAGTAGTGTCCTACGTTGAGCCGAATCGCGGCGTCTATAAGAAGGTGATAATCCGCGACGGCAAGGTCGCCGGAGCGATACTGCTGGGTGACGGGTTCACTGCGCCACGCCTCTTGCAGGCGTTCGACCGCGGCGAGGTACTGCCACAGAATCGCGCGGAATTGCTGTTTCCGCTGTCGGCGGATGGCGAGTCTGCGTTGGATGTAGAAGATATGCCGGACGAAGCGCAGGTCTGCAACTGCAACGGTGTGTCGAAATCCAGGATCATCGCCGCGGTGGATGGGGGCTGCCGCAGCCTGAAGGCCGTGTGCGACGCGACAAAGGCGGGCACCGGGTGTGGTTCCTGCATTCCTCAGGTGCAGGCGGTGCTGGAGCTTGCGGCGGACGGTCTTGTAGCAGAAGACCCGGCAGAGCACTACTATGTGCCGGCGATTCCCATGACGAAGCCGGAGCTTACAGCCGCGATTAGACTGCAAGGACTTCGGAGCGTTTCGGCAGTGCTGGAGACGCTGGCGGGTGGCAAGGAGGACGCGGCGAGTAAGATGGGACTGGCGTCGCTGCTAAAGACGATATGGGCGGATGAGTACGAGGACGAGCGTGATGCGCGCTTCATCAATGACCGCGTGCATGCGAACATTCAGCGGGATGGCACCTTCAGCGTAGTGCCGCGCATATATGGCGGCGTTACCTCGCCGGACGAGCTGCGGCGGCTGGCGGATGTGGCGGAGAAGTACGAAGCCAAGATGGTGAAGATCACGGGAGGTCAGCGCATCGACCTGCTGGGCATACCGAAGGCGCACCTTCCTGATGTCTGGCGAGAGCTGAAGATGCCATCCGGCCATGCCTACACAAAGGCGTTCCGCACCTGCAAGACCTGTGTGGGCACGGACTTCTGCCGCTACGGTGTCGGAGACAGTGTGAAGCTCGGCATCGAGATCGAGAAGCGGTTCCAGGGGGTGGAGTCGCCGCACAAGATGAAGCTGGCGGCGTCTGGCTGCCCGCGCAACTGCGCGGAGTCCACGACGAAAGACCTGGGTGTGGTCGCCATCGAGGGTGGAAAGTGGGAAATTTATATCGGCGGCGCCGGGGGATCACGGGTGCGAAAGGGCGATGTGCTTTGCATCGTGGATAGCCACGAGGACGTACTGAAGTTCATGGGGCGGTTCATGCAGTATTACCGGGAGAATGCCAAGTATCTGGAGCGCACTTATGGATTCGTGGAGCGCGTCGGCATCGAGCACATAAGAAGCGTGCTTCTTGACGACAGCGAAGGGATATGCGAGCGCCTTGATGCCGACATACAGGCGTCGGTCGATGCCTACAAGGACCCGTGGCAGGAAGCCGAGATTCCGGTGCATCCTAACCAGTTCGTCAGCGTCGCGGCGGGGGGCTGAGATGATGGAAGGCATTTATGTGAAAAGTGTCGTCGAGGCGGCGAATGGACTGTCCCGCAATCTGGGTTCAGTGGAGCAAATTCCGCTCGGCGAAGGACGCGTGTTTGAAGTGGACGACACGCCGGTAGCTGTGTTCCGCACGCGGCAGAGCGAACTCTACGCGACGCAGGCCATGTGCCCGCACCGCGAAGGACCGCTTGCCGACGGTATCATTGGCGGGACACAGATCGTATGCCCGCTTCATGCATACAGGTTCGATCTTGCAACCGGCAAGCCGGCGGGAAATGATTGCGCTTCATTGCGCACATTCCCTGTCTCCTTGGACCACAACGGCGACGTCCTGCTCAGCCGGTAGCGACTAATGCCCGTGGAACGCCAACTCTCTTGATGAGCACTATTCACAGACGTGATACTCTCGCCTTGTAACATCCAATTTACATGATTGTCACACCTCTTTAACGCCACTGTAACTGCCCTGTAAAACTTGCTCCTTAGCATAAGTCAAGCGCCGTGAGATACCGCGCAATGACCTTGTTGGAGGAGCGAAATGAGCGCAGCGGGAACGGCTTTCGAGAGCAGCAAAGCCACACGTATCAACCTATTCAGCCTGAAAACCCCGCAGATGCGAACCTTCCACCTGACTTGGTTCGCCTTCTTTCTGGCGTTCTTCGGCTGGTTCGGGATAGCGCCGTTGATGGTGCTTGTGCGCGAGGACCTGCTGCTGACGAAGGCGCAGATCGGCAACACCATTATCGCGTCCGTTGCGATTACGATTGTGGCGCGCCTGGCAATCGGTTGGCTGTGCGACAGGATAGGCCCCCGTCTCGCATACAGCGGGCTGCTGGTTCTTGGCTCCATTCCGGTGATGTGCATTGGCCTCGCGCAGAGCTACGAGACGTTCCTTCTCTTCCGGCTGGCAATAGGCGTCATCGGCGCATCATTCGTCATCACTCAGTACCACACTTCCGTTATGTTTTCGTCGAATGTGGTCGGCACGGCGAATGCGACGACGGCAGGCTGGGGAAACATGGGCGGCGGCGTCACGCAAATTGCGATGCCACTGGTGCTCGCGGGCGCTCTGATGTTCGGCGTAGGCGAAACGATTGGATGGCGGCTGGCGATGGTGGTGCCCGGCGTGGCGCTGTTCTTCGTCGGCGTCGCGTACTTTTTCTTCACGCAGGACGCTCCTCTTGGCAACTACAAGGACTTGCGCGCGAAGGGCCTGATGCCTCAGGTGTCGCAGGTGCGCGGGTCTTTCCTATCTGCCGCGAAGGATTACCGCGTCTGGGCGCTGTTCGTCATCTACGGCGCGTGCTTCGGCGTCGAGCTGACCATCAATAACATCGCGGCGCTGTACTATTTCGACAGGTTTGACCTCGATCTGAAGACGGCCGGTCTGATTGCCGGTCTATTCGGCCTGATGAACCTGTTCGCCCGCACAACTGGCGGCATGCTCGGCGACAAGTTCGGCATCAGGTTCGGCCTGAAGGGACGCGTGATGTTCCTTGGCGTAGTCCTGCTGATTGAGGGGATCGCGCTTATTGTGTTCTCGCAGATGGCAACCCTATTCCTGGCCGTGGGCGCGATGATTATATTCAGCCTCTTCGTACAGATGTCGGAAGGCGCCACATTCTCCGTAGTGCCGTTCATCAACCGCAAGGCGCTTGGCTCGGTAGCGGGAATCGTAGGGGCAGGTGGCAACGCGGGCGCTGTTGCCTTCGGGTTCCTGTTCCGCGCCGAGAGCATCACCTATCAGGATGGGTTCCTATTCATTGGAGCGGCGGTGCTACTGGCATCCGCGCTCGTTTTCCTCGTGAGGTTCTCACCTGAGACTGAGGCGGAGGAACGGCGGACGATGGAAGAAGCGCTGGCGGCGAGGAGTGCGCCTGCAATAGCGGCCGACTAGCATGGCGTGACCGACTGGCAACAAGGCCGAAGCGAACGGCTCGGCAAGGCGATTCAGGTTAATCTGTCGGGCCGTCTGAACAGCCCTGCGCGCGCCTCACTCGATTCTGGTCGGAGAAACGCTCCTGATGCAAGTCGTTCTACGATAGCCACGATACGATACTCGGCGCCGCTTCCCGTCTTGAGGTAGGCACATTGACCGGCTCGCCAATGAACAGCACTCCAACCATTGCCCAATCTTCGTCGGCTCCCAACAATTCCGCAAGCCCCGGGAGCTTGCTGATCCCACCGGTGCTCCAGTCCATTACCAGCCCTTCGGCTACAGCGGCGAGCGCCATGTTGTGGACGGCGCAGCAGACGGATGCGTAATTTTCCTGGGTCGTTTCCTCGTTTGGACCGGGCACGCTGTATGCGTAAAGCATTGCGGGCGCGTTGAGGACCCTGTTCTTGCTGGCGTCTGCGGATGCCTTCTTTTGCTCCGGATTTGGGTTCACTACATTGTCGTAGGCGGTCTGCCACGCGAGATCTGAAATCTTCTGACGAATCAGGCTGTCCCTCTCCAGGACGAAGAACCGCCACGGGTTCGTAAGGCGGTGATTCGGAGCCCAGATCGCCGCGTCCAGCAAGCGCTCGATCGTTCCGCGAGAAACCTCGCCGTTGGTGAATTCCTTCGCCATGCGCCTGCTGAAGATTGCTTCATAAACTGAAGTCTGGGTGTGCGGGATCGATACATCATTACTGTTGATGGTATCCGTCGTCATAGTAGTCCTTTCGTTCAAGTGAATTTTCCTAAGCGACTCGACCACACCGTGCCGGATTACGGCCTGAAAACCATGAGATGTTCGTCAAGCGCGGTGGATTAGTCGTCCCTGGGCCGAACCCAGATGGACTGCCCAACCTGGTATCCGACAACCACTTGCTCGTTCTCGCATTCAAACGAAATGACGCCCGTGGACGTATTACTCTCGATGACACGGATGGCGCTGCCGGGAATAACCTGATTGCGCACGAGGTGTTCGAGAAGCCCCTCATCGTCCACGGGTATTTTGTCAATCTCCAGCTCCTGCCCCGCTTCCGCCTCGTCCAAGCGAAATGATCCACCCTTGTGCTTGTAGTCAGTTCCAGGTATCGGATAGCCGAAAGGGGAAGTGGTGGGCATTCCGAGCTTCTTCATTATTCGCTCTTCAAGGTAGGGCGATATGGCATGCTCAAGCAAGTGGGCTTCTACATGCGCCCGGTGAAGCTCGACATCGAACATGTCCACGACCATTCGCTCTGCAAGCCGGTGCCGTCGCACGATGCTCTCCGCCTCACGGGAACCTTTTCTTGTGAGCAGAAGCTGCTTCCTGGAGTCGAGGGATAGCATTCCCTCTCGTTCCAGCCGCCGGACCATACCGCCCACTGTGGGCAGCGAAGTTCCCAACCCTTCACCCTCCGGCAGCATCTTGAGGTGTTCGGCAAGCGACGTGAGCGTGATAGTCGTGCCTTCCTCTTTCAGTCGATACATCGACAGCAGGTAGTTTTCGGCCGTCATTGAAAGCCGCTGTCGTGATGGGGGCAGCGCGTCGGAATTTGTGCTGGCGTTTCTCTTCGCTCTGGGCATTCTGTCCTGTCTGCCCGTGAAACAGGGCGTCCGTGAGAATTGGAACTTCTGATTGGATAGTACCATCTGGTAGAGAAGCCGGTCAATTCGGTCTTGCGCGCGTAGTGACTCCGGTCACGCACAACGGCAAGGCAATTGCCAAGGGCGCTCAGGACTCGACGAACGCCAAGAAAGGCGCCGAAGCTTGGGGCTTGCATTCAACACGCGCGCCGCTTTTCAAGTGCGAATAACCAACCTGAAGGCAGCGCAAGGTAATACCTCTTGAAGTCACTGCTGTCACCATCGTTTCACCACCGCGATATTCCAGCGAGGTAACAACACAATCTCCTGTTTCACTCGAAGTGATGGCGATGTCCTGCGGGCGCACCATTAGCGAAATCTTCGTCCCGTCTTCTACCGGACCATCGTTGCAGACAAAGGGCAGCCTGCCCACCTCGGTGACGGCGACCTCTCCCTGTGCTACTCCACCTAGGAAATCGCAATCGCCTACTATCCGAGCGACTTCCCGGCTCACGGGATTCCGGTACAACTCGCTCGGTGCATCTACCTGCTCCAACCTTCCGGCATTCATCACACCAACGCGGTCTGCGAATGCGAAGGCTTCTTCCCGGTCGTGCGTGACGAATATAGCCGCTATTTCCTTGCCTCGAAGAATAGCCTCTACTTCATGGCGCACATCCTGGCGCATCCCGGCATCTAGGTTGCTGAACGGCTCGTCCAGCAGCACCGCCACCGGAGACGGCGCCAGTGTTCTCGCAAGCGCGACACGCTGCTGCTGACCTCCGGAGAGTTCGTGCGGGTAGCGCTCTTCCAGGCTGGTCAGCCTGACAAGCTCCAGCGCGTCTCCGGTGCGGTGGAGCTGCTCGTCCCTGGACATGCGGTGAAGTCCGAACGCGATATTCTGCGCGACTGTCAGATGAGGGAACAGAGCATATTCCTGGAACACCATTCCGATATTTCGGCGCTCCGGTGGAAGGTGCTGCCGAGCGTTAGACATGAGGTTCGGCTGAATGTGAATCTGCCCGTCATCCAGAGCCTCAAACCCCGCGATGAGACGCAGCAACGTCGTCTTGCCGCAGCCGCTGGCGCCCAGTACGGACAGGACTTCACCGGGCATCAGCTGTAGGTCAACGCCGTCAACAGCGACCACATCTCCGAAGCGCTTGGTGACGCTCCGGCACTCGATCAGCGGCTTTCTCACGCCGGTGTCCTCTTCTCACGCAATACGAGGAGCGCCATAGGAATGGAAGAGGTGAGGATTATCATCAAGGCGGGCGCCGCGGCCCGAGCGAAGAACGCCTCAGAAGTCGCCGACCAGACGGATGTGGCCAGAGTCTGGAACCCTAGCGGACCCAGTATCAGAGTAGCCGGCAGTTCCTTCATCGTTAGAAGGAATACGAGCGCAGCTCCCATTAGCACGCCGGAGCGCATCAGAGGCAGGGTAATTCGCGCCATCACACGCAGGGGACTGTGTCCCAGAGAGCGCGCCGCATCCTCCAACCGAGGACTGATTTGCAACAGAGTCGAACGAACCGAGCCGAGCGCTACCGGGAAAAACAGGACAGCATAGGCAAATATCAGAAGAAAGTGTGTCTGGTACAGTGGACGCGCGTACTTGGCGCCGAAGAACACCAATGCGAGTGCTACCACAATCCCGGGCAGCGCGTATCCGGTGAAACTGACCGACTCGAGCGCTCTGTTCAGACGGCTCGGATAGCGCACAAGCAACACCGCCATGGCTATTGCCATAACCACCGTCACGACCGCTGCGGCTCCGGACACAAGAAGTGAATTTTTCGTCGCATCCCAGAGGAGCAACAAAGGCTCGCCCGCGCCAAGTCCACGCACCAGCCAGAACATCAGGACACCTACCGGCAGCACGAGCGCGAACGTCAGTACAATCCCCAATGCTCCAAGGGCAGCCCACTTCCATCGTGCCAGCTTCACGATCGCGGGCTTTCGCGCCGGACCTGCGCCGGAGCGATAGTACCGCACTCTCCCGCGCGTGTGACTCTCTAGCAGGAGTATGGTAATCGCCATCAGCACCAGCACAAAGGACAGAAGTGCGGCGATGGAGCGGTCGATAGAACCTTCGTACTGCTGATAAATTGTGAAAGTGAAGGTGTTGTATCGCAGCATTGCCACTGCGCCGAACTCGCTCAGTGTGTAGAGCGCGACCAGCAGACAGCCTGCGGCGATTGAAGGTTTCAGCTGTGGCAGCGTGACTCTGAAGAATGTGCTCCAGGCACTGTGCCCCAGTCCACGAGAAGCCTCCTCCGTCGCCGGATCAAGATTGACAATAGAACCACGTACCGTGAGGAACAGGTAGGGATAGCTCAGAAGGGTCAGGACGGCGGTCGCACCCAATAGCCCATACAGGTCCGGCAGCCGCTGAACGCCGAACAGAATCTCTAGCCCGGATTGGAGGAGTCCTTTAGGTCCGAGCGCGGATATGTACAAGAACGCGCCTACGAAGCTTGGAATTACAAGAGGCAATGCGGCAAGTACCGTCCACACTTTTCGGAACGGCAGGTCGGTCCTTGTAGTCAGCCAGGCGAACGGCACGGCGATAGCTGCCGAAAGCGTGGTCACGCAGCCTATCAGCAGCAGTGTGCGCCATAGCGTCTCCAGCGTTCGCACCCGGAACAGAAGGTCCCATGCCTGGTCGCTGGCGCTCGCACCCCTGACAAGCAGATAGACTACTGGCAGCGCCATCGCTGCGCCGACCAGCAAGGCGGGAACAAGCGCCGGGATGGGAGGCAAACCCAGCAGCAAGCACCGCCGACCGGACATCAGTCCCCAGCCGGCGGCGCCCATGCCATGTGATATTCGGGCTATCGATACCATCCGTGCCAGTTTGTCGCTCGACTGCGACTCAACCCTTTAGTTCAGAATACCGAGGTCTCGCAGCAGCATTTGCGTGCCTGCGAGGTCCTCAAGGGACGCCATATCTATGTCGGGGTTATTTAACTCGTCCAGCGGTGTGAGAAGACGGTTCGTATTGACTCCGTCCACGAGAGGGTACTCGTAGGTCTGACCCGCGAAATACTGCTGCGCAACGCGAGAGAGCATGAAATTGAAGAAGCGCTCTGCATTGTCCTTGTTCTCCGCACTCTTCAGTATGCCGCCGCCGGCCACTAGGATGATTCCGCCGGGTCCGCCGTCCGTAACGTGGTAGTTGCGCGCATCGAATTCCTCGCCCTCTTCCGCAAGGAAGCGATACAGATAGTAGTGGTTCACGAACCCTACATCAACCTCTCCGGTGCCTGCCGCAGCCACCGTGGGGGTGTTCTTGGGATAGACTTTCGGATCGTTTGCCTGTATTCCGAGCAGCCATTCGCGAGTCTTTTCCTCGCCCCACACGACACGCATCGCGGTCACCATAGCTTGGAAAGAACCATTCGTCGGCGCCCAGCCGATGCGCCCCTTCCATTCAGGCTTGGTGAAGTCCTCCATCTTCGTGGGAATCTGGTCTGCGGTGAGATTTTCCGTGTTATAGACCACCACGCGAGCCCTGCCGGATATGCCAACCCACTCGCTCTCAGGAGAGCGTGCCCAGGTAGGCACCTTCTCAGTAATGCTAGTCGGCAGCGTCTCGAACAGTCCGGCATTGGCGACTTCGCCAAGACCTCCCGGGTCCTGCGCGAAGAACACATCCGCGGGCGAATTCCCGCCTTCTTCGAGAATCGTCGCCGCAATCTCCCCAGTGCTGCCGTACTTCACCGCGACATTTACCCCGGTGACTTCCTCAAACTGCTCTATTATGGGACCTACGAGCGATTCGCTTCTGCCTGAGTAAACCACAAGTGTACCGGGGTCTCGCTCCACCTCGACTATCTTCTCCACCTCCACAACCCTTTCAACGGGTACTTCCCTGATGACCTCTTTTTCTACAATGATCTGCCTTTCGACAGGAACTTCTTTGACTACCTCGCGCACTGTCTCGACGGGAACGGCCTTCTCCACGATTCTTTCAACTTCTATGATTTGTGGCGCGACTGCGGCAGCCGGAGTGGCGCCACACGCCGTCAATCCAAGCGCGGCTATGACGAGCGCGACAATAACCAGAGAACTCCTGAATCCGAGCACTTTATGATTACCTCCATGCCAGTTATATCTGGCGGTGTCGAAATTGCACATTGAAAGGCTGACGACACTATCACTAAAAGCCCAAGTAAATATGCACTAATTCAATCTAACTGTCAACCATTAAGTCAAAAAATAAAGGTGAGCATAGCTGTACAACTTGTCCCCCCTCTCCCCTTGGGAAAGGGCAAGAGCCTGGCCTGAGCTTGCCGAATGGGCCTGTCGAAGGGCGCTGACAGACTGACCGACTCCCACCTCTTGACAAGCCAAACATCCGTGCGTATCATAGATGTCAAACGTAAGAGAACATATTATCTATACATCTACCCATCCTGTTAATAGTCCCCTCTCCCCTTGGGAGAGGGTTAGGGTGAGGGCAAACTGAAGACTATGAACCCACAACTCAAAACTGAACAACAACCCGACTTCACCGAATCGGTCCAGTCCATCATCGTCGAACAGACCGACAACGGCAGAACCATCGTCGAGTTCCTCATCTCCGCTGTGAACGGAGAGTTCCCAGACTTCCAGCCCTGCCACAAGCTCGAAGCAGCAAGACTGCTCGAAAAGTTCGGCTACGGCCGGCTCCCTCAATCCGTGGGCGCGCTCACCGGCAACCTCAACCTGCCAGAACCCACAAGACGAGAGCGCAGAGACTCCCGCAGAGCGGACAGGCGCATACACTCCGAACTCGCCCAGATTGTCAAGGAACACACAGACAACGGCAGAACCATCGTAACCTTCCTCGTGCAGGCTATGGAAGGCGAACTCACGGACTTCAAGCCCTGCCACAGAATGTCAGCAGCAAAGGAACTCCTCGACAGAGGCTCCCAGCGCGCCATCGTCGAGGAAGAGCAGGAGCCTGAAGAGTCGGAGTCTGAACGGGAAGAGCGCGAAGAGCGGGAGCGACGAGAGCAAGAGCGCGAAGAGCACATCGAGTACAGCCTGCACGGTCCGGTGTACTACGAGACATACCCCTGGCCCTGCGTCTGCGAGTACAGGGAGCGCGACTGCGAGGGCAGCGAGCTGAGCGGCGAGAAGCTGGAAGAAGCCCTGACCAAGCCCCCCGCGAGAAGGCTGCTCATACGCTACGACGACACGCTCGAAGCCTTCAAGGAGCGCTACCGCGACTACCTTGCCCGTCGCAATGCCCGCTTCCCGGACGACCCTGTGAAGTTCGACCGCATCCGCTGGAAAAGACGCAACCGCGACCCCTAGCCCAGCAACTAAGTCCTTCCCAACCAATAAGTCCCCTCTCCCTCTGGGAGAGGGCAAGAGCGAGGGCAAGATAGTATCTCCGCGCGCGCGGTAACCCAGAGCCTGCCCCGCGAAAGCGGGGGGGATGAGGGTAGCCAATAACACCCCTTCCTGGGTGGCGCATAATGCAGATAAAATACTGGAAACTCTCACCGGAGGGCGGCAATGTGCGGAAGATTCGGACTGTTCGCGGAGTTGGATGCCCTTGCCGAGCAGTTCAACTTCGATCCGTCGATAATGCGGGACATCTACCGGCCGCGCTGGAATATCCCGCCCACCGTGCCGGTGCTGACCGTGCGCCAGTCGATAGGCGAACGGACCGACGTCCGAAACGCTGCTGGACTGCTGCGCTGGGGCCTGACAGGCGCGCAGGGCAAGAACCGGACAAAGGCGAGCCGTCCGCTATTCAATGCCAGAGGCGAAACGGTACACGGGCTGCCGTCCTTTCGGCAAGCGTTCAGGGAGCGCCGCTGCTTAGTTCCCGCAGACGGATTCTACGAGTGGCGGAAGGACGAGTCGGGCAGCAGAACGCCGGTCTGGTTTCATCGCAAGGACGGCGCGCCCATAGCATTCGCCGGAATCTGGTCAAGCGAGTCAACATCCGGCGGCAGCATCGACTCCTGCGCTATCATCACTTGCGCCGCGAACGATCTCGTCTCGCCCGTCCACGCCAGAATGCCCGTGATCCTGCAACCACAAAGCTACGAGGAATGGCTAAACCCTGGAGCCGAAATCAATGACCTACTCGCGCTCGTGCAGCCGGCGGAATGGCAGGAAATGTCCTACTATTCGGTATCTAGCGAGGTCAACCGCGCTGCGAACGACTACCCGGCGCTGGTAGAGCGCGCGGGCCAGACAGGCCTATGGTAACCCAGAGGAACGGCAGGGCGTTCCCAGTACGGCTGCGTCTTCGAGAGCTGCAGCGCCGGAGCAAGATGGCTTACCCGTCCAATTGAGAGATCGCTGAAGGTTGACCAATTCGCAATCTCCCCGGCGGTGAAGTCCTCCGGCACATCGCGTAGTTCGTCTTCCGGCACCTGCCCTCGCTCGACCAGCCAGCGCCCCGTCTGCGCGAGCGAGATGGATACCAGCCAGCTCCCGCCTTCCGTAACTCGCCGAGCCAGCGCAAGCAAAGCGCCGAATGCCATCAGGTAGCCGGTGAGATAATCAATTGCTGACACTGGATAGAACTGCGGCCCCGGCTCCGCTCCGGGGAACAACTCCCCTTGCCGAGCTGTGATGCCACTCACCGTCTGCACGACCGTATCGAAGCCGCGGCGATCCGCCCACGGGCCGACTCGCCCGAATGCTGACAGTGACACATAGACGATGCCGGGGCGCAGTTCCGCCAGGTCTTCAGGGGATAGGCCACGCCGCGCGAGCGTTCCGGGGCGGTATCCCTGCGAGAAGACATCCGCCTTTCGGACGAGTTCGCGCAGCGTCTCCAGGTCTTCCTGTTGGCGCAGGTCAAGGTGTGCCGATAGCTTGCCGTGCCCCGTGTCAAATTCCTGCGACCCGATGCTGGCGAGATGGGGCGCGGTAATCTTGAGCACATCCGCGCCGTGCTCTGCGAGGGTGCGGGCGCATGTCGGGCCTGCCAGCACTCGCGTCAGGTCCAGCACTCTAATCCCGGATAAAGGTCTGTCACCTTCCGGCAGCGATTCCGGCGGGCTGTCGGCTATCTTGGTGACCTCCAGCAGGGGCAGGGTTGCTACCGCCGCCGCGTGCGGATGTTGCGCCCACTCATTCATCGAGCGCACCATGCCGCCGGCGCCGCCGGCCGCGATGATAGCTTCCTCGAGTTCAAGCGCGTCCCACTTTGACACGGCCTTCCGCACAGCGTCGTTGTCTTCCTCTTCGACACCGAGCACGGACAGCGCAACCTTGCGATGGTTGGGGAAGTTGCAGTGCAGATAGCTCCAGCGCCCGTTCTTTGCGGGATACACGCCCATAAGCGGGTGTCGCTCTGCCGCGATGGACTTGCAGTTCTGGGTCATGTAGCGGCTGCTGCGTAGCGAAGCGGTCGCCCGGCGGACATCGACTGCAACGTCCTGAGCGCGCCCCGTCCTCAGCTTCCAGATGTCAGAGACGGCAAGTCCAACCGCGGCAAGGCTGGCAGCGGCGGTCTCGCCAATTCGGAAGGGCGTGGGCAGGACCGGATCAGTGTCACCCGTAAATTCGACGTCGCCTGCGCGTTTACCGTCCCAGCCTGCCAATGGGATGAGCGTTGATAGTGCGTCTATGACCATGAGTTGGATATACTCCTAACGTGCGAGTCATCTGAAAATGGATCGACTCACACTCGTGATAGTGGCGAAATCGTACAGCATTCTTGTAGAGCTATCAATTCCGCTGCCGGCACTTATCGCGCGATACAAAGGCAGTAGCAGATGAGGTCCCGAGATGAGACATGAAACGCCTTTGGACATTGACCTTGTTGACGAACTGATGGAATTGTGGCTGCCTATCTTTGTTGAAGGCATAGACCTGACACGGGAGGCGCTGCTCGGGGAGGAGATGCCTGACGCGCGCATCACGGTCTATACAAGGAGGATCGACGATACGCTGGCGGGAGCCTGCCTGGTGGCGTCTTCTGAAAGCACACCGAGCCTTGGCGGACTAGGAGAAGTTGCGACCAGTCCGGCGGCGCGTCGTACCGGCATCGCTACTGCTCTGACACAGCAGGCTCTCGACGATTTCAGGGATCGCGGAGGACAAGCGCTCTTCCTTGGCACAGTGAATCCGGCGGCGGCGCGAATCTACCACCGGCTTGGATGGCGCAAGCTTGCCGGTGCGAGACTCATGGTGAATGTGTTGAACGGAGATTCGCCGGAAGAGTTTCTTGTGGACTACTTTCGAGCCATTCGCGGCGAGCATGTGAAGGTGAGGGCGCCTTCCCCCGCAGACCGCGCGCCTCTGATACCGCTGCTTGCCTCGCCGCATGACTGGCAGGTTCTGGATTTCAACGTGGGGGTGGTGTCCACGCGGTATGCCGTGCTGGACTCGTGCCTGGGGCTGTACCGCAGATATGCCGCGATTGAGAGTGATGGACGCGGCGCGTGGTTCTGCGCCGGCACTGACGGGGGAAATGTGGTGGGGCTGTCAACAGCGCGGCTCGATGGTAATGGCGGTTGCCGTGTAGATGGGTTTACGCATAGGTATCACACATCTATCTGGCAGAACTTGAGCCAGGCGGCTGTTGACTGGGGCATGGGCAATGAAGCCGCTCACATCTACACGGATGTCTCGGTCGAGGACGAGGAGAAGCGCGCGCTGTTCGAGTCCCTGGGATTCTCGCACGCAACTGAAGGAGATTCGTTCGACTTGGGCGACAGGCAGGTGGGAACGGTCAGGCTTGAGCTGCGATGAACGCCCACCCGCCTACCCAATAATTATGCTTCCGCCCTGGGAACAATTGCCGGTATCTCTAATTCGGCGAGCAGGTTCTGGAATTCGTCTAAGTCTTCGTCAAGAACGTTTTGCAGCGCGGCGAACTGCGTATCGAGTAGCTCACTGAAATGGTCCAGGACGGCGTAAGCCTGCTCAGGCGGACGGTAGTCGCCGGAAGTCACGACGGGCATCAGACCTGCCAGCTTCGCGTTCAGCCTGATCGGCAGGTGCAGCCTGTCTCGAGCGCCCTTGTATTCCGTCTGTATGAGCGTGCCCTCGATTTCGTCCAGCTTCGCATTCAGCTCGCTGGCGGCACTCGATACCGCCTCCTGCGCGCCCGTTCCCTCGGCGCGCTTCGCCCACTCGCTAACCTGCGAGCGAGTGCTGCGGAGGCGGTTGATATTGTCGTGCGTCTCCGTAATCTTGTCGCGGACGCGGACGGCCAGGGCGAACTGGGCGTCGAAGTCTTCCTGAGTCGCGTCCACGCGCGGGTCCTTGACCATCTCGAATCTTTGAGCCTGCGACTGCTCTCCTACGGTCAACCTGACCTGATACGATCCGGGCGGTGCGAGTGGCCCGCGACCCACGCCCTCGGTCGTCTTGTCGCCGGGTACGGTGTGGGCACCGGGATAGCGCATGTCCCAGTCGAACAGGTTCATGCCCGCCTCTGCCGGAACGCGCGGATCGCCGGAGTCATCGTCGTCATCCGCTTCCTTGCTGCTGTAAGTCTTGATTTCCTCGCCGTTGGCGTCCAGGAAGGTGAGCGTAACTTCGTCCTCCGCCTTGTCCTTCAGCCAGTACCAGACGCGCACGCCAGCCGGTTCGTTCTCGCCGGCGTCCAGCATCTTGCGCTTAGGTTCGCCGTATTCGCCCTTGGTGTCGATGAATGCGACCGCCGCGCCCAGGGCGAGCTGGTAATTCTTTGTGGGGGTCCCGTCGCGTCCACGGAAAGGCGCAGCAAGCCGAATCTTCGTGGGAGGCTCTACCAGATGCATCGCCTCGCCAGCGAAGTCCCCGGAGACCTGCCTGAGTTGGCTGATGCCGTCCATGATCCAGAAAGAGCGACCATGAGTCGCAATCACAAGATCGTCGTCCTTGATCGCAATGTCGTACACCGGCACAACTGGCAAGTTGCCGCGCAAGGACTGCCACGTTGCGCCGTCGTCGAAGGAGACGTAGATGCCTAACTCCGTCCCAACGAATAGAAGCCCTTGCCGTCCGGGGTCTTCCCGGATGCAGCGTGTAAAGTCGTCCTGCGGCAGGTTGCTTGTGATGGACTGCCAAGTTGCACCGTAGTCCGACGTCTTGAAGAGGAAGGGCCGATTGTCGTCAAACTTGTAGCGCGTTCCGGCGAGGTACGCGGTAGCAGGGTCGTGCGGCGAAACCTCGATCATGTCAACGCGCGTCCACTCTTCGAGGTCAGGCGGCGTTACATTCTGCCAGTTCGCGCCGCCGTCCCTGCTGATGTGGACGAGGCCGTCATCGGAGCCTGCCCAGAAGACACCCTTCTCGTGAGGCGATTCGAGGAACGAGAAGACCGTGCAGTAGGTCTCCGCACCGGATGCGTCCCCGGTGATTTCGCCGCCGGACGGCTGTAGCTTGTCGGGATCGTTGCGCGTGAGGTCGGGGCTGAAGGGCTCCCAGCTCTCTCCTTGGTCGGTTGACCTGAAGACGACGTTTCCCGCTGCGTACAGTACGCCGGGGTCGTGCGGCGAAAACTGGATCGGATATGTCCACTGGAAGCGGTAGCGCGCGTCAACGGGACCGAAGCCGGTGTTCAGCTCGGGCCAGACGGTGATGATCCGCACCTGTCCGGTGGAATGGTCGTAGCGCAGCATGTTGCCGCCGCCTCCGGGGGATGAGCCGATAGCGCCGGATATGACGATGTTCGGGTTATTCGGGTCAACGACAATGTAGCCGCTTTCCGAGCTGCCGGTCGTGTAGCAGTCGCCCCACGGTATCGCCCCCTTGTGGGAGCGGGACGGGACGCTGATGGCGCTGTTGTCCTGCTGCGTGCCATAGACGCGGTACGGGAACTGCGTGTCGGTCGTCAGGTGGTAGAACTGCGAGGTCATCTGGTTGTAGATGGTGGAGAATGTCTCGCCGCCGTTGTAGCTGACGCACGCGCCGCCGTCGTTGCCCTCTATCAGCCGGCGGGGATTGCGCGGGTCTATCCAAAGGTCGTGGTTGTCGCCGTGCGGCGTGTTGACCTCCGTCCACGTCTTGCCGCCGTCCACGGACTTCCACGCGCCGTAGTTGAGCACCCATGCGGTGTCCGCGTCCTGCGGGTCGGCGAAGATGTGCTGGTAGTACCAGGGGCGTCCCTGCAGGTCGCGGTTATCAGATACCAACTCCCACGTGTCACCGTAGTCGTCGGAGCGATACACGCCGGGCTCGTGCGCCTCTATGGTTGCGTAGATGCGCCCGGGCTTAGCGGGAGATATTGCGACTCCGATCTTGCCGAATGGCAGATCGGGCAGGCCGGGGTTGCTCGACACGTCCTCCCAAGTGTCCCCGCCGTCCCTGCTGCGCCAGAGACCGCTGTCGGGGCCGCCACTGCTGAGGTTCCAGAAATTGCGGCGCACCTGCCAGATCGACGCAACCAGGAAGTTAGGGTTGCCGGGGTCGATGCTGAGGTCGCCTCCGCCCGCGTTCTCGCTCTTGTACAGTACGCGCTCCCAGTTCTTGCCGCCGTCCTTCGAGCGGAATATGCCGCGCTGCTCGTTGGGGCCAAAAGCATGGCCGAGCGCGGCAACGAAAACAATGTCGGGGTTGGTTGGATGAATGCGGAGGCTGGAGATATGCCGCGTGTCCTCAAGGCCGACGTGGACCCAAGAGTGGCCGCCGTCGTTCGACCTGTACACGCCGTCGCCGTGGGTAACATCAAGCCTGATGGTGGCCTCGCCCATGCCGGCGTACACGACGCTAGGCTCGGAGTCTGAGACGGCGATAGCGCCGACGGCGGCAGTGTTGAAGTAGCCGTCTGAGACATTTTCCCAGTACGTGCCGCCGTCTTCGGTCTTCCACACGCCGCCCGCGCACGCTCCGAAGTAGAATGTGCCGGGATCGACGGGATCTCCTGCAACGGCTACCACGCGGCCGCCGCGCGGCGGGCCGATGCAGCGCCACCTGACTGCATTCAGCATTCCGGGATCAATTTCGTTCGCTCGATTCTGAAGGGTCATATCGCTGCACCTCTGCTTTGATCATGGTAAGGCGCATTATAACCTGAACAGTGCCATACGGCACTGTCGAGACTCAACATCTGCTGAGAAGATGCCGCCGCCCGCCCGCTAGTAGGATTTCGCGGCATAAAGGCCATTAACGCAAAGCAACACTTGGATGAGCTAATTGAGCTGTCTGTGCTGGGAGACGTAAGCAGGCGCGCACGGTTCCATCTCGATGGAGCGGCAGACGCTAACCGACTGCCATCTATTCCTCAGGGAGAAGCACCACCCGCACATAGCGATCATCGCGAATGTAGCGCTGGGCCACGCGGCTATCTGCTCCGTGCTCAACGCTTCCAATCGCTCGTCGAAGCGGTTAATCTCCGTGAACGGCTCATTTCGCTGCGCCGCAATCTGAATCCTGTTGAGCCAAAAGCGTTGCTCCGCGACTGTTCCTGTCTGGGATTTCGCAGACTCAACGGTGAATATAAGCAACGCCGGCAGTTCGCGGAGGATCGCGCTACTCCACTACGACTCCCACAAGACGAATGAGTAGTCGTTGGGTAAGCCACCTCGCCCCGCCATCAGAACTGCCGGCTCTAATGTGGCTGCACAAACTTCTACGACTACGACGACATAAATCCGCCGCCACAGATTATCAGAGGCTGGATCGTGATATATTGATGCCGGATATAGTTGCAAGGCTCAGGCGCGACCCTAGTCTCATCAGGCATACTTGTACGCTTCTGCGAGGTAGATTATGAAGACAACGATCGTTTGGGGCAGGAAGGTAGTATGCAGAATTACCGATCAGGACACCGCTGACGTCGTTGACGGCGGCGCCGTCGTTGTTCAGGACGGCGCAATAGCCGAGGTAGGCAGGTATGATGAACTGCTCGACCGCTATCAGCCCGATGAAGTCATAGGCTCAAACCGGCATGTCGTTATTCCCGGCCTGATAAATGCCCATCACCATGTGGGACTCACACCGTTTCAGCTAGGCTCGCTCGATATGCCCCTTGAGACATGGATAATCGCTCGCTGGGCGCTGAGAGAGGTTGACCCGTATCTGGATACGCTCTGGTGCGCGATCCAGATGATTGAGTCAGGTATCACCACAGTGCAGCACAATCACATGGCTGCCAGGCTGCCACAGGATATGAGCCTGTATGAAGGAGCGTCGCAGGTCGTGAATGCCTACGGGGACAGCGGAATGAGAGTCGCCTTTTCGATGTCCACGCGCGATCAGAACCAGCTTGTCTATGAAGATGATGAGAAGTTTCTGTCAACTCTTCCTTCGCAACTCGCTGACAGGACACGCGAGCGTCTTGACGCCAGACCCATCATCCTGGAGGAGTACCTATCTTCCACCGCCGAACTTCACGCTCGGAGAAGCGGGCCAAGGACTAATATATTCGTAAGCCCGCACAACGTCCACTGGTGCTCGGACGAGATGCTCACGGCAATGAGCGACTTGGCGCGCCGGCTGAGCACCGGTCTTCATATCCACCTGCAGGAAACCATCTACCAGCGCATGTACGGCACGCGCCACTGGAACGAGACGCCGCTGGCTCATCTGGAAGAGTTGGGGGTGCTGGGTCCGGAGGTGTCCTGCGCGCACGGCGTCTGGCTGTCTGAATCCGACTTCGACATCCTTGCGGAAACCGGAACCGCCATCTGCACCAATCCAAGCTCCAACCTGCGACTGAAGAGTGGCGTGGCGCCCGTCAACAGACTGCTGGAACGCGGCGTGAACGTGGCGCTCGGCATAGACGAAGCGGGCATCAACGACGACAATGACATACTTCAGGAGATGCGCGTCGCACAGAAGGTACACCGGGAGCCGGGCATATCTTCTCCTCAGCCGAGTTCGTATGACATCTTTCAGCTTGCCACCACCAATGCCGCAAAGGTAACTTTCTTCGATGACGTGGGGACGATAGAGGCGGGCAAGCGCGCCGATCTAGTGCTCGTGGACATGGAGCGCATAGAAGAGCCTTACCTGCACCCGGACACCGACATAATCGACGCTCTCATTTACCGCGGCAAGGGACTGGACGTTGACACCGTAATGGTGGACGGTGAAGTCGTACTCAGGGACAGGAAATTCCTGAAAATGGACAAATCAGAAGTTGCAGCACGACTCAAGGAGTCGCTTGCGCGTGAACTTACAGACAGGGAGGTCAGAGCGGCACGGCTGTCCGAGGAAATACTTCCGTACATAAATCGCTGGTTCGCCGAGTGGGATCTGGAAACCGGCTCCAGTCATTACTCCTACAACTTGCGCTGATAGCACAGCAATCAGTCGTCGTATTCGTCTGGTGACTGTTCAGCCGTTCTCTCTGATGCCAGCAGTTCTACGAGCGTGAACACTCTCGTACATGTTAGGATTCTCGATATTACAAGGCGGGAACCAGTATCGCACATAGAAGGAGTTTGCAGATGGCACGCTTGGAAGGAAAAGTAGCCGTAATAACCGGAGCCACAGGCGGTATCGGAAGCGCAGCCGCAAGGCTCTTTGCTGACGAAGGCGCGCGCGTTGCGCTGGTGGACCTCGACGAAGCATCGCTTCAGGAAGTTGTGGGGGCGATCGGCGAGGACAAGGCAAGTTACACCGTTGCCGATGTCACTCAGCCGGAACAGTCTGAGACCTACGTGAACGAAGCCGTGGAGCGATGGGAAGGCGTAGATGTGCTTCTGGCAAACGCGGGAATCGAGGGCACTCTGTCTCCCATACCCGACTACCCGATCGATGAATTTGATCGCGTTATGGCAGTCAACGTGCGTGGTGTGTGGCTGGGGATCAAGTATGTGGTCCCCGTAATGCGAGAGCGCGGCGGCGGCAGCATCGTCATAACGTCGTCCACGGCTGGCATCGGCGGCAGCCCAGAGATGTCGGCTTACAACACCAGCAAGCACGCCGTGATCGGGCTGATGCGCTGTGCTGCAATGGAAGGCGCCCCCGACGGGATCAGGGTCAATACGGTGAATCCCGCGCCCATCGAGACCCGCATGATGCGCTCCATCGAGGAGATGCGTGTGGCCGCGATGGATGATGACAGGGTGACGGTTGAGGTGGCTAAGCGGTCGTTCGCTGAACGGATACCTTTGCAACGGTATGGGGACCCCCAGGAGGTGGCGAAGATGATGCTCTTCCTCTCCAGCGACGATAGCAGCTTCAGCACCGGCGGCGTGTACATGGTTGACGGCGGAAGATCGGCCGGAAGCCGCTAATCCGGGGAGGCGTTCGGTCCTGTCTCTCTAACTAGAAGCCATCTCATAAATGTGGCGGACTGGCATATTTATGGTTCGACAAGCTCACCACGAACGAAAAAGAACCTTTATGCAAGAGCACTGTACTAACCCTGAAGGATTGATGATGCCTGACCACGAAAGAGACTTCGTCGGATACGGGGCGAATCCGCCCGTCATTGAATGGCCGGGAAATGCCCGGATAGCCATTTCGGTGGTTGTGAACTACGAAGAAGGCAGCGAAGCCTCGCTGCTCGACGGGGACCCAGCGCACGAGTCCAACAACGAAGTCCCCTCGCCGGTTCCGGGGGACCAGCGAGACCTGTTCAACGAATCCTTCTTCGAGTACGGCAGCCGTGTGGGAGTCTGGCGGATTCTGAACTTGCTCGACAAGTATGGCGTGAAAGGCACGTTCTTCTGCTGCGCTCTGGCGTTCGAGCGGAATTTGGAGGTGGCGCGGGCGGTCGTGGAACGCGGACATGAAGTGTGCGGCCACGGCTACCGCTGGGAGGAGTACCACAACAAGACGCGGGACGAGGAGGGGGAAGCCATCAGGATGACAGTGGAGTCGCTTGCTGCGACGACTGGAGAGCGGCCTGTGGGCTGGTTCACTCGCTACGGCCCCAGCATCAACACGCGCGAGCTTGTGGCAAACGAGGGTGGCTTCATTTACGACAGCGGCGTGATGAATGACGACCTGCCGTACTACACCGGTGTTGGCGGGAAGCCGTGGCTCGTGGTGCCGTACAGCTTTGAGACCAACGATGCCCGGTTCTGGCGCGGCGGGCTGAACAGCGTCGGCGACTTCTACGAATACATGAAAGACACCTTCGACGTACTGTACGAAGAGGGTCGCACTCACCCGAAGATGATGTCCGTCGGGTTGCACTGCCGCATCGCGGGGCGACCGGCCCGCTCGCGTGCGCTTGATCGATTCCTTCAGTACGCTCGCAGTCATCCCGGCGTGTGGTTTGCGAGAAGGGACGAAATAGCCCGGTGGTGGCTGGAGAAGTACCCGCCGGGAACTCTTCAGTAGAATCTTAGGTGCGTTTCTCTTATACTGACCAAAATCTACTGGCTAGAATCGAATAGTCGCTACGCCCATATTTATTCACAGGAGATGAGAAGGTGAGAGCCAGAAATTCTATTGTGCATTTGCTGGGTCTCGGAGCGCTGATGGCCGTGCTGCTGGGCTGCGGCGCGGCGCCTGCGGCTCAGGTCGCCGAGTCCCCGCCGGAGGTACAAGAGGCGATGCCCGACGCGCCAGCGGATGGCAGCTCGGAAGTCGTAGCGGTAGAAGTAGGTTATAACGTAGGGCAGCGCGCTCCCGACTTCGCAATGAGCCTGCTGGACGGCAGCAAGGTCACAACTTCGAGCATCGTTGACGAAGGCAAGCCCGTGCTGCTGTACTTCCACGCCACCTACTGACCGACCTGTCGCGCCGAGTTACGGGGCATCAATGAACAGGTTGGTACAAACTTCGAAGACAAGGTCGCGATCTACATTGTCGGCACAAGCCCGAACGAGGACATCGACAAGCTGGAGGCGGACAGGGTAAAGAAAAACCTCCCCTGGCCAGTGGCTTACGCGGACTCGGGGATGCTGGCTTCGCTGAACATCAACTCACAGGCATCGAAGATAGCGATCGCTGGGGACGGCACGATAACCCATCGTTACGGCGCGGGCAGGGGCGACTACGGTAGCTGGACCGAGCTGTTCGACGACATCAGCACTAACTAGGGCGTGTCCACCAGCCGCGTGGCATAGTCCCGTTGACAATAGGATGGGGTGTAGCAGAGGCGTATGTTCTGCTGCACCCCATCTGTATTCACGTCCCCCGCTTAGTCATTCCAGTCTGTTTCTGGTGCGGAGCAATGAATCAGGTCAGCTTGGCGTACACGGCCGGCAAGGTCTCCTCCAGACGCTCAAAGGCTCGCCATCCTCCGTATTGAGGAGTGAGGGAAGCGACAGTGTCAGCGGCTGCTTGCTCGGCGCTCCTGCCGTCTGCTGCCGCGGCTTTGAGACTTCCAACGAGATCGTGAATGAAGTCTCGTGCCTCCTCCAGCGCGGAATGCGGCCCGACCGGACCGTGCCCGGAGACAAATCTCTCGACTGGCAACCCGACCAAACGGTCGTCGGTGTCCGGCCACTCCTCAGGGTAGCTATCGCCCAGATAGGGTACTCCGCCATCCTGCGCGACATCCCCGCAGAAGACAATGCCCTCGCTCGGCAGGTGGATGTGGGTGTCGCCGCCGGTGTGCGCCCTGCCAAGGTATCTGAGGACTATCTCCCTACCTCCGAAGTAGAGCCTCATGCTCGTCTCGAAGGTGAGATTGGGCGGCGTAATCGTTACGAGTCCGGCTTCCTCGGACCATGGATCGCCGGAACTCATAATCTGCTCAAGCCATTGCCGATTCCACTCTACGTCCACCATCTCGTTGTAGCAGTTCTCGTGGCCGATTATCGTGGCTTCGGGAAACTCCTCGTTGCCCCACGAGTGGTCCCAGTGCGAGTGGGTGTCCACCAGATACTGGATCGGCTTGTCGGTGATGTGCCTGACGTCGCTGATCAGGTCCCGTGCGAATGATGGGACGCGCAGAGAGTCAATCACCAGCACGCCCTCATCGCCCACGATGATACCGGCGTTGGTAAGGCCCTCGTGCAGCCGGGCATAGACTCCACTCTGAAGTTCAATCAGTTCAGTCCCCGGTGTCATTGTCATCGAGATTCTCCTTCAATCAATCGGAATTTCTATCTGTATCGTCCAGTGTCCGCCATTCTACACCAGCGGCCCTACAAGCAATAATGCCATTCTCGAAGCCTGCTTTTCTGACTATGACATCAATGCGGGTATTGTCAGAATCTCAGACCAGCCCCTCCGACACCGCCGCTTCTTCGATTATCTCCCAGCCCTCCTGCACGCCCGGCACGAAGCCGTCGCAGCCCTCTCCTTCCAGCACTATCCTCTCCACGTCGTCAGTTCCGGTGATGGAAAGAAACGCGGCTTCGATCTGGTCCACCAACTGCGGTTCGATATTCCTCTGTGCCGTGAAGCAGCAGTGGCTATACGCGGGGCTGGACCAGAAGACTCGCACGGGATGGCTGGAAAGGCTGCCATCCTCCGCCATCAGGTCAAGTGTTCTCTTGCTGACGGCGCCGGCATCGAACTCTCCTGATCCGACGCGCTCCACCACATCCCGCTCATCTGACGGATGCACCGATTGGCGCTGCTCGTAGAAGCTGGCAGCCGACAGGTCTTTGTCTGGATTGATGCCAGTCTGCTTCAGGACAAAGTATGGCACAAGTCCCGCCTGCTCCGAACTGCGCCGCCCGAATGCGAAGCGCTTTGCTGGCAGGTCCTCAACCGTCAGAATATCTGACTCCGTGCGCGTTATGAACTGCGTAACGAAGTCGATGTCAACATCACGCATAGCTATCACCCGACAAGGCTGTTCCAGCAGGCGCTTGATCTTCACGTAGCCGAGCGGGCCGTTCCATGCCAGATCGATGTCGCCTCTCACGAATGCCTCCACCATCGCATCGTAGTCAGAATACAGGACCCAATCGAGATCTATCCCCCTCCGTCGAAACAGTTCTTCAAGTCCTCCAAATACGTCGAAATGGGCCTGAGTGGCCGACCCGCCTAACCTGACCATTTCAGCCTCCTGTGACTCTGTGCCTCAAGCCGATGGGATGGGCCAATGATTGCTAGACGCATAGTATCATTCCATCCTGAGAAATGCGTGGACAAAATGAGAAAATGCAAGCGGCTCGACAGACCATCGGCTTATTCAGTAAGCTGAGTTCGCAATCCCACAGGATCAGAAGGAATGAAGACAAGCGACATTTCCAAACTCAAAGGAGAAAACATGCCCATTGTCGATCACAACAACGCGCCGGAAGTCCCCTGGAGGCCGAACTACCGCAAGTGGCTGATTACGCAGGACGGCGACGGCACGACTTCAACGGAAGCGGCGATCAGTGAAGTCGGCGTTGGTACAGGCGCGCCGCTGCACACACACGAAGACGACGAGCTGATCGTGGTTCTGAGCGGCACTCTGAGCGTCCGGTACGGGGACGAGACTCACGAGGTGGGCGCGGATCACACGGTCGTCGTGCCTCCAAACGTGCCGCACGGCTTCACCGCGATCGGTGACGGGCCGGCCACGATAATCGGGATGTTTCCTGCCAAGGACCCGTTCCTTCGGACGCGATACCTGGAAGGAGAGCCGCCCGCCGATGAAAGCTGAGGCACTTTACTTCGAACGCTGGGCTCCCCGGCTCAGGCCGCAGTATCTTATCCGCAGAAGCGGCACCTCATATTCTCATCTGAGAAAATGAGGTCGCTGTCGCCATCCTGAATGGCGAAGTCGAGGAGGACGCGCAACGCCTTAGCCTCGTCCGTAAGTCCGTACTTCTCGGCTGTCTCGCCGAGCCAGTCAAACTGTTCCTGCTCTATCTCAAAAGTCTGGTCAACCTTGTTCATTGGCATCGTGAAAGTCCTCCTAATTCTCTGACCCACTCCAATATTTCTGTCCGATCAGTTCGTCAATGCTAAAGGATTGTGCCCCGCAGGACAATCGCCGTTCGCTTTCGCCATCCTCAGCACTAAGAGCGCGTTCGCAGAGTTACGAGCACTGTTGCCTCACGAACGGTAAGCTCCTCAGTGGAGGTGGACTGTGATCACGACAGGCTTATCGAGGACAGCGAGGCCGCAAGCCTCTCGATGTCTGCTACAGGGAATACCGTCGGCCCCACGACGGAGCATTTTAGTGAAGCCGCGGCA
Organism: Dehalococcoidia bacterium; assembly: GCA_965203955.1. Taxonomy (GTDB): domain Bacteria; phylum Chloroflexota; class Dehalococcoidia; order Lucifugimonadales; family JADFKI01; genus Bin90. Next base: position 376,731 of record OZ241923.1, on the reverse strand, counting down.
ACTGCGAACCTCAGGGACCCTTCGAGTCCGCCGCCTCGTAGCCAACTACCGATAAAGGCCGCGGAGAATGTCGCTCCCGCGCCACAGGCATCCACGACGTCCACGGCAGGAGCTTTGACGTGGACAGCCGCACCGCCTTCCATCCCCACGACCCCCCTCGATGCAAGCGTAACCAGGGCAGTAGTAACTCCGTGCTCCGTGAGCAACTCAGCCACCCCCTCCGCGTCCTCGCCCAGCTGCGAGGCGTCCGTAACGGCCTGGCATATCGTGGCGTACGGTAGGAGACTTTCGGTCACATCCGTGTCCCGATGGCCGTGTTCGATGTTGAGGTACACCGGAATGTCTAGCTGCCGCGCGTAACGCATGGCACGCTCAATGTGCGGCGAATCGTACCAGTCCACGTAGAGCAGGCTCGCACCCTGCAGGGACGACAGGTCGGCGTCATCCAGCGTCGCGACCACTTCCGGGCGGCGGTTCCAGAAGTAAGTCCTGCCTCCGGTGGAGTCGGAGACGTTGACTTCGAAGGGAGTCTCAACGTCACTCCTCAGATCGAAACGCCCGCCCACTCCCAGCCTTCTGAGCATGTCCACCGTCTTGCGGCCCGCGTCGTCATCGCCCAGCGCGCTTCCTATCAGCTCCGTCTCCACTCCCAGCGACGGGAGAAGCCCTGCCACGATGGCGGCGTCGTCCGAAACGAATTCGGCGCCTTCGTTCCAGGTCGCGCCCGTGTTCCAGTCCGGCAATTCGTCAACCACCAGCACTCTTGCGGGCGTTATCATGCCGAAGCAGACAACTTTGCGTCTAGCTTCCTGATCAGGGCGCTGCGTTGTAGGCTCTGAGGCCATGGCGAGTTCAATCTCGATCAATCAGGTGCATCTACTGATGGACGGCGCCAACTGCTCCACCGCCGGCCGCGATAACCTCGCCGGTGATGCACTCCGCCTTGGGAGAAGCGAGGTACGCCGTGAGCCATGCCAGTTCCTCAGGCGCTACCACCCTGCGTATGGCGACGTTTTGCGCCGCCTGGGCATTTACTTCGTCGCGCGACACGCCCTGCTGCGCCGCCTGGTTGTCCAGCCGCTCGTTTATCGTGTCCGTGAGCGTCAGCCCTGGGTGGACAACATTCAGCGTAATCCCATCGGGTCCAAGCTGGTCCGAGAGCGTCTTGGTCATGTGAACGACCGCCGCGTTGCGAAGCCCGTATATCGTGGACTGACGCGCGGACACGCCGCCGATGCTGATGACCCGTCCCCACTTCTTCGCGCGCATGTGAGGCACGACAGCCTTGATGCTCCTGAAATACCCCACCACCTTGGTGTCGAGGTCTTCTATCAGGTCCTTCTCATTTGCTTCGTCTATAGTGCCTTGCACCTGCCCGCCGACCATCGCCGCGCTGTTGACGAGGATATCGACTCCGCCGAGTTCGGCAACAGTCGTCTCCACCATTCTCCGCACGTCACTCCAGCTCGTGGTGTCGGCGGAGATTGCGACTACCTTGCGCCCTGTAGCCGCCCTTATCTCCTCAGCCGCCTCGTCCAGCGTGTCCTGAGACCTGGCGGCAATCGCCACGTCCACGCCTTCCTCGGCCAGCGCGACGGCGATTGCTTTACCTATTCCCTTGCTCCCTCCGGTGATCAAGGCGGTCTTGCCTTGCAGTTCCAAGTCCATATCTTCTGCTCCAATCCCTCGTGTTGTGTCTTAATTCCCGCCTATTGTACATGCTTTGGACGTGGAATTTCAGTCACGCAGGAAAATCCGCAGCAAGCAGTCAAACAAGGGATAAACGGGGATGAGGCGAGACAATGTGAAAAGTCCTGGGAAGAGGGAAGTGGTGGAGATAGGGGGACTCGAACCCCCAACCTCGGCATTGCGAACGCCGCGCTCTCCCAGTTGAGCTATATCCCCAAGGATCACTCGAAAAGTATATCAACCGCTCGGAACTGGTGTCAATTTTGGCTAAACAGACAACGCGCTCCCATAAGAGGCAACGTGCAGGCTGTGAGCCGACATTTGGAGGCGCAGGTGAATTGCCCAGCCCAATTGCCGTATGTTATACTTTTGTGGATATTGAGCAACTTTAACTGAGGCAGTCTAGGAAGGCATATATGCAGCAAACCGTACCAGCCGCGCCGCAGCCAAGCGTCGTGGTCCAGCACGCTCCGCGCGTGCCAATGACAAGTGTGCCGGCCAACATAACAATGAAGTCGCTGCTTGAAGCAGGTGTGCACTTTGGCCATCAGAAGCGCCGCTGGAATCCCAAAATGCGGCGTTATATTTTCACCCACCGGAACGGCATACACATCATCGACCTGCAGAAGACGCTGCGCATGCTGGAAGAGGCGGCGGGTTTTGTGAGCGATGTCGCCGCAGACGGCAAGAAGATCCTCATGGTGGGCACGAAGAAGCAGGCTCAGGACACGATTGTGAACGAGTCTCAGCGCGGCAACTCCTACTACATCACCACGCGCTGGCTTGGTGGGACGCTCACCAATTTCAAGACCATCCAGTCTCGCATCGACTATCTGGTTGAGCTTGAAACGCAGCAGGCGAAGGGCGAGTTTACAGCATATACGAAGAAGGAAGCATTGAAGAGAGAAGCTTCAATCGCCCGCCTTAACAGGTACCTCGGCGGCATCAAGGAAATGACCGAGATGCCCGGTGCCCTGTTTGTCATCGACATCGGCAAGGAGGCGATCGCGGTAGCCGAGGCAAGGCGCGTCGGCATTCCCATAGTCGCGCTGGTAGATTCGGACTGCGACCCCGACCTGATCGACTTCCCGATACCTGGCAACGACGATGCCATACGCTCCATCCGCCTCATTACCGGCAGGATTACGAATGCCATAATCGAAGGCGCTAACAGGCATACCGCATTCGAGTACGAAGAGATGGGCGAGGCTGCGGCTTCGCTTGAAACCGAGACGCTTGGTGAGGCTTCCAGTCCTGTCGAGGCGGCGCCCGTGGCAGCAGCGCCTGCCGCGAACGGTGCGGCAACCTCCGAACAGACGTCGGAGACTACCCAGGCAGATTAAGAACCACGATCATCTGATAGGTGCAATGTTGGAACTAAGTGTAGCTACCATCAAGGAACTCAGAGAACGCACGGGCGCCGGCATAATGGACTGCAAGCGCGCCCTGGAGGAAACCTCCGGCGACATGGCAAAGGCAGAAGAACTGCTTACCCAGCAGGGCATTGCCAGCGCGGTGAAGAAGGCTACCCGCTCAACCGAAGAGGGAATAGTCGAATCTTACATTCACAGTGGCGGACGCATCGGCGTTTTGCTCGAAGTGAACTGCGAAACTGATTTCGTCGCTCGCACGGACGACTTCAAGGAGCTCGCTCACGACATAGCGATGCAGGTTGCCGCGATGGCGCCCTCCTATGTGAGCAGCGACGACGTGCCGGACGGCGAGGACGCAGACAGCGCCGAAACTGTGCTGATGTGTCAGCCTTTCATTAAGGACCCGTCCAAGTCTGTACAGGACCTCGTTAACGAAGGCATAGGCAAGCTGGGCGAAAATATTCGCGTCCGGAGATTTACCAGATTCTCGTTGGGAGAGTGACGCTCCCGTGCGGCATGCCAGCGACAAGTACCAGCGGGTCTTGCTTAAGCTGAGCGGCGAGTCGTTCACCGGTGAGCGAGGCTATGGCACCGATTCTGGTGCCGTAGCATTCATGGCGCAGCAGATCAGGAATGTATGCGAGCTGGGCGTGGAAACCGGCATCGTCGTAGGTGGCGGGAATATCCTTCGAGGCTGGGAAGCTGAGTCCGAGGGGATGGACCGGTCCACCGCCGACTATGCGGGCATGCTCGCTACCATCATCAACGCCCTCGCATTGCAGGACGCGCTCGAACGTCACCACGGCTTGGAAGTTCGGACCCAGAGCGCCATCACCGTTCAGCAAATTGCGGAGCCGTACATCCGGCGACGCGCTATTCGCCATCTGGAGAAGGGGCGCGTGGTCATCTTTGCCGGGGGCACAGGCAACCCGTTCATGACCACGGACACCGCCGCCGCGCTCCGCGCTATTGAGATCGAAGCCAAAGTTCTTCTGATGGCAAAGAATAATGTTGACGGCGTGTACGAAGCCGACCCGAACCAGTTTCCGAATGCCGCGAAGATTGACTTCATCACGCATCAAGAAGCGCTGGAGAGGCGGCTTCGCGTGATGGATGCTACCGCCCTGTCGCTGTGCATGGATAACGATCTGCCTATAGTCGTATTTGACCTGTTCGAGACCGGAAGCATAGAGAAGATAATCGCGGGCGACCCGCTCGGGTCTGTGGTTGCTTCGGCGCCCGCGCTGTGAAGCTCGCGAAGGTTATGGAGTGATCTCTTATGGCTGATGCTGATGATATTCTGCTGGAAACCGATGAAAGGATGCAAAAGTCCGTCGAGGCTCTGAGGCGCGAGTTGAACACGATCCGCACCGGCCGCGCATCTCCGGCTCTCGTGGAGACGCTGATGGTGGAGTACTACGGCGTCCCAACACCCATGAACCAGCTGGCTTCCATCTCGGTGCCGGAAGCCCGCGTACTGATGATTCAGCCATGGGACAGGCAGTCCATCAAGGATGTCGAGCGAAGCATCCTCATGTCCGATCTGGGTCTGACCCCGAACAACGACGGCACCGCCATTCGGCTCACCCTGCCCATTCCGACTGAGGAGAGGCGCAGGGAACTTGTCAGGCTTGTAGGCCGTAAAGTGGAAGACGGCCTTGTGTCGCTTCGCAACATTCGACGTGACAGCCTCGGCGAATTCCGATCTATGGAGAGGAATAAAGACCTCTCACAGGACGAAAGCCGCTATGCTCAGGAGCAGTTGCAGGAAATAACCGACGCCTTCTCCGGCCAGATGCAAGATATGAAACAGGAGAAGGAAGCGGAAGTTATGGAGGTATGAGGCGCGCAAGCCTCTGATGCATGGCCACCAGAGTGGGACCGAATACTTCTGCTAACGCATCTGAACCAGCCCACGTATCGAGCGTACCACCCGTCCATGTCGCAATAATAATGGACGGCAATGGACGCTGGGCGGCAAGCCGTGGCCTGAGTCGCAGCGATGGACATCGTGCCGGGACCGAAAATCTGCGTCGCATTATGGAAGCGTTCATCAAGCGCGGCGTAAGGTGCCTGACCCTGTATGCCTTCTCCACTGAGAACTGGGACCGCCCTGACGATGAAGTAAGTGCACTTCTGGAAATCGTGGACGAGGTTATTCGGGGTGAGGTTGATGAACTTCACCGCGAGGACATTCGGCTTCGACACATCGGCAGGCTCGACCGGCTGCCCGCCGATCTGCGACGTTCCATCCGCGACAGCATTGAGCGCACCAGGCACAATTCGCGGATGACCCTCTGCGTCGCATTCGACTACGGCGGCAGGGCGGAAATCGTCGACGCCGTGCGCTCCCTGATCTCGGACGGTGTCCGGCCGGAGGACGTCAGCGAGGACCTTCTGCGACGCTACATGTACACCGAGGACCTGCCCGACCCCGACCTCATCATCCGAACCTCGGGCGAGCAGCGACTGAGCAACTTTCTGATATGGCAGGCCGCCTATGCAGAGTACTATTCTACGCCTGTGTACTGGCCCGACTTTGATGAGACTGAAGTCGATAAAGCGCTCGATGCGTATGCAAGTCGCAAGCGTCGCTTCGGCAAGGTTCGTTAGGCTCTTGCCAGTACCTCAGGGGGCCGCGTGACCAACAGACTAGCCAGCGCTTTTGTGGGACTTCCCATTTTGCTTGGCGCTGTGTGGCTGGGCTCTTACTGGTACGCCGGCATCGTGTTCCTCGCCGCCGCGATAGCCGCCTTCGAGTTGGCTCGCCTCTCTAGGCTTTGGGGCGACAACCTTCACCCTGCCATTCCTCTGGTTGTCACCATGGTCATGCTCATCTCCGGGCTGGGCCGTGCTCTCGGCGAAAGCCCGGTGGGCTATGGATTCTTCCTGGACATTGCGGCGGTCGGCGTCTGCCCGCTTGCGGGCTGGGTCCTCGGCAGCGGGCGAAAGCTGCCCATCGTGGACTCACCACCCGCAATGATTCTCAGGGTCGGTGTGTATCTGGGCCTGTCGCTATACTATGCGCTCCAACTCCGCTTCCTGGATGACGGACGCGAATGGACCTTGTTGCTGCTTCTGGTAGTGTTCGCCACCGACACTTCCGCGTATCTGGTAGGCCGTGCCATTGGACGAACACCGCTCGCGCCCTCCATAAGCCCGAACAAGACGCGCGAAGGCGCCGTCGCCGGTCTCATTGGCGCGGTCGTGGCGAGCATTCTCGCTAACAGACTATTGGGCTTGGATGCTATAATGTGGGAAGTCGCAGCGCTCGGTGTCATCATCGGTATGCTGGGCCAACTGGGAGACCTCGCTGAATCGAGGCTGAAGCGAAAGGCGGGTGTGAAGGATTCGGGCTGGCTCATACCCGGACATGGGGGCATTCTCGACAGGCTTGACTCCATCTTGTACGTACTGCCTGCCGCACACCTATTCATCGCCTACTTTTTGATGCGCGCCTCTGCATAATATGGAAAATTCTGCAAAAGGACTTGCCGTTCTGGGCTCCACCGGCTCAATCGGCACTCAGACTCTGGACATAGTACGCACTTTCCCTGAAGAGTTCGGCGTAGCGGGCCTTGCCGCCCGTAGAAGCCATCGTCTGCTTGAGCGGCAGATTCACGAATTCCGCCCTTCAATGGTCTATTGTGAAGGTAACGAACATGAGAAAGCCTTCCTTGCAGACTATGAATGCGCCGACTGCGAAATAGAAGAGATTGCCGCAAGCCCTGAAGTGGACATCATAGTAGCCGCCACATCGGGAGACGTCGCGGTTCCCGCAACATTCGCCGGCATCGAGGCAGGCAAAGACATCGCCCTCGCCAACAAGGAAACGGTGGTCATTGCTGGTGAACTGGTCACTGAGGCGGCTCGTAAGCACGACGTGTCCCTGCTTCCACTGGACAGCGAGCCAAACGCCATCTGGCAGTGCATTCGCGGCGAAGAAAGGGCAATTTCAAAGCTGATCATCACCGCATCCGGCGGCGCGTTCAGGAACACGCCAATCGACCTGCTGGCCGATGTCACACACGAGCAGGCTCTTCGTCATCCAACCTGGCAGATGGGCGCCAAGATAACCGTCGATTCTGCCACTATGATGAACAAGGCATTCGAGGTGATAGAGGCGCACTGGCTGTTCGGCGTTCCCTGGGAAGACATCGACGTCGTAATCCATCCACAGAGCATGATTCACTCCATGGTGGAGTTCGTTGACGGCTCCGTTAAGGCGCAGATTAGCCCGCCGGACATGCGACTGCCCATCCAGTACGCGCTCTTCTATCCCCGCCGCCTGAGGAACCCGGAGATCAAGCCGTTCGACCCGGTTGCCACCGGCGCGCTCACCTTTGAGCCTCTGGACGCCGACCGTTATCCCTGTTTCTATCTTGCGCTTGAAATTGCCCAGCGGGGCGGCACTTGGCCCGCGGCGCTGTGCGGTGCGGACGATGCCGCGGTGGACCTGTTCCTGTCTGGCAAGATAGGCTTCACGGAGATAAAGGACGTCATAACCGAAGCCCTTCGCGACCACCGGAACATCGAAGAGCCAACCCTTGGAGAGGCGCTTGCCGCAGCCTACACCGCGCGCCGCAGAGCCGCGGGCACCGTGGAGGTATAACTTTCGTGCTTGGTCTTCCTGCCTGGCTTCTTGTATTCCCCGTGCTGGGGTTCCTCGTCTTCATCCACGAGATGGGACACTTCCTCACCGCAAAATGGTTCGGCATCACGGTCAAGGAGTTCGGGTTCGGATTCCCGCCAAGGCTGCTAGGCATTCGTTTCTCTCCCGGCGGCACCATATACTCCATCAACTGGATTCCGCTTGGCGGGTTCGTCCGAATGGTCGGCGAGCATGGCGAGGGCATCGAAGAGGGTAAGTACGTCCGCCAGAAGCCCGAAAAAAACGTCATTCTGGTGAGTGGTCGCCACAACCATCCCGACTTCTACGGCCTATTCGCAGTGCCGCGAGACGCCTCGCTGGAGGATATTCAAAGCTCCTACGCAGACTTGGTTGCGCTAATCAGTCTGAGGGAACCGGAGCGGCGTGACAGGATGCTGCACGCGCTGCAAATCGCGTACAGCGAGTTGTCCAACCCTGAGAAGCGCGCCGCCTACGACGAATTGATCAAGAACGTTGAAATGGAGCCGGCAGACCCTCCCGACTACTACGGCCTGCTGGAAATCTCCCCTAAAGCTTCGCAGGAGGAGATCGACAAGGGCTATGAAGACCTCGTCAGACTGATTAACGAGAAAAAACCCGACAATCGCGCAGGGCTGATCAGATATGCCGAACATGCCCACTCCGTAATGTCAGACCCCGAGTCACGCGCATCCTACGACCGCCGCATGCGCGCCGTCGTGCCCGAAGAGGTCAGCTTCGCCAAGCAGACCGTCCTGAAGCGCGCTATTGTGCTTGTCTCAGGTTCGGTCGTGAATCTCATCTTTCCGATCATAGTATTCGCTGTAATGTTCGCGCTGCCCCACGACGTGCCCAGTGGCAGGGTAGTCATCACGGCAGTCGCCCCCGACTCCCCCGCAGAGCAGGCAGGCTTGACCTCGGGCGACACTGTCGTTGCAGTTAACGGCAACGAGCTGGATACTCACGCCGACCTTATGCAGGAAGTAATGTCCAGCCTGGGCGAGCCAACCGAGTTGACCGTCCAGCGGGGTGTATTCATCACGGGCAATCCGTCGCCACAGGCAACGACCGGCGGCCACGAGATCGTCTCACTCGTTCCACGCGTAAAGCCGCCCGAACTGAGGGTAGTGGATCAGGTGGTTGATCCGGCCCGCGAGGTGTCTCTGGCGGATGCAAGACGCTATCAACCCAATCTGCAGGTAGGTGACACTCTCACGCAGGGCGCAATGGGCGTAATGATCGGCACATTCGACACCCGCATGGTCGCGCGCGACTACTCCGTAATTCAGGCAGTGCCGATGTCCTTCCAGCAAATGTGGAACGTGCTCACGCTGACGCGCACCAGCATAGTTCGCTGGGCATCGGGCGGCCCCGACCCCGGCCTGTCCGGTCCCGTAGGCATAGCGCGCGTAACCGGAGAGGTAGCGCAGATTGGTATATCGCCGCTGCTCCAGTTGACGGCAATCATCAGCATCAGCCTTGGCATCGTGAACTTGCTGCCCATTCCGGCGCTTGACGGCGGGCGGCTCATGTTCGTGGTGATAGAATTCCTGCGCGGCGGCAAGCCCATATCGCCGAGGCGCGAGGGAATGGCGCACCTGATCGGCTTCCTGGTGCTGATCGGCCTGATAGTCGTGGTAAGCTACTTCGATATTGTTCGGCTGATCAACGGGGACAGCATCATCCCGTAACTATTGCGATTGGCGATCCACCTCAGCGGATGAGGAGGCAATAAGTGAATAAGAGACGCGTAACGAAACCCGTCTATGTCGGTGACGTTAAGGTCGGAGGCGACGCGTCCATCAGCGTGCAGTCAATGACCAAGACAGACACGCGCGACGTCGCCGCCACCGTGCGCCAGATCCGCGAAGTCGAGGAGGCAGGTGGCGAGATCATCCGCTGCGCCGTCCCCGACATGGAAGCGGCAAAGGCGCTCGCCGAAATCAGGAAGCAGATAAACATTCCCCTTGTCGCCGATATTCACTTCCACTACCAGCTTGCGCTCGAATCTCTGAAGAGCGGCGTGGACTGCCTCAGGCTCAACCCCGGTAACATCCGCGACCGCGAGAAGGTCGAAGAAGTAGTTCTGGAGGCAAAGGCTCGACAGGTGCCCATCCGCATCGGCGTGAACTTCGGCAGTTTGCCCCCTGTTGGCGGCATCGGAGTCACGCGGGGTCTCTCTCGGCATAGAGACGGCGTGAACATGCTCCCGAAGGCAGGCGAAGCCGCAGAGGGCGAATACACCGTCGTCGATCACATGGTACAGACGGGCCTCTGGGAAATCGGTATCCTCGAAGACCTCGACTTCGACCTCATCAAGATTTCACTGAAGGCTTTCGACATCGACACCACAGTTGAGGCTTACAAGCGGCTCGCAACGATGGTCCCGTACCCCTTCCATCTCGGCATCACCGAGGCAGGCACGGCGAAGTCCGGCAGCATTCGCAGCGCCATCGGCCTCGGAATGCTGCTCTACGAGGGCATCGGTGACACCATCCGCGTCTCCCTGAGTGACGACCCGTGCGAAGAGATTTACACTGGCATGGAGATTCTCAAGGCGCTGGAGCTTCGCAAAGAAGGCACGACGCTGGTAGCATGCCCTAGCTGCGGTCGCGCGGATGTTGATGTGCGCGCTCTCGCCAACAACGTCGATGAGCTGCTGAGGAGCATCAAGTCCCCCATTAAGGTTGCGGTGATGGGCTGCGAAGTGAACGGCCCTGGCGAGGCTAAGGATGCCGACGTTGGCATCGCAGCAGGGGCGGGCAGGGCGATCATTTTCCGCAAGGGCCAGAAGGCTCGCATCGTAGATGAAGCCGACATGCTCGGCGCACTGATGGAAGAAGTTCGTCAGGTCGAATCCGAAATGGTAGGCGCCTGACAAAACCCTATGGCGCGGTTCCGGCGGCAATCCTATGTGCCGCGCAATTGATTCAGATAGGTTGTGATTGAACCATGCGAATGTCCAGGATGTTCGGAAAGACCCTGCGCAACGATCCGGCTGAGGCCGAGCTAGTAAGCCACCGCCTTATGCTCCGCGCGGGCATGATCTACCAGGTTTCAGCGGGCGTGTACAGCTACATGCCGCTCGCCCTGCGTTCCCTCCAGAAGATCGAGCAGATAATCCGCGAGGAGATGGACACCGCAGGCGGACAGGAAGTGTACATGTCTGCCCTCCAGCCGCTCGAGTTCTGGGACACGTCGGGCCGCAGCGAGGCGATGGGCAGCGAGCTGTTCAGGCTCCACGACCGCCGCGAGCGTCCTCTGGTTCTGGCGCCCACGCACGAAGAGCTGCTGACCTACATGGTCAAGGCAAACGTCAACAGCTACCGCGACCTGCCGCTCATCATCTACCAGATTCAGACAAAGTTCCGTGACGAGCCGCGACCGCGTGGCGGCCTCATCCGTGTCCGCGAGTTCGACATGAAAGACGCATACAGCTTCGATACCGACGAGGCGGGATTGGACGTCAGCTACGACGCCATGGCGCAGGCATACCGCAACATCTTCAGCCGCTGCGGGCTGGAGACGATAGAAGTCGAGGCTGACAGCGGCGCAATCGGCGGCAAGGACTCCAGCGAGTTCATTCTCGTTGCGGACGCTGGCGAGGACACGGTCGTCATCTGCCCGACTGGCGACTACGCCGCTAACGCGGAAAAAGCAGTATTCGCCAAGCCCCAGCAGGAAAGCGAGCCACTTCTGCCCATCGAGGAAGCGCATACGCCCAGCATCAAGACCATCGAAGAACTCTGCGAATTCCTTGATGAGAAGCCGAGCAAGACTCTGAAGGCTGTCTTCTACATGGCATCCGGCGAGCTTGTCTTCGTTGTGATTCGCGGCGACCTCGAAGTGAACGAAATCAAGCTCTCAAACGTGCTTGGCGGCGTGCCCGACCTACGCCTCGCGTCGCCGGAGGAAGTCCAGCAACATGGTCTTACGGCAGGCTCCGCATCACCTATCGGACTTGATGGCATAAGAGTCGTTGCTGACGAATCCATTGACATGGGTTCCAACTTCCTCGCAGGCGCAAACAGGCCCGACTACCACCTGCGAAATACCAACCACCATCGCGACTTCAAGGCCGACATCGTAACCGACATCGCGCTTGCACAGCCCGGCGACGCCTGCGAAAAATGCGGGACCGAGTTAGTGATGCGCCGCGGAATCGAAGTCGGGCACATCTTCAAGCTCGGAACTCGTTACAGCGACGTTCTGGAAGCGCACTATCCCGATGAGAGCGGCGAGCCGCACCTTATACTGATGGGCTGCTACGGCATCGGAGTAGGACGGCTTCTCGGCGCGGCAATCGAGCAGAATCATGACGAGAACGGAATGACGCTCCCCGCAACCATCGCGCCTTATCAAGTCTCCATTGTTGCCCTCAACATGCAGAACGAAACCGTCTCCGAATCGGCTCAGGCACTCTACGGCGAACTGCGCGCCGCCGGTCTTGAGGTGCTCTTCGACGACAGGAACGAGTCGGCGGGCGTCAAGTTCAACGACGCCGACCTCATCGGTCTGCCGATACGTCTTGTGGTCAGCCAGCGCAACATCCGCGAGGGCGTAGTCGAGGTCAAGCGCCGCGCCTCTTCCGAGCCTGAGACCGTTGCTGCTGCGGATGTAGTAGGCAAGGTCAAAGCGATGCTTCAACTATAAGTCCCCTTTCCCTCCGGGAGAGGCTTTGGATGAGGGCGAAACCTGCCCATCGCAGAGATTATCCCGCAGGAACTCTCGAACCTCCGCATTGTACTTCTCAGGATCGAGATTCCACGATCGCGCATGGGCGGCATCGGTAAACCCGACATATCGCACGATGTCAGGACGGCTCCGCGCAAGCAACTGGCTGAGTTGTGCTGGGACTAAGGTGTCCTTCTCCCCGTGTAGCACGAGAATCGGCACCCGCAGTTCCGACGCCCTCGACAGGTAGTTCATACACTGCCAGTCAATGCCGAACCGCACCGCTGCAACCTCCTTGCCGAATTGCACGATGGCGTGTGGATAGCCCCGGATCTGCCCCACTATGTCCAGGGTTCCGCCAAAATCCAGCAGCGGCGAGTTGAGGACGACCGCACGCACCTTGTCCGTAAGCGGAGACTCGTACAGCAGGTTCAGGCACATCCCGCCGCCCATGCTATACCCGTACAGGATGAAGTCTTCCGCGCCGTTGGCCAGCGCGTACTGCATCGCCGCTTCCAGGTCACGCCACTCCGTATAGCCAAGCCAGTGATAGCCGTCCGCGCTCGCAGGCGCGCCCGCGTCATTGCGATATTTGAACGCAAGTATCGGCAGTCCTGCTTCGACGAGAACGGGCACAATTCGCAGTGCCTCGTTGGGATGCGCCCCGCGTCCATGTGCGAATACCGCCCAGGTTCTGCTGCTGCCCGGGATGAACCACGCTGGACATTCACCCAGTTCGGTCTCGAACCTCACCACATCATGGTCGATCCCGTGCGCTGTGAGAGGATCGTCGGGAAATGCGTATATGTCCAGTCGTGCCGGCTCTTCCACACCTATGGTTGCCGTCATCGGTGTGTACTCGCGCACCGAGTATCCCGCTCCCGCCTCCAGTATGCGCCCAACCTGCCCGTAGCCCTCAGCGCTGACAATGCCGAACACGCCGTCGTGATGAATGTCCATCGCACCCGACCGCTTGTCAATCGCGCGCAAAGTGATTTTTCCGTCGCCATCGCTGCGAGCAAGCATGTCGAACGGCGGCGTCTCGTGGCGCGACGACAGGCTGCCGTCCCACACAAGATTCGACAGGTGTATGCCGTAGGAGACTCCGATCACCGCCAGAACCGTGACGACGGCAATGACTCCGATTGCTATTTCCATTCATTGCTCCCGTGGCGCAGGCAATCCGCTCTGAAGCCGTGTATAGTCATGCTAACGCTATCGTGCGAAGTGGTTCAAACCAATCACGACCCATTCTACATTGCGTCACACTCATAAGGAGGAAGATAGTATGAGCGGTATTTGGCCGGGCGACCTTCGCTGCGTCGCAATGCTGAGCTTCGACGTTGACGGAGTTTCAGGCGCGCTGAACCAGAATCCGGACAGCGCGCGGCTGCCCAGCTTCATGTCGGCGCGCGAATACGGTCCCAGCGTCGGCGCGCCGCGCATCCTTGACCTGCTGGACAAGTACGACATCAAGGCGAGCTTCTACGTCCCCGGTTACATTGCCGAAACGCACGAGCAGCTTGTGCTAGACATTCAGCGGCGCGGCCACGAAATCGGGCATCACGGCTACATGCATGAACCGCCTGCAACCCTGACCCGCGAGCAGGAGGCTGATGTTCTCGACAGGGGCAGCGCCATCCTGGAGCGCATCACAGGCGAAAGGCCGCTCGGCTACCGCTCGCCAAGCTGGGAGTTGAGCGAAGACTCGCTAACTCTACTCGTCGAGCGTGGCTTCCTATACGACTCCAGTCTCATGGGCAACGACATCCCCTACAAGATTGACGCCAACGGCAGCGACATCATCGAAATACCTATTCACTGGGAACTCGACGACGTGCCCTACTTCAACTACTCGCCCGCCCTCGGCGTCCGCAACGTGATGGCAGACCCCGACCATGTGTATCGTGCCTGGTCAGCCGCATTCGAGGGCATGCACCACTACGGTCGCTCCTTCGCCCTCACAATGCACCCATACACCATCGGTCGTCCCGGCCGCCTGCGAATGCTCGAAAGGCTCATCCAATACATCCAGACCTTCCCCGGCGTCGAATTCATGCGTACCATCGACGTCGCCCGCCTGTTTGCGAACAGAGACTGACAGGATAGAAAGGATGGATAGGATATATAGTTGGCGCTGGAAATCAGTGAAAGGTATTGAAACATGCTGACCGATTACATAGCCGCCGCGATGCGAAAAGCGAAGTACGAGATTCTGGAAGACGACGGGAGCTATTACGGCGAAATCCCCGGTATTCAGGGCGTCTATGCTAATCATGAGACATTGGAAGGATGCAGAGACCAGTTGCAGAGTGTGCTCGAAGGCTGGATTATCTTGGGATTGCAGTTCAATGACCCATTCCCTGAAGTGGACGGCATAATTATTGAAGTCATGCAGACGCCCAAATCGGAAGCGGTCTGATGCCCAGATTAGGTCCCATTCATCGAAGAGACTTGATACGCTATCTGAGACAGTTGGGATTTAGCGGGCCTTACCCGGGTTCAAATCATCAATACCTGAGAAGAGGACGCCGGAAGGTCTATATCCCCAACCCACACGGTGGCAACATCGGCAGGGGGTTTCTCGCAAGGATACTTCGGCAAGCAGGCATATCCCGCGATGAATGGGAGCGTCTCTAACCCTTTCTCCGGCGTGGCGTCCATGTGAATGGTTGATGTGCCAAGAATGTTTGCAGAGTAGGGAACACGTCTGCGCGAATAACCCCTAACGCCGCACCCGCGCCTGCCCGAGCGTCAGAATCATCGGGATGGCGATGAGAATGGTGAAAGACATCAGCAAGAACGGCTCGCGGTAGTTCCCGCGAATGTCGAATATCCAGCCCACCAGCACCGGCGCAATAACGCCGAACACTGCGCTCGTCGTCATCAGCGTCCCCATGATGGACCCGTAATGCCGCCTGCCGAACAGGTCGGCGATCATCGCGAAACGCACCGGAATGGACGCGCCGAATCCGAAGCCCCAGGTGATTACGAAGATGACAAGATGCCATATCTCGGTGCTGAATGCGAAGACTATCGTGCCAACAAATTGAAAGAGCAGCGCGACCGCGATTACGTGCCGCTTGTCCAGACGGTCGCCGAAGTAGCCACTGCCGAGCCGTCCGACAACGCTGAATATCGACACACCTAGTATGGCGAAGCCCGCCACGTTCCTGCTGAGGCCAAAGCTCGCGATTGCCGGTATCTGGTGAATCGACGCTGACATCACCATCCCCGATACGCCCATCGCAAGCGCTAGCTGCCAGAACACCCGGCTCTTGAGAGCCTCCCGCGTGGTCATCGTCACCTCGCGGGCAAGCGCGCTCCTGCGTGGCGTCGCCCCCTCCGACTGCGTTCCGCTGCCTTCTACAGGTTCAGCGCCGTCGGGCAGCATGCCGTAGTCTTCTGGCCTGCTCCGCATCACGAACGACACAGGCACGCCGACTACAAGGCAGCCGATGCCCACAATGACAAGTCCCGTCCGCCAGTCGGTGGTGGCGATAATCCAGATGACCACCGGCACAAGGATCCCGCCTAGGCCCGATCCTGCCATAGTAAAGGACAGCGCCTTCGATCTGCTCTCCACGAACCAGTTCGCCACGGCGGTCGTCACGATCAGGAAAGTGCCGAAGGACAGGCCAATGGTAAGCACGAGAAACGCGGCGTAAAACTGCCAGAGTTCCTGAATCCTGCTCAGCAGTATGAAGCCCAGCGCCGTCATCGCGGTGCCCGCCAGCATGACGTTGCGCGGTCCGAACTTGTCCACGAACCAGCCCACGAATGGCGAAATCGCGCCCGACTCCGTGCGCTGCAGCGACATAGCCCCAGCCGTGAGCGCGCGGCTCCACCCGAACTGCTCGATGATGGGGTCGAAGAACGCGCCGAAGCCCTGCCAGAATGTGCCCGACGTGTACGCCTGGCTTATCGAGCCTGCAAGCACGATCCACCAGCCGTAGAAGACCCCTTGTTCGCGCCGTCCGGCGCTCGTTGAGGAGGGAGATGCAGATCCCCCTGCCGGTCCTGCGACCGTGGACGACTGATCTCTTCCGCCTCGGCGCTTGGGGACTCTTAGCAAGGCATCTCCGTCGGGGGATCGTGTCGTTGGTGCAGCAGGATTTATGAAACGGCTTTCCTATCTTATAGCCGCCTACTTTGGCGTGTAAATGTATTTCGGCTCCCGTTTCCCTGCAAATTGGACTTGTCCAGAATGTTTATTCGTGGCGTTGGATACCGCGTTTGCTGTACACTTTCTAGGGCGTTACGAGCGCACCCACACACCACCTGAGCGAGATTGCAATGCCGGACTTTCCACATCTGACCGCCACAAGCCAGCTCGATAGGGAGTTCATAGAAACACGCCTGTTTCCTCTTAGCGACACGCTAAGAGACGGCGAAGTTGCGGATAGGCGTCTGAACGGCCTCGCGCTGTACTCCCTCTTCTACGAGCCAAGCCTGCTCACGCGAACGTCGTTTGAGCGCGCAATGGGACTGCTGGGAGGACAGGTGTATCATACGGAGGACGCATCCCAGTTCTATCCCGTCTCAAACGCGAGCCATATCGATAATGTCATCAACATTCTGGCAAGTCTCCGAATCGACGTTGTTGTGCTTCGCAGCAGCGCACCCGGCGTCGTTGAGCGCGCCGAGTTCGCCGACACGCTCGCGGTCATAAACGGCGGCAGCGCTGACGACCATCCCACTCAGGCGCTCGCCGACCTCTACACCCTGAAGCGTGAGCTGGGTGGCATCGACGGAGTGCATGTCGCTATCGTGGGCAGGCTGGAGCACCGCAATGTGAACGCGCTGCTGCGCGGACTCGCCCTGTTCAAGAATATCCGCGTAACACTGATTCCGGTCAGCGGCGGTGTTGACCCGGACGTGCTCAACCATTGTCGCGAGCAGGGAATGCGCATTGACACTGAAAGCGATACATCGGCGCTGAGAAAGGCCGACGCCATCTACCTGAACGCTCCTCGCACCCTGGCGCATGTGCAGCTCCTGCGCTCCAGGGGCGCGTTCAACCTGCGGATCAACAGCGACTTCATGGCGAGCCTCAAGTCCCACTGCATCATAATGGACCCTATGCAGCGCAGTGGCGACTTCACGGTCGAGGTCGAAGACAAGAGGCTGGCGTTCTACCGCCAGTCCGAAAATGCGCTCGTAATGCGAATGGCAATACTTGCGGATATCTTCGGAAGGGCTTAGGAGCCGGCGATTCGCAAGGGTTCTCCGCTTAGCTCCTCGCGTGCATCAGCCTCGCTACAAATGGCGCCGCGGATGGCCCCAGCGTAGCCAGCACCCGCCGGATATTGGCATGTCGCAGCCCCCTCAGGATGACCTTGCCGTGCCAGTCAAATGCGACATCCTCTCCGATGTAGTCGTTGATTTCTCCGTCCGACAGAAACTCATCCATCAGTCGCTCAATCTGCGCATCGTTGAGCGTCTCGTACAGCATGCGCGCGTAGTATCCGAGCCGAAGCTCCCTGCCGAATACCGCCTTCCATTGCCGCTCGTATCCGCGCAGGTAGCTGGCATCGTAATTGCCGCGTTCGATTGCCGACAGGGCAGATTCCGCCGCAATGCGCCCCGAAAGGAATGCGTAATAGATGCCTCCGCCCGTCGTAGGCTTTACGAGACCCGCTGCGTCCCCCGCAACCAGCGCCCTATCCGTGTAGCTTGGCGATAGTGGTCGTATCGGTATGCCCCACGTCTGAGTCTTTCCCGCCGTCTCGCCAATCCTGCCCTCCGACTGGAGGCGCGCCACGAAGTCCTCCATCTGCCCGTTGACTCGACGGTGCGGCGCCATTCCCACCAGTGCGCGAGACTCAGAAGTCGGAACAAGCCATGCAAATGAATTATGCGCCGCGCTACTGCCGAGATACACCTCCGTCTCAGTCAGGCCCTCCACCTCCACCTCCACCTGGCAGCCGACGAGATACTCGCTTGCGCCATTGTCCTTCAGCCCGATCATTCTGAGCAGCGGCGTGCCAAATCCCGACGCTAGAATCACGATTCTGCTGTGGTGCGTGACGCCGTCGTGTGTAAGTATCTCAGCATGTGTATCAGAGATGCGTATATCGGTCACGCGCGCATCAAGAATGTATTCCGCACCGGCCTGCTGCGCTTCTTCGGCGACCGAATTGACATACGCAACTCGGCCCACGATGTACGCCTGTGTCGCGCTTCGCTCGATTCGATAGCGTATGCCCATCGGCGAAACCACCGTGGCGGAACGCGCCTCGCCATGTATATGGTCCAGCTCGGGAGGGAACAGTTCAACGCACTCCCTGCCGATGATACCCGTGCAGAGCTTGTCGCCGATTTTCGTGCGCCAGTCCAGTACGGCAACGCTGATGCCACTCTTCGCCAGTTCCAGCGCGGCCATATTGCCGCAAGGCCCGGCGCCGACAACTACTGCATCGTACACTGCTTGAGGCTACTCGCTCTCAGGTGCGACGTCAGCGTACATCGCGTCCGTCTTCGCCGCCATGATGAAGTCGTTGCGATGCAGCCCGCGAATCTTATGCGTCCACCAGTCAACTCCCACACGCCCCCACTCCACGGTGATGCGCGGGTGATGCCCTTCCGCGTCCGCCGACTCACCGAGCTGAGTGGCGAATTCCAGCGCGCCGCCGAAGTCCCTGAACCGAAACGTCCTCTGCAAACGGGGTATGCCGTCGGTGTTCGTTAGCTCCCAGTCACCGACCTGCGGGTGCAGTTCGGCGACCTCTTCATCGGTAACGCGAGGCGAGTCCCTGCGGCAAGCGACACACCTTTCTCTCACTAGCGTAGTCATGGCGAACTCCTTCAGGCTTCGTCGTTATACCCACTGCCTAAATGATAGCGTCCGTCGCGCAAATGCGCCATGCATATCCCGGAAATACTGAGAAGAGCGCCACCGTGACAGAGAAGAACGGCAACCCACTCGCTTGACGCCTCCCGCTATGCCACATACACTTCCGCCATAAATCAGACTGAGCTATTGGACGCAACTCTGAAGGAGCATTCCATGCGGCAAAATCGAGTCAAGAAGCTCATGCGTGAGGGCAAGCTGGCGTTAGGCAAGTATGTCAGCCTTGCCGATCCGCAGGTGGTGGAAATCATCGGCATCGCCGGGTTCGACGCGGCGTTTATTGATATGGAGCACACCGGCTTCGACCTGCGAACTGTCGAGGAGATGATACGCGCCTCCGACCTCGCCGGCGTCACCTCGATGGTGCGCGTCCCCGACAACGACGCCAAGCTCATTCTCCGCATCCTCGACATGGGCGCGGAGGGCATAATCATTCCCCATGTTGACGGGCTGGCGGGAGCGAAACGAGCCGTTGACGCCGTGCGCTACCCGCCTCTCGGTGAGCGCGGCGGTGCCGGGGGCACGCGAGCAGCCCGCTTCGGCGCAGTATCCTGGAACGACCATGTGCGCCAGTCAAACGAGGAAATCGTCCTGTCCGTGATGACCGAGGACGACAAGGGAATCAACGACGTCGAGGCTATCGCAGCATTGGAGGGCGTTGATCTCGTCTCCATCGGCCCCACCGACCTTTCCCAGACCCTCGGCGTAACTGATCCCACCGACCCGCGCCTGCGCGACAAGGTGAACGAAATCGCCGCGCAGGTCAAGGCAATAGGCAAGGCAAAGCTTCAAATACCAATGGGTCACGCTGCTCTGCCGTTGACACCGGAAGAGCTGTTGGGACTCGGTGTAGGCTACACCCATGTCGCGCCAGCACCGCCAGCAATTCTCATGCAGCATTTCAAGGAAAGCGTAAGCGAGATTCACGCCGCAGTCGGCAGATAGCATACTTCCTCAGAGAATCCCTTCCCCCTCGACGAGGGAAGGTTAGGATGGGGGTGACAAAGACATGCCACCTCGCATCCTCGAACACACGAAACTGCTAATAGATTAAGGAAGGAAACAGCATGCGTGCACTTGTGCTCAGGGATAACGAATACGTCATTGACGAGCGCCCGATGCCCGAACCGGACGCGGGCGAAGTCCTATTCCGCACGCACTACTCCGGCGTCTGCGGCACCGACCTGCATGCCCCGCAGCTTGGCACCTACGGACAGGATGTCGTCATCGGCCACGAGTTCGCTGGCGAAGTCGTGGCCACAGGCCCTGGTGTGCAAGGCTGGCAGGCAGGCGACCGCGCCGCCATTCACCCCAAGGGCGACTCCTGCGGCTCGTGCCCGGAATGTCGAGGCGGCTGGCGCAACCTGTGCAGCGATCCGGTTGTCAGCATCAATCCCGGCATCCTCAGGGACGGTGGCATGGCGGCATTCGCCAGCATACCGGCGGGCAAGCTGCGCCGCCTGCCCGAAGATGTCTCGCTCCTCGAAGGCGCGTGGGCAGAGCCGATCGCAGTCGCTCTTCGCAGCGTCAACAGATCGGGCTTCTCTGTAGGCAGAACCGCAGTCGTAGTCGGCTCCGGCCCTATCGGACTGCTCGTTACTATGCTGCTCCGTCACGCTGGCGCAAGCCACATCACCGTCTTGGAACCCAGCGAAATGCGCCGCGACAAGGCAGCCGAGGTCGGCGCGGACCTGGCCATTGACCCGCTCGCCGACGACCCGGCAACGATTTTCGGCAGCAGCCTGCCGCGCCCCGACTTCGTATTCGAATGCTCCGCGGCAGCGCCTGCGCTCGCATCTGCGGTCGAAATCATCAAGCCGCACGGCACGCTCACCCTCGTCGGTGTGCCTATGGAGATGATCCCGCTCCCCTCATATCGAGCAATCACGAAGGAGATAACCATCAGGACCAGCGTCTCCAATGTAGATGAAATCGACAGGGCTATCGAAATTCTGGCAGCGAAAAGGCTCGACGTAGCGCCTCTGACCAGCGAGGTCGTTCCGCTTGAAGGCGTGCTTGGCGCAATTGAACGCCTCGAGCAGGGCAGGGCAATCAAGGTACTTGTGCAGCCGGACGAATAGGAGGACTTGAAGATGCGCGCTCTTGTGCTCAATGGAACAGACGGATACGCGATTGAAGAACGCCCAATGCCAGAGCCGGACACTGGTGAGGTGCTATTCCGCACCCACTACTCCGGCATCTGCGGCACCGACCTGCATGCCATCCAGTTCGGCAGGTACGAGGACGGGGTTGTCATAGGCCACGAGTTCGCCGGCGAGGTCGTCTCTGCGGGTCCCGGCGTTGAAGGCTGGCAGGCGGGCGACCGCGCCGCCGTGCATCCCAAGGGCAACGTCTGCGGCTCATGTTCTGAGTGCCGCGCCGGATACCCCAACATGTGCAGCGCGACAAATATCGGCGGCTCGGCGGGCATCGGCAGCAACGGCGGCATGGCCGCGTACGTCAGCCTTCCCGCCGGCAAGCTCCGGCGCCTGCCCGATGAAGTCTCCACCCTTGAAGGTGCATGGGTAGAGCCGACAGCGGTTGCCCTGCGCGGAGTCACACGCTCCGGCTTCAAGGTGGGTAGGCGCGCGGTCGTCATCGGCGCGGGTCCAATCGGGTTGCTCTGCGTGATGCACCTGCGTCTCGGTGGCGCAAGTCACATAACCGTTTTGGAGCCGAGCGAACTGCGCCGTGCCAAGGCTGAAGAGCTCGGCGCCGACATCACCATAGATCCACTCACTGACGATCCCACTGAGATTTTCGGTAACGACTTCGAGCGCCCCGACTACGCTTTCGAATGCTCGGCGGCGCCACCGGCACTTGAGACGGCCGTTGAAATCCTGCCCCACCACGGCAGCCTCGCCCTTCTTGGCGTCGCGACCTTCCCCGTCAATTTCCACTCCTACACCATCATTCGCAAGGAGCTTATGGTCACGGGCAGCTCCAGCTACGCAGAGGAGTTCGACATCGCCATCCGACTGTTCGAGCGCGGGGATCTTGACGTGCAGCCCCTCACCAGCGAAGTCGTTGGACTGGAGGGCGTCCTGGACGCATTCGGACGGCTGGAGCGCGGCGAGGCAATCAAGGTGCTGGTGCAGCCCGACGAATAGACGAAGAAAGAGCAGGGGACGATGAAATCCAAACCCACAATCACCGCCATTGAGATAGTCCAATGGGAAACCGAGCTTCACGACGTGGAGCCGGAACCCACGATAGGAATTCCAACATACAAGCCCGGCAGCGTCATCAAGCGTCGCAGTCACGGCATCCGTATCCACAGCGACATCGGCATCACCGGCGAGTACATGGGCGGATCGCCAATGGACTATACGGCAATCGCTGGCTTCGCTAGCGTCCTGCTCGGGCGCAATGCGCTGAACCGCGAGGACATCTACAACGACCTCAAGCAGGCAATGCGCCAGCAGGGACGGCTGGGCACGGGCGTAGTGGACATCGCGCTCTGGGACCTTGCGGGCAAGTACCACGCTGCTCCCGTGTACGAGTTGCTTGGCGGCTCTCAGAAGAAGCTGCCTTGCTATGCCAGCACCTACGTCGGCGATTCTCAACCCGGCGGTCTGAACACACCGGAAGCCTACGCCGACTTTGCCGAGGTATGCCTCGAAATGGGCTATCCTGCCTTCAAGATTCACGGCTGGCAGTCCGCGCACATCAGGGACCATATTGCCTTGGTCGAGGTAGTCGGCAAGCGTGTCGGCGGCAAGATGGACCTGATGCTCGATCCGTTCTGCGCCATCAACACCTTCGGCGACGCCCTCAAGCTAGGCCGCGCCTGCGACGAGTACAACTTCTTCTGGTACGAAGACCCGTTCAAGGACGGCGGCGTCTCCATGCACGCTCACAGGAAGCTGCGCCAGATGATAAAGACTCCTATCCTCCAGCTTGAGCACGTGCGCGGCTTGGAGTCCCACGTTGACTTCATCGAGGCTGAAGCAACTGACTTCGTGCGAGCCGACCCCGACTACGATGGCGGCATCACCGGAGTCATGAAGATAGCCCACGCCTCTGAAGGCTTCGGCCTCGACGTCGAGCTTCACGTCACCGGCCCCGACCGCAGGCATCTGATGGCATCCATGCGCAACTCAAACTACTACGAGATGGGCCTGCTGCATCCTAAACTGGGTCCGAGCCACACGCCCGTCTTCAAGTGCGGCTACCGCGACGAAATGGACTCCATAGACGAAAACGGCTGCGTCGGCGTCCCTGAAGGCCCCGGCCTCGGTGTTGAATACGACTGGGACTTCGTAAAAGCCCACGAAACCGACAGAGCAGTGTACAAGTGACCACCTGGACCGGCATCCGGAAATCAGAAGAGGGCGACCACACGGTCGCCCTCTAAATCTTTATCGTTAGATGCTCCACGCTTTCGCGTACTTCACAGAAAGTTGGAATCTCAATCCCCGTTAAGGGACGAAAGTCGCTACCTGCGTTAAATTCACACTGGAAATCGAACCTTCCTCGTAGCAAGAAAACCAGTCGCCGGCGTTCGGTATATTCACCATGTCCGCCTCCGCTGCCTTCTGGTGCTCCTCAGACTCCCAGTAAACGATGTCGGAATAGTCCCCATCGCTATTCCTGTGAATCTCCCACTTGATGAACCCTGCCTGCTTGCTCATCCAGCCCGACAGAACTTCATCTGCGACCTTCAGCAAATGCTCCTCGGAAATGCCCTCCGCCAACTTGTAGCTGATTATGTCTTTGTACACACTAGTCATCCTATCTATCCCGTCTATCGATGTCAGCCCCCGCTCGCTTAATACGGATACGGCTGCACGCCCATCGGTACCTCGATCAGAGTCGGGGCATCCGTGTCCAGCGCCTCCTCTAGCGCCGCTTGCAGTTCGTCGGCATTCTCCTTGCCCACGCGCACGCCTCGCGCGCCGAACGACTCTGCCAGCTTCACGAAATCCGGGTTGTGCAGTTCGGAGCCGTAGATACGCCCCTCGAAGCGATCGGACTGGTCCCGCCGCACATTGCCGAACGCGCTGTCATTGAACACCACCACCACCGCGTTTATGCCGTACATCACCGCCGTCGCCAGTTCCTGCACGTTGTACATGAAGCCGCCATCGCCGGATACTGCCACAACTGCCTTATCAGGGCACGCCACCTTCGCTCCCAGCGCGCATGGATACGCGAATCCCAGGTTGCCGAAGTACGAAGAGGTCAGGTAGGTATTCGGCTCATACACCGGAAAGCGCGTGCGGCTGTAGTAACCGACCTGCGTCATTCCCGCCACCAGAATCCCGTCGTCCGGCATAGCAGCCCGTACCGCGTTCGACAGCGAATGCAGCGGCTCAAGCTCGCGCTCCTTGCCAAAGAACTCCTCCCGCACCTTCTCGATCTCCGCCTCTCGGCTTGGCTGCGCTGGCTTGATAGCGGAAATCGCCTTCAACATCTCCTCCAGTGTCGCCTTCGCGTCACCCGCTATGCCGAATGTATTCTCGTAGTTGCGCCCTAGCTCCGCCTCGTCGATGTCGATCTGCACCACTCGTTGCCCCCGCAGAATCTGCGGCGTCTGTATCCTTGTGCCGACGGCGAGAATGACATCATGCTCCGCCATGTAATCGTGGTATGGATCAATGCGGCGCGGCACGCCCAGCGACAGGTAATGCCTGTCCGAGATCGCGCCCTTGCCCTCCGCAGTTTCGATCACCGGCGCTTGCAAGTGCTCCGCAAGCGCGAGAAGCGCACCGTTCGCCTCTGCCAGATTCACGCCGCCGCCCGCGTATATCAGCGGATTCGTGGCGTTCGCGATGATCCGTGCGCCTTCCTGTATGCTCTCCGCACTGGCAGCAGGGCGCTCGTAGCTCACCGGCTCCACCAACTCTATCTCCGCCTCATCCGACAGTGTCTCCGGCGGTATCTCGATCTCCACCGGACGAGGCCTGCCCGACTTCAACTGGTAGAATGCCTCATGCACCGCCTCCGGCACATCGCGCGGGTCCAATATGCGCTGCGCCCACTTCGTAACCGGGCGAATCGTGTCGATCTGGTCGTTTATCTCGTGCAGCACACCGCGGTCAACGCCAATCAGGTCGCGCTCCACCTGTCCCGCCACAACCATAATCGGCGATGATGCAGCGTATGCCGTCCCGATAGCCGCCGACGCATTCTGCAGCCCCGGCCCCGGCACGACCAACGCTGTCCCGATGTCCTCCCCCGCCCGCGAGTACCCGTCCGCCATATACGCCGTCGCCTGCTCGTGCCGCGTCGTGATGAACTTGATGTCCGTCTCCTGCGCGAGCGCGTCCAGCGCGTGATATAGCTGCACGCCTGGAAGCCCGAATATCACCCGCACGCCCTCACGGTGCAGCTGCTTCGCTAAGGCCTGTCCCCCTGTCATCTTTGGCATTATTGCTGTGTACCTTTCTCTCTTATGCTTTGGATATGCCCATTTCAAGCAAAGTGCCCATGCCTCGGAGACAAGGGCACTTCATTCAGTCCACTTTTGATGCCTAGTTCCTAGTCGCTACATAGTCGGCGCGTGCTCGCTCCATCGCCTTGGCGCGCGCCTCAAGCAGCTCGTCCTTCTTCCCCTCCGACCAGACCTGCGACCTGTCCAGGCTCTCGATAGACCCCTGGAAGTGCGGCATCACGTAGCGCGCAACAAGCTCGTAACTGTGCAGCACCTGCTCGCGTGTCCCCCACTCCGTCGCCTGTATCAGGAATCCGCCGAATCCGCCGCTCTCCGCATCAACCTTCTTGATGGTCTCGATCAGGTCGTCCGGGGTGCCCACGCACCACGCGCCGTTCTCGACCATCAGGTCAATGATTTTGTCCCTGTCCTTGTTGCTCTTGATGTCGAGATTAAGCTGGTGCCCCAGCGTCTTCACGAAGTAGTCGTACTGGTAGCGACCCGCGTTCACGCGAGCCTGCTCCATCGCCTCCTTCTTGCTCTCCGCCAGATGCACATGCATCACCACGCGCCACTCGTTGCGGTCCATCGTGTTGCCGTGCTCGGCTGCCGTCTCCTCCGCGATCTTCCAGAAGTCCCCAAGATTCGTGGCGATGCTCTCACCCCGCGTCACGCTCACCGACAGCACTCCCGCGCCATGCTTGCCCGCAAGCACCATGCCCGACGGCGACTGCGCCGCCGCAACCGCGATGGGGAAGTGCGGCTTCGTATAAGGCCGCAGATGAAGTTGAGCTTCCACCAGGTCGAACCACTCCGACCTGTATGTGATCGGCTCTGTCTCGGTCAGCAGACGCATTATCAGCGTCATCGACTCGTCCATTCGCTGCCGCTGCACGACCGGGTCTATCCCCAGCATCGCCGCGTCCGTAACCAGCGCGCCCGGCCCCACGCCGAGCATTGCCCGTCCTCGTGTCAGGTGGTCGAGCAGCACCATTCGATTGGCAACCATCAACGGATGATGGTACGGCAGGCTTATGACGCCTGTGCCCAGCTTGATGTTTCGCGTGCGCTCAGCAGCCGTCGCCATGAACAGTTCCGGCGAGGCGATTATCTCCCAGCCGGCGCTGTGGTGCTCGCCAATCCACGCCTCGTCATATCCCAAGTGGTCGAGCCATTGGATGATCTCTAAGTCACGTTCAAGCGATAGGGTAGGGTTCTCGCCCTTCCAGTGGAACGGCGCCATGAAGATGCCAAACTTCATTCTCTCGGGGAGTGTCATGGGTGCGTCCTTTTCCTGTTCTGCCCGTCAAATCAGGCGCGAATGAAGCGGCTGTCGCTTCGCAACGATTTTAGCACGATGCCCATTTCAGGGCAATTACAGGTGCGGCTTCAGCGCGCTGTCTCGGCTGACGGTCAAACGCCCATGTGATAAACTCGCCGATACTTATTCAAGCAGCTAGGAGTTTGCGATGGTACCGCCTGACAGCCTGTTCGGAGTCATTCCCACTTGGGTGGGAGTATATCTAGCATCCATCGCGGCATTCGGCGTGGCAGGCTACTTCCTGTACCAGCGCGTCTTCAGATTGGTGCTGCTCGGTAAGCCCGCCGACCGCTTCGACCAGCCCGTGCGCCGCTTCTTCGGTGCCCTGCCGTTCATCTTCGGCCAGCGCAAGGTACTCCAGCGCGTCTCACTCAGGGACCGCGCCGGCCTCGCCCACTTCTTCATCTTCTGGGGCTTCCTTTCATTCTCCCTAAGCTACGTCCTGTTCATCTACCTCGATTCCCTCTGGCATCCGCTCTCCGGCAAGATTCTCACCGACACAGGCTTGAAAGCCTTCACCGTTTACCTGGACATTCTCGCCACCCTGTTCCTGCTTGTGCTCGCTTGGGCAGCAATTCGAAGGTGGGGCTTCACGCCAAGCCGTCTGAAGTTCGACCTCACGCAGAAGAAAGAGTCCGCCATCATCCTTGCCCTGATAGCGATGCTTATGGTCTTCACTCTATTGACCGAGGCGTTCTACATTGTGGGTGGCGGCGCCGGTTCGCACGCAGTTGCCCCCGTAGGCGGCGCGCTGGCGTCCGTATTCAGCGGCGTAAGCGCGGATGCCGCGAATGTCCTGCAAGCCCTCTTCTGGTGGGGACACCTCGCCGTCATCCTCGGCTTCGCCATATACATCCCTCTGTCGAAGCACATGCACCTCGTCGGCGCGCCCATCAACTTCTTCACACGCTCTCTCGAGGCGCGCGGCACGCTCCCGACCCCTACCGATCTTGAAACCGCTGAGGTCTTCGGCGCATCCCGAGTCCAGGACTTCACCCAGCGCCAGCTTCTCGACGGCTACGCCTGCGCCGTCTGCGGTCGTTGCACCGATGCCTGCCCCGCGAACATCAGCGGCAAAAGCCTCTCGCCCATGCACATCGTCGAAAACCTGAAGGAGCATGTGCTGGAAACCGCTCCCGGCGTCGTCGCAGGGGAAGACGAGCAGGCGGAAAAGCCCCTCATCGGTCGGTGGATACAGGAAGAAGCACTCTGGGACTGCCTCACCTGCGGCGCATGCGTCGAAGAGTGTCCCGTTGGCGTTGAGCACATCAGCACCATCGTGGACATGCGCCGCTTCCTCGTCATGGAGCAGGCCGAGATGCCCGAAACCGCGATGAACGCCCTCCTCAGCATGGAGCAGCGCGGCCACCCCTGGCGCGGCACGACCTTCACCCGCACCGACTGGGCGGAAGGCTTGGATATACCCCTACTCGCCGACCACCCCGAAGCCGAAGTGCTGTTCTGGGTCGGCTGCACCGCCGCCCTGGAGCAGCGCAGCCAGAGCGTAGCCCGCTCGATGGCATCCGTCCTCAAGCGCGCCGGCGTGGACTTTGCCATTCTAGGCATGGAAGAAGGCTGCACCGGCGACCCAGCGCGGCGCATGGGCAACGAGTACCTCTACCAGATCATGGCGCAGCAGAACATCGACACCCTCAACGGCTACAACGTAAAGAAAGTCGTAACCATCTGCCCGCACTGTTTCAATACCATCAAGAACGAGTACCCGCACCTCGGCGGCGATTACGAGGTCCTGCACTACAGCGAGTTCGTCTCCGAGCTGATTTCCGACGGCCGCATCAAGCCGCTCGTCGAGATAAACACCACGCTCGCCTACCACGACTCCTGCTATCTCGGACGGCACAACGGCATCTACGACCAGCCCCGCCAGATAGCAGAGGCAATCCCCGGCTTGGAGCTAGTCGAAATGAAGCGTTGTCGTCAGCAAGGCTTCTGCTGCGGTGCGGGCGGCGGTCACATGTGGATAGAGGAGAGCCGTGGCGACCGAGTCAACCACGTCCGCACCGACCAGTACCTCGAAACCGAAGCCGACACCGTCGGCGTGTCCTGCCCCTTCTGCCTCCAGATGTTCGAGGAAGGCATCGGCACCAAGCAGGCACAGGATACGCGGAAGGCTAAGGACTTGCTGGAGATTCTGGATGAGAGTTTGGGAGAGATTCCTTAGGGAAAAGGGAGGAGGAAAAAGCGAGAGTTCACCGTCATAATCGAGCGCGATGAAGATGGCTGGCTGGTGGGTAGCGTTCCCGCGCTGAGAGGCTGCCATACGCAAGCCCGGGATATGGAAGAACTGCTTGAGAATATCCAAGATGCTATTCTGCTGTGCTTGGAGGAGGAAGAGGACTTTCGGGACATGCTAAGATAGCCACGCACAATTGAGTTATGCGGAGTGAACGTAATGGAGATATTTGAAAGGATAACCATTGACCCGAAAGTGTTTGGCGGCAAGCCGTGCATAAGAGGCATGCGCTTTCCGGTATCCAAGATAGTGGAACTCATAGCTGCGGATGTAAGCATGCAAGAAATACTGGACGACTATCCATATTTAGAAAAGGAAGACATACGCCAAGCGTTAAAGTATGCTGCTTGGGCACTTCAGGAGGAAACGGTGGAGATAACCTAGGCTATGCGAATCCTCGCAGATATGCCCATATCTCCAAGAACCGTTGAGTTTCTAAGAGGACTGGGGCACGAAGTTAGGCACGCTTCCGAACTGTCTATGGCGCTATCTCCCGACGAAGACATTGTTGAGTTCGCCAAGTCCGAAGGTCTGGCAATCTTGACAGAAGACCTTGACTTCGCCGCCATACTAGCTGTCACCAGAGCCGTTGAACCTGGAGTGATGATCTTAAGAGTGGGCAACTGGAAAAGAGAGCAAATTGAGCTGCGGCTGGAACATGTTCTTCAGGAACTGACAGAGGAAACCTTGTACAACTCAATCGTTATGATAGAACGCAACAGGATACGAGTACGCAGACTACCTGTAAATCCGGACGCAAATAACTGACCCTCTATTCACCAATACAGGTCAAACACCTCTTCCATCCCAGCCCACCACTCTCCCGGCTTCGCTCCCGGCACCCGCACCTGGTACTCGCGCATCAGCGCATCCCACTCCGCCGCCCTCGGCGACGCCTCAGTGTATCGTTGAAAGTCCCGCTCAAGGTCGAAGTCATCCGGCGTCTCCAGGTACATAAACAGCCTGCTCCCATGCAGGAATATCTTCATCTTCGATATGCCAATCGACTTCAGCCCGTCCAGCACCTCCGGCCACACCGTGCGGTGATACTCCTTGTATCGCTCGATGACCTCCGCGTCATCCCGCAGGTCCAGCGCCATCGCATAGGACTTCATTCCGCTCTCCTGTCTCTCTTCGACGCCGCCTATGGCGTGGGCGCGCTCTCCGGCAGCAGACCCTCGTGCTTCAACTCCGCCCACAGGTCAGCAGGAATATCGTAGCTCACTATGTCGAAGTTCTCCTGCACTTCGTCTGCGGACACCGCACCTGGTATCGTCGCCGCAACCGACGGATGCGCCAGCCCGAATTGCAGCGCCGCAGCCTTCAGCGGAACGTCATGCCTGTCGCACACGGCCTTGATCTTTCTCGCCAGCTCCAGCACCTCTGGCGGCGTGCTCTGGTAGAAGTATGTCGTGCCCGGGCCAAGATCGGACGCCAGCACCCCGCTGTTGTACGGCCCGCCCAGTATGATGCTCATTCCCCGTTCTTCGCACAGCGGCAGCAGGTCATCCAGCCCGCTATGGTCTAGCAGAGTGTACCGTCCTGCCAGCAGGAAGCAGTCGAAGTCCGCCTCCCGCCCGAACTGCGCCAGCGGCTCGCAGAAGTTCATCCCCGCGCCGATTGCCCCGATCACCCCCTGCGACCTCAGTTCCGCAAGCGCAGGAAACGCCTCGTCCACCGCCTGTTGGTGGAAATCGTCAGGGTCGTGTATCAGCACGACGTCAACCCTGTCCAGTTCAAGTCGTTTCAGGCTCTCCTCGAACGAGCGCAGCACACCGTCACGACTGAAGTCGAACACCACATCCAACTGCGGCAGGTCGCGGAATATGTCCTGCCCCGGTGCGGCATCCACCGGATTCAGCACGCGCCCGACCTTCGTTGACAGCACATACGAATCGCGCTCCACACCCGACAGCCCATCTGCATAGTACCGCTCGCTCCGTCCGGCGCCGTAAAGAGGCGCAGTGTCGAAGTACACGATGCCAAGCTCCAACCCCTTTCGTATGCTCTCGATTGATCGCGCCTCTGCCTCATCAATCGGCATTGAGCCAAACGGCGCACCCCCCACCCCCAGCCGCGTCACCGAAATGCCCGTCGATCCGATTTCCGCCTTTTCCAATGGGTTCATGTTGATCTCCTTCAGCAGTGTTCGCCATATACTAACCCAAGCGCCGCCACATTCACAGCGCAACACCGGAGCCGGGATACTGCGCGCTTATCCCGTGAGCCGTCTGCTATAATCGGCTTGTTTGCCGTATGTGCCGAGCGTAGGGAAAGGTAGACACGGATGCTGCGACCCTCGACAGTCCTGGAAATCAGGAACGCCCCCCATATAGCCGCCCTTGCTCACCGAGACTACCGGATGACCTGGACGGCGAATATGTTTGCGGGAGCGGCAATGTGGACGTTCATCGTAGCCAGCTCGTGGTTCACGCTCAGCTACTCCGACTCATCAACTTGGGTAGGCATCATCACATTCGCCTCGATGATCCCTTTCCTTGTCGTGTCCCTCCCCGGTGGACTGCTGGCGGACCGCATCGACAGGCGCACTTTGGCGCAGATTATGCTCTTCGCCGGCTTCGTCGTAACCGCCATTCTCGCCGTGCTCGTGATCTCCGGCGCTGTGCAGCTCTGGCACGTCGCGGTGCTCGCGTTCTTTGGCGGAGCGTTTCGCGCCATTCAGGAACCTACGATAGCGGCGCTGGTTCCGAACCAGGTCCCGCAGAATGTCCTTCTCAATGCCATCACGCTGAACGCCGCCACACGTCACGGAGCCCGATTCTTCGGCCTGCTTATCGCCGCGCCCCTGATGGCAATTGACGATATTGGCGTCGCGGGCGTGCTCGTCCTCAGCACGCTGCTCGCCGGTGCCAGCACGCTCCTCATGGCGAGAGTCAAGACGGTGTCCACCGGAAGGGGACGTGTCGGACAAGGCATGGTAGGCGGTGCGGTTAAGGACATGTGGGACGGCTTGGTGTACATCTACACCAACAAGGCGATAGCTCTCATAATCATCCTCGTTGCTCTCCACTGCGCCCTCGTAATGTCTTTCGAGTCCATAATGCCCGTATTCTCGCGGGAGCGTTTAGGCGCGACCGACGGTTCCATCCTCGGCTATCTCGTCATGGGCTTCGGCGCAGGTTCCCTCGTTGGCACTATGCTGCTGGCGGGTGTCCGCGCCGAAAAGGTCAAGGGACAATTGTTAATCTGGACCAGCCTCTTCAGCGGACTGACTCCCATGTTCCTTGCAGTCTCATTCAACGTTCCGATGGGCGTACTGGCAAGCGTGGGAATGGGTCTGTCTCAGGCGACCATGATGGCATTGACCAGCACCTACATACAGACGCTCGCTCCCGACAGGCTCCGGGGACGCATATCAAGCCTGTACATCCTGCACGCAGGCGGAATCATGGCGTTCGCCAACCTCGGCTACGGCATCGCCGCCGACTCAATCTCCGCTGCTCCGATTCTATTCGTAACCGGTGTCATATTCGTCGCCGTGGTCATCCTACTTGGAGCCGGTCAACCGGTCCTTCGACAGATTTATCGCACGGGCCAGGTCGCCACCGCCTAGCCACCCGGCTCGCATTTTGGAAACGGTGAAGAAGCGCCTATGAAAGTCAGAAAAGCAGTCATACCCGCCGCAGGCTTCGGAACGCGATTCCTGCCGGTAACACGCACCATTCCGAAAGTCATGCTTCCCGTGCTCAACGAGCCCACCATCCAGTTCTCCGTGCGTGAAGCGGCTCAGGCAGGCATCGAGCGCATCGTCTTCGTCATTTCGCGCGGACAGGAAGCCACCAACGACTACTTCCACCCTGTCCCTGCGCTGGAACACGCACTTGAGGAGCGCGGCAACACGGATCTGCTGACAACTATGCGCGAAATATCCTCGATGGTGGACACCAGTTTCGTCTATCAGGACGAGCAGCTTGGCTTGGGACATGCTGTCCTGATGGCAAAAGACGAAATCGGCGACGAACCCTTCGCCGTCTTCCTGCCCGACGACATCTTCTACGGCGACACCCCCGCCATCGCAGACCTCGTTCAGGTATTCTCGGAGCACGGCAGCAGCGTCATTGCGGTGAAGCATGTCCCCGACGAGTCCGTGCCCAACCTCGGCATAATCGACGCTGAGCCACTTGGCGACAATATTTACCGCATCAAAGGCATGGTCGAAAAGCCCCGCCTAGAGGACGCACCATCCAACCTCGCTATCATCGGTCGCTACATCCTGACCCCTGAGGTATTCACCGCTCTGGAGAATGTACAGCCCGGCGCAATCGGCGAAATCCAGTTGACGGACGCCATCGAAGCCGTCCGAGTGGAGCAGGGCGCATTCGCCTGCGAGGTAACAGCCGACCACTTCGACGTGGGAACCCCCATGGGCATGCTGAAAGCATCAGTGTATGCAGCTCTCAAGCGCGACGACATGTCCGGCGAACTTAAGGAGTGGCTCAAAGCAATAGCCGTCAGTTGACAGTTATCAGTTTTCAGTGACCAATGACTTGTCAACAGCATGCTTTCAATCTGACACCTAACGACTGATAACTGTGAACTGTTAACTCACTACTTGATAAAGGAGCCTCACAATGGATAAAGCGCTCAACGGCATCCGAATTGTAGATATGACCCAGTACGAAGCCGGCACATCCTGCACTCAGATGCTTGCGTGGCTGGGCGCGGACGTCATCAAGGTCGAAAATCCCGGTAGGGGCGATCCCGGCCGCACAATCTCCGGCTCGTCGGACGATTCAAACTACTTCCTTAACTTCAACTCCAACAAGCGCAGCGTCACGCTCAACCTCAAGACCGAGCGCGGCAAGGAGCTTTTCTTGGATCTCGTTAGGCAGGCGGATGTCGTAACTGAAAACCTGTCTCCGGGCGCAATCGAGCGCATGGGACTCGGCTACGACACCCTGTCCGAAGTGAACCCGCGCATAGTCCTGGCTCGCATAAAGGGCTTCGGCACCTACGGACCATACAGTAACATCAAGAGTTTCGACCCCGTGGCACAGGCGGCGGGCGGCGCGTTTTGCGCCACCGGAGAGCCTGACGGTCCCCCAATGAAGCCGGGTCATTCCGTCGGCGATTCCGGCACTGGCATGCACGCCGTAGTCGGCATCCTCGCCGCCCTCTGGCAGCGCCAAACGACCGGCAAGGGCCAGCAGGTCGAGGTCTCCATGCAAGACGCGATGGTGAACTTCGGGCGCACCACCATGACCCGCTCCGAGCAGGGCACCGTGCCGCAGAAGCGCACCGGCAACAGCTTCGGCAACAGGCCCGGCGTCGGCACTTTCCGCTGCGCCCCCGGCGGCTACGACGACTATGTGTATATGATCTCCTTCCCCACGCGCGGTCCCATGTGGAACGAGCTTGCAAACGCGCTGGGCAGGCCTGACCTGCTCGATGATCCACGCTTCTCCGATCCCGAGCAGTACATGGAGATGGCAGAGGAAATAAACGAACTCATCGAGACGTGGACGATGCAGCACGACAAGTTCGAGGTGATGCGAATTCTCGGGGACATGGGCATCCCCGCCAGCGCCTGCTTCAACGCCATTGACATCTACTCGGACGAACACCTGCTTGAGCGCGAGATGATAGTCAGCGTTGACCATCCCACGCGCGGCAAGTTCAAGGTGCCCGGCTGCCCCATAAAGCTCTCCGATTCTCAGGTTGACTTCAAGGCGGCGCCCCTGCTCGGCGAGCACAATGCGGAAGTGCTTGGCAACCTGCTGAACGGCAACGGCGAATCACTGGAATCGCTTCGTTTAGAAGGCGTAATCTAGCGCAGCATCAGGAGGTTGCCCCACCAATGACGGTTCTAGTTGTTACTCCGATTGAGCCGGAATTCGAGGCATTTGTGAGTGCCTTGGACGAGTTCGGACATATTGGCGTGGATCGCTCGGTTGGGCAACTTTCTGCGAGAGAATACGATAGCGGCAAGATTCTTCTTGCACAGGGCGGACTAGGCAAGGCGCAGTTCGGCGTTCAGACACAACACCTAATTGAAAATCTGGACAGCATCGAAGTAGTGGTTTGCGCCGGCACCTGCGGCCGTCTCAGCAAAGACCTTGGCGTGGGCGATGTAGTCGTCGGCACTCAGACCGTAGAGCACGACTTCAACCGCGGCATGTCTCTCATTAAGCTCCCGTTGCCCACATTTGAAGGCGACGGCAGGCTGATCGAAGCACTGAGAACTGTTGCAGGCAATGGCGACCTCCCCTGCAACGTTCGCTTCGGCGGCATCGCCAGCGGCGACGAAGGCATTGCCAGCGAAAAGCGCATAAGTGAGATTGTCGAAAGCACCGGCGCTATAGTTGTCGCCTGGGAGGGTGCCGGCGGCGCGCGAGCGGCTCAACTCTCCGGCATCCCTTTCCTCGAAATTCGAGGCATATCCGACGGCGCGGGCGAGAACGCCTTCGAGGAGTTCTGGGCGAACATACCCATCGCCATCCGCAGTGTAGCCACCGTCGTCCGCGAGATACCTGCCCTGCTGTAACGAGCCGCGGTAAGGCGCACGCAAGATGCACCTTACCGATACACCGCTAGAACGACAACTGCACAAAGCATCCATAAAGCTATAGATGCTATAAGTGTCTTATCCCGCATGAATATCTCTTCAGCGTCCTCACCTACGTTCTCTGTGTTCACCAAATAAAGGTATCTGAACAATCCGAAGACCACAAATGGGATTGTCAGCATCATTGCGTTGTTCTGTGGAAGGTTGGGAGCTGAGAATGTGTATAGGCAATAGGAAATTAGGAGACCAGTCGATACGATAGTTATCAACTGGTCGAGAACTGCTACGGTGTATTCACCAAGAGATTTGCGCTGTCCAACAGCGTTTCCACCTGCTTGTAGAAGTTCACTGCGCCTCTTGGCGAAGGCGAGGAGCAACGCCGCAAGTCCCGTAGACAAGAACAACCAAGGTGAAATTGGCACCAATATCACCACTGCCCCCGCTACCGCTCGCAGCACGAATCCTAAGCTAATGGTGAATGTATCAGCCAGCGCCATGTGTTTGATTGCGAGGGAATAACATAACATCAGTACTGTGTACGTGAACACTGTAGCAAAGAACAATGGCTCCAACAGGAAGGCAGATATCCAAGAGAGTGCAAGTAGCACGGCTGCCGCTCCCCAAGCCATCGGCACACTGAGCCGCCCCGAAGCAATCGGACGGTGGCGCTTGCGCGGGTGGTGGCGGTCGCTCTCTGCGTCCAGCACATCGTTCACGATATACACCGCGCCGGTCAGCACCGAGAATATCAGGAAAGCCAGCGTGATGACGCCGAACATACTCAGCGCCGCCTGAACGTCAGTGTTCAGCGACCACGCCTCGTCAATCGTAAAGAAGAAGGCGAGGTATATGATGAGGTTCTTGTACCACTGGCGAGGGCGCATGCTGGCAATCAGCGCCTTGACGATACCCCAAACATGCCCCATTCTTGCCTTCCTTCAGCCTCTCGACTCACACGTCATGCCGGCTCTGCCAGAACTGCTCACGCACGTCAGGCGGTGCCGAGGTGTGAGAATCGATTCCTGAATAAATGTGTTGACAACGCCTTCGCGCCTTCGCTATATTCTATTAGCAGACTTAACCTGAGTCTGCTAATTAAGAACTGCCCCGCTTTCAATTTAATTGGCTGAGGGCAGGTAATATCGTAGAAAAGCAAGACAGAGTTTGCAACAAAATATCTTCCATACAGGAGGTTCAAAGGACAATGGCGACAGCAACCCAGACAACATTCAAGCCGCTTGGCAATCGGGTGGTAGTTAAGCCCTCGGACGCCGAGGAGCAGATGAGCTCGGGCGGAATCTATATTCCCGACACCGCCAAGGAAAAGCCCCAGGAGGGCGAAGTTGTGGCAGTCGGCCCCGGCAGGCTTACCGACGACGGCAGCCGCGTTCCTATGGAATTGGCGGTCGGCGATACGGTCGTGTACTCCAAGTACGCCGGCACCGAGTACAAGGAAGGCGAGGACGAGTATCTCGTTCTTCGCGAGGACGACATTCTCTTCAAGAAGTAATCTCCCTTATGCTCCATCTCCCTCTGGGAGAGGGCTGGAGCCTGCCCCTGCGAAGGCAGGGGGTGAGGGAAACAAATAATAGGGAAACAATTCACACCAAAGGCAAATCCAATTCTCACAAGGAGGAAAAAGAATGCCAAAGCAGCTCACATTCAGTGAAGAAGCCCGCGCAGCCATGAAGCGCGGCATCGACCAGATGGCAAGCACCGTAGGCGTCACGCTTGGCCCGCGCGGTCGCAACGTCGTTCTTGACAAGAAGTTCGGCCCCCCGCAGGTATGCAGCGACGGCGTCACCATCGCCAAGGAAATCGAGCTTGAAGACCCATTCGAGAACATGGGCGCTCAGCTCCTCAAGGAGGCCGCCAGCAAGACCAACGACGTAGCAGGCGACGGCACGACGACCGCTACCGTTCTCGCGCAGGCAATCATCCACGAAGGCTTCAAGAACATCGCCGCCGGCGCCAACCCCATGGCGCTCAAGCGAGGTATCGAAAAGGGCGTAGTCGCCCTCCGAGACCAGGTTGGTACGATGTCCACGCCGGTCGAGGGCAGAACTCAGATCGCCCAGGTCGCATCACTCTCCGCACACGACGACATGATGGGTGAACTCATCGCGGACGTTATGGAGCGTGTCGGCAAGGACGGCGTCATTACCGTTGACGAGTCCAAGGGACTCGACTTTGAGCAGGACTTCGTCGAGGGCATGGAGATTGACCGCGGTTACATCTCCCCCTACTTCATCACCGACCAGGACAAGATGGAGTCCTCCATCGAAGACCCCTACATCCTCATCACCGACAAGAAGGTCTCCGCCGTTGCCGACGTTCTTCCCGCACTTGAGAAGATCCTTCAGGTGAGCAAGAACCTCGTAATTATCTCCGAGGACATTGAGGGTGAGGCGCTCGCCACACTCGTAGTCAACAGGCTCCGTGGCACTCTCAACTGCCTCGCGGTAAAGGCGCCAGGTTTCGGCGACAGGCGCAAGGCGATGCTCGAAGACATGGCAATCCTCACCGGTGGTCAGGTCATCAGCGAAGAGGTCGGCCGTAAGCTCGACTCCGTTGGCGTTGAGGACCTCGGTAGGGCACGCCGTGTCGTCGCCACCAAGGAAGCAACTATCTTCGTTGACGGTGCGGGCACCGATGATGGCATAACGGGCCGCATCAACCAGATCAAGGCACAGATTGAAGAGACTACCTCCGACTTCGACCGTGAGAAGCTCCAGGAGCGACTTGCCAAGCTCTCCGGTGGCGTCGCCATCATCAAGGTTGGCGCAGCGACCGAGGTCGAGCTTCGTGAGAAGAAGCAGCGCGTCGAAGACGCACTGTCCGCAACCCGCGCAGCAGTCGAAGAAGGTATCGTCCCTGGCGGCGGTCTTGCACTTATCCGTGCGCGCGACGCACTCGCCTCGCTCGATCTTTCCGGCGACGAGGCAACAGGCGTCCGCATCCTCCAGAGCGCTCTTGAGCAGCCGCTCAAGCTCATCTCAGAGAACACCGGTGTCTCCGGCGAGGTCATCCTCTCCGAGAGCCTCAAGGCTGAGGGCGACTGGGGCTACGACGCAGAGGTCGGCGAGTTCGGCCACCTGCTAGAGCGCGGCATTATGGACCCCGCAAAGGTAACGCGCGCGGCAATCGAGAACGCTGCCAGCGTCGCCTCTATGGTCCTCACCACCGAGTCCCTGATCACCGACGTTCCCGAGGAGACCCCAGCGGCTCCCGCGATGCCTCCAATGGACTACTAGACCGCATCGCGCATAGCGCGGCATAGCGGATAAACGGAAGCCCCGGATGTTTCTATATCATCCGGGGCTTTTGTTTATAGATACGACGAAAGGAATGACTGTGGTAACATTGGGACAGATAGCGATCTGGGTGGGGCTTGCGCTGCTGGCGCTCTTCGCCTTAGCAGGCTATTTGCTTCCGGCGGGAATCTTACTCGGAAAGTGGATAGTCAACAGAGCTTGGCAGTCAGAAGTCGAAGGACCCATAAGGGTATCACTCTTAAGCATTTGGGAAAGTTGGAGAACGGCATTCTCTTATATGTTCGTTTTCCAAACCGCGACGATGACTCTCGTTTGGACGCTTGGAGAGATTTCTTCGTCTCATACTTATACACAGACTTCAAAGATAGCAGCAAGCAACTTAGGACTGGCGGCTCCGGCAGCGATAATTCTGACTTACACGATTCTGGAGGGAGTGAACGGCATAATGGTTAGTTGGGCATTCTACCAAGAGTTGAGAAGGCGAGAGGAAGCGCGCAGAAAGGCGGAAATAAGGGCTAGCCTGGAAGCTGAGATGGAAGAGCGCGTCGAAGCTGATGTGCAAGTGCATTCCACGGATGCCGATGTGCAGGCAATCGTGGATGCCGAGGTGAAAGCAAGGGTAGAGGCTGCGATAAAGGCGAGCCTGGAGGACGAGATACAGGCTCGCGTCGATGAGGAACTGGAGCGTCTGAGGAACGGAAGCGCGGAATAGCGGACGTGGAGCATTAGTGGATAATCGGGAGCCCCCGAACTGCTAAGTTCGGGGGCTTCTTGTTGCTCCTGTGAAAACGATAGAAGAAAGCGCCAAAATCACCCCCAAATGCTCAAAAATCACAAGTATGAACTATGGCGCTTTGCTATAATCCCCGCACCATAGCCAAGCGATTGAGAACGCCTGCTTGTATATGAAGCCGCGGAGGAAAAATTGTTCACCCATCTCCACGTCCACACCGAGTACAGCATGCTCGACGGCCTGAGCAGCCTCGAAGGTGTAGTCAGGCGCACCAAAGAACTCGGTATGGACAGCCTCGCCATCACCGACCATGGCGGCATGTACGGCGCAATCGACTTCTACCAGATAGCGAAGAGCCACGACGTCAAGCCCATCATCGGCTGCGAGATGTACGTCGCCCCCGACAGCCGCCACGAGCGCAGCTCGAACAACAAGTCCCCATACCACATGACCGTCCTCTCGCAGGACGAGCGCGGCTACGACAACCTCATCAAGCTCGTCTCCAAGGCAAATCTAGAAGGCTTCTACTACAAGCCCCGCATCGACCGCGAAATCCTTGAGCAGCACAGCGAAGGCTTGATAGTGCTCTCCGGCTGTCCCAGCGGCGAGGTCCCCCGCGCGATCATGCAGGGCGACATGGAAAAAGCGCGCGATGCCGCCGCCTGGTACAGGGAACTCCTCGAGGGCCGCTACTATCTCGAGCTGATGAGCCACGGCGACGTGCCCGATCTGCCGCAGATAAATCAGGGCCTGATGGAACTGCACCGCCAGCTCGACATCCCCGTCGTCGCCACCAACGACTCTCACTACACCCACAAGGAGGACGCCCCCCTTCAGGACATCCTCATCTGCATACAGACAAACACCAATATCGAAGACGAAGGCCGCCTTCGTATGTCAGAGGACTCCTACTACCTCCGCAGTCCGCAGGAAATGGCGGCTCTGTGGGCAGAAGTCCCCGAAGCGATAACCAACACCCAGCGCATCGCCGAAATGTGCGACCTGGAGCTTGATTTCTCCCGCATGCGCCTGCCAGAATACCCCGTGCCCGGCGGTATAACGGCGGACGAATATCTAGCGCAGATATGTCACGAAGAACTGCTTAAGCGCATTCCGAACGCGGGTGAAGCAGAACGCGCCCGCCTCGACTACGAGCTTGACGTCATCCGTCAGACGCAATTCCCGGACTACTTCCTCGTCGTCTGGGACATCGCCAAGTTCGTGCACGAGCGCGACATATTCTTCGCCGTGCGGGGCAGCGCGGCGGCGAGCCTCGTCCTCTACTGCCTCGGCGTAACCGACGTCAACCCGCTCCCGTACAGCCTCGTCTTCGAGCGCTTCCTCAATGTCGAGCGCAAGGAAATGCCCGACATCGACATGGACTTCCAGGACGACCGCCGCGAGGAAGTCATCAACTATGTGGTTGACAAGTACGGCAGGGAGCACGTCGCGCAGATAATCACCTTCGGAACATTCGGCGCAAAGGCCGCGATCCGTGATGTCGGCCGCGCCCTCGCAATGCCCTATGGCGACGTTGACCGCGTAGCTCGCCTCGTTCCCAACCGTCTCAACATCACGCTGGACGACGCGCTCGACCAGAACCCGGAGATGAAGGAAATCTACGACGCCGAAGAAAGCGTCACGAGCCTCATCGACAACGCCCGGGGACTGGAAGGCTTGACGCGCCATACAAGCACTCACGCCGCCGCAGTCGTAATCTCGCAGGAACCTCTCGACGACATCGTGCCGCTCCAGCGCCCCACGCGCAGCACCGACGACGGCGCGGGCGTCGCAATGACCCAGTACGCAATGGACCCCTGTGCCGAACTCGGTCTGCTCAAGATGGACTTCCTCGGCCTCGCCAACCTGTCCATCCTTGCAAGGGCGCGAGACCTCATCGCCGAGACGCAGGGCTTCAACTTCGCCCTCACCGACATCCCACTGGACGACGGCAACACCTTCGACCTGTTATCGCGCGGCGACACCGTTGGCGTCTTCCAGCTTGAAGGCGCCGGCATGACCCGCTACATCAAGGACCTCAAGCCAAGCTCTCTGAGCGACGTGGCAGCCATGATCGCCCTCTACCGTCCCGGCCCCATGGAGCACATCTCGACCTTCATCGACTCCAAGCACGGGCGTGTCGCCCCCAACTACCCGCACCCCGCGCTCAAGGACATCCTCGAAGAGACATACGGCGTCATCGTCTATCAGGACCAGGTATTGCAGATCGCCCGCACCTTCGCCGGCTACTCGCTCGGTCAGGCGGACATCGTGCGTAAGGCGATGGGCAAGAAGATTCCCGAGATCATGGCTGAGGAGAAGCAGAACTTCCTCGAAGGCGCGCTCGCACAGGGCTACACCCAGCCGATGGCGGAGCAGATATTCGCCCTCATAGAACCTTTCGCCGGATACGCCTTCAACAAGGCGCACAGCGTCAGCTACGGCCTCATCTCCTACTGGACCGCCTATCTCAAGGCGAACTTCCCCGCCGAATACATGGTCGCCCTGATGAACTCCTACAAGGACAACACCGACCGGGTTGCGGGCGCAGTCGCCGAGTGCCGCAGAATGAACATCCCCGTTCTGCCGCCAAGCGTCAATGGCAGTGATGTGAACTTCTCCATAGACATGAAGGATGGCGAAAACGCCATTCGCTTCGGACTCTCCGCGATCAAGAACGTTGGCGAAGCGGCAGTCGCTCCACTCGTGCAGGCGCGCAAGGAGACCGGCGGCTTCCGCTCCATCGAGCACCTGTGCCAGAACTCAGACGTGGGCGGCGTTGGCAAGAAGGCATTGGAGAGCCTCATCAGGGCGGGCGCCCTCGACGACTTCGGCGACCGCTTGGGCATGCTGGAAGTCATAGACCGCATCGTCTCATTGGCGCAGAGCGAGACGCACCTGCGCAACTCGCAGCAGACCTCCATGTTCGACATGATGGGCGAGTCCATGCCCGCTGAACTCGCAAGTATCGACGTTCCCGACCTGAACACCTCCGATGCCGAAAAGGGGCAGTGGGAACAGGAACTTCTCGGTGTTTCGACCTCAAACAACGCCTTGCTAGACCTGCTTGCTCGCAGCCGCGAGTCAAACGAAATAGTGATGCTGAATGATCTGCAACCCGACATGGTCGGCAAGCGCGTCAGGCTAACCGGCATGGTTTCCGAGGTAACCCGCCGTTACACCCGCGATCAGAAGCCCTTCGCGATTGTCTCTCTTGTGCTGATGGACGGCGCAATGGAAGTGTTCGTTTGGGACGACGTTTTGCAGGTAACTGGCTCGCTCTGGGAGG
Source organism: Dehalococcoidia bacterium (assembly GCA_965203955.1). GTDB lineage: Bacteria > Chloroflexota > Dehalococcoidia > Lucifugimonadales > JADFKI01 > Bin90. The sequence continues at coordinate 333,738 of OZ241923.1, read as the reverse complement.
ACGGAAAGCTGGTAGCCGTAACCGGCACCGTGCGCCAGCGCGACGACGACCTGAGCATAAGTTGCATCGAGGCCCGGGAAATCACACTCACTGTCGGTGAAGACTCTGAGCCGCTTGCGGCGGACAGCCCGGTCGAATCACAACCCCCCGTTGATTCCTCGCCCGTGCCGGTAAACGGCGCGACTCCTGATCGGCACGAATCTGAGGCAACAGCGACCATGCCCGAAGAAGCTCCCGCAGTCGGGAATGGGAGTGCGGCAGTTGCCGAAACTGTCGGTTCGTACGGCGGCGATGCGTCCGCCGACATCTCCGAATCTCCACCGTGGGACGACCCGGCAGAAGACGCGCTTTCAGATGCCACTACCGATATTATTCATGAAGAAGGGGACGACCACTTGCAGGAAGAAAGTTCAACCGAATCGAAACTCCCTGAGACGCCCGTCAACGGAACGAACGGGCATGTGCAGCAAAATGGCAAAAGCGTGACCGCGCTGCCGTCAAGCCCGGTCAACGGCAATTCAGACACGCAGGCAAGCGAGAATCAGCGCCTGCTGCTCCACCTGATCGAAGGCGACCCCGAACACGACAAGCGCCTTCTCGTCGATCTGAGAAGCATCCTCATGGACTATCGCGGCGAATGCGAGGTCGCGCTGGAAATCTCCACTGCCGGCCATGTCGTCGAAATGGAATGGCCCGCCGTTCGCGTCCTCGCTGGCGACGAACTCATCGAACGCCTCAACAACGAAATCCTCGGATCATCCGGCAGAGCCGCTCTAGTCCCCACAGCAGCGCAGTAGCGCCGGAAGTGGAAAAAAGTCCCTTCCCCCTTGAGGGGGGAAGGTTAGGATGGGGGTGAAATCTCAACTGCGGGCATGGTTATTCTCAGATTCCTACCCTCGACAGCCCTCGATGGAGGAAAGTGAAGAAGGGGCTAAAACCGCAACTGCAAGCACACTGCTGATGAAGAATCCTAGCGCCAATGCCTCTTTGCCCCTACTTCTCCAGGTCAATCAGCCTCTGCTTCAGGTCCAGGCGCTCCCGCCCCTTGCCGAACCCGCGCAGGCTGCCATCACTTGCGATGACACGGTGGCACGGAATAATGATTGCGAGTCGGTTCCTAGCCATCGCCTGGCCCGCCGCACGCGGCGCAAGCGCGTTGCCCGCCTGCTCAGCGAGCCACTTGTATGTGCGAGTCTCACCCTTCGGAATCGTGCGGCAAGCCTGCCACGCCCTCTGGTGGAACGGCGACGCGTCCTCCACGTCAATAGGCTCGTCCGCGAAACTGATCTCCTCGCCCGAAAAGTAGCGCGCCAGCTTGTCCCTGATGTCGCTGAAGCGGTTTGGCGAAGGCTCAGCCTCGATCACCGCCTGTCCCAGTTGCTCGAAGCAGTCCTCGGGGAAGGCCTGCGGCAGCGTGCTACGTCGCAAGCCCTTCTCCGACGCCACCAGTCCCATCCATCCCGCGGGCGTCTCGAAAATGTCATAGTAAGTCTTCGTCATCTCTGAGCTCCTCCGGGTAGCAACCGTCTGAAGGTGCGTCCGATTAGGATACCCCGAATGCTGCGCCAGGCCTGCTCCATATCGTCGCCGTCATCTTCAGCGTCTTCGTCGGCAATCGCGTCTCTGCCCGTATATCTGAGAGCCGCGAACTCCTGCGCGATTCGCCGTGCCGATGGCGCCGCATCCCCTAGCGCGCCCGCCATCGCAGCCGCGTACTCGTTCGGCGTCTGGTAGGCGCGTCGCCTCAAACCCGCGAGCGCGCCGAGCCTGTTCATCCTCGTATAAGCCTTCTCCACAGGTGACAGCCCGCGCAGCCCCATGTTCCATATCCAGTATGACAGCAGCCAGACAATCGCAACGGTGCCGACGACGATGCCTCCACGAGTTCCCACCGCCACGAAGTCAACATTCGCGAATGGATTGCTGCCAAACCTCGCGCCACTGTCTATCACATCGAGTCCCGGCTCGCCGATGTCGTCGAACGGGTCCAGGAACTCCGACGGGTCGGCGATTCCGTCCGTCCCGCCGCTTCCGGTGGCAAGGGACGGGGAGCCGGGAACATTCGTAAAGTTCCTGTCGTGTTCCGGCCATCTCGGTGTCGGCTCGAAGTCAATCCAGCCGTACTCAGGGAAGAACACCTGCACCCAGCCATGGCTGTCGAAGTCCCGTATCACGCGCACGTTGTTCTCCGTGTCCAGCTCTCCCGGCGCGTAGCCCGCTGCCAATCGTGATGGCACGCCCACCGATCGCAGCAGCACCACCATCGAAGACGCGAAGTAGTCGCTGTATCCTGTCCGCGTCTCGAACAGGAAGAAGTCAACGCCGTCCGCGCCGCGCGGCGGCGCCTCGATCTCCTGAGAGTATGTGAATGTCTCGCTCCGCAGGTAGTCCGATATGGCTTTGGCTTTGTCGTAGGGATTGTCAGTGCCCGCCGTCAGTTGCTCCGCCTTGTCGCGCACCCGCTGCGGCACCGACGCCGGCAGTTGCAGGTAGTGGTCGCTTATGAACGCGGAGTAGTTCGTGCTCGCATTTCGCAGTTCGTCATCCGTAGCGACGGACACGTACGACACCATCGCGTAAGGATGATTCTCCGGTTGCCGTTGGGCGAAGTTCCAAGACACGATTTCGGGAATCGCGGACGGCTTGCGCTCGACGTTCAGTGTCTGCAAGACCATCTCGCCATTGCCGTGCTCGTCTGCGGCAAATCCCACGCTGTTTAGCACGAGGTCGTCGGGCAGCATCCGTGATATGTACGATTCCACGAACCGCTGTGGCGCTTCGCCTGCCTCCCGGATCGTCTGCGCGACCTCCTGCACGTCCTCCGGCAAGTTGGCATCGGAAGCCGGGTCGTCAAGGTTGATCGCGAAGCTCTTTGGGCGCAGCGTCTCCACCACCGCGTCATGGCTCAGCCAGTCCAGGTTGCCGCCCGCCATGAATCTGTCGCTGTCGAAGTTGAGCTGCACCGTCTGTTCCACATCTTGGCGCTTCAGCCACTCTGGTCGAGGCGGTGGCACAGTGTTCGGCCCCACTTCCTGCTTCGTAGTCTCTCCCGCCTTCCATCCCTGCGACGTGTATTCGCTGTAAGTATTCGACAGCCAGTACGAAGGATAATCGGAGTGCGCCCAGAATACCGCCTCGCCACCGAAGGAGATCGAGCCTATGAACGGCAGCGTCTTGCCGAAGAACCGCCCCGGCACGTCCTTCCGGGAGGGGATGCCCGCAAGCAGCCGCGCCACATCCTCCTCGAAGCTCGATATCGGCGAGCGTGCGGTATTCCACCAGTTGGCCAGGTCCCGCGATACATAGACCTTCAGCGGCAGCATCGCCGCCAGCAGCATCACCAGCAGTCCGAACCAGATGGCGGCGTGCATCGCCAGCCAGCCGTTCACCATCTCGAAGCGAATGCCGCGCATCCGCCATCGCTGCTCGTTCTGCACGTCATTCAGCCTCACCACCAGCAGCATGCCCAGCAGTGTGAATATGAAGAACTTGGAGGAAAAAGCCAGGGTAGGGGGCAGGAAGCTCAGGTTCGTGAGCACCGCCACGCCGCCGAGCACCACGGTAACCCACGCGTTGTTGTAGCGATAGACGAAGAACGAGCTGAAATACCCGATAAGCCACGCCATCGCCAGCAGCATCAGCGTGAAAGGAAGAAGGTCCGTCGAAATGCCGTCATTCGTGGCGGCTTCGTACCAGACGTCCAGCCTCCCCCACATCTCCGGTAGCGCGGCGAACACCGTGGATTCCTCGGCAAGCTCCAACGCCCGCCAGATTATCAGCGTCGCCCCGATCAACAGCCCCAGTGGATGCAGGAAAACCGCCGGTATCCGCACCTTCGCGAGCCCAAGTCCCACCACTGCCGAAATCATCAGGAGCGACATCAGCCCCGGTATCGGCACCCACGCCCCATCCTGCACTGACATTCCGATGAACGTCAGCGCGAGCAGTAGGAGTATGAAGCTGCCCCATCCCTGCACCGGATGGAACCTGTCGTACAACTGCAACAGCCGGTGCCGCTCTTGCGCCGTCTCACGACGCGGTGGGAGGACAGTTGCGATGGCTTCGCTGGTCATACGCGCACCTCCGTAGGCTCCAGTTCCTGCGCCTCATCGAACTCCGTGCTTGTGTAAACGCGACTCAGCGCCACCGGAATGTCCTCGCCCTTCCGCACCAGGTAAGGCGGTATGCCCGCCAGGTACAGGTGCGGCACCACGTCCACCGTATCGAAGAATCCGTCGAACGACACCCCGTCCAGCAGCACCACCGCGACCCGAACCCGCCGCCGCGTCAGTTCCCGCAGCGCAGTAACCCAGTCCGGCCTGTTGGACGGCGTAATTACGATCAGCGAGCTATGGTATCCCCAGAGCTGCTCCTCCTGCGCCAGCAGCGTCTCCAGCGCAACGCTCCCCTCCGCCTTGCTCAGCGCCAGGAACTCCAGGATGCGGTCGAATTGCCCCGTCCCCGTGTCCGCCGGCAGGAAGTACCGCTGGTCCCCCTGGCACACCAACCCCACCGGCAGTCCCGCTTCCAGGTACTTACGGCTGAGCGACGCCGCGATCGACACCGCGTACTCGTCCGTGCTCTCCTCCAGTTCCCCCGCCTGCACGTCCCGATGAAGGTCCACCAGCACCCACACGTCGCTCGACTGCCCCAGGTCGAACTCCTTCGACATCAGCTTCCCCAGCTTCGCCGTGCTCCGCCAGTGCACCCGGCTTATGCTGTCCCCGAACGCATACTCCCGCACGCTCGACGCATGCGGCGTCAGGTCGTGCGACCGCCGCCTCGTCGAGCTGTCCCCCGACAGGTCCGCCGCCGGTATCGCGAACTCCGGTATGTAATGCGTGCGCGGATACACGATCAGCTGCTCCGTGTCGCAGAAGAACCGCTCCCGCCTGAACATCCCGAACGCGTCCGTGTTCGACACCCGCACCGGCCCCAGCGTATAGACCCCTCGTCTGCGCGCAGGCATGGCCGTCCGCCACGACCGGAATCCCCTCGTCGGCAGGCTCACCGCCATCCCGCTCGAATACCCCGGCAGGTCCGTCAGGTCCTCCACCACCAGCGTCGGCTTCGGCAGCGTGCTCATATTCCGTACCGTCAGCCGCTCCTCCACGTCATCCCCGACACGCACTCGCCGCGACCGCCGGTCAACGCTCACCTCCAGCGACTGCACGCTCACCAGGTTCCACAGATACCCCAGTACGATCGTCAGCCCCAGTATGTAGAACAGCCGGTAAAACAGCCCGAACCCCGTCGCCGCGCCCGTCACCACGGTCGCCACGCACAGCACGATAACTAGGTAGAACCGCCGTAGCAGGTAAGCCTTTGCCTCGTAGATGATGTCAACTCCCGATAAAGTCCCTTCCCCTTCTTCACAATCCGTCATTCCCGCGAAACATGTCCTCGACCCCGATCGGGGAGCGGGAATCCAGAAGGGCAGGGGGGAAGAGCCTGCCCTTGTGCAGACAGAGAGATGGGCGTGAAACTGCTATGAACCCCTCAACCAGCCCTGCGCCTGCGCCCCCGGCACCGGTATGCTGTCAGAAATCTCGTTCATCACATTCCCCGGATCCACACCGCGCATCCTTGCCGCCGCCGATATGATGATCCTGTGCCGCATGATTGGCACGATCAGCTCCTTCACGTCATCCGGCAGCACATAGTCCCGCCCCCGTATCAGCGCCAGCGCCTGCGCCCCCCTGAACAGGAACAGCGACCCGCGCGGCGAAGCCCCCAGCGCGATATCCGGGTGGTCCCGCGTCGCGCTTATAATCGTCACGATATACTGCTTGATAAGGTCATCCACATACACATCCCGCGTCGCCCGCTGCATCTCCTGGATCTCCTCCGACGACGCCACCGACTGCAGCGTCTCGATCGGATGCCCCACCTGCTGCCCGTTAATCACCGCGATCTCCTCCTCGATCGACGGGTAGCCCAGCGTAATCATCACGAAAAAGCGGTCGAGCTGCGCCTCCGGCAGCGGGAACGTCCCCTCATACTCGATAGGATTCTGCGTCGCCATCACCATAAACGGCGTCGGCACCGTATGCGTAATCCCCTCCACCGTAACCTGCCGCTCCTCCATCGCCTCCAGAGTGGACGACTGCGTCTTCGGAGTCGCCCGGTTGATCTCGTCCGCCAGCACAATCTGCGATATGATCGGCCCCTCCCGGAACTCGAACTCGCCATTCCTCTGGTTATAGATCGACACCCCCGTCACATCCGTCGGCAGAAGGTCGGGCGTAAACTGTATTCGCTTGAAAGTGCAACCCGCCGAGCGCGCGATGCTTCTCGCCAGCATCGTCTTGCCCACACCGGGCACATCCTCTATCAGCGCGTGCCCCTCGCACATCAGCGCAATGACGCCCAGCTCGATAGCCTGGTCCTTGCCAATAATCACGCGCTTCACATTATCAACAATCAGTTGCGCGGTACCTCGCGCCGTATCAATCTGCTGCAACAGCCTCTCCTCAAGTAACGAATCAAGCGGCAAACATCCCTGTCTCTCGCCGCGCGGCGCAACGCCCCAACGCTGCACACTTTGTCTATGATAATGGATATTCCCCAACCTGTCATCGCCAATTTCCCATCAGCCTCCTCTCCCTCAGGGAGAGGGCTGGGGTGAGAGTGAAAATCCTGCCCCTCCGACATTTCCACCGTCCCCCGTCATTCAGAGCGCCCACCCCCTGTCATTCTGAACGCAGCGCAGCGGAGTGAAGAATCTAAAATCCCCATCCTCAGCCCGCCCAGACACCATAACCGTCAGAATCACTCACTCTGTGTTAGCATGCCTTTCACTCCATCCTAGAGGAAAGCAAATGCCTCAAACTCACACTTCCGGCGTCATACGCGAAGAAGGCGTCAATGTTCTGCTCAACCAATTGCTGCGCGGAAACGGCTTATCCTCGCGCGCTGAGCGTCGTAGGCGCAATACTGCACCCGACATCCAGGCGACGTTAAAGACGGGCGACACCGTCTTGCTCGAATGCAAGTGGGACGACTCCGCCAGCGCGTTGATGAACCAACTCGATGAACGACTTCAGCAGTTTCCTGACGCACTTGGAGTCTTAGGAGTGCTATATCCCGAGCGTCTGAAGTATGCGGAGGATACTCAATCCCAGTTGGAGGAAGCCGTTGACATTAAATGGTGGCTGCATGGTTCGCGAGGGAAGAGCATGCCCGACCTGAGTGTACGCACCGGATCTGCTGCTGACCTAGCCGACCAGTTGCGCGCTTTGCCCTTGGAACTAGAAGGCGTTGACAAAGTTATCGCAGCTGCGGGTGTGGTTGAGAGTAAGGTCGAACAGGCGGCGCAACAGATAGATCGACATGCGCGTGTCTCTAAGCGGGTCGCCGACATTATCGCCAAAACTGACCAGGAGAAAGATCGCGCCAAAGCCCTGCGAATTGGTTGTCTGGTTCTATTCAACGCATTGACTTTTCAAAATCGTCTATCGGCAGCCGATGATAATGTTCCGACTGTGAGGGAGGCGTGGCGCGATGGCTTGACAGGATTGCATAACGCTTGGCGATATATCTGTGATGCCATCGACTATGTTCCTGTGTTCGAGTTGGCGGCGGATATTCTTGATGTAATCTCAGACGGACCAGAAGACTTTCACGGCCCCATCCTTGAGCCACTGATTAAGGCAATGGAAGACACAAGCAGGCTGGAAGGGCATGACCTATCTGGACGTCTATTTCACACACTTCTCACCGACGCTAAGTTTACTGGCGCGTACTACACGTCCGTTCCAGCGGCGACACTGTTAACAAGGTTGGTGTTCGACGGCTGGCCCGCAGGGGTTGACTGGAGCGACCATGAGTTCCCTGCGTCCCTCAACGTTGCGGATTTGGCGTGTGGCACTGGTACTCTCCTGATAGCAGTCGCATCAGAAGCGGAGCGCCTCCACACAAACTCGGGAGGGCAGCACGCCGCCGACCTTCACAAGGCGATGGTTGAACAGGCTTTGCACGGATACGATGTGCAACTCTCGGCCGTTCATTTTGCAGCGACAAGCCTTGCGATGCTCAACCCCGATATCCAGTTTGACCGCATGAACCTATATGTAATGCCGCTTGGAGTAGAGGGTGGAAGGGTATCTCTTGGCTCACTCGACTTTCTTGGAGAGGACGAAGTTCCGGTGCAGCATGCGCTATCAGAAGAGTTAACTGGCGTCGCCACCACCGAAGCCGAGAGAATCACAGGACAGGGCGCCAGCGGAGCACAAGAGGGCGTTACCGCGAGACTGCCAGAACTTGACCTGGCAATCATGAACCCACCCTTCACTCGCTCAGTAGGAGGCAATCTCCTCTTTGGCAGTTTGCCTATGGAGGAACGGCCTAGGCTTCAGAGGGAACTGTCAAATCGCTTAAAGGCAAGGCAAGCGTCTGCAACGGCAGGATTGGGCGCGGCTTTCGTCGCCGCGGCGTCGCCCAAGTTGCGCCCAGGCGAGGGACGCTTGGCATTGGTGCTGCCACTTACGGTATGCACCGGCCCGTCTTGGAGGCAGACCCGTGCACTCATAGAGCGCGATTATGAGCTGGACACTGTAATAGTCTCCCACGACCCGTCTCACTGGAACTTTTCGGATAGTACCGACTTATCGGAGGCCCTGATTATTGCAACCCGCAGACCAGTGCAAAATAGTTCGGATTCCAACGGGTCGGAGCGCCGCGTAACCTTCGTCAACCTTTGGCAAAACCCAGACGGCGTGTTAGACGCTCACCGAATAGCGCAGGCGATAACGGACACTCCACCCGCAGGCATTGAGGATGCTGGGTCGGCTTTGCTGAAAATTGATGGCGCTCATGTGGGTGATGTGATTTCCATTCCCGAATCCAAGGTCCGAGGCAGACAATGGATGGGCGTTCAATTTTCACGAGCCGATTTGACGCGTAGCGCAATGAAATTACTGCGTGAAGGTGTCGCTTGGGTTCCTGGGCAACTTGGACAGACTGAAGTACGCCTATGTCGATTGGGGGAACTCGGCGGAATTGGACCTGACAGACGCAGGCTCGTAGATGGTTTTGACAGAACATCGTCTCCTACAGCCTATCCAATGGTTGAAGGGCACGACACCGAGCAACGGACATCCTTGAGTTGTGAGCCTGACGCTTTTCTATCGCCGTTAACCAATCCAAGAGGCGGGCAGCGACCGGGATACGGGCTGCACCTCTGGGAAATGGCTGGGAATCTCCTCGTGTCAGAACGACTATGGTTAAACACCGCTCGCATCACATCTATGTGTGTTAGGAATCCAGTGTTGTCAAACGTCTGGTGGCCCATTAGCATGGACAATCGCGATTTTGACAAGGCTATCGCAACATGGCTAAACAGCAGCTCAGGATTGCTAACGCTTCTCGCAACCCGCAACACCACGAGGGGAGGTTGGGTTGACATCAAGAAAGCCGACTTGAAAGAGATGCCGGTGCTTGATGTACGCGCCATATCGCGAGAGCAATTGCGAGCACTCGCCAATCTGTTCGACGAGTTGGCGGACGAAGAGTTTGAGCCTCTACCCGCAATGGCCTATTGCCCGGCACGCAAACGACTTGACGACGGCATCTCCGAAATCTTGGGCTTGCCTGATCTGTCAACCCTGCGCAGACTGTTAGCATCCGAGCCGGTAGTCTCGAATGAACGGTTATAGATTCACACTACCCCGGCCAACTAACGGCATCCCCCTAGGCCGATAACCCCTCTCCCCGCGGGAGAGGGTTGGGTGAGGGGCAAATTCCCCCATCCCCTCCATATCATGTCAGCCCCATCCCTTCCACAATCTTGACACCCACCAACACCACAAATACCATTTCTCTAAATCAGAAAGCCATCGCCACCGGAAAACTAATCCCGACGGTTTAGAAAAATTGCACGGGAGGCAAGTCCAGATGACAATCTCCAAAGACAAACCATCCTTCCCCGCTTCAGCCGAACACGCCGAGTCAAAGCGCGAAATCAGCCTTGAAGATGAGTTTCAGAACTGCGCCGCCGCCTGGAAGCGCGACACCGGGCATCTTTCCGTAGAAGGCGAAATAGCGAGCCACCAAGCCTACCAAAGCATCATTGGAATGGGCGAAAAAGCCATTCCATTGATTCTGAAAGACCTTATGCGAGAACCCCATCACTGGTTTGTCGCGCTCGACGAACTCACCGGCGAATCCCCCGAACTGCTCGAAGAAGACAGGGGCAGCATCGAGGCATTATCCAATGCGTGGGTAGAATGGGGAAAGTCTAAGGGTTACATCGACTGATAATGCTTCCGAGCTATTGGTGGCTTCCCAACCTGCGCGATTTCACAATCACCAGTGAGCGTGCTAGAAACTACAACTGCTTCGCATGGGCGCTTGGCGATTCATCCCAGAGATTCGATCCAACGAATCGCAGATATTGGCCCGAGAACATAACGTTTGAGCACACCGTCGCCGCAGTCATGGAACTGTTCCGAACCGTCGGCTATGAGCCGTGTGATGACGGCGCTCTCGAATCCGGATACGAAAAGGTCGCAATCTACGCCCGGGACAATAGGCCCCAGCACGCCGCAAGGCAACTCACAGACGGACGATGGACCAGCAAGCTGGGAGACTATGAAGACATTGAGCACGACGCGCCTGAAGAGTTAGAAGGAGACGGACGCTTTGAATACGGGCGTATAGTCGCCTTCATGCGCCGCCCCCGAACTTGATGTCCACACCATCCCCCATCCCCTCCACTCTGTGAATTCTGTGCCCTATGTGGCTATCCCCCTTGACAACCCATCCCTTCGCACCTATAATCCGAACAAATGATTTCACAACTGGATCGCCCAACCCAAGAACAAACCGCCCACACCGACTTCGCCGAGTCGCTCAAACGGCACGTCATCGAACAGACCGACAACGGCAGGCGCATCATCGAAAGCGTCACCTCCATCATGGAAGGCGACGCCCACAACTGCACCCCCTGGCACCAACTCGAAGCAGCCAAGCTCCTACACAAGCTCGGCCTCGGCAACACACCGACCAACAAAACCCAAGCCCCCTCAACAGCCGACCATAATCCCCCTCTCCCTCAGGGAGAGGGCTGGGGTGAGGGGAAAGCCCCCTCCGGCTCATCCACATCCGACGCCCAGACAAAATTCACCAACAGGCTCATCCGCCAGGTCCGCCTCCACACCGGCGACGGCGCATCCATCGTCAGGTATCTCATAGAGATAATGGAAGGCGAAGACCCCACCACAAAGGGCAGGGACAGGCTCGAGGCAATCAGGATGCTCCTCGGCATCTGCCTCGACAGCCCCTCATTCCCTGACGCCGAGTTCATGCTGCAATCTGCCCGCTGCCACCCCGACTGCTTCTGCGTCTGCGAGGGCTTGCCCAAAGACCATCCCGAAGTCGCCAGGATGCACACCCCGCTCACCGCAGAGCAGCGCGAGCGGATGGCAGAGCAGCAGGCGCAGCAAGAAGAGCGGGACAGGCGCATAGACGAGCAGATAGAGCAGAAGAAGCGAGCGGACAGGGCGCGGAAGCTGGAGGAGTTCCACGACCCTACGGCAAAGGCAGACCGCCGCATCGAGCGCGAGGAGCAGCGCAAGCGCCGTCAGCAGAAGCGCGAGCAGCAACAGCAGCAGGAAAAGGAGTACCGTCAGCGCATCAGGGAAACCGCCACCCGCGAACTCCGCTTCGACGAATGGCGCTACAACCAGCAGCAGCAAGACCGCCAAGACCAAGAGCGCGCCCGCAGCCCCTGACCATAAACTCCCTTCCTTGCAGTCCCCTCTCCCCGCGGGAGAGGGCTAGGGTGAGGGGAAAGCCCCCGCCCCTGACAACTCAATACTCACAACCCATTCCCAATCTGCTATAATCAGAGGGTTCGCTGGACTTGTGATGGCGTACGGCGTACATCCGGGCGGTTAGCTCAGCTGGTTAGAGCGCATGCTTCACACGCATGAGGTCGGAGGTTCGAGTCCCCCATCGCCCACCATCCCGCCGGCGAGCAGGCGAGCAAGTTCCGCTCGCCAATTGTCTAAGTAGTGCCGAAGTGGCGGAACGGAAGACGCGCTACGTTCAGGGCGTAGTATCCTTACGGATGTGTGGGTTCAAATCCCTCCTTCGGCACCAACCCAATTCCGCACACCGGCAGGAGTCCCATTCAAGCGCTTGTAGCTCAGTTGGATAGAGCGCAGCCCTGCGGAGGCTGAGGCCGTGGGTTCGAGTCCCGCCAAGCGCGCCACCCCCTTCCAGCCGGTCCCCGCCAGGGCGATTAGCTCAGACGGTTAGAGCGCATGCTTTACACGCATGAGGTCGGAGGTTCGAGTCCTCCATCGCCCACCACTCCGCTGCCCACCTCAATCACACAACCCACTGCAAGATGTGGTAGTCTTTGTCCCGATAGTAAGCTGGCGCACCGCCAGCGCACTGGGAGCGACCCACATTACTCTGGTTAGGATTGAGGTGTGAACCTATGAAGATTACCAACGTTAAGGTCGAAATGTTCAACTGGCACTCGGATGGCTGGCGCACCGGCGTCGGCACCACATTCGGAGCTACCCGCCAGCTCGGAATCGTAACCGTAGAGACCGACGAAGGCATCAGTGGCAACGCCTTCCTCGGATCGTCGCGGATGGGCGCCGACCACTATTCCCTCGGACTGATAGAGTTCCTCAAGCCCATGATAATGGGACGCAACCCCCAGGACATCGGCGCAATCTGGTGGGACATGTGGAAGATGAACCGCTCCGTGTCCACCAACGCCATCGGCGCGATTGACATTTGCCTCTGGGACATCAACGGCAAGATCGCCAACCAGCCAATCCACAGGCTCCTCGGCACCTGCAAGGAGTCCGTCCCCGTCTATTCCTCCACCGCCTACTGGGAGACCAAAGAAGAATACGTCGAGGAGGCGCTGCGCTTCCAGGACATGGGATGGACCGCGCACAAGATACATCCGCACGGCGACCCGAAATACGACATCGAAATCTGCAGGGCAGTGCGCGATGCCGTCGGCGATGACATGAATCTGATGCTCGACTCCATGTGGGCATACCAGTACGAGGACGCCATGCGCGTCGGCCGCGCAATCGAAGAATTCGGCTTCTACTGGTACGAGGACCCGCTGGTGGAAGAGGACATTTACAACTACGTCAAGCTCCACCAGAAGCTCGACATACCCATCATGTCCACTGAATACGCCCCCGGTCGCTACTACGGCATGACGTCGTGGATAACGCAGTACGCCACCGACATACTGCGCGGCGACGTTGCGGTTACGGGCGGCATCACTCCCATGGTCCGCCTCTGCCATCTCGCGGAAGGCTTCAACATGAAGTGCGAGATTCACCACGGCGGCAATTCTCTGAACAACGTCGCTAATCTCCATATCACCATGGCAGTTCCTAACTGCGAATTCTTCGAGTTCTTCCCCTGCACCGGCGCGAACATGTATGGGCTGGTCGAAGACATAGACATGACAGGCGGTGTGGTCCACGCTCCCAACGAGCCGGGCCTCGGTTATCAGATTGACTGGGACCTCGTCAAGCGTGAGTACACCGCGACAGCGGAGTAGATTAGGCGGCACAGTGAAACGGCAATTAGCGAAACTTTGAACCTGCACCGACGCAAACACAGTAAGGACTGCCGCGAAATGAATATAAGTCAGAAGACACTGTTTGCAATTCTCTTACTCACTGTCGCCCTAGTCGCGTTGTCACTCGCGTGTTCAAGCGAGCCGGTTGAAGTGGTCAAAACCGTCGAGGTCGTGAAAGAAGTCGAGGTGCCGGTCGAAGTCGAGAAAATTGTTGAGAAGGAGGTGCCTAAAGAGGTCGAAAAGATTGTTGAAGTCGAAAAAATCGTCGAGGTTGTCAAGGAACTTGCGCCATCTCAGGATACAGAGGATACCGCTGGTCCCCCAATCTACCAGATGGGGCTGTTCGAGGAGCCGATAACCCGAAACTACTGGAACTACTACGGCGGTCCTGGCGGCTCAGTATGGACGCTCTACGTGCTCAGTAACAATACGGCAGCCCTCTACGGATATTCTGACCAGCGATTCGACTGGATTCCCGTCGTTGCCGAAGACTTTCCCACTGAGCTGACCAAGGAAACAGTGGGAGGAACGGAATTCTGGACTGCCGAAGTGCAGATGAAGAAGGGCATCGAATGGAGCGATGGCGAGGAACTGACATCCGGCGACTTGGTATTCACCGTGAACACTGTTCTGGACCTGCAACTCGGCTCCAGTTGGGCAAACGCAGTTGATAGTGCGTTCCTGGAGCGCGTCGAGGCTCTCGACGACTATCGGATCAAAGTGTTCTTCAAGACGACCGACGACGAAGGAAACCCGCAGACGCCCGGCCTCAGCGTCTGGCAATTCGGTCTCGGTTTCATGCCCATCATGCCTGAGCACTACTGGGCTCCCGTAGTGGAAGAGGTCAAGGAATTGGGCGACGTCGAGCAGACGATAGAGGCGCTTTTCGCCCACGTGCCTGACGGTGAACCAACTGTCGGAGGGTTCGTATTCAGCAAGTGGGAACCCGGCGCCTTCTTCGAGAACGACGCCGATCCCAATTACAGCTGGAGAGGAATGATGGTTACCGAGTACGAGAATGGCGCGTACTCCGAATCCAACGAAACTCTCGGATACACAGCGAGCTACTATGGCGAGCCTGAAGGGAATAAGACGCTCGAATACGAGGTGGGACCCCATGTTGACACGGCGCTGTTCAGCATCTACGGCAACCAGGACGCGGCCATACTTGCCCTGACCAATGGGGACATAGACTATCTGTTCAACCCTCTTGGCGTTGAGAAGGGATTCCAGGACCGTATCAAGGCAGCAAATGACCTGGCGATCATTAGGAATGCCGATAACGGCATGTTCTACATGGGCTTCAACACGCGCAAAACGCCAATGAGCTTCAAGGAATTCAGGCAGGCAGTAGCGACAATCATCGACAAGGAGTTCGTATCTCAGACCATCCTCCAGGATTCGACTATTCCGATGTATTCCGTAGTGCCGGAGGGCAATACTTTCTGGCACAATCCTGACGTTCCCCAGTTCGGAAAGGGACTGACTCGGACCGAGCGGATGGAGCAGGCGGTTGAACTGTTGAAGAGCGCAGGCTTCACTTATGAGCAGGAACCCCAGATGAGTGAGGACGGCAACTTTGTGGAGGTGCAGGCGAAGGGCTTGAGAATGCCGGACGGAACCGAAGTTCCCCCGCTCGAACTGATAGCTCCAAGCCCGGGATATGATCCGTTGAGGGCGACCTTCGCGATTTGGATAGAACGCTGGCTGAACGACCTGGGGATTCCGGCGCGCGCGAATCTCGTCGGTTTCAATGTCCTGGTCGCCAAGCTCTTCAGCGACACCGTTGGTGAAGACCTTGATATGTGGATGCTTGGCTGGAGCCTCTCGCTTTATCCTGACTACGTTGAGAACTTCTTCCACTCCCGGCACGCGCCCGAGAATGAAGAAGGAGGGTACAACTGGGGTGGATACTCAGATCCCGAATTTGACGACTTCTCCTTCTCGCTGCTCTCGGAAACTAACGTAGAAGAGGCCCGCGAGAAGATGTTCCGCATACAGGAGATGCTCGCCGAGGACCTGCCCTACGTGCCGCTATTCACCATTCCCAAGCTGGACACGTACAGGCCCGGCAGGGTCGAGTACCCTTACACGGCCGTATTTGGGGGGCTGACCGGCTTGAACGGCATGCAGACCGCGGCGCTGATTAAGTAGTAGCCTGCAAATGGCGATTTACGTACTCAAGAGACTCGCCCAGATACTGCTGACTCTCTTCGTCTTCCTTTCAATCGTGTTCTTCGTCGTGAACGCGCAGCCCGGAGACGTTAGCAACCTGTACGCGCTGAATCCTGATCTCCCGCCGGAAACGCGGGAAAAGTTGAGGGACCTGTTCGGCGTAAACGAGCCGCTCTGGAAGCAATACCTGCTGCATGTCAAGAATACGCTGACCGGGAACTTCGGAGTGTCCTTCAGCCTGTATCCCAGAAGCGTTTCGGACGTCATTGCCGAGCGTCTGCCCAGGACGCTCGTGCTGTTCATCACCGCCTCGGTGATCTCCTTCTACTTGGGATTCGCTCTCGGAAAGATAATCGCCTGGCGTCGGGGAACGTGGACCGAATACGCCTCGACGATAAGCGGCGTGACTCTCTACACAGTGTTCACTCCCTGGTTTGGCCTCATGATGATATGGCTGTTCGCCTTCAAGGCGGGCTGGTTTCCCATCGGGAAATTCCTTGATCCCGTCGTGTGGCGTGACTCGCCCGTTGACGCCAACACGGTGTTCAATCGCATGATTTTCACCGCTATCGCGCTGTCAATCGTGGTCTTTTTCGTGTTTCTCATAACAACGAAGTATCGTGTCAGGAGAGCCCCGCTAATTCAGTATGGAAGCGTTATCGTTTCACTTCTGGTCGTATCGCTGGTTTGGTTTGCCAGCGGCGTGAGCTACTTAGCTTGGGACATCGTGAAACACATGGCGCTACCTGTGATCACGCTGACGCTAATCAGCTTCGCGGGCACGATGCTGCTCACCCGCAACAGTATGCTGGAGACGATGCGCGAGGACTATGTGATGGCAGCGCGCGCCAAAGGACTGCCGGAAAATCAGGTTAGAGACAAGCATGTTGCCCGCAACGCGCTACTCCCGGTTGTTACCAGCTTCGTGTTCAGCCTCGCCTTCGCGGTTGATGGGGGAGTAATCATCGAGTCCATCTTCTCCTGGCCCGGCATGGGGCAGACGCTGGTATCGGCGGCAGTAACCGAAGACCTCCCGCTCGCTGTAGGCGCGTTCGTTTTCGTGGGAATCTTCGTGCTGGTGGCGCACTTAGCGGCAGACATCCTCTACGTGTATCTGGACCCCAGAATCAGGTATTGACGGCAGTGCAGAACCATCCGCAATCAGTTGACGACCTCGCCTTCCCGGACTCCGTTGGGAAGGCACGACTGGTTCTCGCTACACGCAGCATCAGGCAGAACTGGTCCATGTTTGTGGGAACGCGCGTCGGCCTGGTGGGACTTGCGATAATCTTATTCTACGCCCTGCTTGCAGCGTCACACCCTGTCCTGATGAACACCGTATGGGAAGCAAGCGTTTACGATCCGGTAGTCGGCTACTCTTTCGATGAAGTCCGCCAGCCGGCTCCTCCCAGCAGAAAACATCTACTCGGCACAGACCCACTCGGCAGAGACATTCTGAGCCAGCTGATGTTCAGCGCGCGCGCGGAGTTCTTGCTTGGGCTTCTCGCTGCTGTCGTAACCGTTACCATCGGAACTACTGTAGGGGCAGTGGCAGCCTACTTCGGCGGCGTGGTCGATATGCTGCTCATGAGATTTGCGGACATCATGATCATGATGCCCGGAATCAGCGTGCTAATCGTTCTGAGCGCTCTGATTGGCGTGGAACACTTTGAGCTTGCGCTGATAATCGGAATACTCTCAGGTTTCGGCGGAACAGGCGTCGTGCTTAAGTCACAAGCTCTCTCAGTGGTCGTCAAGCCATATATTGACGCTGCGAGAATAGCCGGGGGCGGGCCCTTCCACATCATCTTCGTCCATATCGTGCCAAACCTGTTACCGCTTTCGTTCCTGTACATGATGTTCACCGTGACCGGCGCCATCTTCTCAGAAGCGGTGCTCAGCTTTCTGGGACTGCTGGATGTTCGCATGAGTTGGGGATTGATGATCCACACGACTGAATCGGCCGGATACCTGCTGCAAGTAACTGAATACTGGTGGCTGATATTTCCTGCCAGTCTTTCGATCACGCTGCTATGTTCTTCTTTCTACCTCGTCGGACGCTCGCTGGACGAGGTGGTAAATCCCAGGCTGAGGCGCGCATGAATAATCAAGAGGAGAGCCGGAAGTACGCCGAAGACCGACACGCTGCGCTACTTGAGGTGCAGGACCTGACTATGGGCTACTTCACTAGACAGGGCGAGGTGCGCGCCGTGGACGGTGTTTCCTTCTCCGTCGAGAGGGGACAGGCGCTCGGTCTGGTGGGGGAATCCGGATGTGGTAAGTCATCCATTGCTCTGACGCTGCTTAAAATTCTGCCGGAGAACTCAAGAATTCTCGGCGGAAAGATATTGCTGGATGGCGCTGATATCGTACCTCTTTCAGAGAACCGGATGAGAGCAATTCGGTGGGATCGGATTTCCATGGTCTTTCAGGCGGCGATGAACTCGCTGGATCCGGTCTATCGGGTGGGAGAGCAGATCCTTGAGGCGCTGGAACAGCACATCGAATCATCACCTGTCGAATCCCACGAACGGGTGCGCGAACTGTACGAATTGGTTGGCCTCGATCCTGTTTTCATTCCGCGCTTCCCTCATGAGTACAGTGGTGGGATGAAACAGAGGGCAATAATAGCGATGGCGCTGGCATGTGAGCCTGACCTGATAATCGCGGATGAGCCGACCACGGCGCTCGATGTCATAGTGCAGGACCGCATCCTGCGCGAGCTGACAAAGGTGCAGCGGGAACTCGACATGGCAATGATATACATCTCGCACGACATGGCTGTAATTGCCGAAGTCAGCGATGTAGTAGGTGTAATGTACGCAGGGAAGATTGTGGAATTCGGCGAAACGCGCCGCGTATTCAATAGTCCAATTCATCCATACACTCAGGCGCTTATGGCGGCATTTCCAAGTGTAAGCGGCGAAAAGAGAGAATTGTCCAGCCTCGACGGTGAACCGCCTAATCTTCTCGATCCGCCGAGTGGCTGCCGGTTCCACCCACGCTGCCCATACGCTGGAGAGGAATGCGTTGAAAAGGCGCCTCCAATGGTGCGTATCGGTGATCACTGGGCATACTGCTGGAACCCTCAGAATCTTGACGGATAAACTTATTGGAAATCAAGGAAGCGGGACCTAGGTAACTTGCAGAACGTCTCCGACAGACCTCTTCTCAGAGCTGAGGGACTTACAAAGCTGTTCCCTGTCAACACCGGACACTGGTTCCGGCGCAATCGCAGCTTCGTCCACGCGGTTGACGGTGTCGAATTCGATCTGGGCCGGGGTGACAGCCTGGGGCTGGTAGGCGAGTCGGGATGCGGCAAGACTACCACCGGCAGACTGCTCGTGCGCCTGGCCGATCCGACGGATGGACATATCGTCTTCGACGACGGCGAGGGAGAGGCAACGGATATCGCCACCTTGACAGGCAGGTCGCTCAAGGCCTTCAGAAAAAAGGCGCAGATGATATTCCAGGACCCTTACGAGTCGATGAATCCGCGACGAACGATATTCGATACGGTGGCAGAACCGCTGAAGACGCAGAAGATGGGCAGCCACCTTGAGCATCTCGACAAAGTGTCCAGGATGCTGGAATTTGTCGGTCTCACGCCACCACGCTCTTTCCTGTTCAGGCATCCGCACGAGCTGTCCGGCGGCCAGCGCCAGCGAGTCGCTATTGCGAGAGCGCTTGTCGTTGAGCCGAAGTTCGTAGTCGCTGACGAGCCAACATCCATGCTGGACGTCTCGGTCAGAACGGGTGTGATGGGTCTGATGGAAGACTTGGCAGACCGCCTTGGGATAAGCTACCTGTACATAACGCACGACCTTGCAGTTGCCAGGTATATGTGTGATCGGATAGCGGTCATGTATCTCGGCAAGATTGTCGAAATGGGCGATACGGAGAGCGTGCTTCAGAGTCCCCGCCATCCTTACACGCGCGCGCTGCTATCGGCTGTGCCGGTGCCAAGCCCTGGCGTTGTTCGCCCGCCCGTGAGCATCAAGAGTGGGATCTCCATACCCATCGACCCGCCGGCGCGCTGCCGCTTCTACGACCGCTGCCCTATAGCGGACAATTTCTGCCGAGACAACGATCACCCACCACTTGAAGGCGACAGTACGGGGCACCTTGCCGCATGCTACAAGGCATAGCTACTGGAAGAGGGGTGACGGAGACGACATATACGAGCCTTTGCAGTTTGCTATCGCGTGTAAAGATTGATTGTCGGGCCTGTTCAGGCCTGACAGACTCCCTACATGCCATTCGTAAGGGAACTTTCAGACGGCATCAATCTGTGCCCGAAAAGTGCGGCATCACCTTGGTCGCGAAGTTCTCAAGGTTCTGTAACGTCTTGCGGAGTGGGATTCCGGCGTGTGTAAACTCCACAAGCAGGTATTCTAGGTTGCATACTTCCCGCAGTTCATTAATCCTTTCGGCGACGTGGTCCGGCGGCCCGACTAGCAATGTCCGTGGCTCAAGAAAATCCCAGTCCAGCTTCACGGCGTCTTCTAATTCTTCGCCCGGGTTGGTGAACACCTGGCTTCCTCGGAATGGGTCATTGAAAATGAAGGCCGACATTATTCCGGCTTCGGCCTCGCGGCGTGCTTGCTCCATCGTGGGTGCGACGTAGGTGGAACGCATGACGGCTTGGTCTTCACCCAGACTGAACTTTCGGCCCTCCAACGCCGACCTAACCTCTGCGTAGAGTTCCATTCTCTGGCGAATCCTGAGAGGAGGAGGTTGCCAGTAGCAAGCCTTCAAGCCCATCTCGGCGGCGGTTGACACGGAGCGATCTGTGGAAACTGTCATCCACAGCGGTGGGTGAGGCTTCTGATACGGTCTGGGCGTTACGCGCAACTTGGTAACCCGGTCACCTTCCTGCCATTCGGGATTCAAGGGATACGAAGGGTGAGAAAAAACAGTGTCATCGACGGGAAAGCGGTAGTTGACGCCTTCGTGGGAGAAATACTCTTCAGACCATATCTTTCGGACAACATCGACGGTTTCGGCGAAGAGCTCTCTGTTCTCCTGGTCTTTGCGCGGGTCGGCATTGGAATGGAACTGTGGCCCCTCGTAAGGCCAGATGCCGCGACCAAATCCCACTTCAACTCTTCCTTTGGTCATGTTGTCGAGGATGGCAAGGTCTTCCGCTAGCCTGATCGGATGCCACCACGGTGCGATGTTCGCCATCTGACCAATACGAATCCTAGAAGTCCGTGCGGCCAGGTCAGCACCAAGCAGAATCGGATTGGGTAGGTCGCCCACACCATAAGGACCGAAGTGATGCTCTCCAAGCCACATTGCCTCGAAGCCGAGTTCCTCAGCCAGAACTGTCTGCTGTCTGACATTGTCCAGCATATCGGCGGCATTTGTAGCCTCTCCAGCTGACCCGGCGACAGTCGTGAACGCTGCGAATTTCACGAAGTACCCCCCCCCATTTGAGCGGCCGGATTGTTCGACAATCCGACGGTTTCCGGTTGAATGACGCAAGCCTGGCCCATTAGGCTGCTACGGTCAGGGATTCGAGCTGCTACGTCTTGACGAAATACTTTCCAGCTACCTTCTGCGAGAAATTCCTTCCCATAATCTTGTAGCCTTCGGCGTTAGGATGCAGGTCGTCAGGGAGCAGGTGAGCAAGGTCCTCGCCGAATAACTCCAAGCCGTTGACGTAGTGAAGATTGGGATCTCCATTGTCTTTCATCGCCTGAACCGCTTCCGCGACCTCCTGCCTCATATCCGCGAGCGTGAACCCAACGGCGTTGGTAGTAGTCTCGCGTGGCGGTGAGAAAATCGGAGATATGACCACAAATGGGGTGTCAGGATGTTTCTCCCTAACTATCTGCACAAAGCCGATGATTGCAGATTGGAATGTGCGGGGGCTAAGGCTCTCGGAGCCATAAATGTTGATCCCGACCTTCATGGACAGGAAATCCGCGGGCAAGTCTCGCATCATTCGAGCGATCATGGGCTCAAGATGGCAGTTGCCGCCGTAGCCCAGGCAGGTGAGGTTCAGTCCACGCTCACGTGCGGCAATGGCAGGCCATGTGAAGCTCGGACCCGCTGCAGCGCGGCAGTGGGTGATGGAACTGCCGTATGTGATCCACTTTGGGCGCGTGTCCTCGTATGGCTCGATGCTTGCGCCGTCAGAGAAATCCAGCTCCTTAAGCCGGAATTCGACATGCTGAGGTGGCCAGATTTCGACAAGCTTCTCCCCAGCGGGGAGGTCGTCGAAGCGGAAAGATTTGAGACCCGACAGTTGCACGGAGCCGAAGAAATCGCCGTTGCAGTAGAGATCAACGCTGCTGCAATCCTCCTCAGCGTCGATGAATGGCTCGATGTGTCCAGCGATAAAGCCTGAGTCGGTGCGGCAGGAGATTCTGACGCCAGCAGGCATTGCTGCACGTTCTCTAAGCGCATCGGGCGGAAATAAACCGATCTCACTGTAAGGCAAGCGCCAGGGCATTCGCCAATCCTTTGTGTCATCGAAGGATATGGCACCCTGCCAGCTAAGTCTCGGGTCGTTCGGACGTAGGTGCTGTGTCATTTGTCAGCCCTCCAAAGGCTTGTGTCAATTAAGCAACTCCATCGCGGAAGCGCCGTTACTGGACAGACGCTAATTCTCGCCACCCGGAGGCTGGTAATGTACGGTTCTTCCTACAGCTTCGTCGATAGTCTCCGGTGACATAAGCACCGTTGTCTTGATGCTGCCGGCGCCGGAGGCGCCAACGACGAGTGAAGCTGCGGTGGCTGCCGCGTTGTCGGGAAGTTCGGCAATGATGTAGAGATCGTTGTCGCCAAAGGCGTAGTAGAACGCCTCCAGACTTCCTCCCACGCTTGCGAGAACGCTTTCGGCGGCTTCCCGTCGGCTACTACCGCCATCCTTCAAGAGGCCTTGAAGACCTTCGACTGAATACGACGCCTGAAATAGATACTTCGCCATTCTTATTCTCCTCCGGTTGAACTCGTCTGGTTACTATCTGTTCCTAGGCTATCGAGATTCATTCCACCCATTTACGCCGGAATCCGTGCCCAGTTGACGCTTAAGGCTTAAGAAGGTTGATTGGCTTTCAGGAAGTCGCGGACATGATCTATCGTCGCGGCAAGCGTGGTCTCATCTTCCTTCCAGGGGTAAGCGGTTACTTCGGCTTTAGGTGCTAGATCCACCATTGCCAAAGCTGCTTCAAGAGAGTGAGACGGCGTGTCGTCGGGCATTACCAGCAAGGGGGTGTTGCACGAGCGGGCGAAGTCGCGAGATACGCTATACATGAAGTCTGGCTGTAAGCGGTAGAGATTGTGGAGGTACTGGTCCACTATCTCCATTGTTACATCCTTTCGATTGGCGCATAGTTCAGGCCCCCACAGGTCGTGTCCCGAGTCATACATAGAGTCGGGCGTTGCGCTGGAATGGCCCACAGGCTGACACAACACCGCAGCGGTTACTCTCTCAGGTGCCCGTTCAATGAGCTTCATCGCGAATGGACCTCCAATACAGTAGCCCATGAAGAAGAACTCCTGTATGCCGAGGTGGTCCATCAGACCAAGCTGGTCGTCTGCGAACGCTCCCCATGGGTCTTCAATTTGTACAGGCCCGGTGGACTCCCCGCCATTCGCGTTGCGCTGGTCCATAGTAATGCAGCGGAAGTCGTCCTTGAGAACTTCCATGGCGTTGAAAACCTGGTTTGGCCAGCCACTGATGACGGAGTTCAAGCCTCCACCTGGAGTCACCAGGAGCGGAAAGCCGGAACCTACCTCCTCGTAGTGGATTCGCACATCGCCTTTAGTATAGAACGGCATCGTAGATTCTCCTTGTTGTTGCGGGTTCAGGTGTTGCAGCAATT
Organism: Dehalococcoidia bacterium; assembly: GCA_965203955.1. GTDB lineage: Bacteria > Chloroflexota > Dehalococcoidia > Lucifugimonadales > JADFKI01 > Bin90. The sequence goes on along the minus strand of OZ241923.1, from coordinate 310,161 downwards.
GTAACTTTGAAGGACAGGCTGTCAAGGCAATAGTCCTGTCTTAATATATTGCCTGAATCGCTCTGTCAACGGATAGGACTTACTGCTGAACAAGAAGAAATGTGTGATTGACGGCTGCACTCCCAGTACTTACAATCCCGTCAGCATTCGGAAGTGCGACGTAATCGCCAAAATCAGGAGGTAGGAAGTGAAGTACGACTACATCGTCATTGGCGCGGGTTCGGCAGGGGCGATTCTCGCTACGAGGTTATCCGAAGACCCCAACACCTCGGTGCTCCTGCTGGAGGCGGGCCAGGACTTTCCGGACATCGACAGCCTGCCCGAAGAAGTCAAGCACAGCTACGCGTCCACGAAAAGCATCTGGGACAGCGAACATAATTGGCAATACACTGCTCGGGGCACATCTGAGGCAGAGATTGAAATTCCTAGAGGGAGGGTGACTGGTGGGTCTAGCGCCATAAATGGAACAGTATTCCTGCGTGGCATTCCAGAGGACTACGACAACTGGGCCGAGTGGGGAAACGACGAGTGGAATTTCCAGCAGCTCGTACCATACTTCAACAAGCTTGAGACCGACACTACCTACCAGGACGACCCCGGTGACTTCCACGGGTCAAGCGGGCCAATCATCTGCCGCCGCTTCCTGCAAGAAGAGTGGAGGGAGGGGAATAGGGCTTGGTTCGAAGCATGGCGAGACAATGGCCTTCCATACTGTGAAGATCACAACGCGCCTGGCACTACGGGAGTTGGCCCAATTCCCCTGAACAACCCCAACGGTATTCGCTGGTCCACTTCAATTGGATACCTGGGGCTTTCGCGCCATCGGCTGAACCTGACCATCAGGGCCAACGTGACGGTCAAGAGGGTTCTATTCGATACTACAGGCAGGATTCCCAGGGCAACGGGAGTAGAAGCCGTCTCCGACGGGGACACCTTCGTCGTTGAAGGTGAAGAGGTTATTCTCAGCGCGGGCGCGATCGGGTCTCCCCAGTTGCTGATGCTCTCCGGTGTTGGTCCCGCAGACCATCTGAAGGAACACGGAATTGACGCGATAGTCGATTCCCCGGGCGTCGGCCAGAACCTCGCGGATCATCCGCTGCTGAGCATTCTGTGGGCAACAAAGCCCGAGGTTGAGTTGGAGCGCTTTGTGCCGAATGCCCAGCTTCTGGTGCGATACACGGCGGAAGGATCATCCTTGGATAACGACATGATCGTGTACCTTTCCGCGGCTTCTGGCACTGGACGAAATAGGGGCGGCGGGCACGGCGAAGTCGTAGGTCTGGGCGCGGGACTCGGCCTGAACCTAGCGCTGTCGAAGGGCGAGTTAAGGCTCCGCTCCAGCGATTACAGGGACTACCCCTACCTCGACTACAATCTTCTGGATCATGAGGAGGACCTGCGAAGGTACAGGGACGGTGTCCGCCTGATTGTTAGCTTGGAGGAACATCCTGCAATGGCCGCCATGATAGAAGAGAGGGTCTATCCTGAGGACTCGGATCTGGAGTCGGACGATGCGCTGGATCTGTGGATGAAGAGGTGGGTGGGGACGGGCCACCATATCTCCTGCACGGCCAAGATGGGTCCTAGATCGGATCCAATGGCTGTCGTAGATCAGTATGGTGAGGTTTATGGTGCAGAAGGGTTACGGGTGGTGGATGCTTCGATCATGCCCGAATGCGTTCGGGCGAACATCAATGTCACCGTACTCATGATTGGCGAGCGCATTGCAGACTTCATTAAGCAGGGGAAGTGATGCCGAAGGAGCACTGCCGGAACATTGGTTCAATTGTGAGAAGTCTACTCCTTAAGTCCTATACAATGCGAGGCAGGTGATGTCTCCCGTCTGCGACGTTCCCTTCGCAAAGTCATTTATCGCGGCAAAAACCATAGCCACAGCCTCTTCCGCGCTGTAGGGGATATTCTCTCCAAAGAGTCTTTCGAGTCTGTCGCGCCCGAATTGTTCATCCGCGATGTCGGTGGCGGTCACTGCGCCGTCTGTGTGGTAAATGACCGTATCACCCGGCGCCATCAGCACAGTGTTCTCTTCGAACAATGCGGACTCAGAAAGGCCAAGGGCTTCTCCGGACATCGGCTGGAGCTTCTCAGAGACACCGTCTCTGTGAATTAGTATAGGCGTCTCATGCCCAGCGTTGGCATAGGTCAAAGAGCCGTAAGCAGGATCGTAAACACCATAGGTGACCGAAACAGGCAGCGCTCCATCGTCCTCCGCACAAATCAGCGAGTTCACCTCGGCAAGAGCCTCGCTAGGACTTTCGCAGCTGATTGCCGCTCCCTTCAACATCGTCCTGCACGACATCATAAACATCGCGGCATCCACGCCTCTGCCTAGAACATCGGCGATTATCAGTCCGACCTTGTGGTCCTCGAGCCTCACAACGTCGTAGAAGTTTCCACCGACCTCCATCGCCGGCTCCATTCCGGCATATATCTGGTATTCCCTTGAATCGGGGAATGTCGCCGGCAGTATCGAATTTTGCATTCTTCTGGCAAGGTCTAGTTCCTTCTCCATCGCCAGCAACCGCTCTTTTGTGGACTGTGCGACTCGCCACTCCTCAAGATGGGACAGCGTCCTTGACAATGTCGCCCTGAAGTCCTGGAAATTTATGGGCTTAGTTACAAAATCGAACGCTCCTCTGTTCATCGCAGTGCGGATATTCGGCATATCTCCGTAAGCCGACACGATGATCGTAACGGTGTTCGGATTGATCTCGCTTATTTCGCCCAACAATGTCAGCCCGTCCATGCGGGGCATATTGATGTCTGTGACGATGATGTCAATTTCCCTGTCACTTGACAGAATATCCACGGCTTCGACTCCGTCTTCAGCGAAGATGAACTCATACTTTCCCGCTCGAATGTCCCTTCGCATCCTTCTCAGAATCAGCGGCCTGAGATCCGGTTCGTCGTCCACCATCAGAATCTTGCTCGCTGCCATCGCATTTCTCCCTGTCGATTCCCGGCGTGAATCGATTCCCAGCACTGTCAATATATTGGTCAATTTATAAGAAATGGTTCAAAGTCGCAACTCGGATTAACCTGCAACTTCGTACTTCATGTTCTTGCTATCGTGGCTTGTACACCGCACCGAACTTCCTCTGTCGCATCGTTCGGTTCAGGGTGCTCTGCTAGCGACCAAGCTCGATGCCCAGCCGCCCTGCTCGGGCGACAACCGAATCTGAAACGCTTTTGTAGATCTCGGCTTCGTCCACTCGAGTAGAGCACCCTCCTCTGAACACGATCTCACCGTTGACCAGAACTGTGTCCACGCTCCCCGTTCCCATGGTCAGTGCCAACTGGTGGAGTAGATCGTTGCCGGGAAATGCTTCGGCCGCGCTCGCGAACCTGATGACGATATCTGCCCGCTTGCCTGGTTCAAGGCTTCCTATCTCCTTCTCCAAGCCGGACGCTGTGGCAGCGTTGACAGTCTGCATTTCGAGCAATGTCTCGGGACCAAGCGGATCATCGTAGGTCTGTGAAGCAAAACGGGCTGCAAGCATCGTATCTCCGGGCGTGGAGTCTCTGGCTGCGTCCGTACCGAGTGAGACGCGGATTCCCCGGCGAAACCGCTTAGCCATCTTGAATTCAGCGCTGCTTCCGATGCCGAGAGAGAAGAAGGCAGCCGGGCACCACACGATCTGGCAGCCTGATTGTCTGACGGCGTCTTCCTCCGCCTCATCAAGCACATTCGCGTGAACGATAACGGTGTGCTCATCGAGGATACCCAATTCCATAAAGTGAGCGATTTGGCTGGCACCGGTTATCGAACGATAGATTGCTCCCTCCTCGGGAACGTAGCCGGCGTGCAGGTGCAGCGGAACGTTGTTTTCGCGTGCGTGTCGATGGGCGGCCCGCAATAGCTCGGACGAGGCTGTTCCGACGCCGTAGATGAAGATATATCCGCGAATCAGCGCGTCCGGATCACTATTGCGGTGAAGTTCCACATCCAGTTCTGCAAGCGACCGATCGAGGCTGACGGGTGCGCGCGCAGTCAAACTTGAACTCACGAGCGAGGGAATCGCGTCGAATGTCTCCTGCCGGTCCCAGAGATAGAGAGGTGCAAAGAGAGCCCTCATGCCGACACGCTCTACCGCCTCTGCACCAGCGTCAGTTGAAAACAGCGATCCCGGTTCGATGAACATCGTAAAGCCGCTTCGCAGCATCTCCAGGCAGCCGAAGGCTGTGGCTATATATTCGTCCTCGTAGGTCACTCCCGCCTTCCAGTCTGCGAAATTAGCAGATGATGGGCCTGAGTCTCGGACGTTTGCGAAGACGCCGCGGCAAGTGGTATGTACTACGTGGTTGTGAGCATCGATGAATCCTGGATGGACGATTCCGCCCCGGGCGTCCACCGTCTCCTTTGCATCATACCGGGATCGCAACTCAGCATCGGCGCCTATCTCTATGATGCGCATGCCAGTGATCGCCACCGCGCCCGAACGATATATCCTGCATTCCGGGTCCATAGTGACAATCTGTCCATTTTGAATGAGTATATCGCAGGGTGCTCTGTCCATATCGTTTAGCTCCAAAACTTACTTTGGATAATTGTCAGACTTCAGGCAGCGCTGTTCAAATTTCTAGTGGCTCTGCAAGTGTAACTGAGACGGCACAAGGGTGATTCCAGTTACGACGCCGGATGGAACTTGACCATCCCGAAGGATTCAGCCAGTAGACTCGATAGAAGCATCAGGCATGCTGAATTGCTGTGGAGGTGCATATGCAGATGGTAATGGCAGAGGCCACTCCGGTGTCTGTGGAGGAGGCCGTAGTTTGGCTAGCCCAAAGTGTTGGTTATTCAGACGGCCTTACTCCGTCAAAGTATCTCCTGGGGTTCTCGATCATCATCCGATCAATGATAGATTCTGGGATTCCGGACTCGATCAGCCTGGGAATCACTGCGCGGCTGAGCCAGAGGTAACCGTCGGGGTTTTGGTCTCTGGCGGGCATGCCCGGCGAGCCGAGGCGGGAAAGCACGATGTTCCAGTCGTGGGAGAGCATCATGTTTGCGGCCAGCCCCTCGTCCAGCCGCTCTTTCAGATAGTCGGTCCTCTCCTCCCAGGGAGGCAGGTTTGGGCGACCGAAGGGGTTGTTTATGTCCCATCCGAGCCAGACGCCGAGGCGCGCCAGTTCCCGATGATAGTCAGGATCAATCGTGTTGTTAAGGTGTCCCACATAGATGTGATGAGGCTCTACACCTTCCTCCTCGAGTATTTGCACCTGCTCTAATCCTATCCGAGACTCAGCCGGAGTGTGGGTCGTGATGGGTACGCCGGTACGCAGATGTGTCCGGGCAGAGGCCCGCAGCATGAGATCTTCGTTCCCGGTAATCGGGTCGCTCGTGGCGACTTTGATGATGCCGGCCTTAATGTCCGTGCCGTCAATACCTTGCTCGATCTCCCGTACCCAAAGGTCCGCAATGAAATCCTTGTCCCTTCCCCAAAAGCTTCGCGGGATATCCAGCCAGCAACCGGTACAGCAGATAAATTGCACGCCTGTTCTTTCTGAAACCTTCTTCATCAGGAGAACATCCCGTCCCAGATCCAACGGGGAGACTTCGACAACGGTGTCGATTCCGCCTGCCTTAGCTTCGCGAAAGGATTCCAGAGCCATATCGAGGGCCTGGTCGCGGAGTTCAAGTTCGGGATAGGCAATTCGGATGCCTGCGGACGAATCGATCAGGTGCTCATGAGGCAAGGTGAATCCGAGATCCGCCGTATCCAGTGGACCAAGCACAGAGTTTATGATAGCCATGGCACACCTCCGATTGTTGCCCGCCGTATGGATGCCGGGTGTTCGTATGCCTGATTATACAGGGACTGGCATCGTGGCGCAGAAGTAGAGGCGACAAATGGCTCGCGATGGGCAACCCTGAAGGAGTAGCCGGCGGCGCGGTCATCAATAGGGCCTTGCGTGCAGACTACCGGAGGATCTGTGGTACCTGCACTGAACATCTCTCGGCGATGAGGTAAGCAGCGGACGGCAGTCTGATTCTTGGGTACACAACCGCGACCTTCAAGTGCTAATCGATGGTCGCCAGTAGCTAAGTTAGGCAAATTACCGGCTGACAATTCAAGGCGAAGGTTTGGTGTGACGGCGCGGCAGGCGATTAGCATTATGCCCCAGCGCTACCACGGCTTCAAAGAGTCTCGGGGAATTTTCGTGATATGACGTGATATTCTCGGAGAGCCTGGATATTCCTTACCCTAGAGGTCTTCTAGGTAAGGTGAATCCTCATAAAACTGGGTGCAGTAGTGCCTGAAAGGCATGATCTTGCCGTCGGAACGACACAGGCGCGGGCGGGAAATATACCTTTTATTGCTCCAGATGACAACGTCCTGTAGAACATCCTGCTTTTGCTGAGACGCCATGAACTTGTTTATGAGAGGGGCGCGCATTCTTACGGGCAAGAACCCCAAACCTGCAAACATTCGCTTCGGCTTGCGAATCTCCCGTGCCTGTGAGACCAGTGTCATGTCGATGAGCGTACCGTCAATCGGAGTTGCCAGCACCCATAGCCGTAATTCCATACCAATCGAGTGCTCACGCACTTCCACGAACGAGTAACCAAGACCTACGATGGTTGCCTCTGCCGAAACATCGAAGGTCAGGTCCACGGCTCCAGCGATCGTCCGGGTTCTCTTGAAGTCGAAGCGAGTCTTCAGGCAGGGGCCATCCACTTCGGCTTCCACTATGGGATTCACATTATCGTACCCGTGAACATAGCGTAAGTGCGCCAGATCTACCGAATTCTCTGTCGTCTCCTGTGGGTGACCGGGAAAGCGTATCGTGTTGATCTCAAAGTTACCCCAACCTGGACGATCCGGCATCACATCTGGCAGAGTCCATTGCCGCGGTCGACCACCGATTCCCCACCAGGCGAAAATCAGTCCGAGGATTTCCTGCGTCTCGAAAACTCGCAGCCTAGCCGCTTTGGGTGGAGGAGCAAAGGGAGTGGCAACACATTGACCGGAAGTGTCAAACTCGTAGCCATGGAAAGGACATACAAGGCGGCCTTCGCAAATTCTCCCTCCCGCGTCGCGTCCTAGGTCTGCACCGAGGTGCGGGCAGATGGCTTCGGCTACACAGATGCGCCCTTCTCTGTCACTCCAGACCACGACATTCTCGCCCATCCACATCTTCTGAATGAGCTTTTCCTTGTCCACAGCCTGTCGGGTTGTGACGAAGTACCAACCCTCCGGAAAAGGAGAGAGAAATCGAGCATAAGTGAACTCTCTGCGCGTGCTTACCATAGTTTGCCGCTCTCTCCACCTTCCTGTTAAAACTCGCCTGGTTCTTCGAACATCCGCTCATGCCCAGGCGCCAAAATCGAAACTACTGCCCGGTCATGGAAGTGACGCTTAGCACACACCGATTACAGGCTTTCTACTCACTCATTGTCCTGATGTAGCGGAATCGTCGAGAGTTTCCCTTATCAGTAATGGACGTACAAGGCAATGCCCCACTGATTCATCTACAGAAAATTATGCAATATAATATTTGACTAATGAATGTACGCCTTTCAGTACCCAGCGTGCTAGGGTATCCTTGTAATGATTAGGCTGACTCTTTCAGAATAATGCAAAGGGAGAAAGACTGATGACTCTCTTGATGGAAGGTGTGACGACTCAGCCTCTAAGCTTGCCTGAGGAGCTCATTCTGATGCTCCTCAACGAGGAGACCGGATACTTCCATCAGGTTCCGGGTTGGGACCTGAACTGTGCCGTCATCGGCGCCGCACTGGCGGAACTGTCCCTGGTAGGTCGCATCGATACCGATAGGGATGCCCTGATTCTTCTCGACCAAACAGAAGTGGGCGATCCTGTCCTCGATCCCATTCTCAGGGCGATTTCGGAGGAACCGGTGCAAAGGAATGCCCAGTATTGGATCGAGCGCCTCGCTCCTCGTGCAGAATCAATAATTGATTCGACACTAGAGCGTCTCGTCCGTATGAATATTCTTGAACATCACGACGGCGAATTCTGGACGCTGTCCCGGTCTGTCGAGCGGGGAGGTATGAACTTCGACGACGAAGATGGCACAGCGGTTGAGTTCGTCGCGTCGCGCATCAGAAGAGTGCTCTTCAATAATGTGATTCCTTACCCACGAGAGGTAGTTATTATCTGCCTTCTCAACACATGCGACGTCCTGCGCTTCATATTCCAGCTGGATGACGAGGTGGAAGCGCGTATCCAAGCCATTTCCAATATAGACCTGATTGGGCGGGCAATCACCAGTGCAGTCTCCCACAACCTCGCGGGGCCGGCGCTTCGGCACTCCGGGCTCACCAGGAAAATCCCGGTCGTATCCCTGAGCAAGCTGCTGTTCAATCCGCAAGTTCGCGGCGGAAACATCCCCGCGCTCTTTGCGTCTCTCTCGCGAGAGTACGGCCCGGTGTTCGAGCTGCGGCCTCCGTTCACCGAGCCAATGGTAGTTCTGGCAGGGGCAGAGACGAATCGCTGGGTGCATCGGCAAGGACGCCTGCACTTGAGGACCAGAGACTACTTTGCCGACTTCGAGAAGGTCTATGGCGCGTCCGGAGTATTACCTTCCCTGGACGGCGCGGACCATTTCCGGCTCCGCAAGTCCCTGTCGTCGGCATACTCTCGCGGCAGGTTGATGGGGCAGATGGACGAACTCATTCATCATGCTCGGAAGCACATGGCAGATTGGAAGGTTGGCGACACCTACCCTGCGACGCGCCTGTGCCGCCGAATGATAAACTCACAGATTTCTCCTCTTTTTGTCGGTGTTGAATCTCAGGATATTTTTGACGATCTGGCAGAGTACAAGGAGCGTGCGCTCAGCACTCACATCGTGAAGGCGCTGCCTAAATTCATGCTGCAAACCCCGGGCATGAGACGCCGCGCGAAATCGGTGGACACCTTGCTGGAACGGATACAGATCGTGCATACGCCTGCCCAGCGGGCTGACGCTTCTCGAAATCTTGCGGACGACATTCTAAGTCTGCACGCGAGCGACCCTCAGTTCTTCCCGGAGTCGAACCTGCGCTTCGCTCTTTCAGCGGCGCTGATTGCCAGCGTGTACCTCGGCGATGCGTTCAGCTTCGCTCTGTATGCCATGGTTTCGCAGCCTGAACTCTACGCGAAAATCCAAGAAGAAGCCGCTGTGCTGTTCGAAAACGGAGATCCGAATCCGGAAGACCTCACTCCATCCTCGATTGATGTCACTCACCGCTTCCTTATGGAGAGCCTGCGCCTCTACCCGATAGTGCCGGTGTCTATGCGGCATGTGATGAATTCGTGCGTGGTTGAGGGCTACGAATTGCCGGTAGGAGCGAAACTCATTATCGCTCAGGCGGCGACGCATTACATGGACGAGTTCTTCCCCGACTCAACCACATTCGACATCGACCGATACCTGTCTCCGCGCAACGAGCATCACGGTCCCGGATATGCGCCTTACGGACTGGGTACGCATATATGCCTCGGCTCCCGGTGGATGGAAACACAACTTGCCGTCAATGTGCTTATGGTCGCACACTACTTCACGCTCAAAGTGTCACCTGAAGACTACAAGCTCAAGTTCAGTCCGCTGCCGTCCTCGAAGCCGAGCAAGAAGCTGAAGTTCCTCATCGCCGAGCGGCGGCACGAGATGAACTTCTAACGCTCCGGGGAAGCGCCCTAAGAATTTTGATGGAGAGGGCTAAAGGGGTTTGCGAGCCAGAAAACAGTACAACGGTGTGAATATCCCTGCCTTGCCGCCCGCGACATAGGCTTTAGCGGTGCGGTCCATCAGGCCTACGACATCCGCGGAGCCTTTCGGGAACGCCCCTGCTGCCTCTGCAAGCATGGATGCCCCGATGATCAATTTGCGGCCCAGAGGAGTTCAACGCAGCACTTTGTCCAGCGTTCCGCCCCTGGTTTCCATGGGCTGATACCAAGGCGTGCTAGGCAGGTTCTCCGCGACGTCGTGATCTCTCCCCTCGACGACCTGAAATCCCGCCACTTCGAGCGCCAAGTTCACCTCGCCTATCGTCGCTATATCCTTCCGCGCGATGCCGCGCATCAGCTCCCGCTTGATGGCGCGATGCCGACTGTCGCTAGGGTCGAACTCATCGGTCATGCACATTTCCTGACCCCAGAAAAGAGCTCCGGGTTTCAGTACGCGGTATATCTCAGTGAACGCGCCCACCTTGTCCGGCGCATGGCAAGTCGATTCTATGGCGTAGCCCCGGTCAAAGGTGCCATCCTCGACGGTGTCCATGTTCATGAAACTGCACGCGAGGTAGTCCATCAGGTGTTCTAGCCTCGCCTCGGCGTTCAACGATTTCGCCTTGTCCAATTGAGTTTCATTGTTATTCAGCCCCACTGTCCTGACGCCGGACTCCCGCGCTACACGGCACATTGGGCCGCCGATGCCACAGCCAATATCGATGACTGTCATGCCCTCCCGCAACTCCAACTTGTCAATCATCAATCGTTGATGCCGGATTTTGGAGTCCTCCAGGTTTTCCCGGGACGATAGTGGCGCGAAGTGAAGGGATTCGCCCCAGCCGAACACCATGAACTGGCTGCAAAGGTCGTAGTATTCCTTGACGGTTTCAGTGTGGTCGTAGCCCGTCCCGCCGTCATCCTCCGCGCTCGCCCTGTCAGGCCAGCCGTAGAATTCTCTCACGCGGCGGTGGGTGTCTGAGCCGCGGTGCGCGGACTTCAACTCCTTGGACAGTTCACGGAGTTGCGAGAAACTTTTCAGCATGTAGGACAACCTTCTGGGGTATGCCGCCTAGGAAGTGCCCTCTCCGTTCCCGTGTCGCAGATGCACGTCTTCAATCGCCACGTCGAGTTCGTTCCACATGCGTTCAATGGAAGAGCGCAGGCGCATGTTTTGATACGCGCCCCAGACGACCATGGCCGGCAGCACGACGAGTATGGAGACTACGAGCGAATAGACGATTGTGATGGTCGCTGTAATGCCGAACTGCGCGGACGCGGTGAGCGGCGAGGCTATCAGCACTCCGAATCCTAATGCCGTCGTCAGTGCGGAACCGAGTAGGGCAGAACCCGTAGTCGCCAGCGTTCGTATCGCGGCCCTCTCAGGGTTGCGCAGTCGGAAGTACTCCTCCCGGTACCGGTGAATGACGTGGATGGTGTAGTCCACACCTATTCCGATTGACAGTGCCGTGATTATAGACGTGACCAGCGTGTAAGGTATGTCGAGCAGCGCCATTGTGCCCAGTACGCCGATGAGAACGAAGACAATTGGTCCGACTGCGACTATCCCCAATGCAGGCTGGCGCAACGTTATCCAGAAGAAAATGCTGAGAATGCCCAGAGCAACCGCGATGGTGGTGCTGATAGCTTCCGTCTGTCCGTCGGTTATCTGATCCGTCACGGCAATGGCGATGATGCTTGGCGATGTTGCCGTAATTGCGCTGTCATCGCCGAACCAAAGCGCCTCGCTCTCCTCTTGGATCATCCTAGTCTGCTCAGGGTTGCCCAGATAGGTCGAGAACTGTAGCAGCATGATGTCTTGGCCTTCCGGGTTATTGACCAGGAAGTGTGCCAGACCGGGTTCTAATTCAATAAGCTTGTCGAGCACCTGCTGCATCTTGTCCCGGTCGAGTTCCACCTCGACGGAGGCTTCGTAGAAGAGTGCCGCAAGCTCGGGATTATAATTGTCCCCGGGTTCCCCTGTGTCCTCAATCCAGTCGCGTAGATGAGCAAAGTACGATGTCTGGATCGGTCCGGCTACGGCTCGCGGGCGTCGATTCTCGTCCTCGAAGGCAGTGGTGAGGTCTTGGAGATTCAGAAGCGTGCGCGTTTCGGTTGCCTCGGTTTTTACCAGCAGACTGGCGATTTCCGTTGAGCCACCCACGGCCGCTTCAAGGGTATTCATATCTTCAACGACACTCCCGCCACGCGGCAGGATGTCACGGATGCTGAACTCTGATTCCAACCCGGTGGCCGCGAATCCAAGCCCTATAGTGACGACGATTACGGCGACGAGGTAGGGAGCTGGCCAGCGCGTAACCCATCTACCCAGTTGCTCCGCTACGGTGCTGATTCCGGGCAATGCGTTCGAGATCGGACGAGGAGCCGTCAATGTACCGCGTGACTCGCGCCGCCTGTCAATGATAGTCCGGCCTGCTGGGATAAGTGTCAGCATAACGATCAGGCTCATGCCGACTCCCAGACCTGCGACGATGCCAAAGTCGCCAATCACGCCAATCGGCGAAAATAGAGTTGCCAACAGGCTTACAATCGTCGTAACAGCAGCCAGTGTCAGCGGAATCGTGACGTTTCTCAGACCCGCCCGTACAGCCTGAATAACGGGCTCCCCTTCAAGCCGCTGCTCTCGATAGTGGGATACTGTCTGAATCGCGTAGTCCACCGTGAGGCTGATTATTATAACCGGCACCATTGCCGTCAGCGAACTGGGAGGACCTATAAGGCCAAGCCCGTTTGGACCAAGCCATCCTTCTGCTCCGATAACCCATGTAAGCGAAAAGACAAGACCTGCCAAAGTCAGCAGTGTGTCTGAGATAGTGCGGGTAAAGAGCAGAAGCAGTGCCGCAATCAAGAGCAAAGCCAGACCAATCAGTGGCGCCATCCCGGTCTCCGTTGCCTCCCGGTACTCGTCCTCTACGATCACCGGCGACAAGCTGCTTGCACTCAATGGGCCGTCATCGGCCGTCGCCAACTCATTTATCCTGCGCTCTGCGTTCTGGACCCTTTCATCACCCGTATCAACGAGACTGACTGTCGCGATGGCTACCGATGTGCCGTCCGCGTCGGTTCCAGTCATCGCTGCCAGTGCTCCCTGAACTTGCGGCACGTTCCCGGCAGCGTCAATTTCTGCCTGTGTGATCGACTCCAGGGTGCCAGCCTGAAGTGCTGCTTGGATCAGCAATGCCGGCGAAACTATCGGATTGCCGGGCACCAGTAGCTCACCAACATTCGGATCGCTTGCGATTTCATCGATCAACCCGTTCATCTGGGAGAGACCGGCGGGTGTTAGGACATCTCCCCGAAATATGAGCGTGACGACACTGACCTCACCGGAATCCTCAAAGAGTTCATCTATTTCTCCCACCGCATTTGCAACGGGGTGCCCCGGCGGAAGGAACGCCACGTCGGCTCCTTCAGTCGGGGGTACACGCAGGGTAGTTCCTGCGGCAAGTAGGACGGTGATGGCGAGTAAGACAAAGACGGTGATATAGGGGCGGACGGTGACAAGCCAACTCAGCTTTTCTAGTATCTGGTTCATAGCGACACGAGAGGTTCGGGCGACTTTTGCGGTTGGCGTGCTAGGGCTTGTAGAGTCGTTACTATTAGCAAACGATGGCGAATTACTGGTGCGCTATAAGAGGGTGAGGTTTGATAAAGAACCTATGAGATTGCCTAATATTACAACCGACCTGTTAAGCCTGTAAAGAAAGCATAAGTCATTGCGATCCCTACTTGAGAGGTGAGCAACTACAGAGCATCGGGTAACTTCTTAGGAGCTTGTACTAAGTTCACTTGATTCTGCTTCCAGCCATTTGAAGTCCATGTACTTTGACCGCGATCCTCAGAGATGGCATAAGCTTTTCGGGTGCGCCAATCTGTGCGGTTGCCCCTAGCAAATTCGACTGTCTAACACGACTGTTAATACCTTCGTCTAAGGAGGTCAGGTGAGAGCTATCTGCCCTCGATTCGCCACTAACTCGTGAGGCACTGGAATGTCTGTACTGATTAAACTCACATGAGGCGCAATTGGATGCTAAAGGCCGCAGATCCAGGCGAACATCGTCTCAAACAACTCTACTTCGCGCCCCATATAGCCGTGGTTTGCTCCGTCAATCTCCACGACCTTGACATGCGGATAATCTGCCGCACCCAAGCCGCGTCGGGCCGCTCCGCAAACCGGCAGCTCCTGCGGCCCTCCGACGGTGCATTCCTCAGAGCCAAATATGAAGAGTGTAGGGCAGCCTGTGCTCGCCGCATGATTTGTGACACCGTAGCGGTTGTCCCGATTGAAGCAGTCCACGTATGCACCCGCGCTCCAGACAGACCCCCAGGGAACGCCCGGACGGAGCAGCACTTCCGGGCGGCCTTCCGCGACGTTGCGCTCCGCATCCTCAAACGGCCCCGAAAAGTTCTCGCCGTGCAGCGTGATAACACCTTCGTGGTCGTACTCTCCAGGCGAGACCGGAATTACCGCCAATACGTCGGCGAACTGCTCTTTCGCCTGAGCGTAGGTGGCTCTCACAGCCCCACCGCTATGGCCACCAATGGCTATGCGACTGTGGCCCTTCTCGCGCAGGAGTTCCAGCCAAGCCGCATAGTCCGCCCGCGAGTCATCCACGGACTCAAAGGCGTAACCGGCGAGTGGTCCTCCCCTGGCGCCGTTCGCCAGATGATCGTGGCCCCGGCGGTTTGCTGTGAGGAAGGCAATGCCCCGCCCGGCCATGCGCTGGCCCAACTCAAGGTATAGGCTGCTGTAGAAGTGGCCGCCATCGCCGTGAAAGAACAGAATTGAGTCTATCGGATGCGATTGGCTTGCATCCGACGCAGCGAAATACGCGCCCGACAGCACAATCCCCTCAGGTGTCGTAGCTTCAACCAGGTCCGCAAGCATATAGCTCTCCTCTCCGCTCGGCTCTAACCTCATTCAAATCTAGATTTAGGAAACGACTGTTATGGTAACCTCTGACGTTGACCTCGTGCAAAGTCAATGAAGGCAAGAATGCCGGACGGCTCTGACAGTAGTCCCTTGCATTCGCTTCCACTATAATCGGCTCTGCTGAACCAATTGATGACGATTTCGTATTCACGGGGGAGTTGCATGCCAGATAGAAAGAACGTACTGATAACCGGAGCGGCCGGGCTCATCGGTGGCTTGCTCCAGAACGGATTGAAGGACTCGTACAATGTAACCGGCGTGGATATCAGGCCTGTGGACGGCTTCACCAGCCTTGTCGCTGACACTTCCGACCTTGACGCGGTGCTTCCTGCCTATGAAGGCGTGGACACGGTCATAGACCTTGCCAGCGTACCTGACCAAGATAGCCCCTGGGATGTCGTCTATCGGAACAACCTGCCCTCAACTTACAACGCGCTGGAGGCTGCACGGAGGTGTGGAGCGAAGCGAGTAATCTTCGCCAGCTCCAATCACGCCACCGGCAATTACGAGGACGACGAGCCTTACGCCTCAATCGTTGCAGGCAGGTACGACGGCCTGGACCCCGCGACCTTCCCTCGTGTGACGGTGGACATGCCAATACGACCGGACGGACCCTATGGGATAGGTAAGGCGTTCGGAGAGGCTGCCGGACGATATTACTCCGACCACTTTGGGCTGTCGGTCATCTGCCTTCGCATCGGGACGCTGAACCGGGAGGGCAGGCCGCAAGCTGCCAGGCAGTTTGCCACCCTTCTCTCGCACCGCGACCTGGTGCAACTGGTACGCAGGAGTATAGATGCGCCGGAAAGCACCCGGTTCGCAATCTTCTACGGCGTATCCAACAACACCTGGCGCTTCTGGGACATCTCTAATTCACGCGAGCTGATTGGATACGAGCCCGAGGACGATGCTGAACAGTGGAGAACCTCTTGACCCTCCTAAGGCTAGGTGGCACGTCTTTGGGAGCCGCGCCCCCGGTTCTTCGCAGGGCATTATAGAGGAGCCGTCGTGATCCGCAACCATTTCAAGTGTAGAACTTCTACGCCGTCGCAGCCACCGGTTCGTGTGTCTTCATGAAGCGCCGCGCGTACTCGACCACCTCATCTATGTGTTCCTGAGTGTCTTTCCACGGATAGATTGTCACCTCGGCGTTCGGCGCGAGGTCGGCAACCTCCATTGCGCACTCGTATGGGTGCGCCGGCACGTCGTCGGGCGCAATCAGCAGAGGCGTCTGCAGTGCGCGCACGAAGTCGCGGGAGACTGTGAAAACGAAGTCGGCGCGTGAGGTGTACATGCTCGTAAGGAAGTCGTGCACCATCTCCGTCGTGATTTCCGGTCGCCTCTCGCACAGGGGCGGTCCCCACCTCGCCGTGTTGTTCTGGTAGAAAATGTCCGGCGCATCTGGATTGAACCCGCTTGGCTGCATCATCGCTGCCGCCACAATACGCTCCGGCGCCAATCTGAGCAGGTTGTGGATCATCGGGCCCCCGATGCAGAAGCCCATCACCAGAAACTGATCAATTCCGAGATGATCCATCAGCCCAAACTGGTCCTCGGAGTAGGCATCCCAGGGGCGGTCGATCTCCAGCGGGCCGCTCGACTGGCCCTTGTCAGCATTTCGCAGATCGGCGGCGATGCAGCGAAAGTCGTCCTTGTATGTCTCCATAGGATTGAAAGGAACCGCCGTATTCAGGGAATCCACGGAGGAATTGAGTCCGCCACCCGAAATAATCATCAGCGGGAATCCTGAACCGACTTCCTCGTAGTAGATGCGCGTTGTCCCTCTTTCGTAGAACGGCATGACAATTTCCTCCTTGTTTCGACTTCAAGCCCGATAGTATTGACTGTCACTTGGCTGAGTCAAGCAACTCGCGCGGTACGCGGTATATAACTGAGAGGCTGCAATGTCCAATTGCAACATCTTCCGGTCTGCCCAACAGATGATAGAGGTTCCGTTACTTTGGAAGGTTGCAAACATCCAGGGCGGTGAGCGCAAGGACTTTTGCTACCTGCTCCATGTCGCTGATGCGGCTGAACTCGTCTGGTATCGTCTCTGACTCCGAGCCTCCCCCGGGGCCGTGCAGCACGCATGGGACTCCTGCCCGCCACAAGTGGGTGGTGTCGTCGCCTGTATAGGACCCGGGCAGCACAGTTCCTACGCCGTCCGGTTCACGACCGCCCGTTACCGTTCGATATTGCCGCAGTACGCAGTCGAGAATATACTCGTCCCTGGGAAGGTCGAATGGCTCCATGACTACGGTGAACACCTTATGCTTGGGATCGGGCGGCATCTCTATCTCATAGTCGAAGTCCGGATCGTCGGCCTTGATACCATCCAGGACACGCTCGATGTCCGCCTTGACCGACGCTGACGTCATGCCCGGCAGGAAGCGCACATCTACGAGCACAGTGCAGAAGTCGGAAACGAAATTTGGTCCCCGCAGGTCGTAATCACGCCCGCGCCCCCCAATAATGGCGCCCACGTTTATTCGTGGAAGCCCGGGTAGGTCGTCGCGCGGGGTGTAGGTGAACTCGACGCTGTCAATGGCGGGCACCGCGTTGCACATCTTGGCGATCGCGTCCACGCCCTCTTCCTTTCGGCTGATGTGCCGGGAGTTGCCGAGAACGTGAATTGCAATTTCAAGGACGCCCGCGTGCACGGTGAGAATGTTGTCGGCGCCGAACGGTTCCGGCACTACCGCCATATCCGCGAGCGGGCCATTCTGACAGAGATAGGTTGTGCCCACCCCGCCTTGCAATTCGCCGACAACGCAGGCAATCACCAGATCACCCTTCAGCGATACGCCGGATTTTCGGACTGCTTCGGCTGCCGTCACCATGGAAGCGACTCCGCTCTTCATGTTGCGGATACCGGCACCGAATATGAGGTCGCCCTCGATGTTCGGAGTCCACGGATCCCGGTTCCAGCCCATGGCGAGTGGGTCGATGTCTATGTGCCCATTCAGCATCAAGGACTTGCCGTCGCCGCTTCCTTTCAGCGTTGCGACGGTCTGAAAACGCTCCGGTTCCACTTCCTGCAACTGTACTTCGTAGCCGCGCTGTTGAAGGTAGTCGCCGAGAAAGCGGGCGACGTCGCTCTCCTCCGTTTTGAAGCTGGGGATTGTGATAAGGTTCTGAGCCAGCCGGAGCATCTCTTCCCGGTCAACGCTGTCCATAATCTTCTGTGCTGCATCTAGGCTCATGTCTAACCCCTACATCTCCAATCCTACATGCCAGTAGCGTCTGCCATTGCTCCGTCTGACCGTCCCGAATCCCGGAGCGGGGAAGTGACAGGAGATCACTGGTGTTCCCTGAGATTCCACGTCATCGAGCACCTTCCTTCGCGTGGCGGTGGAAAGTGGCCAGTCGTAATCGAAATGACAGTTCCAGTTGTCCTCGGTTACCTGTGCGGGATGAATCAGAACATCTCCTTGAATCAGGGCCGATTCCCCCTGCGACGAGACCAAAACGCTCATGTGGCCGGGCGTATGCCCGGGAGTGTGGAGCGCCCTAACTTCCGATGTCAGGTCGGTGTCCTCGGTCAGCGCGTCGAATAATCCTAGGTTGACTATTGATTCGACGCACCTGTCCATAAACGGGAAACTAGAAGCCGCCTGAATGTCAGACCTGCGAAAGTGATCAAGGTCGGCCTGATGCGCGACGTAACGCGCGTTTGGGAATGCCGGAATCACACTACCATCCTTGTCGATAACGTTCCACCCCACATGGTCGGAATGCAGGTGGGATATGAAGACGGTGTCAATCTCCTCGGGGGCGATGCCCTTAGCTGCTAGGTCATCCATTAGCTCTCCCCGGAGGCCTCCGATTGATTCGATGGGACCATCGCCGTAACCAGTGTCAATGAGAATGGTTCTGTCTGGCGAGCGCACCAGGTAGCATCCTATCTCGATGAGCATGTGGTCGCCTTGGAATGTGTCGGGATAACTCTCCCTGTAAGGCGCCCAGGCCTCAGTGGGAATCGTAGAGAACAGCTTCGGTAAAGGCATAGGGAATGGGAAGTTCATGTCGGATAGGGCGACGATTTCGACGTCCCCCACTTTCAATTCAAAACCTGACATAGTACCTCCAGTGCCACAGTTGACCATCAGCAAGTGGCGCAATTGTAGAAATTCCTTGAAAGGCGGTCAAGCACGCGGCAGGAGCTTCTGATCAGGGCGTTCAATGCCATCGCTGGCTTGACACTTCGACTTGATGTAAAGTGATGACAAAGGAGGTGCGCTATGCCGCTACAGCTTGATCACACTATCGTACCGGCTTATGACAAGGTGAAGTCAGCGAAGTTCATCGCCCGCCTATTCGGGCTGGAGTACAACGGGGCATGGGGGCATTTTGCGCCTGTGAAGGTCAACGACATCCTGACCCTCGACTTCGACGATTCGGATGATCCGCGCTCCAATCACTACGCATTTCTTGCATCGGACGAGGATTTCGATGCCATTCTTCAGCGCGTGAAGGACGAGGGCATAACCTACGGAAGCGGACCAGGTTCGAGAACGGACGGCGAAATCAATTACAAGCATAATGGTCGCGGGTTCTACTTCGACTGCGAGAATGGGCACGTCTGGGAAGTCATAACCCACACCTATATTACTGATTGATCTACTCAGGCTAATCTCCTTTGAAGGACTCAGGTACTGCCTCGCCAATGCGTGGGAATCAAACGCGTATGGGAGGCTGCTACCTCCTGCCGCTATCGACTACTAGCGTAAGGTTGCTTTCCTGTTTCATTCTCCGACGCAACTTCTCGTAATGCGACATGCCGGACTGACTCGATAGACGCCTGTTCACCTACTCAGTGACAGCTGGGCGTATGCAGCAATCCCTCTACGTCAGATGGTGGCAGCGGTTCGGGTACTCCACTACTCGGGTAAACGTGTCCGATATAAGCGATTGCATTGTTCTAACGCTCTGAATCGACGGCAACCGTTCCTAACTCCAGACAGGTACCGGCTACACGCCGTTCTGCGTCGCGAGTGCCACCGCGTGATGTGTTCTTCTGTGCAGTATATTCTGCCTCATCAAACCCATTCGTCGAGCCAGTATATATTTCCTTCTTCCTGTCGAGGAGCTTATCCCTATGCCAGCCGGAAGGTGTGATATCGTCACAGTGTCGTTTAATTCTGTGCCTTACAGGTATGTGATTCGCGAGCTGGGTAGATGCTAGAGTCATAGGTTTCAGCTATCTATCAACTGCTTTACCCAGCGAAAATGTCGTGCTACACTTCTGTATCCAAGCGTGTATTAAGATAAGTCTCAGTTTAAGGAAGGCCTCATGACAACTCCGAATGATTTCTCGAGCTCATCAAAGCACGCAGCCGCAGAATCTTCAGACGGAAGAGAGAACATCTCACGTAACAGGGAACCGATAGCGATTGTGGGGATGGCTTGCCGATTCCCCAGGGCAAACGATGTCTCAGAGTTCTGGAGACTGCTGGAGGCGGGCGAGAATGCGGTTAGCGACGGCGTTCCCGGCTCTGGTGAGGGACGACTGGGAGAGCTGTTTCAGGACGCCGCGATGCAGAGCGAGGCATCCCGCCATGCCGCATTTATCGACGGCGTTGACCAGTTCGACGCTCCCTTCTTCCGGATCTCGCCGGTCGAGGCGCACCATCTCGACCCGCAGCAGCGTCTCATGCTGGAAACGAGCTGGCAGGCGCTCGAAGATGCCGGCATAGATCCAGACGGCCTGAAGGGCAGCCGCACAGGTGTCTATGCTGGAATCAGCAACATGGACTATCGCGGGATGATAATGCAAGCCAGCGATACGTCCGAGCCTGCATCCAGCCTCTACATGGTGAGCGGCACTTCGTACAACACGGCGATCGGAAGGGTTGCCTTTGCGCTTGGCCTGAACGGACCTGCGATTGCGCTGGACACCGCCTGCTCATCATCGCTCGTCGCGATACATCAGGCGATGTCAGGGTTGCAGCTTGGTGAGGCTGATCTTGCGCTTGCGGGAGGCGTCCACACCATCCTGTCCGGCAGGCTGCTGGAGCTGCGCGGGAATGCGGGCATGCTCGCGCCGGACGGACGATGTAAGACCTTCGATGCTGCCGCTGACGGCTACGTACGCGGGGAAGGCTGCGGGATCGTGGTGCTGAAGCGCCTGAGCGACGCCGAGGCGGACGGCGACCGCATCTGGGGCGTCATTCGAGGCTCCGCACTGAACCAGGACGGCGCGAGCACGGGCCTGACGGTGCCGAGCGAAGAGGCGCAGCAGCAGGTAATCGAGGACGCACTCCACAAGGCCGGGGTTCTTCCCGCCCAAGTGGACTATGTGGAAGCGCATGGCACGGGAACTCCGGTCGGCGACCCCATAGAATTGAGGGCGCTGGCGGCGGCTTACAGCCGTGACCGCTCGGCAGAACGACCGCTTCTGATTGGCTCAGTGAAGACGAACTTCGGCCACCTCGAACCGGCGGCAGGCGTCGCCGCGGTGATGAAAGTCCTCTTGTCGATGAACAAGGGAGTCATCCCGAAGCACTTGAACTTCTACGATCCGACCCCGGCGGTGGACTGGGATAATCTGCCCCTTCGCGTAACCGAGACTGCAACCGAGTGGCCACAGTATGCCGACAGAGCGCCGCTTGCGGGCGTAAGCGGCTTCGGCTGGTCGGGCACAAACGCGCATCTGGTAATAGAAGGATACCGTCCATTAGAGGAAGTACCCGACATTTCGGATGGCGCCGAATGGCCCAGTGGCTTGCCGAGGCAAATTGTTGTTTCTGCACCGGAATCGGGGGATGATTCGTCGGTGGAAGCGCCCGCTGAGCGCGAAAAGCGACTCCTGCCCCTTTCGGGCAAGACCGACAATGCACTGCGCGAACTCGCAGACAGCTATCTCGCGTGGCTCGACGAGCGATCTGATTCAGCCGATTCGCCCTTCTTATCCGACATGGCATGGACGGCGGGCGTGGGGCGTAGCCACTTCGCACATCGCGCGGGCGTTACCTTCTCGGACGCCGAATCATTGCGCGCCGGACTGAAGGCGGTCGCGGAGGGTGAGGGTGGCGACGGCACTAGAACGGCGACGAAAGTTGCTTTCGTCTATACGGGGCAGGGCAGCCAGTGGCTAGGCATGGGCAGGACGCTGTACGAGAGTGAGCCTGCGGTGCGCGCCGTTCTCGACAGGTGCGAACAAGTAATTCGGGAAGAGCGCGGCACATCGCTACTGGACGTGATGTTCGGCAACGAAGGCGCGGAAGGTGACCTGAACGATACCGCGTGGACCCAGCCCGCCGTATATGCGCTGGAGTGCGCTTTAACCGCGCTGTGGCGCAGCATAGGCGTTGAGCCTAGCGTTGTAATCGGGCACAGCCTCGGAGAGTTCGCTGCGGCGCAGTCGGCGGGTGTGTTCGGCATGGAAGAGGGCTTGCGGTTCGTGGCGAAGCGTGGCGCGCTGCTGTCGTCGGTGCCGGAACTAGGCACGATGGCTGCGATTTTCGACTCGGAAGACAGAGTAGCTGCCGCAGTCAATGAGTACAACGCGGCAACTGACGGCGCAAATCTCAGTGTCGCAGTTGACAACGGCATACACCAGGTCATCAGCGGCACGGTTGATGCGGTTGATGCCGTGTCCGAGAAGTTCGAAGCAGAAGAGATTACGGTAAGACGGCTCAGAAATCAAGCATTCCACAGCCCTCTGGTAGAGCCTGCGCTGGACGAACTGGAGGAAGCATACAAGTCCGTGAAGGTCTCGTCGCCTTCTATTAGTCTGGTCAGCAATGTAACCGGCAGCGTGGTTTCGCCGGGCGAGGCGATTGACGGCAAATACTGGCGGCGGCATGCGCGAAATGCCGTTCAGTTCCGTAGGGGCATCGGCACCATGGCGGAACTCGGTGTCGATCTTGTAATTGAGGTAGGTCCTCACGCGGTGCTAGGCCCATTGGTCTCGCTCGTCTGGCCGGACTCCGCTAATGGCTCCATCAGCGAAGCGCCGGTCGTCCTCCAAAGCATGGTGCGCTTGTCCTGGGACATCGACCCCGCCGACTACGACGACGGTTTCATGGACGCCGTCGCGGGCGCGTACAACGCCGGTCTCACGCTATCATTCGAGGGGCTATTTTCTGGAGAGGAACGGCGCAAAATTGAGCTGCCCGGCTACCCTTTCCAGCGTGAACGGTACTGGATCGATCCCCCAAGGCGCAGGCGCGCAGCTGCCGGGCATCCACTGCTTGGCAACAAGCACGAATCGCCGCGCGGCGAGGTGATGTTCGAGACGGATATGTTCCCTTCCGACCCGGCCTGGCTGGACGACCATCGCGTCTTCGGGCGCGTGATTATGCCGGGCGCCCTGTATGGCGCTATGGCGGCAGCGGCGGCTCTGTCTGAAGGCGAGCAGCCCGTCGAGGTGGAGGACCTGCAGCTTCATACCGCGATGGCATTCTCGGATGAGGAAGGCGAGGGCAACACTCAACAGGGAGGACGAAGAATTCAGGCCGTGCTGAGCGCGTCCGAGAACGGCAGCGCGCGGCACATCGAGATTTTCAGCAAATCTGGGTCAGAAGAGGGATGGACGCTCCACGCAGAAGGCAAGGTTTCCACCGGAGTCAGAGCGCGTGGGTCTATCAGCCGCGTCAGTGTCGATGGCTTGAAGTCCGGCATGCAATCGCAGGATGTGGGGGACTTCTATCGCACCAGAGCAGAGGCAAGCATAGGCCTTGGCCCGTCGTTCCGCACGCTTCAGAACCTCTGGGCGGCGAACGGCGAGGCAATTGGCGAAATAGCCCTGTCGGACACCGCTGACGGCGGCGGCATTGACCTGCATCCGGTGTTGCTTGACGGCTGCTTCCAGGTTCTTTCGGCGGCGCGCCATTCAGCCAGAGGCGAAGACGAATCAACCTACCTTCCGTTTGCGTGGGAACGGCTGTGGCTGAAGCAGCAGCTTCCTGAACGTTTTGTATGCCACGCCCGCCTTCGGGAGGATGCCCGTGAGTCCGGTGTAGATGGTGAGCGCGCCGCAGTACCGGAGGCGCTGAGCGGCGACCTGATTTTCTACACGCTCGACGGAACGGAAGTCGGCGGGATGAGTGGATACACCGTGAAGCGCGCCACTCGTGCCTCCCTGCTTTCCGCGACCGAGGGGGTGCAAGACCTCTTCTACGAGGTTGTCTGGCGCGATCGCGCTCTCGCCGACGGCATGCAGTCGGCAGACTTCCTCACGAGTCCGACGGATATCTTCGCGCGAGCGATGCCGTTCACAGAATATCTCGCCGATGAGGGCGTACAAGCCGATGAGCGTGAAGCCCTGCTGAACGGCCTTGAGCGGATGTCGTGGTTCTATGCGCTGACCGCGCTGGAGCGGCTGGGATGGGAACGCAAGGAGGGAGAATTCGTCGAGCCGGAAGACCTGCGCGAGAAACTTAACGTCCTGCCGGAGCATCGGCGCGTGTTCCGCCGTATATTCGATTTTCTTGCAAACGCAGGTGTGGTGGATGAATCGGGCGACGGCTTTGTCGTGAGGATCGGACAAGGCGAACCGATGCCCGATGCCATCCCGAACGAAATCGAGGAGCTCGCGGACCGGACGAGCGCCGAGAATTGGCACGGCACGGTCGAGGTCGGCCTGCTCAGGCGGTCCGGCGCGGCGCTGCCGGATGTGCTGGTGGGTGAGGCAGACCCCCTGACGCTGCTGTTCAGCAGTGGCGAGCCGACCGCAGGCGACCTGTACCTGAAAGCGCCGGTCGCGCGCGCCGGCAACCGAATGATGGGCGACGCGATTGCGACGCTCATCGCTGGGCTGCCGGAAGGACGCACACTGCGCGTGCTTGAGATCGGCGCGGGCACGGGAGCGTCCACGGCTGCCGTGCTACCCGAACTGCCGGCCGGCCGTTTCGACTACACATATACTGATATATCCGCGGGCTTCTTCTCGGAGGCGGAGGCGCGATTTGGGGGCGACTCAATTGAATACCGCGTCCTGGACATCGAGAAGGACCCGATAGAGCAGGACTTCGACCTCCACGGCTACGATGTGGTGATAGCGTCCAATGTGCTGCACGCCACACGCTTTCTGGACGAGACGCTGGACAACTGCCGACGGCTTCTTGCGCCGTCCGGCGTTCTGCTGGCGCTGGAAAACCTGCGCGTCCAGGACTGGCAGGACCTGACATTCGGTCAGCTTGACGGCTGGTGGCGCTTCGAGGACAAGTACCGCACCCGCCACGCGATGGTAGGCTCCAAAATCTGGAGCCGGGCGCTTTCCGACGCGGGCTATGACGATATTGAAGTTATCGGCGTGTCAAGGTCGGGTTCGGCGGGTGAGCCTGACAAGGGCGTCATAATGGCGCAGGGCCCCGCCCAGGTGAAAGAAGCGGCGGGCGTATGGATTATCGCGGGCGACGAGTCCGGCGTGGCGGAATCGCTGGCATCGGATATGGCTGCGCGCAACCAGACGGTCGTGCTGGCGGGCGTCGATGAAAGGCCGAGCAGCGAACCGTCGGTAATTACCGCAACCGTTGATATGCAGAGCCGCGAGTCGTGGCGCGCGCTTATAGAAGGTCTGCCCGCCGATGTGCCGCTCAGGGGCATCGTGCATCTCGCCTCGCTGGACGGCAACAGCGGGGATGCAACCGCCGAAGAATTCGGCGAGGACGCTACGCATGCGGGCGGCAGCGCATTGGCGCTCGTGCAAGGCATTGGCGACGCCGATGCGACACCCGCCAACGGCGTCTGGTTCATCACGCGCGGCGGGCAGGTGCTGGAACGTGAGCGTCACGGTCAGTTGAGCGGCGCGCTGCTATGGGGCTTCGGCAAGGTAGTCGCGCAAGAAGCGCCTCATCTGCAACCCAGGATGATCGATTTGGACCCGGTGAATCCTGCTCCGATGTCCGACCTCGTGAACGAGTTGATGTACCCGGACTCCGAGACACATGTAGCCTACCGCCTCGGTCTTCGCCAGGCGGCGCGCCTCATTCGTGCCGGCAGAGACACCGAGCAGCTTGTTATGCCGGAAGGGTCGCGCTGGTTCCTCGAACCGGACGAGGGTGGCTCGCTTGAAGACCTGCAGGTCCTAGACGCGCCTGAGCGCACGCTGGAGCCGTGGGAGGTTCGCGTAGCGGTGGACGCTTCCGGGCTTAATTTCCTGAGTGTATTCCGTTCGCTCGGACTTGTTCAGGAAGGGCTGCTCGGCGAAGAGTTGTGCGGTCACGTCATTGAAATCGGCTCGGACGTAACGGACGTATCCGTAGGCGACCGCGTTGTCGCGCTGGCGTTTGGCACTTTCGGCTCGGAAGCGGTCATGCACAAGGAACTGGTCGCCCACGCGCCGCCGGACGTACCGACCACCCAGCTTGCCACGATGCCAACGGTCTTTGTTACTGTCGCGCTATCCTATGACTTGGCGAAGTTGAAGGCGGGCGACCGTGTGCTGATTCATGCGGGAGCGGGCGGCGTGGGACTGGCGGCAATCCAACTCGCGCAGGCGGCGGGTGCCGAAGTGTTCGCCACCGCGAGCGCCCCCAAGCAGGCCTACCTGCGCTCGCTGGGTGTCGAGCACGTCTTCGACAGCAGGCGAACGGACTTCGGGCAGGAAATCCTTGAAGCCACCGGCGGCGCGGGCGTTGATGTGGTGATAAACAGCCTGACGGGTGAGGGCTTTATCGAGGCAAGCCTGTCATGTCTCGCGCAGGGCGGCAGGTTCATCGAACTGGCGAGAGTGGACATATACAGCGAAGAGGAGATGGCAGCCGCGCGCCCGGATGTTGACTACCACATACTGGAACTGGACACGCTGAAAGAGCATGACCCGGAGCGGCCCGGGGCAGCACTCAAGTCCGTCATGAAGCGGGTCGAGGCGGGCGAACTCACTCCGATGATACACAGCAGATGGTCGATGGCGGAAGCGCCGTCCGCGATGAAGTTCATGCGCGCGGCACGGCACATCGGCAAGATAGTTCTTACGAACTCGCCGCTTGAAACAGGACGTCTGCGCGAGGACAGGACTTACCTCGTGACCGGCGGTCTCGGCGGCATCGGCTGCGTACTCGCGGGATGGCTGGCGGAGCGCGGAGCGGGCGCAATCGTGCTGAACGGACGCCGCGACCCCGATCCCGAAGCGGTAGAAGCCATTGACGCGTTGCAGCGTCAAGGCGTGACGGTGCATGTTGAACTCGCTGACGTGACGGACGCACAGGCGGTGGACGCCATGCTTGATCGCATAGACACGACGCTGCCGCCCTTGGCGGGCGTCATACACAGCGTTGGCGTTCTCTCCGACGCGGCCCTCACGAACCAGACTTGGGACAGCTTCCGGCAGGTGGTCTGGCCCAAGGTTCTGGGCGCATGGCACCTGCACCGGGCGACGATGCACCGCGACCTGGACATGTTCATCGTCTTTTCCAGCATTGCGGGCGTTCTGGGCAATGCGGGCCAGGCGAACCATTCGGCGGCTAACGCATTCCTCGACCAGCTTGCGGGACACCGCCGCGCGCTCGGTCTGCCGGGCCAGTCGATAGCGTGGGGCGCTTGGTCCGAACTCGGTGAAGCGGCAGAACAGCGCGAGCGCATCGCCGCACAACTGGAAGCGGCAGGCACGGGCTGGATAACCCCGCAACAGGGTCTCAGGGCGCTGGAAACCATCGTGCGTCAGGACTTGACGACCGGCATGGTCGCGTCAGTGGACTGGCCGACAATCGCGGAGAATAGCGATGAGTCCTCGTCATTCCTCGAAGACCTGATAGCCACATCCGCGGACGACGCCGTTGAAGAGGAGGAGTCAGATGACGACATATTGGCCCAGCTGCAAGGCTTACAGCAAGTCGATGCGGAGGGCATACTGGTGTCGTTCCTGCAAAAGGAGTTGCAGGCGGTGATGCGGCTGCCAAGCGCGCCCTCCACTTCCGTCGGCTTCTTCGATCTAGGCATGGACTCCCTGATGTCTGTCGAGTTGAGGAATAGGCTCAACCGCACATTCGCGGGCGAGTTGGTCGTCTCCAATACGGCAGTGTTTGACTATCCTGACATCACCGCGCTTGCCCGTCATCTGGCAGACGAACTCGGTCAGATTGGCGGCGTCAGCGCGCCCGCCTCAACGACAGAGACTGCAGCGCCTGAAGCGCCCACACCAGTCTCGACCGATGGGGATGATATTGCGATAGTCGGCATGGCATGCCGCTTCCCACAGGGGAAGAACCTTTCCGAATACTGGCAACTCTTGCAGAACGGCACGGATGCGATTACCGACGGACGCCCCGACACTGAGGACGCACCGCGCATTCGAGGCGCGTTCGTGGACGGCATCGAGTGGTTCGACTCGCGTTTCTTCCGCATCGCGCCCATAGAGGCGCGCATGATGGACCCGCGCCAGCGGATGATGCTGGAGACGAGCTGGGAGGCCCTTGAAGACGCGGGCATAGCCCCCGATGGACTGCGAGGCAGCCTTACTGGGGTGTACGCCGGAGTCGGAGACGGCGAATACCGGGAGTTGATGAACGCCAACGGCAGGGGAGGCAGCCTGCTCGGCACAACCGCAAGCGTAACCGCCGGACGGGTCGCATTCGCGCTTGGGTTGGAAGGTCCCGCAATGGCCATCGACATGGCATGCGCGTCTGCATTGGCAGCGATACATCAAGCGGTCTCCGCCTTGCAGCGGGGCGAGATTGACCTTGCTCTCGCAGGGGGCGTGAACGCGGTGCTGTCACCCAGTGTTTCCGACTTTATGATGGAAGCGGGTATGCTGTCACCCAGCGGTCAAGGCCGTCCGTTCGATGCGTCCGCAGACGGATATGTGCGCGGCGAGGGCTGCGGGCTTGTCGTCCTGAAGCGACTGAGCGAAGCAGAGGCGAACGGCGACAGAATATGGGGCGTTATCAAGGGTTCTGCCGTCAACCAGAACGGCGCGAGCGCGGGACTGACCGTGCCCAACGGCCCCGCGCAGGAGCGTGTAATGCAAGCCGCGCTCGAAATGGCCGGCTTTACAGGCGCAGATGTGGACTATCTCGAAGCGCATGCCGTCGGATCGCAGTTAGCCGACGCTATCGAGGTGCACGCCGTAGGATCGGTGTACGGCAAGGGACGCGAAGCCGACCGGCCGCTACTGATGGGCACGGTGAAGTCGAACATCGGGCATCTTGAGGCGGCGGCGGGCGTCGCAGGCCTGATCAAAACCGTGCTCGCCATGAAACAGGGCGTAATTCCTCAACACCTGCACTTCAAGAATCCGAACCCACAGATAGAGTGGGACGGGTTGCCTCTCCGTGTTACCTCTGAAGTGACCGACTGGCCCGCGCACCCCGACAGGCCGGCACGCGCGGCGGTGAGCGCATTCGGAATGTCCGGCACTAACGCCCACGTTATCGTGGAGGGCTACGGAAGCCTGGCGGAAGTTTCAGCGACGGGCGGCCAAGCGCAGTCGTCCGGGCCCGCGCAACCGGTGCCCGTTTCCCTGCCTGATTCGGTTGGCAATCTGCCGATTCCTTCAGATGGTCTGACGGAGCGCAGGACTCGCTTCCTGCCGCTGTCCGGCAAGACTAAAAGCGCACTGCAAGACCTGGCGGGCCGGTACATATCCTGGCTTGATGAGCGCGCTGGCGAGTCTTGGCAAAATGGCCCCGCGCTTGCCGACGTTGCATGGATGGCCGGTAGCGGACGCAGCCACTTCGATTATCGCGCCGGCTTAGTCTTCAGCGATGTCCAGTCCCTGCGGGAAGGTCTGACCGGACTTGCGAAATCTCACAGTGCGTCCGATGATGCCGATCCGCAGCCCGCGACAAGGGTTGCATTCCTATACACAGGCGACGGCAGCCAGTGGATTAGTATGGGCAAGGCGCTGTACGACACCGCGCCGGTTGCGCGCGCCGTTCTAGACCGCTGCGATGCTGTGGTGTATGCGGAAAGAGGAGCGTCACTGCTTGATGTAATGTTCGGGAGGCCTGAAGCCGCAGGCGACTTAAGTGACGCGGCGTGGGCACAGCCTGCACTCTATTCACTCGAATGCGCGCTAACCGCGCTTTGGGCGAGCATCGGAGTACGTCCGAACATAGTTATGGGTCAGGGAACGGGCGAAATCGCGGCAGCGCAGGCGGCGGGCGTCTTCACACTAGAGGACGGGCTGCACCTGACAATGGCTCGCAGCACTCTGATGGCCGTGATGCCGGGCGTTGACCCTAACCAGTCCATGATGGGTCTGGAATCGACATTCAGTGATATTGCGGTATCGCCTCCGTCCCTGACGATGATTAGCGAGGTTACAGGACGAGCGGTTGAATCGGACATTCTGATGGATGGAGAGTACTGGCGCAGACAGGTCCGTGAAGCTGTGGAACTCGGCGTATGCGCCTCTACGCTGGCAGAATTAATGACGGATCTGGTGCTGGGAGTCGGACCTGAACTTGCTCTTGGGCGTACAATTGGCGACTGCTGGCCGGAATCTGCGGAGGCGCCGACTGTGATTTCCACTCTTTCCGTGCCATCCGCAAATGGACAGTCGCCGGAATCCGATGACGCATTTGTAAGAGCGGCAGCGGCGGCGTACGAGGTCGGCTTGGACATTTCATTCGCAGGTTTGTTTGCGGGTGAGTCTCGCCGCCGCATCTCACTGCCGACTTATCCTTTCCAGCGCAGGCGTCACTGGATATAGAGTGTCGTTGTGCAGCGATTCTGTCCGCCTAAGTGTGCAGCGATTCCGTCCATTGGTGTAGTTTGCCATAGTATCAGACTACGCTGTCGTTGATGTCGGGCGCCCGCGCGCCATGGGTGGACTCTCGGCGTTGATGTACTTCTTCACCGTGTCTCTGTGTATGCCCAGTTCCCGGGCGATTCCACGCATGGACAGTCCCTTGCGTTTCGCCTTCTGCACCGCTCTCCATCTGGCCGTCTGCAACGGCGTGGGCCTTCTCCGGCGCGGAGTCACAGCTTTGCGAACTCGTCCCGTCCCGTTGCGATCGGAGGTGAAGATGGGCTGTTCGCCATCGTGATTGGTGTCCAAGTTCGCCAGTCTGGCCGTCCACTTTGTGCCCAGACCATTGGTGGACTGATGGGTGATGGGTGAGTGTGTGGTTCTCCCGGCGAAGCCCCGAAGGACACTCGGACGCGGCGGCGCTTCCTGAGAGGGGATGTCCCGTCCCTCGTGCTGCACTGACAAGCTGTTGTCCAGCCCTTCAAGTACATACACGGCCGCTCCTGCATAGCTCGGACGGTCCGTGCCGGGCAGCAGCTGAAGTGTGCGCCAACGGTATCTGACCGTGTTGTCCCTGGCGACTTTACGCCTGTACTTGAAGCACAGGATACTCTCTAGGCACATCTCCTCGGTTACGGCGCGATAGGCGACTTCCGACTCCCGCGCTGGCACCTTGAAGCGACCGTTAAAGCGTGGAAGGAAGTCCTCCAGTACGCGGTTGGCGTCGTCGATCGTGGTCGCGCCCGCGAGGCGCAGTTCCGCGACGAGCCTGTCCTGGAACGTTCCCGCGGCACGTTCCACACGACCCTTGGCCTGAGGCGATTGAGCGAAGATCAGCTGTATGCCAAGCTCGTCCATCGCGCGACTGAACTGGGTTGGACCAGCGGCAGTCTCCGGTGAAGCCGTGTGCTTGAAGACGGCGTGCCGGTCCGCATAAAGCGCGAGCGGTATGCCGCGCCAACGTATCAGTCCGTCGAGGAGCGAGAAGTAGCTGCTGGTGTTCTCCAGTTCGCAGAACAGGGCATTGACCACTGTCCCGGTCGCATCGTCAATCGCCAGCAGTAGTGTGAACTGCGGCCCGTCTTTGCCAAGCCATCTGTGGAAGCTGCCGTCCACCTGGATCAGCATCCCCTCGCGCGGCATCCGCTGCCGACGGACACGATGCTTCGGGGGCCGACGACTACGAGGACTGTTCACGCCAGCCCTTACCAGTATGCGTCGTAATGTGCTTCTGTCGATGTCTATGCCTTCCCGCTCCCAGAGAAGCTCGCTCAGGTGCGTGTGGTTGACTCCGGTGTAGCGAGTTCGTGCCAGACGCACGACGCCTGTCGATGTCGTCTTCGGTGTAGCGTTGGCCGGTCTGCGACCTCTGTTGCCATGAGCGATTGCGGCTGCTCCCTTCTCCCTGTATGCCGCCAGTATGCGCCTGGTATGGCGTGTGCTCACTCCCATAAGTGTCGCTGCCTGCTCCGTCGTCATATGATCCGCCAATAAGCTGTTGAGTACCTGAAGTCTTGCCTGTTCTTGCTGCGTCAATGTCACATGCTCCATCATGCGGACATTTTCGCTGATCAGTTAGTGTGGACAGAATCCCTGAGCAACGACAGTGGTCATTGAAACTCCGGAGAATCGTGGAGCGTTTCTCTAGCGCGTTGTGACAAGCGCAAACCCGGAAACTATCTCTAGTACCAAGTCCACTTGATGATGACACGCGCCATTCTATTTATAACTTTGGCTCTGGATAGACCCGGTTGAGTTTCACGCGAGCGTCCTGAGAACTGAACCGCCAGTCTATTGTCGCGCCAACGGAGTTGCGCTCCCGCTCAAGTGCGGCTATGTGCAGTCTGAGCGTCTGTTCGTCACCGATTCGTCCTCTCAGGCACTGCTTACTGAACACGCTCAATTCTATCTCCGCCATATTCAGCCAACTCCCCTGCTTAGGTGTGTAGTGAAACTCCAGCCTCCGCGCTATGCGCCGCGCCTCCACAGGTTCATAAGCCTCATACAGCGAACCGAACTTGTGAGTGTTCAGGTTGTCCAGCACAACCCTGACCACCTTGGCGTCGGGATACGCCTCATCCACCAGCCATCTCATCTGCTCAGCGAAGTCCACCGCAGTGCGCCGCTGGGTAACCTCCACATGTCTCCATCCACCTTTTGGCTCGCAGAAGACGAACAGGTTGCGCGTCCCGTTACGCCTGTACTCGTAGTCGTAACGCCGAACTCTCCCCACCTGCGTGCCGATGGCCGCTCTCGTATGTCCGATCAACTGCTTGGATGTCTCATCGAAGCACACCACTGCTTGGATGTCTCATCGAAGCACACCACAGGTCGCGCAGCATCATACTCCTCCTCGTACAGGTCCAACACATCTTCCATCCTTGCAACGAACTCCCCGCTCAGTTCAGGGATGCACCACGCCTTGTTCTTCCACGGCTTGAGTTCGTTTTTTTCAAGCTCTGACGCACCGTCTCGCGCGCTACGCTCTTCACATAGCCCAACTCCACGGCCTTGTCCGCAAGCAACTTCAGCGTCCAGTGGGTATGGCCCTCGGGAGGATCACTGCACGCTATGGCCACAAGATGCGCCTCCGCACGCTCATCCAGCTTGCGCTTCTGTCCGGGACGCGCCAACTCGGTCAGTGATCTCTCGAGTCCCTCCTCGCAGAAGCGCTTGCGTATCCTTACGACCGTGCGCCTGCTGAGCACGACCGTGCGCCTGCTGAGCGACAGCGCTTCGGCTATGCGTCCGTCGGTCTGTCCTTCGTCAGACTTCAGCAGCGCCAGCGCTCGCTTGACCGTGCGCGCCGGCGATCTGCCTCGGTGGGCCACTTCATTCAGCCGGCGCTTCTGGGACTCGGTCAACTCCACTCTGTACTTTCTTGCGGTCATATTCGGCGACATCCTCATTGTAAGATGCGCCACAATCTAACCCATTTCTTATACTTGTGCCAATATCAGGCGGACTTGGTACTAGGGTCGCTGATGAGGAACGGCATGCTCAGGCGCTCCGAGGCTGAGAGCCTGACCTGGGTGATCTCAAAGAAGAGAGCGATGGAACAAGCAGGCTGACAATTGCTCGATCAAAGACCGGCCCGGGTAGGGGAGGGCGCGGTGCTGTTCGTGTCCGCTCCGACGATGCTAACGCTCAGAGAAATCAAGCCAGTTGACGCGCGAGCCGGGGATTCGATGTGTGGACTCTCAGGTGATCAGCGCGCGAGGAGAGTTACGGCGGCCACCGCCGCTGCGGGCTTGGGCGAAGGATTTACCAGGCACTCCGCGCGGGTTGGGATGGCCCAGGACCTGGCGCGTGCTGGGACGGAATTGCCGGCATTGATGACGGCGGGAAGATGGCAGTCACCGACGATGCCCGCCAGATACACCCGGGCCGAGCAGGCTGGACGCGGGCGATTGCACGATTCTATGAATCGGGTTGAGTAAGCGGAAGCGTCCTATGACACAGATTATTGGACGTTCCCAGGAAGTGGCTCAATCGGTTTAATTACCTCTTTCTGAACGAAATTTAAATGAACCAACTTGGCAGGGAGTTATGCTCGCTTTGCGCTTGAGCGTGTTGCCCATTGCGATTGGTATGACGCCTACGTTGCACCCTTTCACCTGAACGGCCCAGCTCTTCAGCAATACTCTATCAGCGTGACCGCACCAAGCCACTGCGTCCAGATTCACGCCGTTATCAGCGTCGCCTCCACACAGAGCCAGCGCCGAGCCTTGAGTCCAGTAGGGGTTTTCGCCGAAGCGTTAGTGGTGGGCATGTAACTCCTGCCGGTTATGCATTCTCTAGGGAAAGGGATAACCGGGATTGCCCTTCAAAGTCACGGTTGCCGTATCGGGGAAGCTCGTCAAACACACCCTGCGGCAACGCGGGGAGCTCATTGTTATGCAGCGACAACTGCTTCAGGCTGGTCAGGTCGTCAAACGCATCATCAGGCAGCGCCGCTATTTGGTTGTCGTTAAGGTATAGATTGAGCAGACTGGTCAAGCCTTCAAATCCGCCTTCCGGCAAGGCGGTCAGTTCATTGTCGTGCAGCAGTAACTCTTCCATGTTGGTCAGTCCGTCGAGCACATCTTCCGGCAAAGCAGTCAGTTTATTGTGTTCCAGTTCCAACTTGAGTACGTAGGGAATGTCGTCGAACACGCCTTCCGGCAGTTCAGTCAGCCGGTAGTTTCGCAGCGATAGCCGTTCCAGGCTGGACAAGTCGTCGAACGCGCCTTGCGGCAACGCGGTCAGTTGATTGTTATGCAGAAACAGCGCGTAAGTTTTGGTCAAGCCGTCGAACACGCCTTCCGGCAGCTCAGTCAGTTGATTGCTATCGAGCGTCAACTGCACCAGGCGGGACAAGCCATCGAACACACCCTCCGGTAAAGTGGTCAATTGATTTTCTCCCAGAGACAACACTGTGATGTTAGGCAAGCCGCTGAAGTCCCCGCTCTTTAGAGTAGTTATGCCCTTTTCGCTTAAGCGTAGATACTCGATTCCCTCCAAGTCACTAGGGGTAATCGCTTCGCACCCCTTGCCTATACTCCTGACCAGCTCGTCTCGTACCTGCTCTGTGCGGTCGCATACCGGCAGCCACACGACCACCGTAACGCTGACCTCCGGACCGCAGCCGACTTCATTGCACCCTTTCACCTGAACGGCCCAGCTGCTGTAGCCGGACACGGTGAAGCCGACCGACGTATTAGTCGTAACAACCTGGTTGTCCGCATGAACGCTCTTGCCGACTCGATTCCAAGTCAACTTATATGAGGTCGCGCCCGCGGCGGCGTCCCACGTCGCCTTCAGCGCCAGCGGATCATCCTCCGACGGAACTACCGACAGGTTCGTCGGCGCAGCGGGTGTGGCGGTCACCGTCCGGGCAACGCCGCGACCGCAGCCGCCCTGGTTGCATCCCTGCACGCGCACCACCCACCGGCCGTGCCCCGGCACGGCGAATGTGGCGGAAGTGCCGGTTGTCGTTGTCTCGGCATCGGCAGCGAAGCCTCCGTCGGGACTGCGCCACTTCACGAGGTACGATGTCGCACCCGAATCTGCGCCCCAGGTTGCCGTAAGCTCCGTCTCGCCCGGCTCGGAACTCACCGACCGGTTCGTGGGACGCGAGGGTCTGGTGGAGAGCGCCTGGGTGACCCCTGAGCTACAGCCCACCTCGCTGCATGCTTCCAGCCGCACTACCTAGTCGCCTTGACCGGACAGGGTGATCGGGGCGGCGACGGCGCTAGTGGTGAGCAGGTCTTTCGACAGGAAATTCTGCTGGACGAGACGCCACGACAGCCGGTAC
This sequence comes from Dehalococcoidia bacterium, assembly GCA_965203955.1. GTDB lineage: Bacteria > Chloroflexota > Dehalococcoidia > Lucifugimonadales > JADFKI01 > Bin90. The sequence continues at coordinate 274,582 of OZ241923.1, read as the reverse complement.
GTGGTCGCGCCCGCAGCGGCGTCCCAAGCTGCCGCCGCGCGCAGCGAGCCCGGATCGGCGACTAGCCGCAATCCGGTGGGACTAGCCGGGATCCCGGGCGGCGGCTCAGGTGTGGGTTCGGAAGTTGGTTCAGGTGTAGGTTCAGGCGCCGGCTCAGGGGCGGGGGCCACACGGAACCGCTGCGCCAGGTGCCTTCCACAACCGGCGGCGTTGCACGCCTCCACGCGCACTACCCATTCGCCGTAGTCCGAGACTGTTATGGAGGCGTTCGACGACTGCGCCTCCAACCCGTCGTTCAGCTTGTTGCCCGGACCGGCCACACGCCAGCGGACCCTGTAAGTGGACGCGCCCTCAACGTCGTGCTAGTCCACGGACACGGAGAGAGAGCCGGGCGTTGCTGTAACTTTCAGACCGGTGGGCTTGGCAGGGGGTGAGTCAGCGCTCAGGGGCTGTCTCTCTCCCAGGCTGAAGAAGGCTACTGACAGAAAGGCTGCGAGGAGAAGGGCGATTCCCAGTTGTCTCAGGTTAGTCGCTGTCATGCCGAAAACCTCCAATCGCGCCGGACGCGGAACGCCGTGCCGGAGTACGGTTTGTTTTCGATCCGGGCTTTCGCTAGGTTAGAGACATATTCATACCTTCCTGTCAACTTTCGCCATCGCCACTAGATGCAGTCGCGTTAGCGGAAGGGGCATCGATTCTGAAGTGTCAGTCAGAAAGTATGAAGAGTATGGCGGTCTCCGGCGGTCTTGCAAAGATCATAATGAACCAATTTGACGGGGAGTTTTGCCTACTTTGCGATAGAGCGTTTTGCCCATTATGATTGACGCATTTTGCTCTTTTGGGGTGCAGGATACTGCCGTGCTTTCGCCGGCAGGAAGTCCTGCGCGCAGATCGCCGAGGCGAGGGGCACCAAGACCGCGACGGTGCGAAACACCCTGTACCGCATCCAGAATAAGCTGCGGATCGAGACCAAGCAGGAGCTGGTGATATGGGCAGTGCGCAACGGGCTAATGGACGACGTCGTGGTGGGCGAGGACTCCTAGCGGGGGCCGGGAGCATCGTACGATCGGGCAGGCGCCTGAGGTCGTAAGGACCGGCAGCCCGGGAGATACAACGTAAGACTGCACGCGCAGTGGTTTGAGGGTGGTCTTGAAATCCATCACAAGGTGAACTACGTGGTCGGTATCGAGATACCGGGAGGGGTAGCACTGAAACGGGAGTGCATGTCAACCGCGCAGGGCGGGATCCTCGGCATCCTCCTGGAGTCATTGGGCGATCCAGACCGTACAGCGGTCGACGCTGTGAACTTCGGCGGATGCTCCTTCAACAAGGAAATCTCCCGCGTGGTGATGACTCTGGAGAACGACAGCTTTCGGTATGTCGAGACGTTCGAACTGGACCCGCCATCTCTCACAGTCGGACTTCCTACTCGCCAGTGCACGCTGGCGGTCTTCACGCCTTTCAACATCCGGGCTGACCGAGGTTGCCGCAGCACGCGCTGCGGTTCTTCATCTTGATCGTGACATTGGCGAGGTATAGACTCGTCGCCTCGCGCCATGGCAGTCCACTGTCGAAGCTGTTGCTGAAGACCGCCAGCCTTTCGGCCTCGCTACGGAACTCCAGATGGCCGACATGGTGAAACTCCTGGCAGCGAGCTACTGAGCGTTCCAGCTGCACAGTCGCATGCCTGATGCCGTAGCCTTGCACGATTCTCTTGATCTCTTCCAGCGATGCTTGATCGTCCTCGTGGTATGACGGGTCCATCAGCACATGGGCGCTGAACGCTTCGTTCCCCTGGGTTATCGTCCATACGTGAACGTCATGGACGAGAGTTACGCCTTCCACTTCCTCTATCCGGTAGCAGAGTTCGTACATGTCGACGTGCTCCGGAGTGCCTTCGAGCAGCACGTTCGCCACCCTGCGTATCAGGTGTCGCGTGTTCCACACGATGAGCAGCGCGATTACGACACTCAGGACCGGATCGACGATGAAGATGTTGCCGACTGTTCCTTCGAGGGTCAGGATGAGCACAGCGGATATGATGACGGCGACAGAACCCAGAAGGTCTGCCAGCACATGCTGAAGCGCGCCTTCGACATTGAGGCTGCGCCTTGAGGACCTGTGCAGTATCCAGGCGGCGGCGAGGTTGATGAGCAGCCCACCCGTGCCCACTATCAGCACGGGCCAGCCCTCTACGTGAGGCACTTCAACGAATGCGCGGTGGTAAGCCTCAAGGATTACCCAGACGGCAATAATCCATAGCGAGAATGTGTTGGCGAGCGCTGCGAGAATCTCGGTGCGATGGTATCCGAAGGTGCGCTCGACCGAAGCGGGCCTTTCGGCGATCCACATGGCTACGAGCGCCATGACTATGGCGGCGGCGTCCGTGAGCATGTGCCCGGCGTCCGCCAGCAGCGCGAGGCTGCCCGACAGGAGGCCACCGACTATCTCGGCGATCATGTAGGTCGTTATCAGCGCCAGTGCGACAACTAGACCTCGACGGCTGGCGTCTCGGAAGTCGTGGCTGTGGCCATGATGGCGGTGGTCGTCGTGGGCGTGCTGATCATGGCCATGACTGTCCTGTTCATGGTGACCGTCATGGCCGTGTATCTTGCCCTGACTCTCCGGTGATGCCATTTCATTCCCCGAAAGCCTGCCATGTATGTCGAAGGACCCTAGCAGACCGTCATGCAAATAGCGGCTCGCATTTCTGTGCAAGCCCGTCCGTGAAAGAGTTTATTCTCTTGCAAACATCGCCCGCTGTACAGAGCCTGAGCCACTTTGCTTGAATATGCAACTGCTCTTGTCCAAGGGAGTTGATCCCATATAGGTCGCTGAACGCCTTGGGTTCATCAATATCGGACATCAATTTTTCTCCAAAAGTGTCAATCGTCTGCAATCGAGGCATAATCCAGAGTGTCCAATGATCGGATGAGCTGGTGAACTCAGACGCAAGATCATGAAGCATATGCTCGTCTCCCAGAGGACCTGTTGCGGGATTGCCTTGGAGGGCGCAGACGGGGTTGTCCAAGAGGTTGCTGGTTTTGCCTATTGCTCGACTTGGTGACTCGGTCCCGAGGACAGAATGATGACGCCTTGAGCTGCGCTCCTTCTTATTTCGCCAGTGGATGCACGAATCTCAGTCTGCAAAGGAGATTGATGGCGTATGGTAGCGTCTGTCGATAGTTGCTCCTACAAACGGCAGCATCTCTCACCTGAGCGGGGTCTCTCCAGAATTCGGACGTCGTTGCTCTCACTCCTTGGCCTGATTCTCGGGCATGCGGTAGCCGACACGAGGTTCAGTGATTATGCAGATAGGATTGGCTGCATCGTCGCCCAGCTTGCGGCGGAGCCTTTCTACAACCTCCCGTACCAACCAAGGCTCGCCTTTCTTTTCCTGTCCCCACACCTTTGACAGCAGGTGATCGTGGGTCAGCGCTTGACCGAGCAAACAGAAAGCTCGTAGAGCAGGTCGTACTCGGTGGGCGTCAGATCATTCTGGCGTCCCGCCGCTCTGACTTTGCGCATAGCGTAATCGATAGCCATGTCTCAGAATTGGTACGGTCCAGTTGGCGCGGCCGCATCAGGCATCGCCCGTCGGCGCAGGCAACGACATCATCATCGGCCAGAGATACGGCAAGCACAGCTTCGTACACGAAAGCTTACCTTCGACTAAGTTGGTTGCGCCGTAGAAGCGCAGCGGCACCGCCGGAGACGACCAGATTACCCTAACCTGGCAAGAACTCGCCAGACTTTCTGTCGGTGTGAGCGGGGCGGCGATCAACGGATGGCGGGTGCGCCACCGGCGAGGCGGGAACCACCGGCAACTACACCGAAAGCAGCGTGCCCGGCGCCGACACTCGCAGCTTCACCATCACCGGGCGCGTAACGACGGCGGTACCAACGACAGCGGCACCAACCACGGCAACCTGTGGGGTTTCGACTACCCTTTGGCGGCCTCACCCGACTAACCCACTCGACTGGTCCCGCCTGCCTGCGCCGGGATCGAATCTCAAGTAGACGAGGTGATGAAACCCATTGCCTCGTCCGCGCCACGCCGGCGAACCGAACAGCGCCCGCTGCGAGAACCGGGCGCGTGGTCTGGCAAAATCGCCTGATGCATGGGTATGACGCCGCAAGGTCAAATTGCCGGCCGCAATAGGCAAAACGCTCTATCACAGGGTGGACAAAACTCCTCGCCAAATTGGTTCATTATGATCTTTGCAAGACCGCCCGAGACCTGCACACTTTCTGGACGAATCTTCAGAAGCTATGCCCCTTCTGGTAAGGCGACGGCAAGAGTGGACAGGGAGGCATGAATATGTCCCTCGCCTGGCGAAGGCTTGGATCGGAAACAGTGCGGACGGCGACATGGGACGCTGTCCCGGGCGCGACCTCTTGCCGGCCGTCGTGCTGTCATATTCCTGCACCGTATCTTAAGAAGTGTGAGAGAGGCGGATATGCAGGAATCAGATGCGATTCTTGCGAACTCCGAAAGTGTTATCGGTTCTCCTCCCATGCGATTCCGCGGGTCATGGCGACAATTTCAGAATGCCACATAGTCAATATGGAAACCAGAAGGCTGGGGCGGAAGGTGACGCGATGGCAAATCGACCCACCATCTCGCCACTTGAGCCTGTAGCTTCCTCCGCGTGTGTTCAACGCTTAATTAGCCTGTGGCGATCAAATACTAGGTATATCATCGAAACGTCAGTGAAATTCAGCCAAAAGTCATCTTTACGTTATTGATTGATGGTGTAACACCACAATTCTGTTGAGTTGTCTAATGCAACCTCTAAATGGTGTCGCTACTTAGGATAAACATTAGTGTAAGTGACCAGCATAAATGCCACTAAATCATTCCATTATGAAATCAGATCAAGAGGGGCCGGACGTCAGCTGAGGGTGCGCCATGGATGGACTCTCAGCTTGATGTACTTACTCACAGTGTCTCTATATAAACCAAACTGCTGGGCGATACCACGAATGTATAGTCCCTTTAACTCCGCTCCCTGCACCGCCTTCGACCTGGTCGTCTGTGGCGGCGCAGGATTCCTGAGCCGTCGTCCCGTAGTTTTGTGGACTCCTCCCATTTTGGAGGTTGCGGGATATATCGAGCGCCGCAAAGAAGGTCAATGCATTGTTTCCCGCGTAAATTCTTCACTGTCTTTGCGCCACCACACGAAGCACGATGAGATTGTGGACGAGTTTCTGAAAGCACTGACCGCGAAGAATGTGGACGAGTTGGCAGCTAAATTTCTGAAAGCTCACATCTATAGACAGACGAAAAAAATAATCGATGTATAACCGAATGATGATCCTCTAACAACATGTGGGTTCTAAGTCAATATCGCTGATACTCCTTGCATCCATCGCCATGCTCGGCGTAGCCTTCCTTCTGAGCAGTGGCGCGAACGCTCAGTCGAACTGCACCCAGTCCTTGGAAGCATCGACTACAGAAGGCAGCTGGACTGACGCGTGCGATTCGGAGAACCGGGAGAACGCATATGCGCGCTTCTACACATTCAGCCTCACCGAGGGGGCGGATGTGACCATAACGCTGAACTCGGCGACAGATCCTTACCTCTTCCTGCTCGACGGGGATGGCGATGTGGTTGCGGAGAACGACGACATCGCCAGGTATGACGGCAATTACACAACTCGCGCATCTCTGAAACGCTCGATGCGGGCGACTACACCATCGAAGCGACCACATACGCCCCGTCTGCGACAGGGAACTTCACGCTGACGGTGAGCGGACTACCCGCCGCGCCCGTCGCCACTCTCGGTCCGGAAGCTACAGCTACGCCTACAGCTACACCTGTGCCCGACGACAGAGCCGCACTGGTCGCGTTCTACAACAGCACCGACGGAGCTAACTGGGAACATAATACCAACTGGCTGAGCGCCAATCCGGTTAACACATGGTACGGCGTGCATACGAACAGCGAAGGTCGCCTTTTGTCAATTGAGCTTCAGCGCAACGAGCTGAGCGGCACTATACCCGCCGAACTGGGCAATCTCACCAAACTGAAATATCTGTTTCTTGCTGGGAATAACCTGACCGGCTGCGCTCCCGTTGCGCTACGCGATGTTGAATACACTGACCTTTACGAGGCCGATCTCCTTTGCTGTGATGAGTCAACACTCACCGTGACAGCCACGCCTTCACCGGCAGGGGACAGAGACGCGCTGGTCGCGCTCTACAACTGCGCCGGCGGACTGCACTGGACATTTGACACCAACTGGCTGAGCGACGAGCCGATCGGCGAATGGTACGGCGTGAAAACGAACAGCGAAGGTCGCGTTGTTGAACTGACTCTTCAGCTAAACGGTCTGAGCAGAGCCATACCCGCCGCATTGGGCAATCTGTCGAAACTGAATCACCTGGACCTCTGGAACAACAGGTTGACCGGCTCTATACCCCCAGAACTCGGCAACCTGTCGAACCTGGGAACCATGTATATCGGCGATAATCGGTTGACCGGCTCGATACCTGCCGAACTGGGCAACCTGTCGAAGCTACAATTATTGATGCTCGACAATAACCAGTTGAGCGGCGATGTACCGGCCGAACTGGGCAATCTCACCAATCTGACCCGCATCCGTCTATCAGGGAATAACCTAACCGGCTGCGTTCCCCCCGTTCGGTACAATGACTATGACCTGCTTGGCTTGCCTACCTGCGAGGCGACGCCTACGGCAACGCCTACGCCTACAGCTACGCCGACGCCCGAAACCACGCCTACGCCTACAGCAACGCAATCTCCGGATCCAAACCAGCCTCCACAGCCCACGCCTACAGCAACGCTTTCTCCGGAACAGCCCACGCCGACGCCCACGGCCACGCCTACGTCTGAGCCTACGCCCACGGCCACGCCTACGCCCGAAGCCACACCCTCAGCGTATCCTCTCCTTCTTCGGTACAGTCTCTGACTGCCAGCGAGAATACTGTTGGAACGGTCGTGCTGTCCTGGAACGCGCCCGCTAGCGACAACGGCAGCCCCATCACCGGATACCATATATACAGAAGGAATTACAGTGACACTCCCACTACCTACAAGTTACTCGTGGAGGATACCCAAAGCACCTCCACCACTTATAGCGACAGCACTGTAGAAGGGAGAACCAATTACAGATTCTATGTCAGAGCGATCAATAGCGCAGGCAAGGGCAACGCTAGGTACGTAAAAATCTGGACCAGGGAGCCAGGAATTGCCGACCCGCCGACAGGCCTGAGTGCCAGCGAGCAAACTTTTGGAACGGTCGTGCTGTCCTGGACCGCGCCCGCTAGGGACGGCGGCAACGCCATCACCGGGTACAGAATACACAGAGCGAATTACAGTGACACTCCCACCACCTATAGTCCTCTCACGGCATCCACCGGAAGCACCTCCACCACCTATTCGGACAGCACCGTAAGTGAGAGTTCCCGTTACAGATACTTTGTCGGTGCAGTCAATAGCGCAGGTACGGGCAGGTCTGACCAAGTTAGCATCTCGACCAGGAGAGCCGGAGTACCTCTCACGCCGACAAGCCTGACTGCCAGCGAGGAAACTCTTGGAACGGTTAAGTTGTCCTGGACCGCGCCCTCCAGCGACGGCGGCAGCCCCATCACCGGGTACAAAATAATCAGAACGAATAACAGTGTAAGCCCCGCCGCCCATGACACTCTCACGGAATCAGCCCCAAGCACCTCCACCTCCTATGTGGACAGCGGTGTAAGTGGCGGAACTTGGTACACTTATAAGATGTATTCACTGTCGTTGCTCAGGGATTTGGTCCAAGGTCTGGCAGTTTTCGGGAGCGTTTCTCATGCGCGCATGATTATCTACACTACGAAAGGAGTGTAGATAATCCGTGACGTGCGTCGAACAAAACCGACGGATTATTCCGCCGTGTTTCACCGAAAGGAGGATGTAAAATCATCAGAGGTGTGAGCGCGGCAGAGTGTCCTATCAGCGGTGGCGATTCGACGTAGGTGGTTCGTCTAAGCTGACGAGCTGCCGGCGCGTGCGAACTGGCCAAAAGTCGCGGGGGTCGTTGTTGCGAGGGAATTTATTCTCGCGCCAACTCAATCAAAGTATCATCAGGGAATTCAACACAGACGCCATGTGAATTGTCGAGAGTCGCCGAATCCGTTCGGACAATTTCGAGAGCGCGCATATGGTTCTTTTGTGATCGGCGCCGGAGCGTTACGGTCAACCGGACGGCAGACTTTCTTCATCATTCATTGTCAGGTTCCAAGACTGACAGTGGTCCCGCAATTGCGGAAGCATACCCACTGAGAGGCACCTAAAAGCCAACCCCCGGTCGGTCTTGCGGACTTAACCGGGGGATTTTTATCGGAGGGGGGTGCCGAGTGGTCTAAGGCTCCAGACTCAAAACCGGCGGGTGTAATGGCCCCGCGGATTCGAATACCGACCTCTCCGCAGATCTATTTTACACCACAAAGATCTTCCGATTTGAGAAGGCCCCGGCGCCTCAACTGCGTCACAGCAGAGCCTTACCCGTCAACCCAACTAGTGGATTTCAGTTCCAAATTCTTCTTCATAGATTCTTTCTCTCGTTCCACCAGTTCCCTACCAACCGCCCGCATCGGGACACTCGTACGCGAAAAAGTATTCGACGCCACTCTCATACAAGAACTCTGTCAGGGTGCCATCGGCTTCGTATGCGTCTAGCAGACGGTCCAACCCTTCCTTAGCGCGGTCGACCGCGCCATCAAACGTGTCAGCATATCCCGTCACATCGAACGGCACTATCGTGGCGGCGTACAGATTGTCGTCTCTTTCATCTACGTGTATCTACACCGCAAAGTTGATGTTGGTCTGCATCATCGCTCTTCCCAATACTCCGGCAGCAGCATCGCCAGGGAGATGACCTTTCCGTGGCGCTCATGGTCGTCGTCGAACTCGCCTGCCTCATAAGCCTTTCTGAATTCCTCAAGGCTCATGCCGAAATTCTTCCTTGCGAGATTCTCGCGCATTGCCAGAGATTCTTCCTCGGTAAGAATGCGAGGCTTCGGGAGATCGTCGTCGGAGATGGTGTCGGGAATGTCGTTTTTCATTTCCGGTTCGTTTCAGAATACACTACCTACGAACTCACAGGGAGGTATTCATTTCGTGAGCTGGCAAGGGTTCTTCAGAAGAGCGTCGCGCTCGTATTGACGCTATCATAGACGACTCATCGACTGAGCACCCACCCAGCGACGTTCCGGACTGGCGGAAACTCGCAGATATTGGTGCAGGCGACGGCCTGCCTACCACGTACGAACGTTGTGGCAAGTACGAAATTCCTTTCCTAGTGTGGTTGAACCGCGCGTGCGTCCATATTGTAGTTAATCCGCGACGTGCGTCGAACGAAACCGACGGATTGTTCCGCCGTGTCTCACCGAAAGGAGGATGTGAAAAGGTGATGGGAGATGGAGCAATCTAGTCCTATCAAAGATGGCGATTCTGCGTCGAGGAGAGGATAAGTCCATTATCTGAACAGAGCACTTTCTTCGTCCACAACGGCGTCGACTATGGCGAATTCGCCATTAATTCTTGAATCAAGCCGTACGACATCGTACGCGCGATTTACATAGTTCTCCATGTCGGCGACGCCCGCTTCTGCCTCTTGTCCGCTTCCGAACAGTCCTACATACCTAATGTTCATGGCATACTCTTCGTTGCTGATCGATGTCGCGATTGCGTACGCTGCGCAGCCGGGCGCTACGCAATTTTGACCTGCAACCAGAGTCAATTCTTCTCCTGCCTCATCTAACACCAGCTTCAACGTCGAGTCGTCGCTCTGCGTCAGCATGCCGGCGCCGCGGCTCACCCTTCCCAATAGATCCTCCAATTCTTCAAGGGCCACACGAGCTATAATTATGTGATGTGTCCCCAGAAATGCTAACGAGCGGTAATATGACCACAGTTCAAAACCTCTGTATTCGCTCTGCTCGAAAGCCTGTTCCCTCAATTTATCCCTGACGCCGTTTCCATCGATTCTCCCCGAAACAATCAGAAAGTCTCCAGACCCATCTCTATCCTGCCAGCGTACTATTTTGTCCACCTCATCGATCGATATGATGTCACTACCCTCACCCAGATAGGAACTCACAATGCTGTAGTTGTAATAGGCCACAAAGCCATCCCTGAACACAGACGGCACATCGTCGTCTGTCAGAATCGCTCTAGTGTCGTACACTTCTACATTGATTGCAGTTTCAGGCACGAGGTCGAGCGGCTCGTCCGGAACGCTCACGCTTCGTGTGGCGACATCGGCACGAGGCGCAGGCACCGACGGCTGCGACCTCGATGGACACATCGGCGCAGGAGTGGGCGTGGGTGCCCCCTGCGCTCTTGGCGCCGCCGGCGCTTGGGGGGCCGCCGGTGCAGGAGGCGCAACTGAAACCCCCGCCTTCACCAGTTGCCCTTCGGAGTAGAATGCCGGAAGAAAATAGACGTTATGCCACCACTCCAGGTGCTTCTCATCTATGGTCGCTTCAACTGCGGCAAAGCTCTCATAGGCCTTCGACTCGATGTTCAGGAACTCTACGGAAAAACCTTCCAATTCAGTTCTTGTAGATTCGGCGATCGCTTCCGCTTGCTGAGCGCTTTGGGACATTGACACAACGCCAATATCTATCGCATAAGCCTCGTCGCTTGTAGATGTAATCCGCGCGTATGGCCCTCTGTTAGTGGCGACTCTTACACGCAGGTCTCCGCTAACATTGTCAAGCAGCCGTTTCACGTCGGAATCGGCGGCGGACAGATTGGAGCCACGGTTCAGAGCCTTCAGCACATCCTTCACCGCTTCGGAACGTCCGAAAATTGCATTGCCGCTGTCTGATGGAAATGCGATTGCCCGAAAGTCTATGAGATGTGAGTAACTTTCGGTCGACCACAACTCGTAGCCACGATAGGTCTCCTGGGTGAAACCGTTACGTTCCAACGCTGCTCTTATGTCGCCTAGATTCAAGTCGCCCGAAACGATCCTAACTCCATAGTGCCGGATCTCTGTATCTACCTCGTCAGGGAAGATGCAGGAGTGTTCCAGGCGAGAGTAAGAATCGATCGCAGAAGTTCTGATGACGTCCGGCGCTCGCGCATCCGTCAGGATAGTCTTAATGTCTAGGAATTCCAGATTGAAGCCGGCATCGGCAGGCGCGGGCACGAATTCAAGCGCGTCTAGGCTTCCAATGCCGCGTTCGGAAATGCTCGAAAAGCCGCTTGCGATCTTATCGGAACCGGATAATGCGGGCTGAGGCGATGCATCCATCTTGCTGGAGGACTCTTCGTCTTCGGACTCGCTCTCCTCGCCTTTTCCGGCCAGGAGACCCGTGAGTCTTGTCGAACTCTCGGATTCCTCCTCGCTTTCTTCAGAGGATGCTTCGTCGCCGCCATCTTCCCCCCGCGCTTCCTCGCTGTCTTCTTCGGCCTGCTCCCGCTCACTTCCGGTCTCGCGCTCCTCGCTTGACGGGCGGTCTCTGCTGACGGTATCGCCCTCGCCGCCGCACGCCATCGCGGACGCTCCCGCTGCCAGACTCAGCGCAATCACCATCACCGCTATCAGCAGCGTTCGGCCCAAGTTCAATGTCAATGCCAAGATCATCTTGTGTTCTCCCTGTCGTCTTGCATGTCTTCCATAACTTCGTAGGCGCGCTCGGAGGTCCTGTCGACCGACCGCGCCGCTTTCCCGGCGGAGTCCGCGACGTCGCCGAACTTGCTCACGGTGTCGAACACGCTGGGCACGTTGACTGCGACGAGTCCGAGTATCCCTATCAGCAGAAGCATCACGATCTGCCGGTGTCGCCTTCATCGGGCGTCACGGGTTCTAACCCCGGAGTCTTTCTATTGAACTGATAAGCGCGTACGGAATCGTTGCTACGGCAGTCCCGACTAAAGCGAATCCTAAGCCGGTCAAGAGATCCTGCCCGGGTCGATCAAGGTCTGAAAGAATAAGTAAGATGCCTCCAAGTGCAATCAGGAGACCGATTGCACCAAATATGATGCTCAATATCCACAGAAATCTCATCTCTAGTGCAGCCTCCTCATCTAATCAACTATCTTGGTCTAAGCCGTAGCGGCGCGCGCCTTGCCCGTTGGACGGCAGCGCGCTACCCGTACACCGTGACAAGCTAGATTCACGTCTCAAGCGCAAGCTACGGATAATTTGTGCCGGCTATACCCGCTGACGGTTCTGGTTCCTGTTGTTGAACGTCCCTCCGCAAAAACAAGGGACAGAAGGGCGAGACCCAAAAGCTTAGTCGTCCGTAGAACCTAGTAACTTTCCAATAATTGACCATTCAGAAGTGAAGTGCCTTGAATCGCTTCGATGCCATTCACCGTACGTCTTCTGTTATCGACCTCCGCCTTGAGAACACAGTTAAATGCCAGATCAAGCAGCCCTCCATAGGTCTCGGGGAACAGCAGATTCCAGGTAACTTCATAGCGATAGTCATCCATCTTGGATATTGACATCTCACTTATGCTGAGCAGCCGGTCAGCGGTTGTCAGGTTGATGTCCGGCCTCGCGACTGTTCTGCCCGTGTCCAACACGCGGGCAACAAGGATGTCGTTATAGGAAGGTACGCTCTCCATGCACGGTCCCGTTCCCATTAATCCGTTGAGCACGGCGGGGACGATTTGCTCTCCACTTTCCGCATACCACTCCTCGCCTTCGGGTGTTCCACTCCATTCATCCAGTTCCTCTACAAAATCGGCGCAATCGTCGGTGGAGGCCATGCGTGATATGGCCTTGATGGAACGCAGGCGCGCGTAGCTGTCCATTTCAGCGATCGACTGCATCAGCGCATTCTTGTCCTCATCGCTCATGGCCGGCACGTGATAGCGAGACTCCACACACTTGGTTGACGCGCCTCCACCTCCACCAATCACGCCGCACGCCAGTCCCAAGACGCCCAATACGAGCGCTGGCGCAATCACCATCGCCACCGGCAGCGCGCGGCGCCGATGCGATGACGCTCCAACATTCATCTATGTCTCCGCTTCTCCACCCTCTCCTATGATTCGGTCTCTGCCTCGGCATCGCTGCTCATCGCGCCGGACATGTTCGCAACGGAGTTCGTCAGAGAAGCGGGGATGACGGCTAACGCAAGTCCTCCGACTACCGCCGCTATCCCCTTCAGGACGGATATGGAATCGTCTGCGACGAGGGCGACGATAATGCCGATGATGAACATCAGAAGGCCAATCGCCCCGAGGACGACGCTTGCGGTCCACATTGTCTTGACGAGATTTTCGGACGAAATTCTGATCTCCAAAACTAGCCTCCTTGCGCGCTCCTGCCGTGCTGCATCCGACAACGCGCCTCCACATAAGCAGTGTGGCGGCACATACCGATGCCTTCGCTACCTGTACACGGTAAGCTTGAAGATGACGACTTCACCGTCCACCCTTATCTCTTCGAGGTCCGCATCTAGGCTGTCGTCGTCCTCAATCTCGTCCTCTATGTCGTCCATGCCGGATTCGGCGCGGCGTTCGCTGCTGAACACGGCGGCGCCCGTTATCTCCATGGAATCCTCGTCACCTCCGGTGATGGCTCCCGCGTACGCCCTGCACCCGTTCAGCGAGGAGGCCAGACCGGAGCAGTCTGTTTCAACGTTGACACTCAGCGCGCCACCGTCGACCTTGTCCAGCGCTCGCCTGAGGTCCGCCTCATTCGTCATGAATCCCTCATCCCTGGCTAACGCCTTCAGGACCTCCTTCACCGTGTCGGTGGAGCCGTAGACATAAGAGCCGGCGCCCTCGAAGAGCGCGACAGCATTGCCGTTCTCCGATTCCCATATCTCCCGGTCTCGATAATTGCCGTCGTCATAGCCCTGGTCTTCCAGCTCGTTTTTGATCGCGCTGAATTCGAACTCTCCCTTGGTGATGTAGTACCCACCAACGCCTGTACTGACCTGAATGTCCTGAGTCACTGTGTCGGGGTCGGTCGCCAGCGCGCGCGTCCTGTCCTCCCACGCATCGCGCCATTCGTCCTTGAAGTCCTCCGGGTCCTCGTCTTCATCAAGGAAGAATGCCGGGACGGCGCTGGATTCCAGCAGGGCTCTGACACTTGTAATCTCGACCGAATAGGAGTCCTCAAGGACTAACCCTTTCGGGTCGCTGGGAGCGCTTCCGCCACCATCGCTACTGCCGCCACAGGCAGGCAGTGTGGCTAGCGCTGTGAAGGCTGCTATAGCCAGTAGAATAACCACAACATTTCTGTGAATCATCATGAGAGCAGTTTCTCCTAAATTTTCATTGAACTCGCGCGCCGCGACGCAAACAGTAAGCTCACAGGGACGGGATCAGGTGAGAAAGTCGACGACTCCAGCGGCCCAGGCCGCAAAGCCTAGATCCCAGCGAAGCATGACGCGAAGCCTATGAAAGCTATAACGAAACTGGACAGAATCACCGCTATTGCCGGCTTGGTCGGCTTGTTAGCCGCCGCCTGAATAATCAGCCAGATGAAACCAGCCGCAAAGACAACTGCTGCAAGAAGAAAAATTATCATCCTCGGTCCTTTCCTATGAGAGTTTTCTGCAACTGAAAATTGACAGCCTTTGTCTACGCGCTGCGATGCTCAGTGCAGAGCAGAAGAACGAAAGCGGAAACATACGTCGCCTAGTGACAGACGAGATGGTGACGCCCTCGGTGCGGTGGGAACCCATCGGAAGAGGAAGGCGGAACGGCGTGTTTCGCCGAAGAGGCAGCAAAAGATGAGATGTCGCACGCGAATTCGCGACTCGGAAGCGGCAGCCTGAAGCCTCGCGCAGGCGCGAGGCAGTAGAACGGCTTGCAGTTCCATTACACGGAACCCCCTCTTGGCTGGGATTGGGCCACTCGCCAAAAGTTGCCGTTCCGTCTATAAGCCTCAAGGGGGCGCAACGGCCCCCTCCCTTCCCTGTAGACGGAATAGGAAGTAGAACTTTTGGCGAGTTCGCAGAGGATATTCTTACACTATTCGGAAATTGTCAAGTGAGCGTCTGGCTCATATATTCGAAAGTGGCGGTGCCGTCCCGCGCCGATGCCTGAATGGCTCGATGTAACTAAGGTAGATGAGAAGCGCTCACAAGCGCTGCTCTGCCTTCGCTAGTCAACCCGCGCAAGCGATACTTAGGCGGGTAACTATTGACACCACTGATGGAGTGGCGAGCCCTTCGATGAGCCATACTCTGTCGTTGAAGCAGGTCGGGAGGCTTGAGCGAATGGCACTCGGCTCGTATGAGAAGTTGTTGAGAAGCCCCGACGAGAGCGAGACAGGCAGTATGGGGAGGGCTATGACGAGGGTTTGAAGGGGCCCTTGGTTGAGTGCGCGGATTGAAACCGGCGCAGGATGGAGCGCGAAGCTCGGGGCGAGCCGTTCAGCGAACCGTTCCCTGGCGGCAGGGCCGTCGGCAACGTCGCACGGGCCAGGGGCATGACTACTATTGCCCAGGAGACACGAATGGGACGACCAGGCTTGTACAAGGCGCTGTACGGAGAGCGCGACCCGCGCATCGGCACCGTGATGAAGGTACTAGCCGCACTGGACATCCAGCTGACAATCGCCCCGAAGCAAGCCTGATCATCCGAGATTCTCCTGCACGAAAGTGAGAGCGGATTAGCCTCATGACAACCGAAACCCTGCCCGCGATTCCGGAATCATCACAGGCCGGACGCCGCTGCCACGGAGCTGCTCGATCGGTTGATATACCATCATCCAGAGCGCTTCAGCAGAAGGTGCCTTCGAATGCTGCAACGGCGAGTGCAACTATGGCGCGGAGGTTGGTGTATGCTTGTGGCGAACGGAGTGAAGAGATAGAGGCTGACCAAAGGAATATCAGACCTGCGGGCGTCAATTGGAAGCTGTAAAAGTCTCGTTAACATATTCCAATGAGGCAAAAGGCCGGCAAGTTAGGTTGACGTGCAACACCACTCCTGGAATGAAGAAGACGAGCAGGAAAAGGCAGCAGACCAGGCATCAGCCTTATCATCTGGTGAGGCAGTGACAGACTTTCCAGCGAGAGTCTCTCTTAACTCAGCCCCCTAGTTGTACTAACTGTGGGTTCCACCCATAACTCTTACTGTGTGCTGCTTTCCATCTCCCGGTGCATCCCCCGCAGCTTGGCGATTCTCTTCTCAACACTTGGATGTGTGGATAGCAGATTCATTACAAAGTTCCTTTTTCTTATTGCGGAGACAATCAGAAAGGCGTTCGCTGTCTGTAACCTCCGAAGATCTTCTTCGGGAAAAAGCTCCATATCGTCATCTATCCTATGTAGTGCATTAGCCAGCCCTAGTGGTGAGCCTGTAAGAGTCGCCCCTACTCTATCCGCAGCGTATTCCCGACAGCGCGTCAGTGCTAGCGTGAAGAGATAATTGAAGAAATGAATGGCCGCCAGTGCAAGGTAGGCAACTGCCATATAGATATAGAGGGTCAAGGCAACGAGCAGAACCGCGATGTATGCCATTGCATTCCGGGAACCGAACGCCATCAGCGCCGCAGTTATCGCGCCTAAGATGACAAAGCTCCATCGCAAGACAAACATAAGCAGCTGAGTCAGATGCGTCACGATCAACGCCAATGTCATTACGACGGTGTCTCGGTTCCGGATGTGCGCCACTTCATGTGCGAGGATTGACTCCAACTCCTGGTCGTTGACTCTTCTGAGAAGGCCCCTCGTAACGGCGATCACGGCATTTTCAGGATTGCGCCCGGCAGCAAGAGCATTCGGGGCATCTTGCTCTATCACGGCTATCTTCTTGGGCTTCGGGATGTCCGCCAACGCCGACAACCGTTCGATCATACTGTGCAATCTTGGTTCCTCTTCAGCGGTGACTTCCCGTGCGTCTGCCATTGATAGCAAAATCTGGTCCGCCATGAAATACTGGAAGACCGCGACACCGACCGCTGCGGCTATTACAAGGTACCATGGAATACCGACCGATATTAGGAGCAGTACAAGAATGGCGAATGTAAGAATAAGCATCAGCATTGTGAAGCCCATCCCGAACATAAGCGCCCGGTCGTCGGAAAAGGTCATGCGTCTCATCTGAAACCTCCAGATCCAAGTGGGCAATTCAGCAGCATACGGAGGCTACGCGTACGGTACGAGTTCAAGTAGCGGCGAGAGGCAGGCGGATGAAGTTCCGAAAGCCGCGGTGTACTAGAAGGCCCAGAAATTCAGCGAATGGCGCAGAATGCGTCTGCCCGCAAGTTGGCGAAAGGATACCAGATTACCGAAGTATAGACGACCGGTTGCCTGGTGCTGTGTTCGCTTCAGGCCATCAGGCTGGCGCAGGGGTACTTTCCTCCGGATCCTCCCAAAACCAATTCAGAGCCTGTCTTATGTTGAACCTTAGCACCAGACTCTTGGCACGGGCCTGTTCCGCGGGAGGCAGTTTCATAGATAGGAAATCGTTCAGGCCGTACTCGCGCTGCCTTAAAGGTATTGAGAAGTAGTTGTCGTCGACAAATTCCAGCACATCGCGCAGGAAGTTGATGTCGTCTTCGAGTCTGTCGTTGTTCATGTATATCGACATCGTATATCCATTCAGTACATCTCTCATCGGGAAACGAGAGATTGGCTTGGGTGGTTTCGCAGAAGTACCGCAGATCAGTACCCAAGGGTCCTCTAATCCCAAGAAACTGGATAGCCACTCATCGGTGGCGTCTTCAAGAACGACGACCGGAGACCCATAAGTATCCAGCTTGAGCGGAGAATGCAACACTGCTCCCCCTTCACGCAGGGAGTCCGATATGACCTGCCCAACAGACTGTCTGTGCCTCCTGCTGAACTCGTCTGGGTCGAACTCTCTCATCCAGGGTTTGACTGTTTCCAACGGATATTCCAGTGGAGTGCTTCCGAAAATCACCCAAGCATCACTCGGACGAAGCGATCCGGTAACACAGAGGACAGCTCTGACATATGCTGCTCGATAGCTCCTTATGCTTTCGATTGCCAGTGTTTCGTCAGGAAGGTTTACGTCCCGTTTCATATTTGGCTCTGCAATGTCGACGAACGCGCCGTGGAGGTCCACGAGATGTTGAGGATCTGGCAAGATTTCCCTGAACGCTACGAATCTTTCATCGAGCGACGAGAGATGCCTCAACTCTAGGGAGTATGCCTCTCTGGGGAGCAGCCTACAGGTGAGAGCACAGTAGAGCAGTGAGCGCTGCACTAGCCTCATGGGTATTCCGAGCGCGAGGGATTCCTCACCCAACTCGGTCAACACAGGACCTTGACTACTTCTACGAATGAGTGAACTACCCTCTTGTTCGGTAAGGACCTGTTCCAGTGTTCTTGCGTGAACGCCGGTCAGTTTGCTCAAGCTTTCAACTGAGCGAACACCGTCTGCCAGAAGACCCAAGACAAGCAGGACTAAGTCACCCAGTTCATCGCGGCCACGCTCCTTTACGATCGCTTGCAATTCCATGCATGGAACCAGGCACTCCTTCTGATAAAATATATGCTCGACACCGTTAGCCCTCAGACTTCGCACGCCACGGCGCTCCTTGTGCCAGAGGTTTCTACGGCCCCTCCTCTCCTGCAGCTTAGTTGTTGTCATATCGCCTTGCCTTGATTCCGCGACTGCCTACTCCATTGCTTAGCCGTGCGCCTTTGCGTGGAACGAGAACAGGCCGTCCATCAAGCAGACATCCATGATTGCCGCAGAACCTCACGAGGCGGCCCATAGCAGACTTGAATTTGGCATCCCCGCCATCCCCGCCTGGCTTGGTCAGTGTCTCGGTATCTCCTATCGCAATCAACTGCCGCTTCGCTCTCGTCATGGCGACGTTCATACGACGCCACTCCCTGAGGAACCCCACATTGCCCGACCCGTTGGAGCGTGTGAACGGCAGAATTATGAGCTCTCTTTCCTGTCCCTGAAAACTGTCTATTGTGGCCACCAATTCACGAAGGGGAATGTCGAGTTGATTGAGTCTGCCCTGCCTCTGCTCTGCTCGAAGGGCGTGATGAATTTTATCGACATGATTCCTATAGGGCACAATCACCCCAACCTCCCGTTCCGCAAACAGGTGGGGCTGTTCTTCGGCAACGTGTTTGAGCAGCTCAACAACGAGCCTTGTTTCCACTCGGTTATCTTGCACAATCCAGCGTGAGTCTTCGAACCTGCCTGATTCATAGTGACCGGGAATGCGGCGCGTATCGATGAACACAAGGGACCCGGGACAGAATCTAAACAGGGGACCTCGGTTCTTCAATGTGGGCGAGGCAAAATAGCGTCCACCGTAGAATGCCTCCGAAATGTACTCGCTTATCACGCTCGGGCATCTGAACTGTTCATTGAGCATCACCTTGCGATTATCTGCGACACGATCCCAGAGGCACTCGAACCAACTGCTATCGTAAAGGCTCATCTCGTTCTCGAATCCCCTGTCAACGATTTCCTCTCGGATGGAGTCTTGCGCCACCGGAGGGAGTTGGTTGTGGTCACCGACAAGGATGGTTCGCTCCGCACGTGACAGTGGCACTATCAGATTGTGTGCCTGAATCTGACCGGCTTCGTCCACTATGACAACGTCAAACTTCATATCTCGGAACAGCGGTCTGGTGTTAATGCCAACACATGTGGCGCCGACAACATCAACTCGCTCTAGCAGAAGGGGGTACAGGAATTGCTGGCGCTCGCCTCTTAATCTCGAATACCATTTGCCCAGTTTTTCATGGAGGCCTTCAAAGTCTTTCCGCACACTTTGGAGCTGGTGTGGCAGAAATGTGTCCGGTTCGGGCAGTCTAATTTCGTCGACGAAATTGTCCGGTCGTTCGCTAAACCACCTACGATACTCATAATCGACTCTGGTCGATTCAGCCTGAATCTTCGCACGAGTGGCAATTGCTACTTCCGACTCTTCTTGGAGACGCACGACCTCTCTGGCTAGAGATTCAGACCGATCGCGTAGCACCTCAAGGCACCGGCGTGCCATCCGCAGTCGAATAGAGTTCAGAAGGCTTCGAACCTTCTCTAGAACATTGGGCCAGCGGGGCTCAAGTATATCCCTGATTCGCCGCTCCGTATCGCCCATCTCCCCGTTTACTTCTGTCCTTTCCTGCTCAGCTCTCCTTTGCTCGGACTGTATTGAGCCGAGGGCTTGGTCCTGCCTTTCCAAGTCCTCAATTGCCCGCGTCCTCCTTTGTGCCGCCGCTGTAATCTCGGGCAGATTAGAGGTGAGGACATCTAGGAATCGCGAAGCCATTCCAAAGTACCTTTGGGACGCTTCGAATTCTGAAAAGAGTTTTGCTTGCAGGTCCCGCGCTTTGTTGTCTAGCAGGATGCCTTCCAACGTTGAGCTGATTCTGGCCTCGCTTCCGACTCGAACGCACTCGATCCCTTCTTGGTCTACCAGACGTTCAAGCACATTATCCACTGCCGTGTTGCTCTGAGCGGCAATGAGCACTCTCTTGTGCTGCCTCGTAAAGAACTTGACCAGACTAACGATTACGGAAGTCTTTCCAGTTCCGGGCGGACCGAGTATCAGGCCGTAGTCAGGGACACTCGCGGCCATATCGAGCGCCTCCCTCTGCGACTCCGTACTCCTCATGCCCTCCAAGTGCTGCTCCAGAGGAATCGCCTCAAATGCGGGGGGATTGTATTCATCCGCGAGCAGACTGAGAAGCCAGGGGTTAGCGGTTCGTCCCTCCCGTAATGCCCGCAAGACATCGGACCGCACCTCATGTAGAGTAGGAACCACAGAAAGCAACATCTGTCCTTCGTTGGGTAGGCTGGTATACTCTGTTTGCCTCTCCATACTGAGATGCACGATAGGGCGCGGGGGATCGGGTTCCAGGTCGGTAACTTCAAACCTCAGGTCGCCCGGCAGCCCCATATTGTCGGACGGAGAGAGAATCGTAGGCTTCACTTCGAGCATGCGGCGGTAATCGTCAGCGTCGAATTCAACCTCGTAGAATTGACGGTACACAATGGAGCGTGGGAGTGCTCGAAGGTTGCGATAGAAAAACCCCGGCTCCTGTTGGGCTACGCGCTCTTCGAGCTCAAACTCTGCGTCGATGAAGGTCTGGAGGGCTTCGACTACATCCTCCTCTGCATATCGCAGACCGCTTCCTTGCGCTTCGGGTTGCCCTTCACCAAGGACCCCTTCGGACTGTCCAATTGTCCCTATCAAGTCGGTTACAAATTGGCCCCCCTCAATGTAGCTCGAATTCCTTTCGAGTGGGGTCATTTCAAAAGGTGCCAGGAATCGAAATCCCCTATGCTTGACGCGGACGCCGTTCCTGAGCATCCTGCTGCGGTGTTCGTTCGTCGCCAGGCCGATGCGGCCGAGCCTTATTCGTGGGAAATTATTCCGGTTGCGGGTTACGAACAGATCAAACTCATAGTTCGCGGCTAGAACGTAGATTTTTCCCCGGTCAATTCGGCCATTCCATTGGAACCATGAAATATCCGCCCGTCCAAGCTGCCTGATGACGGTTTCTCTGTCTGGCGCGCCAGCGGGCCAGTCCTTGTCCAATTCATTGGGCGGGGTGCAAAGAACGGGTATGGACTGTCCGAAATCTTCGATGTAGTCTTCGGGCCAGAACGGAACCCGTAATGACTGAGTCTGAGGGGTCGCCATAACGGTTGCCAATGATTCATCCCCTCTGTCTTATGATCTTTATGGCTCTGTCAATACCCGCTGCAAATTCAAAAGCGTTGCTGTGCCGCTCTTGAGGAAGAAACGCTGTCGCCTTCTCCAGTTCCGCTAGCAATGACGATGGGGCTAAATCCGGCAAGGTAGGCACGGGCGAGGATTCGGCATCCCAATCGGTGTAGTCCAGGTTGATGTTCAGGTCGCGTGGCGAACCGGTCAACAAAAACCACGCAACTTGCCCAATGCCAAAGATGTCCGTAGCAGCCGTTATATTCCTTTGACGCTGGTAACCCTGTTCCGGGGCCCTATAGCCTGGCGTGCCTTCCTCTAATTCTCTATCCTGCGCTGTCAGTCCGAGATCAATAAACTGCACCGAGCCGATTCGCCTGCCCGAATTCTGAATTAGAATATTCTCTGGCTTGAGATCTCTGTGAAAGACTCTCGCTCGATGAAAACCGGCAAGCTTTCGGGCCGCCAGTCTTAATGCATCCAGTCTCTGCAATATGTCAGGACGATTGGAGGGTGCGATAGGGAACCGAGAGTCTAGAGTCTCTCCTTCCACCCAGTCGAGGAGAATGTAGATGCCATCGGACTGCCGATAGATGCGATGACAATGGGGCGCGAAGCCAAACGGCAGGCGGTTCAAAGCAACGATTTCGTTCCTGACTTCGCGCTCCGAGTTTGAACTATGTGGCATCCGTTTCAGAGCATACTGTATCCCCAATTGGCGAGACCTAACGTGGTAGAGCGCTCTGCCCGTCTGCTCGCTGACATAAACTTCTCTAACCAGCGAGAGTCCATCAGATTTCAGAATGTCTTCAATGCCCATTGGGATGAATCCTCAAGACCAAGTCTGCAGCGCGCTAATTATTTCGTCCATCGTCGGACGGTTTCTGGCACTTATGTGGAGCGCTCTCATCCATAATCTGCTCTCGGTTTGTGGCAAACCCAACTTCTCCATCTGCCGAGGCCAGAAGTCCGACCGGCGGGACAAGTTGGACAATTCGCCGCTGGACCTCGTGAAGGGAAGCTCGCCGGCAAGAGTGAAGTAAGCGCACAGCATAAAGCTGTATACGTCCGCTGCGGGAGTGAGCTGTTTCCCATGCTCGCTCATCTCAGGTGCCTGATACATCTCGTCGAAGGTGCGCCTGGCACCGAGAGGCAACGTTGCGAGACTTTCTCTCTGGCTAAGCTCGAAGTTGATCAGCTGATATTCCCCAGCCTTACCAATTCGGATGTTTCGTGGATTGACCGCTCTATGAATGACCGGCTCATCCAAGTCTCCTATGAATCCGAGAATCGAAGCTATGCTCTTGAGCATCTCTATGCGATCCGACCGGATTGGCGAGGTCCTAAGCCAATCGTCCAAGTTCATCGAGTATGCGGGTTCCATGAATACGTAGAGGGCGTTTCCCAGAGTTTCCTGCCCGTAGATATACCTTACCCCCGGGATTCGGTGCCTGTTCAGCCTCTGCAGAATGCTGACTTCCCTACCGAGTCGGCGAAACTCCTCCTCCTCCGATAGTCCACTCAATACAGTGTGCCTGTATTCCTTCACCCAAATCTGGTCGCCATCGTGCGTCCCGGAATATACAGTGTAATAGTCGGTGGATTCCGATTCTATTTCGTTCTCGAATTCAATTTGAAAGTCGGCCGTTGGCTGTTCAGGTGTATCGTCAGAGTCGGCAGGATATACCAATTGACTGGCCAAGGAGTCGATCTGTTCAGGGGTGGACAATTCAGGAACCCTAGTGGGCCTATGTTGAGAATTCTTGCATTGTAGGATGGCTCTGGCCATATTACTGGGGTTGCAGATGATTACGTCTCCTTCCTTGTATGGAAGAGGATGCCTCCTACCATCCTTTGCAACGCAGGTTATCCGAGCGCTCTCGTCAGTGAAAACCAGAAGGCCAATTCTTCGGTCATTGTTTTCGATGCAGTACAAAGGGTCGCCGCGGCTGACGTTGCCGAACAGCCTCATGTTCTTACGCAACTTAACCTCTGGATTTTCTGTGCCTGTGTTCCATTTGTCACCGAAGCCACGACGCCGGAGCTTGGATTTCCCGAGATGTAATTCGATCTCTCCACCGTAGTGTTTGAGTTCTATCGGAAAAACTCCGCTTGGGCTGACCAACAGCGCGTCCAATAGGCGCGACGAATTTTTCTTGATGATGTGCGGTGGCTCCAGAATTTTGAATCCTTGGAATTCGCGTGCGGCGAAAAGCGCGTCGGCGACTTTCATTAGTCCAAAGCGCTCATGAGGAAGCTCTTCTTGAATGCCGACGAACGGGTAGTATGGCCAATCGTCACTTTCAAAATTCGTTATCCCGCCTATCGGAAACACGAGGGCTGTCCATTGTTCGCCTGAGAAAAACTCCGCCAATTGGTCATGGAAGTCTCCTCGTTTTATTTCGTCAATGGTAATCTGGGACGCATACATCATTTGTCGGTCAAGTTCGAGAGTGCAAAGAATGTATGCCGAAGTCCCATCCGTCCGAAATTCGCTAGTCCTTGAAGTCGGCATCGTTGCCGATCCCAAGTAGTCACTCTGACCAAGTTTAAGAATAGGTACTCTCCTATTCCTGGGGTGAACTGCGATGGCGAAATACCTGCCCACAACGGTTACACTGTAGTTGCCGTCGACTTGAGTCACCATAGCAACAGATGCTCTCAATTCCATTGACTTTAGTGAGTTATGGAGTGTCCTCAATAGCCGATTATGCTCAAACGGCTCTCTATTTTCGTTCTCCTTCAACCACTCATAGCAAAATGCCTCGGCCGCATCCCTGCCGGCGCCTGGAGCGCCATCGATCACGATCGCCTGTGTTCCGGACGAGTGAATGTAGAGTGAATTCTCTGAGCGCAGAGAACCCTTGAATTGCGCGAATACGAGATCCTCTATCAACATAAGACACTCTCCTAACGGAAGTTGGCGTACATCTATAGGCTGGAATCACTTATCGGTGCCACGTCATCGAATGCCACAATGTGTCGTGAGAGGCATCGGAAAGAGATCGAGAGCAAGAAAAAGATAGTATCAATGGCCTGACTCGAATCTCCCACATACTACCATACATCAACTGAGCCTCCGCTCTTTTGAATACTGAAGCGAAGCGCCATCAGCGTCTGTGTCGATATTGGCCTGGATTTCGCTCTGACGACGCGCAAAAATGTTCGTCCGGAGCTGATCTTTATGCTGGTGTAAACGCCGCAGTTAAAATGGGCGAAATCGCCGACTTGGAATTGAGCCACCCCTAAGCAGGGTGCATCATTGTCGGAACATCCGACAGGAGGTGCAGCTGCCCAATGCTAGGAGGTGGACTTGTGAAAGAGATCTACGAGTTGAAGGGCAAGGGGAGGTCGATGCGGGGGATAGCCGAAGACCTCGGCGTTTCGAGGAACACGGTCAGCAAGTACGTCAACTCGGCAGAAGTGCCGAAGGCCAAGCCGAGAGCGAAGCGCGGATCGAAGCTTGATGCGTACAAGGAGTACATAGACGTCAGAGTGTTGGAGGGACTGGAGAACTGCGTGGTGTTGCTGAGGGAGATCAGGGAACTGGGCTACGATGGCGGCTACACGACGCTGAAGGACTACGTTCATCCGAGGCGCAGGCCGAGGCAGCCGAAGGCGACAGTGCGCTTTGAGACAGCTCCGGGAGAGCAGGCGCAGGTGGACTGGGGAGTGGTCAGCTACAAGGGAGAGGACGGACGCAGGCACCGTATGTGGGTGTTCGTGATGGTGCTGGGCTTCTCGCGAGCGATCTACGTGGAGTTCGTGCGACGAGCGGACGTCCCGACGTTCATTCGGTGTCACCTGAACGCCTTCGACTACTTCGGCGGAGTGCCGAGGCGCTGCCTGTACGACAACGCCAAGGTGGTGGTGCTTGAGCGTGACGAAGAGGGAGGCGATCACGAGTGGAACAGTCGGATGCTGGACCTAGCTCGTAGGGTGGGCTTCGATCTGAGGCTGTGCAAGCCTTATCGGGCGCAGACGAAGGGGAAGGTGGAGAGCGGAGTGAAGTACGTGAAGGGCAACTTCTGGCCTTCTGCGCGGTTCACTGACGACGCCGACCTGAACAGGCAGGCACTTGCCTGGTGCGGCGAAATCGCCAACGAGCGAGTGCACGGCACGACCGGTCGAGTGCCTAAGGCGATGCTTGGCGCTGAGCGAAGCAGTCTCGGTGCGTTGCCTGAGCGCTCTACCCTGAGCGTGTACCTGCGCGAGGACCGCAAGGTCGGCAGGGACGGATACGTGAACTGGGCCGGATCACGCTACGGAGTACCGTGGTCGTGGTCGGGTAGCACGGTGCAGGTTGGCGTTAACGCCGGGATGGTGGAGATATGGTCTGGCAATGAGAGGCTGGCGGTACATCCTCGGGCGCACAGGCACGGACAGAGGCTGACGCTGCCCGGTCAGTGGGACGGACTGGTGAACGGTGAGACGAGGCCCAAGCGTGAAGCGCTGGCGGTGCAGGTATCAGCTCAGCAGGTGGAGCGACGCTCGCTGGACATCTACGAGCTTATAGCCGGTGGAGGTGTGCGATGATCGCTCTTGAGCAGGCACGCCGTCACATGGAGACACTGGGGATGACACAGGCAATGGAGGTACTGGACAGCAGGCTTGACGACGCGGCAAGGAAGCAGCTGCCGTACCCGGAGATGCTCGCCGATCTGCTGGGAGTGGAGGTGTCCGCTCGCAGGGAGCGCTACATGACCACCAGGACGCGCATGGCGAAGCTGCCCTTCCATCGCACACTGGAGGAGTTCGACTTCAGCTTCCAGCCCTCTATAGACGAGAGGCAGGTGAAGGAGCTTGCCACGCTCGCCTTCGTGGCTGAGGCATCTAACCTTCTTCTGCTAGGACCTCCCGGAGTGGTCAAGACGCACCTCGCTGTGGCGCTTGCTCTGAAGTCGATAGAGAACGGCTATGGAGCCTACTTCGTGCGTGCCTACGACCTGATGGAGGACCTGAGGAAGGCGAGAGCAGAGCACAGGCTGGACCGGCGCATGCGCGTGTACCTTGCTCCCAAGGTGCTGATAGTGGACGAGTTCGGCATCTGGCCGTATGACAGAGAGTCGGCGACCGCGTTCTTCAGCCTGGTGTCGGCGAGGTACGAGAGGGGCAGCATCATACTGACGTCGAACAAGGGCTTCGCCGACTGGGGAGAGCTGCTGGGCGACACCGTGATAGCTACAGCCATCCTCGACAGGCTGCTGCACCACAGCCACGTAATCAACATCCGCGGCGAGAGCTACAGGCTAAAGGACAAGCGGCAGTCCGGGCTGCTGACATCGAGTCGGCTGCTGACATCAACGGCGGCGGAGACACAAACGGAAGGCTAACTAAAAGGATGTAGGTGGCTCAAATCTAAGTCGGCGAAAATGCACTAAGTTAAGTCGGCGTTGACACTGGGGGCAACAACCAGTCGTGCCTACGAATTCATCGCAGATACAGCTTCTACTTACCTCTGCATATCCTGTGATTGTCCCCATAAGTTGTCGTCGTGTGGCACAAAAACTAGGAGCAGAGGAGCGACTCTCCTGGCGCCGCGGCGGCCCTTGGAATGTACCGACAGGTGAAGGGGTTGGCGAGACGCCGTATCTGGCTGAAGGGATAGCCGGAGATGAGATGTCGCGTGTGGCTTGGCGACTCGGATGCGACAGCCTGAAACTTCGCGCGTGTGCAGGACGGAAGAACGGCTTGCAAGTTCCATTACTCGAACCCCCCTGGCTAGGATTGGGATCCTCCCCACAGACAGCCGTGGCTCCATGTGCAAGCTAACATCCCCTTCTAGACTCGCTAGGCGCTCCCCTGTTGTGGTCATATCCGCCCTTTCCTACCTTACGCGGGTGTACTTTCAGACGTTCAAGCAGCCCCGTCCATCAAAGGCATCGAATCAGAGCCCGTGACTTCTCTCTATGCTCTATAGTCCAGCCGGGCCATTCGCTATTCGTTCTTGGAGGCGAAATCACGCGCCTGTCGTTCGGATTGGCCAAGTATTACCAGTGCGTACGCATAACGGACAATGTAGGAGAGCGTCACGGTGGTGTCCGAAACATATTCCTCATAGAAGACGACAGCGTGTTCATGCGCATGTTGCTCGCCAACGCCCTACCCGACTAGTACCAAGTCCGCCTGATATTGGCACAAGTATAAGAAATGGGTTAGATTGTGGCGCATCTTACAATGAGGATGTCGCCGAATATGACCGCAAGAAAGTACAGAGTGGAGTTGACCGAGTCCCAGAAGCGCCGGCTGAATGAAGTGGCCCACCGAGGCAGATCGCCGGCGCGCACGGTCAAGCGAGCGCTGGCGCTGCTGAAGTCTGACGAAGGACAGACCGACGGACGCATAGCCGAAGCGCTGTCGCTCAGCAGGCGCACGGTCGTGCTCAGCAGGCGCACGGTCGTAAGGATACGCAAGCGCTTCTGCGAGGAGGGACTCGAGAGATCACTGACCGAGTTGGCGCGTCCCGGACAGAAGCGCAAGCTGGATGAGCGTGCGGAGGCGCATCTTGTGGCCATAGCGTGCAGTGATCCTCCCGAGGGCCATACCCACTGGACGCTGAAGTTGCTTGCGGACAAGGCCGTGGAGTTGGGCTATGTGAAGAGCGTAGCGCGCGAGACGGTGCGTCAGAGCTTGAAAAAAACGAACTCAAGCCGTGGAAGAACAAGGCGTGGTGCATCCCTGAACTGAGCGGGGAGTTCGTTGCAAGGATGGAAGAAGTGTTGGACCTGTACGAGGAGGAGTATGATGCTGCGCGACCTGTGGTGTGCTTCGATGAGACATCCAAGCAGTTGATCGGACATACGAGAGCGGCCATCGGCACGCAGGTGGGGAGAGTTCGGCGTTACGACTACGAGTACAGGCGTAACGGGACGCGCAACCTGTTCGTCTTCTGCGAGCCAAAAGGTGGATGGAGACATGTGGAGGTTACCCAGCGGCGCACTGCGGTGGACTTTGCCGAGCAGATGAGATGGCTGGTGAATGAGGCGTATCCCGATGCCAAGGTGGTCAGGGTGGTGCTGGACAACCTGAACACTCACAAGTTCGGTTCGCTGTATGAGGCTTATGAACCTGTGGAGGCGAGGCGCATAGCGCGGAGGCTGGAGTTTCACTACACACCTAAGCATGGGAGTTGGCTGAATATGGCGGAGATAGAATTGAGCGTGTTCAGTAAGCAGTGCCTGAGAGGACGAATCGGTGACGAACAGACGCTCAGACTGCACATAGCCGCACTTGAGCGGGAGCGCAACTCCGTTGGCGCGACAATAGACTGGCGGTTCAGTTCTCAGGACGCTCGCGTGAAACTCAACCGGGTCTATCCAGAGCCAAAGTTATAAATAGAATGGCGCGTGTCATCATCAAGTGGACTTGGTACTAGCGCGTTGGCGTAAGAGACCGCGTGTATATGCCCCTTGCCTTGCGCCGCCTGTTCGGAGTAGGCAGAGCCGAATGCCTCCGTTTCACCTTGCGCGATCTGTTCTGTGTATAAGGTTGCGAAACCATACGCTTCAGATTCCGTTAGACCGGCGTCTCTCATTTCATCGTAGACTTTGTCGTAGGTGCTTGAACAGGCCAGGCTCATAAGCGCGAGCATCGACAAGAGACAATCAGCATTCGCTTCGACATCTAAATCTACCCTCCTTACTTTCACGGCCTGCATGAGCGCCCATAGGGCATCCAGTTCAGACGTTGAGCCATCTTTTCTGCCTATCTGGGCTTGGGGAAACGCACCAGCAACGCCAACCTACGGGGGAAGTTGAACCCCTTTCTCATCCAACTGTCTCCTGATTGGCCTCGTGACAAAGCGAATAAGGCATTGTCTCTGCGGGATCACTTGAGCTCGACTCGATGATAGGCACAGGGACGCCCAACTCAGCTGCGATAATTGGGCCCCCAACCCTTCGGAGGAAGAATTCTCCAGGAAGACGATCTATCCTCATGACTTACCTGCTCGATCTCGCAAAATTCCCGATCCCTTAATGTCCAGATCGCCAATTTGATCTTGGGTATGAGTGCTTTTCGCCTGGACTGATGGGCTTCGCCGACCATAGTGGGATAGCAGAGGAGCGCAAGGTCTTCATCTGACAGCTCAGGATGTAGGCCCGCTTCCGACCTGACCTCTGGGGCCTCCGACCAGACCTTCGCCAGTCCAAGCCCGACCCGGTAAGCACAGTCCGAAATCGTGCCCAGCTCGCGCAGAGTTGGCAAATGCACCAGTCCACCCGACCCCGCCGCTGCGGGATGGGGCACGGTCACGGGAAACGGGGTGTACGGCGACGCACTCGGGAGCGGAATCAAGGGGAACCGAAACATCTTTCTGTGCCAGTCAACTCCATCGACTGTCGTCAGAAATCGGAAGTTGTCCACACGGAATATCGCGTCGACCAGGCGCGCTACGTCGCTCTCCCGATCCCAGCCGCTGGGCCAGAGCCTGTCTGCCAGCTCCCGCATAGACCAGTCGCGCTCCCAATCGCAATTTCGCTTGTTGAGAGGTACATCTAGCAGAAGTTCTGCGGATAGCCTGAGCGTCAAACGACCGGTTTTGGTGTTCAACGGTGTGCCTGCGGCCTCATCATGGCGCAGGAGCAAGGATTCCGGAACCACGCGCATGTCCGGAGAAATCTGTTCATCGGTGGCCGGCATATCCTGTCCGGTCGACTTATCTGTCATTGTCATCTGATCCTTACTCACCATTAATATGGTGTATTCTGCAATCTCGGGATACAGGGGCGATCATCGGGAAAGGAGGCGGAGGCGCGAGTGGGCGGCGGACGCGCAGGGAGGCCATCAAGCGGATCCTGATGGACAGAGGTGTCGACACTGTAGAACTCTGGCGCCAACACTTCCGGCGAGACGATGCTGAGCGGGGCGCCCCCTTTGCCCGGAGTGCCGACAACACCGTAGGCAGTGGTGAACGCCGTCGTCAGCGGAAGCAGGGTCAGGCCAGTTGTCGCCAACGTGAACTTTCGGTCTGAAATATCTAGCGGGATCACTGCTGCGTTCGCCATTCTGGCGCACGAGCGACTGATGCCGGAGACAGGAGTCTGCGAGGGACGGACAGACAGGCGAAGGCCGAGTGAGACGAGGAGTAGTCGATATGCCGTGGTGAAGGAAGGACCCGCAGCCGCCAATAGGCGTGAATGACGGCGCTTCGCTTCAACACCAAGACACGGCACTTGCAGAGACATATACGGAACCCCCTCTTGGCAAGGATTAGGGCACTCCGCAAAAGTTCCCGGCATCCACATACGACCGCAAGGGGGCACGAATGCCCGTCCTTTGCCAAGGTCGTGTGGATATATTTTCAGCTTTAGAACTTTTGCGGAGTTCTATCCGATGTTCTAACATCCGGAAGGAACATGTCAAGAGGTGGATTCTCTCGGACACTCAATCTCATGCCCAAACTTCAGTCGTTGCATTTGGTGATACCCCGATTAGCTCCAAGGTTTCGCGCCAGCCAGATCAAACGGGAAGCGCGATATACCGCAACCGGCGTTACAATTGGGTACAGCCGTCTGTACAGTCCGTCTGGAGGACGTAGGAGGAGATGCTGGAGCATCTCGACCCACTTCGACGCCACAACCAGTCGGCAGAATGAACGATAGGCAATATCGGCTTTTGGACAAACCCTGCTGAGTGGATAGATTGAACGGAGAGAAGAGACGGGCCGGCCGAAGTGAGAAGTCCACGAAAGCCCGGTAGAGGGAATCAGAACGAAGTCAGCATTGGCACTGCATGCTCCCGCGATGCACGATACTCTCACACTCGACACGGAGAAGCGCGATGATCCCAGGCACCTGCAACGTCTGTGGAACAACTCTGTACGGGCATGAGGCCTACAGCCACTTCGGCGGGTGCATGGAAGCCCGCTACAGAATCAAGGCAAGCCGGACCGCCCCGAAAGGGCGACGGAGGCTGTCGCTTAGAACTATTCACATCTCGGTGAGAGGACTGGGGCGTCCACACTGGATGGAGCTCGCCGTTCGGGCCGACGCAACCCTGTACGAGCTTGACCGGTTCCTGCGCTCTGTCTGGCTGGAGTGCCGCGGCCACCTGAGCCACTTCGACATCAGAGGCACAGTCTACTCCATGCCGAGGCCCGGCGACGACTTTGAATTCCTGCCGATGGACGAGCGTGAGGAGCATTGGCAGCACATGGGAAAGGCCGTCGGCACGGCGATCAAGCCTGCGACCTGGTTTGAGCACCAGTTCAACTACGGCACCACCACGGAGCTCTACCTGCGTCACGTGCAGGAGTTCGAGGGACTGGCGCAGAAACTCAGCCCATCGCAGCCATGGCACGGTGGAAAGATCGTCGTGCTTGCCAGGAACCTTCCCCTGCAGGCCTGCCGTCTGTGAGGACGCCAGGCGCAGTGGCGTCTGCTCTCCGATGAGCGTGAGGACGACGACGATCCGGACGACGACGATCCGGACGACGACCTGTTCGGCTGGGAGGACGATGAGTTCCTCTTCTGGGACGAGGACGCCGAAGACGACCCGTCGCCTAACATGTTCTGCGACGGGTGCGCGCCGGTGGACGGCAGCTTCACCGTCCTCCCGAACTCACCTAGAGAGGGAGCGAACTGCTACGACAACGTCCACTCCTGGCTGGTGTGGCCTCTGGGTGACGACTAGCGACCGGCGCCGGGCTCCCCTTGAGCCTGTGCCAGGTGGAAAGGCATTTCCGAACAGTGAATGATGAACATCGACATTTATAACGGCCGGTCATTATAATTGTCGTCGTTCATCAGGGACTGCAGATTTCTGAATCTTTGCAGCCGGGATAAGCAGGTTGCCACGCGTCAGACGGGAGCATTGAAGTCGGCCAGATGAACCTCGAAGGTCAGGTCATTGGCTAGCCGGTCATGGATTACCCGCCAGCTTCTCAGAATGTCCTGACCCAGCAAAGATGGGATGTTCTGGTTGTGCTCGGTAGGACTGGCGATGTCTATGAGCAGGCGATATACCCGAAGGCTCGACTCCTCGATGTCCCTGAATGTAACGAGTGCCGGTTCTCTGTAACACTCGATCGTGCCACCCACTCCGGTGGTCTCAGAGCTATCACCCAGCAGTTCGTACGGAACACCTTCACAATCCGCAGGATGCAGCGAAGTTACGTCAGCTCCCGTATCAACCAGCAGACGCACTCTCCGGGTGTAGCCGAGCCAAGGCAGAGTCACGGCAGCGAAGACGTAGGGCCTGCCCTGATCACTGAACCAGCCATGAATCATAGAAGAAGCGTCCGGGGATTGGTGTCCAGGTAGTCGTGATACACGTCGTCCGGCCGAATCCGCTGCTCTTCCAGCAACTCGAACAGCTTGCGCCTGGTGCGGGCCGCCGCAACGACGCCATCTTTCGAGACCGCGACCCACTGGTCCGGGTGCTCCGCAATGAGCTCGTTCCTCCGCCCCTCAACGCTTATCGCCAGCTCGCGAAGCGAGTCCATTTCGGCAGCCAACTGATTAAGGTCGCCGAAGTTCTGGATAACATCCTCTATCGACTCGCACCTGGGAATCTCACTCGAATTTGGTAGCGTGCTCATGACCATCCCTCTCCAGAATATCAACCGGACTTGGAGTTCAGGATTCATTATAGACGACTTCGCGACCACACCGAGGGCTGGTGCCTGCCGATTCGGCAATGGCATGACGCCGATAGGTCCTCTCAAGTTACGCATTTAGGAACTTGGTCACGTATTCTACGTCAACTGTCGGCATTGCCATACCAATCTCTGCAAGTGCTTTAGCGAACTGGCTTACGTCATAGGTGCTGGTATCGGAGAGATACCCCTCAACCGAGTCCAGGGAGCGCACAAGAACGTCTAGCTCCAAGTCGTACTCCCGGTCTGCGGTCTCTTGCAGTCTTGATTTCCACTCATCCAGAGGTACGCGCTCTGTCACGTATCCGGAGGTTTCCATATGAGCGAAGACGCGATTGGCGGTGACGGGGTCTCGTTGAACCACGTTATAGACCTTTCCAAAGTGCGCCGGCTCGTCAGAGAACTTCGTGATGGCGGTGACCAGGAAGTCGACGGGCGTCATCTCGAAGCGCCAGCCCGGGACCAGGGGAGCACACCCCAGGCGGGCGCAGGCCTTGATTATCAACTGCTGGAAGTCATTTGGATTGACCGTGCCGGTACTGCTATGATGGCCAATATTGCCGGGCCTGTATATGCAGGCCGGCAGTCCTCGGGATACCGCTGACCACACGAGTCTTTCTGCAACCCACTTGGCCTGATTGTAGCCACCTTCCATCCTGTCGACAAAGCCGTCAATCTCGTTGTTTTCCAAGTACGGAGAATCGTCGCCTCCAGGAAAGACACCGTTGGAGGAGATGTATTGGAGCGGCTTTGTTCTGGCATCGCAGGCAAACTTGAGCACCTCCAAAGTCCCGTCGACAGTGTGGGGCTTGGCAACCTCGTAAGGATGAACGTAGTTGACGAAGGCGGCGCAGTGAAATATCAAGTCGATCTCTTCTGCCAAGTCCTGGTAATCTTCGTTGTCTAGTCCCATCTGGGGCCGGGTGAGGTCTCCAATGACAGGGACGATCCGGCTATCCGTGGGCTCTTGAGACAGTCCGTAAAAATTCAGAGTACCCACTATACGGTTGCCGGGGCTTCCCTGCCCGGAGGCCCGGTCCCTTACCAGACAATAGATCCGGGTGCTTTGTTCTGTGGTGCGCAGCAACTCGTCAAGCAGGAATGCTCCCAAAAAGCCGGTTGCCCCAGTAACCAATACTGTCGATGCTTCGCTCAGGTACGTAGCCCTGACGCTACCTCTCGGTACAATCTCAGGGGCTAGAACAGAGTCACCGGCGAGCGAGGTTCTCGAATCCATGTACAATCTTCTCCTTTTGCCTTCCAGATATGCTGGCGGCTCGCTTATGTTGGGGTGTCCGCAGATCTCGGCGCCACTGAGTTCAATCCCATTGACTGTTCGATGGGCAGCGTAAGCTCCAAGCCGGTATCTGATGTAGTGAGAAACCGCGGCAGGAGCACAGCGTCATCAAGGATCATGGACAGCGACGGACATCCCTTGATGAATGCTGGGCATCGCGGAATCTGCGAGCAGGGTCGCTACGCAACCTTGCCCATATTTTCGCTGAGACGCGACTTCGTCACGCTCGCCAGGTATATTCCACGCGCTCCATTGTAGTCGCGGCCCATCCGCTCGCCGGCCCGGCCCAACACGACAGACGCGCCACCAAAGTCATCCGGCGATTCGCCGATTCACGATAACCTCTTTGTGGTGCAGGCCTCGTTGACGCCCAAGACAGTCACGCAACACTCTGCCGCCTTGTATCACACGAACGTCTCGAAGCGACAGTGCTCCAGACCCGGCAGGTTGCGGACGGTCTTTTTTCGATCGCGTCCTCTACCCCTCTCACCCACCTCAAAGACTGACACTTTTGCGAGTTTGATGCAACTTACAAGCTATCCGCCAAGTACGGTGCGGCCTGCCTGTGAAGCTCCTGCACGAGATTCTCTATTCTTAGGCCTATGCTGGTTGCCGCACATCATTAGGTTCCTGCATCTTCTCAGTGGTGACTTAGCTTCCTGATCCATAGCAGGTTGCCCGGCACGGCGTGAGCGTACGGTTAGGATCTCTGATTTTCATTAATGCAAAGGTCAGTATGGAACCTACCCGGCCTGCGACTATACGGTCGACAGCGGTCGCGCGAGTCTGCCCGGACCGCCGGTCCCCTCCCTTATGTCCCTGGCCGTCGCCTCGTCGATGCCCCTGGGCCAGCGGCGCCCCAGCGGATCGCTGACCGTGAAGCTGAAACTGCCCACGCCCTCGATGCCTACCTCGATGTTGTCACCGTCCTGCATAGCGCCGAGGCCCTGGTGGTTGGTGCCGATGAAGAGCACGTCGCCGGGGCTGATCTCCTCGATTGCCGCGACGTACTCTATCGACTCCGCGATGGAGTGCGCCAGGTCGTCGGTGTTGTAGTCGACCCGCGGCTCACCTTCGACACTTAGCGTGACCTGCAGATGCTCGGGATCCGCGATTTCGTCTTTGGTCACGATGCACGGCCCCAGAGGACAGAACGTGGGGTACGACTTGTGCTCCGCGATAGGCAGTGTGTTGGGCACGCGACCACCCCCGCCACCCGGCATTCGCGCGGACACGTCCACTCCCGCCGTGTAGCCAAAGACATAATCCATCGCCTCCGACGCCGCAATGTCCTTCCCGCCCCTGCCGAATACCAGCACCAGCTCCGCCTCGTGGTGAAATATGTTGGCGTCTATGTCAGGGAGAACCACGATGCCGCCCGGGCTCAGAATACTGTGGAGGCGCTTCATGAAGCCCCACATAGGCGCGGGCTCTCGCGTGCCGAACTCTCGGTAGTTGCCGCCCATGCACAGGACCTTTCGCGGACTCGGCAGCGGCGCCCGCAGCAGAGCGCCCTCGACCGGCATGCCCTCCCTGGCGCGGCTTTCAAGCCGGCACTTAAGCGCATCGTAGTTGGTGATCAGGTGCACCATCGCGTCCTGGCCATCGCCGGGACAGAGGTCACCTATATCCATAACTCCAGAGTCTGTCAGAACGCCGGGCCGGTTGTCGTTGTACATCACGAACTTCATTTGCTTCACCTCTGTATTCAGATTGACCTTTGTCATTACTTTCTCGAAAGTGGGCGTTCAAGGTCAGCATAAGCGTCAGTGCTAACTGGTCGACAATAATGTCACACCACGGAGAATGCGACATTGATGGGAATGAGCACGCGCCACACCTGGCAACTAACCAGCAGTTTACAGGAAGGAGGGCGCAGGATTCGTTATAGTAGCCTTGGTGCCGCCCGGAAGCTGATGCGGCAAGTGAGTCCATGGGAAACCATGGCACGACCTCAACGTTGGCAGATCTTGGCATTGTGTCCGCTATACGGCGTGCGGCTGCCAGACCTTGCCGTCCTTGATGGTCACAACCGGCGAGATGCGCTCGTCAGAGGTGACAGATTCGCCACTCCCGTCGTCGAAGACAAAGCTGCCCTTTTCGAGGTCAATGACAGTCGCATCGCCGGTTGCGCCCGGAGATAGTGTTCCAAGCTGTTCCATCTGCCCGATGGCATTGGAAGCATTGAGCGTAGTAGCTGTTATCACTTCCTCCAAGGACATGCCCAGTGACATATATAGCGTCATTACCTCCGGCAGGTTGTACACGATAGGGCTTTGCGGCCGGGACTTGGTTATGTCGCTGCTCAGCGTAGTCGGAAGTAGTCCCTGTGCGATTGCAACCCTTGAGAGGCTGATTCCGAAGTTCCTGCGCGCCGCTCCTATATCGAAGACGATACCCTTGTCCTTAGCCTCCGCGACTTCAGTCCTCACATTGCCACGCTCGTCGAGAACGTTGTTTTCGGCGCTGTGGAAGACGTGGGTCACGATGTCGCCGGGGCGCAGGTACTCGAACACCTTCGCCAGGGGAATGGGCACACG
Organism: Dehalococcoidia bacterium; assembly: GCA_965203955.1. Classification (GTDB taxonomy): domain Bacteria; phylum Chloroflexota; class Dehalococcoidia; order Lucifugimonadales; family JADFKI01; genus Bin90. The sequence goes on along the minus strand of OZ241923.1, from coordinate 237,552 downwards.
CGCCACATGGACCATGACGAAGGAACCAGTCATGTCGGCAACAGTGCGCGCTCGCTCCAGCGCCGGAATGGTATTCGCCTCACCGCTGATCTCGTGGTCGATGCGGATTTTCACTCCCAGCACGATGTTGGGGTTGTCCCTGATGCACTGCACGGCTTCCTCCACCTGCGCGAAGCGAAGGTCCTGAAGCTCGCCCACGCTGTGGGGATCCAGGAGGGTCTGGGGTCCACCGCTGATGCCTATGGTGGGCCCGAAGTCCTCGCCTATACTCCTGCGCGGCGCCATCATGCCCAGAGCCGACAAGTTCACCAGCGCCATCAGCCTTGTCTGTTCACGCTTGAGGATGTACTCCTTGAAGCCCTCGAAGTGGAGCCAGCCGGAGCTGCCTGCATCCACGGTCGTGGTAACGCCGTTAGGGAGGCACACCCTGTCGGCGGCAGTGGAAAAGGGCACAATGTGTTCGAAATAGTGTCCGTGGATGTCTATGAGACCCGGAGTGACGATCTTCCCCGACACGTCAACAACCTGCCGCGCGTCGTCAGGAGAAATGTCCACTTCGAGGGCAGCGACTTTGCCATCACTGAACGCAACATCGCGCGGGGCCCGAAGTCCTTGCGAAGGGTCAATGACCTCTCCACCTTTCAACAGCAGTTCGTACCCGGGAGACATTCAGGCAACTCCTTCCAGCCGAGGACTTCACCAAGGCTTCAGCGGACATGGAGCCAAGGGTGTTTCGTGGCTCGAGATTGGTAGCAGTGTATATTTGCACAGTCGCAAGTATCAAGTGAGTATTCTCACTCGAGACGATCTCAGAAAGCACTTTCGATCTTGACCGTGGAAGGTCAGTACAGGGGGAACGCCCTCATATTACCCTAAAACGCTCTCTTGCAAATTTCCACTCAGGCGCGCTAGCCCAGCTTCGGCTTGCGCACGAACAGCATCAGTATCGCTCCCATGTAGCTCAGTGCCGCGAATGTCGTGAACGGGACTATGTATGTTCCGGTTGTGTCGAACATGTACCCGGCGAACAGCGGCGCAAAAATCATGGCGACATTCATAGGAAACTGTGAGATTCCCATAATGGTGGCGAAGGCCTTTCGGCCGAAGTAATCTCCCCTGATCGCCGTCGTCAGTGGGCTCCGTCCTCCGAAGCCGATTCCGTACAAAAGCGCGAACACATACGCCATAGCGACGCTATCGAACAGAGCGATGACCAGTATTCCCGTGCCTTGCAGAAACAGGAAGAAAGCAATCATCAAGGTCTTCGGCAAGCGCTCCGCGAGGTAACCTGAGATGAACTGTGCGGGCAGAGCAACAAGGGTGTAGGCAGTCTGCACAAACGCTGCGGCAGGAGGCGACATCCCGGTGTCGGTCAACTTGGGCACCAGATGCAGCGCCAGTGTCACGATTGCCACACTGGACGCCACTTGTGCGATGGTGAGCATCCAGAATGCGGGCGTTTTCAGCGCCTGTGTTGCCGTGAAGTCAGGCTCCTCGTCCTCTTCGGACTCCGCTGCGGCGTGGCCACTCGAGCCACTGGTTCGAGACCCCGTCACGTCGCCATCAGGTAGAAGCCCCATGTCCTCGGGTCGGTCCCGTATGGCTTTCACTGCCGGTCCGGTAATCAGAAGCAGCAGCACGCCTATCCCCATTGCTGCTCCACTGAGTTCATACCATTCGATTGCCACAGCCAGGACGGGAACAAGAAGCCCACCCAGGTGGATTCCCGACATCGAACAGGCCATTGCGAATGAGCGCCGCCGGTTGAACCAGTTGTTCACCATCGCTATCAGGGCGAGCCACCCGCCAAGTCCGGTTCCAAGTGAGATGAACATATAGGATCCGTAGAAGTGCAGAAGCCGTTCGTCCAATGACGGAAGCGGCAATACTCCCAGCAGGCCCAATTCACCGAGGGCATCAATCTGCGAAAGCCAGATGAAACCAAGACCCATCATGGTGTACCCGATAAGAACCATCCGGCGAGTGCCCATGCGGTCAACAAGTACACCCTCGATAGGCCCCAGGATGGCGCCTTCGATTCTCGCGAGGGAGAATGCGCCTGAGAGTGCCGTGCGACTCCAGCCGTAGCGCCGCTCCAGCGCCACCAGCATGATTCCAAGTCCCTGGAACACGGTCAGGGACATTAGCGTGAGCATGAACGACGACAGCCCGACGAGCCACCAGCCGTAGAACAGGCGGCCCCTGAGCGCGGCGCGGCCCGCCTGCAGAACTTCGTTTCTTAGACCGCCTCTTGAGCGGCATGCAGATGCTCGACTGGGCATAAGTGAGGCTTCAATCATTCCGTAACGTCATCCGCACTCTCACGGACGGGTAGCCTAAATCCGGCTCTTGGGACGGCCGATGTGCGCGAACTCCGGGGGCAGACGAACGGGGGCTTGCCCAACTTCAATATATCCTCTCTGTCAATCGTGCCGCCGGTTAAGGCAATCTGGAAGCCTGACCTTGCCGAGCCGGATACCACCCTCAGATACGCCTGTTGTTGACATAATCTAGTAGGGAGTGTATTTTATCTGGACATAAGGAATCATTTCACTGCCATCCGATCAACACTGAAATCACGGAACGGAGCATTTGGTCAATCTTCGGCGCGAGCAATAAGCGAACTCCTTAACAATCCCACATCGGGAACATATACACCGCAGCTTTCTCTGAAAGGGAGGGAAGTCATGAAGCAAGTTATTCTCCTTTCATTGATTATCGCGATTTTCGGACTGATAATGGCAGCCTGTGGCGGCGCCGAGGAACCCCCAGCGGCACCAGCGCCAGCCCCTGCCGCGCCAACAGCTGCGCCCGCTGCTCCCGCCCCTGCCCCTACGACCCCTCCACCTGCGCCACCCGCCGCACCCGCTCCACCACCCGCAGAGGTGACCGGCTTCCTGCTGAAGGCGCCCGAAGCCAGCCCAAAGCGAGGCGGCACGATCAGGACCGCGTGGGGTGCCACGACCTCAAACTTCGACATGCACCAGGGCGGCAACAGCAATGTCCTCACACAGATGTACAGCAATCTGGTGAGACGCAACCCGGCTGACGGTGTGAAGGAGATCGTGCCCGAGCTTGCAACCGACTGGGAGATTTCGGACAGCGTAACCCAGTATGACTTCAGCCTGCGCGAAGGCGTCAAGTTCACGGACGGCGGCGACTTTACCGCTCACGACGTGGTTGCCAACTTTGAGCGTATAGTCAATCCGCCGGAAGGCAATGTCAGCCCGTTCAGAAGCAATTTCAACGCCATCGAGAAAGTCGAAGCCGTGGACGACCTGACCGTGCGGTTCACGTTGAGCGAGCCCCGTGTCTGGATGTTCGACTGGTTCGCATTCCCTGCGCTGGGCCTCTACTCTAAGGCTGCACTCGATGAAAACGGACAGGACCTGCGAAAGGTGGCCTTCGCACCGGGTACGGGACCCTTCACCGTCAACGAGCACCTGCCCGGCGAGAAGTGGATTCTCGACGCGAACCCTGACCACTGGAATCCCAATGTCCCTTATGTTGACCGACTGGAGATGATTCACGTTCCCAACTCGGTGGACAGGGGCACCGCGGTGCTGACCGATCAGGCTGACTGGTCGTGGAATGTCGCTCCCGAGACATGGGACGAGGGGAAGACCAGGCAGGACATCGTTACAACTTCGCTGGCTCCCAGCTTCGGAGGCCAGATTCTCTACATCAACAACGAGAATCCACCATTCGACGATGAGCGAGTTCGCAAGGCTATACGGCTGGTCATCAACCGTCACGACGCCGTTCTTGTGGGTCGCGAGGGAGGCTTCTGGTATGATCTGGGACGCTGGATTCACCCCAAGGGTGAGGCAGCCCTTTCAGAATCGGAGCTCGCCGACATACCAGGTTACCGTAAGGATAACGCCGCCGATGTTGAAATGGCCAAGGTGCTGCTCACTGAAGCGGGCTTTCCTGATGGGGAAGGCTTCCCCGATGTAGAAATCGCCACGCCAACGGTGCCGGTGTTCTCGCAGGCATTCTCACCCTTCGTTCAGGATATGCTCGGACGCCACCTCGACATCGATGTTAGTATCCGAACCTACGAGAGGGCGCTCGAAGGCGAAGAGTTGAAGAAAGACTACCAACTCATTGTGGGAACGCTGGGCGGGCGACCTCCGACGCCCGATCATACAGCCCTGTGGCTCGCGAACTGGGTAACCGGCGGGTCGCTCAATTTCTATCGCTATTCCAATCCTGAATTCGACGAGATTACCGCCGAATTGAACAGGACTCTTGACGCCGATGCCCGCGCTGCTCTGTTCCGCAGGGGAGAGGACATCTTGGACGCGGATTCGCCTGCGGTGCCTCTGGGCTGGATCAGCCACCAGCTCATGTGGCGCAACGATGTCAAGGGATTGACGCTCGACAGACGCGCGGTTGTGGAGTGGGGCAGAATTGAAACCGTCTGGCTCGACAGGTAGCCGGTTCATCCAATACCGCACCCGCGAACCGAAAAGGGAGAAATGACCGGTGAGGAAGCCCCGCTCTGCGCTCCGGTGGAGTACCGGGTACGGATTCGGGCTTCGCTCCCCGGGTAATAGACATGCAGACCTACGTGTACAGACGCCTGCTGCTGGCTATACCGACGGTATTTGGCGTAACTGTCCTCATTTTCGTTGCCATGCGCGTCCTCCCCGGCGATCCGCTTGAGATCATCGTCGGTGAAGCGGAGGGCGTCTATGTCCTGTCCGACGAGGAGCTTGAAGCGGCGAGGCGCAGCCTGGGTCTGGACAAGCCCCTTTATCTACAGTACCTGAGCTGGATGAAGGACATTTTCAGTGGGGATCTGGGCAGGTCGTTCTGGACGGAGAAGCCCATTCGCGAGATTATCCAGAGACGTGGACCTATCACCGGGGAAATTGCGCTACTGTCCATCATCCTCTCATGGGTTATTGGGCTGCCTATTGGAATGATAGCGGCGATGCGCCGCAACTCGCTCCTGGACTATGCGTCGCGCTTTTTCGTTACGCTCTTTCTGGCCATTCCGAGCTTCTGGCTCGGCCTGACGTTCATCCTGATTACGGTGGTCTTCTTCACGTGGAAGCCGCCCATCACAATAATTTACTTCTGGGATGACCCGATCAAGAATCTACAGATCACGCTGGGGCCGGCCATAGCGGTTGGCGTGGGCATGGCGGCGTTTATTGCCAGAATGGCAAGAGCGCAACTGTTAGAGGTACTCCGCGAGGACTACGTTCGCACCGCCAGGGCAAAGGGCATGGCCGAAAAGCTCGTCGTCTGGCGACACGTCCTGAGAAATGCGTTGTTACCCGTGATCACCGTTTCCGGCCTTCAGTTCGCGTCCCTGCTTGGAGGCTCGGTGGCTGTGGAGCGAGCCTTCTCCGTGCCCGGACTCGGGACCGCCCTTGTGCAGGGCATAACAGAGCGGGACTGGATGCTCATCCAGAACCTTGTGCTGCTCTACGCCATCATCTTCGTTCTTATCAACCTCGTTATCGACCTGACCTATAGCTGGATAGACCCTCGCATACGCTACCAGTAGCCCAACGAACCGCGACGGGAGATTAGATGAGTGAAACTGACGTTGGCTTAGAAGAGATCAGACCACGCGAGGGTGTGGCGGGTCTGTTCGGATACCTGTATGGCGTGTTGCAGCGCTTCACAATTGCCTCGCCTATGGGCGCCGCGTCTGCGCTTGTCCTCGTACTCGTCGTGCTCTTAGCCATATTCGCAGAGTACATCGCTCCGCAGGACCCGTTACAGGGCAACTATGGCTCGCTGAAGGAGCCTCCCTCGCTCAATCACCTCGCAGGCACCGACAACCTTGGAAGGGATGTTCTCAGTCGCATTATCTTTGGAACGCAGATAACGCTGCTGGTCGCATTCGTATCAGTCGGCATCGGCGATGCGATAGGCTTCTCATGGGGGATATTGTCAGGATATGTCGGGGGGCGCTTCGATCTGATTACGCAGCGTTTTCTCGATGTGCTCATATCATTCCCCAGCGTGATACTCGCGCTGCTCCTTCTGGTGGCGATGGGAGCGGGACTTCAGACGATCATCATCGCCATAGCGGTTACGAGGATTCCGGGATCGACCAGGGTGGTGCGCTCTGTCGTGCTGTCCGTGAAGGAGACTTCTTATGTTGACGCCGCACGCGCCATGGGTGCGTCTCCCCTGCGAATCATGGCGAGGCACGTATCACCCCAGGCAATCGCGCCTTTGCTGGTGGTAGCCAGTGCAAGCCTTGGAGGGGCAATATTCACGGAAGCCGCTCTCAGCTTCCTTGGAATGGGCGTACCCCCGCCGAATCCCAGCTGGGGCAATATGCTGGGCGGCATTCTAACCGAGTCCTTCAAGCCTCCATGGTGGCTGGTCATATTTCCGGGAGTCGCCATCACGCTGACGATTCTCGCATTCAACCTCTTCGGAGACGGCTTGAGGGACCACCTTGACCCGAAGCTCAGGGGGCGTCTGGACTGAGGTCAGCCAGGCGAACAGACGACAGTTGCTCCTTATGAGGGATGAGATCAAGTATGCTTCAAACCCTGAGACAGGAATCTCACGCCATGCAGTTGATGAACTTGTCCAGTTGATCGACTTCGGTCGGGAGTCGCCCATAAGATGAGCAAGGATCCCGGGAACCTACCACGAGCAATGGCCCTCCGGCCTGGACAGGATCGGCCCTTAAAGGGTGACTGACTTAACTCGCTGCCAATGGCTTGGACCCTCAACCGCTCACACTATGTGAGCGGTTGAGTAATAATATGTCTGTCCCATAAGCCGTCGGAGTGTAGAGTGTTGGCAAGACTCAGGCTTGGTAGGATAGCTGATGCCGAGTCGACAGATGAATTGAGAGCAGGCCTGGCTGTTGCCACCGACACTAGATGAGCTTCTCCTCAGTACCACCTCGCCCGTTTAGTGGCCGAGTTCGTGGATGGTCCGAACCTGGAGGACTGAATAGAGTAGGAAGTGCAGCCGGATGGAGAAGTGCCGGGAGCGCCAGCCTACCATCCACGCGCGTTGCTGGGCGTGCGGCTGTAGGGATTCATGACCAACGTGCGCTCATGTCGGAAACTGGAGGCAACCTGCCGGGATCAGACTCCCTGTCCATGGTTGACGGGATGGCAGCATCCCAACCATAACACGCTGTGGCGATCCTACCAGAGACGACGCCCTCGTATGAGAGAACTGTTCAGGCGCAGGGTACGTACGATGTTAGCCATGGATCTTGTGGACCTGGCGATACAGGCGGTGGATGGAACGTAGGTGTACGCAAACGCGGCGGTGATACGGACCTACGACGCCATTTGAACAACCCTCCTCAACCTAGCCCAATTCCTTAATTCCGATAACGTAGGAGTGACTCACAACACACTATCGTGGTGCATGTTGCGCGAAAGCTTTCCTCGATTGAAAGTTCAAGCATAAGCACGAACACTATTGACAATTCGTCAAACCCCTATCGTTTCAGAGCGCGACGGATAACCTCTGCACAATTGCGATTTCCCTATCCGCCCTCAATACTGCTCAACACAAGGAGAATCACCCAGAGGAGGACCGACGGCACACTCAGAGATACGGCCCATCTGACCCGCCTCATTTTGTCACTGGCGATCTGGGACACCCTGTAGATCTGGTCGAGCAATTGCGCTTCTATATCCTCGGCGGCTGTCGCCACGGATCGAGTTCTAAATGCTTCGAATTCTAAGGCGGCGACATCTTCGAAATAGATCAGAGACTTGCCAGTCTTGGGACTGCTTGGCATATAGACTCTAACTGCAATTGTGACGACAGCAATCAGAAGGGCCGTATAGAGGATTGCACCCAATAGAAGAGCCGCGCGGTTGATGTCCCAAGCGGGACCAAACAAGACAGGCAGTATCCGCTCGAAGCGAGCCGCCATTGTCCCAGCCAAGGCGATCTGTACCAACAGCACGGGACCGGCTTTCGCGTCAGCCGTGCGAGTAAATTCGATTGCGCGAGACAAGGATTCATAATGCGATCTCAGTCGCTCTTCCATAGTCAATCCTTAACCCGCTTCCCTGTGATAATTGCCTCACAAAATTCTGGGCCGTGAATCTTGCACCAACTTGATTCGAGCTTGTACAGCATCTCGAAATCCAAACCAATATCGTCAGGTGCAGGCTCCAGCGCCCATAGATAAGACGTACTTCCAATCGAAGCGTCGAGTCCAGAGCCTTCGGCTCCGTTGCTGCACCCACACGACCATAGTAGGGCACGTCTCCTCAGTTCTGCATACTTCTCATATTGAGCGAAAACCCTGTCCGACACCATTAACTGATTGGAATCGGCTTGTGAGCTCAGCTTGGACGCCATATTCACCGGTTTGCCTGCCCAGACTTCATTCTGCTTAGTACCTCTAAGTCCGAGGCGCCGAACAAGAAGAGTGCCAATGTCTACGCCGATTCCGGCCCTTAGCTTCCAGTCCACATTCGTATCCTTTTCGAATTGAACGGATACGGTGCGAGCCACCTCTGTCTTCATCGTGATCGCACAAGCCGCCGCGTAGAAGGAGGATTCCTCACCGCCAAATAGGCCAAATATGCCGTCGCCCTGGATATCGACATAGTTCGCCCCAAAGCGCTCCAGGATTACTGCCATTGCCCTGATGAAATATGTGTAGGCGAATGCCGCATCCTTCGGCGAATTATCGGCATTTAGGGCGGTTGATTCTTTGAGGTCGGCAAAGATCGCGGTTACGTTCCGAATCTGATTCCACACGCCCTTATTCGTCGGACCGGTCTCCGGTACTTCATTTACGCGCGTGATCTGAACACCCAACTCCGCCTGCTGGGAAACCTGATTAGCCACATCGCCCTGGACTTCATCGAGTAGCAAACTCTTCTCCTTTCTGATTTAGAAATCGGGGGAGTCAGCATAGCATCACTCTAAGCCCGGCGCGACTGGAATTAAGCGACTCCCTGTCGCTTGCCATCTTCAGCGACATCCCATAAGTGCGAAGGCCGAAGTCGCCCTTGCGATATACCATAAGACAACAATCTTCAGTGTCAGGCGAAAATAGCGCTCTATGATATACTTACTGGTATATCAGGAGAAACACATGGCACAGATCACTGAAAATAATCCTCCTTCAATATATCAAGACGCTAGTCCGCTGGCTGGAGTCTCCGGGCGACGGCGCAGACAGCTGGCTACACTTCACCGCACATTCAGGGCGCCGTTTGACGCTTCGCAGGCAGCGGCCGTGCTGGACTTGAGCCTTGGGAGAACTCGCCGGCTGCTAGCCAGTCTAGCAGAGAACGGATGGCTGACCCGCGTCCGTAAGGGCTGGTATATCAGCGTGCCCCTGGACGTACTCGAGCCTGAGAAATGGCTGGAAGACCCCTGGGTGGTCGCGTCTACACTCTTCTCTCCCAGCTACATTGGAGGGTGGAGCGCCGCCGAACATTGGGGACTAACCGACCAGATATTCCGCGTAATCTATGTCATCTCTGGGAGGAAAGTTTCCCCTAAGAGACAGACTTTGCAGAATACCGACTACCTGATCCGAACGGTGCCTGAAAGGAATTTATTCGGAACGCGCCGTGAATGGCGCGGACAGGTGCCGGTGGACGTTTCCGACCCTCACCGTACAGTAATAGACATCCTTGATGTTCCGGCCAGCGGGGGCGGTGCGTTGCACGATTTCGAGATCCTGACTACCTATTTCGACAGCGACTACCTCGACAAGGGTAAGCTCATCGAATACGGCGACAGGCTTGAACGAGGCACTGTGTTCAAGAGACTGGGATACCTGTCAGAGCGCGGAGAGCTCGCTGACGAAGGATTTCTTGAAACTTGTCGCAGCAGAATCTCTAGGGGCTTGAGCTTACTCGACCCTAGCGGTACTGACGAGGGGCCGATCGTATCACGATGGAACCTTCGCATAAATTCGCGTCGGCTCACCCCCGGCGGCATGGTGGTTACGTGATAGGACGTGTTGACATCGTCGAACGCGCTGACCGCTGGGGGCTTCGTGAGGATGTGGTTGAGAAGGATTATGTACTTGGCTGGGTACTATGGGGAATCGGCGACGATCCGCAGCTCAGCGAGACATGGATATTCAAGGGCGGCACCTGCCTCAAGAAATGCTATATCGAGACATATCGGTTCTCAGAGGATCTGGACTTCACCGTACTCGAGAATGGTCCCGTCGAACAAGACGACGTGCTTGAGGCCCTCGCACAGGTACTTGACCGTGTTGGGCAAGAGTCGGGCATCAACTTTGCAGTGCGCCAACCCATCTGCAGGGTTCGGCGCTCAGAAATCTCGTCTGAAGGACGCATCTACTACATAGGGCCACGCAATACGCCTATGCCGGCGCGCATTAAGCTGGATTTGACAAAGGATGAATTGCTGGCGCGTCCTCCCGTCTTAAGGCCCATAAGCCACGATTATCCCGATACTCTTCCGAGCCCGGCGCAAGTCCGGAGCTACAGCTTCGAGGAGGTGTTCGCCGAGAAGCTGCGTGCAATGGCCGAACGCTCTCGACCGAGGGACCTGTATGACATTGTGAATCTCTTTCGGCGACCTGACTTCCGGCAGCACGGAGCGATTGCGGCTGCTCCCTTCTCCCTGTATGCCGCCAGTATGCGCCTGGTATGGCGTGTGCTCACTCCCATAAGTGTCGCTGCCTGCTCCGTCGTCATATGATCCGCCAATAAGCTGTTGAGTACCTGAAGTCTTGCCTGTTCTTGCTGCGTCAATGTCACATGCTCCATCATGCGGACATTTTCGCTGATCAGTTAGTGTGGACAGAATCCCTGAGCAACGACATATAGAGCCATTGATATGTGTACCTAAGATATGTGTACCTAAATCTATGGACAAGTGAGGAAGTGCAGTGGTACATTATCGCTTGACTCGATAAACTATTGAACATAGGAGGATTGAATAGATGGCATCAACTGAAGAGCGGGTCAGAAGTCTTATTGCGGCAAACTTGGAAGTGGACGGAAAGCCGGTAGATGCGTCCGCTGACGCGAGCAACAGCCTATCGGATCTCGGCGTGTCCTCTATGGACATCGTCTCGTTCGGGCGGGTCATCTCGGAGGAGTTTGGTATCAGGCTCACCCCTGAATGCTGCGCCGATCTGAACAGCATCGGGCAGCTGATCGAGTTCCTCGAGGCCAACGCGGCTTAGCTATGACTTCTGTGGGAGTAATCGGCAATCATGTCGGCTACCACTGCCGAACGCTGGTGGTCTCCCTTTAGGAAAATCGACGCTGCCACCGTCGTACATGTTGACCTGACGCCTCATGCCTATCATGAGGCGTCAGCCTATTCAGGGCTTGACGAAAGTGAGCGAATACGCTGGGGGAAGTTTGCACACCCGGGCGCTCGCCGTAGATTCGTCCTGTGCCGTGCTGCGCTTCGCTCTATGATCTGCGCCGAACTCGGCTGCGACAATGAACGGCTGTCGTTCGGTGAGGGCGAGCATGGAAAGCCTTTTGCGCTGGTGGATGCTACTCCGGCTCAGATCAGTTTCAATGTGAGCCACAGCGGTAATCATGGGCTAATCGCAGTTGCGCCTGGAGGGCAGTTGGGCGTGGACGTCGAAGAGCCCACGACACGACGTGACTTCGACAGGCTGATCGAGGCCGCGTTCGGGCCCGATGAGCAGACTGACCTGAAATTGGAGCGGGCCCGAGGTGAGTTCCAGCTTTTCTTCAAGCTCTGGACAGTCAAGGAGGCGCTAATCAAGGCACTTGGGACTGGTCTTTCATTGGATCCCGCGACGTTTGAGGCGCCAGAGGAAATACGCCGCGGTGGGACGGTCGGCACGTTCCGGTTTGCTCACGCGCCGTCGGTGCGGTGGCGCGTAGAAGACATTGGCAACGAGGAATTCGCCGCCGCTCTCGCATTTGATGTATGATTCTTGAGCAGTTGATATATGATACTGCCAGTCAATAGGGCCTGATCAAAAGAGTTAAGGATGCGACGATGACCTCAATGATCGGATGGGAGGTTCCCCAGCCGCTTTCAACGTATGACGTGCAGGTTGACGACGAGACCACAATTACTTTGCGGAGGCACGGTAACCCGGAAGGTCCCCGACTCGTCCTCAGTCACGGCAACGGTCTGGCGATCGATCTCTATTACCCTTTCTGGTCGCGCCTGAGGGATGACTTCGACATCATAGTCTATGACCTCAGAAACCACGGCTGGAATGAAATCACTTCATTGCAGAATCACAACATCCCCACTCTGGTTCAGGACCACGATAAGGTTCTGGAGGCAATTGACCTTGAATATGGTAACAAGCCGAAGATAGGCATTTACCACTCCGTTTCAGCTCTGATCACTCTTCTGTCTCCCCGGAATGGTAGCGACTTTGCCGCGCGGGTGCTGTTCGATCCACCACTCTGTAAGCCCGGCCGCAGCCACAGGGAATTTGAAGAGGCCGCCAGCCAGTTGTCCTCTACCTCTCGCAAGCGAATGGCGCGGTTTAAGAACAGGGAAGACTTCGCATTCCTACTCTCGTTCTTCCCGATATTTGAGCTTATAGTGCCGGGAGGCCACGATCTCTTTTCCATGACAACCCTAAGAGAGAACAATCTCGAAGATCTCTATGAACTGTGCTGTCCGCCAGAATACGAAGCGCAGATAATTGAGTATGCTGGCGCATTCGCGGTTCTCGTGGACTTCGATTCGCAGGTCAGCCCAACAAAGGTAATTGGCGCCGATCCGACCTTGCCATTCTCATACCTGCCGACCCTGGATCTCAGCGATGTCTTCACCGTCGGCTATGACTTCCTGCCCGACGCAACGCACTTTCTGCAGTTGGAACAGCCGGAGCAGTGCGTGGAGCTGATGCTTGAATTCATCGAGCCGATAATCTCGTCCTGAGTCGGCGCTTTGCGGTTCCACTGTTCGACGAAAACCGACAGTGAACTCTAGCCATCACGCGTCCACCCGCACGGTTACGATGTCCAGGCCATGATATTTCTGATGACGCACCGATGACGCGTAGTGCCTTAGCAGGCGGAACGAAATCTCCCTGTCGTCAATTGTCTCTTCTTCATCGTCCAGATAAGCGAGGCGGTCTCCCAAGTTTTCGTCATCCTCAAGCACGGAGACAAATTCTAGATCGACGGTCCGACCGTCTTGTCGGGCGATGATAATCAGGCGTGGAGTGTCGTCGGTTCTGCCAGCCGAAAGATGTTCGTTTCCAGGTTGCAGCAGGCTGGACAGTGTTTCCTCACCTGCCGAGCGAAGCCTCCGCGTGGACTCCTCACTCCAGCTCAAGTTCGCTGCGACATCCTGCACGAATTCATCGACCTCCGGCAGATTGGCAAGGTCGAGTTTGGTTTCGATGCGTCTGGGGCGCGGACTCGTCAAGTTTAGGAATATAGTGAGAAGGATTGCGGTCGCCGCGCCCATTGTTATTCCGTTTCCCAGTAGCGCACCCCAGGGATGCCCCAGCAATTCCTCAATTATGTTCCGCTGAAGCAGCCCCGCTCCCACGGCAAATGACAGACCCACTACAATCGACTTCTCAAGGTTTAGGCCGTCCCTCATTATGGTCTGCAAGCCCTCGACAAAGAAAATGCCAAGGGCAACCAGCAGGAAGGCGCCCATCACGGGAGTCGGTATCGTCAGCAGCGCCCCCGTCAACTTTGGGAGCAGCGCCATTACGATGAGTAAGACCGCTATGGCGTATCCTACATAGCGAGACGCCACTCCCGTTATATTGACAACCGACGCGGTGAAGGACGAGTATGACGACGCGGGAGGCGTACCCGCAATCCCCGACAAGAAAATGCCAATGCCGTTAGCGTATATCGATCCCTGCAGCAGTCGAAAATCGGTAGATCTCAGACGCCGCCGCGCTGTCCGCTGGATCACGACATTGTCGCCAATCCCCTTGACAGCCTGCACCAGAGTTACGATCAGGAACATTGGCAAGAGCGCCCAGAAACCGGCTCCCAGCCTCAGTTCCAAGCCCTGAAAGCCGACCTCAGGAATACCAATCCAGGGTGCTGAGTACAGCCGATCGAGGTCGTAGGCTCCCAGTATGACCGCCATGATACAGCCCGAAACGAACCCGATGAGCATTGACCACGGTCGCACTGAGCGCGGTGCGCGCAGAATTAAACCCGTCGCGACGACAAGTGTGACAACGGCTACCAGAGGACCGGCAAATGACGGCGCGCCCGCGGGAACTTCGTCGAATCGGTCGAGGCAGAATGGGAGCACCGAGACTGCTATCAACATTAATACGGTGCCTGATACTGTTGGAGTCAAGACACGCCTCAACTGCGGCAGCCAGGTGGCCACCGCGAAGAAGAAGAGCGCGGAAACGACCATCAGGCTTGCAAGCATCGCCGGTCCGCCCTCCGCCAGCGCGAGCACTGCCAACGCGATGTAGTTAGGCGTTACTCCTGTCACTGCCATGTGCCCGGCACCCAAGCGTCCTATGCGCGAGGCCTGGAGCGCGGTGACGATAGCCACGATTATCAGGGCAGCGAACATCGACCATGTCAGGTAGTCGTCGTCCTGTCCCGCCGAAAGAACTGTAACTACGATTATCGAAATTGCGGGTGGCAGAACGAGTAAAATGCCCTGTATACCCACTACGAATGATGTCAGTATTGAGCACTTTTCTTCCGGCTCGTAGCGGATTCGGTCATTAGATTGAGCTGTTGCCAAAGCCAGACTCCGTTAAGGGGATGTGGTACTGACGGATGAGACACCTAGGATATCTCGTGCGAGGTGGGCTAAGTATGCGCCAACTGTCTTGCATGCGTCAACAGTCGCGCAAGTGCCGGCACCGTTCCGACAAAGAGCCTAGGCACTTAGAAGAACTGTTTCTTGAGAGGAGTAACATCAAGACACGCTTGGGGCAGTTGTCAGCCCGGCGGAACCAGAAGGCCCAGGCAATTGGTAGTAACTGGTAGTATTAGAGTCAAATCCGCTGTGACTGTCGAAAGTATGTAGCGTCAGGTTGTGCAGCAGACGGTTGTGCAGGTCCTTAGACCGAACAGGTATGCCCGACATGAGCAAAGTTTGATTTCCTCGTGGCACTCCTCGCCGCGAATGCCTTCCAGATTCGCCGGTAACTCTTGCGTGAAGCCTTAGCTGAGTTGCTCTGTCATGCAGCCCTTGGCAACGACTGACCTGATGACGATCTACGAAATCCTGCGTCCTCGGGCGCTCAATATCCTAAGCATTGCCGCAGTTAGTCGGGCTCATCCTCACGGCGCAACACATTCTGTATTACAATCGAGTTCGGACGCGAGCAAGTTGAGCGCCTCGAAGCAAACAGACGCATGCGCGCCATGCGATGCGGCGTCGCAGAAAACCGAATGGATTGCTGCCTGATGGAGACGAGCTTGATTATTGACGTACATACGCACATCCCCACGCATGTTGACGCAGTGCCTTCAAGTGAAGAGAAATACAACGATGTGATGCGCCCCGACGTAAGCGTTCGGCTGAATAACAGTTTCGAAGATTACATCGAGGATATGAAACCTGTGGACAGGGCAATCGCCTTCGGAGTAGCTATCAATCCCAGCGGAAGCGAAGATGATATGGGAGTGATGCGAGAACAAGCGGAGATCAACGATACGACGGCAGCTCTGGCGATGTCTTACCCTAACAAAGTGATCGGCTTTATGTCTGTGCATCCCGGGTCTTCGGACGTGATGCAAGAACTCGAAAGATGCGTTGATGAGCTTGGACTAAAGGGCATCAAACTCGCCCCCAACTACCAGAACTTCGAGCCTTTGGGCGGCAATGCGCGCAAAGTTTACGAATTCGCGGAACGAAATGGACTGCCTATCGTCTTTCACCAGGGAACCGCCCCCATGAGGGCGGCGCCTCTCATGTACGCTCATCCAATCGTGATGGACGAATTGGCGATGGATTTCCCTGACCTAAAGATAGTGATGGCGCACATGGGCCACCCCTGGCACGAGGACTGCATCACGGTCATTCGCAAGCACCCAAACGTGTACGCAGACGTTTCAGGACAGTTCTACCGGCCTTGGCAGATGTACAACGGCCTACGACTAGCCTATGAGTGGAGCGTAATGCACAAGCTCTTGTTCGCATCTGATTGGCCGCTTACGACTCCGCAAGAAACTATCGACAGCCTGAACGGCTTCAACGATTTTGCCAGACGTCACAGCTTGCCGGAAGTGCCGGTAGAAATGTGCGAGGAAATCATACACAGAGATTCGCTCACCCTTCTCGGTCTAGATTAGTCTCTGTTCTGCCGACAGTCTCGCACAACTGTTGGCTATGAGAGAAATGGTTCGATCGCTTCAGTCACCGCTTTTCTCAGAAGATCGTATTCCGTAGTTCTGATGGGGCCGAATATCTGAATGCCGCGCTCTCTTTGAAGCCTGTAGTCGTCGGAGTTCGATGCATAAACAGGCGACTCCACTGCCTTGCCCTTGTTGAGCGCGATTTCCGCTACACTTTCCATCACTGCGATGAGGTCTGGATGGTCCTGTTGACCGTGCAATCCCATATCAGCAGCGAGGTCGCCGGGTCCAAATACCACACCGTCCACCCACTCATTGGCGATCATTGCCTCTGCGTTCTCCAGTCCGAGGCGCGACTCTATTTTGAGAACAAGCAGTGTTGCGTCATTGGCTTGCGCGCAGTAGGTGGAAGCGTCTTCCACGAGATAATCGGCGTTGGGACCGTGAGCCAGAGCGCGCTCCCCAACTGGCGGATACTTCATCCACCGAACGAGTTCATCCACCTGCTCCGTAGTTTCGGAATGAGAAAGGCACAATCCGAGCGCTCCCGCGTCCAATGTACGGGAAACCAGCGTTCTGGACACTTCTGGAATGGTTACTGTCGGGCAGAGTCCGAGTTTGCGAGACAGGATCAGGAAGTTCGTAAGAGTTTCTGGATTGTGCAGGATGTGCTCGGATTCGACCAGTACCATCTCATAGCCAGTCTGAGCAAGGACGCTTGCTACCGAGGGCCTGAGGGACTCAAACACGTTGAACGCCCGAATCGCCTCTCCCGACTTCAGCAATTCCTTCGCGCGATTTCTGATCTGTACTTCCTGCTGCGACATGCTCTTTCTGTTCTCCTTGTCTAATGCCATTGACTATGCTCGAATAGCCGCCTTGGGTTTGCGGGGATCTGTTTCTTCTTCAGATTGCTGTGAAATTATCCCTGAGCCTCATCTGCTGGCGCAAAGACACCGGTTGGATGGCTGCGGCGCAGCGCACACTTTCGGACGATGCTGTAGGTCTAGCGGGGGAACTTCTCTACTCCAACATTCCCGATCGCGGGCTGCGACTTTTAGGGCTACCAATGCCTGACAAGCGACCACACGCATGTGTACAATAGTATATGCCCCTGTAGCTCAGGAGGATAGAGCAACGGTTTCCTAAACCGTGTGCCCCGGTTCGAGTCCGGGCAGGGGTACCAGCTGCCTTTCTCATCTCCTCTCGTGGCAGTTGACCCGCATCCATTGCTCAATGCTTGTGCGAGAAGTGTAGGATACGGTGTGCTTCACTTCACTTAGTCAATACTAATTTCAACACTTAGCTGACAGAGCTTTCGATCACTGTCAGCTAATATCACCACTGAGATTATAGCCGAAGATATTACTTCACATTTGCCAAACATGGGTCTGATTGTGAACACCATTCAAGGGTGACGGAAGATGGTGCGCCACTGTGTAGGCAAATTTATTACTGAATTAACTCTGGACGAGCCTTTCAGCAAATGCAATTATGAATATAGGATCTTATTCAATGGTCTAAGGAATCAACAGAATAAACTGCTTCAGGAGGAATTTGGATGAAACTGAGTGCAAGCCTACAAGAGTCATTCAACGAACAGATTAACGCGGAAATGGCGTCGGCGTACCTGTACCTGTCGATGGCGGCGTACTTCGAGGATGAGAATCTGCCGGGTTTCGCGCACTGGATGCGGATGCAGAACGAGGAGGAGACTACCCATGCGATGCGCTTCTTCGACTATGTGCATGATCGAGGAGGACGCGCGACACTTAAGGCAATCGCGGAGCCGCCATCGGACTTCCGCAATCCGCTTGATGTTATGGAAAGGACCTTAGAGCATGAGCGCAAAGTCACGGCGCTGATCAACCGGATGTATCAGCTCGCCATCGAAGAGAGCGATTACGCGGCGCAAGTGATGCTGCATGAGCTAATCAACGAGCAGGTGGAAGAGGAAAAGGTCGCAGAAGAGATCGTGGACCATTTACGAATCATCAATGGAGACGGTAGTGGCCTGCTTATTCTGGACGCTCGTTTAGGCGAGAGAACTGCCGACGACGCTGCTGAAATCGGCGCCTAGCCGGATGCTCCCGTTGCCGGCAGACGAAGCTGAGCAGTTCGGGAAAGGTGACGGTAAGAGATTCTTGAGTCGTGCTGACACCAGTATCGTCAGCGCGACTCTGGGACCGCACTGAAGCATGTGTCAATTGCGACGTCTCTACACTCGGTTACTGTGGAATTGAAGGAGCGACTAGGTCAATCGCGTACTTTCCATAAGGGATAAACGACTAGCGGTTTCTGATTTCCGCCAATTGATCATTTTACGTCTTGGGGGGCTGTCAGGTACAATCTGACTTAGTTCATATTAATCTATAGACTTAGATTGTAGTAACAATAATAGCGATCCGATAGGATCGCCTGTTGGGCAAGATCAATGATGTCTCAGTATGATTTTCACGAACATATTCGTAGTAGGCTACGATCAAGTTTGACATTGACTTGGAGAAATAACGAGTGGTATTCTCCAGTCAGGATTGAGTGGTATCAGGAACAGTAATATGGTTAGAGCTAGATCTAGAACCAGCACCAAGCCTGACAATGTCTCACCGTCCCGTCAGAGGCTTTCAATGACGGCAGAGAACTACTTGCTGTCCATATATCGACTGCATGAAGAAGATACAATTGTTACACTCACGCAGTTAGCGGAACATCTAAAGATGTTGCCAGAGGGTGAAGGCCTTGGAACGTCGCTGCCAACGGTTGGGGGGATGATTCGTCGCCTTGAACGTGAAGGTCTGCTTGCGGTGGATGCTAAGAAGCAGCTGTCCCTGACGAGAAAAGGTGGCCGGCACGCCGAGAGCATAGTCCGCAGGCACAGACTCGCGGAGCGAATGGTCGTGGACATGCTCGACGTGGAGTTGCATCGAGCACACATCGAGGCACACTTGCTGGAGCACGCCATATCGCCCTACCTCGAAGAACGGATTATGAAGAAGTTAGGGATGCCAACACTCTCCCCGTTTGGTTATCCGATTCCGGGCACAGACTATGCCGAGAAGGGCGTATCGTTTCGACTGAATGAGGCAGAGATTGGGCAGCAGTTGGAGATTGACAAGATTCCGGTGGACGATGAGGTTTTACTGGAGCATCTTGTTCGTAACCAGGTGATCCCCGGCAACGAAATTGAAATCAATGAGATCAACACGTCCACAGGGATAATTTCGTTCAGGTGCATGGGCGAAGGCGTAGTCGTCGGCTATCAGGTAGGGCAGTTCATCTGGGTGCGCTCACCTGTTGAGTAGGCTCTTTTCGGACTGACTTATGCTAAGGCGTTGCCTCCCACTTTTCTCGAATTCTTTTAGAGCCAGGATCTGACTTGGCGTTGGTCTGATGAAGGGGCGAACTTTCCTGATTTTGCCTAGTGCGTCCTCTGCTCTAAGCCCCTTGCTTATCAGGTATGCCGCCGCCATGCTTGGCGCTCGCCCTACACCCGCGGAACAGTGGATGTAAACCTTGCCATCTCCCCCGACGGCGTTGTCGATAAACTCGACTCCTCTTGCGATATGCGATTCTGCAATCGGCTGGTCGTCAACCGTGGGAAGATGGCAGTAGTTGTCCGGGCAGCCATTTCCAATCGTCAGACCGTGCTCGGCGTCGTCGAATTCAGAGCGCATATTGACGATGTGCGTGATGCCGGCCCGTATCAGAGCAGCCTTGCCGTTCCTTCGGAACTGTGGACCTACAAACAGGGTGTCAGTCACGCGGCTATACTGGAGCATTGGAACGCCGGTAAGTTTGGGCAGCCCGCGCGCGTAAGCCCAGAGCGCAGTGGTGCGGACGCCCTGAGTACGAAGCCTATCCTTGACGGTGCCGACGCCTTTCGCCGACGCCTTTAGCATTCTGTCGTCTCGTAGCCAGCAGAGTCTTCCGCAAGAAAGCGCATCTGCTCGCCGTGCGCCGTGCGAATGCGCGTGATGCGCAGTTCGGCGGACGCCAGGGCTTCGCTGCACATTCGCGCAAGCCCTATACCCTCTTCGTACAGGCGAGTCGCCTCTTCGAGAGATAAGCCTCCCGACTCCAGCGCCTGCACCGTGCCGTCGAGGCGTTCGAGCGCTTGTTCAAATGTCAGGTCGCCTAGCTCACTATTGGAGCTGCCGGAGCTATTATCGGTCATGGTGGTCCCCATTATGCCTGTCTGGAGGATGTAACCTGCGCCTGTAGGGAGCCGCTCGTAAGTGTGATGTCGATTGCGTCGCCCGCCTCCGCCTGCACATGTTCGCTGATAACGCTGCTATCGTCATTTCGCTGTACTATGGCGTATCCGCGTCGCAGCGTGTCCCGCGGACTAAGCGCTTCCAGACGGAGACTGAGGCTCTCTACTCGCTCCCCGTTAAGAGACAGCATGTGCGCGAGCATCTGCCGCGCGCTTCTGAGGCGGTCGTCCAGGCGCATTCTCAGGACGTCCAGGTCGGGAAGAGAATTGTGGAGACGTCGTTCCAGTTGCTGCATACCTTCAATGCCCGCAGTCAAGCGGCGCGACATTGTGGCGTCCATGTCTTGCGCCGCCGCGATTGCGAATGCGATGAGTTCCGCTCTGTCCGGAACGACAAGCTCTGCCGCAACCGAAGGCGTTGGAGCGCGAAGGTCTGCCACAAGATCGGCGATGGTGTGGTCGGTTTCATGGCCTACCGCGCTGACTACTGGTACGGGACAGGCGAAAATGGCTCGCGCGACAGCCTCCTCGTTGAATGCCCAGAGGTCTTCCAGAGAGCCTCCGCCTCGCGCCACGATGACAAGGTCAACACCGGGTTCGTCGCCCGCGGCTTGCAGGGCTTCGGCAATAGCAGGAGCAGCGTCCCCCCCTTGCACGGGCGCGGGCGCAATTGTAAGTTCAACCACCGGATAGCGCCTCTTCACTACGTTCTGAATGTCATGCCACACTGAACCGCTGGGAGAAGTTACCACGGCGATCTTCACAGGAAATCGCGGCAATTCGCGCTTGCGGGATTGATCGAATAGACCCTGCTGCTCCAGTTGCAGCTTCAGTTGCTCCAGCTTCAGTTGGAGTTCGCCGACGCCTTCAGGTTGAGCAATGTCGGCTATGAGTTGCAGGTCGCCCCGCTGCTCGTAGATTGAGACGCGGCCATGCAGGACAATAGCAGCGCCGTTCTCAAGGTACTGCGCACCCCGCGAATTCCGGAACATTACGCAGCGCATCGTTGCCTTGCCGTCCCGGAGGCTAAAGTACGAATGACCGGATCCAGGGCGGGCCAGGTTGGCTACCTCTCCATTGACCCACACGTCTTGAAGCACGCTGTCGCGTTCCAGAGTCTGCCTGGAATGCGAGGAGAGCTGCGAAACCGAGTAAATTGCAGGCATCTTGAGTAGCTCTATGCGCGGGACAGGTACTGGCCTGTACGAGTGTCCACCCTTATCATCTCGCCCTGGCTAATGAAGAGAGGAACCTGTACCACGAGACCAGTCTGCAAGGTTGCCGGCTTGGTGCCACCTTGAGCAGTGTCCCCCCTAACACCGGGAACGGTCTCAGTCACTTCGAGGTTGACGGTAATTGGAAGTTCAATCGCGACCGGATACTCGCGGTAAAGGACAAGGTCAACTTCAATCTGCTCCACAAGGAACTGCAGTCCGTCTGAAATCTGTTCGGCTGTCAACGGAAACTGGTCATAGGTAGTCGTATCCATGAAGTAATAGAGGCTATCGTCCTCGTAAATGTATTGGGCGGAGCGTCGTTCAACGTCGGCGAGCTTGAAATCGACATCGTAGCCGGAAAAGGAGCGTTCGACCTGCCTACCCGTGGTGAGTTCTCGGAACTTTATGCGCATGGTCGGAGCGCGCTGCTGCATCTTGCGCTGCTCGTATTCGAGGACGATGTAGGGAGCATCGTCCATTTCTATCGCCATGCCCTTCCGCAGTTCACCATAATTGACGGTCATTTGACGGCTCCTTGAGTTGAGTAGTCCGGTGTATTAGAGTTTTGTCGCGTTGCTAATGACGCGGGCCTTGCCGTCTTCCAGAACGACAATATCTTCTATGCGGACGCCGCCCCAGCCCGGCAGGTAAATGCCCGGCTCGATGGTGAATACCATTCCGTCTTCCAGTACATCATCTTCCGCAGTAGGTCCGACGTGGGGGTACTCGTGGACTGCGAGGCCAACGCCATGCCCAAGGCTATGCCCGAAGTCGTCACCGTGCCCTGCTTCGGTGATGATGTCGCGTGCTATGGCGTCGACCTCCTTGCCGGTCATGCCTGACCTTGCTTGTTCTTCGGCTGCAAGCTGCGCCTCCAGCACAATACCGTAAATCTTGCGGAACTTCTCGTCGGGTTCACCTACGAATACCGTGCGCGTGAGGTCGCTGCAGTAGCCTTGGTACTTGGCGCCCATGTCGATGACGATGGCATCGTTGGGCTTGATTACGGTCTCGTCCGCGCGGTGATGAGGCAGGGCCCCGTTGGGTCCTGCGCCGACGATTGTGTCGAAGGAGATCATCTCCGCGCCGCGCTCCCGCATTGCCTTCTCTAACTCCCAGGCCACGGCTTCTTCCGTTACGCCGGGTTCTATGCGTGGGGCGACTTCGTCTATCGCCTCGTCCGCGATGCGAATTGCCGCAGTCAGCAGCGCAAGTTCGTCGGCATCCTTATAGACGCGCAGCTTTTCGACGATTCCTGAGGTTGGCACCAACTCGGGGTGATTGGAGTTCTCAGTCTCTTCGATTGCCTTAAGGAGCGCCTCGTGCGCTGATACAGTCACATCCTGGCTCTCAAAGCCGACACGCTTCACGCCCTGTTCCGCCGTCCATTCCGGGAACCAGCCCAGACCGCGCTGGATGCGCTCGATGCGGAAGTCGGGCGCCTGATTGCCCGCCTGCTCGATGTAGCGGAAGTCGGTGGCCAGAGTGGCGTCGTCGCGGGATATGAGCAGCCACCCCGCGGAGCCGGTGAACCCCGACATATAGCGGCGATTTTCGAGAGACGATATTAGAATCGCGTCCAGTTCTTCTTCTTCGATGCGTTTTCGCAGATTCTGTAGTTTCAGGCTCATTTGAATCCTTCTGTGGTCAGGCTTGCTTCAGGTGTACCGCCAGATACTCCACCGCGAACAGGTAGCCTTGCCAGCCCAGCCCGGCAATCTGCCCCTGCGCGATGTCCGCGATGACTGAGTGGCGGCGGAACTCTTCACGGGCGTGGATGTTGGACAGGTGCACCTCTACGATTGGTAGGCGCGAGTCGATGAGTGCGTCTCGCAGCGACAGGCCGTAATGCGTGATTGCGCCCGCGTTTACGACGATTCCTTCAACATCTGGAGTGAGCGCCTGGAGGTAGTCCACAAGCGCACCCTCGTGATTAGACTGGTAAAATTCGGTTTCTACCTCGAGTTCACGCCCCTTCTCGGCGGTCAGGTCCTCGATGTCGGCGAGGGTTTTGGCGCCGTAGTACGACTGCTCGCGTCTGCCGAGCATGTTCAGGTTGGGTCCGTTGAGGATGACGATTTTCATTTGATTGAAGCGCTAGAAAACGTCGTTGACCGAGACTGTGAAGCCTTCAAGCACGGACGACGTGATAGTGTCGCCTTCGTAGTAGGTTTCTTCGATTTCCAGAGAGCCGTCTTTCAGTTCCAAACGCCACACGATCTTATTGGACGGGTCCATCACAATATACTCTTTGACGCCATGCTTGGCGTAGAGTTCCCGCTTTTCGTTCCAGTCGCGGCGAGATGTCGAAGGGGAAAGGATTTCTACCACAAGGTCGGGCGCGCCTTCCAGACAAGTTCTAGTGATAAGGTGTTCGCGCTCTTCTGAGACGAACATCATGTCCGGTTGCACAACATCGTTGTCCGACAACTTTACATCAAAGGGAGTAAGTAATACGGTGCCCAGACTGCTTTCATCCACAAATGGCAGCATCCAGCGCGCCAGCTTTGCCTGACCGCTCTGATGCACAAAATTGGCTCCGGGCGCCATTATCAACTCTCCGTCTATCAGCTCGTATCGCTGGTCGTCGGGCGTGTTGGCGTAGTCTTCGTATGTCAGACGACGGGTAGAAGTTACCATGTCTTACACCCCTTCCATCCTCTTCATCCTGTGCATCCCCGTCAGTTTTCTTAGCCGCTAATCTTCGTCTGCGCCATGTCCTCGATGAAGTTGGCGATTGCTGAATGGTCGGCATCGCCCTTGCCCTCGTTCATCAACGAGCTGATTACCTGCTGTGCCAGCGCTGTGAAGGGCAGCGGGACGCTTAGTTCGCGCGCCGTCTGCAGTGCATTGTTCAGGTCCTTCTGATGCAAGCGGATACGGAATCCTGGGTTGAAGTTGCCTTCGATCATCATGGGGCCTTTGGCGTTGAGCACGTTGCTGCCGGCGAGACCGCCTTTGACGGCCTCGAAGACGACGTTGGGATCCAGGCCTGCCTTCTTTGCAAGGACGAGGGCTTCACCGACCGCCGCGATGTTGATGGCGACCATAATCTGATTGGCGAGCTTGGTGGTATTGCCGGCGCCATAGTCGCCGCAGAACGTTGCGTTGCCCATGGGTGCGAAAACCTCCACGTACCTGTCGTAAACATCTTTTTTGCCCCCGACCATAATTGCCAGAGTACCGGAGATTGCGCCCGGTTCGCCGCCGCTGACGGGGGCGTCTAGGAAGTCAACGCCCTGCGCCTCGCAACCGGCTGCTATCTTCTGCGATGAGGCGGGAGCTATCGAGCTCATGTCGATTACGACTGACCCGGACGCCGCACCTTCGAGCACGCCGTTCGCGCCCAGAATGGCAGCCTCGGAGTCTGCTGAGTCCGGTACCATCGTGATAATCAATGGATTCTTTGAGGCGACTTCGCTTGATGATGAGGCAGGGGTCGCGCCTTCAGTGGCCATCTCTTCGACCGCCGTTCCGACGATGTCATACACAGTTACGCTGTTGCCAGCATTCATCAGGTTTCGTACCATCGGCTTCCCCATGATGCCCAATCCGATGAATCCAATATCTGCCATTATTCGCTCCTTTCAAATGGCGCCTGCCCGGTTGGATGGAGACGCCCTTATAAAGTACAAAGTCTTCGGGTAATTATCAGACTATGAGGCGGGCGCGGTCAAGTACGAATGCCTTGGATAGGCATCTCTGACCAGAAACACTAGCCTGATAGCTTGAATCTGATGGTGTTATACTTCAGTGTGGTCGCAGCCAGTATTCCACGCATAGGAGCAATGTCGTAGATGAAGATCGTTGACGTTACGACTACGCAACTCTTTTACCCGCACACGAAACCAATTCAGGATGCTACTATCCCAACGCCACCTCCGAGAGCCGGTGGCAGGGGACAGCTCTTCGTTCACATACATACCGATGAAGGAGTAGAAGGGCTTGGCATCGGGCAGTCCTCCCCAGGTGTGCGTCAGGTGGTCGAGGACGGCTTCAGGAATCTGCTGATAGGCAAGGACCCGTTCAATATCGAGCAGCTTTGGAATGATATGTTCTGGCAGGTGCGTGGCTACGGAAGAAAGGGTATAGCCTTCTGTGCCCTTTCAGCCGTTGACATCGGCTTATGGGACTTAAAGGCAAAAGCTCTGGGGGTTCCGCTCTTCAAGCTGTTGGGACCATACCGTGAGTCGGTGCCCATTTACGGCAGCGGCGGCTGGACAAACTTCAGCGAGCAGGAACTGATCGAAGAAATGGTAGGCTACGCGGAGCAGGGAATACCGCGCGTGAAGATGAAGGTCGGCAAGGACTTCGGTCAGGCCGAGCGTGAGGACATTCAGCGCCTTGCGGCAGTCAGGCAGGTGCTCGGCGACGATGTTGCCATTTATATCGACGCAAACAATGGCTATTACCCGAAACAAGCCATCTATATGGCTCGTGAGTTCGAGCAGTACCAGGTGGGCTGGTTCGAGGAGCCTCTGATTGCGGACGACATCCAGGGGCTGGCAGAAGTTAGCCACGCGATCAACATTCCCGTCGCTACGGGCGAGCATGAATATACTAAGCATGGCTTCCGCGAACTTATTGCCGCGGGAGGGGCGGACATAGTGCAGCCTGATGTGGGCAGGGTAGGGGGCGTAACGGAATGGATGAAAGTCTCGCATATTGCTCATGCGTTTAATTTGCCTGTTGCGCCTCACGCGGTTCAGCTCGTCCACCTCCACCTCGCCTGCGCCACACCCAATCTTAAAGTCGTGGAGTATATGAACACCGGGCTTGAAGGCGACCGGGTGTGGTACACGGAATTTCCTCAGCAACAGGGTGGGATGTGGGCTCCGTATCCGGACAAGCCTGGTCTAGGGCTTGAACTCGATCCTGCTGCTGTCGAGCAGTGGACCGTATGAGCACGTCGGGAACCGTAGGCGGGCGATCCACCACCGCCCAGGGTGGAGAACGGCAAATTGGCGCTCGAAGATTGCGCATACCGCGCATGCAGACGCTCGACTCGCTGAGAGGCTACCCAAACTTTCGATTACTTTGGATTGGTGACTTTTGCTCGAATAACGCCTTGTGGTTGCAGATGCTCACCGCCGGGTGGCTTGTTCGCAGCCTCACCGAAAATTCGCCATACTCTACATTCTTCGTAGTTACGGTCGGTGGTATGGCGATGCTGCCTGGCCTTGTAATGGCTCCCCTCGCTGGAACGCTTGGCGACCGCCTGGACCGCCGCAAGCTCGTGATTGCGATACAGAGCTTTATGGCGGTTTTTTCTTTCCTCTTCGCCATACTGGTTGGGCAACAGCTTGTTTCCGTATTCCATGTTTACCTGTACGTCTTCCTGGGCGGCGTCTGCTTGTCCATTACGCAGACCAACCGAATGGCGCTCATAGCAAATACTGTGCCTCGAGAGGCGATGGCAAATGCCTTCGCTACGAATGTTCTGACCATACCGGGCACGCGCATGATCGGCCCCTTCATCGGGGGCATTCTGATAACTACCCTGGGGTTCTTTTGGAACTTCACGCTGGAGTCGGTGTTGTATCTTGGCACTGTCATTGCCTACCTGCCGATGAAGACTCCCTATACTCAACGCAAGCCTGCACAGGAGAGCACCCGGTTCATAGACGACCTGATTCTGAGCTTTACGTATGTATGGAAAGACAAGCGTGTCCTCCTGTACATCACTGCGCTGGGTTTCATACCGAATACCATTCTCGAACCGGTGATGTTCCTGCTGCCGGTGTTCACTGAGGAAGTGCTTAGGCGCGGCGCGGACGTGGGCGGCTACCTGGTTGCCATAAACGGCCTGGGCGGTCTGCTAATGGCTTTCTTTATTGCCTCATTCGGCTTCATTTTCCCGAAAGGCAAGCTGATTCTGATATCAGCGATAATAAGTTCGGTTGTCATATTGCTGTTCGCAAATGCTTTTATACTTCCGCTTGCGTTTCTATTGATCATGGTCTTCGCGCCAAGTCAGACAGCTTTCAGGACCGCAACCGTAACACTTATGACGTTGATAGCGCCTGACGAGATGCGAAGCCGGGTGATGAGTCTGATGCGTTACAGTATGGGCGGTGTGGTCTTGTTCAGCCTTGTCGTCGGTTGGTTCGCAGGCGTAACCTCAGTTTCCATCGCGCTTACGGTGATGGGACTGCTGGGCATAAGTCTGGGCCTCGTGTTCTGGTTCATAGCGCATCAGATACGTGAGCTGGACGCATAACCGAATGAGTACACCGGACACCACAAGTGATCGAGCATCGGCGTTGGAGACACGCACTCAGCCGCGATTCAGCGTGCGGATCCCGCGAGTTCGCACATTTGACTCTTTTGCCTATCCTGACTACCGCTACCTGTGGATAGGCAACTTTTTCTCGAACAATGCACAGTGGCTTCAGCTACTTACTGTAGGATGGCTTGTGCGGGGCCTTACGGCAGGCTCGTCAACCTCCACCCTCTTTGTCGTAACGGTTGGGGGTATGAGCCTGCTGCCGGGTCTGATAATGGCGCCTATAGCTGGCACGCTTGGAGACCGTATGGATCGGCGCAAGCTGGTCATCGGCATTCAGACGTTCATGGCCGCGTTCTCACTCCTGTTTGCCGTCATGGTTGGTCAGCAACTCGTGACAGTTTGGCACGCATACATCTATGCCTTCGTAAGCGGCGTGTGCGTGTCCATCAGCCAGAACAGCCGCATGGCGCTAGTGGCTAATACTGTGCCGCGTCATGCGATGGCACATGCCTTTGCCACGAATGTGCTGACGATACCTGGCACTCGTATGATAGGCCCATTCATTGGCGGCATTCTCATTACCACGCTGGGCTTCTTCTGGAACTTCACCTTGGAATCACTTCTGTATCTCGGCACGATTCTGGTTTTTCTGCCAATCAAGACGCCCTACGCGCGCAGTGGCAGGGCAAGGGCGCAAACGTCGTTTCTGTCCGACCTGATAGGCGGCTTTACCTATGTATGGAAAGACAAGCGCGTGCTGATGTACCTGACAATGCTTGGCTTCATCCCGAACACCATCCTTCAGCCGGCGATGTTCCTGCTTCCAGTCTTCACGGACGAGATACTCAGGCACGGCGCGGATGTGGGCGGCTATTTCCTCGCTATCAACGGACTGGGTGGACTGCTGATGGCATTGTTCATCGCGTCCTTCGGCTTTATCTTCAGAAAGGGGATGATCGTGCTCGTCTGCGCTCTCGCGAGTTCAATTTTCATCTTGCTATTCTCCCACGCGATAATTCTGCCTTTAGCGTTCCTGCTGATAATGCTCTTTGCCACTACCCAGACCGCATTCAGGACGACAAACGGCACGCTGATGCAACTGCTGGTGTCGGATGATATGAGGAGCCGTGTTACCAGCCTTCAGCGGTACAGTATGGGCGGGGTTATCATTTCCAGCTTCGTGATTGGGTGGTTTGCCAGGCTTACATCGGTGTCGATCGCACTCGCGGCTATGGGTCTGCTGGCGACCGCCCTGTCAGTCGTGTTTTACATGTTTGCCCGGCAGATTCGTGAGCTGGATGCTTAAGGAAGATCGAAACAACAAGGAATATGTGCATGGAGTACCGTACACTCGGAAAGACTGGGCTACAGGTGTCGCTCGCCGCATTCGGCACAGGCGGCCCCAGCCAGTTTGGGCAGCATAAGGGGCTACTGCAGGGGCAGCAGTCCGCGCTAGTACGTCGCTGCATCGAGCTGGGTGTGAACCTCTTCGACACCCACGAAGGCTATGGCGACAGCGAGCGAATTCTGGGGGAGGCGCTTCGCGGCGTGCCCAGGGACTCGTACCATCTCGTCACCAAGTGGTCATACCATAGTAACGGCGGGGTCGGCAGGGATGCCGCGGCGTTCCAAGCGTCCGTGGAGCGCAGCTTG
Source organism: Dehalococcoidia bacterium (assembly GCA_965203955.1). Classification (GTDB taxonomy): domain Bacteria; phylum Chloroflexota; class Dehalococcoidia; order Lucifugimonadales; family JADFKI01; genus Bin90. The sequence continues at coordinate 208,023 of OZ241923.1, read as the reverse complement.
AAGCTGCTCCATACGGATTACGTAGATGTGATGATGATTCACGGCATTCTGGCATCTGAGTACGAAAGCGTTGTGGAGCGCTTCATACCTACCATCGAGCGTTTTCAGGAACAGGGCAAAGTCCGCTTCAAGGGGTTCAGTACGCGGTATATCGTGGATCCCGCCCAGGAAATCGTGCCCGTTGCGATTAGCTCGCATCCGGACATGTGGGATGTGGTCATGCTGAAGTACGGCATCCTGAACCAGATTATGGCGAAAGAGGCACTGACCCTCGCAAGTCACCACGGCATCGGAGTGCTGAACATGGCATCCGTGCGAATCAAACTGCCCGTGCCCGCTCTCTTGGAGGAACTCATTGCCGAATGGAAGGACAAAGGTTACATCCCTGGAGACAGTGTGCCTTCCAGAAATCCTCTCGGCTGGCTGGCGCATCACGATGTTGACTCGGTGGTGAGCGCGGCGTACAAGTTCGCCGCCGACCATCCGGCGATCACGAGCGTCATCACTGGCACGTCCAGCATGCAGCACCTTGAGACGAACATTGCGGCGCTGGAAAAGCCGCGCCTGCCCAGGGCGGACAGCGCGCGGCTCAAGTGTCTGTTCGGCGATATTGTGGAGTATGCCTGATTACAGGACCACCACCGATCGCAGCACTTCGCCCCGTTCCATCTTGTGGAATGCCTCTTCCACATCGTCGAGTGCGATAGTTTCCGAAACGAACCTGTCTAGGTCGAGCCGACCCTGCATGTACAGATCTATGAACATCGGGAAGTCGCGAGTTGGCAGGCAGTCTCCGTACCAGGATGACTTCAGTGATCCGCCCCTACCAAAAATCTCGATCATGGGCAGTTCGATTTTCATTTGTGGATCGGGCACACCTACCATCACAACGGTTCCCGCGAGATCGCGCGCGTAGAATGCCTGCTCGTATGTGACCGGATTTCCCACGGCCTCAATTGCCACATCGACGCCGTTGCCGCCTGTAAGCTCACGTATTGCCTCTACTGCGTCCGTCTGCGTGGCGTTTATGGTATGCGTCGCGCCGAAGTCCTTCGCCCAATCAAGCTTTCGGTCGTCGATGTCCACACCGATGATGGTATGTGCGCCTGCCAGACGCGCGCCGGCTATGGCTGCGTCTCCTACTCCGCCGCATCCGAAGACCGCTACTGAATCTCCGCGAGATACGCCACCCGTGTTCACCGCAGCGCCGAGTCCCGCCATAATGCCGCAGCCTACCAGTCCTGCCGCGGCCGCCGATGCCTCCGGATTCACCTTTACGGCCTGACCTGCCGCTACCAGTGTTAGCTCTGCAAACGCTCCAATGCCGAGTGCGGGAGAGAGACTGCTGCCGTCTTCCAGCGTCATGGGCTGCAGGGCATTGCGGCTGTCGAAGCAGTACCAGGGACGTCCGCGCAGGCAGGAGCGGCAGTTGCCGCAAGGCGCGCGCCAAGCAATTATGACGAAGTCGCCGGGCGCGACATTGGTTACGTCGTCCCCCACTTTCTCAACGATGCCTGCCGCCTCGTGTCCCAGAAGGAATGGAAATTCGTCGGTGATCGCCCCTTCGCGGTAGTGCAGGTCGGTGTGGCAAACTCCACAAGCCTGCACCTTGATCAGGGCCTCGCCCGGTCCCGGATCAGGCACCACCACCGTGGTCACAGTAACTGCCTCACCCTTTGCTCCTGCTATGACTCCCTTTACTCTGTTAGTCATTTTCTGATGTCCTCCAGTGCATGCTTGTACTGAACGGCGCCACATAATTGATACTTGACAGGGGCGGCTGGCTCGGCTCCGTTTCCTGCTCTGCCGATTTGCCCCAGCGAGAATATGTTAGCGACAGTCTCAGTGTCAAGCGCCAAGAAGTCTTGTACAGGACCTTCGATTAGTGAACGGAAGTGTTGAATTGCTCGATCTGACGCCGCGTAGGGGGATCAGCGCCGTGACGTGTGCAGGTTATGGCAGCGGCAGTATTGGCGTATGCAAGGACATCGGCAATTTCATCTTCCGTCAATACTGCAATTGCCTCGGTGTGCAGGAGCCCTCTATCTTCAAGCCGTGCTAGCACCGCCGACATGAAGGCGTCACCGGCGCCTACAGTGTCGGCGATGTCCGCCCGCACTCCGGGGCTGCTGACGATGGCATCTCCACTCATCCCAATTGCTCCTGACGCGCCCAGCGTAACCACGATCAGCGACGGTCCCATTTCACGCCACCGTGCAGCGACATTCACGACTCGCTCATTCGGATAGAGCCAACTGAGGTCATCCTCACTCGCCTTAACTATGGTTGCGAGACGTACTAGCTCTTCGGTGCGCTCTCGGTAGAGCTTTCGCTCAGGGAAAAGCGCCGGGCGCACATTGGGGTCTAGCGAGATAACGCGCCTGCCGCACTCACGACGCATCAACTGCTCGTAAGTGCCTGCGCCGGCGCCGAGCATCAGAGAATAGGAACCGAAGTGCAGCGCAATTACGTCGTTAGGGAAAGAGTCGGGAAGATCGCTGTTACTTATGCTCTGCTCAGCCGTCTTCTCGCCGTAGAATGCGAATTCGTGCCCACCGTCCCCGTCTGGAATAACGAATGCCAGAGCCGTCGGCTCCCCGCCGCGCACAGTCCAGTTCAGATCAACACCATTCATCTGGAGATTGGTGTGGAGCATATCGCCAAATCGGTCGCTGGAAATCTTGCCAATAAAGGCGGCGCGCTTGCCTAGCCGAGCCAGACCAATAGCGACATTGCAAGGAGAACCGCCCGGTCTAGGAGTGTAGGAAACTTCGCTATCAGCCTCGACCGGCGTGAAATCGATGAGCGCCTCGCCGCATACACCAATCATTGGTGGGCTGCCATAGACTTAGCAAGAGAGGCGAACTCTTGCTTGAGCGCGGGGTAGAGCCGCCTGTATGCACCGTAGAGTTCCTCGTATATGGCCGCTGCCTTGTAGTCCGGCTCCACCGCTCGCTGTGTCCTGACGCAAGCCCGGACTGCATCTTCAACGTTGTCAAACACACCGCTTCCTACGGCAGCCAGCAACGCCGCTCCGTAACCGGCGCCGCCCGCAGGCTCTACGGTGCTGATGGGAAGTCCAAAAGCGTTGGCGAGCGTTTGCAGCCACATTCGGCTGCGCGCGCCGCCACCGATTGCTCTCACCTCGCTGGGTGAAACCCCTTGCAGTTTCATTAGTTCAAGTGAATCCCTCATAGCGAAACACACGCCCTCGATCACAGCCCGCGTCAGGTGTCCAAGGCCGTGCGCGAAACTTAGCCCGAGGAAGACGCCTCGGGCATTGGCGTCGTTGTGAGGTGTGCGCTCGCCGCTGAGGTAAGGCAGGAACATCAAGCCTTCGCTCCCCACTGGTACTCTCTCCGCCTCTGTGGTCAGAGAGTCGTAGGGTGCTCCGGGAGCAATCGTGTCTCGCAGCCAGCGCAGCGAACTGCCCGCCGACAGTACAACTCCCATCAGATACCACATTTCGGGCGCGGCGTGACAGAATGTGTGCAGGTTCATATCTTCGGCAACGTGAGGCTGGCTTGCAGGGAGCACAACAGCGCCGGAAGTGCCAATGCTGGCCTGTAATACGGCGCTGTTTGTAGCTCCGCATCCGACCGCGCCGGCAGCATTGTCAGCGCCTCCGCCGACAACTGGAATTCCCGCTGGGACGCCCAGTTCTTTGGCCGCCTCTGCGGTGACTAAACCTGAGACTTCCGTAGATTCAACTACACGTGGCAGGATTCCCTCGTCCACTTCAAGGGCATCTAGCATTTGCTTGGACCAGCGTCTTCTGTGCACGTCGTAGAGCAGCGTACCGGCAGCATCCGATGGCTCGGTGGCGTATTCGCCGCACATGAGAAATCGGATGTAGTCCTTCGGCAGAAGCAATGTGCAAAGGCGGGAGTAGTTATCTGGCTCATTCTCCCTCAGCCACAAGAGCTTGGGAGCCGTGAAGCCTTCAAGCGGTAGGTTGCCTACAGTGTTGCGAAGTCCCTCAATGCCTGCCCTGTTGAGGATTTCCTCGCACTGGGCCGTCGTGCGGACATCGTTCCAGAGAAGTGCGGGCCTGATGACTTCACCATCGGCGCGGAGGAATACCGAACTGTGCATCTGCCCGCTGAGACCGATGGCATTAACTTCAGCCTTGAAATTCTTCTGGTCCGCGATTCGCAGTGCCGCCCGAACTGCGGTTACGGTGCTACGCCACCACATTTCGGGATGCTGCTCCGACCAGCCGGGACGAGGAACACTGACGGGATGCTCCACTTCGCCTTCCGCTAGTATGACGCCTTGAGTGTCCACCAGCATCGCCTTGACAGCGGTTGTACCGACATCAATTCCGATTACGGCCTGGACTGCGGCTACCATGGATTTCTATATTTGCCGGAGGCGCGGGTCGAAATAGTCGCGCAGCCAGTCGCCGAGGAAGTTAAGCGAGACCACGACAAGCGCAATGGCGAGGCCCGGTATAACGGCAATCCACCACGCCGAGTCGATGTAGTTCCTGCCGAATGCGACCATGCTGCCCCAAGCGGGCTTGGGCGGTGGAATGCCTACGCCAAGGAAACTGAGAGTAGCCTCGGTCAGGATAATCTGGCCCGTCCCCAGCGTCGCGACGACGATGAGCGTGTTGGTTACGCCGGGGAGCAGGTGCTTGAAGATGATTCGCGGCGAAGACGCTCCCGCTATTCTGGCGAGATTGACATAGTCCATCTGCTTGAGCTGCAATATCTCGCCCCTGATCTGGCGCGCGGTCGTACCCCAAGAGAAAATAGCAATGATGATTAGGAGCGTAAAGAAGCTTGCCCCGAACACGCTTACCACGACAAGGGCAGCCAGGATGAATGGGATGGCGTTCTGCAAGTCAACCAGCCGCATCAACGCTTCGTCCACATGCCCGCCGAAGTATCCGGATATGGAGCCGATGACCGCTCCAAGGGCGACGCTGAGGAGCATGGTAACCGCAGCGAAACTCATGGAGACGCGCGCTCCGTGGATGATTCGGCTGAATATGTCCCGTCCCTGGTTGTCTGTGCCGAAAAGGTGCTCCGTCGTTCCACCGAAGCCCAGAGGGGGCTTCTCCCGCGCTCTGAGGTCACCCTTCACCGGGTCGTATGGTGAGATCAGAGGGGCGGCAATTGCCGCAAAGACCAATATCGCGAGAATTGCCGCCGGAATGTATGGCCATCGGCGGAACTTGGTATAAGCCCTCGAAATGAAAGAAGGCTCATCGATCTGTAGTAACGCTTCTTGCTGTTCCAGTTGCATAGTCAGATATTACTCGTACCTAATGCGCGGGTCGATCAGAGCGTAAATCATATCAAGAATGAAGGCGAACAGCACATAGAGGAGCGCGAAGAATAGGGCCGATCCCTGCAGGATTGGAAAGTCGTTCGCAAGGACGGCCTGCAGTGCGAGCCTCCCGAGTCCCGGAAGCGCGTAGATGGTTTCCGTGAGCACGGTGCCGGTGGCGAAGCCGGCAAGCAACAGCCCACCGTATGTCAGCGGCGCAATGAGCGCATTGCGGAATGCATGCTTCCAAACTAGTGTCGTTGTGTTTACCCCTTTAGCCCTTGCGAGCTTGACAAACTCGGAGTCCATAACATCAAGCATCGCCGAGCGTGTGAGGCGGAGAAATCCTGCCGAACCGAACCAGCCGAGAATTACGCTGGGCATGATCCAGTGGGATATTCCTCCCTGTCCCGCGGCGGGAAGCCAGCCCAGATTGACCGAAAAGATGAGAATGAGAACGATCGCCAGCCAGAACGCAGGCACGGATTGCCCCAGCACAGCCATCGTCCTGCCCATGTAGTCCCAGAACGAGCTTCTGTACACACCGGATAACACTCCGAGAGGTATGCCGACGACTACCGCAAATACGAAGCCGCCACCCGTGAGTTTCAACGTCAGCGGCAACCTGTCTGTCACGGCAGTCCACACCGGGATGCCAGTGTCGATCGATTCGCCCCAGTCGCCAAGCAGAATGTCACGCAGCCAGTACAGATACTGTAAGGGAAGCGGTTTGTCCAACCCCAGCTTTCTGCCCCATGCTTCCCAGACCTCCGGCCCCACATGCGAGAAAGCGTTAAGGTATAGGAGGCGCGGATCGCCCGACATTCGTGACAAAGCGAATACGATAACCGTAGCGAGAATAATGGTTACGAGTGAGTAGCCAAGTCTTCTTAGCAGAAATCGCGCCATAGTATCTCGTAATTCAGGGAGGGTTTAGAGTCCGACAGTTTTAAGAGTATCCCCTCCCAAGACGCAGGGAGGGGATACGAAATTCAGAGTTTCATTGGGCTTGAAACGCGCTCATCTACTGCTTAAGGGTAATGGTTTCCAGGTTGTTGAAGAGTCCCGTGATCTCCATTTCCCAGCCTTCCACGAACTTCGGATTCACCCAGACTGGGTTGTCGGCGTGCACAACGCCGGTGGAAAGCATCCAGTGGTAGAAGAACTCGGCCTCTTTGACGTTTGCGGCTACCCTCGCCTCTCTATCCAGAGGATTGGCTTCGACCTCGTTCACGTAAGTCATCACTTCGAGAACCTCGAATCCGGGGTTCCAGTCGCCTTCGCCAATTGTGGATCCCTCGCGAGCGGCCAACCTCGGCTGGTCCATCAACAGTAGCGGACCGCCGCAACCGGGCCATGCGCAACAGGAAGTTAAGCCATTCCATTCGCGGTCAACGAGGCGGGGCCTGAACGCCTGGTATGCGGTGCTGTCCACTGTGACGTCCAGCCCGATGTTGATCCACATCGTGGCAACCGCGTCGAATACCTCGAAGTTCACGTTCGGAAGCTGCTGCACGTAGACCTGAAATGCCGGGAAGTCCTCAACAGGCACACCGGCCTCTTCGAGCATCGCCACCGCGCCGTCAGGGTCGTATGGAATTTTCCACTCGTCCTTATGCTCTGGCAGCGAGCTTGAATAGAAGTTGATGTACTCCGGGAAGCCGTTCCCCAGCAAAACTTCGTCAACGATGAGTTCGCGGTCGATTGCGCGTGACAGCGCATGGCGAACTAGCCTAGCCGACTCCATGCGCGCGGGGTCGTTGGGGTCGCCAATCCACGGGTGATCGTCGTCAGGCTCAAAGCCGGGCCGCGGCGTGACTGGCTGGCCATCGCGCCCCTTGTTGTCATTCTCGGGATACTCGAACATCCAGAAGTTACCGCTGTATGTAATTGCCTGAGTCGCGCCGCCTTGATTGTCGCTGTTGGCTTCAAGTCCAGCATCGAGCAGGTCGGGCAGGAAGCTGAACGGCACAGGGTCGATGATGTGTACGGCGTCGGTCTTGATAAGGGCGACGCGGGTTGAGTCTTCCGGAATCTCCTTCACGCTGAGTTCGCCGAACGAAGCCGGCGTATCCCAGTAATCCATAAAGGTGCTGCCGATGAACTCGTCGTTCGGTGTCCAGCTTTCCATCTGGAAAGGACCCGTGCCGATCGGGTTCTGGAAGGCATGGTCTCGACCCATTTCATTGATGTACTTGCTGCTGTACACGAACACTAGACCGATGATTGCGCCCTCGTACTCGGATGTGAAGCTCTTGAGCGGGAACTCTACGGTGTGCTGGTCAACTACGACGTGCGGCTCCTGGTATTCATGCAGGTAACCAACGTTACCGAACACGGATTCCTGATTCTCAACGCCAGCGTCGCCGAAGCTCCACTTCACGTCTTCCGCACCCATTTCACCCCAGTCGTGATGGAACTGAACGCCCTGTCTGAGATTCACGGTAATCTTCGACAGGTCGGGCGCTACATCATAGGACTCTGCCAGATGCGGGTAGAAGAGCAGGTCTTTCTTCTTGCGCTCCGTTATGCTCTCCATCAGTCCGATAAGCCCGGGGATAGTGTCGCCCGTGCCGCCGGATGCTTGGCTGGGCAGACCCTGGGCGTTGCCGAGGGTGCGCATCGCGACCTTCAATTGGCCGCCACCGGCTGATTCTGCCGGAGCCGGCGCAGGTGCTGTTGTGGGTGCGGGAGCGCTGGTAGCTGCCGGCGCTGCAGCGGCGGGCGCTGCAGTTGCTGGCGCGGCCGGCGCAGGTGCAGCCGGCGCTGATTCCTCCGGGGCGGAGCCGCACGCCACAATAAGGAGAGCGGTCAGTGCTAGGATGCCTGCTAGAAATAGAGGTCTGAGTGTCATTCCTTCGCCCTCCTTGAATGGACCCACTGCCAGTCACCGTCTTGGTACAAGAAAGTGCCGAATGTTGAACTGAAAATCCTGAATTCAATGCGCTCATTAAAACATTAAGCATACTAATAGTCAATATGCTATATCCACATACAGAGAAGCAGTCAAAGGTCGCCTTTTCATTCCTCCGGCTCTGTAACTGTCAGAACCTGATTGGCGTCCACATCTTTAATGGATTGAGATCTGCCGCTGGGCCAGATTATCTTGATCTCCCCGACCAGGTGATTGTCGCCAAGTCCGAATTCCAATTCGACGCTGTCCATTGAAAGATAGCTTGAACCTGCGCGCACCTCCTGCACCTGCATCCGCCCGCCGGTGGTGAGATAAACGCGCGCGCCGATGCCATCAGCGTTGCTGCCGGTGCCGTCAATGGCCATACGCCCTTTCAGCCGCAGTGTTACCCAGTTGTTGGCATTGTGTCCGTTAATCCAGACAAAGAGAGGGCCCGTTCTTGCCGCGGTCGCCGGAGGCCCACCGGGCAAACCGGGGATGTAGATGTCGCCGCTGCTATTCGTGGCGATGAGGTCAACGAAGCCGTCGCCGTTGAGGTCACCATGTGCCAGTCCCTTGCCATTCTCGTGCAGCTGACGGTCGATGCGCCGTGCCTTGAGCGCCTCGGGGTTGGTGCGAGTTAGTGGGTCGTCCTCTAGGCCGTCATAACTCACATGTGTAATGTCCAGCAATCTGGCGCGAACGGTAATGTCCTCGAAAGTGCCCGTGTTATTGCCGCGCATCATGCGCCCGGCGGCTGGGAATATATGCCCGTCAGGACCGCCGCCTCTTCCCATCGTGGAGCCGAACCAGTACAGGTCCTGGTCGCCGTCGTTTTCGTAGTCGAAGAAGGTCGCGCCAAAGCCGAAGTCGTAAGCCGCGATTCCTGTGGGCACCTGATGACCAGGATGAATGGTTATTGGATCAAGTGATAGAGGTGGAAACCAGGGGCTTGGCTCTACTATCGTTGAGTTAGCGACGTCGATATACTTGCCTCCGTCGCCGTTGCTGAGCAGGAAGTGGGAGCATGTTCCAGTGGCGAATCTGCCGAAGTATTCACAGGTGCCGCGCGGGACCTGTCTTGGCGGCTGAATCAAAGTATGGAAGCCCACGTTCGTCACGAACACATCCAGATCAGCATCGCCGTCGATGTCTCCGACCGCGAATCCCATCCACGCGCCAACCTTGTCTATCCCCATGCTGCGGGCGACGGGTGTGAATCTGACTGATGATGCATCCGAGTCATTTCGATAGAGATGTAGCCTATCAGCGTCGTTGGCAACCCAGAGATCCTGGTCCCCATCGTCATCATAGTCGAAGAACAGTGCGGCGTGAGTTTGACCGGTCGGCTCGCCCACGCGGTTGCCCTGTGAATCAGTCGTCGCTGGATCGTATCCCACGTACTCGTCCCCCGTCTCATCGTGCCGATAACTGACGGGACTGCCATCAGGGTGCTGCATGAGAATCTGGGGACCCTGCACGCCGGCAGACTCCGTGACGTCATTGAAAGTCAGGTCGCCTCTATTGATAAATAGGCGGTTATAGTGCCCAGGATGGTTCAGGTCCTCGAAATGGCGGAAGTCCTGATCCATAAGATTGCCCACGAAGATGTCGAGCCAGCCATCATTGTTGACATCCGCGCAGGCGATACTCGTAGCGGAGCGCGCGTTGATGTCTTCGCCGAATGCCGCGTTCGTAATGTCCGAAAATGTGCCATCCTTCATGTTCAGCAATAGGGCATCCATGTTGCCCTGCTGCGGCGATCTGAAGCCGAGGTCGTCGGCAGGATTCCCCCACGCACCAACATAGAGGTCCTGAAAGCCGTCGTTGTTGAAATCACAGGCAACTGCGCCAGTACTGTGCGTATCTCTGAGAGCCGCGTCTCCGGCAGCGTCTCCAACGTCAGTGAATTCTTCGTTGCGATCGTTTCGATACAGGATGTTCGCGTGGCCGGCCATCTGCGTCACGTAGAAGTCCATGTCGCCGTCTCGGTCGTAGTCGAATATGACCACCCCTGGCCGGTCATTCCATACGCCGTATCCGTCGCGCAGTGTTGTGCCTGCTACATTGGTGAAGGGGACAATCGAAGCGGGATCGTGTATCTGTTCGGCGACGACCGGCTCGGGATCTTGAAGGAAACTCGCGTACTGGCAGCCAGCCGCGAGTCCTATCAGGAAAAGAGTAGAAAGCAGAGTGTGCAGGGGCTTCAATCTAAGAATAGGCATTTGTTCGTTGCCGTCGTTATCTTCAAGCCATCGCGCCGTTACACTTCGGGGTCAGCCCTATGTGAGCGTTACGCTGCAATCGTGTGTGAGAATCCCGTCAATGTCAAGGCAACCCGCGCAGAGCGGGGTCAAGTCGGTTCTCCGTTCGAGTGGTGACGGATTCACATTCCGCATTACAATCTTGACTATCAACTTGAGTAATGGTTAAATGGCGACATCTTTCTATTGGGGGGATTATGTAAACAGAATTCAGAATTGTCGACGGCTGTCATAAGCAAGTGAAGCAACCAACCGATTCAATAGGAGGCAAGATATGCAATTATTGCGGGCACTAAGGTCGGCAACATGGCTTCTGTTATGCGTTGTTGTGGCTATGTTTACAGCAGTCGCTTGCGGCGCCGCCGAGCCTGAAGTGGTGACGGTCGTTGAGACCGTGGTGGTGACGGAGGAGGTCGTCAAAGAGGTTGAAGTTATCAAGGAAGTAGAAGTGGTCAGGGAGATACCGGCAGAAGCCATCATCAAGGAGGTTGTTGTTGTGGCGACGCCGGTTCCAGGAGGTGAGGAGTGGAAGATCGCCGCAATATCCCCAGACGCCGTAAAAGGCGGGCATTTTATCAAGGCTGCGCATGGGCCTCCGTCAATCTTTGACTGGTATGCAACAGGCACGATTGCAAACACAGGCTCGCAGGGTCCGATGTACGATCTACTCCTGCGGCATGACCCCCGTGACGCCAGCGTACCGATAGTGCCCGACCTCGCCCATAGCTGGAAGATTTCCCCCGACGGCAGCACTTATACATTCAACCTAAGGGAAGGAGTGAGGTGGCACGACGGAGATGAGTTCACCTCAGAGGATGTCAAGGCAACCTATCAGAGAATCGCCTTCCCTCCGGAAGGCCTAGTCAGCCTCCGAAAAACACTCTTTACCGCGTTGGACAGCATCGACACACCCGACGACTACACTGTCCAGTTCAATCTCAACGATACCCGTTCTAGTGACTATATGCTTCAGACCTTCTCGGTCGGATATAACATGATATCCAAGAAAGAGTCATTTGAAGCGAACAACTGGGACCTGAGCAAGGTAGACAATCATCCGGGCACTGGCCCGTTTGTCTACTCGTCAAGAGATACAGAAAAGTGGATTTTGGAACGAAATGTCGATTATTGGAATGAGAATGCTCCGTATGTCGACAAGATCACGCACGTTTGGTTAATTGCGTGGACGCCGGAACTTGCGGCGGCTCTGCTTGGCGGAGTGGTGGACTGGGCCCAGTGGCTTGATCCCGAGACTTTCGAAAGGGTTAAGACCATTGAGGGGATGAACACGCTAGAACTGATCGTCCCATCAATTTCGGGCATTACCTTTAACACCGAACGTGCTCCGTTTACCGATGTAAGAGTCCGTCAGGCTTTCAATCTAGTGGTGGACAAGCCGAAACTTGCCGAGGCCATAGACTCTGTGACGGCGACTTTCGTGAGCGGATGGTATATGCCCGGGACGCCTTATGCCTGGTCCACGGAGAAACTGCTTACGATTCCTGGTCACCGCAGTCCGACACCTGAGGATATCGCCAAGGCGAAACAACTGCTGGCGGAGGCCGGGTATCCTGACGGTGAGGGCATACCCCCGCTTAACTTCGCGGTGAGAGAAACGCCGAATAACCGGATTGGCTCGGCAGCAGTTCAGGCCATGCTAAAAGAGCACCTGAACGTAGACACCGAGATCAACATTCACCAGGCATCCGCGATCGCGCAGGTTGGGGAGTCGGGAGACTTCGACCTCATAACGGGCGGTTATGGATCTCGTATACTCGATCCATACACCTACATAGTTCCGGCATTTGGTCAATGTAACGGCGATCTTTGTGACCAGAACACCTCCCGCTACAGAAATCCGGAATTCGACAAGCTTGGGGCAGAATTCATTAGAGAGCTGGACCAGCAGAGGCGACTGGAAATTGCCAATGAAATTCGGGACATTCTGGAACGTGATGTCCCGGTGATCACGATTGGCAGCACGTCGGTCCAGTGGGGATGGTATGACTACCTCAAGGGCGTGACGCCGGGCAACATGTCTGGCGGATACGATGTCTACAAGTGGGACCACGTCTGGCTTGGTCCCGAGACGCCGAGCCGCTAATTCTTCTAAGGAAAGTGTTTACATTAGGGGCTGGAGTCAAACTCCAGCCCTGTTTTAAGGGAAGGACGCGTTGGCTTGAGCAAGTATATCCTGAGACGGCTCCTACTTGCTATTCCCACCCTGTTTGGTATAACTGCGCTGATTTTCGCTATCATGCGGCTGCTTCCTGGCGATCCTCTTGCAGTCATGTTTGGCATCGAGGAACTGCACAGATTCACTGAAGAAGAGCGCGCTCGGTTGTTGGCAGAACTAGGGCTGGACAAACCGCTCGTGATTCAGTACATAAGCTGGCTGGGTGACATCGCCCGTGGGAACATGGGTGAGTCATTCTTTCGTGGGGACAGCGTAGCTCAGATAATCCGCGAACGTGGCATGCTCAGCGTCGAGATTGGAGTTCTGGCAGTTGCCTTCTCCTGGATTGTCGGGATCCCTGCCGGGATGGTCAGTGCATTGCGTCCAAATTCGTGGCTGGATGCAATTGCTAGGCTCACGACGGTCCTTTTCCTGGCAGTGCCGAGCTTCTGGCTTGGCTTGCTGGTCGTGTTGGCGGGAATATACTGGTTCGACTACAAATCGCCAATCATCAACGCTCAATTGTGGAATGATCCCTGGAAGAACTTTCAGATAGTAATCTTTCCAGGAATCGTCCTAGGGCTCGGGCTCGGGGCGTATCTCGCACGTATGACTCGCTCTTCGATGTTTGAGGTTCTCAGAGAGGACTATGTTCGAACTGCCCGTGCCAAAGGGTTAATTGAGCGACTAGTATTGTTCAGGCACACGCTTCGCAATGCGCTACTTCCAGTTATTACCCTTTCAAGCCTTCAACTAGGATTTGTTCTGGGCGGCTCGGTTGCCATTGAGAAGGTATTCGGTGTTCCCGGATTGGGCAGGGCGCTTGTTCAAGGAGCACTGGAGCGGGATATGGTGGTAGTGCAGAATCTAGTTCTGCTCTACGGTGCCATTTTTGTGGCGGTGAACATTGTCACAGATATCAGCTACGGATGGCTCGACCCCAGAATCCGTTATGAATAGGGCTAGTCGGAGCAACAGTGCGGACCTGAACTGGCAGCATGAGGTCTCTGGTCTAAACCCTTTCCCACATCGTAGTTATCGATTCCATGAGTCTCCATATTCATATGGGGAGGAAAGTAAATGGCGCGCCAAGACGAACTCGACAATGATCAGATGCTAGCTGCGACTCAGTTGAGTCTGGTGTCCCTGCAGGTGCGCAGGACAGGGAGCGGCCTTTATCGCTTCGTCCGCGGCAATACCTTGGCCTCAATCGGAGGGATGGTCGGCTTGCTGCTAATTCTTATGGCGTTAGCGGCGCCGTTACTTTCTCCATTCGATCCTGTAGTTGTAAACATGACCAAGATGGTTCATCCGCCCGATGCGGACAGTCTGTTCGGAACTGACCGCATAGGAAGGGATGTCTTGAGCAGGATGATTTATGGTGCCCGGATTTCGCTTTTTGTAGCTTTTCTTTCGGTCCTAATTGGTACGAGCGGCGGATTCGTATGGGGATTGGCGAGCGGTTATCTGGGAGGCATTGTCGATAATACCAGCCAGCGTTTTGCTGAGGTGCTCCTTTCGTTCCCTGGTCTAATCTTGGCGATGGCATTAGCGATGGCGCTTGGAGCTTCCATGTGGACAGTTATCGTGGCAATTGGCATTACCCGCCTTGCACCTGCTGCCAGGGTGATTCGGGCGGTCGTGTTATCAGTAAAGGAATCTGCCTACGTTGACGCTGCGCGTGCGATAGGAGCCAATCCCGTTCGCGTAATGGCGAGACACGTTGCACCCCAATGCGTAGCCCCGTTTCTTATTGTCTTTACTGCGAATCTGGGAGCAGCGATTGTTACTGAGGCCAGCCTGAGCTTCTTGGGAGTGGGGATTCCACCCCCGGCGCCCACCTGGGGCACCCAACTAGGCGAGGCCTCTAACCATCTCTTCCCCCCATGGTGGTTAGTGGTCTTCCCCGGCGTCTTCATTACCGTTACCGTGTTGGCATTCAACCTATTCGGCGACGGCCTTCGCGACGCGCTCGACCCTAGGCTGCGCGGCACGCTCTAACAGGGCTGAGGCCGTCATTCACGCGAAAGTGGGGATCCATGACCCAAGGGGCCTGCCTGTCCATGTTAGTCCCGAAAGTGCGGAATAACCTCCTCGCCCAAGACGCGGATGGTCTGCATCGCCTGTTCAGGCTCGTCAAGCGCGCAGCGGAAGAGGATGTGCGTAGCACCTATGCCCTGAAGTCGCTCCAGTGAACGGATGCAGGTTTCGGCGTCGCCCACGATGAGAGATTCTTGCATCTCGCGCTCTCCGAATCCGCGATAGCCTCGCTCAAACAGGACTTCCGCTTCGCGCGATGCGTCCTGCTGCGTCTGTGCAAGGTGCAGGTCGCGGCGCACCACAAGCTCACTCACTTTGTCGCTGCGCCCGAACTCTTCCAGCGCGCCGCGATAGAATCGCAGCCGTTCCTCGATATAGTCCGGGGTCCAGCCGGGGCTGATGACCCAGGCATCCGCGATCCGGGCGGCCCGGCGCACTGCGGGATCGGCGTTCGCGCCTATCCACATTGGGAGCGGCTGACCGAGGGGCTTGGGATTGATCGAGACGCCGCTAAAGTTGTAGTGCCTGCCGCTGTATGACACGTCGTCCTCTTCCCATAGCAATTTCATGATTTCGAATGTCTCTACGAAGCGCGAGACGCGCAATCGCTGTGGCGTCTCGAATGCGTCGTGCGCTTCGGGCTGGTGTCCCAGGCCGCTGATTGCCGTCGTTCTTCCGCCACTGATTACATCCAGCATCGCAAGCTGCTCGGCGAGCAGGATAGGATTGTAGAACGGCAGCAGGAATAGCGGAATCAGGCGCATATCACCCGTATGAGCCGAAAGGTGCGACATGGTAGGAAGCACCTGAAAATAGTTGTTTCGCGTGACATGGTGATCGCCCAGAGAGAGGGAGGCGAATCCGAACTCTGCCATCGCCTTCACCTGTTCCGTAAGCCCGTCCATCAGGGCTTTGGGATCTCGTTCTATGCCATAGCTTGTAGTCAGAGACATTCCTATCTGCATTTTCTTCTCCGCGCGCTCCAGTCTTCGGTAGAATCAATTCTCGTCAACAAATATAATCACTGCCATGTATGTGTTAAAGCAAGTCGCAGCGAATACGCTGCCGGACGTTGATGTAGAAACTCTTCAACGCTCGCTGGAAGAAAGACTGCCGCGATACGCGGTGATATTGTACAACGACGACTATCACTCAATGGATTATGTGGTGGAGGCGCTGGTGAAGAGTGTGCCGGACCTCATCATTGAAGAAGCGGTTGGCATCATGTTCGAGGCGCACAATACGGGCAGCGCAGTCGTGATTGTATGCCTTCTGGAACAGGCGGAGCTATACCGCGACCGCATTCAGGGCTATGGCTTAGGTGCAAGTATCGAGCGGGAGTAGCAGACCGGCCTTCGCACATCAGCAGGAGACCCTGTAGATGTGTGACTGCTGATAGCCTGTGATGACCCTAGTGTAGCCGCACAACTCCTCGTCCAGACTAGCATCGCCTGTATCGACAAGCAGAGGCCTTCCGCCAAGTCCGAGTAGCTTGCTGCGCGTGGCGACCACTGTGATGTTCTCCTTGCCAACGCGTCGTATCAGACTTGGGCTGATCTGCTGATTGCCGCGCCCGAAGATGTAGCCTTGTCCTCCGATAACGCTGACGACTATCCTGGCAGGCGCGCTTTCAGTCAGCTCCAGTAATGTCGTTTCGGTCGCGTCCTTCGCCAGCGTGACTCCATTTCGCGCCACATCAACGCCCAGCAGCGTATTTTCGATTCCCAACTCATCCGAAATGGCAGCTGTTGTGGTTCCGGGACCTATGATGTAGAGAGTATCGTCCATCATGTCGGCTGCTACCTGCCGCCCAATCCCTTCGAGGTCTGCATCGTCGTCGGGCAGGGAACCCGCCTTGGTGGACTGCATGCCGTCCTGGTCTGCCGGTGTCTTGAGATAACCGTATAATGTCGCGGACACTCTTCCCTCACGGAATGATTCTTCGTCTATGTCCATTACCTCTGCATCAAGTACATCCATTGCCTTGTCGCCAATAAACTTCAGCGCGATTTCGCCGGCCCTGCGCGGCGTCAGCGCGAACACTCCGGAGTGCATCTTTACACCGGACGGAATGCCGAGAACGGACATTTGTGGCGCAGCATACGGTTCCGATGACCAGGCGTCGCAGATGTCCCTGGCGGTGCCGTCTCCGCCCGCGAAGAGCAGCAGGTCCACGCCCAACTTTTGCATTTCAAGTGCAGCGCGCCGGGTATCCGATGGCGTTGTGATTCGTTCATCACTCGGAATGCCTGTAATCACTTGCGCCGACATCCCACAGGCATTTACGACATCTTCGCCCATAGGACCTGTGCAGGTGATTATCGTTAAATCCGGCGTCAAATCCGGCATCCCCCTGCTGACTACGGTCAGCGCTTCTGTCGCACGTTTGCCCGCCAGTGGCTTCGCGCCTAGAGCCAGAGCTTCCTGGTGCGTGTCCTCACCGTCGGTTCCTTTAAGGCCGACTCTGCCACCCATCCCGGCAATCGGATTGACGATAAGCCCCAGTGTCTTCAATGTGGGGTTCCCCAGTGTCTCACTATCAGATATCTGCTTCTTCCATGTTATCGCACTAATCACTGAAGTGGGTGGGGTAGGGGGAACTGCCATAGAAGGCACAGAGGGGTTGTGAGTTGTGAGTATTGAGTTGTGAGGGGAAAGGCACAAAAGGGCGCAGAGGGGGTGGGTGGTATTTGGTTGTGAGTATTGAGTTGTCAGGGGCGGGGGTTTTCCCCTCACCCTAACCCTCTCCCGCGGGGAGAGGGGACTTTTTTCGACCTTTGGCCCCTCCAAGCTTCGAGGGCATTGAGGATGGTTTGCAGGACGGCGTCCGTGTGTGCGAGGACTTCGTTGTTCCAGAATCTTAGAACACGGTAGCCGGAGGCCTGCAGGTACTTCGTGCGCTCGGCGTCATGGCATTGCTGCTCCTGATGCTGTCCGCCGTCCAGTTCAATGACAAGATTAGCGGCGTAGCACTCGAAGTCGGCGATGTACAGTCCGATGGGGCTCTGCCTTCGGAATTTGAAGCCTGCAAGCTGACTGGCACGGAGGTGGCTCCACAGCAGCTTTTCGGCGTCGGTGGAGTCTCTTCGGAGGCGTCTTGCTCTGGAGGTGAGGCTGTCTTTTGGTTGCCGCCGAGTTTGAATTGACTTCATCCGGGTTCTGCCTACGGTGATTTTCCCCTCACCCAACCCTCTCCCTTAGGGAGAGGGGTTTTCTGGTGCCCCTCACCCTAACCCTCTCCCGCGGGGAGAGGGGACTGAAAGGAAAGGACTTTTTTAGGGGCTGCGGGCGCGTTCTTGGTCTTGGCGGTCTTGCTGTTGCTGGTTGTATTGCCAGGTGTCGAAGCGGGTTTCTCTGCCTATTCGCTCGCGGAGGTCTCGCATGGCTTCTTTTTTCTGCTGCTGCTCGCGCTCGCGCTTTTGCTGACGGCGCTCTCGCTGCTCCTCTCGCTCGATGCGGCGGTCTGCCTTTGACTCGGGGTTGTGGAACTGCGCCAGCTTCCACGCCTTGTCCGCCCGCTTCTTGCGCTCGATCTCCTCGTCGATGCGCCTGTCCCACTCTTCCTGCTCTGCCTGCTGCTCGGCTAGACGCTGGCGCTGTTCCGGTGTCAGCGGGGTGTGCATCTTCACGACCTGTGGGTGGTCTTCGGGCAGGTTCTCGCAGACGCAGAAGCAGTCGGGGTGGCAGCGCGCGGCTTGCAGCATGAACTCGGCGTCGGGGAATGAGGGGCTGTTGAGGGTGATGCCTAGGAGCATCTTTATCGCTTCGAGCCTGTCCCTGCCCTTTGTGGTGGGGTCTTCGCCTTCCATGATTTCTACGAGGCACTTGACGATGGATGCGCCTTCGCTAGTGTGGATTCTTATGTCGCGGATTAGTCTGTTGGTGAACTTGGTCTGCTCGTCGGACAGGGATGAGCCGGAGGGGGCTTTCCCCTCACCCCAACCCTCTCCCGCGGGGAGAGGGAGTTTTAGGTCGGCTGTCGAGGGAGAAGGGATATTTTGGGTCCCCTCACCCCAGCCCTCTCCCGCGGGGAGAGGGGGTTTAAGGTTGGCGGTCGGGGCGTTGCCGAGGCCGAGCTTGTGTAGGAGCTTTGCGGCTTCGAGCTGGTGCCAGGGGGTGCAGTTGGGAGCGTCGCCTTCCATGATGGCGGTGACGCTTGCGATGATGCGCCTGCCGTTGTCGGTCTGCTCGATGACGTGCTGTTTGAGCGACTCTGCGAAGTCGGTGTGGGCGGTTTGGTCTTGGGTTGGTCGATCCAGTTGTGAAAACATTTGTTCGGATTATAGGGGCGGATGTTTGGGTTGTCAAGGGGGGGACAGCCACAAAAGCAACTGTCTTTAGAGTCAATAGGTTACGCGGTATCTTGGACGCTCAGATCGCACCAAGTGGAGCGATGTCTGAGCATGGAGTTGAGGATCACGAGCAGCTTTCGCATGCAGGCTGTGAGAGCAAGCTTCTTCGGTTTGCCGGCGGCCAGCAACCGATGGTAGAAGTCCCTGATGACGGGATTATACCGGGCCGCCACCAGCGCTCCCATGTACAGCACGGCACGCACCTTGGCTCGTCCACCCCATACTGTGCGGCGTCCTCGCAGGGTGCCGCTGTCGCGGTTGAAGGGAGCTACGCCGACCAGAGCCGCGATCTGTCGGCGGTCCAGTGTGCCCAACTCCGGCAGGTGGGCCAGGAGTGTGAGCGAGATCTGCTCCCCCACGCCGGGGACGCTGCACAACAGGTTGTCCTTCTCCCTCCAGACAGGACTCTGCAGCAGAGTCTGCCGCAAGTCAGTGTCCAGGTCATCCAGCTCGCGCTGAAGCCATTCTATGTGGGCCTCGATACTGGAGCGCACGGCTACGGCGATCGCAGTGTTGAGGCGGTTCCTCTCCGAGATCAGCATCGACATCACCTGCTGTCTTCGAGCTACCAGGGAGTTGAGCGTCTGGGTCTCGGCGTCGCGCAGTGGACGCACAGGAGGCTTGACCGCCTCGCCGAAGTGAGCCATGACAGACGCATCGAGGGCGTCGGTCTTGGCTAGCTTCCCAGTCGCCCTGGCGAAGTCGCGCACCTGTCTTGGGTTGACTACGACGACCGGCAACTCCTCGACAGCCAGAGCTGCCACAAGCGGCAGTTCCAGTCCGCCCGATGCCTCAAGCACCACTATCTGCGGCTCCAGGATCTTCAGCCGGGAGACCAACTGCCTGATCCCTGCATCGTCGTTGTCGACTACCCAGCCGTCATCCGTTGGACGGACGGCGACATCCATCTGGGCTTTGGCTACATCTACGCCTACATAGATCGCTTCCTGTTCCATGAGAACCTCCTGCCGGTTACTGGCCCATCCTTGCGAGATACGGGCTTGGCTAGCCCTGGCAACTGTTCGGGCTCTGTCTCCGGGATGGATACGGCGACCCAAGCTTCTGTACGATCTTCAATAATCTAGGCACAATCGGTCTGCCGTACCCCGATCCGTCTAATGAATTGTTACACACAATAACCAAGATACAAGGCACAAAGGGGCACAGAATGAGGGGATGGGGAGCGGGCTTCACCCCCATCCTAACCTTCCCCCGTCAAGGGGGAAGGGACTTTGCCTGGGTAATAGAGGATGCGGCAGATTGACACGAGGCACTCTGGGAATTAGTCTGCTTGTGCCATAACCGCGATCGACCAAAGAGGACAGAAATGAACTACTTTCACCTGACGAGCGAGCAACTGGAGTGGAAAGAGCGTGTGGCAGAAGTTGCCGAGCGCGTGATAGCGCCACGCGCGGCGGAGTATGACGCGAAGGCACAGTTCCCGGAGGAGTCGCTGCAGGCGCTGGGGGATATGGGACTGTGGGCGCTGCGCGTGGACAAGGAGCACGGTGGTCTCGGTGGCGATATGGTGACGACTTGCCTGATCGTCGAGGAGATCGCCAAGAAGTGCCCCTCAACTGCTATGTGTTACAAGATGCACCTGGAGTCAGTAGAGGCTGTAAGTCGCATTCCGACTGCGTTGCAGCTGGAGAGATTCGTGGAGCCGCTAGCCAGGGGTGAGGTGTTTGCGGCTGCGGCCGGGGGCGAGTCGCGCGGGCAGACGGGGAGGGACTGGCGACCCGTTTCGGCGCCGGATGTGCCGCTTCCGCTTGTTGAAGGCGGGCTGAAGCTCGACAACATTCGCAAGTCCTACGTGACTTCCGCAGGCCATGCGGATCATTACATCATGTTCTGTCGAGTTGAGGGTGGGCGAATGGATGGCCCGCCGGACCTGCTTATGATCGAGGCGGATCAGGTGGAGTGGGAGACCTTGGGAGAGTGGGACGGCCTCGGGATGCGCGGCAACTGCAGCGCGCCGATGCTGTTCAACGGCGTGGTGCCTTACGAGAATCTCCTTGGGATCGAACTGGAAGGTGAGAAGGAACCGGTGATGGCAAAGTACATGATGCCGGTTCTGATTCTGACTTATGGGGCGGCGTATCTTGGCATCGCTTCCGGCGCATACGACATTGCCTGTGCAGAGGGAGACAAGCGATTTGCCAGTGGCGCGAGGCGTCTGGACAACCCGATCAACCAGCGGCGAATCGCGGAGATGAGCGCGCAGATCGAGTCGGCGCGCGCGTTCCTACATGTGGCAGCTTCGATGGCTGATGAGGGCAGGGCACCATCGCTGCTGCCATACATACAGGCGAAGGTGATCTGCTCTGAGGTGGCGGTGCGGGTTACTCAGGACCTGATGACTATGTTCGGCGGCACGGCGTTCGCGCGCGAGCTGCCATTCGAGAGGTACTTCAGAGACGCACGCGCCGGTGTGGTGATGGGCCTCGCAAATGACCAGGCATACGAGACCATCGGGACGCTGCTGTTTCCCAGCGAGGAAAACTAACATCGATGGACAGGATGTATAGGATGATGTAGTCGCGTGGCTAGTTGGAGCGAGTGAGGACGAAGCCTTTTTCGCCCGTTATGCGCTGGTCGTTCGGAAGGGCGATGACCACACCCGCAAGGGAGTCGTCGATGAGGCTGCTGTTGAACTTCCAAGTTACGCCTATTTCCTCTTTCGGCAGTCCGGTTGTCGTGAACACGGCCTCGTTGTACTTCAGGCGATTGGACAAGGTTAAGTTCTCTGCCTGCCACGCCGTCTTGCCCTCGATTGGCTCATCGAAATCTATGTCAACGGAAGGGGCGCCGGTGTCCAAGGAGAGCGTCACGCTTCGCTCGTCCTGTTCGCCCGGCAAGACCATAACGCCTTTGTATTTCAGTACCTGCTGACTGCTCATATCCGCTCGCGTACCCTCTCATAAATTGTGTGTTTCTGCGCCTAAAGTCGGTCGCAATTCTGTGCTGCTGAAGTCCTTCTTTCAGGTTTGTATAGGATAGCGCAGACTCTCTTCGACTACAACTTTTCGGATGATGTTCATTTGACACTCCAATTTGCCGAATGCTAAAATTGGCACATCTGAGAGTACCCTTATGAGGGTATTAAGACAGGCGAATTACAGGCGCTGAAGCCGCTAAGTCAGGCCTGGGAGGAATATTGTATGGCAACTGAGCAGAAGGTCCAGATTCACAGAGGCCTTCGAGATGTTCTAATAGATCGAACCAGGTCCAGCTTCATTGACGGCGACGTCGGGAAGCTCCTTTACAGGGGCTACAACATTGACGACCTCGCGACCCAATCCACTTTTGAAGAAACCATCTATCTCCTGCTTTACGGCGAACTTCCGACGCAATCGCAACTGGACGCTTTTGACTCGGAGTTGAGAGCCAATCGCGCGCTGCCGGAAGAGATTCTAAACATAATCGGCCTTACGCAGAAGGCGCATCCTATGGATGTTCTTCGCACGGCTATATCGGCATTGTCAGCCTACGACCCTGATACGGAGGACAATTCTGCGGAGGCGACGCTTCGCAAGGGCATAAGGCTGACGGCGCAGGCATCTACGATTGTCGCGGCGCACGCCAGAATTCGTGACGGCAAGCAGCCGGTTGCGCCGAATAGCAGCTTGAATCACGCAGGGAACTTCCTTTACATGCTGTTCGGCGAGGAGCCGGATGCCAGGGATGCCAAGCTTATGGATAAGGACTTTATCCTGCACGCGGAGCATGGGATAAACGCTTCCTCGTTCGGCGCAAGAGTTACGGCGTCGACGCAGGCAGACCTTCACTGCGCGGTAACGACCGGAGTGGGCGTGCTGAAAGGCCCTTCGCATGGTGGCGCAGCAGAAGAAGTGATGAAGATGGCGCTGGAGATCGGGGACGAGTCCAATGCCGCGGATTACGTCGCAGACCTTCGCAAGAAGGGCGGTCGAGTAATGGGCTTCGGGCATCGCGTTTATAAGGCGGTGGACCCGCGCTCAATACACCTGATGGACGATGCGCGGGACCTGGGAGTCCGCAAGGGTCAACCGGGCTGGTATTCCATACTGGAAGCGGTCGCCAAGGTGATGGAGCCGTATTCGAGGCGCGGCATCTGCCAGAACGTGGACTTCTTCTCCGGGGCAATATATTACCTGCTGGATATTCCAGAGGACCTGTTCATCTCCATCTTCGCAATGGGACGCATACCTGGCTGGACGGTGCAGGTGATGGAGCAGTTCGAGAACAACATCCTTCTCCGACCGAGACTGCTCTATGTTGGGGAAATGGATGTTGAATATGTACCCATAGACCAGAGATAGGCGTTTATCTCACAGCAAAGCGCGACGAAAGGATCGTACCATGGCTCAAGAGGCTGTTGACACTACGGAGTGTACTCATCACTGGCAGATCGAAAGCCCAAACGGCCCCATGAGCGTCGGTCAGTGCAAGCGATGCGGCGAGCGCCGCGAGTTCAATAATTCGATTCAAGGCTCCGGCTGGGACAGGCAAGGCTCTCACAACAGGAGGCTGCGGCAGGCAAAATCAAACTCAAGGTCCTAGTTGGGGAACTTTTCAATCAGACACCGCAGGCAGATACCACACGAAGGGACATCATTCGATGTCCCTTCTTCTTTGCACAGGATATTATGAACGAACCAACTGCGGCAGAACGCGCAATCAGGGAAAGGATCCGGCGACAGGGCAGGATTTCGTTTGCCGAGTTCATGGAGTTGGCGCTGTACCATCCTGCCGACGGATATTACACCAGCGAGAAACCGTTTGGCGCGGCCGGCGACTACTATACCAGCCCGGCAGTGCATCCTGCCTTTGGCGCACTGCTAGCCGTGCAGCTATTCCGCATGTGGCAGTTGATGGAAGAGCCGTCCGACTTCGCTGTAATAGAGATGGGAGCGGGCAACGGGCTGCTGGCAGACGACATTCTGGAGTACGCGGCCGGCCTTAGCGATGGATTTGCCCGGTCAATGAAGTATGTTTGCGTTGACCGGTATCGTCCCTCAGTTGTTGACCGAGGGCATCGTGTGAAGGTTCCGAAATTCGAGCGAATACTAGCGGATGGGCTGCCATTCGCCGGCGTGACAGGCTGTCTGCTATCCAACGAATTCTTTGATGCCTTTCCCGTGTATCGCTTCAAGGTGGTTCAGGGGGAACTGCTTGAGGTCTTCGTTACTCTGAATGAGTCAGGCGAATTTGATGAGATGCTTGATAGTCCATCTACACCTCTATTGGAGGAGCGCACTAGCAGGGTGGCTTTTGCTCTGGAGGACGGGCAGGGAGGAGAAGTCAGCCAAGGAGTCGAGTCGTGGATGAGCGATGCGGCAAAGGCTCTCGATAGAGGATTTGTCGTTACGATTGACTATGGACACTTGGCGACCGAACTGTACTCTCCGCTCAGGCGATTCGGGACGCTACAGACCTATTACCGCCACACGGACGGCGGCAGTCCCTACCAGCGCATTGGCAGGCAGGACATCACGGCGCACGTTGATTTCTCACTTCTGCAAGCGGGAGGGCAAGCGGCAGGACTCAACGCGATTGCTTATGCCACACAAGCGGACTTTCTTGATTCACTGGGCATTCGAGAGATGATGCGCCAGATGCGAAGCACCACGATCAGTCAGTACGAGCGCAACGCCAACATGATGGGGCTGCGTGAACTGGTGAAACCGGATGGGCTTGGGGATTTCAAGGTGCTTGTTCAGGAGAAGGGAATCGGCATTGCTGGTCCGCAAGAGTTAAGATCGCCTGACGCTCTTCTTGAGCGATTGGGACTACCCTTGCTGTCGAGCCGGCACATGCCGCTGATGGAAGGGCGGTATCCGCATGCGTCGTGGGAGACTCCTGCCTTATGGGGGATGGAGGGTCAGACTATAAGCGATTCCACTCATTCAGGTTGATTGGATGTCCCATGATTCTTTCTGCTTGGCGAATCACCCTGCGAACCTGTGGGACTGAGTATTCGGAATTCGATGGTAGTGTGAGGCGGCGAGTCCCGTATAGCATGAACTGATGTCTTGAACCGGAATAAGGGCCGTTGAACCCTAATCGTCGCAACTCACTGGCAAATACACTCCGCCTACACGGAGTCCATCTGCTCAAGTTTTGGCTCCCAGTTAAGGTCAATTTCGCTAATCACTGGCAGAGAGTGCCCCAGTTTCAGCCCGACGACTATCCAGTCTTCCAGAGTTGAGCGCAGTTCAGATTCGCACTCTTGTAGGGTTTCACCAAACGCTATGACCCCCATGCATGATTGTATTTCTCCGCTGAATGTATCATCCTCCAGCTCGTCGTACTCTGCTTGCGCCATCGCCTGTCTGATGTAATCGCTAAGTATTAGATTTGCAGCCATTTACGCCTCCTGCGACCATAGTACTCGCCTATTCTATCACGCTCTGGTGACTGCTGAGGGCGGGCGAGGGGAGCAACGTCGCGCCACTGTGATGAAGCCGGTGTGCGCGACCATACGATGTTCGGGCCTGACGCTGCGGTTGCTGACTGTCCAAGGGCGCTGAAGCACTTCCATAGTCTCTATCATGTCGAATGTGCGGGCGGCTCGCAGTGTGCGGACGACTTCGTGCACCTGCAATATGGTGGGAGAGAAGCTGACGAAGATTCCGCCCGGCAGCAGACTTTCGGATGCGTGCGGCACCACGCGCCAGGGCTCGGGCAGGTCGAGAACAATGCGGTCGAGTTGCCGTTCCTCGATGCCTTCGTACACGTCGCCGAGCTTGAGAGTCAGATTGGATGGCTCGGCATGCATCACGCTCACATTTTCGCGTGTGCGATCTATCATGTCCTGCCGAACATCATAGGAGACGAGAAAGCCGCGCTCACCGACGGCACGCAGAAGCGCCATCGTCATTGCGCCGCTGCCGCATCCCGCCTCCAGGACGCGAGCGCCGGGGAAGATGTCGCCATATACCAGGATAGTGCCGAGGTCTTTCGGGTAGCCGACGGTTGCGATGCGAGGCATGTCAAGCACGAACTCGGCCATCGTGGGCTTGACGGCGAGCAGGACATGGCCGCGGTTCGTTGTCATCCACGAGCCGACTTCGGCACCGATCAGGTCGTCGTGCTCGAATGCGCCGAGATGCGACTCGAACTTGCTGCCGGAATTGAGCAAGGAGAGGTAACGCCGCCCCCGCCGGTCGATGATGAGAGCGTGGTCACCCTCATGAAATATGTGCCGCGCGGGGGATTCGTCGTTCATGCTGGCTGCGCCTAGAGCTTGTCGATTTCCGCCAGGATGTCCTTGGGATCGAGGTCACGGGCGCTGTCATAGACGCGCTTGAAGCGAATGACGCCCTCTGTGTCAACGATGAAGACTGCGCGGTTCGGCGCTCCACGCTCCTCATTGTAGATGCCATACGTTTGAGTCATCGCGCCGTGCGGATGGAAGTCCGACAGAATCGGGTAGGGAATGTTGCCGAGCGATGTCGAATAGGCGGTCTGTGATGGACGGGAGTCGCAGCTGATGCCCAGAACCTGGGCATTCTTCTCCTCGAAGTCAGCGTTGAAGCTACGCATCGAGGTGACTTGGTCCGTTCAACCACCTGTGAATGAGAAGATATGGAACGAGAGCACTACCGCCTTCTCGCCTCGGTAGTCGCTCAGGGATACATTTTTCATGTCCTGCGCCGGCAGCGTGAAGTCCGGCGCTACTTGTCCTACGTCAACCATTGTTTCACCTTTTCTTTTCCGGTTGCAATCGATACTTTGATGTGTCTATCGTCTTCTGAATCCTACCATCCGTCTTGATGGTAGCTTCTTAAGCGTCTGATTGTGCGGGTCAACTTCTATGCCGACGGCATTGAGCGCGATTCTGCCAAGCAGCGGCTCTGAACCCGCTTTGCCGAACACAACGGTTGTGCCGATTAGCGTTCCCATTATCTCCATAGCTGCCGGCGCAGCATCCAAGTCAACTTTGCTTCCGTCTGCCAAAGTGTACTCTCGCTGTGTTTTGGGCTTAACGCCTATTGCATCGAGTATATCTCTGGGAACAAGCGAATCTATCGCGCCCGCGTCTATGAGGAAGTCGCCTTGCCAAGCCTTATTGCGGTCTGCAAGATTGCTGATAATGGCGGGTGTGTGTGTTTTGCCCATAGCGTTACTCTTTATCCCGGGGGCTGGGCATAGTTCTTCTTTGCCCCTCACCCTAACCCTCTCCCTTAGGGAGAGGGGACAATATGTGGCAATAATGCCCAACCTATTTGCCCATAAGTATATCCTCAATGACTGCTGGCGGCTACTCATTGGGACGCCAGCGCAGGTATGGACGGCGGGCGGCGCGCGCTTCGTCGAGGCGGGTGTTGGGCGTGTCGTGAGGCGCGTTGTGCAGCAGGTCGGGATCGTCCTGCGCTTCATGGGCTATCGTCTGCATTACTTCGATGAAGCCGTCGAGCGTTTCCTTGCTCTCGGTCTCGGTCGGCTCAATCATGAGCGCCTCTTCGACGATGAGCGGGAAATACATCGTTGGCGGATGTATGCCGTAGTCGATCAGGCGCTTTGCCACGTCGAGAGCGCTGACACCGTGCTCGCGTCTGAGATTTCGAGCCGAGAAGACGACCTCGTGCATGCATGAGCGGTCGTAGGGCAGGTCGTAATAGCCCTTGAGGCGGCTTAGGATGTAATTGGCGTTGATGACTGCATCTCGGCTGATGTTGGCTATGCCTTCCATGCCGAGAGTGGACATGTAAGCATAAGCGCGCACGAGGGCGCCGAAGTTGCCGTGGAACGCTCCCATTCTGCCTATGGTCTTGCGTGGCGTATCCAGTGAGTATATCTCTCTGTCATCGTCATCCCTACTGCGTACAGCCACCGGCGTGGGCATGTAAGGCAGCAGGCGCTCGCCAACGATGACTGGGCCGGCGCCGGGGCCCCCTCCTCCGTGTGGCTGCGTGAATGTCTTGTGCAGGTTGGAGTGCATCACATCGAAGCCAAGTTCGCCGAGTTTGACGCGTCCCAGTAGAGCATTCAGGTTGGCACCGTCACCGTACACTATGCCACCGGCATCGCGCACGATTCGGACGACTTCAAGGATGTTCGAGTCGAATAGTCCGAGCGTGCTGGGAAGCGTAATCATCAGCCCGGCGAGGTCGTCGCCAACGGAGAATCGCAGCGCCTCAAGGGCGGTGTTGCCATTCGCATCGGATGGCAGCGTTACTACTTCGAAGCCGCACATGCTCGCCGTTGCCGGATTGGTGCCATGCGCGCTGTCCGGGATGAGTACCTTGTTGCGCTGTGTTTCGCCTCTATCAAGATGATAGGCGCGCGCCATAAGCATGCCCGCGAACTCGCCGTCCGCGCCCGCCATTGGCGCAAGGGAACATCCCTTCATGCCTGTGATCTCAATGAGTCGCTGCTGCAACTCCCACATCAGGCGGAGCGCGCCCTGCACGGTAGCATCCGGCTGCAAGGGGTGGATTTCAGAGAAGCCCGGCATCGACGCAATCTCGTCATCGATCTTGGGGTTGTACTTCATGGTGCAACTGCCGAGCGGGTAGAAGTTGTGGTCGATGGAGAAGTTCAGCTGGCTGAGTTGCGAAAGGTATCGTACAAGCTCATTCTCGCTGACCTCAGGGAAGTCGAGCGTTTCGCGCAGCACGCCTTCGTCCGGGAGCGGCTGGTGCGGAACGTCGCTTTGTGGGGTGGTTGCACCGACCCTGCCGGGGACGCTGCGGTCCATAAGCAGGCGACGACGGTCCAGAGCCAGCCTTTCGAGTAGGGTAGTCATGCCGATGCGCCTATCTCTGCGAGGGCGTTTGCAAAGGCGTCAATCTCCTCGCGGGTGTTGACCTCGGTGGCGCAGACGAGCATGCCGTTTTGCACCTGGTCGCTGATGTCCAAACCGCCGATGATCTTGTAGTCTAGCAGGCGCTCGTTAAGCGTTTTCGGCGAGACAGGGCATTGGACCGCGAATTCCTGAAAGAAGACGCCTCCATCCACCACTGCATACCCCGGAATATCGTCGATTAGGGATGCAAGGTAGTGAGCCTTCTGGTAGGTCAGCTCGGCAGTCTGGCGCATTCCGTGCCTGCCGTTCGCCGCCATGTACACGGTGGTCATGAGGGCGATGAGCGCAACTGACGTGCAGATGTTTGACGTGGCGCGCTCGCGGCGTATGTGCTGCTCGCGTGTCTGAAGGGTCAGAACATAGGCGGTGCGACCCTGTGTGTCCACAGTCCTGCCTACTATCCGTCCGGGCATCTGCCGGATGTAGCTCTGCTTGCATGCGAATATGCCGACATACGGCCCGCCGAATGTGGGGGGAACGCCGAGCGCCTGTCCCTCCGACGCCACGATGTCCGCGCCGTATTCGCCGGGTGGGGTGAACATTGCCATCGACAAGGCATCTGCATACACGACTAAGAGCGCGCCGACTTCGTGAGCACTGTCGGAAAGGCTTTGCATGTCCTGGATGTAGCCGAGGAAGTTCGGCTGCTGGGCAACTACGCAGGCGGTTTCTTCGGTCAGCGTGAGGTCATCGGAGCTTACGATGTCGATTTCGATGCCCGGAGCCTCGGTGTATGTTCGCAGAACGCTGATGTAAGCCGGGGATACGGAATCGAGGACCGCGACGCGGTTGCGCCTTGTGACGCGGCATGCCATCAGGACCGCCTCTGCCAATGAAGTGGAGCCGTCGTACATGCCTGCGTTGGCGACATCCATGCCCGTAAGCTCGGCGCATAGCGTCTGAAACTCGAACTCGGTCTGGAGCGTGCCCTGCGAAATCTCAGGCTGGTAGGGCGTGTACGCGGTCATGAATTCGCTGCGGCTGGTGAGCTGCCGCACGATGGCAGGTATGTGATGCCTGTACGAGCCTGCCCCAAGGAAACAGGCGTAGTCTCCGGGAGTCTTGTTCATTGACGCGAGCTTGGCGAAGTATCGCTTGAGGTCGAATTCCGACATGGGCGGCGGCAAGTCCAGCGCAGGATTCCGGTGCTGCGCGGGGATGTCCGCGAAAAGCTCGTCCACGGAATCGACACCAATGACGTCAAGCATTTGCCGCCTGTCGGCGTCGGTATTCGGAGTGTATGGGGAGGTGAAGTCGTTATTTGACATCGATGGACAGGATGGAAGGGATATTAGCTTTGCGCTTCGAGCATTGCCTGGTATTCGGCGTGGTTCATTAGATTGTCTAGTTGGGCGCTGTCGGCGAGGTTGACGCGGAGCATCCAGCCGTCATCGAAGGGGCTGTCGTTGACCAGTTCGGGAGCGTCTATCACGGAGTCGTTACGCTCGGTGATTGTTCCAGAAACGGGAGAATAAAGGTCGGAGACTGCCTTCACCGACTCAATCTCGCCCATCTTCTCGAACTGAGTGAGGCTTGAGCCGACCTCCGGCAGTTCGACGAAAACGACATCGCCCAGGCTCTCGGCGGCGAAGTCGGTTATGCCGACGACTGCGGAGTTGTCGGATTCAATGCGAACCCACTCGTGTTCCTCAGAATACTTAAGGTCTTCAGGCGTCATTATTTCGTACTCCGAATGTAGAATGGAAGGCTGGTAACTTCGGCATCGACGAGGCGACCGCGGATGTCGATTTGCAGGCGCGTGCCTACCTCTGAAAAGTCAGCAGGAACATATCCCAAGCCTATGTTCCTGTCAAGCAATGGGGACGGGCTGCCGCTCGTAACCTCGCCGATTACGCGCTCGTCGTGACAGATGGGATGTCCGTGCCGGGCGATGCCGCGTCCCGTCATGAAAAAGCCGACTAGCTTCTTGTCAACGCCCTCATCTCTGGCACGCAATAGGGCTTCTCGCGCGACATACCCACGCCTATCAGGGCGGACGAAGCGCTCCAATCCTGCTTCGTATGGGTTCGTGTCCACGCTCATGTCGTTGCCGTGCAGAAGCAAGCCCGCTTCCAGTCGCAGGACGTCGCGCGCGCCAAGCCCGCAGGATGCCGCTCCCGCATCGACAAGCAGCATCCAGATGCGCGCTGCGTCCCCGGCTGGCACTATCGCCTCGAAGCCGTCCTCACCGGTGTATCCAGTGTGCGCCAGCATTGCGTCTGTGCCGTCAATCTGAGTGTGTATCGTATTGAAGGGCAGGACAGATGAGATGTCGTCCGCTGTAAGCGAATTGAGCATCGATATTGAATCGGGACCCTGAATTGCGATCATCGCGGTTTCGGCGGTGACGTTGGTGATGCTGACCGTGTCGGGCTTGGTGTTCCAGCGGTCTATCCAGTCGGTTACTGCTGCGGTATTGGCGGCGTTGGGTATGAGAAGGAAGTCTTCCTCGTCGTTTCGATAGACGATGCAGTCGTCGATGATGCCGCCGTCTTCGTTGCAGATGAGGCAGTAGCGCGCCCGACCGGGGCGCATTGAGATTGCGCCGACACTGAGGACGCGGCTGAGCAATGGGGCGGCTCCGCTGCCCTGAATCTTGAGCCTGCCCATGTGCGACACGTCGAACAAGCCGACGTTGGCGCGAACCGCCCGCGCTTCCTGCAGGATGCTTTCGTACTGGATGGGCATTGCCCAGCCGCCGAAGGGCACGATGCGCGCGCCGAGGGAAACGTGGGTGTCGTAGAGGGAGGTTTTGCGAAGGTTTTCTGTGTCTGTCATGGCGTTAAGGATAAAGTGAACTAGATTAAATACCGTACTGCTATTATATCGTATTATAATGCTAACGGCTCCGAAATCCCAGAGACGCCGCAAAAACCGTACTCCACTTCCCAAGGAAACGTGCGATTATCCCTGCGAATAGCAGGCTGGTGCTAATGGAATCCGAAGATTGACATGCAAGGCAGTCAGACTATTGACCTTGAAGGGGCTGACCGCTTTGCCTATGCCGAATTTTCAGTCTTACAGGCCCGCCGTCGCTTCCTTGAACTGGGTGATTGCGTTGATGTGGTCGTTGGGTGTGGCTAGGTCGGCGCGCATGGTGTTGAGGGATACATGGGTTGCGCCTAGCGCCTTCCAGTCTTCGGCTTCCTTTGCCCAGTCGTCGGGGCCGCCGATGCTGGCGGATACCCAGCCTTCGATGCCGATGCTGGAGATGTCGCGGCCTGCTTCGTCGGCGTAGGTGTTGAGCTTGTCGATCAGCCCTTTGGCGCGGTCGTCGGGTCGGCCTGTGAGTATCCAGCCGTCGCCGATGCTGACGATTCGGCGAATTGTGCGGTCGGCTGCGCCTCCAAGCCAGACGGGGATGGGGCGCTGCACGGGCAGGGGGAGTATGCCGGCATCCGTAATCTTGTGCCAGCGGCCTTCATAGGTAATGAGTTCATTGGTCCAGAGTTGTCGCATCACGTCAATTTGCTCTTCCGAGCGAGCACCGCGGTTGCCCCAGTTCTCGCTCAGCGCCTCGTATTCTACATGGTTCCATCCAACACCGATGCCGAGCCGCAGGCGTCCCTCGCTGAGCACGTCAACCGCTGCTGCCTGCTTAGCAACAAGCGCGGTCTGGCGCTGCGGGAGGATTATGATGCCGGTGGCAAGCTCGACCCGGCTCGTTACGGCGGCAAGGTAACCGAAGAGGACGAAAGGCTCGTGGAAGGCGTCGTAGTGGCGGTAGGGACCCGTAAGGTCCGTATGAGTCTCAGCGTTTGCGCCTAGCACATGGTCGAATGCCAGCAGGAAGTCGAATCCAAGAGACTCGGTTGCCTGAGCGTACTCGCGGATTGCGCCGGTGTCGTTGCCAATTTCAGTCTGAGGGAATATGGCGCCTAATTTCGTCATTGCGTCCTCCAGGTCAGTTGTCAGTTTTCAGTTATCGGCTGCCAGTGTAACATAACGGGCGAGACCTAACAGGATATACAGGATGGATAGGATATGGCGAAGTACGACTTGATTCTGAGCGGAGGAACCGTCTTAGACCCTGCCAACGCATTAGAAGGGATAGCCGATGTCGGAATAAAGGCGGGGATGATCGCACGGGTTGAGCGAGAGCTGGATCCGTTTGACGGCGATGAGATCGTTGATGTGTCCGGTCGGTGGGTGATGCCGGGACAGATTGACACGCATGCGCATGTTGCCGGGCTGTCGAGGAACTGGGACCCGGCGCTGGGGTATGCAATGCTGGCGCGGGCAGGGACGACCACGGTGCTGGATATGG
The DNA here is from genome assembly GCA_965203955.1 of Dehalococcoidia bacterium. Lineage (GTDB taxonomy): Bacteria > Chloroflexota > Dehalococcoidia > Lucifugimonadales > JADFKI01 > Bin90. The sequence continues at coordinate 174,961 of OZ241923.1, read as the reverse complement.
GGGGCACCGGGCCAAGCCTTGTTGACGGAATCAAGCGCAAGGGAGCGGGGCTGAATGTGGCTGGACTGTACGCGCTGATACCTGGTGCGACGATGCCTGCGGGAGAACCGTCGGAGGTTGAGGCGCGAGACATCGTTGCAGGGGCGCTACGGCAGGGATGCTTCGGAATCAAGATATTGGGGGGATACCATCCGTTCAGCCCGAGTGCGACGTCGGACGTGATTCATGCCTGCAACGACCAGCTCGCATACGTCGCGTTCCACATCGGGACAAGGGAGTCGGGCAGCCACCTTGGTGGAGTGCGGGAGATACCGGAGTTAGTTGGCGACGGGCGGTTGCACGTATGCCATGTGAACTCCTACTGCCGGGGAGTCATCGAAGAGGCGGATGATGAGTGTGACGAGGCGCTGGGGATACTGGAGGGCATGCGCGGGCAGCTGAACTCCGAGGTGTATCACGCCATACAGAACGGCACGAGCGGAAGTTGCGACGGTGAGGGGTTTGTGCAGGCGAATGTGCCGCGCAACTGCCTTGCGATGCGAGGTTATTCGCCGACGCGTGAGGGGATGGAGCAGGCGATTCTGGACGGCTACGCTTCAGTGATCGGGCAGCGCGGCGGACATGTGGTGTACCTGAAGGGCAGGGAAGCGCTTGCGCTATACGAACGCGAGAAGACGCATGTGGGCATGAGTTTTCCGGTGAATCTCCCATCGACCGCGTTCAAGCTGACAACGGCGAAGAGTGAATCAGGCGAATTCATCGTCGATGCGGTAAGCACGGACGGCGGCTGCCATCCGCGTAACGTGGCTATTCAGTCAAGCATGGCGCTGGTGAAGTTCGGCGCGCTGACCCCTCTTGAGATGGCGACGAAGCTATCGCTGACGCCCGCGCGGATGATGGGTCTGCCGAACAAGGGGCACTTCAGCGAAGGAGCCGATGCGGACGTCACTGTGATCAATCCGGAGACGAATGAGCCTACGATGAGTTTTGTGGCCGGTAAGCCAATCATGATTGACGGGCATGTCGTTGGCACGGGGGGGACGCTGCTGGTTACGGCGCAGGGGCGGCGGGCGGCTGAGTCCAGCGGGCTTCCCTACCAGGTGGTGGATATGACGGACACCAAGCTGTATGCGGACTAGAACGGCCTGTACCGGTTGGCGATGGGCATGCGGCGGTCGCGGCCGAAGTTGCGAGGGGTGATTTTGATGCCCGGTGGAGACTGGCGACGCTTGTATTCGTTGCGGTCAACGAGATTGATAATCTGTTTCACCGTCTCCGGGTCAAATCCCATTGCCACGATGTCGTCGAAAGCGTAGTCGTCTTCGACATACGCCTTTAGTATGGGATCAAGGACGCTGTACGGCGGGAGGGAGTCTTCGTCCTTCTGGTCAGGGCGAAGCTCCGCGCTCGGCGGCTTGTCGATGACGCTCTGCGGGATGACGGGCTTTTCTCCGAGAGTATTCCGATAGCGACAAAGCTCATAGACCAGCTGCTTTGGGACATCCTTGATTACGGCGTAGCCACCTGCCATGTCGCCGTAGATGGTGGCGTATCCGGTCGCCATTTCGCTCTTGTTGCCCGTGGTGAGAACAAGCCAGTTGAACTTGTTTGAGACTGCCATTATCAGGTTGCCGCGAATCCGAGACTGCATGTTTTCCTCGGCGACGCCTGATTCCGTGCCGGCGAACTTGGGAGAGAGCGTGTCGAGATAGGCGCTAAAGGCATCCTCTATTGGAAGCGTCCAAAGCTCGATGCCCAGGTTGTCGGCGAGCGCCATCGCGTCGAGGACACTGCCCTCGGAGGAGTAGCGAGAGGGCATAGCGATGCCAACGACATTTTCACTGCTGAGCGCGTCGGCGGCGACCGCCGCGACCAGTGTAGAGTCAATGCCGCCCGATAGAGCTATCAGAACCTTGCTGAAGCCGCACTTTCGCACGTAGTCACGCGTGCCAAGCGTGAGTGCAGCGTAAACCTCGGCGGTGTTATCTAACAGCCGTGTACGGGGTGGAGGGGATTTTTCACCCCCATCCCGACCTTCCCCCATCAAGGGGGAAGGGGTGATTGTTGGGAGTGGGGGCTTGGCCGTGCCATCGGTGTAGTCGGATATGTGGATTTTGATGGGCTTGCCGATGTGGGTGATGTCGGCGGCGCGCTCCTTGCGTGTGCGAGGATCGCGCAGGCGAGAGCGAAATACCGACTCAACTTCGAGGTCGGCGACAAGCAGCTGCTCTTCAAACTGCTTTGCTTCGGCGACGATCTCGCCATCCGGCCCCAGAATAATGCTTGCGCCGTCGAATACAAGCTCGTCCTGTCCACCAACCAGATTGACATAGGCGACAAACAGTCCGTTGTCTGCCGCGCGCGTCGCGAGCATCTTCTCTCGGAATGCGCGTTTTCCGGCGTGAAAAGGCGAGCCGTTGATGTTCACTATCAGCTCCGCGCCTGCCGCCCGCTGCACGACTGCCGGACCGGTCGCATACCAAATGTCTTCGCAGATGTTGACGCCCACTTGCGTCCCGTTGATCTTGTACACCGGACACTCGCTGCCGGCAGCGAAATAGCGGTCCTCGTCGAAGACTCCGTAGTTCGGGAGGTACATCTTGCGGTAGATGCCGACGACCTTGCCGTCGTAGATGACTGCCGCCGCGTTGTAAATGTCGGCGTCGGCGTCAATGAAGCCGACGATGGCGGCAATTCCGTGACATTGGGCTGCAATATGGAGCAGTCGGTCGCCATTTTCCCGGATGAATTGGGGCTTGAGCAGCAAATCTTCGGGAGGGTAGCCGGGCAAGGCGAGTTCGGGAAACGCTACAAGGTCCGCGCCCAGGTCGCGAGCCTCTCGGATTGCAGAGACGATGCGCTCAGAGTTGCCGTCGAGGTCTCCGACGGTGGCGTTCATCTGAGCCATTGCGATGCGGAAGTTACGCATAGTGTGAACTTACATCGATAGACAGGATGGACAGGATTGGTCAGAGAGATTGGACGAAACGATCTATCCTGCTTAGCGCCTCTTCAATGTTCTCAACCGAGTTGGCGAAAGAGAAGCGCACAAAGCCGTTGCCATACTTGCCGAACGATTCGCCGGAGAGGCATGCAACGCCGGCTTCCTCCAGGGCACGATCGGCGAACTCTCTGCTGGTAAGACCGGTGCCTTCGATGTTCGGGAAGGCGTAGAATGCGCCCTTGGGGGTGGCGCAGCGGATTCCTTTGATCGCATTCAAGCCGTCCACAATGATATGCCTACGGCGGGCGAACTCCTCGACCATGCTGTTGGGGGCAGCTTGCGGACCCTCGATTGCTTCGAGAGCGGCGTACTGGGTAAAGCTTGCGGTGCAGGATACGCTGTTTGTAACGAGGCGAGAGATCGGCTCGACGAGTTCGAGGGGCATGATACCGTAACCGGCGCGCCAGCCGGTCATCGCGTATGTCTTGGAGAAGCCGTCGAGTATGACCGTGCGGTCTCGCATATCGGGGAACGCCGCAATGCTGTGGTGCGTGCCTTCATAAAGGAAGCGGATGTATATCTCGTCGGAGAGGACGATGATGTCATGCTCCCTTGCGAGGTCGGCGAGCGCTTCAAGCTGCTCCCTCTCGATTACGCTGCCACAGGGGTTGTTGGGCGAGTTGACGATCATCAGCTTTGTCTTGTCGGTTATCTGGCCGGCGACTTCATCAACGTCGATGTTGAAGTCCAGCGATTCGTGAAGGCGCATAGGTACGGGAACGCCGCCAGCAAAGCTAATCATGGACTCGTAAATCGGGAATCCGGGGTTGGGGTATAGAACCTCGTCACCGTAGTCAACGAGCGCCAGCATTATGAAGAACATAATTGGCTTCCCGCCCGGAGTGATGACGACATTATCTCCCGTGACCGAGATGCCCCGGGTATCGGAAATTTCCTGGGCTATCGAGGCTCGCACATCAGGAAAACCCGGCGAGGGACCGTAATGTGTCTCGCCACGGCGTAGGGCCGTGACACCTGCTTCGACGATGTTCTCAGGGGTGTCAAAGTCCGGTTCGCCGATTTCCAGGTGGATTACGTCCATGCCTTCCGCTTCGAGGCGGCGAGCCTTCGCCAGGACTTCAAAGGCGGTTTCGGTTCCCAGTCGGCTCATTCGCTCGGCAAGCTTCATTTGCGTTCCCCCAGCCTGGCGCGTTAGGCAGCAATTGTTAATTTATGGACGAGTTCTGTAAACTGTCACCTCATTATAAACCCGTTATGGAGTATATGAAACATTTAAGGGAGCGGCGTCTGCCAGGTTGTGTGGTAATATTGGGGTGCTTAAATGCCATAAGGAGGTGAGGCAAATGAAGGTCTTCATAGGTGCGCCCAGAGGATTCTGCGCAGGCGTAGTACGGGCGATAGATCTGGTCGAAATTGCGCTGGAGAGATTTGGCGCACCTGTCTATGTGAAGCATCAGATTGTTCATAACTCCCATGTGGTTGATTCGCTGGAGGCAAAGGGCGCTATCACCGTGGAGGAAGTTGACGAAATACCGGAAGGGTCTAGGGTCGTATTCTCGGCTCACGGATCGCCACCCGAGGATTTTGCGAAGGCGGAAGAGCGTCGCCTGGAGGTGATCGATGCCACGTGCCCACTGGTGACGAAGGTACATAATGAAGCCGTGAGGTACGATAACGAGGACAGAAAGATTATCCTTGTCGGCCATCGAGGGCACCAGGAAGTGAAGGGCACGATGGGGCAGACCGACATGCATCTCGTTGACGACAGGGAAGAGATGGACCTGCCGGACTGGGACGAGAATACTCCTGTGACGGTGCTCACCCAGACTACGCTCTCAGTGGATGACACTGAGCGCTCAATAGAGGGCATTAAGGGCAAATTTACGGACGCCATAATCAGGAACGACCTCTGCTACGCCACAACGAACAGGCAAGCCGCAGTGAAGGAAATTACCGAGAAGGTTGACCTAATGCTCGTTATTGGCGCGCAGAACAGTTCGAACTGCAACCGGCTGCGGGAAGTTGCGGAAGCAAGAGGAGTGCCTGCGTACCTCATAAACGGAGTTGACGAACTGATTCCTGAGTGGCTCGACGGTGTAGAGAGTGTAGGCGTGACTTCCGGCGCGTCAACGCCGGAGTACCTCGTACAGGACGTCATCAACGCTCTGGAACCGGAAGAGGTCGTAGATGTTGAAGTTGCCAAAGAGGACTTCACCTTCGTACTGCCGAAAGAGCTGCGGTGATTTTCATCTGGGGGCATCGGGGGCATCGATAGACAGGATGAACGGGATGGAGATACGGATAGACAGCCTTTACCAAGGGGCGCGGGAGGCGCGTGGGACGGTCGTAATCATAGACGTGTTCAGGGCGTTCACGACTGCGGCGGTGGCTTTCTCGAAAGGCGCGGAGAAGATCGTCCTGGTGGCGGAGGTGGACGAGGCCCTGGAGCTGCGTGACCAGGGAGTCGGCGAAATCTGCATGGGAGAAGTGGACGGAACCAGGCCTGAGGGATTCGATCTGGGAAACTCCCCTTATGAGATGCTGGATGCCGAAGTTGCGGGAAAGACTCTGATTCAATCGACGCGAGCGGGAACGGTCGGCATGAGCGCGGCTGTTAACGCGTCGAAGATTTACGCGGGGTCGTTCGCCATTGCTCAAGCGACCGTGAAAGCGATCCTGCAGGATGCCCCGGAACTCGTGACGGTGGTGGCGATGGGACTGGAGGCGCGGATACATGCTGATGAGGATGAGCAGTGCGCGCTTTATTTGCGAAATCTGTTGCAGGGACGAAAGCCCAACCATGATGCCGTGCGTTCCCTGGTGCTGGCGGGCGAAGAGGCGCAGAAATACGCAGACCCGGCACAGCCGCAGTACCATCCCGAAGACAGGGACATGGCTCTGCAGATAGACAGCGTGGACTTCGCTATCAGGGTTGAGCGCGAAGATGGATTGCTTGTAGCGCGACGGTGGGGGTAACAGGATGTACAGGATGGATAGGATCAGATAGAACGGGGATGTAAATGGAATATAGATATTTGGGCAGGTCGGGGCTGAAGGTTTCGGCTATCGGACTGGGGACCAACAACTTTGGGCGGCGGCTGGACGCGGATGCCACCGCGCTTGTGATCAATCACGCTCTCGACATGGGCGTCAATATGATTGACACGTCTAACAGCTACGGCGATGGCTACTCCGAGGAATATATCGGGCTGGCGCTGAAAGGCAAACGGGACGAGGCAATCATAGCGACGAAGGTTTCCAGCACCGTTGGCGATGGGCCGAATGACGGTGGGAACTCGCGGCAGCATATTATGGCTGCTGTGGAGGACAGTCTCCGGCGGCTCAAGACCGACTATATTGACCTATACCAGATTCACTGGCACGATCCGCATGTGCCGATAGAAGAAACCCTGCGGGCTCTCGACGATCTCATCAACCAGGGCAAGGTCCGCTACATCGGGTGCTCTAACTTTACTGCATGGCAGGTCTGTGAGGCAGCGTGGACCTCGCGAACCCTTGGCGTGGCTTCGTTTGCGAGCGTTCAGCCAAGGTATAGCCTGATGGACAGGGAGATCGAAACGGAGCTTGTGCCATTCTGCGAACAGTACGGGGTCGGAATTCTGCCGTACTATCCGCTTGCTAACGGTTTCCTGACCGGGAAGTACAGGAGAGGTCGGGCGGCGCCTGAGGGAACCCGCCTTGCCGAGAGTGACCGAGGCATGTTCACAGACGCCAACTACGACTTGCTGGAGAGGCTGGAAGCCTTCTGCGGAGCGCGAGGGCATTCGGTGCTTGAGCTGGCGTTCGCCTGGCTGCTTGCGAATCCAACGATCAGTTCAGTCATAGCCGGGGCGACGCGGGTGGAGCAGATTGTCGCCAATGCGAAGGCTGCCTCATGGCATCTAACACCCTATGATGTTGCCGAAGTTAACGGCATTATAGACGCGGTGAAGACTGGGGGCTGACAGGATTAATGGGACGGGAGTGATGACTTATGCTTACGAAGTACATCGATGCTGCTATGCGGATGGCAAAGTATAAGATACTGTCGGATGACGGCAGCTATTATGGCGAAATCCCCGGACTTCAAGGCGTTTGGGCAAACGCAGGCACACTGGAGCAGTGCAGGGATGAACTTCAAAGCGGACTGGAAGACTGGATTATGTTCAAACTGGAATTGGGGCAGGCAATTCCGGATGTGAATGGCGTCAGTCTATCTACAAAGGAGAAGGTGGCATAGTGCCGCCGCTTCGCCCCATTAGCAGGAGAGACCTCATAAGAAACTTGAGACGCTTGGGATTCGATGGACCGTACCCAAGAACGCGCCACGAATGTATGGTCAAGGGAGACTATGTTCTGATACTTCCCAACCCTCATAGAGGAGATATTGGAAGGGGGCTTCTTATGGACATACTCCGACAGGCAGGTATCTCTCGCGCCGAATGGGAACGTCTCTAGTTTTCTTATCGTGGCTATATCCGCGTTCCCTTGCGGACAATCACAGGAGAGCCTTCCGCCAGCAGGGCAGAGGCGGGTGTTTCGGAAATGTACTCAGCGAACTGGCTGCCGTAAAGTCGTTCCACATCGCAGTTCAATCCTGCATTGTTGACTCGCCATATCCGCCAGCGAGGGTGCTCGACTTCGTACTCGAAAGTGCCTCCGTCGCGCTGAACGGCATAGCCCCAATAATGCTCGGCGATGAATTCTTCTTCCGTGTCGTCCTGAAGCAGGTAGGAGCTTCCCTCCGCGCGAACTTTCAGGTCGTGTGTGAAGTTGGGCTGCCGCCACTGATATGAAACCGAAAGTCCTGTGTCGTTGCGAACTACGGTGTGACTGGTAGGCAAAGTGACGTAGTTCTCGTTGTAGAAGGCGCGCGCCACCAAGGTTATGGCGCGCCGGGGCACGATTTCCTTTACGAATACCACGCCGCGCCTCACTTCACCCGCCGTTTCGCGGCGCACATAGAATCGCAGGTTGATTTCTTCGAAGTTGCGGTGGAAGGGCACCGAGATTCCGTAAAGGCGCGTATTCTGAAACAGCAGCCCTACAACACTGATGTAGTGCCTGCCGTGCCAGGTGTCCAGTTCTGTGCCTTCCGGCAGGTATGGCTCAAGGACCGCGGGGTCTATTTCGTAGTTGAGCATCGCAAGGTGACGCCACTCGGTCCTCAGGAAAATGGGTTGTCCAGAACCGCGGGATTGGTCTCGTCGATATTTGAGAAGCAGAAGCATTGGATTGCGATTGGCACACCGAACATATACAGGATTTCCGAACATGGTAGCATTTTTCGGGGTTCTGTAAATTCAATGTGAATTCTTGACTGCGAAGCCGGCTTAACGGTAGAAATTTTATTGACAGGCATAAGCGACAGTTGATAATATAAGCGTCGCATTAAGTCCTTTGGTGGTTCTAGCTAGATGGTCCCACCCGTTCCCATCCCGAACACGGAAGTGAAACGTCTCAGCGCCGACGATACTGCACCCGCAAGGATGTGGGAAAATAGGTCACTGCCAGAGGGCTTATTCATTCATTCGGCATCCGACTAGGTTGGAATTACGTCTTCGCCGTTTTCTCAAGTAAGTATCATTAATGTATAACTACGCGTGTATCTGGGTTTGGAAGGCGGTCTTGGCATCAAGAGGAAAGGAAAAAAGATGGCAATACGCACAGGTCTACTTGTAATACTGATAGTTGCTGGGTTGTTAGCGCTGGTGGCTTGTCAGGAGCAATCCCCCGCTCCGTCTGAAGGAGATGGAGCGATGATGGAAGGGCAGTCGGGCAATCGTCTCGCCGCAATCAAGGAGCGTGACAAAGTGATTTGCGCGAGCCGCAATGATGTCCCCGGATATGGCTCGCTTGACAGCGCAGGCAACAACGTTGGCTTCGACATTGACCTTTGTCGCGCGGTTGCAACGGCCGTGCTGGGGGATCCGAATAAGATAGAAATTCGGCTCATCACTGCCGCAGAGCGCGGTCCGACAATCCAGTCCGGTGAGGTCGATTTGCTGGTGCGCACGGTCACTTGGACCACGAGCCGTGATGCCCAGTGGGGCAATTACGCGCAGACTATGTTCTATGACGGCCAGGGCTTTATGGTGCGCAGCGATTCCGGTATCTCCGACGCACTTGAACTCGCCGGCGCGTCAGTCTGCGTGACGCAGGGAACCACGACTGAGCTGAACCTGCAGGACTTCTCCAACCAGAACAATCTGGGACTCAGTGTACTGACGTTCGAGGATACTGACGCAGTTGTGGCGGCTTACGACAGTCAACAGTGCGATGCCTTCACCAATGACAACTCGCAGCTGGCGGCTCTACGCACATCGCTGTCCAATCCTGCCGACCACGTCATACTGCCGAATACCATCTCAGAAGAGCCTCTTGGGCCTGTGGTGCCTCACGGCGACGACCAGTGGTTCGACATCGTGAAGACGGTTATGGGCATCCTGATTTACGCCGAAGCATACGGAGTGGGTCAGGGAGATGTGCCCACCGCCGCAACCGGCGTTACCAAAGTTGACAGGCTATTTGGCCTGGGAGAGGCAGCGAATGCCTTTGGTCAGGAACCTCTAGGCCTTGACAATGCCGTAGCGCAGAACGTTATTCGCGCCGTCGGCAACTACGGCGACATATACGAGCGCAACTTGGGACCCAATGGCATCAACCTTCCGCGTGAGGGCGGGCGCAACGCACTCTGGGCTGACGCTCCTTGCACCGACTGCCCGAAGGGTGGCCAGATTTACGCTGCTCCACTGCGCTAGGGGGACTGTAGCTTAATCGATTTCGTCTGAATAGTTGAAAGCAGGGGCGGCTGGCACTGTGCCAGCCGCCCCTGCTTTTGGTATTGTTCACCACTAGCAGATGAAGTGAGTCCGTAAATGACCGAACTTGGGCGCAGATCTGCTCATGCCAAGGCTATTGCAATGGGAAATTCCCGAGTTGATATGTGGTAGGATTACGGCGCGAAGGTGAATACAAGGGAATGCAAGTGCATAGATGATGCGAAATCTGACATATCAGGGCATTCCGGTATGGCGTCATACCCAGGTCATTCAGTGGGCGTCACAGATTGTGTCGGGCATTTTGGTGGTTGTGCTTGTATCCTGGTTCTTCATCAACATTGGCAGCGCAATAGCCGAGAGGAACATCCCGTACGGGTTCAGCTTCCTGTCGCGTGGATACCAGACTCCGATCGGTCAACACTTCCTCCCATATCAATCGTCCGACACGTTTCTGTATGCCTTAGTCGTAGCGTTCACCAATACGCTAGTAGTCTCAATCATAGGCGTAATTCTGGCAACTGCGCTGGGCATTGTTGTTGGTGTGGCCAGAATGTCGAGCAACTGGCTCGTCGGCAAGATGGCGACGGCGTATGTTGAGTTCTTCCGCAATGTACCTCTGCTGGTGCAGCTTTTCTTCTGGTTTTACATCGTCCTGGCGCTGCCCCCGGTACGCGAGGGGTATGTAATCGGCGGAAACCTATTTGTGAACAATGCCGGTGTGTCCGTGCCGGCCCCATCCCCGAGCAGCGGAGGTGCGGCTTTGCTCTGGCTTGCCCTAGCCGCAGCATCGGCTGTTCTGGGATATGTCGTTTATCGAGTGATGGCACGGCGCGAGGAGCAGACGGGGCAGGTGTCATTTCCCGTCGTGTCCGGTTGTGCCGTATTGCTGATTGGTTGCGTGATTGCCTGGTTCGTCGTGATGGGAATTTCCGGGAGCGCCGCGTTCGTAATTTCCACGCCCGCCCCTCAGGGAACTTTCGGACGCATAGCCGGTGGATTCACCGCCTCCGCCGGACTGCTTGCCCTGTTGGTGGGGCTAATCATCTACACCTCGTCGTTCATCGCAGAAATAGTGAGGGCGGGAATCCAGTCGGTCAACAGAGGGCAGATCGAGGCTGCCCGCGCTCTCGGCCTGGCGCCGATGGCGACGCTGCGGAACGTTACGTTCCCGCAGGCCCTGCGTGTCATCATACCGCCGCTCATCAGCCAGTATCTGAACCTGACGAAGAACAGCAGCCTGGCGGGAGCGATCGGATATTCGGACCTGACTAATGTCGCCAAGACCATGACGCAGACGGCTCCAGCCGTGTCTATTTTCGTTCTGATTATGTTGTCATACTTGGCGCTGAGTTTGGCGTACTCGCTGATTGGCAATCTCTATAACCGTCACATCAGGTTTGCCGGAGGATAAGAAATGGCATCTGACAATGCTCAAGCCTCCGGGTCGGCCCCTCCGCCGCGCTACCAGACGGGCTTTGCCGGATGGGTTCGAGAGAACCTGTTCTCTTCGCTGTTTAATGGCGTTCTGACCGTCATTACAGCGGTTGTGCTCGTGGTGGCCGCCTGGTATTGCCTAGGATGGGTGCTGCTGACGGCGGACTGGAGCGTGATTGCCACAATTGGCGGTGGCTTCTTCATTGGCCAGTACAACACCGAGCTTGCCTGCCCAGGTCAGAACTGCTTCTGGAGGCCGCAGGCGGGGTTATTGCTGGTGACGCTTCTGCTCGGAATGGCATGGGGAGTCGTGGGGCGAGTGGGAATGCAAGTCGCCCTCACCGTCGGCGTCGTATCCGCTGCCCTCGCATTCTTGCCATACGACATCGAAAGCATGGGCCCGGATGTGCGGCTCCTGCTTTTTGCCAACTTGCCTGTGGTCTTCGCTGGGTGGGCGCTGGTGCGCTACACATCGCTGGTCACGGTGCAGCGGCTGGTAATTTCGGGAGTCTTTGTTTTCCTTTTGATACTTGTGCTCCTGCGCGGTCTTCCCGGTGTGCCAGGCATGCAGCCGGTCTCGGTCATCCACTGGGGCGGGCTGACGCTGAACCTGCTTCTGGCGGTGGCGGGCATCGTGTTGAGCCTGCCGATAGGAATTGCGCTGGCGCTGGGGCGTCGCAGCAACTTGCCTATCGTAAAGCTGATGTGCGTGGTGTTCATCGAGATTTTCCGTGGCGTGCCACTAATTACACTGCTCTTCATGTCGCAGGTGCTAGTGCCGCTGGCGTTTCCCGAAGACTTCCCTCAAAACTCGGTGTTTCGCGCGGCAGTCATAATTACGCTGTTCAGCTCAGCGTACATGGCAGAGAACATCCGCGGCGGGCTGCAGGCGCTGTCACGAGGACAAGTCGAGGCGGCGCGCGCGCTGGGTCTCGCCGGGTGGCAGACGACGCTGCTGATCGAGCTGCCGCAGGCGATCCGCAATGTTATTCCGGCGATCGTGGGGCAGTTCATTGCGCTCTTTAAGGATACCAGCCTTGTCTATATCATCGGAATGCTGGACGTGGTGGAGATCGGCAGGGCGTTCATCCAGGGCAATCCCGAATACCTTGACAATGCGAGAGAACTGTTCATCTTTCTCGCAATAGTATTCTGGATATTCACCTACAGCATGTCGTATGTGAGCGGTCGTATCGAAGAGTACATGGGCGTTGGCAGGCGTTAGCCGGATCAGGCGAGCGGCGGCTCATGATATGTGAGGAAAAGGCATGGAGGAAAGCATGGCAACTACTTTGGCAGATAATGGCAGCGCCGAGACGGCTGAGGACATTATCGTCTGCCGGGACGTGAACAAGTGGTTCGGCAGCTTTCAGGCGCTGAAGGACGTCAGCACCACCGTGAAGCGTGGCGAGAAGATAGTGATAGTTGGACCGTCGGGTTCCGGTAAGTCCACATTCATCCGAACCATCAACAGGCTTGAAGAACACCAGAGCGGCGACATCATCGTGGACGGCATCGAGCTTACCAAAGATGTTCGCAACATCGACGCGATAAGAAGCGAAGTCGGGATGGTGTTCCAGCAGTTCAACCTGTTCCCGCATCTTACGGTGATGGACAACATCACGCTTGCGCCGATGAAGGTGCGACACTGGTCGCGGGACCAGGCGGAGGAGGTTGGGCTGGAGTTGCTTACGAGAGTTGGCATACCGGAGCAGGCTGATAAGTACCCAAGCGAGTTGTCGGGCGGGCAGCAGCAAAGGGTCGCGATAGCCCGTGCCTTGGCTATGCAGCCGAAGATAATGCTCTTCGACGAACCGACGTCGGCGCTGGACCCGGAGATGATCAATGAGGTGCTGGACGCGATGCGTGAACTTGCCTACTCAGGTATGACTATGATGATTGTCACCCACGAGATAGGCTTCGCCCGCGAAGTTGCCGACAGGATTATCATGATGGACGAAGGACGTATTGTGGAGGAGAACTCTGCGAATGAATTCTTCGACAACCCCAAGAGCGAGCGCACCAAGCTCTTCCTTTCGCAGATACTCTAGGTGGGTGGTTGCCACTGGTAGCAGCCCGCGATGCCTTCTCCCGAAAAATCTTCTGGGCAGAAACTCAGCCCGCCCGCTGCACACCGCTCGTGTGTCGGTATGTTTTCGTTCACTCTTGAACGCGCTACTGGGTTAGAGTATGCTGGTGGCAAGCTAAAGAGGCAGTCCTGTGGCAGTTCGCCGAAGGCGACTTCACACGCCTTATGCTCCTTTACACATTTGCGGTATAAGAATATAATGATGAATGTAGCCCAACTATAAGAAAGGCCAGAGAGCCGTGACATCAAATCCCTCTTCAGACGACCCCGCTATTATGCAAGACTCCGCAGAGTCACAGGAACCGGAAGTCCCCCAGACTGAAGTTCAAGAGACAGTGGAGGCATCGACGCATCCCCCCGAAACGGCACCGCCAGCGGTGCCTGTACCAGAGGCTCAGGCACCTGTCATGGAGGACGTTGCCCTAGACGATGAGTCTTTAGATTACGAGGAAGAGGAACCCGAAGTTCAGGACATGGGGCAGTTACTGGACTCGATGGAGCCCATAAAGCCATTGCGCCGCGGAGAGGTTGTAGATGGCGAAGTTATGGGGTTCTCCGATGATGGCGGAATCCTCGTGAATATAGGGCATAAGTCAGAAGGCGTCGTGCAGCAGCGCGAAATGCGCAGCCTGAGCCAGGAAGAGTTGCAGAACCTTGGCATAGGGGACAAGATTATCACCTATGTCCTGCGCCCGGAGTCCGCAGACAACCCGGCCATTCTGTCAATAGACCGTGCGCTGGGCGAAACCGGCTGGCGCGAACTTGAGAAATGCCTCGAAGACAACGAGACGGTTGAGGGCAGTATTCTTGGGTTCAACAAGGGCGGCGCTATCGTAGATGTTCGCAAGGTCCAGGGGTTCGTCCCTATGTCGCAACTGGTGAGCGTGCCGAGGGACATCTTCAGGGACAGGTCAGAAACCGAAGAGGACCCCGAGACGGAAGCGCGAAGAATGCAGCGTCAGGCTGAAGAGACCGGCAAGACGTTGCAGCTGAAGATTCTGGAGATCAACCGCAGCCGCAATCGGGCGATATTCTCCGAGCGGCAGGCAGTGCAGGAGTGGCGGGACGCACAGAAGGCGCGGCTGGTGAACGAGCTGGAGGTCGGTGAAGTTCGGAAGGGCGTTGTAACAGGTATCAGCAGTTTTGGCGCATTCGTGGACCTGGGAGGCGCGGACGGACTTGTGCATATATCTGAAATGTCCTGGGGACCTGTTGGCAGGCCGGAAGATGTCGTTTCCATCGGTGACCAACTTGACGTGTTCGTGCTCCGGGTGGACATAGAAAACAAGAAGATTGCCCTTAGCTTGAGGCGTCTCGAACCCGAACCGTGGGAGACGATTCATGAGAGGCTACACGTAGATGACATTGTTGACGCACAGATAACTAAACTCACGAACTTCGGCGCGTTCGCTCGTGTCGAAGGCAACATAGAGGGGCTTATACATATTTCTGAACTCTCGGACCGTGTTATCGGCCATCCCAGAGAGGTCGTTCAAGAGGGCGAAGATGTGAAGCTCAAGGTTCTGAGAATTGAACCCGAACGACGAAGGTTGGGGTTGAGCCTGAAGCAGACGATGGACAATCCCTTCTTGAGTTACGAATAGGACTATAGTTACTGATCGGACTACACTGAACTCCTTTCGGGAGAGGTGCAATGGCAAGCAGATTCGAGAAGTTTACCGAGAGAGCGCGTAGAGTGCTGTCGCTGGCCCAAGAGGAGGCGCAGCGCTTCAACCACAACTACATTGGGACGGAGCACATTCTGCTCGGCCTTGTCCGTGAAACAGACGGTGTAGCCGCCCGAGTGCTCTCCAACCTCGGCGTCGAGCTGCACAAAGTGCGTTCCGCTGTGGAGTTCATCATCGGAAGAGGTGAGCGATCCACTCCTGGCGAAATCGGCCTTACGCCTCGTGCCAAGAAGGTCATCGAGCTTGCCGTTGACGAGGCTCGGCGTCTCAATCACCATTACATCGGTACTGAACACCTGCTCATCGGCCTGATGCGCGAGGGTGAAGGCGTTGCTGCCGGGGTCCTGGAAAGCCTTGGAATTAACCTTGACAAGATTCGCGGCGAAACCAGCCGCCTGCTATCGCAATCATCACAAAGCCCACAGGGCAGCGGCAGACGCGGCAGGAGCAAGAGCCAGACGCCTATGCTTGACGAGTTGGGCGTCGATCTCACGAAGCAGGCCAGAGAAGGCAAGCTGGACCCGACCGTCGGCAGGAGCAACGAGATTCAGCGCGTGACGCAGATACTCAGCCGCCGCACAAAGAACAACCCTGTTCTCGTCGGCGAGCCCGGTGTCGGCAAGACGGCGATTGTTGAAGGGTTGGCGCAGCTCATTGCCGAAAACAAGGTCCCCTCGACGTTGCAGGGCAAGAGGCTTGTAACCCTGGATATGGGCTCGCTTGTGGCTGGAACGAAGTATCGCGGTGAATTTGAAGAACGCCTGAAGAAGGTCGTCAAGGAGATTACGGAATCCGGCAAGTGCATTCTGTTCATAGACGAAGTGCACACGATGGTTGGTGCGGGGGCTGCCGAAGGCGCTGTTGACGCAGCAAACATTCTCAAACCCTCCCTGGCCAGGGGTGAGTTGCAGACGATAGGCGCCACAACACCTGACGAATATCGCAAATACCTGGAACGGGATAGCGCACTTGAGCGCAGATTCCAGCCGGTTCGTGTCGAGGAGCCGAGCGTTGATGAATCGGTAGAAATACTGAAAGGCATCAAGGGCGAGTACGAGAAGCATCACGATCTTGAGATTTCGTTTGATGCGCTGAAGGCGGCGGCGAGCATGGCGGCCAGGTTTATTTCGGACCGCGCACTTCCGGACAAGGCTATTGACTTAATCGATGAGGCGGCTTCCAGAGTCCGCATCAATAACTCTGAACAGCCACTCTCGCTGACGGAAGTCTCGAATATGCTGGACCGCGTTCGGCGGGAGAAGGACGAGGCGATTTCGACACGGCAGTACGAGCAGGCTGCGGAGTTGCGGGAACGGGAGATGAGCCTGCAAATTAAGATGGAATCCTTGCAGTCAGACTGGGAAACCGAGCGCAGCAGCAATAGTCCTATCGTGACTGAAGACGATATTGCCGAAGTTGTGAATATGTGGACGGGCATTCCTGTCGCCCGCTTGGCATCGACGGAATCCGAGCGCCTTGTGAACATGGAGGATTCACTCCACAGCCAGGTCTCCGGCCAGGACGAGGCGATCACGATAATATCTAAGGCGGTGCGACGCGCGAGGGCAGGGCTAAAGAACCCGAAGAGGCCAACAGGCGTGTTCCTCTTCCTTGGGCCAACAGGCGTCGGCAAGACGTATCTAGTGCAGAAGCTCGCCGAGTTCATGTTTGGTAGCGAAGAGTCGATGATCCGTATCGATATGTCGGAATTCATGGATCGTCACACGGTTGCGCGGTTGGTTGGCGCTCCCCCAGGATACGTTGGTTACGACGAAGGCGGGCAACTCACCGAAGCCGTACGCAGGCGCTCGTACAGCGTTATCTTGCTCGATGAAATCGAGAAAGCGCATCCCGAAGTCTTCAACATTCTGCTTCAGATATTCGACGACGGTCACCTGACGGACGCGAAGGGTCGCAGGGTGGATTTCCGCAATACCGTCATCGTGATGACGAGCAACATCGGCTCAGACCTGATTCGCCAGGACCGCTCAATGGGCTTCTCTGCTCGGGGAGAGTCCGGCAGAACGGACGAGGGGGCGTACCTGCGGATGAAGAATAATGTGCTCGACGAAGTGAAACGATTCTTCAGGCCTGAGTTCCTGAACAGGATTGACGGGCAGGTCGTCTTCCACTCCCTCGCCCGTGAGCACATGCGTGAGATAGTAAAGCTGCAATTGCTGGACGTGAATGCCGAGTTGATAGAGCAAGGTATCACGATGGAAGTTTCGGACGCGGCTCGCGACTGGCTCTCCGAAGAGGGCTATGACCCGCAGTTTGGCGCAAGGCCGATGCGACGCCTGATTCAAGACCACCTCGAGGACAAACTTTCCGATGCAATAATTGCCGGGGAACTGAGCCCGGGCGACACCGCGCTCGTGGACCTCAATGACGATGGGGATGGTCTGGTGGTCACCGCGAAGGAACCCGTGCCTGTTTCCTAGTCCTTTCCACTCACTCCGCTCAAGGAAGTACATTGACTGCCCGTCTGCATCAAAGGTGGGCAGTTTTCATTTGCAATCAATGCGAATTCTACTCATCTGACTTGACAGGCGTTCTAATCTGTTCTAGCATAAGCTGTGCATAGAACATTTGTGGCAGTGGTGGTCGTGGTGCGGCCACACTTGATCAGGACCGACGCACGTTGAGGAGTTTAGAACCATGCCGAAAGTTAAGACCCGTACTGAATTTGTATGCACATCCTGTGAGAACGTAACGGTCAGGTGGGAAGGGCAGTGTCGCTCCTGCAGCGCGTGGAACACTATTATTGAACGCGCCGAAGCAGGGCGATACGGATGGTTGCGTAGCGATACCTCGGAATCGGTGCATCTCGCGGATGCGTCCACTGAAGATCTACCTCGCGTGGGCCTTTCATCTGTAGAGGTCAATCGCGTGCTGGGCGGAGGAATCGTGCCGGGCTCGCTGGTTCTGCTCGCCGGAGACCCTGGCATTGGCAAATCCACATTGCTGCTGCAACTGGCCTCCGAGGTGGCAAATGAGTATTCCACCGTCTTCTATGTTACCGGGGAAGAATCCGTGTCGCAGATCAAGAGGCGTGCCGATCGCTTGAGCATCAATGGGCAGGGTCTATACATCCTGACTCAGACAAATGTAGAGGATGTCCTTGCACGACTTGATGACGCGAGTCCGTCCATGGCAGTGATCGATTCGATACAGACCTTGTACGATCCATCGCTCTCATCGCAGCCGGGCAATGTGTCACAGATTCGAGAGTGTGCACGCCGATTGCTGGAGTGGGGCAAGTCTAAGAACGTGCCGATCATTCTTACCGGGCACGTTACAAAGGGTGGCGACATCGCGGGACCTCGTGTGTTGGAGCATATGGTTGACGTTGCCCTATACCTCGAAGGCGACGCTGTCAGTTCGTGGCGACTTCTGCGAGCCGTGAAGAACCGATTTGGCTCCACGAATGAAGTCGGCGTACTGGAAATGACCGGAACCGGAATGCGAGACGTGGCTGATCCGTCCGAGACCTTCCTGCTGGACAGGCCTGAAGGAGGCATGGGGTCGGTGGTAGTGCCCGTACTGGAAGGCAACAGGGCGATGCTGGTGGAAATTCAGGCTCTGACTGCTCCGTCCACGATCCCCACGCCGCGCCGTGTCGCAACAGGGTATGACTCCCACCGTCTTCTGCTCGTATGCTCTGTGGCGATGCGTACCTGCGGGATCCCGCTCGCCGACTACGATGTGATTGTCAACGTGACAGGTGGACTGCGGATTGCCGAGCCGGCCGCCGACCTGGGTGTTGCGCTTGCAATCGCTTCCAGTTTCAGAAGTGTCCCGATGCCGCCGGATATAGCTGCTGTCGGGGAAGTAGGACTGAGCGGGGAGATTCGCCGCGCCCCTCAGACCGAACGACGCGTGAAGGAAGCTGCTCGATTGGGCTTCAGGAAATGCCTAGTGCCAGGAAACACCGACGATAAAGCCTGTGGAGCCGAGGTACTGCACTACCAGAGAGTTGACACGCTGGCGCAAGCGATTAATATGTGCTTGCCGATAACACGGCAGATCTCGAACGCAGCAGCCTAGTCGCTGCGCCAGGAGGCACACATTGACCAGCGCATACTTTCAGTGCATCGGTGGCGCGAGTGGGGACATGATTCTGGGCGCTCTGCTTGACGCAGGACTCGCGCTGGAAGACCTACAAAACGCACTGGCGAAACTGGATGTCGATGGCTACTCGCTCAGAACACAGCGCGCGCAGCGTGGTGGCCTTGAAGGCACTCACCTGGTGGTTGAATTGGAGGAACGAGGCCGCAGGACTCGCACAATTCAGGACTTTGTGGATGCGGTTGAATCGTCCGGGCTGTCCGATAGAGTGATCCAGCAGTCGCGCGCGATCTTTGTGCGGATTGGGGAGGCGGAAGCGAAGGTTCACGGCGTGGAGTCAGGAGAAACGCACCTCCATGAACTCGGGACGCTTGATACGCTTGTGGATGTGGTCGGCAGCGTTGCCGGTCTGGAGATGCTGGGCGTTGACCGCGTGTATTGCTCGGCGTTTCCAAGTGGGTCGGGCGTGGTCCGGTCAGAGCATGGCCTGCTGCCAGTGCCAGCCCCTGCTACTGCTGCTCTCTTTGAGATGGCGAGCGCTCCTGTCGCCGCGCCGCCCAACAACGCGCACAATACGGGTGAGATGGTAACACCGACAGGTGCGGCGATACTTACGACTCTCGCAACTTTCCAACACCCCCAGATCGGTGTGCAGCGAATTGGATACGGCCTGGGCACTCGCGACTCGCAGCAGTATCCCAACGCGCTGGCTCTGTGGCTTGGAACTGAGCAGGTTTCGGGATACAGCACTGGCGTTAAGCTGATCGAGACCAACATCGACGATATGAGTGGCGAGATGCTGGGATACGTTCAAGAACGATTATTTCAGATGGGCGCGCGTGATGTCTGGTTCACACCCATACAGATGAAGAAGAACCGCCCGGCGACCATGTTGAGTGTCATAGTTGCTGCCGACAAGGAAGCTGAAGCGGTGGAAATAGTGATGCGGGAGACCTCTACGCTAGGGGTGCGAGTGCGCCAGCTCGATCGTGTGGAAGCCCAGCGGGAGATCGTGCGTATTCAGACATCTCTGGGGGAGGTGGCGGTGAAGATCAAACGCCTGAATGGGACGATTGTCAGCGTCTCGCCCGAATACGAAGATGCCAGGGTTTTGGCATTGAATCAAGGGCTGTCGCTTCAGGCGGTGTTCGGTCGCATTCAACGTGAGGCCGAGCGTCAGCTGATGCAATAGGCGAGTGCAGTTCAAGCCTGCAATGCGTTGAAAATTGTTGACCGTGTAATGGGTGTTAGTTACAATATAATGTGCACTTGGGTTAGCGCCTGGCGTCAGTCCGCTAACCTGATTTGCTATCAGGGCTGCAGGCGTTCACAGCGGTGCCCCAGTGGCGCAACCGGAAGCGCAGCCGACTTGTAATCGGCAGGTTAGTGGGTTCGAGTCCCCTCTGGGGCTTTTCTCTATCCGATGGAGCGTTGCTAATGCAGGCTGGGCATTCGGCAAAGATGCTTTTACTTGGATTGGATATATGCCTGTGATAGACTGATTTTGGCTGTCCGTAACCACTCGGAGGGATGGGAGAGTGGCTAAATCCACCAGACTGTAAATCTGGCGCCCGACGGGCTACGCAGGTTCGAATCCTGCTCCCTCCACCAATAAGCATTGATAGATAGGCGAAAACTTAGGACTCAAAAATCAAGAATTGGGCCCACATAGCTCAGTCGGTAGAGCGCGTTCTTGGTAAGAACGAGGTCAGCAGTTCAAGTCTGCTTGTGGGCTCCACATTTGGAGGAAGATAGCAGAAATGGCTAAGGCAAGGTTTGAGAGGACGAAACCACACATCAACGTCGGCACGATTGGGCATGTGGACCATGGCAAGACGACTCTGACAGCCGCGATCACGAAGGTGTTGAGCAGCGCGGGGCTTGCCGACTTCAGGGCGTTCGACAGCATCGACAACGCTCCCGAAGAGAAGGAACGCGGCGTAACCATTGCCATTCAGCATGTGGAGTATGAGACCGATGGCCGTCACTACGCTCACGTTGACTGCCCCGGACACGCTGACTACATCAAGAACATGATTACGGGAGCGGCGCAGATGGACGGCGCTATCCTCGTTGTCAGCGCACCGGACGGCGCAATGCCGCAGACCCGCGAGCACATTCTGCTAGCACGCCAGGTTGAAGTCCCGGCAATGGTTGTTGCGCTCAACAAGGTCGATATGATGGACGACGAAGAGTTGCTTGAACTGGTTGAGCTGGAGCTTGACGAGCTGCTCTCCGAATACGGTTTCGAGAACGTACCCATCGTTAGGGTCAGCGCGCTTAATGCCCTCGAAGCCGATGAGTCCGACCGGGACTCCGAGTGGGGCAAGGGTATCTGGGAGTTGATGGACGCCGTTGACGAGAACATCCCGATGCCGGATAGGCCGCGTGACTTGCCGTTCCTGATGCCGATTGAGGACGTCTTCAGCATAAAGGGACGTGGCACTGTGGTGACGGGCCGTGTCGAGAAGGGAATGGTCAAGGTAGGCGACCAGGTTGAAATCGTGGGAATCAAGGACACCACTACCACGACGGTTACAGGTGTCGAGATGTTCCACAAGCTTATGGACGAGGCGGAGCCGGGAGACGCGGTAGGCGTTCTTCTCCGCGGCATCGACCGCGACGAAGTAGAGCGCGGACAGGTGCTCGCTGCGCCCGGAAGCATTCTGCCTCACATGGACTATGAGGCGCAGGTGTACGTCCTGAGCAAGGAAGAGGGCGGTCGCCACACTCCGTTCTTCAACGGCTACAAGCCGCAGTTCTTCATTCGGACCACTGACGTAACGGGCGAGATCAACCTTCCCGACGGCACCGAGATGGTGATGCCCGGCGATAACATCGAGATGAACGTCAAGCTCATCACACCGGTCGCTGCGGACGAGCAGCTTCGCTTTGCGGTCCGCGAGGGCGGTCGCACCGTTGGCTCAGGAGTGATAACCAGGATCAACGACTAATATACCAATGACTCGCAAGGGCTGTGGTTGCTCATCACAGCCCTTACTTTTTGGGACATAGCAGAGACGGAAGACAGATATGGCACGAAGGGCGGAAAACCGCATTATCATCAATCTGGGTTGCGTCGATTGCCGCGAGAGAACTTACCACTCGACCAAGAATCGTCGCAATGACCCCCAGAGGATCGAACTGAAGAAGTTCTGCCCCAGGTGCAGGGTGCACACCCTCCACAGAGAGGTGAGGTAGGCGATATGGCTACCAGTCCAGGCACACCAAGAAGGCTCGGGAATCGCTCCGCTCGCAGAGCTTTCGGGCTGTCCGGGGTGACGGAAATCGTCTCAGAATTACGGCGCGTAACATGGCCGTCTTACGAAGAGACCTTTAGGCTTTCCGTGATGGTCATTGCGGTGGCCGCTGCGGTGGGCGCGTTTCTCGGACTGGTTGACCTGGGCTTTTCCGGTCTGTTCGACATTATCTTGGGGAATTAGGGAACATGAACAAGACTGAAGAAGTCGAGCAGCCTCGCTGGTATGTACTGCATGCCTACTCTGGACACGAAGGCCGCGTAAAGCAGAATCTTGAACAGCGTGTGTCCAATATGGACATGGGGCACAAGATTCTGGAAGTGTTCGTTCCTCAAGAGGACGAGATCGAGATTCAGGGCGGCCAGCGAAAGACGGTATCCCAGCGCGTTTTCCCGGGTTATATATTCGTGCACATGCGCATGGACGACGAGAGTTGGCACATCGTTCGCAGCACCCCCGGCGTCACGGGCTTCGTGTCGGCTGAGGACGACAGCGAAGCGCGGCCCAGGCCGGTGCCGTTGGACGAGCGTGAAGAGCAGACAATACTCGGCTTCAAGGACACGGACCAGCCTCGTGTGCGCGTAGGCTTTACGACGGGACAGGCGGTACGCATAACGGATGGCCCCTTCGTGGACTTCATGGGAGTGGTCGATGAGGTGCATGCCGACAGGACCAAGCTGAAAGTGCTTGTGTCCTTCTTCGGGCGTGAAACACCTGTGGAACTGGATTTCCTCCAGGTCGAGCGCGCCTAGCAATCGGAATATCGGTGGCGCGAAATCCGCGCAAGGGTTAATCGAAGAAGCCCGGCGCGCGAATATATTAACGCAGAACATCCCTTACCGGACAAAGGACAGGTCAGTTGGCAAAGAAAGTAATGACCGTAATCAAGCTCCAGATCGAGGCGGGTAAAGCCACGCCTGCGCCCCCTGTCGGCCCTGCGCTGGGTCAGCACGGCGTAAATATCATGGGCTTCGTCAAGGAGTACAACGAGCGCACCGGCGCGCAAGCCGGGAATATCGTTCCCGTAGAGATAACCGTCTTTGAGGATCGCTCTTTCACATTCATCACGAAAAGCCCGCCAGCGTCCGACCTGCTGCGCAAGGCAGCGAACATCGAAAAGGGCAGCGGCAATCCTCTGGCCGAAAAGGTCGCGCGCATCCCCAGGGACAGTGTGCGCGAGATAGCGGAACTGAAGATGGGCGACCTGAACGCGGCTGATATTGAAGGCGCGATGCGAATTATCGAGGGAACGGCGCGAAGTATGGGCATTGAAGTGCAGCAGTAGCGCTGCGCGCAGACTTTGACACGACGAATTACCTCAGTCAGACATCAGACAGGATATTACAATGGCTAAACGTGGAAAGCGGCACACAACAGCGACCGCAGCGATTAACAAGGATTTCGAGTACCAGCCGGACGAGGCTGTGTCGCTCGCCAAAAGCAATGCGACCGCGAAGTTTGACGAGACGGTGGAATTGCATCTGCGTACCGGAGCTGACCCGCGGCACGCTGACCAGATGATACGCGGCGTCGCCCTCCTGCCGCATGGCGTGGGCAAGACGGTGCGCGTTACGGTCTTCACACAGGGAGAGGGTGTTGGTATCGCCGAGGAAGCGGGCGCGGACTTCGTTGGTTCAGACGAGATCATCAAGCGCGTCGAGGACGGCTGGGTCGATTTCGACGTGTCGATCGCCACGCCTGACATGATGGGCAGGATAGGCAGGCTGGGCCGAATACTTGGCAGAAGGGGCCTGATGCCGAACCCGCGCACCGGCACGGTGGTTCAGCAGGACGAGCTTCCAAGGGCGATTCGAGAGGCGAAGCTGGGAAGAGTGGAGTATCGCGTTGACCGAACTTCGCTGATTCATGTGCCGATAGGTAAAGCCAGCTTTGAAGCGAACCAGTTGATGGACAATCTAACGGCTCTGATGGACAACATTGTCAGGGCGCGTCCGAGCGGAGTGAAGGGCCAATACATCAAGACCGCTTACCTGACGACAACCATGGGCCCTAGTGTCAAGATGGACGTTGCCAGTACAAGCGCACTTAGAGTAGAATAGAAACTAATCTGAAGCCACAGACTGCGGGCCTCCCTCGGTGGAGATAATATTCCAGCCCGTATAGGCAGTACGATAACTTTTCAATCGTTTATCGTTTGAGATTCGAGAGAGTCTCCGCCCTGAGTCTGCTGTGGCTCAGGGCTTTAATTTTGTTCGTAAGTCGTGTCGGATGACAAACGAGCTTTCGAAGTCAGGCCGAAGTTGAGTGAGGTAGGAAGTTGCCGACGGAAAGAAAAGTGCAAGCTGTCCAGGACATGACGGAATGGCTGGACGGCGCGACAATCGTAATATCGACCAGCTACACGGGATTGCCGGTCACTGAAATGACCGATCTCAGGCGAGCGCTCCGAGAGAAGGAAGTCCGCTACAAGGTTGTGAAGAATAACCTGGCATACATCGCCGCCGAAAACGCGGGCAGGCCGGAACTAAAGGAGATTATTCAGGGGCCAAGCGCGATCGCGTTCGGATACGGCGAGCCGACAGACCCGGCAAAGGCGTTGGCCGACTTTATCAGGGAGACGCGTTCACCGCTTGAAATCAGGGGCGCTGTCCTGGATGGCAGAGTGCTTGATGGAGAGCAAGTGCAGCAGCTCGCAAGCCTGCCCGGTAAGGATGAACTCATCGCGCAGATGCTTTCACGAATGCAGTCGCCCATAGCAGGTCTTGTGAACGTGCTGAATGGCCCAATCGCGGGATTGGCGCGCGTGCTGCAAGGTCGCGTTGACCAGATTCAAGAGCAGCCGGCAGAGTAACGTTGAGGAACAAGTAGGACAGGAAACTAAATCAGGGAGGTATTCCTATGACGACCAAGGAAGAAATAATGGATGCAATCAAAGGACTTTCAGTGCTGGAGCTTGCCGACTTGGTGAAGGCGCTTGAGGACGAGTTCGGCGTTAGCGCAGCTGCCCCTGTGCAGATGGCTACCGTGGCGGGCGTCGCCGCGACTGCCGAGGCTGCCGCTGAAGAAGAGAAGACCGAATTCGACGTGTCCATCACCGAGATCGGACCGCAGAAGATTCAGGTCATTAAGGCCGTCCGCGAGGTTACCACTCTCGGTCTGAAAGAGGCGAAGGAACTTGTTGAGAGCGCGCCTGTCGCGGTGAAGGAAGCCATCGCCAAGGACGAAGCCGAAGAGATCAAGGAGAAGCTGGAAGGCGCGGGAGCCGTCGTAACGGTCGCGTAACCGCTTCTAAAGTACGTCAATGGGTTTGAATGCCCCCGGTGTCTGAGAGATGCCGGGGGCATTCCTTTGACATATGCGATGCACTAACTGATGTAGGGTATCGTCTGCGGACCTTCCGGCAAAACGCAGATGCTGGCGCCGGAACCGGATTCCTTGATCGCGTCTTCAATACAGTTCACGGATTTGAGGTGAGCGTCTCCGACCTGTTGCTCCGAGAGGAAGCTGGATTTGATATAGACGTCTGCCTTCAATTGAATCTGCGCCTGAATCTGTGCCTGCCACTGGTCGTGTCGCTCTTCGTATCCGGGGTCCTGAATCATACGCAGCAGTTCGGCAGGGCTGTCGCACGACGCGAGTATGTCGCGGTACTGCCCATGCTCCGGCACGCCGTCCGAACACTCGGCGGCGCAGATGATTTTCCCTCCTTCACGAACAACCTGCGCGGCGGCGGACATTCCCTTTACGGCTTGATAAAGGTTCTGGTCGAGCGGGTAGCCGCTGTTGGTCGTCAGCACGACATCAAATCCTGCCTTGACCGGCTGCATCGCCAGCCGGCGAGATACCGCGCAGGCAGCCTCATGTACGGCGAACAGTTCACCCGCATAGACGCTGGTGATGCGGTGGTCGCGGTTTATCGTCACATCGACGGAGAAATCCACGCCCGACATACGCGCGATCTCCCTAATGGCATCGTGGATGGGGTTGCCGATTGTAATGGCAAAGCGTGCGTCAGGATGTCCTATCATCGCGGCATCGTGCAAGCGCATTATGGTGGGGAAGCCGGCCAGACCCGGAGCGACCATCTTGGGTCCGCCACTGAAGCCGGCAAAGAAATGCGGCTCCACGAAGCCAGTCGTAATGCGGATGTCGCACTCGACCCACCGCCTGTTCAGGCGGACATCTACCCCTGATCCCGTGCTGCCAATGCTTTCGAGAGTGGTGTCGTCAAACCCATCATGGTTGATTACACGGTAGTTTCCGACGACCTCGTCGCCAAGCATTTCTGCGAGTTCAGCCTGAGTATTCGAGCGATGCGTGCCGGTCGCTATCAGGATGGTTATGTCTTCTGTCGGGACGTGGCGCAACTCGCCGAGCAGAATGGGCAGCAGTGTCTTGCTAGGCATGGGGCGCGTGATGTCGCAGACTGATATTGCAACCGTCTGGCCGGGCTTGACGAGACGGCGCAGTGGCGGCACGCCTATCGGGTTGCGAAGGGCGGTCAGAATTGCGCCCTCAGGATCGGGTAGTCCGGGCACGAACGTCGGCTCAATGACTGTTGTGCGGTCGTCGGGCAGTTCCACTTCCAGACCGTCACGCCCGTATGCCAGCTTGACCTTCATCCTTCTGCTCCCTTGCAACCCAGATGGCGTCGCATGACTATCCGCTTTCGTCCTGTCGGAGTAACATCGTCGAATCCGGCTCGACGAAATGTCATTGGCGAGCCCATGTATGTGTATGACGGCGCTCCAGGCTCTACCGGGTAGCCCTCAACTATTGACGCGCCTTGCGAGGCGGCGTAGTTGACAGCCGCCTTCAACAGTCCGAGTGTAAATCCTTGCCTTCGGTACGGGCTGCTAATGAAGAAGCATACGACCGACCAGACTGCCACATCGTCGATTCGGGGCAGGGCGCGGTATCGCTCTAAGGCGGTGTAGGACTCACGCGGCCCCACTGAGCACCAACCGACAGGACGATCGTTGTCGTATGCTAGGATGCCCGTAGGCTCTCCGTCAACTACGCGGTCTGCCAGAGCTTGAGCACGGTCTTCCTTCGATGAACGACGGTACTCGGCGCTGGACATGCGCCATCGCATGCACGAACAGTATCCGAATCTGCCAAACTCTGCCGAAAACCGGCTAATATCCGCCAATCGCTCTGATGTTACCGGGAAGAACTGCAAGTGTGATACATTGCCTTTCCGTGAGGTGGGCATCGCGCCTTAGGGTTAAGCCTCCTGTTCCCTCAACAGCGCTTCGCAGAGATGGGCGGTGTCCACCAGCTCAGGTATGACGACATACTCCCTGACGGTGTGCATCCCGTGGTCAGCCATGCCCACAACTACCGCGCTCATTCCCTTCAGTCGGAATACATTGCCATCCGTGCCACCGCCCGACGGCTTGAACTCCGGTTCGAGGCCAAGTCCGCGTAGTGCGCCAACCACTCGCGCGGTCGCCGGGTCATCGTCGCTGAGAGTGTACGTCTCAAACTCGGTGTGAAGGTGGTCGTCAAGTACGGCTTCCGGGAACATCTCGCGCACCTCGTCGAGCGCCTCGGAAATCTGTACCCGGATATTGTCCAGAGTCTCGATGTTGCGGCTCCTGAACTCCCCGTTGATGATTGTGTTTTCCGCCACGGCGTTTCGCACTGTTCCGCCCTGGATGTTACCGATGTTGAAGGTTGTCTCCTCGTCGAGGCGGCCCTGTGGTAGGCGCGTTATCAGCTCGGCGGCGATTCGGATAGCAGAGATCCCCTTCTCTGGCTCGACGCCGGCGTGGGCGGCACGTCCGGTTATCTCGACGTCGAAGCCGATGTATGTGGGGCTTGACGACGTAATCGTAGCGGCTGACCCTTCGCCGTCGAAGACGATGGCTTCCTCTGCAGTCAGCATCGAGAAATCGAGATTGCGCGCACCCACCAGCCCGATCTCCTCTTCACGGGTGAACGCGACTTCAAGTGCTGCGTGTGGGACTCCGTCCTCGTACACGGACTCCAGCGCCTCCAGTATTGCCGATACACCGCACTTGCAGTCGCCGCCAAGAATGGTTGTGCCGTCCGAGACGATACGGTCGCCTTCCACACTGGGCTTGATGCCTCGTCCCGGCTCCACCGTGTCCATGTGCGCCGAAAGCAGGATCGGATCAGGCCTTCCATCGCTTGCGATTACGTTGCCGTACGAGTCGCGCTTCACCGTAAGCCCAAAGCCTTCGAGCCGACTGGTTAGCTCCACCGCCATAGCCTCCTCTTCACCGGAGGGACTGTCGATCCTCGCTAAGTCTGTGAATGTCTTTACGAGTCTGTTTCGATTTATCATCTGGTCTCCTGAATTGGTCGTTTCGTTCATTGGTAATCGATGTCTTTGGTATTGTATTTGCCGTCCGCACAGTGTTCAAGACTTGGAACTTCGATACGCAAGGGTTAAACTACACGCGATCGGACTGATGTGTATAAATGGAGCGGTGGAGAGTGCCTGAGACAGAGGGACCGCAATACTCGACGATGATTCGAGACCTGCCGCAGGACGAGCGCCCGCGCGAGCGGCTCAAGCGGTACGGGCCAAGCCATCTCAGCAACGCGGAGTTGATTGCGATCCTGCTGCGCGTGGGATCGACGGGCGAAAGCGTGCTGAACCTGTCGTCGCGCGTCCTGTCCACCTATGGTGGGTTAGGAGGCATCGCAAGAGCGTCTTACGGCGAGCTTTGCGACCTCCACGGCATCAGCGATGCGAAGGCGTGTCAGCTACTTGCGGCGCTGGAGCTTGGAAGACGGCTCGCGTCGCTTCAACCTGAAGACAGAGCGGTCATTCGCTCTCCACAGGATGTGTTCAACCTGCTCAGCGCGGAAATGGGCTTTCTGGTGCAGGAGCATCTCAGGCTCCTGCTGCTGAACACAAAGAACGAAGTGCTTGCCATCCATGAGATATACAAGGGCAACGTGAATTCTGCCGTGATAAGGGTCTCGGAAGTGCTGCGTCCCGCCGTAAGAGAGAACTGCCCCAATGTCATTCTCGTTCACAATCACCCGTCGGGCGATCCGACGCCAAGCCCGGAGGATATTCTAGTGACGCGCCAGATTCGCACCTGTGCGGAAATGATGGACATAGAACTGCTCGACCACATAGTAATCGGTAACCAACGATTCGTCAGCCTGAAGGAACGGCGCCTCGGTTTCGGCGGAGATACCACAGGCACGGTTCCTGACCTTGGGCTGGCGGCTGAAAGAAGGTAGGTGAATGTTATGGCTGATAGGGTACTTGGAGACGTTGGCACGGAGTTCAAGTTCGAAGATGATGATGTGAAGGTATGGGATCTTGTGCTGGAGCCGGGACAGTCCAGCGACTGGCATCACCACACGAATCGCTATGTGTTCATCGTAACACGCCCGGGCACACTCAGGACCGAACATAATGACGGCAGCGTCACGGTGTCTGAATTGAAGCTAGGGCAGGTCGTTAAGGGCATCCATCACGCAATTCATCGCGTCACGAATGTTGGTGATGCGCTGTACAGCAATGCCATCATAGAGATGAAAGATTGAGAAATCAGGAGGTGAATAATGGCGCGAGGAAATGAACCCCTGGGCGAGATCGCGACCGATGTGCTGTTCGAGAACGACAAGGTGAAAGTCTGGAATCTGGTCGTGGAGCCGGGCGAGGCGAGCGACTGGCACATGCACGGCAATGACTACGTGACTGTGGTTGTTGAGGGCGCCGGTCTTGTGGTCGAATACGACGACGGCACAAGTGAAGATAGCCCATCTGAAGTCGGCACCTGGCGGTTCCACGGAGAGCACAAGATTCACCGTGTCGTGAACAACCGCGACGTGCGGTATAAGAATGTGCTCATAGAGCTGAAGTCATGAAGATACTCATCATGGGAACGGGCGCAATTGGCGGCTGCTACGGCGGCCTGCTGGCCAGAAGCGGCGAGGATGTCATCTTCGCGGCTCGCGGTGTCAACCTGAAGGCGATCCGTGAGCGTGGGCTGAAAGTGGAATCCGCGACTTTCGGTAACTTCAGTGTGCAGCCCGAAGCAGTGAACATGCTGGACGGAAGCTGGAAGGCAGACCTCGTGCTGTTCTGCGTGAAGGGGTATCACAATGAGCAAGCCATGTCCGACGTGTCCCCTGCAATCGGAGACGGAACGACGATACTGACCTTGCAGAACGGCATCGGCAGCGGCGACCAGCTGGCGGAACGATTTGGCGCAGACAAGGTGCTGCTTGGTGCCGCCTATATTGACGCCGAGCGCACCGAGCCAGGCGTCTTCGCGCAGCGAGGCAGTCCGCCCCGGATCGTGCTGGGCGAAGCGAACGGCGAAATGTCCGCGCGAGCGCAGTCATTTGCGGAGGTATTGCGAAATGCAGAGATCGAGACCGAGGTCTCGTCGAACGTGCTCACTGCCCTCTGGAGCAAGCTGGTCTATATATGCGCGCTGAGTGGTATGAGCTGCATCACACGGTCGGAGTTTACGAATGTGCTGGAAACGCCGGAAACATATCAGATGACGATGCAGGTCATGAACGAGGCGTTGCGCGTGGGGCAGGGGAGCGGAGTGCCGCTTGACGATGGATTGCCCGACTCCGTTATGGCGGGGTTCCTCCAGGAGAAGGGCTTCATCTCTTCGATGTACAACGACCTGCTGGCTGGGAATCCCCTGGAGGTCTCGCTACTGAACGGAGCCGTCGCACGCATAGGTAAAGAGGTCGGCGTTGATACTCCCGCGAACGGCTTCATCTCGGCGTGCCTTGCAATCGCCGATAACAAGGCGCGTGGAAACACCTCGATATAGCATCTATTCGGAGACAGAAACAAAGATGGACTACTTCATAGACCCTTCACAGGTGAAGCGCAGAGAACTCGCCCCCGGCGTAACCCTGCGAACCATGTGGGGCGACAAGATCATGATGAGCATGGTTGAAATCGCGCCTAACGCCGTTGTGCCGACGCACTCGCATCCTCACGAGCAGGCGGGCATTGTGCTACAGGGAGAGTTCGAGTTCACGATTGGCGGAGAGGCTAAGACACTGAGGCAGGGAGATGCTTATGTCATACCCGGCGGTGTGGAGCATGGGGTCGTGGGGTCAGACGGGTGGTCTATGGCGCTGGACATTTTCAGCCCACCGCGCGAGGATTACAAGCAATAGACGGCAAAAGCCGCGGATAAAATCAATTCAGACTTTCCCGCGGCTCTTGATATTCTCTTGGCTGTTCTGGAGTCTTCGGCTTAGGTACCGTAGCGGGCTGCGGCTACAGGATCGCTGTACTCGACGCCCTTGGTGGACCAGAAGACGGTGGCAATGTCGTCCACAGCCGCGACTAGAGCTTCGGCGTTATCCATGCTCACTGTCTGCTTGCACTGGCCGGCGAGCTTCAGGGCAGCGTTGAACTTGGCTGCTATCTCGTTGGCGTCTGTGCCGGGCCAGGTGTAGTCTGCCCAGAGGATGCGAAGCTCATGCTTGCAAAGCTCCGCGTGCTCTTCCTTCACAGTCACATAGCGTCCGAGGGTGTTAGCATACGCAACGTCGCCGGAGTCCTCCAGCGCCTCGATGCGGAGGACCATCTTCTGGACTGTCTGCGCCGCGATCTTGGCGGAGATGGGGTCGTAGATTCCGCACGGAATGTCGCAGTGCGCGCTTGCGGTGCGGACGGAGAGCAGACGCTCGATAGTTGACTTTACGCTCATTTGAACCTTCCTTTCGGGGAGTTTAGATTTGCTAAGACGATACAATAATAGCCATCCCCATGCAAGTATTTGGGGCTTCTGGGAGCGCATGGTGAGCGGCAACATCGGTCGGACCTGGCTATGATTGCGGGTCACGCGCTGTTTCGCGTTCAGGGCGACAGCATGCTGCCAACACTGCGCTCGGGAGATTATATGCTCGTCAGTACGGTTAGAGCTGGCGACCGTACGTTATCGAGAGGCAGCATTGTCGTGACGACCCACGCAGGAAGAGCTGATGTCAAACGCATTGTTGGACTGCCAAACGAGCGAATTACATTCGCGGAGGGAATGCTTCTGATCGACGGCATTAAGCTGGTCGAGCCATACTTGGGCGGGCTGCCCTCAGTCATCGGACTGGACTTCGCCGAGTACGAACTTGGACGCGATGAGTATTTCCTCATGGGCGACAACCGGACGCATAGCACAGACAGCCGTCATTATGGCGCGGTGGATCGAAAGCGGATAGGGGGCAGGGCGACATTCCGAATCTGGCCTCTATTAGGGTGGGCTAGACTTTAGCGTTCCGGGCTGTTAGGACGCCGCTATGTCAGCCACCGCGCCGCTTCCTTGGCGTGGTAGCTGATGATCATGTCGGCGCCTGCACGCTTTATTGACGTGAGAATCTCCATTGTTATGCGCTGGCCGTCAATCCATTCGTTCTCAGTAGCGGCTTTGACCATCGCGTACTCGCCGCTGACGTTGTACGCCGCCATGGGATATCCGAACGCCTCGCGCGCCTGAGAGATGACGTCCAGGTATGAAAGCGCAGGCTTGACCATGATGATGTCTGCGCCCTCGTCGATGTCCATCTGGATTTCGCGCATCGCCTCCCGGGAATTGGCTATGTCCATCTGGTATCCGCGCCGGTCGCCGAATTGCGGCGCGGAATCCGCCGCAACTCTGAACGGCCCATAGAACGAGGATGCGTACTTCGCAGAGTACGCCATTATGGGCAGATGGTCGAACCCGGTGTCGTCCAGGCCTGTGCGAATCGCCGCGACTTGCCCGTCCATCATCGCGGATGGGGCGACAACATCTGCGCCGGCCTCTGCCTGGCAAACAGCCATTCTTGCCAGTAATTCCAGCGTTGCGTCGTTGTCAACCCGTCCGTCCCGAATGATGCCACAATGGCCATGGTCGGTGAACTCATCCAGGCAGACATCGGTAATCACCAGTATTTCGGGCGCGGTCTGCTTGATAACTCTGATGGCTTCCTGCACTATGCCGCTAGGCTCATAGGCTTCGGTTCCCTCGGGGTCCTTTTGGGCCGGAATGCCGAATAGAAGCACCGCGCCGATCCCGAGTGAGACCACCTCATCTATCTCCGGTATGAGATTGTCGAGGGAGAGTTGGTACATGCCGGGCATCGGGTCGATAGGGTTGCGAACACCTCGTCCGTGCGTGACGAAAATCGGATAGATGAAGTCACTGATCGAAATGCGCGTCTCCTGTGCGAGGTGACGCAATATCGGCGACTCTCTCATGCGGCGCATCCGGACCTGTGGGAATCTGCTCATCTTACCCCTGCCTCCTCAAAGTGGGATTCCACTGCGTCAATCAACCCTGCTATGGTGTGCGTCGACGCGATGACATCAACGCTTAAGCCGAGTTCGGTAGCTCGTTTCGCGGTGACGGGCCCTATGCACGCAATAGTAGCACCTTTCAGCGCGCTCGTGTTGCCGTCCAGCAGTTCGACCAGATTCGTTGCAGTCGATGAGCTGGTGAATGTGGCGATGTCTGTGCCGTCGGAAAGGACCTTATTCAGTCTCTCGGCAGAGTTCGCGGGCGTTACCGTGCGATAGACCGGGATGGCATCGACGCTCGCGCCAAGCTCCGCAAGACCATTCCGCAATACATCCCGCGCAATCTCGGCTTGGGGCAGCAGGACTCTCTTGCCATTTAATCCGAAGCGTTTTAACTCGTCCACAACCGACTCTGCGACGAAATTCGACGGCACGAAGTCGGCGGCGACCCCATGCTCGGATAGGCGCCTTCTTGTGGCTGGGCCAATCGCGGCAACCTGAACTCCGTGCATTCCCCTCGCATCGAGTCCTACTGCTCTTAATCTGTCGAATACGACATCCACCGCGTTTGAGCTGCTGAAAATTGCCCAGCCATATTCGTGGAGATTCCTCAGAGCTGTGTCGAGGTCGGCGTAATCTCCGTAAGGTCGAATCTCGATCGTTGGCAGCTCGATTGGCTGCGCGCCCTTCCGTGTCAACATTTCAGACAGCGCGCTTGCCTGCGTGCGAGTGCGCGTAACCAGCACTCGTTTGCCAAAGAGAGGACGATTGTCGAACCAGCTGATGGCTTCACGCATCCGCACGACATCACCGACAATCGTAACGGCTGGCGCACCAATTCCGTCTGTGACGGCTTTCTCGGCAATCGTCGATAGCGTTCCTGTCAGCGCGCGTTGATATGGCTCTGTGCCCCACTGGACCAGGGCGACGGGAGTCTCGGGGGCGCGCCCGTAACGCACCAGCGCCTCGGCAATGGTAGCGAGATTGCTCTGCCCCATCAGTATAGCCAGCGTGTCGCTGCTCTTTGCGAGGGATTCCCAGTCAACAGATGATTCCGGCTTGGTAGGATCCTCGCTGCCGGTCACTACCGTGAAGGACGAGGCGAGCTTGCGATGGGTCAGCGGGATTCCGGCATACGCTGGAGCCGCAACCGCGGACGTAACGCCGGGAACGATCTCGAATTGGACGCCGGCACCGGCAAGCGCTTCAGCTTCCTCGCCGCCCCTTCCGAATACGAACGGGTCGCCGCCCTTCAGACGCACCACTCGTTTGCCCGCCGTTCCGAGTTCGACCAGAAGTTTGTTGATGTCTTCCTGGCGGTTTATGCGCTTCCCGGGAATCTTGCCGACGTCGATCATTTCGGCTGCTTCGCCAGCGCGCTCCAGCAGCCGACTGTCAACGAGCCTATCGTACACAACAGCATCGGCGGCACGGATGAGTCGCAAGCCCTTTACGCTAATCAGATCCGGGTCGCCGGGACCAGCTCCGACGAGAGAGACGATGCCCTTGCTCATTGCGCCTCCAATATGCGGGCCGCACCTGCATCCAATAATACGGAAGCCACTGACTTGCCCGCAGCCACAGGGTCGTCAGCACTGTACGACTCGGACAGTCGGACGATTTCGCTGCCGTCAGGGAGGGCGACCATCGCGATGATGTTGAGTGTATTGCGTTCGACTTCAGCGTAGGCAGCCGTCGGCAGCGTGCAGCCGCCTCCCAGTGTAGCAAGGAAAGAACGCTCTGCCCGAACTGCGGTACTCGTAGCAGGGTGGTCAATTGCCTCGACGAGTTGGACCAACTCACTATCGGCTTCCCGCACTTGAACGGCCAGCGCCCCCTGTCCGACGTCAGGAACGCACTCCTCGGGCGACAGGTAGGCGCTGATTTCCGACTTGCGCCCCAATCTCAGAATGCCCGCCGCGGCAAGAATCGCGCCATCATAGTCGGGGCAATTTGCCTTGCTGAGCCGCGTGTCCACATTTCCCCTTATCGGCAGGATTTCGATGTCTGGACGCGCTGATTTCACCTGCGCGGCGCGGCGGGGGCTGCTCGTGCCAAGTCTTGCTCCATCCGGTAGTTCGCTCAGTGGCGAATTCCAGCGGTTGACCAGCACGTCGCGCGCGTCCTCTCGCTCCGTGTATGCGGCAACTACCAGTCCCTGCGGCGTGATGGCGGGCATGTCCTTTGCGCTGTGGACCGCGATGTCAATTTCGCCACTGAGCAGCGCGGCTTCAATCTCCTTGACGAACATGCCGCGTTCCATGCTCAAGAGTGGCGCAGACTTATTTCTGTCGCCGCGAGTGGAGAGGGGGACAACCTCGATGTC
The DNA here is from genome assembly GCA_965203955.1 of Dehalococcoidia bacterium. Lineage (GTDB taxonomy): Bacteria > Chloroflexota > Dehalococcoidia > Lucifugimonadales > JADFKI01 > Bin90. Next base: position 139,143 of record OZ241923.1, on the reverse strand, counting down.
TAGGTCAGGATGCACATTCAGCAGCAGGCGGACTACTTCGTTGGTCTGTGCCACCGAGAGGGAGCTTGAACGCGAGCCGATGACGACTCGTCTTGCGCCTGCCACAGTGCTAAGTCAGGAGCTTGACCCTGCCGCAGCATAGGCAAGGGCTTTCTTCTCTTCCCACATCTTGCAAACGCCCGGCTCGCAGTCGCAGCCGACTCCCTTCATCAGGTCGTCCATAAGAGTGGCGCGGGCTTCGTCATATCTGTTGGCCAGAACGGTTTCCAGTAGGTTGTCAGTGATGCATGCCTGCCAGTGGTCGGTGACGAGCGTGATGCCCTTGCCGCGAATCTCCGCGCGTACATCTGCGAGTAGGGGGGTGAGTTCCGCGTAGTCCATCAGGGGATGGCTAGATTCTATAGGACTGCCGTCGAGCAGCTCACGGAACTTGCGCGCCAGTGCCGGGCTTGCGCCTCCGGTCGAGGCGGCAACGGTTACATCGCCGCGTATCGCAACCGACGGCGCGATGAAGGTGCATAGATGTGTAACGTCAACGACATTGAGTAGAACGTTTCTCTCTTCGGCTTCCTTGGCAATCGCGCGGTTCACCTTGTTGTCGTCGGTTGCCGCGATTGCAATAAACGCATTCTTGAGATCGCCGGCTTCGTACTCACGCTGATGCCAGACGACCCTGTTATCTTCGGCGAGGTCCCGGACGCCATCGTTGACTTCAGGGCTGATGACAACGACGTCTGCGTGGCAGTCCAGCAACTTCACGACCTTCTCTTCGCCGATGTTGCCGCCGCCGATAACCACGCAGCACCTGTTCTTGACGTCTATGAATGCGGGATAGTACGCAGGCAATTCATACCTTCCTGTTATTGGTTCTTGGGACCGGGTTCTTAATTCGCGGAATTGCAGATGAATTACACGAAGTATCGGACCCTAGTCTTCTTGTATTCGCGTGTGCTGTAAAGCAACTGGTACTCACTGATGCCCGTTGCTTCAGAGAGTCCTGCCGCCACATCCTCGCATGTCTCATTGGAGGTAGCGTGAATCATCGTGAAGTGTGTGTAGGGCCAGTCCGGGAATGTCGGGCGCTCGTAGCAATGGGTGACCCATCGGGACTGCGCCATCATATTTCCGACCTCGACCGAGCGTTCCGATGGCACTTTCCACACAGCCATCGCATTGGAACGGAACCCGGCCCGCCTGTGGTGCAGCACCGCGCTGAATCGGCGCATCAAGCCACGCTCCTGGAACGAGTCGGCAATATCGAACAGTTCCTTAATGGTAATGCCGAGCCTATCCGCCATCGGGCTGAACGGGCGCGTTACCAGTTCCACGTCTTCTTGCAGCTCCCTGATTACCTCTATCTCGAAGTCCGAGACCGGCATCGCCTTGTTCCAGTCTTTCGCGACTGCCCCGGAGTTGTTGTACCCGTCCGGGCTGTAGTACTTCTTCGCGGCGCCTTCCTCCTTCACCATGTCGAAGTTGACGCCAATCTTGAAGAACTTGATGGTCGGCATGAGGCGGTAGGTTTCGGCTCCCGTCCTGGCTGCCATATCCTCGACTGTTTCTGACAGCTCTTCGTAGGGCGGCACCGCGACTGTGAACCAGAGGTTGTAGTGTCCGTTACGCGCGTAATTGTGGCTCACACCTGGATGCTCGTTGATGATCTGGGCGGCTGCGTCCAATTTATCGTCAGGGAAGCGCATCGCAACCAGCGTCGTCTTGTAGCCGAGCCTTCGAGTGTCGAATATGGCGCTTATCTGCCGCACCACGTTCTTGCGCTTGAGAGCGGCGACTCGCTCAATAACCTCTTGCTCAGAGATTTCCACCTCATCGCCAACTGCCTTGAATGGTATTTCGACTAACGGAAAGCGCGTCTGGATGATGTTGAGTATTTTGCGGTCAACAAGGTCCATCGTGCCGGTACTGGTTGTCATATTCCTTCTCGTATCGATCTAGCCCGACGCCGACTGGCTGTATGCCGGCGCGTGCACACGGTTAGTGTAACTACGCAACCCATTATCGCAGTTTTGGAGACGAACTTGCAATCTATTGAACGGGGCTCAGGTGCGGAAAAACAGTGCCCGGTTGAGGTCTGGAGGCGAGTAAGAAATCCGTGTGAAAACATCAGACGGTGTGCTAACCTTTTTCTGAAAGGAGCGGCTTTTGTTTTCTGGGGGTAAGTTCTGGCTGGGTCTCGGTCTGAGCGTGATTCTTATCGCGCTCTTCTTCCTGACCGTTGATGTCGGACACATGGCGGAGGCGCTGGCAGGCGCCAACTACCTTTATGTCGTGCCAGCGGTGGCGCTGTACATGGTAGGAGTGGTGTTCCGCACCATTCGCTGGCAGGCGCTTCTTATGCACATCAAGCGTATTAGCAATCGCCGCCTCTTCCCCGTAGTCGCCATCGGCTACATGGCGAATAATCTTCTGCCGATGCGACTGGGCGAGGTCGTTCGCAGCTACTACCTGGGCGAGCGCGAAGACATTAGCAAGAGTTCCGCGCTCGCCACAATATTCATCGAGCGCGTGTTTGACGCCCTGACGCTGCTCTTTTTCGTGGCGATAGTCGCGGTTTTCGTGCCGCTTGGCGGACTCACCGCAGGGTTTGGCGACCTGGCCGGCATAAGTCCAACTCTTCTGGCTGCCGGGCTTATTCTGCCATTCGTCGGAGCGTTCTGCGTTATGCTGATGCTCTCGCGCTGGCCCGGCAAGACGCGCGCGCTTGCAATTAACCTGCTTAAGCCCCTGCCTCAACGGTTTCCGCGAGACCGCGCAATCCATATCATTGACTACTTCCTCGCCGGATTCGCTCCGCTAACGAGCGTGAGAATGATTGCACAACTCTTTGCGCTTTCCATTCCCGTCTGGGCATTCGAGACCGGACTCTTCTACCTCATTGGATATTCGTTTGGCTTCCACGAGACTTACGACAACCTCTTGCATCTGGCTGCGGCGATGGCGCTGGTAACGGCGCTGGCGAACATAGGAAGCTCAATACCGTCGTCGCCGGGGGGCATCGGCCTGTTCGAGTTGATAGCCCGCGAGACCCTGGTGCTGCTCCCGCTCGCCGTCGTGGACAGGTCAGAAGCGGCGGCGTTTGCGGCGGTGAGCCATTTTGCGTTGCTTCTGCCTATGATTATCCTCGGGCAGGTATTCCTATGGGCAGGTAACCTGTCATTGCGTAGGCTCGCCCGCGCCGACACTAGCGGTTAGTGTTGGAGTGCGCCATTTACTCGTAACGCAGGGCGTCTATGGGATGCATCCGGGCGGCGCGCATAGCCGGGTATATGCCCGACAGCAAGCCCACGACCGCCGACACCGAGAGCGCGAGAATTGCAACGTCCGGGTGGAATACGAGGCCCTCGACAGGGTTTCCGCCGCGGTTGCCCACATTGCTGACAATCAGATTCGTGAGCGGCGACATCGTGAACGATAACAGTAGGCCGATGATACCTCCCGTCGTCGTCAGGAATACCGCCTCAGTAATGAACTGGAACAGGATGTCCTGCCGCTTTGCGCCCATTGCCTTACGAATGCCGATTTCGCGTGTGCGCTCGGTGACTGACACAAGCATGATGTTCATCACGCCTATGCCGCCGACCAGCAGCGATATGCCCGCGACAGTGCCAAGGAAGAGGACGAGCACGGTAGTCACCTGGTTGACCGTCTCGATAAGGTCCTGCAAAGTGTCAACCTCGAAGTCATTCTCATCGGTGATGTGGTGGCGCAAACGCAGGATAGAGGCTATCTCCAGCTGGGCATCGTCAATGGCTTCCTGTGTGACCGCCTGAACGTCTATCGCATCCACGCTGGCTTCGCCGTGCGTTGTGCGCTGGCGTGACATGCGATGGTGCGCCGTGGTGATGGGAATGAAGACCTGCTCTCCGAAGCCGAAGAATGTTGCGCCTGTGTCCTCTAGGACGCCGACAACTACGAACTGGCGTCCGTTGATTCTTAATTTCCTTCCAATCGGATCCCGCGTTGCGAACAGCGTCTCTGCGACCGATGCACTGAGGACCGCAACATCGAGATTGTTCTGCACATGGGACGGGTTGATGAACTGCCCTTGTCCTACGCTCACGTTGCGGACTGTGGCGTATTCCGGCGTCACGCCAATCACCTGTACGCCCGTGTTCTCTCTGCCTGCCACCACCTGACCATTGAAATTGATCTGGGGAGCTACTTCCATTACCGAGGGAGCGAACAGTGGGTCGAGCAGCGCTTCAGCATCCCGCAGTGTCAGGGTCGAGGCGCCGTCAACGGGACGCACGAACAGCAGGTTTGATCCCTGAGACTGAATGCGCGAGGTGATGTTCTCTTGCACGCCTCTGCCAATGGACATCAGCACGGTTACGGCGGTAATGCCGATTATGATGCCGAGCAGTGTCAGGCTGGAGCGCAGTTTGCTGCTTCCCAGCGAGTGTAATGCGGTGATGACTATGTCGAGAGGGTTCATCTGAGGGGACTCTTCAGGATGTCGGCATGGCTAAGATGAGGGGGCGTCGGATACGATAAGGCCGTCGCGCATCGTGACGATTCTGTCGGCGCGGGCTGCTATGTCGCCCTCGTGCGTTACGATTATGACGCTGATTCCGTCAGAGTTCAGCTCTGACAGTATCTGCATTATCTCCTCGCCTGAGCGGGAATCGAGATTGCCCGTCGGTTCGTCTGCAAGCAGAATATCGGGAGACTTAACGAGGGCGCGCGCGATTCCAACGCGCTGCTGCTGCCCGCCGGAAAGCTCGGTCGGCTTGTGCTGCATACGATCACCCAAGCCTACCCGCGTCAGGGCTTCAATCGCGCTGCTGCGACGATTGGCGTGCCTGCCGTACATCAGGGCAAGCTCCACATTATTCAGGGCGCTAAGGCGAGGCAGCAAGTTGTAGGTCTGGAATACAAAGCCAATCTTGGAGTTGCGAATCTCGGCGAGGCGGCTGTCCGATGTAGCGCCGATGTCTTCGCCGTCCAGCGTGTAGGTGCCGGACGTAGGCACGTCGAGGCAGCCGAGAATGTTCATCAGCGTTGACTTGCCGGAGCCGGAAGCCCCCATGATCGCAACCATTTCACCGCGCGCCATGAATAAGCTGACGCCTGCCAGCGCTGGCACTTCCACTGTGCCCAACCTGTAAATCTTGGTTACGTTATCGATCTGGATCATCGCCGGTGGGTTCTTCTGCTATGTGTTGCGTAACTCGCGCCGCTACCTCTGCGGAGGCCTGCCGCCGCCCGGCCCGCGGAACCTGAAATTACCTTCTTCAAGCTGGCTCTCGTCCAATGCCTGCATCACTATGCGGTCGCCTTCGACAAGACCTGCATCTACGATGGTGAGGAAGCCGTCACTGCTTCCCAGAGTCACCGGATGCTCCACTATTTCGCCGTTTTCGTCTTCCTTGCGGACGAATGCGCCCTGCTCTCCGAACTGCACGGATTGCATCGGTATGACAATGCCGCTCTCTTCGGCGGTTGCCACCCTCGCAATAGCACTCAGGCCTTCCTGCAATGTAACGCCGCTGGGCACGTCAACACTGATGGTCACGTCGAACGTGACAACGCCCTGCTCATTTGCCGGCGTGGAGCTTATGTTGGTGATGACGCCTTCTAATTCTTCGTCCGGCAGCGCGTCGATAGTTACGCTGACCGGCTCCTCGCGCCGCAACGAAAGGACATCGATCTCGTCCACGCTGCCTTCCACTGTCACTATGCTCGAGTTTATGACTGTAAGTATAACCTCGAACGGCTCGACTTCCTGTCCTGTTTCGACTGGAATTGATGCGATGTAGCCGTCCCATGGAGCCGTTAGCGTGGAGTCTTCGTAGCGGAGATTTTCCCCCTCTATTTTCGCCTGTGCGGCAGCGACGGACGCCTCCTTTAGCGCGACTTGCAACTCGCGCCGGTCGTGGATTTCTTGCAGGTCCTGCGCCGCCTTATCTCGCTTCGCGTGGGCAAACGCAAGCTCCTTGCTCTTTACGGCGATGTCTTCGGATTCAGGCCTCAACGTGGTTTCCAGCAGCGACGCGGCGGCGTCTCGGTTTTCCTTCGCGAGTGTTAGGCGGTTTCTCAGGCTGTCGACCTCAATTGCGTCCAGGGTATGCAGGTCTCTTAGGTCTTCCGTGGCTTTAGCCAGGCTCTCGCGGGCGGTCGCAAATTTCCTACGCAGCAGTTCGTCTTCGGCGTTGCCACTCTGCAGGCGGTCCACGTTTTTCTGCGTGGCGGCGAGACTGTCGAGTGCCTCAGAGTGCCGTTCCTTCAGGTTCGCCATTGTGTCATCAAACTCGGCTTGAGCGGCTTGCATTTCCTCCCGCGCGGTCTGCAAGGCTTCCCATGCGTTCTTCATATCGCGCTCGATGCAGAACTCGGCGTTGGTGTTTGTCGTGTCGGATTCCCTCTCCGGGATCAGTGTATTGTCCATGCACCGGGCTTGAATCCTGTTTGCGCTGGGGTATAGGCCAAGCCAACCCAGCACTTTTAATTCATTCCAGCGTGTCTCCGGGTTGTCCAGAATGCGGCCTTCAGGGAAGAGGGGATAGTCATTTGAGTAGATCAATTCGGCATCGAAGTTCAGGGCGGTGAACAGTTCTTGCGGGGACATCGCGAGATCATCGTCAGTGGCTATGATGCCGGTCCATTTGTAGATGACGTTTGAGTAATCCGCCGTCTCCTCGCTGAGGGTGTCTTTCGCATTATCGAGGCTGCCCCGGTTGGTTGGATCATCGAGCAGCAGCTTTGCCACCGCCAGGTCGCGCTCGGCGATTTCAAGCTCCGTCTGCGCGTTGATGTAGTCGTTGTCCAGCGCGTGCTGGCTGTCCAGAAGGGCGACATTTGCTTGGGCGACTGCCTCTTCAGCTTGGGCGATCTCCTCTGCGCTGGGAGCCGCCTCTTCGATCGCTTCCTGCGCGTTCTGTACTTCCAGCTCCGCATCTGAGAGGTCGGCTTCCGCCTGGGCGACGGTCAGTGGGTCCGGGTTCAGCAGCTCATCCAGCGACTCCTGCGCGTTCTCGACTTCCAATACTGCGGCGGCGTAGCCTGATTCCGCTTCGGCGATCTGGAGGGTGGGCGCCTTAGCCTCAGCCAGCGCGTCCAGGGCGTCTTCATATTCTACCTGAGCTTCCGCGATGGCGCGTCGCAGGTTCGCCACGCTCTCAGGGTCGAGGCGGGCGAGTGCTTGCCCTTCGGAAACAATCTCGCCTTCGCTAACCAGAAGCTCCGCCACGTAACCCGGGGAGCCGAAGGTGAGGTCTTCTTTGTTTGTGAAGGCAATGCCGCCATTGATCGAGATTTCCGTGACCAAGGTGTCAACACGCACAGGCAGGAGGCGCTCGGTAGGCGCGAGGGCGCTTTCGTCTTCATCTGCGAATGGATTCAGGCCGAAGGGATTGATGGTGAGAACAACGGCTGCAAGAGCCGCAAAGACGATTACAAATGCCAGGATCACTATATGCCAGCGTTTCAGCCGACCCGGAATTGTCATCAGCCCGTCCATTCGTGCGCCTTTCGGTCGGCTTTTGCTGGTTTCCTACTTGTCTGGTAGAGGAGGCCTCATGAGTTGGAAATTCGCCCATCCAAGAGTATAACGGCGCTAGAAGGTTCTTGTCAGTGCAGATTACGTTTAATCAATGGACGAGAACCGATGGCAAACGCTCATTGCAGACTTCGAGAGGCACCTGCGAGCGGAGAAAGGGCTTGCGGATTTAACTGTCCGCAATTATAAAGCCGACATCCAACCGCTCTACGAATACATGTACCTGAACGAAATTGGCGATATGCGCGCGCTGGACCGCGTTAACCTGCGCGGCTACCTAGCATGGCTGACAGAACTCGGCTACGTGCGGCATAGTGTATCCAGAAAGCTGAGCACTCTGCGGACCTTCCTGAAATGGATGTCGCGCAAGGGCATAATCGAGGGAGATCCGCTGCCCAAACGTGGCATCATGCGCGTGCCCAAGCGGCTGCCGCGCTTTCTGTCGCAGGAACAGGCGGAGCGACTGATGGATGCTCCCGACACCGCTAAGCCGACGGGTCTCCGTGATCAGGCGCTGCTTGAGGTGATATACGGCGCGGGACTGCGCGTAAGCGAGGCGAGCAACCTGCGCGTCACCGACTTGAACCTGTCCACGCGAGAGATCCGGGTCAGAGGAAAGGGATCGAAGGAGCGAGTTGTGCTGGTCGGCGAAACTGCCAAGAGCGCGCTTGCCCTATATCTGCGGGACGGGCGTCCCAAGCTTGCAGGCAAGGGCAGTGGAATGACGCTGTTCCTGAACCGATTCGGCGGGCGACTCAGCCAGCGCAGCATACAGGAAAAGGTGCGGCGTTACAGTGTGAAGGCCGCATTGCCATCCGGTATTCATACGCACACGCTGCGACACTCCTACGCTACGCACATGCTTGATGGCGGCGCCGACCTGCGCGTTGTGCAGGAACTGATGGGGCACGCAACCCCAGCCACCACGCAGATATACACGCACGTTACTAATGCGCAGGCGAAGCAGGTCTATATGTCGGCGCATCCTCGCGCCCGCCGAGAATCTGCCGATGACCCTGAGAAAAATGTTGCGGACTGAGGGACTATCTGTTCCCGTTAATTCTTGATGTGTTGAGAGGAGCGGTATTGCCTAATCGCGGTGGTTAATGTAGAGTACGCCCCAAGCAGGCGACCGCCTTATCGCCTTGTACTGACGACGAGCGCAAGTTGCTCTTTGAGAGGACATCAAGTACCGCAAGGAGGAATGTGTATGACTACCGCCACTCCATCCGCCGCCTTCGGAGCCAGCATCAAGCGACGGGAAGACCCGCGCCTGATAACCGGCAGAGGCACTTATGTAGATGACATCAAGATGGTGGGCATGTTGCATATGGCGCTGGTTCGCAGCCCATACGCCCACGCAAATATCACCAGCATCGACACATCGGCCGCAAGCGCCGCCGACGGCGTGGTTGCCGTCTTAACCGGCGAGGATATTGGCGAGGAAATCGGCCTGCCGTGCGGCTGGGTCGTTCCCGACACGATTGAAGTACCTCATCCGCCCCTTGCGATGGGCAAGGTTCGCTGTGTCGGCGACGCGGTTGTCGCAGTTGTTGCCGACAGCGCTGCCGCTGCCGCCGATGCTGCCGAGATGGTCGAAGTCGGGTATGACGTGCTGCCCGCCGCTGTGAATGCGGAATTGGCGACACACGACGGCGCGCCGCAGGTGCACGACGATGCCCCCAATAATGTTGGCTTCGAGTGGGAAGTGGGCGGCGGCGATATGGAAGCAGCCGCGAGCAGCGCCGAGGTGAGGGTCTCCGAGCGTATCGTCAACCAGCGACTAATCCCCAACCCGATGGAGGGCAGGGCAGTCGTTGCGGACTACAACCCCGGCACGAACCAGGTCACGGTCTGGACATCGTCGCAGATTCCCCACCTTGTTCGGCTGCTTCTCGCGCTCGTTACCGGGCACCCGGAGCATCAGATACGAGTAGTCGCCCCGGACGTGGGTGGCGGATTCGGCTGCAAGCTCTATCTCTACGCCGAAGAGGTCATAGCATTTGTTGCTGCCAAGCAGTTGGCCCGGCCGATCAAGTGGACTGAAGAGCGACAGGAAAACTATCTCGCCACGACGCACGGGCGCGACCATATCGGCGATTGGGAGATCATGGGCAATCGTGATGGTACGATCACTGGCGTCCAGGGCACGGTCTATGCCAACATGGGCGCCTACCTGTCAACATTCGCTCCGGCGATTCCGACATACCTGTTCGGGCTGATGCTTGTCGGTCCCTACAACATAGGTAATGTTCACTGCAAAGTTATTGGCGTCTTCACCAACACCACGCCGGTCGATGCATACCGCGGTGCTGGCAGGCCCGAGGCGACCTATGTAGTCGAGCGCATGCTCGACAGGTTTGCGGCGGAAATTGGAATGGACCCTGCCGAGGTTCGCCGCAAGAACCTCATTGCACCGTTTGAGGACGGGCACGAGGTGGCGACCGGAGTCATCTACGATAGCGGCGACTACGAAAATGGGCTAGACCTGGCGCTCTCCATGATCGGCTACGACGACTTCCGCAAGGAGCAGGAAGAGGCTCGGCAGCAGGGACGCTACATCGGTGTCGGCCTGTCCACGTATGTCGAAATTTGCGGCATGGCGCCTTCCGCCGTCGCCTATTCGCTGGGCGCGAGGGCTGGCGTGTGGGAGAGTTCGCTGGTCCGAGTCCATCCCACCGGCAAGGTGACCGTGTACAGTGGCTCATCCGGTCACGGCCAAGGCCACGAAACGACCTTCGCGCAGCTTGCGGCTTCTGAACTCGGCGTTCCTGTCGAGGACGTTGAGGTCGTCGAGAGCGACACGGCGCAGGTTCAGCAGGGAACAGGCACTTTCGGCAGCCGCAGCGCGGTAGTCGGCGGCACGGCCATCCACATGAGCGTGGAAAAAATTAAGGACAAGGCAAAGAAGATTGCCGCCCACATGCTAGAGGCTGCACCTGAGGATGTCGTGTACGAGGACGGACAGATCTTCGTGCAGGGCGCGCCCGCAGAGGCGAAGTCCTTCCAGGAAGTGGCGCTCGCAGCTTACTGGTACGACGGACTGCCTGAAGGACTTGAGCCGGGCCTCGAAGCCACCAGCATCTACGATCCGCAGAACTTCACGTGGCCGTTCGGCACGCACATCTGCGCGGTGGAGGTTGATCCGGACACCGGCGATGTGACAGTGCTGCGCTACGTTGCCGTTGACGACGTGGGCAATGTCATCAACCCGATGATAGTGGACGGGATGGTGCACGGCGGCGTTGCGCAGGGTATCGGACAGGCTCTCTGGGAAGAGGGCGTCTATGACGAAGACGGTCAGCTGGTGACCGGAAGCATGCTCGACTACGCGGTGCCACAGGCGGCAAGCCTGCCGTCCTTCGAGACTGCCCGCACCGTAACACCCTCGCCGACCAACCCGCTCGGTGTAAAGGGCGCAGGTGAAACCGGCACGATTGCGGCCTCCCCTGCGGTCATCAACGCGGTCGTCGATGCGCTTTCCCCATTCGGTGTTACGCATATCGATATGCCCGCGAAAGCGGAAAAGGTCTGGCGCCTGATTCAGGAGTCACAGGGCAGTTAGAGCGCTGGATTGTCCCGGAGGATGACCCCGCTTAGGTAGCGAACAGGGGCAGGTAAGTCAAACAACCTGCCCCTTTCAATTGGATAGTGAAATCCAGGAATCAACGAGGACGGACTTGGTAGAGCGTCAAGACCCCATCAGAGACATTCTGGACAGGCTCGCCTCTGAGAGCTACGTGGGCGACCCCGCAATAGCTACATCCATTTACATGGCGCAGACCCTTGAACGCCCTCTCCTCATTGAGGGACGAGCCGGCGTCGGCAAGACGGAGATCGCCAATGTGATGGCGCGTCTGCTCGACACGCGCCTGATCCGCCTCCAGTGCTACGAGGGGCTGGATGTCTCCACCGCGCTCTACGAATGGAACTACCAGCGCCAGATGCTTTGGATTAAGCTGAACGAGAGCGCCGACGTCTCCGCTCAGGAGCAGGAGGAACAGATTTTCGGCGAATCTTTCCTGCTGAAGCGTCCCCTTCTGGCGGCCCTTACCGAGCCGGAGAAGCCCCCGGTCCTGCTGATCGACGAGGTTGACCGCGCCGACGAGGAGTTCGAAGCATTCCTCTTGGAAGTCCTCTCCGACTTTCAGGCGACAATACCGGAAATCGGCACCATTAAGGCGAAACATCGCCCATTCGTCGTACTGACCTCCAACCGCACACGCGATCTTTCGGACGCTCTTCGCCGTCGCTGCCTGTACCTGTGGATTGACTACCCGGACATCGACAAGGAGTTGCGAATCGTCCGCGCCAAGGTCAACGGTATCGAGGACAGACTGGCGCGTCAGGTCGTGCGTTTCGTGGACAGCGCGCGCCGCGCAGGACTCGATAAGGTGCCCGGTATCGCCGAGACGCTCGACTGGGCGCGGGCCATGGTCGTTCTCCACCTCGACCACCTCGACTACGACGCCGTAGAGCGGACTCTCGGCGCGATCATCAAGGACGCTGACGACCTTGAGCGCTTCCGCCGGCAGGCAATCGAGGAGATTCTGAGTAAGATATAGAAGTAACATCAGTGCCAAGAGTTTCTGGGATTCAGGGTCCTTACAGGTTATTCTTCTACAGTTTCGACTGCAGCGAACCGATGCATCTTCATGTTCGTCGAGAGAGAATGACTTGCAAATTTTGGTTACCGTCAGTGGCGCTTGGCTATAACAGGGGCTTCCCATCTAGGGAATTAAATCGGATAAGAAGGCTTGTCAGGGCGAATTTGGACATTGTCGTGGAGGCTTGGAATGAACACTGCGGCGAATAGCGATCCACGAATTTCATCGATGGAAATCACCGACGAAGAAATCACTGCCCATCTCATAGACGGGCGTGTCATTAGTGTACCCTTGGTATGGTCCTGGAGACTTTCGGAAGCGACCAGTGAACAGCGCTCGAACTTCGAAATTATCGGCGATGGCGATGGTGTACACTGGCCGGATGTGGATGAGGATATCAGTGCGTGGGGTATGCTGCATGGGGAGCCTGCGCGTCCTCCTAGACAAGCAGTCCCCGGTTAAGCCCAAGATGACGAAGGAACGTGCCAATGCCACACCGAAGCAGACTCTGCGCGATTATGATTGACTGTCCACCGGACGCGATGGGCGCTGGCGTTGACTTCTGGGCAAAGGCGCTCAACATGCCCGTCCGCCGCGCTGAAAGTGAGTCTAGTCCTTACGCCACCCTCGAAGGTCAAGCTGGAGGATTCTTCGTCTATCTACAGCGAGTTGAAGATGATGCTCGCGTGCACCTTGATTTCGAGACGGACGATGTTGAAGCGGAAGTGAGGCGCTTGGAGTCACTGGGCGCGAAGCGTAAGCAGCAGATGGACTCCTTCTGGATAATGGAAGCGCCAAGCGGACATATCTTCTGCGTTGTCCCGCCTCAGTCCGACGATTTCCCCGCCAATACCAACCTGTGGAATAGCTAGGAGCGAAGTTTCAAAATGCCAACAATGACAGGCAAGCGCGCCCTTATGGAGATGCTGCGCGCCGAGGGCGTCGAATACATATTCGGCAATCCGGGCACCAGTGAGGGACCCATCCTAGACGAGCTTGAGAACTACCCTGACATTCGCTATATGCTCGCAGTGCAGGAGGGCGCGGCGATGGGGATGGCCGACGCCTACGCACGCTATCGAAACGAGCCTGCCTTTGTCAACCTGCACATCGAAACCGGTCTTGCAAATGGGGTCAGCCTCCTCGCCAACGCCGCTGAGGGCAACACCCCGCTGGTGCTGACGTCCGCCAACAAGGACATCCGTAAACTCGCGGAAGGGCGCACTGACCTCGTTGAGATGGTCAGCCAGTTCTGCAAGTGGAGCGCTGAGGTTACGCACCCGGAACAGGTGCCCGGCGTGATGCGCCGCGCCTTCAACGAAGCTAAGACTCCACCAATGGGTCCCGTGTACGTCGCCTTCTCCGCTAACGCCCTCGACGACGAGGCGGATGTGGAGATCGTGCCATCCCACCGCACGTACGCGCGAACCGCTCCGGACGCCAACGCGATAGACCAAGCAGTTAGCATTCTTGCTGACGCCCACAACCCCGTGCTGATTGTTGGTGACAGGGTTGGTCAGTCGGACGGTGCAAACGCTGCTGTCAGGCTTGCGGAAATGCTCGGCGCGAAGGTGTACGCCAGCTACTTCTCTCAGGTCAACTTCCCCACGAGCCATCCTCAGTTCCTCGGCCTCGCCAGCCCCGGCATGCCCGCGGGCAAGGCGCTTCTGGAGGACGCCGATGCAGTGGTTGCGGTGGGAACGCCTGTATTCCCGGGCTACTTCTACTTCTCCGGTAGCGCGCTCAAACCTGGTGTTAAGCTCATACATATCGACACAGACCCGACGCAGATTGGCAGAACAGAGCCTACGGACGTCGGCATAGTCTCCGACCCCCGAACCGCAATGGACGCCCTCTCGGACGCACTGGAACTGCGTATGTCAGGTGCCGCACAGGAAGCCGCCAAGGGGCGGGCAGCATCGGCCGCAGACGAAAAGGCGGCGCAATCCGCTGCGTGGCAGGCTCGCCTTGAAGCGCGGCGCGACATCAGCCCGATGTCCACCGAGCGCATGATGACGGAGATTGCCGCCGCGCTGCCGGCTGTCGCGATTGTCGTTGACGACTCGGTTACCACACGAGCCTCTATTTTCGGTGCGCTGGACTTTGATGAACCCGGAAGCCTGCTCGGAATCACCGGCGGCGCGCTCGGCTGGGGCATGGGCGGCACAATGGGCGTTAAGATGGCGAACCCTGGCAGGCCCGTGGTCGGCATCATCGGAGACGGCAGCGCAATGATGACCGTGCAAGCGCTCTGGACCGCAGCAAACTCCGACATTCCAGTCGTGTATGTCATCTGCAACAACAGGGCGTACCGTGTGCTAAAGCTGAACATGAACCTGTACCAGAGTGAGATTCTGGGGCGGGATAACCCGGCAAGCGATTACATTGCTATGGACTTTGCGACTCCATTCGACATCGCGGCAGTCGCAGAGGCAATGGGTGTGTATGGTCGGAAGGTCGAAGACCCTTCCGAGGTCGGAGCCGCCCTGCGCGAAGCGATCGCTCTGGGTAAGCCCGCCGTTCTAGACGTCTCCATTGACGGAGCGGTTTAGCTCGCAATCGTGCATAGGTTTCCGCTTTAACGGTAACTGATATTCGTTGTATTATGGCGTTGGGGGAGCGGACAATGCGCCATATACTTCATGCAGACTTCGATGCCTTCTACGCTGCCGTAGAGCAGCTTGACAACCCCAATCTGCTTGGCAAGCCGGTGGTTGTAGGCGGCAGCGCCGAGGGACGCGGCGTTGTGGCGTCGGCATCTTATGAGGCACGCGAGTTCGGCGTTCGTTCCGCAATGCCCATGCGTACCGCTCAAAGATTGTGTCCCCAAGCGGTTCGAGTCGGAGCGCGATTTGACCGCTACCGCGAAATCTCGCAGAGTGTAATGTCAATCTTCCGCGACCTCACGCCTCTCGTCGAACCCCTGTCCCTGGACGAAGCCTATCTCGACGTAACTTCGGTGGTCGATCAGGGTCGCCAGCCCGCGACAATCGCCGCCGACCTGAAGCAGCGTGTGAAGGATGAACTCGGCCTGACCATCTCTGTGGGCGTAGCTACGAGCAAGTCCATCGCCAAGATTGCCTCCGACATGGACAAGCCCGACGGCCTGACAGTCGTAGCGCCCGGTCATGAGCGCGCTTTCCTCGCGCCTCTGCCCATTCGCGACCTATGGGGTGTTGGCCCCAAGACTGCCGAGCGACTCATTGCCGACGGCATAGAGACGATTGGAGACATCGCCCGTCAGGATGAGTCGTGGCTGCGTGAGAGATTCGGCAGGCATGGCGTTCAGATGCAGAGGCTTGCGCTGGGCGAGGACGATAGCCCGGTCGTCGTTCGCCGCGAAACGAAGTCCGTAAGCGCTGAGACGACTTTCGCGCAGGATATCAATGACCCGGAGGCGCTTCAAGAGGTGGTAAATCGCCTGAGCCAGCGTGTGTCACAGCAACTCAAAAGTAAGCAGTTACAGGGGCGCACTGTGAAACTGAAGCTGCGCCTATCAGATTTCACGACCTTCACTCGCCAGCGCACGTTGCCCCGGTCGGTTCAATCTGCTGATGACCTGTCGCAGTCGGCGGGGGACCTCCTGCGCGCCGAACTTTACGGAAGACGCCGGTTCAGGCTGGTGGGGGTAGGTGTCTCGGGTTTCGAGCAGTCGGATGAGGACCCGGACGAGCCGCGCCAGCTCAGGTTCGCGGGGTTTGGATGATGGACTTCGTGGAACTGCCGCAGGCATACACTGTCCTCGCGCCCGATGGCTCCGAGATCAGGGAGCTTGTCTCCGTGTCGGGTGGAAGCATGGTGCATTGCACGCTCCCGCCCGGATCAACCTCGATGGCCGTGACGCATCGCACCGTGGAGGAAGTCTGGTACTTCATGGAAGGAAGCGGGCAGGTCTGGCGCAAGAGCGAAAATGCAGAGTCCGTCACAGACGTTAAGCCTGGCGTCTCTCTGAGCATCGAGACTGGTACGCACTTTCAGTTTCGCAATACGGGAGGCGATGACATGCGCTTCATTATCGTGACGATGCCGCCCTGGCCGGGCGAGCAGGAAGCCGCGCGCGTGGAAGATTACTGGAATGTGCGCTAACATTGAATCCGAGTACATCTTTAATGTGCCTACGCCGCTTGGCTTCAGGGTTCGGACGACGAGGCGGTATTGGCAGAATCTCGTCATAATGAAGCATGAACCAATGCTTGGACAGGAAGACGCTGTTGTTGCTACATTGAAAACACCTGACGAGGTTCGTAGAAGTCGATACGATAATGACATCTTCCTGTTTTATCGATTGGCATACCCCGGTCGATGGGTGTGCGTTGTGGCAAAGCGCCTTAACGGACAAGGATTTATGCTAACCGCTTATCCCGCGGATTATATCAAGCAAGGAGAACTAATGTGGACGAGATAAAAGTCTGTTACGACCGCACAAGTGAAACTCTCACCGTCTGGTTCGGAAATCCCAAAGACGAATACATCTGCGAAATGACCCGGGAAGAAGTTATCTTGATGAAGGACAGCCAAGGAAATGTTATTGGCTTTGAAGCGTTGCATGTCTCTACGTCTTCATCTGACCCGGTGAAGTTCTCTTTTGAGGAAATCCCTATGGAGGAATGGGTAGCCAACGAGCTGGCTAAACGATAACGCCCTGCTCCCGTAACTCCGGCAACTCCTCAGGCGAAACGTCTAGCATGCCCGTCAGTATGTCATCCGTATGCTCGCTGTACAGCGGCGCCGGCTTGATCTCCACAGGCGACTTCTCCAGCTTCACCGGACAGCCGATCATCTGGTAGGTCCCCCGTGTCGGGTCTTCCACATCAACCACCATGTCCCGCGCCGCCAGGTGTTCGTTCGTCAGCACCTCTTCCGGGCTGATGACTGCGCCGCACCACACGCCCGCCGCCGCAAGCGCCTCCATCGCGTCATATTTGTCGTGCTGCATCGTCCATTCGCCGATGATTTCGAGCACTTCGTCGCCGCGCTCGCCGCGCAGCTCTTCCGTTGCATACCGCTCGTCACCGATGAGATCTGCGCGCCCGATGATCGCAAGCACCGTTTCCCACAGCGCGCCCGCAATGTGAATCATCACATAGTCGTCAGAGCCACCGGGATGGCACGGATAAATCATGGGTATGCCGCTGTTGCCCCGGTCGCCCGGTCGCACATTGGGTGTGTTCACCGACAGGCTGCGAATCAGGCGATAGCGCAGCAGGTTCACGATGCCATCCTGCATCGAAACTTCGAGGTGCTGTCCTTCCCCCGTATTGTCGCGCTGTCGCAGCGCGGCGAGGATGCCAATGGCTGTGTGCAGACCCGTTCCCGAGTCACCCGCGCCAATGGGAGAGGAAATCGGCGGTCGGTCCGGAAAGCCGTTGGCGGCAATCCCGCCGCCCGTTGCCTGCGCCGCCAGCTCGAAGCTGCGGTAGTCGCTCCAGGGTCCGTACTCGCCAAACCCCTTGATGCTCGCGTGGATTACGCGCGGATTGATCTCACTCAGCCGCGAATAGCCAATCCCCAGTCTCTCCATAACCCCTTTAGAGAAGTTCTCCAGCACCACATCCGCCCAGAGTACCAGCTTCTCGAAGAGTTCCTTGCCTCGCTCGGTCTTCAGGTTCAGCGTGATGGCGCGCTTGTTGTTGTTGAATATTGTGTAATAGACGCTGTCCACGCCGTCGATGTGCGCCTGCTCCCAGCGCGTGTTATCCCCTCCCACCGTGTCTTCCACCTTGATCACATCCGCGCCGAGGAACGCCAGTAGTTGCGCGCACGAAGGGCCGGCTTGCACGCGGCTCATGTCCAGTATCTTCACTCCCTCAAGTGCCTTGTCCATCTCGCACCTCAATCTCTGAATGACTGATCTTGCGCCGATTATATCAGGATGCGCCCAGCCGCGAACCCACGAACTCGCGGTATCCGCGCACGAAGTCCGTTATACCCGTCGCCTGCCTGCCTTCCATCTGCACACGCAGCAGCAGCAGAGCGCCCTCGCCTGCGACCACAGCGACCCCTTCGGGGATATCAACTACCGTGCCGGGCTCTTCCGTCCCATCCACAGCGATCGCTGACGCCTTATGTATCTTGAGTTGCCTGCCGTTCCAGTGCGTGAAAGTACCAGGCCAGGGATAATACGCCCGCACCTGCCGCGCAATGTAGTCAGTGGACCCCGCCCAGTCTATAGCGCCGTCTTCGCGCTTGAGCAGCCTCGTAATCGTCGCCTCCGATTCGCGCTGCGGCTTCGATGAAATCTCTCGGGCGTTCCACAGCGGAATCGTGTCGGCGAGCAGTTCCGCCCCAATGTCGAACAGGCGTGACGTCAGCGCTTCGGCTGTCTCTTGATCGCCTATGTCAGTCTCGACCTGCTCGACTATGGGACCTGTATCCATTCCCTCGTCAAGTTGCATCACGGTAACGCCGGTCGCGGTGTTGCCTTCCAATATCGCCGTGGCTACGGGTGACGGTCCCCGGTGCTTAGGAAGCAACGAGGGGTGGATATTCAGCGCGCCCAGCGGCGGTGCCGCGAGCGTTTCTGCGGGCAGAAAGAGTCCGTATGCCGCGACCACTATCAGGTCCGGCTCAAGCGATGCCAACTCTCTTCGAGCGCCTTCGTCACGCCGAAGCGATGCAGGCTGGTACACGGGCAAGCCCCGTTCCATTGCAGCCTGCTTAACTGGCGGCTCGGTAATTCGTCTGCCTCGACCTGAGCGGCGGTCGGGCTGCGTATAAACCCCAACGATGTCATGTCCCGCGTCCGCCAGGGCATCCAGCGCAGGAACGGCAAACGTGGGCGTTCCCATGAACACGACCCGCAGCGTTGGCGAGCCAACTGGATTATTGGCCATCACACGCTCCAGACTCGCAGCACTTCGCGAACTCCGATTCGATATTATGGAACATCACATCATCGCCGACCTCGATGCCGAAGCGATTCACCTCACCTGCATTTATTTCAAACGTGTAGGCAGCGGGTTCTGCCGAATGGAAAATCTCCAGTTCGGAACTAGGTGTTTCCGGAGGGGAATGCTGCACATCCTCAGTCAGATCAACGACAGTGCAGTCCTCTCCGATCCATACAAAGTCGAGCGGAAAACGCATGCCCATCATCCAGAAGGACGACGCCTGCCCGCTCTCGAACACAAACAGCATCCCCGATTGCTCCGGCAAGCTGTCCCGTTCTCCCAGTCCCTTGCTGCGTAGTGCAGGAGTGTCGGCAACCTCTGCGGTGAATACCGTGGCGCCTATACTGACTGAGAGACCGGTTGAATCGGGCGCGGGCGTTGCAGTCGATGCGGCGGTGGATGTCGCCGTTGGATTGGCGTCGGAAGCCGAAAGTTTCGCGTAAAGCATAATGACATATCGGTTACCCACATCCTCAGCGAAGGATTTTCCGTGTTCAGTGTCGAGAAGTGCGTCATATTTGGTATTCGCGCGTCTCAACTCAGACAACTTGCTCTTAGAGAGGCTCTCGATGGTATCGAACATGGCGTCCGCTTGGACGCTGCATACGCCGCCTTCCTCCATCTTCGTATATACCGGCTCTGTGTAGTGCTGCAAAATGTCTTCCAGCGAAGAAAAGGTCTTCAGAGCGCCGTAGCCATTGTCGTGCGGGCTGTTCATACAGTCGAGAAGCGCGGCTTCGGCTGTTCTGTGGGCGGGATCGTCGCTCACCATTTCATTTAATTCCGCTACCAGTGCAATCACTAAATCAAGTTCAGCGACAAGATCAGTGTCCAATGGCGTCTCAGTCGGTGTTGGCGGGATGGGCTTGGACGGAATAGGTGTAGATGTGGGCAATGGTGTTGGAGTTGGGGTCGGAATAGAAGTAACAGTAGAGGACGGTGTGGGCATGATGAGGCTCCCTGTGGGAGTGGGCGACGGAGCGGGCATGGGCGATGTGGCTGGACTTGCTGTGCATCCAAACAAGAACGGCATCAGTGCAGCAACGATGACAGCGGTGGCTAGTTTCAGCCTCATTTTTGCTCTACTACGCAAGATGCACAAGAGTCGCGCCGTCTCCCCCGCGCTCGCGGCTCTCAGCCTCGAACGAGCGCGCGAGCGGATGCCGTGTGAGATGCTCACGCACGGCATTGCGGAGGATGCCCTTGCCCCTGCCGTGTATCACACGCACGGACTCGAATCCGTCACGTATCGCCTTGTCCAGGAACAACTCCAGCTCGGCGAGCGATTCGTCCGCGCGCATACCGCGAACATCCAGTTCCGTTGAATCGAGCATCGGCCCTATCCTGATGCTCACTTCCGCTTTCTGCTGTTCCGGCTGCTGCTCGATTAGTGAAAGGCGCGAAGGTTGCACCTGTATCCGCACATTCCCTATGCCAACCTCCGCATCGCCGCCGTTCTCCGGCAGCGACACGAGCATTCCGCCGAGATTCAGTCCTCGCACAAACACCTTGTCGCCAACCTCCAGTTCACGATGCGTTTCTCTAATAGGCACTGGAGCCGGGACCGACGCGCGCTCGGCGATTAGCTCTTCGCGCAGGCGCCGTATCTCCTCTCGCGTTGTCGCAGTCGGCACACCCGTAGGCGAACCCCACGACAGGGCCGCCTCCGCCGCTTTCAGCTTGCGCTGCGCCTCGTCGTACTGCTGAAGAACACCCCTCCGCAAGCTGTCCAGCAGGTCGTCGCGGTGCGTAATCAGGTATTCGATCTGCTCGTCAAGCTGTTCTCGTAATCCGTCCGACCTCGCGCGCGCCTGCTCCGCCTCCATCAGCAGGGTCTGAAGCTGGTTGCGCTCGCGCTGCAACTCTGTCAGCCAGTCCTCGAATCTCAGGTACTGCGGCTCGATTGACGCCTGCGCGTTCTCCATAATGTGCTCGGGCAGTCCAAGACTCGCGGCAATCGCCATCGCGTAGCTCCGACCCGGAATACCGAGTGTCAGGTGGTAAGTCGGAGTCAGGGAGTCCGCATCCAGTTGGACGCTCGCGTTCATCATGCCCGGCAATGTCTCTGCGGACGCCGCGACGCTGCGATGGTGCGTGGTTGCAATCGTTGAGACTCTCCTGCTGGCGAGGTCTTCGAGGATAGCCCGCGCCAGCGCCGAACCCTCTTCTGCGTCCGTGCTCGTGCCAACCTCGTCCAGCAAGATCAGCGACTCCCCCGTCGCCACTTTCAGGATGTCTATGACGCTTCGCATGTGCGAGCTGAAAGTCGATACCGACTGCTCGATGCTCTGCTGGTCACCGACATCCGCGTACACGCCGTCGAAAGTGGGCAGCGCGCTCCCGTCGCTAGCCGGTATTTGCAGGCCCGCCTGGTGCATCAGCGCCAGCAAGCCCACCGTCTTCATCGCAACCGTCTTGCCGCCGGTGTTCGGCCCGGTAACGACCAGCACCGACCAGCCCGGCCCCACGCTGACGTTAACGGGCACGGCATCCCTGCCCAGCATTGGATGGCGCGCGTTGATAAGACGGACTGCCATGCAATTGGAGGCTATCTCCGTTGAGGATGCACGCTCTTCCGCGTCCGTTTCACCGGAACCGGCAAGAGACGCCTCTGCCGGACTCAAAGGCCTCATGCCGCGAATGGCGTAGCTGTATCGCGCCCGCGCCATGATTACATCCAGCTGCGCCGTCAGTTCGCTTCCCCGCTGGATGTCCCGCGCAAGCTCGCCGACCAATGTCGAAAGGTCGCGCAGCACCTTGCGAATCTCCCGTTCTTCGGCAAGCGCAAGCTCGCGCCACGTATTGCCGATGTCCACAGTGGCAAACGGCTCGATGAACAGGGTCGCGCCCGTATTTGACGCGTCGTGCACGATGCCCGGTATGCGGCTTCGCATCTCAGCCTTCACCTGCACCACCAGTCGGTCATTCCGCACGGAAATCACATTGTCCTGCAAGACATTATCGGTCTGCGACGCCTGTATGAGCGTATTCAGAGAGTCGGTAACGCGCTGGTACGCTTGCCGGATCTGGCTGCGAAGCGCACGCAGCGTATGTGTCGCGTCATCACGCACCACGCCCCTCTCGCCTATGCGCGCTCGTATCTGTCGCGTCAACTCGCTGAGGTCCGGTATGCTCTCTGCCATATCCGCGAGCATCGGCGCATGCTGCCGCACCGCGAGTACGCCGTTGCGCGCTCGTCCCATCACGTCGAGCGTCTGGGCAATCGCAAGCAACTCCATTCCGCTGAGAATGCCCCCGATGGACGCCCTCACTACAGATTCCCCGACGTCATCCGGGCAGTACATATCCACTTCCCCCGCCTCGTCCAGGACAGCCCGCCCTTCAGCAGTCTCCTGCTGAAGCAGCGCGACCTCGTATTCGTCGTATGAAGGCTGCATGGACTCGGCAAGCCGCCGCGCCGGAAAGTACGTTGTTCGGTCGGCTACGCGCCCTCGAATGACATCAAACTCTAGCAGCACTTGTGCACGGCTTCGCAGTGTGTCTATTCTGTCGGAGTCGCGGCTCTCTTTAAGATTAATTGTATCCGTTTGCATCTGCCCATTTTATCAGGATTCTGGCAACAGGAAATGGCTGCCACCCACGAAATCGCCGACCGGCTCGACGGATCTTACGTCCCCGTATAGGAATTGACGATTTCGCCCAATGTCAATAGAATGTACATGTCAGATAATTTGAAACTGTCCGATTTGAGCAGGCGCTCAGGAGGGGGCTATGGCAAGAGTACGACCCGAGCCGCTGACCATAACAATTACGGAAGGCGCAGCCAAGCATGTGCGTCAGTTCGCCGAGGATATGGGCAAGCCCGGCTGTAACCTGCGTGTCGCCGTTAAGGGCGGTGGTTGCTCTGGCTTGACATACGACCTTGACCTTGTCGACGAGCCCGGTGAAAACGATAAGGTGATCAACAGCCACGGCCTTGAGCTGTATGTGGATAAGAAGTCCTACATCTTCCTCGCCGGCACCGAGTTGGACTACTCCGGCGGCCTGAACGGCAAGGGCTTCGTCTTCAACAATCCTAATGCCAAGACGGCCTGTGGCTGCGGCACGTCGTTCAGCGTTTAGACGCTACAATTTTGGTTTGATATGAAATGACCGCCTCTGACATAGAGGCGGTCTGTGTTTTCAGGAGGAATTGGCGATGGTGCAGACTGAAACTCTGGCAATGCCGGCTGCCGTCTATTCGACGGTGCGTGAAGAATACATCGCCGCGACCGAAGGCGTAGGCATCGCAGACCGCTCACATCTCGGATGTCTGAAAATGAGCGGTTCCGACGCACTCGACCTTCTCAATCGGCTGTCCACGAACAGGCTGGACGACCTCGGCGTCGGGGATGCGATGGGTACGGTCCTCACCACGAACAAGGGTCGTATAATAGACCTTCTGTACGTTCTCCGACGGGACGACCACCTGCTCGTCATCACCGCTCCCGACACTCGGCAGCGCGTCGTCGAGTGGATTGACTTCTACACCTTCATCGAAGACGTTGAAGTCGAGGACGTAACTGACACAACGACAATGCTCTCGCTGCTCGGCCCGCGTGCGCCATCACTTCTGCCGCAGGTAGGTGACTTGCCGCTGCACGGAGTTGCATCCCTCGCGTTGCATGGCATCGAGGCAACTGCACTCCGCACTGACTTTGCCGGCATAGAAGGCTTCGACCTGATTGTCTCCTCGGACTGGTCAACCGAACTCTGGGACACACTGACGAATATGGGTGCTGTCGGAGTGGGTACGAAAGCCCTCGAACTTGTGCGCCTTGAGAACGGCATCCCCGGCTATGTCGCTGAACTCAATGAGGACTACAATCCCCTCGAAGCCGGCTTGAAGGGTTTCATCAGCTTCAACAAGGGATGCTACATTGGCCAGGAGGTTGTTGCACGCCTGAACACCTACGACAAGGTGCAGAAGCATCTGGTTCGCCTATCGTGGGGAGGTGAAGACGCGCCGGAACTACCCGTTGCGCTAATGCACGAAGGTAGAAACGTTGGCACGCTCACATCGGTGGCGACAGCGCTTGACGGTGACAGTCGCTTCGGCCTCGGCTATGTGCGTAAGGCGCATGCCGAAAGTGGAGTGCGCTTGCTGACTGAAGGCGGGCTTAATGTCCTGGTCGAAAGAATCGCAGGGCCTGAATAGGCAGCCTTCGCTCGTAGCTTACGCCAGCAGTGTATAGCCCCCGTCCACGACGATAACCTGACCGCGAATCATCGCCGCGTCCTCCGTGCACAGGAACGCCACCACTCGTGCGACGTCCTCAGCCGTAACCATCCGCCCCGCCGGTGTGCTCCGTCCTGCCTCCAGCATGCTTTCACGGTTGGGGAAGTAATCGAGCGCGCCGGTCTCCACGTAGCCGCCCGATACGGCGTTCACCGATATGCCCTGCGGCGCGAGTTCTACGGCAAGGTAGCGAGTCAGCGCCTCCAGCGCCGCCTTCGATGTGCCCACAGAGAAGTAGTACGGCAGGACCTTCTGCGAACCCTGGCTGGTGATGTTCACGATGCTGCCACCTTCAGGCATCAACTTGGACGCCTCGATGGCGCACAGCCACGGCGCTTTCGCATTCACGTTCAGCGTCCAGTCCCAGTGTTTCTCCTCGAGTTCGGACGCCGAGCGCTGCACGCCGGAAGCCGCATTGTTAACCAGCACATCCAGTCTGCCGAATGTGGCATCCACCTCCGTAAAGAGATCTCGAATCTTCTGCGCGTCACCCAGATGCGCCCGCATTCGCAGGCATTTGACGCCAAGCGCCTCGATTTCGCTCTGTGTCTGCGCGGCTGCCTTGTGGTTGCGGATGTAGTTGAAGGCGATGTTTGCGCCGCGCGCAGCGAATTCAAGCGCGATAGCCTTCCCGATGCCCCGTGACCCGCCCGTAACCAGGACAGTCTTGCCTTTGAACGTCATTCGCTTCAATCCCTACGGTAGTCGATGATCTGCTTGGCAACGGAATAGCAAAGACGGACCTGAAGAATTTGACACTAAAGCGACTGATGGACAATGAAATCTTAAATTGCCATCCCACCGTCAACGCTGATTATCTGACCGGTGACGTAGTTGGCCTTCTCGCTCGCCAGGTAGCCGACCATGTGCGCGATGTCCTCGGTATTGCCGAACTTGCCCTGAGGGATCCAGGTCATTATCGTGTCCTTCTGCCTCTGCGTCAGGCCCGCGACCGTCTCTGTGCTAATGTAGCCGGGAGTCACGGCGTTCACCGTGATATTGCGCGTGGCGACTTCCTTGGCAAGCGACTTCGTGAAGCCTATGATGGCGGCCTTCGAGGAAGAGTAGTTCGTCTGTCCCACATTGCCGCGTATCCCCACGACCGAGCCGATGTTGATGATCCTGCCCCAACGCTGCCGCACCATGTGCCGCAGTGTCGCGCGCGTGCAGTAAAATGTCCCGTTCAGGTTTACGCCCATCACGCGGTGCCACGCCTCGTCCGACATTCGCATCAGCAGGCCATCGTCAATTATGCCCGCGTTATTCACCAGTATGCTTACGCCGCCCCAGGTGTCGTTCACCTTGTCCACCATAGCATTTACCTGGTCAAGGTCGCTCACGTCCGCATGCACCTTGAACGCCTCGCCACCCACATCGACAATGGTCTTGACAACCTCTTCCGCGTCGGCCTTGGAAGAGTTGTAATTCACAGCGACTTTGACGCCCATCTTGGCAAGTTCGAGGCTGATTGCCCTCCCGATGCCCTTAGAGGCTCCGGTAACAAGAGCTGTCTTTCCTTCAATTTCCGAGTTGCTCAATTTGGCTCCTACCTGCTTGTCGAAAGTTAGTGCGCTCGCTGTTGAAACGGCTGTTTAGTCTTGCGAGAAGTGCGCTATTCCTGGACCTTGGCAAACACCTCTGCCATCTCCTCGTTCAGCTTGGGGATGAAGTCGATTTCATGCGTAAATCTTGCAGTTTCGATTGCGCGCTGGACTGCAATCGCATCCCCTGCGCCATGCCCCACCACACTTATCCCGTTCACGCCGAATATCGGACCGCCGCCGTGAGTCTGCACGACATTTGTAAGATCCGACATGTCCCGTGTAACCGTATCAAGATCAGCATCTGTGAGCCTGCCCTTGAGAGTCGAATCGATGTGAGATGACAGTGCCTTTCCCAGCCCTTCGGTGAACTTCATTACAATGTTGCCCACGAAGCCGTCGCAGACCACCACTTCCGCCTTGCCGGCTGCCAGGTCGTTGCCCTCCACATTGCCGATGAAATGCAGGCCGCTCTTCTCCAGCAGTTCGGTAACTTCCCGCACCTGCCGGTTGCCCTTCCCGGCCTCTTCGCCCACGCTCAGCAGGGCAACGCGTGGCGTCTCAATCCCCCAGAACTGCCGCGCGAAGACATCTCCGATCACCGCGAAACTGAGCATCTGAGCCGGGCGGCAGTCAACATTGGTGCCCAGGTCAATTATGAAAGTGTTCGGCGATACTCCGACAATGGGTCCTCCGAGCGCGGGGCGATCAACTCCATCCGACAATCCCAGGACCACCGCGGCTGCGGCCATCGCAGCCCCGGTTGACCCCATAGTCACTGACGCATGAGCCTTACCCTGCTTCACCAGCCCCGTTGATACTAATATTGAGGCGCGCGGCTTCTGCCGCAGCGCCATTGCGGGCGCTTCTCCTTCGATTATGACACCCTCTGACGGCACGGGCATAATGGGCAGACCGGAGGCGTCTTGCTTGGCGAGTTCGGCTTGTACCACTTCAGAATCGCCCACGAGCAGAATCTGCGCGCCGCCTTCCTTCGCCGCCGCTACAGCGCCCGCCACCACTTCACTGGGAGCATTGTCGCCTCCCATAGCATCGACGGCTATGCGAACCGCTCTGTCTTCTGTTGTCAAGTTCTGCTCTCCTGTGGCGTCAGCCGTTGGCTGGCAGTCTAACAACCGCTTCGCCGTTGATTGAGATGTCCCCGTTGTCCTTCCGCACGCCGACCGCGCAGGTCAGTTCGTTCGCGCCACCAACGCTGCTGACTCTCTTCACGCTGCCGAACGCCGCCACCGTTTCGCCGGGATAGACTGGTCCTCGGAAGCGCACCTTCAGGTTGCCGCTCCTCAGCCAGTCCTCGCCGAACGCGGCTGTCATCATTTCCGATACAACAGCCAGAATCATCATACCATGTGCGATAGTGCCTTCAAGCCTCGCGCCTCCGAACTCCGCGCCCGTGGCGAAGTCGGCGTCTAGGTGAATGGGATTATGGTCGCCCGCAGCATCCGCGTATCGCTCGATCTGCTCCTGGGTTACCGTCTTTTCGATTGTGGGCAGCGCGTCGCCCTCTTGCATTCTCGTCTCACACTCCATCGGTGTCGCAACCCTAATCCGGCAGCCCGGTTACGCCGGTAACATAATGGTGCTCTTGCCATCCATAACCACGCTGCCGCCTTTGGATTTCGCCTCCATATTGACGACCAAGAAGCGCCATCCTCGTCGCAGCGAGTTCTGCGCCAGTGTCGCCCTGCAATCAAGCGACTCGCCCACCCGCACCGCATCACCAAAGCCCAGTTCCTGGCTCGCGTGTATCGTGCCGCCCGGAATCTGAAGCGCGTTGATGACAGCGCTCAGGGCAAGCGCGGCAATTGCCATTGGGGGAACGAGAGGGGTGCCGTCACTCGCAGCCGGACTGCTCGTGTCGGATACGGCTGCGACATAATCGCCAACGGCTTTGGCGTCCAAGGTAAGGGACTGGCTTGAGAGTTCCTGCCCCGTCTCCAGCTTCGAGTAGTCAATCATTCGTGCAGTCTATCTCGGCGCTCAGTGGCGCATAAGTGTTCCACTGATTATAGACAGGTGGGAACTGCAAATCAACGAAATCGAACTGGGACGCCCGGCGCGGAGGCTGTGTCAAGCAGTCTACTTGGGCGGGAGCGACAGGGCGAATTTCAGCCCTCGCTGCACCCAGTCATCCAGCCCGTCATCAGAGGCTATGCCCTCGGCGGAAACCACCACGAATCCGCGCATGGGCCTGCCCGTGAAGTCCATCTCCCTCGCGTGGGGGAGTTCCTGCGCATCCTCGTATCTGTCCGCTCCCACGCGCACGATGACTTCATTGCCCATCACGCCGCCGAGCATATTGCCGCTCACCATGAAGCACAGCCCGCCGAACATCTTACGCTCCGTGACTCCCGCCTGCTCTCCAAGACACTGCCGCATACGCAGCGCAAGCTCTTCGCTGAATGCCAATCTCTGCCTCGCTTTCGTCTAGTCTGGCAGCACACGCGGAATGAAGTGCCGCGGTCGCTGCATCAGCGTAATGCTCGCCGTCCTGCCAAGTTCCGCTTCCGCCGCTGCTACCGCATCCTCCATGCTGGCATACGCCTCGAATCCCATCCGATTCGCCGCCTCCGTATCCCGCAATCCCGCGAACATGATCCTGCTCAGATACCGACGTGGAATGCCCGTGCTGTTCCACATGAAGAACGGGTGCGACCCGTGGTACGCATGCCCATAGCGATACCCGTGTATGAACTCCGGCCTGTGCGCGAACTCTTCCACATAGTTCTCCCACAGCCAGTACGGGTCCGTCTCCTGCGATAGCAGTTTGTCGTAGAACTCCATATATGGCGCGAACCGCCGCGCATCGAACTGCGCCGTCAGAGGATGCGCCAGAATCGCAATCCCGCCCTCGCGAACAAGTGGCATCCCTTGGAACTGCGTCACCGTGTTCGCCATCGCCTGGTTCGCCGCCAGTATCGGATTCACCGTCGAGAACTTGGAGTAGCACTCGTTCCAGTTTGCGATGCCCGCCACGAGAATATCTGCCTGCCCCCGCACCTCGACAACTTGCTGCTCTTCAATAGCGGCCAGCGTGTGCGGATGCACCTCCGTCGGATGTCCGCCGTTTATGGCGATGATGTCTTTCTTGGGGTCGGCATTGTCATACACCGTCTCAATGGTGAATAAGCGCCGTCCCTTCGCCTCCAGCGCCTTCTGGATGAGTGCTCCCTGCTCCCACACCAGCTTCTTGAACGCCGAGTTCTTCGGGTCGTCCACCGACTGCCCGCTTGCGATTGGCCACGGCCGGTGGTGGTGCCGTATGCTCTTGAACGTGCCAAGCCCGACCGCGGTTGACTTCCAGCCGCCGTTGAACGGCGCCCACATCGTGTTCAGGTATATGAACTGGTCCGCATCCAGAATCGCCCGGTTCACCTCCACATCAAACCCGCGATGGGTGTACCCGAGATGAACAAGCTGCTCAGGGTCCTCCGCGTCGTGGCAGTACAGGTTGTTGTACCCGAACTGCAGGACCAGCCGTCTTCCGAGGAACGTCTCCATCTCCGTCCGGCTCAGCTTGCGGTGCAACCCCTGCGCCAGCAGCAGCGTGACGTTGCGCAGCGGCACGCCGACCTTGCGAAGCTCCTCGACAATGACCTCGATTGCCGTCTGCCGGAAATCCGTGCGCTGCGTCTGAAAATATGCTCCCGATGCGTCGTCGAAGGCGATGACTACCTTCGACTTGCCGTTTACTAGCTTATGCAGCGGCTCGTGAGCGATAGGATTGGCGATGACCTCGCGCACCCGCTCGGCGACGCCCGGAATGGCCGGCAACGGACGCTTTCCCCCGATGACGCGAGTACGCTCCGGCAGCGCGGCGTTTAAGTAGCCGTCGCCGTATGCGATCTGATATGTGGTGGTGGTGGTACTCATGGCACTCTTTTATTCTGGGCGGTTCTCCCGGCTCCGGCACGGCAAGCGCCAGGTCGAAGCGCGTCAGTGGCCTGTGTTCCTTAGCATAGCGAGCAAGTGTCTTGAAATTGGATTCCCTATGCTTTAGAGTCTCCAGAGTAGCGACCTGAACGAAGATACGTCGGCAGTCCTTAAGTGCGACCACATCGGGAATTTCACCACGCACAGGTTCCGGCTTCTTCCTGCCCGGCAAGTCCGCGTGAACTTCCCAGCCCCAGTCTTCGAATTCATCAACGACCCTTTTGAGCCTTTTCTCAACAGCGACTGTGTGCCTTGCTCTCTCGTCAACATCTGCGATCATGACGTCAAATGCCCTCATTTTCAGAAATCTCTACCGATACGAAAGGCTCACTCCGTGCAATGAATTCGTAGATTGTCTCGTCCAAGATAAGCATCCTATGGTCTTCGAAGACATTGTATCGCCTAATCCATAGCTCCTCAACTTGCGAATCGTCCTCATATGCCGCGCCCGACAGCCCGTCCAGAACGCATTTTAGCAGGTTGTCTAGGTCAACAACCTGCCCGGTCGTGTAGAAGTAATGGACCTGCAGGCGTATGTTTCTGCTTGTCAGAGGTTGCGGAAAGAAGGGTTTGGCTATGTCGTGAATTCGCTGCTTGTATCTGCGCGAACCGCGCGCCCTGATTGAAATAGCTCTCCCCGGGACGATGATTGGCTCTTCAGGCATTCGGCGTGCCGCTTAGTCCTTCAGCACGAGTGCATCCCGCAGATGCTCCAGTGACAGGTTGCCGCCGCTCATTATCAGTGCCACCTTCTTGCCGCGCAGTCTGTCCTTGATCTTCAGCGCTCCCGCAAGCGACGCCGCTCCCGCGTGTTCCGTCAGGTTGTGAGTATGCTCCAGGTGCAGCACGATAGCCTCTTCCATCTCCTCATCCGACACCAGAATGAAGTCGTCCAGCAGCTCCCGCAGTATGCCCATTGGCAGGTCATATCCCTTCCCGGTTGCCAGCCCTTCCGCTTTCGACTCCATCGGCGCCTCCACCAACTCGCCCGTCTTCCATGACAGGTAAGCGGCATTGGCGCTCTCCGCCTGCACCGCTATCACCTTGATGTCCGGGTTCACGCTCTTCGCCACGATGCTCGTGCCGCATGCGCCGCTGCCTCCACCGAGCGGAACTATGATGTAATCGACATCCGGCAGATCCTCCAGAATCTCCAGCGTGTATGTCCCCACGCCCGCTATGAGCATCGGCTCGTTGATCGCGTGGACATAGCGGTAGCCCTCTTCCTTTGCCAGCCGCTGAGCGTACTCGTTCGTGACGTCAAAATACGGCCCGTGATGAATCACCTGCGCTCCAAGGCTCTCGATAGAGGCAACTTTGCCCACATTCGCGCCTTCCGGCACGCACACAATGCAACTGATGCCCAGCACGCCGGCGGCATACGCGATCGACTGCCCGTGATTTCCCGACGACGCGGTAATCACGCCGCGAGCCTTCTCCTCATCTGAAAGTTGCGACAGCAGATTGATCCCCCCTCGCATCTTGAACGCTCCCAGCCGTTGGTGGTTCTCGTGCTTCACCCACACCTCAGCATCCAGCAGGCTGTCCAGCGAAAGGTAGTGGTGCAGGGGAGTGCGCCATACATAAGGCGCAATTCGCCCCCGAGCCTGAATCACATCGTGCAAAGTCGGTCTGTTCAACAAAGTGAGCCTCCTTCTAATTGGAAGTCTACTTTCCAAGTTGCTTGAAGTAATCGTCAATTTCCTCGCGCATCCGGAGACCTACATTCTCAAAGCAATTGAGAAGGTCTTCGTATATGTCTTGCCCGCCGGCGAGGAAGTTCCAGAATTCTTCTCCGACCAGAAGTTGCCTTTGATTCTCGATGTCCAACATTCCCCTTATCGTCCATCGTTCATATGGCCTAGGCGCGTATGGGTTGTAAGGCATAGCGATAATTGTTCGCACAATCGCATCGGAATCTTGGTAAAGCGCGGAAGCTGCCCATTCCAACATATTCTGCTTGAATTCGCGAAAGTTTCCCTTGTTTGGCTTTGTGGTCTTTAGGTCAATCATGAATATCTCTTGGCCTTCTGACAGGAAAAGGTCGGCTTTAGACAAGTCCTTTTCGACGATTTCGCCCAATTGACACCGCGCTTTGATCTGTTCCATTTCTAGAATGTGATCAGGAGAACGTTTCGCGGTAGTCAAGTCATTGATGATACTTGTAATCTCTTCTTGGGCGCCCGATGAGTATTCGCCAGCCACTTCGTACTGCGCAACGACTCGCTCAAAGTTACCCAACGCTATGCTCTCTGCCACCTTTTCGAATATCGAAGTTCCGAAGGTAGTGTTAAGCGAATGTATGAACGAGAACAGCGCCATTCTGTCTCGTCCAAGCAGGCGAGTGTGGAACGGCTTGTAACTTGGCTCCGGATTGTAATTCTGTAGTTTTCCACGCAGCCCGTCTTCTATGGTTTTCTCTATGCTGTTACTCTCAAACAAGTTCATCTCCTGCTTGTCTGCGTCGCATGTGAAATATCGTTTCCGCGTATGCGCCCTTATCACCCTCTGCGCGGTTTAGCACCGGGCGCTTGTACTCTTTCTTAATTGCTAGTCCTGATAGTTCGGCGATGCGCGGATACAGGCCGGACTTGTCATTTGCGACGAGAAAGATGTCGCAGTCGTCAGTCATGTATTTTAGGCAGTTGGACAGCACTCCAGATATTCCCTCGACATACGACTCTCTTGCCGCCCGACCACGCCCTAAGCTCAGAGGGCCGATTTCCGCTTCGTCGTTGCGTGGCAGATTGAACAGTTCATATGCGTAAGCGTGCTGCTCATGGTAATTGATCATTCCCACATAGGGAGGACTTGAGAATATACCCTGAATTTTCTTGCCAATTGCCAGTCTCGCGAATTCGGCGTTATCTTCTTCTAATTTCGAGAATATATCTATGTTTCGAGAATCTCCCGTCAGACAGACCTGCATCGTATCAGTACGCAGTTTCGCGAACTGCCCTATGCGCTTTACGGTGTCTTTGGCATATCGCTTCCACCACCCAAGCATCGAAAATAGAGGCTTGCATATTTTGCTATGCTTGCCGCAGTAGTATGTCTCCGTTACAGGCTTTATCAGCGTCGCCAAGTCCGAGTGCGTCGTAGCGCGCGACGAGCGAACGGTGCGGCTCAGTATCAGGCGCAGCACATCGCGCAGCATGGCATCGGAAAATCCGTCTATAAACCTTTTCGCGCTGCTAATCTCGCTGTTCACCGATTGCAGATACCAGCTGTTCATGAAGTCGCTGCTCGCAGAGCCAATCTCGTTGCTGACTCCGTGCTTCTCTAGCAGTTCATAGAATCTTGCTTTGAATTCAGCGGCTTTGTCATTACCGTACTTCTTTTCGTCAATTTCCCGGTTGCGAACACGATAGCGAAACTCTGGCGAAGGAAAGAACTCTGTATTGAAAGTCTTGAGTTCGGCAAGCAAGTCTTGCTCAAAGGCGCGCGCCCTCTGACCATCTATGTTGGAGGCGATGCAATTGTTGACGAGCATCGTAGCAGTGTTGAGATTTGCCAATGACACGGCGCTTAGCTTCAAGTTGCTAATCATCGTGTTGAACAGCGAGACATCCACACCTACGGCATGCATTCCAAGTTCGTTGGCCTGCACCAGTGTCGTGCCACTGCCACAGAACGGGTCGAGAATGATGTCCCCGTGAGAAAAGCACGCTTCGTCCTTGAACTCGTCCGTGTGTGCGTCGAGAAAATACTCCACCAGTTGAGGAATGAACTTGCCCTTGTAGGGGTGCAGTCTATGGACATGTTTAGTAGTCTCTGCTTCCTTGTACTGCTCGAAAGAGAGTCGCCAGTTCAAGTCGTCGCCAAGCGTGCGCTTGTAAGCGTCTTCTCTACGTCCATCAATAGTTTGGTAGTATCGCTCCAAGTCAGCAACGAGCACCATTATGACACCATTGTTGTCAACTTTCTGGATTCGCCCGTAGTTGACTAGATACGTGATGTTGGAAGTCGTAACCTTGCGTCCCGTCCGCTCCGACGCCCATTTGCTCGCTTGCGCTACCGTCATGACTTCAGTTTCCGATGGAAGGAGACTATAGTTATAAGCTCTCATGTCTTTGTTCTCACCCAACTGATGTGGATAATGCGCTTCACAAGCGTATCATACAGAGTAAAATAGGATGTAATATAGGGGATCATGAACATTTTCTTCGACGTTGACTACACCATCATGGGCGCCGACGGCAGCCTTCGACAGAACACCGCCGAGACATTTCGCAAACTCATCGACGACGGTCACAAGGTCTTCGTCTGGTCCGGCGTCGGCGTCCGCACCGCTGAGGTGCGCCGCTTCGGCCTCGCCGACTATGTGACCAAAGTGTTTCAGAAGCCGCTGGAAGATTTCGAGGCCGCCCTGCCCGGTCTAGGCGTCTTCACGCCGCCCGACTTCATCATTGACGACCATCCGGAGATTGTCCGCTACTTCGGCGGCTTCATCTGCAGGCCCTACTACTTCCGTAGTCGGCAGGACACCGAGATGGATGAAATCTACCAGACCGTCTGCGATGTTGTGCAGAGTGGCACCTCCGAGCACAGGGCGTATCGCAGCGGGAAAAGGCGCGCTCAGGAAGGCGTCTGATGGCGATAAGGCTGCTCTCCGACAAGGTTTCCTCAATGATTGCCGCGGGCGAGGTCATCGAGCGACCCGCATCCGTGGTGAAGGAGCTTGTCGAGAACGCTCTTGATGCAGGCTCCACCGAAATCTCCGTCGAGATTCGCGGCGGCGGCGTGGAGCAGATTCGCGTCGCCGACAATGGATGCGGCATACCCCACGACGAGGTTGAACTCGCATTCCAGCGTTTCGCAACCAGCAAGCTCAGCGACGCCTCCGACCTTGATGCCATCCCAACGTTGGGATTCCGCGGCGAGGCGCTCCCCAGCATCGCATCGGTGGCCCGCATATCCGTTGTCACCAGGCATGCCGGTGAAGACTCCGGCACGCTGCTTGAGATTGACGAGGGTCGTATCACCGGCAGGCAGCGGCAGGGCGCATCGCACGGAACGGTGATGACAGTACGCCAACTCTTTCGCAATGTGCCCGCCCGCCGCAAGTTCCTGCGCACCGCCGCCACCGAGACCTCCCATATTCAGAACATGGTCACACGCTACGCGCTCGCCTACCCGGAAGTCAGGTTCGCGCTGAACACGGGCAGGTCGTCGCTGCTCACTCCCGGCTCAGGCAGTCTCCGCGAGGCGATAGCCGCCATACACAGCCTGAATGTCGCGGAGAACATGCTGGACGTCGCGGACTACGATGAGCGCACTGCCGGCCGCATCGTAACGGGAATGGTAAGCCAGCCCGCGCTGAGCAGGGCGAACCGCGGCTACGTCAGTTTCTTCGTCAACCGCCGTTGGGTGCAAAGCCGGATGCTCGGATACGCTCTTGAGCAGGCGTACCACGGTTTCCTCAAGGAACGCCGATACCCGATGGCTGTGGTCAACATCGCTCTCGAATTCGACCAGGTGGATGTCAACGTCCACCCTTCTAAGACCGAAGTCCGCTTCCGCAACGGCGACAGGGTATTCTCCGCGATCCAGCAAGCTGTGCGGCACACCCTCACCGCGCATTCGCCGGTCCCTGAGATACGCCGCGCCGAAGCGACCTATCCCGCGTATCCCACGGCGCCGCGCCAGTCAGACCGCTACTTCTGGCCCATCGAGCCGTTCAATCCCGCTCCCGAATCATCGCCCTCGCACAATAATGGCGACCTTCCACCACAGTTCGATATTGAGGCGCCGCAGTCCGAGGTCGAAGGCCAAAGTTACACTCACACTCAGGCATTGCCCGTTCTTCGTGTCCTCGGTCAGGTGCAGAGTACCTACATCGCAGCCGAAGGTCC
The DNA here is from genome assembly GCA_965203955.1 of Dehalococcoidia bacterium. Taxonomy (GTDB): domain Bacteria; phylum Chloroflexota; class Dehalococcoidia; order Lucifugimonadales; family JADFKI01; genus Bin90. The sequence continues at coordinate 103,541 of OZ241923.1, read as the reverse complement.
GGACGGGATGTATCTCATTGACCAGCACGCCGCCCATGAGCGCGTGATGTTTGAGCGCATCAAGGCCGAAGCCGTCGCCGGCGAACCACAGTCCCAGAGCCTGATGGAACCGCTCACGATCGAACTGAACCCCAAGCAGCAGGAACTGGTTCAGGCGCACGCATACCTGTTCGCCGGTCTGGGACTGCTGGTAGAGCCATTCGGCGGCAATGTTCACATCATCCGCGCCGTGCCTGCCATTCTGACGGACGCCGATCCCGCGAAGGCGTTCATAGACATGCTGGACGAAATGGCGCAGGGCGGCGATGTCGAGTCGTGGAGCGACCGCGCTGCCTACTCGCTCGCCTGCCACTCCGCAGTCCGTGCCGGCAAGGTTCTTACGCACGATGAAATGAGCGCCCTCACTCGTCAGCTTGAGCATTGCCGGCAACCCCACACCTGCCCGCACGGACGCCCAACGATAATCCACCTTAGTGGCACCCGCCTCGAACGCGAATTTGGCAGACGTTAGCCACTCTCATTGAAAGGATAAGGAATGAAATTCGGAATCTTCCTCGGAGTGCAGATTTCGCCCGACGAATCTCTGGCGCAGCAGATGGAGGACAGCGCCGAGCAGGTGCGAGCGGCACGCGATGCCGGCTTCGATCTCATCTGCACCGGCCAGCACTTCCTCTCAGCGCCTTATGCCCAGCCCGCCACACTGCCGTTTCTAGCGCGAATGGCAGCCGAGGCCGGGGACATGGAGATTGCCGCAGCCGTCATCCTCGTTCCTCTGCACAATCCCGTTGACATTGCAGAGAGCGTGGCGACAATGGACGCCATCTGCAACGGCCGCTTCATCTTCGGCGTCGGGATCGGATACCGCGACGAGGAGTTTGCAGCATTCGGCATAAAGTCCAACGAGCGCGTGGGTCGCCTCCGAGAATCGCTGGAACTGATGAAGATGCTCTGGACCGAGGACGAGGTGGAATACAGCGGCAAGTATTATCAGCTACCGAAGGTCAACCCCGTAACGCGCCCCACACGCAAGCCGCACCCGCCCATCTGGGTCGCCGCCAACAACGACGTCGCCATCCGCCGCGCCGCCCGCTGGGGTTACCCTTGGTTCATCAACCCCCACGCCACGATGTCCACCATCGACCGCCAGATAGCTGTGTACAACGCCGAGCTCGACAGGGTAGGGCAGACACCGCCCGACGCCATGCCGATGTTCCGCGAGATGTACGTCGCCGAGGACAGGGCGACAGCCATTGAGGAAAGCCGTCCATACCTCGAAAGTAAATACGCAGCCTACGCGTCTTGGGGACAGGACAAGGCGCTACCCGGAGAGGAAGACTTCCGCGTTCCATTTGAGGACCTCGCCCGCGACCGCTTCCTCATCGGCTCTCCCAACGACATCGTTGACGAGATTCGCCGCTACGAGAGTGAGCTAGGCGCGAACTACATCATATTCCGCATGCAGTGGCCCGGCCTGCCGCAGGAAAAGGTCTTGAAGCAGCTGACACTCCTACGCGAAGAAATCGTGCCCAGGATCAAGCAGTAGAATGGATGGCATCGGCAGAGCGCTGATATTCGTAGGAGTCGCAATCGCGGTCCTCGGGCTTGCGTTTGTTCTTGCGCCGAAAATCCCGCTTCTCGGCAAGCTGCCGGGCGACCTCGTGTTCAGGCGCGGCGATGCCACCTTCTACTTTCCGCTCGCCACATCCATCATCGTCAGCATCGCCATCACCGTCATCCTGAACATCGCCCTCCGCCTATTCAGATAGTCGAATAGGGATTTAGAACTGCGCCACCTCCACCGAGTTTATCGGCGGCAGGTTGTCTATCATCAGTTCCCAGTTGTCCCCCTCATCGCGGCTGTAGAATATCTGCCCGCTGGTCGTGCCCACATAAACCCCGCACGGGTCCAGCGAGTCCGTAGCCATTCCCTCGCGCATGCTGTGCAGGTAGGCGTTCTTCTGCGGCAAGCCATTCGTCATCGGTTCCCAGTCTGCTCCACCGTTTCGGCTGCGGAACACCCGGAACTTGTTCCCGCTCACGATGCGGAACTCGCCACCTATCTCACCTTCCTTGATCGCGTTATCCTCCGGCAGCACATACACCGTATTCGGATCGTGCGGATGCAGCCCCAGCGCAAGCCCGAACCGCGACGGCAGCCCCTCCGTGATATCCACCCATGACGCGCCCCCGTCGTCGCTGCGATACGTGCCGCAGTGGTTCTGCTGGTACAGCAGCCCGTCCCTCGCCGGATGGCCCAGCAGCTTATGCGGGCACTGCCCGAACTCCAGGTCCTCCTCATCCGGTATGAAGTCGGCGCGCACGCCCTTGTTCTGTGGCTTCCAGCTCTCTCCCCCGTCGTCTGTCCCGTACACGCCCGCCGCCGAGATGCCAACCCACATTCGCGCCGGGTTCTGCTCGTCCAACGCTATGCTGTGCAGGCATAGACCACCCATCCCAGGGAACCAGTGCTCGCTCGTCGGATGGTCCGCGATGCTGCGTATCTCCAGCCAGTTCACCCCACTGTCATCGCTCCTGAACAGCGACACCGGGTCTGCCCCCGCATACATCACGCCTGGCTCGCACGCACGGCCCGGCTTGATATGCCATATCCTGTTCAGAGTCTTGCCCTCTCGGTCAGCGAACTTAGGCGGCGTCTCAGCGGTCGTCCATGTCTCGCCCAGGTCGCTGCTGACGTGGACCTCCGCGCCCCAATGCATGTAGTTGACGGCGGCATAAACTGTCCCGCCGTTGCGTGCGTCCTGCACGAAGTGGTACACATCGCCGCCGCGGCAATGCACCTCGGACAAATCCCACTTTTCGCGCCCCGAATCGCTCGCCAGCACGAACGCGCCCTTGCGTGTGCCCACTAGCAGGGCAATTCCCGGCTTAGATGAACCGTTTGAAAGAGACATCGCCAACCTCACTTCACTTTGAGCAGAATTACCATCTATTCCAAAATGAAGGGAAGGTTGGCGTCAAGCGAAAGTACGTCCCGCTTTCGTCCGTTCTATTCTATCGGTGCGCCTGCAGTATAGACCTCGTGCGAATATGCGACTATCGATGGGTCCGGTTGGTAGGCCACCTCAGGGTCTTTACCATTGTAGTCCATCACATTAACGAGGTGACGCATCGCGTTGATGCGGGCGCGCTTCTTGTCGTCCGACTTGATGATCGTCCACGGCGCGACCTCGAAGTTCGTCAGAAGGAACATGGCTTCCTTCGCTTCGGTGTACTCCCGCCACTTGTCAATCGACCTGATATCAACAGGGCTGACCTTCCAGTGCTTCAACGGATCGCTGGAGCGCGACTGGAACCGCCTCAGCTGCTCCTTTTGGCTGACCGAGAAGTACAGCTTGATGAGCTTGATGCCGCTATCGACTATCATTCGCTCCAGCAGCGGAACGTGCCGCATGAACCGCCTGTACTCAGGATCGGTCGAAAAGCCCATCACCCGCTCAACGCCCGCTCGGTTGTACCACGAGCGGTCAAAGAGCACGATCTCACCCGAAGTTGGAAAATGCCTGATGTATCGCTGGAAGTACCACTGCCCGGCCTCTACCTCAGAGGGCTTGTCCAGCGCTACGACCCTTGCCGTGCGCGGGTTCCAGTGCTCCATGAATCGCCTGATTGTGCCGCCCTTGCCGGCAGCGTCGCGCCCCTCGAACAGTATGATAGCCCTGTCGCCCGTCTCCCGCATCGAGTTCTGCAGCTTCATCAGCTCAATCTGCAGTCCCCTCTTCTCGGCTTCATACTCTTTTCGCCTCATCAGTTCGGAATACGGGTAGATATTCTCCCTGAAGTATCTGGAACGTATGTGAGGCTTAATGTTCAGAGGATCATCGAGCGGTTCCGCGTCGGGAATCGCAACATGTTCCAACTCTGAGAGATCGATGTCTAGCGCGGACACGCCGTTCGGTGAACCCAGCTCCGACAATTTATGCTCTGTTGTCAAACTCTTCTCTTGCATGGGCTTCACCCCCGGGGCTTCTCAACATTGGTCGTGACACCTTATATTCCGCCATAGAATACATTTCATGGCTGTTAATTGCAAACCGCACAAGTGCCGGGCATCAACTAGCTTCCTGCGTTGCCTGAACGGTGTCTCTACCAGTTCAGCAGTCCCGGCTTCTGCGCCTTCCAGCCGTCATCGGATGGGAACACGGTGTTCATCGGAATCGCTACAGTATCGCCATCGAACCAGTCCTGCACGGTCTCGCGCCACTTCTTGTAGTGCGGTGCGTTCCTGTGAGCCACCATGTGTGCCTCTTCGTTCTCATAGACCTCATATAGGTAGAACTTATTCGGGTCCGTCTTGTCCTCCAGGATGTCGAAGCGGAAGCAGCCCGGCTCGTCCCTCACGCTTCCCTGGCTGTCCCCAAGGCTTGCCTCCTTGAACTGCTCTCGATACCCTGGCTTGATGTTGATGGTAACGAATATCGCGTGCATGCGCGTCTCCTTGTGCCTATGTTGGGCTTTCACACTAAGTGGGAATAAGTGGAATTATATTTGCGCCTCGTATTCCGTTCAAGTCGTTCGTGTATCAGGAGAATCGCGGCATCACCTCTCCGGCGAACAGGCGCATACTGCTCTCCATCATCTCCCATGACATATCGCCGATCCTGAACTGGATCATTATGCCGCCTGCTCCCGCATCTCGGAGCGCTGCCACCGTCTCCGAAACCGTATCCGGCGAGCCGTACACCAGGTCGTCCTCAGGCCCCGCGTCCGAACCGGCGTAAATCGCCTCCACTTCTGCCTGTTCTTCTTTCGTATTCATCCGTTCGCGTCCGCCCGTGATGTGCTTTAGGCTGTCCGCGTTGGCAGGGCGCGCGACCTCCGCAGCTTCGGCGTCCGTCTCCGCAACCACGCCGTTGAACCATATCCAGCAGTTTGATGCAGCCTCCGAGATTTCATTGTCTGCAAAGCCGGCGTCCGACATTGTGCTGCGGTATAGGTCGAACATGTACCGTATTCGGTCCATCTTAGACATCGCGAGCATGAACGGTCTGCCCTGCCGCGCCATCTCCACAAGAGAACCCTCGCTTGCAATTGCCCTTATCAGCGGTGGATGCGGCTTCTGCACAACCCTCGGACGCAGCACCGGAATCTCCACATCCCAATGCTTACCCCTATGGTGATACCGCTCCCCCGACCAAGCCCTGACCAGCAGCCGCTCCGCCTCCAGCAGCCGCTCCTGTGCCTCGCCATACTTCACCCCGTACCCTCGGTATTCGTACCGGTTGAATGCCGACCCTCTCGCCGTACCCACGGTTATGCGCCCACCGCTCAGATTGTCCAGCAGCGCTATCTGCTCCGCCAGTCTTACCGGATGATGAAACGCCGTCTGCACCGCCGAGAATCCCACGCGTATGCTGCTGGTCCGCGCAACCACCGCGCCCCCGAATGTCATCGGGTCCGCGAAAGTGCAAACGCCGTCGAAGTGATGCTCGCCCAGCCACACCGAGTGCAGCCCCAGCCGCTCCGCAAGCACCGCCTCCGCAAGCGCCTCGTTCACTACCTCGTAATCCGTATCCGGAGTTCTGCTCTCCGGAAAGAGAAAATCTCCAAATTTCATGCGTGCTTTCCACCTAATCTAATGGTCAGATACTAACGGTGTCTTGATTCGGCATACCTATGGAAAGAATCGGTAAATCTCCCGTCTGTGAAGTACCCTTACGAATGCCACCGTATCCCCTTCCGAAATTACACCCAGCCGATAGTCCTCAATCCTGATGCGATAATGATTATCACGCGATCTTACCTTGCGTACACCTCTCACTTCAGTAATGCTCGACGCTTCTTCCGCAGACAGGATTGTGCTTTCAATCCTGCTTCTCAGGTTTGCATCTCGTATCCGGCGCAGATCTCTCTCTCGAATGTGACCCTGAATTCAACCCTCATTCAGCATCACGTAAGATTCTGAAGATTTCTTCCCGGCTGACGTTTGGAGCATTTTCACCTTCATCTATTGCCCTTGATAGCGCAATATCCTCTATGACTTCCTGGACAATATCCAGAAACTCGTCCCTGCGCTCTTCCATGGCTTCAATTACCGCTTCCTTAAGAAGAGTTTTGAGCCTGTATTCGTCAGCGAGTTCCATGTTGATTCTCTCCCTGCCGCCGCGCGTAAGTACGCACAAGACGTATTTCTTCATACGAGAATTCGTCGCCAAGCAGTTCCTTTACCGGCGCAAGTCTAGTGTAGCCTACTTTCGCGAATGCGTCCTGAATCCGCTCGATGCGACGTTGATCGGGCAGGAACGGACTCACGTCCGGTAACTTCCCACGCTGCACTAGCATCTCGATGTGCGCCACTATCGTGTTGGCAGTCAGCCCCCGCTCTCTGGCTGTCTGCTCAACCGAGTAACCTCGCTCCAATAGCAGCCTAGTCTTCTCATAGGTAGATGCCCGGCCGATTTCGTTGCTCTCTACCTTGCGCCTACTTCTGGCCTCCCTCACGGCATCGGTACGTTCTTCAAGGTCGTGCTCCCGCGCATGCTCACATAGCACGGCAAGAAATTCGTCGCCATACCGCTCCAGCTTCATCGCACCCACGCCCGATATTCGCGACATGCTGTTAAGGTGCTGCGGAATGTAATGCGCCATCTGCTGCAATGTCGCATCGCCGAACACCACATACGGCGGCACACCGCTATACGAGGCAATGCGCCTGCGAAGAGCGCGCAGCTTCTCGAACAGCGCGCGGTCGTAATCCATCGTCCCGCGAGACCCGCTTCCCGTGCCAGCTTCCTCGGCCTCCTGTCTCTTCGGCCTTCGAAGCACGAGTCGCTCTCTGTCCTTCAAGAATAACCGCCCTTCCTCACTCACACCCAGCGTCGCATACTCTTCGCTGTTCTTGAACAGCAGGCCTCTATCCATCAGCATCCCGCAGACTTCCCGTATATCAGCGTCCGAATAATCTTCCACGATCCCGTAAACACTGAGGCGGTCATGTCCCAGCCGCAGCACGCGCTCCGCCTTCGAGCCGCGAAGTACCTGCGCGATGTAGCCCGCTCCGAATCGCTCCCCCGTCCGTATCACAGCCGAGAGAATCTTCTGCGCGATAATCGTCGCGTCGAAGTCCTCCTGCTCTGCCACGCACACATCGCAGTTTCCGCAACCCTCCGACTCCGCAGCGTCTGCGCCTCTTGCCTCGGCCTCGTCACCGAAATACTCCAGTAGGTATCTGCGCCGGCAAGTCCGCATTTGGCAGTATTCGATCACCTGTCCCAGCTTGCGCTGCGCGTTTCGCTTCTCCGTGCGATCCTCAATCCGGTCGATGAAGAAGTCCTGCTTAATCTTGTCTCCGTATGAGTAGAACAGCACGCAATCGCTCGGCAGTCCGTCACGCCCGGCGCGTCCCGTCTGCTGGTAGTACGCCTCCAGCGATTTCGGCAATTCCTGGTGCACCACCAGCCGCACATCCGGCTTGTCGATCCCCATGCCGAACGCGATTGTCGCCGCGATGACGTTCACCTCATCCCGGATGAACCGCTCTTGGTTCCTGCGCCTCGTCTCCGCATCCATACCCGCGTGGTACGGCACGGCATCAATCCCCTCGTCTCGAAGACTGTCAGCGAGCTCCTCCGTGTCCTTGCGCGAAAAGCAGTAGATTATTGCCGACTCATCCCTGTGCTCTCTAAGCAGGCTCAATAGTTGCGTGAACGCCCGCCGCTTCGTCCGCACCTCATAGTGAAGATTCGGCCGGTCGAAGCTCGCCACAAACTGCTTCGGCTGGTTCAGTCCCAACTGCGAGACGATATCCCGCCGCACGCGCTCCGTCGCCGTAGCGGTGAGCGCAATGAACGGCACTGATGGCATGCTTCGTCGCAGCTCGTCCAGCATTCGGTAATCCGGCCTGAAGTCATGCCCCCACTCCGATATGCAGTGCGCCTCATCCACAGCCACCAGGCTGACGTTCAGCGTGCCCATCCAGTGCTTGAACTCTGGCAATGCCAGCCTCTCTGGAGCCAGGTACAGAATCTTCAATTCGCCCTGCTGCGCCTGCCTCTGCACCCGCGCGATCTCCGCGTAGGTAAGCGTGCTGTTGATGAATTCCGCGGGCACGCCGTTCGCTCTCAGTGCATCAACCTGGTCCTTCATCAGCGCAATCAGCGGCGACACTACCAGCGTCAGCCCGTCCAACCTCAACGCCGGAAGCTGGTAGCACAGCGACTTGCCACCGCCCGTCGGCATAATCACAAGCGTATCCTGCCCCCGCAGCACGCTCCCGATTATTTCCTCCTGCAGCGGTCGGAAGGTCTCGTATCCGAAATATCTCTTCAGCAGTTCTTTCATTCAGTCACTTTTCGCCAGTGTTTGCTTGAGAGAGTAAAACCGCGTTTGATGATACTATAATAGACGCTAAATCTTGGACACTTTGCTTGTGAATTGAGTTACAATACAACCTATCTGAAACCACGAACCTATTTCCACTACCCTGGAGGCGACACATGGCTCTGCTGCTCAACCGAGGGACGATTCAAGGACTGCTCAACATGAGCGACACCATCGCTCTGCTGGAACGCGCATTCGGTGACCTTGCATCTGGAGACGCCGCTATGCCCGCACGCACCGTGATGGCTGACCCCGCCAACAACGGCTGGTACGCATTCATGCCTGCCCACATCAGGGGCATGGGCACCATCGGAATCAAGGCTGTCACCGTATTCAAGGATAATCCCGCCAAGTTCAACATGCCCAGCACTCTCGCATCCATCATTCTGCTGGATGTGGAGACGGGCAACACAATCTCCGTCATGGACGGCGGCTTCATTACCGCGATGCGCACCGGTGGCGTGTCCGGCCTCGCCACAAAGTACCTCGCGCGCGATGATGCCAGGGTAGCCGGCGTATTGGGGATGGGCGTGCAGGCGCGCGCCCAGTGCATAGGTATGGCAACCGCGCGCGAACTTGACAGCATCCTTTGCTTCTCGATGGATCCGCCAGAAGCCCAGCAGCAGTTCGCAGCCGATATTGCCGAACAGACCGGCGTCGAAGTAACCCTAGCGGGCAGCGTGCAGGAAGTCGTCGAGAGCGTGGACGTCCTAGCTCTCGCTACGACAGCGGCGACACCCATCGTTGACGGTGACTGGTTACGGGCTGGCTTGCACATCAATGCCATCGGCTCCCATGCCCCAGGCGTGCGCGAACTCGATACGGCGAGCGTGCTCCGGTCCAAGATTATCTGCGACCAGAAAGAGGCGTGTCTCGCCGAGGCAGGAGATATACAGATACCCATCGAAGAGGGAGCACTCTCACCGGACGACCTCTACGGGGAAATCGGCGATCTTGTAACTGGTGCGAAGAAGGGCAGGGAGAGCGACGAGGAGATCACCCTGTTCAAGAGTGTTGGACTGTCAATTCAGGACATCTCGACTGCCTACCATGTCTATCAGAAAGCTCGTGAGGCGGGCGTCGGAACAGAGTTTGATTTCTAATCAAATGTTAACTTGAACGCCTATCGCGGGTTTTGAGAATAGTACTATAATGTGAATAACACTCCCGCCAACCTATGGCGATCGACGAGGCTACTTGCGCTGTGACAGACATCAACATCCTGGGAATCATCCTCGCTACGTTTGTCGCTTATCTGCTGGGCGCGCTGCCCATCGCCGCATGGGTAAGCCGTCGCAGGGGAGTCGATATATTCAACGTTGGAACGGGCTTGCCGGGCGCTTCCAATGTGCGTCGAAGCGTTGGCAATGTGTCGGGCGGAATGGTCCTCATCGGAGACATGGCGAAGGGCTTGCTCGCGGTCGTCGCCGCGAAGCAGATGCAGGTTGACGGTCTGTGGCTGCTGCTTCCCTGTGCTGCAATGGTAGCCGGCCACTGGAAGTCCATATTCACGGGCTTCCGTGGAGGAGACGGCGTTGCGCCATTCGGTGGCGCCGTGATTGCGCTCTTCCCGCTGAACGGCTTCTTAGCCGCAGTAGTTGCCTCTCTTGTTACCCTGGGCGGCCAGAAACTGCCTTATTCCTCACTGATGGGGTCGGTAGTGGGCGTTGCGGTGCTGATATGGCTTGCAATCGTTAACCCAATGGGCGTCCAGGAAGAGTTTCAACTCGCGGTTGGCACAGGCTGCATCGCCGCATTGGTGCTGTTGCACGCTTCTATAGGGCATCGCAGGCGTAATGCCACCACTGACGAGTTGATCGACATCGATGACCTTGATGACCCTGAAAGTGTAACAGGGTAGGCTTAACGGCGTCGCAGGTTATTTGACACTTGACGCCTGAAGCACTCCCTTGTTGTATGCGCTAACCTACCGATACACTCGTCGTCGTCCGGAGAACGCCGTCGAGGTGGTGGATCTGCTCAGTAATTAGGTCGTGTATCTTGCCCAGGTCTTCTTCCTGCACAACAGCGATGACATCGTATGGGCCAGTAACGCGCGATGCGGTAAGGACCCTTGTATTATCCCCCAGCGCCCGTAGCAGGCCCTGAGAAGCTCCAACCTTCGCCTCAATCAGTACATACGCCTTGACCATTTTCCCCTCCTGATAACCGTCTGTCTCGCAAGAGTCCGAAAGCATACACCCTTTTGTGGTGCGTTGTCAGCAATCAGTTGTCGGCGCACTCTTATGTTCCCCGTTCGTGGTGAGCCTGTCGAATCACATTGCGCCGAGCAATTAAAACACCGACTAAACTGACAGACCGAAACACCGATCGACTCTAATCACCAGTTCGTGAACGCGCCATCGTTGCGCCGCAACTGCGGCGGCCAGCCCGTCGGATCGACCACATGCGCCCGAACGGCTTCCTCGTCGAAATCGACTCCCAGACCTACCGCATCCGGTGGCACGAAGCTATAACCGTCTTCCCAGTCTATCTGCTGCGGGAAGAACTTTGTCGCGTATGTGCGCGGCTGCTGTGGCATCTCCTGCACACCCACATTCGTTGACGCCATGCATAGGTTCACGCACGCCGCCGCGCTCACCGGACCAAGCGGATTATGCGGTACTATGTCAATGTAATGCGTCTCCGCCCAGTGGGTTATCTTCAGCGCCTCCGTCAGCCCTCCGACTATACACAGGTCTATGCGCGCGTAGTTTATCAGCTCCTCCTCGATGACCTCGCGGAACGGCCATTTGGTCGCCCACTGCTCCCCGGCAGCAATCGGCAGCGACACATGCCGCGCCAGCGTGCGGTAGCTCGCAGGGTTCTCCGAGCGCAGAGGATCTTCGATGAAGAACGGGCGGTACGGCTCCAGCGCCTTGCACAGCGCCACCGAGTGCGCCGTGTCCAGCCGCGTGTGTATGTCCAGGCACATCTGAATGTCCGGGCCAACAGCCTCGCGCACCAGCGCCATCTGCTCCTCGGCGATTCGCATCGACTCCACCGGCTCAAGCAGTCCGTCCATCCCCTGATACTCGAACACGCCGCCCGTCTCCGCCAGTCCCCAGCGCACGAACTTCCAGCCGTCCGCCACCGCCTGCTTGCTGTTGGCGATCAGCTCCTCTGTCGTGCTTCCCTGAGTATGCGGATACGACACCACCTTGTCGCGCACAGGCCCGCCCAGCAGCTTGTACACTGGCATATTCAGCGCCTTGCCCTTGATGTCCCACAGCGCAATGTCAATCGCGCTTATCGCGCAGCAATACACCTTGTCCGCCGGAAAGAAGCCTCCCCGAAACATGTGCTGCCACAGCCGTTCCGTGCCGAACGGGTCCTGTCCGATAACGAATTCCGACAAGTGCTCAATCGCATTCGCGACAGCATTGCCCCATCGCGGTATCCCCACCTCGCCAAGCCCGTATATGCCCTCGTCCGTCTCCACCTTGGCGATGAAGTACAACTTGCCCTTATCGTCCTCGAAAGCGTAGCTCTTGATGCCCGTAACCTTCATTGAAAAGCCTCACCGCAGTCAGTTCGATTCGCGCCAATACGATAGCGAAGTATGAGTAGAGGGTCAAGCGGCGCTTTTCACCCCTGCTCCTGTGTGAGAAGTTTAGGATGGGACAGAAATCCCCACTCATGATGGAGTTAGTTGCATCGGTTTGTATTAAGATAGCGTTGAAATACAACCCGGTTTAGGAATGCACCATTAAGGAGATACCAACATGACAGCCCATCCAGACATAAACGCCCTTTTCGGTCTGCTGGACAAGTGGCGACACTTCGCAGGCTTCCCGCTCGAAGCCCGCTCGGAAATCCTCTTCGCCCTGTTTCTGCCAACGGTGCTACAACACCATTTCAAGATGGGGATTAATCCACAAGTCATCCCGCAGTTTCCTCTCAAGCACGAATCCAGCAATCAGTCTGACAAGGTTGATTTCTTCGCCCTGTCAGCGAATGGCGAGCGTGGCTTCTTGATTGAACTCAAAACTGATGTTTCCTCACGAAGGACGGAACAGGACGATTATCTTGACAACGCCATTGAAACTGGTATGGAAGGTATCCTGCGTGGTTTGAAGGATATTTCAAAGTCTGACGAAAAGTCTAGCAGACAGAAATACTACCACCTGCTATATGCTGTATCTCAACTTTGTCTTATAGGGTTGCCATGCAATCTTGAAGACACGATGTACGCCGATAATTCTAGAGGCATTTACGATCTCATTGATGACATCAGCATACTTAAGACTCCGGCGCTTGAAGTCGTCTATGTTCAGCCTCGGGAGCATGAAGATGATAAGCCTGATAAGCAGCATCACTACATCTACTTCAACGAATTCGCTGACATCGTTGAAAGTCAGGGCGACATGGGCGGATTGTTCGCGGGCTATCTACGAAAATGGATAGAGGACCCAGCTAAACAGCCACCTCGAAGACTGTAAGTGATAAGGTCCGATAATGACCCCACATCGCCTCTCCAAGTCCCGCTACATGGCAGGCCACCAGTGCCACCTGCGTCTCTGGTACGACATCCACGAACGCCATATCATGCCGCCCGTGAGTCAGGCGCAGCAAGCGATATTCAACACCGGCCATCAAGTCGGCGACCTGGCGCGTGAATGCTACCCCGGCGGACACTTTGTGGCGCACGATTACCGCAACATCCCCGCTGCGCTTGCAGAAACACAGCGTCTCATCGAGGAAGGCACCGCGCTTGCCCTCTTCGAGCCGGCATTCCGACACAACAACGTCCTCGCCCGTGTCGATGTGTTGGAGCGCATCCCGGATGGCGGTTGGCGCATCGTCGAAGTGAAATCGACCACGCGCTGCAAGCAAGAGCATATCCCTGACGTTGCTGTCCAGCTATGGGTGCTGCGTGGCGCCGGGCTGGACGTGCGAGACGCGGGCGTCCTAACGCTCAACCGCGAGTACATCTACGACGGGGTTCGACTTGACCTCGATGTCCTGTTCAAATTTCATCCCGTTCTCGACGAAGCCGACGCCCTTCTGGAGAGCGTCGGAGCGGACGTAGCCGCGATGCAGGCGATGCTTGCCGCAGACGAGGCTCCCGACATAGCGCCCAGTCAGCACTGCCTGAAACCGTATGTCTGCCCATACTATCAGCATTGCACCCAAGACATACCGCAACCCGAACACGGCATCGGCGAACTGTTAGGGATTAGAGCCGACCGCCGCGAAGAACTGGAAGCCAAAGGCATTACCGAAGTGCGCGACGTTCCGAATGACTTCCCGCTCAACCAATTGCAATCAATCATTCGACAGGCAATATCCGATGGACGCAACATTGTGCATGGCGACTTGACACGTTCCCTCGCCGGAATTACGCCGCCCGTCCGCCACCTCGACTTCGAGACGTTTCAGCCTGCTATTCCTCGCTTCACTGGCACGCGCCCCTACGATCAAGTCCCTTTTCTCTTTTCCGTCCACACGGAAACTAATGGCAGGCCGCCCGAGCATGTGGAGTACATGCACGAAGACGACAGCGACCCGCGCCCAGCGCTCATTGAGCGCCTGCTTGAATCGCTTGGAGACAAAGGCAGCATCTGCGTATATTCGAGCTTCGAGCGAACGCAGATAAAGGCGCTCGCGGTGGCGTTCCCAGATTACGCTAACGCGCTTGACACTATCACGACTCGGCTAGTTGATCTCCATCAGATAGTGAGGGGGAATTACTACCATCCGGGTTTCCGCGGTTCATTTTCACTCAAGTCTGTCATACCCGCGATTGCGCCTCACCTGAGCTATGATGACCTGGAGGTCGCCGATGGGCGAATGGCCTCGGTCTGGTACGACCGCGCTATATCAAGTGCCGACTCAGAGGAGCGGCGTAGGATATTTGACAATCTGCGCGCCTACTGCGCCCACGACACTCTGGCGATGGTAGAACTTCATAAAGCACTCTTGGCATCGGCATAGGCAAGCACCTAGTGTAAAGTGCCGTCATTTCCTTGCCCCGCCAATCCTCTTCCTGCTAAACTTTCCCGCATGACACGCACTGAATTTGAACGCTTCATCGTTCAGGCTTTGGACCGCATCCCTGAAGACCTGCGCCTGCGTCTCGACAACGTTGACATCGTTGTGGACGACGTACCCAGCAAAGAGCAGCTCGTCGGCTCCGGCATTGAGGAGGGCCATCTCCTCCTCGGTCTGTACGAAGGCTTGCCCCTCACCGACCGCTACAACTACGACATGGTGCTGCCCGACAAGATCACGCTATTCCAGCAGCCCATCGAGTCCATCTGCGAGACTGACGAGGACATCATACGCGAGATTCAGGACACCGTCGTCCACGAAGTAGCGCACCACTTCGGCATCGACGACGACCGTCTGCACCAGTTCGGCCTGTGAAGTCCCTTCCCCCTTGATGGGGGAAGGCTAGGATGGGGGTGAAATCTCTCCCCCACTAGAATGGGAGTAATCTCAAACATCCCCAAGGAGATCCCTCAATGAATATCAAGTCCATCAAAGCCGTCTCAGTTGACCTGCGACCCAACCCCACAACGACACCGCGAGTTCCGAGGCAAGACGTCCCCGACTGGGTAAGCCCCACGATGATGTACACGGAGTTCAGCAAGTCCGACTTCAGCGCGCCCTGGGGACGCACCGCCTGCGTGGTTACAGCCGATGACGGCACATGGGGTCTTGGCATTACTATCAACAGCGCGCCCGTCAACAGCATCATCAACGACCAGTTCGCGCCCATTCTTGTCGGTCAGAACTGCATGGCAACCGAAAAGGCATGGGACATGATGCAGCGCGCCACCAGCGCATACGGCAACGTGGGCCTCGCCAGCTACGCCATCAGCGCCGTGGACAACGCCATGTGGGACCTCAAGGGCAAGCTGCTCGGCAAGCCGGTATATGAGCTACTCGGCGGCCCCCAGAAGGACAAGATTTTCTGCTACGCCAGCAACACCGACACCTCATACGGCATCGAAAACAGCATCGAATGGTTCCTTGAGCTCGGCTTCAAAGCGGTCAAGCTGTTTGTGCCGCACGGTCCCCACGAGGGCATCGAGGGCCTCAACAAGAACGTCGAGTTAATTGCGCGCACCCGCGAGCAGATTGGCGACGATGTTGAGCTGATGCTGGACGCATGGATTTCATTGAATACCGAGTACGTCGTGCGGTTGTCGGAGGCGCTGAAGCCCTACCGCATCAAGTGGCTCGAAGACTACCTGCCGCCTTATGACTTCGATAGCTACATGAAAGTGCGCCAGCGCATTCCCCATCAGATACTTGCCACCGGCGAGCACTGGCACACGATACACCCCTTCGCGCTCGCGGCAGGGCAGGGGCTTGTGGACATCATGCAGCCCGACGTTGCATGGGTCGGCGGCATCACCGCCATCATACGCATCTGCCATATCGCAGAGGCGCACGGCCAGACAGTCATCGCGCACGGTGGCATGAACTATCCCTACGGCCAGCATCTATCCTACGCGATGCCTGCAATCGCGTGGGGCGAGCGTTCCGAGGGCGTATCGCCTCCGGGCGTGCCGCTTGAAGAAATGATTGTGCTGCCCGGAACGCCCGCCATCAAGGATGGCTACCTCGTCCCGAGCGACGCCCCCGGCTTCGGCTTCGAAATTACCACCGACTGGCTCGAAAGCCGCGCCGTTTAGTTTGTCCCTTCCCCCATCAAGGGGGAAGGTTAGGATGGGGATGAAAAGCGACAGCAGCAGATAATGTCGTCGAGTTTATTCACCCATTAGAGCTTCCGCACCGTATCGCCAACCGACACCGCACCCGGCTGAATGACCCAGGTGTTGATCCCACGCAGGCAGAGTTCGCGCCCGACAGACGAATTCACGAACTTCATGGCGTCCGCGCCGAAACGCTCCACAAACTTGCCGCAGCCCGTGTGTGGCTTCGCGGACACCTCAAGCACCGCCTCGCCGATGGCAAGCCTGGTTCCTGGCGGCAGGTTCTCCCTGCTGATGTCCATCTCAACATAGAACTGGTCGCCCGCCAGGTGCCAGCGATCCTTGTCCTGCGCCACCAGATCGGTAACACGCGAGTTCATGATCGTAATCTGGCACTCCGGGTCGGCAGAGCCGTCCGCAGTCTGGCCGCTGCCACGCGCCTTCCAGTTGTCGCCGACAAGCCCCTCGTCCGTATCGAGTTGCCCCTCGTCAACTACCTCGCGTCCCAGCGTCTCTGGCCGCCGCACGATCATATGGACCACGCCCGAATCCTTCGGCGCGTCCTTTATCTCGTCCAGCCCCTTCTCAAGCTCCTCCATAGACAAATGCTGTATCGCTACCATAATCTCCTTCACCCTCCAATGACAGGTATTGATAAACTTCGGCAGATCTTTCTTGCAAGTTGGTTCGGGATTTCACTGTGTCTGGGTATAGCCTCCACCACGCCATTTGTAGGATTCTGCCACAAGGAATGTGCTCGTCCTTCACGCTTTAGGCTTTAGGTTGCAGCATTGACGACGTAGGTGACGGAGTAAAGCACTTCGCCTCAACCGACGCTCACCGTTTCTCTTATGGCATCTGGTGGGACGCCACGAAGTCCGTCCGCTCGTCTATCTTCAAGGATCAATGCTATTGCGTCGGCGAGATTCTGGCGTGCTTCGTCAATTGTCTTGCCCTGTCCATTGGCGCCGGGTATTTCCGGGCAGTAGGCAATATACCAATCGCCCTCGCGCTCGATAATGGCGGTGAATTCATCCCTCATATTGCCGCCTCTTTCAGACAGTACGATTGAGGTGTAATTGTACATCATGAATTGTCGGTTACAGTCCTGCTAATCCCCCACCACTTTGGCCCTTTCGATTTCTTCATTGTGTGCAACTTGGTTTTTCGCATAGTCGAAGACCGGTACTTCAATCAACCGAAAAGGCTCGTCCTGCTGCCAGACGATTTTCTCTAACCGCTTCGATGTAGCGGCCGGAAAGTAAGTTTCTCCGCATTGCTGGCATACCCTAGCAGGGACGTTTTCCACAACAATCAGCTTGCCGCGGAACATCGTGTGATAGGTAATCTCTTGTGCCTCGATTGCATCCTCATCTACGCCGCACATGTGGCAACTCATTCCGGTACTCTCCTAATCCTGAAATCTATCCACCGAGACGGCATTGGATCATAGACCGTTATGATTTTAACAAGCCCGTGAGTAGGATATGTACATTGAACATGCAGGACCCGTCCCGATGCAGTATAACCTAAAATCAAGCAACTCGGACCGTACTTGTCGTTTGGATAGTCTTCAATAATGTCGCCGGACGCAATTACCTGACCAATATCCTCCTCGGAAATCCCCCTTTCGTCGCACCTTAGCCTTGTATGCCGTGTTACTTCAAAACCGTTATCCGATACTATCGCGCGAATATCATCAATCAACTCCGACATACACTAGACCCCAGGCCCAAACAGCGCATCCACATGCCGTTCCGCCTGCGCCTTCAACTCCGCAGCCTCCACGAACCCAAGCTCCCTGTAAGACTCAGGGCTTCCGTACTCCCGCGTCTGTATCACCACAGGCATCGGCAGTGCATGCCCGAACACCAGCGCCTGCCGGTTCGACTCCAGACGCGCCAGCACCGTCCGCAGCTTCCTGCTGCCCGACACGCCCGACAGGACCGCATCCGTGTCTCGCTCGTTGTCCAGCAGGCACGCGATCTTCGTCCCCAGCTGGCTCATCACCTCGTCGTCAATGCCGCTCGGCCGCTGGTCAACGACCAGCAGGGTAACATTGTACTTCCTCATCTCCCGCGCTATGTTGCCGAAAATGGTGTTCTTTGCGATGGCAGGGCTGAGGAACTTGTGCGCCTCCTCGATGGTGATGACCAGCGGCCTCGGCTGCTGCGTCGGATCGCCGCTCGCCTGCTCCGACATCCGCACATACCTGTCGTGAATGCGCCGCGTCAGCAGGTTCGCTATCAACAGATAGGCGTCTATGTTGTTCCCGTACCGCCCGAACTCCAGCACCACATGCATGCCCCGCTGCAGGTAGTTCAGAATCTCGTTCACCGAGTTGCTGCCCTTGCCCTCCGTAATAAACCCAAAGCGCCGCAAGCGGTTCAGCCGGTTGCGAAGCGCGCTCAGCGTAGAATGCGGGACACTCATCCGATTCGCCAGATTGTTGAACTCTTCTCCGCCCTCATAATCGAGGAACTGCCTCAACCAGCTCTTACCCAGCTCGCGCCTGAGCGAATGAGCCGTATCCGCGGCTATCTCTGAAAGCGCCCAGGTGTCGCGCAGAATCTCCACATCTTCCGGTTCGATGTCGTCGTAGCCGATGCTCACCTCGAAGTCCGTGCTGATGCCGCGCCGCCTCGCGCTCTCTGGATCGAGCGTGAATACCGCCACCTTCGAGCCGAAAAGCTGCTTCAGCCCCTTCACTTCGGACACATGCTCGCTCGATCCGCGCCAGCCGTACTCCCCGTGCATGTCGAATATCAGGTTGCTCGCCGCGCCGTTCTGCAATATGCCTATCAGAAGCAGCCGCGTCAGGAACGTCTTCCCCGTACCGCTCTTGCCGAACACCCCGTTGCTGCGCTTCACCATCTCCTCGATGTCCAGGCACAGCCGAACCTCCATGTCCATCGGGTTGCCGATGTAGAAGTGTCCCGCATCCTCACTCCCGAACACCGTCTGTATGTCTTCCTCGGACGCCAGTGACACCCGCGAAAAGTGCGGCGGTATCGTCTTCGCCGGCTGCGCTTCGTTCATCGTATCTGCGCCCATAATCAGCATCGGTTCGACCGTGATGCTGCTGTACGCAACCGTCCCGCTCAGCACCTGGGTCAGTAGCGAACTGGACGCATCCGGGGGCGCAGACGCGATCCCATCATCCGTCGATTCAAGCTCGATCTCGGTCAGCACGCCCAAAAAGCGATTGCGCTGCCCCTGTATGCTCACGAACGTCCCCACCTTCACATCCTCGATTGATACACCGTCATCCAGCCGCACCTTCACGCCCTCGCTCAGCGAGCCTGATACCACCGTACCAAGCGGCGCGCGACCGTCCGTGTATGTCGGATACATTCCGTTCGTGCCGTTCATTCCAGACTCCTCAGTATGCTGCTCAGTCTCGGCAGCTGCCCCGGTAGCGCTGTTGCCAGGCTCTTTCCCGCGCTCACCAGGTATTCGTGCGCGTCTGGATGCGCCCCGCTCGCATGCCTTAGAAACGACGCCACCACATGATCAGGCGCTTCCATCGGCATGCTCAGCAGCGTCGCAAGAAACTCATGCGAACTGCTGAACTCCGCAAGCTGCGAGCCATCGCACTTCCGCACGAATGAGTACATTCGCGGCGCGTTCAGCGGCGGATACCGCCTGATTGCGTCCTCTTCCCGGTATCCCACAACGACCGCTCGAAACTTCGTGTGCAGCAGCCTCTCGATCTGCGGATTGCTGCTCAGCACTTCCTCCTCCGTGCTGGCATGCTCGCCCCGCGGAATCGCCGCCCGTCCCGGGTCTATGCTCTGCGTAGTCGCCTCGCATACGATGCCGTATGTCGGCGTCTGCTCCCCGCACAGCACGAGACTGCCGATGGCGGGCGCATCGTATAGTCGGTAGCACTGCGCTGTGAACTCCGCCGTCGATGCCTCGACGACCTCGCCAATCCGACAGCCGTTACGCCCTCGCTCCTCAATAAGCGACAAACTTCTACTCCTTCAGACGCGCCATGTGATAGGCATCCACATATTCGCCATCGCGGAAGGCAAAATCTCTCCGCACCCCTTCTATTTCAAACCCGAGTTTTTTATACAGATGAACCGCGCGGAGATTGTCAGTGTACACATCAAGTTCCACTCGCCTGATGTTGAGCCAGTTGTCGGTCATATCCAGGATTGCCCGCATCAATGCTGTGCCAATTCCTCTGTTCTGGTAATCGTCACGTACCGACATGCCTAGTCCGGCTACATGCGCAAGTCGGTCCTTCCCGCGCCTTATCCCTATGCTGCCGACTACTTTTCCATCAACCTCCGCCACAAGCATATATTCGTCAGGTGACATATTGCTGAGCCAATCCTTGCGCTTGTCCAATGATACATACGGGAGTTGCAAGGTTTCCCTGACCACGCTCGGAAAGGTGGACAATTCATAGATGTCTTGGTAATCCTCTGAATTCACGGCTCGAATTGTTGTGCGGTCTTCCATATCACTATATCCATCTTCGTATCTTCGAGATATTCTTCTCGGATGAGTACACCGGCAGCCCCTGTTGCTCCAGCGCGTCCGCGACCAGCTCCACGAAATACTGTCTGTCCGCGCCCGTAACGACCGCCTGCTCATGCGCCTCCTTTAGCGCCACCGGATAGCCCGGCCCTAGCCGGCACTGCTCCACCACCAGCGAATGCACCAGCCCCAGCAGCGCCTCGTCTTCTGCCACCCAGTCCGGCACTTCCACGCGCCCGACCTCCTCTTCCGTCCTGACATAGAAGAAGTTCACGCCATGCCCGCCGTAGTGGTCCCGCACGATGCTCGCATTACTGCCGAAAACCGCCGTCCTTTCATTCATATCTAGCATATTCCCCAGCAGTTCGCGGTCTAGAATGCCGCCCACTTCTTTCTCACAGGGTCGCCGCTCTCTTCTCTCAGTGCCGCACTCGCGGTCGCAATTGGGAACAGTGTAGGGGCACACACTGACGCGAAGCGCGTTCACAACCTCCATGCTGCGTGGCAGGCTGATGTAGCTCGCCACTGCCACCGGACGATCAGACGCCATCAGCCTTAATTCGTCCAGAAGTTCCACGAACCCATCGTCCACAAGATGACGCACCACGAAATCAGGATGACGGTGCATGCCGAACATGATTAGAGAACCGTCTATGAGCCCTACCGCGGGCAGGTCCGGCGGCAACTCGCGCAGCCGCTCAAGCACACCCCGCAGCTCTTCCACCGCGCGCTTCGCATCCAGCAGCGCCCCGCTTATCGTCTCCTCGCGGTACGGCGCGAACCTGTCCCGTATGACCAGTTCATCCGTCTCGGCATACAAGCGTGGTTCGCTGAACACCTCCGCCTCCGGCTCGTTTCCGTATCGCAGCATTATTCCGCCGATGTTGATGAGATAGCAGTGCGCCGGGACGTGCCTGCTCACGTCTATGTGAGACCCATCTACTCCCGCCACGCAATAGTCATCAGGCAGCGGCGGAGGCGAATAGGTAGAGTCCAGACGTTCATGAATCTCCGGCACTATCCAGTTCAGATCAGCACCCGGCTGCTCCCTCTTCGCCATGTACATGACGGGATCGAACGTGACCGCGGCTGCGAGCGCGCTCCCAAGACGCTCACCCTTGTCTGCGTGTCCAGCCCTGAGCGCAGTTGCCATGTTGTCAATCTGCATCGCCGTTCGCGTCAAATCAAGCGCCACTCGCTATCCATCCCCTCTATACTGTCCATCGATGTTAATTCCGCGGCTACCTAAGCACTCTTGCATCCCCCACGCGCCGCGTTATCCGCTTGTGGTCCATATAGTCCATCAGCGCCAGCGCATACTTGCGGCTCGTCCCCAGCACATCTCGCACATTCGCCACCGAAATCTCGCCATTCTCCCTGATGTATTCTGAAACTATGTCCACCATCTGCTCGTAAGCCTTGGCCGAATACACCACAGTCTCACTCACTCGAACCACCTTGCCCTGTTCGTCGAGCAGGTTTAGCACCTCGTCGTCTGGCGGCGCATCCGTCGGAGGCGAGAATGGGTCCGACTCCAGTGCCCTAATATATGCGTTCACCTGCTCGTTCTGATCATCGCTGAGCGTCGGCTCGTATCCTGGCAGCCGCACCAGAGCGCCATCCTCTTCCACCACCGTCTGTTCCTGCAACCTTGCGAAAGTGAGATTGAACACCTGCGCCGTCATTCCCAGCCTGCTGCGAAGCTCTTCCTTCGGCGCGCCCCGCCGCAACGGGAACTGCCCGTAATATGCTTCCAGAGACTGCTGCGTTCTCTCGACCACCCCGTTCCAGCCCCCGGCGGTGAATATGAAGCTCCCCCGACCGATATTCGCGCTCCCCAGAGGCATAATGAGACCCTCGGCGGACATATCTTCGAGCTCGGCTTTCACCGTGTCCGCGTCCATATTCACGCGATTGATAAGCTCCCCAAACTCGCTCGGCTCCGATGTCTCGATGGTCTTCAGCAGCACATCCTGCGTCGAACCGAGCTCCATCACCTCGAGCCGCTCAATCGTTGGCGCATGCCGCCGCCTGTGCCGTCGCGCATTCGTCTGCACGATGTTGCCGCCGCCCAGCGTAGTACGGTTCGACCGTATGACATAGTAGTCGCCCTTTAATGCCGCGAGCGGCGCATCCAGCTTGATCTGCGCCCATCCTGTCTCGCCCGGCTGAAGCGCATCCTGCTCAAGCAGCCTCAGCCGGCCAACGACCTCGCTGCTGCCCGTATGCACCGTGATGAACATGTTATGCCGCAGCGGATGCGGCGCATCCGGAATTACCCGCAGCCGCACGTCTATCGCGTCCGTGGGCTGTAGCCACCCCTCCGTCGTCAGTACCTCACCTCGTGCCACTTCGTCCTGTGACACGTTGATGATGTTGGCGGCGACCCGCGTGCCCGGCTGCGCTTCCGTCTGTCCCTTCTTGTGCGTCTGCAACCCTCGGATGCGGGTGGACTTCCCCGCAACCACAAGCTCCACATCCTGCCCGGTCGCTATCTTGCCGTCGATCAGCGTGCCCGTGACCACCGTCCCAAACCCCGAAATCGTGAACGCCCTGTCAATCGGGAGGCGGGGCCTTCCCACATCTCGCTTTGCCGGCGTATCGTCCAGCATCGCGTCGATCGCCCCGACAAGCTCCGGCAGTCCCTCCCCCGTCATCGCCGACACCGCATGAATTGACGCCCCTTCCAGCGCCGTCCCTTCCAATGTATCCTCTACATCCACCGTCACCAGTTCAAGCCATTCTTCATCTATGAGGTCACGCTTCGTGATCGCCACAAGCCCGCGCTCCACGCGCAGCAGGTCCAGTATCGCCAGATGCTCCCGAGTCTGCGGCATCACCGACTCGTCTGCTGCCACCACGAGCAGCGCCAGGTCGATTCCGCCCACACCCGCGAGCATGTTGTTCACAAACCGCTCATGCCCCGGCACATCGACGATGCTCGTCTCGTTGCCGCTCGGCAGTTGCAGCCACGCGAATCCCAGGTCGATCGTCATGCCACGCTCCTTCTCCTCGCGCAGCCTGTCCGGGTCAATCCCGGTCAGCGCCTCAACCAGCGTGGATTTACCGTGGTCAACATGCCCTGCCGTTCCGATAACATACATTTCGGTCGCTCCGAGTCGGATATTCCCTATATTCTATTACACTTTGCAAGCCCGCCAGAATTCGTGGCGTATCATTGCATCGGAAGTATGGCATACATTCCTGATCTAAGCATGGCCTTGGCTCCCGTATCCAGCGTTCATTGACTAGCCTGAACCGCGCGTGTTAACTTTTTCGCGTGCAAGAATCCCTTCCTGTCACTCCATATGCAAGCGTCGCGGCAAGACTGTGTCTTCTTGGCCACGCTGCGGTCTGGCTCGGCGCACTGGCAGCACTCCATTTCGCGTTGGCGTGCAACTTAGGTCTTGGAGGTGAATGGCCGGAATCAGTGCCGCAAACCATCGAGACTGAGCAGGGACCTCGCGCACTCGCATTCGATGGTGAACACGTCTGGGTGACCTTATTTGGAGCACAGACTATCGCCAAGTACAGACTGGACGGCACAAATGTAGCCAACTTTGCGGCGGAGAAGTATCCTCGCGCACTTGCGTTTGACGGCGAGCACATGTGGGTTGGCAATAGCGCTGAGAATACCGTTCTTAAGCTGAACCTCGAAGGAGAAGTCGTAAATACGGTCAGCATTGGCACTCCGGACACCTCGCCCGTCTCTTTGGTATTCGACGGCGAAAGCATGTGGGTGGCGGCATCCTGGGGAAACTCAGTCACGAAGTTCGAACTTGATGGCACTGTCGTCCGCACTGTTCGAATTCCCGGCTACCATCCTTCGCCTTGGGCGATCACCCACGACGGAAACGAGGTCTGGGTTGCCAGCATGGGCAGCACAAACGTTGATCGACTCGACACGGCGGGGGAGCTTACTGGCTCGTTCAAGGTGGCGGAATGGCCGAAAGGCCGTACTGAGTCCTGGGGTGGAGGCGGTACTGCGATCGCCTACGACGGCGAGTTCATCTGGGTCACGGTCGCATCCACCGATTCTGTCGTCAAACTGGGTACTGACGGCGCTATCGTTGGAGAGTACCCCGTGGGCAGATGGCCCACCGCAGTGGCAGTCGAGGGAGGCAAAGTCTGGGTGGCGAACTTCCTTGACAACACGGTAACGAAGCTCGATTCTGACGGGACGCAAATTGATCTGCTCCCCGTAGGAAAGGGCCCTCACGCCCTCCTTATCATTGACAATACTATCTGGGTTGCCAATTTCCCGGGCGACTCCATTACCGTGCTGCCGATTCAATAGGACATGACCGCGAAAATGTAGCAAGAGACCGGACTAACAATGGAATGAAAATTCATGACTAACAGGCTTCTGATTCTAATCATAGGCGCTCTCGTTGTAATCTCAGCCATAGTGGTGGTTCTTGCCTATACATATTTGGATATAGGTCTGACCCCGAAAAGTGGAGGCACACTCCGTGTCGCATTGCAATCGTTTAGCACGCAAACACTAGACCCGTCGCTGGACAACAAGGACGGCTTGAATTACCACGGCCACATCTATGACTTTCTGGTTGGCGTTGATCCCGACGGAAGGTTGGACACGAGCTACGGCCTCCTTAGTGGCTGGCGGGCAAGTCCTGCTGCAGACTCCTTCACCTTGACCCTAAGGGATGGCGTGTCTTGGCATGACGGAAAACAGGTGAATTCTGATGACGTGCACGCCAGCTTTGACTACTATCTAAAGGATGATTCCACCTGCGGCGTTTGCCTCGCCTTGAAGGAGGTCGTCTCCGACGTCGAAATTATCGACAACGAGAATGTTGTCGCACTTCTCGCTTCCCGTGACGTAGTGTTTCCCGGACTCCTTGCCGCGGTGGAGGGAGACACTCCGCTACTTCCGGCCCATGTGATTGATGACGAACCGGAATCACTGCGTAGTTCGCCTGTAGGGACTGGCCCTTGGCGCTTCGCCGCTAGGACAACAGGTGAATCGGTTGTGTATGAGTCGAACGTAGATTACTGGAATCCTGATCGGGTCTCGTCGTTCGATACGCTGAACATTTCGCTCGTGCCGGATGAATCTCAGCGCATAGCCCTGATTGAGTCGGACAAGATCGACGTCGCGCCCATCGGCGTGGCGTCTATCGACAGGGCCAAGAGTGGCGGCTTCTCAGTTGATGGGCCAAAGCATGTGCTGGCAACGACAGTGCGCTATTTCATGAGTTATGACAAAGATCACCTCACTTCGAGCTTCGAATTCCGAAAGGCGCTTCAACTAAGCTTGAATTTGGAGGAAGTGGTCCCATCCGTCTTCTCGGAGGAGGCGGCTACGATCGCGACGGGTTCCGCGCTTTTCACTCCGGTCTCCCCTGGGTTCGTCGAGGAGCTGCCCGCGTATCCGTATGATCCCGATGAGGCGCGAACCCTTCTGGAGCAGTCAGGCTACGCCGGAGAGACCATCCATCTTCTATCTCTGATAGCCTACGGAATGTCCGAAATGCCTCGAATCAACGAATTGATTGCGAAAGACTGGCAGGCAGTTGGCATAAACGTCCACCTTGAGGCGACGGAATGGCCCGCCGTTCAGCCTCTCTTCCAACCCAGACCGCAGTTGTTCGATGACTATGCGCCTGCGCCGGTGATTCACGGGGCCGCGCCAGCCCGTCCCGGAGGGGATATAAACAGTGTAAGGCGTTACCTCACAGGTGGAGAGAGTGCTATGCTGACCTACTTCGCGCCCATAGTGGGAGACGGCATACTCGCTCAACTTGAGGCCACGACCGATGACGAAGATCGCGCGTTAGTTCTTCAGGCACTTAACCGTAGGACCTACGGCGAATTCTGGGCAATCCCAATTCTCTGGCGACACGACACGTATGCTATCAACCCCGAATTGACTGGCTGGCAGCCCACGAACGGCACATCGTCCGACCTGCACTTCGAGACTTTTCGCCCTACGCGAAATTAGAGCCTGCTACTGTGCCGGTTCCACAATCTCAAGGACCTGGTTTGCGCCGACGTTCTCCACGATCTGCCTTCGTCCGCTGGGCCAGAGGACCTCGATGCTGTCCACGCTGTTTGCCCGCTCCAGTCCGAACTCGAGCTCAACGCTGTCCATCGATAGGTAGCTGGAACCTGCCCGGACTTCCTGCACCTGAGTCTGACCGCCCGCAGTTAAATAGACTCGTGCACCGATGCCGTCTGCGTTACTGCCTGTGCCGTCAACAGCCATTCGTCCCTTCAGCCTCAGGATTATCCAGCGGTTGTTTCCTGCGGGATTCATCCACACAAAGATCGGGCCACCAGCATCGCTGAATGACACCTGCCGGGAGTCTTCCCAAAGGCTGCCCTTGCTGTTTGTGCCTATGAGATCGACATAGCCGTCGCCGTTGAGGTCGCCATGCGCCACTCCCTTGCCATTCTCGTGAAACATTGGGTGAATGCGGTGGATGCCCGCATTTGCTTTAGGGTCCTGTGGGTCAATCTTATCGTACCGTGCCCTTTGGATACCCAGAAGCTGGGCCCGCACTGTGATGTCCTCGAACGTGCCCGGCTCCACATTCCGCATCATCCTTCCGGCGGAGGGAAACACCTCGCCTCCTGGTGCCTCGCCGCGATCCACAGTTGATCCGAGCCAATATAGGTCTTGATCGCCGTCGTTGTCATAGTCAAAGAAGGTTACTCCGAACGCGAAGTCGTATGCGCTCAGACCCGTCGGCACAACCTGGTTCTCGTCAATATTCGCGGCGTCCAGCGAATCAGGCGGCATCAGCGGACTCGGGGTCACTACTACCGCCGGCGCAACATCATGAAACGCTCCCACCCTGCCCACGCCCGGTATATCTCGAACGCCGTCATTCCTCAGGAGATAGTGGAGGCAGGTACCCCACGCGAACCGCTCGTGGTACGCACAGTAGGGCATGGGTGTCTCCGGTGGCGGCAACAAACGGGGATGAAACCCCACGTTGGACACGAAGATGTCCAGGTCCGCATCGCCATCATAGTCTCCGATAGCGAACCCCATCCATGCGCCCACCTGGTCAACACCCATTTCTCGCGCTACGTCAGTAAACCGGATGTCACCTCGCGTTGAGTCGTTTCTCAGCACATGCAGCCTGTCGCCGTCGTTTGCGACCCACAGGTCCGGGTCACCGTCGCTGTCGTAATCAAAGAAAGTCACCGCCTGCGTCTGTCCGCTGGGATCACCCACACGATTGTCGAGGTGGTCACGAAGATTGGGATCATATCCCTCGTATTCTTCGCCAGTCAGTTCGTCCTGGTACAGTACCGGCGTTCCGTCTTGCTCCCTCATCCAGATTTGTGGCCCCTGCACTCCGGAGCCTTCGCTTATGTCCGTGAATGTCAGATCGCCGTTGTTGCGATACAGTACATTGTGCTGTCCATTCTGGAAGGGAACGCTCATGCCGCGAAAATCATCCTCAGCCAGATTCCCCACGAAGATGTCAACCCAGCCATCTAGGTCCACATCCGCGCAGGTCGCACTCATCGCCGCTCGTTTGTTCACAGCATCGCCGAACGCCGACGCTGTGATGTCCATGAAAGTGCCATCTCTCAGATTTAGCAAGAGGCGATCTATATTCTGATCCCCTTCGGGTTCCGAGCGATAGTCCAGGCGGTCGGTTAGGCTGCCCTGGGCTCCCACGTACAAGTCCTGAAAGCCGTCGTTGTTCACATCGCACGCAACGACGCCCGTACCGTGCGAGTCACGCAAAGCGGCTCCGGCATCATCCGCGACATTCTCGAAAGTGCCGTCCCCGTTGTTG
Source organism: Dehalococcoidia bacterium (assembly GCA_965203955.1). Taxonomy (GTDB): domain Bacteria; phylum Chloroflexota; class Dehalococcoidia; order Lucifugimonadales; family JADFKI01; genus Bin90. The sequence goes on along the minus strand of OZ241923.1, from coordinate 75,265 downwards.
CGATACAGCCAGTTCCCGAACTCATAGGCATTGCTCACATAGAAATCCATATCTCCGTCGCGGTCATAGTCGAAAATAACCACGCCTGGCCGAATATTCCACGATTCCTTCAGCCCCTTCAATGACGTTTGAGTCACATTTACGAACGGCTCAATCTCCTGGACGCCGTCGGCAGGATCGTCGGCAGGCAAAGCCGTCTGGTGGCATGAAACGAGAAGAAGAACCGCCGCCACAAGGAACGTGACGGCGATCCATCTATTTGGAATCAGCATATCTTAATTTGGCGAACGTCAAACTTGATCGCTCTTTGGAACGGCTAGTCAGCTCCCCGCAGCCTCGGATCGAGCATGTCCCGCAGCGCGTCACCAAAGATGTTTGAGCAAAGCACCACGACTGTGATCATCAGGCCCGGCGCATAGACTAGATGCGGGTTATCGGCGAAATAGTTTGCCGCCCCCGTCAGCAAGTTGCCCCAGGATGGCGTCGGAGGCGAAATCCCCACTCCAAGGTAGCTGAGTGAAGCCTCGATCACGATGGCGTTGCCCACATTTACCGCAAGCATCACTATCCACGGCGCCCACGAGTTAGGGACCAGGTGCCGCAAAATAATGCGCATGTTCGACGAGCCAATCGCGCGCGCCGCCTCAACATATTGCATATTGCGCAGCACAAGGGCGTGCGAGCGCAGCAAACGCGACGCATACGGCGATATGGCAATCGATAAGGCGACAATCACCAGAAATACCGCGAGATCAATATCAAAGAACAATAAGTTCAACTCTCCCTCTAGTTCAAAGGGAATGATGATTGCCATAGCCAGTATAATGCTCGGAATCGCCATTAACGTATCAGTAAGGCGCTGTATTATGAGATCCGTTATACCTCCAAAGTACGCGCCTGTGATTCCAAACAGCGCCCCCACTGTGATACCGAGAGTTGGCGCAACCAACCCAACAATCAGTGACACCTTGCCTCCGTGCAGCAAGCGACTGAAAAGGTCGCGGGTTATCCTGTCCGTGCCGAGTATGTGCATGCGCCCGTCCTTAGACGGCGAAAACGGCTCCGCGAACCGGACGCCTTGTCGCTCGTATGGGTCAAAGGGCGCAACGACGTTTGCGAAGAGCGTTGACACGAGCACGACGGCTAAGACTACCAATGCGACGGACGCTGCTGGGTAGCGACTCCAGAATCTGCCGACGACTTTGCCTGCCCTTCGAGGCAGGTTTTCGGCAGAGGCTCCAGCCGTTGGGAAACTCAGTCCGGCTTGACTCATTTGTCGGAATCTCCTTCGCTGGGAGGTCTAGGAATTATGCTACGGCCGCACTAGGAGTATCTGATGCGCGGATCGACGACAGAGTAAAACAGATCGACAACTAATATCCATGCGGCAAGAATTATCGTCAAGATAACCACAATGCCGACCACCATGTCGTAGTCCCGCGCAAGGATGGAGAACAGAACCTGCTGCCCCAGTCCCGGTATGGAGAACACGAACTCGATGACCACCACGCCGGATATGATGAACCCGAAGTGATAGCCGGCCATAGTCAACACCGGGATGCTGGCGTTGCGAATAGTATGCCGCGCTACTACGATGAATTCGCGCAGGCCTTTCGCTCTCGCCGTCCGCACATAGTCCTCGCGCAGCACCTCCAGCATCATCGAACGTACCAGGCGGCTAAGGACAGCCGCCGAAGTCAATCCCGTCGCGATTACTGGCAGGAACAACTGCGCAAGATTCCTGCCAGGGTCCGTAAAGAACGGAGTGTAGTTGAGCGGCGGACTCCAGTTGAATACCCGCGATGCGAATATGATGAGCAGAATGCCAAGCCAGAATGATGGCACGGCCAATGAGAGCGCCGTGAATATCCTTATGCCTTGGTCCCACCAACTCCCGCGCGTAATTGCCGATAGGATGCCTAATGGGAAGGCGAGTACCAGCGAAAACACCATTGCCAGTATTGCCAATGTTACCGTGGCTTCCATCTTGTCTTTGACAATCTGGCCCACATATCTGTCCTGGTAGTTTGAGTAGCCGAAATCGCCACTAACGACGCCGCCTATAATGGCGTCAGCGGATGAACCCACTTCCCCTTCGCCCCGGCCTAGATCAGGTGGAGGGTATCCCATGCTGCGCAGGACGACGCAGTTTCCGCATAGCCAGTGTGCATACTGAACGATTATTGGGTTGTTCAACCCCAACTCTTCCCGCAGCTTCGCCTTCGTTTCCGGCGTGGCGCCGCCCTCGGACGTCAGTGTGCTCACAATGTCACCCGGTAGCACGCGCAGCATAAAGAACACCAGCGTGCCTGACAGGAACACCGTGGGAATGATGAGCATCAAGCGGCGGATTATGTATTTCCACATATCAATTGCCTTTGCTGCGGGTCAAATTTAAGGGGTATCTATGTTAGGCCACATCCCGACAAGGCATTAGCCTCAGTGTCGGGATGTGGCTGATTCTCTTACTACCTTTGCAAGTTACTAACAGCTGGAACTTGGGTTAGGTGCGTTGCAGTCCATCCACACATCTTCAAACTTATTGTTGCTGAAAATTTCCTGCACTACAAGGTCCCAGCCATGCACATAGTTCCAGTGGAACTTGTTCTGGTTCGCTGCGAGATAGGGCACACTGGGCACCCACTCTTCTTTCATAATCCTGTGCATCTCGCCGAAGAGTTCATCGCGCTCTGGCCCTGCCGGAAGCGTCCGAGCCGAGTTCCACGCTTCCATATAATTGGCCGGCGGATCCCAGCCTCCGTTGCGTCCACCACCGGGGCTGTACATGATGTCCGCGACAGGCACAACACCCCCGTAGCTGGGAGCCGTACCACCGGTCGCCGCCTCGTAGTTTCTGCCCTCGACCGTCGCGATCATCGCTGTCCAGTCCTGAACGCGAATCGTAACGTCAACTCCAATCTCAGCCATGTCCGCCTGGAGTAGTTCTCCGTGGTGCGTGCGCGCAGTAACCGCGATGACTTCAAACTCCGTCAGACCGGACTTTTCGGCGTAATCCTGCGCCATCGCAAGCTCTGCTTCTCGGTTCTCGGGCTTGTACCCGGGAATCGTGTCAAGAATCTCCTGCTGGTCCGGGAAGACATAGCTGAACCAGCTGATCGGGAACACCGGGTTCTCCGCACCCTCACCATCGATGACACCCTGCTTGTAGAAGCCATAGAACACGGCCCTGCGAGCGTCAACATTGTCGAATGGTGGCTTCTGGTTGTTCAACTGGATGGCTGCCACGTCAACGAATGGCTCCACCTTGAAAGTCGCCTCTCCGGGGTTGTCGTCAAGAAGATTCTTGTACTCGACGTGGCTCAGGCTGAATGTCGGTTTCGTGGCATCTGCCTGCTTCGTGCGCAGCGCCGCAATCTGTGCTTGCGGCTCAATAATTACTATGGAAGTAACATTGTCCAAGTAAGGATAGGGAGATCCATCCGGTGCTTGCCGGAAGTAATCCGGGTTTCTTTCAGAGGAAACCGAGACCTGGTCCTCAGCGTCGGTGATCTTGTACGGCCCGGTGCCGATCACATCTTGCCACTTATTGATGGTGTTCTCATTGGCTTCAAGAATATGCTGAGGTATCAGCGAGTGCCACTGGTTGGCGGACTCCGCGATGAAGTCGCCAAAGGACTCTTGAAGGTTGACTTCTAGCGTGTTGTCGTCAACCTTGTTCATCGTGTCGATGAGGGCGAAAGCGCCTACACGGGGCTGAATTATGCCTTCTGGCGGATTGCGCCAGCGATCGATCGCGTAGATGACGTGGTTAACATCGAACGGTGTGCCGTCGTTCCACTGGGTCAGATCCTCGTCAATGTGGAAGGTAAACGTCTTCGAGTCGTTTGTGACTTCCCATGACTCCGCCATGTCAGGCCAGATCTCGATGCCGTCACGCGGCGAGAACTGCAAGAGACCGCTGTACATTCGTCCGCCATAGTGGAAAAGCGAAATCCAGGTGCTGGTCTGCGAGAAGTCCCACTTCGGCGGGAATGTACCGTTGATAACCCGTATATGACCGCCCCTCACAACTTCGCCATCCGCCATTGTAGGTGCCGGTGCAGCTGCCTGCGCCTGTGCCGGCGCAGCCGTCGGAATCGAAGGCGGAACAACCGTTGGCGGGAACGTCGGCGTTGCCTGTACCTGCGCCGCCGGCGCGGCGCCACCCGCATCAGGAGCCGCTCCGCCGCACGCCATGGCAAACGCTATTAACGCCGCAAGAGCGAAACTTATACACAAATACCGTGATAGCTTCCTTCCCATATTGAACTTCCTCCCTAAAAAATGTAGCCCTTAACTCCACAAAGAGTGATACACGACACTTCTATGCTTGTGCTTAGACAAACTACTAAGCGCGTCATAGGAGCGACGATGAATCGCTGTGGGGAACAAGTAAGGTGACTTTCGTGAACTTATAATTGATATTTGGCGGATTGTCAACCCTGATACTTCACATCTTCCCCAATGATGCGAATCGCCTTGCGCAACAATCCTTGCCACCCGCCTTAGGCGGGCTGATGTTCCTCGTAGTGCTCGGCTCGCCTGCCTATAGCTGCCGCAGCCTCGGGTCCCACCTGTCGCGCAGCCAGTCGCCGATGAAGTTGAACGCCAGCACCGTCAGGAAAATCGCCATGCCGGGGAAGAATGCGACCCACCACGCCGAGCTGAGGTAGTCCCGGCCCTCCGCCACCATTGAGCCCCAGGTAGGAGTGGGCGGAGGTACGCCCGCGCCCAGGAAGCTGAGAATGGACTCCGCCAGGATGATACTGCCGACCTGAAGCGTCGTCGCAACTACGATTGTGTTCGTAACGCCGGGCAATATGTGTCGGTACATTATGCGGAAAGTCGAAGCTCCGGCGATCTGCGCGAGCGCGACGTAGTCCAGTGCTTTCAGCTGAAGGCACTGCCCACGCACGAGCCGCACTATTCCCGGCCAGCTTGCCAGCGCCAGAACCAGGACGATGACGTCTCCGTTTATAAACACCTTCTGCCCAAGCACAATGACAATTATCAGGGCGAGCAGCAGGTACGGAATCGCGGTCGCAATGTCCGTCAGGCGCATTATCAGCTCATCGAGAATCCCGCCGAAGTAGCCGGCCGAGAGTCCCAGAACCGTGCCTACAAGCGTTCCCACGACAATTGCCACCGCCGCGAGCACCAAGGATACCCGCGCGCCGTAAATGATGCGGGTCAGCAAACCTCGCCCTAGTGGATCAGCGCCTAGAGGGTAGAAGTTCTCCCCCGTCTGACGGCACTTATCCAACCACGGCACTTCGGGGACTTCGTTGTTGTTGATTGGGTGCTGCTTGGTGCCGCATGTTTCGTACCAGAATGGCGCATCCGTCTTAGCCCGCAAGTCCTGCTTTATCGGTTCATTTGGGGAGACGAATGGTGCGAAGACAGCAGATACCACCAGCGTCGCTATAATGAAGATGGGAAACACAGGCCACCGACGCAGCACGTACAGAACCTTGCTTACAAAGGTCTGATGGCTCGCTCGCTCTATGTTCTCCAGATTTGCCGCCAGTGCTTGTGCCATCGTATGCGCCGCTCCCAGCCTACGAGTACCGGATTCTTGGGTCGATGAATGCGTACAGTATATCTACGACGAAAACCGTTGTAACATACAGTATCGTGAACACCATCACCGCTGTGGTCATCACCGGGAAATCGTTGTTAATGATCGCTTGAACGACCATGAAGCCAAGCCCGGGCCAGGCGAACACCGTTTCGGTTACGACCGTGCCCGCAATGAAAGCTGCCATTATAAGGGCCGAAAACGTGAGCGGCGGGATGAGCGAGTTCTTTAGCGCATGCTTCCATATCAGCGTGGTATTCCCAACACCCTTCGCGCGCGCCAGCTTGATGAACTCTGAATCCAGAACCTCGAGCATGGACGATCGTACCAGGCGCATTAGCCCGGCGGACGCCAGCCACCCCAGGGTTACCGCTGGCAGGATGAAATAGCTCAGGCGTGATAACGCCGATTCGTCGTCGTCCCCTCGCGTCCCGGGCGGCAGCCACTCGAGCTGTACGGCGAATATAAGAATGAGCATAATACCCAGCCAGAACGGCGGTAGCGCCTGCCCGAATACCGCAAATGTCCTGCCTATCAGGTCCCATAGCGAACCGCGCTTCACAGCGGATAGCACGCCCAGCGGCACGCCGGTAATCAGCACGAATATCCATGCGGCAAGCCCTAGCTGCAAGCTCGCCGGTGCGAATATCCGCAGCATCTCTGTTGACTCATACCCGGACTTCAGCGACTTGCCGAAGTCGCCGGTCATCGCCTTGCCTAGCCAGATGAAGTATTGGATGACCAGAGGCTTGTCCAGCCCGAACTCCTTGCCCCAGGCGTCCCACTGCTCCTGTGTAGTATAGCCGGATGCCAGAAACAAGTAGCGCGGGTCGCCCTGCAGCCGCGACATGCTGAATACTATCAGCGTAGCCGCAATCACGGACAGTACCGTAAAGAATAGCCTGCGAAGCACGAATGTCTTCATGTCAGGTCCTGCGCGTCCTCTGCTATCGGGCTTGGGTGATGTTGCGACCGCGCTCCGTCGCATGGACCGATCGGCAGTCGCTTGAATTCAAACAGTTAGAGTAGAGGTAGTCTTAAAGAAATAAAGCGCCCACCCGGTTCGACCGAATGGGCGCTCTTTCGCTTCAGTTTACTGAGGTGTATATACGACACTTTCGAAGCTGTTGGTCAGGCGCCAAGGCTTGAGGTCCCAGCTCTGCACGGTGTCGGGGTTCATGCCGATGAGTGTTGGCACTTCCACGATGCCCGTGCCCGTCTTCAGGTCATACCAACGGTCCATAATCTTCTCGCGCGTGGCAAGATTCTCCTCAGTGCCCTTGTCCTGTATGCGAGTGATGTCGAAGTCATTGTAGAAGTTGTTGTCCTCGATGCCCGCGTTATACCCGCCCGCCGAGGCTATCGGCCAGAGGCAGCACACCGGAATCGTGCCGCCCGGGTCTTTTGCCTGTGCGCTGTTCGGACCCCAGCTGGTCTGCCACACGGACTTGATCGAGCGTCCGACCATTGTCGGGCGACGTGATGAGTATGCCGTGTTGTCGATGTACGGCTTCAGCCCGAGATGCTCCTCCCACATGCCTACGACGGCCTGGCAGACCTCGATGGATGTGCCGTTACCCGCCGGGCAGTAGTACTCGAACTCGAAGCCAGGCTCCACTCCGGATTCTGCCAGCTTCTGCTTCGCTATCGCCGGGTCGAAGTGCGCTGCCCACTTGTCCTTATACTCGGGATGCGTCTGGTGGAAGGCGATTCCACCGCCATGTCCCGTGCCGTATATCGCGCCGCCATAGCCGGACACGATGGTCTCGCCAATGAGGTCGCGGTCGATTGCGTATATCAGAGCCTCGCGGAAAGCCTTCGCCTTCAGCATGTGCTCGGTTTCGTAGGAGAACTTGTCCGCGTCAGCGTAGTCGAAGCCAATGGCATCGCAGCCTGCGCCGAGTGCGCCTGATGGGTTTGAACGGTCAGCGCCCGCGCACTCGATACGTGGGTCGCCAATCCATGGGTGCTCATCGTCAGGATAAAAGCCTTCACGTAGCTCAACTGGGTCGCCCGTCTGCGGGTCCTTGAACGACCAGTAGTTGCCCGCCATGTATATGAACTGGCCCAGAATCTGGTTCAGTCCGTCGTGGAACTTGAAGCCCTCGCTCTGCAGATCCGCCACGTCCTGGATAGACACCATAGAGATGTCCGCCTGTCCGGTCTGGAGTAGGGCAGTGCGCTGTGCAGCCTCGCTGGCCTGCCGCAGCTTCAGGAACGCGAAGTTCGGCTTGCTGTTCCAGTGATCTACGCGAGAAGTCGCTTCGATGAGTTCGTTCGGGCGCCAATCCTGCACATAGAACGGACCCGTGCCGTGAGGCGTCGTAAGAATATCGTCGCCAATCTCATCGTACAGTGTCTTCGACACGATGCCGATAGCGTCGCCACACATGCTGCTGATACCGGCGCCGCCGCCATTCAGCCAGTCCGCGATGTAGTTGCGGAAGTGCCCCTTCAGTGTGTACTTGTCGGTCGCTTCCCACAGCTTGAACCAGTCGCCCGCCTCACCCGCATTGGAGTGTGTGGCGGCAGGATTATTGGAACCGGCGTCGTTGAACGACCACGCCGCGTCCTCGGCCGTGAACTCAGAGTGCACGCCCTCCGCTACATAGAAGTCCACACCCTGGCGCAGGTTCACGGTTACCGTGCCCTGGTTGTCGGGGTCGTCAAAGTTCGGCGGCAGGTCGTACTCCCAGCTCAGCGCGAGCATAGGCGCCTCGCAAGTCTCGTCCGAAACCTTGCCTTTGCCGCCATCTCCGGCCGTATTTGGCTCCCAAGTCACCAGCAACTCCTGGAAACCGTAGTAGTAGTTCATCATATTGTCCGGCCAGGTCGCCTTCTCGTTTCTATAGAGAGGCGAACCGACGTTATCCAGTACAACCGTCAGCGTTGCCCCTTCGCCACTAGCTGCCGCAGGAGCCTCCTGTGCGGGCACCGCGGTTGCCGCAGGAGCCGGTGCCGCCGCGGTGGTCGCTGCCGGAGCGGGCGCCTGTGGAGCGGGTGCTGCCGGGGAAACATCCTCGGTCGGCGCGCCGCCGCAGGCAACCAACGCGAACGCGATTATCGCCGCCAGAGGTACCAGCCAGAATAGCCTTCCCTTCTTCATTTCTTTCCCTCCTAAGGAAATTACCTATTTGCCCTTGCGGGCCCTGAAGAAATCCCTCAACTAATATCAAAAGATGAGACTCGCACAAGTCAACCAAAGCCGATTGTGCAATCTCTTACAATCAGAAATACTAGCCGAACCACGGCAGTAAAGTCAAATGACACCACAAGGCCCTTTCCCGCGCAGCGACTGGATGAAATCCGTGGAATTGGAAAGCATGGTCACGAGCACGCAGGAGCGCCTCAACAGGCTATGGAATGGCGTAAGCCAATCAGGTCGAGGCGCACTCTATCCCCATCTGTCGCCAATGGCTTGCGAACTCTCGCCATTCCTGTTGTACACCTTGCCAGTCTGATGTAAAATGCACGTTAGGTTTATCAACCTTATATATAGGTTTAATTTCGCAGTCGCATGTGTTGCTAGGATATGCACTTCTCAAAGGAGGGAGCGAGAATGGCTAATGACGTTGCTCGGATTGCTCACCTGATGCGCCGCGCAGGTTTCGGCGCTTCCAGGGCGGAGCTGGACGAGCTGGCATCGAAGGGCTATGAGGCCGTAGTCGATGACCTTGTGAACCCGGAACGCTTTGAGGACCTCGAAGAGGATGTCTGGAAGCGCTACAACCTCGAACTGAGTTACACCGACTCGCTTCCGTTGCACACGGGACGCTGGATATACCGCATGGTCAACACCCAGCGCCCGCTTCAGGAGAAGATTGCGCTGCTCTGGCACCATGTCTTCGCCACCGCCTGGTACAAGGGCGAGCACGTTCCTTCCATCGTCCGTCAGATAGAGACCTTCCGACAGGTCGGCATGACCGACATGAAGACGATCCTTCTGGAACTCGCAAAAGACCCCGCAATGAACTACTGGCTGGATAACTGCGAAAACCACAGGGGCGAGCCGAACGAGAACTGGGGCAGGGAGCTGCTTGAACTTTTCTCCATGGGTGTAGGCCACTACTCCGAAGATGACATCAAGAACGCCTCCCGCGCCTTCACCGGCTGGACCTTTACGCAGCCCATTCCGCTGTACCCCTTCGGCAGCTATGACGCCGAGTTCCTCTATGTAGAAGAGGACCACGACGACTCCGAAAAGACATTCCTCGGCGAGACGGGCAACTTCAACGGTGAGGACATTATAGACATCATCGTCCGCCAGCCCGCTACGGCGGCATTCATCTGCCGACACATCTACAACTTCTTCGTCGCCGACGAGCCGCAGGTTCCCGCCTGGGAACTCGAAGCGCCGCGCGACCCCGAAGCGATGGAGATTCTCATTAGTGCTTACTTCGAGCACAATGGCGAAATTCGCCCCATCCTTCGGACACTCTTCAACTCCGAATTCTTTAAGCAGGCGATGTTCAAGAAGGTCAAGAGCCCGTCCGAGCTCGTCGCAGGTACAATCAAGCTCGTCGGCACCTACAAGTTCCCAGAGCCTAACGAGGCAGTCGGCGCTCTCAGCGCTGCAACGGGAGTTATGGGCCAGCAGCTTATGAACCCCCCGACGGTCGAAGGCTGGCACACCGGCCATGAGTGGATTGACGGTGGCACGCTCAACGAGCGCATTAACTTCGCCGTCAACCAGCTCAACGATCTCTCCAAGCCGGGCGTTCAGGACATCGTTTCCCGAATGAGCGAGCAGAGCGAGCATGGCTCTCTTACCCCGGAGCAGTTCGTCGAGCTGTCACTTGAACTCGCCGGTCATGTCTCCGTTGATGAAGCCACCCACGAGGGCCTCTTGCGATACGCGAATGCAGCCGGTGGTCTCAGGTTCGAGACCGAAGCGGAGGCGAACGAGAGCGCGACCCATATAGGGAGGATGCTCCAGCTAATAGTGTCCACCCGTGAGTACCAGTTCGCCTAACAGACAACCCAATGTCCCTTCCCCCTCAGGGGGAAGGCTAGGATGGAGGCAAGAACGCCCCTGACCGACTGAAAAACTGACCGACTGAAAGACTCATAGAAGGAGGCACACGAGATGCCAGCCAATGGAAACGGAAAAGACCCGGTCATGGTCATAGTGCAGTTGTCTGGTGGCAACGACTTCATGCACACCCTCATCCCGTACAACAGTCCGACCTATCACGACAACCGCAAGTTGGTCAGGATTGAGCGCGAGGATGTGCTGCCCATCAACGACGAGCTGGGGTTCAATCCCAACGCTCGTCCCATGAAGGAAATGTTCGAGGAGGGCAAGGTTGCGATAGTGCAGGGCATTGGCTACCCGAACTCCAACCGCTCTCACTTCCGCGGCATGGACATTTGGCACACTTGCGAGCCTGACAAGGTCGTAACCGAGGGTTGGGTTGGCAAGGCGCTGCGCGAGCTGGATCCCAACGGCGAAGACGAGCTGACCGGCATCAACTTCGGTGTTGGCCTGCCCCGTGCGATGGCTGTCCCCGGTGTGCCGGTAACCTCCGTCAACGACCTCGACAGCTACGGTCTAATGACAGGTATCGGCGAGAACGACCAGCGCGACCAGGCGCTCCAGATATTCAAGGACATGTATGCCCAGGCTATCGGCACAGGCCCCGTCATGGAATACCTATCCCGCACCGGCATGGACGTCCTACGCGGCGCCGACAGGCTGAAGGCCGCGCCCGCGCAGTACAGTTCGACGGTCGAATACGCCGACAACGCCATAGCCAAGAGCCTGCGCGACATCGCAAGGGTGCACACCACTGGTCTTGGCACGCGCATTTTCTACACGAGCCACGGCGGATACGACACCCATGCCAACGAGAACCCAACGCATCCCAAGCTGCTGCAGGACCTCTCCGGCGCGATCCGAGACTTCTTCGACGATCTCAACGAGCACGACGCCGCAGACAACGTGGTGATGCTTGTATTCACCGAGTTCGGACGTCGCATCAAGGACAACGGCAGCGGCACCGACCACGGTTCAGGCGGCGGCGCGTTCATCATCGGCGAGCCGGTCAACGGCGGACTCTACTCCGAGTACCCGTCCCTTGACGCCAAAGACTGGGCGAAGGGCGAGGACCTGGAGCACACCATAGACTTCCGCGGCATCTACGGCACGATGCTTGAGCAGTGGATGGGCATAGACGCCCCCGAAATCGTGAACGGCCACTACGAGCAGATTACCCCTTTCAAATAGGGAGCAAGTCAGACAGTATGTCGGTTGATCGGTTAGCCAGTCGCTTGACGCAGTAGTGTGTCTGCTCATACAGACATCGCTCTCCGTCATTCCTGCGAAAGCAGGAATCCAGCGCGGCACAGCGCAGTATCGGCTGAATAGATCACTATCACTGACATACTGACCTACCGAAATACCGACTAATCTAAAAACTCCAACGAGGTGCAACAATGGCCAGACCATACGGATTGCTCAGGTCGGGCTTCCCTTATTACATGACACTCGGCATGCGCCGCGTCACTTCAAATGCAGTGGACGTCGCTTTCGGCAAGGACGAGCGCGTTTATGTCCTCACGAGGGGCGGACTGGGTAACGAAATCCGGTGCATCAACTGGTCGGACGACAATCTCGGCACCATCGGAACAGGCACGTTCCAGTGGCCGTCCGGTCTGCTCTGCGACGATAACGAGCTGCTGTACGTCTCCGACGAGGCGCACAACAAGGTCTTCGTCTTCGACAAGGACGGCGTCCAGCAGGCAAGCTGGGGCGAGAAGGGCAGCGGCGAGGGACAGTTTGATCGCCCTACTGGTATGTCCTTCGACAACGATGGCAACATCGTCCTTTCCGACACCCTCAACCACCGCGTCCAGACCTATACGAAGGATGGCGAGTTTATCTCCCAGTTCGGCGTCTTCGGCGAAGAAAAGGGACAGCTGAACATGCCCTGGGGAGTGACCGTTGACGACGAGGGCGACATCTACGTCGCCGACTGGCGCAACGACCGCGTGCAGAAATTCACGGTGGACGGCGATTTCCTGATGGAAATTGGCGATCCAGGAGACGGTAAAGGCGAGTTCGACCGACCGACGAGCGTTGCCGTTGACTCCGACGGTGACATCTACGTCTGCGACTGGGGCAACGACCGTGTGCAGCTCTTCGACTCCGACGGTCGCTTCGTTGAGCAGTTCCTCGGCGACGCAAACCTCTCGCGCTCCGCTCGCGAGTACATCCTCGCCAACCCCGTGACTCTGCGATTGCGCGAGATGGCAGACCTGGAAGCCACCAAGCGGTTCCGCGCCCCACTGACCGTCCGCGTGGACGAGGAGCGCAGGCTCTACGTCCTGGATTTCGGCTCCCACCGCATCCAGATATATAAGAAGGAAGCCTACGCCCTCTCCGAGCAGGAAATAGCACCACCCCTGAGAAACCCGGTTCTATTCACAACCTAAACGATGCAAACGTCAGATTGACTAATAGGGGCGGGGATTAAACCCGCCCCTCACTATTTCCCTTTATCCTGCCCAATCCTGTCCATCAATGTTAGTTCCTGCCCGATGAACCAAGCCACACGCCTCACCATCGCCGACATACACCGCCGCACGCACCCCTCGATATTCAGGCGCATCTTCTACGTTCTGCGCCGCTGGCCCCTCATCCCCATCTTCATCATCGGAACCCTGCTGACCTGCGCCATATTCGCCGAATACATCGCGCCCAGCAAGCCCAACTTACAGCACCTCAGAGACCGTACCGCCGCGCCATTCTGGTACGAACCCTGTACCGGCGATCTGAAGCCATACTTCGACTACTGCAGCAGGGGAGGCAAGTACATCCTCGGCGCGGACGCTCTCGGCCGCGACATCCTTACGCGAATCATCCACGGCGCGCGTGTCTCCTTAACTCTCGCATCCATCAGCATCGCGATAGGAATGGTTGTCGGCGCGACCCTCGGACTTGTGGCAGGCTACTACGGCAGATACGTCGATGAATTAGTGATGCGTCTCACCGACATCACCACGGCTATCCCATACCTGCTGCTCGCACTCGTAATCGTCGTCGTTCTCGGCCAGAAATACTACGTCATAATAGGCGTCCTGGCTCTGGCAAGCTGGCCTGAGATCGTGCGCCTCGTCCGCGGCCAGACCCTCCAGCTCAAGACCCTCGACTACATCGCCTTGGCTAAGGTCGCGGGCGCATCTGATGTCCGAATACTGGTCCGACACATCCTGCCCGGCGTTATGAACACCCTAGTCGTCGCTGTCACACTTCAGGTCGGCGGCATCATCCTCGCCGAATCCATCCTCGGCTACCTCGGCGCAGGCGTGCCTCCGCCGACGCCGGCATGGGGAGCGATGGTCGCCGAGGGCCGCGACTATCTCTCCAACTCGTGGTGGGTCACCTTCTTCCCCGGCGTGGCGATTTTCATGACCGTACTCTCCTTCAACTTCATTGGCGACTGGCTGCGCGACCGCTGGGATACCCGCCTACGCCAGATCCTCTGAATCAGAATCCCTTCCCTCCTTATATTGTTCCCCATTGACATTCCGCTCACCCGTGCTAAACTCATTGAAGCGAACATATTTTCTATGCAGGTGAAACGTAATGCTAATCAAGCACACCCCCGACACATTCGAGAAGCTCCACATCCTCGGTGGCATGGCAAGCCACGACATCCTCTCTCGCCCTGCGCCCGGTAGCAGGACGCCCGCGCCCTACACATCCGCGCGCCGCAATCCTGTGCCCGGCGTCTATAAGGCAGTTATGCCCAACGGCAAGTTCATCAGCCTCATGCGCGTGATGTTCACCGACTTCTGCAAGATGGACTGCTTCTACTGCCCCAACAGCCACTGGGTCCCCCGCAGGCGCTACGCCTTCAAAGTCGATGAGCTTGCCAGCGCATTCATGGAGATGCACCGCCGCCACACAGTCAGCGGTCTCTTCCTCAGTTCTGGCATCGCGGGCAGCGGTTCCAAGACCACCGAGCGTCTGCTCAAGGTGGTGGACTCGATACGGCACAAGCACGGTTTCAAGGGCTACATCCACATGAAAGTCATGCCCGGCACCGACTACAACCTAGTCGAAGAAGCGTACAGGCTAGGCACACGCCTATCCGTAAACATAGAGACGCCCACTGCCGAGATGATGACCCGTCTCAGCACCATGAAAGACATGCAGCGCGACATCCTCGACCCCATGAGCTGGGTCGCCGGTCTCATGCGCCGCAATCAGGGCACTGGTAGGGGTGCGACCGTCGGGCAGGCGACCCAGATGGTCGTCGGCGCGGCAAACGAGTCCGACTGGGACATCTTCCAGCGCATGAACCAGCTCTACGGCGAGTGGAACTTCAAGCGCGTCTATTACGCCCCCTTCCAGCCCATCCGTCACACACCGCTCGAAGAGCATCCCGCGACGCCGATGGTAAGGGAGCACCGCCTCTACCAGGCCGACTGGCTCAGCCGCGTGTACAAGTTCACCGGCGACGAAATGCGCCTCGCCTACGACGAAAACGGATTCCTGCCCCACGACGACGATCCCAAGCAGTCCATCGCCGTCCACAACCTCGACGCCTACCCCCTCGACGTGAACGCAGCGACCAAGGTGCAACTCCTACGCGTTCCTGGCGTCGGCCCGACTTCGGCAGACCGAATCCTCCGAAGCCGCCGCGCCCACAGCATAGACAACTGGCGCGACCTTCAGACCATGGGTGTAGTCCGCAAGCGCGCCTGGCCCTTCATCCGCTTCCCCGGCCACCGCCCGCCTCGCGCCAAGCAACTCAAGCTCGACCTCTTCAGCGAAGGCGCAAAGCAATCACGCAAAAAGGAGATAGCAACCCGTCTTGGCATAGCGCGGCCCCAGCAGACGTACACCCCCGCCACCTGCGGAAACTCCACCCAGCCCACATCCTGCGCCGGCTGCCCCCTCTACGGCGCCCCCGACCATCCCGGCAGCCCAGCCGTGTAGTAGACCGTATATTGTGCTGGGAATTGGTGAATTCAGACCATATCTATGGTTAAATGTAGGCATCATTTTATCGTTAGGAGAGTGCCTTGCACCAGCAGGAAGACGGTCAACCTGACTATTTTGCATGGCCGTCGGTGGATTTAGCCTACGAGTTTGTCGCTCCTTCGTATGACTGGATTCAGCGGAGATTCGAATCTGTCGAGCGAAGAATACAAACATTCCTTGCATTCACCGCCACTCTTACGTTGGGCGTCCCGGCCCTAGTGATAGCCATCGAAGAGAGCGCCGAGTTCGGCTCTGGCTGGTTCATCACCGCAATGATCGTCGCTGTCTTAAATCTGACGCTAGGCATTGCTGCTAAGCTACTCAGTGGCAATACTGGAATTCGTTACCCGAGCCCTGACATTCTCTACCGACGGTGGATGCACTTTGCCGAGTTGGAGTTCAAAAGAAACGCCATTTACTGGGCAGGGCGGCATTTTGATTCAAATGCGTCCTTGATTAACAAGATGGGTAGGATACTGACAGCCATGGTCTGTCTATTCTCAGTAGAAGTAGTCCTGCTATTGATTTGGGCGGTCAGTGGCGTTGCCTGACTTTCTCTTCCCAAATATCCGTAGGTCTCCATCTTTGACTTGTACGCCTGGATCCGTCCACGCGGGCGGTGGTGGTGGCGGCGGCGGGATATTCGCCGGGCGTTCCTCCCTCTTTTCGCGTTTCTTGAACATGTCGTTGTACCTCTCTTCGTAGGCATGATATGCAATCATACTGCCACAGCATTCGCAGTCAATCAAGCCGAGTCCGCGCTACACCAGCCGCACATACCGCCGCCGTCCCGCCCGCAGCACGCAACCGGAAGTGATGGCGGACGCCGAATCCTCCGATATGCGCTCACCATCCACCTGCACCGCCCCCTGGCTTATCAGCCGCCTCGCCTCGCCCGCGCTGCTCGCAAGACCCGCGTCAACAAGCAATCGGCTCAACCGCATGCTCGCAAGAACATCCGCTGCCGGCAGCGCATACTCTGGCATATCCTCCGGCAATCCACCCCCCTGAACAGTCCTCTCGAAATGCCCCTCCGCCGCCAACGCCGCATCGCCATCGTGAAATTGTGTTACCAGCTCGCGCGCCAGCCGCTTCTTCAGCTCCATCGGGTTCACCGAACCGTCGCCCAGCGTCAGTCGCATCTCCTCGATCTCTTCGTCATCAATATCCGTGAGATACTCACTGTAAGGCACAATCTGCTCGTCCGGCAGTGACATCGCCTTGCCGTAAATCTCGTTCGCCGGCTCGTCTATGCCGATGTAATTCCCCAGGCTCTTGCTCATCTTCTGCACTCCGTCCGTGCCCGGAAGAAGCGGCATCAGGAAGCACTGCTGCGGCGTCTGCCCGATCATTCCCTGTAAGTCGCGGCCTACCAGGAGATTGAACATCTGGTCGGTGCCCCCGAACTCAACGTCCGACTCGATTGCAACTGAGTCGTAAGCCTGCAGCAGCGGGTACAGCAGCTCAGTGATAGCGATCGGCTGGTTCGCCTTGAATCGCGTGGCGAAGTCATCGCGCGCAAGGAACTGCGCCACAGTGAACTTACTCGTAAGACGGATCACATCAGCAAGCGAGAAGTCCCCAAACCATTCGCTCTGCCATCTTGTTTCGGTCCTGTCTCGGTCCACAATCTTGAAGAACTGCGCCATATATGTTGCTGCGTTCTCTCGCACCTGCTCCGCTGTCAGCATAGGTCTGGTCGCCGATCTGCCGCTCGGATCGCCTATCTGCGCCGTCCAGTCCCCGACAATCAGCACCACCTTGTGTCCCATGTCCTGGAGTTGACGCAGCTTCCGCAACCCCACGGCATGCCCTAAGTGAATGTCCGTCGCGCTCGGGTCGAAGCCCATCTTGAGGCGAAGCGGCCTGCCTCCCCGTAACCTCTCCACGAACTCCGATTCCACAATAATCTCCGACACGCCTCGCTTCAGCACACGGCGCATCACGTTCTCGTCTCTTACGGCGTCTGACAACAAAATGGAACACCTCATTTGGGTTTGAGCTAGGAATTCGCCGACCGGCGAAATCCGATTACGCGAAGCAAATTATATCTCAAAACGAAGGAAGGCGGGCGCAGCCCATACTGCTGCCCGCCTTCCTGAATTGCCCGTTAGTCCCGCACTTCCGCCTGTCCCTCCAGTATCGAATAGACTGGAGGCTGTGCCCGTAATTGCTTTAGGCCACTTAACAGCCTGTTGTGCTTCGCGGGGCCGCCGGTCTTGGCCTCCCCTGCTGGTTTCTATCGGAGCTTCCCCTCCTGCCTAACCTATCCTCGCCCTCTGCCCCTGAGACCAGCAGGGGTAAGACAAGGGAACTTCCAGATATGATTCACGACATTCTGTCGAACCATAGCCAACCTCCTGTTAGCCCGGCGCAACGCTGGGCAGTGATCGCGCGGGCAGTGATTGTGGAATCACTCGCCCCCCGTAGTTCAACCGTAGCAACTGAGTGCTACAGTGTCAACACTGTATTAGACATTGTCCAAGACAATTTTCGGTATCGCTAGTCAAGCCGCTCTTTGCAAGCCGCATTAGTCGGGCAAGACCGCCACATTAGTCCAGTAATTGAGCAGGTCGCGCACCTTCGCATTGAACTGGTGCACGTCAACCGGCTTGGTGATGTAGCTGCTTATGCACTTGCTGTAGGCGTACTCGAGGTCCTCTTGAGACTGCGATGTCGTCAGCACAACCACCGGGATCCTGCCCAGGCCCGAATGTCTTTCCAGTTCGGCAAGTACCTCTCTGCCGTCCATTACCGGCATATTGAGGTCGAGCAGAATCATGTCCGGGCGAGGCGCGTCGGCATGTCCCTCCTGCTGAAGCAGTATGGTCATCGCTTCCTGCCCGTTTTTGGCGACGGTAAAGTTCACATGGAACTCCGCGTCTTCCAGAATCAACTGGATAAGCCGGACGTCGGCCGGATTGTCTTCGACCAGCAGAATTTCTAGTGGTCTGCTTGCGGGCCTCATATACATCGTGGTCATGTCACTTCCCTCTATACTAATAGTGACATGCGTCGGGCGGGCAGCCTAGCTGCCGCCGAACGGCCACCACCACCGGCGCTTGCCGCCCGAGGACGGCGCTTCCGCTGCCTGCTCAGCCGGAGGACCCATGCTGATCGGCTGGCGACTGAACATCCCCAGCTGGCTCACCACATTGTTGAACCGTTGCAGTTCGATGGGCTTCCGGCAGAATCTGCTCGGCGGAATGTTGTATGCGTTTAGAAGGCTCTGCTCCGCCTCGGTGCCTGTCAGAATCATGACCGGGATGTTGATCAGGCTCTCGTCCGAATTGATGTCCGCCAGGACCTCAGGTCCGTCCTTGCGCGGCAACCGCAGGTCAAGCAGAATTAGGTCCGGGCGCGACGATCCGCTGTGGTCGCCCTCGCCCTTCAGAATCTCCATCGCCACCACGCCGTCCTCAGCAACCGTTATGTTGGTAGCATGCTCCGATTGCTTGATTACCTCCTCCGTCAACCGCACATCGGCAGGATTGTCTTCCACCAGCAGAATTTCGATCGCTCTATCCTCTGTCGCTGAAGTCACAATGCCGTCTCCTTTCCCTTAGTCCTCTGCAACCGGCAGCGTGAAGCTGAAAGTTGCTCCGTTTCCAGGTTCAGACTCTACCCAGATTTTACCCGTATGTCGCTCGACGATCTTACTGCAGATTGCGAGTCCGATGCCGGTGCCCGGATACTCGCCCCTTCCGTGAAGCCTTTTGAACATTCCGAATATGCGATCGTTGTGCTGCGGGTCTATCCCGATGCCATTGTCCGACACCGACATTACCCAGGACTCGCCAACCTGCACGCTCGAAATGTGGATCTCAGGGCGTTTCTCGCTGCAGAACTTCATCCCATTGCTTATCAGATTCTGGAAGAGCTGCGAAAGCTGGTTAATGTCTCCCTGCACTCTGGGCATCCGCTCGTGCGTGACCTTCGCCTTAGTCTCCTTAATGGTTACCTGCAGGTTTGACAGCGCATGCTCCAGCGCGCTCGCGCTCTCTACGGGCTCCAGAGGTCTTCCCCGAGTCCCCACGCGCGAGTACTCAAGCAAGTCGTTTATCAGGATCTTCATCCGTTCCGTTCCGTCAACCACATAGCCGATGAATTCATCCGCGGTTTCATCCAATTCCCCGCCGTAACGGTCCGACAGCAATTGTACGAAGCCGGAAATCACCCGGAGTGGCTCCTGCAGGTCATGCGACGCCACATACGCGAACTCCTGCAACTCGGCATTCGACCGCGCCAGTTCGTCCGCCTGCCGCGCCAGCTTCTCCTGCGCCTGCTTTCGAGGCGTAATATCGTTAGAGTAAATCCGGATCTGGTTTATCGCGGGTATGTAGGCTATGCGCTGTTGGTAAGTCTCCTCGCCAACGTCAACCTCGCGCGAGTGGAACCCTCCTCTCGTCGTCAGGTCTTCCACTATCGTGTCAATCTCAATCATCAGGGGATGTCGCGGTCCAAGGTCTTCCAGGTTCGGGAATCGCTGCTTGGCGACCGGATTGCAGTAAGCAATGGTGCCATCCAGATTCGCCTCAACCACCGGGTTCGGGTTGTGCAAAGGGAACGTCGCCAGTCGGCTCTGCTGAGCGTAAAGCTGTGAGTTCGCAATCGCAGGTGCAATTTGTCTGGCAACCTGCGTGAGCATATCTATGTCGCGCTGACCGTAGGCATTCTCCTTCAGCGAGCGCACGTTCAGCAGGCCGATGACCTCATTCTTGAAGATTAGCGGCGACATCACTACCGAGCGCATGTTATGAAATACCATTAACGGGTAGCGTGCCCGGAGCACGTCTGCGCTTCCCTGAACGAGGATCGTCTGCGCTGTATAGACGGCATCCTCCGCAGGTGTGTCAATTATGGCGAACCTCTCGCCGACTCGCCTGCCCTCGGCTTCCAGCCCCAGAACGTATGCGTTCACTAACGTGTCGTTGTCTCTGTTAAGGAGCGCGAGCGATATTCTGTCGAACGTTATTAGCTGCTGTACCTGGTTGGCGAAGTCCTCATACACCTCGTTGATGTCCATTGAGGACGAGATTATTCTGCCTATCTCGGCAAAGAGTGATTGCTCCTGTACGAGCCGCTGCTCGAAGTTCAGAGTGTCTTCCAGTGCGGCCTGCGTTTCCATCTGCTTGGCGTACAGCAGTGAGTTGGCGACTGCCCCGGCTATCTGAGATGCAATTCGCTCCGCAATCTCGAGGCAACTTTCCGAATATGCTTCCGGGTCGCTCGACCTGAAATGCAGCGTGCCTATAACTTCGTTCCTGGAAATGAGGGGAACGGCAACGAGCCATTTCATTCCTCTGACCATCACGGGCGACTGGTTCGCGAATGCTTCCTCAACGGACTCAGGGGAGTCTGGCGTGAAGATCAGCCCGCGCGCGTTCTTGGCAACCCACTCCGTGGGAGAGTTCGCGAGCGCTCTGACCATCCCCGGAGCCCATTCAGGTATATTCGCGCCAGACTGATATAGCGTCGTGACCGTCCCTGCTTCCAGGTCAACGCTGTTTATGACTAGCCGCTCGAACGGGATGATGTTGCGGACCTGCTCCGCGAAGCCTTCATAGACTTCCTGGATGTCGGGAGAGGAGCTGATGACGCGTCCAATTTCAGCGAATATTGCGTACTCGGCCGCCACTCTGCGCGCCTCGACTACGGCATCGCGATTGTTGCCCTGACCGTTTCGTGGGACGATATCATCCATTTGACCAGGCTGACTTGGGCGCTCTAGCATGAGTGACCCCCATCCTGCTGAGCCTCAGGCTATCGCTAGGCCTGAAGCAGAGTTCGCGTTTGCTCTACATCCAGCTCCATCTGCTTCAGCAGTTCGTCCACAGTCTCGAACTTAACCTCATCCCGCAGACGCTGCACGAATTCCAATCGTAGTTCCATATTATACAAGTCGCTGTCAAATGCCAATAAGTAAGCTTCTATCGTTCTGCCCTTGCCGTCGAATGTCGGCCTCGTGCCAATGCTCGTAGCGGCCATATAGCACTCGTCGCCCACAAAAGCCCGCGTCGCGTATATCCCGTTGCCGGGCACCGCCATCTCCGGGCCAACCTCCAGGTTCGCAGTGGGGAACCCCAGTGTTCGACCCAGTTTCTCCCCGGTAACGACGGTCCCTCCTATCGAAAAGTTGCGCCCCAGCTTCTTCGCCGCTTCCCTCACACTCCCGTCAACTATCGCCTTCCGAATGCTGGTGCTGTGAACCGCATCCCCGTCATCTGATAGCAAGTCAACCACGCTGACGGTAAAGCCAAGCTCCCTTCCGAGCGAGTTAAGCGCATCGACATTGCCTTCGCGCTTGTAACCCATTGCGAAGTCCGGCCCCGCGACCAACCCCTTCATGCGTAGCCTGCTCGTCAGCAATTCCACGAACCTGCGTGCTCTCAGCCCGGCAACCTCCAGATCGAACGTCACCGGTGCGACAAAGTCCACGCCGAGTTCCTTGATGAGGCGGATGCGCTCCTCAATGCTGGTGATGTACTGCGGTCGAAAGTTTGGATTCAAAACAGAGTCCGGATGGTTGCGAAATGTCAGCACCCCGGACGCGGCGTCCTTCGCCTTCCCCTCCGCGATAACCTTGGCGATCAGGCTCTGATGCCCTCGATGCACCCCGTCGAAGACCCCAATGGTCAGCACCGAGTCCCTGTCGATACGCGCCTGTTCCAGCTCCTGCTCGATTCGCATTGCGCCTCAATTCGCCGGACTATGCGTTCCGTGAACGCCACTCGCTCCGGCCACTGTGCACTTCATGTAACTCCAATGAGAGCCTATGCTGAAAGTAACTCGGAGTATATCAGACGCGCAATCCGCACATCCATAAATTCCCCCGCATTATCATCCTATCCCGTCCATCCTGTTCATCGATCTCAGCTCCTACCGGCTGAACCTCTGTGTCAGCAGCAGCAGGCTCACCGGCAGAATCATCGCCGTCACGCCGCCCATTATCAGCATCGCGCTGCTCAGGCTGAACATATCGGCGATTCTACCGTAGCCTATCGGAGCAATCACCGTGCCGACCTCATTCGTCGTGTAAAAGGAGCCGTAGAACCGGCCGCGTCTGTTCGCAGGCACATACTCAGCTACCGTCGCGTACAGAATGGACGATGTGCCGTTCAGACCGATGCCGAGCGCTACCAGCAGAGGCAGCATCACAGGTATTGGCACGGGCAGCATAGGCGCTGCCACCGACATCGGCGCGTACAGCGCAAGCACAATCAGCGCAGCCGTCGCTCCCTTCGTCGCCCAGATGAGGCTGACCGTGCTGAATCTGTCCCCAAGCCAGCCAACCACGAACTTGCCCACCGCGCCGCCGACGAACACGAATGTCATCATGCCAATCGCCTGCGTCTCGCTGACATCTTTGGAGATAAGCACGAACGGGATGAATGTCAGCGCGCCTACCCGCGCCATGGAATCCAGCGCGCCTATGCCACTCAGCGTAACGAAGCCGTTCATGCGAGTTCTGCTCGCCTCTGCGCTCTCTGGTTCGTCCGCTTCCCTTACAGGCTTGCCAATATCGACTGACCGCCGCGTCAGCGAAGCCAAGCCCATGAACGCGAGGCTCACTAGACCCACGAGCCACAGCAATTGCCGCCAGCCCATACTGATCGCAATCGCGCCGGCGACAATCGGAGGCGCGAGCAGCTTGCCCAAGTCTCCGGCGAAGTTCACCGTCCCTACGGCGGCGGCCCGTCCTCTGGCGTCGTATGCGCGGGATACCATGCCCGACGCCAGCGGATGCTGAAATCCGCCGCCTAGACCACCAACGACGCTCATCACCAAAAGCCACAGGAATGTTGACGCCAGCGCCATGCCCAGCAGCCCAATCGAAACCCACACATTCCCTAGCAACAGCAGCCAGAACTCGCCTGTGAAATCGGCGATCCAGCCAGCCGGCAATTGCAGTATCGCCGACGCGCCGCTGAATGTCGCGCGCAGTATGCCGATTTGCTCGTAGGACAGCCCCATATCGTTTCGGAGTATCGGCAATAGCGGATACAGCAGGGCGAAGTGAAGATCGCTCACAATGTGCGTTATGGAGCCGAACCAAAGCGTTCGTCGGTTTTGCGGCGAGTGAGCAATGTACCGCCACACGATGGCTGGAGGGCGAAGCATGGCGTTCAGCATAATGGCGCGGATTATAACACTCTGTTAACAATCCCGCCGCGAGGTAAAGAGCCGCAGGTAAGAGAATTCGCGGAAAAGGGTATGAGAAATGATGAGGGTCCTAACGGTAGAGGAGGGGAGAGACAACGGCTAAAGGGAACGGGGATTGTCCTTACTCCTCAACCCGCCACTGCCGCAAGTTCGCCGCATCCCGCAGATAGACATTTACAAGTTCGTCCGCCCGCTTCTCCGTGTTTATCAGTATAAGCGTCCGAATGCACATCGCCTGCGACCCGGGCACATCTATCTCCACCGCATCCATTAGTGCCACATGCGTCCAGCCCATCAGCCTTGCCGCCGCCGCCGGAAAGTCCGCATTTAGATCGGGCGTTGTGGTAAAGAACGCCGCCGCCACGTCATCAGCCTCAATTTCATTCGCCTTCACCAGTTCCGCAAGCAACTCGCTCGTCGCCTCGAATACCTCATCCTTCTCATTGCTGCTTGCCGTAGTCGCCCCTCGTATGCCGCGGACTTTGGACATCCTGCTGCACCCTCGCTTCGTGAAAATGTGTGTCTGAATTAAATCAATGCTGTTCGTCTTGAGCTTGTCCAAGGGCAGGTCATTCTACTCGCCACCCCTTAGCCCGCGCACGAATCGGGCCGCCGTCTCCGCTGCGTCCTCAATCGGGACCTTGTTCACGTCGTCCAGCATTGCGCTCGCCACAACTGCGCCGTCGGCAAAGCGCGAGATATTGACCACATGCTCATGTCTCGACACGCCGAACCCCACCAGTATCGGAAGGTCGGTGTGTTTGCGTATGCGTCTTGCCAGCCCCTCTACGCCGCCCGACAACTCTGACCTCGCGCCCGTCACCCCCGTAACGCTCACGCAGTATATGAAACCACTTGCCTGTTTGCAAGCCTGCTCGATCCGCGCGTCCGTGCTCGTCGGTGCGAGCAGCGGTATCAGGTAAATGCCCGCCGCCTCGAATATCTCCTGGTACGGCCCAGCCTCTTCCGGCGGCAGATCGGGAATTATGATCCCGTCCATACCCGCTTCCGACGCATCCCTGGCGAATCTCTCGATCCCGTAGCTCAGATACGGATTAAGGTAACCCATGAATATCAGCGGGGAACTGACCCCCCTGCCTCGCAGCCTACGAAGGCTGTCAAGCGCGCCGCGAAGAGTCGTCCCGTTCTCCAGTGCCCGAAAGCTCGTCATCTGGACCGTCGGCCCGTCAGAGAGCGGGTCGCTGAACGGTATCCCCAGTTCAAGCATATCTGCCCCCGCCGCCAGAATCGCGACCGCCATATCCTCAGATGTCGCCATATCCGGGTAGCCCAGCGTAACGAATGGCGCAAGGATGTCCTTGCCCTCTGCCCTCAGCGCCGCTAGTGTCGTGTCTATTCGGTTTGTCATTGCATTTCCTTATGCATGTCTCTATGTCTGTAAGACTCTATATTGAGACGTTTTCACAAATCGCCAATGTTGTCATCCCGAATGAAGCGCCCCCCAACCCTGTCATTCCGAACGCGGCGCCCCCCCAACCCTGTCATTCAGAATGCAGCGCAGCGGAGTGAGGAATCTAAAGCGCTGCCTCCAAACCTGTTTCCGACTTCAGGTTGCTCACTTCGCTCGAAATGACAGAGACTAACTCCACTTATGGATTGTCTTCATGTCAGCAGATACGCCGCTGGCGCGTCAAATGGTATCTCGAGAATGGTCAGCGCGAGCAGATTCTGTGCCGCGTGGGCAACTATTGACGGCCATATCGAGCCTGTCCGCAAGTACAGCCACGAAAGCAGAATCCCCATCACGAATATCGGGAACAGGGTGCTCACATTAAGGTGTGCGATCGAAAAGATCGCCGAGCTGACCACGGCTCCGCGCAGCCCGCCGACTACCGAGACAAGCGCCGCAAGCAGAAAGCCTCTAAAGAAGATCTCCTCTCCCACCGGTGCGAGAACCCCGACTATGGCAAATGTCGGTATTCGCTCGATGCCGTCCAGTGCGCCAAGTTCCTCAAGGTTCTGGTCTGGAACGAGCAAATCAATGCCTAGCGCCTCCATTATAAGCGCGTACACGCCTGTTGCAGAAAGCCCGATAGCCAGCGCGACCAGCGGCAGCCACCCTAGTGACGTCGCCGTAGTTGGGCGAAATCCCAGAAACTCTGGAGAGACACCATGCCGCCGTATCCCAAAGATCCAGGCTCCTGCAATCAATGCAAGCGGAAGCAGCGTGCTTCCTAGCACCACCGCGAGAATCCTGTCTTCGACCAGTCCCAGCCAGGCAAGCCCAATCCCCAGTCCGAGACTCCCCCCCACGCCTATGGGTACGCACAGAGCGGAGGCGAGGATGACATCTCGCAGCGTCCACGGAACGCCCGGTATTCTGCTGGCGAACAACGCTGAGCTTGCTTCGGGCTTTGGGAGCTCGTCAGCTACGGGTCGGCGCTCCTGCGACGTTGGTATGCACCCGGCGTCGCACTGCTCCGCATCGCGCTCCCCGTCTAGCTTTCCTTCCACAACACATCGCCAAACAGGTCGTCCGGATGCTCACGCGAGGCGAAGTCTGCGTACTCTTCCTTGGAAGACCGGAGATGACCGTCGTCGCCGTGACCGGGGTACACGTTTACGTCGTCGCCCAGCGCGAAAAGTTTAGACGTAATGCTCTCGATCAGCTGCTTCAGCCTCTCAGGGGACCCGGACTTTCCAGGACCTCCCGGAAACAGCGTGTCGCCGGAAAACAAGTGTCCGTCCGTGAAGTAGCAGGTCGATCCCGGTGTATGCCCCGGCGTGAAAACCGCCCTCAGGCTCACATTCCCAGCCGTAATCAAGTCGCCGTCCTTGAGCAGCAAATCGGCAGGGCGCGACAGCGCATCCGCATCGTCAACGCCAATCCCCACAGGTGCGTCGATCGCTCCGGTGACGTCCTCGAAACCCAGTAGATGGTCCATGTGATTGTGCGTGATGATGATCGCCTTCACGTCCGTCGTCTTCGCCAGCTCGATCATCCTGTCTGGCTCGGCAGGTGTATCGATAAGTATGCTCTCGTTAGTCTCGGGGCACACCACCAGGTACATATTGTTCCCGTAAGGCCCGCATTCCATCTTATGGATGATTACATTGTCGTCTTGATAATGAGCCGTCGCCATATCTACTCCTCGAAGTCTGATAAAATACCTTAACGGCAGAAATTATATCAGCACCCATCCCATCGTCAAACTTGGCAACCGGAAACTCCATGGAATGCGGAGGGACAAAAATGGTCGTCAAAGGCGCCCGGATCAAGTTCACTTACGAGGACTACTGCAACGCGCCCGAAGACAAGCGCTACGAACTTCACGACGGAGATTTAATCTTGGTTCCTTCTCCCAATGAACCTCACCAGAAGTTGTCGAGGGAATTGACTACGGACATAAATCTACTCATTCGACGCACTGGAATCGGTACTGTCTATTCTGCGCCATTCGACGTGGTGCTTTCGGATACGGACGTAGTTCAACCGGACGTTATTTTCGTCTCGCGTGAGCGCTCCCATATCGTCACCCGTGAAAACATCCAGGGCGCTCCCGACCTCTTAATCGAAGTCCTCTCGCCCTCCACAGCCCACCGCGACCGCACCTTCAAGCGCGCCCTCTATGCCCGTCACGGCGTCCGCGAATTCTGGATCGTGGACACCGACACCCGCACCATAGAGGTTCTCCGGTTGGAAGAAGGAAGTTACCAAGCTGTCGGAACATACAGTGCTGGGCAAACTCTCACTTCTCCCACCCTCACCGACTTCACCCTCAACATAGACGACCTCTTCTAGGGAGAATCGAATGCCCGACTTCGGACTGATAGTAAAGCACGACAATGAAGGCAAGCGCATCGAGATGCAGTGCGAGCACCAGAACGGTCTCGTCTACGTCGTGCGCGGCGAAGCCAACTGGGTCTGCGACGAGGATCTGCTACACGCCCACTCTCTCGCCGGATTCTTCCGCGAACTAGGCGAACTCGACGACGACCGTGTAGCCGAAGTCATGCAGCGCTGGGGCATCTACTACCGTCCCCGCCCCCTCGCCGACTCCGCTAGCCACTCTTAACAAGTAAAGAGCCTTCCCTGAAAATGGGAAGGCTCTGAAACTGTTCCCTCTCCTTCGAGGAGAGGGTCAGTGTGAAGGGAAGAATCCCTCGACTTCCTCAGCTTGAGTTACTATCGGCTATGCCCCAATCCCAAGCTCCGCCCGCAGGTCGTCAATAGTCTCCGCCCTGCTGCGCGTAACCCGTCGCTCACGCAACCCAATCGGCAGATTCTGCACTTCCGGCTGGATCTTTATCGCCACCATCACCGGCCCGTCTTCCTTCATAATGTCCTCGATCCGCGTCGCAAAGTCCTCGAGATCATCGAAGTTGTACGCCGACGCATACCCCGCGCCCTTCGCCATAGCCGCGTAGTCAATCCCTGTCGCGTTCGGCACAGGCTGCCCGCCCGTCGTCGCATAGCACTCGTTGTCCAGCACGAAGTGTACGAAGTTCTTCGGCTGCTTCCCCGCGATGCTCGCGATCACGCCCAGGTTCATCAGCAGTGAGCCTTCTGCGTCGAACAGCACCACCTTCTCCTCCGGCAGCCCCAGCGCCAGCCCGAACGCCGCAGACGTCGTGTGCCCCATAGCACCGCCCAGCGCAATGTCCCGCGCAGGCTGGTCGCTCACGTCCTGCCAGTGCCTCCCCGCAGTGCCGGAGGACGTCACTATCGCATCTCCACGATGCGGCTTGAATACATTGAAAATATCGATAGGATCAAGCATCTCGTCTCCTCGTTAAATAATTAGAGTCCCTTCCCCCTTGATGGGGGAAGAGCCTGCCCCTGCGAAGGCAGGGGTTAGGATGGGGGTAACAATTCTCCCTATCCTGTCCATCGATGTTAGCCACGGCCCCTATCTGTTGAACCCGTGGTACTCGTCACCAACCAGTACCACGACTGGCTTGTTCGTCCGCCTCGCCTCGGCGAACGCCTCCGAGATTCGGTCCCCATCGGCGTCATGCTCCACTAGGTAGTAGTTGATCCTGAACGCCTGCAGGAACGGCTCCGTATAAGTTGCCGCAGTATCGGGCGTCCTGCCCCACCGCGTCCAGCCGCGATAGCCGATAACCATCACCAGCGGGAAGCCCGTATCCAGTGCCATACCTCGTATCGAGTCCCCTGACTCCATCATCCCGGTATTCTGTATCAGGCACACCGGCACCTTACCCGCAACGTTCAGCCCCAGCGCAATGCCCATAGTCTCGCCTTCGCGCGACACTGGCACCACATCCAGCCAGTCCTGATCCAGCATAAGCTCATACAAGTAATTCGTCTCGCTGTCCGGAATCGTGATGATATGCGTAACGCCGTTCTTCTTGAACTCCTCCACCATAGTCTCAGGTCTGAGTATCTGGGGTTGCTGTTCCTGTACCATTGATCTCTCCTTCCGCTATTCGCGACTGTCGCCTCTCGGCGGCTAGTCAGTAAGCGTATCCGTGTTGAGCCACAATTATAAGTAGTCCCACTGAAGCGGTCAATTTGCGGCTTTCCTCCGACCGCTTATAGTACCGAAAATCATTGCGTGCCATCCGTTCCACCGCTATAATGTGAAATCCATCACAAAATTGACTCTTACGGAGGCCAGCCCGGATGACACCCCAGGAACGCGCCCAAAAACTGGAATCCTACCGCGACGCCCATGCCCTCCTCGTCGAATCGCTCAGCGAGTTCCCCGAAGAGATGTGGCAGTTCCGCGACGAGCACGGCTGCTGGAGCATCCACGAGCACATCGTTCATATTACCGACAGCGAGGCAAACAGCTACATCCGCTGCCGTCGCATCATCGCCGAGCAGGGCGAGCCCCTAATGGCATACGACGAAAACCAATGGGCAACCGCCCTCGACTACCACGACCAGAGCCCCGAAGACGCCATCGCCCTCTTCAAGTGGCTCCGCCACAAGAGCTACACCCTCATCAAGGACCTCCCCGAACCCGTCTGGTCACACTCCTCCTACCATCCCGAAAACGGCGAGACCACCCTCGACGACTGGCTCGACACCTACGAGCGCCACGTCCCAGAGCACCTCGAATACATGCGCCAGAACCTCCAAGCCTGGCACGAATCAAAGAGAGCCTAACGGACATCATTCGCCACAGACACTTAAACGCCCGGACTCCATTCGTCCGGGCGTCGACTTTTGCGGCTTGTCCGCCGACATACTGACCGACTGACGAACTGAAAGACTGAGAAACTACACCACCCCCACCTCCTTCAACGCTGTCAGCTCCTCCGCCCCAACACCAATCTCCCCGTACACCGCCTCATTGTCCTCCCCAAGCAGCGGCGGCCGTCGCCTGATCTCCCACGGCGTCGCCGCGAAATCATACGGCGCTCCCACATACACGAACTCCGTCCCGAGCTCGGCGTGCGCCACAGGCACCTGCATCCCCCGCTCCTTGAAGTGCCGGTCCTCCAGCGTCTCCTCCGGCGAATACACGATCCCCCACTGGAACCCAAGGTCCTGCGCTCTCACAAAGATGTCGTATGCCGTATTCGCAAGGCACAGCTCCCTCACCGCGCTCATCACCTCTTCCATCTGTTGCACCGCATCAGGATCGCGCCTGATCAGAGCCTCCCGGCTCGGCGGCGAAATATACTTCGCCAGGTCCCCCACCAGCCCGTGCTCGTCCAGCCACGCCAGCAGATGCAGCCACTGCTCCTCCGTTCGCGCCGGAAACCCGATGTTCACATACCGCCCGTCGCCGCACACGATCTGCACGTTTGCCGTAGGCGTCGGCGACGAGTGCCGCCCCGTCTGCCGCTGAACCGTGTCCCCCGCCACCAGCCAGTGATACACCGCCCCCTCAGTCGTCACGTTCTGCGCCGCATGCATATTGACGTCTATAAATTGCCCCTCGCCTGTGAACTGTCGGTGTACCAGCGCCGTCAGCACCCCGATCGCCGCGAAGTGGCAGACCGTGTGGTACGCTTGGTTGCCGCCCCCGCGCACTGGCGGAATCGAGTGGTCGTCATACCCGCAGCTCCACACCGGCCCCCCGAACGCCAGCGCCGTCATGTCCGTCGAGGCATAGTCGCTGAACGGCGCGTCCTGCCCGAACGGGCTTACCGCCGCGAACACGATGTCGGGCGCGACCTCCGACACCCGCTCATACCCCAGCCCCAGCGAATCAAGATATTTCGGCGCGCTGCTGTCTATTACAACGTCAGCCCCCGCAGCGAGGCGCAGGAACATGTCCCGACCCGTCTCCGACTCGATGTCCAGCGTAACGCTCTGCTTGTTCGTGTTGTAGTGCCAGAAATACAGGCTCTGGTTCTTGTCGGGCTCGTCATTTAGGAACGGCGGATATCCGCGAGTCGCGTCACCCTCCGGCGGCTCCACCTTGACAACCGTCGCCCCCATATCCGCAAGCAGCTTACCGCACCACCCGCCAAGCTCCCCGCCCACTTCCAGAATTCGCACATCACCCAGCACCGAAGTCATCTAAATGACCCCCTTGTCATGCAATTCCCGCTGCTCCGCCTTGTCCAGCATCAGGATCTCGTCATAGAAAAAGTCGTTATCCTCACCCAGCACTGGCGCCCCCTTCCTGACCTCTGCCGGCGTCTTTGACAGCTTCATCGGCATCCCCTCCACGCGCACGCGCCCCATCTCCCGGTGCTTCACCTCCGGGAACGTCTCCCACTCCAGCGAATTCGCGTCCTTGTCCATCCT
This sequence comes from Dehalococcoidia bacterium, assembly GCA_965203955.1. Taxonomy (GTDB): domain Bacteria; phylum Chloroflexota; class Dehalococcoidia; order Lucifugimonadales; family JADFKI01; genus Bin90. The sequence continues at coordinate 43,840 of OZ241923.1, read as the reverse complement.
GTCCTCAGGATGCTGCACCGCCGCAGCCGCCACGCCCCTCGCCTGAAGCGCATCCATCGCCTCGAAATCCGACCGCTCCGATGTCCACTCCTCAATTATCTCGTCCAGCGCATCTTGGTTCGCCACATCCATTCGAGCTTCCAGCGTTGCGAACCGTTCGTCGGATGCTAACTCCGACCGCCCGATCACCTCGCATATTGCCCGCCACTCCGCATCGTCCCGCGCTGATATGGCAACCCACCTGTCCTCCCCTTCTGACCTGTATATCCCGTGTGGTGCCATCGGCGGAAAAACATTCCGGTTGCTATTCGGATTCCCCGGCCTCCGCATCGGTCGCCCGTTCACCGTATAGTCCAGAAGCGCCGGGCCGTTCAGCGTCAGCGCAGCGTCCGTGCAGGACAGGTCAACATACTGTCCCTCTCCCGTCTTGTTCCGGTGGTACAGCGCCATCAGGATAGCGATCGCCATAAAGTACCCACCAGTGTGGTCCATGTGCGAGTACCCCCACCCGGCGGGCGGCATATCCGGCAGTGCCGATTGGAACGTCAGCCCCGACACCGCCTGCACCACAGGCCCCCATGTCTTGAAGTGCGTATAAGGCCCCCTGTGCCCAAACCCGCAGTTCGACACATATATGATGTCCGGCTTGATCCGCCGCATCTCCTCGTAAGGAAACCCCCACCGCTCCATCACGCCCGCGCTGAAGTTCTCCGTCACCACATCGCTGATGGAGATTATCTCGCGCATAATCTCCTTGCCTCGCTCGCTCTTCGCATTCAGCGTAATGCCCAGCTTCTCCACATTGTGGTTGTTGAACATCCCGCCCAGGTTCGTCCCCCGCCTCTCGTCTATCCAAGGCCCGTTCCCGCGAAATATGTCCCAGCCGCCCTGTGAAAGCCGGTCCTCTATCCGTATCACCTGCGCTCCGAACGCCGCGAAAAACCTAGTCGCCCCCGCGCCCGCAAGCTGCCCCGAAAAATCGCATATCCGTATCGGCGCAAGCGCGCCCTTAGCCCCATTGGTCGCCATCTGTCAGTCTCCACACATATCGAACCCACTGATCGCCGCCGCTGATTATACCCCCGACCGCACTCCCTTGCCACACCACCACCCATTTAAGACGATTTCACAAATCTCCAACCTTGTCATTCCGAAAGCAGTGCCCTCAACCCTGTCGTTACGAACGCAGCGCCCCCACCCCCTGTCATTCTGAACGAAGCGCAGCGCAGTGAAGAATCTCAAATCCTCGCCCGCAAACCCTCCTCCGACTTCAGACTCCTACCTTGATGGTATAATCCCCGCCAACATCCGACCTACCGACAATTTCACCGGGCTCTTATGACATTTCTGACTTTCATCTCGTCATTCCCGCGCAGGCGGGAATCCAGAGCGTTCAGGACATTACTTGAAATGACCACCCATCTCCCCCTCCCAGCCACCATCGCCCTACTAGCCGCAACCCTCTTCACCCTAGCCTGCCAGAGCGATCCGGTCGTCGTCGAGAAAGTCGTCGAAGCAATGGCTATGTCCTCGTTCGTGACGGCAGCCTTGAGACAGTCGTAACCGACGGCGAGGCAACACCACCTGACTCAAGATTGACACCGTAGATACCGAATAGTTCCTCGACTACCTGCTCAGCCAGGGCAAGATAACCATCGAGCAGCGCAACGCCTACGGCGACACGGGCACGCTCGAACTCTCCCTCAAAGACGCTGCCGGCTTCTTCGACTTGCCCGACACCCCCGCCGACATCGGCATAGACAAGTCCGACATCGACTACATCCGCGACAACCTACTCCCCCTCTTCAAACTCGGCGACTAACTCCGTTCATCCCCTCTATCCCGTCCAACCATGTCAATTCTCCCACTTGACAACCCAAACATCCGTCTGTATCATATCTACCGAACATACATTCGCTTTGCCATCGCCTTCAATCTGTCATTCTGAACGAAGCGAAGCGCAGTGAAGAATATAAAATCCTTGACCACCGGACAGCGACACTAAGCAGAAACTATCATCTGTAACTTCTGTGCCTTTTGTGGCCATTAAACCGAAAACTCAGAACTGGAAACTCAACCCCATGTGCGTCACGAGCAACCTACAAAAACACATCCGCAAACTCACTGGAGACGGTGCAGCCGTCGCGCGCTTCCTGGTTGACACCATGCAAGGCAGGCACACCGACGCCAAGTACCACCACAAGCTCGAAGCCATGAAGCACATCGTCCGCTTCGGTTTCACAGAAGACGACGGACCCCACTTCTGGGGCCTAATCCCCACACCCGAAGAACTAGCAGCCGCTCCATCTCGTCTTTCCCGCGAAAGCGGGAATCCAGCGGGGCAAGGAGGGGAGACTGAAAACTCAAAACTGAAAACTGTTAACTCCCTGGACATCCTAAACTACGACATCGCCCATCTCATCAGGCAGGAAACCGCCGACGGCCACACCATCGCAGAGTTCCTGTCAGATGTGATGACCCGGCGCGACAAGCCCTACACCCCCAAGAAACTCCGCATCCGCCACACTGACCGCATGGCAGCAGCAAGAGAAATCCTGCGACGCGGCTTCGGACACTTCGGCAGAAAGCGCAAGCTCGTCGTTGACGACAGCGATGACAACAGTCACGACACCAACGACTACGACACCCTGCACACCGACCTAGCCAAGCGAATGCGCGAGTACAGCGAGCACGGCGCCGACGCCGTCCGCTTCCTCCTCGACGTCATGGAAGACGCCAATCCTGACGAACCCTACACCTGGGGCCATCGTATGTCAGCCGCCCAGGAACTACTCCGTCGCGGCTGGGACACCAACTACGACGCAATCACCCCCGAGATGCTCCAAGACTACTGGCGCAACCAGCAGTCCACCCGCCTCAGTGTAGCCCAGAAAAAGCATCTAGCCGGCCTCCCCGTGTTCGTTGACGACTACAACCAATACGACAACACCGACTACCAAGCCATAGCCCAATCCATCCGCGAGCAAGAAGACCTCGAAGCCATCTCTCCCGTCGAAGAAAGTCCCCTCTCCCCGCGGGAGAGGGCTAGGGTGAGGGGAAACACTTCTGCAACAAGCCCATCCCGGAACAGCGAAGCCACCTACACCCGTCATTCCCGTGAAAACGGGAATCCAGCGGGACAGGGCGAGGGGCAATCCTCCCCATCCTATACATCGATGTCAGTCCTCCACGGCGACGACATCCCCGACTGCTACCACGAACCCCTGGATCCCGTCGAACAAGCAATGTTCGACTACCAAATGCAAATCGAATCCGGCGACTACGGAGAAGGCGAAATTACAATCCGCCAGCCAACCCCGGAAGACTGGAAGGCACACGAAGCCGCGCTCGCGAGTCTGAAGGAACTCGCCGCAGCCGAGGGCGTCCCCCTGCGACCCAACCCACTCGCCGACACCCTCAAAATGCCCACCATCCGCAGCCCGTAGGGGCAACCGGCGGTTGCCCTCCCCTAATGGTATAATTTCCGCGCCTGAACGCGGGCGAGACGTTATGCGATATTACCGGGAGGCGGCGACTTGAGCGGCGTACTTGAAGGCTACCGTATTCTTGAGTTTGGCGATCACGTCGCTTCACAGGTGCTCGGCATGCTGCTCGCCGACCAGGGCGCGGAAGTCGTCAAGGTCGAACCCCCCGATGGCAGCAAATTGCGTGGCTCTGCCCCATTCGCCGTCTGGAACAGGAACAAGAAGTCTGTCATCGTGGACCCTTCCTCTGGAGATGCCCCAAGCATTACCGGAAGACTCGCCTCCACTGCCGATGTCCTTATCAGCGAGTCCGGCACGCTGCCCGGCGGCGGCAGTCTCGCGGCAATTCAGGAAGCCGCCCCCGGTTTGGTCACCATCACTCTGCCAGCCTTCGGCGAAGAGCATGCCTATGCGTTCCTGCCACCGCATGAGACTCTGGTGGCAGCCGCAACAGGAATCTACGCTGACAGGGGAATGAGCACACCCAGCTTCATTTCTGTGCCCCACGCGAGCATCTTCGGTGCGCTCACCGCCGCGCCGGCCGTCATCGCCGCCCTGCTTCTGAAGGAAGCAACAGGCGAAGGCCAGCACATCGACTCGCCTCTCTACGATGCCATGTTCGGCGCGATGGGAGCTCAGGCCGTCATACTGCCCGAAGGCGCCGACGATGCCAGACCTCATCCGGTCGTCGCCCGCTTCTACGAATGTAGCGACGGTCGCTGGGTCAACATCAATGCAGGCTATCCGCGCGCTCTGATCCCCATGGTGACCGCATTCGGCCACCCCGAATGGGCAGACCCGCTCCTCGACATTGAAAGTCTCTTGTCCCACCCGGAGGACAGACAGCTTTGGATCGAAACGCTGGAAGAAATTTGGGGCAGCAGACCCGCACTCGAGTGGGAGCAGATTATGGACGATGCCGGCGTGCCTTGCACAATGTGTCGCACAATCGACGAATGGTTGGAAAGTGAGCAGTCCGGCGCGATGGGTGCAGTCGTGGAGGTCGATGACCCTGTATTCGGGCGGATGCGGCAGGTTGGCATCCAGGTCCACCTCAACGAGAGCGAAGGTGGCATTCGGCGGCATGCTCCGGTGCTCGGCGAACACACCGCCGAAATTCTATCCGGCCTGTGACACTCCGCCTAAAGGATGTCCCCCGATTCTTGCCCCAGCATCATCTCGCGCACCAGCGGTATCGGCGGCGCTCCAAACGACAGGAACTCGTCGTGGAACTCTTTCAGCGAGAAGGCGTCGCCCTTCATGCGCCGATAGTCATCCCGCAGCTTCAGTATCATCAGCTTGCCCAGCGTATAATTCAGGTACATCGGATCGAACGTCCCCCGCGCCGCCTCCTTGCGGGCGGGCAACTCCTCTAGGAAGGCATTCTCCATGAAGAACTTGGTCGCCTCGTCAACCGTCATGCCCTGAGTATGCATCCTGATGGCGCAGATGAATCGGCAGTTTCTCAGAAGCGCCTCCATCAGCTGGCCGACCTCAATCTCTGGTTCTGCAAGGTAGCCTTCCTCGACCATCATCTGCTCCGCATAGTGCGCCCAACCCTCCCAGAACGAGTACGCCCCGAAGACGCGGCTCATCATCGAGTCGGCGTTTCGCGTATGCAGATAGTGGACGTAATGCCCCGGATATGCTTCATGCACCGATACAGCCCTCAGCGTGGCGTAGTTGAAGGACGTCAGCCACTCCTCCTTCTCGGCATCGCTCCAGTGTTCTTCGACCGGTGTAACGTAGTAGTATGTCTCGGTCGCCTTATCCTCGTAGGGGCCCGGAAAATCCAGCGCGGCGAAAGCCCATCGCATGAACGACGGTGTGGGAACCGTGAGACACCGCACTTCCGATGGCACGCTCACAATATCGTTGTCGATTATGAACTGCCGGATCTCCTCGAGCATGTCCCGTGTTTCGGCGATAAGTGCGTCGGAAGCGGGATGGTTTGCAGCAATCGCCTCCATTACTTCCGCGGTCGCCTTGTCCTCGTCTAAGGTAGCCGCAACTTCGTTGAGGCGTTCCAGATTTCGTCCAAGATCTGCCTCTCCGATGTTCAGCAGCCTCTCAAGTGATATGTCAACCGCCTCGCCATGTTTAAGGAGCGCCGCGAATCTGTCCTTCCCGATAGCGAAAGTTGCATCCGCGTATGGTCGCAGCGCCTGCAGATGACCAACGAACTCGCGCACTGCTGCGGTGGCAGTTGCGCGCGCCTTCTCGAACTGCGATCGGCTCTCCTCGTCCACTAAATCGCTGGTGGCGTCATAGAGGTCGTTCTCATAGAAGGCCGCGATGCCTTCATATGCTTCTATGCTCGCCTCCAGCACTGGCGATGCAAGCCGTCCGCTCATTACACTTCTGAGTTCCGAAAGGTAACGTGGCACTGCCTGCAAAGACCGCGTTAACCCCTCTACGCGTTGCTCCAGTGGGGCATAATCACGCTGCACGTATCCGCTCATGTCGATGTGCCAGAGCATTTCCATCGGATTGTTCTCGTGCCAGCGCAGTTCGGTCAGTTCCAGCAACTCCTTTTGCAGCGTTGCGCTCAGGATTTTATGGTCAAAGTAACTTCGCACGCTTAAGGCGGTGGTGTCGATATTCTCCAGTGATGCCAGTCCGTCTCTGAGTTCATTTATCCTCTTCACCATTGTCGCTATCGAGAGGTTGGGCAATCGCCCATCGTGTTGGTGCAGCCCCAGTCGCGAAGCGGTGGCCGGATAGTGCTCCCAGGTCTGCCCAAGTGTCCTCTCAGCGGCGGTTTCGAAGAGTCGATTGGCGCTGTTCGTCATGGATTGCACCTGTAAAACTGGAATGGCTGAAACGGCACGCACATTTTACTACAATCGCGATGTCCGATCAGTCGCCTGCCAGCAGGCTTAATGGTTCACAGGACAAGTACGAGCGTGATACGCTCTTAGCAGGGCATTAATGGAAATCAGAACCGTGAGTGAGAGTTGATGAGCACTGAAAGAGTAAGGGATACACTGGGTGTTACGGGTACCAACCCACAGTACGTGTGGATGTCAGGCGAGCTTGTGCCATGGGACGATGCTGTGGTGCATGCATCTACGCTAGGCTGGTCTGCAATTTCAATGGTGTTTGAGGGCATCCGCGGCTACTGGAACGCAGAGAAGGAGCAGCTCAACATATTCCATCTGGACCTTCATATCGAGCGGCTGCTTCGCTCGATGAAGGTGATGCGGATGACATCCCCCTGGTCGGTTGGCGAACTGAAGCGGGCAATCGTTGAGCTCGTGCAGTCGAACAAGTTCAGGGACGACATCTACGTGCAGCCGCTGGCATACTTCGGCGGTAGCACCACGCCGGGATATCTGCCTGTGTCCGAGCGGCCTGGAGACATCACGATCTTCAATCGACAGATCGGATCGGTGCTTGGAAGCGGCAACACTGTGAGTTGCGGCGTGAGTTCGTGGACGCGCATCTCGGACAATGTAATGCCCCCGCGCGTGAAGGCAATTGCCAACTATCAGAACAGCCGCTACGTCGCCGACGAGTCCTCCCGACATGGATACGACTTTGGCATAATCCTTAATCCGCAGGGCAAGGTGGCAGAGATTTCGTATGCCTGCCTATACATAGTAAGGGACGGTGTCGCGATTACGCCGCCCGTGTCGGCGGGCATTCTGGAGAGCATTACTCGCGATGTGACTGCCAATCTATTCAGGGACGAGCTGGGCATTGCGGTAGTGGAGCGGGACGTGGATCGCACCGAACTGTACATCGCAGACGAAGTCTTCATCTGTGGCACAGGCGCGGAGCTTCAAGCGGTCGGCAGTATTGACGGATACAAGATTGGCAACGGTGATATGGGGCCAGTCGTCACACAGATCGAGCAACTGTTTCACGACATTGTAAGGGGCAAAGATGCACGATATCCTGAGTGGCGCACCGGAGTGTACTAGGAAATCGATTCAACCGAAGACAAGAAAAAGCTATCGAAGGAGCGGAGAATGATCTACGAATTTCGGACATACGACCTTGTACCGCGCAGCGTACCTGAGTTCGAGAAGCGGTTCGGCGAGAAGCTGCCGGGAAGGTTGGAGTTCTCGCCATTAGGGGGACTCTGGCACACGGAGGCGGGACCGCTGAACCAGGTGCTGCACGTATGGCCTTACGAGGACATGAACCACCGAACGGAGACGCGGGTGAAGGCTGCCGCGGCGGGTGCCTGGCCGCCCAATACGTCGGAGTACGTGGTCAACATGCAGTCGGACTTCTACTTGCCCGCGCCGTTCACGACGCCGATGGAGGAGCGAAAGCTGGGCCCAGTCTATGAGATCCGCATCTACACTTACAAGCCGGGCGATATTCCCAAGGTTATCGAGGCTTGGGGCAACGCAATCGAAGAGCGAGAGAAGTATTCGCCGCTGGTTGGGGCGTTCTACTCCGATGTGGGGGCGTTGAACAAGTGGGTCCACATGTGGGCATACGAGAGCTTCGAGCACCGAATGCAGGTTCGTGAAGAGACCAGAGCGAAGGGAGTCTGGCCGCCGTCAAGCCCGGTTGCGCCAGTCCACCAAGAGAACAAGATACTTCTGCCGGCCGAGTGCTCTCCAATGCAGTAGTACATTGGAGAGGGCATGTGTCCTGCCATAGCACATACGATGGGGCAGGGCATAAGGTTTGCTTAATAGAGTCTTGCATTTCTATTTTTCATATACTATACTTTAACAGAGTTGAGGTTGGTATAAGGAGGGTAGATATGCTCTATGACATACATACTTACGACGTTAAGCCACGCAGGGTTGCCGAGCTCGAGGAGAGAGTTGCCGATGTTCTTCCCAGTAGGCTTGAAATATCGCGACTCGGAGGATTCTGGCACACCGAGGCCGGGCCTCTTAACCAGATAATTCACATCTGGCCCTATCAGAATATGGCCCACCGGACTGCATCTCGGGCGCTCATGGAATCGAGAAATGTCTGGGGTTCGCTGAACGCCGAATACTTGGTCAACATGAGATCGGATATTTACCAGCCGGCACCGTTCATGCGACCGCTGGGTGACAGAGAAATAGGTCCCATTTACGAAATGCGGACATATACTTACCGGCCCGGCGACATTCCGCGGGTGATTGATGTCTGGGGTGACGCCATCGCTGAACGTGAAAAATACTCGCCACTTGTTGGAGCATTCTATTCGGACGGCAGCTCGATGAATCTTTGGACGCACATCTGGGCATACGAGAGTTTCGAGCAGCGAATGGAGGTGCGGAAAGAGACTCGCAAAAGGGGAATCTGGCCGCCTAACAGTGCTGCTACGCCTCTCCATGAGGAGAGCAAGATTCTCCTTCCGGCTGAATTCTCTCCTCTTCGGTAGCCTCTAAATATTGCGAGGTGCGAAGCCAATCGGCAATCGCACCTCGCTGTCACTTCATCCTCAACCACTTCCACACATCCTCTTTTCATTTAATCTCAGTCAGATTACAGCTGAGCCTCCAGCTTAGTTATGACGCTGTCAACCTGCGAAACTACATGGTCAACCTCGTCCCTGGTGATGCAGAGCGGCGGAGCCAGATAGATGCTGTTGCCGGGCCTGCCGAGCAGGTGGTGTTCGTTCATCAGGGGTGCCATTTTGTCCGAGAGTTTCGCCTCGGCGGGGAACGACTCCTTGGTGTCGCGATCCTTCACCAGCTCGACGGCGCAGAGCAGGCCCATTCCGCCGCGCACATCGCCGACGATGGGATGCTCATACAGCGTCTGAAGCTGCTCGTACATGTATGTGCCCATTTCGGCCGAGTTTTCGACCATGCCTTCGCCCTCCATGATGTCGAGGTTGGCGAGCGCGGCGGCGCAGGCGACCGGGTTTCCGCCAAAGGTAATCAGATGGCGGAACTGGGAGTCGTCACCCATGAACGCCTCGGAGACCTTCTTGCTGGCAATTGCGGCGCCGATGGGGATGTAGCCGCTGGTGAGTGCCTTAGCAACCGTGAAGATGTCGGGCTTGATGCCCCACTGCTCGGTGGCGAACATCTTGCCGGTGCGGCCGAAACCGGTGATAACCTCGTCGCAGATCATGATTACGCCGTACTTGTCACATATCTCGCGGATGGTGGGCCAGTATTCGGGATGTGGGATGTGGATGCCGGCAGCAGCGGAGATTGGCTCGCCGATGAAGGCGGCGACGGTCGATGGCCCCTCGTGCTGGATGGCGATTTCCAATTCCTTCGCACTTTGAAGGTCGCCGCCGCTGTTGCGGTAGCTGTCGGGGTTGGCGATGTGGATGTTGCCGGGCATGAGCGGGCCGAAGTGAATGGGAGCGCTCACACCGCCGCCGCCCAGGCTCATGCAGGCGTGCGTGGCACCGTGATATGAGCCGCGTCTGCTGATGACCTTCCAGCGGGTTGGCTCGCCGTTGTTCTTGTGGTATTGCTTCGCCATCTTGATGGCTGTTTCTACGGCTTCTGAGCCGCCGCTGACGAAGTAGGTGCGGGCTTCCTTGTCGGGCGCGAGGCTGGCTATCCTGCCGGACAGCTCAGCCGTGGCCGGGCTGACGGTGCCGCCGGGCGTGTAGCTAATGTCAAGCATCTGGTTGTACACGGCGTCGGCGACTTCCTTGCGGCCATGGCCGATGTTCTTGAGCCACATGCCTGCCATCGTGTCGAACCACTGCTCGCCTTCGACGTCCTCGACCCACACGCCTTTGCCGCTCTGGACGAGCTTGATGCCGTCCTCGTCCATGTTTCCGGCAGGATTGTTGTGCGGCCAGAAGTGGTCGGCTGCCTGCTGCTTTAGTTCCTCTATGCGATCGCCTGTTAATGTTGCCATGCCGAGATTACCTCCGTTGCTTCAGTCTGCGGTGCCTTGTTCCTGTCTGCTGCCGATTGCCTGCGGGGATGGTATCACCAATAATTCTAGGACGCTATACTCAGTTTCTTTCCATATAAGCGGGGGTTCGATAGTCAGCCACCGAGGTCGTTGAGGGTGTCTTCGATGGACTTACGGATGCCGGTGAAGATGGGAGTGTCGCGGAGAGTGTAGAGGCTGCTCCTGGTTGTCCGCAAGTCCATAACCAAGTCGAGGAAGTCGCCGGGGTTGTCCGTCTCAAAGCCGACAACGAACTCCTGGTCGTCGAGGCCGAAAGAGTAGGTGGTGTTTATCTTGACGGACGGGTACTTGTGGCCGACGGTGATGTGGCCGTTCATGATGTTCTGGCGCTCTTCCTGCGGAAGCAGATACCATTCCCGAGTCTTGAGGAAGGGGTAAACGATGAAGTATTTCGCGTCCACTGGACGAAGCCGGGTACCCGTTCCTTCCTGTCCCTCATGCTCGTGCTTGCCCTTGCCGACATACTCGGATTGGCGGGTCATTGCGAGATAGGAATGCGGCTGTGTGAGGTATGCGCCGAGGTCGGTGGACCAGAGGCGAACGGCGGAGTCCTGAATCTCTTCAAGGGTGTCGGCTGCCTGCTGGAGGAAGAAATCGGAGTCGCCGCGCATTCCGACGAGGCTGAAGGAGCGCGTGAACATCTCTTCGGAGATTTCATTGACCGCCCCGGCAAAGTCCTGCTTGCTCTGGTAGCGAAGTTCTTCGGGCAAGCGACGCCACTGAGGGTCGATCTTGAAGAAGCTGTACTTGACGAACTGCCTGCGACCTGAATCTGCCATTGAATTTACTCCTGCGTTGCTTTGCTATGCGGCAAAATGCCTGCGAATTATAGCATTGTCAGGCAGGAATGACCCGATTGAGGCCCGGCGACCAGTTACGGACCGCGGATGGTGGAGGCTTTGAGCTTGTCGGCGAGTGGATTGGGTCGCAGGGGGACTCCCTCGGCTGCGGCGAGTTCCCTCAGACTCGCGAGGGCGGATTCGTGTGCCTTCCAGTCTTCGGGGGTGGGCTGGTGGATTGTGATTTCGTCTTCTTCGTATTCGCCGGACTCGACTAGCATCTGATGGTCGAAGATTACCTGAAGGTCGGGTGCCAGGGGTTCGTGGTAGCAGTCGGGTTTGTCGTCGTCGAAGTCGTCTTCGTTGTGGCTGAATTCGTCGTGGGTTGGGGTGGATTGTGAAAGTTGGTGTTCTTCGGAGCCCCTCACCCTAGCCCTCTCCCGCGGGGAGAGGGGATTTTTCTCGACGTGGGAGAGGGCTTCGATGTCTTCCTGCTCGCGGATGGTGTCGGCTTTGGCTTGGTAGTCTTCGTTGTCGTATTGGTCGTAGTCGTCCAGAGAGACAGGGAGGCCGGCTAGATGCTTTTTCTGGCCGACGCTTAGGCGGGTGGACTGCTGGTCTCGCCAGTAGTCTTGGAGCATCTCCGGGGTGATTGCGTCGTAGTTGGTGTCCCAGCCTCGACGGAGGAGTTCCTGGGCTGCTGACATACGGTGGCCCCATGTGTATGGCTCGTCGGGGTTGGCGTCTTCCATTACGTCGAGGAGGAATCGGACGGCATCTGTGCCGTGCTCGCTGTACTCTCGCATTCGCTTGGCGAGGTCTGTGTGCAGGGTGTCGTACTCGTTGGTGGTGTCCTCTTCATCAATGACTAGCTTGCGCTTTCTGCCGAAGTGTCCGAATCCGCGTCGCAGGATTTCTCTTGCTGCTGCCATTCGGTCTGTGTGGCGGATGCGGAGTTTCTTGGGAGTGAAGGGCCTGTCGCGGCGTGTCATGACGTGGGTTAGGAACTCTGCGATGGTGTGGCCGTCGGCTGTTTCCTGCCTGATTAGGTGTGCGATGTCGTAGTTGAGGATGTCGAGGGAGTTGACAGTTTTCAGTCTTGAGTTATCAGTGTCCCCGCCCTGCCCCGCTGGATTCCCGTTTTCACGGGAATGACGGGAGGGAGAGGCTGCTAATTCTTCGGGTGTGGGGATTAGGCCCCAGAAGTGGGGTCCGTCGTCTTCTGTGAAGCCGAAGCGGACGATGTGCTTCATGGCTTCGAGCTTGTGGTGGTACTTTGCGCCGGTGTGCCTGCCTTCTACTGTGTCAACCAGGAAGCGCGCGACTACTTCACCGTCTCCGGTGAGGTTGCGAATGTGTTGTTGTAGTCTGCTGGTGATGCACATGTGAGTTCTGAGTTTCCAGTTCTGAGTTGTGAGTTGTGAGCTTTTGGTTTGATAGCCACAGATTGGGTTGGGATTATCCTTGCCCCTCACCCTAATCCTCTCCCGCGGGGAGAGGGGACTACAATGGCGAATGTATGTTCCATGCCTTGGCATCTATGATACGGACGGATGTTTGGGTTGTCAAGGGCGAATTCAGCCGGTGATAGTAAACAGGGCATTATGGCAATGAGACCACTTGTGCAACTGTTTGCAATAGTGTTAGAGTAGGCAGCAAGAACTTCTGCGGTTTGCAATATAGAATATCGGAGGTTGTGATGGATACTTGCAAGTGTAGCAAGGCTGAGTTCGACAGGGAGAGGAGCGAAACCCTGAGTGCTCAGCCTGAAGGAAGGGGTCTCGTAACAATAGAGGAAGAGCCGATAATCGGTGAGACCCCGCAGGCCATATTGAAAAGCTGGCTAACCCCTAATCCCCTCTTCTACATCCGCAACCACTATTCGATCCCGGATTGTGACTCGCAATGGGAGCTCACTCTGGGCGGACACGTGGAAAGCGGGCTTTCTTTTTCACTGCAGGACTTCCGCAGTTTTCCTATTCAGACGCTGCCCATTACGCTCGAGTGCGCGGGCAACAATCGCAGCGATCTTGAACCGCATGTGCCGGGCAACCCATTCCAGAATGGCGCCGTAAGCACGGCGATATGGGCTGGCGTGCCCCTCCGCCACCTGCTGGAGCGCGCAGGAATAAAGGATGGGGCGGTAGAGGTGCTATTCGAAGGCTATGACACGGGTCAGCCTGATCCGTCCCAGGAAACGCAGCCATACCTGCGGAGCTTGCCGATTGATGTCGCTATGCACCCGGATACGCTGCTCGCGTATGAGATGAACGGAGAAGTCCTGTCAAGGGAACATGGCTATCCGCTGCGTCTGATAGTTCCCGGCTGGTATGGAATGGCGTCGGTGAAATGGCTGCGGCGAATATCGGTGCTTCAGGAGTGCTTCATCGGATTCTTCCAGACCGACCGGTACATAATCGAAGAGGACGATGGAGAGACGGTGCCCGTTGCCCAGATTCACGTCAAGTCGCTGATAAGCTGGCCTGAGGAGCAGATGAAACTGCCCCTGGACTCCCAGGTGATTCACGGCATGGCATGGTCGGGGTTCGCGCACATCGCGAAGGTAGAAGTCAGTGATGACGGCGGGGAGACGTGGAGCCAAGCGGACCTGGTTGGACCGCGCTACCGATACTCGTGGCAGCAGTGGCACTTTAGCTGGACGCCCAAGTCTGCCGGACATTACACGCTGGTTGCAAGGGCGACCGACGAGGACGGCAACGCGCAGCCACTGGAGACTCGATGGAATAGCCTAGGGTACATTATCAATGGTGTGCGTCCCGTCTGCGTGGAGGTAGCCTGATAGTTGGGTGTTGGTGAGGATAAGGGACTTCAGGGAGACGCTATTTAGGAGGGTTGATGGCAAATAGCCCTACGCGAGGTCGCTCGGTAGCCAGCCGCTTTCTGGCGGCGCTGGAGTACGGTGACTTCCAGACGCTGTGGACTGCCAACTTCTTCGCGGGCGCCGCTGCGTGGGCGCTGATTGTCGCTCGTGGCTGGATAGTCTATGAGTTTTCCGACTCGTCGCTCTGGGTCGGCGTGGTGACGTTTGCCGCGATGATACCGCGCGTGGCAGTTTCCCCGTTCACAGGCTATTTGTCCGACAGATTCGACCGGCGGACAGTCTTAAGGGTGATGTTCGCCGTCAACCTGCTGCACAACATCGTGCTTGGCTTCCTCATGCTGAGCGGCAGCGCGGAGATATGGCACATCGTTGTGTTGTCGGTTGTGAACGGTTCCGCACGCGCTGCACAGATGCCTGCGGGACAGGCGCTTATCCCGAACCTCGTTCCGCGTCACCTGCTGCTGAACGCGATCGCGCTGAACCAGGCGACGATGCATGGTTCGAGGCTGCTGGGGCCGCTGGCGATAATTCCGCTTCTCGCCACGACAGGAACGACGGGCGCGATATTCCTGTGCGCGGGGTTCTATGCAATCAGCCTGGTGCAGACCATGAGGCTTCGCACTGCGTCCACCGGGGAGATCAACAAGAGGCAGAGCTTTGCGCGGAACTTCTCTGAGGGCGCGATATACGTCTATAAGACGCCGATCCTGTTTGCGGTTGTTGTTATGGCGATTTTCCATTGCGGGCTGGTGATGTCGTTCGAGTCGCTGCTGCCGGTGCTGTCAACGAAGTTGCTGGACTCGGGAGGTGATGAGGCGAGTTTCCTCATGCTGCTGACGCAGCTTTTGAACGAGTCGGGCGCGGGCTTCAGCGTCCTGATGATGGCGGTGGGAGCGGGCGCGCTGTCGTCGGCGATAATCCTGGCGGGAATCAGCAGTGACGTTACGAAGGGTCGTCTCTTCTTCGCGTTCGGGGCGATGAGCGGGCTATCGTCGCTGGCGCTCGGCCTGTCTCCGAACCTCGCGACCGCACTGCCGAGCGCGATACTGCTTGGCGTCAGCTCGGCGGCGTTTATGACGCTGACGCATACGATGATTCAGACCATCGTCCCTGATGGCGTTCGGGGACGTGTGGGGGCGATCTATTCGGTGCATATCGGCGGGATGATGGCGTCGTTCAACCTGCTGAACGGCGTGCTTGCCGACTATGTGGGTGCGCCGCTGATACTTATGGTCACGGGCTTTGCCTTCGCCCTCATCGTAATGGCGAGCTGGCAGTTCGTGACAATGCGGGTCATATACAGAGGCGGAGTCGCACGCCTGGCGCAGGCGGCGGCCTGACCGAGTGACGCGCTTGCGAGTGCTACATTGCTAACGCAGTCGTTTATCCATCTGCCGCGAGTGGGCAAGGTTACGGAAGCGGAAATCTGGGACGCGGGTATTGGCGGTTGGGACGAGTTTCTCAGCGCCGGGGATCTGCCTTCGAGGATTCGGTCCAAGGGCGACTATCTGCGCTCGCTGGTGGAGCAGTCGGCAGAGCGGTATGAGTGTCGGGATGCCGGATACTTCGACGGCGCGCTGCCTTCGAGAGAGCGGTGGCGGCTGTACCCTGACTTCAGGGATCGGGCGGCATTCGTGGACATCGAGACGACAGGGCTGTCGCCTGAGCGGGGACTCATAACGCTTATAGGCGTGCTCGATGCGGACGGATTCACGGCGTATGTGCATGACGAGAATCTTGCGGACTTTCGGGAGGCGATCGAGCAGTACGATCTAGTGGTTACTTTCAATGGGGCTACGTTCGACCTGCCATTCATCGAGCATCACTTCGGGAATGTATTCCGGCATGTCGCCCATATAGACCTGCGCTTTCCGCTGAGGCGGGCAGGTTATTCGGGAGGGCTGAAGGCAATCGAGCAGCAGGCTGATGTGGGGCGACCATCGGAGTTGAGCGCGCTGAGTGGGTATGACGCGGTACTGCTGTGGCGGATGTGGCAGCGAGGGAACGAGAGGGCGCGCGATACGCTTGTGCGGTATAACGCGGAGGACGTGGCTTCGCTGCCTGCGCTGGCGGAGATTGCGTACAACCGGCTGGCGGGACGGCTGCCTACCGAGGTGCGCAGCGTTGCGCCAAGTCACAGGCATGAAATCGAACTGCCTTATGACTCGGATGTGATCGAGCACCTGAAGCAGGTGAAGTTCGGGACGGGACGGGCATATTGAATCGCATTGCGTTTGTCGATAGCGACGAGAGTGTCAGGGTGGTCAGTATGGATGCGCCGGGAAGTGAGAATCCGGCGGCGTCGGTTGCCGGGCACCGGTGCGCGTGGCCGGTGTGGTCGCCGGATGGGGAGAACCTGATGTACTCGGCTTACCCGTCGGCGTTCAGCAACGGGCATGGTGCGTTCAGGCTGATTGCGAAGCGTGAAGACGGGCCGGCGGCTTCAATCTATACGAACGAGGCGGGAACTGACGCCATCGCGCAGCATACGCCGCATTACGCGATGTGGTCGCCGGACGGGAGCAAGGTTGCGTTCATCGCGCAGACGCTGTCATCGGGAATGTCGCTGATGGTGGCGGACTCGAGTGGCGAGGGCGAGCCGATTCGCCTGCTGGATGGTGCGCCGCTGTACTTCTGCTGGTCGCTGGACTCGGAGTATATTTTCGCGCATGTGCGGGAGCTGCACTACCTGATCAGACTGAGCGAACCGGAGCCGGCTCAGGTGCCGGTCGTGTCGATGCGGTACCAAGCGCCGTCGGTAAGCTCGGTTGACGGGCGGATCGCGATGTGCGGCGAGATGTCGGAGACGGTGCAGGGGATAATCGTGGCGACGATACAGGGTGGCGCGGAGATCGTGGGAGAGGTCGAAGGGCTGGTGGCGCTGTCGTGGAGGCCGGGCAGGGGGCAGCTTGCCGTTGGCAGCGGGCTTGACCGGGGGAGCGGCTACTATGACAGGATCGCGCTGCTGGATGCGAACTCGACTGCCGAGCGGGTGCTGATCGAGGATCCGAGCCTGTGCTTTTTCTGGTCGCCGGACGGGATGAAGATTGCGTACATTACGCCTTCGGAGGACGCGCGGGGGTCTGTGCGGTGGGCGGTGTTCGACTTTGAGACGGATGATGTGCAGTACCTACCAGATTTCTTGCCGAGCCACGCGCAGCTGACAATGTTCATGTTCTTCGACCAGTACGCGCAGTCGCACAGGCTATGGTCGCCGGACAGCAGCAGGTTACTGTATGCGGGCGTGCCGGGAAGGCTGGAAGAACGAGGGCCGCTGGCGGAGGCGAGCGCGTCGTCAATTTTCGTCGCTGACGTGGCAGGGTTGGAGGAACCGGCGACGGTGGGGCAGGGGTCTATCGGGGTGTGGTCGGCGTAGGCAAGGTGGTTACGTCGTGGCGCCAGAACTTGGGGATGACCTTGTACGATTTGACGGCATGAGGCAATAGTGGTAAGTATAGGCGGGCATATTTCGCTTGTGGGGTGGACGCTTTGCTTGCCAGAGCCGTAACTTGCGCCGTCGTGGGACTTGAAGGCTTTATCGTACAGGTTGAGGTGGACATCTCGCCGGGGCTGCCGCGGTTTACCATTGTCGGGTTGCCGGACGCGGCGGTGCAGGAGGCGAGGGAGCGAGTCAGGGCCGCTATTCGCAATTCGGGCTGCGAATTTCCGATGCGGCGGATTACGACGAATATGGCGCCGGCGGATCTGCCTAAAGCCGGGCCCGCCTATGACCTTCCGATTGCTCTTGCGGTGCTTATCAGTTCGGGTCAGTTGCCGCCTGCGCCGACATCTACGATGTTTCTTGGAGAGCTGTCGCTGGACGGCACGCTGAGGCACACGAATGGCATGCTTCCAATGGTTGCCGTTGCGCGGGAAGAGGGGTTCGAGGCGGTCTTCGTGCCCTCCTGCGATGCTGAGGAAGCCGCTCTGGTCGAGGGTATTCGCGTGTTCCCGGTGGAGACACTGGCGCATCTTGTGCGGCATCTTCGTGGAGAGAATGCAATCGAGCCGATGCCGGAGGATGTGTCGGGAGCGATGGGACTGGTGCGGCGCCGGAGTGCAGAGGACAGGCCGCCCCGAGGGTCTGAGCTTGCGGATGTGCGGGGGCAGGAGCATGCCAAGCGCGCGCTGGAAGTCGCGGCGGCAGGCGGGCATAACTTACTGATGACTGGGCCGCCGGGCAGCGGCAAGACGCTGCTGGCGCGGTGCGTTCCTTCCATCATGCCCATGATGACCTACGACGAAGCGATAGACGTAACGAAGATCTACAGCGTGAGCGGCCTCCTTTCGAGCGCATCTCCGTTCATTGACGAGCGTCCGTTTCGCGCGCCGCACTACACCATCTCGAATGCGGGGCTGGTCGGCGGGGGAAGGATTCCCCGTCCTGGGGAGGTTACTCTGAGCCACCGGGGTGTTCTGTTCCTGGACGAACTGCCGGAGTTCGGACGCAACGTGCTGGAGGTGCTGCGCCAGCCTATTGAGGACCGCGTGGTTACCATAAGCAGGGCGCAGGGGACGATAAGCTACCCGGCGAATTTCATGCTGGTTGCCGCCCGTAACCCTTGCCCGTGCGGATACCTGAATGACACGGCGAAGCAGTGCGCTTGCAGGCCGAGCGAAATCTCCAGATACAGCCAGCGCATCAGTGGGCCGTTGCTGGACCGAATTGACCTGTTCGTGGATGTGCCGCGGGTCGAATACGAGAAACTGACGGCTGCCAGCGATGCGGAACGGTCGGAGCAGGTGCGGGAAAGAGTTGAGGCGGCGATACGGGTTCAGCGGGAGCGATTCGGATGCACGGGGCTGCTGAATAACTCGGAAATGGGACCGAACGAGGTGTGGCAGTTCTGCCAGATGGACGATGCGGCGAAGGGGCTGATGAAGACGGCGATGAGCCGGATGAACCTGTCGGCGAGAGGGTTTCACCGCATCTTGAAGGTCTCGCGCACGATTGCGGACCTGTCAGGTGGGGAAATGATCGAGGTGTCACATCTTGCTGAGGCGCTGCAATACAGGCAGGCTGGGAGCATTGACTGAAGGCTGGGCTAAACGCTGCTCTCTTGCGAAGAAGTAACTTGCTGAGTTACTTTGGATCGCTTGCGAAGGCGCACAACCAGAACGAAAAGGACAGCCGCACCGATCAGCGCGACCCCGGAGATAATCATGGCAAGCTCGAACCGTTCTTCGAGGAAGTCTTGTATCGCGTCACCAAACAGGAAGATCAAGGCTCCGACCGTAAGCATCCGCGCGCCCCTGCCTACCAGTGACGCAATGATGAACGGCACCTGGGGCATATTCAGTACGCCGGCGGTGATGGCAAAGACCTTGTACGGGATTGGCGTAATCGCCGCGATGACTATTGCCCACACGCCGTAACGGTTGAACATTGCTTCGACCTTCTCCACCTTGTTGGAGGAGACAAACCTGTCGAGCACCGGCCTGCCGAAGCGCTTGCCCAGCCAGCGACCAGCCACTGCACCGGCTACGGACGCAACGGTGGCGACTGCCGCGAAGAGGAGCGCCATCTTAGGCTGTAAGAGAGACATGCCTATTAGGAGTGCATCGGGGGGTATTGGAAAGAAGATGGACTCCGTGAATGCGGTGACGGCGAGCACCGCTAAAGCCCATTCGCTATCTGCATATCCTATTAGCCAATGGGAGAGTTCGCGCGCGAGTTCAATCATAAGACGATTTCATAAATGCAGTTTATCTCTGTCATTTCGGGCAAAGCGAGCAAACTGAAGTCGGAAACAGGTTGGGAGGCAACGATTTTAGATTCCTCACTCCGCTGCGCTGCGTTCGGAATGACAACTTTGAGGATTTGTGAAATCGTCTTAATCATGAGCGTGAATGCCACGAACTAGGGCGTGTTGATGTTTTGATCTCAAAGCGATTCGGTTGGATTTTAGCACTGAGAATGGATTGTCCAGCGCAGAATTGCTCCGCGCAACCCCTCTGGATTCCCGCCTGCGCGGGAATGACGAAGAAAGTGCGCGGGAAAAGGAGCGTGGGAATGACTTTCTTGCCCTCTCCCAGAGGGTGAGGGGATGTAATGCAATGTGGCTCACAGGCCAGCCATGCCGAGAACGCGCTCCACATTCGAGGCGTCGGGAGTGATTTCGCCGCTGTCGATGCCCTGCATGACCTCGACGATGGCGGCATTAACGGGGGTGTGAACGCCCGCTTCCCTGCCTCGCGCAACGATGTAGCCGTTCATGAATGCCGCTTCGGTGCGACGACCCTTGGCGACATCCTGAGACATAGATGATTTCCAGTCTGCCGCACCGGGCCTGGGTTGCAGAAGAGCGTCCAGTTCTTCGTAAACGTCGCCCTGGTCGGCATTCGCCCACGTCTCAGCCGAGACGCCGCTGATCTTTTCGATTTCGTAGTTGAGAGCGAGTCCGACCTGCGCTGATTCCTTCGCAATCTGAATCTGGATGAGGCGCGTGCGCGGATTTTCGGCGTAGGATGCTGAGCCGAGACCTGTCATCGCGCCGACAGGGTTGCCGATTGAGTTCGTTGTGAGCTTGGACCAGCGCTCGCCCCAGATGTTCGAGGTGGCGCGGGAGCCGTCGATAACGCTCAGCATTTCGGCGATTTCCTCGACGCGCGGGGTGATTCTGCCGTGCAACTCGCCGACACGGAATACGTCGTGGCCGCGGTCCCGTCCGGGAGGACCGCCGCGGGTTACGTGGGCAGGCTCCCAGAGGGCGACGGTGATCGAGGACATCACGCAACCTATCTGTCGCTCGTAGCCGACGATGGAGGCGGTGAGCTGGTCGTTCATGCAGTTCTGGCTGTTGACGACGACGCCATTGGGGGAGAGGAGGCGCTTGACGAAGTGGCTGGACCACTCGGTGTCGTAGGACTTCATAGCAAGGAAGATGATGTCGAAGTTGTGGTGGAGCTGCCAGGCGTCGGCAAGATGAACGGCGTTGACGGGGATGGTAAAGTCGCCCTGGCTGCCGGATGCGCGCAAGCCGTTGGCGTTCATCGCGTCCACATGCTCGCCCCACATGTCAATCAGGGTGATGTCGTGCCCCTCGCGTGTCAGGAATGCGCCGATGTAGCTGCCCGCCGCCCCCGCGCCGAAAATGGCTATCTTCTTTGACATTTTTTACCTCGTCAGTTCAATCGTCTGATGTTTATTTCAAATTCATAATCCGCGTTTTGGACAGTTGCCTTTCCGGTCTGCGCGCGGGGAGCGGTTTCGCCTGCGCCGGGCAGAATGATTGGCTCGCCGTCGGGTGTCAGTATATCAGAGACGGCGTGGTCCAAGACTACGGCGATGCGCGGCGTGGGCACGGCAGCGTTTTTTATGGATCTGAGCAGGTGTTCCTGGGCGCGGTATGCCGCCTGAGCCTCTTCGACGGACACCGACCTGAATGTAATGGCGTGTCCCGGCATTGCCTGCGCGACCTTGCTGAGATCGGGGCTGATTACGGTGGCGATCTTCGTGTAGCCGCCGGTAGTGCCCCTGTCGGCGAGCAAGATGATGGGCTGGCCGTCGCCGGGGACCTGAATCGCACCGAGCGGCGTGCCATCGGAGATGACGTCTGGGCCGTCGGTGTGCTCAATCGGCTCGCCTTCGAGCCTGTAACCCATGCGGTCCGAGTTTATGGAGACTGTGTAGGTCGAGCTAAGGAAGGTGTCTATGCCTTTCTGCGTAAACGCTTGCCTTTGGGGACCAAGAACAACCCTTAGTTCGTGGCTGCTGCCGTAAGTGAGGGCTTCTTCATCAGTTATGGCGGGTAAGATGGCAGGTCCGACTGTTTCAGACGGGAGTGTGTTGAGGATGTCACCGGCGCGGAGGGGCCTGCCTTCGATGCCTCCTATTGCCGCCTTCATGTAGGTGGCGCGGCTGCCCATGACCTGCGGGACGTCTATGCCGCCGGCGACGGCGAGATACGCGCGCATGCCGTCCTTCGGGCTGCGGAACTCTAGGCGGCCGCCCTTACTCACGGGGACGGCATGCCACATGGGGATAGGCTCGCCGTCCAGACGAGGGGATACGTTGGCGCCAGTGACGGCTATCCGAGTATCCGCCAGCAGTTCGATGCGGGGGCCAAGCACGGTTGCCTCGATGCATGCGGCGTTGTCGTGGTTGCCCAGCAGGGCGTTGGCGGCGCGCAGGGCGAATGTGTCCATCGCGCCGGCGGTGGGCATGCCGAAGCGCTGGTAGCCGTAGCGTCCCCTGTCCTGAATGGTGGAGAGCATTCCGGGCTGGATGATTTTCAGGGTAGGCTCGGTCATTCTCCGTATGCTTCCGTTACCTGATATTCGCCGGACTCGACTTGTCGCAAGATGTCATCGTAGGCTTGCCGCGATTCAAGAGGGACGAAGCGCACATAGTCGCCCGCGCTCAGCAGGACAGGGCGCTCGCGCACCGGGTCGAAGAGCCTGACCGGGGTTCTGCCGATAAGCTGCCAACCGCCGGGACTTGCCACGGGATACACGCCGGTCTGGGTTTCGGCGATGCCGACCGCGCCGGGCGGAATCTCCGTGCGGGGGGACTGGAGGCGAGGGGTTGCCAGCCGGTCGTCGAGGCCGCCGAGATAGGCGAAGCCGGGGCTGAAGCCCATCATGTAAACGAGGTAGTCGGTGCCGGAGTGGATGCTGATGACCTGCTGCTCGTCCATGCCGCTGTGTTCTGCGACGAATGCGATGTCGGGGCCCATGTCGCCGGCGTAGAGGGTAGGGATGTGTACTACGTGTCGCTTGCCGGTGTCGGCTGCCTCGGTATTCTCCAGCAGGCGCTCGATGCTAACCTCAACTTCGCCTGACGTTACGAGCAGTGGGTCGTAGTACACGAGGACGGAGCGGTAGGTGGGCAGGAAGTCGAAGACGCCGGGTATGCTGCCCTGTTCGAGGGCGTCCGTCAGGCTGCGTACCCTGCGGTTGATTTCAGGGCTGATGGCGTCGCCGAGTTCGGCAACGAGCGCGAGGTCGCCGGCGGGGAAGAATCGGGGCCTGTCGTAGATCACGGGTGCTATTCCAGAATCTTGCCGAGGGGCAGGATTTCGACACCGGCGGATTCCAATTCGCTCTTGAGGGATGCAGCCATTTCGACCGCGCCGGGGGTGTCGCCGTGCAGACAGAGGCTATCGGCCTGAACTTCGATCTCCTCGCCGCTGATAGCGGTTGCCTTGCCCTCAGTGACCATGCGGAGGCTGCGCTCGACGACTTCGCTTGTGTCGTGAATTACGGATCCGGGCTGTGAGCGGGATACGAGGGTGCCGTCAGGATTGAGGGCGCGGTCGGCGAAGATCTCGCGGGCGACCTTCAAGCCCATGTCTTCGGCGATGTCGATCCAGCGGGAGCCGGCGAGTGCGACGAGAATCATATCGGGGTCGATTTCGAGCATGGATTCGCAGATTGCCTGCGCGAGTGACTCGTCGTTGACTGCCATGTTGTACATCGCGCCGTGCGGCTTGACGTGCTGGAGTTTTTTGTCAGATGTGAATGCTTGGAGCGCGCCTACCTGGTAGGTGACATCATTCCTTGCCTCGTCAGGGGAGACAAGCAGGTTGCGGCGTCCGAAGCCGTTGAGGTCGGGGAAGCTGGGGTGCGCGCCTATGGCTACGCCGTGTTTTTCCGCGAGGCCCACGGTGTGGCGCATCCACATGGGGTCGCCGGCGTGGAAGCCGCAGGCGATGTTTGCGGAGGTGATATGCTTGATGACTTCCTCGTCGAAGCCCATCTTGTACATGCCGAAGCTCTCGCCCATGTCGCAGTTGAAGTCGATTTTCGCTGCCATAAGTCCGCTCCCTGTCTATGAGTCGCCCGGGAAAACTGGTCGCCTAGGTTGCAATTATACGGCGTCGCGTGAAGTCTTACCACTGGCATGGGGCGGGAAGCTGGTGAAAAATCTGACCAGAAATTCAGTGTTTGAGGTTCACATATTGCATTTACAATGAAGAAACTGTGGTCGTAAGATATGTTGATTGGGCTACCTGTTGAGTATTTCGGGATGCAACGCCGTCGTGGTGAGCGCTGTGTTTTCAATGGCAGGATGCTGCTGACATCTTAGGCCGGCGCATCGGAAGGAGAACTCTGTTGAATAGACTGGTTGCAGGAATTATTGCATTCGTCGTGGTTGCGGCAATTGTGATTGGGGCAGTGGTGTTCTTCATAATGCGCGACGATGAGTCTGACGAAGGCGATGCACGCGAGGTTGCGGTCAGCACGGCTCCGGTGGTACGCGCCGATGCCGTTGTGGTGCCAATAAGAAGCGCAAGCCTGGGGATGCCCAGCGGCGGCATGGTGAGCGATGTGCTGGTGAGGGAGAACGATGCCGTGGAGGAGGGACAACTGCTCGTCAGGCTTGACGCAACGAATGCCGAGATTGCGATAGAGAGGGCGGAGAACGCGCTGGCGAGCGCACGCGCAGACATGGAGACTCTGAACGTTGCTATTGAGAAGGAGCGAGAACTGGACGATGAGGCGCGACCGGGCAGGCTGGAGCAGGCGCGTTCCGCACTGCAGGGCGCGACGGAGCGATACTTGCACCTGTCGGGCGCGAATCGCAGGCCGGGCGCGTCGGTGAGCGCTGAGGGCGCTGTCCTGGAGGCGAACTACGCGGAGGCGATTGCGAGGGCGGAGTTTGGAGTGGAGCAGGCCGCAGAGGCGGTACTGATCGCAATGGGTGTGGAGCGAACCGCGGAGATTGCAAGCACCGCAGATAGTCGCGCCCATGTCGCGGTGCGGGATGCGCGGATCGCAAAGGCCAGGCTGGCTATCGTGGACCTGCAGAACGCGCTGGAAGACGCGCGAGACTTCGAGAAGATCACGGGGGACGCGCAGGATGCGGTGACGGTTGCCACCGCTCTGCTGGCGAATGCAGAGAGGGACCTAGAGGTTACGGTGCTGAAGACGTCGGAAGCGAATAGGGTCACGCAGGACGCTTACAATGATGCGGAGTATCACTGGCGCAGCATACACAATCACTACCTGGGGATAGAGTTGACGTCCACGGAGCTTCACAAAGACCCGGCTACACTGTTCGCCGAGTGGGGCGTGGATCTGGAGAGTGTATTCGACCGAGACAACCTGTCGTTCCCGAATAACGTGCTGGAGGACGATCCCGCCACTCGCTGGAACGAACTGAAGGTGTTCGGAATGCTGGGGCTCGGACCGTACAGGGCGCACATGGTAACCTGCCAGGACATCCTCGTTCCTCGCGGGATGCGCTGCATCGAGAGAGAGTATGAGGACGCGTGGTTCGCGTTTTCTGCCGCCAGGGAGACGTACATCACGACCGAGAAGAATGGTCAGAGTGCGCTTCAGGCAGCGGAGAACAGGATCGTGACGGCGCGAAATCAGCTTGAAGACGCAGAGCGCGCGCTGGAAATAGCGCAGTCGGCGCGACCGCAGGCGAGCGCAACCAGCATTCAGTCCGAGCTTGATGCCACGAATGCCGCGCTAAACGCGCTGCTGGACTACCCGGACGATGGAGAAGTCGCGCAGGCGGAGGCGAACCTGGAAGTGGCGAGGGCGACTCTTGCGGACCTGCACCCTGACGCGCAGGAATTAGCGCTTGCCAGGCAGCAGGTGGAGGACGCGGAGCTTCAGGTTGCCAAGCTTGTGGCTGGCAGGGACCCGCTGGATGAGGAGCGCAGAGAGGCGCGGCTGGCGGCTGCGGCTACAAGAGTGACATCTATGGAGACGGCACTGGAAGCGGCGCAGATCGCGCTGACGGACACTGAGCTGAGAGCGCCCTTCGGCGGCACTGTCACATCGCTGAACGTTGATGCCGGAGAAGAGGTCGGTCCTCGGCAGGTAGTGATGAGCCTCGCTGACACTTCCGAATGGGAGCTGGTTACAGTTGACCTAGACGAACTCAGTGTGGTGAACCTCGCGGAAGGCGACAACGTGATGGTCTCATTCGACGCGCTTCCTGAGCTTGAGATGAGCGGCACGATTTCGAGGATAAGCCGCTTTGGAGAGGAGATAAAGGGGGCGGTGACGTACTCCGCAGACGTGCGGCTTAGCGGCACGGATCCCCGACTGCGCTGGGGCATGACCGCTTCAATTCGCAAGTAGCGCATGCCTTAATTTCTGTTGGCAAACAGGCATGCATAAACGCATTCCAAATATTACCAGCGTAAAGACCCGCCTCACTCATCAACAGTGAGGCGGGTCTTACCTTTGTGGCCGATTCAGGCTATGGGCATCTCAATGCTTCCAGCGAGATGTTATGCGCGCGCCGGAAATGCCTTAGAATTGGCGCTTGATGGTAATGAGCGCGGCGGGGTTATGCCAGTCGTGCCGGGAGGGCGTGAGTCCGCCGCCACCGTGTACGCCGGAGTGAATGTGAACGAACCCTTCGGCTGCCGAATCGTCGTGGACGTGGCTGCCGCAGGGAGGTCCGGGAATGAAGTCACAGCTCTCGCTGTTCGCCTCACTGCCGGAGTCATAGACAGGTACGCGAATGGAACGATCAACCACCCCTGTCAGGCTCATGCCGTTCAGCGAGATGAATCCGTCGTTGGTGCTGACCAGCATGCTCGCAAGGGACAGGCGGGTTGCCGCGCCGTCTATATTCACTACGCCGGTGGCTGTCTGCCCCGGCGGTATGGGGCCGTCGTTCAAGGTGAGTACCTGAACGTCGTTGACGTCGTCGTTATCAGACCAGAGCGACAGCAGGCCGGAAGTGTCGGCATCTTCCGCCATTGCCGCGAGTTCTGCGCTCGCCGGCTGTCCCAGCGTGAACAGGGCAGCGTTGTCCTTGGTGTGAGTAGCAAGAATTACCGGGGAGAGAATCTGTCCCGGCATGAGATTGGTGACCGACACTTCATAGTTGATTCCACCTGACGAGCCGTCGCGCGACTTACCTGCGGCGACGCCCACAGAGAGAGTTGCCAGCGCGGCGATGACCGCGAATGTGATTATCAGCTTCTTCCTCACTTCTACAACCTCCATATCACTTCATCCTTGTCCGAGATATACAACCTACGACGCGCGCTTTCACAGAAAAAGCCCCGGACATTTCCCACTATGCAGCTACCGGATTCGACTGAGTAATATAATCTTTGAAACCTAATGTGGTAGTATAAATAAAGTGTAGTCTATATTGATTATAGTGCATATGGAGCAGGGTTGTGAGAAGGATGTGAGGAAGCAGCGAGTTTCAGGTTGTTGGAGGATACGGGCGGAGTGAGGAAATTAGGGTCTGTTGACGTTTCCTGTCATTCCGGGCGTATCGAGGAAACAAGAATCATTCGGAGCAGCCGGGCAGATATTCTTAGATTCTTCACTCCGCTGCGCTACGTTCAGAATGACAGGGTTAGGGGAGCTGAGTTCAGAATGACGGCGTGGAGTGGCTGCGTTCAGGATAGCGGAAGAGGCGATTTACTGTAATTCAGCATTGAAAGTCGCAACATGCAACGTACGTCTGCACCGCTCAACCGCTCTGGATTCCCGCCTGCGCGGGAATGACGGGAAGAAAATGTGAATTGTCGGCAGAACCTAGTTGGCGGCTACCGATTCTCCGTGAGGCTTGCCGGTCGGGGCCAGGGGATTGCCGCCGGGGTAGAAAGCCGTCAACACCTGCTGCACGATACCCTCGGCGTCGAGGCTGAGTTCGTGGCGTTGGGCGTCCGCGGTGCCGTGCTCAACGAAGGAGTCGGGCATTCCGATACGGTGAACCGAGATGTCGGGCAATCCTGCTTCGGCAAGAACTTCGAGCACGGCTGAACCGAATCCGCCAGCGAGTACATTCTCTTCGATGGTGACGATGCGGCTTGTCCGGCGCGCTGCGTCAAGCAGGAGGTTGACGTCGAGAGGCTTGACGAAGAGAGGGTTGATCACCGCGCAGTCAATGCCGAAGTCGGCGAGCTTCTCGGCTGCTTCAAGGGCGGGGCCGACAGGCTTGCCCAAGGCGAAGATGGCGATGTCGCTGCCTTCCCTGACAACGTGTCCCTTACCAATAGGCAACTCTCTCAAGTCATCGTCCAGCGGCGCGCCGGTTGCGGTTCCCCTGGCGATGCGAATTGCGAAGGGGCCGTCATGTCTATATGCAGTGTAGATCAGGTGCTGCAATTCATTTTCGTTCATAGGCGCGGCGACTATCGCATTGGGCAGGCAGCGCAGGTACGAAATATCAAATGCGCCGTGATGGGTTTTGCCATCCTCTCCTACGATGCCGGCGCGATCCGCAATCAGGGTAACCGGCAGGTTTTGCAGGCAAACGTCATGAACAACCTGATCGAAGGCTCGCTGAAGGAAGGTGGAATAGATGGATACGAAGGGCTTCAGGCCGGCCGATGCCATGCCCGCAGCCATGCTGACCGCGTGCTGCTCCGCGATTCCCACGTCGAATACCCTGTCCGGGAATTCCCCGCGCACCTCGGCTAGTCCGGTCCCTTCCAGCATTGCCGCGGAGATGCCGACAACGGACTCGTCATCCCGCATCAGGCGGCTTATCGTCTCGGCGAAGACCTTCGAATAGGTGGGAGCGCCGGAAGAAGCGCCGAGCGGCGAGCTTGGCTGGTGGAACCTGACGGGGTCGTCCTCGGCCGGCTCATAGCCGTGTCCCTTGTGCGTAACGACGTGTACGACGGGCACCATGCCAGTCGTCTGCTTTGCTTGCCTGAGCGTGTCTTCGAGCTGGTTGAAGTCATGCCCGTCAACGGGGCCCAGATACCTGAATCCCATTTCGTTCCAGAACATGGTTGGCAGAATGAAGCTCTCGACGCCATCATTGAGGCTTTTCACGAGCTGATAAATCAGCTCGCCCGTGGGAATCCTCTTGGAGAGCGCCGTCATGCGCCGAATCATTGCCTGATACTGGGGATGGGTGATCAGTCGCTTGCGCCAGTTGGTCAGAAAGCCGATGTTCTCGGAGATTGACATGCCGTTGTCATTCAGCACGACAATCATTCTTTCGGGGCTCAAGTGGACTATGTTGTTGAGCGCCTCGAAGCTGGAGCCGGAGGTCATTGCGCCATCACCGACGACGGCAATCGTCCATGAGTCGGACTTGCGGTTGACCGCGCTCTGAGCGACGCCCAGCGCGATGGACAGTCCGGTGCCGGCGTGCCCGGCGCAGAGGGTGTCGTGCGGGCTTTCGCTCGGCTCGCCGAACCCGGAAAGTCCGCCCTGAAGCCGAATGTCCTTGAACTCGTCACGCCTGCCCGTTACCAGCTTGTGAGCGTAAAGCTGGTTGGTCGTGTCCCAGACGATGCTGTCATTCGGGCTGTCGAAGATGCGGTGCAGCGCGAGGGTGAGTTCGACGACGCCGAGATTGGACGCCAAGTGTCCTCCCCGCTCGGTTATGACGGATATGATGGTGTCGCGGACCTCCCGCGCCACCTGGGTTAGTTCGTCGTAGGTCAGGGGCTTGAGGTCACCGGGAGCGTCAATCCTGTCCAGGATTCGGCTGTCCATAATGCCTCCTTGTGAGCCTCAAAGTCTTTGGGCGGCATGTTCGATAATTTTCAACAGATATGAAATATATGCTAGTAACTGTAGGTTAAGTGGGAGAGCGTGTCAATAAGATGTGACTAATCCAGCCTGTCATGCACTTAACTTGCCCGGAATCCACTTTTTCATTGAGAGAACCTAGACTCAGACTCGAACCTGCCAATGAGTTCAAGCTGCTCGGCGCCTTCGCGCGGGACTCTTGCAAATGAGAGAATTTCTGGGAGGACGATGCCTCCTGAGAAGACCAGCTTCATGGCCTCGTCAACAGCGAGGTCGGTCTCAATGAGGTCGTCTTCCATAACCAGAGCCATGTTGCCAGAGGTGGGATTTGGGATCGTGGGGATGTACACAATTGCCATCGATTCCTTCGTCTTTGTGGAGTGGGCGCGTCCGGTGACGAAGCCCATAGCGATCATACCTTCACGGGGCCACTCGAGGAACACAACGCGGCTGAAGGTGTACTGGGAGGTGAATGACGTCATCACCTGCTGGGTGACTCGGAAGATGTTTCTGATTACCGGTATGCAGGCGATCAGATTGTCTTTCCAGCCTGACAGCTTGAGGCCTATGCGTGTCGCAATAATCAGCCCCAAAATGTAGAAGACGACGATTACGATTAGCAGCCCTATACCCGGAAAGTCCCAGGGCCGACCTTCTACGAACGGAAGGGGCCTTACGAGGCCATCCGTCTTTTCGACAAGGAACAGGACAACCAGGAGCGTAACCAGCAGCGGCACGAGGTCGAGAAGACCAGCTAGCGTCCTGCCCTGGACATGACCTTCGACTCTCTTGAATATATTGGGTCTGGCGGCGTCTTCTGATGCGGTTGGATCAAGATCGCCGTTTCGCATTGTTTTTCTCCGTCTGTGGGATCCTCAGTTCCGCGACAGATTAGGAACGCTGTCAGCTACTATAAGACGCAGATTATATAAAAGGATGCAGATTATCAAGTATTCTACTTTTGGACATGGGCAACTAGAAGCGAAATTCGGTCAATGATTTGCTTTATTTTGGGCGGCGGCAGGCGCACTGAGTGAGTCTATAGACGACTTCCCTAGCGGGGGGAGACTTCGACCGGTTCGCCGGATGCCTGTAATCGTTGCGATGAATGGCATTTAGTGATATAAATCCTGCAGGTGGCATATTTGGCTGAAGCAGACGGAGCAGGCTTCGGAGAGGAGGGCGTCATGGCAGTCGGACAGTTGAGGCGGATAGGTATTTGGATTGCAATAGCGCTGTCTGCGTTTGGGCTCGCTGCTTGTGATGCTATCAGCAATATAGGCGGCGGAGACGAGCCCTATAGGGTCGGCGTGATGGAGTCGGTCACGGGACCCGGAGAGACGTACGGGAATGTGGCAGTGCAGGCGAAGCAGATGGCGGTGGAGGAGATCAATGCAGCCGGAGGCATCAACGGCCGGATGATCGAGTTGATCGTGGAGGACGAGAAGTGCAACGCGCAGGACGCGATCACGGCGTACAGGAAGTTGACGGACGTGGACGGCGTTAAGATTATCCTGGGGACCTCGTGCAGCGGGGCGATGCTGGGAGCGGCGCCTCTTGCCGAAGCAGAGGGCGTGGTGATGTTCTCGGGCCTGGCGACGAATCCGGATATCGCCAATGCGGGCGACTACATTTTCCGCACTTCGATGAGCGACGCGCAGGTTGGCATTGATACAGGCAATGTGCTCTGGGCGGATGGAATCCGCACGCTTGCGACCATCACCGAGGCGACCGACTATGCCGAGGGCGTGAGGCGGACATCTGTGGAGCAGTTCGAGAAGCGGGGCGGACAGATTGTTGGCGAGGAGCGGTACGCATCGGACGTTACGGACTTCAGGTCGCAGTTGACCAAGCTGCTGAACGCGAACCCTGACGGACTGCACGTCGCAGCGCAGTCGGAGTTCACGGGCGGCACTATCGTGAAGCAGGCGCGTGAACTGGGCTACGCGGGACCAATCTATTCGGACATCGTGCCGATAGGGACGACGGCGCTGGAGATAGCCGGAGACGCGGCAACCGGCATGAAGGCGATAACCGCTGACCTGGACCCGGCGAACTCGAAGGCGCAGGAGGTGATCGCGAACTTCAGGACGAAGTATGACTATGTGACGCTGCCGTGGTATCTCGGCTCGGCATACGACGATGTGTACATAACCGCGGAGTGCCTGAAGCAGACGGAAGACGATCAGGACGCGGATGGCTTCAGGGACTGCCTGTACGGAATCACCTGGAGCGGGGCGATCGGGGACAATTACAGCTTCGACTCGAATGGAGAGGTCGTGGGACTGGCGAATGTGGTCGTCGAGATACTGCCTACGTCCGATAGGACAGAGGACAACCAGGGTTACAGGGTGCTTGGCCCCGCGCCATCAGAGTAGAATCTCGATGCCTTGTGACGGGTGCGAGTTCGATTCGCCTGGAGAGATCACTTGCTCAGATTTCGTGAGAATCATGGGGCGACGCTGGCAGTCGCGCTGACCGCCGCCGCCGCCCTCTACATCGTATGGAAGATTACCCAGTCTCCCGAGCAAGCCTTACAGTTCACCTTCAATGGGCTGGCTGTGGGCGCGGTGTATGCGCTGATTGCGATTGGCTTTACGCTGGTGTACAGCACGGTATGGTTCTTCGACCTTTACTACGGCGCCGCCGCTGCGCTGGGGGCTTACGGGGTGTTCTACCTGCGCTCGTTTGATACGCTGGGCGGACGGTACGAGGTTAACGAGCCGATAGTCAATGTGCTGTTCGCCGTGGTGACGGCGGGCGTGGCCGCGTGGGCGTTTCATGAGGCGTTGCACACCCGGCTGCGGAGTCGCGGATGGAGCCGCACTTCCATTCGGGCTGCTGACGGGGCGATTGCGGCAGCCGCCGGAGTATACATGCTGCTGGCGCTCACGTTTCCGGCGCAGATGCACCTTCTGCTGAGTCCGGCAGTTGGCGTTTTGCTTGCTGGCGCCATCATATGGCTGCTGCATCGTGTTTATCGCCTTGTGACTGCCGAGTCCAGCGCGCTGCCGATTCTGATTGTAGGCGCGATTGTTGGATGCGCCGCTGGCGGTTATTGTGCCTTCCTGCTGTTCGGCTCTCCCGGGTCGGGTCTCTACCTGAGCTGGGGAGTGTCCTGCCTGCTAGCGGGCGTGGTAGGGCTGGCACTATACAGGGGTCTGTACGTCTATATGCGGGAGCGCGCAAGGTCGCCGCTGGTGATGCTGGTGGCGACGCTGGGCATACTGCTTGCCATGACTGCGTTCACGACAATAGTCTTTCAGAGCGCGCCGCGCCCGCTGCCTGATTCATTCGGCAGTGAGCCGTGGAGGATATGGGGCGCTAACCTGAAGGCTTTCAACGTATTTGGGATTGGGGTCGCAGTCGTCGCGTTCCTCGCGCTGCTTGTGGTTCTTAGGAACACGTCATTCGGCAAGGCGGTCAGGGCGATTGGCGACGATGAAGAAGTGTCCAAGGTGGTGGGCATCAACACCACCGTTGTGATCGCGATAGTGTTCTTCGTGGGGGCGGTCTATGCGGCGATGGGCGGCATACTAAGCGGCCATGACACGGCGATACAGCCAAGGATGGGGCTGCTGCTGCTTCTGAAGGGGTGGATCGCCTCTGTAGTCGGGGGCATCGGGAACCTGTACGGGGCACTCCTTGGTGGTTTCGTGCTGGGGCTGATAGAGCAGTTTGGTATCTGGGACGTCGCGGGGGAGTGGAAGGATGCGATTTCATTCGTCTTGCTCATACTTTTCCTGTCGTTCTGGCCGAGAGGCATTTTGCCGAGAAGGTAGTAGATGGGGATTAACCTGCAAGCGGCAGCTGACAGCCTGAGACTTCTACGCAATCCGGGAGAATTCTGGAAGGCGTCGAAGGGCAACATCCAGCTTTGGGCGAACCTGTTCGTGATCGGCTGGGCTGCCTTGTTCATGCTGTGGCAGGGAGCCGGATTCGCCATCACGGTTGTGACCGTCTTCGCTATCTGGGCGATGCTTGCCGTTAGCCTGAACCTCGTCGTCGGATTTACCGGACTGCTGTCGGTGGGGCATATCGGATTCTTCGGCATTGGAGCGTACTCGATGGCCGTGCTAAGTTCTAATCCTGCTTATGAGCAGCTGCGAACAGAGGCACTGACGACATTCGCGTGGCCATTCTTCGCGGCGCTGCCTGTGAGCATACTCCTTGCCGGGGTGGTGGCGGTGGCGGTGGGTGTTGTGTTCAACCGCTTCAGGGACGACATTTACGTGCTCGTTTCCTTTGGATTCGCCATAATCGCGTTCAACGTGTTTCTGAATGCGCGAGGGGTTACCAGGGGCGCATTTGGCATTCACGAGATCGCAAGGCCGCAGCTTGGGGGGTGGACTCTGAGCGGCGAGCTGGATTTCATGCTATTTGTGCTGGCTATTCTTGCTATTGTAATGGCGCTCGCGTGGTTCATCGTGACTTCGTCATTCGGCAGGGTGCTCACGGCAATACGAGAAGATGAGGAGGCGATAGAGGTATTCGGGTACCGGGCGACACACTACAAGCTGGCGGTCTGGGTCATGTCGGCGATGATTGCGGGTCTGGCCGGCGCTCTGTTTGCGAGCTGGACGAGCTTTATCGATCCGTTCTCCTTCATACTGCTTGAATCGATTCTGCTTGTGTCGATAGTGATACTCGGGGGACTTGCGACAATCTGGGGATCTTTGCTCGGCGCGATGGCGTTCGTGCTGCTGGAAGAAGGGATGCGCTTCCTGCCGTTTATGCCGACCGAGTTCATCGGGCAGGCGCGACAGGTAGTGCTTGGCATTCTGCTGGTACTGCTGATGCTGTTCAGGCCGCAGGGCCTGGTGGGGAAGTACAGACTATGACTATTGGCAATGATAGGGGGAACGTTGAGGCTGCCGGCGAGTTCGCGCTTGAGACTGATGGAATCTCAAAGCACTTCGGAGCCGTCAAGGCGGTGGACGAGCTTTCAATCTCGATCCCGCGCAGGGGCATGACTAGCATAGTGGGACCGAATGGGTCCGGCAAGTCAACGCTGATTAACCTGCTGAGTGGCACGCTACCCCTCGATGGCGGCATGGTCATTGTGGGCGGCGTGGGACTGCGCGTTGTAAAGGCGTATGAAACGCCCGAACACGGCATCACTCGCACGTTCCAGGAGGTGCGGCTTTTCGACCAGATAAGCGTGTGGGACAACATAATGGTGGTTCTGACGAACCGCCGCGTGTTTCCGTCTCTCATGGAGCGCTCCCGCACGGAACACAGGGAGAAGGCGACCCGCATACTGGAGAGCGTGGGGATGTGGGAGAAGCGGGACTCTCTGGCGATGGAGCTATCGTATGGACAGCGCAAGCTGCTGGAAATCGGGCGGGCGATGGCACTGGATGTGAACATATACCTGTTTGACGAGCCGTTCGCGGGACTATTTCCTCGGATGCTGGAACGAATCAAGGACATAATGAAGCAGGTGCGTGACGAGGGCCGAACGGTGTTGTTCATATCCCACAACATGGAGATCGTTCGCGAGCTCTCCGACCACCTGATAGTTCTTGATAGTGGCAGGCTGCTGACTGAAGGGGATGTTGAGGTCGTTCTGTCGAGCGAGGAAGTGATTGAGGCTTACCTTGGGACGTGAGTGGTGAATACGGAACTTCTTAACCTGGTTGACATTTCGGTCCACTACGATGCGGTTGTGGCGCTGGACAGCGTTTCGCTTGGGGTGAGCGAAGGGGAGGTGGTAGCGGTGATGGGGCCGAACGGCGCAGGCAAGTCAACGGTGCTGAAGGCAATCATGGGACTTGCGCCCGTTGTCGGAGGCGAGGTTTATTGGCAGCAGAAGCCGCTGGAGGCGGCGACGCACGAGATTGTGAAGGAAGGAATTTCGTTCGTGCCGCAGGGCAGGCGCGTCTTCACCCATCTTACCGTGGAAGAGAACCTGGAGATGGGATGCCTTTACCTGAATGACGACGGAGAGAAGGCGAGGCGCCTGGACTCAGTGATGGAACTGTTTCCGATACTGCACGAGAAACGGGATGACCTTGCCAGCCAGATGTCGGGAGGGCAGCAGCAGATGCTCGCGCTCGGCAGGGGACTGATGGCGGCGCCTGACGTGCTTCTGCTGGACGAGCCTACGCTGGGGCTGGCGCCGATTGTGGTCAAAGAGGTGTTTCAGAAGGTGGCGGAGATAAGCGACAGGCTCAATACTACAATCCTTGTCGTGGAGCATAACATCAAGGGCGTGCTTGATATTGTGGACAGGGCTTACGTGCTCGACAAGGGTCGGGTCGTGCATGACGGGACGCCGCAGTCCGTGAGGGACACCGACATATTGACGCAGGTCTTCCTGGGCAGCTAGCCGGAGAACGACTAAAGCCTCAGCCAACACTACTGAGAAGAGGAACCCGCAGGGTGCGCCAACGAGTTACAGGTTCCTCCAGGGCGTGGAAAGCGTCAGGCAGGTTATATCGTCGGACTGAATGGTTCCGCCCGCGAAGTCAGTTACGGCGTCGAATATCATACTCACGGCGTCGCGGGCGTCCGAGGGTGGCGACTCGAGGAAGGTCTGGCGGAGTCGTTCGATGCCGAACTGCTCGCCATCGCTATTCATGGCCTCGGTTACGCCGTCCGTGTAGCAGATTACGGTGTCTCCCGGCACCAGTGTCACGCACCTTTCGCCGTAGTCCAGTCCCGGCATGATGCCGAGCACGATGCCGCCGGTGAGAGGGAGCAGTTCCGAACTGCCGTCACTGTGCACAACGAGGGGCGTGTCGTGGCCTCCGCTGGAATATGTGAGCCTGCCCGTAGCCGGGTCGTACACCGCATAGAGGACGGTGACGAACATCTGCGGGTCGTTGTCCTCGGCGAGCATCGAGTTGACCATCGCGAGAACTTCGCCCGGCTGCCGGGAGCCGATCGCCGCCCCCTTCATCATGGTGCGGCTCGACATCATAAAAAGGGCAGCCGGCACGCCCTTGTCGGAGACATCGGCAATCGTGAGTCCGACGCAGTTTTCTTCGAGTCGAACCACGTCGTAGAAGTCGCCCCCGACTTCCTTGGCGGGTTCCATGCTGCCGAATATCCTGTAGCCGTCGAACGCGGGGAAATCGGTGGGCAAAATTGACTGCTGAATCTGATTGGCTACGCCAAGTTCACTTTGCAGTGCCGTAAGCTTGTCGCGCGAGGAGACCGCTTCCCGCCATTCCAGCAGGTTGCGGAGCGTGCGCTCAATCGTGACCCTGAGATCGCCAAAATCAACGGGCTTGGTGACGAAGTCGAATGCGCCTCTGTTCATGGCGGTTCTGATGTTGCTCATGTCTCCATAGGCGGAGACGACAATGGAGCGGGTGTTGGGGTTGATGTCGGGAATCCGCTCTAGCAGGCTGAGGCCATCCATCCTAGGCATGTTGATGTCGGTGATTATCATATCGATGTCGTTGATTTCGCTCAGGACACCGATAGCCTCCAGGCCGTCGCCTGCGAAGAAAAACTCGTACCGACCGCGGCGAATGTCGCGCCGCATGCGTTGGAGGACCAGTGGCTGTAGGTCCGGTTCGTCGTCAACGACCAGAATCTTGTTAGCCCGTTCTACCATTGGGACTCCTGAATTAGAGTGAATCTTAGAGTGACGAAATTGCGCTACTGAGTGAGCAAGTATCGGGCACACATTATTTTCAAGTTAGAAATGGTGACCATTGGCGATAATGCTACCCAACTTATCAATGATTGGCAACTCAAACCTAAACTCTCAGAGTCGGGTAATGCCGGCTGACGATCCACGGTGCTGGACGCACTTCTGTGTAAGCGTCGACGATTAAGCAAGTATTGTGTTTCCCGGACACATTGCGGTACCAAGGCAGCGCCCGACTGTACTTACAATACATGGTAGTATGCGGGGCAGGTTCGTGTA
This sequence comes from Dehalococcoidia bacterium, assembly GCA_965203955.1. Taxonomy (GTDB): domain Bacteria; phylum Chloroflexota; class Dehalococcoidia; order Lucifugimonadales; family JADFKI01; genus Bin90. Next base: position 6,580 of record OZ241923.1, on the reverse strand, counting down.
AACACCACAACTTGAACTTTCAATTGTCAAGTGTTGTACTAGACAAATGTCGGATTTGCATGTGCTCCCTAACAGGTGGCGGATAGAGCGGCGCCCCTCGGGCTGCCACTCAGAAATTGCCAGCGTTCATTGCTCCGCTATGTTTGTGTGAGTCCTTTGTGAAAGAGTTCGAACGAGAGTTGATTTCGATTCTCCGTAAAGCTGCGTCCGGGCGAGTATGGGTTGCGGTCACACTGATGGTGGCCGCGCTGTTTTTCGTGCCTGATGGTGGCGTCGAAGGCGTAGCTGCTCCGGATGGTTCAAGAAGCGCCGGCGCTGCCTCGAACCAGGCGGGCAGCAGCGTTGCCGTGCATGGGCCGTCCGAGCTGTCAGTGCATGAGAATACCGCCTTAGGCACTTCAATTGCCTTCTACAGGGTTGTCACCTCGACAGGTGCGGATGTCTCAGGTGAGGTGTATTCGTTCGCTCTTGAGGGTGGTGATGCTGACAACTACCGGATAGATTCGCGGTCGGGGGAGCTGTTCACGGCTGCGTGGCTGGATTACGAGACGGATAACGCTGATGCTATCACTGTAGTCGTTTTCAATGGATCGACGAAAGCGACACTCGACGTCACGGTGAGTATCGGGAATGTGGAAGACTCGATTAGCACTGTTCGGGTCAGCAAGGCTAATCCCGTGCCGGGGGTGAATCAGGGCAATCCAGGGCATGCACTAGATGAGTTGTTCCCGGAAAACTTCGTGGAGACTGAGTGGGCAAACTGGGGAACGATCCTGCGAATTGAGGCCAGAAGCGAGACGCCAGACCCGGATTGTGGGGCAGGTCTGGACTGTATTCGATTGATGCTAGGAGCCGAGGAATCCGGCAGTGGGCTAGAAGTGGAGGCTAGGCGGACGGGCGCGAGGGGCATTCGGTATGTGGCTGCCGTGAGGCTAGTGGAGAATGAACCCCCGGATGGCGAGGTGTTCCTAATCGTCGGGGCGGACGGAGAAGGCTACATCGTGCCGGTGATGGTGGTCAATGATGAAGATGAGGTCGAGATTGAATACGGCAATCTTCGCGATACCGTAGAAGTTGAAAACGAGCCGCCAGTCATCAGGGAGCTGGTGTTCGAGCAAGACCTTGACTCGCAGTGGGTGGATGTCGAGTTCGGATTCGAGGTAGCGGACACTTATTCTGGAATGCCAGAGCCTGAAGACCTTCCTGACACTGATCGCGATGAGGATTACACTCCGGTCACAGGTCTGGTTCACGACGGACAGTGCTATAGCAACGATAGTGGGGGACAGTCGTTAGAAGCCATGGAGGGCATTGAGGTGCACGGCGGTTCAATTTACTGCGTGGGCGAGCCGGAGATTTACCCCATCCGTGATGACAGGGACTTTGAGGATATCTATCGCGGTCACGAGGTTCAGACTACGCTGGTTCTGGAGCGGGATTCGACATATTTCGTGTCCTTCATCGCCTGTGACAATGCCGGCAATTGCGCGGTGTACGACGCTGACGAGGATTCGGATGCTTTGCTGCTGCGGGTTGATACGCTGGGTGAGGAGCCAACAGATGCGTGCATCGCAACAATCACCGGGGACGCAATAATCGAAGGGGAATGGGACGGGTCCTGCCCGTCGGGGAGGGAGCCTGAGCCTTATGGCGGCGATGGGGAAAGGTACGCGCGGTACTACACGTTCAGCCTTGATTCAACGTCCGACGTGACAATTACGCTGACGTCTGAGGAGGACACGTACCTGTACCTGCTGGAGGGCGCGGGCAAGGATGGCGCTGAGCTGCACGAAAACGATGATGTCGTTCCGTCCGAGGACCTGAGTTCCCGAATTGAGGCGAATCTTGGGCCGGGCCAGTACACGATTGAGGCGACGACGTATTACAGTCAGAAGACGGGTGAGTTCACGCTTGAAGTGAGTGGGATTAGCGAGGCGGCTCCTGTGGATGCCGACTGCTCTTCGGGCATTGCGGTGGACGATCCAGAGGAGAATGCCGGGCTTGTGGCGGACTGCGAGGCGTTGCTGGCGGTGAGGGACAGGCTTGTGGGGAGCGCGACCCTGAACTGGTCGGCGGATGTGCCTATTGATAAGTGGCAAGGCATTGCTGTGATCGGCTCGCAGGGGCGCGTCGTCAAACTCAGCCTGGAAAGTCATGAACTTTCGGGTGAAATACCGCCTGAGTTGGGCAACATTTCCGCCTTAGAGACGTTGAGCCTCTACGACAACGAACTTGTCGGTGAGATACCCGCCGCATTGGGCAATCTTGAGAGCTTGGAATACCTGGACCTCGCATCCAACCGTCTTAGCGGCGAAATACCTGCTGAACTGGCGCGCCTCGGCAATCTCGAATGGTTGTATCTAGCCGACAATGACCTCAGTGGCTGCATACCCGACGGGCTGCGCGATGTGCGAAACAACGACTTCGCGGAGCTAGGATTGTTCTACTGCGGAGACACTATCGGACCGACACCAACGCCGACACCAACACCACCTGCCAGCCCTTGCGTGTCTTCACTCGGCGATTTTGAGTCGAGGCTCGAAATCATTGACGATCACTGGGATAGGGATGACGATTGCCTATCATCTAACAGACTCGACGACGACGATTACTACGCCCGCTTCTACACCTTCACTTTGAACGAGGAGGCGGATGTAACCGTCGCGCTCGAATCCGGCAGGGACGCCTACCTATATTTGATGGAAGGCGAGGGACCGTCCGGGCGGATACTCCATGAGAACGACGACCGTGACGGCACGAACCCGCGCATACGAACGACATTGTACCCCGGCAGCTACACGGTTGAGGCGACGACTTATGAGATAGGCGTTACTGGAGATTTCAGGATTGGTGTGGAGACGGATGCGCTGAATGGGAGACCGCCGGTGACGTGTTTAACTGAGATGGATAGGATTCATTCACTTACGAGCCATATCTATTCTGTTTCGATTGATGACGCTTGCCAGTCGGTGAACAGACCTGCTGATGGCGAATATTTTGCGCGCTATTTCTCATTGCCGTTGAAGTTCCCTGCCGAGGTGACGATTAGTCTTACATCAGAAGAAGACGCATACCTCTTTCTGCTGAAAGGGGATGGGGTTACGGGTACAACACTTTATGAGAATGACGATACCGAGGGGACTGACTCTCGAATCGAGGCGACATTACGGCCAGGCACTTACACCATAGAAGCCACGACATACGAAGAAGGCATTACTGGTGAATTTGAGCTTGAAGTGTTTGTTGTTTCCACATCATGGGAATTGTGCTCAAATGGCCGGACTGTCGATGATCCAGACGATAACATTGCGCTGTTAAGCGACTGTTCTAGCCTTCTCGATGCGAATTACAGCTTGTCGGCATCGCCGCCGCTTAACTGGTCTGCCGACCTGCCTATGGAAGAATGGGAAGGTGTAATAATTGGTGGCTCGCCGTCGCAGGTAATAGAGCTTAATCTTGCAGAGCGTGGCTTGTCCGGAGAAATCCTGGGAGACTTCGACAGCCTATCAGGCCTCCGGAGCTTGATTCTGACCGGAAACGAGTTTACGGGCACTATGCCTTGGCCGGGAAGTCCAGAGAGTCTTGAAGTCCTCGAACTTGGATCAAATAGATTCAGCGGGAAGATGCACAGGCCGTGGGGCGGATTCACTAATTTGGAGTTGCTGGATGTCTATGACAACAAGCTGGAAGGGGAGATTCCGTGGGAGCTCGGGAACTTGAGGAATCTGAGAACCCTTATACTCGAGGGGAACCGACTGAACGGTGAGATTCCGGCCGATCTAGGCAAGCTCAAGAACCTGGACATAATGAGCCTTTCGGACAACCGATTGGTCGGTGAGATCCCGGATGAGCTGGCCGATATTCCAGATTTGTACGGCCTGCTCCTGTCAGGCAATGACCTCACTGGCTGCATCCCTGATGGGCTTCGTGCCGTAGTTGAGAACGACTTTGATGAGCTGGGATTGCCGTTCTGTCCGCCACCACCACCTGCGGATGACTGTGTTGAGCCGTTGCCGGCGGTCAGCGCGATCACGATTCGAGATACTTGGGAGGATGGCTGCATCTCCGACAGGGGCGACTTGCTCGCGAGGTACTACACTCTGTCCCTAGACGCGCCGACTCTTGTGGGGCTGGGGCTTTCTACGGGTCACGGGGGCTATCTGCTTGTCCGCGAGGGAGGGGGCATTGATGGGCGTGTTGTTGTTGAGGAGGGTGATTTCGAGGACATAGTCTATTCGGTGAGTATGCTTGCCCCCGGCGAATACACGATTGAGGTAGCCGACGGATACTGGAATGAAGACGGCGAATTTTCCCTGATGGTCAGGCTTATGGAGGATGTAGCGCCGCGTGAAGAAAACGACGTGAGCGCTCTGATGGCGCTCTATCTGGCGACCGATGGAGACGGGTGGGATGACTCCAAGAACTGGCTGACGGACGAGCCTCTTTCTGAGTGGCGTGGCGTCATTACTGACAGTGCGGGTAGAGTGATTGATCTGCGAGTTGCGGGAATCAACCTCAGTTACAGACTGCCACCTGAACTGGGCTCGCTGAGCGAATTGAGGATCCTTCATCTGGAGAATAACGAACTGGTGGGAGGGATTCCGCGGGAACTTGGCAAGTTGCGCCACTTGCGAGAATTGCGGCTCAGCTTCAATACCTTGACCGGGCCGATTCCCGCTCAGCTGGGTGATCTTTCGGACCTTGTAGAGTTGCATCTCAACGACAACGACATTACAGGGGAGGTTCCGTCCGAACTGGGCAATTTAAGGGACCTCGAACTCTTCGATCTAGGCCACAACGAACTTTCAGGTCAGATTCCAGCCGAACTTGGTAGGTTAACGAAAGTCAGGGTGTTTATTCTGCAAACCAATCATCTCACTGGGCACATTCCGGCGGAGCTTGGCACCCTGACCGAGCTAACGCGGCTATCTATTTCGCACAACGGGCTGAGAGGAGAGATACCACGCGAGCTTGCGAATCTCAGACAGGTGGAGATACTTACACTGAGAAGTAATTTCCTCAGCGGCAGCATTCCGTCCGAACTAGGGGATCTCCGCAGTCTGAAGATACTGGAGCTTACGGACAACAGGCTGACAGGCGAGATACCGTCTGAACTGTCGAATCTCGAGCAACTGGAGCATCTCCGGCTGGGAGATAATTTCCTCAGTGGCGGCATTCCGTCCGAGCTAGGGAATCTTCGTAATCTGATGGTACTGGATCTTACGACCAACAGGCTGACGGGCGAGATTCCACGTGAACTGGGCAAGCTGGTCAATCTGGAGGAACTGGGACTGGGTGGGTGCAATGGTCTGAGCGGGGAGATCCCACCGGAACTGGCGGACTTGAAGAAACTGAGAGTGCTCTACCTTCACGCTAGTAGCCTGACTGGGGAGATCCCGAAGGAGTTGGCGGGCCTGCAGGAATTGAGAGACCTCAGACTGTACAGGAATGACCTGACCGGAGAGATTCCGTCGGAACTAGGTGAGATCACGGGGCTGGAGCATCTCATTCTGAGTTTCAACGAATTGGAGGGTGAGATTCCTACCGAGTTGGGCGACCTCCACGAGTTGAGGGAGCTGGACCTGGAAGAGAATCTGTTGACCGGAGAGATTCCCAAGTCCTTGGCTAAACTTCAGCATCTGGAATACTCAGACTTCAGGCGGAACGAGCTTACGGGTTGCATTCCGTATGGCATGAAGGGGTTCGTCGAAACCGATCCTGTGCTCCCTGTTTGCTCCGCGCCATGAGCGCTTCGATGGCATAATCCGTAGCGATTCTGCCAAGGTGAACGCGGTTCAAGAGGTGTGCTCCGTTGAGGGGTTCATGACGCAATGGACGGCGTATTTACCTTGTGAATGTATGTGCGATGTGGTAACTTTTATCAAGCATTTCTCCCTTCGAGGTATCGAATATGTTTGACCATGACGTGCTTATAGTCGGCGCGGGACTGGCGGGTATGCGAGCCGCACTCGCAGCCGTTGAGGCCGGTGCCGATGTTGCAGTCGTGACCAAAGTTCACCCGGTGCGAAGCCATTCCAATGCGGCGCAGGGCGGTATCAACGCGGCGCTGACCGACAGGGGTGACGACTGGCGCGAGCACGCCTTCGATACTATCAAGGGAAGCGACTACCTGGGGGACCAGGACGCGATTTCCGTTATGTGCCGCGAGGCCGGAGACGAAGTGATTTCCATGGAACACATGGGAGTCATATTCAATCGCGACGATGAGGGACGCCTAGGCACTCGCGCGTTTGGCGGGCAGAGGCAGGCGCGGACGTTCTTCGTCTCGGACTTCACGGGGCAGGCATTGCTGCATGTGCTGTACGAGCAGGTGATGAAGGCGGGCGTCCGAATATACGAGGAATGGTTCCTGCTTTCGATCATCGTGGAAGATGGCGAGTGCGCGGGCGCGGTCATCATGGAGATACGCAGCGGCGAGATCCATGTGGTGCGCTCCAAGACGGTCATCATCGCATCCGGCGGGCTAGGGCGCGTATTCGAGCCGAGCACGAACGCGCTGATATGCACGGGCGACGGGTTGTCGGCCGCTTACAAGGTGGGCGCTTCGCTGATGGATATG